>NZ_KZ454937.1:27438-320657 GCF_002797315.1 Bacillus sp. FJAT-44742 | reverse complement strand
GTTAACAATTTCTTTGTTTGAGTTGAAGAAGCCCATAGACTTTTCCAAATCGACGATGTAAGTGAACTTTTTTCCATAAGCTTTTTCACCCTTCCTGTAAACGCTTACTGTAAGAATAATTGAACATTTTGTCGAATCATATCTTTTGTAACTATTATAAAACTTTTGTAAGTGGAATAATCGAATGAATTTCTTATTTTATGAATTTTATAGAAATTATTACAATTTGCAAATTTATTCAAGTGTTTTTTGACTTTCTCCATTAATACATTGTCAGGTCAGTGGTAATCCAAGTACCTTCCCTGCAGTTGCGTAAGTAAAGATCTCAGTGGACCGTTTGTCGAAGTATCCCCAAAAAATAATGATGATAAAAGTGATTCGCTAAGCGTATCCCAAAAGCTGTATTCCTGTCGCAAGAGAGAAAGTTCCATGACTGAAAACATTCCCATGAGGTGAATTGCCGCCCGACAAAAACCGGATTTTAAACGATCAACCATTTTCGCTCTGAAGGGATGAAAAACCTCAACAAACCGTTTTTTACTGATTTAGTTCAGATCCTTGTCGATAGGGAAGATTACCAAATCGAAACGAATGCCAATAAGTATACGTTTGTCTCCCAAAAAACCACTTAGACATTTGAGACCAACCTGCAAGAAAAGCTGCAAGATGTGTTTGCCTGAAATAAAAAAGACAATTCCAGATTATGCTCAAACGATTAAAGAAAAGAACGTGCCAGTAGATCGTCTTTATCTGATGAAGGAATCAAAGCCGCCAGCATGATCGAACAGAAAGTGGACGACGCTGAATATCGTGCGATACGGCGGTTACATAAAAAGATGACAAGTGATTATCTGCCATAAACCAGAACACCTATTCAAAACAGACCCGGAAGCTACGATTATACGAATGAATAATGGTTATATGAAAATGGCCAGCTGAAAGTAGGCTATAGCATCGAGGCGGGGACCAAGGACCAATTTATCTTCTGGTAGTTTACCCACCAGCCTCGAACAGATACGCGCTGTTTTGAACCGCATATGGAACGTTAAAAAAGGGGATTGTCCATTGCCAGAGAGGATTACCGCTGATGCCAATTAGGGAAGCGATAGCAATTATGTATATGTTGAATAGGAAAGAGACATTAATCCCCTACTATATTACCGAATATATAAGGAGCTTCCCGTAATGGCAAGGACGGGACCTATCACAAGAAAGATGACTTTTTTGTACAGTCAATAATGAGCTCAGTGGGAGCATTAGGTATATCCCTGATTCACCTGAAACGAACAACTAATATGTTACTCTACCCCATTACCTTATGCCCCCTACCCTCTAGGAAGATTTAAAATCAAAATAGTACCAGGCTGTAACGGTCCCTACAAATATTCCGATCACAAACCCCCAGTTGAGAACATTCATGATATAACTAATGCTTATTACCATGAAAGCAGCCATTGTACCAGCAAGTATTGAACGATAGAGTCGCTTTTGCATGATTTCTCATCCCCTTTTACAGATATGGCATACAGAATAAAGCTGAACATATACTCATTCAAGGAAGAGAGTGGGATAATCCTGCATATAAATATACTAATTTTTACCATATCGTTAAAAAAGGGACTCCTTGTCCAACCACAAGGCCTTCTTTCTATTACCTCTTACATTATAAGTTCGAAACAGTAATAATTGTTGTTTGACTACAGCCCCACTAGTTTGACACACAATGGCCTAGGTGAAGAGAAAATGCCCCACCCCTTCAAACTTCACAATTTTTATTAAGTCCCGCGACTCGTATTTCTCTCTACCTCTTTAGATAAGAATTAAGCAATTCATCTATTCGGTATAGATAACATAAAGTTATTTTCTCTCCTTCCCCCCTTCCCCCGTGATCTACTTACCGAGGAAAATAAATCAAATCTGGTACCAACAACGCTTCTATTATCCGTAACCAAGTTTAGATCCTTTATGGAAGCTAGTACACGAAAGCCTTTTCTACTTATAAGTAGAGGAATGGCTATACCATCTGAGAACTCCTCCATATGATATAGGGAAGAGGTGATAAGATGGTAAAACTATATATAGATCCTGGACATGGGGGCTCAGACACAGGTGCTGTAGGAAATGGCCTACAAGAAAAGGATCTTACTTTAGATATTGCTCTTCGCATACGAGACCTTCTGGTGAGAGATTATCAAGACGTAGAGGTAAGAATGAGTCGAACAACGGATGTAGATCGAGGCTTGAGTCAGCGAACAGACGAGGCAAATGCTTGGGGAGCTGATTACTTTTTGTCAATCCATGTTAATGCGTTTAACGGATCTGCTCATGGATATGAAGATTATATTCATAGTAGTTTATCTGATAGTTCTAGAACAGCGCAATACAGAGACACCATGCATGAAGAGATTATGAAGGTTAACAATCTCTTTAATCGCGGAAAGAAAAAAGCCAATTTTCACGTATTGCGAGAAACTAGAATGTCAGCCTTATTAACAGAGAATGGGTTCATTGACAATGCAAGTGACGCAGAAAAATTAAGAGATCCGAATTGGCGTCAATCTGTAGCCCAGGGACACGTAAATGGCTTAGCGCGCGCTTTTAATTTAACAAGAAAAACGATGTACCGCATCATTGTAGACGGCGTACAAGTTGGTGCTTTTCAAGAGGAGCAGAATATATTAAATGCTGTGCAACGTTACCTTGGCACGGCACACAGAGTTATTGTAGAAAGAGTGTAAAGAAGTTGCTTTGTTATAAAGTAGGCCAAGCTAAATAATCTTGGTCTATCTTTACTTTTAGTGGACATAACAAGACCTTCTTAAATTGAAACGTTTCTTTAAACGTTGTTTCCTTCTTTCGTTTAAAGCTTATTGTTTAGGAGCTTCTTTGTTACTTCCATGTCCTCCTTATATTTCTTGATAGCTCCAGGTTATTATGTATTTCACCGTTTTGAATATCATCTGACATGCCGATTAAATAGAGGAAAAAGGTAACACCACAACATAGAAAAAATATAGGGCATCCTCGTGAACTATAGGAAGAAGCACTTACTGTTAATATTTTAAAAATCGTTTGAATATTACATGACGGGGATTCCTCCCTGACTTGGTTTGGACAATGGGTATTCAAAAAGGCTTGGTATGGAATATTACTGCCAAGCCTTTTCTCTTTGATATAAAGACATTTAAAACGATCAAGGGCTTTGTTCTGAATGAAAGATAGGAAGCGACATTTTTACCGTGGTCCCCACTCCTTCCTCGCTTTCAATTGTAATTGTTCCTTGATGCTCCTCTATAATTTTATAACAAACCATTAACCCTAACCCGGTCCCTTTTTCTTTATTAGAATAAAACGGCTCACCTAGCTTTTTTATTCTTTCTGGGGCAATCCCTACTCCTTCATCAATGACCTCAATTTGACAATAAGAAGAGATTTCTCTGGTTTTTACTACTAATATACCTCCGCACGGCATAGCCTCCAGCGCATTTTTTAATATGTTCAGCAACACTTGCTTGATTTGATTAGAATCACAGTAAATAGGTAACTTTTTTGCTTCTAAATAAGTTTTGATTTCAATATCATTTAATGCCGCTTGGGTATTAATAAGAGAGAGAACATTCTTTATCACCTCTCCAATGTCCTCTTCTTTGAATGTAACCGCCTGGGGTTTGGCCAAGGTTAAAAACTCATTAATGATAACTTCGATCCGATCCAATTCAGAAAGCATTAGACCGGTGTACTCGCTTTTATCTTGGAGAAACTGTGTAAACCCTTTGACCGTTGTCAGAGGATTGCGAACTTCATGAGCAACAGCTGCAGCTAATTGCCCCAATACAGAAAGCTTTTCAGATCTTCTTAATAAGTCCTCCGTTTTCTTTCGATCACGAATATCCCGGGTGATCGCTGAAATCCCACTTATCTTTCCATTTCTGTCTCGAATGGGAGAGTACGTCAGACTGACATCAATCAATGCCCCGTCGTTTCTCTTTCTTACCGTTTCATAATCGATAACTTGTTCTCCTCTTTTCGCCCTACAAATGACATTTTCTGTTTCCTCTCTGATTTCTTCTGGCGTGAGGTCATGAAAAACATTAATAGACTCTGGGCTAGAACGATAGCCGTAGAGATCATAGAAAGCAGGATTGGCTTTTAAAATATTCCCATCTAATGAAAGAAGGGAGATGGGATCAGCACTATCATTATACAAAGCCCAAAGTTGCTCCTGTGTTTCCTGCAACTCTCCTTCCATTTCTTTCCGTGTAGTGATATCACGCCCTATGGTTACTAAATACTTTCTTGCCCCTTTCTTATCAAACTGCGGTGCTTTGACTATTTCATAGACTTTCGCTTGTCCATCAGGGTGGCAAATTTTTTGCTCGTATTGTATGCCTCCGGGTTCCTTCCACGCTTCTTCATCACGCTCATATGAATGAATAAGCGATAGGTTATAGGAAGGGACGACGCTTGAATAGCACAAAGGATCCTTTCCTTCCATTCCTAGTAACGCTCTTGCTGAATCATTCATCTCAATCAGGTTTCCTTTCTTATCTTTAAAAAGCACAAATTCCGGCAAAGAGTTAATCAAGGCTTGCAATTGTTCTTCTCTGTCTTTTACCCGCTTTTGGGCCTTCTTTTTCTCCGTAATGTCTTCCATTACTCCAAAAACAGCCACCACCTTCCCCTTCACCTTAACGGGGATATTTGTAACCTTAAACCAAATTTTGTGGCCCTTTTTGTGAATCCCAAGGGTCTCATATGCTTGAGAGGTTCCGTCCGTGGCTCGTTTAAAATATTCTTTTGTATAAGTAAGATAATCCGGATGAATGAATTTTTCATAGGTGCCAATCAGCTCTTCTTTCTGGTAACCAAGAAAGCTTTCTAAGGATTGATTCACCGTTAAAACCTCTCCGGTTAAACTCAGGGTTAACACTGGATAAGGATTATGGTCAAACAGGGATTGATAGCGTTGTTTACTCTCTTCTAGCCTTCTTTTTGCTTCCTTTTTTTCCGTTATATCACGTCCGATAACCACAATGCGGTGTACCTGATTGTCTTGGGATAATACGGGCTTAGCCTTTAGAGAGATATCAATATAGCTGTGATCTTCCCGAAGATACCTAACTTCTAATGAAAATTCTTTTTTTCTTCTTAGCCCTTCTTCCAACTTTTTTTCCGCAAGTGGCAAGTCCTCAGGGTGAATATAATGAAGAGCATTTTTCCCTATGTATTCATGAATAGGATATCCCAAGATCGAAGCATTGGAAGGCGATGCATAGTGGACAATGCCCTCTCGGTCGAGTACGACAATGGAGTCACCAGCATATTCAGCAATTAACTTGGCTTCTATCCCATCAGTTGGATGGCCTTTTCCAAGGCTCTTTTTTTCGAGGGCCATGCTCACTAAAAAGCCACACACCGAAAGGACATCCAATTTCTCTTTACTAAGGGAAACATCTGGAGAAATTGAAAACACCAATTCTCCAACCTTTTGTTTCTCCAGTAGAATAGGGGCAGCCTCAATCGAATTCTGTGACGCATAGAAGGTGTCAAAGAAATTCTGCCTCACTGATTTATTAGCTTTTCCAGCAGAGAGATCTTTGACTTTACCGTTTTGCCCCAATTTTTTTTCTTTTTGCGTGACAATTTGCAAGGGAAAAGAGATGTGCTCATATGATTCTAAGCGGTAGTCTATCTTCCCTGCATAATCAATGAAAAAGACTGAGCATGAACCGGCTTGACAAAGGTACTTTTCAAGTTTACTTTGTAGCTCAAAAAGGATTTCAATAAGGGGCTTTTCCATAAGAATCATTCGTGTGATCTCTTTATAGATTTCATGGGGGTCAGTCAAGGGGTGCTCGGTAGTAGAGAACTGGAATAAAAGCTGCGCTTGATTCAATAGCTTCATTTCTCCTGTTTGTTTTCTTCCATTGAACACATAGTCTACAACGTACCCATCGTCCCGCTTGTTATCCTTCTCATTTGTAAGCCTTCCAATATAATCTTTTATCCCAGTTTGTTGATGTTCACATATATATTGAAAAATATTCGTGCCTACTAATTCGTTTCCTACAGTCTGCTTATGTTTATGGTTAGCAAACGTTACTGTCCCATCTAACCCTGAAATTACAATAGGGATATTCAATTTATCGTATATGTCTTGTGTAGACACCAACATTCCCCCCTAAGGAAATAGTTTCAAAAGCACTGAACCATAGGTATTATACCAAATTCTGAAAATTTTAAAAGTTAATCTAAAGATTTCTGCCAATATAGGTCTTTCCTGCTTGCTACAAGGAAAAGGAACAATATGTATAAATAAAAATCTCAAAGGGTTTCAGGTAAAGAGGGAATGAATACTCCCGCCACTTAATTTCTAACGAAATTTGAAGTGGGGGTTTCTGGGGTATCGACTTTCAAAATGACGATTAACCACCAGTGGAGTTGACACTTCGGTGTGCTAAAAACACCCAACCCCGCTATCCCGTTGTGTCCTGCCTTCGGGATTACTTTTATTTTATTACAACCGACATGGGGTTCATCAAGGTTTCCATGCACGAAAAGGCTTCTTCGAGTGCGTTAGGAAACAGTTTTCTCATGATGTTACCAGCGCCATTCACATCAGCATTAAGGAGTGTTCCGTTTTTCGAACGATAAAGCCCTCGCTTAATACGCTTACCTGAAAATGATTTTTTTGAATCATCTTCACCGTAAACAGGGAGGTTGTCGTTATCTAGAAAACTCGCTTTCGATGTATACGATTCTTCGGTTACTTCAACTTTAATTCCATGACGTTCAGCCTTATAGGTAATCATTTGAATTAAAAGACTGTGTGGAATTGAAACAAACGATTGGTTGTTTCTTTTACCCATGTTCGAGTTTTGTTTCCAATCTTTGTTTTGACCGATGATAATGGTATCCACATCTTCTTCTAAAGCAATTTTCTCAATTTGGAAACTCGCTTTATGAAACAAGTCCTTAATTTGATTAAAACGTTTATGGCTTATTTTCTCTAAACACTTTGAAGTAAATTGCCCTTCTTTATGATTTTTTCCATGTCGAAGGATACCCATGTAATGAGCCTTTAATTGATTATAACGTTGATTAACGGATTTGATATTTTTGCCCTTCACTAATACAGGTCTTCGACCTGTGTTGGTGATGATGGTTGCAATGTTATCATTTCCTAAATCAACAGACATGTATCGTTTCTTAGGTTCTTTTATCCCTTGTTCCGAAGGAACTTGAAATATCATCTCTACAACGTAATGACCGTATTTCGGAAGAACACGCACTTGTTTGAGCTTCCCTTCGGTGAAACCTAATTTACCGATATTCAAGCGTTCTTTTGTTTTGGGAAACTTTAAGAATTTGCTTTCCTTTATAACACAATCTTGGTTTGAAAAAGAAACTTCTTTTTCTTTATTGCGACTGTATCCAGGGATTTTCGGTCTAGCTTTAAACTTCTTAGGATTCGCCTTATATTCCCGCAAGCTGGAATAAAAAGATTTCCAGTTGTGGAATACAGCTTTCATAATTCCTTGACTAGATTGGGTTGGCAACGAACGATAATCCTGCTGAATCATCGACTTAAAAAGAGCATCCATAAAGTTGTAATCAACAAACGGATTCTCTTTTGATGGTTCATCGAACAAGTTGCATTTAATTTCTTTTCGTTTTTCAACTGGTTTCGCTTTCTCTTTCTCCAGTTTCCTCTGATATGCTGCCTGTTGATTATCATTGATTTTTGGCACATGTTTTTGGATATTTTCTAGGACTTCTTGTTGAAGGGGTTGCAGTGGCTTTTCTTGAGTTAAGCCAGTGAAAACTTGGCGGGTATAAAAATTTGTTGTGTTAAATAAATTTTTTGAACTTGAGCACATTTCTTCAAAATATCCGTACATACGATGACTTTTTTTCACCCAAACTTGCATCGTTTTGTAGTTTGCCATTTGACCCCACCTCCAAACATAAGTTCGTATAAGGGTGTATTACCAAAATTGTAATAAAAATCCTAGTACGAAAACTTAAAACCGCCAATTCACCTCCCACCTAAAATTCTATCGAATTTTTGAGGATGGAGTCCTCTTGGCTAGAATGATAGATTTAAAGAATATTGTGGGAGGTGAAGGGTTTTGGAAAAGAAAGGAGACTCATCTCATACTTTGACTCAAATTTATTTACTCGCACAAGAAAAGAAAATGGAAAAAGAATTAATAGACTTCCTGGAGAAAGAAATGCGTAAAAGAAAATTGCCATTAGCCCACACCAAACAATAAGAAGGAACCTCTAAGTGAGGGAACCAACAACCACATCCCTCCATTTTTTTGTACATAAAAACCTAATTTGTACATCCCTAAAGTGATTAGGAATGGCTGCTGTCTGTATTTTGTTAAGTCTAGTTGACCAACACTTTTAGAAAACAGCTTCTATGTTGTTATACTGGCAAATCACAAGATAAAATAAGCACCTGGTCATTTGAACATCACAAAGCAAATTTTCATCCGAAGTAAATCCGCACAGGTTTCTATACCTTTTTCAAGAAGAAGCGTATCCAACCATTACTCAAAGTTACTGAGTTGAGCCCGATTCCCTATCAAGGGGGACTCAATTAGTGATGTTTCTTGCTATGCCTGGACCTGCTGGTTGTTCTGTCACTTGCCAGCTTTTATACCCACTTGCCAACAGAGTCGCAATGACCGTTCCAGTTGATCTCCCCACTAGACGCTTCCCCTGCCCTAACCATCGATATTTGCCAAACTCTTCCGCTTTCAAAGGAAGCATCTGCTTCCCAGTGTCTTCCCCCTCTCCTTCATTGCCTAATTCCTTTCGTCACCATCCTTTTTTAAAGAAAGGAATATTTATGAAAACCTTGTATATTCCTATTAATATACTCGTTTCATTCTGACCACAATAGAATTTGAGGAAAAACAAAAATTGGTAGGAATATCAGAAACCTCAAACAGAAACTTACCTTTAGGCCGTGTGTTAAAAAATGGATAAAGGACATGGATAGATGTTAAATTTTTTAGATAATTATAGGCTGAGGATCATTGTCAGGTGGATTAAAATTAAACATTATGTAACACCTTTTTTATTAGGATTGATCATCATTTCTTTTATATCTGTCTTGCTGTTTATAATAAACAACTTCTTTGGTGTTCCTGTTTCCGATCCAGGCCTAGCAGGTTTAATAGGCGCTGTGTTAGGGGGCGCGCTAACTTTTTACGGGAGTTTATATGTTCACAACAAGCAATTGAAAAGTGCAGGAGCTGTTAGAAGAGAAAAAGACATTTATTCACCTTTATTTGAAGAAATACAAACTCAAGTTAAAAGAAATAAAGAATCTCTCTTTCTTATCTTTGATTTCGATAAATGGGATACAATAACTAGCGGGGCTATGAGTATAGAAATACCAAGGTTTCTTAAAGTTCATGGGTATGACGAGCTCCTAAAAAGAATGGAAGAATGGCAAACGGCAAGGTCTGAATTAGGATGCTGGGTCAGTAAAAAGATCGTTACAATTATAAAAGAAAATAATAATGATCCTTCATTACAAAAGTTTTTTGAAGATTGGAAAGAAGATCCCACTCGGTCTCCTACGATTGCAGTTAAGAAAATATTGTTAAACCAAAGTATAGAAAAAGAAGATATTAAATCTGATGTTGAGGATTTATTTCCTTTACCTATTCCTTTAGAGGAAGATATTCTGGAGGCATTAGTCAGAAATCTTAATTTATTAAAAAACGATAAACTGATTCAAAATGACGCAAATAAAAGACAACGCTTTTATAAAAAACTGGTTGATTTAGAAAGTGCGTTAAAGCTATTAATTCTCTTTATAAAAAAAGCGCACGGCCAGTTAAAAACGGATTATTAATAATCCTGCTTTTTAGTAAGGTTGGCTTCTCTCGGGTGCTCCCACTCTTTTTGCACTGCGGACCAGCAGTTTATTCTTTCTTTATATCTTGGTATTTCAAATGGAGAGTACCTATTTTCTTTCCCTTCTACCAAGACCGTCAGCGGTTAAAAAGTACAGTATGACTCTTTCGCACTGCCGCTGTTCACATGGCTTTTCACGACTTTGTAGTGTTATTTAACCGCCTCAAAGAACGCATCGAGTAGGCAAGGGGACAGCTGATCGATTTTTTATACGGTAGCTTAAAGAGGTTGTGCCGGGTCGTGGTCCTGTATGCTGACAATATCCTCATTCTCACCATTGTGATATTAGCTCCCGCTAAAGGCTTGTTTACCTAATCCTCTTTTTTTCCCTCCCCAAAGACTGGTAAATACGTAAGGATCTCGTGGGCTTTCTCTCTACCTACAACCAGCAGACAGGCATTGAACCACTGATTAAAATGAAGGCCTAGTTGCACTTCAAGTTCATCTGCTTTTTCAGCTTGCTCAATTAACCATGTCACTTCATTAGGTGTCAATAGAGTTTCGACGCCTCTGAGTTGTGCCTGTTTTACTTTTTCTTTGATCTCTCTCAATCTGGACTGAACCATGTTCTTCTCCCTAATTTCTTTTTCATTTTACACTACAGAAGTACAATGACTCCTGCTATTTTGAGTGGATGGGACTCCAGATGTGAAAGATGTGTATCCTATGGATAACCCGAGTCCCATTTTCATTTTTTGCTATAAGCTTCTCGTTTATACCCGATCTCTTTACTGATTAAGTTGAAACAACGTGATGTCATTCTTTTGGTCTCACACTTACTTCTTGTTACTAGGAATAATTTAGGGAAGCTGCTAATCGCGGAAAGTTTGGTCCAAACGTAAAGTAGCGAAGAGTTAAAACAAAAAAGAGACAAGACTCATAATAGAGCCTTGTCCTTACTTTCTCGATTAGCGTCGACCTTGAGAGTTCTCTCCGCCTTTTTTTCCAATGTCCTGGAAATGTTTCTTGCTGTACTTTTCGCTGGTTTTTTCTCCGCCTTTTTCTCCTATTTCTTCATAAAATTCTTGCCCATGTTCGCGGCTTGTCGTTTCTCCACCTTTTTGACCTGCTTCTTCACGACTCATTTTTCGGTTCTTATCATTTTGTGCCATGAGTATCTTCCTCCTTAATTTAAAAGAATGATGGTAATAGCCTATTACCACTTTTATTGTTTTCTAAACTTATAGGTGAAAATGAACGCCCGTGTTAGCGAGCACCTTTAAAAAGAAATACATACAAATAATCACCTCTTCAAACGGTCTATATATTGAGGTTCATTGTAACAGTTAGTTTGAAGCCTTATCCTGTCTCCGAGTAATACCGTCCTGAGAAAGGTCTTCTTATGAGGATAAATACAAAGTAAAAAGAACTTCTTTTATCTGATGCTCCCCTATTTCCCTAACATTCTTTTTAATTTCACTAAGGAAAACTGGACACACATACTCTCCTCAGTTATAAACGTTTTTATATTATTAAGTTACCTCTATGAGCAACATAATTTGCAATAAAATCGCGTTAAAAACTTGGTTGTTAAAACAAGTTTCAACATACTTTCTCCACTATTTCTGGTAAGATCAAAGACGTATTTTTTATTGTATTTGTAAAAAACCAAAGGAGGACCTACGTGCCATGAAGGATAGTGACAACAAAGATTTACTATACAAAATACAAAGTAAAAGAAAAGAAATGTACAAAACTGCCAATCAATATGGTGTGACTGACAGTAGAACTATCGTGACCAGCCAAGAGTTAGACGACCTCCTTAATGAATATCAATATTTTCACCAAGGCCTGAACATATCTGTGAGATACAAAGCGCATGATGTTTAACAAAGAATAAGCTCTTTGTTGAATAAAATCATTCATGTTAAAGGATCTGCCCCTGGTCCTCCGAGAGCAGAGTGTTTTAATCATTGAAGATTCATTATTATATAAAACATTTATTTTACCAACCAGAAAGCCTGAGATTATTTCCGGTTCCCCCCTCCCTTCCTCAGTGAATGTAAAAATCACATACGGAAATTAGGGTAAAAAAAGGGAGGACTCTCCCTCTGGAAAAACAGCCGCCTACTATAACTACATACCCGAAGAAAGGAATATTCAAAGGAAGGAATATTCGAAGAAATGTTTGTGTATATAGGAGTTATCTCTTATTACTGACTTGTTTATGGGACCGCAATAGAGAACTCTAGTATGCATTTTCTGTACTACTGGAACAATGCTACTAGCTAATACGATCCCCTCCTAACCGGGGAAAGTGGATGTTCAAGATAATAATAGGATCCAACAGATCAAGTCAGCCACCGAATCAGCAATAAGAATGGTGAAAATAAACAAAGTAAAAGCGCCCCGAACAGGACGCCTTATTTTCGTTTCATGGTTATGATCATTCCGTCGTCCCTATCAATAAGTAAGTATTCAACTAAATCGGTTTCAGCCTTGATCGTCTCCCAACCATCTTCATTTACATAAGTGGCAAACTCGGATTTATTGACTAAAAAATCGTCTATGTCTTCGATGCTTTCAAAAATGTCTCGATCTAACGCGAACATTGAACCTGCCAAAGCAGCAGGCAATTCTCGGCTACCTTCATCGCTATTGTCTATCTTTCCAAGGATTGTCACTTCGGTAACCTTCCCCCTTTCCGATACCTTAATAGAATGAGTAACGTAGGTACTCATCTGTTGGTGGTAATCAGATCCAGGCTGAAACTCTTCTACATTAAGGAGAGACTCGCTATCGAAGTACTTTGAAATGAATGAGTTATAGTCTGAAACAAATTGCTCGTATTGCGGAGTGGCAGCTGTCTCTTTCTCTACCTGTGCCGGCGCTGCTTGGTCTTCCTTATCTGGGTCGACATGGCCCACCTCACTTTTCCCCACTTCGCCCCTTTCTGCTTCCAATCTAGTCATCTCCCCTGCCTCTACCACTTCGACCTTTTCACCTGCAAAAGCATTTTCTACTTCTTCTTCCGAATATCCTTCACTCACCTCACCTTCCGTTTCTGCTGTTTCTTTTGAGTTTATTTCGTCTGCCACAGTTTCTTTAGATTCCTCTCCGCATGCAACTAATGTTGTGACAAGGCTTAAAGGTACGATTGACCATCCGAATTTTTTCACTTCCACCACCCCTCTCTTATATAGCGTAAGTTTATAATAGTTGAAAATAATGGAAAATCAAATGGTTATATATACATTATCGTTTACTAAGAGAAGGGTAATTTAAAGAGAGTGATACAGGATGGTTTTGATCACATCCTTTGTCCTCTATTAAACACAGCTTATCAAAACATTTCTCTCGTCTTAAACTTAATATTTTTTATTGCAAACCCTAAACAGTAAAATAATCGGTTAGCTGTTGCCTACAATACTGAATGTTCGGTGCATAAGCAGACCATTCGAAAAGAGACCTCCACAATCAGTGATAGATTTAACTGAATGATTCATTTAGATCTACATTTTATTTGTGAATTGAAGCACCCTTTAGGAATGATTAACCTGTAAAAGCTTTTAGAAGGGTAGGATATTTTTAAACGCAACTTTTGTATGATTTTTTATGGTGAAACACTTCAGATGGATAGGAATAACTGCGGGGATCACACTCAATGCAGCCGTAAGCACTCTCTTAAAAAGGAAGGTACAAAAGAAAATAAAGACACTCTAGAGTATTTTCTGATTAATTGACAAGGTATTTTTTCAGAAAAGACATTAAAATATTTTTAATTTTATGATAAATTGTATTAACAAAAGTATTTCTATATGTTTATAAAAGAAAGGAGAATTTTATTGTCTGCCTATGAAAAAGCCTCAAATGTTTTGCTTTCGGGTTTGTATTATGAAATACAAAGAAACATAAAGCGAGGGATTTTATCTGATAATATGAATCATGAATTAGAATTGATAGCTATCGTGGCTAAACGAAGGGGGGTGTATTTGTAGAAAGAGAAAAAAACGGAAAATAAAACTCACCGCTATAAAACCTTCAAAACCCATACACTCTTTTTAACTTTTTACAGGTTTTGTTTCTTTCCATAAAAAGCGAGGAAATCCTCCTCCTCATCTCATTTCTTCTAATAGATGTAAGAGAAATCTTTACCCACCTTTTCTGTGCTAACACGTATATTTTCGCGCAAAGTTTATCCTGGTGTTTCTTCCATTGTCATGATTTGGTTTTCCCCTGGGCAAAAAGTTCCGATAACTAATCAAAACCTATCACTCCTATACGCTTTTATACGATACTAAAAAAACCAACCCTTACTTCGTGATCACGAGATCAGAAACCAAACACTTTGGTAAAATCCTCCACCACAGTCTCCCTCACTAATGACTATAACTCTCATATGAGCAAAGATATAAATTTCGAGTAATTTCAATCGTCAAGCGATGCAAGCTTTCAAAAACAGAGACTCCTGGTACGTTATATGTTACTGCCGAGGCCCTGTCATTGAAATAGACTTAGCAGGTGTTGGCTAAATTAGGATTCGTGTGAGGTAACCATTAATAGATAATATGAGTATCAAGAAACAGCTCCAAAAAGGCATTTTCTCGCGCTAATTTCATATGACCTTTATTATTTAGGATCAATGAGAAAAGTAGTAATGCTTTTATCAAGGTTTGTCTCCCAGTCAACAAATATATCTTTAATTTTTTTGTTAAATATTTTTTCAAAACGGCGGGCTTCGTGAAGCTTTCTTTTTTCTAGTTTTCGTTTTGCCACTTTTAAGTCTTCGACAAACCCCAAACTAATCATTTCTTTTTCAATCGGCACTAATATGCCTTCTCTCACCACTAGGAATCCACGATCGTTTACTTGCGCAGAATATATGTTGTCCGGAGCCTTTTGTACCTCTTCACTTACAGCAATGGTTTCTTGTTCTAGTACATCTTTTTTACTAAAGTCTTGATCGACGTTTTTTGATTCTTCATTTGTTGCCACTGTGCCCATGAACATGCCTGTTTTATTTGCCAGGTTCCAATCATAGTAAAAATCTTTCACTTCTATATCGGTAACCGCGAATATATAGGTCTTAATTTCGGGCAACAACTTTGCCATCAATTTTTCCCGGATGTGAAAAACGGTCATCTGCTCGTTTTTCCCAAGTAAAACACTTTCCATGGGGCCGAGGAAGTCATCGAGGTGCATCGTAATGTAGGGGGGCGCAATTGTCACATATACTGATCTTGGTCCCTTTCCAAAATGGTCTCTTATCATCTTACCTACGTAAGCTGCAATCTTATTTTCCTTAGTCAACCCATTTCACTCCAACTTTTTAGACATGTCTTTTTCCTTTCTATATAGCTTTTCACTAAAAAAGTCGTCCTAAACAATGAAAAGAAGGATTGGAGGTTAAATACACCAATGCATCGTATCTTCCCTTTACAGCTCTCCTTAAGGAAGAAACTATTCTAAATTCAGCCAGAGGCTGTTATTATTCTCTTTGCGGACCTAAAACAATGATTTAAAATGCATGAGTGAAAGTGAACGGAAATTGCATGCCTAAAACATGGGAGAAAAATAGAGTCTTCTCCATCGATATGTAGGTCTTTTGTATAAAAATCGGAGGTATAGGATAAAAAATTTGAGTTTTCTTACTTTTTACTCATAATAAAAACAAGAAGGATCTACTTCCATAGACTGTCTTCTCATCATATTAACCACAAAGAAGCTATCTAGTATGCTGGCCTAGATAGCTTCTTTGTGGGTTCGGGCAGGAGAGATCTATTTTTTTCACGGTCATTTCATTTGTTATTGATTGATTTCCTCCAAGGTAACGAGTTTCATTTCAATCAACCGTTTCAACAAGTGGGCCTTATTTTTAGCAGATAATTTATGTGAAATGCGTGATACATGATTATTGACTGTAGCTCTTGCCAAATACAGATCTTCGGCTATCTGTTTATTAGATTTTCCTTTCATCATTTCCTGGACCACGTGGATTTCAGCATGGGACAAGTAATTTTTAATTGGTTCTTCCTCCAACGTCAGTTGATACCATTCTTTATCTGGATCCATAACAAGATCATGGTTTGGACGGAAGGTCTTCCAATGATCCAATCCCAATGCGATCGTTCTCAAATACTTGTGAAATGGGATGTCTACAAAGCTGGGCATGGTATGGGTCTCTTTCCATAACTGGAAGAGAGCATCCCCTGAATGAACGTTACTATAAAAGTGAAAAACGTCCATTTTAATAAGCTCCTCGATAAGGGGAAAGTCTGGCGCCGATAAAACCACACTCATATGGGCCATTTGCTTTTTTTCTTTCACTTGTGCTACTAAGGAAAGCAACTTGCAGGGATGGTAGGGAATCAGGAGAACCCCTTGCTCTTTTCTAGTTGTGACCGTCTCGTTGTTTTGACTCGCATCTCTTTCGTTTATCCATACTTGATGAAATACGGTGAAATCCTTTTCCTCCACGAATATATAGTTAGTTGATTTCATATGGCTCTTTCCCTCTTTCCCCGTCCGTTCTTTCGGTACGTTTTGGTCTTCCCACCTTTCATCACCATAACCTGCCATTTTCCACACAGAAAAACTCTGTTTCAATGAAGGTAGTGGATAAGGTTAGTATAAAAAAAAGCTAAAAAAGTTTCCAATAAAAGAACGAATACTTTAATTATTCACACTCTGTGTGTTTTTTTCTTGAAAAATGGGTAGCGACTGAAGTCGGACGCACATCCTTCACCAAACGGCTTTTCACGGGAAAATCGACGGAGGAAACAGACATAAATAGACAAATCCAATTCTGGTGTATGAACAACATAGGTCCTTTCTTGGAATTTTTGTTAAACAACGGTTATTGTTTTCTTTCTGTCTATCCTTCCTACATACTACTATCACTCCCTAAACATTTGCTTTTTTCGGCAAAATCTTTGATCATCCTTTTCACCTTCTTCGTTCCGAAGAAGGTACTAAAAATGGTGCAGAAGCCGACTTACCTGGATGTAAAAAAGAGGACATTGACATTGAGTACAGCGACAACTGTTTAACAATTAAAGCAGTAAGAGAAGAACGAGAAGAAACCGAAGGATAAATATGTCCATTAGGAACGGCAATATGGAGAGTTTGTGAGAATGTTATACCTTCAAGGGGTAAATGAGGAAGAAATCAGTGCAACGTTTAAGGATGGCGTACTCATGGTGGACGTCAAAAAAGATGAATCTTCCCCCCCCCCGACTCCACGCCGAATAGATATTAATTAAAGGGAAAAGGGCCTGTTTAGTATAAAGAATACTAAAATAGGCCCTTCTCTTTTAATCGCTGCCTGAAAAATTAATTTTTCTTGTTATTAATGAAGGACTCAGTCAATGTGCCTGTATGGTGAATAGAGAAATCAACATCCACATTTACCTCAAGATCTTTAAAGTGAGTGTTCCAATCATTTTTTACCCCTTTCCAGTAGGTAGGAGCCGTTCTTCGGATTTGTTCGCCAAATCCGAAAATGTCGCTTTGAAAATCAGTTTGAGCATGGTGAATTGAATCCATGGCTATTATTTTAATGTCTTCAGCTATTTCTTTTTCAATGTTTTTAATGGTCTGCAGATTCAATATTTCATCATCGCAAGTCACTTCAGCGATATTCCCTTCGGTTGATATAGTAACATGAACTACTGGTTCCCCGTTTTCAAGATTTGCCTCTATGGAGCTTTCTGATCGAATCACTTCAAACGTAAGGGTGCCGTTATTACATGGGATGACACCCAAGGTGCTTTGTACATTGTTCCGAATGTAGTTATAGCCTTTGCTTTGATCTTCGGTCATCCATCCTACCAGTTTTCCTTCCCGAAAAGCAGCAAGGTTTTGCAACTTTAACACCGCCTGAGTTTCAATGGTTTCCACATGTTCCCTGATTTCCCCAGCTTCCTGATCTCCCATAACCTGTATGCCGGTGACAACAGGGTTTTCTCCATCTAATACAAACTGCTCAATAATATCGTCCATTTGCATTCCTTTGGTTGGTGCCCAATTTTCTTCCGAAAAAGTGATAGAGGAAAATATTTTTTCTCCGGGGAGCTCTTCAACCTGCGATAATATTTTCAAAATATCTTTTGCAGGCTGATCTTTGCTGATCACTATAAAGAAATCAGTCCTTACTTCGTGGTCACGGAAAAAAAAGTCTAATACTTCAGTAAAATCCTCTTCAGCGATCTCCTCACTAATAACGACTACCCTAAGATGTGCTAAGTATAGTTTTCGGGGAATGTGAGTCGTTAGTCTACGTATCCCTTCAAAAACAGAGGCTCCTGAGACGTTATGGGTTGCCACCGGAGCACGGTCGGTGCGTTCCTCCTCTACAAATTGCGCTGGATTAATAATTTGCGCGGTGACTTCATACTTGTTTTCATCTGCTTTATCAATCGCAATCATGGATGCGATTGATAGGTCAGATAGCTCACGTGCATTCCAGCATCCTGACATAACCACCAACAGCATACAACAAAGCAGAAGCAGGAATTTTTTAGTCATGTATCCTCCAGTGTCTTAGCCATTTTCTTATACCTCCCACGGTAGTCTGGAAAGTAGTATCCTTTTCTCCATACTAAAAAGGATAACGGAATAGTGAAGACATCTTTTCATTAATATAAATAGATGACTACTAAGTAAACGACATAAAAGATTGTGATAACCATCATTGCGAGACTCATAAAGACCATCATATGTTTCGAAGAGCGAAAAGATTGGTTATTTATCCCTTTTCTCTTTGCCAAATAGCTACGTAATGAAAATACTAAAGAAAACATCCCTAGTGTAAGAGAAACAACACCACTATAAAGGGTCATTTGGGAACTGAATAATCCCATGTTGTCTTGATTTTCAGCATAATATCCAATCGAAACAACTCCTATGCCGATAATTGCCCCAGCCGTTCTAATCCAAGCGAGGTATGTACGTTCGTTTGCCAAGTGTTCACTAATAAACGTTTGCTCAGTATCTATAGGGTGAGTGGAGTGTCTTTCCCTTTTTACTTTGTATTTTTCCCCATTGGCAATTGCCTGTTTCTTCTTACTTTTCCCTTCCTCCCCTACCTTGATACCTTGATACCGAATCTAACGTGTCTCTGAAAAGCTCGTCTGTAAGAAAACTTCTCTGTTCTATTTATTACAGCCTAGGATTATGGAAAACATGTCTCATTATACAATTTTCCTTGTGGTTTCCTACAGTTGGTTTTGTTACGATGGCTGTAAGCTAGGCTTACACCAGACACATATATTAGAGGATGATTGGAGGTACGTCGATGTTAAATGAAGAACAAACGAATCTTATAGGGAACGAAATTATAAAGCAAAAAGAAGCCATAACCAGGGAAGTAGAAGAAGAAATAAATAAAAACCAGGGGCTTGGAGGATTAAATAGTGAAGAACTCCTTCAAATAAGAGCTGAGTTTGTGGGGTTTATTGGCGAATCTTTAACGAAAGCCAATATAGACCATGTTTTAGCCAAAGCCTATAAATGGGGAAAACAGTTAGGAGAGCATACGTCCGGGCTAGATGTTCCGTTGGATGAAGCACTAGCAGTCATACCCCATTACCGAAGTTTTATTTTTTCCTTTATAAATAAGAACTTCCAACACGAAAACTTAACTTTTTTAGACTGTGCTTCCCTTGCGGAACGAATTAACCCAACCATTGATAAAATTATTTATGGTTTTACTCAATCCTATATGGAGTATCACGAAAAGATATTTAAGGAAGCGAAAGAAGAACTGATCGAACTTTCCGTACCTATTGTTCCCATCACAAAAGACGTGGCTATTTTACCGTTAGTGGGAACATTAGATACATACCGTACCCAGGAGTTAATGGATAAAACGTTAAAAAGCGGATCCGATCTTGGGTTAACGTACCTGGTGATCGATGTATCAGGTGTCCACATGATTGATACGGCTGTGGCTCAAAACCTTTTTCAGCTCCGGGAAGCTCTACAACTTCTTGGCATCACTGCCATTATGGCTGGAGTAAGGCCAGAACTAGCGCAAACGATGGTCACCTTAGGTATATCATTCCAAAAGACTTCTATCGTACGCAGCCTGCCTGAAGCCTTATCATTAACAGGGGTGGAAATTGCTACAAAAAACCTTTCTTAACATAACCTTAAAACTGAAGAGGGCACCTCTTCTAACAGGTACCCAATCATTTTACGTCTTATTAGCCTTACCTCTTTATGTTCCGCATATAAAAGCTATTTTGTTTCCTTTTTAACCAAGAAAAGCCCATCTTTTTGATGGGCTTTTCTTTGCCGAACAAATCCTCGAAGGAAGTTCTGTAAAAAAGGGGTAGCAATAAAAGATTGCTACTCTCAGTATAAAGGTTAATGGAATAAAGTTTAAATAGATAATACTTAGTAGGACTAACTTATTTTTAATATACAGTATGAAATAATGGGGAAGTCCATACATAGTTAACTCACTTGTTTCGATATACCTTTCAAGGAAACTACGTATATGATAAGCAACTTGCCCCCCCAACTATCGGCCTCTACTTCATTTGTTGGCTCATCAATGTTTGAGGGATGTATTTTTCAATGTAAGCTTGAGTCGCGTGTCTTTTCTCCTCCAAAACTTAAAGTATTCTTTCGGAGATACTCCAAGCACCTCAGCCTGTTGTATATAAAAATCTTTATTTCCTTGTTCCTGCGCTTCATCCCTTTCGCTGTGTTTTGTACCAGGACAGAGTGCTTGTATTCGTACCTCAATTTCCACTTCGAGTACATGTATTCCCGTGCATTTAGCTCCATTACCACTACTTTTTTTTAAGATACATGTACTGCTTTCTCCCAATAAATTTTTCCAAAATACATCATCTTTTTTAATTTCTTCTTCTAAAATAGCTATCATATCCTCTTTTTCATATTCCGTTTTGGTACAAGTTTTAAGCCATTCGTGCTGACCATCCGGGTATCTCGGACTCTTTCTTTTTTCATCGACCAATAGGATAACATATCAATTGGAGATTCAAACACCGCCACTTTGTTAGGATTCTTTCCTACATCAATTATAAAGCCTCCACCTTCTTGAACTGCCATCCCTTTAAAGTAGCCGCCTTTGTCTTTCATCGGCTGTGTGCCTTGCCGTTCAGCGCCAACCACTTCCCTATTGTTTTATTTTATGTATTATAGTGCAAGACAAATCTTATGACATTTGAATACTTTTTTTAGACTTTGGAAATTGATTGTAACCGACACTTCGGTCATTAGATCTGTTTTTTATATACTCTATTCCCTTAGAATTAACTTCTTTATTACTAGTAGTTTCCGTTTCCCACAGTATCTCTTTTCGAAAGACAAAATCTCTTCGTTCTTCTCTTGTAAAATCTTTTTCAATTAATTTGCTGTTTGCGCTTCCAAAATAAGTGATGCTATCTGTTAGATCTTTACCTCTCTTTCCATTGGTAAGTAATTTTATAAATGACTTTCATAAATTCCACCTCTATTTACCTGGAGTGAAAACGTCCTTAAAATAGAGTAATTTTTTCCTAGTAGGAACCAAACAAAAACCTTAAAACTACCTCTTATTCAACTGTGCTAAAAATAATTATGGTAACATTTCATTTATACATCAAACCATTTTAAGGAGAATTTAGAAATGAAACTTTTACAGAAAACTAGCTTTTTCCTATTAGCTGCAGTATTAATAGCAACGCAATTTATAGTAAGTCCATCTACAGCAGAAGCATCATGTGAAAATCCTTATAGTGGAGCTCTTGAAAAGTATAATCCATGCGTAACACACACAGATAGTACCTATGTTTCTATCGAACGCCTTGCGTCGACAACATCAGATCATTACATTTCTGGAATTGGCCTGAGTCACACAGCCATTAATGCAGGATTAAAAACCATAGGTAGAGCTACCATCCCAGGAGCTGTTGCTAGTTGGAGCGTAAGTGCGGTGAATTGGGCTAGTCATGAAATGTATTTGCACGCTCAAAGGATGAATATTCAAGGATGGTTTGTGACTTATTCTTGGAGTTACCAACTTGATCCCTTAGCAGATGGTGGAGGCATCCCACGCAAAAAAGTGGAGAATGTACAAGTTAGAGCCGTCTTCCAATAAAACTAGGTAAAAATAAATGCATAATAAGTTGATCATAATAGAAATACCTACAAAGCAAAATGGCAAAAGAGAACCATTCCTATTTACAAATGAATTGTAGTATACTACAAGAGAGAATACTTTTTATATTCTTTCTTTATCGATGTACTGCTAAGTAATTTTTTCATTGTTTTGTTTACACCCTCTTAGACAATAACCCTTTTATTCAATGTTTTCACGTATAACAAGGAGATTATAGCCTAATAATAATGGTATTACCCCCCTAAATGATTTTGTAAATAAAGAAGCATCCTGGACTATACTTTGGTCTAGGATGCTTCTTTACTTTTGCATTAATCCTGAGTTTTTTGATGTGTATACATTCAGAATACACCCTGTCCAAACAAAACGGAATCCTATAAAATCAGTGGATTCGAGTGTATAATACGTAGCCCTCCGACATAAACATACGTAGAATTAATTTTATTTTGAAGATTCCTGCAGTACTTATTCAGATTGCCTGGATATTAGCTTTAGCTAGATGTGGTTACAAGGCTATTAATTTATTTAACAGTCACAATAAACCTTGGTTTGAAATTCTTTTTTATATCTCAATTGTAATCATTTCTTTATCTTTTTTACTTTAATTCTCTTCTCTACGCCCCAACAGGGTGCTTTTTTTATTACCTTAATAGTTAGTCCTGTAATAACGTATTGCTTTTTAGAATGACCGAAAGACAGTCATAATTAAAAGCCCTGCATCACGAATACAAGGCTACATTTTCACGCTATATTCTTTAATCATCGCTACGATTTCATCAAATTCATATTTTTGATTAACAACATCAACAACAAAATCCTCAGCTTGTTTTTGACTCATGTTACATTGAAAACCGTTGTAGGCCAGGAATTGAATCAGTGCCAAAAAGGCCGTTCGTTTGTTTGCGTTATGAAAGGTATGATTTTTGGCTAATGACTCAAACAAAGCTCCCGCTTTTCCGAAAATGGTCGGGTAAGCCTCTTCACCAAAAGCGGATTGTTTGGGTCGATTAATGGCAGAATTAAGAAGATCTGGCAATTTCACACCTTTATGTTCCTTGGGGCTATATCGCTCAATGACCAGTAAATTAATAGCAATCACTTCTTGTTCAGTTAAATAACGCATTAACGGTCAACCAGCCCTTTAATGGTTTCATCATACTGTTTCATGTTCTTGTCTAGAATATCAAAGAAATCGTCGCTAACACCTTTTGGCAACTGTACTTTTTGACTTTTGCGAATCACAATGGCGCCATCCTGTTCCTCAATAAAAACATCATCACCGTGCACTACACCAAGACGTTTTAATAATTCTGCTGGAAACGTCACGCCTAAACTATTTCCGATTTTCGTTACTTTGCGTTCCATGTTTTTCACCGCCATTCTTTTTCCCACATGCTATGCTATTTCAAATCACTATATTTTTATAACCGTTATAACGATTATAATTCAATACAAATCAAAATAGCAAGGTTACCCCTGCTATTCAATACCTTTTAGATTTACTGGTTATTATTGTATTACATGCTAGACACCCGAACAATCTAGCCATGTACAAGAAGCCCTCACCTGATGGTAATGAGGGCTTTTATATACACTGATTATAATTATTTCTTTTACCTAGCTTAGGATTTAAATATTCCTCCTGAATAATCAAAATCACCGATTCTAGGTTAGTCCTTATCTTATTTATAGCAGCACATCATTGGCTCAAGTCCCCCGCGAATCTAACATTAATAGGATGGTTGAGACGAAAAAAGTTGGTCCCTCTTTATTAACCCAACGAAAAAATACTGCCTCTTTTAAATATCTTGAGAAACGTTTTGGGACAAAATTAAAAATCATTTTAACGAATAACCCCTCATTCGAGGCAAAATACAGGCGTCTAATTTTCGATGATCTCGCCCCACCTCTCCTAAACGGCTCTTACGCTCATCGTGTTTCTTCTATATATCATAGTTATTTCTCTAACGCTTCTTCATACTCCCTAACCAGCTTATAAAACGTCGTCTTTTTTACTCCAATTTCCTGCATAGCACTTACAGGCGGTTATCTCCCCTGATTTCCACCGGTTATAAGCATTCTTAAACTCTTCTGTAACCATAGCTTTAGGTCGGCCAAAAGCAACTCCCCTTTGCAGAGCCACATCAATCCCTTCTCGTTATCGTTTTCGGATTCACTCTCTCTTCTTCTGCCATCCAAGAAAGAATTTATAGGACAAGATCCGCGATGAAGGTTCCTAAACTATCCTTAAATTGAGTAGTTTATGCCTTGTAAATGACAGAACTAACTTCAATATTACTGATTTGTATGCCAATTTGCAGGCATACACCAGACATTATATGCTTGCAAATTAGGATACAGTATATATAACAATTTTGATTATAAATGCCTTTATATCAATAAAAAATGACTAAAAATTGACGTACAATTTAATAGTCATTTTAAGTTACATTTTTAATGTTTTCGTTAGGTAACGGAACCAGTTATCCTTGCGACAGCCTCTTTACATAGTAAAATAAAATTTAAATCGTTGTTGTTAATTTTGCTGTTGTTGTGCTGGTTGAGCACTATTTTGCGCTTGCTACATTTTTGTTGTTGAGCTTGTTGTATCGCTTTAGGATTTACCTGTTGGTCGCTTGTATGCTGATTTTATTGCTTGTTCGATTTCTTGATAGCCTGTGCAGCGACAAATATTTGACTCTAAATGGTCTTTAATTACCGTATCGTCTGCATCAGGATACTTTTGAATTAAAGAGTTACAATTCATAATAAACCCAGGTGTACAATAACCACACTGAAAGGCAAACTCCTCGATAAACTCCGTCTGAATAGCGGCATTTTTTAGTCCTTCAACTGTCGTTACACTTTTACCAGAAGCTTCTACTGCCAGCATCAAACATGCTTTCATCGAATCGCCATCTACATCAACAGTACAGGCACCGCAATCCCCATTTAAACAACCAGGCTTTGCTCCTGTTAAGCCAAACTCTTCACGTAAAACGTACAATAATGTATCAGCATTTCGAACATAAACGTCACGATCTTCACTATTGATATGTAATGTTATTTCTGTTTTATACATTTCCTACCCCTTCCAGCTCATCCAATACATCCAGCATTGTATTTTTCAATACGAACAATCGATATTCCGCTGAACCATTGACATCATCTAATATTGGTACGGAAATCTGTTGAAGAGCTTGATCGACTCTTTCTTCTTTTGATAATTGCTTGTTATTTAAGCTTTTTTCAATCATTGGATCGTAAAAAGGATAATCACTTAGTCCACTAAATGCTACTTTAATGTAACCTTCTTTCTTTAATGCAGCCGTTGTTATTAAAGGATAGCCGACATCCCATTGCCTGCGCTTTTTTACACAAACAAAAGGACAATCGATTTCACTTTGTTCAGTTGTCACTTGAACAAGAAATTCTCCTTTTCCTAAATTTAATTTTTGATTAAACACTTCTTGAAGAGGAACCTGTTTTAACCCATTAGGGCTAGCTATGGCAACTTCACTATTAGTTAACAACAACGGTAAAACGGTTTCTCGATAGATAATATTTGCACAAATATTTCCGCCTAACGTAATTTTGTTACGTGCTGTATGATCTGCAATTTCGACAATTGCCTTATTTAGAAAAGGAAAAAGCTGCATTTCGCGTATTTTAGTTAAAGATTGTGCTGCTCCTAAAGTTACTTTTTGATCATCTTTTTTTAAAACGAGACATTCTGGAATTCCTTTGATATCAATTACTGCATCCGTTTGGATTAGATTTACTCTGCCTAAGGTGATCACTTCTGTCCCGCCAGAAAAATAGATCGGATCCTTCCCTTGCTCAACCAACGACTGAAACAATTGAATAGCTTCATTAATGGATGTTGGTTTGTAGTATTCAAAATCAAAAGAGATCATTTATTCCACTCCCTTCTTTTCCTTCCAAATCAACTCGGGAGTAATGGGCAATTGGTTCAAGTCGACACTTGCAGCGACTGATAAACTGTTCGCTAATGCAGCTGGCATACCAATTAAACCTTGTTCACCCACGCCACGTGCTCCATAGGGCCCATCCACATAAGGGGTTTCGAGAAAATGCACGATATAATTAGGATGATCGCCATAACGAAATGGTACATATGTACGTAATCTAGGATTAAGGACTTTTCCATCATTACTAAAAGAAAATGTCTCACTACTCCCAAAGTTTAACCCCATACTCATTGCACCCATCACCTGGCCTTCGGCCCCTTTATTGTTCAATACCTTTCCAATATCTAATACAGAATAAGCCTTTATAATTTTATATGTAAAATCTCTTGTATCAAATTCTACTTCAACTCCTTGAGCACCAACTGAGTATTCTGGTCCTGGTTTCCCTACCCCATTTTCATGGTCAAGGTGTGTTAAATGTCGTAATGTATAATTACCTCTACCAATAACTTGGCCACCGATTGAATAACCATTTGGATACTTATAGCCAAGACATACATCTTTGACATGAACAAATGTGTCAGGTTCATCACGGACATAGACCATTTCATTTCCAACTTCTAAGTCATCTGGTGAACACATTAGAACACGTGAAGCAATATCCTTTAATTGAAAAATGGCATCAGCGGCAGCTTTTAACAAAGCTCTCCCTGCCATTAACGTTCCTCGGCTGGCAACGGTTTTCCAATGTTCCGGTGTTGTTTGTGTATCAATTTCCATTTTGACATGAATTTTATTGATATCCATTTGGAGTTTTTCGGCTAATAGTTGAGCGAGAATTGTTTTTGTACCAGTTCCAATTTCAACAACACCAGAAAGAATGTTAATACTTCCATCAGCATTAAAGGTTAGTATCACTCCAGAGCTCGCTTCAGAATCAATCGTCGATGTCTTCCAAATACAACTGATCCCTTTTGCTCTTACTTTTCGATCATTCACTTGGATAAGTTGGCCTTCTTTCCAATTCATTAGTTGCTTTAATTGATCAATGCATTTAGGTAAATTACCAACCGTACTTTCATTCAAGCGAATTTGCGTTGGTGTCGTATGTCCTGGTAAAAATGCATTTTTCTTTCGTAATTCAAATGGATCTATTTTGAGTTTTTTAGCGAGCATGTCCATCGCACGTTCAAAAGCAAATAAAAGCTCTGAATGACTAAACCCTCGATAAGCAGTCGCATATGGATGATTCGTATAAACACAAATTGAATCACACCATATATTTTCAATATGGTATGGTCCTGTACAAGTAACAGCAGCTGCTCGACTAATTGTCGCTCCTTTATCTGAATAGGCTCCGCTATCAAACCTATACATGATTTCAGATGCTGTTAAGTACCCCTCTTTTGTTGCCCCAAGCTTGACTGTAGCATCTAGACCAATATGGACTGGTGAGGTAATCATATCTTCTTCTCTCGAATTTAAAATTTTCACTGGTCGCCCACCAACAGCAAGAGTTGCCATATAAGCAATCAACTCTAACTGCACCGCTACTTTTCCACCATAACCGCCACCAACCAACGGTGTATTGACGATCACCTCTCCTTCTTCTAAGCCGAAGTAACTGCTTAATAACTTTTTGATCATATATGGTGACTGTGTTGCTGAAGAAAATACAACGACACCATCTGGTCTTATTTCTGCAGTTACACAACGGGTTTCCATAGCAATGTGATCAGAAGGACCAAATGAAAAGTTAGCTTCAACTGTGACATCGCTCTCCTTCCACCCTTTTTCCATGTTTCCCTTCCGAATTTTTGTCCGATCAGCAATATTCGTATTCGGTTCAGGGTATACATGTTCGATTCGCTCATAACTTCCTAAGTTTTCATGGACGAGTGGGGCATTAGGAAGAAGCGCTTCCTTAACAGAGTTCACTACAGGTAGCACTTCATATGTCACTTCTACTAATTCAGCTGCTTTTTTTGCTTGAACGGGATGATCGGCTATGACTGCGGCAACAGGTTCACCATGATATCGTACCTTATCAAATGCAACCGGAGGACGATCATTTATTTCTTCTCCAGTGAGCGGAAAAGGTTGTCCAAGTAAAACCGCTCGAACACCAGGGATTTGTCTTGCTTTTGTTGTATCAATAGCTATAATTTTCGCATGAGCATGAGAACTCACGACTAATTTTATATGTAACATTTCTTTCTTAGAATAATCATCCGTATATTTAGATGCTCCAGTCACTTTCTCTACCGCTTCTTTTCGATAAATGCTTTTCCCAATACTCCAACTCATGAAATCAAGCCACCTTAACTATATTTTCAGAACTATCTCCTAATAATTTCTTTGGAAACTTACAAACCAAAATTAAATAGCCATTAAAATAAAAAAGATATTTCCTATTATTGGTTTACATATACAATTTCATTCGTCCATAAGCCAACACTCATTCAAATTTAGAAAGAAGGTCCTTTAATTCAAGTAAACAGCATATGCAACATAGAGACCTCACCTAAAATCCAATATTGTGACTCACTGTATAAAATTTCTTATTTAACAAAATCTACTATTGTAAATTTTTTTACAAGGGAGTCCCGTACATGCCTAATAACAACGATGTAATTTCACCTGAAATGTTAGTCTTAATTATTACAGCAACGATTATTGGAACATTGGTCCGCTTCATTTCCATTAAACTTGATTATAGGCAATACCCTAACTATCCAAGCGGTTACTTAATTCACGTAGTTACTGGTGCACTTGCTGCAGCAATAGGTGCTTTCATCATTCCGACATTAATGACCAAGAACTTTACAGCAGTTACGTTTCTTGCTTTAGCAGCACAACATTTTCGAGATGTCCGTAAAATCGAAAGGGAAAGTCTATTAGATCTCGAAGGGGATGAATTTTCAAGACGTGGCGATGCTTACATTGATGGAATTGCTAAGATCTTTGAAGCAAGAAATTACATTACTTTACTCGTTTCCTTTTCTACCGCACTAACCATTCAGCTTTTTCAAGAATTTCTAGAGGTGGCTACTTGGATGGAAGTTGTCTTGGGCTCACTTGTTGGACTTATCGTTTTTTATTTACTAAAACGATTTACGGCACGGCAAAAAGTAAGAGATATTGCAACTGTAGAAAAAGGAAAAATTGAAATAAAAGGTTCTGATTTATATGTGAATGATATGTTTGTGTACAATCTAGCGGGTAGAGAGGAAGCCAAAGAATGGTTTTTAGATGACGGAATCGCAGCAGTTATTCGTCCAAACAAAGATCATTTTCAAATTCCTCTTTTTAATGGCGGACAGCGTCAAGCGATGCTATTTGAAGCAACAAGAAGGATTGGACAGAAAAAGTTATACAGCGTAGAAAACCCTGGTGCTGGAGTCATTATCATTGTTATAGTACCTATCATCAAAAATTTTGAACTGTTAAAAGAAACGATTTTACTTACTCCTCTATTAGAGACAGTAAAAAAGAACCCTGAATTATTAAATACCCATAAAGGGGGTCAAAGCTAATGGGTAATAACGGTGAACAAATCAAAGGAATACTTGCCATGGTGACAACGGACAAAAATCGTTATTTAGGCGGGGCTCCTCTTTCTTTATTAGCAAAAGACCAGGAAGAATTAATCGATATTTCAAATAACCTTGCTGAAGTATTTTTAGCAGATATCTTAGAACTTAAAAGCGGGGATCATATCATCATTAAAAAATAACATTTTAACTACTACCAACGATCACTTAAGAAGTGGTCGTTTTTTCTTTAACCCACTTCAAAAAATCACCCTTTTATTAAGTTCTATCCTTTTATTTCTTTCATAGTTATTTTACATATTAAAAATTTACAATGGGGCTATTCATCATAAAATCAGCTATGTTAATAGAACTTTAAGGGAGGCCCACATGATTGAACGATTCAACATTTTACAATCCGTTCGAACATCCGAACAAAAGATGGTGTTGGCTACGATAATTAACGTTGAAGGTTCTGCATATCGTAAAGAAGGGACAATGATGCTTGTTTTTGAAGACAATGTACAAATTGGTGTATTAAGTGGTGGTTGTTTAGAAAATGATATTGTATTAAGAGCGGCAGAAGTCTTTAAGGATCAACAATCTCGTATACTTTTTTATGATTTGAAAACAGATGATGACACTAGTTGGGGAATCAGTAATGGGTGTAATGGAAAGATATCAATTTTATTAGAATATGTAGATGCTAAACTCAAGAAACACTTAGAGCTTGTAGATAAATATATAAACAAAGGAGTACCCGTTCTTCATATCAAGAAATTATCTCATTCCAATTCAGTATTAAGTTATATTTTCATACCAGTACACCATCCTCAATTCGGAGATTTTAACAATGATGAACTAAAAAGTGTTTCAAGCTCAATTTTCGAGAACAACATCAATCATAAATTGTTTAAAAAGAACTTAAACCACTACTTTGTTCAAGTTTTTCACCCTAAACCGCGGCTAATTATTTTTGGTGCTGGTCCTGATGTAAGACCACTAGCTGAAATAGCTGTAAAAACGGGATTTTATACGGTTGTAACGGATTGGAGACCAGATTATTGTACTCCTATACACTTCCCAAGTGCTCATGAAGTGATTCTAGAGTGGCCAAGTAGGTTGTTAAAGTCCTATCCATTAACGAGCAAAGATTCAGTTATCATTATGACTCACCATTTTCAAAAAGACCAAGAAATCTTACAGTCTCTCATTCAAGAAAAATTAAAATATCTAGGCATTTTAGGACCCAGAAAAAGAACCCAACAATTACTAAATAAAGAGAAAATACCAGAACAACTTCATTCACCAGTTGGGATAGCAATTGGTGCTGAAGGTCCAGATGAAATTGCAATAAGTATTATTGCCGATGTCATTAAAACTAACCGAAAGAAGGGGTGCCAACTTGATTTGTGGAATCTATTTAGCCGCAGGTCAAAGCCAAAGAATGGGGTATCCTAAGTTAGATATTCCTATCAACGGAAAAAGCTTAGGTAGTATTAGCTTAGAAACATCCCTAAACTCTCAATTAGATAAAGTTATTGTAGTGGTAAATCAAGAAGACCCCCTTACATGGCTTCCATCAAAGTTCCTTGTTGCCCAATCCAACTGCATTGTTAAAAGGTCTAAGTTATCTAATGAAGGTCAAGCTGTATCTCTTAAAGCTGGCCTAAAAATCGCTCAAGACCTTCAAGCAGATGCTGTCATGGTTTTACTCGCAGACCAACCTTTCATCTCACAAAAACTTCTTGATCGATTAATCTCTATCTACAAAATAAAAAGACCTGACTTTATTGCCTCGTCTTTCAATGGAATTTACAGACCACCAATTATTATTAATTCAATATTATATCCTGAACTTTGGAAGTTAGAAGGAGATACTGGGGCTCGCCATATTATTCGAAATAATAATCAAGGAATTATCGTTAAAGAAAATGAAGAAATACAATTCATCGATGTCGATACCCCTCAGCAATATCATTACTTAATCAAATCAATAAGAAAATGTTAAAAGTTACCACCCAATGAAAACCTTTGTTGGTTCACCCCAAGCTTAAAAAATGCCTTTTTGAAAGTTAAAAATCATGTGGAAGACTCCACCTGATTTATTCTCGTTGTAAATAAAACAAATTATTTAACCGCTCATTTTCCCCATCCTGATTTCCCCGCATCCAGTTTGGGGCTGTACCTACACTAAACGGTCATGTCTCTCGTCTCTAAAAAAAACAATCAGCGAGAAACAAATGTCACTTTCTTAAAAAAGCCATAGAGAAGGGGTTGGTGAAAATGGAAAAAAGGAGAGGTACCAAGAAACAAGAGACTATACGTTTCTATTTTTTCTCCTCCTATGTAGCCACTCCGAAATTTTCACTGCAGCATGCCATAAACAGATTTAAACTAAATAAAACACAACAGCATTTACTATACTGATCAGCAAATTTTCCTTTTTAACATGGTGTCGCTAAAAAATACGCTATAATCTTCATCCTAGCTGTTTCTCTTACCTCATTCACCGGGGTGATGGCTTCCACTTTTGATATAGAAAGTAATGGATGTATGCCAGGATATGGGGAAAACATGGACTTTTCTACTTGACACATAGGTCTTTTGTTTAAAAATGAGAGGTAAAGGTTAAAATAGTTTTATTTTTCTGACTTTTATATCGCCGGACCCTTTGGTCTTGCTGACTGAGGTTATGTAAGCTATTTTCTCCTTCCACGCCCTATATTCAACCTAGATTTCTTTTCTCCCGCCCCAAATGAAGTAACATATTTACCAATTTTGGGGTTATTTGAGTGGAAGAGAAAAAGGCTCTCACCCTTTAGGCATCTTATAAAAGTTTTGCTTGCTTTCATGGTTTTTGTTTAATAAAACCCTCTTTTTATTGAAGAGGAATGGAGGCACTTTGGATAATCGTACTTGGGAAGTATATCCGAATTTAACCAACGTTTGAAACCTCGTATCACGAGGTTTTTATTTAATTATAAATTATAGTCTGAGTAGATACCGATAGCATATGTTTTTTAGAGACGCCACCATAAAAATACCTTTTAATTTTGTATAACTTCTTTCTATCAAAAAGGATAAATTAAGTACATATTGTAACTTTGTTTTTGGTATGATTTTTGAAAATTGAATTCACCCAAAATTACGGGGAATTTTAAGGGTTTCAAATGATCATGCAACTTATATCAAAAACGAACGTTTATGGGAAAGATTCTTCTTGAATAAACGGGCAAAATACAAATAATTAAATTTTTGATAAAATTACTATTGACCCTGTACCAAAGTACAGAGTACATACTAATAACTGAGGAGGGGATGGAATGGAAGGATTAACAATAAGCCAGGTAGCAAAAGAAGCAAACGTCAATATTGAAACCATTCGATATTATGAAAGGCGTGGGTTGATTTCGGAGCCTCCTCGAACGGAATCGGGATATAGAAAATTTCCTCAAGAAGTCGTGAAAGATATTAAATTCATCAAACGAACACAAGATTTAGGGTTTACTCTCGAAGAAATTAAAAGCCTTTTATCTGCTTCAAATGATGAAAAGTTTCGTTCAGAGGAAATGCACCATTTTGCAACAAGTAAAATTAAAGAGATCGAAACGAAAATTCATGATTTACACCAAATGAAAACATTACTTGAGGACTTAGCAGAAAAGTGTCCTGGTTCTGGAATTCCAAAAAATGGATGTCCAATTATTAAAAATTTTGAAGGAGTGAATTAGAAATGGCTAAACGATTAGTAGAGGTATTTACATCTGGTTGCTATTTATGTGAGGATGTCGTCAAGCAAGTGAAAGATTTAGCTTGTGATAATTGTGAGGTTGTCGTTTACGATTTAAATAAAGGTTGCGACAAGAACGAATGTGAAACAAAAGCAAAACAATATGGTGTAAAATCTGTTCCAGCCGTTGCAATTAATGGTGAATTAGTGGATTGTTGCAAAAATAACGGAATTGACATTGAATCTTTAAAAGCAGCAGGATTGGGTCAATAATCAACTCATTGCAAGGGTGACTTGGTCACCCTTGTTTTACTATGGATGCCTATGTATCAAATTAACACGCTCAAATCTAACTGATCTTTCCTTAGCGTTGGAGAGATCAGCTTTTATTTTCCATTTATTTTCTTAACGTGGGTTTTATGTCAAAATGTTGGCGGTATCCCTTATTAATCTTAATTAAAAAAACATACGGTAATTGAATCTTTTTATAAGAAAAATCCTTAAAAAAATTTTTTCACCCCTTTCAATACTCTAAAGCAACTTCCTTATAGTTTTCCTTCCCCGATGACAGATTCGCTAAAACTCCCCCCTACTAATAAAGTTAAAACAAATAGGGTTGAAAATCCTTCCTCACTTTATTATCAAATACAATTTTTGTATTAAAGTAAATTTAATGCGTGACATTTTAGAATCTGGATAAATATCTCTATGCAAAAAGTATAAGTAACTACCCTGTCTAAACTGTCCATATTAGAGCCGTATTCTATTAAGTTAGAGAATAATGATAAGTGAATAACTACTAACAATAATATTTGTAAAAATAATAAATAAGAACTATTCCTAATTGTGAAGGGAGTGTATTATAATACAAATGTAGTTTCTACTCTCTTTTTTTATGGAAAAATAGGATCACTCCACCATTTTATGCGATGACAAAAAACCATCCTCAGGGATGGTTTTTTGTGTAAAAGAGAGTAATGAAAATCCACACCTTGGAACCATATATAAGAAGAACTGTTTCCTTTATACTAAAAAAAAGCAATGAATAATTGCTCGCTTGCTCATGTCTTGTTGATTTTTATTTTGCAAAAGGCCCCAGAGTCAATGATTGACTTTCCGGGGTCTTTTTGTCTTGATCTTCCGACCTTGGCTTTAAGTCCTTCTAATTAGTAAATTCCCCTAGAAACGATTTCCGGAAAATTTAGTGCTTCATTAAAAAAATTGCAAAGATTTCAGTTGATCTTTGACATTATATGTTTATCATACCTGAACTTGTTTTGCCCCTGCAAATTCAGAAAAGCCCTTGAAATATCAAGGGCTGAATAAGAAAAAGTATCCTATTATTATCTTTTGTTTCAGAATTTCCTATCATTCTCTGATGACAAACTCGTTTTCAAGCAGTTCAGCATGTTGTACGATTACATCATATAGCTGTCGGCTTCTCTCCACGACCTCTGAGTCATGTTCTTCCCAGTCACTAGCCTGTTCAAAAGCATCGCCCAACTGGTAAGCGTTGCCGGCCGCAGTCACAAATAGCCCGATAGCAGAAGCTGAACGACGAGAGTCAGTGATGTCCCCTGTCTCAAAATCCAACTCACTTGCTAAATAGTCATCCTCAAGTTGATAATGTAAAGCCCCTTTCAGCATTTGATCTGTCAATGATCCCAAAGAGGTTTGCAGGTCAGGTCGGTGTTCATTGAGGAACATGGATGTTCCTTCTCTTTCCCGGGTAAAAGCAAAACCTCCAGATACATGGTTCACAAACTCCCACAACTGTTCCGTATCCACCGTATCGGATGCCACTTTTACCCCCTCTTCCGTAAAGTCAATGTGGGAGGGAATCCCCCAAGGCTTCATGACTTCACCACTTTCCAATACACCATCCAGAATGCTGGCGGTACGTTCAAAAAGTACCCTTCCTTCTTCCTTTCCTTGTTCATCACCGTAGACATATAAAATTTCATAAAGGGCTTTTTGCCCTCGTATTAATGAACCTAACGTGTCCAGACTGTATTCCGTTCCATCTCCAAAATCATAGATCGCTAGATCCTCATCCCAGGATTCATCAAGAACCTCCTTAACCTCCCTTGCCACTTGAACCAGATCCTTAGGGTCATAACCTAACCAGCCAGCTAACTGAGATTTATCCAATCTTCCCATGTCATCCGCTCCACCAGGCTTGGCCCAACGCACCCACGCATAGGCATGACCGTGAATACCTGCAAGACCGTGACTCATGCTCTCAGTATCAAAAGATTGAAGTCGGGAATCGTGATAAAACTTCCCATCCTCATATCTGGAATCCAATAAAAAACGGCCGAATGAGGTTATGTAATCCGTCGGTTCATGAATGATAGATTCAAAGAGACCGTGTTCCTCCCAGCGTTCCGCCCGATGATGCATATGGTATGCGTAAACACCGTGCGAATAGTCTGCTAGATCTGGCTCTCCTTGTACTTTCCAGCCTTCTTTCGTTTCCATCACATAAGGAATCAGAGACCCTTCCAACAAAAAGGACTCCTTAACCTCGCCCAGTAAGTCTAACCATAATCTTGCCTGTTGAGCCATCACTTCTTGTGCTAATTCTGGACGGTAATGATCATGACCCATCTCACTGTCACGACTGATTCCTCCTGCTATGGAAATGGCATGCATGACATTACTGTAATCTCTATATCTTAACCCCTGGTTATCAAAAACGGGGGTATGATCAGCTTCCAACCATCTTGGAATGTGAATGTCCATAGATACACTCTTTTTTTCCTGAAGCTGCTCTTCTTCGTTTTTTTGTTCTGTTTCATCCCTGTTGACTTCTTCCTGAGAATGTAAACACCCAGTCAGAAGAATTACGAACATTATAAAAACGGGTAACCCGACCTTTCGACTGCAAAATCGCATGAAGCTTCCTCCTCATCATTGTTGGTATTTTTTATGTCATTAAAAGAAGTAACGGCTAAACACAGTCCGTTACTTCTTCATACCTGAGACTAAACAATAAACGTTTTTACCGATAATCTATTTCCCACTTTATCATTCTTAAAGAGAAATGAAGAGTATCTTCTTTATTCATTACGAGCAAACATTTCTGGGAGGAAAGAATTTCCCTTAAAGACAAATTGTTTCCTTAATGCAAAAATATTTCTTTAATTATACTGGGTATATTTTTCTTTTGTCAAGCTAGAAGGAAATAACCACGAAGAAAATAAACCCATTACTAATTATTAGATGATACCCCACCCACTCACTTATACCCAGCATCCAATAGCTTCTTAGTTTGATCAATAACCGGACATAACTAAATTAACCATAAACATAGGTGGCGATAAGAGAAAAAATAACTTCTCTGCCTGGCACATGGGGGAAGGTTGGAGTCTTATATACCATCATATAGGTCTTTTGTATAAAAATGGGGTTAAGGGAATATTTGATTTTTCTGACTTTTTTTCATAATAAAAACAAGAAAGGGATTTCCCATAGACTTTCTTCTTAACTGAACAACACGGGTGAAAAGGAGAAATTCCCCCTTCTCTTTACTGATTGTGGTAGTACTTCTCTATTCCTCTGATAATGGCCTCTGCCGCCTTTTCTCTATACTCATTCGATTGAAGCTTCTAAGCGTCTGACTCGTGATCGATAAAAGCAACTTCAGCTAACACGGCGGGCATGTCTGTTTGGGATAGCACAGAAAAATTCTCACTTTTGACTCCTCGGTCCGTTGTTCCTAATTCTTTCAGCAATTCTTCTTGAATATAGGATGCTAATTCTTCACTGCTTTCACTTTCAGGGTAATGAAAGGTTTCGGTTCCTTGAGCCTCTCCAGGGGCAGCATTCGCATGAATACTGATAAAGGAGCTGGCATTCGCCTCATTGGCGATACGGGCTCGCTCTGACAACTCGACAAACACATCACTTGTACGTGTCATCACTACCTCAGCCCCACGCCCTTCTAACTTCTCTTGTACCCGCTGACCGATGTCCAAGGCTACTTCTTTCTCTTGTAGACCAAAGGCTTCTGCGCCAGCATCCTTTCCGCCGTGGCCTGGATCAATCGCTATCACTTCCTCTTCGATAACAGAGGAAGAATCGGAAGCAGAAGCTCGTAATGTCACATAAGAAAGACTGATATATCCCACGCTTCCATCGACTTGAATCTCGCCCCAATCTCCGTGTATATCCTGAATTGTGACTTCTGTTCCATTAGGTAGTCCTCCGATCACAGAAGAAGAAGGATCAGGAGATGATCTAACCAATAACCCATTTTCCGCTTCACTGACTATTCCTTCTGAAGGATCGGCAGCATGTGATTCTGCGATGTCTCTCTCCCAAAGAATTCCTGCATACACAAAAAGTATGGTTGCGGCAAACATAATAACGAAGTAGTGCCTTTTTGTCTTCATAGCTACATTGGTCCTTTCTCTCTCTAGTACTGATTGCTAAAAGGGACCTCCAAGGTATGTAAGTACTATGTTGAATATTATCCCTTCAAAACCTACTTTTTCCTATTCAATAAAATGAACAATTTTAAGTAGAAAACTAGCGTTTATGTTTACTAATCTTTTATTTTTTCCTTATTTAGAAAAGACATGATTTCCTATCGTCATCGTCTCTTCTCTTGTGGCATTCCAATGGGTTGTTGCTATTTCAGGGTTATAGAAAAACAAAGAATCGTTTCCTGAACCACCTGTTTCTAACGCCTCTTCTACAGCGTGATCAGCCGATTCTACCGGCGGTTGGTTTATAGATCCGTCCAACACTGGTGAAAATTGTCCTGGCTCATAGACAACGTCTTGAATGGTATCAGGAAACTTAGAGCTGTCCACTCTATTTAGAACGACTTCTGCTACAGCTACTTGACCTTCATATGGCTCTCCCGCAGCTTCAGCTGTAACGATCTGGGATAACAACCGTTTTTCTTCCTCTGTAACGTCCCCTTCATATGGCTTATCGGATGTACTGTGCTCATTTTCGGACGATGGAAGTTGTAAGGATTCCCCAATATAAATTTTCGTTCCGCCTCGGTTATTTGTATTCTTTAGTTCCTCCACACTTACATCATTTTGGTTTGCGATAGACCAGAGGGTATCTCCACTTTGTACGGTATGAGTACTTGATGCCTCCATTTGATTTGCACTAAAAATTCCAGCTGCCAAGGATATCGAAAGAGCTCCTATCCACTTACGCATAAAATAAAACCTCCAATAAAAGTATACATGGTATGAAATATAGTGGTACTCCAACAACCAATCATGCAAACAAAAAAGCCCTCCTTATAAAGAGGGTTTTTGTTAAAGGGGGTAATAAAAGATATTACCACAAAACATTTTACAAGAAAGGATAAGAAATATACAGTTTACAATGAACCAGGAAGAATGTTGAACAAAACAAGGACCGACATGCTATCCTTAGTTTCTGTACCTGAAGCCGTAGGACTACTCTCAAGAACGGGAAACTATTTCTTTGTAAAGCAGGGTTGAATACCATAGGAAGAGCTACAATTCTTAAAGATCCGTAGCCTAGCTGGCATACTCATACTGTAAATTGGGCTAGTCATGAAAGGTCCTTAGCAGATGGTGGAGGCATCCCACGCAAAAAAAGTGGAGAATGTACAAGTTAGAGCCGTCTTCCAATAAAAATTAGGTAATAATGAATGGATAATAAGTTGACCATAATGGAAATACCTACAAAGTAAAATGATAAATGAGAACCATTCCCATTTATAACTAAAGTGTATTATACTACAAGTGAGAGTACATAATATTCTCCCTTGCTGATTTGCAAAGGTACTTTTCATTTTTCGTCTAAACCCCAAAGACAAACCACCCTTCTTTAATAAAGAAGGGTGGTTTGTTTTGTCCTCCTTTCACCACATCAGGTGATTTGTGTCTCTTTCCATAGTCTCTCTTAAAAAAAGCCGCGTACGTCTCCCACCAAATCATACTCAGGCTATCATCTCTTTTCATCACAATGATACAAAAGTACACCACTGGTTCTACGTACATGTTCATTTTTTGGTGGACTCCTCTTGCTTTTTATCTTCTTCTATTTCTCCTATGTAACAAACCACGGACAATTTCATACATTTCAAAAAAGAGATAAAATCCTTTTTTTCTTAAAAAAGTTACTCCCTTAAACTCTATTGAATGGCATTCTCTTTTTTTATGAAGATAAAGAAATAAAACGTTTGTTTTTTCTAATTTTACACCCGTAGTAAAAGAAAACTCTATCTTCATAGACTTTCTTCTCATCTATACCACAAAGAAGCTACCTGGACCAGTATACCGGCTAGCTTCTTTGTGGTTTGGGTGTTTCCACCAAGGTAACGAGTTTCATTTCAATCAACCGTTTCAACAACTGAGCCTTATTTCTGACAGATAATTTATGTAAAATGTGTGACACATGGTTATTGACTGTGGATACTGACACATACAGGTCTTCGGCTATTTGGATATTGGTTTTCCCTTTCACCACTTTCTGTACCACAAGGGTTTCAGAATAGGTCAAGTAGCTTTTGACTGACTCTTCCTCAACAATCAATTGATACATTCCCTCATTTGGGTCCATGACAGGATCATATCTTTGGCTGAAGTTATTCCACTGAACCAATTCTTTTGCGATGTCTTTCAAACACTTTTGAAAAGGGACATCTACAAAACTGAGCCAGGCGTGGGTCTCTTTCCATAACTGGAAGAGAGCATCCCCTGAATGAACGTTACTATAAAAATGAAAAACGTCCATTTTAATAAGTTTCTTGATAAAAGGGAAGTCTGGCGCCGATAAAACCACACTCATATGGGCCTGCTTATTATCTTCTTTCAATTGCGCTACTAAACGAGGCAACTTGCGAGGATAGTAGGGGATCAGATGGATCTTTAGCTCTTTTTCAGTTGTGAACCTCTCGTCATTTTGGATCGTTTCTCTTTTGTTTATCAATACCTGATGATACACGGCAAAGTCCTTTTCTTCCACGAACATATAGTTGGCTGGTATCATGTGTCTCTTTCCCTCTTTCCCCATCAATCTTTCAGTCACTCCCTCAAACCATAACCTGCCATTTTTTGAAGCTAGAGGATAAGATAAGTATAAAAAAAGCTGAGAAAGATTCCAAGAAAAAGAACGAATAGTAGTAAGGTTCACACACTATTTGTTGCCTTCTTGAAGAAATGGGTAGCGACTGAAGTCGGACGCAATGCTTTCATCAAGCGTCTTCACACGGGAAAATCGACGGAGGAAACAGTCATAAATAGCAAATTAAATCCTTGTGTTTGAGCAACATAGGTCTTTGCTTGGCATTTTTGTCACCACAACGGTTATTGTTTTCTTTCCTTTTGACCTTCATACTTACCACTATCACTCCCTAAATCATTTTGCTTTTTTCGACAAAATCATCTATCATCTATTTCAACTCCTTCGTTCCACTGAATAATCCTGATTCTAATGAAAGAGGGTGTTTGTATGAAAAACCATCAACCTCCACCAAAACGCAATGCGAATCCCTTTATCGGAAAGATGTTTACGGATTTCGCCATAGAAGAAAAGGTATATTTTAAGGGAGAAGAAATGAAAGTTATTGCAGAATATGAGAGAACCATTTGCGCGGAAGTGGTGGAGTTTCCCCTAGAAGGAAAAGAGGAAGAGTTCCCTTTCCACCGAATGGTTCTTCTAAAAGATGAAGTGGAGAGAGAAAAAAAATAAGGCAGCCATACAAAAAGAAGCTCACCAAAAGGGGTGTGCTTCTTTTATCTTTGAAGTACTTTTAGAGGATGTTTCCCCTTCTCTGTTGGTTCCCTTCTTTCAATAAACACGTTGTACGTAAGCAAGGAACTCTTTTACGGTTCCACAAACCATTTGGGTCCCATACGGCCCGTTCGTACCCCCTTATTGGTACCCGGTCTTACGAACAGATTTTAAAGTCCGTCCTCTTCCATATCACTCTCTTCCTCAAAACCATCTGTTTCATACCCCTCATCACCTTCGGCATCATTACAAGCGCCTAATAACCCTACGGCGACCATACCTGTTAACAATGAATAAAGAATTTTTTTATTCATTCCCAACCCTCCTTTCCAAAAACTGGGGAAGGGATCTCTTGACTCTTCCCTTGCTTTCTTCCTACCCCTTTTCCCTTTTGTCTAGTTATAAAAAAACAATTTCCCACATTTATACGATTCTTTTATAGAATGTTTATGTACCCTTTTCCTTCTCAGTTGTGCCTCCCTTTTTTCTTCGAACCGTTTAAAAGAAAGGAAAAAGGGAAATAGTTCTTATACTTTTTGGAGGTGAATTTTGATGGCCCAAGATAAGTACAAGACAGGAGAACAAGCGCTGGAAAGTGGAACCTACAAAGTCGATAGTTTAGTGAATGGGAATAACAAAAACGACAACACAGAAATTAAAGTGGAACAAGGAAAGAACTTCCCACCTTCACCATCCAGCCGAGAAGCAGCCTATTGGGTGAAAACCTCAAAATAAAACAAATGTTTTCCCCTTGAAAACCTTCAAGAGGAGGCAATGAACACTTGCTCGATGCTCATATGTCATGGGTTTTTTGTACTTTTTACCTTTCGATAATTCCATGTTTGAACGAGAGACCAAACAGGAACATAGGAGTGAACAGTGTTTTTCCTAGTTGCATACTCACTCTTCACACATCCTTCTTTATCATTTAAAGAAGGATGTTTTTGTTTCTCCATTCCCCTTTGTTACTTTCACCTAGCTTTTCTAAAATAGGCCCTTCTCTTTTAATCGCTACCTGAAAAATTAATTTTTCTTGTCATTAATGAAGGACTCAGTCAATGTGCCTGTATGATGAATAGAGAAATCAACATCCACATTTACCTCGAGATCTTCAAAATGAGTGTTCCAACCATTTTTTACACTTTTCCAGTAGGTGGGATCACTTCTGCGAATTTGTTCTCCAAATCCAAAGATGTCGCTTTTAAAATCAGTTTGGGCTCGGTTGATTGAAGAAATTGCCAAGGTTTCAATGTTGTTTGCTATTTGTTTTTCAAGTTTTTTAATGGTTTGAGGTGACGTTTCAAGGTCACAAGTCACTTCTGCGATATTTCCTTCAGTTGAGATAGTGACATTAACCATTGGTTCCCCATTTACAAGCTTTGCATCAATGGAGCTTTCTGAACGGATCACTTCATATGTGATATTGTCGTTAATACAAGGAATTACACCTAAGGTGCTTTGCACATTGCCACGGATATAGTTATATCCTATGCTTTGATCCTCTGTCATCCATCCTACCAGTTTCCCCTCCCGAAAGGCAGCAAGATTGTGCAGCTTCAAAACCGCCTCGGTTTCAATGGTTTCCACGTGTTCTCTTCTTCCCCCTACTTCCTGATCGCCAACAACCTTAATTCCCGTGACTACGGGGTTTTGTCCATCTAGGATAAACTGCTCAATAATGTCATCTATTTGCATTCCTTTGGTTGGTGCCCAATTTTCTTCAGAAAAAGTGATGGAGGAAAAAACCTTTTCTGCAGGTAGTTCCTCTATCCGCGATAATACCTTCAAGACATTTTTTGCAGGTTGATCTTTGCTGATCACTATAAAGAAATCAGTCCTTACTTCATGATCACGGAAAAAGAAGTCTAATACTTCGGTAAAGTCCTCTTCAGCGATCTCCTCACTAATAACGACGACTCTGATATGTGCTAAATAAAGTTTTCGGGGAATGTGAATCGTTAGTCTACGTATCCCTTCAAAAACAGATGCTCCTGAGACGTTATGTGTTGCCACCGGAGCACGGTCGGTGCGTTCCTCCTCCACATATTGGGCAGGATTAATAATTTGCGCGGTAACTTCATACTTGTTTTCATCTGATTTATCAATACTTATCATTGAAGCGATAGATAATTCATCTAACTCCCTTGCATTCCAGCAACCCGTCAAAAGCAATAGTATACAAAGTAGAAGAAGAGAGAATTTTCTAATCATGAGCACCCCCATTGTCTTGGACGTTTTCTTATGATCGCCAGGGTAAGCGGAGAGGTATTCTTTTGCTACTCTCCCTATAAAGGGGTAAACCGAAAAGGGAATCAATCGGTCCTTCTCTATAGTCCATGTCATAAATGCAACCCGTATTAACCCGTATAGGAATTAATGGTTTTAACTAGACATGCTTCTTGTGCCAAGTTGGTGGTATATGAAGCATAGGGAGGTACAGAGAGTTACTGAAGAGAAAGAACTATCTTCAGGTCCAAAGTATGTAAGAGGAAGATTCCTTGGTATAAAGAAAAAAATCAACCCCCCATCTTTTTTTGCAGTGCGCCTCAAAAACCTATGTTACTTACGTTCAATAAATTGTATCCAGGTTCTTACTAATGTTATTCTTACCTAGGTTTTTGTTTTTACCCATGTTTTTACCCACCTATTAATCTCTGCAACTTCTCTGTCTTTGTGTATGAGACCTTAAACGCATACCCGTTTTATCCCCACACCCGGAGAGTCTTTAGGATATTACCAGCTCCACGAATAGCCCATCTTCCGATGGGATCGCCAGGGCCACGCAGAAAGTGGAGAATGTACAAGTTAGAGCAGTCTTCCAATAAAAATTAGGTAATAATGAATGGATAATAAGTTGACCATAATGGAAATACCTACAAAGCAAAATGATAAATAAGAACCATTCCTATTTATAAATGAAGTGTATTATACTATGAGGAGAGAATACTTTATATTCTCTCTTCATCGATGTCCTGCTAAAGTAATTTTTTCATTGTTTTGTTTACACCCTCTAAGACAATAAACCCTTCTTGAATTCAAGAAGGGTTTATTGTACCCTTTTTCTTCAATGTGTCCACGTCTAATAAGGTGATTATAGCCTAATAATAAAGGCACAACTAAGATCACCCTCCTGAATAACCTTGTAAATACAGAAGCAGCCTGGACCATACTTAAATCTAGGATGCTTCTTTTTATTTATTGGATCCCCAGCCAAACAAACGCTTTTTCTTTAATTTTTGGACTCCCACACGATAACAATCTTTTTTTACTATAAAAAAGAGAGAGGTTTCGATATACCTCTCTCTTTTCAGTTCGCACTATTTTTTACCTAGGTAAAGTTTTCGGTTTTCATTAAGTGAAAAGTATTTCCTTAGGGAAACTATTGATATAAAATATACTTATAAAGGAAAATCAATGAAATTGAAATAAGATTAAATATACCCTTTCCAAGGAGCTTTCTAAATGAAAAAAAATAAACTAACGTTAAAAGAAAAAATTCTCGCCACGGGGAAGAAACATAAGAAAAAGGCCACATTGCATTCGATTGTAGCTATTGGGGTTTGTGTTATCTTGTTAGCATCTGCCAGGGTATTCGCTTCAACGCCTCCAGAGGTGGAGTTTACAATTGATGAAAATGATATCCTATTTTCTTCTTCCATGGTCGGGGATTTAATGCTGGGAAGGCATGTGGAAGAGGTAGCAGATCAGCATGGATTTGAATATATTTTCAAATACGTAAAACCCATTTTTGAACAATCTGACTTAACGACAGGAAATTACGAACACCCTGTACTCTCAGCTGATGAGGAGGAATATGATGCGGCCGATAAGGTCATTCACCTCTATTCACAGCCTGAGGCTGTTCAAGCGATTGAAGATGCTCATTTTGATGTGGTTAGTCTGGCCAATAACCATATGATGGATTACAAAGAAGAAGGCCTTGTCACTACACTAGAAACGTTTGGTCAGTCAACGGTAGATGTGGTGGGCGCGGGATTGGATCTAGATGAAGCGATTGTACCCTATGTAGAAGAAATCAATGGGCTGACCGTTGGTGTAGTCGGATTCAACGATGTTCACTATTCTGATTTAGAAACGGTGAGTGAGGATGATTCGGGGGTACTGACAACAGATCCAGACCATATTGCTCTTACGATGAGAAATCTTTATGACCAATACGATCCTGATCTTGTCATTGCACATTTTCATGCCGGCACGGAGTATGACAGTGCACCCACCTCGCGACAAAAGGAGTTAATTCGCTTTATTGCTGATATGGGGGCGGACATCGTCGTTGGTCACCACCCGCACGTTTTACAATCTGTAGATACGTACAATGATAGCTTTATTATGTATTCAACTGGAAACTTTATTTTTGACCAAGGATGGACTCGGACAAGAGACACTGTCGTTGCTAATTACCAATTGCATCACGATGGATATGCGACATTAGAATTGTTACCCTTTCGGATATTTGAAGCGCAGCCTCGTCCTTTAACAGGAACCACCGGCGAACTTCATAAAATGCGCATCTTCAGACAGTTGACAAAAGATACAATGAATACAGAAAGCATAGTAGAAAATGATGAAAGGCTAGTATTTGAGATTGATCATTCTCATGTTATCGACCGAATGAATAGAGAAAATGGGCAGGAAGAAAATGTCCAAGAAGCAGTTGAACAGCCAGAAGAAGCTGGATCTTTTACTGAATAGGTTTTCCGCTATTGGAACTTTGTTTTCTTATTATTAACAAGCTATGTCTCACTCTAAAAAGGAGGGGAAATGTTGTTCTTTTTGATGGCATAATCACCGTTACGCTCACTACACTTCTTATTTTCTGCCTTATTGGGGTGTTATTTGCCCTGATTATCCTTGCTTTTGTTATTTATGCGAAATCGTTATATAGAAAAAAACCCCCAGAAGACACAGGAGGGAATGGTAAAAACGAGACAGACAAAGAGAAAAGAGAAACGAGCCCCAAAAAAGAGTCTAATTGGTGAGAGAATGTTAAAACCGTTGGCTGATAAAAAAGAGGAAAAGAATAAGAATGATTATAATATAAATCTTAAGATGTGAGGGAAAGAACGGTCTGAAACCCATCGGATCACTCCTTCTTTTGTATATTCTTTTTAATAAATACAGCAAAAGATGACTGGGAAGAACCAGTCATCTTTTGCTTTTTCTTTGAGGTTTTTTCCCGTGTTATTGACTTAACCCGTTTACAATGGTTTCTACATTGTGTTCCATCATATCGATATAAGTTTCTGCTCCACTGCCTTCTTGTCCCACGGCATCTGTATAAACAAACTCCTCGTAAATTTCTACTCCAGAGTTTTCAGCTACAGTTTCCATGTACTGCGGGTTAATGGTTGATTCGAGAAACAAGGCTGGCAGGTCTTCATCTCTTGCTAGATCAACAATTCGGTTAATTTGGCCTGGGGTTCCTTCCTCGTGGGAATTAATGGACCAGATACCATCCGTTTCAAATCCATAATCTCTGCCAAAATATTTGAATGCATCTTCCGATAAAACAATGATGCGATTATCTTCTGGTACTTCTTCTACTTTTTCTTCTGTCCATTCATGGAGGTCTTGTAACTCTTCTAGGTAGGCCTTTGCATTTTCTCTATATTCTTCTTCACCCTCAGGGTCGCGTTCAACCAAGTCTTTCACAAGATTTTCAACATACACAGAGGCAGCGCTTGGAGATAGCCAAACATGAGGGTCATGCCCGTCATCTCCTTCAAGAGCTATAGGATCTACCCCTTCTGATAGTTCTACAATGGGCACATCCCCAACATTTTCAACCAAGCCTTCCAGCCACTCTTCAAGATCTAGACCATTGACATAAAAAACTTCTGAATCGCTGACCTTTTGGAAATCACTTGGCACAGGCTCATATTCATGTGGTTCTTCTCCAATTGGAACTATGTATTCTACTGTTCCCCGATCCCCAACAATGTTGTCAGCAAAATCTCCGATCACAGAAAAACTGGTTGTTACATGAATCTCGTCCTCGTCCCCATCAGCTTCCTCGTTATTATCCTCAGTGTCTGTGTCCTGTTCTTCTTCAACGGTTTCTTCTTCTGCCGTTTCATCAACTCCTGCTTCTTCATCCATCTCGCCACAGCCGGTTACTACTACTGTAGATATCCCCATTAAAACTAACCATTTTTTCATTTCTTTTCCTCTCCTCTGCTATAAAATTAGTCTGTTTCATATGATAGTTTACAAGAGGTAAAAATATTAGTCTTGGATAATAAATTTACCTTTGATAAAATATGTTTACCTTAAGCAACTTTTAATATTGTCCCATATTCCATATTTTATGTCTATACATTTAAGATAAAACTATTACCATAAAAGTAACGAATGCTGTTTTCCTTTGTTTACACTAAAGATTTCTTCTACACATCAATCAAGTGGTTTTTCTGTATTAAATCTTTAACGAGAAAAATATGGAGGGAAAATAGAGAGGTGGCACCATAGTGGAACAATCATATTATGTATTCGTGGAAGAAAAGGATTTTAAGTTATACAAGTCTGCTTTTATAAGGCCCTTGAAAACTATTGAAGAAAATACAAATCATGTAAAAATGAAAGATGATAACGGGTCTTTCGTTCTTCTCCATTCTTATTACTTGCATACGTTACCTACGCTATTAACACTTTCGAAAGAACATAGCGAAAAGATTAGTGTCATTATTTCTGCAGTGGACACTGAAATCATGGAACTAGTAATAAGATGCGAGGTGAATTACCTTTACAGCAATGTCCATTCGAGTGATGCTCTTTTTCAATTATGGAAAGAAACATGTACCTGGCAAGGTTTTATTGATATCCCTTTACATAAATCTTTTATTGAGTTATTAAAAAAGGTACGTTCCCCCAATAAAAAAAATGATGTTATAGTACCGTTAGATCAAAATATGTATTGTTTAAAAATAAAAGATGAAATGTTTAAAAGATATTTGTCTGATTCAGAGTTAATGATTCTACACGAAATAGTTCATGGAAAAACAAATGTTCAAATAGCAAAAGATGTCCATCTGTCTGTGACGACTGTTAATAACAGAGTCGCGCGCATTTTAAAGAAACTATCTGCCATGAATAGGAACCATATCTATAAAAGGTCTATTGAACTGAACCTTATGGAGATGGAACGGGTTTAAAAAAACAGCGTATTAATAGGAGCATCTTAAAGGAAAAACAACAGAAAGGCATTGAACTTGCTAAAAAAGAGAGGATACGTTGTATTCTCTTTTTATCGATGACTTGCAAAGGTACTGCTCATCTTCTTTTCATTTAACTTATAGCCTAATAATAAAGGAACAACTAAGATCACCCTCCTGAATAATTTGTAAATAAAGAAGCAGCCTGGACCATACGTCGTTCTAGGATGCTTCTTTATTTTTTGGATCCCCAGGCAAACATAGGCTTTTTCTTTAAGGCAACCTCTTTATAGTCTTCCTTCAAAGATTCTAATTCATTTGAAAGGGTTTCAAGCCTACTTTTTAATTCTGCATTTTCTTTTCTCAGTTCTCGATTTTCAACCTCAATTTGCTTTAATTGGTCAGCCTTTTCTTTTTCTTTTTCCAAATCTGATTGAATCCTAGCAAACTCAGCTTGATTATCACCTAATTTTAAGATATCTTCTTTTGTAGGAATCGTATGTATGTGTTCAGCCAGCGTCAGTAAAATATCTTTTACTCCTATTTCTTCAAGTGCATTTTCCATGGATTTTTGCATCCCTGAAGATTTAATTTCAGATAAATTTGTTTGTTCTTTTATCAACCCTTCTTGAATAAGCATTCTACGAATGGTTTCTGAAGAAGTTTTTTGTCCCTTTTCTTTTTTAATTTCCTTAATTCTTTGTATCTTCTTATCCTCTTCACTTTTGATGACTCGACCAAACTCTTCATCCCATCTAAAATTAACTAATCCATCATCACACCATTTTTGTATAGAGTAATCTTTTAAATTATGTCTTTTTGCCATTTCTCCGATTCGATTCTCACCGCTATCTAACATCTTTCTCCCCCTTATATTCAGGTGATTATCATATGATAAAGGCTTCATAATTCTTGTTATAAAAGGATTAATTAATACTTTTCACACCCACCCCTATTTTCACATGATTATAACCTTAAAAAGACCTAACTATGCTTGCTTATCAAGGGATTAACCGTCACAATCAACGAAACAATATGATGGAAAACTTAAAGTGTAACAGCTACCAATTTTTAAAACTTGATAGGCTTCTTTAAAGAAAGCAAACAATCTATCCCCGCCATTCTCCCTGCTATTTGTTGTTGGCTGACTATTTTTCACGAGTGAACTGGTCACTTCACAGTGTTGATCATAGATTTAGAAAAGAAGCTGACGCTCGCCAGCTTCTTTGCTAATAATAGATTTTAAAATAAAATGTTTATTTTCTTTGTTCACCATTAAAAATTAGGGTGTGGGTGTTGTCGTATCCTTCGCTGTAGAAATGTACAAAGAACCAAGCATAACAACGTTCGAAGAATAGTTCCTTATTAAATTTTGATTTTTTAAAAGAATATATTTCAGATCTTTTATCTGTTTTTACTCGGTTCTACAGAGCTTTTAAAATTTCATTTCGAGCTCGTTTTCGATGAGATTGCATAGACAATTCTGCAGCCTTATTGTCTTTAGCCCTCATACAAGCGAGTATAGCTCTATGTTCAACAATCGATTGCCAAGGGAGAGGACGTTCACTAATGGTAAACATTCGAGCCCTATACAGTTGATCGGCGTGTATTTCAATGACGCTGCTTAATCTTTTGTTATTAGCGTGTTTTATAATTTTTAAGTGAAAAAGGTCGTCAAGTTTAGCCCATGATTCTAAATCGTTTTCTTTCAAAGCCTCCTCTTGGGAAACGACTAATGATTCAAGCTCCTCTAAATCAATGTTCTCTACTTTGGATGTTGCTATACTTGCAGCCAATCCCTCTAAAACTTCTACAATCTCATAAGTTTCTCGTAAATCATCTCTCTCTATTGGTTCAACAGTGAAACCTTTTCTTGGTATAAGCTTTACAACCCCTTCAGTTTGAAGGCGAACCAATGCTTCTCTTACAGGGGTTCGGCTCATTTCTAGAACTTCTGCCATTTCTCGCTCTAGTATTGTTTTTCCCGGCATAAGCTTTAAATCTCTAATAGCTAAACGTAAGATTTGGTAAGCCCTTTCTGGAAGCCTTGTCTCCTCGATATTGGTAATAATATTTTCAAGGTCTCCCCTCACCTTTGTAATATTAATAGAAGTACCCTCACTGTTAGATAATTGTTGGTTCATTTTCTCACCACTTTAGTAATTTATAAAAAACTGATGTTAATTATAAAATTATTATGTTTTATCAAAAAAAGCAATAATATGCTTAAATGCTGGTTTTTTATATTAGATGTCTCTTTTTCTTAGATGCTTCTGTATAGTTTTGAAAGGTGAGAAATGATGGTATCAGTAACTTCTTTTGTGGAATTATTCCCTCCAATATCGGCAGTTAATACCCCCTCCTGAGTCGTCTCTCGAATTGCTTTGTTTATCAAACTAGCCTCGTCAGCCAACCCAAGATTCTCTAACATTAAAGCTGCGCTACCTATAGCTCCGATTGGATTTGCTATACCCTTTCCAGAAATATCTGGTGCTGAACCATGTACAGACTCAAACATACTAGGGTAACGCCCCTCTGGATTTAGATTTGCACTGGAGGCAATCCCAAGACTTCCGGCTAGTGCACTTCCTAAATCCGATAAAATATCAGCTATTAGGTTAGACGCAACAACCACCTCTAATTCTTCCGGGTGCAGGACAAACTGAGCAGCCATCGCATCAACTAACCATTGGTCTGTCTCTACTTCTGGAAAGTCTTTGCTTACCCTTGCAAATACTTCATCCCACAAAACCATTCCATACTGTTGAGCGTTACTCTTCGTAACACTTGTTACTTTTTTTCTTTTCCTCTTTAAAGCTAATTGAAATGCGTAACGGATTACTCTTTCGCATCCTTCTTCTGTGAAAAGAGATGATTGCACGGCTACTTCTTTCCCTTTTCCTCTTCCAGTAAAATTCCTTCCCCCTATACCTGAGTATTCACCTTCTGTATTTTCTCTAACTAGTACCCAGTTCAAATCTTCTTTTCCGGGGTGATTGAGCTTGCTTTCTACCCCAGGTAAAAATTCAACTGGCCTAATATTCGCCCACTGGTCAAATCCTTGACAAATCGCTATACGAAGTCCCCAGAGACTAATGTGATCGGGAACTGTTGGAAATCCAACAGCCCCAAAATAAATGGCATCATGGTTTTTAATCTGGTCTAGTCCATCTTCATCCATCATCTTCCCATGTTTTAAGTAATACTCGCATCCCCAAGGAAAATAATCCTTTTCAAATGAAAAGCTATTGTCAGAAATTCTAGCTAAATGGTCTATAACTCTTAATCCTTCATTAATGACCTCATTTCCAATGCCATCCCCAGGTATTACTGCTAATTTAAAGTGTTTATGTTCCACACTATCACTCCTCCTCGATTTTATCTAATGTTCATTTCACAAAGTGCCACAATACGTAAAACAAATTAAAGGAAGTTTAAAAGCCAGTAACAGTATTACGTGTTTACTGGCTTTTCTGTTGTTATGTGATTTACAACAAACCGCCAAAAATAAGGGGAACTAACAAGGATACAATAATCACAGAGAAGAGAATGGCTAACAAGTTCAACCATATCCCTGTTTTGGCCATTGTGCTCATTTTAATGTAACCTGAAGCGAATGCGATGGCATTTGGTGGGGCTGCAACCGGAAGCATGAACGCAAAAGTTGCTCCCATGCAAGCAGCTATCATTAAGATGATAGGATCTATGCCTATCGCAACGGCACCCGCTGCCACAATTGGATAAACCATTGTGGAAGTGGCTGTATTAGATGTAAATTCAGTAAGAATAGTGATAACTCCGATAATTATTAAAAGAGTCAACCAGAGAGGAACTTCAGTAAAGTTTATTAGTTGTCCCCCAATCCATTGATCGAGTTCTGAGTTTGAGATACCAGAGGCAATAGCTAAACCTCCTCCAAAAAGCCATAAAATACCCCAAGGGAGTTTTTTTACTGTTTCCCAATCTAAAAGTTTCCCGTCTTGGTTTTTGGAAGGAATCAAAAATAATAAAAGAGCCCCAATTAAGGCGATGATTGTATCATCTATTCCAGGCAAGAAACCTTCCAGCAGGAAACTACGCGTCATCCATGCAATAGCTACTAAGGAAAAAACAGCCAGTACAATTTTCTCCTCATAACTAATCTGACCCAATTCTTTTTGTTCCTTTTGGATAATACTTCGACCCCCGGAAATACTTTTTGACTTCATAGGAAATGAAAACTTCACTAGATAAAACCAAGTAAATGGAATAAGTAAAAAGACTAAGGGAACTCCAAAAAGCATCCAATGAGCAAATGAGATCTGAACGTCATACAAGTTGTTGACAGTAGCAGCCAAAATTGTGTTGGCTGGTGCTCCGATTAATGTACCAAAACCACCTATGGTTGCTGCATATGCTGTACCTAGCAGTAAAGCAGTTCCAAACTTAAAGTCGGTTGGATTTATAGTGTCTGTGGAATCATTCTTTTTCATTGAATCTGCCACATGTTTTGTTACTGCAATTGCCATGGGCACCATCATCATTGTTGTGGCCGTATTGGAAATCCACATAGATAAGAAGGCAGTAGCACTCATAAACCCGAGGATAATCGTATTAGGATTTGTCCCAATTAATGCAATAATACCGAGCGCAATTCGCCTGTGTAAGTTCCACTTTTCCATTGTAAGCGCTATCATAAAGCTCCCGGCAAAGAGAAAGATTAGAGGATCCCCATATGATGATGAAACTTCTCCCGTACTCATTATCCCCATTAAAGGAAACAAGACTAGTGGCAATAAGGATGTCAATGGAATCGGTATGGCCTCAGTCACCCACCAAGTTGCAACCCACGCTACAATCGCTAGAACACTAATGGCTTCGTCAGACATGCCTTGCGGTGAAACTAGTAAATTAATTAAAAAAAATAAGGACGGTCCAGTTAAAAGACCAATAAGTTGAGGCTTACTATATTCTCTTTTTTCAGGATCAGGTCTAATTTCTCTATTAGTAGTATTGTGATCAGGTGTGTGAACCTCCTTTTCGGTGCTGCTTGAAATACTTGCCATTGTATGGATACCTACTAAACTTTTTAATGATTGTTTAATTTGGTCACTCCACCTCCAAGACTGGTTCCAAAACCCCTTTGTGTTAATCATAATAAAGTCTCCTCCCCTTAAAGTTCTCCCGTTAAAGATGGTACCGTTTACAAAAATGTAGTAAAAACGGACTTTAGATCGGAATACACTCTGAATGTTATATTAATTAATACGTTAAAGTCAATATATTTTTCAGAAAATTTTAAAATTGAGTTAAAAATCCTTTATATAACAACATTTTTAAAATTAAAAAGATGATTTCGAATAATTAATTTGACAATAACGCATACGTTAATTATGATGAAGTCAGAGAAATTAACTCTCACTTCACTGCAAAGTAACTATGAGTTTCCTGTAAGCAGGTAGAGTTAGCTAATGGGTTTCTAACAAATTAAAAGAATAAACAGGAGGGAAATTGTTATGGAGAAAGCACAAGTAGATACTAAAAAAGAAGTAGAAAAAATGATCGATCTAATGTCTAAGTTTACATCTCTTGTCAGCTATAAACTTCCGGATGATGTTGAAAATAAATTAAAAGAGTTAAGCGAGGAAGAAGATAACCGTCTTGCAAAAATTATTTACAAAACGATGCAAGAAAATCAGAAGTTAGCTGGTGAATTAAAGAGGCCTTCCTGTCAGGACACAGGTGTTATTCAGTTTTTTGTTAAGTGTGGAGAGGATTTTCCTTTAATTGGACAATTGGATAGTATTTTAAGGGAGAGTGTGTTTAAGTCAACGAAGGAAATGCCTTTACGGCATAATTCTGTAGAGACCTTTGATGAATACAACACAGGAAAAAATATCGGAGATGGGACACCCAGTATTTTTTGGGAAATTGAAGAGAATAGTGACAAAGTGGAAATCTATACCTACTTGGCTGGAGGGGGATGTACTCTTCCAGGAATGGCAACCGTTTTAATGCCAGGGGAAGGCTACGAAGGCGTGGTCAAATTTGTACTTGATCGAATGACAAGTTACGGTGTTAACGCCTGTCCTCCTCTTCTTGTGGGTGTCGGTGTCGGTACGTCTGTTGAAACAGCAGCTATGAACTCAAAAAAAGCTCTTATGAGACCTGTCGGTAGTCATAATGAAAATGAAAACGCTGCTAAAATGGAAACACTTTTAGAAGATGGAATCAACGAAATTGGCCTCGGACCTCAGGGGCTTAAGGGATCTAAATCTGTCATGGGTGTGAACGTGGTGAATACAGCAAGGCACCCTTCCACTATTGGAGTTGCCATTAATACCGGATGCTGGTCCCACAGAAGAGGAAAGATAACTTTTGACAGCAACTTAAACTACGAAATCAGTACTCACAAGGGGGTAGAACTATGAGTGAAAAGGTATTGACCACACCTATAAAAGATGAGGATCTTAAAGATATACAAGTAGGAGATATTATTTATTTAACTGGAACCATAGTTACGTGCAGAGATGTTGCTCATAGGAGACTAATTGAAAAAAAAGTGCCCCTACCGGTAGATCTTAAGGGGAAAGCTATTTTTCATGCAGGGCCTATTGTGAGAGACCATGGTGATGAAAAATATGAGATTGTTTCGGTTGGTCCCACCACTAGTATGAGAATGGAAAAGTTTGAAAAAGAGTTTATTGAAGAAACAGGTGTGAAACTGATCGTTGGAAAGGGTGGAATGGGAAAGAACACCGAAGAGGGATGCAAGACCCATAAAGCACTTCACCTTGTTTTTCCAGCTGGGAATGCGGTTTATGCAGCACAGAAAGTTGAAAAGATCAAAGAAGTACACTGGAAGGACCTTGGTATGCCTGAATCTCTTTGGGTATGTGAAGTAAAAGAATTTGGACCACTCATTGTTTCTATTGACGCTGAGGGAAATAACCTCTATGAAGAAAACAAAGTAGAGTTCAATAAAAAGAAAGAAGAACAGTACGCGTTAATAAGTGAGCAGGTTAAATTTATAAAGTAATATGATGGAGTTGGTCCAAAAATGAAGGTACTACAGACCACGCAAACACTAGTAAGATTTCAGCAACGTAGTGGAAATATCCATTACGGAATAGTTGAAGGTGAAGAGATTTTACAATTGTCTAGTAATTTCACACAAATTTTGAACAATAAATTAGAATACTCTGGGTCAAGAGTAAAATACAATGATGTAAGAATATTAGAACCGGTAGTGCCTTCAAAAATTGTTAATTTCGGTTGGACATATGCCGAACATGCAACAGAGACGGGTTGTATAGCTAACCAGAAAGAACCTTTCTTATTTTTAAAACCACCTTCTTCTCTAATTCCTGATCAGGCAGAAATAGTTCTCCCTCCAAGTACTTTATCCAAACAGGTAGAGATGGAAGGGGAAGTGGCACTTGTCATTGGGAAACAATGCAAAGACGTAAAGGAAGAAGAGGCGTTAGATTATGTTTTCGGCTGTACTATATTTAACGATGTAACTGCAAGAGACCTTACAAGAACTGATCCACAATTTTCACGTGGCAAGGGTTTCGATACTTTTGGTCCGTTGGGTCCGTGTATTGTGAAAGGGCTAGATCCAACTAATTTACAGATAGTCACAACATTAAATGGTAAGGTAGTACAAGAAGGCAATACAAATCAAATGTCCCTTTCCATCCCTTTCCTTATTAGTTGGATTTCTCAAGTTATGACACTAGAGCCTGGAGATGTTTTGTCTACTGGTTCCCCTTCCGGAAGCTGTCCAATGGAGTCGGGAGATATTGTAGCTGTCGAAGTGGAAAAAATCGGGAGGATCTGTAACTATGTAAAATAGAAACATCCATTCATTTAACCTCCTATTGTACGAGTAAGTCAATATTTAGTCGGCAAGTGGTTAATTGTCTGGTGAAAATGTATCTAAAAGAAAACTCTACCTATTCCAATAGTCAATGCAAAATAAAGGAGCAGTTTGAGCCATATTTCGCTCATGCTGCTTCTTTATTTTTGGGATCTTAAACGAACAACACTCTAAGTAAAATTACTGCATTCTTTTTACACAGAAAGAGAGGTTCCGTTATACCTCTCTTTCTTAAGAAATATTATTCACGTAATCATAAAACAAAAGGAGGAAATTCAATATATCACCTTGTTTAAATGAAATTAGTATCTTGTTAATTGTTTTACATATTAAAAGGCAGGAAGGACCACAAATATGGCTTATTAAAAGCCCTAATACTAGCAAGAAAAATGAATAACAGAGCAGCATTAACTCTCTCAACATTCCAATAACAAAAGGAGTATCTGATAAGTCATACACATTTCTTTCCCCAAAACATCCAATTTTCGAATCACTACATCATAACTTGTTCCTACCCCGAGGCGTTTTGTCAATATGTTCTCATTGTTGATGATTAGAGACGAGAGAGAGCCTTTATACTTGCTAAAAATACACGCTGCCTTAAAAGTGTACTAGCGAAAAAATAGGCAACGGGAAAGCCCTCCTTGAAGGGTCTTTATTTTGGCTTCACCGTAATTAGCATGCTGTCATTCAAGTCAATAAATGAGTATTCAACCGAGTCTGTTTCAGCCTTGATCCTCTTCTCCCCTTCAGAAGTATATTTATCAAACTCGGTTTCGTTTGTTAAAAACGCGTCTATCTCTTCGACACTCTCGAAATGATCCTGATCCATTGCGTGCATGGTACCAGCCAAAGCCACAGGCAGTTCTCGGCTCCCTTCTTGGCTATCGTTCGTCTTACCAAGAAGTGTCACTTCGATAACGTTCCCCTTTTCAGATACCTTAATCGAATGAGTCACGTACCCATTCATCTGTAGATCATAATCTGAATGAGGCACAATGTCTTCTACGTTAAGAAGTGCCTCACTGTCAAAATACATAGAAATGAACGAATTATAATCAGAAACGAATTGCTCGTATTGTGGAGTTTCTTCCGTCTGCTCTTCGACCCCTGGCTCTACTTCCTCAACCTCTTCAACGGCAACCACACCTTCTGTTGGATTGGTTGCGGTCTCCTCTCCTTCTATGTTCTCTGTTTCTTCGGCTCTTATTTCTTCTGTTCCCGTCTCTACCGATTTCTCCCCGCATGCAACGAATAGTCCAACAACACTTAAAGTAACAATTGACAACCCGTATCTTTTCATCGTAATGACCCCTCCTCCGCTTTAATACCAGGAAGTTAAACGTGTTTATATAATAAAAATACCGGAAACTCCGTCATAGATTCTTTGAGTAACGCCACTTTGCATTTCTTTTTTCCTCACAAAGGTTCATCATTTATCACCTAGGTTTTCTTTTTTCACCTAGGTTTTTGCCAATCCTACAGGAGAGTATCTTTTGCTTTCATTAACAAAACATATATGGAGTTCCGTACGTACATACTAATCGAGCTGTGGGCTTCCATTTCAGAATTAAAAATTTAACATAATGTATACAGAGGGGCAAGGTTGTGAAAAAACTTTTTACCGTGATCGTTTTACTCAGTGGGCTGTTTTCAATTGGACTTGATAAATTAGAAGAGCGTGAAATTATTTCTACGGTTACATCCATGATCACTGCGATAAATGAAAAAAATGCGGATGATTTTATTGGCCTTCTTAATGCTATTTTATACAGGTTACCTACGGAGAAGAAAAAAACATTCGAAGGAATATGAAACACTTTGGACAAATACATTTGTTGGAAACCAAAGTGGTGACAATCAAACCCTACTATTCAGTGGTCTATTATAAATTGCTTTATCAAAACAAACACGAAACCAAAATATGTACTGGAAAAATGATACTAGAAAGAGGAAAACAAGGATGGAAAATTTACTCGATTTCTGAAGAAGATTTATCAGGTGTTTTTATACCACTGATTTCCCCAGGGCAGAAACATCTTCAATAGAAAGTAAAAAGGAGCCCGAAGGCTCCCTTACTAGCGAGGATAGGACTCTGGAGGTTAACTTGATGTACGGAATCGCCTTAAAGAGTCCCAACATCAGTGTATACAAATTTCCACTGATACATACTAGGACCTTTTTACACTTACTAGCTAGTTATGATTTCTTGCTATCTTGTTAAAACATTGATAATACGGTAAATGAAATGATCATTCAGCAGTGCCTGAATCTAGTTGTTCACCTAGGTTCTTTTTCACCCAAGTTACGGCCTATCAGTTCACCTTAAAGCCTCTCGTTTGAATCATAAGAAAACATCGGTAATATTCCACCTAGGTTTTTCTTTTTACTCATGTTATCACCCACCTACTAACCTTTTAGAAGGTGAAGAAAATACGTGATCCCCTTTTGCTTCATTCCGTTAGGTAAACACTTTTGCTTGATGGACCCTTACTTTACTACAAACATTTGGGTCCAGTACGTCCCAGAAGAACCACCTTCGATGTGCCCCACCCCAATATGGGTAAAGTCAGGTCTTAATATATTATCCCGGTGACTAGGAGACTCCATCCATTCCCTTACTACTTGCTCAGGAGAGGTTTGACCTGCAGCCAAGTTTTCACCTGCCCCTTGAAACTCAATCCCTTGAGAGGTCATCATCTCGAAAGGATCTCCATAAGTTGGGCTATAATGAGAAAAATAGTCTTGATCTCTCATATCCACAGATTTCATTTCTGCCACTTCAGCAAGATCTCCATATGGTTCTAAAGGATCCAAACCATGCTGAGCACGTTCTTCATTGGTCAAGCGAATCACTTCTTGTACAAGGCCCTCTTCAGATTGTTCGGCTTGAGAAGGTGTACTTTGTCCGTCTCCTTGGCTAGGAAGTTGAATCACTTGATTGGCATAGATTGTATTTACATCTAGGATGTCTGGGTTAGCCTGTAGGAGTTCATCGACCGTCAGATCGTGTTGTTGAGAGATGCTCCACATGGTATCTCCGGGTTCTACTGTATACGTATTTTCTTCTTGACCAAGAGCCGTAGTTGGAATAAGTAAAAATAGAGCAATCATCCAAAACACTTTTACCATTTATCTACCCCTCCTTTGTTAAATATCACCGTGAAAAGTCTAGAGATCCTATGTTTACTATCCCTACCCCCTCTTTTATCAACTGAAACGGGGATTCTTTTGACTCTTCACACCGATATTTTATACCCCGTCCACCAGTTTCTAGGAACAAAAAGAGACTATTACACAGTTTTTTATAGTTTTTGTGCTTTTCCTTGCCGATTGTCCTCTCCTCACAGGGTTTCCACCATTCAACCTTTCTTGTGCTTACCTAAGGTTTTTCTTTTACTCAGGTTTTTACCAACCCTACTAACTTTGTTAAAAACCTTAATATATTGAATCCAAGTTTTCTACCCGGATTGGCTACCTTAGACTTTTTGTCGTTATAATTGGATCAATATAACACTCCTAATAAAAGGTAATAAATGTTATTATTTTACTACTGAGAAACGATTAACGATACAAAGAACAAAAGAGAAGTAGGTTTTTATAGAATTAAATGATGTTTTTACTTTAAAGGAGGAAATATGAACACTCATAACATTTCAATCTTCGTGACTTTTAAAAAGATTCCGCACCATACAAAAGGGCTGGCTTACGTCGAAGAAGAGATACAATTTGGCTTAGAGGATCCACACAAAACCACCATGCGGTATGGTCCGATGCTTAGTGTTGGCGTAGACCAATTTATGAAAGACCGAGAAGACACTATCAAACACTATACGCTTGCTGCCGAAGGATATATAAACAACATAGTTCAAGAATCACGAGAGCACGAAACCAGGCAGATTACATAGTTAAGATCAAACGCCTTACTACCTAGATAGGTACACAGGCGTTTTTCGTTGAGCTCAAAGTCGATACTTCCAAAACTTCCACCATTTCTTCTCTTCACTTGCAGCAGCCTCCAAACGTTTCACTTCACGAAATTCTGTAATGAACTGGTCTAACTTCTGATGGCGTGCTTCTAGTCTTCGATCTATGTATTCTTGCTGATGATCTAATCGCTTTAAAAGCTCTTGGTTAAAATCTTTTTGATTATGCTGTTCTTCTCTAAGAGACAACTCTTCCTTAATCTTTTTTAAATCCTCAGCCAGTATTTCATCCGTCCCTTTTTCTGGCGTGGGCTTATAAGCTTCTCCACCTGTTGCAAAGTAATGTTCAATTTGGCGAATGGAATAGTTTGCTCCCGATGAAGCTGCTTAATTAGCTTTATTTTTTCTAAAGCCTCCCGAGCAAACACATTATAGCCAGAAGCATTTTTCGTAAGAGGAATGTATGGCTTTAACTCTTTCATCCAATTTCGGATGACATTAGGTGTTTCTTCAATGATATTCGAAACCTCTTTCACGATCAGTTCAATATTATCTATGTTTTCACCCACGTTACTCTCACCTAGGTTTTCGTTTTTACTCATGTTATCACCCACCCTAGTAACCTAAATAATAACCTAAAAAACCTAAGTTTTTGGGCACCCCTATAAAACTTACGATTTAGAAACAAACAGTAATAGGTGCAAAGCCTATTCAATCTCAAACCGTCCCATTTGTTGGGGAATTTATAAGAAAAGGAATAAAGCTTCCTGTATTGTGGTAACCCAGGAACATAGGTTCTTGTATGGTGAGGGGTAATCCCAGGTTTCAAAGATCCAGGCATTGATTGGAGGAAAGGAAGCTGCACTGAGAAATCCCCCTACTGCCGTTGTTACTGAGCTTATCCATCCCCATCATTCTATCGTTTAGATGACAACTCTAAAAATCATTGGGACTTCGCCCCCGTAGCCCTTTGTTGAATTGACTAAACAAAAAAGCACTCCCTCCATGCTGAGGAAGCGCTTTCTTATGAGACCTGACGATAAAGTCAAGTAACCACTTATGATGTTTTTGGGCAGCACATCAGATGGAAAATAGTCAAGTCTCATGTAGTGGGATGGATATCAAGGCTAACAAAAGCCCGTCTATCAATTTGATTCTAACATACATTTGTTACCATATATAGTTAGAATTTTCGCACAGTTTAAAATAAAACAATCTACTCCTGACTACCTTTTCTCTCCTACTATTTTATGATTCTTTGTCCTTCCGCACTATAACAAATCGTCTTCCCTTCTAAAAGGGCCGTTATATTATTGTCGATTTCCTTTAACACCTCTTCAGGAGTTGGTTTTGAATCTTCACTAATAAGATGGGAAGTTGCCTCATAGAAAAATCCTCCCTGATCGTCCTCAGGTAACTCTAAAAGACCCGAGAGAAAGGATCCAATGTCTATACCCTTAATCGTTATTATATCATTTATAAAACTATTGCCATCTATCCCAATTTTATTAAGCTGTTGGTTTTTGTACACACTGTTTATGTATACTTCCAACAAACCATGTACTGCTTTTTTAGTCTTTCCGTCTAAATTAATGTTTTTCATTTTCCTTCCCCCTTTGTAAGTATAATTCGGCAAACTCTCCCCACCTGTAATTTAGTTCTTAAAGACCAAAGCTAAGTATAGCGTTATAGAAAAAATCCCCTGCTAACAAAGCAGGGGGCTTAAAAAGAAATGAAGATGATAATCCTTACTATATCACTTAAATTGTGGCGTTTGAAGGGACTGAGGGGTATTTCTATTTGAGTTTTCGTTTTACCCATGGTGAGAATAATTAAAACACAAACAAAAGAAACATCTAGCACTTCCTACGTAAGGAACTGTTTTTTCACGTCTTTGTATATACCTGCAAAGTCGGAATGTGCGTCTATTCCTTTGTACGCTTCTCTTAAATACGTTTGAATGGGTTGCCAATCTATTCCTGCTTGCTCTGCTAAATGCATGCAACGTTCATTTTCTTCCCAGTTTCGATCTATCTTAAACGTGTCCTCGTGGAACCTTTGATTTTGTAAGAGTTGACTTCGATGAGTAAAAAGAGTCGCTAGAAGTTCCATTTCAAACGCTTTGGTAAATCTATTTTCATCTTCACATTGTTTTCTCATCTCATCGTATACTTGAGGAAGAATAAGATCATCTTCTTGATAAATCTCCTCTAATTCCTGATAAAGATTCCAGGATTCTTCCTTTCTGCCTGCTTGATAGAGGTAGGACCCTTTTTTCTGATAAGCCGCAAAGGCCTTGCTTAAATGTCCATGTTCCACATAAGCTTCGATAGCCTGATCGACATATTCAATTGCTTCGTTTAGCTTCCCCTTTTCTTCTAGACGTGCAGCCTTTTGTAAGAGCTTTTTTTCCTTCTCTTCTCTGCTCCTTATCGGTTTCAAGTACTCTTTCACATTGCCTTCTTTCTTGTTGGAAAACACCATTCTCACTCCTTTTTTGTACCCACAATCCGCGTGTTGAGTGCGTTGGAATGACCTAAGAATAAAAAGACGTTTGATAGACGCTAGAATATATTTCGAATAGTGGAAGTTGGGCATGCAATGTAACACGTGTTGTGCGTGTTGTCCAAAGAAAAGGGAGGATCATTTTTCCTCCCTTTGTAACGACTGTCTCCCCACCCTTTACGTTTCACCATTTTTTTACTAAGAGGTAGGAGACGTCTTTTTATTCCGTGATCGGATGATGTTCTTCTGAGGAAGAGAATGTCTCTCCCCCCTCGAAGTGGCCAAATAACGTGTCTTGTTCCTCTCCATCAATCAAGATTTTGATCTGACTAAACCCAAATTGCTCCATGATAGATGCCATTTGTTCAGTCAAATGCTTTTCGGCAGTCGATCCAAGGTTGGATTCTAGAAGAGCCGGATTAAAGGAGATGACGGCAGTATTCCCCTCTTCTTCCACCCATTGCACATCTGTATCCTCGTTGACTATTGAGGTTAATCTCTCGTGCTCTGGTCCTTCAATCCATTGCTGTAAGGCTGCCACGGGAAGTTGATCCTCTGAATCGACTTCCAGGGTATGTTCTTCATAGTAAATTTCCATTACCTCTTGATCAGAAAAGTAAAGAAGCACAGTGTCTGTCACCTGTTCCTCTTCCATGCTCTGTTGATTTCCATCCATATCTTCTTCGGTTGTTTCTTCCTCCAGACCGTTTTCTCCCCCTTCATCCTCTGTGCCTTCGTCATTGTTCACCGATTCTTCTTCTGACCTCTCTACTGTTTCTTCGTCGCCTGTTACTTCTTCCTCATACTCTGCATCTTGCGGGGTTGTTCCTTGACCGCAAGCAGCTAGAAAGATACCACTACTTAAAATGATTATAAATCCAACCTTCTTCATACGAACTCCCTTCTACTCTTCTTTGATTTTATCGTGATCCTTGGGGTGAGACAGAAAAAAGAGAAAATTACTTTTCCTATACAATGGTTTAAATTTTTCTTAGTTATGAGAGTAATACTTCTTAATTCCCTGAGTGATTGCCGTTGCAATTCGTTCTCTGTGTTCCCCGGATTGAAGTTTTTCTGCATCTGAGGGATGATCCATAAAGGCAATCTCAGCGAGTACGGCCGGCATAGTTGTTTCAGATAAGACGGCAAAGTGAGCTTCTTTGACTCCCCGGTCATGAGTTCCTAACTCCTTTAGTAGCTCTTCTTGAATATAAGCTGCTAATTCTTTCCCTTTTTCGCTCCCGGGTGAATGAAAGGTTTCTGTCCCCTCCACTTCTCCGTTAAACGAATTCGCGTGAATACTGACAAAGGAACTAGCGTCGGCTTCATTGGCAATACGTGCTCTCTCTGACAACCCGACAAAGACATCACTGGTGCGGGTCATGACGACTTCTGCGCCAAGATTATCTAGGTTCTCTTGTACTCTAAGACCAACATCTAACGCAATTTCCTTTTCTTGCAGCCCATAGGCTTCTGCACCTGGATCCTTTCCGCCATGGCCCGGATCAATGGCAATGATTTCATTATTTACAGGGGAGGTTTGAGAGGAGGCTACTTCACCGACCGTCACATAAGAGAGACTGACATATCCACTACCATTAACGTATTCGATTTGAGCCCAATCTTCTGTGGTTTCCTGAATGGTTACTTTTGCACCGTTTTTCAGCCCTCCTATCACTGAAGAAGAGAGGGAAGGACCTGAACGAACATACAATCCATTCTCGGCTCCACTAACTATGCCTTCTTGCACGCCCACCGTGTGTCCGTAGGTCGTATCTTCTGTCCATAGCGTCCCGATAAACAGAAGAAGGATACCTAGTAAACAAGCAATTGTGTACATTATTCTTTTTTTCATGTATAACCGGTCCTTTCCGTGTTTTTATAAAGGAAGGCTCAATATATGTATTTTCATGGGGATCATCCTATTGTATGAGAATAAAAGGGAAGCTCTTTTGTTTCAAAGAGCTTCCTGTTGTTATTCATGTATTACTCTGTCAGTTCACCATTTGCCTCAGCTGAAGCTTCATACGTAACATTTACTTCATCTGAATCATTGATTTGGATGGCTTGATCGGCTTCAATATCAGTTTCTACTTCTGCCTGAGTATCTTCATCTTCCTCAAGACCGTCCTCTTCTTCTACTGCATCTTCATCTTCCTCAAGGCCGTCCTCTTCTTCTACGGCATCTTCATCTTCTTCAAGGCCGTCCTCTTCTTCTACGGCATCTTCGTCTTCTTCAAGGCCGTCCTCTTCTTCTACGGCATCTTCATCTTCCTCAAGGCCGTCCTCTTCTTCTACGGCATCTTCATCTTCTTCAAGGCCGTCCTCTTCTTCTACGGCATCTTCATCTTCTTCAAGGCCGTCCTCTTCTTCTACGGCATCTTCATCTTCCTCAAGACCGTCCTCTTCTTCTACGGCATCTTCATCTTCTTCAAGGCCGTCCTCTTCTTCTACGGCATCTTCGTCTTCTTCAAGGCCGTCCTCTTCTTCTACGGCATCTTCGTCTTCTTCAAGACCGTCCTCTTCTTCTACGGCATCTTCATCTTCCTCAAGACCGTCCTCTTCTTCTACGGCATCTTCGTCTTCTTCAAGGCCGTCCTCTTCTTCTACGGCATCTTCGTCTTCTTCAAGGCCGTCCTCTTCTTCTACTACATCTTCATCTACAGGAAGGGTACCAAGAACATTTTGCAATTCAATTACGTCTTCTTCCGCCTCAGCAATCAGTTCTTGAACCTCTAACACTTCTGGACTGTCTGCATCCAGCCTATTATTGGTTAATCCAGACAACTGATTCGAAGCGGCATTTAGTCTATTTAGTAAAGAATTAAGTTTCCCACTATGGGAGTTGATTTCACCTTCTGTTAATTCCGCCTCATCATTTAAAACAGTAGATAGGTTGTTTAATTCATTCTCAACAGAAGCAACCTTGTTTTCTACGCTCCCTAGGGGTCCTTGTCCATTTGCTTGTGCTTGTGCTTGAGCTGCCTGATTTCCTTGAGCTTGAGCATTCGGATTTTGTGCGTCAGCATCAGATGTTCCAGCTGTAGCTGCTAACCCTAACGCTAAACTTGGTGCAGCTAACCACATAATTTTTTTGTTCATAACTACCTTCCTCCTTAGAATGTTGAAAAGTATGTCGAAACACCGTCAATTATAAGAGGAAGGTGTGCGAAGGGAAATAAAAATCAAACTTTTTAATGCCTTTTTAATATTCTTACTATTTTTCTGGAAACCCGATCTGCGTTATTCATCGAGTGATTTTCCTTTTATATCAGGGGGTTTACCCTCTCTTACAACCTACTATTTCGAAAACAGAAATTTACAACAATATTACACATAACTATTTTAATATAATATTATTATAGGCTATCATTTCCATATCATTATTTTAATTTCTTGCTGTTACAGGCAGTAATAAAGGACTATTTTGTATTTTTATAAAAGAGAGTCATTTGAACGCCTAGTTTCGACAAAGACAAAAAATATATTAAAAAAGTATAATTTTTTTCCTAAGACTTTACTTGATATTGAGTGATAAAACGGTTTTACCAACCATTCATTTTCCACATTGCCTCCTTTGTCCTCCTGTACCTTTTGATACCTTATGGCTACAATAAGAAAAACCTTTTATGAGACAAACTGAAAAGGAGGAAAGAAAGCTCCATTTTTGGGAGGAGCTTATTATAAACAAAATAAAACAATTACCCCTGGGATAAAAAAGTGGTACAGATAGGAAAGGAATGGTCTGCATTGTTTGACGTTTATTATTTGTTACTGGAAGAAACAGACTATAAGTGGTATGTACCAGACCTGGCACAACCCTTTGCAATAGAAGAAACCAGCAACGACTATATAAAAATGAAAGATAAAAAAGGAACTCTTCAAGTTATATGGAAATTTCAAACGCTCAACCTTATTAATCTGGTGAACGAATTACAAACAAAAGGAGCAACTAATCCCCATATAAGCGTCATGTTACCTGTCAACAAAGCTTATCTTTTAGAGAAACTACTGGAGCAAAACGTTACTCATATCTTCAGTAACTTACGGTCTGGTCAGTCAGTGCTTCAAGTCTGGCATGAGCACTCTTCTTCTCCCAGTTTTATAGATGTGCCGTTTCATACACATCTCGTTTCTCTCATTAGTTCACATAACGAAGAGAATAGTTTTATAAAAAAAGATCCCTTTTATAACTTACGCCTCAAGGAAGAAGAGTTACCTTCCTACTTTACCGAGTCAGAAGTAGTGATTATGCATGAAATGGTCCAAGGTAAGTCGAATCAACAAATTGCAAAAGATGTGTACTTATCGGTACCTACAGTAAACGGACATGTCTCCCGTCTCTTAAAAAAACTATCAGCGAGAAACAAATGTCACTTTATAAAAAAGACCTTAGAGAAAGGGTTTGTGAAAATGGAAAAAAGTGAGGGAAGATAACATCCCATCTCCCCTCTCAAAATTTCTTATCTTCTTCTACTTCTCCTATGTGTTCTAGCCCAGGTAGCTTCTTCGCCGTATCAGGCAGGGAAAATCGAAGGAGAAAACAGGCATAAATAGACAAATCAAATCCATGTGTATGAGCAATATAGGTCTTTTTTTTGCATTTTTGTAACCATAGCGGTTATTGTTTTCTTTCTTTCCGTCTGTCCCTCATACTTATTACCATTCCTTCCTAAACCATCTATTACTTTTTTAAACTTCTTCGTTCTGCTGAATGATCCTGATTCTAAAGAAAGAGGGTGTCTATATGGAAAATCATCAATCTCCACCAAAACGTAATGCAAATCCTTTTATCGGAAAGGTTTTTACGGATTTCACCTTAGAAGAAAAGGTATATTTTAAGGGAGAAGAAATGAAAGTTATTGCAGAATATGAGAGAACCATTTGCGCGGAAGTGGTGGAATTTCCCCTGAAAGGAAAAGAAGAAGAGTTTCCTTTTCACCGAATGGTTCTTCTAAAAGATGAAGTGGAGAGAGAAAAGAAATAAAGCAGCCATACAAAAAGAAGCTCACCAAAAGGGGTGTGCTTCTTTTATCTTTGAAGTACTTTTAGAGGAGTTTCCCACTCTCTGTTGGTTCCCTTCTTTCCATAAACACGTTGTACGTAAGCAAGGAACTCTTTACGATTCCACAAACCATTTGGGTCCCATACGGCCCGTTCGTACCCCCTTATCGGTACCCGGTCTTACGACAGATTTTAAAGTCCGTCCTCTTCCATATCACTCTCTTCCTCAAAACCATCTGTTACCCCTCATCACCTTCGGCATCATTACAAGCGCCTAATACTCCTACGGAGACCATACCTGTTAACAATGAATAAAGGATTTTTTTTATTCATTCCCAACCCAAGTGATCTCTTGACTCTTCCCTTGCTTTCTTCCTACCCCTTGTCCCTTTTGTCTATTAAAAAACAAATTCCCACATTTATACGATTCTTTTATAGAATGTTTATGTACCCTTTTCCTTTCCAGTTGTACTCCATTTTTCTTTTTTCTCTCTTCGAACATTTTTTATAAAACCGTTTAAAAGAAAGGAAAAAGGGTAATGAAGAAACGGGGGAATAGTTCTTAAACTTTTTGGAGGTGAGTTTTAATGGCCCAAGATAAGTACAAGACAGGAGAACAAGCGCCGGAAAGTGGAACCTATAAAGTCGATAGTTTAGTAAATGGGAATAACAAAAACGACGACACAGAAATTAAGGTGGAAAAAGGAGAGAACTTCCCACCATCCCCATCCAGCCGAGAAGCAGCCTATTGGGTGAAGACCTCAAAATAAAAACAAACGTTTCCCCTTTGAAAATCTTCAAGAGGAAGCAATGAATACAATTGCTCGCTTGCTCATAAGTCGTTGGTTTTTTTGTATTTTTACCTTTCGAGAATCTTACATTCCATGTTTAAACGAGAGACCAAACAGGAACATATGAGTAAACAGTGTTTTCCTAGTTGCATACTCACTCTTCATACATCCTTCTTTATCACTTAAAGAAGGATGTTTTGTTTTTCCATTTCCCTTTGTTATTTCTACAATTTTTTCAACTCACGTTACCACCCACCTTGGTGTAAGTAAGAAATCAACTAATAAAAATTATACGCTATGTGTAATTTGTTCGGTGACTTATGGAGGGGGATTGTGCAGGTTAGAGCCGGATTTCAATCCTTTGGTAGGAGTAAGGTGATAATAGGTCAAAAAAATAAATATAGTCATGTACTTAAAAATAAAAAGGGAATAAGCAAGTTACCACTACGTTGGCACCATGATTAGGATTTTTTTCCTGTCTTCTTGCCATTTGGTTTTACACCTACCTACAGGAGGTAATGAGTTTTAAGTAAATGATAAGCTATGAGGAATCATTTGCTTATGCTGGGTTCTTTTTATTCATTGTTTTTGACCCTCCTTTGAACAACCACCAGAATAAGTCTGGTGGTTGTTTTTTTTATTTATGAGTAGACTACGAGCAAAACAAGAACAAATATTCTTTCATTATGAGGATGAGCATAATCTTTCAGGCTTTTCCACTTACATTCCCATTTGAGCGTTTTTTTGCTTCGTCCGTTTACTACTAGAAAGAGAATTTTTCCGTTCATCATTCCAGTCTTTGGCTGTTGGCCGGTGATCAACCAGGACTTCTTCTTTCAAGAGAGAATCCAGCTTTTCATGAAATTGGTTTCCAGCCTTATCGTTATCTACCGCCGATATGACTTTCTCAATCTTATAACCCTTTTCTCCTGCATCTTTGATGGCTCGTTTTAACGATTCTATTTTTAAGCCGCCCATGCTTACCATCCGGGTATCTCGGACTCTTTCTTTTTTCATCGACCAATAGGAAAGCATATCAATCGGAGATTCAAACACGGCCACCTTGTTAGGGTTCTTTCCTACATCAATGGTAAAACCACCATCTTCTAGAGACTTGGCCACCATTCCCTTAAAATAGCTCTCTTTGTCTTTCATGGGTTGGGTACCTTGCCGATCGGCACCCACCACTGTTCCATGGTTGTTTTTCCACTTAAACACTGCATTGTCTTTCTTGTCCTGGGCAATCAAATCTTTCTCTAGGCACCAGTCTACTACTCTATGATCTATCTTTCGCTCCTGAATCAAGTAATCCCGCACCTTATCGGTTTTTTTTACTTCATAGTAATGAGGGTACTTGAACGGCTCATGTTTCACAGCTGCCCCCCGGCTTTTTACCGGAGCGTATTCATGTTCATTAATCCGTTTGACCGCATCAGGAAATTTTAAGTCATAATAGATCATAGCAAAACTAATCGCCCCATACCCTCCTTCTTGCTGGCTGTTCCAGAAGAACTTTTCCCCTTTGATCACAAAACTGTCATGGTCAGTGAGCCGGTAATACGGTTCGGAGTGTTGTCCTTCCTGTGTCGCCTGAATTCCGTTGGCTTCCATTAAATCAATAATCCGAACCTCTTTTGCTTGATTGATTTCATCGGTTGTCACCCGTGTCAATGCTCCCACCCCTTATAGGCTCATACCAGAGTTTTTTTGCTTCACACGTTTTTGGGCAAAAGGAAAGTCTGGCTGTTTGGAATCTTTGGTAGAAGATCCACGAGCCAGACTTGAAGATGATTGTATGGAGTTTTGATTTTCCAGGTTGGCAATGTCCTCTTCCCCTACATAGTTTCCTTGCAAAGCACTAATTTTTGCCTTGTGATACGTATTTTCGGCAGCCATGCGGCCAATGATTTTTTCTTCCGTTGGCGTTCCTTTTTGTTCGTCCCGGGATTTTTTTTGGTACGTGGTGTAATGCCCTTTTAGATGTACCATACTGTTTCTTGTATTCATTTCATCTACATGAGAAGACACGTTTTCCTCAGCTGATTTTTTTAGAGCTTGGATATCCTTTGGAGATAAATATTGATGATCTAGGGCAAAGTCTGTAGAGGTTTGAATAGCCAGGTCCGATAAAGTGATGTCATGGGGGGCCTCGATGTTTCGATCTTTTTGATAGAAATGTTCTCTGTAATTGCTTTCAATCGTTTGAGAAAGAGCTTCTTTGGTATAAATGCCTTGTAAGGCATCGGTATGGTCACTGATTTGTTTGGCAGTTTGAGGGTTTGTTTGCTGCACATGACTTCGGAGATCATGATAATGGCCATCCCCTAAATCAATACGGTCCATCGTTTTGACACCGGAGGAATCTACCATGTTGATTTTCGTCTTATCATATCCACCGGAACCTAAACTGTGAAGGTTTTCTTTGGCTAACATCGTATTCATTTCTTCGGCATTCATCATGTTTTGCTTCAGCTCTTTTTCCGACCAGACCACATAAAATTGTGGTTCGTTCTGGCTAGGGTCCACCAATTTCACATTATCTTTGCTTCCATTCCAGTTGCTGTCTAAGGCATTGAACGTCTGTATGGTTTCTGTTTCACTTTTGTTTTCAAATTGTTTATCCTGCAGAATGTTTCGCCCATCATTAGCCTGAAACATAGACTCGAATTCCTCAGGTGACAGTTCAGACACCGGTTTGACTTCATTTCGCATAATGACTTGAAGATGACCAAATCGGTCTTGTACTTCCTCTGTTGTTTCATACTCTTTGTCTTTGGCTTTCACCATATCTTCTTCCAAATGAGTAATAAATTTATAGGAGGTTCCTTTGACTTCCTCTAACAACTCTAGTTTATCCCCGATGTCTCTTTCATCACGGGTATAATTGTCCAAATATTGCAAGCTGTATTCACTGGTATCAATGTTAAAGTGGGAAGCCACCGTGTAGGCTGTCATTTCAGCTTGAAATTCCTTTTCGGCATGAGTCCGATTATACCTTCCCCCCGATTCTGTGCTATGGAGGTCAGCATGAGCCAATTCATGAATCATGGTTTTGACATTTTGAATCTCTGAATTTCGTGGATTTAATTCAATCCCTCTCTTGTCTTCCATCACACCTTCCGCATTACGCTGCTGGTATTCAACATAAGCGCCTTTGGCTGCCCCTAACTCCCTTCCATCTAAGGGCTGTTCTAATGTTTCTACGCCCATGTTTTTGCCGAGCCGTTGTAAGGATTGAAACATGTTCTCGTAGTTTTCTACCTTTCCATCGAGCCATTTGTTTGGAAACACTTTCGGTAACTCTTCAGCTTTTGCGTCCGTTTGCGACACATCAAACACGTTTCCGGAGGTATAGCCCATCTGTTCTTTTGTTTTGATCTCTCCCCGATCTATGGCTGCCTTCTCTTCTTTTGTGGCACTCCGAACACTCATCTGATAGGTTTTTCCCTCTCGTTCGCGTGCAAAGGTTTTGTACGGAGAAGGAACCAAAATCTTAATCGCTTTTTCTCCTTTTTGAACCTGAAAGCCTTCCTTCTTCCAGAAGTTATACCCTCCTACAGCTTCAGCCCCCCGGAACTGACTTTGAATCAAAGCCGAATTACGGGGAGAGTAATCATAGAATTTTGCCATGAACCGTAAATACTCTTTCATATCCTCTTCGGTACGAAAATAGGATTCCACTTGTTTGTTTCGATCTGCCGTCAGCCGGTCAATTTCTTTTTTCTTTTCCGCATTAGATTTTCGTTTATACCGAGCCATGATTCTCTTCCTCCTTTATCTCACGATTCCGTCATCATCAAGTCCGTCGTCTAAATCGGTTAAGGCTGGATTATCTTTTTCAGTCATTTGTAATACATCATCCAATACAATCACTTCTTCTTTCGTATCAAACAAGACGTATTCCAATTCTTCTTCTAAGAGTAATCCTTGAAGAGTTTCAGTTTGTTCATCGGTTAAGAGGATGTGATAATCCTTTCCAGCGGCCGTCACGATGGCTTCATTTTCTCCAAACTCTTTAATAAAGGCATGTTCATACTGAACTGCTTCCATGTTGTTCACCTCCTTTTTTGGCGTAATAATGATCACGTTTTTGTTTCTGGTGAACGATGTCTTGTTGAACTTTTTCTTTCGCTGTTTTAAGTCCATTTGTTTCAAAATCCTCTGTTGTCATGATGTTATTGATGTTCATGTTCACCATCATTCCGTTGATCAGTTGAAGAAGGATTTGTGTATTTCGATCTGTGTTATTCACCCCTAGTAAAATACGAGACAATTCTTTTCTAACTTCCTTTTGAAGATTTTCAGACACTTTTTCAACCACATTTTCTTCTAACTGTCCTCTCCACTTTTCCTCTTCCTTCATTTTTTTGTATTCTTCCACAATCAAATTTATCGTTCTGTTTTTATGGGTAGGCTGAATCCCTTTTTGCTCTGCAAATTCATCCATAAATGCTTCGGTTTCTTTTGAAATTCGCACTCTTTTCACTACATCTTCTCTCACCGTGAATAACCCCTTTCAATGTTTCGCTGCATTTCTTCATACGCAGCTTTATTTTTCCCACTGTTCATTTCTGAATGAATCGCCCGATCTAACCCATACCTCATTTGATTAAAGGCAGCGTTTCGTTTCATGGTCTGAAACGTTTTATTTTGGGCTTTTGAATGATTTGCACGCTCTGCCTTTTTGACTTTCTTATCGTACTCTCTCATTTCCGCAAGAAACGCGTTTCCCATTCTCTTTTCTAAATCAGCCAATTTGTTTTTCTTAAAATCTTTGTGCCGGTGGTTCCCTCCTTTTCCGTACGACTTCTTTAACATTTCCACTTCTTTATCTAATCTTTTTTCTAACTCTTCCATGTCTTTTTTGTGGTACGTCTGGACATATTTTTTTGTTAGTTTATTTAATTCTGGCTTTACATGATTGATGGTTTGGTAGCCATAATTCCAATACTTCCGGTTTATCGGTAGCTGTTTATAGATGGTCATGAAATCCTTCTTAAATTTCCGGTTAAAGGTAGAAAACGTTTTTGTCTCTTTTTTCTTGTTTACGATGTCTTTTCGAATCAACTCATTAATCTGTTGGTATTCTTTTGACCGGTCATTGATCTTATGAATGTAGACCGACTTAAACTGATCAAGAGTTTTTTGTTTTCGTTTTCCTCGTTGATCTTCTGGTGGGGATAAATCAACGGTGGCCAGGTGAATATGAACGTTATCGGTGTTATGATGAATCGCTCCTGACCAGACAAGATTCTTTCCCATGTTGTTTTTTTCGTGCATGTCTTTCATGGCAACCCGAGTAATATCTTTTAACCGTTGTTCATCTACAGTTTTTGTTTTCCGGTTATAGATACCGTTATCTTCAAGCCATTTGTTATCAAACGACACTACATCCTGATACAAAATGCTTCCTCGATTTTGGCCAGTCTTGAATGCATCTTTTACCTTTTCTTTGTGTTCTTGATCTAACCGATCATGTGATTCTGTAAATAAGGATGTGGCTTTTTCTTCATCTTCCATATAATCGTTATACAATGCATACTTTGATGATTGTATTGCTTCTTTTCGATCAATGTAATTGACGTATTCCTTAAAGCTAGAGCTTCCCGGTTGAACAAAACGGGAGGTCACAATCACCGCAGCTTCTTTATAACTGGCTGCCGTCATTCTTCTTCCTCTTCATCTAGTAGTAAAGAAAGCAATTCATTATTTTTTTCTAGCTGGTGCTGCATGGACACAATCACTTCTGTACTTTTATCCAGTGTAGTTTTGAGTACAAGCTCTCGATCATTTAAGTCGTGAAGCATGGTATAGTTTTCGATCATACTTTTTAAAAATTCTTGTCGGGATTGCTTACTCTTTTTGGCTCTTTCATCAATGCTTTTGATCACCACAGGGTTTAGGTTTCTTAAAAGAATATCCATCGACATACCTCTTTTCTTCTGAAATTCCCCTATATATGAGGACAGGACCGATATAGGGAGAAGAGCATAAGGGAAAAATGATATCACCAAAGGTGATATATCAGGCAGAGCCTGATTTTGAGGTGATATCATGTAAGGTTCTTCAATTGCATAGTTTGTGCATACCTTATTTTCTTTGATTGCACAGTTTGTGCAGGGTGAGCAGTCCTCCTATGAACTAGAAAAAACAGCCATTCCGAAGGTACATGACTGCTTTCTTGTTTTATTTTCTGATCACGACCTTGAAGAAATGATGATCAGGTTTTGAACCAAAACCGAAACGATAACTGATCGGATTTAAGAAGAAGTGAGAGAAGAATGTCGTTCTCTTTGGATATAGTTTTCCATCCGTTCTTCCTCTATTTCGATATGTTCTTGGGTTTGTTCTACCTCTGTTTCCAGTTCGTTTTGTTCAATCTCTAGAGCGTTGATATGATGATTTGTCTGCCTTTTTTCATCTTCTGTCTGATAGTTTCGCTGGTCCCTCAACTCCTGTTTTTGTTCTTCCAAGGAAACCATTTCATCTTCTATTTCCTCAATGTGACTTTCCAGTTGTTCCACTGTTTTTTCACTTCTCTCAATTAAGAGAGCTGTAATGTACCGTAACCCTTGATCACTTTCACTAACCGATATGGTTCCTGTTTTCACTTCTCTTTGATCGGTGTAAATGGTGACTAACCGATACATGTCCTGTTCCCCGTCCTCATCTTCTCCTTCTCTCCATAATTGAAGAGAAATTTGTTTGAAGTCTGGGTCCAAATCTTCCAGTTTTAAGACCACGTAGCTTTCATATTCAATAACCGTTTGAGCCGTTACTTCGTTTAAATCGGAACGCTGGATCGCCAGGTACTCGATGGAATCCATCTCGTATCGGTAATCATTTAAATCAAGAATCACCTCCATTTCGTTTGCTTCCGGTTCATAAATCCACTTAACAATTTCAATGTTTGTGCCTGACGTAATGCGAATATCTTCTCCCACCGGGGAAGCTAACACCTCCAACTCTTCTTCCATGTAAAAGCCGGAGGTGAGAAAAAAGAACAGTCCAGCCATAACAAAACTGAGTCCGACATAGTACACCCAGCTTACCTTTTTTCGTAGATTGATTCGGTCTTTATTGAGCATGAAACCCCTCCTTTGTTATGAGACATCTTGAATGTCTGTGGCTATCCATTGGTCATGTTCTCGTTCAAATGTGACCCGGATAAAGGCACGAGTCTGATCTTCTTGATTGGTTTGAACGTAGTGAATGGTATGAGTAATATCCATCACAACATCCACCTCACCACGGTTCTTCTCAAGGTTCTCAAAATAATAATGGGCTTCATCAATGGACGTTTCCACTTGTTGTTCCCCGTACATATCAGCCGCAAAAAAGCGATCCATCAAGTCTTCATTCATCACGTTTTCGGCTTCTGCTTTTTGTTCTTGATACGTGTCAGCGTTTTGTTCAAAGATAGAAGAAATAAACCGTTTGGCCTGTTCTTCTACCTCCTGAAATAGTTGTTCTCTGGCTGTAGGAGATTCATATTCTTCCAAATATCGTAGTCGTTCATTTTCTTCTCGTAGGGCATGTAATTCATCTGATTGTGCTTCGGAAATGGTAGCCTCCTTTTCTTCCCCTTTGTTGGCAAAGAAGAGAACACCGTTTCCAACTAATAGAAAAGAGAGGGTGATCACTGAGACATATTTGAATGCTTTGATGCTATCCATAATGAGGTTCTCCTTTCTAAATTCTTCTCACACGTCCATTAAACACGTCACCCCAAAATCCATCTTCCATGCTTTCAATTGCCACACCGGTGCTGCTTTGTGCGCCAATATATTGACCGTCCCCAATGTAGATGCCGACATGGCCATCCAGTTTATAGGTATCAAAAAAGACAAGGTCACCGGGTTGTATCTCGTTCACCGGGACTGCTTGTCCTTTATGCTTGAGGGTATCAGTTGAAACGGACGTAAAGTGTCCTAACTCAATGCCTACCTGTTCATAGGCCCAATGAACAAAGGACGAACAATCAAACAATCCTTGTTCTTGTTCTGCTCTGGTTCTCCCTCCCCCAAAAACATATTCTGAGTGGCCAATCCACTGTGCGCCCACTTCAATGACTTCTTCAAATTCTCCGTCAGCAAGTGTTGGCTGCATGTAAGACATGACCGCATCAACGTATCCTATATCGCCGTAACATGCTCCGGTATCCGCACTTTCTGGGCGGATACACGAATAGTTTCCGGTATGCTTAACCCGTTGATATTGTTCTCTGGAAAACTCAATGGCCAGCTCCTTGGAATACTCTCCGTTGTTGTGTTCATTCGCATAATCAATAAACCCGTGGCCAAATAGTGATAGGTAAGACTTTGAGATTATCGCCATCTTTTCCCCCACTTCACACCGTACGTGAAAGTTTCCCTTCATACGGCGTTCTATCTGACTCAATTGACCATAATTTATGTTAAGAGAATATAGGGGATCGTTGAGCTAGTGTTCTCAATTTATCGAATAACCCTTTTTTCTCTTCAGCTATTTCGTAGCTTTTCAAGATGGATTTTGCCTTTACTGAATCACCATGATGAACAGCCAAATGAATGTCCTTTAGTACAATTATCAAGTTGTCAAAGTTATCTTGTCCTCCAAATTCCAACGGAATTTTGTGGTGGCAGTGCCAGCCAGTTAGACTTAATTCTTGTTTAGTGATGGCACACTTCCCAAACTGAGCAATAAACTTTGAAATACGATTATCATTGTACTCAATTGTTCGATGATTCATGTAATACCTTTGCACATGTCTAAGTGTTTCCTTATCTATAGCCTTCAGAGTATCGTGAATTTTTCCCCTGCCTTCTACTGTATAATTAGAGATTGACTGGGTGAAGTTTCTTGCTGGTTTGTGTTTAGATGCATGAATAGGAATTAATACGATGCCCTGAATTTTATAGAGTTTTGGATTATAGTTTCTATATCTCTTTTTCAAGGTAGTTGACATGTCGTGTTTGGTGGCTTTGGTCCAATCTTGTCTCAGTCGATTATAGAGGGTTCTTATGAGATGGTTACTCATATGGTCTAAGTCTTTAATAATATGGGTAGCAGCTGAATAATAATTTTGGATACCCATAACTACCGTATTATAGTGCCATACTGATTCTGGTGTCTGCTTCTTTCGTATGTCTTTGATGGCTTTCTTTAATTTGTTATAGGCATTATTTCTAGCTTTTCGGCACATTCTACTGTGGGCGACATGACGATTCCTTTTTTTCCGTGCTTTAATGGTAAACCCTAAGAAATCGCTAGATTTCTTTCTTAGGTTAATCACTTTGGATTTTTTTGTGCTTATATCAAGATGAAGACGTATCCTAAGAAACTTTTTTGTCGCCTCGAACACTTTAAGTGCTGTTGAATAATTACGACATAAGATTTTAAAATCGTCAGCGTATCTAATGAGAAAACATTCCTTGAGCCTGCTTTTCTTCAACGCTTTGTATTTATCATTTCTGCTTTTATATGGGTGTGCAGTCTCAATAGTTTCCCATTGGTCACTAATCCACCAATCCAATTCATTTAGAACTATATTGGAGAGAAGAGGGCTTAGTATTCCTCCTTGCGGAGTTCCTTTTTGAGAAAATCCCTCATTAACGATTTCTGCTTTTATCAATCTTGAAATGATAGAAATTAGCTTTTTGTCTCGAATTCCCAAACTCCATATTTGTTTCAGAAGTTTGCCATGATGGACATTATCAAAGAAACCCTTAATGTCCATGTCCACACAATAATGAAATCCTTTTCCTTGGCTATTAACCAATGACTTCATTCGCGCTAAGGCGTGATGCGTACTTCGATTGGGACGAAAACCATAACTATGGGGGTGAAACTTAGCTTCACAAATAGGTTCAAGTATTTGTAAAATACATTGTTGAAATAACCTATCCCAAATTGTTGGTATTCCAAGAGGTCTTTGATCACCATTTGGTTTTGGTATAAATACACGCCTAACAGCTTGTGGTTGATACCAAGCAAACATTGACTTAACCTTCTCTATCACTTCTTCTATTGGAAGCATTTTTATGTCGTTGACTGTTTTACCATCTGTGCCAGCTGTGGTGCTACCCATATTCTTTTTAATATTTCTGTAGGCCAATCTAATATTTTCATCCATCTTCATAAGCTCGATTAGCTTATAAAAATTATCTCCGTTTTGACTCTGCTGATATAAATGATCCAGTGTAGTCTGCATATTATAGTACTCAGCGTGTCTAAGTTTCGCAGTTATTTTTATAAGTCGGTGCCCCTTTCGGAGTTAACCTTTTTTAGTCTCACAAGAACCTTATATTGTAACTGAGCGACTTACTTGCTAAGAAAACGGTTGGTCAATCTTTTATCAGACTAGTGGCTATCCCTCCACGATGTTTCCATCGTTTCATTAGTACGATGCCACCACTCTCCCCGCCATAAATGAAGGTTATACGAACGCTAATCTCACGATCACTTTCCCTTCAAACATTTCATAAAAGATAAGTTCTCCATGTTGGCGGCTTTCCACGTTCCACTACTTCTATCTATACATAGCACTTTTAGAGCCCTCCTTTAAGCCTGCTGACTTGAGGCCGCCTGTAACGACCTATGGGTTTTCATAACAACTATTCTTACTCACCCACATCAGCGCCACGCCCGTGACACACCCATTTCTGGATGTTATGCGTTCTAGACCCGTACATTCGGAGGTTCGTCAGGTTCAGCCTCCCGTTGGTTTTAAGAACCGATTCTACCCTTGAGTGTTTTATAGACTCCCGGCCTATGGATTACATCGCCCACCTCTGGGCGACTTTCGGGGTACCCGAGTACCTTACGGTAATTTTCAGCCGTCTTCACCGAGCTTCATACGATTACAGTTCTTATCAACTGCCTTTCGCATGTCGGAGGATCAGAGGAAGCCCTTCAGGGCGTTACCCCGTCATTTGACTTCTCGAAATAGTAGTTCTCTGACCTTTTAGCCAGAGCTTAACCTTTTCAGTTAAGAACGTGAATGAGCCCTTTTCAATCGTTGTCTCTCTCCTTTATTGGAATCCACATCGATTTTGGCCTTGCAAGAAGAACCCAAGTAAAAAGCACTGTGTCACCAACATGGTGAGAAGGTTTTTGGTATGGTACCTTCCGAACCGATGAGCTTTTGCTACTCCCCCACACAGTGAAATGACTTAGCAGCAACTCTATATTGAAAAGAGATATACACTCTGATCAATCATTATTTTTGTATCTGCACAATTCATCGCTAGGATGTTTTCGCTTGGCGATTATGTCATGGTAGTCGTTGCGAGCAGTACGCACATGGTAATAAATATCAGCAATATCAAAGATGGCTCCATTATGTTTATTTACGGCAAGAGTGCCCATCAGGTCGTAGTCTTGCTTGTCAAAAGTTCGAACACTTTTGGCTTTGGCTAACAAATCAATATGTGAAAGCTTTATTCTACGTTTGCCCACTCTTATCACCTCATATTTACTGAATCCAAGTGAACCAGCTAAGACATAGTGGTTAAGAAGGTTTTAATCCCTCCTTCTTAATAGAGTTGCAGTAGATTCAAAACAACAACGAGAGTTTATATAACTTTAAGCATATTTTTTTATAAAAAAACCTCCTTAGAGCAAAAGTTTTCAGAAAAAACTGCCTCTTCAATTTGGTTGTTAGCTTACCATAGTTACCAGCACAACCTAAAGAAAAAAATGGAAGTTTGTCTTAAATTAGGAAATTGGGACCTTTCATTTTTATAAATTGATGTACTTTTGGCTTACCTTTATCTTACTATTAACGGATTTAAGTCCTTCTTTTTTAATGTGGGAAAACGGAAAGTGTAGATAAAGTGGGGGCGCTCTGTAGAAAAACTAATGAAAGTGGGAAGATGATAATTTAATAATTATATTGTAATCAACAAGGTCACGGTTCTGGTTGTATTTAGACCTTTTACCTTACCTAATTAGGGTGTAGGTGAAGAAAACTTTGAGTCTACCCTAAGAAGGTAAGGATAAGAGGGGTTAAAAAGCTTGATGTGGCTATGGATGGACGTCCGTACCTAAACAGGTAAGGTTAAAAAGATTTATTTTTGCGATTCTCTCTAATTCTTATCATTGTTTTATACGAAAGGGATTCAAAGTTTTTTTCGCACAATTGTTCAGTCTCTTTCGGCTTGTACCCTTTTTTGGTAAGGAATTCAGTGAAGGCATCTTTTAATAGAAAATTTGCCGGTACTTCAACGCTTTTTTTAGTAAAATCTGTGATAAACTCAGTCATTAAGCTTTCTATAGAAGTAGAACCCTTTTCTTTGGTTTGTGAGGGTGTATTATCTTGAATGTTTCTTAAGGTTTTACTTATGTAACGGTCATAGTTTTCGATATCTTTTCTTTTTGCTACTTGCTTAATAACATTTATTACTTGTAATTCGCCGTACTTTTCCCATTTTTTTATTGTCTCATCTTTAACAGGAATATCAAATTTGCTAAGGTATCCTTTAATTTTTGCCATAAATTTTTCCGTGTCAGATAGCTCTTCTGGATCAAAAAGTGTGATCTGCGTAGGCGGTTTTCGTTTAATTAAAAATCGAATGGCGACGACTTTTCTGCCTTCTTTTATTTCTTCAAAATCAAAATGAATATCGTTTTTTTCTTTTAACTCTTTCTTAGCTACTTTTAAAACCTTTAATTTAAAGTTTGAGTATTCCTTGTACATGTCAGAGCAGCCTAGTTTGTCTTTTAGGTCCTCCACTCTAAATTCTCGTTTTCCTATCCCTTCAAATTGTTTTAACAACTCGTATATTCGTATGGAATAAGAGCTTTTTAACTCAGAGATTTGATCAAAGGTATACTTGGTGAATTCTTCTTTTAAATTCAATAAGTAAGGCTTGAAAAATTTATCGAAACGAAGTTCTATTATTCCTTCCTTATCACGATATCTAATGTAGGAAAACCAGGGAGCCATAATGTAATCATCATCTATTTTAATTTTTAAAGGTTTCTTTAGGAGTTCATAGGACATCTTTTCGATTTCTTTATAATACCCATTCCCTTTTACACCAATAGATTCAGCAAATTCTTTTACACTAATTCGATATGTTTTAAAATCATCGTCTGTTTTTTTGATTTTACTTGCTACAAATCGAATAATTTTATGTTCATTAATTCCCAACTTATAGGAAGCTTCTATCAAAGCATTTGACTTAACAATTAAATTATTAGGGTGATTATAAATGTTAGTTTCTGTATTGAGTTCTACTACTTCATTAGAATGATGAAAAGGTTTCATAGTATCACCTGCAGAGTAAAAATTTACTTGTTACGTCCATTATGAAACTCATGATAAAAAAAGACAATGATTTTTAAAAGAAATCTTACTTCTTTTTTTATAAGTAAGAATACACAAAACCAGTTTGTCTGTTTTCTATTTTTACTAATGTTTTATTTGTTTTAATAGTTTTCTAGTTTTAGGGCAGCTAGGATACTTGGTACTCTAGGAAAAAAAGCCCTTAATCCTTACCTAATTAGGGTAAAAGGTTACTATTTAAGGGTGAAACCTTACGAAATTAGGGTTAATCCTTACGTGTTTAGGCTCTAACTCTTACCTAATTAGGATAAGACATTACCTGTTTAGGCTTTACCCCTTACTTGATTAGGGTGAAAAACACCATTAGATGTAAACCTTACTTGTTTAGGACGTAAAATGAATAACCCTTACCTAATTAGGGTGTAATAAAACATGTTTACACGCACAAAACCCTTACCAATTCAGGGTCATAACAACGATGAAATATGGAGAAATTTAGCGAGTCCTTACTTATTTAGGGTTGTCGTTTGAAGCCTGGTGAGTTAATCCTTACCTAATTAGGGTGAAAATAAAAAAAACCTATAAAATAACACAAGTAACCCTTACCTAATTAGGGTGATGAAAAATAAAGTGGTATTGACTGCTATTTAACTCTTACTTATTTAGGGTCATGTTCATTTATAATCCTTACCTAATTAGGGTTATAAATATAAGGGATAAGCTTGTTCTTCTCTTTTTTTCCTGGACACATCAGAAGAGGAATCTTTCGTTATGTAATAAAAAGGTAAGAGGTTCTTCACTATGATGGTTTGTCTATGGAGTTTCTTCATCTTAACCCTGTATAAAAAATCCAAGAAACTGGGTTAGATGCTTACCGCAATTTCTTGGAAACTACAAAAAGGATTCTTACACTGGGTTCTTATTCTCTAAATATATCTTTCTATCCGGGAACTGATCGTTAATTTGCTCTTCCTTTTTTTGCGCTGCTATCTTTAATTGTTCTAGCGCCTGGTTATTGGTTTGTTGTTCTTCTAACAAGCGTTCTATTTTTTCATCAATCGATTGAACAAGGTCGCGGTTCTCATCATCTTCTTCATGAATCAAAGTTGAAAGTAATTCGTCTTTTGATTCATTGTCTTGTTCCACAGGTACGTTTTCTTTCTTGCCAAATAACCTCTCAAAAAAACCCTGCTTCTTATGTTGTTCTTTTTCCATCCGAGAGATCACAGTAACTTTTTCAGCAACGACTTCGGAGAGCCTTTTCACTTTTTCTTTCTCTACTTCTTTACTAGAGTGAAGTCCTTTTAGAAGATCCAAGTGTTCAATTTCTCGTTGTAGTTGCTTATTTGCTTTCTTGTATTCATTGATTTCTTTTAAATTATTTTCGTATTCCGTTTTTAAAAGCAGAAATTGTTGAAACTCTAAAACTTCTTTTATTTTTTTATCAGTATGCTCTGTGTAATCCTTACCAGTATTGTTTAGCCTTACGGTATTTCCAGATGATAATTCTGCTTCAAGCCCCACCCTAACGAGAAGGTGTTGGAGCTTTTCTCCATAATCTTGTACAAAAATAAAAATCATATGAAGGCGGTAAACACCAAAGAGATCTAACTTAATGAACCTCTTCACTTCATAGGTTTGTATGTACTCTTTCAGGCCATTTATATAGTTTCTAAGTGTTGAATCATTTACCTTCAGCCACTTAGCAACTTGTGTGGTTGAATATCTTTCATCTATCGAAGAAGATAACTTCAGGAGTAATTCTTCAGGAAAAAGTTTTTCCTCAGTAATTTCGACTCTCGCTTTTAGAGATTCGTATAAGGGATCAAAATTATCCTCCATATGGTTTTTTAAAATGGACTTTAACTCTTCGTAGTGGCTGGACAATCTGTTCACCTCCCTTAATCTACCAGTACTAATGATTCCCGCTAATACTTTAATTTTATTAAAAGCAATTAATAAATTCAAATGAATTATATCCATTAAATTAAATTAGGTTGAGTCAAACTGAAATTACTAACATTTAATTAAAGTATTAGAGGCAAATAGTTGAATTTTTATAGGATTAAATACATAATTTTAACTAACTAAAACTAACTATGATTATTTTAAATTGATTTAAATTACAAAATATACTTAACTTTAATTAAACACAGTTAATTTAAAATGATTGTATTTATTTTGAGTTATAATGGATTAAGTAGTCGCTGGCCTGTTTAAGAGAGGTGTATAATAGTTCGGTTTATTTAGCATTAAATCAAATTAGCAACAATTAACTAAAAACAAATGGCACCTAATTGTTTTTAGTTAATTAAGAGAATTTTATTGTGGTGTTTTGGTTGAGTTGCATTAATAATTTTATGTAAAATGGAATAAAAGTCATTTGAATGTATTTAATATTAATGAAGGGGAGTGCGAAATGTTTAATTTTAAAGTGGCAAACGATAACGGGAATTCTGAGCACAAGATGATTATTGAGGGGGAAGTAATTAAACAACCAAACGTTTATAAGGTGTTTACTGGAGAACAGCCACAGACTGATGAGACACTTCAAAAGTTAGTGGAAGACCTTAATAATAATATTCTCGTTAAAATTGAAAGCAAATCACTAGGGACAGAGGCTTTTCGCTACCTAGTAGGAAACTCTGCCTTAAGCACTTCCAAAGGTAGAGTGAAGAACATGAATATTGAAAAAAACAAAAAACATGAAGAAAAACTTCCTCTTATTAACACTCTTGGTTTGATAGGAGCACAGGCTATTAAAAGAAAGTTTGCAGAAAATGAGACAATAGCAGATGGAACAACCATCCCTGTTGTTGTGGATATGACAACTGCGATTCCAGCTTCAGTGTATAAGAAAAGCAATGCTGATCAATTTGAGAGCATGTTTACAGATAGCCTTCACGAACTAAGATTTTACATAAAAGATATATCTGTTAACGTTCAGATTACTTTCCGGTTTGTAAAGGTAACACAAGAGGGGGTTCCGGCTTTATTTAGTATAATTGAAAATGGTGAAGGGAAGTTTCGGAATGATGACCTCTTTGATGAATTTAAAGAAGAATATTCTTATGAAAAGGTAACTGGAAAACATTTTTCAGATAAAAAAATTCTTCATTTGGATATTGGGGAAGGTACAACAGAGTTAACTTATACTCAGGGTTATGCGGCACACGCTGCTAAAAGCAGTGGAGTTCCACTGGGGATTGGACAAGCTATACAAACAGCCACTGATCTATTCAATGAAGGGGAAGATTTAAAGTTTAGCAGACAACTCTTTTCTAATCACCTGAAAAATCCTTTGAGTGATTATCATGAGGAAGCTATTCTTTATTTAAATCAGTCTAAGCAAGTTGTAGCGCAAGACTTGTTAGACGAAGTGGAAAATAAAGTTCGCGAGATCAATGCTGATTTAGAAGTTCTCGTAGTCTATGGAGGTGCTTCTATCCTTTTAAAAGATAGTCTTTATGAAAAACTCGTGAATTTAGGAAAGAAGAGAAAATTTGAAGTTCTTTGGGTGCCAGAAAAATATGCAGTAGAGATGAATGTGCAAGGGATGCATATTTTTAATACCATTAAACTTGAACAGCTGGTGAAAGAGGCCCAGGAGAATCAAGGGGACACCATTACGAGTAAGTAAACTTGGGATGTCGTAGAAGGAGGTTTCTATGTCTACAGTCAAAGTGATACAAGTACGATTGGGTGAAAAAGCTTCAGATGATATTAAAACATGGGCTGACAATCAGGACAATCCTAATGAGTCTACCCGAAGAGTAATTGAGCAGTTTGCAAAGTGGACAAAACACCAAAACATAGAAACAGGGGAATCATTTAAAAAACTCGCTTTCCTCTCTTCTCTCAACGAAAATGAAGAAGATGTCCAGGATATTGAGTATCTTTTAAAAACAATGAGAACTTCTTCTTTTTCAGCTTCTGACCTCATTGCCTTATTAAACGTCACCAAAAGTCTGCAATTAGATATTCAAGAAGTAATACGCAGAATAAGCTTTCTTCCTGAACCTCCGACCAATAGTGAATTTTCCTTCCAACAAAGCAGCCCTTTACCAGAAAGGGAGCAGGCAAATGAAGTAGAAGAAGAAGTTCCAAATAGAGCAAACATTGATATTTAACTAAAATAAGCTATACAGTGGCTTCAAACAATATGAAGCTATGTATAGCTTATTTATATCCTGGGTTTCAACACTGTCGTTCTATATCCCCACACGCTAAATGAACAATACTGGTGACGTATGGGATTAAAGTTTTATAACCACGTTGGATTTTCATCAAATCGCCGAAAATGGAACCTTGCGTTCGGTAGTGTGAGAGGACGGGGATTAGTCACCCCCTCCTTATTAAATATTGCATGTGTTATTATTTTGCTTCGATAAAATCTCTATGTTTAACAACCATTGACGGTGCAAGACGTCCGTCAGCTGTACGGCCTGATAGGGTTGCAACAATAGCTTTCGCATCTTTAGCTGTATCTCCTTCAATAACGACACGGAGCATGTTGTCACCTCGGAAGGTCCTTGGCCCGGAGTTTACTCTTAAAAATGCACAGTCTCCTGCTGGAATCGTGACTTTTCTTTTAAAAATTTTAATCTCTGGAGGAGTTTCTGGATATAATACTCTTTCTCTGCAAACCAGTACTGATACTTTCACTGTGGATCTTCGAGTAGAAACATTTTTGAAAACCAATCAATAGAGACTCTACAGCTCCTTTTCAAGTACCGTCCACAGATACTGGTACAATAAAAGGACCTGACGTCAGCTTTCTAACTTTACTTCTTTTTCTACCTTTTCTAACACCCATTGTATTTCCCCTTCCTGATAATTTCTCTTTTAGTTTATGTAATCGAGAAAGGTTCGTAAGGTACAGTGGTGGAAAAGCAATGATAATGGGTTGTTCTGACTAGAATCTTCTTGAAAGAATGCCTGATCAAATCGGCTCCATACTAACAGAAGCAGTGGATTCGTTCCATACTCACACTGAGATGGAACGAAAAGCGCACTACCGCCCCAATTATGGGAAGTGGACGCCACTTGTTCATGATTACCTCACTCAAAAAGTGCAGCACCTGAAGATGTTTGAGCGAACCAGGTATGTATTTTATGGAATGCGTCGTTACGGCTGTTCCTGCATATTTGCCGACCCCACTGGGTGACATTTCGGAAAAAATTTCTTTCGGGAAATAAAGGTGGCAGGGGCCTTACTCAGAAAATACAGATTATACCTAGTGAAGGGGATGCACTTTCATCAAGACGTTAGCTAGACAAGAATTCTCATATGTTTCGGGGAAAAATAATTATGAGATTTTATAAGTTTTTAGAGTTTCGAAAATTTCACACCCCAATATTTTGGTTGTTCTCTCCTCAACAGGAGATGAACGAATACATTTACACAAACAAATTTAACTGAATTTTAAAAAAGATGTTTGCATGCCTTAAAGAATTGATTGTTTTCTAAGCTGTTGATGGATTGATACCAAAAGTGCTCTAAAATGTTTTAGTGAATAACCCTATAATTAACAGGAGGTAATGCTTATGAAGAGTTACACTAGATATATCATTCAATTTGAAGATGGTGCGTTTGCTTATCTGGAAGACGATGGATACAATACATTTCAAGTACACGCTTATATTTATCCTACTTGTGGATATTTCTATACTCACCACGAAGCTGAAATGTTTTTTAACGAGTTAGTTTCACCTAAGAAATTTAAGTTTCATGGCTACAATCGAAAGCCGAAATCTATTCGGAAAGTTACTATAACGTTAGATGATTAAAAAGGAGTGGTTAGAATAATGAAGAGGGTTTGAATGAAGACGAAATGGATGAAGCATTAAACCAAGCATTTAAAGAATGGCTTTGGGAAAATATTGATTTTTCTTATTATATTAATGAGGAAGATTAATAAAGGGGTGACTTCACATGCATATCTAATTTACTGAATTTGAGCAGGGTGAAAATTAGGTTGAGTGAACGGTTAACAACGGTGAATAGGTTTGGTCTTCGTTAATAAATTGTGGCCTTTCATACCATCAATTTGGATATAGTGTTAACCGCTTCTTGAGCGACTACTGTCTGTACATAATATCCATAGTCGACTAATCTTTCTCCGTCTGTCTCTTGAAAATACTCCATTAAATACTCCTTCTTCCATAACTTTTTATTCCCCTAGAGCTTTTTCAGTCACCTCTTTTTGTAAGATACATCCTTCCACCAATAATATAAGTAATTACCCCTTTATTGCTAATCTGAAAGGAACTAGCATAAATAAAATTAAAACAATTTGAATCAAATGAAAACTATTGAAAATCACCAAAAAAGGAGTGCACTATTGAATGAATTGCATTTATTTTAAATGAAAACAACTTAATTTTATTTAATTTAAAGGTAGTCCGCCTTTTAAAGGCTAGGTCTGTTTAATTAATTAAAGTTAGTTAAAATTAATTATCTATCGTTACATATCGCTAATTACAATAATTTCACTCTTATGAGGGAACAGGTTATCCTTTCGGTAAAAGGGCAGCTGGGCAAGGAAGATATTGGGGTATAAAGGTTGTTTTCTATGGCTCCCTTCACCCTCTATGACTGACTATTGTAGATAAAAGGACTTCAAGTTAAAAAAGGTCTTCATAATCAATATTGTTAGCCTTTTACATTGGTGAACTTGTTAATTCTTCTGAAAACTTGCTAAACGGCTTGTTTTTATCTTTTTATCGTACTTAATTGGGTGTCTCTAAAGAAATTAGTAATAGGTTGAGTCACTTGTTGCAACCTTTTAGGATCTCTTATAAGATTGTAAGCCATTGCCCCAATTCCTATGCCTAATACTAAAAAAACCATTCCGCCGCTATTGTGGCGTCTAGACCCAAATAATTGCTGTGTTCGTCTACCCCAATTAAACACAGCTGTTATCCAGTAAAAATGATTGATAATTGATTTCAACATGGAGTGAGTACTTCCTTTCGTTTAACTATACTTACGTTTTATTATTTATATTTTACTCACAATTATGTGGCCCAATCTTTGGGGGACAGCATGATTATTTAATTAAATAATTTAACGGACAATTTAATTCTGTTTAGCCTAAATTAATGTATTTATCTTTATTTAAATGAAACTAAAATGAGCTAAATAGATCTCCTTTTCCTCCTATGCCTTGAGATTAGGTATAAAATATAGCATCTTGGCCAATGATGAGGGGGTGAGGTGAAAATAAAAATGAAATGTATTAAATGTACGACCAAAATAAAAAAGAAAGATCAAAAGGCTAATAGATTGGGATATTGTCCAAAATGTTGGCGGGTGTCTCGAGATCTAGGACGAGTGGCCAAAAGAAAATTATTTTGCTAAGAATACTCTATTTTTCCTCCCACTCGTACAACAACAACCTTATATTTTGGATCTTTGTTATACCGTTCTTGGAACATGTTTACCAATTGAGGGCTGTCTAATGCTACTTCAATAATTTCTGACAATAGTGTTGCGGTTGGCATTGAACAAGCGATAGCTAATTTTTTTGCTTTATCATCGTAAGAATTGCTGAGTGAAATGCTCCGTCGAGAACATCTCTTTCCCCCTAACCCTCGCCCATTTTGACTCATATTATTCGCCCCCTTCAATATCTGAAAGTGATTCTCTGAATCTTTGATTCATTGAATCTTATGGGGGAGAGGGGAGATTTATGATTTTTTCTTTAATCCAGGATGGAAAGATGAATGTAAGGGCAGAGAAAAATAACCCTTTTCTAATATAATTGATTACCAACAAAATATAATGAGATAATAGGTGCTTCTTATGAGAAGGTTTAAATAAACGAAGAAACGTTGGTAGAAAGAAATATTGGATTAGTTGTAACAATCTTTTCTATATAGCTCCTTCTTTTCCCAACACTTTTGGTTTTAATGATATTTGGCAGGAGTTTCATAAAAAAGTGTAGAAGAAACGAAGAAACGTTTTCATCTTCTTTTCTAAGAAGTTTTGAGATGTGTAAAAGAAAGAAACGTTGATACATAGAAAGAAGGGTTGTTATGGCTGTTCGAATTACGATGGGGATTCAAAAAGGTGGGTGTGGAAAGAGTACAACTACAGGAGTATTAGCTCACTTGTTGGCTCAAGATGGGAAACGCGTCCTTGCGATCGACTTAGACTCACAAGGGAATTTAACAGAGATGTTATCTCAGCAACCAGCCAATGAATTTGTTGAACATTCTATTCTTGAAGCAATGCAGCATCAAGAGGCCATTCCGTATGTCTGTAAGGTGGCTGAGAACCTTGATTTGCTTCCAGCAAATAATTTTCTAGCTACTTTTCCGCGATGGTTATACACAGGATACACATATCAAGGAGACCACTTGCCATTCTCCGGAAGTCCAAGTTTAGTCTTAAATACAATATTGGATTCAATTGATCAACAGTATGATTATATCGTAATGGATACCCCGCCTTCCTTGAGTGAGCAGACAACAAATGCATTATGTGCAAGTAACTATGTTGTTGTCATGTACGAGTGTTCGAATTGGTGTTATTCAGCTATTCCAAACTTTCTTGACTCGGTCGAAGTTGCTAAAGAGGTCAGTCCTCATAACTTAGAAATTCTAGGGATCCTTCGAACGATGAACGATGTTCGGAGAAATGATGCTAAGGCATTTAATGAAATAGTGGAAGAAGATTATCCGCAGCTAGTGTTTGAAACAATCATCACTCGAAAAGCTCCTACGGGGCGTCTTTCCCTTTATGGCTTTGAAGAGAACCCTGAATTAAATCAGGCGTTAAAGCAATATAAAACCTTTTATAAGGAGATGATTTCTCGTGTCCAAAATTGATGAAATTAAAAATAAAAAGCGTACTCAAAATAAAATGTCACCATCACAAGCTTTAAACGAACCAATTCAAAGGCAAGAAGGAAACAACATTTCTAAAAAGGAAGATACGAAGAAAACAATAAAAGAAGAAACAAAGATAGAAAGAAAACGGGTCTCTTTTGACTTAAGCACACGATTGCATAAAAAATTGAAAATGCAGGCTATACAAGAAGAGAGAAACATTTATGAAATCATTGAAGACGCTTTGGAAGATTATTTGAAAATTAATGAATAAAGAAATAAACTATCTATTCCCCTGTAAGTGAATCGGTATTAGCGTTGTCTAAAACGCTCTAAACGCCAGTTGTATTTTAAGCTGGTGTTTTTTTGTGGTGATGAGATATAGCGCAATTTATAGAGTGGAAAATTCCGAGCCACTATGGAAGTAGGAGGGGTTAGTAAATAGTGTTCAAGGAGGCCTTTTGTTCCCTGCCGACTAAGTCCTTGAATTATTTTTACTAACATTTCAAAGAAAGGTACTGTTGAATACATTTTTTTAAGTTTACTGTGTTTGTTCTAGAATTAGCACCAATAGGACGTATGTATACTGGATAAAGTATGCTTTTTGCAAATCCATTGTTTGTTGCTTCCAACATAAATTTTTTAATGGATTTTATGTAATGCAATGAACCTTATATATACAAGCTTCTTGAATCACCTTTACAAAGAAATATTCTTTTATTCCTACGAAGAAACGTTTATACGTATAAACGAATATTTTTATATTTTTTTAAGTGAGTTAACACAAAGAGTAATTGTACATTGAAAATTTAAGTAGATGATAAAAGATTAAGAACCAGAAGAACTAAAAAAAATTCAGAATATTGTTGACTTGAAAGTGCTTACATAATAGAATGCTTTTAATCGACCGTATAACGGATATGTTGTCCGTAATACGGACATAATGGAGTGGTTGTAAAAATGACAAAAAAAGTAGATACAGTTCAGGCAGTAGAACGTGCTGTTGATCTTTTGTATTGCTTTTCCTTAAATAAGCCCGAATTATCAATAAACGAATTTGTAGAGCAAACAGGTTTAAAAAGACCAACAGTTTTCAGATTACTAACTTCTTTGAAGGAAAAAGGGCTAATTATTAGAAATGAAACCGACGGTTTGTACAGATTGGGCCTTCCTTTTGTAGGTTTTGGTCAAATTGTTAGTGAGACTCTGGATGTTAGAAAAGAAGCACTTCCAATACTTAAAGAACTTTCTAACCAAACAAATGAAACAACCAGTTTAAACATTTTACAATCTACCCATCGTGTATGTGTAGAAAAGGTGGACGGTTCAGAAGATATACGACAGTTTGTCCGTTTGGGATATCCCTATCCGCTTGTTCGAGGGGCGTCAGGAAGAATATTTTTAGCCTTTGCTGATAGAACGTTTACCGAAAATATTCTTCAAGAATGGGAGAGAGAAAATGAAGAAGAAATTGAGAGGGGTTCTTATTACAAGGACTTGACTTCTTTTAAAGAAAACGGTTGTGCGGTAAGCCTAGGTGATAGAGTATTTGGAGCTTACTCTATATCCGCGCCAATCTTTAATGCTTCTGGACAAATGATAGCGGGACTTTCGATTTCAGGATTAGGAGCAAGAATGAACGAAGAGTTAGAAAAAAAATTAACTCAACAAGTAAAAGATGGAGCAAACAAAATTTCAAGTAAGTTAGGATTTCAGCAAATCTCTAACTTTTAAAAAGGAGTGAAAAGAATGGGAAAAACAGTTATTGAAAAGATCATTTCTTCTCATGGAAATAAAGAGGTTCGTGCGGGAGATATAGCCATAGTCAATGTAGACTCAACTATGGCTTCAGATACGACAGCCCCTCTAACCATCAAAGCTTTTGAAGAAATGGGTGGGGAGAAGGTGTGGGATAAAGACAAGGTAGTACTTGTAATTGACCATGCTTCTCCCCCACCTAATGAAAGAATTGCTAATCTTCATAAAATGATGAGGGGATTTTCTGAAAAACAAGGTGTTTACTTTTATGATATCGGTGAAGGGATTTGCCATCAGTTAATGGTAGAAAACAATCATGTGAAACCCGGAGATCTCGTTCTAGGAGCTGATTCTCACACTTGTACTTACGGAGCACTAGGGGCTTTTTCAACAGGAGTAGGTTCAACAGACCTGGCTGGTGTTTGGTTAACAGGTAAAACATGGGTTAAAGTTCCCGAAACAATACAAATTCGTTTGAATGGACAGTTACAAACAGGAGTGACTGCCAAAGATGTAGTTCTTCATCTTGTAGGTACTTTAGGAATTGAGGGAGCTACTTATTCTGCAATTGAATATACGGGAGACGCCTTAGAATCTTTTACTCTTGCAAGTAGAATGACCCTTGCAAACATGTCTATCGAAATGGGCGCAAAAGCTGGATTGGTGGACACAAAAGGTCTTACTTTAGAGGAAGAGTTTGAAGCTATAACACCAGATAAAGATGCTTCATACTCTAAAGTATATGAAGTTGACGTTTCTCATATCGAACCACAAATTTCTATTCCTCATTCCCCGGATGATGTAAGAAATATATCGGAAGTTGAAGGAACACCTATCCAACAGGCTTTTATAGGGAGTTGTACAAACGGTCGATTAGAAGATTTACAGGCAGCCGCACAGGTTCTAAACGGAAAGAAAATTCATCCTAACGTCCGTTTATTAATTGCTCCAGCTTCAAAACGAGTAATGAAAGAAGGGATGGAAGATGGGACAGTACAAACTCTTATGGCGTCAGGAGCTACTTTTCTTACCTCTGGATGCGGGCCTTGCGTAGGAACGCATATGGGAATTCCCGGTGATGAAGAAACTATTATTTCTTCCACGAATAGAAACTTTAAAGGTCGTATGGGCAATCCAAATGCCAATGTATTTCTAGGTTCTCCTGCTGTTGTGGCTTCTTCTGCACTTTACGGAAGAATTACAAGGGCAATTATTAAAGGGGGTGAGAAACTTGAGGTTTGAAGGTGACACTCATACTTATGGAAAAAACATAGACACTGACCGTATTATTCCTGGAAAGTACACTAAGACATTGGATTTGTCTCATTTAGCTCAGCATGTTTTTGAAGATTTAGATCCTCAATTTAAAAACAACGTCAAACAAGGAGATATTGTGGTTGCAGATACTAATTTTGGTTGTGGTTCCTCGCGTGAACAGGCTCCACTTGCTATAAAGTCTTCAGGAGTCTCCCTTGTAATTGCTCGATCTTTTGCTCGAATCTTCTTTAGAAATGCTATAAATGTTGGAATGCCGGTTATGGAAGTCCCTGATCACCGTATAGAACAAGGGGACAAAATAATTGTCAATCTGTACAAGGGAGAGGTTCATAATGTTTCAAAGAATGAAACCTACTATGGGACTTCCATGCCTGAAGTGATGATTAATATTTTAAAAGAAGGAGGACTAACACCATATTTGAGGAAGCATGGAACTTATCAAATAACATCGTAACTATTCATTTGAAAGCGTTATCAAAAAAAGGGGGCATTTAATATGGAAAGGAAATGTTGGGCGAAAGTTACTGGGCTATTAACAGCAGGAGTCCTTTTACTAAGTGCTTGTGGAGGAACTCAAGAAGGAAGCAGTGAAGAGACAAGTGCAAGCAGTTGGCCCGATGAAGAACTCACTATGATTGTGCCTTTTGGAGCTGGTGGCTCTGCTGACAGACAGGCACGTGCATTAGCAACTTACCTTGGAGAAGAACTAGATACTTCTGTAGTTGTAGAGAATAGAGAAGGTGGAGGTGGAGCAGTTGGAACAACTTCTCATAAGCAATCCGACCCTTCAGATGGCACTTATTTTATCTACCAATCTCACCCGCATTTTGAAGCAAGTATTGTACGTGAAGCAGATTATGAATTCGAAGATTTTGATTATTTGGGCTTGACTCATGAATCCCCTATTACGATTTGGGTGGATGAAAGTTCAGAGTATGAAACACTAGACGATTTGTTAACAGAAGTTGAAAATAATCCTGGCGGGTTAAGTTATGCAATGATTTCTGCCTCCTGGTCAGATATTGCAGTAAAGATGGTTATGGATGAACTCGGTTTGGATGTTCGTGCCGTTCCTTACGATGGTGGCGGAGACATGCGGACGGCGTTGATGGGAGGAGAAGTAGATTTTATTGCTTCAGATGTTGAAGGTACTTTAGCAGGTGCCGGTGAAGATTTACGTCCACTAGCTATCTTTTCTGATGAACCGTACGAGCATGCTGAAGATATACCACTTATTAATCAAGAATTAGAGGATATGGGACACGATACGGACCTTCCAGGAGTATCCAATATGCGCTTTATCCAAGTAAAATCAGAATTTAAAGAAGAGTATCCTGAAAGATACGAATTATTAGAAGAGGCCTTGGAAGCTTCAGTGACTAATGAAGAATTCATAGAATGGGGACAAGATCAAGATATGTACCTAAGTTGGACAGGTAGTGACGAAACTCGTAATCAACTTAGTGAAACAATTGATGTTATTTACGAATATGAAGAGTTATTCCAATAAGTGGTTAAGGGCGGGCTGAATATGGCTCAAGAGATAAAAAATATCCTATTTTTAGTCGTTATAGCGGCGTTTGGACTCTATTATTACTTGGATGTTCAAACGCTTCCCGAACAGGAAGAACGCCAACTGGTTGAACTAGTGAGTTGGGGGTTGGCTGTCGTACTGCTCTTTGAAACTACACGTTCATTGATTAAAATCTTGGTGTTACGCAAAGACAATACGTCCTTTATTAAGGATATTAAAAATTGGTTAAGAAGCCGTCAGGCTTTACTAGTTTTATCATTTATTATTTATATCATTGCTATCCCCCAGGTAGGATTTTTTGTTTCTTCCATCTTGTTTTTTATAGGGCTGAACTTCTTGTTAAACAGTCGGAAATGGTGGGAATTTACGATCCTTCCAGGGAGTATCATGCTCATTATTTACGTTGTTTTTATTGAGTTTCTTGGAGTTAATCTTCCACACGGGATCTTATTTTAAAGGAAAAGGAGGACAAATTCGTGATAGATTTAACCGCTGTGTCCCAAGGACTAGATCTCTTATTTCAATGGCAAGTTCTCCTTTTTATTTTTATAGGTCTCCTTGTGGGAATAATATTAGGTGCCATCCCAGGAGTCTCTGGCACTTTAGGTATTGCATTAATGCTTCCCTTGACTTATCACATGCAGCCAATTGATGCCATTATGTTTTTGTCGGCTATTTTTACCGGGTCAGTTTATTCAGGAGGAGTGACCGCAATCATGTTAAACATCCCTGGGGCTCCTGGGGCTGTTGCAACCACGCTAGATGGCTACCCGATGACAAAAAATGGAAGGCAAAATGAAGCGTTAGGTGCAGGCCTTATGTCATCGGTCATAGGTTGTTTAATCGGGTACATGGTAATTTTCATTTTTTTAGAACCTCTAGGAAACCTAGTTTTAGCTTTCCAAGCACCTGAAATGCTCATGCTTACGGTATTTGCTTTATCGATAATAAGTACAGTTAAGGGAAGTGTAAGTAAAACTTTAATTGTGGGGTTTTTGGGATTGCTCTTAGGCTCCATAGGAGCTACAGCCTTCGGAAGGGCCCGAGGAACTTTTGGAGAAGCTGCACTTTATGAAGGAATTCAACTAGTCCCAGCTTTGATGGGATTACTTGCAATTTCAGAATTGTTTTTTCTCATACAACGTAAGTTTATTACCGGAGAAGGAACTGGAAATGTACAAAAAAGTTTCACGCCCATATTAAAAGGGATGAAGCTTGTCGTTAAACAAAAGTTAAATGTCATTCGTTCAACGTTTATTGGAGTGATCATAGGATTGTTACCCGCTGCAGGCTCCACTGTAGCATCTCTAGTAAGTTATTCTCAAGCTCAAACTTTCTCTAAGAATAAAAGTAATTTTGGCAAGGGAGAACCAGCAGGGTTAGTTGCAGCAGAGACAGCGAATAATGGTTCAGAAAGCGGCGGAATGGCAACCATGTTAACCTTTGGCATTCCCGGAGGTAGTGCAACTGCTGTGCTTATGGCAGCTTTTATGATTCACGGCCTTTCACCAGGACCGTTTTTAGTCAGGGATCATATGGATATGACTTATGCTGTAATCATTGGAAACTTTCTTCAAGGGATTCTACTTATTGGGATTGGGGTCTTGTTTATATGGTATTTCAGTAAAGTAGTGTTAGTCCCGACACGCCTATTAATCCCTATAGTTACTATATTTTGTTTTCTCGGTGCCTTTTCTGTACGTGGTATTTATCTAGATGTAATCCTTACTTTAGGATTTGCTTTAATTGCCCTTATAATGAGGAAACTAGATTACCCTATCATCGCGTTACTCCTTGGACTTATATTAGGAGGCACCATTGATGGAGAGCTAACAAGAACGATGGTAATGTATGAAGGTCAATATTGGTCATTATTACAACGGCCAATTTTCACCGGGATGTTAGTGGTTACGATTATTTTGTTTTTAGTACCATCTATTCAAACAGTTTTAAATAAGCGTAAAGAAAATAACGAAGTAAAACAGGATACCAGTATGTAGAAGCGGGGCGGCAATAATGATAAACATTGGGTTCTTTATTGTACTTGGTTTACTGGGAGGCGGAATTGGCTATCTTCTAAGAATCCCTATGGGAACAATTCTTGGAGCTATGCTAGCTGTAGGAACCGGACGTGTAATGGGCTGGATTACAATGGAACCCAGTGAAGTTGTTACTTTCTTAGTCCAACTTGCTTTAGGCATAATGATTGGGCTGAGTTTTTACCAGTTAAATAAAGGCCAATTAAAGCGTGCAGGTAAAGGGTTGTTATTTATCATTATTGCAGTTGTTTTTATGACTTGCTCAGTGGCATTCATGGTCTATTTCTTTACCGGACTCGACAAAGCTATTGCTATACTTTCCTCTGCACCTGGGGGAATGGTAGAAATGGCTACTATGGCTGAAGCTTTGAACCTTGAAGCCCCAGGGGTTATATTTTTACATTTTATTCGCTTGCTTCTTGTAATGTTGGTGTTTCCTTATATTATCTCCTGGGGTGTAAAGAAATGGGGGAGGAAAGGATAAAAAGTGAAAGGTAATGCCAAGTTAATAGGGATTGGGATAGCAGGAGGACTTGTAGGGTATGTAACAGGTTTTCCTATAGGAGCGCTTTTAGGGACTCTCTTTGCAATAGCGACTTTTAATATGATTACAGGGGCTTTTCATCCTTTACAGTTAAAAACAAAACGTCTAATCCAAGTTTTCATAGGGTCAAGCATAGGGCTTAGTTTTACCGAAGATACATTTTTACTGTTTGGAGAGTTACTTTTCTCTTCTATTATATTATCTGTTTCAACGATACTAATCTCTACTTTATTAGCTATTTTATCTATGAAACTTTTAAACTATGATGCAGCTACAGCTTTTTCTAGCTTAGCTCCCGCTGGAATGAGTGAGATGCTCCTAATAGCAGAATCACATGGAGCGGATATACCGGTGACAGCAACCATACACCTTTTTCGTATAGTAACAATTATTACAACCATACCGGTAATTACCTATTTATTAGTATGAATCCTATTTTTATCGAGGAGGTAAGTGATAATATGAATCAAGTTTTAAGTGACAATCAAGGACCGTTAAAAGGGTTACGAATATTAGACTTATCAACCATGATTGCTGCCCCATATGGAGCAACACTGCTGGGTGATTTTGGGGCAGAAGTCATTAAAATAGAAATGCCTAAGAAGGGAGATTCCCTTCGAAGAATGGGTCCCTTTAAAGAAGGTGAGCCATTACGGTGGCCGGGATTAGCACGAAACAAAAAATCTTTAACACTCGATTTGCATGGAGAAGAAGGGCAAACTATCTTAAAAAAGCTAGTCGAGAAGTCTGATGTAGTAATTGAAAACTTCCGACCGGGGACTCTAGAAAAATGGAATCTCGGGTACGACCAATTAAAAGAAGTAAATAAAGATATCATCATGATCCGCGTGACTGGATATGGGCAGACAGGACCTTATTCTCCCAAAGCAGGATTTGGTACTCCAGCTACAGCGTTTAGTGGTTTTACCTATCTCCATGGTTATGAAGATCGACCTCCTATTAGTCCTTCATTTTCTCTTTTGGATTATATTACAGGTGTTTATGTGGCATTTGCTACCGCTTCTGCTCTTTACCATCGAGATGCACAAGGTGGGAAAGGGCAATACGTTGACATGGGTCTATATGAATCCGTATTTCGCATGATGGAATTTTTAGTAGCAGATTATGACCAAAATCAAAAAATAAAAGAAAGATCTCCTGGATTAAGTGGTCATTCCAGCCCGGCAGGTACGTTTAAAACAAAAGATGGTCATTGGATTGTTCTTGTAACAAGTTCCGACCGCACGTTTAACCGCTTAGCAAAAGCCATGGGGAAAGAAGAAATGTTAGAAGATGAGCGGTTTTATACCAATTCAGTTCGTTTAGAACATTTTGAATTAACAAATGGAATCGTAGCTGATTGGGTGAAAACCAAGAACAGAGATGACCTTCAAAAACACTTAGATGAATATGGAGTACCTATTAGTCCAATTAACAGTATAAAAGATATTTTTGAAGACGAGCACTTTAAAGAGAGAGAGAACATTGTAGAGGTAGAGCATCCTCGTCTAGGAAAGGTTAAAATGCCAGGAATCGTACCAAAGTTTTCTGAAACCCCTGGCTCAATACGTAAGGCAGGGCCAGATTTAGGTGAGGATAGCGAAAGTATTTTAAGAGAACTGGCAGGTCTTGAAGAGAAAGAAATAAAACAATTACGAGAAAAAGAAATCATATAACGGGAGACGATTTTAATGTCATTACCAACTAAAGCTGTCATTACAGAAGTATGTCCAAGGGATGGGTTCCAAAGTGCTCCATTTATACCAACAGAAGAAAAGGTCAACATAATTAACGAATTAATGTTGTGTGGATTCTCGCAAATGGAGGTATCCTCCTTTGTTCACCCTAAAGCTGTGCCTCAATTAAAAGATGCAACTGAGGTATTAAAAAACATTAAGAGGAAAGAAGGGGTGAAGTTAAGAGCTTTAATTCCTAATGAAAAGGGAATGGAAAGAGCTTTAGAGGCAAAGGTAGACAAAGTAAAACTGATGCTTTCAGCTACGGATTCTCATAGTCTTCATAATGCGAATGCTAAGACTTTTGCTGCCATGGAAAAATTCAAACCAATCGTAAATATGGCAGAAGGAACTGATACCACTGTTTCTGGATCGATATCTGTTGCATTTGGGTGCCCCTATGAAGGGGAGGTTCCTATTCAACGACATATTGAAATTTGTGAGTATTATGATTCAATTGGGATCAAAGATATTTCCTTAGCAGATACAACGGGTATGGGACACCCAGTGAATGTGCGTAAGATTCTAAAAGCATTAATATCAAGGTTTCCCCATTTTCATTTTTCCTTGCATTTACACAATACGAGAGGAATGGCATTTGCGAATGCAGTGACGGGATTAGAAGAAGGAATAATAGATTTTGATAGTTCAGCAGCAGGATTGGGTGGTTGTCCGTATGCACCTAATGCTAGCGGGAATATATCTACAGAAGATCTGGTCCATGGGTTTGAGGAAATGGGAGTTGAAACCGGAATTGACTTAGATAAATTAATTAAGGTATCGAAAAAATTACAAAGGATGTTTCCAAACCATGCAGAAAGTTTCCTCTTAAATGCTGGAAAGTCATCAGACCTTAAAATAGCCCCAAAAAAACAAGAAAAAGTTGGTGAGAGATAAAAAGAATTAATATAAATCCCGATTTATGAGGTAATTCACATTCTAACTTTCTTTAAACGAGTGTCAGAAAAAGTATTAATTTTCTGCACTCTTTTTTTGAATTTTATTTTTAGAAGCGCTGAAAGAACAAATATTAAATTAACCCTGATTTCTAGAGACAGCTATGGTTAACTTAGAAACCTTTTACATGTCAACTGTTGAAAACTGAAGGTGACATTTTGGAAATTTCCTTTGAAGTGAACTATATAATATAGGCGGGTCATATAAGCTTTTTTTATTATAAGAATGGGGTTGTCTATATCCTTCAGATGTTCTCAGATTCTTTCTATAGTCAGTCGTTATGTGAAAAAGATTAAGTTAAAGGCTGCTATGACAACAAGCCCGATGGCACAATTTTTTATTTGGTTAATAGGAAGCTTATCAAAACATTTCAACCCTAGCGTGATCCCAGCAAAGACGCTGATTAATCCAATTAATAGATACAAAGAAAACCCCGGATAAAAGTCACCATTTATCCCGTGTAAAATCAAAGTAAACAAACTAGTTAATACTATACAGGCCTGAAGGTTTGCGTTAAAAGTATACTTATTCTCGTACAACATTAAAAAGTAAAAAACGAAAAAAGGACCTCCGACTGCAAAGACTCCCCCTACAAATCCTCCTACCATCCCTAGAAATATAGGTATAGCAGGATTACTCTTTGCTTTAGGGCTTATTTTCTTATTTAGTAAGAGGTAAACAACCATACCGATCAAAAAAAATCCCAGCCACTTTTTTAAAAAGTCCATATCTCCGTAGGTGCTGAGCACTAAAAAAGCAAGGATGCGTCCTAAAAATGCAGCTGATAGAATAACGATTAACCCTTTAAAATCAATATATCTACGGTATTTAAGCAGAATATGCAGAGAGGCTACAAATAATAGAGAAAGAACTAGTAACGTACTTTCTTTAATGGTGAGGAAAAGTGGTAAAAACCCCATAACTACAAGGCCTAAACCAAAACTGGTCGCTCCCTGAATAAACCCGCCAAGAAGCACAATAAAAAACACTAAAACCAATTCCCATACCATAGATGTCATTCCTCTCTTTATTAAGTAGCAGCTTGGATGCCCCTAATATCAAACAATATTAATGTATTGCACTTAAATAGACTTTAGCATGAAAACCCGGGTAAAAAAGCTTATCAAGCTTTTTTACCCGGGTTTGTTAATAAAATCTATTACCATCACAATGAGGAGATTACCGGTAGTTCCAAAAAGGAGAACAAACACGAAGAAGCATATTAAAATTGAATTAAACCACCCAACAAATAGACTAACAAAAGGCTGACTACGGTGACGGAAAAAGCAGCTACCAGCCCTATATAAAATGGCTTGATGCCAAATCCTTTAAACACACTGAAGCTTGTGGATAATCCAACGGCAGCCATAGCTATCCCTAATATATAACTGGCTCCGAAGGTATTTACAGACTGCCAGACTGATTCCCATTGCCCAGGAGATAACAATCCAAATGCTTCTCCTTGGGAGGAAACACCCGCATCACCTACAGAACGAAGAACGGCCATTCCAAGGAAACCTAATACAAATAAAGGAACTAGGTTATACCACTTAGGTACTTTTGATTGAGAAGAAGCCTGACGTTGAGAGCTTTTTAAGTAATAATAGGACATAATCGGTACAACTGCCACCAGCAAGACATTTCTTGTTAGTTTTGTGATCGTAGCAACATCTACAACGGTAGGATTGTTATATACTTGGTCATAAATTAAAGAAGCTCCTGCTACTTGTGCAGTTTCATGTATGGCTGTCCCTAAAAACAACCCCGCTCTAATAGGATCATTCTCAAATAATAAGTAGGCAAGATATGGATAAGCAAACATTGCAATGATTCCAAATAACGTAATATTTGCGATCGAGTATGCTACTTCTGAATCATTTGCTCTTATTCCGGGTGACGTTCCTACAATAGCGGTAACACCACATATCCCTGTCCCTACAGCCGTTAATGTTCCTAAGCGATGTGGCTGTCTCATTTTGTTAGTAATCCATAAAGTCACACTTAAACCTGTCAGGACACTTAAAATAATAATTGGCAATCCCCACGCTCCAAGGGTTAATACATCAAAAATACTTAATCGAATACCGAGCAAAATAATACCAAGTTTTAATAAGATTTTAATTGAAAAAGACACGCCTTCAGCGAAAATTTCTTTTAAGCCTAATAAATTTCTTATAATTAATCCGATAACGATAGCTACTAAAATACTTGAGATAGGACTAGAGCCAGAAGTGTCTAACCCCTGCATGTATAGAATAAAGATGCCTAACCACTGAGATGCTATCAAACTTAGTGCCATGATCCCCAGACATAATAATACACCGGGCAATATTCTTATCCACTTACTTTGACCCACACTCATTTCCCTCACCTCTGCTTTTTCAGATGACTTTAAAAATAGTGTAAGGTAGAACCGTGTATTATGGTTATTTGCTTTTTTTAACAGGATCATAAGGGTTTATAATAAATTTAATATAAACATCTGGAAATATAGATATAAAAGGTTTAACTCATTTTTTTTTACAAGGATATGATGCTATGAAAAAAACAAATGAAGCTTATAAAAATAAGAAATAACAAAATAATTCAAATATTTAAAAAATTCGTTGACGATTAAAGTGACAGATTATACGATGAGGGCACCGAAAAGCATAATTTGATATAAGACGAAAAAACAGGAGGATTTTTAATGAAAATATTAATGCAAGCGCTTTCTTCAATGGGGGCTCTTATTATGTTAATGGCCTGTAATAGTGCGGAAACGAGTTCGGCTGATGATTATCCGACCGATAATGTGACGATGATTGTTCCTTTTTCTGCGGGTGGGACAACCGATGTCAACGCCCGCTTAGTTGAAAGTTTCTGGTCAGAGCACTTCGATGAAAACCTTGTGATTGAATACCGGGAAGGGGCTGGAGGAGAAATAGGATTTTCTCAGCTGGCAAACGCAGAACCGGATGGATATACCGTTGGAAATTTAAATGTTCCTCATATTTATTTACAGCCCATGGGACGAGAAACAGACTTCAACACAGATAGTTTTGACTATTTGGCCCGACTTGTATCCGATCCCCAGGTCCTTGTAGTTAGAGAAGACAGCGAGTTTGAGACCCTGGATGACTTTATGGCGGTACTAGAGAGTAACCCTGGCAGTTTAACCGTTGGGATGGTCGGCACTTTGACAGGGGATCACTTAGCGACTCTTAACTTCATGGATGAAACGGGTCTAAAAGTTAATGAGAGTCCGTTTCAAGGGGCAGCAGATTCCATGTCCAACCTGCTGGGCGGTCACGTTGATGCCATCATGGGGAACGTAGGAGACGTGGTTACCGAGCAAGACCGGGTCCGCGTGTTGGCGATAGCGACGGAAGAGCGCCACGAATGGCTGCCTGATGTTCCTACCTTCCAAGAGCAGGGGGTAGATCTTGTAGCGGCGATTGACCGAGGACTGGGGCTGCCGGAAGGGACCCCTGAAGAAGTGTACGAGCAGTTATTACATGCTTTAGAGCAAATTACAAGTGAACCGGAATACGAGGAAAGAATGGAGAATGCTGGTTTACCTTCAGCGTTCCTTCCTGGAGAAGAATGGGCAGAAGAAATCGAACAGGAAAGACAGGAAGCTGAAGATCTATTAGACGAGTTTGAAGGAGAGATAGAAGAAGAATAGTTGAAAAGGGAGGATTCAAAAGCATCAACCGCTGACTAGTGGTTGATGCTTTTCGCTGTAATAAGGGAGACAAAGTCATGAAGAGTATCTACAAAAGCTTGAACTGGTTCTTTAAAGAAAGTGTCACGGTGATAGATTAAATAGAAGTGACGAGTAAAGGAAATTCCGGTGATAGGGTGTTTTTTTAAAGTTTGGATGGTCAGCTCCTTCTCAATAGCCGTTTCAGAAAGGATGGAAACACCAAGCCCCGCTTCTACCGAAGCTTTAATGGCTTCCGTGCTTCCAAGTTCAAAGGCTATATTAATGTCATCAGGGTTTAACCCCGCATTATACAAGTGCTTTTCCATTACAATACGAGTTCCTGACCCTTTTTCTCTAAGGATGAAAGGTAACATAGGGAGTTCTGAAACAGAAACTTCCGATTTATCCTGGGGAAAAAAACTTGGTGAAGAGACAAGCACGAGTTCATCCTCCATAAAAGGAGATACCATTAATTCACTTTCATGAACAGGTGCTTCAATTAAACCAAGATCTATTTCTTTTGCTTTTATGCGGTCAACAATGTGAGAAGTATTCGTAATATCAATGTTGATAAGAACATGAGGAAATTGCTTTTTATAGGTGCCTAGTACTTTTGGAAGGATATTGTCACCGATAGTTAAACTACATGCTACCTCTAGCCTTCCGTTTAGATTAGTAGTCATTTTCATAATTTCGTGTTCTGCAATGTCATTTAATTTTACAATTTCTTTGGCATACCGATATAACACTTTAGCCGGGGAAGTTAATTCTACCTGTTTGGTTGATCTCTCAAATAAATTAATATTTAAGTGTTTTTCCAAAGCCTTAATTTGTTGAGTTACTGTTGGCTGAGACAAATGCAGAGCCCTTGCGGTGGCCGAAAAGCTTTTTTTATCAGCTACCGATATAAATGTTTTTAAGTGCTCTAAGTTCATTTTATCGCCCTTCCTTATTTATTATTTTTATAATAAGTATTGAAGTTTTAAATAACTAAATATTGAAAAAATTTAGAAAACTATATTGACGAAAGCGCTTACGAATGAAATAATTTTACCAGAAAGTGGTTAGAGGTATTACCTCTTATTCAACACCAAGACATAAAAGAGTTCAAGTTATTTTTGTTATCTTCTAAAAATTTTTATAAGGAGGAAGAACATGCAAAAAGAAGTGTATGTAATTAATCCTGAAGACAATACGGGCACTGTGATTCGGGCCAATGTAAAAAAAGGCACGGAACTTAAAGTGGGAGAGAACGGAGAAACGATCATGGTGCAAAAAGACATTCCCTATGGCCACAAAATTGCAGTGAGAGACATCAAAAAGGGAGACACCATTTTAAAGTACGGGTTAAGCATCGGTTCGGCTATTGAAGATATCTCTATAGGGGACCACGTCCATGTGCATAACACGGAAAGCAACCGGGGACGAGGCGATCGTGTCGCAGCGGAACAAAAAGGAGGGATCAGTCATGGATAAATTTCAAGGATACTTAAGACCGGATGGAAGCGTTGGAATTAGAAACACACTGCTTATTTTATCAGGAACCATTTACGCAAACTCCACCGCTGAGAGAGTGGCCAATAGCATTGAAGGGGCGGTCGCCATCACTCACCCGTTAGGTCGGTGCCAGGTAAGGCCGGACCTGCGAACTACTTTCCATACTTTGGTGGGAACGGGGAAGAATCCTAACGTCGGTGGGGTAATTGTCATTGACCACTTCCGGGAGGAAGGGTGCACGGCAGAAGACATCGCTCATGAGATCAGCAAAACCGGAAAGCCGGTAGAAGTGGTGAACATACGCTATTCCAACGGTGCGATTGAAGCGACAGCACAGGCGATGAGAAAAGCGATGAACATGAAACGGCAGCTGTCAGCGATGACACGGGAGCCGGCAGAGGTCTCCAACTTATTATTCGGTCTTAATTGCGGGACATCTGACACCACTTCCGGATTAGGATCCAACCCGGCATTAGGCCACTGTTCGGACCGGATTATTGAACAGGGCGGACGTTCTATCCTGGCAGAAGTGACAGAATTAATGGGAGCGGAAGAACACATCCGCCGCCGCGCGCTCACTCCAGCAGTAGGCGATGACATTGTCAATGCCATAGAGGAGTTTGAACAGCGGGCTCTGGCGAGCGGAGAAGATATACGAGGCTCCCAGCCAACAGGGGACAACATCATGGGAGGACTGAGCAGTATAGAGGAAAAATCGCTTGGAGCGTACCAGAAAAGCGGAAGCGCTACCATCAATGGATTGATCGGCTACAGTGAAGAGCCGAGGAAAGATTCCGGCTTATACGTGATGTATACGCCGGGACACGGAAGTGAGTCCATTACCGGCATCGCGGCAGCAGGGGCCCAAGTATTGGTCTTTAGTACGGGCGGGGGGCATGTGATCAATCACCCAATCATGCCGACGATTCGAATTACAAGCAACGTAAATTCCTATGAAGCGATGGAAGATACGATGGAATTAGATTTAAGCGGCATATTTAATGAGAATCTCAGCCTGGAAGATGCGGGAGATCAAATCTATCAGGAAGTATTAGAGACTTGTAATGGTAAACAGACGAAGTCAGAAATCTTAAAAGAGAATACTGGATTTGCGATTCATCGAACCGGAGTCAGCATTTAACATAAATTGGAAGTAATCAAGACTATCCCAGATACATTTCTAGTCCTTTCTATAAAGGGAGATGTGCATGAAGAAGGGATAGTCTTTTTTAAGGAAGGTTTGTTTGCCACGAGAGTAGTGATAAGTGAAATGAACTGGGCGGAAGGAATTCAGATGAGAGAGTAAAACGCTACATTAAATTACCTCCTCATATATCCGGGTTAACCGAACAATTACAACAGAGAACTTCCACTATGGTAACAGAAGAAATTATAAAAGAATTAAACGGCCAGATGTCTATTGGTCGGGTGTAATTACCCTTATACAAATATAAGAGCATTTAGGGGGGAGAGGTAAATTGGTTGCCCCAGCCCCCTAAATTGTCATTCACAAGATTACTAAAAGGGGGGAGAAAAGTGAAAGAAGTAAAAATTACAGTGATGCGTTATGACCCATCTCAAGACCATGAACCTTCCTATGACTCTTTTACAATTGAAGCCAAAAAAAATATGACTGTCCTAGATAGTCTTTTTCTTATCGTAGAAGATCAAGATCCAACACTTTCATTTCGGTGCGCTTGTAGACTTGGAATGTGCGGTACGTGCGGGATGCTAGTCAACGGTCGTGGACGATTAGCATGCCGCACAAAAATAGAACACTTAGGTGATGAGATTTTAGTGCAACCGATGAGAAACATGCCTGTAATCAAGGATATAGCAGTCAATATGGATCCATTTTTTGAAAGTTGGGAAAGAATTAAACCTTATTTTGTTCCTAAGGAGGAGACAGATGAGTTTAGTGTAATTCCACCTTCCTCAGGTAGACGGAAGGTCATTGATAAAAACTCTGATTGTATTACCTGTGGTTTATGTTATCAATCTTGCGATGCGGTGTCGATAAGAGGTGAGGGTTTTATTGGCCCTGCTGCTTTAAGTAGAGCCCATAACTTAATTGCTGATGAAAGAGAAGGTGCCAGAGCTGAAAGACTGGACTTAGTTACTGGGGAGGATGGAGTGTTTGAATGTCACTCCTTCGGAGCGTGCGTAGAGGTATGTCCGAAAGGTATTAATCCAATTGAAACTATTCAAAATATAAAAACAAAAAAATTAAAAAAAACCATAGGGATGAAATGGTAAGTCGAATTTAGTAAAGGAGTTGAACATAGATGGGTACTCCAGGTTTGCAGAAACCGGTTGAAAAAATACCAGAGATCCCGGTAAAACAAAGGCCGTTTGTAGGTTATATTGCATGGGTTATTCAACGGGTCACGGCATTAATATTACTAGTTTTACTTCCTTTAAAGATATACAGCGGGTATGCAATGACAGGAGAACTGCCTGGAGGAGCTTTTATATCTTCTCTACATGTCAATGCGACCATTGACTCTTTGCTTCTTTTTGCAGTGATCTTCCATGCTCTTTATGGATTCCGAGTCATTCTTATTGATATTGGTTTGGTAAAAGATAATCGAAGTGTTTTTACACTTTTCACTATTATAGGCACTGTGTTATTTGCTGCTGCTTTTTTTGTCATCGTTACCTAAGAAAATGTTAAAGAGGTGAGAGATTTGGAGCGTGTTCAGGCAGATATTCTTATACTGGGGAGCGGAGGAGCGGGTCTCTTTGCTGCACATCATGCAACCGATAAAGATCCTGCCCTCAAAATTATTGTATCAGCTAAAGGAATGATAGGAAAAAGCGGTTGCACTCGAATGGTTCAAGGTGGATACAATGTAGTTCTTCACCCTGATGACTCAGTAGAAAAACATTTTAAAGATACTATTAAAGGAGGAGGCGGAATCAATAATCAGGAAATGTCATGGGTACTTGTCAACGATGCACCAAGACGAATTCGTGAGCTTGAAACGAAAATGGGTGTGTTCTTTGATAGAAATGAAGACGGTACTGTGCACCAAAAACCGTTTGCAGGTCAATCATTTGACCGTACTGTCCATAAAGGAGACCTAACTGGAATTGAAATTATTTCCCGCATGAGGGATCAACTATATAAGAAACAAAATGTTTTGGCATGGGATGAGGTTCGGGCAATTGAATTACTGGTTGATGAGAACAATTCTGTGGCGGGATGTCTAATGCTCAATATGAATACTGGAGAGTTTGTGGTGGTTCATTGCAAAGCTGTTATCGTGGCAACTGGAGGAGCTGCGACGATGTATAAGATAGCTACACCTAGTCTAGAAAAGGCCGGAGACGGAATGGCCATGTGTTACCGAGCGGGAACAGAGTTTTTAGATATGGAAATGATGCAGTTTCACCCTACAGGGCTTCTTGCTGAAAACTCCCGCCTAAATGGTGGTGTATTAGAAGAAGGTCTGCGCGGTGCAGGTGGGTATTTGACAAATGCGCTGGGGGAAAGGTTTATGGAAAAGTATGATCCAGAGAGAATGGAACGTTCTACAAGAGATCGGGTTTCTAGGGCTGCATACATGGAGATTATGGAAGGGCGGGGCACTTCTTTAGATGGGGTATACATTGATGTTTCTCACCTAGGTAGAGAGAATGTGTTAAAGATGTTTCCTGGTATGGTGGAACGGTGTCATGATGTTGGAAAAGATCTTAGTACGGAAGCTGTTGAAATATCTCCGGCGGCCCATTTTCAGATGGGGGGTGTAAAAGTAACAGAAAACTGTGAAACCGATATTCCTGGTTTATTTGTTGCAGGAGAAGATGCTGGTGGAGTTCACGGAGCCAATCGTCTAGGCGGAAATGGCGTGTGTGATTCGACAGTTTTTGGAGCCAGAGCAGGAGATGCTGCTGCTATATTTGTAAGCAATTTAAGTGGTTATAAGGAGATTTCTGAAACTCAGGTCCAATCTGTAGTAGAAGAGGTCACTGCCCCGTTTAGGAGAGAAAAAGGGGAAAACCCTTTCTATATACGCAATGATCTAAAGAACTTAATGTGGGAAAAGGTAGGGCTAGTTCGAAACCAACAAGCGTTAGAAGAAGCGGTGGACCAACTTATAACATTAGAAAAGCGAGTAAATCAGGTCTCTGTAAGAGGAGGTAAGAAGTATAACCTTACCTGGCAGGAACAATTAAATGTTCGAAATCTAGTGACGGTTGCAAAGATGGTTGCTTCAAGTGCCCTTATGAGAACTGAAAGTAGAGGATCACATTATCGTGAAGATTATCCAGAAAGCAATGACAAAGATTGGTTAAAAAATATATATATTTCAAAAGGAAACAGTAGCGTACCGAATTATCGCACAGAACATGTTAACCAGTCACACATTGATTTAAACGAAATTGATGGTTATAAAATTGTGAGTCTATCATCTTGAATCTAAAAAAGAGGTGAGAACAAAATGGCAAACGTGGATTATGTTGCCCCTTATAAACAAGTGTGGGATACAGATGAGAAATTTTACCAAAGTGTAGAAGAAGCCTGTAAAACATTGTATATCGAGTCTTTAAAGGACTTACCCCCTGATGTTCGAACGGCTTTAGAAAAAGCATTTGAAAAAGAAGAATTGGAAAGCGGCAAAGATATTCTGTCTACGCTTATTAAAACTGTTTCAACCGCTGATAACGAAAAGCTTTTGATTTGTCAAGATACTGGTATCCCTGTTTATTTTATAAAAGTTGGAAACCAAGTAAGGTTTGATGGACTCCGGTTAGAACAAGCGATACGAAAGGGGACTGAGCGAGCTACTTTAGAACACCCCTTAAGGAGCAGTATTGTAAACACGCTTTCTCGAAAAAATCATGGGACATCCACTGGGGATCAGGTTCCAATAATTCACTATGAATTTGTAGAAGGCAATCAAATAGAAATATTGATAGTACCCAAAGGATCTGGTTCGGAGAATATGAGTTATCTAAAAATGCTAACTCCGGCAGAGGGAATTGCTGGTATTAAAAAATACGTTCTAGAATGTGTTTTCGAATCGGGAGCCAACCCGTGTCCTCCTACTATTGTGGGGATCGGGCTTGGAGGATCGGCTGATAAGTGTGCTTCCCTTGCTAAGAAAGCAGCGGCACGTGAAGTAGGTTCTCCTAACCCAGATCCTGAGGTACAGAAACTTGAAGAAGAATTGTATACGGCTATTAATAAAATGGGAATCGGTGCTCATGGATTAGGTGGCAGTACAACAGCTTTGGCTGTCCATATTGAGGCGGCTGACACTCATATGACGTGTAACCCCGTAGCCGTTAACATGATGTGCTGGCCGGCTAGAAGAATGAGGGCAACATTTAGTCCACACGAAGAAACAAAGATTACTTATTAAAAAGGAGGGTGCAACATGGCCCATCACCGCTTACAGGCTCCGCTGACAGAAGAAGATATAAACCAATTGTATGCAGGAGATACAGTTACTTTAGACGGCATTATATTTGGAATACGGGATGCAAATTTAATTCGACTGTTTGATAAAAAAGTAGAATTGCCTTCGGATCTTATTCCACAGTTGGAAGGTGCCATTGGGCTTCATACGGCTCCAGGCGTCCGAAAGTTAGAGGATGGAACTTATGAAAAGGTAAGTATTGGGACTACGACAAGCTATCGGATGGATCGTTTTACACGAGGACTAATGCAAGATTATGGGATGAAAGTAATTATAGGAAAAGGAGGTCTTTTAGAAGAAGGAAGTCAAGCTTTGGTGGATCTAAAGGGTTGCTATTTTACTATATTAGGCGGGTCAGCTGCATTAGAAACCACCCAAGTGGAAGAAATCGAGGATATTTGGTGGGAAGATCTTATGCCTGAGGCTATTTGGAAGTTTAGAGTAAAAGATTTCGGTCCTTTAATTGTTTCTATTGATTCTCATGGAAATAATAAATATCAAGATATCAAAAAAGAGGCTAAAGAAAACCTGAATAAGATGTTGGAAAACCTCTAACTCTTTGGCTTTAAAAGAAAAGTCCCTTTATAGTTGATAAACGATATTCTTTGCAATCTTCTCTATGGTGAATTGTGGATTCCCAAGGCAGAGAATCAAAAAATAGGAGATCAGATTTATTCTGCTCAAGAAGAAGAGCCCGGTAATCCCGTTTCTGATTCCTGTGTTTTAGGTTTGTTTATAGTTTAAAAGGATCATGTAGGGCGGGATGCAATGAATTAACCAGCAAATAAAGAGTGTTAAACAACAAAAGTGTGCCATTCCACAGGGACCTCTAGCTGACTGGTAAGGAATAGTAGGGTACAGCAGGGGAGATAAAGCTCTCCTCTGTGGACCAAGAGGGTGAAAATATTGATCATTTTAATGCTTGTTATTGGCCTAATAAGCGGGATTATTACTGGGCTTTTGTCTGTTGGAGGAGGCATTATTTTAATTTTCTTTTTGCTCGTTCTCCCGCCGATCCTTCTCCAATCTTATTTTCCTATGCAGACTATAGCAGCTTTTTCAATAATGCAGGCATTCTTTGCTACTTTATCAGGTGCCTTTTATTACATTCGTGAAAAATTGATCGACTTGGAAATAGTTTTATACTTAGGAGTGCCTGCATTTTTTGGAGGCATTTTGGGAGTAATGATTGCTCACAGTATAACCGATTTTGCTTTAAGGGTAGTATTTGCCATTCTTGCAGCAACAGCTGCTGTGGTAATGTTTATTCCTAATCGCTCAAACATAGAGGGACCTTTTAAGTTTACAGCTATCTCCTATGTATTGTCCGGCGCAGGGGGGATACTAATCGGTGTCATAGGAGGGATGGTAGGGTTAAGTGCCGGCTTTATCTTTGTACCTGTTATGATTTATCTATACCGATTAAGTGTAAAAAAAGCCATTGGTACAAGCCTGGCAACATGTTTTTTGTTAGCTGCTGGCAGCTTCTTGGCAAAACTTGGGGCAGGAGCGGTGTCCATAGAAATGGGGGTGGCTTTAGTAGCTGGTGGCGTTATAGGAGCTCAGATCGGGGGGAGAATTGGAAAGCGTCTTCCTTCATTGGTCTTAAAAAGAACAGCGGCTTTTTCTATTTTTCTAATTAGTATAAAGGTAGTGTATGATCTTTTTTAATTTTTTAAATGTATAGGAAAAAACTATAATTGTTATAAGAAAATTAAATAGATACTTTTCTAAAAAGTCTAAATATTCTGTTGACTATTATTAGTAGTAATAATAGTATGAGGTAAGAGGTAAGACCGCATAAAAATTTTAAGGAGGGATTATTTTGAAAACATATTTGAAAGCGGTTACACTTACTGGGATATTAGCGGTTGTTAGTGCGTGCAATAATACAGCGGAGTCTTCCGTAGATGATTATCCGACCGATAATGTGACGATGATTGTTCCTTTTTCTGCGGGTGGGACAACCGATGTCAACGCCCGCTTAGTTGAAAGTTTCTGGTCAGAGCACTTCGATGAAAACCTTGTGATTGAATACCGGGAAGGGGCTGGAGGAGAAATAGGATTTTCTCAGCTGGCAAACGCAGAACCGGATGGATATACCGTTGGAAATTTAAATGTTCCTCATATTTATTTACAGCCCATGGGACGAGAAACAGACTTCAACACAGATAGTTTTGACTATTTGGCCCGACTTGTATCCGATCCCCAGGTCCTTGTAGTTAGAGAAGACAGCGAGTTTGAGACCCTGGATGACTTTATGGCGGCACTAGAGAGTAACCCTGGCAGTTTAACCGTTGGGATGGTCGGCACTTTGACAGGGGATCACTTAGCAACTCTTAACTTCATGGATGAAACGGGTCTAAAAGTTAATGAGAGTCCGTTTCAAGGGGCAGCAGATTCCATGTCCAACCTGCTGGGCGGTCACGTTGATGCCATCATGGGGAACGTAGGAGACGTGGTTACCGAGCAAGACCGGGTCCGCGTGTTGGCGATAGCGACGGAAGAGCGCCACGAATGGCTGCCTGATGTTCCTACCTTCCAAGAGCAGGGGGTAGATCTTGTAGCGGCGATTGACCGAGGACTGGGGCTGCCGGAGGGGACCCCTGAAGAAGTGTACGAGCAGTTATTACATGCTTTAGAGCAAATTACAAGTGAACCGGAATACGAGGAAAGAATGGAAAATGCCGGTTTGCCTTCAGCGTTCCTTCCTGGAGAAGAATGGGCAGAAGAAATCGAACAGGAAAGACAGGAAGCTGAAGATCTATTAGACGAGTTTGAAGGAGAGATAGAAGAAGAATAGTTGAAAAGGGAGGACCCCAAAGCATCAACCGCTGACTAGTGGTTGATGCTTTTTAGTGAGTCAGTTTATATAGGGATAGAAAGAATGTTATTGAAAACCTAAATAGCATTTATTATTTTTTCAAATTATTGAATCTTGTAAAAATTTTGAAAACTATATTGACGAAAGCGCTTACGAATGAAATAATTTTTATAGAAAGTGGTTAGAGGTATTACCTCTTATTGATTGGCGCTTAAAGTTTTAATTATTTATTCAAGGGAGGAAAAGTATGCAAAAAAAAGTGTATGCAATTAACTCAGAAATATGGGCGCCGAGAAATGGTCCAACTTAATGTAGGAGAGAATTGAGAAACAATCACAGTGCCTATAGACAGTATAGATAGAGGCTATTTTAAAAATTGAAAACGCTTACTTTTTGTGGTTATTTGTACTTCAATCTTCTTTCCTTCATAAAAAAATTGTAAAAGCAGGCATAAAAGGGGAGGACACAGATGTTCAATTTTGTTAGCGAAAAAATTACGAGTTCCACGAAAGTCGTAGAGTATATTCAACAATTGATTATAAACAACGAATTAAAACCGGAAACAAAACTGCCTGCTGAAAGAGACTTAGCAATAATGATGAATGTCAGCCGTCCGACAATTAGAGAAGCATATAAGATATTATCTGCCTTGGGTTTTATAAAAATTCAGCATGGACAGGGGGTGTACGTGCAAAACCCTAAGCAGAGAATGGATATGTTTGCCACTACGTTTTTTCAAACGGAGAGTTCAATTTTTGAACTATTTGAAATTCGAAAAACATTAGAGCCCGAGGCAGCTTACTGGGGGGCAGTAAGAGCTACGGACGAACAATTGGAAACATTATTGAAAAATGTGAATGGTTTTTATGAAAGAGTCATGAGTAGTGAGGTAGATGCTTCAATGTTTGAACAAGCTGACCATGACTTCCACAGCCTGGTGGCCGATTGTGCCAAGAATAGTGTGTATACAGGTATTATGAATAACTTAATTCTATTACTAAAGAAAGTTAGGACTCACACTCTTCAAATTCCTGGACGGTCCTTAATGTCTTTAAAGGAGCACCAATATATAGCCCAAGCTATGCATACAAGAAAAGGAAATGAGGCTAAACAATTTATGATAGATCATTTGAATAGTGTAGAACAAACTTTGAAAACAGCGTTCCAAGAACAAAGAAAAGAGGTTAACAAATAATCTTAACCATTAAAGAAGCAAAAAACGAGCGGATATTTAAAGCACCTGGGTGCTCCAAAGAAGATTCATCCATTGTAACTGACATAGTGGTTGATGCGAATATCCATGGATAGACAGCCATGGTCTTACAAAAAACAAAGGGGAAATATAAGAGAATTGGGCTATTGATAAAGAAGGGAAGCCAACCACCTATGCACAGCAATCCGTTCAGGGTGCTATTCAACTGGTGGGTGGAGCAGAAGGGAGTGCATTAGCTCTTTTTTGTTGGAAGTAATGGCAGGACTGCTGACTTAAGCAATTGGTTGCAATGTAAAAAACTTTATGAGGACGATTGAGGACAGGCAAGAGTATTGTAGGCGAATCAGCCTAATGATAAGCAAAATTAAAAGCTTGACAAAAGCTGCTAGGTTTAATGATATTAATATTCCTGGTGAGAGAAAAGCAAAAACAGCTGAAAGCCGGCTATAAACAGGAATCAAACTAACTTACGAATTTTATAAATAATTAAAAAATGTCAAGCAAACTACTTACCCATTCGCCCATATAGTCGACTTTTTAAAGGAGGAGGAAGAATTATGGGAGCTGACGTTTTACAAGGATTGATGGCAAGTGTTTCACCGGGAAACCTTATGATCATGTCCCTTGCTATCGTAGGCGGAATTATTATAGGATCGCTTCCCGGCTTATCAGCAACAATGGGAGTGGCGCTTTTAGTTCCATTAACCTTTGGAATGGACCCCGGTACTGGGCTTCTTATGTTAGGAGCATTATATACAGCTGCCATGTTTGGCGGCGCCAACTCTGCAATTTTATTAAACACACCAGGGACCCCTGCAAATGTAGCCACTACTTTTGATGGGTACCCATTAACTAAAAAGGGACAGGCTGACAGGGCTTTGGTTACTGCTTTAACATCATCAGTAATTGGAGGAATAATTGGTACCCTGTTTTTATTATTTTTGGCTCAGTTTCTTGCCAACTTTGCGCTACGCTTCGGTCCCCCAGAAAACTTTTGGCTTGCGGTTTTCGGTCTAACCATCATAGGGAGTTTAGCAGGGCGGTCTGTATTAAAAGGAATGATCGGTGGAGGGATAGGTCTATTACTTGCTCTAATAGGAATTGATCCAGTTTCTGGTGCTTCACGATTCACTTTTGGTTTTGGTGAACTAAATCAAGGCATTGAGCTCATTCCGGCAATGATAGGTTTTTTTACCATCCCTCAAATAATTCATTTAATTGAAAGCAGAGATAAATATGTATCCAAGATTGACAAGAGAAAAGGTGTATACAAGGAAGCTTTCTTTAATGTATTTAAAAAGCCTGTAACATTAATAAGAAGCTCTTTAATCGGCACATTTATCGGAATGCTTCCGGGAGCGGGAGGAAATGTTGCCTCCTTCGTAGCTTACAACGAATCAAAACGTTTTTCTAAAACCCCGAAAGAATATGGGAAAGGAAGCATAGACGGCGTTGTAACGAGTGAATCCGCCAACAATGCTACGGTAAGTTCTTCATTAATTCCTCTTTTAACTCTTGGAATTCCTGGAAGCCCGGTTGCAGCTGTTCTATTAGGGGGATTACTCATTCATGGACTGAGACCAGGTGCAGAACTATTTACCGGCTCTGGTCACATAGCCTATACCTTTATGATTGGATTAATTGTAGCTAATATACTGCTTTTAATCATTGGTCTCCTCGGAACTAAGTTTTTTGTTAAAGCATTGAATGTCCCTATTAACTACTTGGTTCCTATTATTACTGTACTTGCAATTATGGGAGCTTATGCTATCCGAAACAGTTTTTTAGATGTGTATATTATGCTTGCCTGTGGGGTAATAGGCTATTTTGCCATCAAAGTAGGCATTCACGTTGGTCCGATTGTCTTGGGGTTGATTTTAGGAGTGATTGCTGAACAAGGTTTTGTCTCATCCGTGATTCAAGCTAATTCTGGTCAAAACCTTTTTGAATTGTTTTTTACCCGCCCCATTACTATCATTTTGATTATCATGACTGTCCTGTCCCTGTTTACCCCGTTATGGGTGGCCTATCAACAAAACAAAGCTAAGGGGACTACAGGATCGAACGACAAAAACATTAATGCATGAGGGGAGAGAAAAAAATGGTATTAAGAGAGCAACTGCGTGATGTGTTTGTTTCCTTAATAGTCATAGGTTTAGGGGTGGTTTTTTATATATTAACTTTAGATTTGAGCCCCCCTTCTGACATTTTTCCAAGATTGGTGATTACCATTTTGATTTTTTTAGGGGTATTACTGTTCCTTAAATCGCTATTCATTAAGAAGGCCTACCAGAAAGAAAGAGAAGAAGAAGGTCATCCTGAAAAAGTTATAGGCGGAGGCCGAAAATGGTTAGGAGTTATCACGCTATTTGTGTTGGTATACCTGATTCCTGTGTTAGGGTTTTATGTGACCAGCTTAGTGTTTTTAATTCTTTTTAGCTGGTATTTAGGAGGGGCTAGAAAAAAAATTAGTGCATTTTTTGTTCCTATTGTCATGGCGTTTTGCACCACCTTGGTGATATATGCGGCATTTGATGTCTTTCTAAACGTCCCTATCCCAGATGGAGTTTTATTTTAGAAGTGCATAATAAATTTACAGTATATTTAGATAATAGAAAAACTGAGGAATAATTAATGAGAGAAGTAAAAAAAAACTAAAAATAAAGAGAGTGTTAATAGCAAACCGCGGAGAGGTTGAAATTAGAATATTTTGGGCCTCTACAGAGTAAAATTGAAACTCTAGCTATTTACTCAAAAGAAAATAGTGGGGCCCTGCATCGTTACAAAGCAGACGAAATCTACCTTGTCGGAGAAGGTAAAAAACCAATTGACGCCTATCACTATTAATTTTGAACGGTCAAACTCGTGAAATTGTAATAAAAGATAAAGTATAAATGCCAGCAATACTTTTCACCCTAAAGTAGAAAATAGCAAATTGACACAAATAGGGGCTTGCATGCCTGGAAGGGTTATTAAAAATCTAATCACTAAGGTGAAAACTACTATCCTATATATGGAGAGGTAAAGAATGTTTATGTTTCTAATGGAGATCCCATAGAAAGAGGATGTTTACTAATTGAAAAAGGAAATCGTTAGTTATTATAGGGCCATTTAGCGACTGTTTTTTATCTTACTGAGCTTATTTAGAGATAACTATTACCTATGAGAAGGGAGATTTCTTTGTGAAGTTTAGTTATGTTTCTCATCTCTACTGTCCTAAATGTGGGAATACGTATAGCACACAAGAAGTCCACCAAGTTTGTGCATGCGGGTCTCCTTTGCTGGTAGAGTACGACTTGGAACAAATAAAGCAATCTTTGAACCGTGAAGATTTGTCAAAAAGAAAACCTACCTTATGGAGGTACCATGAACTATTACCAGTAGAAAACGAACAGAATATTGTGACGTTAGGAGAAGGAATGACCCCCTTTCTTTCCATGCCTGAGCTTGGTAAAAACATGGAAGTGAAACACCTCTTTATGAAAGATGAGGGTTTACTTCCGACGGGCACCTTCAAAGCTAGAGGGGCAGCGGTTGGAATTTCTAAAGCCAAAGAACTAGGTGTAAACAATTTCTCTATGCCAACGAATGGGAACGCTGGTGCAGCTTGGGCATTATACGGAGCAAGAGCTGGCATGAAATCAACAGTCGTTCTGCCGCAAGACGCTCCTAAAATAACAAGAAATGAATGTGCCGTATCAGGCGCAGATGTTTACCTAGTGAATGGTGTAATTAGTGATGCGGGGAGAATTGTAGGGCAGGCTGTGAAAGACTATAACTTGTTTGATGCTTCTACGTTGAAAGAACCCTATCGTATTGAAGGTAAAAAAACAATGGGATTAGAAATAGCCGAACAGATGGGGTGGGAAATGCCTGATGTTGTTTTATACCCAACGGGTGGCGGAGTAGGGCTCATTGGCATCTATAAAGCTCTTAATGAGTTAAGGTCCCTAGGATGGGTTAAAGGCCAATTGCCTAGATTGGTCGCTGTTCAGGCAGAAGGTTGCTCTCCGATAGTAAAAGCATGGGAAGAAAAACAGAAAGTGTCTGATTTTTGGGAAAACTCAGACACTTTAGCTTTTGGTATTAACGTACCAAAAGCCTTAGGAGACTTTTTGGTGTTAGACGCCATCTATAAAACCGATGGGTGTGCAATTGCAATTAGTGACCAGAAAATGGTAGAAGAACAGGTAAAAGTCGCAAATTTAGAAGGTTCCTTTGTTTGTCCTGAGGGAGCAGCAACATTTGCAGCTGTTCGTGAATTAAGAGAAAGTGAATGGATCACTGAAGAGGAGACAGTAGTAGCTTTAAATACGGGAACTGGAATAAAATATCCTGATACACTCAACGTAGAAATACCTAGTCTAGAAAAAGGGGATTTTATTTAGCATTTTAACCAACCGTCCAACCAAAACTGTTTTATGATTGTTTTTGTGCGTGCACAAGCATTGATCTTACAATATAACTCTAATAAGCCTATATATAATGAAGTATAAAATCTTTGGAGAATAATCATGAAGTTTGATACTAAAGTCCAATCAGGAAATAAATTACACATTCATAAGTAAGGTTTATAAAGAAAAATCTTAAGAGCGGGGGGACACAATGAATATTAACAAGATTGCTCGAAGAAAGTATACCGAGCACCCGACAGCAATAGAATATCTTCCTCATGTAACAAAATTTTTAGGCGGACCCAATATATTTGTAAAAAGAGATGACTTACTGGGATTAACGCTGGGAGGTAATAAAACTAGAAAACTTGAATTTTTAGTAGCAGATGCCTTAGAAAAGGGAGCAGATACCTTAATAACTTGTGGAGCCATTCAATCGAATCATTGTCGATTGACTTTAGCGGCTGCTGTTAAAGAAGGATTAAAATGTAGGTTAGTTTTAGAAGAACGTGTTCCTAACACCTATGATCCTGATGCAAGTGGGAACAATTTTCTTTTTAAATTACTAGGAGCTGAAAATATAGATGTCGTACCCGTTGGGACTGACATGCATAAGGAAATGATGAAAGTGTCCTCACTCTTGGAAGAAGAAGGTAGAAAAGGATATGTAATTCCTGGAGGGGGATCGAATGAGATAGGAGCTATGGGCTATGTGGCTTGTGCTCAAGAGTTATTAAATCAAACTTTTCAAATGGGTTTAAACATTGATCATATAGTTACGGCAAGCGGAAGTGGAGGAACCCATGCGGGGTTGCTTACTGGATTTTATGGAAGGAATGCAAATATTCCTATCACTGGTATAAATGTTAGCAGAGGAAAAAAGGAACAAGAAGAATTAATATATAATCTTGTAAAAAAGCTATCTACTTATCTTGAATTAGATCAACCTGTCACTAAAGACATAATTAGGTGCATGGACAATTACGTAGGGGAAGGTTACTCAATACCGACAGATACCATGATAGAAGCAGTAAATATACTTGCACAAAAAGAAGGAATATTATTAGATCCTGTATATACCGGAAAAGCAATGGCAGGCTTAATTCATTTAATTAGAGAGGGTTTTTTCACGGAAGGAGACAATGTTCTGTTTATACATACTGGTGGATCACCCGCCTTGTATGTTTATATGGAAACGCTCTTAGCCTCTCAATCTATATGACTTTTATTAGACGGTGGCAATTTAATTCATTTAATGATGGGCTAGAGGGACCTTATTATGAGGATCATCTAAGGGACTTAGAAAAAGGGGTTCTAAAAAATTAAGTACATGTCTTTTCCTTCTAATATTGATAGCAGGTAACTATGAGAGACGCAAGTGTTAAGGCACCTGCGTTTTTTTCTATACATATTACTTTAACTATTCTCACTAACCAAGCTACAAGGATAAATTTAAAGGTGAGTATGATTCAACCTAAAAAACAGTTAAGAAAAGGATATTCTATTATCAGGGAGAATTCCCTAACTAGCTGCAAACGTGGTGGCTTTTTGTTAGCAGGGGGCATGCTCCTTTACTTATTACGTATTAACGGATATTCCGGTAGTGCGTATAAACATACCTTACGCATTTTGTCTTGTTCTTTTCTTATTTCCTCTGCGTATGACTGATGGGTCTTTTCCTGTTTCCTCTTGTTTTGTTCTTTCCCTCCTAACTGCCCGGTTTTCGTACGCAATCTTTCTCACTCCCAATCTCACAGAATTAAATAAGTACGTTTTTATTAAATGATTACGTAAAAATTAAATAAATACGTTTGAAAGGGTAGTTAAGGTGGGGGAAATAGTGAGCAGTGGAGGGGAGGATGAGCGGGACAGGAAAAATAAGGATGTACTATAAGAATTTCCGTGATTGCATATCAAGTGGTAAAATAAAGGAGGATAACCAGCAGCAAAGAGAGAAAATATACGGTGTTCCTCCGTGAAAAATATTGATTTTAGAGAAGATAGTCATCTATAAACAAAAAAGGAGTGAGATCCGTGACAGCAAATGCATCATCTGCACGTCATACGGTTTATCAAGCATTATATGCCGTTTTCTCTGTTGAAGACCGAGAAGCTTTGCTAGCAGAATTATATAGTCCTCTCCTAGCCAGTAGTGTCGACCAGGGACTAGACGAGGACACTCGAAATAAAGTATATACTCAAACTATACATTTAACTGATGAAGAACTTCGAGCGATGATTGTAACCAAACATACGGACAAAGTGATTTCTATAATACAAACAGGGGATTATCTCCCGATAACCAGCGTGCATGGTAGTCTTAAGTGCTCCTGACCATGCCCAAGGAAGGGTGATAGGATGTTGGAATTGGCTTGATTGGTTGCTATTACGGCTTGTTCTATCCATGGGTCCTAGCGGTTAGAGCAGTAAAGATAAAGACCATTAATTTCCTTATACCGAGAAAAGGGCTCCATGGAAATAGGAGGAGAAAGATACTTATTCCCTTCACGTGATGATGTAAGATACCCTTAGAAATCTGAAAATCTAGTAAAAAAAGGAGAGGAAAACAAATGAGCTTACTAGTTCTAAATGCGATTTTCTATTCTTTTTTGATCGTCTTATTGGCGGTTCATTCTAAAAACTATCTCACGTGTGTTCCACTATCAAAAGCACTCTATAAATATATTGCTCGTCATAACCAAAAAGTGACCTATACAGTGACGAACCACGAACAAAGTTTATTTGAGACTCTTCAAAGAGAATGGACGGCCAGCCAGAAGCACCTCAATTTGTTGATTGTCAGTCTTGTCGTGCCTTCTGTCACTACTGTTCTCCTTAGCCAATTTATCTTGAATGCGTTTTTTTATGAGTTGCTGCTCCTGAATGGTTCAGGGATAATGGCTGTCCTTTCTTACGTGTTTTTGCGCCAGAGACAACGAAACAAAGCAACCCTGGTGGTTTACTCTTCGCTACTGCTTTTCCGAATGCAGCATTCTCCGTATCTACCAGAGGGGGACATTGAACCATATATCAAACAGGTAGAGGGAACGGACACAAAATTTCCTTTATCGTCTCTTATGATGACCTTCCTGCATTTTTCCAAAGATGAAGGGGATCACGTGCCGTCCCTCACCTAAACAAAGGAGGGAGGATTTTTCTCCCTCCTAATGTATGAACGTTTGTCCTCAAATAGAAACTAAAAGAGGTGAAAAAAGATGACTACGAGCACTAGTACGAAACCATTAACCAACAGTATGATTCTTCGTTTCTTTATTGCCAAGGAACTGTACTATACACACCGGTCGTCTTCTGAGTTATGGCAGTACACTAAACATGTCTTAAAACACCATCCTCCAGCTAAACGAAGCTTCCAGTTAGTCATGAGCAAGATGCAACAGGAAGGGTTTGTGAAAGAAAGCTTTAAAGAAAAAAGGACAACCTATTATTCCCTGACAGACGAAGGCAGAGAGTATTACCAAGGGATTAAACTAGCATATCGTGACCGCTTGATGGCAGCCAAACAAGTGGCAGCCGTCTTTTTATATGAAATTACAAAGGAAGGGGAGCGTCCTAAGAAAGGAACAACCATGATAGAAAAAGACCGTCCCTTTTTTAGTTCCCTGGTGTCCGTAAAAGATGTCTTCCGGTATATCGTATTAACACGCACGTACTCAGGGAGAACCATCGTCATTGCCGAACCGGAAACGGAAATGTTAGAAATATATGGGTGGAAAGTATCTACAAGCTATGCCTATGAGGTCGCCATTGAAATGGAAGAAGATCCCGAAATTGGCGGGTTGGTGACAGGAAAATGGGAAGGGGAGAGACGGAGAAAGCGACTGTTAAAAATCACTCCCTTAGGCAGGCAGTTTTACGAGAGAATTAAACAGGATACCGCAGATCGGGTAAGAAATGCTTACCACTACTTAGACACCGTTATTAAGGAGATGGATGATTCAAACTAGAAAAATAGCGATGAATTGAATGGAACAGGAACAAATAAATCTTTTCCAGACAAGGATAAAGACGTGGCGTTACATTGGCAAAGAGAAGGACTCTGGCCGGAAACGTCCCTCCCTGGTGCAAAAAGGAGATCGGGTGATCGTTTCCAAACCAGTGGATCAAATGCCTGATACCATAGGATACTACGACCAGTACAAAAACCAAAATGGGCTTGTTGTACGTATCAAGGAGACAAAAAACAAAGACTCCTTGTATTTCTATAATGCGGTGGTGCTCATGGATAAGACCAAAAAGGAAGCTGTATTCTATGACAACAAACTCCGTCTTATTGAAGATGAATGGTGAAAGTGAAACAAGAGCAGGGAGTCATAGGTAAACCAGAAGATCCAAGAATTGAAGGAGATAAACGATGGACATTAATTATTGTATTGCATTATCCAAGGCTGGTTAATCATGGATCCTCAGCTTCATCATACCAACAGTGGACGAGCGGTCACCCGTTTCCCAATTGCCTCTGAACGTCCCTACACGGATAACAATGGACAAAAGATCGTAGATTTTATACCATTCATCGTATGGAGGGAATAGGGGGCCCTTTCATGTTCGATGCCACACTCCTTATCCCTTCTCTCATAGGAGGGATAAGGAGTTATCGGATTGCATAGCGTGGACTGGACGAACAAGTTGACAACGATAGGTTACTGGTTGGGGGGGACGATTCCAAGGGAAAGGGATAGCGACCGCAGCTTCTAGATCGCTCATTCACTATTGTTTTTATAAATTAAATTTGAATCGAATTAAAATAAGAGTCGCAACCGAGAATTTCAGAAGTATAGCTATTCCAGAAAAACTTGTCTTTACTAATGAAGGATGTCTAAGAAGTGAAGTGTGGAATGGTTACATGGTAAGTACATGGACCATTATGTATTTAGTTTACTTAAAGAAAAATATATGCATGTTGTTCAAGAAAAGAGGTGGTAAATAGATTTGTAGAAAGGAATCAAAGCTTAGCGCTCTGCCATCCATTCGCACTACATGCTTCCACAGGCCTCCGTACTTTGAAGACCGTGAAAAGCACTGGATAAGCACTAACTTTTCTCAAGACCTCAGATTGTCGTACACTTGCTCCTCTATGAAAAAATGTTAAAAAATTGTGTTCATTGGCTTTTATCTTCTTCTGTAGTCGGAATGGTACTGATTGTGTTAGAGTCTTTTATTTCTCCCACCTGGTAACTTCATTTCATTGATTAATGCTTCTAACACTTGAATCAAAGCGAAGTAATAACCCCTCAAGGGCATCGTTATACCAAGCTAGAGTGTTTTTTTTAATTTTGAGAATTTTCTCCGTAAAAAAGCCCACGATAGAACCTATTATAAAAGGAACAAGAGAACCTTCTGCTTCCAAAGTTACCCCTTCGGGTGAGGTTTCTTTATAAAAATTCCAATTCAAAAACGAAATTTCGAATATGTTTCCAACCGTATACAAAAACCCTGTTGACAATAATGCTGCTAACAAAGGAAACCATAACAATTTCTTATTCACGTATACCGCCTCCTTTTATTTATTTTAATATTTAGTAAATAAACTTCAATACATTCAGGAGGAATAGCAACAAAATTCACAAAAGATATCGTTTATTTAAGTGGTTATGAGAATTTCATCTCAAAACCTTATATGTGTCTCTTGAACATACAAAAATCTAAGTCACCCCGTTTGTAACTGTTAACTTGGGCGCCAGTGAATATAGAAAAGCTATTGAAGTTCTGTAAATCTCAAAAAGTCGTAAAGTCATTTTATATGAGAACTGCAAAGATGAATTATGGTTCAAACCGACTTGTTAGATCGCCGTGTATTATATGAGATAAACGGTAGAAAAGTTCGTCATATAATCAATGCCAATATTAAGTGACGAGGAGTAGTTTGTTACGAAGCCTGCATGTCTTGCCGATTCGGAGGAAATACTTCTACTCATGCTTTACGGTTCAAAAGTATGTGCCCTGCACAAACGAAGAAGGGCCATGATAAATAATTATTTACTATTTGAGGTGAAAATTTGGAGATTAAAAAAGCAAGTGAAGAAGATGTCATAGGAATAGCAAGAATTTACGTTGATTGTTGGAAAACTACTTATCATGGCTTAGTACCACAAAGTTATTTGGATGGGTTATCATATGAAGACGCCGAAAAAAATGGTTTAACTTTTTAAACACAGAAAATGAACCCTTTATCTTTATTGCGATAAGTGAAGAAGGTAATATTGTTGGTTTCGCATCCGGGAATAGCATTGATGATGAAAATTTTGGTGGAGAATTACACGCCCTTTATCTATTAGAAGAATGTAGAGGATTGGGTGTAGGAAGACAGTTGTTTTCAGCTATTGCCAAGTATTTTAAAGAAATAGGCATTACTTCAATAATAGTGTGGGTAATGGAACAAAATAAATCTGGACTTGGTTTCTATGAAAGCATGGGAGGAAAGGAATATCTTCGTAGGAAAAATGAGTTTGGTGGAAAGATAGTTAATGATGTTGCTTATGGGTGGAATGATGTTTCAGTTTTATGTATACAAGAAGAATAAAGCTAAAACTTGGTCAACTATTTGGAACAAGAACAACTACAAAATGTAAATGCTGGCGCACTATAAACCAAGCTTTGATTGAATATGAGAAAAGAAGCAAAGAAATTCTAAATAGAATACCCGCTGGAAGGTGGGGACACCAGAGGACATTGTAGGAGCAGTCGTTTTTCTAGCAACGGGAGCCTCCAATTGTATTCATGGGGAAACCATCGTGATAGATGGGGGATGGATGGGAAGATAACGTTCATTTAGTGAAAATAGTTTGGGATTCCATATACAACCTTAAGAATAACTTAAAAACGTATATCAGCGAAAAGAAAAGCTGAACATGCCTGGATTTATCAAGAAGTTTAGCGAGTTGATGCTACGAACAGTGGTGGTTTATCAAGAGGAAAACTCAAAATAGAACATAATATCGCTGAAAGCCAAGGAGATATTTTCAGGTCCTTGGCTTCTTTATTTTCCTTATATATTATAAGCTTTTAAATGATTCTTGGGCTCAAAACCTTTCTATTCTACCAGTCAGACTTATAGGAAAGTGTCATTTCAACTTTAAGAATAAAAGGAGACTGCTGTAGGGATCATAAGCAAAGTCCATCCTAGGATAACAGTGCTGTATAGTGTGTTGTAATGGGAGGGTGGTAGATTTAAAAATTATGGTAAAATTACCTTATAAAAAGTAGTTTGGAAGAAAGACGCCATACAGGGTAGCAATACTCACCATATAGGAAAGGATCAGTTTTATGAGTCTTTATCTGTAGGTTAATATTTTCCGAAAGCTCCCCTTGTTCGATTCATCACTCGCATGCTTTATATGTTGGTTAGATGGGAATCTTATATAAGAGAACGGTAAAAAAAGATGCCCTGCTTATAGGTAGTAAAAAACCACAAAAGGAGAAGATCCCTCATGACGTGGACGACTCTTCAAAAAGAAGTCCTAGAAGAAGTAAAGACTCTTGTGATAAACCATATGAATAGGGATGATGTTTGTATCTATTTGTTTGGTTCTTGGGCCAAAGGAGCGATACAACCAAGTTCAGATATTGATATAGCGGTTGACTATAAAGGTGCGCTAAAGGCAGAATGCTTAGCAAGCCTACGAGATAATCTTGAGGATTCAACCATTCCTTATAACGTAGACGTGGTGGACCTTACAAAGGCAGATTCTTCATTTCGCACAAAAGTAATTAAGGAGGGGATCCTATGGAACGACTGCTTCAACGATTCGAAACCTCAGACAAAGCGTTAAAAACCTTAGAAGAAATCTATGCGTTTGATCATCCCACCCCACTCGAGAGAGATGCCTTTATCCAACGGTTTGAATATACGTATGAAAGCATATGGAAATTAGGAAAACAATATTTACGAGACATTGAAGGTCCCCTAAAAGGGTTATTCGTTCGAGTCGAGAAGTAGGACTGTTAGATGAGGAAGAAACCATTCTGGCTCTTCACATGGTCAATGACCGAAACCTAACAACACACACCTATAACGTGGAGCTAGCTGATGAGCTCTTTCAAAAAATTCCTGGCTATAGCAGACTGATGAGACTCTGGTGGGAAAATATGAAGAAAAGTATCCCTCAATAAAGGAAGAATTGAATTGGACATTAACCATTGCATCATTCAAGGTCGTTTAACCATGGATCCCCAACTTCATTATACCAACAGTGGAAGAGCCGTGACTCGTTTTCCTATTGCCTGTGAACGTCCATATGCGGATAGCAACGGACAAAAGATCGTTGATTTTATCCCGATTATTGTATGGAGAGAATACGCAGAGAGGGTCGCAAACAACCTACAAAAAGGCCAAGAGTGTGTCATCATTGGACGCCTACAATCAAGAATAAGAGACGACCTACATATTAACACTTATGAAGTAGAAACACAGGAGGTCATTTTTGGCCAGACCACAAGAGGACTATCCCTTGATGTTAATCATATTACGATCACAGGGCGCTTAACAACCAACCCAGAGCTTCATTATGTAGGAGAAGACAGTATTGCAGTTACGCGTTTTACCATAGCTTCTGAAAGAAGTTACACTGATAAAGAGGGGAACCCCAAAGTGGATTATCTTCATGCTATTAGTTGGCGCAGTTACGGAGAAAGGTTAGCTAATGACTTAGTAAAAGGTATGTCTGTAACGATAACGGGGAGGATCCAAAGCCGAAAACATAAGAAACAGCAAGCAACGATTCACGAGATCCACGCTGATAAAGTGAAATATAATTACGAGACTACAAACAATGTTGAAAAGTCACTATGAAAGGGCCGTCCACTGTATGGGCTGCCCTTTCTTTACCTAACTTAGTGAACTTGGCTGCCGCCTAACCGCTGTTCTGCCATTTGTACTAAACGCTTGGTAATCTCTCCACCAACCGATCCATTAGCTCTAGCTGTGGAATCAGCGCCAAGTTGAACACCAAACTCTTGAGCAATTTCCATTTTCATTTGGTCTAATGCTTGTTGTACACCTGGCACTAGAAGTTGATTTGAGTTATTGCTTTGTTGCTGTTGGTTCATCATGACTAACTTCCCTCCTTTGTCCTGATTTGAGATTAATTTCTTCTTATATAAAAGAGGACATACCTGGAACTTTTTGTTAACTTTCATAAAGTGGTAAAAATACTTTGAAGGTCAATAAACATTTACGGCTGCTTTCGTTTGTACGATACAATGAGGATGGTAGAAAACCAGAGGAGGGGGAAGAATGCTTAACAAACTCATACGGTTTTTATTCTCTGTCAAAAGAGTGAGAGGAGATGCTAGAGCTGCTAGTAGAGGGCCAGGAGCACTCGGCAAACGAACCATAAAAAGAAAGGCACGAAGAGCGGTTATGAGAAAGATAAACAAGTGGTAAAAAAGGGGAGTGCAGCGTGGAGAATCTGAATCAAGAGTACAACAAGCTCATGGAAGGATTGCTTAAGCCATTTCCCGATGGAGCGATTAAACAAAATAAGAGCGGACGTCCTTACATAGAAGTTGATACGTACATCGAACGGTTGAATGAAGTGGCTGGACACCTCTGGAACTGGGAGCTAACAGAAGGACCAACCTTGTATTATGAGGAAGAAGAGTTGTTAGTCAGAGGAATCCTTACCATTATGGGGGCAAAGAGAGAGGGAATTGGTACAGCGCCTCTGAGAAGATCAGAAAAAGGAAAAGTGACCAATTTAAAATACGGTACAAGAGCGGCATCTATGGATGCCTTACGGGATGCTTGTGACCTTTATGGCATGGGATGGAAACAGCTAAAGCAACGAGAGGCAAGTAGCAAAAACAAAAGTAAGGAGTCACCAACGAGTTTATCTCATGTTACCTGTACCCGATGTAAGACGGTTCTCACTGTGGATGATAAAGAAGTTTTGAAAAGCCACAACGTCAAACTTTCATTTTGCAGCCGTTGCCTACCACCCCATTTTTTGAAGGAAGAATAAAAGTGTAGATTATTATCCACTTTTCCTACTCTACCATTATGTCTTTGTTGTGAAGCAAAGGTTCAGTAAAAGTTTTAAAAATTTAAGAAAGGGGATAGACTTTTGTCATATCCCCTTTCTTGTGAATGCTATAGTATAAATGTCACTTACACGTCAATTTCAATTAATAGATCTCCTGTATCGATAGTGTCTCCATCCTTAACATGTATTTCTTTAATTTCTCCTCCTGATATTGCTTGAACAGTCGTTTCCATTTTCATTGCTTCTGTAATCATTAAGTGATCACCTTTTGTAACTTTTTCACCTTTAGCTACCAGGGTCTTAATCACGGTGCCAGGCATAGTTGCCCCAATATGACTAGGATTTGACTTATCAACCTTCGCTCTTTCTGCAACAGAAGTTTTTACGTTTTGATCCTTTACTACTACTTCCCGCGCTTGACCATTTAATTCAAAATAAACCGTTCGATTCCCATTATCCTGAGGTTTAGACAGTGAAACGAACTTGACAATAAGAGTTTTACCTTGCTCGATTTCCACTTCAATTTCCTCGCCTAGTCTAAGGCCGTAAAAAAAGGTACCCGTATCTAAAACGGAAACATCTCCAAACCGTTGACAAAATTCTTCCATCTCTAAAAAGACTTTTGGGTAGATTGCATAAGAGACAAGGTCAAGGTCCCTGACTGGGCGATCCAACTTTTCGAGGAGTTCTTTCTCGATGCCTGTGAAGTCTATATCTTTCATGTTTGCCCCTGGACGTTGGGTAATTGCTTCTCTCCCTTTAAGGATGATTTTTTGTAATTGTTCTGGAAACCCTTGATACGGCTGTCCTAGGTACCCCTGAAACAATTCAACCACAGAGTCAGGAAAATCCAAATTTTCCCCCTTTTCATAGACATCTTCCTCCGTTAGTTCGTTTTGGACCATATACAAAGCCATATCTCCAACCACTTTAGAAGAAGGAGTGACTTTAACTATATCTCCAAACATATCGTTTACACGACGATACATTTTTTTAACTTCTTCCCAACGATCTCCTAATCCCACGGCTTTTGCTTGTTGTTGGAGATTACTATATTGCCCACCTGGCATTTCGTGTTCATATACCTCGGTGTGGGGTGACTTCATTCCACTTTCAAATCCTTTATAAAATTGACGAGTAGAATTCCAGTATTCGCCCAGTGATTCTAAGGCATTGATATCTATTTTAGGTTGTCGTTCCTTACCTTCCAGGGCATAAAATAAACTATTAGCACTAGGTTGAGAAGTGGAGCCGGCCATCGTACTAACAGCCACATCTACTATATCCACTCCTGCATCAACCGCTCTTGCATAGGTAAAAATTCCATTCCCACTAGTATCATGGGTGTGAAGATGAATAGGAATGTTTACCGTCGCCTTCAGTTCACCAATTAACTCAAAAGCAGCTTCAGGTTTTAAAAGACCCGCCATATCTTTTATACCTAAAATATGAGCACCTGATTCTTCTAACGCTACAGCCATTTTCTTGTAATAATTTAAATCGTACTTACTTCGTTGAGGATTGAGGATATCCCCTGTGTAGCACAAAGCAGCTTCTGCCACTTTGTTTTGCTTACATACTTCATCAATGGCAAGCTTCATGCCTTCGATCCAGTTTAGGGAATCAAATATACGAAAGACATCCATTCCAGCGTTGGCTGATTTCTCTACAAACTGCTGAATCACATTGTCTGGATAATTTTTATAGCCCACTGCATTTGAAGCGCGAAGAAGCATCTGAAGTAAGGTATTTGGCATCCGTTCTCTTAAAGTGATTAAACGCTCCCACGGATCTTCGTGCAAGAATCGCATTGCTACATCAAAGGTAGCGCCTCCCCACATTTCAGAAGAAAATAGATTGGGTAGCATCTTAGCAGTAGGTTCGGCTATTTTTTTTAGATCGTAGGTTCTAAAACGTGTGGCAAACAATGATTGGTGAGCATCACGGAAGGTTGTATCAGTAAGAAGTACTTCTGGTTGCTCTTTTACCCATTGGGCTAGCCCCTGTGGGCCCCTGGCTTCTAAAACTTGTTTAGTCCCAGAGGGAAATGGTCCTGATTTGTTAATATAGGGCACCCGTGGCAGATTAAATACGGGCTTTTTTTCATGTTCGAGACCAGGATAACCATTGACAATGGTTTCGCCAATAAAGGATAACATTTTAGTGCCTCTGTCTTTACTCTTTGCTAAGTTAAATAATTCGGGAGTCGTGTCAATAAAAGAGGTATTATACTCGCCATTTAAAAAGTCTTTATGTTGGATAACATTTTCCAGAAAAGAAATATTCGTTTTAATACCGCGAATTCTAAATTCCCGTAAGTTCCTTAACATTTTGGCTGCTGCTCCATCGAATGTTAAGGCCCAGGTAGATACTTTTACTAACAAGGAGTCATAGTAGGGTGTAATCACTGCTCCTTGAAATCCATTTCCAGCGTCAAGTCTTACACCAAATCCTCCACTAGATCGGTAGGCCATAATCCGCCCTTTGTCAGGCATGAAATCATTTGCAGGATCTTCAGTTGTCACACGGGATTGAATCGCATACCCTGACATTTTAATTTCCTCTTGTTTAGGTATTCCGATTTCAGGGCCATGAAGATTACATCCGTCAGCAATATATAACTGTGTTTGAACAATGTCTATTCCTGTAATCATTTCTGTAATGGTGTGCTCTACCTGTATTCTAGGATTTACTTCAATAAAGAAAAAGTTCCCTTTAGCATCAACCAAAAATTCCACGGTACCAGCATTTTTATAACCAATCTTTTGACTAAGTTTTACCGCTGACTCGCATATTTCTTCACGCAACTCAGGGTCTATTGAAATGCTTGGAGCCACCTCTACAACTTTCTGATGGCGTCGTTGGACAGAACAATCTCTTTCATACAAATGAACAATATTTCCATCTTCATCACCTAGTATTTGAACTTCAATGTGTTTGGGGTTCTCCACATACCTCTCGACATATACTTCATCGCTTCCAAAAGCAGAGCGGGCTTCAGATTTCGCTCTGTTATATGCTTCCTCTAAAGAGGATTCATCCCGAACAATGCGCATCCCTCGGCCACCACCGCCCAGAGATGCTTTTATAATCACCGGGTAGCCATGTTCATTACAAAAGTCTCTTATTTCTTCCATGCCAGAGACCGGCCCGTCTGTTCCCGGGATAACGGGGACTGATGCTTGAATAGCGGTGTTACGGGCTCTTACTTTATCACCAAACATATGTAAATGCTCAGTGTCTGGTCCAATAAATATAATTCCTTCTTCCTGACATCGTTTAGCAAATTCAAGGTTTTCAGATAAAAAACCGTATCCAGGATGAATGGCATCAACATTATTTGCTTTAGCAGTTTCCAAAATATCTTCAATATCTAAGTACGCCTCAATGGGTTTTTTTCCAACTCCGATAAGATAGGCCTCGTCTGCTTTGTATCGGTGATAAGACCCAGAATCTTCTTTGGAATATACCGCGACTGTTCGAATGTGTAACTCCGTACAAGCTCGAAAGATGCGAATAGCAATCTCTCCACGGTTTGCTACAAGAACTTTTTTGATGTTTTTTAACTCGTTCATAGGTCCCCTCCTAAAAGTGTGAGATCTCAAACACATTTTTCTGACTATTCTAAATATGTTTCATCATAACATGCGTTTTTTTACTGTCAAACGCAAACATTTTTTTTACGGGGAAGTCGATTTTGGCTATAGACCCTTTTATATCAATATTTATAGCGTAAGAAGGGGGGTTAAAAAACTATCTCCACAGCTTAAATAAGACCTCTTAGTTTCCCTTACTAAACTTTGAGGACAAAAGGGAGGTAATCCTCATTCTTTCAATGTTTGCTGAGATTCTAATTAGTAAGGTGACAACGTAAAAATCAAAAACCTATTAAATTTATTAATAAAAGACATCAAAAAGGAAAATAATTGCAGAGCAAAATTCTGTGTTACGTTTATAAAAAGGTTTAAAAGAAGGATAGCAATGGGGGCTATACAATTTGGTTAAAAAAAGATTACCTGGTGTTTTATTAGCTTTATTAATAATGTTTATTGGGGGATTAGGGGCAGATATCATTGGCTTTCTTATACAAAATATGCAAGGTGTCTCTACTACAGCTCCTTCACCAATCTCAGGTATTTTTGTTGCTATTCTTGTAGGTTTAATAATCAAGAATACAATAGGAGTCCATTCCATATTCACCCCGGGCCTTCAATTTTCCGTAAAGTTTTTGTTAAAGCTAGGAATAGTATTAATTGGACTTCGATTAAGCTTTATGGAAATTATGAATGTAGGCGGGTGGGTTCTACCTATTGTTTTAAGTTGTATTCTTATTGGTTTGGTATTCACTATGTGGTTAAGTCATTTACTGAAACAGTCTCTTCGATTGGGAAGTTTAATTGCCGTAGGCACAGGGATTTGCGGGATAACAGCGATCTTAGCCACCTCTCCAAGTATTAAGTCAAACGATGAAGAAACCTCCTACGCGATTGCAAACATCACGATCTTTGGTTTGATCTCCATGTTTTTTTATCCTTTTTTAAGCTTCTATTTGTTTAATAATGATCCTGTGTTGGTAGGAATCTTCCTTGGAACCGCGCTTCATGACACTTCTCAAGTAACCGGTGCAGCGCTAATGTATACTCAATACTTTGAGCAAGAAGTCGTGCTAGAGGTAGCAACCATTACAAAACTTATTCGGAATGTATTAATCGTTGTATTCGTTCCGTTAATTAGCTATTTCTATTTAAGAAAAAGTAATAGTTCTTCTAAAAGTTTTGGGACCTGGAAAAGTATTTTCCCCATTTTTGTCCTTTGGTTTGTGTTAATGTCCCTTGTTAGAACAACCGGAGATCTTACTTTTATTAATTATGGGAGGGCTTTCTTTCTCTTCAATGAAAATACCTGGGAAAATTTATGGAATTCCATTAGCAATTTTGGAGCCCAGACCCTATTAGGGACAGCTTTAGCTTCGATAGGTTTACTTACAAATATGAAGATATTTAAGGGATTAGGATTTAAGCCGTTTTATATCGGAATGGCTGCAGCGCTTATAGTCGGAGTAACCAGTTACATTTTTGTTTTAGTTCTCGGATCTTTTATAAATTACTAGCAGGCTTCCACCAAACGTCATGTTATGAGTGTTTGTTTGATCACAAAATAGAGTGATTCCTGGGTGAAAGGAAACCCAGGAACCTAGAGGAACATCTATTAGGATAGGTCTTTGTTGAATAGTGAATTGATTTACTAAAGATAAAGTTATTGTTGTAGGAGGGACTTCAGGCTTTTAACGTCAAGCGTTGGTATGCCGGGCCCTCTTTTATTTCTTTATTTTACAGGCACAGGTACGAACAAAGAAAAGTTAAGGGCCAGAGCCTCGGCTCTTTATCTATTATGTACCTTTTCAGTTTGATCACTCAGTTGGTTTTTTTGACACTAGTATGACCGTATGGACATCAAGTTTATTTGCACTTCCAGTTGTGGTGCTGGGAGTAATAGCTGGACAAATCATTTTTAAATGGATAACCTAACATGTTTTCACGGTTATTATCATATCCTCTTTCTTTTTACCGGTTCTTATCTACCTAATCGAAAGTGTTCACGCAAAGAAGAGTACCGGGGTTATGAAATAGAGGCTTGCTGTTCACTAATAAACTTTAGAAACGTTGCTGTTTGAAGTTCTTGGTTTGGACACACTCCTTTTGCAAAAAAATACCCTAAAATTCACGTTTGGAATTTCTTTCTTATATTTTTGAAATTATAAAAATTTTACATAGCAGTTATAAATGATCTAAATGAATAAACCATGGAAAATCCATTGCTTACCAAATACTCTCATGGCATAATGTAGACAAATAATTTGTAATATTTCGTTAATTTATAATTAAAGATAATAATTAGTCAAACGACTTTTTGAATTATTACTAACTAGCAAAAAACATTTTTATAATTTTCTAAAAATTTAGTATTGTTTATCTTTCCAAAAAATGTTTTAATGTAGTTAAATAATAATGGTTGGGCCAGTATACCAAAAAATTTAATAATGGTTCATATCATTTTTTAAAAGCGTTAACTTTGTGATAGGAGGGCTGTTTAAAAAGTTTTTAGAAGCGATCATGGACACTAACAAAAAAAGGGGAAATATTGAAAAATGTTTTATGGCTACCAGACTTGCAGTAACATTCTTGAAAGTAAAGTTAACTCAGGTGACTAACGTTGAAAAAACTAAATTAATCAGAAATAGGATGTAACTGCCTTTTGTAAAAGCACATTGAAAATTTTCAATACTATAAATTTTTAAAAAAATAAAGGAGGAAGATTATGGCTACCAATGGTACACCAAGCAATCACAAATTCTTAATTCATAATCACGGGGATCACGTCGGAGTAGTGACAACGCCAATTAATAAGAGTGAGAAAGTTAAAGGAGTATACATGGATGACGGCACAGAAATCACTCTTAATTCCAATCATGACGTGCCGCTAGGTCACAAAATTGCACTTGTGGAACTTGGAGAGGGAGAGGATGTAATGAAATACGGAATTAAAATTGGTGTGACCTCTCAAGACGTGGCTGTCGGCGATTATATTCATACTCATAACATTAAAACGGCGAGGTGGTAAAATGGAACAATTATTTGGATATAGAAGAGAAAATGGAAAAGTAGGCATTCGAAATCATGTAGTGATTTTACCTGTGGATGATATCTCTAACGCTGCTTGTGAAGCAGTTGCTAATAATGTAAAGGGAACGTTAGCTCTCCCTCACGCCTATGGAAGGTTGCAATACGGACCAGATTTAGATTTACATTTTAAAACCATGATCGGAACGGGGGCTAACCCTAATGTGGCCGCAGTTGTAGTCATAGGAATTGAGGAAAACTGGACGAAAAAAATTGCAGATGGAATTGCTGAAACAGGCAAGCCCGTCAGCTCTTTTTCAATCGAAGGGAATGGAGATTTTGAAACGATCAGAAGAGCTTCTTGGGTAGCGAAAGAATACGTACAACAGGCATCGGAAATTACTAGAGAGCCTATTGAGATTAGCGATCTAGTTGTTAGCATAAAATGTGGTGAATCCGATACAACAACAGGGCTAGGATCTTGTCCTACTGTGTCTCAAGCCATTAACCATTTCATTGACGAGGGTGCAACAGTATTTTTCGGGGAAACACCTGAACTGACAGGTGGAGAAAACCTGATTGCAGACCGTATGGCAACACCTGAACTAAAAGAGAAATTTATGAGAATATATGAGGACTATGTGGGTGAAATCGAATCTAAAGGCGTTGATCTTTTAGGCTCACAGCCGACTCAAGGTAATATTGCTGGAGGACTTTCCACAATTGAAGAAAAAGCCCTAGGCAACATTGCCAAAACAGGGGACAAAACCATTGTTGGTGTATTGGAGCCTGCTGAAGCGCCAACCAATGGCAACGGTCTTTACTTTATGGACACCTCATCAGCCGCTGCTGAATGTATCACTGTAATGGCTGCAGGAGGAGCAGTTCTTCATCTCTTCCCAACAGGACAAGGGAATATTATCGGGAATCCCATTGAGCCAGTTATTAAAGTTACGGCAAACCCTGACACCTCAGAAACGATGAGTGAACACATTGATGTTGATGTAAAAGGGCTTTTGTCTCGTGAAATCGACTTGGAAGAGGCTGGAAACATGCTATTAGAAAATATGTATCGTACCGTGAACGGTAGGTTAACAAATGCGGAAGCATTAGGTCACCGTGAGTTCGTGACAACTAGGCTGTACCGCAGTTCTTGATTATTTACTGTAATATGGCTAACTTTCCTTCATGCTCGCATGAAGAGAAAGTTGGCCTATTCTATTAGTGGGGGGAGAAAAGTTTATGAAAATTTTAATTTCTGAAGTAATATGGAACGAGGGAATAGAAAGCATCTCAGAAGATGGGGTGTATATTGAGTATGATAAGGACCTCTGGAAAAAGCGAGAAGAGTTACTAGAAAAAGTGGCTGATTGTGATGCTTTAATTGTTCGAAATCAGACACGGGTAGATCAGGATTTACTAGCACATGCTACCAATTTAAAAGTTGTGGGAAGACTCGGGGTTGGTTTAGACAATATAGATCTAAATCAAACTCAAGAAAGAAATATAAAAGTGGTTGCTGCTAAGAATGCCAACGCCACTTCAGTTGCTGAATATGTATTAAGTGCAATTCTTGATTTTAATAGACCATTGGCCAAGGCTAATGAAGATGTAAAGAAGGGTAATTGGAATAGACAACTTCATACTGGCAAAGAAGTAAAAGGAAAAACGTTAGGATTAATTGGTTTAGGGGAAATTTCTCATCGAGTAGCAAATAGGGCACAAACATTTGGAATTGAGGTCATGGGTTATGATCCATTCGTCACCAATTATGATCATGTCATTGATGAAAGCGGCGTAAAGAAAGCTGAAAGTTTATCTGATGTTCTCACCTATTCCGACTTCATTTCGTTACATGTACCCTTAACAAGCCATACAAAATATATGATTTCATATGAAGCATTCAACAAAATGAAACCCCAATCGATCATTATTAATAGTTCTAGAGGGGGGATAATAGATGAAGAAGCCCTTTATGAAGCGATTCGAGATAATAAAATAGCTGGAGCATATTTGGATGTATTAGAAAAAGAGCCAATAGAAAAGGAGTCGCCTCTACTTATATTACCTAACATTGTGATTACCCCACACATTGCAGGCCTTACAGAGGAGTCACAGGTTAGGACTTCTATTCTTGTTGCCAACGAAGTAATGAATATCCTAAAAGGAGAAGGTTCTCTCTGTTTGGTGTAATGATACTAAGGAGGGAATTGAAATTGAAACCTGTTTTTACAGATAAAAAAAGTATCTCTGAAAAAGTAGCTGATTATATAAAAGGTCAAATTAGAGAAGGTAGGTTTCTGCCTGGCGATAAGATTTCAGGCGAAAGGGATATGGCAAAGGAATTAAATGTTAGTCGTAATACCATTAGAGAAGCTTATAAAATTCTAGAAGCTTATGGCTATTTAAAGTCTATCCACGGCAAGGGAGTTTTTATAGCTCAGGAAAGTGAGCAGATTAAAAAAATGACCGATGCCTTTTTCGTAACAAATAGCCAACTTAAAGATTTGTTTGCTGTTAGAAAAATGATTGAAGAGCAATTAGTGGAGTGGGCAATTATTAACGGGAGCGACGCCCAAATTGAACAACTAGCAACTATTTTGGAGAAAGCTAATAATAATATAAAAGAAAACCATATGCGTGAGAAACTTATCGATTACGATTTAGAATTCCACTTGTTAATTGCCACAATGGCTCAAAACGAAGTCGCTTTACAAATAATGCATAATTTAATTGATCTACTATCGAAAGCTAGAATTCAATCCTTTATGATTCCAAATCGACCTGAACAATCGGTAGAAGAGCATATAAATATTCTAAATGCAATTAAAGCAAAAGATGTGGCGTTAGCAAAACATTACATGAATGCCCATTTAGAAAGTGTACAAAAAACATTGATTGATAAGTAACTAAATCTAACCAAAGGAGACGTTCTATGGACTATTTTAAACCTAGTGAGTTGGAAAACTTTACGTCCCAGGTTTTAACTGAAGTAGGTGTAGAGCAAGATAAAGCAAAGATAGTAGCAGAGGCGTTAATAAAAGCTGACCTTGAAGGACTCGGCAGCCATGGAATTAGTAGACTTTCTACGTACATTGCTAGGATCACCGACAATAGAATTAATAATAAACCTGATATTAAGATAAGTGAACTCTCTCCTACAGCTTTACTAGTAGACGGCGATAATGGTTTAGGGCATCTAGTTGCTTATGAAGGACTTCAAGAAGGTATTAAATTAGCAAAAAAGCAAGGCATAGCTGCTGTAGCCATTAATAATAGTAATCATAATGGGACCTCAGCGTACTATTGCCAGTTGGCTTGTGAAGAGAACATGATGTTAATGGCTGGAACTAACTCTCCTCCTGGGATAGCTCCATGGGGAGGGAAGGACGCTTTCTTTGGCACAAACCCTATTGCTTTTGGGTTTCCATATGCTAAAGGACAGTCACCCGTGATTGTTGATATGTCGACAAGTACAGTCGCTAGAGGAAAAATAATTCTAGCTGATAAACAAGGCGAAAAAATACCAGATGGATGGGCCCTAGACAGCGAGGGGAACATGACCAATGATCCAAAGGAAGCTTTGAATGGAGGTACAGTGCTGCCTTTAGGTGGTGCTAAGGGCGCAGCACTAGCTTTAACTATCGAAATATTAACCGGAGTTATGACCGGAGCAGCCATCAGCCCTCATGTAAAAAACATTTACGACACCAATTTAACTGGAGGAGCAAATGTCGGTCACTTCTTTTTATTAATGGACATGACACCTTTTGAAAATGGTGTAGGATTTCAAAATAAACTCGATACCCTTATCACCCTAATGAAAGAGGTGGACTTAATTTCCGAAAATTCACCCATTCGTTATCCAGGTGAGAGAAGACAACAGGAGGCTGCCCTAAGATCCAAAGAAGGTATACCTTTATCCAAAACTATACAAACAGAGCTAGAACAGCTTGGAGAAAAAGTAGGGGTGTCTTTTAAAGCATACCAATACTAAGTAAGTACCCAACAAAACACTTTAACAAAAATAATTTACCTACTTTGCTCTCCCCACGCATATCAAGCAAAAAACCAGAGTAGCCTCAATAAAAAGCTTAATAAGGACAAACTTTCCTTTTATTTTGTCCTTAGTCGTAATGAGAATCAAATATAGAATTTCATAAAAATAACCTATCACTTTACCAAAAAAGACTTGCCGCTAGAAACTAGTATTCCCTCTTTAAAGTAGAAAAAAGTGTAAATAGCGCATCTTTTCGGCGTTTTACAACACTTTGGAACGATTGAGGGGGCACCGGTCTGAGTTTTGGGATGGGTTAAGTATGAAGCTTCTATAAACATAAAAGGTGAGTCCTTGCAAAAGACTCACCTTTTATTAGTCTTCAAAATAAGGATTGAGGACCTGAATTCCAACATCGGCAAGGATTCTCTGGCCTTCAGTTGTTGGATGAATGTCGTTCTCGATAACATAGTCTTCTTGATTTGTGCCAAATGCTTCATGTGCATCCGCAATATCTATATTATCGTAGTGGTCCAAGAGATCCCTAAACTCTTCATTGATAATGGGCAATATCTCGTTGCCGATATTATGCAGAAAGAGGTCATTAGATTTTTGATACGGATTATAAACATTATAAATAATGATCGGTGAATCTGTTAGAGTTCGTATTTCCTCCACACTTTCTGAAAGATTTTCGAAAAGGTTGGTGTTTTCAAGTTCTTTATTTAGATATTTCAGGAAGCGATCGTTATCCCCCAGGCTTTTAGTCGAAGCAATTCGCAATGCTTCTAACAAATCGTTACTTCCGATGGTAAGAGTAATGTAATCTGCATGACGAACGGCCTGGCGGTATTTCTGATCATTTTCAAGGTGATAAAGCATTACTTCGGTTTGTAACCCTGGGACGGCAAGGTTTCTAACTCTCATATCAAGAGCCTTACCAATTAAAAACGGATAGGAGTTTCTAGAAAACGATGCGTTATCATTTACACCAAGGTTATATCCGTAAGGAATCGAGTCTCCTAACGCTACTAAAGACATTTTTCCTTGGTCAGAATTTGCAGTCACCGGTGAACAAAAGAATATAAACGATACGACCAAAAGAAGTGAGCTGAGTACTGTTTTCATTCCTTTCCTCCTTTATTGAATTCTTATATTTTATGATAAACGAACAGAATTAGTAACATTGTCGAACTAAGAGACATTGAAAATTTTAAAAAAAGTAGGAGTATGTAAGACCTCCTGTTTTTAGATTGTGTTGTGCAATCAGTTAAAGACTTTTTTGGAAATGAATAGTGGAACTAATAGGGAGGGTGTATTGAATTAACGGATAAATAAAAAGTTCATCGTTAATGGAAACGGAAGCTTTAGAAAACAAAGTTCAAAGAAAGAAACTTAAGAAGTATAAAAGGACCTTTGCAAAGGGGATCACTATCATTAGGATCGCTAGTAAAATTAAGTCATAGGAAAAAAATAGTTTGAGTACCAAACCAGTGACCAGGATAAGGATCGCTTGAGCCGTAAACTATAATTGGTCAAAGAAACCGTTTCCCCAGAAGGTTAGGACCTCCCCCTAGATCAAGCCCTTAGAACAACCCTAAAACAACCACAAGTAGTGTAAAAATAAAGACAAAAATAAAGGCATCTGGCAAGTACTTTCAGCGATACGGGTAAAAAATCTTGAAATTGTTCTCGTCATGCTCTTCTTTTATTTTAAGATTATAAATAATTAGTTATTAATACTTAAACTTCTACACGCTTTATCAAATATTTCGAACCACAATATTTATTTACCCAAAGATTGGGCCTTCTAGCAAGAAGAAGAATAGTGTAACCCTAACACTCCTTAAGAGAGGCCCATATATTTCAGCTTATATTGAAGTGAAAAGTAAATAAAATCCTGTCATGGCTAAGATTATATATGTGATAACCTGAAAAACTTGTTGGCTTAAATGTTTAAATAACCATCTACCTGCAAACATTCCAATAAACATCAGTGGAAATAAACTAATAGAAACTATCCAAATTTCACGTGAAGTCGATCCAAAAGTAATTTGCATTCCCAAACTTATTGAGTAAATAAACAAATAAAAAGCGAGGGTGGTACTTCTTAAGACAGCTTTATCAATACTAACACCTGTAAAATATAAAAGTAACGGGGGTCCCGGCATTCCTATACTTGTTGTTAGTAAACCGGATACTCCTCCGCTTACATAATCTTTACTATGCGATCGCCTAATTCTAAATTTTAAAATTAATAATATGGTTAATACCAAAATTAATATACTGATAACTAATTTTAGTAATTCAACATCAAGATATAAATAAATTAAAATCCCAAAGGGACTTCCAATCACACTACTGAAAATTAACTTCTTTAGTAATCCTTTGTTAATATGCTCGAATATTCCTGGAACCATAAATATTGAAATAAGGATAGATAGAATAATATTAATTTGGATAGCAGTTCTCGGTTCAAAAACCAAAAGCAAAAAGGGAGTGGCCATAATTGAAAAGCCAAACCCAGTGCATGCTTGTAACATTGAAGCAAAAAGAACAATAATAGCAGCTAAGATTATATCTTCCATTTTTTTATCACTACCTTGTAAATTTAATTAAAGGTAACGTTGTAAACAAGGTTAATAAAATACCAATGCCAGTCAAAATCGCAGGTGTATACTTGTATAACTGAATCATTACAAGGCCCAGAAAAGGTCCAATAGCAGTTGCTAGAATAAAACTTAAAGTATAAAAACTAATTCCTTCTCCTTGGTGTTTAACAGGGATGATATCGATCACAGCAATTTGCATCACAGTCAGCACTATCCCAACGAGTGCGCATGTAGAAAACGAATGAGTATTAAAAGATTTAAGTGCCCTGCTAGAAAGTAAGAAAGCTAAAATGCAATAAAAAACAGCTTTTTTCTGCCGATGATGTCAATGTATTTTCCTGTCAGAATACGAAAAGTAAGACCGCCAATAACAAAAACACTTGCGGCAAGTCCAGCCATTCCTTAAGTACCATCAAAACCATCCATAGCATACCCAGCTATGGATGTTATCGTTAAAAAATAAGTGAGTGCAATGAAAAAAGTGATCAATGGCATGAGGATAAAATTTTTACTCCATAATTGTGGTTTTGATGTTTCCATGTGTATAACCTCTTAACTTTACTCATAAGCTGAGCTTAAAAATAGACAGTCCTTGGCTTAAAACTACTCCTTCGCTTCGTATTCATCCATTGCTTCCATTCGTTTCTCCATATCTCTCATATCCATATTGGTGTAGATGGTTGTGGTTTGGATAGAATTATGACCCAGCTGTCTCATTAAAGAAATTTGATCTTTATTCGCCAGCCAATGCTTTGTTGCGAAAGTATGGCGAAACTTATGAGGAGACATTTTCATAACAAACTGCTGGGTGTATTTGCCGACAATATGCTGCACACCCCGGACAGAGAGGGGATTGCTGGCACCACAAGTTGTTTCGTTTCCGTCCTATGGTATAAACGGGATTTCCCTCTTCATCATTTCCATGAAAAATAAGTTTCCCTTTGTCTTCATTTGTTAATTGGTTAAAATAATCGACACGAAGTATTTCTTCAGAAGTCAGCTTTCTTTCCAAGGAGGGAAGTTTTTTCAAATGAAAGGCAGCAGCCAAGGCCGTCGTGTGCGTACCCCCTTAATCATTGTAGATGTATATCATAATACCACCCTTTAAGATCTGTTTTTAACCATAGGAGGGACACCTTAGGCTACTCCATACTATTTTTTTTACATCCCCCTATGTATTTGACCAGTGAGATACTTGATAATATCATACAATGGGACAGAAAAGGTGCTTTTACAAGCCATGGAAATAATTACGTCAAGCATAACACGGCAGATTAATAAAGTTTCCCTATGTCTATAGTTACCTTAGTACTATTCTATCATTGTTGTTTTTCTCGAAGTTGGAGGCTTGTTTTGTTAAGAGGTTTTTTGTTCTCCTGTTATTAGCTCAGAGCAAAATTATTTGATTCATTTCATCACCATTTATTTTCTCACATTATCCTCTTGACAAAAATCACACGCATTTTTATGCTATTAATTGAAAAGGAAATATCAAAACATTATCAAAGGAGGAATGCTAAATGGCAAACCTAACACCTATGCGTCGAAATTTTGACCTAGTGAATGAACGGTTTGGATTTTTTAGTGACTTCTTCAATGATAATTTCTTTCCTGCTTTTCAAAACATTAATCGTTTCAAGGCAGATATCCGCGATGAGGGTAGTAAATATGTTATAGAAGCTGATCTTCCTGGATTTCACAAAGAAGACATTGATATTGAGTACAACGACAAATATTTAACAATTAAAGGAGTAAGGGAAGAACAAAAAGAAACAGATAAGAATAAATATATTCACCAGGAACGTCAATACGGAGAATTTGTGAGAAAATTCTACCTTCAGGTCATTAAAGAGGATGAAATTAAGGCGACGTTTACAGATGGCGTGTTCGAGTTAGAAGTTCCTAAAGATGAATCTTCCCAAACAACTCTACGCCGCATAGATATTAACTAACAATCGAGGGCCTGCTTTAGTCTAAAGGAAACTAAAGCAGGCCTTTTTCTTATATTGTTCTATGGATGGCTTATCTGTGGGATAAGCGTGCACTAACTTGAAGAAGACTAGGCGCATATAACGGGTAAGGGCCATTATTAAAAGGATACCCTACAAACACGCCATGGAAGGATTATTTCCAAAATTCCCACCATTTTTTTTGTAGTTTTTCAATACTATTTTTGGAGGCAATTAACACCTGTTTCGTTTCCTCTAATTCTTGTTCCGTGTGGTTTAACCTTTTTTCAAGCGCGTCAATCGTTTTATCCTTTTCTGCTTCTCGTTTGCTTACCAGAGCAAACTTCTCCATGAGTTTTTTGTAACCACTTTTAGTTTTCTCTAATTCTTGTCTAGTCTCTTTTAAGTGTTGTTCTAGCTCCGCAATTTCTCTGTCTTTTTCCGTATCCCTTTTTCGTTCCAAAATGGTTCTCTCAAGGAGGCTTGGATTAAACCCAAGGTTTCCTGCAGGAACATCGGGGCTGGTAGAGTGAACAGGTGAGTTAGGTATGACTTTATTGGTTGCTAAAAAGTAGGCATACTTTAGTGGCATGGCATATAATTCCCTAGTTAAATCAGGGTCTCGTACACGCCTAAGAATACTGATTTTTTGTGGTTTTCCATTCACTTCAATCAGCCAAGGTTTTCCTTTTTGATCTATTCCAAAATCTATTCCTAACTCACCCATGTGGCCTAGGGCCTTTTCTAGTTCTTGTGCAACTTGTATACTTATTGTTTTGATCGCATCCATTTGATAAGCAGTCAACATATTATTACTTTTAAGAATATCAGATAGACTTTTGATTTCGGAAGACATATTTGTAATGTAGGACGTTTTGTTGCCTATTCTACTAACGGCGCCAGTGATAAACCATTTCCCTTGCTCATTTCTATGGACATATACGCGAAGGTCATAAATTTTCTGCTCAGTTTGATCCAGAGAAATAAACTGTTGAACAAGAAACGTCTTATCTTTGATTAACTCGTCAATGCTTTTTATAAACTCATCTTGATTATCGGTATTGATCTTTGCTTGGTCATACAACCTTTCATCATTTAGTAAGGCATGTAATTTCTGTTTATTTGTTTCATTGTCTTCCTTAGACATATTACTTTTTTTAATGGAATCTGGGTCGTGTTCGGGCACTGACTGAGAAGTTTCCTGTTTTTGTGTATTAATATATAATTTATATTTATTGTCATCGGTCAACTCAACCAAGTAAACCTGTTTCCCTAAGCTACCTTTGCAAGGTTTTAATATGAGTTTTCGGTAGGTTGTTAATAGGTCTAAAAAGTTTTCGCTTTGATATAAAGAGGTGTGTGGTAAATAACTTTTTATAGAGCTTTTTTGTAATATCTGGTGTGTAACCCACTTATCGAGCCAAGTAATGGTGTTAAATACTTTCCCCTTGCCAATAATTTTTTCTAGTTTAGTTACGAGATTTTTATTTGCTGAGTAACGTCGGTTATATACGGCTGAAGGAAAAGGACAACTTTTTCGCTGCCAGGAATGTCCATTAAAAAACCAACCACGAATTTTCTTTTTCGTCCAGTTTATCCCTTTGGGAGTAAATACTAGTAAATCGATGTTTAGTGATTTTGCCATTTCATAATTTCGTAACTTAATAGGCTTCCTTACTAAAATACCAATCAAAGGCTTTTTCTCCATACGTTTGTCACCTCCTTGTATGTATTTTTCATTTTCATCTCTACCATGTTTAGACAATAGGCAATTTAAAATAGGAACCGTATAAGCGGTTTACTATTGAGATTTATAGACAAGGGTTGCCAGTGTGAAGCAACCCTTCTTCCTACAAAGATAGAGATATATTAAGCTCCCTCTTCAGCTGTAATTTGCAGCGTAAGCACTCCAATACCTGCTACCTCAATGGTTTCTTCAACAGGCTCTTCAGTTGGACAAGGAACAGTGATCTCTTCTCCGAATACCTCAAACGTTACGGTGCCATTAGCTGAGGGGAAAGATTGTTCTTCAAAAACAACAATTGGCTCTATAAGGTCTACGCCATCAATAGCTGTAATTTCTACTGTAACGAGACAAAAACCTACAACTCCCATCTTTAACTCACTCCTTTCACAAAGCTATACTTACTACTATGTAGTTTTTTTAGAATGGTTTGGATAGTTACCACGGGAGAAAGACACATTTCAAAAGACATCTCTTTTTTTGATGCCCTCTTCAAAATGCGATTGTTTATACAGAAAAAATGACCTTTAGGCCAACGGATGGGGGGAAGCTCCTATTAAAACAAGGCACTATCTTAAGAATGAATACAAGTAGGCTTCTTCGAGAAAAAGGGTGGAATAAAATTCCTTACACCTTCAAAAAGTAGTAACTATGAGAAATAAAAGTTGTACATTTCTACATAGGAATTAAGGCCTTTATAATGTAAGGTCCGTTAATTAGGAAAAGAGAGATTCTGTAGCACAGAAAAAATTATAACCAATGTGTAACAGGAAGAAGTAGAAAGGGAAGAAGGAAAACGCTGTTAACATCCTTTTTTGTGAGGCAGAAGAGACTAGGAACTCCCCGCAAAATGCCTACCTACACTGCACGATTCAAATATTAAGAGAAAAAATTAAGGGGAAAATCAGACCACGCTCTTCTCTGTTAAGGAAAAAGGAGAGGGAACAATAAAGTAGCTGATTAAAAAGAAAATAATCTTCTTAACTGGTCGTAAGGAAAAAACTTATGGGGAATTAGAAACAAAAGGCCACCGTTTAACCGGGGCCTTAATTCATGGGGGGAGCATATAATTGTAGGGTAGGGAATATTGTAAACTACACCCTAAGGCCAATACATTTTTATAGACCTAAAAACCCCATTTTGTCTATTAAACAATTAAGCTTAGGAAAACAAAGTAATTTAGGAAATATCAAAAGGCGGGAGAGAGATCACTTTTTTGTTTACCATAAAGCAGGAGATAGTTAAGGACTTTAATTTCAAAGGCTTTCTTTAGATATTATGATTCCTAGAAGAGTCCAGTGATATTCTGGATTCTTTTTATGTTAGGTGATAGTAATTTAGTTAAATATTAAGCTTCATACTCATCCATTGCTTCCATTTGTTTTTCCATATCCCTCATATCCATGTTGGTATAGATTGTTGTCGTTTGAATCGAATTATGACCAAGCTGTCTCATTAAAGAAATTTGATCTTTGTTCGCCAGCCAGTGCTTCGTAGCAAAGGTATGCCGGAATTTGTGAGGCGACATTTTCATCACAAACTGCTGGGTGTATTTGCCGACAATATGCTGCACGGCCCGGACAGAGAGGGGAGACCACGCTTTCCCGTACCTAGACACAAACACATGCTTTTGACTGTCGGGAATGTTTAACTCCTTACGCACCTTTAGGTATTCCTTCACGTCTTCTAAAGAAGATTTTGTGGCAAGGATCACTGACTTCTTGTTTCCTTTTCGCAACACAGTTAAGGTCTGTTTTTTAAAGTTGATATCATCCAAGGTAAGCTGCACTAATTCAGACACCCGAACTCCAGAACCAAGAAACAAACTTACGATGGCTACATCTCTGGTAATGTTGCGTTTGTAATGAGCCAACGCACGAGAACTCAAGGTTGTGGGATATTCCTCAACCATGAACTGTAAAAATTCTTTATCGGTATTTCCCTGAAAAATTTGGCTCGCTACATGGGCTGCCTTTTGCGAATCATCCTCTGTATTTCGAATGAGCTCAATCTTAGCAAAAACATTCCGATAAAAATAACTTTCTCCCTGGGCATCCTCCGTCTGAGTAGTAAGGTACTTAAATAGTGACTTTAACGAAGAGATGTTTCTGTTCACAGTATCATCAGAGAGGCCGCGATCAGCCTGAAGAGAAGCGACATAAGCCTCCGCATCTGTTTTTCTAAGGTCCGCTAACACTTCTACAGGAACAGAGGAGGGAGTCTTTTCTGGACTGATTTCCTGCTTTACGATCCATGTAAAAAAACTTATGTAGTCCCTGGCATACTGGGATAGGGTAGAGGGAGACATCCTTTTTCGTTGTTTCACTTCCAGATACTCAACAACATACCAGGGAAGATGCTGTTTTAAGTCTTGTAATTTACGTAAATGAACGGTTGTTTCACGACTAACCAAGCGGTTCACCACCTTTGTCGAATAATGTTGATATTTGCGTGAAATCCAATTTTAACGAACATATGTTTCTGTTTACATAATTATATTATATTTAACTGCAAAATACAAAAGAAATGTATATAATAAACTTGGTTATCCTTTATCCAGAAATTCTTTAACCTGGCGGTATCTACATTTCGTAGTCCTTGCTAGATAAATTAATAAAATCACCGATTTCCCTCATTAACTAAATAGAGTAGAGGAGGGAGCGCCGAAGTTTTCTAATAAAGTACAGGGCTATCAAGTTTAAGAATATGGAACATCATGTTAATTGATGCCTACAAAACGGTTTACCACCAAAACCGCTTAGGTAGATTTTGATAGCCCGCCTTAATATACCTAGCTACACATTAAGATACTGTGCTTATATAGTTCCTCAAACTTTCTTCCACACATGTTGATATTAGTTTATTAAAAGGTTCTACGTTATGATTAACGCTTGCCTCTTCTAAGGTTTTATAATATTCTGCTCGCTGATTATCTTCCGCTTTTACAATAGCCGGAGGATAACCCTCACTCATTAGAACCAAGTTCATTAATAACCTTGCGGTCCTGCCATTCCCGTCTGAAAACGGATGAATATAAACAAACTTAAAATGAAATAACGCAGCTAACTCTACTGGGTGCAAGTTACTTTTTTCTTTATCATACCAGTGTAAAAGGTCTGTCATTTCATTATTGAGTTGAAGAAAGTGGGGAGGGTAGTGCTTACTACCGGAAATTCTAACGTTTATTGACCGATATCTTCCTGCATTTTCATCATCTATATTCTTGAGGATCAAGTAGTGTATCATTTTCACAGTTGCCTCATTTAAAGGCTCTTTATTTTGCACTTTTTCTTCTATATAATCAATAGCCTCAGAATGGTTAATGACTTCAAAATGTTCTTGTAAACGCTTCCCACCAATAGTTAAACCTTCTTCAAGCACAACTTTAGTTTCTACTAAGGATAGTGTGTTGCCTTCTATAGCATTTGAATTATAGGTCCATTCCACCCGATAAAACTCCTTAAGGTTTTTAACGGCTGCTGGGGGAAGTGGCCTTAGTTGATCTAACTCTTTCTTCAACTTATTGATTTCATGAAAATTTGCCATCATTTACACCTACTTACTAACATTTTATGTTAATCGTCACTTCATTTTTTCACCATGAAACTTAAGGATAAATTCTCTATATAAACAGTCAGTCCTTCGTTGCTCTTACATAAATTTACCATAAGAAGGATAAAAATTATAAAGGCTTTTGGATACATTCACTTAAAATGAACTTTTAGTGTTCTTATTATATCAGTAATTATCTATTTTTTTCATTAAATTACTATTTCACGCAAAGATATTAATCTTAACATTCCTCCCTTTTGGGATTTCACTATACCAATGCTATTCCCTTTTTATAGAGACAAGTTGAGGGAAATACCCAGAGAATTGAATACCTTCGTGGAAGAAAAAACGATAAGATAGGCCACAAGCGGGTACATTTAGATAAAATGTTGCTGCTTGCAAAACTTCTTTTGTACCGAGAATAAATGCGGGTTAAACAATGCAAATTCGAAAGAACAAAAAAGGACCGAAATCTTCGGTCCTTTACCTTTTGATTTGGTCTTATGAACTACTTTCTTTAAGGTATCTTAATTAGGTTACTTCTTGTTTATCGGATTGACTGGTTCTTCACTTTCCCTATCCACATAACCGCCTTCCCCGTCCGGCTTTACTACATTTACAGAAATAGCTCTGTGCTCTCCTGCAGGACCGGTATGTAACCTCTCATGAATTGGATGGTGATTCTCATGAACATGGGTTGGCTCTTCCGGGATAAGTACTTGTTTACCGTTTGGAGTTTCAATATAATGTTGATGAGCACTTGTACTGCTTGCAAAAGATACTCCAACTGCTACTGTAACTATCACTATTGCGGCCTTTTTTATCATAAAACTTTCTCCTTCCTGTGCTAATTCTACATAATTATACCAAAAAGAGTTTCCTATTTATATTTTAATATACTATGTAATTTTCACGTAAAAATAAAAAAAGAGGAGGTTACCTTCATTTAACTATTATAATCATTACCGGAGGAAACCATGGACCTGGGGTACATTTTGGGCAATAAGAATAGAGAAAAAAAGGGGAATACACATTTTCAGAAGTTTGCATTAACCGTTCACGTTATAGTTTCGGTCGGATGGATAGGAGGAGTATTCGCCTATCTAGCTTTGGTCATTACAACTTTAATTAGCCGGGATGATCATATAATACGTGCAGCTCTTCTCTCCATGGAACCAATCACCTATTATGCTATTGTTCCCTTAGCATTAGCCTCCCTGATTACCGGGCTTTTTATGTCACTGAGTACCACATGGGGATTATTTCGTCACTATTGGATTTTGGCAAAGTCTTTGCTGACTTTAATAGCTATCTTTATCCTATTCCAATACACGCAGACTATCAGTTTTGTAGCAGAATTAGCAAGAGAACCAAGTACTAGCCTTGATGAGCTAAAGAGAGCCCATGGTCTCCTCCATTCAGTAGGAGCTCTAGTGGTGCTGCTTCTTAATATGATTTTATCAATGTATAAACCAAAAGGTGTAACCAAATACGGATGGCGTAAACAATACGAAAAGGCTAAACGATGATAGGGCAACAATAAACTTTATAAAAGCAAATAATTCAGGCAGCTTGTACTCACAACTGCCTGAATTATTTTTTCATTTCTTGGTACTCTTAGTGATTTGTGAAAAAATATTGCTCTTTTGTTTTAGCAGAGTCGTTATAAATTACTAGTCTTCATTTTCTTTTCAAATATCTATAAAACTCTAATTCTTAAATTTCTGAGATGAAGGAGATTTCTAAAACAAGTAAGAACAACTCTACTTCCTTGAGAATAACTTTTAAATTGCTTGGTTAAAATAATAGAAAAGAAAACATAGAAGGAGGGAGTTAATTTGAAAAAAATGTTTGAGTTAACAACCACGGGCCTGTTAATTTTAGGTCTTGTTGTTTCATTATACAATCAGGTAGAAAGTAATCAAAAGAATTCAAATACAGAAGTAGTGAAACATGCCTGCGTTCCAAATTAACGAACGTCTTAAAAAGACAGCTGTCATAAATTATGTCTAGCTAATAAAATGATCACTGAGGAATTTAGCAACCCAAAGATAAAGAAGCCCCCTAGGTTAAGGAGGTAACATTCTCATGGGGGGGAGAACATTACTTATGGGGGCATACAATAATATATGTTATAACTTTTGTGGTGTTTGGGCTTTATAAAGGGTTTTACTTCTCAATTTTGCAAATTATTTGTATAACACCCCCTCAAGAAGAAAGAGGATAAAGTGAAGACCTCTATCATCTCTACGTTAAAGCAAGAAGGGGCTCGTAACGAACAGAGTTGATTACCCCATACGGAATTCATTGGCTTTTATTAGGATGCTTAAGCTCTAATTTGTTCCACTAAATCTTCTAATGCTTTTTGACTAAATTGAAGGATTCTTTCGTAAATGTTTAATATCATCTCTCCGTATTCATTTCCTGGAACAGCCCACTTTCCGTTTAACCCCGTCCAAGTTACAGCTGAGCCTCTTTCAACCAAGTCAAATCGTGGATCCACTAAGGGATATTTATCGGGTAACTTGGAAGTCGAACTGTAAGCAAATAAGTGTTGGATATGAGCGAGTACTCCCTCTTCTGGTGTATCAAAACTGGCTCCGCGATTGTCTGGATCTGTAGCCCCTAGCCCGCAAAAGTTATTTTGCTCTGGTTGCACTATTCCAGTAAAACGAAAATAATCGGTTTCATGTAGAGCTTGAGCAAAAGCAATATCCCCTCTTATCCCGTAAAACTCCCCAAATTTCAAATAGTAGGAGCCTAACTCAAGGGCATTAGAATTGACGGTTTTAACATATCGGTTTAAAAGGGCTGACGATAGAAAGGTCTCCCCCATAATTGAATATCCATTCGGCGTGGTCTCCTCTGTCCCCATGTTGTCAATAATGATAAAGGCATCCGCTATACCGATCTGTTCTAACTGATTTTTTCGCCTCTCCGCGTTTTCCCTGTATTTAAATGAACCGGCTTGTACCCGGTACCATTCTTCACCATTGATCATAGTTCTTACGATAAAAGCGTCAATACCATTCGATTCCAGATGCGCTAGCTTCTTCTCCGCATTCTCTTTGTTTTTAAAAGAGCCTGCGATCACCTTATACATAGAACCAGAACTCTGTTTCGTTTGTAGATTAAACACTTCTTCTAACCCATTTACATGTCCACGAGCCACGTCTTGTCGCCAAGAAGAATCTCTCATTAAGGCAGCGTCTTGACTATGATCAATAAAACCATTTTCTGTTAATAAAGCTGACATTTTTGTTTCTCGTAAAACATGAAAATTAGCTTTCTTTTTCCCTCGGTTTGACAAACGATTTAAAGCGGTAATGTGTTGATGCATAATATCCCGGTATTGGGCTGTTTGTGAAGAATCCGATAAACTATTGTGAATGTAGTCTTCATACCCTCTTGCTTCTCCATTAAAAGCATTGCAATGGATAGACAAAAAGTAATCGGCATTCCATTGATTTGCTTCATTTGTTCTCTGCCTTAAACTAACGGTCGTATCAGTAGTCCGGCTCATTCTCACTTCTACGTTTTGGTATTCATTGAGTAAAATATTTCTAATCCTAAGGGCAATATCCAATGCCACGTCTTTTTCCAATAGGCCATTTCCTGTGGCTCCAGTGTCACTTCCACCATGACCAGGATCTAAATAAAGTTTCATAACCATTCTCCTTTCCTTTGTAATCATATGAACAGGAAGAGAAATAAGAGTGGACAACATACCCTGGAGATAAAACCATACTTTAGGGTTTTGAAACATATTTTTTTGGACTTTGCCAACAATCTACGTTTGTCCTGTTCGAGTATTCAGTAATATGGACTTTAAACCTTCTTCCCTCATTCTAAGTCTGACCTTAGATCCATGTTGAAAACACCTGAGGATCCAGCCACACAACCAAAACTGCAAGGAGAATGGTTATTTTGTGTAATTTGAGTTTTCTGTGGTTATAAACAGAAAGTGAATAGCCTTTGGGGAATTTATTGATAGAAAAAGCCCCCGCTAAAGGAGGTAGTTAAGACTTTCATGGGTGTTAGAATAAAAGTCACGGGGGCTTACAATAATATACGGGAAAGCTTTTGTGATGTCCGGGCGTATAAAGGTTGTTCTATTCATTTTGCCTCAATTTATATGCCTCTCTTTCTCAGGATGGCAGTAGCTTTTTAGCAAGCCAAAAGAAGGTATTTCTATCCTTTTCCACTATCTAAGTAAAAGTTTTCTCATCACTTTCACCATTTCTCCAGCGGGTGACTCCACAACATCATATGGATTTTTTTTATACTTCCATTCACTTACTAATGCTTCTTGTATACCTCTTTTAATATCAGCTGCATTTTGTTTTACATGTATGAGGTTCTCTCCGTGTTCTCGGTTTCGTTGCCTATTTCCGATGTTAACAAAAGGTACATTAACAAAAGGGGCTTCAATAATACCGCTACTGCTGTTTCCTACTAATACGTCGACTTGTGACAATAAAAATAAATACTCACTTGGAGGGAGTGAATCAAAATATGCAACATTCTTGTGTTGGTTGACAAAAGTATTAATGGATTTGCGAAACACCTCTCCCCCGGCATCACTATTTGTTCCTAGAAGAAAAAGCTGAGCCTCTGGAAAGTCCTTCATAGCTTCTAAGGATTCATTTATCTGCACAAAGAAAGGAAGGTTATCTTTAGAATCAGGATGCAACACGAACAAAATCTTTTTTTGTCTTTGAGCTAAATTTAATTTTTTAGTGAGCCCTAGTTTTTCTTCCTTACTCATCCTTCTTATTTCTTGAATGTCATGTTTTCGCAAAGACCCAATGACAAAAATGTTGGTTTCTTGTTCCCCCATAGAAAGTAGTCGTTGTTTGGACTGCACAGAAGATACAAAATGGTAGGTGGATAATTTAGATATAGCATGGCGCACCGCATCATCTGCCGATCCCGACTTCTCTCCCCCATGCAAGTGTAAGATCACCACATTTTGATAGTGAGCCGTCATAGCAGCCGCTATCATTTCTCCTCTATCTCCTAAAATAAGAATGGCATCTGGTGCCGCTTGTTCAATAATATCTGCAAAATATAAAGAAGCCAATCCAGTAGCCTTAGCCATGGCCCCCTTTGTATCTCCTTTAACTAAAATCGAGGGCGTGGAAAGGATATAAAAGGGATCTTTTCTTACCTCATGTATGGTAACCCCGTATTCTTCTAATACATGCATACCAGTCACTACAAGCTGCAACTCAAAACAAGAAGATTTCTCTATTTCAAATAATAAGGGCCGGTAAATACCATAATCTGCTCGCGTACCACTAAAACATAAAATCTTTTTTTTTGTTTTACTCAAACTACACCTTCCTTTACTTTTCTTGATCTAAGTCCTTCCACCATAGAGGGTCTCCAGCATTCTTATCGATTTTCATTTTTTTTCCTATGACCTCTTTGAAATGCTTTGATTCCATAGACGTCGCTGGACGTAAGTAAGTTAAATCCTCGCTGGATAACCTATGGCCAATTTTCACTTCTCGATTCAGATAAATCCCTCTTCGTACGGTTTCTTTTGTTTCTACTTCAGAGGGTGTGACTTGCTTGGTGGCACTTCCTAATGCTGACTCAATCTGTCTTATCCCTTTCACCATTTGGTGGAAGTCTATTGGATTTAAGGAAGCTTTATGATCAGGTCCATCCATGCTAGTGTCTAAGGTTAAGTGTTTTTCAATAATTTTATAACCAAGAGCCGTGGCTGCATAAGGTACTTCTACTCCCAAGGTATGGTCGGAGTACCCTATCACACAGCTAAAATGTTCCTTGAACGTTTTTATTGCTTTTAGATGGACCTCTTTATAAGGAGCGGGATAAGCAGAAGTGCAGTGGAGCAAGGCTAGTGGGAGATTATTGGGGAGAAAGTGTACAGTATCTTTTATTTCTTCTAAAGTTGCCATACCCGTGGAGAGGATGAGTGGTTTTTTATATGTTGCTAGCTGCTCAAGTAGTGGATAATGGGTTAAGTCCCCGCTCCCTACCTTGAATGCGTCCACACCCATCTCTTCTAATAGTTCCGCGCTTTTCCTATCAAATGGTGTGGATATAAAGCTAATATGGCTTTCCTCACTATATTTCTTAAGTTCTTTAAACTCTTGTTTATTTAATTGGTATTTTTTCAACATGTCAAATTGCGAATGATGATTTGTCTTCTTTTGGTAGGTAGCCAATTTGCTTTGAGGTGTGACCAATTGTTCGGTTTGATACGTCTGAAACTTTACCGCATCAGCTCCTGCCTCTTTTGCTGCATTGATGAGCTTCTTTGCCAATCGTAAAGATCCGTTATGGTTGACACCAACTTCAGCTATGATAAATACTTTTCCTTCATCAGTAACTCGTGTGTTTCCAATTGTGAAAGGCATTTTCCCATCCTTTCCAAGACAAATATTATTTTGCTAAGAGACCCGTTTTATAAAAGGCGTTGTAACTGGAGAACCACGTATTTCTGCTCAGTAAGAGTAAGATTTGAGTGAAAGGGAATGGCTAACGTACGACTCGACATGTCTTCACTAATAGGAAAGCTTCCCGGCTGGTGCCCAAATCGTTTTTTAAAACTGTTTTGTAAATGAATAGAAGGAAAATAAGGTTTTGTAAAAACTCCTCTTTTTTCAAGTGAAGAGATCACCTGATCTCTGTTTATTTTTTTAGGAAGAATAATAATAAAGACAAACCAGCTTACCCTACATTCTTTTAATATCGCAGGCAGCGTGACCGGTAGATTCCAATGAGTAAGGAGATCTATATAACGTAAGGCCACGAGTTCGCGCTTTTTTAAAATTTCGGTTAACCGTTCCATTTGGGCTAATCCTACAGCAGCCTGTAATTCAGACATTCGGTAATTATAGCCAATGTAATCATGGTCTAACCATTTGCTGGTTAGACTCCTTCCTTGATTTCTTAGGATGGAAGCTGTTTTGTATACTTCTTCCTTGTTAGTTACCAATACGCCTCCTTCCCCCGTAGTTATTTGCTTATTTGGATAAAACGCAAATACCCCGGCATCTCCTAAAAGCCCCACCGGCTTGCCATCCCACGTTGCACCAATGGCTTCACAAGCATCTTCGATGACGAATAAATTATGTTTAGTAGCAATTCTTAAGATCTCATCCATTTTGCAGGCCTGCCCAAATATATGAACAGCTAAAATAGCTTTGGTTTTTGAAGTGATCGCTTGCTCTATCTTTGACACATCCATGTTTAGCGTGTTTGGATCTATATCTACAAAGATTGGGGTGACTCCTTCATACACTAAACAGTTACCAGAAGCGATGAAACTGTACGGAGTCGTAATGACTTCGTCGCCTGCTTTTAACCCAAGGGATTTTACCGCCACATGTAAGGCGCTCGTTCCACTATTCATGGCTACAGCGTACCCGGCATGAAAGCGTTGTTGAAAGGTTTTTTCAAATGCTTTAGTTTTCTCTCCCATACTTAATTGGCCAGAATCTAACACTTCTTCTACATATTTTTTTTCTAAAGAGGATATGTCGGGCTTGGAAAGCGGAATAATCATTCTCTACCCACTCCTTCTTCGTTGGCATTGGCTTCTTTTTGTAGTAGGAGCTAGATACACATAGACTCATCTGACAAAAAACCTTTCCCACTCTGAGGGTGCCCGATTTGATGTCGTTCTCTAAAAATAGTTTTTTTATCTAGAGCATGACCACCTTCTTGTTCATACCTTAACTATTAGTAACTTAAATAAATAAAGGTGGAATTCTTATGGACAAACAAACACCGCTCAAAAAGTTTTTTAGAGAGAAGGTGATATTGGTTACTGGAGGCACCGGCTCCATTGGACAGTGTATTGTTTCTTCCTTAGTAAAATGTCACCCTAAAAAAATCATTATCTTCAATAAAGATGATAGTAAACAATATTTAATGAAACAGCAGTACTCCAATTATTCCAATATCGACTTTCTATTAGGAGATATTCGAGAGTTTGAATCAGTGGAATACGCTACGAGAGGTGCAGATATTGTCTTTCATGTAGCCGCTTTAAAACAGGTACCTATATGTGAGGACCACCCATTTGAAGCTGTCAAAACCAATATTATAGGAAGCGAAAATGTCATCAGGGCAAGTATATTAAATAAAGTCCAAAAGGTGATAAATGTTAGCACGGACAAAGCAGTTAATCCTACCAACACGATGGGAGCAACCAAACTAATCTCAGAAAAGCTCTTCTCTAACGCAAACTTTTTAATACACAATCATCAAACCATTTTTTGTTCAGTGCGGTTTGGGAACGTCATTAATTCTAGAGGCTCTGTCTTCCCTCTTTTTATTGATCAAGCGAAGTCTGGCAGCCCTATTACGGTTACAGATCCTAACATGACTAGATTTATCATGAGTATTTCTGATGCAGCACAATTAACTTTAAAATCTGCCTTTTTTTCAAAAGGGGGAGAAATTTTTATTTTCAAGATGAAATCACTAGAGATAGTAAAGCTGGCTGAAACAATTAGAAAATACTATCATACACAGGGAATGGCCTCCCCTCCTATTAAGTCGATAGGGAAACGAAGTGGTGAGAAGCTATTTGAAGAGTTAATATCTTATCATGAGAAGGACCAGGTTGTAGAAGACGAAGAGTTATATGTTGTTCTTCCAGACCCTACTTCTTCCTTTCATCACTTTACTAAGACAACAAACCCTGTTCTTAGATCTGATCAAATAGAAAGTATAAATGAAAAGGAGATTATTAAATTGTTAGAAGAAATTGAAAACAACTAGGTGATTGTTGTGAATAAGAAAAATAAAATTATTTGGCTCTGCACACTTGAGTTTCTTTCTCGGTTTCATCCTATCAAGTATGATCAAGTTCCTTTAGTCCTGCCTCTATTAAGAGACTTTCAAAAATATATTAAAAGACATTACAAGAAGGCTTATCACTGGAAAAAAAATTCTCCTTTGAAGAAAGCTGTGCATACGGCCTGCGAACCTTATTTAATAAATGAACAGCCAGTGGTGAAAAAAGAAAGAAAATTACTTGTGCGCGCTCAATTGTTCCCCTTAACAAAACATTTTAAAAATTCTCAGTGTATATATATAGCACATCATAAAAAAGAATACCAAGAAGCTCGAACCCATAAAGAATGTAGGCCTTTATTGTATTTACCTCGCATTCCAGAAACAAAAATAGCGGGGACTGCGGAAAAAAAGATTCAGAACCAACTAAAGAAGATATTTCGTTCAAGAAACACGCCCCGTTTTTTTCGCACCAAGGCTTTTACCACATGGATGTGGAAAAATACCAGGAATCTGCTAATAAAAATCAGAAAAGTTCATACATTGTTTAAGAAATATTCCTTTTCAGGGGTGTTATATGGTTCAACGATTAACCGGCACGGAGCCTTGGTCACGACATTTGCCCAAACCCGAAAAATAAAGACCGTGAATCTTCAACACGGCTTATTTGGTGAAATTGGGCATTTACCTGTAAACGCACACTTAAATTTCGTATGGGGGAAATCCCACCAAGATTATTTATTGGCTTTTGGCGCGCCTAAACAAAAAATCAAAATGGTGCCTCCCGTGTTTATCAGAAACAACAGCTTGGGTCTTTCCGATTTCACTGACAAAAGGTCTGTTCCACCTGCTCCTCCTTTGAAAGTCTTAGTTGCGCTTCAACCGTTGGGGGCCCAACATAACCATACAATGATTCGTAGGATTGAAAATGCAGCAAAACGATACCCAGGTAAAGTCCTAGTGTCTTATAAACTACATCCTGACCAAAGTAGAAAACTTTATCAAAAACAAATCCGTTCATCTTCTTCTAAACTTTTGTCGCATTCCGGCAATTCCCTTCATAATCTCATGAAATGGTGCGACATAATCATTACTCCTTATTCCACCGTGGCCTATGAAGGCCTTTTATGTAAAAAAGCTGTAGTGTTTTATGGACGACCACAACCTTTTTATTATTTAAAAGGTTGCGCTACCTTTGTAAAAACCGAAGAAGATATAAAAAAGTTATTCTTACAACTCATAAAACATCCTACATTTTTATCCACCCTCATCAATCAACTCTCATTGAAAGACGATATAAAAAATCATTCTTATGCTCCTCTAGCCATAGAAAACTATTTATAAAACTAACTTTATTTATATAAAAGGGGATTTTTTATGAAAACAAATAAACGAGTCATTGCCCTGATTCCTGCACGGGGTGGAAGTAAAGGGATCCCTTATAAAAACATTAAACTTTTTTATGGAAAACCTCTTTTAGCTTGGGCAATTATAGCAGCGAAACAAGTGAAAGAAATTCAGCGAGTGATGGTTTCCACTGACGACAGGAAAATTGCTGAAGTCGCGAGACATTACGGGGCTGAAGTCCTGGAAAGACCAAACCATTTGGCTGAAGATGATTCTTTACCCCTTGATGTAGTGAAAAATGTCATCACCACCTTAAGAACGCAGGGGGAACATGCCAGGTTTATGGTCTACCTAGAGCCAACGAGCCCACTAAGAAACCCCGTAGACATCAAGCGGTGCCTAAATCTCTTATTAGACGAAGGCGCGCCTTTTCATTCAGTAAGTACCTTTACAGAAGCCGAGCTTAACCCTCACCGCGCTTGGAAAATAAAAAATACTACTCCAACGGTCTTTCTTCCAGAAGCCAATCCTTGGCTTCCACGTCAAAAACAACCGAAAGCATACCAACTGAACGGGGCCATCTATAGTTTTCATATGGATCACTTGTTGAAAAACTCTTCCACCCTGCTTCCTCTTCCTACGGCCGCCGTTTTGATGCCAAAAGAACGATCTGTAGATATTGATGACGAAGTGGACTTTTTACTGGCTGAATTACTTATGAAGAGGAGAATGGAGCATGAAAACTCTGAATGAACTGTTTTCACTAAAAGGTAAAACAGCTCTTGTGACGGGTGGAGCAGGATATTTGGGAAGTGAAATATGTTACGCGCTGGGAGAGCTTGGGGCTGACATTATTATTGCTAGTCGAAATGTAAAACAATGCAAAGAAAAAAGCGTGGAGCTCTCCAATTTTTTTAACAATCAGGTAAAGGTGACACCGATGCAATTAGACGTGATGGATAAAGCGTCTATTGCTCAATGTTTTAAGGATATCAATCAAACGTTCGGCGGCCTCGATATTCTAGTGAATAATGCTTGGTCCGGAAACAAAAATTCCTTAGAATCCATTTCCTATGATGACTGGGAATATGATATCAACATGAGTCTCAACTCTGTTTTTTACTGTGTGAAAGAAAGTTTACCTGGATTAAAGAAAAACCAAGGTGTGATATTGAATGTGGCCTCTATGTATGGGCATGTAGCGCCTGATTACCGTATATACGATGGTTTAAAACATACCAACCCTCCTAGTTACGGAGCAGCCAAAGCCGGGGTTATCCAATTTACTAAATACTTAGCAAGTTTTCTTTCGCCATATAAGATACGAGTTAATTCTCTAAGCCCGGGTGCCTTTCCTCATGGAAATACTACGCAAGACACCGCCTTTGTAAAAGAGCTATCTTCCAAAAACCCAATGAACAGAATAGGAGAAGCCCACGAAATTAAAGGTGCAGTCGCCTTACTTTGCTCCAATGCGTCAAGTTATATGACCGGGCAAAATATTTGTGTCGATGGTGGGTGGGCCATATGGTAATGAAAATCGGGGTCGTGGGAGTGAATGAGGGAAACGGTCATCCTTTTTCTTTTAGTTCCATCATAAATGGCTACGAAAGCAGATATCTTTTACAAGCCGGATGGGACCTCATAGAAGATTATTTAAGAATTAGAGACCCATCGGAGTTTGGTTTTGAAAACATAAAGGTAACTCATGCTTGGTCACAGGATTTTAGATTTACCAAGCTATTATGCCAGGCTTGTAAGATTCCGCACCCCGTTCAACATTTAAATGAAATGAGCAAGGCAGTGGATGCAGTCATTATTGCCAGGGATGATTATAAACATCATATGGAGTTAGCTATGCCTTTTTTGAAAAAAGGCCTTCCCGTATTTGTAGATAAACCTCTTTCGTTAATCCCTACCGAGCTCCAACTGCTTAAACCATATCTTCTCACAGGTCAATTAATGTCCTGTTCAGCTATGCGTTATGCGAAAGAACTTGATGAGGTGCGAAACAATATCCATGCGTACGGGGAACTTCCTGTCATTCGAGGGATTGGTCCTAATTTGTGGGAAACGTACGGTATTCATTTACTAGAAGCTATTGTGTCGACCACTGATATAGAAGCAACATCTGTCCTATCCCTTAATGCTGCCCATTCTTCCATAGTGATTCAAACAGAAACAGAAGGGGTGGTACACATCGACACGGTGGAAAGCGTCAAAGGAGCAAAAGGGTATTCCCTTCCTTTCCAAGTTGACTTTTGGGGTACGAAAATGCATACCTCTGTAAATATTAAAGACAATTTTTCGATGTTTCGAAGAATGATTTGGCATTTCTTTCACTCCATTTCAACAGGGAAACCAGCAATCAATTCCAAGGAAACCTTACACATCCTGAAAATGTTAATTGCCGGCCGCATTTCGAAGCTACAAAACAGAAAGGTTTATATTCATGAAATTAACATATAAGAATCTTTTTTCCTTACACAACAAGACGGCGATCGTTACGGGTGGGCTAGGTATTTTAGGAAGACATTTTTGTGCAGGGTTGGCTGAATGCGGTGCAAACGTCGTAGTGGTGGATCTTGATGAACCACAAGCAAAAAGCTTCGCCAACGCATTAGCGAAGGATTACCATGTTCATTGTATCGGGATTGGCTGTGATGTATCCTCTCCAGAACAAGTAAAAGATATGGTGAAACAAACGAAACGTACATTTAAAACCATTGATATTTTGCTCAATAACGCAGCAAGTAAAACAAAAGATGTTACTCATTACTTTGCCCCCTTTGAAGAATATTCCTTAGCGGATTGGCGTAAGGTGATGTCTGTGAACATCGATGGAATGTTTCTGGTTGCTCAACAGGTTGGAATCGAAATGGTGAAACAAAATCAAGGGGGGTCCATCATTCAAACCTCCTCGATTTATGGAATTGTAGCCCCAGACGGGCGTATTTATGAAGGTTCATATTATTTAGGAACTTCTATCAATACTCCAGCTGTATACTCTGCCTCAAAGGCTGCGGTATGGGGACTAACCAAGTACTTAGCAACTTATTGGGCGGAGAAGGGAATAAGAGTCAATATGCTCACCCCGGGTGGAATTGAAAGTGGGCAAAACGAAACATTTAAACAAAAATATGCTCACCGAACACCTTTAGCCAGAATGGGAGTTCCTGAAGAAGTGGTGGGAGCGGTTATTTACCTCTCCTCTTCTGCCTCTAGTTATGTTACTGGACAAAATATTATTGTGGATGGTGGTTTAACTACTTGGTAACCGTGGTGTGATTTTTTGAGAAAGGGTTTGAGGCCGGATGACCAACACAAGAATTGCCGTGATAGGGATGGGCCAGATTGGTAGACGACACCTCCAAGCTCTCACTCGGATTGACCGGCCAATCCATATTCAAGTGGTGGATCCAAGTCCTTCTGCATTACAACAAGCCAGAAAGGCTTATCATGACATGAAACCCCCTCGGTATCCACAGCATGTCGAGTATTTTTCAAGGTTAGATTCCCTTTCACCACACTTACATTTGGCCATCATTGCTACTACCGCAGAAGTGAGAAAAGCGACTGTGGAGCAGTTACTCCGCCTAAAAAATGTTCACCGTCTTATCCTTGAAAAGGTGGTTTTCCAATACCCAGATGATTTTGTAAATATAAACAAGGTTCTTCAAGAAAAAAACGTGAAAACATGGGTGAACTGTCCGCTGAGAATCTACCCCTTTTTTCAGGAACTAAAAAAAAATATAAAATGCCAAACAAAGGAACCAGCTCCTATTAATTATTTTTTAAGTGGATGCCAATTTAATTTGGCCTCCAACACCATTCACCATTTAGATCTTTTTTCTTATTTGACGGAGACAACGCAGGTCACGTTGGATGAATCGTTACTTTCCAAACAGGTTCTTCCCAACAAACGCAAAGGGTTCATGGAGTTTACTGGAACGTTACAAGGATCAACCAATGCGGGAGACCGTATCACACTTACATCATACCCCTCAGGAGCCTCGCCCTTGTTACTACATGTTAATAACAATCATGTTCGGTGTATCGCAAAGTTTAATGAAAATAAAGCGTGGGTATCCTACTCACCTACGTGGTCTTGGAAAGAGGTGGACTTTCACGTCCCTTATCAAAGTAATTTAACCCATCTGGTTGCACAGCAAATATTAGATGAGGATTACTGCAAACTTCCTACTTATTCAACATCCTGGCAATTACATCTCCCCCTACTGCATTCTCTCACACGTCATCTCCATTCAACCGGAAATTGGAGTGAGAAAAGATGTCCCATAACTTAAACCCGATCCTATTGGTTGGCGCAGGGAGAATGGCAATAGAGTATGCGAAAGTACTCCAGAAACAAAAGGTTCCCTTTATTTGTGTCGGACGTAGAGCCTCTACCGCTGATACGTTTGAAAAGCAAACGGGCGTTTCCCCGAAAACCGGGGGCCTTACTCGTTTTTTAAATGAGAAAAATTGGCCTCCCTCCCGTGCGATTGTATGTGTAAACGTTGAGGAACTCTGTACATCTACGCTTGCCCTTTTGAATTACGGGTGCACAAACATACTTGTCGAAAAGCCCGGCGGGTTACACCTAGAAGAGATTGAGAAGGTTGCTTGTGAGGCACAATTGAAAAAAGCAAATGTTTACGTAGCCTATAATCGGCGATTTTATGCGTCAACTAAAAAAGCTAAATCGCTCATTGAAGAAGATGGCGGTGTCGAGTCCTTTCATTTCGAATTTACAGAGTTATCATCGCGTATTTCCACGTCACCGCTTTCACCTAAAGTGAAAGAGAATTGGTTATTAGCCAATTCTACTCATGTAATTGATCTGGCCTTCCATCTAGGGGGAGAACCCAAGAAGATGATAAGTTTTTCACACGGAGGAACGACATGGCACCCGGTGGCTTCCGTGTTCACTGGGGCAGGCCTGTCAGAGAAAAATGCCCTATTTTCCTATCACGCAAATTGGAATACTGCGGGGAGATGGGGAATCGAGGTAATGACAAAGAAAAGACATCTCGTTTTTCGTCCTTTAGAACAGTTGCATGAATTAAAACCTGAAACGTTCTCTTTGAAAAAAATACCCCTCCAAGATCAGTGGGATCAAGATTATAAACCTGGTTTATTTTCGTTAGTGGAGGCGTATCTTTCTTCTCCTAAAAATAAAGCGTTAGTTTCAATCGAAGACCAATATAGAAAAACCCTTTCTTGGTATGAGCAAATTAAATACACAAAGGGGACTATATAATGTATGGCGAAGAGAAATTAAATAATCACTATATAATACGATATGGATTAACCAAAGAGTTTTTTGAGGGATTTGCCGGGCTAAAACATTTAGATATTGAAATACCTTTATGCTTAATTCGCCATTTTCATATATGGATCCAGCCTTTTGTTGATTTAAATTTATCAAACAAGGCCTATGTCCAAACACTACAGAGAAAACATCATCTCTACTCTGCTGAAGATATTCAACATCGCCTTCAAGGCAAGAAACCAACCAGCCAACAAAAGAAAAAAAAGGGATCAAAAAAAGTCATTGTGATGCCGGCTCGCTTTGTTGATTTAGCCCTTCAACGTTTTTATAAGGATAACGTTTTATTGATTATCACTACCGCACAAGAAGGAGCGACCATTAAAGAAAAGAAGCTCCCAAACCATTTTGATACCTTTTACGTAAGTAAAGCTTTAGCCAAAGTGCAACTATCTGGACCATGCAGAAAACTTTTAACCGATAAATTAGATCGTGCTCTCAATAAACACAGGTATCACCCCGTTTTCGGAAAAGATGATTTCGGAAAATGGCTTCGTGGATATACATTTCGAATGGCCAAAATGCTGGAAGCCTTTGATGTCTTGTTTCAAGAGTACGAGGTGGGCGTAGTACTTGATCATTTAGAAATTACCGTTCCCGCAAATATTACTTCCTTGCTTTCTCTAAAATACGATGCCCCATTTATCATTCTTCCTCAATTACTTCTTAGTGACAGATCCATATTACCCACTAGAGCTGCTTACCATTTTGTGTGGGGAGTTAATTATAAGGAATGGCTTCAAAAAAGAGGAGTAGAATCCTCGAAAATTAAAATCGTGGGAAATCTAAGATTTGAACAATACCAAACATCGCCAAGTATGACTAAAGCTGAATTTAGATCTCGACTAAACATCCCACGTTCAAATTTAATAATTACGTTTACCTCTCAGCCATTACCAGAGGAAGTAAACCATACCATACTAAAATGGATTCACGCTGCCGCAAAGAATTTACCTGTCACCTTTCTCATAAAACCGCATCCCTCGGATAAAGTTGACTACAGTGCTTATATTCAAATACCCAAAAAGATTATTCTTCCTGCTTCTTGTGATCTTTATAATATCTTAGCCAATACAGATATTGTTACGACAGTATCTTCTAATACTGCTATTGAAGCAGCAATCATGCAGAAAGGCATACTGATCTTACAGCCTACCATTCCGTACCATTACGAGTATCATAATAATGATTTCAATTCCCACCTAGTAAAAGCATCTGCGGGAGCTCCCATTTATAACGAGCAGCAGCTTATTCAAGAAATTCGAGAGCTACTCAATAACAAGAGAAGGAGCAAAGACCTTTATATGCAAGGGCAAGCATTTTTAGAAAATACCATATCTTCTTCTTCATACCCTTCCCCTTCCACACGAATTAGTCAGCTCGTGCATACTTTAATAAAATAAATGGGAGAGACGTCTATGTATGGAGAAGAAAAATTAAATAATCATTATATTTTGAGATATACGTTAACCAAAGAATTTTTTGAGACTTTTCATTCACTAAAATATCATGGAATAGAACTGACACTCCCCATAGTAAGGCAATTTCATATTTATATTAAACGGTTTGTGAACGCGAACCGTTCAAATCAACAATATGTCAAGCGGCTCCAAAAGAAACATAAACTATACACCATGAAAGATGCCCAGCGTGCGTTAGCCCGTATTCCAAGACGTGTGAAAAACCTCTCCAATCAAACACAGCGTAAGACAATTTTACTACCGGGACGTTTTGTTTCCTTTGCCCTTAAACAATTTCCAAGCGCCAACATTGTTTTTTTAGTCTCAACCAAAGAAGACGAAAAAGCTTTACAAAGTGTAGTAATCCCATCAAATATGAAAGTGTTTAACTATCATGCTTCTCTTAATAAAAAGGCTATCCCTAAAAGCGTAACCCAGTCAATTGTGAGAAAAGCAAATCGATTGTTAAACAAACAAAAGAGACACAGAGTGTTTGGGAAAAAAACGTTTCGTAATTGGTTTCGGAAATTAATAAAAAAATCAATCAAGATCATCGCTACTTTAGAAGAGTTACTCTTAAACAATCCTATAAAAATCATCGTTGATCATGTAGAAATTATTAATCCCGGGACCACTCTTTCCTTACTTGCTCGTAGGTTTAATTTACCTTTTGTAAATATGCCCCAAGTATTGATTGGAGACCGGTCCCTCATTCCTACCAGAGCAACTTATTATTTTGTTTGGGGAAAATTATATAAAGAGTGGTTAATCAAAAGGGGGATCCATCCCTCCAGGATCAAGGAAACAGGAAATATAAATTTTGAATATCAAAAGAATAATCAAACTATGGCAAAGCAAAGAGTGTGTCAGTTGATGCGAATTCCATCAAACCATCTAATTATCACCTACACTACACAGCCATTTAGCAAAAGTGTTAATCAACAAATTACGAATTGGTTCACAAGAGCCGTACATTCCTCCCTACCTTTGACTATTGTTATTCGTCCTCATCCCTATGATAAGTTAGATTATTCTCGACTATTTCAAGGGAAACCCAATATCGTGGTAGCTCCAAAAACATTGAAGCTTTATGATCTACTGTATAACTCAGATATAGTAGCGACCATTTCTTCAAATACGGGCGTAGAAGGAGCACTGTTAGGCAAAGCACTTTTTATTTTACAACCAAAGATTCCTTATCATTATGAACATCATAATAATAATTTTAATGCGCACCTTGCAAACGCAAAGGCTGGGCCAGCCATATATAACCAAAGACAGTTAGCATCCTATTTGTCAAAGGTCATAGCCTCTCCTACTTATAGAGATGTACTCAGAAGACAAAGTCAACGGTTTATAACACAAACGTTAAACCCAACCAGTACTCCGTCTGTTCACATCCGACAGTTAATGACCATATTAGTAAGGAAAAGGTGATTGTTGTGAGTGAAGTACTAGCGGTGATTCCAGCAAGGGGAGGGTCCAAAAGACTGCCAGGGAAAAACATCAAACTTTTACATGGGGTTCCCCTTATAGAATATACAATAAAAGCGGCAAACCGTTCTTCTTATGTTGATCGATGTATTGTCTCTACCGATGATCAAAACATAGCAACTATTTCCAAAAAAGCAGGAGCCGAAGTTCCTTTTTTACGACCAGCTAAGCTTGCCATGGACCATTCCCCGGTTATGGATACTTGTTTACATGCTTTACGTTATCTACAACAAACAGAGAAATATGAACCTGATGTTTTTCTATTATTACAACCCACTTCCCCCCTACGTAACGAAAAACATATTGATGAGGCCATTGACTTGCTCCATAAGCAAAATGCAGATTCCATCGTTAGTGTTTATAAACTCAACTCTTCCATTAATCCTTTTTATAAACTTAATTCAAATGGCACCCTCTCCCCCATTTTTCCTGAAAGGAGAATGCAGCGTTCTTCTACAGACAAAAATGTTTATTGTCTCAACGGAGCGATCTATGCATCTAAAACAGCATTTTTAAAAGAAAGAAAATCTTTTTTGGGTGAGAGGTCATACCCTTATGTCATGTCAGATAAGAGTTCAATAGACATTGACACGAGCCTGGACTTCCAGTTTGCCTCCTTCCTACTCAACTAAGGAAGGATACAGAGAATTAGGAGGGGACTGTCATGGGAACGATTGGGATCATTGGGACGGGAGGCCATGCGAAGGTCATTACAAATATATTAGAAAAAAACTCTTCCCTACTCTTTTTTTCTGCCTCCAACGCACCTTTTTTAGGGAAGTATAGTGTGAATAAAGACTCAGTGGACAATTTATTACTTTGGAAATCAGAAGTAGAAGGATGGCACGTGGCTATTGGGGACACAACCATTCGTAAAGAAAAAATCATCTTCCTGCTAAACTACAACTTCCCTTTAATCTCAGCTATTCATCGTCAGAGTATAATTTCTAAGTGTGCAAAGATAGGAAAAGGAACTTCCATCATGGCGGGGGCTGTTGTAAACCCTCAAACGACTATTGGCGAAAGTTGCATTATAAATACATCAGCTAGTGTAGATCATGATTGTAAAATTGAAGATTATGTAAACATAGGACCTGGGAGCCGCTTAACCGGGAATGTCCTTATTGGAACGTTAACAGACATTGGTGCCGGGGTGACCGTTATTCCCAATGTGAAAATCGGGAAAAACTGCAAAATTGGTGCAGGAGCCGTTGTTATTTCCGATATTCCAGATAATAGTGTGGCCGTGGGGATCCCAGCAAAAGTGATTAAAACGAATGCTCCTCTTTAATAAGATAACCTGTCAAAAAACATTTTCCCCATTTTTAACAGACAACGGGCCTTATGAACCTCCATGAGAGATTTTTTTGACGGTCAATTACACTAAAAATGTACGAATGAGGTAGTTTTGTACCCCTCACTCCTTTATTTCCCTTCATATAATATATAAGGCATTTTTAGATAAAGGAGTGAACTTGATGCTGCCAACCAAAACGAAAGTTGGAGTATTGTTAGGCGCACAGACAATCAGAAACCTTCACAATAAAAAGCAGATAAAGTTTAATATTAAAGAATTGTTAGAAGCTAATAAGTCCGTTGGCACGGAGCTTTTTTTCTTTTCTAAATCAGATGTTCATATAAATAGAAAGTACATTCTAGCCACGTATTATGACGATGTAAACCAAAACTTCAAGAAAAGAGTAACCTCCTACCCTCACGTCCTATATAGCCGTACTCGTGCTATTGATCACAAGAGCCATAGAAATTTCAGAAAACATCTCAAACATAGTGGTGTTCTTTTTTTAAATTCCAAAAGTGCTTTTGATAAATGGCTTGTTCATCTTAAATTAGTAGAAGAAAAAAAATTCGCTGTTCATCTCCCATTAACGAAACTTTATCATCCAAAAGCATTGCAACAGATGTTTAAACAAACCGATACCATTTATATTAAATCAAGAACTGGACGAAAAGGTTTTAATATTATTCAAGTAAGAAAGGTTGGAAGAAAAACCTACGAATATAAGTACTTTTTAAAGAAATTAGTGCATAGAAGAGTTACATCAATAAGCACGTTGACTAGAGTCATACGAAAAGCTTTAAAAGGAAAAAAAGCAATCATGCAAGCAGAAATTAAAACCATAAAACTAAATGGAAAAATAATTGATATGCGAGCCGAGGTCCAACGCAACAAGAAAAATGAATTAAACATTACTGATTTGTTTGTTAAATTGGGAGCACCTAACGCCCACATTACTAACTTACTTTCAGGAGCAACGTTTCATCGATTTGAACCTTTTTTTTCATCTCATTTGAAGTATTCAGAAGAACAGATTAAGACGTTAAAAGGTAGAATCGTGAATTTCGTGAAGGAAGCCTGCTTAAGATTAGAAAGTATCTATGGAAATCTTGGAGAGACTGCAATTGATTTTGCTTTAGATAACGGAGGCAAACTATGGTTTATAGAATGTAATGCAACGTCTACAAAGTTAGCCTATCTAGTAGGAGGCTCTCCCCCACAAGTACGGAAACAGGCTTTTATCAACCCTTTAGAATATAGTAGATATCTTCATCATGGTTCGTCTGGGAGATGAGGCATCCTGACCAAACAATTGCAGGTGCCCTCCCACCCCTGTTAAAATCACTCCTTAATTAATAAGTATTTGTGAAGGTGCGATAAAGATAACCGAGGTACCTTATCCATAGAGCCTAGAAGAAAAACTCTTTACTTGTTGGACAAGTGCCGGTACACTCTTCTTTTCTTTTTCATATTTTATGAAAAAACCATGAAAAAGAAAGGAACATTTTTTATGTCTAACGATAACATGGTCAATTCCTTCCGCTCTTATTCGCATAAACTAGACCCCTCCTTAAGAGAGAATCTCCTATTTTCTTACCAACCTTTAAACAGGACACCTCGTTTTTTGCGTGTCTTTTATGAAAGGTTTATCAGCAAGACTAAAAAGTTGTCTGTCATCGTTGAATTTGACAAAGAGCAGTGTACGAAAGGTCTGCTTGAAGTAGAAGAGATTATACAACACCATAAAAACTGTAAGATGAACCATCACTTCACTAGAATTTCTTGCTGCAGTGCGAATATTACACCTGCAGCATTGCAAGACATGCTTTCTAGGTGCTCTTCTATTAAGAAAGTACATTTAAACCGAGAAATCAAAGCCTTACTCAATACCGCTATTCCTGCTGCGAAGGCAAAAAGCGTGAAGAGAGACAATACTGTATTAACGGGGAAAGGAATCACTACGGCAATCATTGATACAGGGGTGTATCCTCATGAAGATTTAACTGGAAGGATTATAGATTTTGCGGACTTTATTAACGAAAGGACCGAACCCTATGATGATAACGGGCACGGTACTCATTGTGCGGGTGCTGTAGCGGGAAATGGTCTAGCTTCTAACGAGAAGTATAAGGGGCCTGCACCTGAGTCAAACATTATCGGTGTGAAAGTTTTAGATAAAATGGGTGCTGGCTCATTAGAAACCGTCATGCTTGGAGTAGAATGGTGCATTGAATATAATGAAAAACACCCAAACAATAAAATTGACATTATAAATCTGTCCTTAGGAAGTCCCGCCCAAAGGTTTGATAATGAAGAAGAAGATCCCCTGGTACGAATCGTAAATGAAGCATGGGATCAAGGAATCGTCGTTTGTGCAGCCGCAGGAAATGATGGTCCTAAGGAAAAAACCATATCAAGCCCAGGTGTGAGTGAAAAGGTGATCACAGTTGGCGCTCTTGATGATAAAGATACTGCATCAAGAAAAGATAATGAAGTGGCGGATTTTTCTAGCCGCGGACCAACGCCTTATGGAAAGGCAAAACCGGACATTTTAGCTCCCGGTGTCGATATTATCTCCTTACGTTCCCCACTCTCTTATATCGACCGATTACAGAAACATGATAGAGTCGAAAACGATTATTTCACCATGTCAGGCACTTCAATGGCTACTCCTATTTGCGCTGGAGTGGTTGCCTTGCTCCTTCAGCATAATCCCGAACTCACGCCACAACAAGTAAAAAAAATGATACTAGAGGGAGCAGATATGTGGAGAGATAAGGACCCAAACGTGTATGGTTCTGGATATATAAATGCAGAGAACTCTATATCACAGTAACTTAAATGAGTTTTGGAGGTTCTCTTAAAGCTTCTTGGTGAGCGTTTGTATTTTAAGGAAGCGGAACCTTACGCCTTTCGATAAAAATAAACACTACTAATGAAACCCATGAGGCTACTTAACTGCATACTTTTTCTTACTGCTAGTCTCTACCTAATTATGATCATCCCCCACTTCCCTTTATCTCGTTACAGATTTTAACAAGCAAAAAGAATAACGCACAATAAAGGTCCAGTATTAGCCACTTCGATATACTATAAAATGATGGCCCACCTCCTACGAAATATAGGTGACTATCAAACCGTCACCCCTTATTTGGAAAAACACACATTTTTACAGGACTCACGTTACCCGTGTTATTCGATACCTTTTCATCCTAGCACTCATTTATCAATTTATGACCTTGTCCTCCTAACAAAGAGTATACATCGTCTATACCTATTTTCCGCAGTACTCATACATTAATAAAAAAGGGTGGAGCAAAAGTGAAGATAAAGTGGTTACGTACGATTCCATCTGCAGAGATCTATTTGCCAATACGTTTGAAAAAGGAATTTAGATCACAAGCAGGCAGGATCACCTTTCACTTTGGATCCTGGAAAAAGAAAATGACGGTCCAGTTTAAGAAAGACCTGCCAGTCAATATGATTGGTCTTTCAAAGAGCTTTAGAAACGTTCTTTTTATCCCCGAAAACCTTTCCTTTGAGTATAGAATTAAAAGAAATTCATTTTATCTAGGCCCAATGATACTGTGGGTCGCAGCAAACGACAATGAACGTTTAGAAAAGCGTCTGAAAAACTTACAGAAAAGGATTGACAGCTTTGTTCCCGTCAGAGGTATGATCTGTGTCTGTTCGGAAGAAGGCATTAATACCAGAAAGAAAGAAATTGAAGGCTATTATTTTCAACCAAATGTAAAAATTGGAGAACAGAAATGGAAAAAGGCCGTTTTCTATGCCCCCGGGGCGGTCTTTAAACGAGTTCCTCTTGAAGAAGAAACTAATAAATTTCTATATAAATGGACAAAGGGACGTATCTTTAATTCGTACTTTTTTAACAAGTGGGAGATGTGGGAATGGCTATCCCCTGATCTTACATTACGAAAACACCTTCCGTATACAAACAAAGTAACATCTATTAAAGAAGTTAAAAAAATGCTAAACTCTTATTCCTCCTTGTATGTTAAACCTATCAAAGGTTCTGAGGGCAGGCGCATTCTGCACATCGAGAAAGACGGGACTACAATTAAGATAACAAACGACACAAAAGGAAAATCAACCGTTAAACGACTAGACGATTACTCTCTTTTAAAAAGAAGGATCAAAAGCAATAGACCATATCTTGTTCAGCAAGGAGTTGCAACGAAACACGAGTCAAGAAATATAGATTTTCGCATATATATGCAAAAAAACGAAAAAAAGAAATGGGTCTCTTCGGGGATTACTGCTAGAGTCTCCAAACCCGAAAGTATTATAACAAACTTGCGCCAATTGGATTATTGGATCACCGGGCCAGAGGCCTTATCCCAAATTTTTAAGTTGGATGAAAAAAGCTTAAAACGGCAAGAAGAAAAAATAGTTAGTATTTGTACTCGTGCTTGCAAAAAACTTGATAAAAAAGGTACCTTTGGAGACATTGCTATTGATTTTGTGGTAGACAAGAATCTCCATGTCTGGATTCTTGAAATGAATCTAAGACATGTTTATCCAGTGGAAGACCCTAATTTAGCTCCTGAGGTGAAACGGACCCCCTTTTTGTATGCAATGTCCCTGGCCGGTTTCCCTTTAAAGGAGAAAAAAAGAATATTCTAGACTTTCCTATTCGAAACTTCCTTCATTGGAAAGAAAGTGAACATAGCATTCAGCGGTGCCATGTTCACTTTTCAATTTAGCGTCTTTCCCCTACATATCCATTACAAAAATAATTCACCAAAAGGAATACGGATTGTTTCGTTATATCCTCCCCTGTCAGCCTCTACAAACTTCCACTCTAAACAGCAATTATGTACGTTATAGGTACTAAGTGTGATAATCGTCATGACATAAAAAAAGCAGGTGTGACCCTTATGCCTTGACTTCATCGTTTTTAGGAGACGGTTAGACGATAAAGCAAAGCATAAGCACCTGCTCAGAAAATATATATGCACCTAAAATTAGGCTATGCGCGAAAAAACACACCACTTTTCAATAAAAGTGGTGTGAAAAGAACTGGTTAGAAAGGTTGTGATACAATTTTATTATATTAAGAACTACAAGATATGTTTGGACTTCTGCCCACCTTATAAAAATTGGATCCTGTGTTTTCGCTCTTCGTTTCCTTTCTCCTCTAACGTTGACATCGCTTGATTTTTTCCCTTCTTTTGCCTATAAATCACAATTTTAGTCAGAGGACTCCCATTCATGCTGTGGTCTTTAGCGCAATCAAAATAGAAGCCCTCCATGTTATTTTGAGTACTCCGTAGAACCTGTAAAATCCCAAGTAAGAATTACATAGTGGCCACATAAACGAATGGCAGCATAGTTGGGGCAATATAGAGACGGATACTGGATACTTCCTGATATAATCATTCCTAATTGCAAGAGAGCAAAGCCAATGAAAATAATACCCCTTATATAGGCATGGAAAGATACATCGCTGTTACCCTTCATTTCCCTCAACTCCCACTCTCTAGTTCTGTATGTAAATAAATAGAAATAGGGTACATTGGAAAACAATTTTTACTAATTACCAATCATTTAATATATATTGCTATAGAAAAAAGTAGACCAACTTCTTGTGAGTTCGTCTACTTGGCCATAACAATCTCTTTTAATATTTTTAACCTGCCCTTTCACGCCCGCAGCTACTATCTACTCAGAGATTATAAACAGGATAATCGAAGGAGTCCTACAAATCCAGTATCTTTGCATCATATCTTTTATGGTAGGGGGGTGACTCAGAAAAACAGTGACGGTATCGAAAAAGCATTATTATTATGTCTTGGATTTACTACAAACGCTTGGAAGGAAATTACTCGGAGCAATTTGAAGAATAAAAAAACTTTATCAACCGCTCAATTTTCACTCTAGAATATTAATGCTTTATACGGGCAACACTGTTAGAATTTCACCCAAAAAAGCTTCCGCACTTAAAAGTGCGGAAGCTTTTTTATGAAACACATTAGTCTGCATAATCTACTGTATCAATGTCAGCTGGATATACTCCATTTTCATCATGTACTTCTCTGCCACTGATCGGCGGGTTAAACACGCAAACCATTCTCATGTCTTGCTCCGCACGAAGGAGATGCTCGTCATGCTTATCAAGTACATATACTGTGCCTGCTTCTATTGGCCAAATCTTACTATCTGCTAAGGTCTCTACTTCACCTTTTCCTTCAATACAATAAACAGTTTCAAGGTGGTTTTTATAGTGGATATGAGTTTCTGTACCTGCACGAATAATTGTATCGTGCACAGAGTATCCCATATTGTCCTTCTTTAAGACAAGACGGCGGCTGACCCAATTTCCATTATCAACCTCTTGTTCCGTACCAATGATATCTTCAAGTTTCACAACTTTCATAGTAGTTACCCTCCATTTCTGTTAGTGTATTTTCAGATGGAAAATGTATCCCAATTGGTTATCGGTCTCCAGTAATTTGGGCCCCCATAGATTATATCTTTAGATTCGAGAACGTGAGCTACTGATTTTTTAATGAGGGAAAGTCCTAACTCGACTTCCTTGTCATCGATGATAATAGGAGGGAACAGCTAAATTATCCACTCATCTTTCCGTCCTGATTTTGACGCATCCAATGCCGGTGTTGGGCAACGGCGTTAATAAATGCCTGATTGAAGGAATTTAAATCCTGTGCATTACGTATGGTGACAATCCCATAATCCGCAAATACCTCTCCATTTGACTCTACTCCTGCCATTGTGATTTGCTGGATATCGGTAGCAAGCAAAAGGTCCACTCCTTCATTTGTAGCCCCTATGGCTTTCGCATGAACAAAAGCCTCACTAATAAAATCTTTGGCGTCCTTATGCATGCGTAAACTATCGACTGATTGTTTCCCGCCGGGAACAAAGAGGGCGTCATACATTACAGCGCCACTGTTTGCGTAGCTTTTATTCGCCTCTATCTGCTGCCCCTCCATACTTGATATCATCCCTAGCTGTTTGCTAATCACATCGATGTGGACACCTGCCGCTGCTAAAGCGGTTGTCGCTTGAGTGACGTCATGGTAACTAAAACCCTGATCGATTAGGAAACCGACTTTCCTGGTTCGAGCACTTCTAATCGTATTTTCCTGACTGACTGCTGGAGAAAGGTCTGTAACTCCAGTCCCCCCGGGATTTGAAGGAGGATTGACACCAATGCCTTGAGCAATTTGGACGGCGAGCTGTCCATCTACATTGTTAAACATGTCTACGACTCTCTGCTTAAGCTGCTTATCTTTCACACTGCCTACTTCAAAATGGAACGCCTTAATAATATGCTGCTTTTCAGCGGGCGACATGCTGTTCCAAAACAGTGTTGCTTGCCGGTAATGATCATGAAAGCTCTCACTTCGTTTTCGAATTTTTTGTCCTTCCACTTTTTCAGCGTAATGAGTAAACCCATGTTCCTGGTCTGACGCCGGATGAGGAGAATTTGCTCGTAATGAATTAGGTGAATAGCTCACGGCTCCTTTATCAATAGCTCTTCGGTGAAATCCGTCACGTTGATTATTATTCACAGGGGCGATAGGACGATTAATTGGGATCTCGTGAAAATTTGGACCGCTTAAGCGCAAAAGTTGCGTATCAGTATAAGAGAATAACCTTCCTTGGAGAAGAGGATCGTTACTAAAGTCTATACCTGGAACCACATGGCCAGCATGGAACGCCGCCTGTTCGGTTTCAGCAAAGAAATTATCTTGGTTACGATCTAGCGTCATCTTTCCAATTCTTTTTACAGGGATTGTTTCCTCCGGCCAGATTTTTGTTGGATCCAAGATATCAAAGTCGAAGGCAAATTCCTGTTCTTCTTCAATCATTTGCACCCCAAGTTCAAACTCTGGATATTCCTCCATTTGAATCGCATCCCAAAGGTCGCGTCGGTGAAAATCAGGGTCTTTTCCCGCTAGTTTTTGGGCTTCATCCCAGGTAAGTGAGTGAACCCCTAGTAAAGGTTTCCAATGAAATTTGACAAATCGGGCTTTCCCTTGCTCGTTTACAAAGCGAAACGTGTTAACGCCAAAACCTTCCATCATACGAAAACTTCGTGGAATTGCACGATCTGAAAGGAGCCACATCATCATATGGGCAGTCTCCGTGTTATTGACCACAAAATCCCATAACGTATCATGCGCTGCAGAGGCTTGTGGTATCTCATTATGAGGTTCGGGTTTTAAAGCATGGACGATATCAGGAAATTTAATCGCGTCTTGTATGAAAAAGATAGGAATATTATTCGCAACCAAATCGTAATTTCCATCTTCCGTATAAAACTTAGTCGCAAATCCCCTCACGTCCCGGACTGTGTCTGCAGATCCACGGGACCCTACCACGGTGGAAAAGCGAACAAACACGGGTGTCTTTGCGGAGGGATCTTGTAGAAAACTAGCTTTCGTGTATTCCGCCATTGGTTCATAAACTTGAAAATATCCATGAGCCCCGAAACCTCGCGCATGGACCACTCGCTCAGGGATCCGTTCGTGATCAAAGTGAGTCATTTTTTCACGAAAATGAAAATCTTCCATTAACGTAGGTCCCCGCTCACCTGCTTTCAGCGAGTCATCTGTGTTGGTCACAGGCACCCCTTGATTCGTGGTAAGCTTCGTATTTTCGTGGTCAACTCGGTAGTTATCTAACTGCTGATTCTTTTTATTTCCAGCATCTGAATTGTTGGATTGGTGTTGATCCATGAATAGTCTCCTTTCGGTAGCATGATAAAATCCCCTCTCGTCCCACCACTAAGGCAAACTGCTTTAGAAAGGGATTAGAGAATTCTTCCACTTTTTGTATTTTCTTCTACCGAAAGATTTTTATACGGATAACAAGAAAAAGGAGGAGATATTCTCAGTACATTTCCTCCTCCCCTCCAACTGGTCTTCTTTCTCCCATTTTACAACCAGGAAGCGTCAGGTTTACCGTCCTGGTTAAAGAGACAACTAATCCGCCGACATGCGGAAGGCATGAATCAAACCTTTCCTACTCATATAATTTCTGTGCCTTTTAAGGTTGAAGGGGATTTTTCACATTCCGTTTCTATCACATCCACTGTTTCGGATAGTTCCTGTCTTTAAATAGGTTATTATAGAGAACCGAAATAGCTATAACGACCAGAGAACTTATAATGACAGTGAGAAGGAAAATCCATCCTGACTGAGAGTTAATAGCCACAATCGCACTTGCAGCAGCGGGTGGGTGCATAACATTCAAAAGGATCATGAGGATGAGCACAACCGCTAGCGTCAGGCCAATGGTCAAGTGACTCTTTCCTAACATATCCCAAATGGCTAAAGCAGCAAGCGTTGAGACGAAATGTCCTCCTAAAATGTGCCGTGGTTGTGAAAACGGGCCATGATGAGCGGCAAACACTAACAAACAGCTTGCTCCAATGGGCCCAAGGACCATGGGATACCCTAATGCCACAGCAATCACACTCACTATGCTTATCGTAATCAACCCACCGATAGCTGATATGATATTATCTGAAAGGTTGATACGAGTTACGTTTCCTTGTTCGCCTTTCATCTTAGAAATATATGTAATAAACATTTCATAAAGGAGACTGAGTTTACTAGATTCTCTCTCAAATCGCATTTTTTATACCCCTATCCTTACCTATTTCAAGATGTTTGTAAGAAATTCTTCCATAAAACTTATTGTAAATAATTTTTAGAAGATTTTAAAGTTTTGTGACACTTTGATTAAATTCTCCCAGCCGGAAAGCTTTAGACACCATTGAAGCAAATAAGCTCATTGCGTTATACTAACTAAACACACATCTTATGACCAAGTTAAAGGGGCAAACTATAGATCGTAAACACCGTGGCGTGTATGCTTCTGGTTTTACCACCAAAGATCAAAGAGAAAAAACTCGGAGTTTGATGAGAGACTTTATTCAAAAATGAAAGAAGACAATAAGTAACGAAGAAGCTCACAGAAATGTGGGCTTTTTTCTGTTGCTAAAAGTAAATATTTAAATTAAGAGGTAGGATTCTATCCTTCTATGTCATGCCGCCTTTTGGAATATTAACTGTGTTTACTTCTCTTCTTTTGCCTAGTGAATAAAAGCCTCTAATAATTTCACCTAAAATAGTAAAATACTAGAAACTTATTAGCTTTAAAACATACCTCCTGATTAGGGGAAAATCTAAGAAAAATCTATGGACCAATAAACAACTGAAAAACGAGCAGCGAGTGAGTTCCTACACTACAGTTATATAACTGTGTGACACGTTCTTAACTGAAAAGGTTAAGCTCTGGCTAAAAGGTCAGAGAACTACTATTTCGAGAAGTCAAATGACGGGGTAACGCCCTGAAGGGCTTCCTCTGATCCTCCGACATGCGAAAGGCAGTTGATAAGAACTGTAATCGTATGAAGCTCGGTGAAGACGGCTGAAAATTACCGTAAGGTACTCGGGTACCCCGAAAGTCGCCCAGAGGTGGGCGATGTAATCCATAGGCCGGGAGTCTATAAAACACTCAAGGGTAGAATCGGTTCTTAAAACCAACGGGAGGCTGAACCTGACGAACCTCCGAATGTACGGGTCTAGAACGCATAACATCCAGAAATGGGTGTGTCACGGGCGTGGCGCTGATGTGGGTGAGTAAGAATAGTTGTTATGAAAACCCATAGGTCGTTACAGGCGGCCTCAAGTCAGCAGGCTTAAAGGAGGGCTCTAAAAGTGCTATGTATAGATAGAAGTAGTGGAACGTGGAAAGCCGCCAACATGGAGAACTTATCTTTTATGAAATGTTTGAAGGGAAAGTGATCGTGAGATTAGCGTTCGTATAACCTTCATTTATGGCGGGGAGAGTGGTGGCATCGTACTAATGAAACGATGGAAACATCGTGGAGGGATAGCCACTAGTCTGATAAAAGATTGACCAACCGTTTTCTTAGCAAGTAAGTCGCTCAGTTACAATATAAGGTTCTTGTGAGACTAAAAAAGGTTAACTCCGAAAGGGGCACCGACTTATAAAAATAACTGCGAAACTTAGACACGCTGAGTACTATAATATGCAGACTACACTGGATCATTTATATCAGCAGAGTCAAAACGGAGATAATTTTTATAAGCTAATCGAGCTTATGAAGATGGATGAAAATATTAGATTGGCCTACAGAAATATTAAAAAGAATATGGGTAGCACCACAGCTGGCACAGATGGTAAAACAGTCAACGACATAAAAATGCTTCCAATAGAAGAAGTGATAGAGAAGGTTAAGTCAATGTTTGCTTGGTATCAACCACAAGCTGTTAGGCGTGTATTTATACCAAAACCAAATGGTGATCAAAGACCTCTTGGAATACCAACAATTTGGGATAGGTTATTTCAACAATGTATTTTACAAATACTTGAACCTATTTGTGAAGCTAAGTTTCACCCCCATAGTTATGGTTTTCGTCCCAATCGAAGTACGCATCACGCCTTAGCGCGAATGAAGTCATTGGTTAATAGCCAAGGAAAAGGATTTCATTATTGTGTGGACATGGACATTAAGGGTTTCTTTGATAATGTCCATCATGGCAAACTTCTGAAACAAATATGGAGTTTGGGAATTCGAGACAAAAAGCTAATTTCTATCATTTCAAGATTGATAAAAGCAGAAATCGTTAATGAGGGATTTTCTCAAAAAGGAACTCCGCAAGGAGGAATACTAAGCCCTCTTCTCTCCAATATAGTTCTAAATGAATTGGATTGGTGGATTAGTGACCAATGGGAAACTATTGAGACTGCACACCCATATAAAAGCAGAAATGATAAATACAAAGCGTTGAAGAAAAGCAGGCTCAAGGAATGTTTTCTCATTAGATACGCTGACGATTTTAAAATCTTATGTCGTAATTATTCAACAGCACTTAAAGTGTTCGAGGCGACAAAAAAGTTTCTTAGGATACGTCTTCATCTTGATATAAGCACAAAAAAATCCAAAGTGATTAACCTAAGAAAGAAATCTAGCGATTTCTTAGGGTTTACCATTAAAGCACGGAAAAAAAGGAATCGTCATGTCGCCCACAGTAGAATGTGCCGAAAAGCTAGAAATAATGCCTATAACAAATTAAAGAAAGCCATCAAAGACATACGAAAGAAGCAGACACCAGAATCAGTATGGCACTATAATACGGTAGTTATGGGTATCCAAAATTATTATTCAGCTGCTACCCATATTATTAAAGACTTAGACCATATGAGTAACCATCTCATAAGAACCCTCTATAATCGACTGAGACAAGATTGGACCAAAGCCACCAAACACGACATGTCAACTACCTTGAAAAAGAGATATAGAAACTATAATCCAAAACTCTATAAAATTCAGGGCATCGTATTAATTCCTATTCATGCATCTAAACACAAACCAGCAAGAAACTTCACCCAGTCAATCTCTAATTATACAGTAGAAGGCAGGGGAAAAATTCACGATACTCTGAAGGCTATAGATAAGGAAACACTTAGACATGTGCAAAGGTATTACATGAATCATCGAACAATTGAGTACAATGATAATCGTATTTCAAAGTTTATTGCTCAGTTTGGGAAGTGTGCCATCACTAAACAAGAATTAAGTCTAACTGGCTGGCACTGCCACCACAAAATTCCGTTGGAATTTGGAGGACAAGATAACTTTGACAACTTGATAATTGTACTAAAGGACATTCATTTGGCTGTTCATCATGGTGATTCAGTAAAGGCAAAATCCATCTTGAAAAGCTACGAAATAGCTGAAGAGAAAAAAGGGTTATTCGATAAATTGAGAACACTAGCTCAACGATCCCCTATATTCTCTTAACATAAATTATGGTCAATTGAGTCAGATAGAACGCCGTATGAAGGGAAACTTTCACGTACGGTGTGAAGTGGGGGAAAAGATGGCGATAATCTCAAAGTCTTACCTATCACTATTTGGCTTTTAGGTAATAATGATATTTAGTTTGAGCAAAAAAAGTTGTACTACGTGTGAAAATTTAAGAAAAATTATTGTGCATGTAAAGCACTCAGGAGGATTTGTACATGGAACAAGGGAAAGTTAAATGGTTTAACGCCGAAAAGGGTTTTGGTTTTATTGAACGTGAAGGTGGTGAAGATGTATTCGTACACTTCTCTGCTATACAAGGGGATGGGTTTAAAACACTTGATGAGGGACAAAATGTTTCTTTTGACGTTGTTGAAGGTCAACGAGGACCACAAGCGGGTAATGTTCAAAAATAAAAATGAGAAAAGCGCTGCATTAATAATAGCAGCGCTTTTCTCATTTTTTATTGTATAAGTAGTTTAAATCAAACGTTTGTTTAAGTATAGAAAATTTTGTTCCTTGTCCATATCTAATCTTTTATAACTGTTTTTTTGTAAGCCTCCACTATAGCTGGCTTAATCATTCAAATACCAGGGCAGCGAATTCAAATGCATTGGAACTTTGTTTTTTAAAGCCTGCCACTCATTGCGAACATTATAAAGTGACCTTTCGCTAAACCTTCTTATTTTTCCTCTTTAAGGGGCTTTTTCCCAGCTTGCCATAGCAATACTGTTTAATGCTTCCGCAAAGATATATATTATTGTCTTTTAATCCTTATTAAAAAAGCCTCTATCTTGAATCGTTTGCTAAGTGATGAGTAATTTCACTTTTGTTATCTGCTTGTTATTATTCCAAAATTCTTTCTCATTACTATTCCTTCTATCTTAATGGCTTCTTCTAAAAGTAAGTCATCGTCATCCTTGTCCTCTAATTGGTTCTCGATTGAATCTTATAGGTCCACTCCAATTAGTTAAATATTCAATAAATTCTGTTATGATGTAATTGGACGTTAAGGACCTCCCTCATGGTTTCTTTCTGCTCCACAGAAAGGCTGGCCTTTTGGGTAAGCCTTTCCTTAATTTTTTGGTTTTTGGAAGGAATAGGAAAAAAGCCGCTTTACGCGGCCCACTGTTTCCCTAATACTTTTCGAGCAGAACTCTGCCAGAGACAGGGTAGAAGTAAGTTTGAAGCCGTCTAATCTCTTTTCTCTTTAGAATTCTGTGATTCGTTTTTGGTTTCAGTATTTGTTCCTTTTCTTGGTTGAGAAGGTTCTTTTTTACATATTTTTTTAATACTCTTTAGCATATTATCCCTCCCATTTTTTTACTTACTAATATTTTACCAAAACATGGGAGATGGGTATAGATAGAAGGTTCTATTTGTAGTAAATCAACACCTTCTTCCTAAATGTCATGTAAGTACTACCCTCAACTCTAAATATTAGTGCCCACTCAAAGCTAAGTAGGCATTCTATGTATATAGAATACTATTAATTAGCGAACAAGACTCTCCTGGCGATCACTTCACTTAGCACCAGCATCTAAAAAGTGTGAGAATCATTATTCTTTTCTGGGATCAATCTAATTCACAGTCCTTCATAATTATTCATACTGAGTCCTTTTTTCTAGGTTAATGCTACTCCGCCCCTTCGGAAGTCACCTGAAATATTTTAGGGTAAAATCTAGCAGTTAAGCACTTTATTTATGAGTATTAGTTGAAAAAATTAGGTCGTTATCTATTTTGCAAGCAAAGGGATTAGTGGAGACAATTATACTTTGATCTATGCTCATAACCACGTTATATAAGCGAGATGCCTTTTTTGGCGGGCTTACAGAATAAATGTTCTCTAGCGGGAATAGATACGGACACAGACGTTTATTTTGTAAGTTTAAATTAAAATAACTCAGCTAATTCCAGAGACCTTTGCTTCTTCAAACGTAGCCATTTTATGGACTATATGGACGGCTGACCTAACAATTGGCAGGGAAAGCGCAGCCCCACTCCCTTCTCCAAGGCGGAGGTGCAAATCAATGAGCGGTTGCAGCCCTAAAAGTTGATTCACAACAGCATGGCCCGGTTCCATAGATTGATGGGAAGCCATAAGGTAATGCTCACATAAAGGAGCGATACGAACGGCTGTAAGAGCAGCTACAGCTGTAATAAAACCATCTAGTAATACTGGAATGCGTGCTGCCGCGGCACCTAAAACAACTCCTGCAAGCCCTGCTATTTCTAATCCACCGACTTTTGCCAACACATCAATTGGATCATTAGGATTCGGTTGATTAACGTTAATGGCGCGCTTAATTACTTGAATTTTGCTTTTTTTCCCCTCATTATTTAAACCCGTACCTACTCCAACTACTGTCTCAACAGATGTTTGGCCTAGTGCTGACAGCATGGCACTGCTTGCTGTAGTATTTCCAATTCCCATCTCTCCAAGGGCAAGCAGCTTAGCACCTTTTTGTATGGCCTCCTGTGCTACCTCGATCCCTGATTCTAGTGCTACGATTGCTTCTTCCTTCGTCAAAGCTGGTCCTACCATCATATTGTTTGTTCCAAAACAAACTTTTTTGTTGATTAAACCTGGGAGATCCAAGTTTTCCTTCACACCAATATCTACTACTTCTACAGTAGCCTTCGCCACTTGTGCCAACACATTGATTGCTGCGCCCTCGTTCATAAAATTATGTACCATTTGCTTAGTAACTTCTGAAGGAAAGGCTGACACGCCTTCCTTCGTTACCCCATGGTCTGCTGCCATTACAATTACCGTTGCTGGGTCAACCTCAGGTTGAGTACTTCTCTTTATACCTGCTAATTTAATTGCTAGTTGTTCTAACGAACCTAAACTTCCTATCGGTTTAGTCAGTGAGTTTATATGCTGTTCCATTTGTTTTTCTGCTTTCGTATCCACTCCATCAATTAACCTAATTGTTTCTTTTAATTTATTCATAACATTCCCTCCATCGTGATACTTCCCGACCACAAAAAACCTCAGCTTTAATAAGCTGAGGTTTTGCCATTCCCTCAAAATACATATTCTCTTTAGGCAGGTCTCCTGGCTCCGAATCATCACAGACTGCGCCTTCCCAGTTCCCCAGTGGCATTGCAGCTGCTCATCGAATACAGTGGCGGGCTCCGCGTCGTTTTAAAACTTCCCTATTCTCCCCTAGTAGGGCACCTAAAGAAAACGATTAAATTTACACTATAAGTAAACCATAAGAGATATAGCATGGCAATGCTTATAACTAAATAATTTCTTTTTGCTAGCTAACATCTAGGTGATGCATTAGTGTATTTAAAATACACAATTTCTCTCATTATACATTATAGCGTAGTTTATCCTCCTTCTACATTGCTCGTCTGTCGGGTTATAAAGGTGGCATACTTATACGAAAGTTGTGAACAGATCCATTCATCCTTCTTTCACTACTTTCTATAGGTTGGAGGCTTACTATGAGTATTCCTTCTAAAAGGAATATCCTCACCTGGAGAGGTAAAAACTAATAATAAAAACTTTGTTGAACTCCGTATTGCTGTTTGAAGTTTGAATAAACCGGGCGGCGACGGGGAACGATAGAGAAATTTATATATAATTTACTAAAACCTGACTCCTTCCTGTAATTCCCTTGCTTTTTTCAAACGTTTAGTTGATTTATATCTAACTGTCAAATACAATGGGTCGTGTAATCCGAATGAAAAACTAATAATCAAAAATAATTTTCGGTTTTCCAAAAATGAGTAAGTGGTTTTTCATTATAAACGTTGTTTTACAACTTATTATGTGGAGGGGTATAAAATGAATAAGTGGATGATTGGTATAACCGTAGCTTTATCTGTGGGGTTACTTACAGCATGTGGTGGAGGAGATAGCGAAGAAGCAGGGGACGTGAATCAATTAACAATGGGATTTGTCCCATCACAGGATGCTGATGAAATTGCCACAACAGTGGAACCTCTGCAGGAGCGTCTAAGCGAAGAGCTTGGAGTTGAAATTGACGCAGAAGTGATGACAAACTATACAGCACTAGTCGAAGGAATGCGCACCCAGACCATAGATATTGGGTTCCTCCCTCCCTTTGGTTTTGTACAAGCAGAAGAGCGAGCTGAGGTGAACGTGCTGTTGAAAGCTATCCGTCACGGCGATGATTCTTACTTGGCCCAATTCGTTGTCCGTGAAGATTCTGATATTAATGATATTGATGATATTATTAATTCTGAGCCAGGAGAGCTGACTTGGTCCTTTGGTGATGTCACATCTACAGCAGGGTATCTATTCCCGGCATCTCACTTGATGGATCTGGGGATTGAAGAAGTTGATGAACACTTTATTCAACAGACAGTTGGCGGCCATGACAATGCTTTACAGTCACTTCTGGACGGACAAGCTGACTTTGCAACTACCTTTGACGATGCTCGTGATAATTTCGCAGACGAGAACCCAGATATCTATGATGAACTTACGGTTATTGAACATACAGATCCTATTCCAAATGATACGATTTCCGTGCGTTCTGAAATGAATGAAGAATTGGCACAAGAAATTAAGGACGTCTTCCTTAGCTTTAATGATGATGAAGAAATGATGGAAGTTATGGAGGAAGTATATGACTGGACGGGAGTGGCTGAAGCTTCCTCTGAAGACTATGAAATCGTCCGTGAAACTTATGAGCGATTTGCGGAGATAGTAGAAGAATAATCTATATAGTGGACAACCTGCTGTCAGACGACTGCAAGGTGAAGCCGTAAATAAATTTGTTCCTCTCTAAAGAAGATCATAAACTGAGCAGGCCTAGTTCCTGCTTTCTTATTTTATATGAATAAAAGAGGTAGTTAATAAATGATAAAATTTGATAATGTATCGTTGACGTACCCTAATGGTCATAAGGGCTTAAAAAATATTAATTTAGAAATCCCCAAGGGTGAGTTTGTTGTTGTTGTAGGACTGTCGGGGGCAGGGAAATCAACGCTTATCCGCAGTATTAATCAAATGGTAAAACCAACAGAAGGAAAACTATTTATAGAGGATACGGACGCTCTAAAAGTAAACAGTAAAGGGCTTCGCATGCTCCGACGGGATGTTGGGATGATTTTTCAAAATTACAACCTGGTTAAGCGTTCCAGTGTGCTTCGAAACGTTCTTTCTGGAAGTCTCGGCCGTACTGGCACTCTTCAAAGTATCCTTAATATGTTTTCTCAAGAAGATCTCCAGTTTGCCATGCAATGTCTTGACAGGGTAGGAATTCAGGATAAAGCGTATCAACGCGCAGATACTTTAAGCGGCGGTCAGCAGCAAAGAGTAAGTATAGCCCGTTCCTTGTGTCAAAAGCCAAAGGTTATTCTTGCAGATGAGCCTGTTGCCAGTCTTGATCCACCGACAGCTCATGCTGTGATGGAAGACTTGCGTGAAATAAACAAAGAAGACGACATCACAATGGTTATAAATCTTCATGCTATTGACCTTTCCATGGAATACGCAGACCGGATTATTGGATTGCGGGAAGGAGAAGTAGTGTTTGACGGACCGGCTTCTGAAGTAAACGAGCAGACATTTGAAGATATATACGGTCGTCCTATAAAAGAAGATGATTTATTAGGCGAGGTTGAAAAAGAATGACAAAAGATTCTCAACATCAAAAACGCATTCCTGTCATACCTGCCTCTTCAAAACGAAATATAACAATGATCTTATTTGTCGTTGTAGCTTTATATATAGCTGCTGCAATTCAGACTGATGCGTACCCTGACAGAATTATTGAAGGCCTGCCTCATGCAATTAGTTTCTTTATTGATGATATGTGGCCGCCCAATTGGGGTTACTTTGAAAGTGTATTATTTGGCCTGCTGGAATCATGGAATATTGCACTGCTAGCCACCACACTTTCTGCAATTTTCTGTTTACCTATTGCCTTTATAGCAGCAGGAAATATAAATAAAAACTTTTTCTTCTATCATGCAACACGCCTGGCATTAAATGTACTTCGTACGATTCCGGATTTAGTATGGGCTGTTTTATTTGTAGCTATTGTAGGGTTGGGTGCTTTGTCAGGTATGATTGCCCTATTTTTTTTCTCACTCGGGATCTTAGTGAAATTTGTGAGTGAAACGATTGAATCAATTGATGAAGGACCTTTGGATGCTGTAAGGGCTACAGGGGGCAATATCTTTCAAGTCATTTGGTACGGAGCCATTCCGCAAATTCTGCCTCAGTATGTTTCGTATACACTTTATTTGCTTGAAATAAATGTAAGGGCATCTATTGTCCTTGGTTTTGTAGGAGCAGGCGGTATCGGCTTACTTCTAAATCAGCAGCTTGCCGTATTTAATTTTGGTAACGTGTCTATGATTATATTTGTAACGTTCATTGGCGTCACCATTATCGACACAATTAGTACGGTGTTTAGAAAGAGGTTAGTATAATGGCGACCAAATCAACAAAACATTATGATTTAAGAAACCCGAAACGCGCTAAATATTGGATGAATTTTTCTGCAATCGCAATTGTTCTTGTCGCTTTATATATTGTAGCGTTTTTATATACGGACCTTACGTACCGGGGTTCTGGGGCGTCAGCCCCTGAAATGCTAAACAGATTATTCATTCAGCCATTTTTCGATGAATCTACAAGAGCTAATATTCCGACCAATATAGGGTTTATGATTGAAACGGTAGCCATTGCCTTTGCTGGAACGTTAATTGGAAGCATTTTGGCAATCCCAATTGGATTCCTTGCTGCCCAGAACGTATCGGGCCATTTTTCCAATATAGGTAAAGGGATTCTCAATGCTATCCGTGCCTTTCCGGAAATTATGTTTGCGATTATTTTCGTATCAGCTGTGGGAATGGGTCCGTATGCCGGTGTTCTCGCCATTACAATAAACTGTATAGGGATGCTTGGTAAGTTATATGCAGAAGTAATTGAAACCATCGACATGGAGATTGTCCAGACACTTCGCACAACTGGCGCTAATCCCCTTCAAGTCTTTTGGTACGGGGTCATTCCTCAGGTCATTCCTGAATTTTCTTCATATGGGCTTTACCGGTTTGAAATTGATGTACGGGCATCCTCTATTCTTGGGCTGGTTGGAGCAGGCGGTATCGGGGCTCCGCTCATTTTGGCAGCCCAGCAGCGGAACTGGGAAGATGTCGGGATGATCCTATATATAGTCATCATTACAGTAACTATAATTGACTTAATCAGTACAAACATCCGTAAACGTATAGTCTAGGAGGCATTCAAATGACAGTTGCATGGAGCAAAGTGAAACTGGTAATCTTTGACCTTGATGGCACATTGTACGAAGATACCCACCATTTTGAATTTTATGCTGAAGAATTAAGCAAAAAGCTCGAACCGGAAAAAAGAGAGCTCTTCTGGAATGATTACCAATCCATTCTAAAGGGAAATCATCCGGTAGCTGTGGGAAGAATTTATGATGCGAAAAGAGACAGGATCCTTACAGTCAATCCTGAAAACAACAATGTTGTAAAAGTATTTGACTGGGAAGGCACAGAGCTTGACGAACAAAGCTATTACAGTGGTTCGCTTACTTATGACTTTGATCACCTCATTGCAATTGGGGATGGATGGTGGCTTCCGGTTGCTGCAGCGAAGCATTATGGGGTAGGAAGCACTTATGATTCGTACTGCAAAACAAAAGATTATATGCAGACAGACGAATTCACCTTTGCTGATAATCCTGGCTTGCGTGAAGCATTGTTGCACCTTGGAGAAAAAAAGGACCTTGTCCTTATAACGAACAGCCAGGCTGACGATGTAGAGCGCCTTCTTCTAACCTTAAAGTTACACGGCGTGTTCCCTGAAGTCATCTCCAGTGCCAAAAAGCCTCAAAACACAAGCAAACACTTTCAGGAACTCCTTTCGCGCTATCATGTTAAGGCTGAGGAAGCTGTCTCCATTGGGGATAATTATTTAAATGAAATTGCCCCTGCAGAGCAAATGAATATGCAAGCTATTTTAATAGATCCGGCAGGAAAGGCAGAAGTTAGAGAAAACACTAAGGTAGTTTCTACTCTCTCTGAGTTGTTTGAAGAAATAAAAGCCTTGTAATATGGTGCCAGCACTCTAAGGTAGTGCTGGCTTTTTTCTATTTTTATGTACTTAAGGTAAAGGCAAAGGATTCATTTTTAAAAAGAGAAAGCATTTAACAAAGTGACTTTACTGAAAGGTGCTTTCATACAAGGCCCTTTAACAATAAAAAAAGTTGGGATTTTAGATTAGCATGGATCCCTTTCATCTTGATCCAAATCTTCTTCCCTCTGTATTGTTCCACCCATTCTTTTCTTTTAAAGGGTTCACTATTCGTATTCCCCCTGTATTGTATTCATCCAGGAAACCTATGTCATACGAACCATTACTCTCCAAAGAGACATTAAGTTTCGCCAACAATTTAATAATTCTTGGGCCTCTATGATGATTTAGACTCAAAATAGTACTAGGCTGTAATTGTTCCAAAAATCCCCTTCTCTCACTACAAAGGAATAGACTTATGTTTTATTTGACAGAATTTCGTTTACCAATCTGGTAACAATATTTAAAGTTATTTTTATCTTTAAGTAGAATACAGGTTAGAGAACTCATCACAGTAGTATTCCCACTAGAAATTCCTTAAGATGTCCACCCCCGGTTTCTTTCCCTCTATAGGGAGATTATCTAAGCTTCTCCTCATTGTAAATCCGATCTAAAATGCTTCCCACAAACTCATTCATACTCAACCCTTCTTTTGTTGCTTCTTGTTTTAACTTTTTTTTAGTGGAGGCTTTAATAAAAGCTTGTATCATTTCTATTTCACTGTTTAAATAAATAGAATCCTCACGTGTAAGAAAACTTCCTTGGGTCATATATTTGTTAATCATGCCATCTATCGTAAAATGTCTCTCTTCTTCGGGAAAGGATAAATCGAAACTTCTCACAGAAAATGTAATGCCGGAAGGATCCTGCTGAACCATTATGTTTTGTAAGCCAACTTCATTCATCACATAGTCCATAAAGCTGTAGAAAGAAGAATGAATGTTGTCACTGGCTGGGAATGAAAAGGTCACAAACCCTGGTTTCCGGACCTTTTTCCCATTAAATAGTGAATCCATTCCCTTTTTAGGTATAAGACTTTTCGCTTCTTCTTCAGAAAGCTGTTCCCCACTTATGCTTTGGATGATGGTTTCATCAAGTTGAAGTACTCTTGCCGCAAGAGTCCCATCTTGTTCATAAAGCGGCTGAAAAAGGTAGAATCCTAAAGTCTCGTCATATAGCTTCTCTTGTTTGTTACGAAGAATGCGGGAAGCATACACCTTAAAGTCTTCTTCCTTAACAAAATATCGCTCTAACCCCTTATACTTTTTCATATCTGCAGGCAGTTCTCCACTTTTGATATGCCTTGTTACCGTATAGGACGTGATTCCCAACTGATCAGCAATATCTTTTGTAGAAAGTCCGGGCTTTTCTTCTTGAGCATCTACGAGTTTGAGCGCTTCTTCCTCAGAAAAACGGTACTCTCCATCTATTTGCCAACTGTCCTTATTATAAGGAACCACTTTCCCTTCTCTTATGTATTTATATATGGTTGCTTCTGTTATGTTTAACAGTTCAGCCAAGTCCTTAGAAACATAGTAAGACTTGCTCATACCTCACCTCACCCTTTCTCAACAAAAAAATGACATGATAATTATAGAAACAATAATATGCTATCAATTTTTTGTTTGTTTCACTCTTACTAAATATTAAACGCAATAAAAATATTTAGTAATTATTTTACCATTTATATAAATTTATTATATTGAATTAATCGTAAAATTTAAATAAAACATTAAAACATGTTATTATGTTATTTTTATTATATACAAATTAAAAATTTTATTTATTACTATGTAGATGAAAAATGAAGAATTATTCGTGTATAGAGAGTATTGGCATACAAATTAACATCAAGTAAAATGGTAAATATAAAAGATATGTTTTTAAATAGAGTTATTTAGTAACTTTAAAATAATAGAGGTGATTTTCCGATATGCCTTTTTCTTATACATTAATGGATCATGCTTCCTTACATACAAACGAAAAAGATGTTCTTTTATCTCATAAAAATCAGTTGCTTGCACAGCTGAGTAATGCTTCCTACCTTCCATCGGTTTATTCCAAAATTGAAGAAAACGAAGATGCGATGCTGCCTGCTTTTTCTTCGTTATCTGATCTAGAAGTGCTGTATTTCTATGTCCATCGAGAAACGCATGACGATGAAGCCAAAAACCGGAAAAGCCAAACAAAAAAAGAATACCTCCGAGATCTTCTTCAGTTTTATACGTTCCTTCAAGTGCAGCTGCAGAATGAACAAGTCTCTTCTTCTTTATTCCCTTATATAAGGAAGAAACACGTCAGAGCTTACCAAGAGTGGTTAAAGGATGGGGAATTTCAGCATAGAAAACAAGGATATGCGGTGGCAACTCGTGCGAGGAAAATTACCGTGGTTAAAAGCTTTTTAGAGTTTTTATATGAGGAAGAAATCGTGGAGTTTCCGTTACAAGTGGCGTTTAAAAAGAGCACTGTGCGGAGAAAGGATAAACCGAAGCGGGAACTAACGTATGACGAAGTTAAGTCTTTGCTAGATTACTACAAAGACCATCCGATTAACCATGCGATCTTGTTGTTGCTGGCAACTACAGGGCTACGAATACAGGAAATCGCAAAAGCAAAATGGGGAGATTTGTATTACGACCCTTCTGTTAATGGAGGAACGTACTTTTTAAAGGTCATTGGAAAGAATGAGGTGGAGAGACATGCAGTGATTTTGCCTTCCACCTTGGGGAGTATACAGCAATTCCGAAAAAGAAGAGGCCTTTCCGTGAACGTAAATGCTGAAGATCGGAGCCCTTTGTTTACAACCAATAAAGGAAAGGCTTATGGATTTAAGTATTTAAGCCAGTATGTAACGAGAATCCTAGAAGAAACAGGGTTTTCATGGACAAAAAATAAAGGACCAGTTACGCCCCATTACTTCCGCCATTTCTTTGTGAATTACTCTGTCTTAACCTTAGGTTTACCAATTGAACAAGTTCAAAAAACAGTGGGCCATCAATCTAAGGTGACAACAGAGGGATATGTTGCAGATACCATTAATAAAAATCTGGATGTGGGTCTACATTGGACAGCGGAAATATTCTAGCTTTATTACATCATGCCTCCCATATGTAACTGCTAGACTAAGTTGAACAGTTATGCTTGAGAAAAGAGGACACAAAAAGTCATTCTTTTGCATATTTTCTATATACTCTGATGAATCCTTGAACACTCTTTTTTATTTAAGTGCGTGAGCATTGTGTGACCATAAGCTCTAAAAAACTTATTTGTTTTGTTTTTATTTTATATAATAAATATACGCTTTTTATACATTATTAGTTATCCATAGTTTCTTCCTAACGTCATCTTTTGTCCTCAAAAATTTTTCTTATTACTTGGACCCATAAAAAGGCCCCTATTAAAAGTAATTCTATTTTATTCCTATAAATTCATATCATAGTTAGGTGGTTTTTGCATAAAGGAAGAATTGTGACTATTTGAGACAGATTTTTGTTCTTCCACTAAAAGTTTAAGTGGTAATTCAATTGTGGTAGCTGTATCTACCTGATTACCCTTTATTTCAAAGACTTGTCTCTGATGGACTTTTCTGTAGGGGGTAAATGAATGTGATCCCCCATAATTACCACTGTTACAAACAACTACATTGCAAAAAAGTATCCTATGTAAGGTATCAGAAAGTGTATGAAAATAACCTAAGTCCTTATTATAGGCAACTACAAATAAAGTCTGTATTTTTGTTTGGAGTATTTTTTGTATTGGCAAGTTTAAATAGTCAAAACAAATTAGAACAGCCCAGTTTCCTACTGTACTACTTTGAAATAAATATAAACGGTTATTACTTTGAAATTGATAACCATTTTTATTTAATAGAGTTTCTTCTTCCGGTGAAGGAAACATTTTAGGTATCTTGATTATAGTTGCTTTGGACTTTGGTAAAGACGAATTTTTTTTTAGTATACTAGGAATAGCGACAAAGGCATGATTTCCAATAACACGATTTCCATTTCTATTGGGTCTCTCAGTCCATTCTAATCCGCCTATTATAATAGTGTTAGATTCCTCAGCTTCTTTGGCAACATATTTCTCAAGGTAATCATTAGGCAGAAATAACTCGGGAAATATTAAAAAATTGGCTTGGTCCTGTCTTGCAACCTTGACTCCTTTATAAAAATAAGCTAATTGTTTATGAGGGGATTTATATTTCATTCCATTCTTTTTATCAAAAAGATTTGTAAATTCTTCAGATGTTTTACTTCCATCTGTAACTTGTCCTACAGTAATCTTTAATGATTGTAGCAATTTATTCACCCTCCCCCGTGAAGACATCTAGATCGATCTTGATCATTTCTACAGGATTTTTACTTTCCGAGATAACGTTTTTTTTCGCATCTGTAAGGTAATTCCAGACCCAGTTTTCATAATTAGTTTGATTAAATTCATTTTTTGAAAATAGCTTTTTATAAGGTAACAATTCATGATCTAAAACTTTGTAAAAATTTTTGTAAACAAATCTATGCCTATTTAAATTGTTTACTAACATAGAGGCAATAGTAGTTGATGGATATTCAGATTGTGTAAATAGCCACTGAATATCTTTCCATTTATACATAAAGAAAGGCTTAATTATCCCGTAACTAAATGCATCTCCCTTTAACATACTTAAAAGTGTTAAAGAAAAGTAGTATTCCTTCTCATGCTTAAACATCTCGTTATTATATTTAGTAACTGTAGTTGTGCACCTACCAACTTCAACTTCTTCACTTTCCAAAGAGAAAAGACTCTTTCGAAATTCCCACCAATCGGTAACTTTAAATCCGTATTCCAATAATAATACTTCTTCTGTACCTCCGTTTTGCTTATTATGGGCCTTTATTAAGGCTAATAGTAACTTCATGATTTCAAACTCACTTAACGGTCTTAAAGCTTTATTATCAGTAAAAGGATAATGTTTGATATAAAAAAACCAGTCTTGCAAGGGGATTACTCGTGCATTTAGAGTGGTTTCATCATTTTTTCCATACTGAGGATATTGAGATAACTCTAAAGGAAGCTTTATACCGATTGTGCCATCAATACCCATACTCATTTGAATAAGACCAAAATTATAGAAACGTTGTAATATATAATACTTATAACAGTTAGTTTCTTTCTTAAAATTTTCAACCCATTCATAAAAATGTTTAAAACATTTAGGTTTTTGGAAGTATAAAGTTATTAATTGATTTATAAAAGAAATCATTTCTAAATGAGCTTTAGAAGATGTATGTTGAAGGTTAGATCCAATGTCATCTATCAATTTAAATGCATCCCTTGGAATATTACTTGGAGAAATCCTTGCCCAAGAAAGCCATAAATTTACTTTTTCTTCATTGTTTAGAGTGCTCTCATTTTTAAATACATGAGCCACTGATTTCCATGTCTTTAAAAAGAAACCTAAATCCTCGTCGAAGATAAGTAATTCTTTCTTAAGTGGGCAGAAGTAGATACTCTGTGTAAAAAGACTACTTAGAAGGTACAGTTTCCTTCCATCCATTTTTTCTTGGTTATTCTCTGTTTTTAAATTTCTAAATTCATATATCCCCTTTAAAGCATTTAGAGATTTATAAATATTTTGACTACCCTTGTATTTCTCTAACTTAAATTTTGGATCCACTGAAAGTTGAATAACTATATAGCACCAATAGACTGAATACCTCTCATACCATAATGCTGGGTAAGAAGGATTGTATAATAAATTGTTACCGTACCACGACTGGACTGCTTCATTTATTACACTTCTAAAACTCCCTCGTAATTCTGGTGGAATACGAACCCATTCTTTAGATATTACCATTAACACTTTAGAACGTATGAACGGACCATATTCTCTAAGATTATTTATCTCTTTGCTATTACAAAGGGACAATAAAAAATCAGATAACTCATGGAAATCTTCCTTATTTTGTTCCTTTTTTATAGTGATTTTGTCAATTAAATACAAAGTATATATTTCAAAAAGGGAAATTTTATGTGGGAATTTTGCTAAGGATTTTCGTAAGTTTCTTTCTGGCGCAAATCTTCCTACTTCTATGGCTCGAGTCATAGCTTCCTTTAATCCTTTTTTTATTCTCCAAGAAGCAAAAGTTACTTTTGTTTCATCTTTTACTTCGTTAGGATCAACATTTAAATTCAAGAGACCTACCATTTCTGTAATAAAATCACCTATTTCATCGTTATCCATAGTTTGAATTTGCACATCAGAAATTTGTGACATTTTTTCAATCATAGCTGTTGATCCTGGTAGTTTATCATTTTTGGTGAGTACTTTCGGAGTCATGTTATCCATATTTGCTCTTAATTGATTCTTTAAAACATCATTTGGTATTTGCGTTTCTATTATTTCTTCTATTTTCTCCGTTATCTTTTCTCTTTCCGCCTTATTTATCATTGGAACCATCTTTTCTGGAGCAAATTCTAGACCTATATCATTAACAAACTTTTCTAACATTTTTATTATTTCCTCAACACTCTCTTCCTCAGAAGCAATTACAGTAATATCATCGGTATAACGAATTAACTTTACTTCCCCTTTTACACCAATTTTATCCTTGTTTAAAAGAAGTTCCTCAATTCTCCTATCAACATGTTCTGTTAAAACTATATTAGCGAGAAAACCAGAGGAAATTAAATCTAGAGGGAGTCTAGTAGATAATATTTCAGTTAGATCTCTTTCACTTCCTTCATTAAAAATATATTCTTTGTATTCGTTATAAAATCCAGTGTTTTCCACAGTATCTCTATCTAAAAATATCAATTTAAAATCTGTAATATTTTCTATAAATGCTACCCAATCCAGTTTTGTTTGCTCGTCTATAATTCCTACCTTTTCTAATTCTTTAAACCGACTGTTAAAAGTACTAATAATATGACTAACTTTTAAACTAGGATAAAATTCTCTAATATCAGCTTCACCTATGTACACCTTATCTTGATATTCTAATATATTTTCAACTGATTGCTTTATTCTTTGATTTCTTTGATGTAATCCCCACTGGAAACTTTCATATAAACTAGATCCGTTAAAGTGAATAAAAGTCCTTTTATATTTTTGTTGGATGTTATCATACGTATGTATTCTCTTTAGTCTATTGTTTAAACTCCATGGAACCATCCAATCAAGAGCCTTCCTTTTTTCAACCTCGTCTACTGAATAAACTTCCTTTAAGCGCGGGTTAGTGTCAAACCATTCTCCCAGTACTAACATAACGGTGGCCCATGCTACCTGGTCCTCAAAAGAAAAAAGAACTTTTGGTCTCATTCTTGGCTTCCCATTTTTATCTTTTGCCTTTGGAAACCAGTAAAGAGTACCTTCTTTCATTGCAAATGTGTTTGATTCAAACGAGCTTTTTATTGCTTTAATATTTTTATCCAAATCTTTTTCAAATTCTTTAATATCTAAGAAATCGCAAAAGCTTGTTTCTTTTTCAACATAGTGTTTTGCTTTTTTATAACCAAAATAGAAAAAAGACAAAGGAATTTCACTTGGTTTTAGCAATTCCATGAACCTCACCACCTCCCGAAAAGATAGAATCTTTTCTTATTTATTAGGATAATTATACCTTTATTACTACTTAATTACTATTTAATTACTATTATATTTTAAGGATGACTTTACGTATGCCTTTTTTTGTAATAATTAATACTTTGATAGTCACCCTAATTTTTATTAACCCACAATTCTGGTTCTCAGCTCCTGTATCTTTTTTTAGCACATTCACTCTTTTATTATATCTGGCTGTCTAACTAGAACAATTTGGTTATCTTTTCAAGGTCTACAGTCAAATCGAACCAACCACCTGGAGAGCTGCCAGCAGGCAGCTCTTCTTTTTGTCTTACATCAGTTAACCCCCCCTATGCCAACCTATGAACCTGGAAGCAGCGGATTGTCGGTCCCATATATCAAGGGGATACAGGGGGATGTATGGATGCCGCCATCTAATCGGAATATGAACTGTCATGGTCCGATAATTTTGGATCGAGAATAATCTGAATAGCTCTTAAAAAATTGGTTTCACCTACATTATTTTCGTCATTTATTACTTGCTTGTGATATAAGTCAACATCTATATCTTTAAAGTTTCTGAAAGCATCCTTGAGATATAAGGTGTTTTAGTGGTGTGCTTAAAATCAATCCTACAAGTTCCATATTAATAGGTATTTCATCCAATACGTAATTCCATTTTATGTTCTGTTGGTTACAAACAAAATCTTACCTGATCAAAAATACAAATTATAATCCTAATGAAAACATAATTATTTAGACAGAGTTTACTCAAATTGTGTACACTATTTGAAGAAAAATTAATTTCCCCTATCCATGTGTGCGGATGTTGCTTGCTTTCTGCTTAGTTCTTGAACAAAGTCGTCAGCTTTGGTTTCTATTAGACGCTCAAACACTTTTTCAAAGGTATCACCATTTTCTTTAAAATGCCTCTCTGCTTTCATCTATTCTCTTACCTCCTATAAATTTGCCCTTTAGTCATTATCCTCTTCTAACATCCAAACCCTTTTGATTGGAATTTCCTTTTTAATCTCATCACTTAGATGTTCATAATTTTTGAAGATTTCTTCTATCACCGTTTTCGAGTCCCACAAGCGTACTTTAAAGAATTGCTTTGGTACTTCTCTCATCACAGAGTTTTTAAACCCGCTCCACGAAATCAGTAAGCCAAAATCTGCTCCGAAATTACTCATTGTACCAATCAACTGGTCTAACGTAGGTCGGTCTAACGGATCATTCAAGAGTGTATTCTATTGATGGGCCAAGTTTCCGAATGAAAAACAAAGCTGCCGAATAAGGCGGCAGCTTTGTATAATTTTAACCCGACGATTTTGTATGATTTTAACCTCTCTTTACATTCTCAGACTATAACAAGGATACAGCAGAGAAATAAAAAAATAGTTAAATTATTTCCATTATTCAGTGTTATATTGGTAACATCATTCGTTATTTCTAATCCTCTTCTTTTGATTTCTTTACGGAACAATTGCAAAAAATCTTCGTCTACTTTCTTTTCTAACGCAAGATTATAAATTTCAAGTAAAGATTCATCTGAGGTGTATCTAAAGCTCTTTTTGTCATACGTACTCCTAGGGTGAAAAGTGATGATCATTATAATTACTCCTCTCTATTTTTCACAAACCCCATTTAGGGTCTTATGGGCAAGCCCTTTTTCCAAGGAGCTGTTAATTTAACTTTTCTGAACCTAGATCACTTTGTAGCTTCTCTGTTTCATTTAAAGAAGTAGGTGGTTTTTTCACTAGATAAAATAGAACAAAAAAGGATAGAGCACCAACTCCTAGGATAATAGCTGTTAAAGTAGTGATTTCCCATATTCCAATCATTGTTACAAAAGCAGGAATAGTGCAGGTAATCCATGACTGAACAATAGCTATCCACCCGGTATATTCTCCAATAGGTTTACGCTTGGCTAAGAGTAAGTAAAATAATGTCCACAAGTATGCCCACATCAGCCATATAAAGCCAAACATGACATCACCAAGGTAGAAAAAATTAGCTATCGAATAACCCACAGCAAGAATGGCTACCCATAAAGAATAGTAACCAACACCACTGCCGTCTGCCCCAGTCAAATTTGTTATCCCTACATACAGGTAAGTAAATCCAAATAGAAAAATGCCTGACGCTGAAAAAATCATTGTGGCATCTCCCTGAGCAGTAGCAATTATATAAAAAGGAAACACGACTTGTAAGGCTCCGACAAACAGATTAAAAATGCCAGCACTTTTGCCATCTATTTTTCCTAACAGCATTAACCCATTAACAAAAAGTACGGCCCCGACGTAAAGCAAGCCAACATTAGACACTACCTCTCCACCTTTCACTCTATTTTTTAAAAGTAATTTTATTAGACTCTACGAATGCTTTGTAGGTCACTATTTGTCCTGTGTATTCTTCCTCTCTCAGCACCTTCCCAAGAGGGATTTCTACATACTGCCTTACTAGCCTTTTAATTGCTCTTGCTCCGTATTGCTTATCAAACCCTTTTTTGATTAGGAATTCTTTCGTTTGGTCATCAAGCTCAACCCGGCAATGATGTTTTTCTAACCTTTTATTTAATTCATCGGTTATTTTATCAATCATTGGCTCTAACGCCTCTCCTCCAAGCCAGTTGAAAATAATGATATCATCTATCCTATTAATAAACTCTGGAGGGAACTGCTTTTCTAGTTGTTTGTGTATGATTTTTTGCAACACATAGTTTTCGTCTTTCCCCCAATAGGTAGGATTCATTCGATATAGTAAACGCTTCCATTTCGCTTTAAAATGATCTTCCGCAAATTCAAAAATCTGCCTTGAACCAATATTACTTGTCATAAAAATCATAGAGTTTCGGAAATCTAGCGTCTTCTCACCATTTGCTAATACCATCTGTCCATTATCGAACACGTTTAGTAAAGATTGTGTAACGCTTTGATCGGCTTTTTCTATTTCATCAAATAATACGATACCAGGCTTGCTGAAAGATCCTTCAATTTTCTCCTCATTAAAAACCGTATGACCTTCCTTGCTGCCTACATATCCTGGAGGTGCTCCTGTCATCGCTGCTGCGTAATGCTCTTGAGCCAATGTATTCATATCGATTCTGCTGAATCCTTCTTTCTCTCCGATAATAGATTCTGCGATTACCCTCACTGTCTCCGTTTTACCAACCCCTGTCGGTCCAAGGAACATGGCAACATACAAAGGCCTGTCCTTTTCTGTGATGTCAGCATGAACGACATACATCATATCTGATACTTTTTCTATCATGGAATGCTGGCCATAAATAGAACGAGTAAGCTGGTGCATGACATTTTCCGGGGAAAACGTGAAACGCGTTTTCATTTTCGATATTTTTGATGCCTTATATGGATACTTTTCATCTAGCCTTTCTTCATGGTTTAGATTGACAGATTGATAACTTTTCAGCTTGTCATTGATAAATGGCATGATGTCCTCCTTGTAAAAGAAGAGTCAGCCGTTTAGCTGACTCTAAGATTACTACCTCCCGGCTTCCTTCACTTTATTCTCGTGGGGAATGCCTTCAATAGGGCATTCTGCGGTTCCTACTGACTTTCTTGTGATTTTCTCCACGTTTTCCCTTGCTTGCTCAGCATCCATTACCCAGGTTCTATAAAAGTCGAAGGGACACTCTGCAACGCCCTTGTCACCATCTCCTGATTTAATTGTTCCTGTATATCCTCTATGCAACAATTTAAATAAATGATTTTGAGATTGCCAGTTACTTCTTGCGTCTCTAATCTGAGAAACTGACATTTCAGCATACTGAATCCCATTCTCTTCTGTTCCACATGCTCCCAGGGTGCCACCGTCAAATCCGATCAGACTTGAATGGCCGAAATAGGAATAAACACCATCGAATCCAGTTGCATTTGCTACCGCTACATAAGAAGTATTCATCCACGCCATCGTTTTGGAAACCATAATTTGCTGTTCCTTGGATGGGTACATATAGCCCTGGCATCTTATAATGAGTTCTGCACCTTTCATCGCACAGTCTCTCCATATTTCTGGATAGTTACCATCATCACAAATGATTAAGCTGATTTTCATTCCTTTAGGGCCTTCTGCCACATGAGTGGTATCCCCGGGATACCATGGTTCAATAGGATTCCACGGAAGAATTTTACGGTACTTTTGTACAATTTCCCCTTTGTTATTCATAAGGATTAGCGTGTTATAAGGAGTTTTATTAGGATGGTCCTCGTGTTGTTCTCCTGTAATGGAGAACACACCCCATACATTTGCCTTCCGACATGCTTCTGCAAAAATTTCGGTTTCTTCTCCTGGAATCGTTGTAGCAGTTTCATACATTTCCTTTTCATCGTACATAATGCCTTGAGTACTGTACTCTGGAAAGATAACAAGATCCATTCCAGGAAGACCTGTTTTCATCCCCTGAATCATGTCGGCTATGTTTTTACTATTTTCAATCACTTGTTCTTTTGTGTGTAAACGAGGCATCTTATAGTTAACAACTGCTACCCCCACTGTGTCATGACTGCTACTAATATCACCATGTCTCATTTCTTTTTTACCCCTTTCATTTTTGTTTTTTAGTATGTCATCTTTACACGCCAGCTTTTGCCTGCCCTCCTTTTTATCTTTGTTCTATATAAATGCAAATTCCATGCCATTTTTTAATGCCGGTCCTATCAGGGTGTTGGGGTCAAGGGAGAAAAAGATTGTATCAATTTGATACAATCTTATAAAATTGAATTTTCTAAATTGGTTAACAATTGTATAATAAATAGAAATCATTAAGTTGTTGCATATTGACACACACTGTTTTATTACGAGACAAAAAAGGGGGAAGGGAAATGAAGAAGATAGGGGGACTTTTCTCACTGACAGGGACAACTTCTGTAACTGAAAAAGGCCAATATCAAGCTGCACTCTTTGCGTTAGAAGAGCATAATAGAAAAGCTATCACCACCAATCAGTTAGTCGATTTTGTCATTCGGGATATTGCCTCGGATCCGGATAAAGCTATCATTCAGGCCAAAGAATTGATACAGGAAGGTGTAAAGATCTTTATTGGCACCTATACATCCGCATGTCGAAAGGCATTGCTTGCCCTTCTAGAAGAAAATGATTGTTTACTGATTTATCCTGCTCTGTACGAGGGACAGGAAACCCACCCTTCCGTGTTTTATACTGGCGAAGTTCCAAATCAGCAAGTGTATCCCCTACTCAGATACATACAAAAATATTTCGGATCTAACATTTATTTAATAGGAAACGATTATATTTATCCCCATAAAACCAATGAAATTGTAAAAAGATATTGGAACTTGTTTAATGGAAATATTAGCGGAGAAAAATACGTTCCTTTTGGCCATTCCTACTTTGAAGATGTAATGGAAGAGATTCAAAGTAAAAAGGTTAATGCAATTTTTTCCACCCTTGTTGGAGAAAGTATTGTTCCTTTCTATCGAACTTTTAAAAGGATGGGAATGGATCCAAAGTTGGTGCCTATTTTCAGTCCTACAACTAAAGAAACGGAAATACAAGCTATAGGCAGCCAGTATGCAGAAGGTCATTTCGGTTCCGGAAGTTATTTCCAATCTTTACATTCTTCTGAGAACCATTCCTTCGTTACTAATTTCAAAAAGCAGTATGGAAGTAACCAGGTTATCTCTTCGGTTATGTTTAATACGTACCTGGGAACCAAAATGGTTGCTGAAAAGCTTCAGTTATGTGAAACGTTTCATCGCACATCATTCCTAAACCTTTTGTGTGAAGAGCCTTCTTCCTCTCCTGCTGGCCTTCTAAAAGTGGAGAAAGAAAATCACCACATTTCTCGTCCCATCCGTATTGGACAAGTTAACCAAGAAGGACAGTTCAACATCGTTTGGGATTCAACAAAGCTTATCTCTGCCGCTCCTCATGAGAAAAAGTTAAATGACTTCAAAGAAGAGCTCATTACAATTCCTTGGGAGAACATATTTACTGAACTTACACACGACCAGCATAAAGGTCTTCTCCTGTTGAACGAAAAAGAAGAAGTACTATATTCTAATCAGACTGCAAAAGATAAAGTGAACATTCACGCAGGGCAAATGATTTCACTAGCATATATTAAAAATCAATTTACCCATTTATCTCCTGAAATAATGACTACACGTCTTAGCAATCATTTTTCTCTCGTGAAACTGGCTACTCTGAAAAATTCTACTATGATCGATCATACTCTCCCATCATTTACTACTTTTGATAAAATAAAAACAGCAAATCAGCAGTTTAAAGATCAACTTAGTGTAGCCGAAGCAACCTCAAATTCTCATGCCAATGTATTAATTCTCGGTGAAACAGGTACTGGAAAAGAAGTATTGGCTCACTCTATTCACAGAAAAAGCTCAAGGAAAAACGGCCCCTTTATTGCGATTAATGCTGGAGCTATTCCTAAGGAGTTAATTGCCAGTGAACTATTTGGCTTTGTAGATGGAGCTTTTACAGGTGCCAAAAAAGGAGGGAAAATGGGGAAGTTTGAACTGGCCAATGAGGGGACGCTGTTCTTGGATGAAATTGGAGAAATGCCTCTTGACTTACAAGTTTCTTTATTAAGAGTGTTAGAATCAAGAAGTGTTACTCGAATAGGGGATCACCTGGAAAGGAAGATAGACGTAAGGATTGTAGCTGCCACCAACAGTAATCTACAGGAAGAAATTGCCTACCAAGGTTCCTTTAGATCAGACCTTTATTATCGATTGAATGTTATGAACATAGAGATCCCCCCGCTTCGGAAAAGGGTAGAGGACATTCCTTTATTGGCTAATGAGTTCCTCGTCGAATTTTATAACCAGTATCCAGGAGGGCCATCGAAGTTATCAGAAGAAGCAATCGACCTTCTATGTGCTTACACATGGCCTGGAAACATTCGTGAGCTAAAAAATGTAATGGAACGATCCTTTCTTTTAGCTAGAAATAAAAACTGTTCCTGTATTTTTACCGAGTTTCTCCCAATCGAATTAAGGAGGAAAACCTTACCTCCAAAGCCGAGTGAGAGCTTATTACTAGAAGAGGTGGAAAGAAAAACAATCGAAAAAGCCCTAGGTGTCACTCCAAATATAAGTAAGGCAGCGGAATTGTTAGGGATATCTAGAAGTACCCTATATCGTAAAATGAAATCTTTTTCAATTGGTCAAAATACAAAAGAACACACTACTTCTTATTAGTATTGCTAGTCCATAAAAAAGCAGCCTGGTTTATAAGGCTGCTTTTGCTAAAGAATTAATGTCCTTTTGGATATTAAGAGGAGAACGTGAGAATTAAATAGACAAAATATTAGGTAAAATCATCAAGTGTTTCCATCATCTGAACAATCACCTTGATCAAGGACATCAATACCACCTATTTTACCCATTTAATAATAAATACAGATTTTATTATTTAAAACAATTTTATATCGGCATTATCTTCATTCCCATCTTTAAAATAAAAACCAGATCCCCCTATGGAATATATTATTATGGTTATCTACAAAATAAAAGTTAATAGCTACAACAGCGGAAAAAGAAGGCGGGCCCCTTGCTGTATTAACCGCTGTGAAGGCGAGCGTTGCAATAAATCATCCATTCGCAATGGGACAGAATCACAAAGGTCTTGCTCAAACTGTTCTGTAAGATCCCTTGCTACATCTTTACTGTATATGAATTCACATACTTCGTAATTCAAACGAAAACTTCTCATATCATAGTTTGCGGCCCCTATTTCAGTTACTTCCTCATCGATGACCATCGACTTAGCGTGTAGCATTCCTTTGTTATATAAATAAATTTGAACCCCTGCTTCCAGTAGCTCTCCATAAAAAGTAAAGCTTGCGTATTCTACGGGTTTTTGATTCACTTTACGAGGAACCAGCAATCTAACACGTACACCACGGGCTACTGCTGTTTTTAATCCCATTAAAATATCTTGGTCTGGTACAAAATAGGGTGTCGTAATATCAATGGTTTTTGTCGCTTGAATCAAGGCAGTAAAGTATGCTTCCCTAATGACCGGTGTAGGAATCTCAGGATTGCCTTCGAATGTCTGAACAAACGCGTGGTGTGTTTTCTCAAATTCGCATCTTTCCTATCTATAGTTCCTAACTCAGTGCTCAATTCTGTCATTGAAGATAGGTTCGTACTAGTTGAAGGGATAATACGAGAACGATCTTTTTCTGTTTTTGTTTTCATCCTAGATCTTTCCCTCATTCGTTCCGGCGAAGCGATATTCCAATGGGCTTCGAAGATTCTTTGCAAATCTGCTGAGGCTTCACCCGTAATTCTGACATGAGTGTCACGCCAATATCCTACGCCTGGCTTTAATCCGGTATATTCAAACCCAATATTAATGCCACCAGTAAAAGCTTCTTTTTTATCGATCACAACAATCTTACAATGATCCCGGTTATTCAACGTTGAGAATATCCTAGGGAAGCGTAATGGGAAAATAGTGCGACATTCAATTCCTGCATCCATCATCCGAATAATCTGAGTTTTGGATAACTTCTTGCTCCCCCACCCATCTCTTACAAAGCGGATATATACACCATCCAATGCCCCTTCAATCAGTAGGTCCGTAATGCGTTTTCCAATTTGGTCGTCTCTATATATGTAATATTCTAGGTCAATCGTTTTTTTTTTGAGTTTTGTATAGATTCCATTAGTTTTTCATAAGTTTTCAACCCATTTATAAGCACTTGTACTTGACCATCCCTCATTCCATCCACGGTCAAATGTTTGTGCAATGCCCCGGGCCGAACTACCAAAGGAATCCGGCAGTGTGTCCGATTCATTGTGTGGAGAAGTCAGCCTTTTACGACGATTAATCCGTGGTGGAGTCGATGTAATAAGATAGAAGACAAAACCAATAACAGGAAAGATGAAATTGATTGTTAACCAATTTAAAGCTACTGCCGGCCGACGTACCTCGCGAATTGCAATAATGAGCATAGATACTGAATTAAATAAAAAAAGACCTAAAATCCATTCCATAAAACCCCTCCTCTAATATTTTTTAAGGTGTGCAAACTACACCTCGTTTATACTTATAGAGGAGTAACTTTTGATGAAGTTGACCAGTTGTCGCTCCTTTGTCTTTGCATACCATTTCAAGCGTTCTTCTCAGGGTAATAACACAACTTGGCTTCATCTATGTTCTTTAATCCTCAGAGCTGACTCATAAGCTCCTCTAACACTTTTAGGTAAAGTATGTAAGCTTAATCTCTCTGAATGACAATAAAGAGAGGTGATCACATTCTGACATATGACTTTCGGTGTCCTTACATAACGCATAACTTCTGTAAGCACTACTTCTATCATCTCCCTCCTTTTTAGAACAAATTCTATAAGTAGTCTAACCTTCATCCTTCACCTACTAGGAGACAAATTAACGCGTTGTTCGCATTATCAAAAACATTCGTTTTTGATAACGATTTATCAACCTTAAAAAACTCACGCTATATTTTTGGATTTTGACAAATTTACAGTTTCAAAAGACATCTCAAAATCTAAGTTTCAATATATATTTTATTTGTCCTTTTTGATAACATAAAAGTAAGGAAATCAAAAAGGAGTTACAAAAATGTTATTTGGCTATGCTCGGGTGAGTACCAAAGATCAAAATCTACATATGCAGTTTGATGCGTTAAAGAAATATGGGGTAGAAGAAAAAAACATCTATGCAGAAAAAGTCACTGGTACCAAAAAAGATAGACCAGCCTTTAATGAAATGCTGAAGTATCTTCGAGAAGGAGATACCGTTGTCGTTTACAAACTTGATCGTATCGGTAGGAGTACAAAGCATTTAGTAGACTTAATAAATGACTTCCAAGAGAAAGGCATTAACTTTGTCTCCATTAATGAAAATATTGATACGACCACAGCCATGGGGAAGCTCGTTTTCACGATTTTCAGTGGGCTTGCTCAATTTGAACGAGATATTATTTCGGAACGTACGAAATCTGGACTGGATGCAGCAAGAGCTCGCGGCAGAAAAGGTGGAAGGCCAAAAAAAGACCAATCCAAGTTGGATATGGCCTTTCGGATGTATGATAGTAAAGAATATAGTATTCAAGAAATATTAGACGCTACGGGGATAGGGAGAGCTACCCTCTATCGTTATTTGTCTCAAAGAAAATGATTCTAGTGAATAGAGCTTAATGAGACACCTTCTTAATCACAAAGGTAAACATCGAAACGTTTACCTTTGTGATATGAGTTTGTATTTACAAAAATCAGCGCTAAAGAAAAGTCGACTTTTCTTATTGAATAACACCCCCTATAAATGAGAATTGAAATAGAGGTATTCCTTAGAACTCTTAACTTAAAATCATTTTCACCAAACGTGTAATTTCTTTCTAGTTCAGTGATTGAGAACCATTTTATCTATTCACTAAAATAACATGTCAGATGTAAGCCATAAGTTTCTTTTAGGTATGAATCAGTTGCCAGAATAATTTGTTTCATTGAATCTGTGATTTTCATTATCGAGACTCCCGGTTGAACAATTGATATTTCAAATTCTGTTTCAAACCCGGATTTCACCATCTTTTTCAACATATACAGAGTTCGTAAGTCTCCTTTCTCAAATCGAGTTTCATCATATTTTCTTTGCCTAATATTTTCTCGTTCAATCATTCGTTGAACAATTTGTAAGACATTATCATTCCACATAATTGACTTTTCAGCTTGACCACATACTTCATATAAGTCACTCACACGAGCTCCGGGAAGTTTTTCGGCTGAATATTTGCAATGGTACAGGTGAAATATAACTTTTTTATTTTCCGTATTAATCTTGACCGTAACGACATCTGCGATTTCTCCCGCTCCATCATCATCGAAAATAATATCTGATCTCTGATCCACAATTTTGTGTATCGTAGCATATTGAATCGAATCAGTCTTTCTTCCTCTTCCTTGAGATTCAGACTTTATATCGACATTAAATTTGTTCCAATTAATAGCATTCAGAGAGTTTTGTGACAATGCGATGTCACTCTTGGGTTTTATTACTGTTTTTAAATTTTCTTGTACTACAGTAATAGTTCCATCGTTTTGTATGAACGAAATTTCCGGTGAGTATTCGTACAGATATTCAGTCATTTTAACAGTTCCATTACCGGATTTCACTTTTAGCTCTTCACCTTCAATTTGCTTGAAATTATATGAAGTCTCATCAATAATCTGTTCAAAGATATATTTTCGTTCATTTATCCAAATTTCAAAACGAAGATTCCCATTAAATAAACCAGGATTCTTTAAATCTGTTTGATAAAATGGAAATGACTTTTGTTCTTTAGAAATATACAACTGTTTAGTGGTAGAATTGGAAACTTCAATTGTTTCAGGCATCGAGATTTTATAAGGGACGCCTTCTGGAAATTCCTTAATAACTTCAAGAGCAAGAGAATTATTTAATATACTATTCGTATCAATAGTATCATCCAATACCTTCTGCCCTATTTTCTGACACCAATCTGTCCAGAATTTTACCTGCTCTACCCAACGCATCCAAACTTTCCCTTTATATGAACACCCTATGCTTATTCGTTCCCCACCTCGATAACCATACCCGAATAAATTAGACTTAGTCGATCCCGATGCCACAGCCTCACTGATCCCAGATTTAATATCAGCACCAGCAAACATTCTAAAACTAATTCTTCCGCTTGGTTTTTGCTTTAATCCCAACGTTCCTAACATTAATCGATTAATTCCATCTAAGCTTCGGTAAATTGAATCTCCCTTAATTGCTAATGCTTCCGAAAACATACTTTGCACAAGCTGATTTCCTTTTCCAGTATCAGTTTCGTTAATATGAACGATTCCATTATCATTATCAAAGAACAGCACAAAGAAATCGTAATTATATTGAACAATATCCTTTTGATCTGACCAACCAACCTTTGTTTCGATTTCCTCAATGAAAATATAAACATAGTCTTCTTCATTTATTAATGACGTAGTTCTATCTGGATTCAAAACTTGTTTCCATCCATTAACAAGAATACTTTTTGAGGGGTGTTTAAACATTCTGGTGCTTACTTTCATCTTTAATTGGGATAAATCTATCTCCTTCACATGACCTTTTTCAAACTTATCAATGAATTCACCAAGCTCAAGTTCCTTATTAATAGCTTGATTTGAATGGACATTAAGAAGTTGATTCCAGTCAGCGTCTTGATGGTATAACTCTTCAATCGCTTCTTTCAAATCGTCCATTGCCACATTCGTGATGAGCTTTGCATTGCCCAACTTATTGCCACTTGTTCGAGCAAATCGTCCAATGAATTGAAGTGTAATCGGAAGCGATTTATACTTATCGTGAATTGCTGCAATCTTCAACGTTGGAATATCTATTCCTTCGCCAAACATGTCTACACATACCACAATTTTCGATTTACCATCTTTAACTTGCTGTAAGTATTTATTTCTTTTAGCAGGAGGAATGCCACCGTGAATCACAACAGGGTTATAAACTTCATATTGAGAGTAGATTTTTTCATATAACTCATCCGCTCGTTTTCGGGTACTTGCTCTCGCTAAAAGTACGTGTTCATATTTCAAAACGTCTTTTTCTAATTGCTTAATAGCAGTTTTCGCGATTTCTTTGTCAGACTTTTGCTCGTCAAATTCCTGAATGGGATAAAAATCGATTGGTTTAAAATATCCAGCTTTTTGAGCCAATGCCAAACCATAGTTGAAAATTATTTTACCATCGATCTTTTTACCGTCATTTCTAAAAGGAGTGGCAGTAAATTGTAAAATTTTTTTACCCGAAAACCTTTCTCTAACTGTTCCCCAATCAGGGGCTGCAAGATGATGTGCTTCATCAAATATAACTACCTCTACTTTTTCAACAAGTGTATCAAAAACAGAAGAAGGCATCTTTTTAATCATACCCGGAGTTGAAACAACTATATTAGCCTCTTTAAGAGTATCAATCAGGATTGTTTCTTCCTCATCTGATACTTTTGACTTATAAAGGAAAGTCGTTGGATAGATAACTTCATCTGAAATCATTTCTAATTTTGAAAGTATCCCAAATTGCCTTGCTCCTTCAAAAATTTGTTCCCTCAAAAGATTAGAAGGTACAATGATAAGTGTTGAAGGTACCCTTTCAGAAATAATCGTAGCATACATTGTTTCTGACTTCCCTGTTCCAGTGGGTAAGACAATTGTTGCTGGAGATTTTGATGTCGCCCAATGGGCACGAATTGCAGATAATGCTCCAAATTGAGGTAATCGTAAACCTTCCTCCCCTTCATTTCGAGAAACTCTCTCATGATACGATACTTTCCAACTATTAATAATTTCTGTTTGATTAAAAAATCTTCCTGCAGCATCCGCGCATCGACTTAACTTATTACCACGGCCAATTGTTGAAATTATGTTTTTATATTTTCCCAAACGATCACTTCTTTCTGTAATAAAATTACAGTTTTATTAATTTATAATAACAGCCCAAAAAGAACTCTTATTATATGTCACTAATAAAAACGTAATTAATACCATAAAATTTTTTATATCCCTTTTCATAGGAGTAAGCGCAAAAGTAACTTAAAGCCGTTATACCAGCAACTAAAAATGTAGTATCAAACAATAGAGTTTTTAGATCTCTTTTTGGGTTGTCACTTCCTCCCATTGACCGTTCCTCCTATAATCTCTATCTTTAAACACCTGTTGAAGTAACAAGTAACTTTTAACTTGAATGTGAAAAGAGTGGAAGCAGGAAAAGAATTTTTCAGCTTCCACTCTTATAAAAAATGTACTACCTATATTCTTCAGGAAGTTCGTCTCGATCATAAGAATTGATAATATAATCTAGAGTGTCCTCATCGTCTTTTAACTCTATGTTTATCCTTTTTGCATGTCTTGTGCCAGGGGAGTGACCTATTCTGATAAATTCAGTTCCATTTTTTCCTTTAGTTACACTAACACTTTCATAAGAATCACTAGGATTACCACTTAGACCCTCAACAATAGTTTGGAACTTCTCTGTGTAAAGAATAACAGTATCCCCATCAGAATTCTTATCAACGTATAAAGCTTCACTGGTATGTTCAAAGCTATAATTATTTGGCAAAAACTCTTTTCCAAATTCAAAAGCCTCTTTAAAAGAAAGGTTTTTTAATCCTGAATCTTTCTCTGCATATATCTGAATATCGCCTACATGATTCCTTGTGTCATTGTAGGAGCGTCCTGAAGATGAAAACTCTCTATATAAAAGAATGATCTCGTCGTCATACCGATCACTTACATTCTTTCTAAAGTCTGTTTGTCTATAAAAGCTATTAAAATCTTTTTTAGTGTCATATATTCCTGGTGCATCTGAAGAAATGATTAGATTAGAAAATTCATTCTTCCTAGCTTCTTCTTCGGCCTTACGTTGTTCCTCTTCTTCTTGTTTCTTAGCTTCTTCTTCAGCCTTGCGTTGTTCCTCTTCTTCTTGTTTCTTAGCTTCTTCTTCAGCCTTGCGTTGTTCCTCTTCTTCTTGTTTCTTAGCTTCTTCTTCAGCCTTGCGTTGTTCCTCTTCTTCTTGTTTCTTAGCTTCTTCTTCAGCCTTGCGTTGTTCCTCTTCTTCTTGTTTCTTAGTTTCTTCTTCAGCCTTACGTTGTTCTTCTTCTGTAACGTTTTCAGCTTCTACTTCTTCCATATCCGATATTACTTGTTCAGTAGAGGAAGATGCTATAGCTCCCCCAACAAACATAACTACAAATGACACCCCGGAATACATAAATGTTTTTTTAGCATTACCATTCTTTTTTATATAAATGATAATGGCTTTAATTCCAAAAAATAACCAAAAAATAAACCCACCAACAATTAGTAAATTAGACAGTTTGAACCCCTCCAAAAGACATATATATCTACTATATAATGTAATGGTAAAAGTTACTATAGTAGATAAATATTTTAATTGTTGGGAGATGCTCTGATAAAGAGAATTATCTCTGCATGGTAAGAATCAAATCTGATCTTTAAAGGGTTCTACAGCTTATTTTTAATCTAGAAAAACCATATCTATCCATTCTGATTCATACTTTGCAACCTTCTTTAATACCAAAACGTATAGCATAAACGAGGAGGTGAATATAGTGACTAAAAAAAATAAACCAGGTAAAGAAACCAGAAAAACTGGAACTCATGAACAAATTGGTCCCAGAGGTGGAAAAACTAATATTACAGCTGATCTAAAAAAAGGACAACCTTACCCGCCTACCTCTAAACCAAACAGCACCTGGAGGAAAAAATCATAATTCTCCTAAAAATAAGTGCCTTTTTGGGCACTTATTTGATTTCCAAGCCATAATCATTTTGAAATACCTTAAATGGAATTTCATTTAAACTATCTATAAGGCTTCTGTCTAAGTTTATCTCTATAAGTTTTAGTAAAAATTTAAAAGTCTTTTCTTTTAACAAGTCTGTTTGAACACTCGCATCCCCTAATTTAAGTGAATTATCGTTTGTTCACACAGGGTGTACTCTGAGTGAACACGGATATAAAAAAGAAGAGAATAATAAATGGTCACAAATGTTTAAAGACGCTGACCTACTAAAAGAAAGGTTATAAAGAGGTTATATTACCTTTAACTCATGCCTTAAAGACAGATCTAGTGTTCATTTCTTTTTTTATGTCCCTTAAGGCAATGCACTTCGCTTTCACGTGAGGCGCAACAAGTGGCGGTGGGCAATAACGAGAACGTCCCACAATTGCCTTGACAAGTCCATAAACAATTTACGTAATAGGATCCTGTTCTTTCATGTCTGCCTCTCCGTTAACGTCAGATATAACTTTTTCTTTTTTTAGTGTGGTTTTCACTTTTTGAATCTCATTTTTTCGTTGTTTTTTTATAGAAACCTCATTTAATGTAACAGGATGTTTACTGACTTTAATTTCCTCCTCCTTTAGAGGAATACGGTAATACTCTTCATCCCCTGCTTCAATTACCATTTCTTCACGTTTAATTGGCACGGTAATCGTTTTATTGTCTTTTATTACTTCCTTATGAACGTTAACTTCCCCTATAGGAACTTTCACTTTTTTTATTTCTAGTTCTTCTTCACGAACTTTTAAAGAGGAGTCTTTTTTCGTACTTTTTCCAGGCAATGATTTTTTTGCCCGAAGAAGGCTCCCCATATCCCCCTATAATCCCCCCCATAACAACTCCTGCAAAAAAAGATCCCCCTAACAAAAAAATAATAAGTCCACCAATAATGGATCCAAACAAAATAGATTTTTTCATTAATTTTACCCTCCTATTGTGTTTAGTTGTAAATTACATAAGTAAAAATCCTACTTAACAAACGTTAAGTAGGAAAAAGCAATTAAATGCAAAGGCTATTTGTCATCATTAATTATTTCTGCATCTCCATGTTCTTCAACGTCAGCTACTTCTTTATGAAGGACATCTTTTATTTGTTCTGTTTCTTCCACAGCCTGTTTATGGGCTGAGACCTCACCTGTCACTACGGTGTGTTTGTCAACATCAAGTTTTTCAGCCGTCACAGGGATCCGGATCGTTTCTTCCTTTCCAATTGGTTCCTCTGATGGCTCATGATTAACTGCTTTTCTCTCAATAACAACTTGATCGTGGGATAGAGGCACGTTAATCTCTTTTTCCTCTTCAATAATATCTTTATGAAGGGTCACATCTCCTGTTTCTGCTCGATGCTTATGCACGTCTATTTCTTCTTCCCGAAGCTCAATATGAGCATTATCTCTCGCAAATTCTGTATCTGTAGATTGTTCCTGCTTTCGGGAAGCGCGGTTTTCCTTTGGAGAATCTTCTTTAAAAAAGCTCATTATTTTTCCCTCCCAAGAAGTGAGTAGGTTTTTATTTTTCCTTTAAAACCTAAATGTATTCTTTAATTAAGAGGGCTATTGAAATATGTTCCCTTTAAAGATGAGGAACACGGATTTCCATCTTTATAATATACAAATGAATTCTTCCCCCTCTTTGGGACAGGGATTCATGGCATTATTCATTTGTAAGGGGCTCAAGAGGTGATTGGAAAATGAATTTGCGCGTGAAACAGACGCTCAAGAAGTTCGTCAACAAAACCAGCAAGCTCAGCAGCGCAAGCAGCAGCAAAACCAAAATCAACAAAACCGACAACAATAGTAGCTTTCGGGGACCTTTAAATCAAAGGTCCTCTTATTCTACTTTCATCCCCTTCCCCGGGGATATCCGCTACTATAGTGAGGTGCTTTCCTTATTTATGTATGCTCTAGTTGTTCAATTTTGAGTAAGCATATCAGCGTTCCACCCTTAAGCCTTTAGTGTAATATTTAACTTTTTTTATTTACAAAACATAATATAGCAACATTCAACAGATCCTATATCCTATGATTGTATATGTGTTTTATTCTCAACTAGAACATTTCAGCAAAGATATCTAAGCCATTTATTACATATGGGAGGATAACGATGAAATGGAAGGACTCATTGATAGAAAAATAAAGAATAAAAAATTAGAAATGTATAAGAAAGCAGAACTGTATGGCTTCACAGATAAAAGAACCGTTCATTGTAGCCAGGAACTAGACATATTATTAAATAAACAATTAGGGTTACAGAAAAAAACTGGTGATCTTTCACTGGTTTAAATATAAAAAGGAAGGGGTTAGTAATATAGCTCCTTCCTTTCTCTTTGTTTTATGAATTGCCTCAATTTTCTTCTTCATATTCCCTCTCTACAACTTCTATTGCATGCCATTTATAAGGTAAGGAATGATCAAAATAAATTGAACGGATATGCATAAAAATTATCATAACATTACAAATATTGCACAAATAATAGAAATCATGTATTTTTTCTAAATGATTTGTGTTTTCATAGATAATTATCAAAAACGATCATCGTTTAAAAAAAGAATGGTATCATAGGCATACAGATGAATGGTGAGGTGATTGACTTGGAAAAGAAAAAAGGGGAAATACTTATTTCCATTGATTTGAACCTTGATCCGAACCTATTTCCGGATTCATGCAAAACAGATGTTGAACGCCTCCAGCATGAAGTAAATAAAATTGCCAGTGTATTAAGCTACCTTAATAAAAAGGGTGAAATGGCTGTGAAGGCTCAACTGAAAGATTCTTTCGTCAACCAATCTAATCTTAAATAAATATTAGTTTTTATAGCTCTAAGTCACATGGTGGTTCTCCGAGTTAAGGAAATGAAGGTAATATCTATGAATAAACAATTTATGATAGTAACGTATAGTTTGATCCTAATACTCTAGAAATAACGTACTAATTCAAAAAAAGAGTGGTAGCAGAAAACATCTTCTTCTGCTACCACTCTTTTTATTTTTAGTAATATTCATTATCTCCTTACACTTAAATTCTTATGATGTACGTGAAAATATTTATCTATATATTAAATTTTAAGAAAGTAGGAAGCCTTAACTTACCATTAGAAGTTACATTTCTATATTTAACATGACATTCAATAACCTCGGGTTCTAGAAAAACAAAGTTGTCATTCTCGTGAGTGGTAATTTGATTTGCAATATGATAAAAAGCACTCAAACTCCTCTTATCAATTCCTAACTCCATAATTCCAGCTGGTGTCCCGTCTTTAAAGGAAAATAACCAACCTAACTCTTTTTTTCGGTAACCTGTGATATAGACATAACACCACTCCCCTTTCTACTTTATAAACCCCTAAGCTCAACAATAATGAGTAATAAATCACTTTGGAAAAGTGGTTCACTCGTGATGTGGTGGAGGGAAGGAGAGGGAGGTCATTTAATAAGATGTTCGGTTCATATGTATAGTATTGGATGACCAATATACATAACTTTATCGTCATCCAATGTAAACCGTATTCTTCGTATTTTAAAGCTTTTTTGGGGGAGGAAAATTCGAGTTTAAAATCCCTCGAACAGGGGAAATATATATTGTGATTGATCTTCCTTAATTTTTTGACGTCCTTTCTTTGACCAAAGAAGGGACTTTTTTATACACTAAGTGTTTTTTCTACAGAAACATTGGATATACAGCCATCAAAGCAAAAAGCTACAGAGAATGTAACCTCTGCAGCTAGTTTTTTATTCATTATTTAAAAAATCTTTGCAGGACAACCGACTGAAAACATCCTTTTGTCTGACATAAATAACGTTTAAAATATTTCAATAGTTTTACAAAATGAATATTTTATAGATAACATTTGTCTGTTATCGTATGATGGAAAATGTGTCTTGATTTTCAACAAGAACATTTCAGCTAAGATATCCAATTCATTTACATATTGGAGGATAGTAATGAAATGAACGTGTTTATGGAATGCATGATAAAGATTAAAAAGAAGGAAATGTATAAAAACGCAAAACGATATGGCTTTACGGATGAAAGAACCGTTCAATGTAGCCAGGAACTAGACGTTTTACTAAATAAGTATCAAGGAGTAAAGGAAAAATCTGAGGATATGTCACTGATTTAAAAGAAAAAAGAAGGGGCTGGTTCCGTAGCTCCCTTCCTTTCTATCGGCTTAGTTGCTTATGGTTTATTCTCACCAATCGAAGCCAATGCCTCACCTTCCGACTTTCCATAGTAAACACTTCTCACGCCACTTATCTCCTCTTCAACAAAAGCTAAGTAATGCGATCCATCCCACCATAATGTCGTCGAGTACTGACTTTCCTCTAGCCAAATATCTTGCTTGGAAACAAATCCAATTTCCTTTTTCATCCTATAAAACCTACCCTACTTAAAAACTTGAGAACGAATACTTATGTCCCGTACTTTCATGTTATACCTGCTATATCAAGGGCCAGGAGTCTCTATTATTATTTCTTCATACTGGTTTCCTTCACCCCTATATGGAACCTTATGGTGTAGAGAGTGATAGTAATGATGGGTGAGGGTAAAGTGGCATTACTTAAATTTGTTATCCCCATTACCTTTTAACAAATGACAATAAAAACTCAGGGAAAGGAAAATCCTCTCTTCTATGTTCAAACTCTTTTGAATCAATACGTAAAACATTTCCATCAGAAATGTTACCAATCTGAACCGTAGCTACCATGTTATCGTCTCTGCCAAAGAAATATATATCAGCAATCATAGGGCCCGTACCAAAAGAAATGACGTACTCGTATCGATAACCCTGACCAAGCATTCCTTCTCCCGATCTCGTTGATAAATTTAAACTAATACGTACTGGTTCTTTTGACATTATAAAAGCCTCCCTAGCATAGCATATACTTTTTTATCCTATAAAGCACTTCCTTTCTTATAGCGTTGAAAAGAAACACTATACTAGTCGTGAGAAAGCGAAATTGCTTTTAGTGGGATATACTTTAAATCATCCAATTCCTCAAAACTCGTAAACGCACAACAATTAAAAGAGAAGATCCCTGGGTGTAAAAGGGATCTTCTCTTTTAACTATGTGAAGTTGGATGAGACCTGACTTTTCCTTTTGAAGAGAAATGTATAAAACTCTAAAAATATGACCATACCAGTACTATCTTCAAAGTTTAGAAGAGGTGAACAGTATGGCTAAGTGTCCACAATGTCAAAAAGCAAAAAGAGACAAACACAACAAAAGAAATGGTCTTTGCGCTTCTTGCCACAAAAAGGATAAAAACATGTTCAAAGTTGGAATCAAATTCGCCAAATTACCTTGATCGATAGACGACTTCTTTTTTTCCATCTGTTGAAACAACCATAGGCGTAACGTGAAACTCTTCATATTGCGCCCCGTATTGTTCTTGAATAAACTCCACTACATTAGGAGAATCGAGACCGATCCGAAGAACAATGTCCACAATTTTTGATTTACTCATGCCCCCCGTAGCAATGGATAACCGAGTGAGCTTTTTATCGTATTCATTGGTAGTAGAAACCGGAATGCGTGCGACACGCTTATTTCCCATTCCTCGCGTTTGAGCCGATTGTTTTGCGGACTGTACAGACATGACTACCCCTCCTGAAACTGATTCACTGTATTCAGATTTATATGATGATCAAGACCAAAAGAACCTGCCCGATTAGATGGAATGTCTTGAAACAAGCAAAAAGCTAATAACCATTAAGTTTTTGTCCTTTATTGTTTGTATTTTCCTTTTCATCAGTAAAAGTGAAGAATGCTTATTTTTTTATGGAGAAAAAATAATTCAATTAGATAAATGATCAAAAAGAAAATTAGGTAGTTCTTTAAGGCCTCTCCCCTTCTTTCTAATAAAAGCGTCATTACTTAAAATACCTCCCCCTAAAATAGCTGAAAGTGATTCACTGTTCTTTTCTACACTGGATCAGTAAGCAGGGAGGGAGAAGATGTACATATATACCCCTCAACGGTCGTTTGATATCAATAGTATTGGATGACCAATACACTGTTTTAACCGTCACCCAACGTAAAAAGCACTCTTCGTGTTTTAAGTTATTTTTGGATAAATCAAACTTGAATAGTACCTTAAGGAAAAGGGTGCTTGGTCTTTTTCTTTTTGGTATGATGATATCAGAGGGTGATACGTATGGAAGAAATTTTAAAGGCGATACAAGGCCTTCACGACAGGTTTGATAAAGTAGAAAAGCAAATTTCGCATTTGGATAAGCAAGTTTCACATCTTGAAATACAAACAACCCAAGGATTTAGAGAAATGAACGAAAAGTTAGATCGTAACGACTGGAATAGCAATGAAGACGTGATTTCTTTGCTCAAAACGATCAATAAAAACACAGAAACATTATCAAAAGATACATCCTATTTATCCAAAAAAGTGGGCAACCACGATATGATTTTAAATAGGTTGAACGAAAACTAAGGGAGCTTAACAGCTCTCTTTTTTTTTAGAAACTAAACTGTTTTAATAAAGAAACGACTGTGTACATACGTTTACATTTTCTATTTTCGTCCCTTAACCTCGTGAAAATCTACGGTAAAAGTCCTTATCCTTAAGAGCTGAAAGTGATTCACTGTTCTTTTCTACACTGGTACAGGAGCAGAGGGGAGAAGGTTCATGACATGTACTGTTCTCCCATCCATCATAAAACACTAGATAGTATAAAAATGTAAACACTATGTAGTATTTATATTATATAGTGCATTATTGGTTACACTATATGGGTATTCACCCCTTATCTTGCCCCGTGTGTAACTTTTCTTCCCCAGGTTTCACATGTCAAAAAGCTGACATCAATAAATAAATTATATATAGTATGTGAAATTTTATTTCCAGGTCAGTTACGTGAAGGTTTGGTGAATACTCACCACACAAGTATGGAAAAAGAGAAGGTTTACTTTGCCTTCTCTTTTCGACTCGTCCTAACATACATGGGTTTGTGCTGCATGGTTTCAATATGATCTCTCATCTTTTCTAAATAGGAATCTGTTAAGCGTTGCGGAATATAAACCATTCTCTCTCTGAGAAGGTTTTCGACAACGAACATTTTCTTGGTCCAGTATTGATAATCCGTTCCTTGGTCTTCTTCTTGATCCTGGTACTCAGGGTTTCCCGTTTTTCTCGCCCGGTAAAAATGAGTCATTAATTTGTAAGCAGTAGCCCTTTCTTTACGGATCAGTTTTAACAGCATCATAAGCTCAAACGAAGTCATACTTTGTAATTCAGGTGTGGTTTTTTCTGCATTTTCCCTAAAGACAAAATCGCGAACCAAAACGTTCTCTCGATGATGATCCGTTTGCACTTTTTCCTTTAGTATCGTCATGACACAAAAATCACAATAAAAGTTTTGATCTAAACAGCTGCCACAATACGGACACGTATCTTTCATGTTCAGAACTCCTTTTATATTGCTTTTCTCTTCCGCACGGTGTGCGGTGGATGCAATCGTAACGCACAAGACGTACAATAAATTTTTGGCGGAGATGTTACTTCATTGATCCGTATTCTCTGTTTATCCTCATCGTGTACTCGAGCGAAACACTCCGGGCAAACCGGATGACCATCTATAAAATGAAGGATTGTCATGATCATGATCTCCTTTCTGTTTGGCAAAAAAGGGGCAAGTGAAAAAATTCTTAGTTTTTCAGCTTGCCAGATTGAATGGGTGGGAGGCAGGAAAAGAAGATGACTATTCATTACAACCTTTTCTATTTTCGTACACCTTCGGATTGATGATATATTTAATCATGGCGTGCACTTCGGTTTGAGAACGAACATAAAAAGGCTCTGAAAAATAACTCGGTTCTAGCTCCCACCTTTCACAGCAACGCAACTTCCATGTAGCTGTCTCATACGTTACCAGGCTAATCAACCTCCTTGCAAGGAAAAGGATGGGGCTTTTAAGCCCCCACCGATTCCCTTCGCTTGTCCTTCATTTCTTCCAACTGGTTTAGGATGGTTTGGCTTGTGTTGATAATGTCTGTTCCAATTTGCTTTATAATATCAGGGTCTTTGCTCCAACTGGCAATATAGCCAAAACTATATTCCCCCGTATCTATGCCGTAATGGTGTAGGACTACATAGGCCACGGCTTCAGCTTGGGCTTCTTTAATCCGGTGTTCTTCTTGTTCAAATGTGGCCCCTTGTCCATGCAAAAGATGGTGAGCATATTCATGGACCAAGGTTTTCACTTCCTGATTGGGGCTTAAATCGTGATCCAAGGCAATATACTTGTCTATGATGTGATAGTACCCATTGGCGGGTTTTGTATCCTCATGGTAAATAGGAATGTCGTTGAGGGTTTCCAGATTATGGTATAATTCTTTTGTCACATCCTTTTCTCCTTCCAGTGTTTTGACCAGAGGCTCTGGCAACGGCTCTCCTTCTGTTTGCTGGACATCAAAAACATTAACGTACCGAAAACCGTATATGACTGATTTTTCTTCATCTGTTTCTTTGTCTTTTTTCTTGGTGATTAAGGGAGCTAAGATTTTAATGGCCTTGGAACCCTTTTTCGGGTATCGTCCGAGTTTCTTCCACTCATGATACCCTTTCACAAGCGTTGCTGGGGGTATTTGACTAAAAATGAGCACGGTATTGTTAAACGAATACTGTCTAAAGTTTGAGAGAAACGCTAGATACTCTTTCATTTGTTCAGATGCAAAGATCTCCTGAATGCCTTTTTCTAGCTTCTTTTCAATGCCTTTCATCACTTCCTCTTTTGTCTTTTTCATTTGTGTTTCATCCTTTCTTTTTTCTTTGTTTGGCTCGGCAGGAAGTCTACTTCCCAAAAGGGAGCTTTTTTTCTTTTGTTGCGTAGCAGTTAGCGTGGCCTTTAACCAAAACGACAAGGGAACCAACCAATTCGTCATGCTTCAAAAGTTTTTTGTTTGCGCAGCGTTTTGGAAAAAGTTTTGAAGCTCCCTTACGTTTTGGTTGTTTCAGTTGCCAAAAAACGTGGGAAACAGCGAAGCGCAAACTTTGCCACGTTTAGGGGCTTATCTGAAACAGGGAACGCTAGACTGCCGGAGCCAAAAGAAAAAAGCAAAAAAAAGAAGCTGGCCATTGCCAGCTTTCCGGTGAGAGTTTCTTCTATGTAGGGTTGTACATAACTCGTCCCTCGTTAAAAATCGTCGCGAACATACAGTGTGTGCTTTATCCCTCATTCTCGACCACATTGGAGGCAAGCAAGAAAAACGAACAATTGGTTCTTATTCCTTATTACCACGATTGATGTTCTCCTTTTAGAAGGTCATTAGAGCAAGGTCATGGAAGGATAAATTTTCTTTATGTAAGCCCTATCTATAACCTTGTTCTTCAAATTCCTGTCCTTCTTGCTCTTCCTCTTCAATTTGCTCTTCATCTTTCCCTGTAAGGTTTTCATAAGCCGCAAAACAACCAAAACCGATCACGACAAGTGCTAAAAATATTTTTCCAACTACCTGTAATTTCATCCGCCTCACCTCACTTTTATAATGTCCTTCCTTTTGCCCAGGATTCATCCTTTACCTGACTTTTTAGTCTTTATTCCCATAAGTAAACTTATGCCTAAAATTTCCTTATCTTTTAATATCTGTATCATGACTCCAAAAATAGAGTTATCATTGTGTAATTTGGTATGCTATAATACAGATCGTAATCATTACGATTAGTGAATTGTTGGTTTTGACAAAGGGAGGAGATCATAATGTACCTTGCTGCCAAAAGAACACCTAAACATCAAATCAGGAGGAAATGAAATGAAAAAAACAGCTAGTATCCTCTTTCCTGCTTTGCTTTTTTTAACGGCGTGTGCAGAAAATCAAAGCTCAGAGTCAGAGGTTCCAAACGAAGAAAGAGAGGAAAACACGGATAAATCCCTAACATTATTATTTAGTTTTGGATCGGACACCCTGGATCCTCATTTAAGTTGGGTGCCAGTAAGAGCAGGTGTGACTGAAACCTTAGTGAAGGTGAATGAAGACCTTGAATTGGAGCCTTGGCTTGCGGAGTCCTGGGAGCAAGTAGACGACCAAACGTGGGAGTTTGAAATCAAAGAAAATATACCGTTTCATAATGGCGAGTTGTTGACTGCTCAGGTAGCTGCCGAATCCTTAGAAAGGTCCATAGAAGTAAATCCCTCTCTAGAAGTTGCTTTAAAGATTGAAGAAATCCAAGCTGAAGGGCAAACACTTGTTATACATACAACCGAGCCTCATCCAATGCTTACTTCTGAACTCGTAAATGCTGACAGTGGAATCACGTTAACAGAAAATGAAGATATTACAGAGAGGCCATACGGGACTGGACCGTTTCAAGTGAGTGACTTTGAACCAAACAGTGCCGTTCACTTAACACGTTTTGATGACTATTGGGACGGTGCAGCCAATGTGGAAGAAGCGACATTCACCTTTAATAACGATGCAAATGTCCGTGGAATGGCCCTTCAATCAAAAGAAGCAGATATCTCCTATCACATACCACCTGAGAGTTTAGATCCTATCGAAAATGATGAAGATCTTTCTATTCATTCAGTTCCAAGTGTACGTACCCATTATCTCGTTTACCAATTTGATAACCCTCTCTTGCAAGACCAAAATGTAAGAAAAGCTATTGATTTGCTTTTTGATAGAGAAAGTATAGTGAATGATATTATGGGAGGTCATGCCGATCCTGCTAGCGGACCTTTTCACCCTTCCTTTTCATTTGGTTCAGAGAGCGAGGCGAAGCATTCACTAGAGGAAGCTGAAACCTTATTAAAAGAAGATGGTTGGGAAAAAAATGAGGAAGGTCTCTTGATGAAAGATGGGGAAGTACTTGATTTTACATTAGTGACCTATCAGGCACGCCCCGAACTTCCTTTAATTGCTCAAGTTCTCCAGGGGGAAGCTAGTAAAATTGGTATAAATATGGATATAAGAATGGTAGAAAATATAGATGCTTATTTACATGAAAATGAAGATTGGGACTTGGCGACGTATAGTGTTTTTTCAGCTCCTAGAGGAGATGGAGGGTATTTTTTAAATGTATCCAAGATGCCAAACGGTGCTCTTAATCCAGGAAATACCGATCATAAGGAGCTTAATGAGGTCATCGAAACATTAAACCAAGAGCCTAATATGGAAAAGAGAACTGAACTAGTGAAAGAAGCTACCTCCGTTATCCAAGAAAATAACCTTCAGTCCTATATTATTTATCCTTATATCGTTGTCGGAGTCAATAATAGAGTGAAAAATTGGGAACCTGGTTCTGAAGAATTTTATATTCTCACCAATGAGCTAGATGTAGAATAAATGATACATTTTATTTTTTATCGCTTTACCCAAATGATTTTTGTACTGCTGTTTTTATCTATTGTCACTTTTTTTTTAATGAAGCTTGCTCCGGGTGACCCAGTGCGAACCCTTTTAAAAGCGGATGAAGTCGTCATTACTAAAGAACAAGAGCAAGCTTTGCGTAGTGAATTACTTCTAGACCAACCTGTTCTTCAATATCTCCAGTGGTTAAAAGGAATATTTCAATTAGATCTTGGGGAGTCATATTCTATGAATGCTCCGGTTTTAGACCTTTTGTTAGGACGACTTCCTAATACCCTTCTATTAACAATAGGAGGGTTACTGGTGATGGTGCTTATTGCAGGAATTTTAGGGGTGGCGTCTGCTTACTTTTACAATAGTGCTTTAGACCATGTTTGCCGGACTTTAATATTGATCGGAGCTTCTATGCCTTCTTTTTGGCTTGGGCTTCTTTGTATTCAATGGTTTTCTTTACAACTGGGATGGTTTCCTTCTTCGGGGAGTCATAGTATAAAGCATCTTATATTACCTTCTATAACTTTAGGTATTGGTATGTCAGCGGTATATGCAAGACTTCTTCAAGCAAGTTTATTGGAAGAATACCAGCAACCTTACGTGCAAAATGCTAAAGCAAAAGGTCTAACCAAATGGACCATGCTAACTAAACATTCCATGAAGTCAGCTCTAATTCCCATCCTCTCAATGTTTGGGTTAAGTATGGGTAGCTTACTTGGGGGTACGGTAGTTATAGAAAGTGTGTTTGCATGGCCCGGCATAGGTAGCATGGTCATCGAAGCAATCCTAAAAAGGGATTATCCAGTAATCCAAGGATACATTCTAGTTACAGGCCTTTTTGTGCTCGTAATTAACTTTTTGGTCGATGTAGCTATAGGGATCCTAGATCCGCGGATAAGAATGGGGGAGAAAATTTAAAATAATGATTCATAAAGTCAGCAAAGAAAAATTATTCTGCTTCGGTATAGTTTTATTGCTTGGCTTTGGGGTAATCAGTCTAATTGGTAGCTACGGATTACAGAACGAGTCTATTCACCCTAATATGGCTGAGCGTCTTTTACCACCAAGTCTTCAATATCCTTTAGGAACCGATCACTTGGGCAGGTGTATCTTTTCTCGCATCGCGGAAGGCGGGCTCCTTACCCTTCAAGTAAGCAGCTTTAGTTTACTTGTAACTCTTTTGATAGGCGTTCCTTTAGGAGTCCTTAGTGGGTATTTTGGAGGAAAAATCGATACTATTATTATGAGAATCGTTGATGGATTTGCCGCCTTCCCTGATTTTATTTTAGCCATAGTTATTGCGGGATTGTTGGGACCTAGCCTTCAGAATGTCCTAATTGCTATCGTTGCTGTTAAGTGGATTAATTATGCCAGAGTAACCAGAAGCATTACTATAGCAGAAAAAGAAAAAGAGTACATTCTGTCAGCCGTGTCTATAGGCTGCACAAACAGAAGAATCATATGGAAACATTTGTTTCCTACGGTGTTGCCCCACACATTAACTATCGCTTCTTTGGACATGGGCAAAATTATTTTAATTATTGCTTCCCTCTCTTACTTAGGTTTAGGCGCCCAACCTCCTATACCTGAATGGGGAGCTATGTTAAATGATTCTAGAGCATTTTTTCAAACACACCCCTTCCTTATGATAATCCCTGGGGTAATGATTTTATTAACCGTTCTAAGTTTTAATTTAATTGGAGAGGGATTGCGAGAGGTATTAAACGTAAAAAAGGTTACACGGTAATCAAAAAGTAAAGGCTTCACTTCTGTAAGTGACTATAAAAGTGTGGTTTATTTTTCAAGACCATGATCACTAGCTTAGAGGGGTAATGCCTAGATTAACATAAGATGTATTTTGCACCCTTAGCACCTGATTTAATTATATTAATTAGTAGGAAAAGGCCGTTATTTAAAAAAGGCATCTATAGTTCCCTGGGTATTGCCGGAACACTATATATTGTTCTTTTAAAGAACCCAAAGCAAGTGTGAAACTTGCTTTACAAACAGGTTATCAGAAAGAATGGGGGCCTTAGGAGAAGATGGAAATACCCTTAGTGTTAACACTATAAGACTAAAAGATAGAAACACTATATATTGATAGGCCAATTTATTTTTTCGGAGACTTTCTTTGTGAATGGTTAGGAAGAGAGAGCACACAATTTCACTCTCTCTTCCTAGCTATGGACTTGATAGAGAGTTTGAAACTGGGAGACCTCGTTTTCTTATTTCTATCATTAGTAGTTCTACAAATTGTTCTTCAAGATTTTCTTCTTGAGCTAAGTGATAAGCTTCAAGCAGCTTTTTGTCTGATAATTCTTCTAATGCCACTACCTCTCCCCCCAGTAATACTCCTATTTGTTGTATCTATTACCTTATAGAAGAGGTTTCAAAAACATACTTTTGCATACAAAGCTTTAAAACAGAGATAACGAATGGGATCGGACATCGAAAAGAGGGAAAATGAGGAAAATTTCCCCTTACGTTGAATAAGAATGTCATATAGCAAGAGAGGGGGGAGAACACATGAAAAAATATTCGGTCTATGTAAAATTCACAAATAACCAGGACCTTCAATTTGAGACGGATACCGATATTAAAAAGGCAACAACCCAACGAATCAATGGGGGTTATTTCATTGTTACGGAAAATGATTATATCCTTAACCCCATGCATATCAAAGAAATGAACGTGGTGAAATTGCGTTGAAGGTGTTCTATTAAACAATGCAAACATGATATATTGTTATGAAATTACTAACAAAGAGCAAGGAATGATCACTTCCTTGTTTTTTATTTTTCATTTTCTTCTTTCCTTAGAGTGAGGAGAAATTTTATGTCTTTATCTATTTGCTTCACCAACTCAACATCATGACTCTCCACGGCCTTTTTTCTAATTTCATTTGCAAGTTCAAGAAATTCCAGATTGCTCTTTTCTATGTGACATACGTCCGAATATTCCGTCTTTTTATTTTGATTGGGTACCTTTTTAACGGCGTCTTCACTTCTTTCTTGATCAAACGGTTGCAAGCATCCCATAATTGACTACCTCCTTTCCCCCTTGCTTTTTCCTTCCTTACGATAACATAGAATCTCGCCTACTGTGGAGTAAAGCATATGGAGTGTTATATTCTTATAAAAAAATCTAAAAACAGGTTTAACATAAATTCGATACGGGGAATATATTAAAATAACCGTCTTTTCCCTCCCAATGTCCTTTCTTTGTACATAAGAAGGGGCTTTTTTTATTTACTAAGGAATTTTTTTTTCACACTTTATTTTTCCTCTATCTTAATCGGTTGTTTACACCACCTTACATTCCCCATTTAATCATCCATAGCTTTATTATCTATAAACGTTTAGATCCAAAACACCAGTTTAGAACATTAATGATAGTCTCACATAGCCCCTAGGCATCTGATCACCACTATAAGATCTAAACACTAAATATTGTTTTGCTTTTGGACCCAGTTGATGGCAGAGATCAAAAAAATAACACTAAAACAATATAACAATATATTTCATATAGAATTTTAGGGAGTGTTTTTTATTGATTAATAATGATATTTGTTATACACTAAAATTGTTTCCTTAGGGAAAATTTATTCACTTGAGGAAATATCATTCTTAAACTGTTCAATCTTCTCCGACACTGTTGTTGCTACGGACGGCAACAGTGTCACTCATTTTTTTGGCAGCAGCTTTCTTTAAGCAAAGCGTAGTAGACATAGGTGAAATTTGTAACTAGCTACATGGAGGAGGATCAATGAGTGAAGAGACTTAAAGATCTAAAAACAAAGAAAACAGAACAAATTATAAAACAGATAAATCCAGCCAAGATAATCCAAACTAAAAGAAAACATTGAAGCACACTTTGCAATCACGCTTTCACCCCACAAGATATATTGTTGCAATATTCATAAGTAAACCCTGGATGTCGTTCATCCAGGGCATTTTTTCATATTCTTGCATTGATAAACCTTGCACACTCTCTCAGGAGAAATTGGGTACCTCTATAGTATTTTTGAAGACTTAGAATCAAAGTAGTACCATGCTGTGATGTTCCCAAAAAAAGATCTCGGTCCCAAACACCTAGTTTAGAACATTCGTTCATTACTTTTAACAAAAGGTACACTATAGCACTATTTAGTAAAAACAATATATAGTTTTTATCTTTTCGTTTTTAGGTTATTTCCCTTTGGTTTATATGGCTTAACGGATTGAATGGGCTGCTTAGGATTCTTCCGTTTGGCAATGATTTCTCCACTTTGAGTTACGCATTGACGAATAAACGGATAAAACGCTTCTAAGGATAGGTGAACATTCTCGGTGTACACTGTTTGGTGTAAATGGTCAATATAGAGTTTTTCTTTCGTAATCCCAGGGAAGGAGGTTACATGCTCCATTGAGCTGATCTTCTTTATAAGTGGGTATTCTTTCTGATCGCTTTGAATATCGCAAGGAAATTTTTCCTTGATTTCTTGTTGAAGAGTTGAATTCATTAATTGATGTAAGAACTCTTTTTTATTCGGCAAATGCTGAATGAGAGAAACATAACCACCTGTATCGTTAGCTACCTCTGCTGGAGTATACTCCTTGACCAGGTCTTGAGCCAATTCTACCGTTTCCTCCTTAAACAAAGAGGCACCAGAACTTACCGTCGAAAAAAAGAATAAATGGGTGACCGCTTATCCTTTTTCTTGTTCCAGAAATGCCTCCAATTCGCTTAACCTCTTGTCATACTGTTCAGAAGTCGTTGGGTCTTCATTGACTTCCTTGGCCATATTATCTGTGGCAGTAAGGAAAGTTCCCTTATCTAATTCTTTTTCTGTATTAGCCACTGACACTTCTGGTTTTCCCTCTGGTAGATTTTTATCAAGTTCTCTCAAACGATTAAATAATTCCTTATACTCCTCTTGTAGTTTCTGCCTTTCTTCGTAAATTTGCTTCACCCGTATGTGAATGGCTTCTCTCTCATTAAACGTCATGAAATATCCTCCTTGTTTTCCGAGTCAAAAATGAAGAACTCCCTAAGATATATGAAAAAGTAACCCCTGTCTGCTTTTTAACAGGGGTTACTATCTATTTAGAATAAAATTGTTTAATACTGCAATAACACAGTTCCCCAAATTAACCCACCGCCAAAGGCTGTCATAACTATAGTGTCTCCTTTGTTAATTCTTCCATCTTGGAGTGCTGTAGTAAAAGCCAAGGGGATGGTTGCCGCCGAATTGTTGCCAAAGTACTTAATGGTACTGATTACTTTTTTCTCTGGAAATTCTAGATTTCGCCCCACTGCATCGATGATCCTCTGATTTGCTTGATGAGGGATCAGCCAGTCTACTTCATTAAGGAGCAAGTTGTTTTGCTCGGTTATCATTTTGACATTTTGGGACATGGCCGATACAGCCAACTTAAAAATTTTGTTCCCGTTCATAACAATTTGAGGAGATTCTTTAGAACCACCGCTCTCGACATAGAGATCATAATAATGTTGTCCGTCGGAATGAATAGTAGAATCAATGATTCCACGACTTTCATCTGATTCCTCAGCTGAGACAATGAATGCCCCGGCACCATCGGCAAACAAAATAGCTGTAGAACGATCGGAGTAATCAACAATTTTTGAAAGCGCATCTGCTCCAACCACTAGCACATGTTTTACTTTCCCCATCTTTATATACTGTTCTGCTGTCTGCAAAGCCGTTAAAAAGCCTACACAGGTGCTATGAATATCAAAGGCACCGATTTGTCTGCACTTCAGTAAATGTTGAAGTCGCACAGCCACAGGAGGAAACATATGGTCGGGGGTTTCTGTAGCGACGATCAGCATGTCAATATCCTCGGCCTTCAAATGTGCATCTTTTAAAGCTTGTAGACTCGCTTGATACCCTAAGAAAGAAGTATCTTCCTCTTCTCCGATGATTCTTCTCTCATGGATCCCTGTCCTTGTCGTAATCCACTCATCGGAGGTATCCATCAGTTCTTCTAAGTCTTTATTTGTTAAAACTTTCTCTGGGACGTAGGCCCCTACACCTTTAATGACTGCGCGCTTCACAACGTTATTCATCCTTTCGGGCTTACGCTAACAGGAGTCTCATGTACTCTCTTTGTAGCAGACTGTCATCTAATTCGTTTTTAATTTAAATCTCTGAATCTTCCCGGTTGCTGTTTTAGGCAAATCGTCTATAAATTCAATTTCTCTTGGATATTTATAAGGAGCCAAGTTTTGTTTTACATAAAGTTTCAATGTCTCTTTTAACTCCTCGCTTGCTTTTTCTTTTTCCCTCAAAACAATATAGGCTTTAGGGTATACAAGGTTTTCCTTGTTCTTTTCTCCAATGACCGCTACTTCTTCGATATCTTCCCTCTGTAGTAAGCTTGTTTCAATTTCTATAGGAGAGACCCATATGCCTCCAACCTTTAACATGTCATCGGAGCGGCCACAGTACCAGAAATACCCCTTTTCATCCTGATAATATTTATCCCCGGTCTTCATCCATTCCCCTTGGAATTTTTGATGATTTTCAGATAAATTACACCAATATCCTGAGGTAATGCTTTCTCCTTTTATGACAAGATCACCAATTTCATTCGGAGGAAGCTGTTTTCCTTCCTCATTTATGACTTTGGCTTCATACCCTGGTACAACTTTGCCCGTGCTGCCAGGTTGCACCTCGTTCATTCGGTTTGACAGAAAAATGTGCAAGGCTTCGGTTGAGCCTATACCATCTAGAATCTCCAATCCAAACATTTCTTTCCATTTTTTTGCATACGACGCCGGCAAAGCTTCACCTGCCGACACACAAACTCGAATAGAAGATAAATCAAGAGGTCTTCCAATCTCTTCAGCGTACCGCATCATCGCTCCGTATAACGTAGGGACGCCAAAGAAAATCGTCGGTTTCTTTTCTTCAATGACTTCAAATACTTTAGCTGGTGTAGGTCTTTCCTTCAGCAAAATGGTGGTACCTCCTGCAGCAAAAGGAAAATACATTCCATTCCCAAGCCCATAAGCGAAGAATAGCTTGGAAGCAGAAAAAGTACGGTCATTTTCGTGAATATTTAGAATATTTTTAGCATAGTTTTCAAAGGCTGCCTCCATACTCTGTTGGCGATGAATCACACCTTTTGGATTCCCTGTACTTCCAGAACTGTAAAGCCAAAAAGCTGTGTCTTCAGCAATCGTATGAGCTTCTTTCAAGGTCTTGGAAGCATTTTCAATAAAACTATGATAATCTATCACGTCCGTTTTGTTCGATTCGTTTTCTCCAATGACAATCACATGCTTTAAAAAAAGGAAGCGATGCTTGTACTCTTTTACCTTTTCCCATATTTCCTCATGCACGACAAAAACTTTCGCACGACTATGATTAAGAAAGTACTCATAATCGTGAGGCTGCATCATTGTATTTACTGGAATGGGAACCGCGCCGATTTTGAGAGAACCAAAAAAAGCAGTGACAAACTCAGGTGAATCATAGGTAGCCACTAGAATCCTGTTTTCTTCTTCCACGTTAATATTTTTTAACGCGTTTCCAAACTTGTTCATCAAATCAGAAACTTCTTGATAAGTCAGGATCTCTTCCCCACAAATAATAGCTTCTTTGCTACCATTCCCTTTGGCTACATTCTCATCGACAAATCTAACGGAAGCATTGTACGGTGCCTTAATTCCTCTTACGTGCTCCACAGATTCAATCATTTTCTCCCTCCTTCTTTATTATGTAAACGGATACACTTTTTCTTAGAAAAAAGGGGGTTAAGCAACTAATACCTAACCCCCAAAACTTTCCAAGTCCTTGGTGAACCGTTTATTTCCCACTCCAGTTGGCTTCTCGTTTTTCTAAGAAAGAGCTGAGACCTTCCTGAGCGTCTTCTGAACGGAACAATAGGTTTTGAAGCTCCCCTTCATAACGAACCGCTACGTTAAGAGGCATTTCTTTTCCATTCATAATGGAAAGCTTGATGTTGGACGCTGCATAAGTAGCACTTCCTGCTACTTTCTCTGCATACTCTACCGTTTTTGCCCGTGTTTCCTCTTGAGGGAACACTTTGTCCACCAGGTTGATATCCAGGGCTTCCTGCGGAGTTAAAGTGTCTCCGGTGATATTTAAGTCCAACGCTTTGGAATGTCCTACCTGGCGAAGTAGGCGCTGGGTTCCGCCTGTTCCTGCCAGAACGCCAAGGCTGATTTCTGGAAGACCGATCTTTCCTGCTTGATCTCCCATAAAGCGAAGGTCGCAAGCGAGAGCCATTTCCAAGCCTCCTCCTACGGTATGCCCTTCCAAGCAGGCAATCCAGATTTGAGGAGAACGGGCAATCTTATCAAGCGTTTCATTACAGAACAAGCAGAACTGGGTTTTAAAGCGCGGATCTGCGGATTTTAAGAAGCTAACATCCGCACCAGCGGAGAAGAACTTCGGCATATCACTCATTAAAATGACCACTTTTATGTCACTGTCAAAGCGAATCTCGTCAATTGCAGCATTTAGCTCTTCATAATAATCCAGGTTGTATGAATTTGATTTATTGACATGAATGTGAACCTCAGCAATCCCATTATCCTTTTTTACCACTGTAAGATTTTGTTTTTCTGTTTGTGTAGTACTCATTTGTACTCCTCCTTTAATATAATAAAATATTTTGTCGTAAAATAATATACCGATTATTCGTCAAATTCCGAAAATATTTAACGGTTTTTCCCCTACGTAGGAGACCACACTCTTTGTTTCTGAGTATAGATCTAATGCCTCGAGACTGAGTTCTCTTCCAAATCCCGATTGTTTATAGCCGCCAAACGGTGCTCCTGGGAAAGCAGAGATCGGGTTATTCACCATTACAATTCCTGCTCGTAAACCAGAGGCAATTCGGTGAGCTTTGCCATTGTCTTTTGTCCAAACGGCCGACCCCAGGCCAAAGATAGAATCATTTGCACGTTTCAGCACTTCTTTTTCATCTTTGAATTTCATAAACACAACCACAGGACCAAACACTTCTTCTTGGGCAATCCGCATATCATTTGTTACATTGCCAATGACTGTCGGCATATACCAGTGACCTTTTTCAAATTCCTCTCCTTCGGGACGCTGTCCCCCATAGAGCACTTCTCCACCTTCTTCTTTGGCAATCTTCACATAGTTATCAACGGTTTCTTCATGCCCCTTAGAAATTAAGGCTCCCATATGGGTTTCTTTATTAAATGGGTCACCTACTTTAAGTTTCTTTGCTTTTTCGATAAATCTCTCTACAAATTGGTCATAAATATCTTCATGAATAAAAACTCGGGAACGAGCTTCACAGGATTGACCCGTATTATAGAAGATCCCGAACAGGGAACCATCTACCGCTCCTTCTAGGTCACAATCATCACATACAATGCTTGGTGATTTTCCGCCTAACTCCAACGTCACACGCTTGAGTGTTTCCGACGCTCTTGACATGATATCTTTCCCCGTATCTGTTTCACCCGTAAAGGCTACTTTGTCTACGTCAGGATGCTCTGTTAAATAGGGGCCAATTTCAGAGCCGCTTCCCGTCACAACGTTTAACACACCCTCAGGGAGCCCAGCTTCATAACAAATATCAGCAAGCATGTATGCAGTAATTGGAGTATAGCTCGCTGGCTTTAACACGATGGTGCATCCTGCGGCTAGGGCCGGAGCTATTTTCCATGCCGCCATCATAAGCGGGTAGTTCCATGGGAGAATTTGTGCACATACCCCTACCGGTTCTTTTTGTGTATAGTTGAAAAAGCCGTTTGGCATAGGGTTGGTTCGGCCTCCAAATGTTGATAGGGTGCCTGCATAGAATTCAAAGTCTTCAATAGCCTGGGTAATTTGCCCTTGTGCGGCAGCCACTGTTTTCCCGCTGTTTAACACTTCCGCTTCCACTAATTCGTTAAATCGACTACGCATAATTGATGCGATCTTGTTCAACAGCCTTGCTCTCTTCGCTGTTGTCTGTCTAGGCCATTTACCTGATTCAAACGCTTTTCTTGCAGCCTCAACGGCCTTATCTACATCTTCTTTCGAAGCCTTCGCCACCTTGGATAATGTTTCTTCTGTCGCCGGGTTATAAGTGTCAAAAAACTCTCCTTGACTGCCATCTGTGTACTCTCCATTAATCAATAACTGGTATTTTTCTTTGATCACTTTAGGCTTTGTTGTCGTATCTGTCATATAAATTCCTCCTTATATTTTTTCTACAATGGTTGATATGCCTTGTCCTACACCAATGCACATACTTGCCAGACCATATCTGCAGTCTCTCTTCTGCATTTCATGAACAAGGGTCGTCATGATTCGTGCTCCGCTGCATCCCAGTGGGTGTCCAAGTGCAATGGCTCCTCCATTCACGTTTACAATGTCGGGATCCAGCTCTAATTCTTTGATGCATGCCAACGCTTGCGCGGCAAAGGCTTCATTCAATTCGGCAAGGTCGATGTCTTTAGTGGTCAAACCAGCTCGTTTTAATGCCTTTTGGGTAGCTGGAATCGGTCCAATTCCCATATAAGAGGGGTCTACTCCTGCAACCGCTGAGGTTACAATCCGGGCCATGGGTTGTAAGCCAAGTTGCTCGGCCCTTTCTTTTTCCATGATCAGGAGAGCGCTCGCCCCATCATTGATGCCTGAGGAGTTGCCAGCTGTTACGGTGCCGCCTTTCTTAAATGCTCCCTTAAGCGACTTTAAGCCTTCCAAAGATGCTTCAGGGCGAGGGTGTTCATCTTTTTCAAATAAAACCGGAGCTCCTTTACGTTGAGGGACTTGATAGGGAACGATTTCTTCCTCAAACCGATTGCTTTCCATCGCCCGTACTGCCTTTTTCTGACTGTGGAGAGCCATTTCATCCTGTTCTTCACGCGAAATATTGTATTTCACACCCACATTTTCAGCGGTTTCCCCTAAGCTGATAGGTGGATACTCCTTTGCCAGTTCAGGGTTAACCAACCGCCATCCAATGGTGGTGTCATACAACGTCTGATTACCTCTGGCTCCTGTTACGTGGGGCTTCATCATGACATATGGAGCCCGGGACATGCTTTCGGTACCTCCAGCAATAAAAACATCCCCTTGGTCAGCTTTTACGCTAGAACTCGATTGGTTTATCGCTTCTAACCCTGAGCCGCAGAGTCGATTAACTGTAACACCCGGCACAGTGGTTGGAAGCCCGGCAAGTAACAACCCCATCCGAGCAACATTCCGGTTGTCTTCGCCACCTTGGTTGGCACAACCCATCAATACATCATCGATGTCATTTGGATCTATATCGACCCTTTTCATAAGCTCCCTGATCACGTGCCCGGCGAGGTCATCTGGACGAACAGTGGACAAGGCGCCGTTCACTCTCCCGATTGGAGTTCTTACTGCATCAATTATGACTGGGTCTCTCATCGTATTAACTCCTTCGATAAACGGTTCTCATAGTGATAAAATCCCTTTTCCGTTTCTTCTCCTACCCACCCTGCGTAAACCAGTTTTTTTATCAAGGAAGCTGGCCGATACCTTTCCTCTCCCAGTTGACGGTGCAATCCATTTAACACGGCAAACACATTATCAATTCCTACCTTTTCAGCCCATTCCAGGGGTCCCGCAGGGTAGTTGGTTCCCTTTTTCATTGCCAGATCAATATCTTCTGCGGAAGCAGTATTTTCCATCAAGGCAAATGCTGCTTCATTAATGATCATGGCTAGGATTCTGGGGTACACCAGCCCAACTTCATCATCCACCCATTCAACTTCTTTTCCTACTGATTGAAAAAGGGTCTGGACACCGGTCATATGAGCCGGGTCTGTTTGTAATGCTGGTGCAGCTTCAATGGCCGGTGCCTCCTCAGCATCTGCAAACGCTCCAAACCCAATGACCCTTTCAGGGTAGGAACTCCAGGAAGCAATCTCCGTTGCCGTCCATTGCATAGATGTCGTAAGTACAGTGGCACCTGCAGGCGCATGTTCATCAATATAACGAATGGCTTTTTTCTTTTCTCCTTGCTCCATGTTGTGAGTTTCAATCACTAGATGAGCGGAAGCTAACTTGTCTTTATCGTTTCTAGCTACCTCTATCCCTTCTTTACGGTTCATGATAGTAAAGAAGGAACGAGCGATATTGTTTTCCCCAATAATACTGATGTTACATTGGTTTATACTCATAAAAGCCCCCTTCTGTCTTTCTTCCAAGCCGTCCTCCTTGCACCATCCGCTTTTGAAGAGAACTTGGACGAAACCGGCTTTCCCCAGAAAAACTATCATAAACCGTTGTAGTGGTAGCATAGTTAATATCAATGCCTATTAAATCTTGTAATTCAAATGGCCCCATCTTAAACCCACCGATATTTCGCATTATTTTGTCAATTTGTTCTACAGATGCCACCTGGTCCTGGGCCATACGCAAAGCTTCATTATAAAAAGGCCGTGCTACTCTGTTAACAATAAATCCTGGTGTATCCTTACAAAACACCGGTGTCTTATTTAACTGAACAGCAAAAGCACGTAAGGTTTCTATCACCTCTTCAGAAGTATGCATCCCTTTGATCACTTCAACGAGAGGCATTAACGGGGCAGGGTTAAAAAAATGAAGGCCTGCTACCCTGTTTGGATGATCTCTTCTTCCTGAAATTTCCGTAATGGATAAGGAAGACGTATTAGACGCCAACACAGCAGTCGAGGAACAAACGGCTTCTAATTTCTCAAAAATTGAATGTTTAATTTCTATTTTTTCTGGTGCTGCTTCAATCACTAGATCTACCTGCCCCACTTCTTCTATGTTTGTAGTAAGAAACAATAGGTTTTTGGCAGAATCCCTTTGATCTTCTGAGATTTTTCCTTTTTCCACTAAACGGTCTAACCGTTTGAAGATCGAATGTTTAGCCTGTTTCACCTGATCCTCTTCAATATCATATAAAACAGTGGTAAAACCATGCTGTACCGCTACTTGCGCAATACCTGCCCCCATGGTGCCTGACCCTATGACGGCTACATTGTTAATCTTTTCCATAGTATAGGACACCCTTTATCCATTGTTAGATTTCTTTTGCCAGCGAATGTATTCAAAAACCGATTGACAATGATGACAGTAGTATTGTCGAACGAGCTGGGCTGTACCAAATGGTGCAATCTTTTCCACCTTTCCTGATGAACAGAAAGAACACGTAACGCCAGCTTCGCTATTCTTTGGATCAGCCAGCATAAGAAACATTCCTGTCTAAGGGCAACTCTTCAACAATTTCCTTACATTCACTTGATAAATTGCTTTGAGGAGAAATCGCTCCACTGCTTATGAGATCACTGTCCTTCTCGATAGTTGAGAGCCAAGCAACTGCCTCTTTCATTGCTTTGTCTACCTCTTGTTTGAACCTACCTGGAATGGAGCCTGTATCTTGCAAGAGCTGATGAGACCAATCTTTTGAGTAAACCAGATGGTCATATTGTTCGTTTAGCATCTTACTGAACGGAGCCTTGAGTTCGTTTCCGTTTCCTTTCATAAGCTCTTTCATGACAAGATCAATGGCTACATTATTTACATAGAAGCCGGCAATTAACTCAACCCAATTTGATGCCTGGACAATCTGCTCAAATGCTTTGCCGGTTTGACTTTTCACGTCCTTCCCTCCACGCTGTCCTTGCACCTCATGTGCCCAGCGGTAGATCAGACGAGCATGGCCTAACTCTCCTTGAGCCATCGAAATAGAGGAAAGAGAAGCTTCTAAATTTGGACCACTGACGCCAATTTCTACAAGCTTGTCGCCCATAATAAATTTATTATCAGCAATGGTCTCGGCCAGCTCTGCAATTTTTCTGATTTCGTTTTCTGTCATTTATTTCACACCTTCCTTTTCAAATAATGGCTCCGGAAGAATGACAGGGAGAAGGTTAGATTTTTTTACTACTTGCATTTCCACCCAATCTTCTTCATCATATATTTGCTTTGCATAAAGCTTTGCTAATTCATCACTGGTTGCCCGCAAGGACCCTACTTCCACCAAGTCGTCACCTCGCTTAATTCTGGTGAATAATAGATAGTCTTCATTCTGTGGTAATGTGGAGCTCATGAACTTACCCCCCAATGTTTCATTTTATTTCTTCCCTCTTCCGTCATGTCGTGGACGGTCCAAGGTGGATCCCAAACCACGTGGATGCTTACTTCATCAATATTTTTTTCTTGTAAAAGTCTCTCTGTGATATCACTTTCAATCCAAGTCATGCATGCACATCCGGTAGAAGTATACGTCATGGTTACCACTACTGTACTGCCCTTTGTTTCAATTTTTCGGATCAGTCCCATGTCAACCACACTAATAGGGAACTCTGGATCCATGACTTCTCGAAGGGCCTGCCAATATTGCTCAGTGGATTGGTTATTGATCGCTGTACTCATGGCTATATAGCCTCCTCCTGGCGCATTTGTTCTAATTCTTTGGCGCCTTTTTGAATGCGATTCACAAACTCTTCATTTTGGGGTCCTCTCTTTTTGAAACGCTGGATAACTCCATCCCATGTATCCGGCTGATCATAAAGCCATTTCCTGTTCTCTACATCAAACTTACAGGGGAACGGAACATCAAGAACGTATTTCTCTTGTTCTTCATCATAATGAGCTGGAACCTTTACGCCGATCGATTCACAAAACGGCACGGCGGTGGATAACCACCGTTGGCGAAGCTCGTCGTTTGTGCTTCCCTTCAATTTATAATCCAGCTGAGCGGATCGACTCTTTAAGTTGTCTGCTACTCCAAAAAACTCTAAGGCCATGAGAAACATCCAATCGACTGCTTCTTGCACCTGCTTCGCGGTTTCTGGCTTTTTCATACCGGCTTTCATGATAATTTCGCCATTGCGAAGGTGAAACAATTCCTCTTTATCTACTTTCACTAATGCTCTTTTCCAAGGTCCATAGGACGTACTTTGGTAGGCATCTCCAAGGAGGGTATATCCTGCCCGATCAAACAGACCATTAAATACTCCTAGTTCAATCCAATTATTCAGCTTAAAGTCAAAGGCATATGGATTTTTCCAGCGGTTAGCTGGTCGCTCATACAACAAGCTTTCCGTGTCTTCTCCTAAAGCTTCAAGCAATCGGTACGCAATATGAGCATGACCGATTTCATCCTGCATAACAGCCAAAGCTGTAATTTTGTAGTTAAGATTAGGTGCTTCATTATAGACAGTTAATAACGGAGGCACACTCAGTAATTCTGTATCTCCTACAATGGTCAATGTTTGTTTAAGCGCTTTCAAATACTCCTCATTCATATCTTCACTACGTTCTACCATAAAACCATCCTGTACTTTTTCCATTAGCATTTCGGCCTGACTCATGAAGAAGCCCCCTTCGCATCTTATTATGTTTTTTAAATTATCGTATTTAATTAATAATATAAACTACCCAAGAGGGAAAGTCAATATATTCATTACGTTTTTTTAACGATAGATTAAAAAGTATTTTCATGTTTCCCACAGTCTTGGTTAGAGTGGTGATTGTATCCTGCAAAGCCTTTCCCCTTTGGGTAGCAAGCACTTTTGGTGGAAATTCTCATTTATTACAAAAAAATCACAGAGACTATGCTCTGTGATTTTATATCATACTGGAAGAAGGCTGTATTTGATTGTAGAATATCAGCTTACCTATATTATGTTTTTCTAACTTCCGTTCTTTTTCTAGGTAATTTAAGTGAGCGATCGTTTCTGCCATAGCAAATCGCCACTGATGGGGGTTTAGTTCTCTATGCTGAAAGAGATCTGAAGCAATTTCATACGCCGTTTTATTCGCAGCGAGCTCCTTTATTTTTTCCAGGCGTTTTTCATGATGGTAGATGAGTGCCTCCGCCCGCTCCTTAACATGATAAAGGACTTCTCCATGCGCGGTGTAGGCTACTTTGACAGTTACCTCCATTATTTTCTTTAAGGATGCAATGTAATCGTGCAGTGGATGCTGTCTGGCCCCAGGCCAGACACTAATATTTGGTGTAATGGGGTCAAGAATAAAATCTGATGAGATCAGGATTTCTTCGGCCGAATCATAAAAACAAACTAAACCATCACTGTGGCCTGGCGTATGAATGATGTCCCACTCTCGACCAGCAAAATAAGGCTTCTGAGGGAGCGGTTCAATCTCAGGTAAAGGAAGAACATTGGTTTTCATCTTTTCCATATGCTCCTCAATTTCTTTAGAAAGCATAAGTGGGACACCATGACTTTCGATCATGGATTGTACAGTGGTAGCCTGTTGACTCCCTTTCCCCCAAACTCTTTGAAACATTTGGCAGTCTAAGTCATGCATGTAGACCCTTGCTCCCGTCTTTTCTTGCATCCACCCTGCAAGCCCTGAATGATCAGGATGGAAATGAGTAATATAAATCTCTTGTATCAGCTTAGGGTCGATGGAAAGATATTGAAATACTTCTTCCCATGTGTCTCTTGCCTTTGGATAGTTAAAGCCCGCATCTATTAAAATGTAATGATCTGCCTTAGGAAACAGATAACAATATACATATTTCATAGGGAAGGGCACGGGAATTCCGATCCGATACCCTTCTCCTTCGATTTTGTGAACTTCCATCCTTCACCCTCCTATGCGTGCGACCAGACAGGCTCCCTTTTTTCCATAAAAGAAGAAAGTCCCTCTTTCGCATCGTTTGTCTTCATAAGTTCTTGCAAGTAAATTTGCTCTACCTCACTGATGGCACCTGTAATAGAAACAGCCATAGAGGTGCGGACTGCTTTTTTCGTTAATTTTAGCGCTTCCCGACTTTTGGCTTTCATCGATTCTAAGAGTTCATGGACATATGATTCTACTTCTTCCTCACTGACTACAGTGTTGATTAACCCGTACTCTTTGGCTTCTTCCGCTTTTAATGTACGCCCGGTAAGCAAGAGCTCCATGGTCAAATTGTAGCCCATAAGCCACGGAAAGTATGCGGCAGAAACCGGTGGGAATAATCCCAAGTTAATCTCAGGCTGACCAAATTTTGATGACCTTGAAGCTACAGTAATATCACAAAAAGAAGCCACTTCACAGCCTCCTCCTATCGCTGCTCCCTCGACCACACCTATGGTTGGAATCGGTACCTTAGACAGCTGATGAAACAATTTATGAAATGCGTGGATCATCGGCTCTGCCAATTCCCCTACGTGATCCTCTATGGCTACTCCTGCAGAAAAAGCTTTTCCCTCTGCTCGGATGACTAAAGCGTTCAGGTCGTTACGGCTTATTACGATTTCAAGAGCCTCTGATATCTCTTTCATCATTTGAATATTCAAAATATTTACAGGCTCACGTGCCAATGTAATTGAAGCAATGTGGTCTTCTATGCTTACTTTAATCGTTTGAAAAGCCACCTAGATTTCCCCCTTATTTGTTTGTTATCGCTTTCATTTTTTCTTCCATTTGCTCAAAAGCTTCTACTGTTTTTTGAACCATTTCATCTATCACATTTTTGGTAGTATCTACGTTAGAAATTAATGCTGTGCCCTGGCCAGCATGCACCCACCCCTCTGACAATATTCCATCGATTGCTGCCATTCGGTTGCGCTGCCCGTTGATATACGGATAAAGCTCCTGGAATGAGCTTTGATCTTCTTCTACCTGCTTGATTTTCTCCACAAACTCACTCTTAATAACTCTATTAATTCCACCAATACTTCTTTCTACTACCGTTGTTGATTCCTCATTTGATAGAACTAGCTCCTGTTTGTAGGAGTCGTGGGCGCGTGACTCGATAGTAGCAATAAACCGCGTGCCGATTTGAACCCCTTCGGCACCTAGGGCAAGGGCCCCTAGTATCCCTTTACCAGAAGAGATCCCGCCGGCAGCTACTACAGGAATCGAAAGTTTGTCTTCAATGGCTGGTATTAAAGAAAAAAGTGTTAATTCAAGAGGGCTGTTTCTTCCTCCTGCTTCAAATCCTTCACAAATAACGATATCCGCTCCTGCTTCCTCTGCCTTTAGTGCATGCTGAACGGAACCTACTACTACTAATACACGAAACCCCATTTCCTTTAATACCGGAATGTGAGGACGTGGATCTCCTGAAGATAAGCTGACAGCTTTGATCTTATCTTTCTCCTGTTCTATCACTGAAAAGTAATCCTTTGTGTTAAAAAAATTACTTATAGGAATATTTACCCCTAGCGAGCCTTTAGTCAGACTCGTTGCTATGTTTATTTCTTCTTGAAATTTTTTCGGGGAAAATCCAGATACAGCAACTTGCCCTAATCCACCTGCATTCGTCACAGCTGCCGCCAGCTGTCCGTCGCCAATGTGTGCCATCCCACCCTCAATAATGGGGTATTGAATTCCTAAGAGTTGCGTGACTTTGTTGTTTGTGAACATACGCCCTCCCTTTTACCTTCCATTAAAGTTGGCCGTCCTTTTTTCCTTAAAGGCGTCTAAGGCTTCCAGACGGTCTTCGGTTGGAATGATAACTTCATAGGCTTTTGCCTCAATAGCAAGCCCGGTATGAATGTCCGTATTACTTCCGTGATTAATGGCATGCTTTGCTTGAATCACAGCCAAGGGACCATTTTTCATCATTTCATCTGCCAACTCTATGGCTTCCTCCAGAAGCTTATCTGGCTCTGTCACTTTATTTACAAGCCCTATTTTCTCCGCTTGTGCAGCCTCAATTCGTCTTGCGGTTAAAATCAATTCCTTTGCCTTCGAGATACCAACCAGACGAGTCAGCCGCTGTGTTCCTCCAGCACCTGGTATGATCGCCCAGCTGACTTCCGTTAAACCAAGCTTTGCGGTTTGGGAGGCATACCGAAAATCACAGGCCAAAGCCAGCTCTAATCCTCCACCCAAAGCATAACCATTGATAGCTGCAATCGTTGGCTGGGGTAATTCTTCAATCGCCGTAAAAACCTCTCTTATTTTTCTCACATTTCTGCGTACTTCTTTTTCGGTTAATGTTCGTCTTTCCTTTAAATCAGCTCCAGCACTGAAGGCTTTCTCTCCTGCCCCAGTAAAAATAACGGCTCTTACATCTCTATCCATGCTAATCGCTTCTACGATTTCTTCACACTCTTTTAATGTTTCATAGTCAAAACAATTTAACTGTTCTGGCCGATTTAATGTGACCACACCTAAATGACCTTCCTTTTGATACGCTACTTTACCCATATAAATCCCCCTGGTTTGTAATTAGACTAGGGTCTTTTATACATAGACCTTGTCAAACGGGTTAATGGCTTTATCCCTTTGTGGTTCTGCTGTACTATCGGGAGCATGTTCAAAAAGTGATTCAAAATATCGAATCGCAGGAATCGAAATGAGCTGATGTATATTCCAAAATAATTCTCTCGCCTCTGTCCCTTTCCATGTGCTAGGTAGAAGATCTGTCGGAAAACTAGGGTCCTGGAATAAAAACTTTCGATATTCATGGACAATCGTTGTTCGTTCTTTAAAACTTTCTTCATCCGTTAAAGTGTTTGTTAAGGCTTTTTCACGCAGAACCTCAAATTTCTTGGAATACTGCTCAATAAACCCTTCATAGGCTTTCGAAAGTTGCTCCCAATCCCAGGCTCTGTCTATGATATTTTGATCATCATGAGAGACCACACTAGAAGAACTGAACAGAGTCATATGCTCCTCTATTTGAAACCTTTCCATTAATTCAATAACCTGATCCTCAATTGGATTAGGACTAATCCAAGTGCTGTTGGAAATAGGACCAAACCCCGTCCATGTGAGCTCCTTACGTATTTCATTTCTGATTTCCCGCTTTGCTTCTGGAAAAGAATACGTTAAAATTCGCCATTGTCCATCCCAGGTTGAGCGGCGAATGCCGTACACTCTTTTGACCCCTTCATCGATTTGGCGCTTTCCTTGAGGAGTAAAAGAATAGTAACTTTTGTTACCAATTTTCCGGACCTCCATTAAATTCTTTTGCACCATTCGAAGGATTGCTCCACGAACAGAAGATTCGGATACACCAAACCGTTTCATCATTTGTATAAGGCTTCCTACCCAAATCTCTCCTCCATAATATTGAACATACTCTCCATACAAGGTAAACATTAATGCTCTTGGTTTCATCGTTACCACCATTTCATATCATATTTTATATATTCCAATTATAGAGGGAGATTTTATATTATGCATTAAAATGGGGTTTTAAAGTTTGAGAAGTGGTGGAAACCTCTTCTTCTAATATCTTGCGGACATCTTTGGGAATCGGTACTGCCTTAATTCCATCTTCCGTTTGCTTCTTTACCCATCCTCTTAGTTCATACCCATAGCCCGTACGCTCTTCCTTTCGAAACACTTCGTGAGACAATTTAATTGTTTTATTATTGATTTCTTCTGCTGTGGTAATGATTGTAATGATATCATCGTAATATAAAGGCTTTTCAAAGGTACATCGTGCATCAATCATAGGTAGAATAATGTCTCTTTCTTCCTCTAGTATGCTAGGAGACAGGCTGCAACTTCTGAAAAATTGGTGACCGGAAATGTCAAACCATTTAAAGTAATTTGGATAATAAACAATCCCCGCCATATCCGTATCTCCCCAGTTTATGAGAAAGTCTACTTTATTGCTTCTCAATGTGTATGCCTCCTCACTGTCCCGTCCAAAATCCTTTCGGGTCTATCGAACGAATCACCTCAAGCTCTTCTTTTAAAGGGGGAGGGGTTTCTTCTAACTTAGAAGAGACCTTTACATCCCATCCTGTGTTTTCTATTACCTTCTCTACGGTAACACCTGGATGCACAGTCGATAGTTCCAGCTCGTTGTTCTCCCCTGGTCTCAATACTCCTAAGGTTGAAATGAGTGCCCCAACTCCACCACGGGGAAGGCCTTGGGATTCCCTCCATTCTCCTCCATCACCTGCTCCAGGAGAGGTGATATAATCAACCTTTTCTTTGAATCTACGTTTTTCATGATTCATGATTATAGAAAGCCGATGAGACAAAGCAGCGATGTCAGCAGCTCCGCCACTTCCTGGAAGCTTCACTTTCGGACTCTGGTAGTCTCCAATATAAGACGTGTTAATGTTGCCAAACCGATCGACCTCTGCTCCTCCGATAAATCCACAGTCTACATTTCCTTGCTGCATCAGATACATGAGATGATTAGTAGACGTGCACCACTGGGCCCCTTCTATATTTGGAGTATCACCCATCGTGTACAGTAGGGTTTCAGAAGGAAAATCCCTCACAATCCCACACTCATAAAATCCAACAGCGTTAGGAGCATGGGTGCGTTTTGCTACAGCAAAAGCAAGCATAGGTAATCTCATACCAACAAAAACAACCTCTTCATCCTGAATTTCACGTGCTGCTGCAACCACCATTAGTTCACCTGTCGAATAATTCATTTCCATCCCCCCTACTCCGAAGCATAGTTTACCGGTGCGGCCAACCTCTTGCTTTTTATTTTTAATTGTTCAATGTTCTCATAACCGACTTTTTGTAAGTATTCTTGGTGTGAATTTACACCTGTTACATATTGTTCTAGCCATTGTAAGAAGCCTTCACGAGTTTTTGTCTGTTTGTGGTAGTCATGAAAAAATTCGTGATCACGCTGATAATATCCCTGCATGGGGGAAGGATGGGAAAAAGCTTTGCATTCAACAACAGAAGTTACTTTAAATCCCGGAACGAGTACACGGTTGGGATCACTTTCTATCTCAGCTGAATCCACAATTTCTTCCGCTAGTAAAATTACTTTTTTGCTTGCCATCGCAGCTTCCTGGGCAACACCTGTGTTGCCCCATAAATGGGCATTTCCATGTTTGTCGGCCCGCTGTACTCCTAAAACAGCTACATCCGGTGTTAAAGAAGGAACAAATACTAGTTTTTCTCCCTCATATTCCTCCACTTTTAAAGCATCGTTACTCTCTAAGAGCCCCGTCCCTAACAATGAACGAGTAGGAAGAAAAGGAACTCCCATTGAACCTGCAAGAAGTGAAAGACCAAGGGAAAAGTTACTATGATCGTCGACCTTAATAGAAACAGGAGTATCCTCTTCAATCGCGCGGCGATAATTATGTCCCAGACCGGCACTCACATTCCCTGCCCAGGCGCCAGTAATTTTATTTACTTTCCCTGCTCCGATTAACATATCAAACAGAATATCTGAAATCGGTGCGATGAGCGTTAATTCTCTTTTGTCCTGGCGAACTATCTCATGGGCTGCAGCAAAGGGAATCATGGGTTCTAAACATGCCCCCATTACTACGGAGTCTCCATCACTTATATGAAGATTGATGGCTTCATTTAATGTTTGAACTTTTTCCTTCAATGTTCTTGGCCCCCTTTTCTTATTTAGATCATTTCCTTTGCCATTTTGAAATGGCGATATCGGAAGACCGATACCGCCAAATGTGTATCTTATATTTCTTTATTTCCCGCTCCAGTTAGCTTCTCTTTTTTCTAAGAAAGAGCTGAGACCTTCTTGAGCGTCTTCTGAACGGAACAATAGATTCTGAAGCTCTCCTTCATAGCGAATCGCTACGTTAAGAGGCATTTCTTTTCCATTCATGATGGAAAGCTTGATGTTGGACGCTGCATAAGTAGCGTTGCCCGCCACTTTTTCAGCATACTCCAACGTTTTTGCCCGTGTTTCATCTTGAGGGAACACTTTGTCCACCAGGTTGATATCCAGGGCTTCCTGCGGAGTTAATGTGTCTCCTGTGATATTTAAATCCAACGCTTTGGAATGACCTACCTGGCGAAGAAGACGCTGGGTTCCGCCTGTTCCTGCCAGAACGCCAAGACTGATTTCCGGAAGGCCGATCTTTCCTGATTGATCTCCCATAAAGCGAAGGTCGCAAGCGAGAGCCATTTCCAGGCCTCCTCCTACGGTATGCCCTTCCAAGCAGGCAATCCAGATTTGAGGAGAACGGGCAATCTTATCAAGTGTTTCATTACAGAACAAGCAGAATTGGGTTTTAAAACGCGGTTCTGCGGACTTTAAGAAGCTAACATCCGCACCAGCGGAGAAGAACTTCGGCATGTCACTCATTAAAATAGCCACTTTAATGTCACTGTCAAAGCGAATCTCGTCAATTGCAGCATTTAGCTCTTTATAATACTCCAGGTCATACGAGTTGGATTTGTTGACATGAATATGAACCTCAGCAATTCCGTTATCTTTTTTTACAACCGTTAGATTTTGTTTTTCTGTTTGTGTAGTACTCATTCTTGATTCATCCTTTCCGTTTTTATTATTATTTTATTTTCTTCGTTGCTTAAACATAATGTAACAGAGACGATACCAATTTTACAACCACACAAATTAAGCGTTTACAAGAGATTATTTTCCGTTTTCATGGTTTTTTCTCTTGTTTTCTCTTTTTATTTAATTTTTTCACTTTTCTGACGACCAATAAAAAAACTTACTTATAAACGTCTTTATGCAAGGGAATAAGGAAAAATCCCCTGATAATATTCAGATAATTACCTTGACATCCTTTTAGGAAGAAATTATATTATTTATATAATACGATAGTTAAATAAACGTAATAAAATTGAAGGGGGACCATGTTATGGCCAAAGAAGAGATTCACGATATTACCATTATAGGTGGAGGTCCTGTCGGGTTATTTACAGCTTTCTACGCCGGAATGCGCCAAATGTCAGTCAAAATTCTTGAAAGTTTACCTCACCTCGGAGGACAGCTTTCTGCGCTATATCCGGAAAAATATATCTATGATATAGCTGGTTTCCCAAAAGTAAAAGCTCAAGATCTTATTGATCAGCTGACTGAACAAGCTAACTATTTTGATCCAACCGTTTGTTTAGGGGAAATGGTAGAAGAACTAACCGTTCAAGAAGACAAAACGATTAAGCTTGTAACCAACCAGGGAGAACACTATACAAAATCGGTGATTTTAACTGCTGGCAACGGAGCGTTCAGTCCGAGAAAAATCGATTTGGAAAACGCGGTACAATATGAGGGAAAGAATTTGCACTACTTCATTGATGATCTAAGCAAATTTAAAGGAAAAAATGTGTTAGTTTTTGGTGGAGGTGACTCGGCGGTGGACTGGGCACTAATGCTGGAACCACTAGCAAAAAAAGTAACACTCGTTCATCGGCGTGATAAATTCCGAGCACACGAATTTAGTGTAGAACAATTATTTAACAGCAATGTTGATATAAAGACGCCATATGTTCCTGACTGTTTTCATGGCGATAACGACTGCATTAAAGAAACTGTATTGCGCCATAGCAAGATGGAAGATAACAAAGAGTATGTGGAGGTTGATGATGTCATTGTTAATTTTGGCTTTTTGTCTTCCCTCGGACCCATGAAAGAATGGGGGTTAGAAATTGAAAAGAACTCTATTGTTGTAAACTCAAAAATGGAAACAAACATTCCAGGAGTGTATGCAGCAGGGGACATTTGCACCTACGACGGAAAAGTCAAATTAATAGCAACTGGTTTTGGTGAAGCTCCTACAGCCGTCAATAACGCAAAATCATTTATTGATCCTGAAGCCAAAGTTCAACCGCTTCATAGTACAAGTATATTTTCATAAAGGTAAAAACCTATTAAAAATGAGGAGGTAATCGTATGAGTAAATATACTATAGTTGACAAGGATACATGTATTGCATGTGGGGCATGTGGAGCAAGTGCTCCCGACTTATTTGATTATGATGATGAAGGACTGGCTGAAGCAATCTTAGATGCCAACAAAGGAATCACTGAAGTAAGTGACGAGTTAGAAGACGACCTATTAGATGCCGAAGAAGGCTGTCCTACAGAATCAATAAAAGTAGCGGATACTCCTTTTGCGTCTGCTGCTCATGCAAAATAAAAATACAAAACAAAGTTGTATCTTGCCCTGCCCCCCACGTGTTAACCTTCGGTTACACGTGGGGGGCCATTTATTTTGTCTCTGGTGATGCTCCACCAAAGAGTAAGCAACGGAAAAAGGTCTATGCCGTGTTTGTAGTCGGCACAGACCTATGGTTCTGCTTCAAAAGATCTCATGGGATATATTAAGAACTTAAGGCTAAATGCTTTTGCTTTACTTTATCATCAAACGTTTCTGACGGTCCCTCAAACACTACTGTCCCTTTATTAAGAATATACACGTAATCTGCTATCTCCTTGGCCATTGCCAGGTTTTGTTCTACTAAAAGCATGGTGAGCCCTTCTTTTTTCAAACGTTTAATAATGGAACTTACTTCACGGACCATTAACGGTGATAACCCTTCAGAAGGTTCATCAAGGAGCAGCAGATCAGGATTTGTCATCAGAGCTCTTCCAATAGAAAGCATTTGTTGTTCCCCACCGCTTAAGTTCCCACCCATAGAATACTGTCTTTCTGCAAGCCTTGGAAATAAATCATATATCTTTTCTAACGTCCATCCTTTATCTGAGTTTCTTTGGGTCGTCATAAGGTTTTCTTTTACCGTTAGATTTGGAAAAATCCTCCGTCCCTGAGGGACCAACCCTACCCCAGCTTTGGATATTTGAAAACTTTGAGCCGAAGAAATATCTTTGCCGTTGAGTGTGATCACACCTTTTCTGACAGGGACCAGTCCCATAATTGAATGAATCGTGGTGGTTTTCCCCATGCCGTTTCTTCCTAAAATAGCACATACTTTTCCTTCACTTACTTCCATCGTCAGGTCATGTAAAATATGACTTTCCCCATAAAAAGCGTGAAGACCTTCTACCTTAAGCATTAAACCACTCCTTCTTCACTACCAATGTAAATTTCGTTTACTTGTGGATCCTCTCTTACAACTTCTGGGGTATCGTCGATAAGAATATGACCATCAAACAACACAAGCATCCGATCCGACATTCCAAACACCACCTCTAAATCATGTTCAATAATCATAAGGGTGATATCTTGCGGTAATTCTTTTAATAAACTCACGATATAATCCGTTTCTGATTGTGACATGCCGGCAGTTGGCTCATCTAATAACAACATCGAAGGATCTGTAGCTACACCAAGTAAAATTTCTATTTGACGCTGTTCCCCATACGAAAGGTTCTTTACCACGATATTCCTTTGAGGGTACAACCCCCACGTTTTCAACAGATCTTCTGCTTCTTGATATAATGCCTTGTAAGAACTATTTTTCCTAATTTTATACCATATCTTTTCCATACCGTGTTTTCTTTGCAAGACAAGCAGCAAGTTTTCTAGTATGGAAAGGTCATTGAGAAGGTTATTTTTCTGAAAGGTACGAACAATACCTCTGCGGGCTCGCTTGAAATTCGGCTCCCGAGTAATATCTTTTCCTTGATAAAAAATCCCCCCCTCAGTGGGAGTTAAGTCCCCTGTCAGCAAATTAAAAAATGTTGTTTTTCCTGCCCCATTTGGACCGATGATTCCAATTCTTTCTCCTTTGTTCACATCAAAGGATATATCTTTGAGGATATTTAATCCCCCAAAACTTTTTTTAATGTTGTCAACCTGAAGTATTGGTTGTTTCTTCACTTCATCCCCTCCTTACTGTGCACTTCTACGATTCACTTTTTTCATCTCAGGCTGTAGATGAGGTTTGGAAAAACGACTGCTGATGCTTTGCCAAATTCCATAAATTCCAGATGGGAAAAAGATGACAAAGAAAATAAAAACCGAGCCAATAATCAGCATCCACATATCGGTGTACGATGCGACTATAGTTTCTAAAAGAACAATTAAAGCCGCCCCTAGTACCGGTCCGATCATAGTTCCTGCTCCTCCTACCAATACCATGATCAATACTGCACCAGACATGGTCCAGTACACATCACTTGGAGCAATGAACCCGTTAAAGTAGACATATAATGAGCCTGATAATCCTCCAACAGCTCCGGAAATCACAAATGCCGTGTACTTATAAATACTTGTGTTATATCCCATGGATTTCAAACGGGTTTCATTTTCCCTGATTCCAATAAGCACTTGGCCAAATGGGGATTTAACTAGCACTCGAAGTCCTGCGTAAATCAAAATAAACATCAGGGACACAAAGTAAAATAACCAAACGGCATTTGATAGTTCTATCCCAAACAAGTTCGGGGCCGGAATACCTGACAAGCCGTTAGAACCCCCAGTAAGTCCAGTGGTCTGATAGACAAAGGAATAAATCATTTGGGAAAAAGCAAGTGTAAGCATCAGGAAGTAAAACCCATTCACTTTGACACAGAATAACCCTATGATACCTGCGAGCACAATCGAGCATAAGACTGCTGTCAATAGTGTAAATAAAACGTTAGCAGACAAATGCTGAGCAAACAGACCGGCTCCGTAAGCTCCCATTCCAAAAAAAGCAGCATGCCCAAGGGAGACGAGGCCAGTATATCCTACTAAAAGGTTCAAGCTTAACGCAAAGATTCCCAAGATAAGAATTTCACTGAGCAGATTGATGTAAAACAATTGAAGAAAGAATGGGGCAGCCGCAAAAAATAATAGAACTGCTCCAAACTTAAAGTAAATATTGTTCATCCTGCTGCCACCTGCTTTCCTAATAAGCCGTTTGGTTTCCACACAAGAACAATAGCCATCAAGGCGAAGACTAAGAACATGCTTAGTTCAGGGAACAAAAATCGACCGAATGTTTCTAATATTCCGACTAAAAGGGCGGCAGAAAATGTTCCAGCAATTGATCCTAGGCCACCTATAACCAGGACCACCAAGGCTAATATTAATGTTTGGAATTCCATGCCAGGATATATCCCTAAAATCGGAGAAGCAACAACGCCTCCAAAACCAGCAAGAATCCCACCACTCACAAACACAATAGTGAATACTAAATTTATATTAATACCAAGCGCTCCGATCATTTCTCTATCGCTTAGTCCTGCTCGTATAATCGCTCCCCATTTGGTTTTATTTTGCACCCACCACAGCATGAAAGCGATAGCGATACCTACGCCGATAATAACGAGACGGTACAGGGGAAACGTTTGTCCAATAATTGAGACCGATCCTCCCAGCAAAGCTGGAACACTGATGGAAAGGACATTTGCTCCCCAAAAAAAGTGAGCGAGATCGTGAAACACATAGGCAAGACCAAAAGTTAAGAGAACTTGGGACAAGTGCCCAAGTTTGTACGTAGGTCTCAGCAGTGTCCTTTCTACAACAAGCGCAATGACTGCTACGATGAGAGGAGCCACTACTAGGGCTGTCCAGAAGCTTTGTGTAAACGTAACGGTTACCGAGTAAGCAACATAAGCGCCAATCATATAAAAAGAGCCATGGGATAAATTGAGCACTCCCAAAATACCGAATACAAGGGAAAGGCCACAGGTTAGAATAAATAGCAGCATCCCGTAAGAAATACCATTAATCAGTTGGGAACCAACGACTTCCATATCCATCACCTCCGTAAATTTTATTCTCCTGGATCCACAACCTCATCAATCTGATGAATCACTTCATTTTCTGTACGATCCTCTTCCAAGACTGTCTCTGTAATGTACATATTTTGGATCACATGATGGGTATCCTGGTCAAATGAAAATGGCCCTCTTGGACTTTCAAAGGTTACTTGTGACATGGCGTCTACTACCTCATCCGGGTCCGAAACATTTCCATCCAACGCTTCTATTGTTTCTACAATGATACGGCCGGCATCATACCCTTCTAAAGCTTCAATGGTCGGCCTACGGTCATATGCTTCTTCATAAGCTTTTACAAAACTACTGTTTTCTTCGCTTTCGAGGTTATAATCCCAGAAGGTCGATGCATAAATTCCCTCAGCTGCTGTTCCAATCGATTCCCTTAAATCTTCAGCGACAAGCCATCCTGAGCCAAGCAGTTCAAATTCATCTTTTAATCCATACTGCTCAAATTGCTGAACAAATCGAACGGCGTCACTTCCAGCAAAAAATGCGTACACTCCGTCAGCATCAGCACTCCCAATCGTTGATAAATAGGAAGCATAGTCGTTATTACCAAGAGGTGGATATACTTCTCCTACAACCTCACCACCAGCCTCCGTATAAGCTTCCACAAAAGCAGCCGATACTTCACGGCCGAATGCGTAATCAGCTGCGGCTACGTAGATACGATCACCAATATTTTCATAAGCCCACTCACCCATGGAGTTACCAATTTGCCAAGAAGAGAAGGAAGACCTCCAAATATAATCACTACGTTCACTCCTTGTTAAGTCGTCTCCACCTGCATGGGAAGCCAAATAAGGTAATTGGTTTGCGTCTACATCGTTTCTAATGGCATAAGCCACAGCGGTACTTACTGCCCCCGTAAGCATGTCTACATTGTCTTGCTCCATTAATTTTCTTGTTCTTCTAAGAGCCACTTGAGGGTCTGCTTCTGTATCCTCTTCAATTAATTCAATTTCTCTGCCGGCCACTTCCCAGCCTACACTTTCAAAATACAATTTCATCCCATCTGATAGGTCTTTTCCAAGGGCCGAGTACACGCCAGAAAAAGGCAGAATGCTTCCTATTCTTATCGAATCTTCTCCCTCATTATCAGTGTTTGATTCCTCTGCGTCCGATGAGCCGCTACTTTGCATTGCACTGTTCCCACAAGAAGACAAAATAATCAGAAAACTAATGGTAAATAGTAACCATGCTATCTTCTTCATTCAATTTTTCCCCCTTTGTTTTTCTTCCCTCTTCGCTTTACCGAAAACGCTTACATGAGTCTTTCCTCCTTTCCAATGGGTCTTACTAGTATAATAGCTTCCTCGTAAACAAAAAACAACACTTTTTTATCTTTCGTTAAAAAAACATTATACTATTTTCTTCATTTACCACTAAAAGACTATATTTTCTCCATATGTGCTTTATTTTCAATATCTTTTTTTTACTGACGTCATTTAACCATGCTTAAATGAGAAGGGAAACAGTCTTCCCTTCTCACCAACTTCTTTTTTGCACATGAGCTACTCTTATCCTACCGATCTTTTTTTGGATACCGATGAAGTATCAGCAATAGATTTCTTCTTTACTTGAATAAAGAGCACAGCTACGGCTCCTATTACCGCTGGAATAGCAATGGCTATAAAATTCTGCTGAAACGTTAAGCTTACAGAAAATAGAATTCCTCCTAATGTTGGTCCAAGAATCCCTCCAAGCCTTCCTATGCCAGAGGCCCAGCCAACACCTGTGGAACGGAAATGAATAGGATAATACTCAGAAACGAAAGAATACAAGAGAATCTGCGTACCAATGGTAGTAGCTCCAGCTACAGCGACTAGAATATACATGAAAAAGGCATGAGGCTGCATTCCCATCACAGTTAGAGTGACAGCACAAACGAGAAAATAAGTAAGCACTACTTTTTTTGTACTCCAAATATCTGACATCCAACCTCCAAAGAAAGCTCCGGCCATCGCTCCAACATTAAGAACTAGGAGAAACAGCAAGCTGGATTGAAGGGCATATCCTGCATTTGTCATCATATCGGGTAGCCAGGTGCTCAACCCATAGGTCAGCAGGAGACAAACAAAAAAACAAACCCAAAACATGAAGGTGCCCAAAACTTTTCCTTTTTTAAATAATTGTGATATGGTTCCAGACCTTTCTGGGACGACAATGTCGTATTTATCAGTTTTCTTTACCTTATAGGAAGGATCAACCTTTGAAAGTATGGTACCAATTTCTTTCTTTTTGTCTTTAGCCAGCAAAAAGCCCAGAGAATCTGGAAGATACTTATAAATCAAGGGGATCGCTAGTAACGGTAAAGCGCCGACTAAAAACATTGACTGCCACCCAAACCTAGGGATAAGGAAGATTCCAAGAATGGCGGCCATGATTCCTCCAATGGAATACCCACACAACATGAGTGTAATCAGTCTGTTTTTAAGGTTTTTGGGTGAATATTCTGACATTAAAGCGACTGTAATAGGGAAAGCTCCCCCTAGCCCCAATCCAGCTATAAACCGGTATACACCAAACTCCAAAGGGCTGCTTGCAAACACTATTAGTCCTGTGAAAACACTAAATAGTAACAGACATAGGATAATAATATTCTTTCGACCAAACTTATCTGCCAGTGGTGAAAAGACCAAAGCTCCTGCCATCATTCCAATTAATGCGTAACTACCTAAAACTCCAGCTTGTACAGAGCTGAGCGACCACTCTTCCATTAATACAGGCACGACCGCCCCATAAATGGCTAGGTCATACCCATCAAAGATAATAATAAGAGCACACCAAAACACAACTAACCCATGAAAACGGTTAAATTTTGATTCTTCTACAGTCTTGTTAATGTTAATTGTACTCAAGGTTTTTCCCCCTTTAATGAAAGCGTTTTCAAGTGTGATATTACTATGAAAATCCAGAATATGATTACTCAGGACAATGATATGTTCCCCTCTACTTTTCGTCCTCACCTGCCTTTTCTATAACAAACCCACCAAGTGATAGAATAATTTGAATACTGCAAGCGTCTTTCCCTTCCTCCCTCTCTTTCATATGATTTTCCAAGCTACCACTTTTGAAGGAAAGCGGTTTCGCTTCTTTAAATTATAGTTGTATCATAACTTCCTCCTTTCAATAAAACAACACTTTTTTGACTTTCGTTCTAAAAACATTATATAAAATATAGAATTCGCTCTAGTTTTACGATATACTGTAAAAAAATCTGAATTTTTACGCAAGTGATTAACAAGGAGGAACATTTATATGAGTGCTACAAATACCTCAAGTTTTGTCGTACACCCCGTATGTGTGCCAACAACCAGTGAGTTAAGAACTATTAATTTTTACTTACTAAAAAAAGAAAAAGAGATTATTCTCTTTGATGCCGGTCTTCCGGGTGATAAGTATTGGGAAGCTCTTCTACAAACACTTAATAACCTTGGGTACTCTCCTGCAGATATTACTACTATAATTCTTAGCCACCATCATATTGATCATTGTGGTCTGGTTAATAGACTTGTAACAACCTACAGCATCCCTGTATACGCCCATCCAACAGCCATTCCTCGCTTAAAAAGAAATGAGCAGGTTCTCTGGAAACGTGTAGCTTTCTTCAAAGAATTATATGATCGGTTTGATTGCCAAAAAGAAGGAGAGAAACAAATTAAGCACTTAACTGAATCAATTGAAAACAACAAAGACTTAGCCATCCAAACAGACATCAAACCTCTGAACCTTTTGCAGACAGATCCTTTTGAAATCATTCACCTTCCAGGTCATTCGTCAGACCAAATTGGGTTGTGGGAGCAGGAAAGCGGCACGTTGTTAGGAGGAGATGTGTTAATTGAGCATATTTCTAGCAATGCATTTGTAGAGCCTGATGAGATGGGAAAGCGCCAACTTTCTCTTCTTGAAAATATTGATACTCTTCGTTCACTTTCCAGCCTGCCAATTAAGACTGTTTTCTCCGGACATGGATCAGTAATATCAAACCCTCAACCTTTAATTCAAAAACGGCTACAAAGGATCGAGCAAAAAGGAAAGAGAATTCTCGAGGTTATAGAAAGCGGGGCTGCTACAGGGAGAGAGATTGCGCAAGCTTATTATAAAAAGACATACGAAACTCAATTTTCCCTAGTCATGTCGGAGATTATCGGTCAGTTGGATTATTTAGAGCACCAAGGAAATATAAAAAAGAAATTGGTAGATGGAGTCTGGCACTTTAATCGGTGTTAAAAATGATGATGTTTTTGCTTTTGCTATAAGATAGGCCTATCTGTGTGCAATCTTCTTCCTATGAATTGGCAGTCCCACACTGATGCTCTTGGGTTAAACCGGGGAGGGGGATGTCAATTCTTTCGGGAGAGGACATGCCAAGCAATGCCGGAAGAGTTGCCTACTTCCAATGACACATAGAAACTGAAGGTAAGAAAGAATAAAGCTATGGATGACTTGCAAGGAAAGGGAATTTGACATGAATAGCAATCTATCAATAAAAAGCAACTTATCTACTTGGCCCCTCCAGGGAAGCGTGAATGGGTTTGTGGCTTGGCTATTTGGAGTCACTGGTCCTTTACTCATTGTATTAAATGCAGCTGAAGTGGGAGAATTAAGTTCACCTGTCATTACTTCCTGGGTCTTTTCCATATATGTAATAGGCGGTCTTACAACCATCTTTCTTTCAGTGCGCTATAAACAGCCTATTGCCATGGCTTTTTCTATTCCGGGAGCAGTTTTAGTTGGCTCAACCTTACTAAACCATTCTTTCTCGGACGTTGTTGGGGCCTACCTCATCACTAGCCTGATCTTGTTCGTAATTGCTGCTACAAAATCTACTGAAAAGTTTTTCAGGATGATACCTGCACCCATAATGATGGGCATGGTCTCCGGTGTATTATTACCTTTTGGAATGAATATTTTTTTGTCCCTGTTAGATTTACCTCTTATAAACGGCGGAGTTTTCTTTACTTTTTTACTTTTAACGCTGTTAACCCGGGTGTCGAGAATCGTCCCTCCTATTTTGGGGGCATTGGTTGTTGGTTTTGTGCTTCTTTCCTTTCACCAGCCTATGAGAATCAATACTCTTTCATTTCATATATCTGCTCCCCAACTTATCATTCCTACTTTTAATCTTCATACCATAGGAGAGTTGGTTATCCCATTGCTTGTCACTGTCATTGTGATACAAAATGCCCAAGGGATCATGATACTGAGAAATACCGGTTATTCTCCACCCACAGAAGCGTTAACTGTTTGGTCTGGAGCAGCGTCTTTTGTAAATAGTTTCTTTGGTGCTCACTCTGCCTGCATAGCAGGTCCAATGACTGGAATCATTGCAGATAAATCTTCAGGAAAGATATCTGAACGTTATAAAGGGGCCATAGTAATGGGGATGCTCTGGGTATTATTTGGATTAAGCGCAGGGTATGTTACGCAAATTGTCCAGTTCATCCCTATCTCGTTCATAGAATTACTAGCTGGATTAGCTTTGTTGTTTGTCTTAAAAAACTGCATCGTGAGCAGTTTCTCTTCAAATTTTCAAATGGGGGCTTTATTTTCCTTCATTATCACACTTTCCGGATTTAGCCTTCTAAACATTGGTGCTCCGTTTTGGGGCCTTGTTTTTGGAACACTTATTTCTTATATTTTCGAAAGTAAAGATTTTAAGAGAAGAAAGACGGAGTGAACCACTCATTTTACAAGATTGAGAAAGGGGGAGCTGCCTATCCTCTCCGTTTTCTAATATGGCCATTTGTCTCCGCCCCATTTAGGGAGCCAAAAGTCAAACGGGCAATGACTTCCCTCTCATGTTCCGTTGACTTACTGTCTTTTTATTTGTCATCTCTTCTCGGTTTGCGTCAACTTCCTTCAGATTTCTAGCTCATCACATGCATCCTTGTCTTAAGCTAGCTATTACAGTTTGGCTTCAAACCCTAAAAAATATCAGCATCCCTTTCAAAATCATAATTAAGCTTCCTACTGCAGAGAGAAAACAATCAACATAAATCAACGTTTAAAGAAACGTTTCTATCTTCTTAGGAATAAAAGTTTATTTTGTATTCACTCTTTCTTTGTTGTACTTTGGTGCGACAGAACCTCATTGGTATGGGCTATTGTTATGAAAATTCAACCGAGTACAGAGAGGTCCCACAACTTACAGTTGAAGAAGAAAGAACAGAAGGAGGAGAATTACCAGAGACCTCCCCAAGCTATACTATGGTTTTTCTCAGGTTTTCTTCTCACTGTTCAGCCTATCGGGTCTTTTATTATTAAGAAGCCGAAGGGGGGATGAAAGTCTTTCTAAATATACTGAATATTCTGAGGTAATGCGTCTGAACATAAAAACCCTCCCTCCTCCAATGGTCTTTACTTTTCACTAACAAAAAGACTTGCCGTAAGGGCAAGTCTTTCGTGGATATGAACTACTAGTAAAGGCTGTGCGCTAAATCCTAGCAGATCAGCCTTTTTCGGTGAGATACTTTACCCTCTCTTTTTAACTCACCCTTCACGTGGGAAAGATCTGTTCTCTTGTATCCTTATCAATTATCTTAATTGCACTTACAGGACAATTTTCAGCAGCTTCCATTTTACTCTCCATACTACCAGCTTCTTGTCTCTTCACTTTGGCTTTCCCGCCGCTTAACGCGAAAACTCCTTTTGCTTCATACATACACATCATGGTACCCACACATTTTGAACTGTCTACCTCGACCTCTACCTTCTTATTCATTAAACCCCCTCCTTCTACAACGTAATGTTTAGCTCTTTTAGTCCTCTATTGATAATCGTTGGCTGCCATTGGAGTTCACTCAAATCTATGGAGTAGTTAGGAAAGCTTTCAATGAACTTCGAAATTGCAATTCTCCCCTCTTGCAGGGCCAGCGGAGCACCCAAGCAGTAATGAATACCCCTGCCAAATCCAAGGTGTAGATTAGGCGTGCGATCAATTTTTAATCTGTGGGGTTCGTCAAAAACATCCGGATCTCTATTCGCGGCAGCTTGCACTAATAAAATTTTATGGCCTGCCTTTATTTCTTTATCTCTTAGAAGAAGGTCTTCTTTTGCCACTCTCACCATGGCTTTACTTGGCCCATCATAGCGTAAAATTTCATCAACGGCTGTCGTAATAAGTTCCGGCTTTTCCTTTAATGCCTCTAGCTCATCGGGATGGTTGTAAAGAGCCAGTAATCCGTTGGCGATTAAGTTGGTAGTCGTTTCATGTCCTCCAAAGACTAGCAGAGTACAAGTGGAAATTACCTCTTCATCAGACAATTTGTTTCCATCTTCCGAAGCTTGCACAAGAGCTGTAATCAAATCATCCTTAGGATCCTGCCTCCTTTTTTCAACAATATCTTTTAAATAATCCACCATTTCAAATAAACTTTGCTTTGCCACAGCATGCCGTTCCTTGACTTCTACTGCTCCAAAAACTAAAAGCATAAGATCGTCTGACCATTTTTTAATTTTATCCCTGTCTTCTTTAGGAACTCCCAGTAATTCCGAAATTACGATAATCGGAAGAATGCTCGCAAAATCTCTTAATACATTGCAAGTATAATGTTTTCTCATGTCCTTTAATAAAAAATCCGTGGTATCTTCAATCTGTGGGACTAACTTTTTGACAGCTTTCGGTGTAAATGCTTTATTCATTAACATCCTTAGTCTCGTATGTTTTGGTGGGTCGTTGAAAACCATCCAATTTGACAAGATCTCATAGACAGAAGTCATCTCATTTTGCTTTTTTGTGTCCATTCCTTTTGAAGGCCTTACCCGCTCAGCTGACAACCTCAAATCTTGAAAAGCACTTCTTACATCTTCGTAGCTTGTTAATATCCAACCATCCCATTGGCTATTCCAATAAACAGGTTCATCTTTTCGTAATTTGTCATAATAGCTGTATGGATCGTGGACTACATGGGGCTCTAACAAGTTTTCGGGTAATGTTTTCACTGCCATCTCCCCTTTTTAATGTGCGTTTATAATTTAAACCTTTGTTTAAATTTATTATATTCTTTATTTTCAAATAATTCAATATACTGTGGTTAAAATTTAAACAGAGATTCAATTTTTTTACTATTTTTCTTCTCCCTGTGTTAGTATGTCTGTAAAGAAGCTAGAATTAAACGAAATAATTGATAGTTGTAAGAAATGAGGTGACCTAAGTGTCCTTGCGGAAACAAAAGCTTGAAAAGAAAAAAAAAGAAATTATTCGCTCTGCTGCAAATGTAGTCTATGAAAAAGGTTTTCATGGTACAACAATGGAAGAAATAGCTGCGCAATTATTAATGACAAAAGGTTCATTATATTATTATTTTAAAAATAAAGAAGACTTGCTCTATCAATGTCATAAAATCATCCTCGATATTAGCATTAATAAAATTGAAGAAATACTTGAAAGTGAGGAATCCAGCAAAAAGAAAATTGAAGACGTGATTCGCTCTCATATTCATTTATCGATTGAGGAAAATGAGATGTTCAGCCTGATTGATAATCCGGAGGATACTTTTTCAAATGATAATTTAGAAAAGATTGTAAGCCGCCGCTCCTATTATGCAAAATGTATTGATAGGATTCTTGAAGAAGGAGTAAATAAGGGTGAGTTTGAAGATATAGATATAAAGATGTCCCGGTTAATTATCTTAGGTACGTTAAATTGGATCCAGCAATGGTATAAGCCTGATGGTGATTACTCACCTCAAGAAATTGCAGATTATTTTGTTAAAAAATTACTCAAGACGCTTGTATAGAGAAAATAACTCAAGAAAAACAAGAGCTGATTGCTTAAACTGCAATCGCTCTTGTTTTTGTGCTTATCTTTTATACTTTTAAAGCCACTTCAATAATTAAATATCCGAAAAACACAATTGCAACAATCGAAACACCAAACGCTAGTCTTCTTGTCGAACGATATTCTTTAATTAATGCCTCTGGATTATCTTTAAATTGCTTGATTGTTTCATCGTTTAGAGCTATTGATTTATATTTGCGGAAATTATCAATATATTGCTGGTCCAATTTAGAAACTTTGGAAACAAAATAAAGCAGAGCAAATGAGAATAGGACACTTGGTATTACTGGATCAACATGGAATGGTAGAGTAAATAAACCCCATCCATCAACCATTTGATAAAGGATAATATAACTCAAGGCCCCCCCGATCATAGATGATAAAACAGCGGCTTTTGTTACAAACTTCCAGTGGAAACCTGCAATGAGGACTGGAAGCCAGGAAACGGCAAACAATGCACCGGACCAGGCCCCTATCCAATATATGGAAACTGGCTGAGATAGTCCTATGACTAGCATAACGACCCCCACTACCATTTGCCCAATCCTCGCTTTTGCCACTTTTTCTCTTTCAGACAACTGTTTTTTAGAGATTCTTTCATATAAATCCCTGGACAAAGCAAAACCGGCAAAAATAAAGATAGTTGAGGAGGTTGACAATATTGCAGCCATAATCCCTGCAATCCCAAAGCCGCCAATCAATGGATGAACTAAATTCTCTGACATCCATACAAGCACAATATCAGCTGGTTGAATTCCGGGGTTAATGGCACGGACAGCGAAAACGCCAAGATAAAAAATAGTAACCATAATCGTAGATAACAATATCATCCAAAGGGCAGACTTCATAACCACAAAGTCATTTTTTGCAGAAAATGTACGGGTGGCAAGCCATGGTGCCGCTGTCATAAATAACAGCCACAATACCATTTGGCCAATGGACCAGCCCACGGGCATCTCCATAGCAGCCCCGCCTGCTGACCAATACAATGGATTTTCTGCAGCAAGGGACCCTGTTAAGGTTTCTAATCCCCCTGCCTGATTAATTGCAACAGGTGCGATAATGAGAGTTGCCACAATAAATGTTATACACATAATAGTATCCGTAACGATAACCGCCCACATGCCGCCTAAAATACCGAATATCAGCAAGACACCTACAAAAAGAATGATCATTAATTCGTAGGACAGGCCGGTGACACCCGAAAGGACAAGTCCTGCCCCCATTAACTGGATCAATCCATAACCAATCAGCCCGACTATCATAATGATTGTTCCAGCTACTCTCACGCTGCTTCCAAATCTATATTCTAGAAAATCCGGCATCGTTTTAGATCCGAGGGCACGGAGTTTTCTCCCCGTGTAAAGGGCGGCCAGCACTGTACCAAACCAAGAGGTGAAAACAATAAGGAAGATCGGCGGGCCATTTTCATATGTGATTCCGGCTATGCCTAGAAAAGTCGTAGCACTTAATAAACTCGCAAGAAGTGTCCCTGTAATAAGAAGAGTGCTCCCTCTATTGCCCATTACATAAAAGTCGTTTGAGTTCTTGATAAATTTAGTGACATAAATACCTGCAATAATATACAATGCCATAAAACACCAAAATACGATTTGGACGGTTTCCATCCCTCCCCTGCCCCCTTCCTTTTATAAAACCTTCTCGGATTCTGCATTCAGCGACCTTGACTGGTCTTTCATCTCTGTTTCGCTTTCGAGCTTTTTAATCGTTACAGAATAATCTTTTTGAAGAATGTAGAAGACATAGACAGCTGCCAAAACAACACTTAACATCGGATGAAGAAACGAAAAGATGGCGGCAAAATTCATACCCAAGGTTCCTCCCTTATATAAAATGACAACGCTTACACTTTAGCGGGTATCTACAACTCTGCGTGCTTTAAATATGGTCTCTTCAAGAATTCCGGTTTCTAGCAGTTCTACATTCACTCGAACTCCTAATTTTGTTTTTAATTTGTTTTCAGCTTCTGTTTTCCAGGTATCCAGCTTATCTTTACGATAGACATCTTTACCGCATTCAATTCTTACTGTGATTTCATCCAGGGAACCTTTCTTTTCCACAAAGATTTGAAATTCTGGTCCGCTCCAAGTAAATGAACGAATAATATTTTCAACTGCGCTCGGATAGATATTAGCTCCTCTAATAATCAACATATCATCCAGTCTCCCGAGCACTCCTTGAGGCAAGCGGGGGTATGTCCTGCCGCATGGGCATGGCTCTTCAGTCATATAGCTTTCATCTCCGCTCCAAAAACGGATCATCGGCTGAGACTTTCTCCATAAATGCGTGTAAACAATCCCACCTTTTTCACCCACCGGCATCATTTGGTTTGGATTTTCTCTACCTACAATTTCCGCATAGACCTCATCTGTGTAAACATGGACTCCTTTATGAGCACTACATTCAACGTTCGTTTGGAAGGGATACATCTCTGAAGTAGAGGCGCAGTCGTGAACACTGGCTCCCCAGCCAAGCTCCAGAGCTTTTTTTGTATTTGGTAGAGAGCCTCCTGCTTCCCCGCCTACTAAGAGACGCTTTACAGAACTTTTCGCCAGGTCATAGCCCAATTCTTTCGCCTTCGTTACCAGGTGCAAGCAGTAAGACGGGGTCGCAGAGAATACAGTAGGGTTAATTTTGAAAAGCAAATCCAGCTGTTTTTCTGATTCCATTGGACCAGTTGGGAAACAAGTGGCGCCTATTCGTTCTGAACCTTGCAGCACTCCCCATCCACCAAAAAACAGAGCAAAAGGAAAAGCGATTTGTACAATATCATTCGGTCTTATGCCGGCAGCCCATTGCGCCATTGCATGTACATCAGCCGATCGGTTCCAATCCTCGCGGCTGACCCTGTAAAAGGTCGGTGTGCCGGATGTTCCGCTCGAACCTTGTATTCTAGCAATGTCCACCTCTGAAAAGTTTCCGGCATAGCTTCCAAATGGAGGATTTTCTTTCTGATCAACGACTAGCATTTTTTTTGTAATAATAGGGACTTTTTTTGTGAAATCATCCAATGTCTTTACATCAGCAGGTTTAAAGTTATGTTTGTCGTATAATCTCTTATAAAAAGGTAATTCATGATAAACGTAGTCAAGCTGCTTCTTAATTCTTTCTAGTATTAGGTCCTCTCTTTCACTCTTTCCCATAGTCTCTCGACTGCCGTCCCAAAATTTTTGATATGTTGCTTCACTTATTGCTTCCATGCTTCCCCTCCTAAACATACGTTCAAAGTTTAACCCTTGGTTTTATAATTATATTTCAAATTTTCAAAATAATCAATGTATTTCGCAGGTTTTAGCCTTTCATTTTACAATTTTCTGTAAAATAACCTTACTGTTATTGATTATTTGTCTTATTCAAAATATAATTAATTGAACATAAGTTTAATTAATGACTATTCATTTAATAAAAATGGAGGGGTTGCTTTGAGAAAGGTTATGGTCGCTGGTGTTGGGATGGTCCCTTTTGGAAAGCATTTCGATGAAACCTTAAAAACGTTAAGCAATAATGCTATAGATAAAGCCTTAAGAGACGCAGATATCCCTCCATCATTGATTGAAGCCGGTTATGTAGGAAATTCTGTAGCCGGTGTGATTACTGGTCAAGATACCATTAGGGGACAAGTCATTTTATGTAATTATGGATTAGGAAGCATTCCTGTATTTAATATTGAGAATGCCTGCGCCAGCGGGGCCACCGCTTTCCATTTAGGCTGGCTTGGCGTTGCATCAGGTATGTATGATTGTGTGCTTGTCTTAGGCACCGAAAAAATGACGCATGAAGACAGGAATCGCACCTTTAAAGCATTCCATGGAGGGGTCGATGTAGAAGCTATGGAGGAACAACTACGAAATGAGGATACCTCTAAAAGTGTTTTCATGGACATCTATGCAGGATTTGCTCGTGATTTTATGAAAAACAGAAACGTAACCAGGCACCATTTAGCTAAAGCTGCTGCCAAAAATCATTATAACGGCAGTTTAAATCCAAATGCTCAATACCAGAAAGCAAGAAGTACAGAAGAAATTCTTAGTGATCGAATGGTTGTTGACCCATTGACTAGAATGATGTGTGCTCCTATCAGTGATGGGGCTGCTTCGTGTATCCTATGCTCGGAAGAAATTCTAAAAAAACATAACAATCATCAAATACCTGTTACTGTAAAAGCAACGGTTACTACATCTACTGATCTACGAAATAATGACGACTTTCCGGGAGTTATTACAGCTGCCGGAGAAGCCGGGTATGAAATGGCGGGAATAGGACCGGAAGACATTGACATTTTTGAGATACATGATACCACTATTGCTGCTGAACTGATGGCCTATGAATATTTAAAAATTTGTCCTGCGGGAGAAGCGGGTTCATGGATCGATAAAGAATATACTGCAATAAATGGACCTTCGCCTGTTAACCCAAGTGGCGGATTAATAACGAAGGGCCACCCTATTGGAGCTACTGGTGTAGGTCAAATTGCAGAACTAGTTTGGCAGCTGCGTGGAGACGCCGGGAAACGCCAAATACCTAACCAGCCACAAGTTGCTTTAGCACAGAATGCAGGAGGAATTCTCGGCAATGAAAATGCAGCTTGCGCGATAACGATATTACAACGCTAGGTTTTAGGAGGGGAACAATGAACGATCAAAATCATGTTTTTATTACTGGAGGAAACAAAGGTTTGGGACGCCATATTGCCTTGAAGTTTGCGAGGGAAGGATCACATGTTTTTATTAACTATAACAGTGATGATGAGAAAGCGAGAGAAACAAAGGAAATGATTGAAGAAGAGGGAGGAAACATCACACTCCTTAAAGCCGATATTGGGAATACCAAACAGTTAAAGGAAATGCTCGGTCGCCTTCCAGCCATTGATATCTTTATTCATAATGCCGTCTACGCTAAAACAGCAAAAGTTGAATCTATCGAAGACAATGATTGGGAAAAGTCAATGGCAGTCAATGTCACACCGCTCGTAAAAATTAGTAGACACTTGTTCTATTCCATGAAAGAAAAGCAATTCGGGCGCATCTTTGCTATTTCAAGTATTGGATCTACCCGAGCCATTCCTGGTTATATGAATGTAGGAGTAGCAAAGGCAGCGGAAGAAGCAGTGATTCGGTACATGGCAGCTGAATGGGGACCTTACGGTATTACCGCAAACGTAGTTTCACCAGGCGCCATGGATACAGAGGCATTCCGTGCTGTATTTCAAGATAAAGCAGATTTAAGATTAGAACAAGCAGCTAAAAGGACTCCTGCAAAGCGTATCATTTCATTTGATGAAGTGGCTGACGTCATTTACCACTATAGTCATCCTGCTTTCTCAATGGCTACTGGGCAGAATATCCGCATGGATGGTGGAGCCCACCTGTTAAGTTAAATACTATGTTTATGTTATGTTAAGCAAAAAAGATGACGGCAGAACCTTCGTCAGCGGTCATCTTTTTTAAGTATTACTCTTCTTCATAATCCACACTATCCAAGGAATGCTTGGCTAGATATAAATAAATCAACCACTAAAGAAACGTTTCTACCTTTATATAAATAAAAGTTTATTTCTTCTACATATGCCTTGCCCATAAACACATTAACCTTGCTGTTTATGCTTGAATCTTGTATGCCTACTTAAGAAAAGCTAGAAATCCAGCTTACCAAAATGAAAGAAAATTTTAGGCTATTTTGGTAAGTAGGCTTCCATTACAACTAGGGAGGAGAGAAAAACTTCTCTACCACGAAACTTTAGTTTAAATATTCTAAATAGATACTATATGCTTGAACATAAAAAAACCTCCACCCTTCAACTGTTCTTTTCTGTTCACCTACAAAAAGACTTGCCGTCCTGGCAAGTCTTTGCTGGTGCTTCACTACCTTCATTCTTCCTCTTAACATTGGCTTCTTACTTCCTCTTAAACTTACTCCCTCTCTTTTTTTCCCGCACTTTTTCCACCTTCCTTTGAATTCGCTCTTCCATCTTTTGTGTTTGAACGTTATCAAAAGAAAGGTTCGTTATCTTCTCCCCTTTTATCGTCAAAACAAACCAGTCACCTGGGGAACTGCCCTGGGGAAGCTCCTCTCTCCTTAGCACAAATTCTTTTCTTATCTCTTCAGCTAAAATGACTGCAAAATGATCATCAACAATCCGATCTAAAACCCCTTTTGTCTCCATCTTTACCCTCCTACACAAGCCAATCCTTCCGCTTTAATTTCATCAATTCTTGCCGGGCCGACCCCGCTGATTCGTGTCATATCGTCGACAGAGCTGAAGGGACGTAATTCCTCTATTTGCTCGGCTCGCTCCGGTCCGATTTGATGAATCTCCTGCAGCTCTTCAAATGAGGCTGAGTTGATATCAATACACCCCGTAGGAGCTGCCTCTTCTTTGACAGGCTCTTCTTGGACAGTCTCTTCTTCCACTTCTTCTGCAGCTTCCTCTTCAGGGGCCGGAGGAGCCGGGTCATTGGCATGCTCTTCTGAAGAATTTTCCGAAGAGGAGGCCGAAGAATCTCCACTACTTGTTTCCTCCGCCTCGTTGGAGGAAAGAGATACAGTGCCCTCCTGACTGGTGGTTACCTGATAGGACTCTCCGTCCGTAGTGACAATGATCGTCCCATGTACGTCTGTCCCATATATTTCGATTTCTCGTTCTTCTAAACGGTTGATGACGGAATCGTGAGGATGCCCGTATTGGTTCCCTTCACCTGCTGAATAAATAGCAATCTCAGGACGCACTTCATCTAGAAAGGCAGAAGTGGTAGACGTATCGGACCCATGATGGCCTAGCTGAAGAATATCAGCTTCTACCTCATGTCCGCGATTAATCATAGCCTGTTCTGTTTCCTGTTCCGCATCTCCTGTCAAGAGTAACGAAAAGGAATCTCCATATAGAAAACGGGCGGACAATGATCCTTGATGGAGGTCTCCATTAATACTGTCAGGGTTCACCATCTCAATCGTCAGCGGTCCGACATCATACACCTCTCCCGCTCGCGGTTCTTCATACGCTACATCGCTTTCATCAATCGCATCCATGACTCGTTCAAAAGTTTGAGACGTATGGGTATCGCCCGACATCCATACTTCCTCTACCGTAAATTGTTCTAAGATCGTATCAGCTTGGCCAATGTGATCCGCATGAGGATGGCTAAGTATCATAACATCTACGGATTCAATGTCTTGAGAATGCAGGTAGTCCACGACGTTATTTTGATTCCAATTTCCGGCATCAAACAAGATCGTGTAGTCATCTCCGTCATAGCTATATTCAAACAGTGTGGCATCAGCTTGTCCTACATCCATAAAATGGACTATCAGTTCTTCCAGATCTTCTAACTCAAAAGAAGAATCTTCGGTCGTTTCCTCCCCTTCTTCATCTTGTTCTACCTCTTCCTGTTCTTCGTTTACACCCTCGTCAGACTCTGTTTGTTCCGTTGCCTCTTCCTCTGCTTCTGCTTCCACTTCTGCTTCAGTGGCACCGGATTCGTTTCCTTCATTCTCCTCTTCTGTTACCTGTTCGGCTGCTTCCTCACTCGACGTTTCTTCAGCTGTTTGGTTGGTCATTTCCTCTCCACAGCCTGTTGCACAAAGTAGTGAAAATGCACTCACTACCGGAAGTAGATGCTTCTTATTCATGGCCTTATTTCTCCTATCTTCTTTACATTTTTATCTCTCTTTTGTTTTCATGGCGACAAGGGCTTCATCTACTTGGTTTGAAAGGATCGATAAGTAATCTACAAGCTCTTCCTTCCATTCTTTTACTGTCATATGATTGTGAATCGGTACTTTCACACGAACAATTTGATTGCTGCCATGGTAAGGAGTCATGTCTTCCCTTCCTAAAGAGCAAATTCTTTGATGGATTTCTTTTTTAAACCTTTCTCTTTTGGCAAGATAGTGTTTCTGTCCTTCCGCTTGTTTTTCCATCTTCCTTTTGGGAAGATACGGACGCGTTTCATAGTGGAGTGGAAGCAGTAAAGCTCCCTTTTGAATATCCAAAGAACCTTCAAGGTGAATATCAAACGTATCCTCACGTAATTGAAAGGTTCCGTTTTCCTTTGGTGCCATGCCTCCTACCCAATGCTTTTTAGAAAACTGCATAATATACCCGGCATGCCCTCTACCACGAATTTTAGAAATACTACGGCAAAAAAGACCTGGGGGAAAGGTATCAATCCTATTCATTAGTTGCCGGAAGCGTGTTTTCAGGATCTTACCTTCCGTTTCCTCTGAAAAGACATTGAAGAGGAGGTCATTGTCTTGAATCTTCGATTGAAAATAAAACTGACGTAAACTCTCAACAAAATCCTCGTATAGAATTCTTAATCCTATGTCTTCGATGTCCACATCTTGAAGTATTTCTTGGTATGTAACTTGGCGGAACTGGTCACTCGATATACTGGATTCTGGCACGAGGGTGAGAAAAACAAAATGCTCTTTGACCTCTTTTTGGAGGATTCCTATTCTTGGATTCCTCTTTACTTCATCCACACATTGTCGACTCGCATATCGAAGGGTTTGTTCCGTTCCTTCTTCAGCTCTCAGTTTGTTTTCAATCAAAACAAGGTGAGTCTTCTGAGAATGGTGTAAAACGACCACAATGTCAGGGACTCCTTTGGAAGTAGTCACCCGCGGGACGGCTTCTACGTTATATGTATCGATGTCGTTGATCTCGGTTACGGTGGAAAGAAAAGAACGTCTGAAAGAAACAGAGTGATTGAGTAAAGCCACCAGTAAATTTGACACAATATCCTCTTTGTAGGTAAGGCCTAGGGAACTGATGACATTGACCCGTTCTGACAACAGGGAAGCCATATTTCTTCCTCCTCTTGCTTATTTTTTCTGGTTTTCTCACCTAAAAACGACCAAAACATTCATCGTTTCATTATATAGCAAACAAACCTTTCTTTGGTACAAAATAACTATGTTTCCGTATAATATAGGAGAATACTAGATCGGTTTCTTTCAGGGTTTGTCTACCCAAATACCTAAATGAGGAGGAGAATAATGATAAGGAAAAGCGAAGTATTTATAAAGGGAAAACGATATAGAAGAAGAGATATTCATCAACTGTATAAAGGGCAAGAACAAGGAGGGATATCTACTCCCAGCCAGTATCCGTTTATTTTTATTTTTACGGGGCACAGCGGAAAAGATTATGGATACAAGGATGGGTGGGACGAGGATCAAATGGTTTATTACTACACAGGTGAGGGACAAAGAGGAGATATGGCTTTCACCAAAGGAAATAAAGCGATCCGTGACCACGTTCTCCGTAACAAAACCCTCTACTTATTCAAGTATGTAAAGCAAGGAATCGTAGAATTTGTAGATGAAATGATATGTATAGGCCATGAAATTGTCACTGGGAAGGATTTCGATCAAAAAGACAGGCAAGCGATCGTCTTTCATTTAGAAAGGGTTCACAGCATCACAGAGAATGAAGAAAGAGTCGAGGAGTTTCCAACCAACGCTGCTTCTTTAGAGACGCTTCGAGACATAGCAAAACATCATGCCAGCGTAGAGAGTGATAAAAGGGAAAGAAAAGTTGTGGTACGCAAAAGAGCGGCAGCGATTAAACTGTATGCCTTGCAGCGGGCAGCGGGCTTTTGCGAGGCATGTGGTAAAGAAGCTCCCTTTGTGAATAAAGAAGGAACCCCTTTCCTTGAGGTGCATCACATCAATAGATTATCCGATGGAGGACCCGATCATCCTGAATTTGTGGCCGCTATTTGCCCCAATTGCCACCGACGAGCACATTACAGTCAGGATGCAGAAGAGTTTAACCACAACCTCGAAAACCATATCAAAGAAAAAGAATTACAATTCAGCCAATAACACATCAATGGTCGGTAGATCAGCGGGTGCCCAGGTTAAGGTGGCAAGGCGTGAGAGGGGCATCCAACGTATTTCCTCATGCTCCTGAGCTGTTGGCTCTCCCTCACGAATTCAACAAGAAAAGCTGTGAAAGAGAAAGCGAAACTCTCCACCTTGATGAGTGGAACTATGGATCTTTTTTCCCACCTCAATGTCACAGTGAAGTTCTTCTTTGATTTCACGTATCAATGCCTCTTCCAGCGATTCGTTTTCTTCAACTTTTCCGTCGGGAAACTCCCAATACCCACTTAGCGTCATATCCTTGGAACGTCGGGCATGTTCTACCTTAAATACTCTATATTGATCCTCATCGTAGTGACAATACTACATTTGAAACTAACAAAATTTATATATTAAGTAATGAAGAGAACTATATCTGTGACATCCACAGATACTCGTTATAAAGATTTTGGGAAAGATTTATGTAATGTACCTCTTTAATTTGTAGACCCTTTCGCTGATAACCGTTAGAAAAAATACTAAAGCTTCACTCCCTAAAATAAGCAATAAAAAGAAGCCAAACAGTGGCTTCTTGGTTTATTGTTTTTGGTTATTGATTATTATTTTGTTGGTTTTGTTGTTGACGATTTTGTTGGCCAGCCTCACCATTTCTAACAGAATTTGCTGTTTTGGTAACTGCTTGAGCCGTCTGATCGACCACATTCATTGCAATATTTTCAGTTGCTTGGAGAGTGTTTTGTGCTGCATCAAACACGACGTCAGTTCCGTTTTTTACGGTGTTTGCAAAACCTTGTCCTCCATTTTGCTGTTGGTACTGTTGATTTTGTTGATTTTGTTGGTTCTGTTGGTTTTGCTGTTGGTACTGTTGATTTTGAAGACCTTGTTGATTTTGAAGACCTTGTTGATTTTGCTGATCCTGTTTACTTTGGTTGTTATTGGAATGGTTATGATTTACCATGTTTCTTCACCTCCTAAAAAATAGAGTTTGTAGTTGTTTAAAAAATATCCTATAGCTAAGGATATTTCTTATCCATGACAGACGTATTATTGTCCCCTTTAATGGAGAAGCTTACTTTGTATTAAGTCCTTTATTAATGTCTAATACTCAAGCTTTCACTCGCCCGTAGTAAAGCTCTATGAGAGAACAAGGAATGAAATAAGACAAAAGGGTCTTATAAATATTCCATCCGTCTTTATATTCCAGTTTCCCTACTGCAACAGCAAGAAGCTCAACGATCGGATGAAAGGACAGTAAACAATATAATATCTGTGCTACGGGACAAAAAACTTTGTTGATTCCAGTAAATCATCAAGCTAGCTACAACCGGAAAGTAACCAAGGTTTAAAGGGTAAATCGAACGATATTTTTTCATGAAGAAGGATATAATGATACCGATAGGAATCGTTTTAATCACTAGTTGTTTATCTTTTGTATAAAGGAATGAGGAATGCTCCAAATACCCAAGGAAGGAGAAAACCAAACAACACGTTATCGCCCATCCCATCACCTCTAATTTTTTCCTTATTTCCCCCTAAAAAGCATTAACATTCCCGCTTGGAGTTATATTCTTCTATCGGTGACAATTTTCCCACTATTCAGACAACAAATCTTCAATTAGTATGTACATACTGAAATACATTATGTTTTGTAAAGGAAAGCAAAAACAGTTTACTTGAACTTAATTGCGGTAAGTTCCTTCCTAGTACATAAATTGTGAGACAACTTGGTAAAAGTGTCCCCCCTCTCTTCCCTAGGAGAAGGCGAAATTGGTTATTCGGCTATCTTGATTTCTCAAATTCCGTGTTTAGTAACAATAAAAAGGCAAAGGTATAGACCTAAGCCTTAATGTTAAAGGAGGCAATGTCTGGATAAACTGTCCACGGACGAATATTACATAACTAGTCTTTTTTAATAGCGTCTGACAGCCGCGGCTCCAATAATGACTAAAAGGATGAAGAGCACCACGATTAAAGCAAAACCACTATCGTATCCAAAGGACATATAAATCCCCCCTTCCTGCCTTCGCAAGATATACTTTTAGAGTACTCAGCCACATGTGGATTTGAATGTGCAGGTAAGGAAGGCGTGTATGTATTTTCTGTAATTTGTATAGAAAGGCAAAAAAGGACCTTTCTATACAAAGGACGCACAGATAAGAAAGGTGCGTCTTTTGTATTTTCACCTTAGTTTCTTAGTTTTTTTCAGGAAAACAAAATCAAGCCAGATAGTTTTGGCGCACTTATGAAAATAACAGAATTCAAAAAAGCCTACTTGAAAAGCCGGTATGGTTCTTCTTTTACCTGGTTTTGCTTTATGGAGAGCTTGAACCTCAGTCCCTGTCTCTTCTGAAAATTTGTTAAGAAGTTCTTGTACAAATTGCTCGGCCCGAGCTGAACATACCACTAGTTCTCCATCTAAGTCATTTGCATCTTCCTCTGTTTCTTCTACCTCGTTCTCATTAATTTCTATTTCTTCCTCTGCAGCTACCGCTTGCTCATCTTGACTACAAGCAACCTTGGCCAAAAGCAAAGCCCCATTAACATAAGCATTCTTTTCAATTACTTAATTGATAATGATTTTCAATAGAAATTAAATTATAAATAACTAGGAGAAAGGTAGTCACCCTAATAAATCATAAATTTTTTTACATTCTATTTATGTATATATTTTACAGATAGAAACATCATTGACTTGTCTACTTTTGTCATAGTACCATCTAATTGATAATGAAAATCTTTATCAAAAAAGAGAGGAGATTACCTATGCGTATACATACTAGTGTAACTGTCGGGGTTCTTGCATCATTGTTGCTCTCTGCTTGCGGGGAAGAACAAGGTATTGATCAAGAACCCGAAGAACAGAATCAAGAAGAGACGGAGAATCTTGATACGAACGAAGAAAATACAGCCAATGAAGGTATCAAGGTGGAGGACGCTACAGGTGAAAAAGAGTTAGAGGAAGTTCCTGAAACGATTGTCGTTCTTGAATGGGTCTATGCTGAAGACCTACTTGCCCTTGACGTTCAGCCTGCTGGGGTTGCTGATATTGAAGGATATAACGACTGGGTAAACATAGAGCCCGAGCTTTCCGAAGATACGGTTGATGTGGGCACAAGGCAAGAGCCCAGCTTAGAAGAGATTGCTCAGCTTGAGCCTGATTTAATTATTACTGCTGCCTCACGTCATGAAGGAATTAGTGATGAGTTAAATAACATTGCCCCTACCTTACTATTTGAACCTTATCCTGAAGAAGGAGAGGGTGATCAATATGAAGAAATGGAAACCACATTTAAAGAGATTGCCACTGCTGTAGACAGAGAAGATCAAGCAGAAGAAGTCCTTTCTGATTTACATGCATCCTACGATGAATTAGAGGGTCTGCTTGCTGATGACAATCTTACAGGCACTGAAGTATTACTGTCTCAGGCTTTTAGCGCCAATGAAAATGCAACCGTTCGTTTGTTCACGGATAATTCCATGGCCGTCCAAATCATGGAACATATCGGACTCGAAAATGCCTTTGATGAAGAGACCTTTGAGGTTTATGGGTTTAGTGAAACTGGAGTAGAAAACCTTGAACCCTATGAGGATGCTGAATTCCTTTACATCGTTCAAGAGGATGACAACGTATTCGAAAATCAACTAGCCGGCAATCCGGTTTGGGAAGAATTGAATTTTGTACAAGAAGACCGTACACATGCCCTACCTGGGGACACATGGACATTCGGAGGACCTCTTGCTGCTGAGGTGTTTGCTGAACAAGTCGTAGAGGCTCTAACAGGAGAGTAAACCATGAAACCTCTATCCTATAGAAAAAAGGCTGTTCTTCTCTTTGGTGGAGGAACAGCCCTCTTGTTTTTCCTTGCCTTTATTCATCTTTCTCAGAGTGCTGCCGCTATGACCTGGCAAACGGTTTGGGAAGCACTCTTTCAAAATGGTCATTCCTTGCAGCATAATATTGTCCGATCGATCTACCTTCCTAGAATTGTCCTTGGCTTATTAGCGGGGGCTGCGCTTGCTGGAGCGGGGGTTATCTTTCAAACCCTAACCAAAAACCCCTTGGCAGCTCCAAGTACGCTCGGTGTTCATGCAGGCGCTTATTTTTTTGTTGTAGCTGGGGCTGTATTTGCTCCTGCCTGGCTTCCCGGCTCTGGTTTTTTCTTAGCTTTTCTAGGTGGATCTATTGCAGCATTGCTCGTCTTTTTTATGGCTGGCGGTCATTTAGCTACCCCGGTCCGGATGGCTCTGGCTGGTATGGTTCTAACCTTAATGTTTTCGTCCTTTACGGCAACCCTTCAAATCTTTTTTGAGTATGAGACCGCCGGCTTGTTTTTGTGGGGAAATGGGACATTAGTACAACAAGACTGGTATGGCATACAATTTATCCTCCCCTGGCTTGCTATGGTTTCGATTGTGATTCTTTTGCTAACAAAAAAAATGGATCTGTTGTTGCTCGGCCAAGACCAGGCAAAATCCTTAGGCGAAAACGTTCGCTTCACCCAAACAATAATGTTTTTTTCAGCAGTGGGTTTAACTGCACTGGTTGTAAGTGTTGCTGGTCCAATTGCATTTATCGGAATCATTGCTCCCCACTTAATCCGTCTCGTGGGAATTCAACTTCATGGATTGCTAATACCGGGCTCTATGTTATACGGCGCAAACCTGCTGCTTGCCGCTGATATCTTTGGTCGCTTTCTCGATCCTTCGTTGCGCGAGCTGCCCGTAGGTTCAGTCACAGCCTTAATTGGAGGCCCCTTTCTGATATGGCTAATTCTTCGTCACCGTAAAAACTTTTTTGGAAGTGGAACGAAAGAGTCTGTATTACCAGCTAAACTATCTTTTTCTCTTCCCTATCCCGTAATTTTAGCTGCTTCGATTCTTCTCCTTTTTGGAAGTGTTTTTGCTGCCTTGGCAGGTGGAAGTAACGGATTTGAATGGGGAACAACCTGGAACGCTTTATTAACTAGTGAACATGCTGGGCAACGTTTTATAATTATTGAGTTGCGACTTGGGCGAGTATTATCCGCCCTCTTTGCCGGCATCCTTCTTGCTTTAAGCGGATTGCTTTTCCAAGGCATCTTACGAAATCCCCTTGCTGATCCTTCCGTAATTGGCGTAACAGCGGGGGCAGGGGTAGGAGCTTTATCAATCCTCTTTTTGTTCAGTGGCCTGTCTATCAGCTGGCTGCCCGTTGGAGCCATTGTTGGAGCTTTTATCGCTACAGGAATTGTTTTGTTTTTCTCTTGGAAAACTCAATTTCAGCCTTCTGTTTTAGCATTGATCGGAATTGCTATTTCTGCAGCAGGAGGTGCGGTCACACAAATCCTTATTACGCGATCTAACATGAATGCCGCTTCTGCTCTAACTTGGCTGTCGGGCAGTACCTACGCCACTGGCTTTTCAGAACTCCTGCAATTTCTTATATGGCCTGTATTTATTCTGATTCCGACAGCCGTGTTTTTAATGCATCAATTAGATATCCTCTCACTAGGAGATAACACAGCTATAGGACTGGGTATTCGTGTATCTACCATAAGATGGATAGCTATCATACTCGCCACATTTTCTGCAGCCATGGCTGTTGCAGCTGTGGGGACCATTGGTTTTGTCGGATTAGTTGCTCCCCATTTAGCTAGACTTCTCGTGGGCGGAGAACACCGGAAGGTTTTACCCGTGTCTCTCGTACTCGGAGCTACTCTGCTTGTCAATGCAGACATGATCGGAAGAATGATTTTAGCTCCGAAAGAAATCCCTTCTGGTATCGTTGCTGCTATTATCGGGGCTCCTTTTTTCCTTTGGCTGATGAGCCGAACCTCAAAAAAATAAGCCAAACGTTTATTACGTAAAAAAGAACTGCTAGGATAGGGAGAATACCTCCTAGCAGTTCTTTTTCTTTAGCTTCTCATAGTACTCCGTCCTCGTTTCCGGTTTTAGGCGAGGGCATCTGTAACAATAACTCCCTGACCCTTTATAGGCAAGGCAGCAAGTCGGTTTCGTGTAAATTGGCTTTTCACCAGCAGGATTGGGAATTGAGACCATCTTAAAGTGAAACGGATGTCTTTTTTCTCGGAAGGTGTTTGCCTCAGAGTGTTGGGAAAGGTAGTCCCAATCTTTCCTTAATCGCTCCTGAATGTGAGCTGGTTCTGCTGCCCCGGCTACGTCAAGGAAATATGGAAGCGCATGATATACCTGGCCCCATACTTCTTTTGTCCTCACTCCCGCGTCTGCAGCGAAGCCTTGGACTAAAAGGGAGACATGAGAATAATAAAACTCTTGCAACCTGAGTTGACGCTCTTTCCCTTCATATCCTCCAAGCTTTATCGATGGCACCCCAAACACAAAAGCTGGTTTGGAAGTCCCTGATTCGATAGTTAGGAAAACCTGAAGTGCTTCAAGAGCAGGATCGACTTCCACTCCCTTGGCAAACGCCCAGTGAACGTAAGCGAGAAAACGACTGTAACGGTTAGCCCAAAACGTAGCGGCCATATCCAGAGACGGAGCGTTAATAAGATTTCCATAATACTCTAAAAAACGTTTTCTTTCTGTAAAATGGAGCCAAGAATCTGCCGTACTAGCGTAGTTGTAATCAGAAACGGTTTTTGGTGTAAGCGAGAACGTCTCATAAATACGTTGTTCCAAATCTTCCGATAAACGAGTAGTCATCTTCCTATCCCCACCTTACTGGCTTCTCCATCCTTTCCACAGTAGAAGCCTTGGAGTTTACCAAATTATATGTCATACAAATCGGTTTTCCGGTTTGTGGATCCTGCACAATGAGTGCTTCAACCCCAAAGACACGTCTAAGTACATTTTTACTCATCACTTCAGATGGGGGACCGACATGCTGAACGGCTCCTGCTTTCATAGCGATTAAGTGATCAGAAAAACGAGCAGCAAGATTGAGATCGTGAAGAACCATGACTATTGTACATTTTTTCTTTTCATTAAGTTTTTGCATTAACTCTAATACCTCAAGCTGATGAGCCATATCCAAATAGGTAGTAGGTTCATCTAACAAAAGGACCTCTGTTTCCTGGGCCAGTGCCATGGCAATCCAGGCCCTCTGTCTCTGCCCCCCTGAAAGGGCATCAAGAGACCGGTCGCGGAACTCTATCATCCCAGTATCTTCTAATGCTTTAGTTACGGCTTCTTTATCAATTTTGGACAATCGGCCTGTACCTTTACGATGGGGGTGACGACCGAAAGAGACTAATTGTGTAACTGTTAAATTTTGAGGTATGTCAGGAGTCTGGGCCAGAATAGCCATTTCCTTGGCCACCTCTTTTGTTTTCATTTGGTGGATACTTTTTCCGTTGAGATATACTGTCCCTTTTTTAGGCGTTAGGATTCGTGACATGGCTTTTAAGATGGTAGACTTCCCGCATCCATTGGGCCCAATGATAGAGGTGACGATCCCTGACGGGATTTCAATATTCATATCATCAATGATTTTTTGATCGCTATATGACACCTCAACATGCTGTGCAGATAGTTTTTCCAATCGGGCTACCCCTTTCCCTAGCATCTCCTCTAACATTTCATTCGACTAGAAATGATAATCATTATCAACACTAATGATATCGAGTTTTCTTGGACATTGCAATAGTCTGTGTGAATGGAGCAACAGGGAGATAGGATCTTTATGGGATGCTCAAGCAATCCGACCGTCACTATGTCTTTTTCTCTATTTCTGCTGATATCCTTCTTGACGAACTAGGCCATTATTCACCTTTCCAAACTCTGAAGCATGCGGCCGGTCTTCACTCTCTTCATATCCGTAATCAATCATGCGGTTTCGGTTTAAACAAAGCTTTGTCATCTTCTCTTTAAAAAAGTCAAAGGTGTCAAAACGTTTCTTTAATTCGGGAAAACGAGCTTGATACCGTTTTATTTCTCCCCTGACAATTTTCCAAAATAAAGATTCATCGAGTTCATTTTTTCGGTCTAATAAGTCAGCCAAATACCGGAAATGACAAATGAACAAGCCAGTAAAGATAAATTGTGTTAATCCTTCAGGAGACTCGCTGCGAAGGACCTTTTTAAGCTCTGGACTTAGGCTCTTTAATTCCTCAAAAGGTTGGTCACTGATATTCACGTCATCCACGAAGTCTTTCATAACCAGACGTTTAGGCTTATCATTTTCTAAGACAATGATTGCATTCTGTCCATGAGGGGAGAAGACGACGCCGTATTGATATAAATAGTGAAGAAGCGGAGGCAATATAGCTTGACATAACTGCTTCACCCATTCTTCGGCCGTGATTCCTGACTGCTCTATAAGCTTTGAAACCAGGGCTTGTCCATGGTCTGGCTCATATAACAAAGAGGCCAGGCTCATAGGTTTTTCACTCTCTGATATAGCTCCATAAATGCTTTCCCGCCATATTACCCCGAATTGTTCCTTGTATTGATAGGGAACCCCATTAACCTTCTCAAAAGCAGAATGAGGCACATGAATGCTCACCTCTTCTCCCAAAAGCCCGAGCTTGCACTCCTTTGATAAAAAGGAATCGTTTTGTTTAATGTCCTTGATAAAGGTGGTTACTTTGGGAGCAATCATTGTTCGTTCCCCAGGAAGCCCTCTGTATACCAAGGTGTTTAAAATGCTTATGGGCAGCTTAACATGGTGTTTTTCTTTTTCACTCACATTTACAAAGGTTCGAATCGATTGCTGTGGGAGATAAAAATCTTTCCCCCTACCTAATGGAATTATCTTTTTATAAACAAGAGCCTCTGCAAATTGTTGAATTAAAACATTTTCCCATTGCCACTCGTGCACTGGCATAAAAACATACTCGCCTGCTTGTTCCTCCCCTGCTTCCTCTTTTAGCTTCTCATTCATTTCTTTCCATCCGAAAGGACCAAGCTCTCTTTTTATAAAGCTTTCAAAATCGATCTCCTTTATGCTTGACACCACTGCTTCTTCTTTATGGACAGCGACCCAGTATAATGTTACTTCTTTTTGCTGTTCTGGGGCGTAGTTCAAATAATCCCCATAGTGAAAACCAACACGGCCTTTGTTATAAGTAATCCACGGATGTCCTGAAAGCTCTCCCTCTGCTTCCGCATAGTCCATTTTAAGCAATTCTTCTGATGGTGTATTTTTTTCTAATAAGTAACAATCAGCAATCAGTGTTTGCTGGTATTCTTTTATTAAATGTCCTGTGGTCATGCTGTTCATTCCAATATAATCTTGAAGTTCAAGTAGAAATTCTATTGCATTCAAAGGTGCCTCTTCATCTTCTTGATACTTAGAAATTGTCTTTGAATCCACTGAATAACTGTCAAAAAGGCGTTCAACAGCTTCAAACGTGTAGAGCGTACCCGAGTAAGGGCTAAAGGTATAAACGTTTCTTCCTTGAGTGCTTGCCTGTTCTACCGGATCGATCATATCTTCATACATAAATTCTTGAAGCATTTTTGCAACTAAACGTCGATTTGCTTTTTCCCAGTATGTCTTGATAAAGTACCGGGACAGTTCCTCTGTGTAGTTCATGTTCTTTTCTCCTTTCGATTCTAAGGTTTCTATTTTCCCTCATTTACATTTCGCGAGAGTGTTTGGAGTAAATGAATTTTTAGGGAGCTCCACTTCATCACTCCGATAAACAACAATCCAGAACAAACCAGACAGACACCTGCAACCCAAAACGTCGCTGCAAAATGATACTGTTCCCCTAGAGGAGCCGCGACCATCGGAGCAAGGAGCAAAGCAGTATTTTGAAACATGGCCAGGATGCTATACGAAAATTCCATATCTCTCCCTTCTTTCTTTTGAAAGAAAGAAGCATCTAATGCTGCTTGCCCTATCATTAAAAACACTCCATAAACGATCCTGAGTACAAGGAAGACCAACAAGTACGTAACAAGCCCTTGTCCCATTAGCGTTGCAGCTAGGATTGTTAGCGAAACAAAAGTTACGATAAACAACCTATCCTTGCATACCCATCGGTGCAGCCAGGGGATCAAGCACATAGCAGCCAGACTGGGCAGCAGAAAGAGAAAACCACTGACCCAAGTAGAGGGGTGAAAGGTTTGTTCAACATAAATTGTGAAATACGGACGAATCAACTGGTGGCCCATATGAAACATAAGAATAATGAGCCCAAAGCCTAGCATGAAACCAATCGGGAGCGCTCGATCCCCTTTCTTGACCGGTTCCATGTTATCTATGCTTTCCGGCACCATCCACTCATTTTTTATCACACGCAATAAAATAAGTAAGACAATGTCTACGCTGCCGATCACCCAAAAAACAAGCTGGGGATTCTCCCATGTGATAACACTTGCTCCGGCCAACGTAGAAAGTAAGACAGCTCCATGGAATAAAAGCTGGTAATGGAGAGCGATTCTTTCCTTGTTATCCGGATTTGACTGTATGAGGTTTGGGTATAACAAAAAAATACTTGTCTTAAAAAACACCAGACACATTGACATCGCAAGAAACAATTCAGACGTCGTTACTAGCGCCAGGGTAATACATATCAGAGGAGTGATTCCCAGGCAAAAAGAAACAATGCGCTGCAAAGGGATGAATCGTGAGAGCCATCCCCAAAAAGGCAGGGCGGCAATTGAGGCAAGGCGGCAACAAAAAATATACCACCCTGTAAAAGCCGTTCGGTCTTCAGAAAAGGCTTTAGAAAAGAACTGGGGAAAATACGGAGATAGTAGCACTTCTGAAAAAATCAAGAAAAAGATACAAACATAAATAACAGCGTGCTTCCTATCCAAAACATTGGAAAACATTCTTATCCTGTAACCTGTATATTTCCCGTCCGGTTATTTCATTAATAATGTGGGCATTTCGGTGAGCTCCCAATCCTAAATCAGGGGCCCCCGGTCCATGAGTATGAAGTTCTCCATTTTGGACAAACATGCGATGTTGACGTTTTTCTTTCATCTTGATTTCATAGTGATGCCCTACATCATACCTTCCTTGTTGATCCCACTTGATTAAATGTTCAACACCTTGTAAAAAAGATGGGATGGTTTGTTGGTAACCGGTCGCCATGATTAGGACGTCGGTTTCTAGAGAGAAATAGTTCTCTTTTTCCCATTGATTAAAATACAACGTGTACCGGCCATCCCTGCCTCCTTTTTCTCCACCCACTAGTTCAGTCAATGGCTGTAAATGAACTCTTTCCGTTTTCCCGCCAATGGTACGTTCATAAAGTAAGTCATAAATAGAAGCAATAGTATCAGCGCTAATGCCTTTGTATAATAAATCTTGTTTTGGAAGAAGAGCATCTTTTGTTTCCTGCGGCAAATCATAGAAATAGGCCGTATAGTCAGGAGAAAAGTGTTCCAAGCCAAGCTTTGAGTATTCCATGGGAAAGAATCCTCGTGAACGTGTCAGCCAGTTCAGTTGCTGCTCCTCCGATTTATTATGTAACACCTCATAAAAAACTTCACCCGCACTTTGTCCGGATCCAACAACCGTTACTCTTTTACTTCCTTTCCATATTTCCTCCTTTTTGCGAAATTCAGCAGAATGAAAAATGTACTCCTCTTCTGAGGATAGGCCGTCAATTTTCGGGATAACAGGAGTGGTTCCGACTCCTAGCACAATATTTTTTGCTTGGTATGTCTCAAAGACTCCACTCTCATTGTCCTCTACGACCACCTTCCATAAATCTTCCTCTTCTTCTATCTGTATAACGCGCTTTCCAAACTGGCATTGGGGTAGTTGCTCTGCCACCCACTGACAATAGTGATTGTATTCACGCCGTGGAATCTGAAATCGCTCATAAAAATAAAAGGAGAATAGACGTCCGTGCTCTCTCAGGTACTCTAAAAAACTATAAGGGCTTCTAGGATCTACCATCGTTACTAAGTCAGCAAGGAATGGGACTTGAAGAGTAGTTCCGTTAATCATCATCCCGGGATGCCAATTAAACTCGGGCTTATCATCGAAGAATAAGGACGTTTGCTCCTCAAGGCCATCTACTAAAGCGGCGAGTCCTAAGTTAAATGGACCAATACCTATTCCAATAAGGTCTACCGGAGACTGCTTCGTTTTCATTCTATAACCCCCTCCCCTTCCAATGGTGGCGGTGATAAATCATAAGGAGAGCTCTTTTTTCAGGCAGAGTAATTGGCTTTATTGGTTGAAAGCCGCATTTTTGAAAAACGTGAATCATCTTTTTGTTTGTGATATCTGGTTCCGCCACAATTTTCGTTGCTTTCCGTTTGGTAAACTCAAAATCTACCATAGCTTTCACAAAAGGCTCAGCCAAACCTCTCCCAATATAAAACTCCGGCCCAATCAAAAGGTGTATCCCTCTGTCCTGTGAATGATAACGATAATACTTCCCTATCACGTCCTCTTTCACCTCGTATGTTTCCCAATAACTAAGTGGTACGTCATCAAGGCAACCGATCCACAACAGTTGGTGCTCATTGGCTACCGCTTTTTCCATGTGCCTTTTTAATCGTGAGAACGGCACATTTAATTGCCAAAACGGGATCACATGGTCTTTGTGCATCCATTCATGCAACCGCACGAGATCTTCTTTAATTTCAAAGGGACGAAATGTAATAACCTGTCCACTGCCTATTCTTTTTTCAAACCTGTTAAGAGATGAGGATTCCATATGCATCCCTCACTTTTTGAACAAGTGGATTCTTTACTAATGTATACACGGACTGAGAGGCTAGATCCCCCTCTAATTCGTCCATATCGTAAAAGCGTGTCAGTAAGTTGGCTTTGCAAGGAAGGCTCTCTTCATGCAGAAGAGAATCAATCAGTGAAGAGGAAGAGCCATAGGCCATTACCTGTAAATCTTGTAACTCTCTCCGAAGAATTTCTAGCAGCACCTCTTCTTCACTTAACCCGCTCGTTCCAAAACTATTAATCAAGCCAAATAAATGGTTAAAGAAAAAATAATAGCGTAACCGCTCGTCAGCAATCTCATCCCTGCAAACTGTATCACTCTTTTCATTTAATTGGGGTAAAAAGGTCTGCAGATGACTTTCTTTTGATTGACAAAAATAATATCCCTGATTATCTCTGTAGTAAAACGACACCGGATATCCATTTTCTAAACGGACAATTGAATTTTGTTGATGAGCTTCCAAAGCAATACCATGGGTAAAGTAAAGCCACAAAACGGGATGAAGACTAATTGTTAAATACTGTGTAAACCAATCTTTGCTGACCTCTTTTATTTCTCTCTGTTCTTCTGAAGCTATTTTATGGATGACCTGTGCTAGATAACTTTTCTCTTGCCTCACAGGATCCTGTGTAAGACCTGCAAGTAAAGAGGTATGTTTTGCTTTCTCCCCTTTAAAGGGATTTTCCCGAAAGATAACTTCAAAGCCTGTTTCTTCTTGATCTATAACAGTTATATAGGAAGGATCATTTATGATATGAAAATTCGGAAAGTAATCCCTAAGCTGTGTTCCTAAATTACTTTCAAGAAGCTGACACACTTCAAGCCCTCTTTCAAGCTCATGTTTTTTGTTCACTCGAAGAGAATTTGTAACCTTTACTGGAATCGAAAGCTTTAGCATAACATCTGCTTCCTCAAGGTATACCGTACGTATCGAAGAAGTGGCTGTCACTTTTTTTCCCATTGGGCCAGCATTTATGAGTAATCCTAGAGCAAGCAAGTCCTTCACTTTCTCTGTTTGTAAAAGATGTTTCGCTTGAAGGGGATGAAGAGGAAACCATACAAAATTCTCGTCGCTCACCATCTCTTTTTGTTCTTCCTCTAACAATATTTCCTTCATTAAATGTGTTGGTGACTGTTCCCCGCTAGAACCTGTTTCTACAATTGATTTATGAACGAGAAGATAATGAAGATGAAAGGTGCCCCTCGTCTCCGGTGAGTAGGTTAACAGCTCTTGCTCATCCATCCCTTGTCTACTTTTGGGTGTGGGGTGCAAAAGGTGCCCTATCAGCAAGGACTGCTCGGATTCGATAAACGTACGGTCAGATGTATATGGGTTCGCACCCTCCTGTTCTCTATGGGTAAAAAAGGTAGTCATATTATCCAAACTCATCAGGACACGTTGGACGGTTTCTGAAAGATGAGCTGAACTTTCATATTGGATAGATAGTTCTTTTAACAACAAGCTGACTACCGTTGTTACATCTGTCTCATTCCACTTTTTCTCAAAAGTGGTTCGATAATAGCCTGGGAAGTCAAAAAGATGACGTTCTGTTGGCGATATGTATCGCACGGGAAAAAAGAACTGAATACCTTGGTTTTCAAGAAACAAATCAAGTCCCTGTCCGTGTTGAGAATTTGTTAAGAATGTCCCATTCCCGGTCTCCCTAATGTAGCAATTAAGAAAGCATTGTAATGAAGCATGCTCGGGCGACTCCACCTTATTCATTCTGTCATGCCCTCCTCTATTTTATTTTCTAGTTCTTTTCCTACCTTCAATATCTCCTCGATAACATGTTGAATGACTGCAGGAGTGACAAGCGGATTTAGTAATGTAATTTTTAAACACTGTGTGCTCTCCACTCTTGTCTTTGCTAAAACAGCTACTCCCCGCTCAAATAATAATTCTTTAATCTTTCTATTGATTACATTTTCCTGTTCAAAACTAACCTTGTTTCTTGGCAGGTACCGAAATACCAGAGAGTTTAACTCGGGTTCATGTTTGACTTCAAACCGTTCATTTCTTTTCAACGCTTCACTTAAGTTTTGAACGGTTCCCATGGTTTTCTCAATCATCGCGCCCAAATTTTTCACACCTGTATGCCGCAACGTCATCCAAATCTTCAAAGCATCAAATCTTCTTGAGGTTTGTACCGATTTATCGACTAAATGCAAATAGCCTGCCTCTTTATCTTCCTTAGGACTTAAGTAATCAGCTTGTTGTCGATTCCCGAGCAATGTTTTATGATCTTTTACTAAAAATGCTCCGCAACTGACTGGCTGATAAAAGAGTTTGTGAAAATCAACCGTTATGGAATTTGCCTCTTCGATCCCCTTTAGATTGGACTGATTCTTGTCACTTAAGATGAGCGCTCCGCCATAGGCGGCATCCACATGAAGCCATACATCTTCTTTCTTTGCGATACCTGAGATGATTTTTATAGGATCTATGCTCCCATAGTCAGTAGTTCCAGCGGTTCCCACAATGGCAATGGGAATCAAGCGATGCTCTCTTGCCTCAGTCATTCTTTTTTGTAGAATTTCTGGAATCATTTTATGTTCTTTATTGGTCTCTATAGGGACTACTGCATTTTCCCCTAAACCTAACAAAGCTGCAGATTTTTGTATTGTAAAATGTGCTTGTTCCGAGCAGAAGATACGAAACTTTTTTGCTTCAGCGGGCAAGCCTTTTTCTTTGACATTCCAATTTAAATATTCCTTGCAATATTGGTCTCTGGCCAATAACAATCCCATATAGTTAGACTGTGTGCCGCCACTGGTAAAGACACCATCAGCTCCTTTTGACAAACCAAATTTTCTCGCAGTCCATTCGATCATCCTGCTTTCCAAAAAAGTAGCTGATGGACTTTGATCCCAAGAATCCATCGATTGGTTTAGCGTACTAAGAATTAATTCTGCTGCAATCGATGAAAGAATCGGAGGACATTGAAGATGAGCCATGCACAAGGGGTGATGTACAAAAACAGAAGGATCAATCACACACTGGTTGACTTCTTCAAGAACCTGATCGAATGGTAGTCCGTAGTCAGAATCAAGCGCTGCTTCCTGAACTAGCTGTTTGACAACGAAAGGGCCTCCACCCATATAAGGATATATTTTCTGTGATAAACCTTGAGTAAGGAACCTTGTGGTCATGTTCAATATGTCTTGGTAAGATCTTGTGCTCTCTTTTGCAGAACTCATAAAAAATGAAGAGTAGTCATTCAATAAGCCTTCTTTTTTTTCTGTTACAGCTTCCACATCACCGACTCCCTTTCCACACATTATTTTAGTGATATTGATAATCATTATCGGTAAAATAAAAAATAAAAAATAAAAAATAAAAAATAAAAAATAAAAACCCTTAGTAGGGAAGATTACAAACACAAATGATAATGATTATCAATTTCATAACCACTGTAAAGAATACTACATCTTTCGTCAACTACTACAAGTAAAAATAGTAAATTCTTATTACCTGATTTTTTTTCTTACTAGTTTCTACCTAGTTAACTTTTTTAGTGTGTAGACAAACAGGTCTTCTGGTGATAAAGGGATACATGGAAAAAGAGAGAGTTAAAACCATCGGCCAGCAACTAAACCTACCAAACAAAAAAGCTTCTTAGAGAATTAAATTTTAGAATGAGAATAAGATGATACTACTTGTAACTGACACTGAACTCATTTTCTTCAAGATACCTTCTGACCATTTATGCTTCGTAACAAATATTTATACAAGATGAACTGTGTGCGTGGTTCTTTGGTACTTCCTTTTTTAAAAGCACGAGATAATTACATCCCTTGTAAGTGCTAATCATCAGCTGTGTGGGTAAACCATACTTTCTATTACGACTTCGTTAATGATAATGGTAACTCTGATAATCACTCATCCGATGGATGTTATGGTTAAAATAAACTAATTAATTTCAAAAACATTACAAAAATTACTAAAACCATGTGTTTTCACCAAAAGATTTGTGTTTTCATAAATAATTATCTAAAACGATCATCTATATAAAAAGAGAATGGTATTATAAGCGTACAAATGAATATGGTATAGCTGAAGAAAAGTGGAGAAAGTAACTCAATGTTGTAGGGGTGATAGACTTGGAAAAGAAAAAAGGTGAAATTCTTGTTTCCATCGATTTGGATCTAGATCCGGACTTATTTCCAGAGTCATGCAAAACAGAGGTTCAATATCTCCAACATGAAGTCAATAAAATTGCCAGTAAATTAAGCTATCTTAATAAAAAGGGCGGAATGGTTGTAAAGGCTCAACTGAAAGAGTAGGAGCGGTTTTAACCAATCTAACCTTAAAGTAGTTTTAGTTTTCTCCCCTTTCAAGGCACGTGGCAGTCACTGAGTGAAAGAGATTAAGAGAAACTTTATAAATAAACAATTCGTGATAATAGGCTAAAGAAAGCTATCATATTATTTCAATAGATCCTTTCTTCTGTCAAAGTACAAAGCTCTTTACCTTGGATCCTGTTGTTCTTCTTCTTTAAAGCAAATCACGATGGAACGGTTTAGACCTCTTTTTTTATTTCTTTCTGCAAAATAAATACAAACTTTTCTTCGAGCTCTTTTTCTACTAAGCGATAAACATCAAGCAGAGTTTTATCTGATAATTCTTCCACAAACACAACCTCTCCCCCTGTAATGCTCCCTATTTATTATCCTCATTACCAAATAGTGAGAGTCATGAAAACCTCTTATATACTCCTTGAAAAATCGGTAGGAGAATGCTCAGGATTATGATGAGGATTTATATCAGGTGAATAAATAAACAGGAGCAAAAGCTCCTGTCTTTATGCCCCCATAGAGAAGACTGTCAAGCAGTCGTTCTAGGGGGAGGGAAAAGAGGACATGGTTTACACCTATCCGTTGTTTGCTCCTAGCAAGGCAACCATCGCATCAATGATAATTTGTTGTTGCTCCTCTGTTCCTAAAAGGACAGCTACGAGAAGGGCCAACAACAGAAGCAATACAAGGACAATGGTTACTACGTTCACCATAGTACCTCCTCCTTTCTTATTAGATAGAAAGGGGGCCCTCTTTCACTAATTATCGTATGTAACAAGGATAGACATGCTCTATGCTTGTACCTATTTCATTTTAAAAAAGGCTAATTTCCCAAGGTTTTTATAGAAGACAGTTCATTCGTATAGATCTATCCAAGCAACAAGGTTATTTATTCGTTTAAGCTATTTTTTTTGTGAGTGTATTGCTCTTCATCTTATGATTACTGTCACATTTATACTTTCCTTAGACCTTTAAACAGCCTTATTTTTAATTTGCAGAGAAATAATAATAAGTACCTCCTCCTTAATAGTGTCATAAGCAATACAGTGAGAAAACTTGTTCCATAAAAGAGTTTACACAAAGACACACCATGGGGATATACATAATACTTGTTTAAAATTTGATTAATTAAGAGCTCTTCTTGCTATAAAAGCACCTTTAAATATTACCCTAATATAAAGGATGCGGATCTAACATGAAAAATTTCAGCGACTACTTCCTAGCGCACCAGGAACAATTTATAAAAGAATTGTTTGCTTCTATTAGTGAGGAAATTCTCGAACTCGTAGACACACGAAGCCTATTAGGAAAAAAGCACCTTATGGAGACATCAAGAATTCTAGTGTTAAACCTTGGGGTAAGGGAACAAGAAGAAATCTTAAAAACAGAAGCACAAAAAAGAGGAGTCGATTGGGCACACAGTAATTTGGAGATTCACGCAAAATTGGAGTTTTTCACAGCCTTTCGAAACACTTACTGGATTTTTCGAAAAAGCTTTCATGAGAGTCATGAAGAAAACGGGTTAACCTTTGAATTGGAACACACGATAAACTACGCTTTTCACCAATTTATCAATGAATACGTGAAAAGTTATACGGACACCAAAAACAAGGTGATTGCCGTGAAACAACAAACCATCAATGAACTTATCCTTCCAATTATTCCGTTGACAAGTCGCATGGCTATCTTACCCTTAATGGGAGCGATAGATGGCGAACGAGCAGAAAGGATCCAGGAAAGAATTCTTCATTATGTTTCCACTAACCAACTTGACCATGTAATTTTTGATTTTAATGGTATCGGAGTCATCGATACCGCAGTGATAGCCCATATCTTTGAGATTGTTAAGGGGTTAAGCCTTATGGGATGTCAATCGATCATAGTAGGCATTACCCCCTCAATTGCATCTTCGATCGTTCACTTGGGGGTAGGGTTTGGAAACGAAGTCTTGATTAAAAGTTCTCTCCAACAAGTAATAAAAGAAACCTTCTTTCTTTAAAGCAAAAGGAGATTCCTTAACATGTCAAACTATGAGGACCGAGAGAAGAACCTCAAAAAGCTAAAGCTCATTCTTAAAAAGCAGTCTTTCCAATGTTTTTAGGAGAATCTTTACTCCATATTCTTTTTCCGAAGAATATTTTTAAAGAAGGGTTTTAGATAATTATGCACAGGAAAACTGGGACAGCGTGCCAACTATTTGGCACAAAGTCTCCATCTCGTTTTTTCCACCAACTATTTACGTTGGTGGATTTTTTATTTTTTTAGCTAGCTTAAACAGTTTACGGCTAAGAAAATAGAAAACTATGATTCTATACATACTTTCTTCGCTTTATGATTATAATAAATAAAAAGCATCGGAGGTATAAATATGGGAATGAGGAAAGGTTCCTGGACAATAGAAGAAGATAGGTTACTATCTCAAACGGTCCTTTCACACATTAGGCAAAAGAAAACTCAGTTATCTGCCTTTGATGAAGCAAGTAAAAGATTAGGACGTTCTCCGTCTGCATGCAGTTTCCGGTGGAATGGTGTTCTACGTGAAAAGTACAAAGAAGATATAACAATGGCTATAAAAATCCGGAATGATAAAGGTGATGAAACACCACTTCAACAAAAAGCAACTGGCAACCATCAGGTAGTTGCTTCTCCTCTTGAAAAGGCTATTTCTCTTTTGTTGCAATTTGAATCCCAAAACAATGAACGCCTTCTAGAGCTCCAAACGTTAAAAGCAGAAAACTCAGTACTAAAAGGGAAACTAAAAGAACTTGAAAAGAAGCACACAGCCGTGGAAGAAGAACATAAGGAATTTTTGGATCTGTTACATCGTGCAAAGAAACGAGAAAAGCTTAAAGAGGGAAATGATCATTCGGCACAAGGATAAGTTCTCGTTCCCCCTAACCAATCTTAAACCCCTCACCAAAATGTAACTAGTCATAAATATATTGTAAACATTTTTACCTTACAGTGGATGACTACAAATAAAATACTGTCTCCTTATGCTAGGAACCTCATTTTTATTTTCGCTGTCCTCCCCTCTTCTAACATTCTTTTTGTTTATCTCTACTTTAAAAGTAAAATCAGGAGACAAAGCGCCCTGCTTATGGGAAATTTTTTAATAATATGAAATCATAGGCTTAATCAGCTTAAGAATTATTTCTTTTCCTTGTTCACGAGATACTTTTTTTCCTCTACTTCACCTTTAATATACTTTAAAAGTGCATCTTAAAAAAAAATAGTAAGAGCCCCCTTCTTTGGAAGGGGGCTCTCATCCGTTTACTTATGCAGGTAAAAGAGGTGAGGTTCTAGGATACACGTTATTATATTTTCAATTTACGCTTATGGATTAGATGCTAGCCTTACTTTTTCACCCATTTTAAAGGGTAAAAATAGGCTAAGGAGTGTGGTTTTGATCCTCTCACATATCTCCGTAGACTACTCAGTAATTGCTGGTAGAGGTCCCCACTGAGGGGTCAAGCCAAACGAACCAAGGAATGCAGGGACCCATACTATCCTATGCTTTTTATTCCTCTCTATACTTTCTTAATAAAAGGTACTCTGTACCTCATTTATTTTTTCTTTTATAGGATACGAATGATGACCTCTCATTCTTCTTTCCCCACATGGTATTAAGTGTTTTTACCTGTAGAAAGAGTGGTTAGATTTTCATCTATTTTCTTTAATACTTCTTTTGCAGTGGGTTTCTTTCCTTTCCTTAAAAGGAAAAAAACCGCTTCGTAGATCCATTCTCCTTTTTCTGAAGGAAGCTCTAAAATGTTTGAAACAAGTTCTGCAATATCGACGTCCCCTATCGTTACAATTTCATCTAAAAACGCATCTCCATTCAACCCTATTTCACTAAGCTGATTATTTTTCCATAGAATGTTGATATAAACTTCCAATAGCCCGCAAACAGCCTTCTTGGATTTTCCTTCCAAATGTATATTTTTCACTTCGTTTCCAACCTTCCTTTTTAAGTATACAAAAGGATCACGTAGGTGCTCACCTTTTCTTTGGAACCATCTTGGTCCTAGGGAACCCTCTACGGTTGTTCTTACACTACGTTCTAACTATAAGCACTCTTGCCACCTATATAGAATAGTATGAGAAACCCCTCTTAGTTAAGCTTGAAGTTAAGTACTTTTTTATTTTATGACAAGAAGCAAAAGCATTATTCTTCGCTTAAATAGTTAATTGACGACGCGGAAGAGGCATTCGACAGATATCATGATCCCTTACAGTTATAAGAGCAAGGACCAATCAACCCATAATATTTCACTGATAACATAGGAAAAAGGTAAAACCCGAAAAAAGGATCTGTTTTTAGCGTATAACGCTGGAACACCTATTCTTGTAGCGTCCATTATTGGGGAGGAAAAGGGTTTACGACCATTTGTTAGAGTAATTATCTGAAGAGTAATTAGGTAAAAGATTTAAAATCGAGTAGGAGGAGGTGACTAACCTCCGTCCTCTCACACCACCGTACGTACGGTTCCGTATACGGCGGTTTCATAAAATTCTAACGTTAATTCAATGATTTCAAACCCATACGCTGCCAATAATGGTCATTGAGTGTGCGATGGAGAATAGGGCTGCTGGCTATACGCCAGTAGCCTTTTCTTGTGTTTCCCCATTCCAAGGCTTTCGCCTTTGTCACTCCCAGTGCCATCAGATTCTTCACCTTTGTTTTGGGCAGCTTCCATTCCTTCCATCGAATCATTCGGAGTCTTCTTCTCAACCATTCCATCAGTCTTTTGAAAATGGATGGCGTTTCTGCCAACTGAAAGTAGTTATACCATCCTGTAAGAAATGTATTGATTTTCTCAATTCGGTATTTCATATCCGTACTCCATTTTCGACTTGTCAGTTGACGCAGA
>NZ_KZ454937.1:0-27428 GCF_002797315.1 Bacillus sp. FJAT-44742 | reverse complement strand
GTCATATTCCTGAGGATTCGCTCGGCGGCTCGTTTAGAACCTGCATATATTTGGCAGTCATCGGCAAACCGAACGAAGCGAAGCCCTCTGGATTCCAATTCTTTATCCAGTTCATCGAGCACAATATTAGAAAGGAGTGGGCTTAATGGACTTCCCTGTGGTGTTCCTTTTCGGTTTGGGGTCGTGAGCCCACCTTCCATAATGCCTGCTTGGAGGTATTTTCGGATAAGACGAAGCACCCGGGGGTCTTTAATGCGGAAGCTTAGCGTTCGCATCAACCGGTCATGGTTAACCTGGTCGAAGAATTTCTCGAGGTCGATGTCTATCACCCAGGTGTACCCCTCATTGATATAGGCTTTCGCCTGTCTCACCGCATCATGTGCTCGCTTTCCTGGTCGGAACCCATAGCTTTGCGGAGAAAACTTAGGGTCATACATCGATTGAAGATAGAGGTTGAGCGCTTGTTGGATCGTACGATCCATCACCGTAGGGATACCTAACTTCCGTTTGCCTCCGTTCGTTTTCGGGATTTCGATTCGACGGACGGGAGACGGTTGGTACGTACCCTTCAGAAGTTGGTCGTGGATGGTGTCCCATTCTTCCGAAATCTGAGCTTTCAGTTCGGAAGTGGGAACTCCATCAACGCCGTGACTTCCTTTATTCTTTGTCACCTTGTAGTAGGCGGCATTCAGATTGTTTCGGTGTAGAATGTGTTCCAACATGTTGCTCACCCTCCACGTGACCATTTCGTTCTTTTGTGTGGCGACCATCCTCCACCCTACCTGCGCCCTCGAAGACTTCACTTCTCTTTCGTAGGTAGTTGGTCTATTCTGTGTCATCGGATGACGCGTACGCCAGGGAAATGGTACTCATTTTATGATTCAGCCCTTCCCTTACCTTCCGGAAGGTAAGGTACTATGGCTTCGGCTGACTTCTGATGGTTCAGCGATTCTTTGAGAATCGGTTACCGCATGTGTGCGGCGTTCCCATCAGACCTCCCCGGGTAAGGGCATAAACTTCCCTTCCATATCCCCGCCTCATTTACTGTCTATCCCTTTGGTCGTTGGGGCTTTGTCTTGTATTGCAGACTCATCCCAGACAGACAGCCTTCTATGAGGTTCGTATTCCTCGGGGCGGAAGTTTGTCTCCGGCTTCCTTCAGATTCCAGGTCACCCTGGACACCCTTGCCTTTGACTAGCGGTTACAACGACCTTCACCGTTCGGGACTTTAACCCTAGAGTTTATACCCATGCCGGGCACACAACCACAAATTATTTCACTGTAGGTGAAATAATAATCGGAAAAATTATAAGATAGTGTAAATCAGTATTAGAACAGGTAGATATCGGCAAACGTTTCCTATTCCACCAGCAGTATCACTTGGCGGCGGATTGGTTCCCATAATTACCATTAATCTTTTAGAATTTCACCTATAAAAAACTTTTTTAAGGAAAGTATATTTTTTAAACATAACTTTCCTAAGGGGTTTTTTATGGTGAAATACTTAAAATGGGTAGGAATTATTACAGGAATCATCCTCCTTGCAGCTGTAGGTTTCTTTTTTTTAGGTAACTTTACTATTGGCTACACTCCTTCTTACAACAAGATCATAAATGCAGATCTTGTATATACCGACAGTGGGAGGCCAGAGGAAGCTTATGATGTGTGGGGCGACGCTGTTTCAGAAAAAGAAGCAGAAGAGCTGCTGCAAACAGAGGAAGGTCGTGCATACTTGTCAGAAGAAAATGGAGCTGTTCAAGTTGATGAAGAAATTTTAGACCTTGGCAGGAAATCCTTTTATGAAGAAACATTCGGCAATGAAGTGTTTCTTACTGACGTGATGGGAATTCTAGATGGGCCCTTATCCATTTATGATTTCATGAAGGCGATTGTAAAACTAGCAGGCAACCCCACCGATAACTTGCAAGTGGAACTCCCTAAAACAGTCACCATTGGTGGAATTACTCTTGAAAAGGGAACCATGATTGATACCGGATTAGATGTTCCAAGAGGGGCCGTGATGCCTCTGGGTATGCCCATAACCGTTGATCGAGGCCGAGTGAAAGCTGGGATCAGCTGTGCGCTTTGTCATGCCAGTGTCGATATGAAAAACAATGGAAATGTCGTGGAAGGAGCGACAAATACAGATTTAAACACAGGCACATTAATGGCATTAGCAAGCAACAGTGCTTCTTATTTCACTCATACCGATGTTGAAAATTTGGAAAACTACGTAGAAGATGTTCACCGCAGTGTAGAAACGACTAAAGGCGAGACAGAGCCCTTACCTGATATTGAGGCTCTTGAAACTGCTGTGGACGAAACATTAATGAAGTGGCCGCCAGGTTTTTTTGACGCGACGATTGATATGGAAGCCAACCCTACTCAAGTAAGTGATTCCTTTACGTTTGGAGACCATCCCTATAGTTGGTCTGGTATGGGAATGGCAGGAACCTTTAGAGGGTTGACCACATTGAATAACAATGTCCAAGCGCAAGGAGCGGATGCGATTGCCCAATCACAAATTAGTGAGGAACTGTTAGATATCGATCCTGAGGTGTACTTAGGAACATTATTACAAAACGCGGCGAATGAGAACTTTCGGTATGATCCTGAATCTGATCAACTCCCATCAGAATTTTTTGCAGGCGTAGACCCTCATCCTGGACAACCTGGCGTAAATGAAACGGTAAAGTTGCCGACGTTTCCCGATGTATCAATTATTTCGCCACAAGGCTACGTTGCCTCCTCACCAGGCCGTGGGGTGAATGAACAAAATAATTCGATGTCTGCCTTTCAAAACACACTTGTCCCACCTAAACCTCACCGGGAAGCGGACGAATCAACATTGGCTCGAGGGCGAGAAGTATTTCATGAAGGTGGATGTGTATCGTGTCATGCAGGGCGTTTCAAAACCAATAACCTCATTATTCCAGTAGATGACATAGGAACCCAGCCATCAAGAGCCAAAGCACTAGAGGCAACAGAAAAAGTATGGGATGAACCACTTATATATTCACCAGACACTCCTGTACCGGTTCCAGAGGATGCTACCATAATAAAAGCCCCAACGGATCACATTGAGGAAAAGCAAAAGGACCTAGGATTTGCTCATGGAAAATCCCAAGGAGGCTACAAAGTTAAAGGATTAGCAGGGGTATACTGGCAGGCTCCTTATCTCCATGACGGAGGAGTAGCTGTAGGTCCAAATAAAAATAAGGATATAGGGATTCCAGGAACTTTACTTCAAGGTATTCGTCCGGACCCATATAACAGTATGCTTGCAATTGTGGATCGACAGCTTCGTCAGCAAGTTATTGAAGCCAACCGGTCCTCCCAAGATTTACAGGATATAAATATAGAAGGCATTGGTCATGAATTTTGGATAGATGAAGAAGCTGGATTTTCCGAAGAGGACCAAGAAGCCTTGATTGATTACGTTTTATCTCTTACGGGTGAAAGAGAAGAAGAATAGAGCTGAGCTATCTAAAGGGGTGTAATACCTGTTAGGTTCTCCCTCATCCCCCTTGTAAATAGATTTAAAAGAGCAGGAGAAAAAGAGGTAACATGATTTTTGGCGATGATTGCGGGGGCACAAAATAAGTACAAAATAGGGGAACAAGCTCCAGAAAATGGAACCTACAAAGTAGAGATTGTAGTGAATGAACAGTACGAAAATGCCAATAAGGAAATTAAGGTGGATTAATGCGAGAATTTTCCTCCGGCTCCGTCTAGACGAGAAGAAAAGAATATGTTTTCTCCTTCCTTTAAAGTAACTTTTCTCTCTATGCTCCCTAAGAGGCCTTGTCCACCTCCTTGTACTTGAGCATTCGGATTTTATCCATAGGCCTCTGAAGCTATATAGGAAAACAAAAAAGAGGGGATTTCCCCTCTTTTGGTTGTAAGTTGACAGCCTTTTGCAATCCAATGAGCTCCCAATGATTAACCACCTCTTTCACTTCATAATTCTTCATGAATTGAGTTAAATATTAGCTTTAAAAAGTTATACCAAAAACCAAAGTTTCTTTGTGGCGCTACACAGCAACTACTTTTGACGAAACAGTTTAAATAACAACGCCACCATCTACGCTAAGAACGGTGCCAGTAATAAATCGAGCTTCGTTTGAGGCAAGGAAAAGATACGCATTAGCGATGTCCTCGGAGGTGCCAAGCGTTTGAAGAGGTGATTTCTCCTTCATTACTGTGAGAACCTTCTCAGGCATCTTCTCCGTCATTGGGGTCAGAATAAAGCCAGGCGCAACAGCATTTACGCGTATGTTATAGCGTCCTAACTCTTTTGCCCAAGATTTCGTTAGACCATTAACCCCTGCTTTTGTCGCAGCGTAATTAGTTTGTCCAAAGTTTCCGTAGATTCCAACAACCGAGGATGCATTCAAGATAACACCGCTTTCTTTTTCTTTCATATATGATGCAGCCGTTTTTCCAACTAGGAATACCCCTTTAAGGTTTACATTTATTACTTTCTCCCACTCTTCTTCTTTCATTTTTAAAAGCTGTGCATCTGCTGTAATGCCAGCATTATTTATAACGACATCAATTCTTTTAAATTCTTCATAAATCTCTTTAAACGCCAATTCCACTTCTTTTTCAATGGTTACATCTACCGTTTTTCCGACAGCTGTTCCCCCTTTTGCTTTTAGCTCTTTCACAGTCTTATGAATTTCTTCTTCATTCATGTCCAAAATTACCACCGCAGCCCCTTCTTCGACAAACCTCAAAGCTGTAGCTGCTCCAATTCCTCTTGCTCCTCCGGTAATTACCGCTACTTTATCTGATACACGCATTGTAAGTCCTCCTTTAATCTTTAATAAATTCCTACACTTGCTAGAATAATAGCTGGAATAACTGATAATACAGGGATTAACACAGCTACAACGGCAATATCTTTATATGAGTCTTTGTGTGTCATCCCTGTAATGGCTAATAGTGTTAAGACTGCACCATTGTGAGGAAGAGCATCCAGTCCTCCGGACGCAATGGAAGCCACTCGGTGAAATGCTTCTGGACTGATTCCGGTTGTCTGGGCGATCTCATAGTACCGGGCTCCTAAAGCTTCTAAAGCAATCCCCATCCCTCCAGAAGCAGAACCTGTTGCCCCGGCCAAAACATTTACCGCTACTGCTTGTGAGATTAACGGACTGCCCTGAATGCCAAGCAACACATCTGTTAATCTCTCAAACCCGGGAACGTGCCGGACAACCGTCCCAAAGCCAACAGCTGCACTAGTGTTGATAATAGCTATAACTGAGCCGCTTGCGCCGCCGTTAATCGCTTTAACAAACCTTTTAAACTTGGTTATATTAAATATCATAATAAGTAAAATTCCAGTAATAAGAGCGGCAACGATATCCCACTCTAAAACGTTTAACGTAAATACAACAGCTGCTAATGGAATAAATGACAGAATCACGTTAGGGGATTTTTCTTCTTTTTTTGAACTATTTTCTTCTTTTGGCTCTGTAAATATTTCACCAGCTGCCTTTAGCTTCCCTTCCCTCCACTTAAGATAAGCATATCCACCCCCTGCCATGACAAGAGCCGAGCTTATTCCCATAAAAGGAGCTGCCATGGCATTAGTAAAATAATAATCCATGGGGATAAGGTTTTGAATTTGTGGCGTGCCCGGAATAGCTGTCATTGTAAATGTAAAAGCGCCAAGAGCCACCGTTCCAGGAATCAATCTTCTCGGTATGTTTGCTTCCCTGAATAAAGCAAGAGCTAAAGGATAAACAGCAAAAACGACCACAAATAAACTAACCCCGCCATAGGTTAACACCGCTGCAGAAAGCAGGACTCCAAGGATGGCTCGTTTTGTTCCTATAGCTTTTGTAATGACAACCGCTACGGAACGGGCCATTCCGGTGTCTTCCATCAACTTTCCAAAGATCGCCCCAAGCATAAATACGGGAAACCAGGTTTTTGCAAAGTCTACGAAGCCTCCCATGTAAGTGTCCCTGTACGCGTCCAAAAGATCAAGTCCTCCTGTAAGCGCTACCACACCTGCGCATATTGGTGCGACCCAAATAATTGACCAGCCTCTATAAGCTAAGAACATCAGCAGAGCTAACCCTATAAAAATACCTAGCATTTTCTTTCTCCCTCCTTTCTACAACACGGCAATCCTTTTTTCTTTATCAAACGTCATCCCCATTTTTTCATCCTTAAAAATTGCGAGATCCATTTCCTTTAAATGGGGTGAAATGGCTGGAACAAATCCCATCTGTTGGATGATGTCTCTTTCAAGATCAACTCCAGGGGCGATTTCTACTAATGTAATTTTCCCGTCTCCAAGTTGAAAGACGGCTCTTTCTGTAATATAGAGAACAGGCTGGTTGACTTCATTTGCGTATTCACCACTAAATGTTATGTGCTCTACCTTCTCAACGAACTTTTTGATTTTTCCTTCTCTTACAATAGACAAGCTTCCATTCTCATTAACCTCAATTTCCAAGCCGCCTGCTGTAAACGTCCCACAAAAAATGACTTTTTTAGCGTTTTGAGTGATGTTAATAAACCCGCCTGCCCCGGCTATCTTTGGACCAAATTTACTAACATTTACATTTCCTTGATAATCTAATTGGGCAAGCCCTAAAAACGCAACGTCTAATCCTCCGCCGTCAATCAAACTGATAAGGCTGATCGATAATAATGTCAGGGTTCATGGAAGCACCAAAACTCAGTCCCCCTGCAGGCACTCCACCAATAGGACCAGATTCAAGGGTCAGACGCATTTGGTCTCCTATTCCTTCCTCAGCAGCTATCATCGCAACCCCTTCTGGCATACCGATTCCTAAATTGGTGATGGCATTTGGAACCAGTTCTATCGCTGATCTCCTGGCAATAATTTTCCTTTCATCTAAAGGAAGGCGGGGAAGAGAACTAAGAGAAGCTTTGATTTCCCCTGAATAAGATGGATTATATTGCTCCCCGAACGTCTGCATATGATTTTCCGGCTGTGACTCAACAATTGCATCCACGTAAATCCCCGGTATTTTAGCCATTCGTGGATCAAGCGACCCTTTTTCTACAATTTTTTCTACTTGTAAAATGACAATGCCGCCGGAATTTTTTGCAGCTTGGGCGATCGAAAGGATTTCTAAGGTCCCGGCCTCTTTTTCCATGGTAGCGTTTCCATTTTCATCAGCAAAGGTGCCACGAATGAGTGCTACATCAATGGGAAAGGTTTTATAAAAAAGAAGCTCCTTCCCGTGAATCGTAAAGAGCTCCACATGCTCTTCTTTACTTGCTTCGTTTAACTTACCACCATCATTTCGTGGATCAACAAAGGTCTTTAACCCCACATGAGTAAGGGTCCCGGCTTTCCCCGCAGCAATATCCCTGAATAAATGAGTGATAACCCCCTGAGGAAGATTATAGGCTTCAATTTTGTTTTCAATAGCAAGCTTTTGTAGCTTGGGTGCGAGCCCCCAGTGACCACCAATGACCTTCTTGACGAGACCCTCGTGCCCCAAATGGTTTAATCCTTTGTTTTTTCCGTCTCCCTGTCCGGCAGCATATACCACTGTTACATCCTTAGGCTCATGAGTCTGTATAAATCTTTTTTCCACGGCTTTTGTCAGTTCCTCAGGATGCCCATTTCCCACAAATCCGCCCGTTGCAATGGTGGAACCATTTTTAATCATTTTTACAGCCTCTTGAGCTGATTTTATTTTGCTCATTGATATCCCCCTACCTTTTTACAGAAATCACTTTCTCTATGTAAAAATGCAAAAATTGTGCCAAGAGTTGCAGAGGAGTGACCTGGTAATAGCAAGGGAAACAGCAAGCGCTTACATGAAGTTTTTCACTTTACTGTTCGGATTTATGAACATAACAATGTCTTCTTTTGTTATTGTGTTCACTTTTCCTTACACCTTAATTCAAATCTTTGTACAGTGTAATAATTTCCGTACACTTTTCGGAATTGATATACAAAAAAAAGAAAAGCTGCAAATGTTCTCAGCTTTTCTCTCATCCATTCAGGGAATATTTTTGTAATTTTTCATACAATGAGGTCCTGCTGACCCCAAGCAGCTTCGCAGCTTTTGTTTTATTTCCCCCTGTCTGGTATAGACAGTCTTGAAGCGCTTTCTTTTCTGTCTGACGCAATAGCTCATCGAGGGGTTGAACAGACAGGGCTCCCATGCGGCCCGTTATCTTACTGGGAAGATGGGTAACCGAAATTATCTCTCCACCCTCAGCCATATTTAAAGCTCTTTCCATTACGTTTTCTAGTTCTCGTATATTTCCAGGCCAAGGATAATGCATGAGGTATTGCTGGGCTTCCGGGCCAATACCGGATACATTTTTCCCAATCTGGTTCATCAGCTTCTTCCTAAAATGCTCTGCCAGAAGAAGAACATCTCTATCCCTTTCCCGTAGGCTTGGAATAGTAACGGCCATGACGTTTAAACGGTAAAAAAGGTCTGTTCGAAACTCTCCCTCACTCATCATGGCCTCTAAATCCCGATTGGTAGCTGCAATAATCCTTACATTCACGGGAGTAGAATAAGCGGACCCTATGCGCTCTACTTCTTTTTCTTGGAGAACTCTCAAAAATTTTACTTGCATGTGTAGGGGGAGCTCTCCAATTTCATCAAGGAAAATAGTTCCTCCATCAGCCGCTTCAAACTTCCCCTTTTTCCCACCTTTTTTTGCTCCAGTAAAAGAACCCTCTACATAGCCAAATAACTCGGACTCAAGAAGATCTGAGGGAATCGCCGCGCAATTCACCTTAACAAATGACCCAAGAGCCCGTGTACTTGCATTATGAATGGAGTGGGCAAATAGCTCCTTTCCGGTCCCGCTTTCCCCAAGAAGCAGCACATTAGACTCAGAAGATGCTGCTTTCTGGGCTATTTCTTTGGCTTCTTGAAGAGCGAGGCTCTCACCTATGATACTTGAAAAATGATACTTGGCTTTCGTTTCTTCCTTTAATTGCCCTTTGTATTGCTTTAATTCCTGTTCCATTTTCTTTATTCTTTTATGCAGGGCATTAAAACCACTGACATTTTTATAGAGTACCTTCCCGACAGCGCCGATCACTTCCCCATTTTTGATAATGGGGATCCTGCTTGCCACCATGTAATCTCCTTTTAATTTCTGCATGTCAGCGATCTCTGCTTTTCCCGTTTTTACGACAATATGCATTCGTGTGTTTTCGATGACCTCAGTACAATGCCTGCCTATTACTTTTTTAGGGTCGACACCCAGGAAGTCTGCGTACTCATTACTAAGCATGGTGATCAAACCTTTTTGATCCACGGTAACAATGCCATCATATAAAGACTCGATGACCGTCTCAAGGGCTTTTGTTCTCTCCTCCGCAACTTCCTCGCTTCTTTTTTGCATAAAAACAAACCCAGTCACCGTTACCTGGTCAAAAGGTGTAAAATATAGTTTTTCAATGGTGTAGAGGGTTTCTCTAATCACCGTTGAAACGGACTCGCTGATATGGTCCGCATTAAAAAGATGAAGACTTTCCTTTTCTGAAAGGATTTGGTCCAAACGGTCTTTTCCCGGTCGAATTTCCTTCCCAACCATCTCTTTTGCTGCTTCATTAGCAAAAATAACTTCCTTTTCCTGGCTTACAAGTAATACAGGATTGTTCCATTCATGAAAAAAACCATGAAGCAATTTGAAAGGATACCACACTTTTTCATTCCATGTCTTTTTCATGTGAGAAGACAGAACCGTTCCTTTAAAACTCCCCTCCTTGTCAATCACGGCAAAGGAAGAAACATCATTACTGGCAGGCCAAAAAGGGGCTCCCTCATAAAATACCATCTCTTTATGCAAGGATAATGTTTTAATAGGTTCAAAAGGATCTTTCCCCTGCTGCAAGGCACTTTTTAAGGTATGCTTTTCAATAAATCCTTTAAACCTGTTCTCTTTGTCCACCACAGGAACCTTTTCTTGGTCTGTGGTATTACAGATTTGCTCCCATGCTTTTTCTATGGTTGTTTCTTCGGTTAACACTAATGGAGGGTAAGACGTTATGTCTTTCAGCCATTTTAACTCATTCATCTTAGACCTCTCTTTCTCTTCGCCAAAAACATGAACGAAAAGAGCCTGGAAGGACCCAAGCTCTTTGTGCAGTCGTATCAGTTCCTCTCTACAATTAAAGACGTTCCCTGCCCGCCGCCGATGCAAAGGGTAGCTAAGCCCGTCTTAGCTTTACGACGTTTCATTTCATATAGTAAGGTTGTCAGCACGCGTGCACCGGAAGCACCAATCGGATGCCCAAGAGCAAGCGCTCCGCCGTTCACGTTTACTTTCTCTTTATCCAGGCCTAAATCCTTAACGACCGCAAGTGACTGAGCGGCAAAAGCTTCATTGGCTTCGACAAGGTCCAAATCCTCAACCGTGAGGCCTGCCCGCTTTAATGCTTGCTCAGAAGCCGGTACAGGCCCATACCCCATAATTTTAGGGTCCAGTGCAGCGCTTCCATATGATTTAATTATAGCTAAAGGGACAACTCCCAGCTTATCTGCTTTTTCCCTAGACATCACAATCAGCATGGCAGCCCCGTCGTTGATGCCTGAAGCATTACCGGCTGTCACTGCCCCTTCTTTTTTGAAGGCCGGCTTAAGCCTAGCAAGTTTTTCCAATGTCATTCCCGGTTTGGGAAACTCATCCTTATTTATGATCAAAGGCTCCCCTTTTCTTTGCGGCACAGAAACCGGTGTGATTTCCTCTTCAAACAAGCCTTCTTTTTGAGCCCTCTCTGTCCTCTTTTGGCTCTCAAGGGCAAACTCATCCTGTTGTTGACGTGTGAAGCTCCACTGCTCAGCAATATTTTCTGCAGTAATGCCCATATGAATGCCGTGAAATTTATCCATCAGCCCGTCAGTAAGCATCGTATCAATCATTGTGGCCTCCCCCGCCCGCTGACCCCAGCGGGCTGATGGAACCACATACGGAGCGTTGCTCATGCTTTCTACTCCACCGGCGAGTACTACTTCTGCATCCCCTAAAGCAATAAACTGAGCAGCCATGCTTACCGTTCGCAGACCAGACCCACACAATTTATTAATGGTGACAGCGGGGGTGGTCTCAGGCAACCCTGAGTATATTCCAACCTGACGGGCAACATTTTGACCAAGCCCTGCAGATAAGACGTTGCCAACCAGAACTTCATCAATATCTTCCGGTTTTATTCCTGCTCTTTCCATCGCACTCTTTGCAGCAGTCACACCCAAATCCACTGCGTTTAAAGAAGATAAGCTTCCTCCAAAACTCCCAATTGGCGTGCGTGCGGCGCTTGCTATCACTACTTCTCTCATTACTAGATTCCTCCCTGATGGTTTTATCTTTCCACCTTACATTCATGCAAATTCTATGCCAATCCGAATGCTTGTTTTCCAGATTGCAACACACCAGCGGAGTAAAACAATAAATATAAATCAGTGACACCTAACCTACAACACAAAATTAGATTTGCGTATCGTACGGTATAAACTATGGTAATCAGAAAAAAGATCTTCTCTATGTGTTAGGAGTTTAAATTGAATATAAACAATTTAACATAAAAGTATTAATATTAGAACATTTCATTTTTTAACGGACTTCCGACAGAAGTCTCCCTCTTCAAGAGTGTGAAGGGCGAAGCACAACGGTAAGGGGGAGATGAATGTCGGTTGGGCGATAGCCCAAAGGATTTTGTTTTTGAATGCTATATAGTATAATCAGTCTTATAACAAATAAGGATTGATATATCAATGAAATTAGATAGTAATAACCATTCAGTGTTCTTGATGTGTTATCATCTTGTCTTGGTTGTAAAATACAGAAGAAATGTCATTGATGACACTATTTCTGATTTTGGTAAAGACAAATTTGTCTCATTGGGCGATAAATATAACATCACACTGGAAAGAAAAAAGCCTTTCTATACAAAAACGGACAGGCAAGAAAGGTTTTGTATTTTCACTTTTGTTTCCCAGTTTGTTTTTGCGAACATATGACAATAACAGTATCAAAATGCCTACTTGAAAATCTGGTATGGTTCATTTTTCTAGAAATTCCTTATGAAGTTTAGTGACAAACGGCGTAATAGTCAGACTTTCACCGAACCAAAAATTCCTGACCCTGTTTCCAGGTCAAGGAGCCTGAAACCCTCTCCAACACCTCCAAATCAAAAGGATGGAAAGTACTAATTCAAGGAACCTTGGAAAGTCACAAGTTACAGGGAAAGAAAATAACCTGAACCAGTGTTTGCTCTTTCGTTATGTTAACCTCTTATATTCTCGTATTTTCCTACTTGGGTCCCTCAAAAATTGTGGATTTGAATGTGAGAGTAATAATCAAAACCAAAATAATGCTTAGGAAAGAAGATATCAAAATGCTCACTCTGGCCAAGATCAAAACGAATTTGTTAGTGAAACAGAGTCTTAACAATTTCGTCAACAGAACCAGCAATCTCAGCAGCGTTACCTTCTAGAGGAACCTCTTTTATTCAGAGGTTCCTTTTATTATTCTCCAAGACGGATGCTAAATACTTCCGCCTTCTCTGAATGCTTTGGTGCAGGTTCATGATTAAAAATACTTAGGAAAGGAGAGAATTTTGAAAGGAAACAGATAAAAAGAAGTAAATGGAAAATAATATTGTTTAGCTCCATGTAAAACATACCTTATAGAACAAAGTCGGTGACAAACAATGAGCATAAAACCTCATCAATACGAAATGAAAGCTTCTGAATTAGGTTGTGTCCTTATTTCATACAGTTTTGGAGTAGGAATTTTAACACTCCCAAGAGATTTGGCCGTAAGTCTGGATACCTCTGATGGATGGATAACCGTTCTTTTAGCCGGTTTTATTATTCTCCTTTTAGTCTATTTCTGTGTCACTTGGCAAAAACACTTCATCCGAGAAAATGTTTTTGAATACTTGCTTAGAGGACCTCTTAGTAAATGGATTGCTTTTCCATTAATTCTTTTGTTCCTCATGTATTTTATATTGTTAGCTGCTGTGGTCCTTCGCTATTTTGGTATAGCCTCAAAAATGTATTTGCTTGACCAGACTCCTACTGAAGTTCTTGTGATGGTCATGTTGATTATAAGTGCTTATGCCGCCTCAAAAGGTATCGAAGGAATCGTATTTTTAAATATCTTATTCGTTCCCACCATTATCCTAGCGTTAAGTGGTGTCATTGTTTTAAACATCGGTAACGCTGAGGTTGAAAAAATGTTTCCAGTGTTGGCAGAAGGTTTGTTTCCTGTTTTTGAAGGTGTCTTTCTTCCTTTGTTTGCTTTAAATTCTGTTATTCCCTTATTTTTTTTGCTTGGTTTTTTACACCAAAAAGAAGTAAAAAACAAACCACTGTTCATCAGCGTGGGAATTACTACGTTAATCTATGTTGGAATTGTAATCATCTCCTACATGATCTTTTCAGTAGACACGGCGAAAATTATAGTCTTTCCAACCATTGAAGTAGCTAAAGAAATTGAACTCGGAGGCATATTTGAAAGGATTGAATCCGTGTTTTTAGCAGTATGGGTATTAAGCATCTTCACCACCGTAAAGCTTTTATTTTTTCTTTCCGTAGAGGTCATTAGAGAAATCTTTCTAACAAAACGGAAGACTCCCTGGCTTCCGGGAATCATTGCCTTTGTCATCTTTCTTGTTACCTTCTTTCCAGAAAATGAAGCAGAGTTACAGGCCTTTGTGGAATACTTAAACTACATGGGGATAGGATTAATTTTCATTGTGTTAACGATTACAGCAATAACAATAAGAGTACGTAAGAAGCGAAAGACAAAAGATCTCTCAATGTGAATTTTGTGTGGGAAGGATTGCCCAATATAAATTTTCGTTCCCTTGTTCCAAGAGTTTATATCATTAGGCAGCGAATGCCTTCTTTTTTGACGTTGAGCGCCGCATTGACACTCTATCGAGATGAAGACCGCGGTTAGCTTGGTCAATATAGATGGCTACCAAAAGCATCTACTTCCCAAGAAGCCCCACTTCAATTAGACCGCAAGGTCGATAAGTGGTGGGTAGTTCACTTCATTTATCACTTGCACTTCCAAGATAATTGATGCTATCTGTTAGATCTTTACCTACATTAGGGGGTAAATAACTATATAATTTCACCGCTGAAACTTTTACCAATATTTCAATTTATTAACAAAAAGTTTTTTTTATGGAAAACGTTTGTCTGTTACTTTATGATGGAGCATGTGTCTGGATTTTCAACGAGAACATTTCAGCTAAGACGCCCAATTTATTTACATATGGGAGGATAGCAATGAAATGAAAGTGATTATGGAATGGATGATAAAGATTAAAAAGAAGAAGATGTATAAAAAAGCGAAACGATATGGACTAACGGATGAAAGAACCGTTCATTGTAGTCAGGAACTAGACGTTTTACTAAATAAGTATCAAGAATTAAAGAAAAAATCTGATGATATATCACTGATTTAAAGGAAAAGGAAGGGGTCTTATGTATCTCCTTCCTTTCTATCAGCGTTTAACAAATGACAATAAAAACTCGCGGAAGGGAAAGTCCTCTCTCCTATGTTCGAACTCTTTTGAATCAATACGCAAAACATTACCATCAGACATGTTACCAATCTGAACAGTAGCTACCATGTTATCGTTTACGTCAAAGAAATATATGTCAGCAACCATAGGTCCATTACCAACAGAAAACTGGTACTCGTATTTAATACAATAGCTATTAGTTCTTTTGACATTATAATATCCCCCTAGTATTAGCATATACTTTTTTATCCTATTAATCACTTCCCTTCTTAATAGTGTAGAAAGTGGCCACTACCCATTTTTTGTTTTATGTTCTACCCTACAGAACAAATGACAAACCGCAAATAACACGCAGTAAGTTAAAGTTAAGTTAATCTGGTGGTTGAACTTTTTCTTTGGGGAATGATATCAAATCAAAGGGTGGAGATTTATGGAAGAAATCTTAAAGGCTATACTAGGCCTTCACGATAAGTTTGATAAATTAGAAAAGCAAGTTTCGCAGCTTGAAACACAAACAATCCAAGGGTTTAGAGAAGTGAATGAGAAATTAGAGCGGAATAGCAACGAAGATGTGATTACTAAAGACGTTTAATAAAATCACATAAACTTTATCAAAAGATACCTATTCCTTGTCGATCGCAACCACAATATGATTTTAAATAGGTTGAACGAAAACTAAGGGAGCGAATAGCTCTGTTTTTTCAGGAAGTAACCGGATGGATAACAGAAGATCAAAGCAAAGGCTATAATTACCTTAGAAAGGATCTGTTCAGAAAATTCCATGGATACAAGCTTGTAAACGGAGACCAGTGGTTGATGTCAATATTTTAGCCGAGGGAATATCGTTGAAGACTTGTGACAGTGAAGTATCAAAGTCAGAGACCATTAAAGAAGAAAATGCTAAGATCATATAATAATCCATGGATTCTACCTATCTGGCTCAAGCTCTTGTCGTGCTACAACTGTTTAAGGCCTGGCTTTTTTGCCAGGCCCTTTCTTATGGAAGATCAGTGTTCCCCATTAAATAACGATCGCATTCTCTTGCCGCTTCTCTTCCTTCATTAATCGCCCATACGATCAAGCTTTGCCCTCTGCGCATGTCACCTGCTGCAAATATTCCTTTAACGTTTGTCTGGTACTTTCCATACTCTGCTTTTACATTTGACCTCTCATTCGTTTCAATCCCCAGGCTTTTAATTATGGATTGCTCTGGACCAGTAAAACCGATCGCCAGTAATACTAATTGAGCAGGCCATACTCTCTCCGTTCCGGGAATTTCTTTTTTTACTTTCTTGCCCGTCGCATCTATGAGTTCTTCCACGTTGATCGTATGAACCTCCATGACGCGGCCTTCTTCGTCACCAACAAATTTCTTGGTAACAACAGTATAGGCCCGGGGGTCTTTACCAAAGACAGCTTCTGCTTCCTTATGGCCGTACTCCACTCTGTGTATCACTGGCCATTGGGGCCAGGGGTTATCATCCAGACGTTCTGTTGATTTCTTGACATGATAATCAAATTGAGTGAGGCTCTTACAGTTATGGCGCACAGACGTTGCCAAGCAGTCTGTTCCTGTATCACCGCCGCCAATCACAATGACGTCTTTTCCTTCGGCAGAAATATAATTACCATCTTCCAAATTAGAATCCAACAAACTTTTCGTATTCTTATGAAGAAATTCCATCGCAAAGTGAATTCCTTTTAATTCTCTGCCTTCAATGTCTAAATCTCGATGAACTGCTGCTCCACCACACAAAATGACAGCGTCATATTGCTCATGCAAATCCCTTAACGAAATGCCTTTTCCTACCTCGGTATTCATAACAAAAGTGATTCCTTCTTCTTTTAATAGATTCACACGCCGCTCCACAATATGATAAGGCAGCTTCATTTCAGGTATCCCGTAAGTCAACAAGCCGCCTGGTCTGTCGTTTCGTTCATAGACGGTAACCCAATGACCTGCTTTATTAAGCTGGGCCGCACATGCTAAGCCGGCTGGTCCAGAACCGATCACCGCGACCTTTTTCCCTGTCCGTCTGGACGGAGGTTCTGGTTGCACCCATCCTTCTTCGAATCCTTTTTCAATGATTGCCCTTTCAATCGTCCGAATGGCCACTGGAGGCTCGTTAATTCCAAGCACACAAGCGCCCTCACAGGGAGCCGGACATGCAAAACCGGTGAATTCAGGGAAATTATTCATTCTATGTTCTCTTCGTAAAGCTTCTTGCCACTGTCCCTGGTAAACAAGGTCATTCCATTCCGGAATTAAATGATACACAGGACAGCCAGTGGTCATTCCATTAAGGTTTGTGCCCATATGGCAAGTAGGGATCCCACAGTCCATACAGCGGGCCCCCTGTATCTGCACTTCTTTTTCCGCCAGCGGCAAGGTATAATCTTCCCAATCTTTCCTTCGTTCCCAAGGGTCACGTTCAGGCCAGGTTTGCCTCTGATAATCCATAAAGCCAGTTGGTTTTCCCATTGCCTACCCCTCCAGCCTTCTAGGTTCTTTTTTTCCTTCTACCTCTTTGTTACTTTCATTAAAAGCCTCCAGGGCGGCTTCATACTTACTAAGACCTCGTGCTTCATGGTGCTTAATTCTTTCATTCATCTCCAAGTAATCCTTAGGGATCACTTTTACAAATTTGGGAAGGAGGGCATTCCATTTGTCCAACACTCTCTTGCCTTTAGGGCTCTGGGTATACTCCACATGCCTTGCAATCATTTGATAAACTTCTTCTTGTTCTTGGGGGTCACTCAACGATTGAAGAAGCACCTGTTCTGTATTGCAGGAGTCCTCAAATTCACTAAAAGACTCAGTAAGAACATAAGCTGTGCCGCCTGACATTCCTGCGGCAAAGTTTTTCCCCGCCCTACCTAGTACAATTACTTTCCCTCCTGTCATGTATTCACAACCATGATCTCCTACCCCTTCTACCACAGCGCTTATCCCGCTGTTTCTTACACAAAACCGCTCGCCAGCCAGGCCGTTAACGTAGGCTTCCCCACTACTGGCTCCGTAGAAGGATACATTGCCGATAATTGTATTCTTTGAGGAGTCAAAGGTTGATTTCTTAGAAGGATAAACAATGATCTTTCCGCCTGAAATTCCTTTTCCTACATAATCATTTGCATCCCCTACAAGGGTCATGGTCAAACCTTGCGGAATGAAGGCACCAAAGCTCTGACCCGCTGACCCTTTGAATTTGATACGAATCGTATCCTCAGGAAGACCTTCCTGACCGTGACGTTTCGTTATTTCGCTGCCCAGGAGCGTTCCAGCTACACGGTTAATATTTCGTATCGGGAGAGTCACTTCGAAAGGCTCGCCTTTTTCAATTGCTCGTTTACAGAGAGGGATAAGCTCTTGTTTATCCAAGGTTTTGTCTAGGCCGTGTACTTGTTCTACTGCTGCATGTCGCTTGACTTCCGCCGGGACATCAGGCTGGTATAAAAGATTCTCCAAATTTATTCCTTTGGTTTTCCAGTGGTTTACGGCAGTGTCAGCTTGAAGGACATCTGTTCTCCCTATCATTTCATTAACTGTACGAAAGCCTAATTCTGCCATCAATTCCCGAACTTCCATGGCTATAAATTTCATAAAGTTCACAACATGGTCAGGAGTTCCGGTGAATTTTTTTCTTAATTCCGGATTTTGGGTCGCTACACCCACAGGGCACGTATCCAAATGACACACCCGCATCATGATACAGCCCAGGACTACCAAAGGAGCTGTAGAAAACCCAAACTCCTCTGCTCCAAGTAATGAAGCTATCACCACATCTCTTCCAGTCATCATTTTCCCATCAGTCTCGACAACAATACGATCTCGGAGTCTATTCAATAATAAGGTTTGATGGGTTTCTGCCAGGCCGATTTCCCATGGCATACCAGCATGCTTTAAACTCGTTCGGGGGGCGGCTCCTGTGCCGCCATCGTAACCACTGATCAGTACAAGATCGGCTCGTCCTTTAGCAACCCCGGCTGCAATGGTACCAACTCCGGCCGCAGACACAAGCTTGACGCTGATCCTAGCCTCTGGATTAGCGTTTTTTAAGTTGTGAATCAGTTCAGCAAGGTCTTCTATGGAATAGATATCATGGTGGGGCGGGGGCGATATTAAAGCTACACCCGGTGTTGATCCTCTTACTTCAGCAATCCATGGGTAGACCTTTTTCCCGGGAAGATGACCGCCCTCACCAGGCTTAGCTCCCTGAGCAATTTTTATTTGGATTTCATCAGCATTGTGTAAATAATAATTGTTCACTCCAAAGCGTCCGGAAGCCACTTGTTTTATTGCACTTCGTCGAAGGTCTCCGTTTGGGTCAGCGGTAAACCTTTCAGGGGTCTCTCCTCCTTCCCCGGAATTGCTTTTTCCACCTATCCTGTTCATAGCAATAGCTAATGATTCATGAGCTTCTTCACTAATAGAGCCATATGACATGGCTCCTGTTTTAAAGCGGCGGCATATGGAATCTACAGACTCTACTTCTTCTAAAGGCACAGGCTCTTGTGCTTTAAAGGAAAGAAGCCCCCGCAAGGATTGAAGGTTATGATCGCGGTCTGTAATTAAACAGGAGTATTTTTTAAAAAGATCATAATCATTGCTTCGACACGCCTGCTGCAGTATATGAATCGTTCGAGGGTTATACTGGTGGTCTTCGCCATGTTTTCGCCACTGAAAATCATCACCCGTCTCAAGGGTAAGTTCTCCATTTCTTTTTTCATAGAAGGCATTCTTGTGTCTCATTAATACTTCTTTTTCTATCATTTCCAGGTCAATCCCCCCCAAGCGGGAAGAGGTCCTTGTAAAGTATCTGTCTATCACATTTGAATGAATACCTACCGCTTCAAAGATTTGCGCCCCTCGATAACTTTGAATGGTTGATATCCCCATTTTCGATAACACCTTAACAATCCCATCGGTTGCTGCTTGTATATAAGTGTCAACAGCTTCATCATAAGAAACACTGCGAATGTCCCCCTTTTGGATTAAATCATTCAAAGAAGCAAAGGCAAGATAAGGATAAACGGCCTCAGCGCCGTACCCTAAGAGAGCTGCAAAGTGATGTACTTCTCTTGGTTCGCCTGACTCCAGCAGAATGCTCACTTTTGTTCGCTTATTATTTCGAATTAAGTGGTGATGGAGCCCTGCTACTGCCAGTAAAGCTGGCATAGCCGCTTCTTTTTCTGTTACTCCCTGGTCTGACAGAATCAACAGAGTAGCCCCTTTTTCAATGGCATTCTCCGCCTTCTTAAATAACGTATCTAATGACCTTTGGAGCTGGAGGTTGCTGCTTTTTGCATCAAATAATATAGACAATGTATGAGATTTAAAGCCTTCCATTTCATTATTTCTAAGCTTTTCAAAGTGTTTCTGGCTTAATACCGGGGTTTCCAAGCGAATTTTCCTGCAGCTTTCCGGTGTTGGTTCAGCCAAATTTCCTTCAGCCCCAATCGTTGTGACTACCGAGGTAATCACTTTTTCCCTGATGGCATCAATCGGAGGATTGGTGACTTGGGCAAACAGCTGCTTAAAATAGTTATATAGAAGCTGAGGCTTTTTAGATAATACAGCTAGTGGTGAATCATACCCCATCGATCCTACTGGATCTTTTCTGTCGGTTATCATTGGTTTTAGTATTTTATTCAGCTCTTCCACAGTATAGCCGAAGGCTTTTTGCTGCTGAATGAGTTCTTCCTGGTTCCACGATGGGTGTCCAGAATCACTCCCTTCAGGCAAGTCGTCGTAGTTTAGCATATATTTTGTCAGCCACTTTTGGTACGGTTCCTTAGAACAAACTTCCTTTTTTATTTTATCATCAGGAATGATTTTCCCCTCTTCTAAGTCAACAAGAAGCATTTTCCCAGGGGAAAGACGTTCTTTAGAAACAATATCTTCAGGGTATACATCCAGGACACCGACCTCCGAACCAAAAATGATCAAGCCATCTTTTGTCACATAATATCTTGCGGGCCGTAACCCGTTGCGGTCCAGACAAGCTCCTATTTGCTTGCCATCCGTAAATATCACAGCGGCCGGGCCATCCCACGGTTCCATTAAACAGCTATGATACTCATAAAAGGCTCGCTTTTCCTCATCCATATTCTCTAGGTTGGCCCAAGGTTCGGGAATCATCATCATGGCAGTATGGGCGAGTGACCGTCCTGACAGATGAAGAAATTCAAAGGCATTATCAAACATAGAAGAATCACTTCCGTCTGTATCAATCACTGGAAGCAGCTTATCCAATTCATCCTTCTGAAAACAATCAGACTGGCAAAAGCGTTCCCGTGCTCGCATCCAGTTGACGTTTCCACGGATTGTGTTAAATTCACCGTTGTGTATTGTCATGCGGTTAGGATGAGAGCGTTCCCAGCTTGGAAAAGTATTGGTACTGAAGCGGGAATGTACGAGCGCAAAGGCAGATTTGAAATCAGGGTGATTCAGATCGATATAAAAAGAATCTAGCTGTTCTGGAATCAACATGCCTTTATAAACGATAGTCGTGGTAGAAAGACTGCAAATATAAAAACCTTCATTATTATTTCTTGCAGAGAAATTTTTTATATTTTCTTTTTCTGCTCGCTTTCGGATAATATAAAGTTTTCTTTCAAATTCTTTTTCATCCATTTTTTCTGCAGCTTGCCCAATAAACACTTGCCGGATATAAGGTTTGGATTTTTTAGCATTATCCCCCACAAAAGAGTCATTGACAGGGACGGACCTCCATCCTAAAAAAGTTTGTCCCTCTTCTTGGATAATCTTTTCCAGTTTCTCCTCACAGATCTTTCTTGCCTCAGGGTCCTGGGGAAGAAAAACATTTCCTGCGCCATATCGTCCCTCTTCAGGAAGGTTTATATCTTGCTTTTCACATTCCTGTTTAAAGAAGGAAAAAGGGATCTGAGTCATAATACCAGCCCCGTCTCCTGTATGGATATCCGCTGACTGTCCGCCCCTGTGCTCTAAATTGCAAAGAATGGTGACTCCGTGTTGAACAATATCGTGTGATTTTTTTCCATTTATATTAGCAATCATCCCGATTCCACACGCCTCATGTTCATTTCTTGGATCATATAAACCTTGTTCAGACGGATACCCGTATTTACCCATTAAAGACCTGCCCCCTTTATAAAATAAGCTGTTATTCATATAAGTGATGATGCTTCTTTTACACAACGGAAAAGTTTTCGTTTGTTGCTGGTGAGCTTTCATACGTCATAAATTTTCTCACCTTTATAGTTTGTCAGTATTTTACTGCTTATTAATTCACTTTCTTCCATTTTTCTGGTTGAATTTACCTCGTGCAAACTTCCACGCATACGAATAAAAAATGGCTTAGCACAACAAAAAAAGCCTCCACGAAAGGAAACTTTTTAGGTTCTTTATCTATACATCCTTTTGATTCTAAGGCACGTGATCTGCATGATTCCTTATTTTCCAAACCCTTAAGACCTCTGTTGTTTTTATAAGTCAGATCTCGCCTATCGCCTTTGCTTACACAAACCACAAAAACGGTTCACCGATAAAACAGAATGTAACTTATGGGTCACCCTTTTGATTCATTGCTTAATGTAGGCTTCTGCGATCTGAATACTGTTAAACGCTGCCCCTTTTAGCAAGTTACAGGACACGACCCACAGATGAAGCCCGTGGGAATAATTTAAATCTTTGCGTATACGCCCAACGTAAACGTCTGGACATCCGGCACAATCAATAGGCAAAGGATAAACCTGCTCTTTCGGGTCATCCTTTACTACTACCCCGGGCGCTTTTTCTAAAATTTCCCGGACTTCCTGAACATTGCTGATCTCTTTTTCTACTTCTACATAAATGGATTCAGAATGCCCGGTGAAAACAGGGACCCTGACACATGTAACCGCTATCTCCATATCCTGGTCGTTCATTATTTTTTTGGTTTCATTGATCATTTTCATTTCCTCAAAGGTATAACCATTCTCTTGAAATACATCTAGCTGAGGAATGACATTAAAAGCAATTTGATACTTTTTCTCTTCCGAAGCGACCGGTAAACTCTTCGGTGTAAAGGGCTTGTCATCTAAGATGGCTTGTGATTGTTCCCTCAGTTCTTTCATCGCTGCGTAACCGGCACCTGACACGGCCTGGTACGTAGAAACCACAATTCGTTTAATGCCGTATTCTATCTTTACGGGTTGTAGGGCCACAACCATTTGTATCGTCGAACAATTGGGATTTGCGATAATTCCTTTGTGGTTTGAAATTTCTGCTGCATTCACCTCTGGAACAACTAATGGAACATCAGGGTCCATACGAAACGCACTGGTATTATCAATGACAAGGGCTCCTCTTTTCACTGCTTCATGTGCGAATGTTTTACTGATTGAACCTCCTGCGCTAAATAGCGCGATATCTACTCCTTTAAAGGCCTCCGGAGTTGTTTCTTTGATCGTAATCTCTTTGCCTTTAAAGGTTATTGTTTTTCCAGCAGACCTTGCCGATGCTAAAGGAATTAACTGCTTTATAGGAAAGTCTCTTTCTTCCAAAACCTTTAACATTTGAGCACCTACTGCTCCTGTAGCTCCTACAATCGCAACATTAAATGTTTTAGAACCCTCCATACCTTTCCTCCACTTCCAACTTAAAAATGAAGCATCTTCTCTGAATTACCTTAGACACTGGCCTTGATGCTTTCTGACAGAATGTGTAATCCTTTCTTTAAGCCTTCCTCATCAATGGTTAATGGAGGCATGACTTTCGCAACCTGGTCTTCACTTCCTGCCGTTTCCATAATAAGGCCACGTTCAAACGCGGCACAACAAATGGCGCTGGCTAAGCCTTCTTTGCTGCATTCCATTCCATAGAATAACCCTCTACCCCTAACATCTGTAATAAACTGCGGATACTGAGCTTGCAGATTAGATAAAAAATCATAAACCATTTTTCCTTTTCGCGCCACCTCTTTTTCAAGGCTGTCATCTTCCCAAAAGCTTAACGCCTCTGTTGCTGTTACAAAGGCCAGGTTATTCCCTCGGAAGGTCCCGTTATGCTCTCCAGGCTCCCAAATATCATGCTCGGGTTTAAATAACGTCAAGGCTAATGGAAGGCCAAAACCGCCAATCGATTTTGATACACATATCATATCCGGGTTGATACCTGCCGGCTCAAAACTAAAAAACGGCCCCGTACGTCCTACTCCCGCCTGAATGTCATCAATTATTAATAAGATGTCCCAGCGGCGGCAAAGCTCCTCGATTCTTTTTATCCACTCAAAGCTGGCAACGTTGATCCCTCCCTCTCCTTGCACGGTTTCAAAAATTATCGCGGCGGGAAGGGACACGCCACTGCCACTATCTTCTAAAAATCGTTCTATATATTTCACTGTGTCCTGTCCTTCTCCCAAAAATCCATCAAATGGCATGGATACCCCGTTATGCAAAGGAATACCTGCCCCATGCCTTTTAAATTCGTTACCCGTAATCGACAAGGATCCTAGTGTCATCCCGTGAAAAGCATTGGTAAAACTCATGATGGACTCACGGCCAGTAATTTTACGCGCTAACTTCAATGCGCTTTCTACCGAGTTTGTTCCTGTCGGTCCAGGAAACATAACTTTATGGTTCAAATTACGAGGATCGAGGATGACTTCACGAAACCTTGTTAAAAATTCTTCTTTTGCCTTGGTTGCCATATCGAGCCCATGAATGACTCCGCCATTCTTTACATAGCTAAGAACCTTTTCCTGCATTTTCGGATGGTTATGTCCATAATTCACCACCCCAGCCCCTGCAAAAAAATCAATAAACTCATTCCCATTCACATCCGAAAGTTTATAGCCTTCCGCTTTCTCAAAGACAGTTGGAAAACTGCGGCAATAACTTCGAACTTCAGATTCATGTTCTTCAAACACATCTAAGGGCGGGTGAGTTGTCGCTTCTTTTTCCAAATTAATGACCTCCTTTAATGGTTTGTGGCATAAACGGCCCGATGCGATACAGTCTTTCTACCTCTTGATCGTCATCCGGAAATAACTTTTTCGAAAAACTATTTACGACCTGGATCCTAGTATCCAATTCATCAGCAAGCTTCGTAAATAATGCTTGAGAGGCCTCATTGGAAGGGGTAATGGTGGTTTCCAGAAAACGAACATGTTGACACTCGTCCCTCTTGATAATTTCCTTGAGAAGGTCCCCTGCCAGTCCCTCTCCTCGCTGAGATTCATCAACTGCAATTTGCCATAAAAAAATAGTGTCTGCCGCCTGAGGCTGCATAAAAGCTGAAGCAAACCCTACAATGTCTTCTTCCTTTTCAGCCACTACGCATGTGTCAGCAAAATACTTCGACATAACGATGTAATAATAAGGGGAATTGACATCAAGGACGCCAGTCCGTTTCACTAAGGTCCATACACTTTCCCCATCTTCAACTTGAGGTTTCCGAAGGTGTGTGTTTATTTTTGTAATAGACAGTTCAATGTCCTCCTCCCATTCAGGTAAATGTCAAGTTAGCATCCGCTTACTTATTTTTAGGAAAAAACGTCTCTTAATATGAGCTATATCTAAAGGCATTTGTTGAATTACCTTCCAGTTTATAAAGCACGTTCTTTGGCTCATACTAAAATGATTTGGTAAATAAACAGAAAAAATAAAAGGAGGGAAAACATGGGTGTTATTGTCCAAAAATATGGAGGCTCTTCTGTAGCAAATGTAGATAAAATTAAAAACGTGGCAAGACGGATTCAAAAACTCACTCAGGAAGGCCAACAAGTCGTGGCTGTTGTATCTGCTATGGGGGATACAACGGATGAGCTTGTGGAATTAGGACGCCGGGTTTCAGAGCACCCTCCTCCCAGGGAAATGGATATGTTAGTGATGACTGGAGAACAAGTATCCATGGCTTTATTGTCGATGGCTTTGCATGAATTAGGCCTCTCATCTGTTTCCTTAACTGGGTGGCAGGCCGGGATTCAAACAGAACCCGCCCATGGAAACGCTCGTATTCTCGATATTACACCAGACCGTGTCATGAATGAATTAGAAAAAGACAAAGTTGTCATCATTGCGGGCTTTCAAGGTGTGACCGAAGAGGGAGAAGTTGCTACGCTAGGCCGGGGCGGATCCGATACCACAGCTGTCGCTATTGCGGGTGCTATTAAAGCTGAACGTTGTGAGATTAATACAGACGTGGAAGGTGTTTTTACCGCTGATCCACGAATTGTGCCCCGGGCAAAAAAACTATCTTCCATTTCTCATGACGAAATGCTTGAACTAGCCACCCTAGGGGCTGTTGTGCTGCATCCCCGGGCTGTCGAGTGTGCAAAAGTCAATAACGTCAAATTAACTGTTCAATCCAGCTTTTCTGATAATATTGGAACGTCTATACAGGGGGGACGACGTATGGAAAAAAGTATCATCATAAGCGGTGTAACCAGTGACAGAGATGCCGTGAAAGTTAAGTTGTTAGGTCTGCCTAATCAGACTGGAGTCATGTCATCTGTATTTCACCTATTGGCTGACCAAAATATTAATGTGGATATGATTGTCCAAAGCGAACATGGAGAAGAAACCTTCGACATCTCTTTTACAATTCACAAAGATGACCTCCATAAAACAAGTGAAGTGATCAACAGGAACCAAGAACAGCTCCGTTTTACTGAAGCGGTGTCCGAAACTGACCTAGCAAAAGTATCCATCGTGGGCTCCGGGATGATTACGAATCCAGGCGTTGCCGCAAAAATGTTTGACACATTAAGCCGCAATGATATCCAAATCAAAATGACTAATACTTCTGAAATTAAGGTTTCTTGCATGATACCTGAAAAGGCAAGTAAGAAAGCCGTGCAAGTGTTACACACTGCTTTTGGATTAGACGACATGGAGATAGAAGGGTAAAAGCTGGCTTATAAAATCGTTACCAGGAGAATAAGACGTAAAAGTGTCTCTCCCCTTAAACATCATTCCTTTTAAGAATATGAGCTTAGTACCTAGTTGTCCCATACATTCCTCTTTTCTCTAGCCTAAAACTTGATCCCTTCTTTCAGTAGTTTAACACCACAAAAAAGCAAGGCTCACTCAAAGCCTTGCCATACCTCTGTTTTTCTGAAACGAGGGAGAGTTCTAAAGGTCGCCAGCACGTTTAAGGGCTATCATGAATTGTACTTACTGGATCCTTTACGATCGCCTGTCCTTATTTCACGGTCGAGAAACTGTATGCAGAACTTGAAGCCACGATGCTATTAGAACTTGGTAGACTAACTAGATAGAAGAGTAATAATAATTACACATCCTTTTAATACCTTTATAATAAAAGTATTCACCTCGATTAAAACAAATGATCTGTTAGTGAATCACTGTTGTTTTTTACGCTGTTCAGCAAGCAAAAAATCATAAAACTCCTCTTTAGTCACCTTTGATTCCATCGCTTCTTCTACCAGTTCCATCCATTCTTTTGATAAGGGTGGATCAGAATGCTCTCTCTTTTCTTTCCGGCCCTGAATAGTTTCTTGCTTTGTTTTTAAACGTCCCCAGACCTTATCTTCCAGACGGCTTCTCATGAAAATCCCCCATTTCCTTAGGATATTTCCCTCATTTTACCATACTTGTGTCATATAATGAACACTTTGTTCTTTTTTTAGTTTTTCTTTGAATTTGTGTTTCCCCTGCTAGTTAGTTTGCCTGCCCCAACGGTATGTTTGTAAGAAGAAATAAAACAACGTTTGAAGAAACGTATAATCTTACCAAGAAACCTTTGTTTTAACGTTGGATTATGCACTTTTTATCCAGTTGTAACCGTCAAGTGGAAATGAACATTTTTTGCTCGTTATTTTTGAGCACTTTTCGCTTGAAACAAAGATTTACGATACTTAATTCGATGACTGCCGCCATTCAAGTGAACGACTTCCGAGCGATGGAGAAGGCGATCCAAGATGGCCGTGGTGAT
>NZ_KZ454936.1:3665077-3668710 GCF_002797315.1 Bacillus sp. FJAT-44742 | reverse complement strand
AGCGTTCGTCCTGAGCCAGGATCAAACTCTCCGATAAAATGAAGATGTTTGAAACTAACTTAACTTACTTTAATAGAAATTAACTGACGTTTGACTTTCATTCGATTTTCAAAGGTCAACTTGTCCGCCGTTTTTTTGGCGACTTAATCATCATAACACCTTCGCAATATGGTGTCAATAACTTTTTTGTTTTTCTTGCCTTGTTGATGACTTGCTGCGACAAGATATTAAATATATCACCTTGCAGCCATGAAATCAATCGTTTTTCTCTTCCAATTGATGGCAAATATATTCTTTTTTTCAATCTAGGAATATAGGAAACAATCAATAGAGAGGTATTCATGGTCGGGAAGACAGGATTTGAACCTGCGACCCCTTGGTCCCAAACCAAGTGCTCTGCCAAGCTGAGCTACTTCCCGGGGAAATGGTGCGGGTGAAGGGACTTGAACCCCCACGTCATAAAGACACTAGATCCTAAGTCTAGCGCGTCTGCCAATTCCGCCACACCCGCATAAAGTGTTTCGTCTGTTATATAAGAAGTGCTTGAGAAGGAAAAAGCGCTCCGTAAAAGAGCGCTTGACCGCCTGGCAGCGTCCTACTTTCACAGGGAGTTGCCCCCCAATTATCATCGGCGCTGAAGAGCTTAACTTCCGTGTTCGGCATGGGAACGGGTGTGACCTCTTCGCTATCGCCACCAGACATAGAGAACATCGTTCTCTCAAAACTGAATAACAGAGAAGAAATAGAGTATATCACCGAGGCGCCCACCTATTTGTGTTAGGATAAGCCCTCGACCGATTAGTATCTGTCAGCTTCACGTGTCGCCACGCGTCCACCTCAGACCTATCAACCTTGTCATCTTCAAGGGGTCTTACTAGCTTGGCGCTATGGGAAATCTCATCTTGAGGGGGGCTTCATGCTTAGATGCTTTCAGCACTTATCCCGTCCACACGTAGCTACCCAGCTATGCTCCTGGCGGAACAACTGGTACACCAGCGGTGTGTCCATCCCGGTCCTCTCGTACTAAGGACAGCTCCTCTCAAATTTCCTGCGCCCGCGACGGATAGGGACCGAACTGTCTCACGACGTTCTGAACCCAGCTCGCGTGCCGCTTTAATGGGCGAACAGCCCAACCCTTGGGACCTACTTCAGCCCCAGGATGCGACGAGCCGACATCGAGGTGCCAAACCTCCCCGTCGATGTGAACTCTTGGGAGAGATTAGCCTGTTATCCCCAGGGTAGCTTTTATCCGTTGAGCGACGGCCCTTCCATACGGTACCGCCGGATCACTAAGCCCGACTTTCGTCCCTGCTCGACTTGTAGGTCTCGCAGTCAAGCTCCCTTTTGCCTTTGCACTCTTCGAATGATTTCCAACCATTCTGAGGGAACCTTTGGGCGCCTCCGTTACTGTTTAGGAGGCGACCGCCCCAGTCAAACTGCCCACCTGACACTGTCCCTGAACCGGATCACGGTCCGAGGTTAGAATTTCAGTACAGCCAGGGTAGTATCCCACCAGCGCCTCCACCGAACCTGGCGGTCCGGTTTCCAAGGCTCCTACCTATCCTGTACAAGCTGTACCAAAATCCAATATCAAGCTACAGTAAAGCTCCATGGGGTCTTTCCGTCCTGTCGCGGGTAACCTGCATCTTCACAGGTAATATAATTTCACCGGGTCTCTCGTTGAGACAGTGCCCAAGTCGTTGCACCTTTCGTGCGGGTCGGAACTTACCCGACAAGGAATTTCGCTACCTTAGGACCGTTATAGTTACGGCCGCCGTTTACTGGGGCTTCAATTCGAAGCTTCTCCCCGAAGGGGATAACCTCTCCTCTTAACCTTCCAGCACCGGGCAGGTGTCAGCCCCTATACTTCGCCTTGCGGCTTCGCAGAGACCTGTGTTTTTGATAAACAGTCGCTTGGGCCTTTTCACTGCGGCTCTCCGGGGCTTTAACACCCTAGAGAGCACCCCTTCTCCCGAAGTTACGGGGTCATTTTGCCGAGTTCCTTAACGAGAGTTCTCCCGAGCGTCTTAGAATTCTCATCCCACCTACCTGTGTCGGTTTGCGGTACGGGCACCTCTCACCTCGCTAGAGGCTTTTCTTGGCAGTGTAGGATCAGGAACTTCGGTACTATGATTTCCCTCGCCATCACAGCTCAGCCTTACAAGAAGCGGATTTGCCTGCTTCTCAGCCTACCTGCTTGGACGCGCATATCCAACAGCGCGCTTACCCTACCTTTCTGCGTCCCCCCATTACTCAAATGGTGAGGAGGTGGTACAGGAATTTCAACCTGTTTCCCATCGCCTACGCTTTTCAGCCTCGGCTTAGGACCCGACTAACCCTGAGCGGACGAACCTTCCTCAGGAAACCTTAGGTTTTCGACGGAAGGGATTCTCACCCTTCTTTTCGTTACTCATACCGGCATTCTCACTTCAAAGCGCTCCACTGGTCCTCACGATCCAGCTTCTCAGCCCTTTGAACGCTCCCCTACCACGAACACCTGATGGTGTTCATTCACAGCTTCGGTGATACGTTTAGCCCCGGTACATTTTCGGCGCAGAGTCACTCGACTAGTGAGCTATTACGCACTCTTTCAATGATGGCTGCTTCTAAGCCAACATCCTAGTTGTCTAAGCAACTCCACATCCTTTTCCACTTAACGTATACTTGGGGACCTTAGCTGGTGATCTGGGCTGTTTCCCTCTTGACTACGGATCTTAGCACTCGCAGTCTGACTCCCGAGAAATAAGTCTCTGGCATTCGGAGTTTGACTGAATTCGGTAATCCTGTAGGGACCCCTAGTCCAATCAGTGCTCTACCTCCAGGACTCTAACTCGAGGCTAGCCCTAAAGCTATTTCGGGGAGAACCAGCTATCTCCGAGTTCGATTGGCATTTCACCGCTACCCACACCTCATCCCCGCAATTTTCAACTTGCGTGGGTTCGGGCCTCCAACAGGTGTTACCCTGTCTTCACCCTGGACATGGGTAGATCACACGGTTTCGGGTCTACGACCACGTACTATGGCGCCCTGTTCAGACTCGCTTTCGCTGCGGCTCCGCCTCTTCAGCTTAACCTTGCACGGGATCGTAACTCGCCGGTTCATTCTACAAAAGGCACGCCGTCACCCATTAACGGGCTCCGACTACTTGTAAGCACACGGTTTCAGGATCTCTTTCACTCCCCTTCCGGGGTGCTTTTCACCTTTCCCTCACGGTACTGGTTCACTATCGGTCACTAGGGAGTATTTAGCCTTGGGAGATGGTCCTCCCGGATTCCGACGGGGTTTCACGTGCCCCGCCGTACTCAGGATCCACTCCGGAGGAAACGAAGTTTCGGCTACAGGGCTCTTACCTTGTCTCGCAGGTCGTTCCAGACCGCTTCGCCTACTTCGTTTCTTTGTAACTCCAATGGAGTGTCCTACAACCCCAGGGTGCAAGCACCCTGGTTTGGGCTGTTTCCGTTTCGCTCGCCGCTACTCAGGAAATCGCATTTGCTTTCTCTTCCTCTGGGTACTAAGATGTTTCAGTTCCCCAGGTCTGCCTTCTTACACCCTATGGATTCAGGTGCAGATCCTATCCCATTACGGATAGGGGGTTCCCCCATTCGGATATCTCCGGATCAAAGCTTACTTACA
>NZ_KZ454936.1:3400077-3662577 GCF_002797315.1 Bacillus sp. FJAT-44742 | reverse complement strand
CATTCCGCCACAACCGCACAAAATCGTTATCGTTTTGTGAAAGTATATTGGTGCGGGTGAAGGGACTTGAACCCCCACGTCATAAAGACACTAGATCCTAAGTCTAGCGCGTCTGCCAATTCCGCCACACCCGCAATAAACAGTGGCTGGGCTAGCTGGATTCGAACCAGCGCATGACGGAATCAAAATCCGCTGCCTTACCGCTTGGCTATAGCCCAAAGATAACAGTATATAATTATATAATATTTTTAAATGGCGGGCCTGACGGGGATCGAACCCGCGATCTCCTGCGTGACAGGCAGGCATGTTAACCGCTACACCACAGGCCCAGCTCAATAGTCAATAATTCAATAATATAGATGGTGGAGGATGACAGGATCGAACTGCCGACCCCCTGCTTGTAAGGCAGGTGCTCTCCCAGCTGAGCTAATCCTCCAAATAAGTGGTGACCCGTACGGGATTCGAACCCGTGTTACCGCCGTGAAAGGGCGGTGTCTTAACCACTTGACCAACGGGCCAGATATTCATGGCGGAGAAGGAGGGATTTGAACCCTCGCGCCGCTTACACGACCTACTCCCTTAGCAGGGGAGCCCCTTCAGCCACTTGGGTACTTCTCCAATGGCTCCACAGGCAGGATTCGAACCTGCGACCGATCGGTTAACAGCCGATAGCTCTACCACTGAGCTACTGTGGAATATTCATCATTTAAGTTACTTTGTCGTTTTTGGCGACAATTTATATTGTACATCAGGTAACGAATGATGTCAATAACTTTTTTGTTTGTTTTTTTGTTTGTAGTTGTCGCTTGTCTTTCGGCGACTTTTATAATTTAACACAGCAGCGAGAAATACGTCAAGCTATTTTTCAACTTTTTTCAACTTCCCTTTGCATTTCCCACAAACATACTTTCCAAGGTTAATTCTTCGCTGTCTCGAAAACTGTGTCTGACACTCCAAACATTCATATAGCAGTATTAAGCGTGTATTCTCCTCACTTGGCAAAGAACTGCAGTGACGAGCACCACCGACTTTCAAAAGGAGTTCCTTAAACTCCATGTCCTTATGTTTGTACCCTCGCCCCTCTATATGAAGGTGGTAATGACAAAGCTCGTGCTTCAATATACCAATAAGCTCCTTATCGCCAAAATGCTTAAAATGCTTTGGGTTGATCTCAATATTGTGACTTTGCAATAGATAGCGTCCACCTGTCGTTTTTAATCTGTAATTAAAAACGGCTTGGTGAAGGAATGGTTTCTTAAAGCTTTCTAGTGAGACTTTTTCTGTGAGCTCTTGCAATTGTCCGTTATTCAAAACGCCCCCTCCCTTAAAATTTATCAACTCTGACAAACAGTTTATCATAGGATATAAAAAACCTAAATAGGTTTTCTCTTCTCAGCTGCTGAAAGGAGGTGAGTAAATGCCGGACTGGTTCAAGCGCCAAATTGAGCGCGCTTATTACCAAAAGAACATTTATGAAATTAGACTGCTAAACCAATGCTGGTTTAAATATAAGAAAAAGCAGACCCAGGAATAAGGATCTGCCTTCCCCTAACTTGTTTGCTTTGCTGCCTCTATCATGGTTAAAGAGATCCTTCCCTTTTTATGGTCGACACTTTCAACCCAGACAGTGACCACATCCCCCACTGAGACAATTTCCATAGGGTGCTTAACATACCGATTAGACATTTTAGAAATATGAACCAAACCGTCTTCTTTTACTCCAATATCCACAAATGCTCCGAAGTCAACAACATTCCTTACTGTTCCCTGGAGCTCCATACCCTTGGTCAGGTCTTCTAAGCTCATTATTCCTTTTTTTAATACTGGCCTTGGAAGATCGTCTCTGGGATCTCTGTTCGGTCTGGCAAGCGCCTCTAAGATATCCTTTAACGTCGGCTCTCCTACTCCAAGTTCTTTTGCATATTGGCTGGCATTTATTCCTCGCACCTTTTCTATTAAGGCTGGAGACCCTACGTCCTCAATCGTTCCTCCAACTTCACCAATTAGCTGCTCTGTTACTTTGTAGCTTTCAGGATGAATTGCAGTTTTATCCAAAGGATTTTTCCCTTCTGTAATTCTGAGGAACCCTATCGCCTGTTCATAGGTTTTGGATCCTAAACGAGGGATTTTCTTCAATTCTTTACGGTCCATAAACCTTCCTTTCTCATCTCTTTGTTTAACAATGTTGTTAGCCACTGTTTTTGAAAGGCCCGATACATATTGAAGTAAACTCGGCGAGGCGGTATTAACGTTAACTCCGACCTGGTTTACCGCTGTTTCCACTACAAAGGTCAGTGAATCATTCAGTTTCCCTTGACTGACATCATGCTGATACTGTCCTACCCCCACTGATTTTGGATCAATTTTCACCAATTCAGCTAACGGGTCTTGAAGGCGCCGGGCAATGGAAGCAGCACTTCTCTCTTCCACCTCTAAGTGAGGAAATTCTTCCCTTCCAAGCTCTGAGGCTGAATATACACTGGCTCCCGCCTCACTAATAATTAAATAAGAAATATCCCTTGTATGTTCAGTGATTAACTCCGCTATAAATTCTTCCGTTTCCCGGGATGCTGTTCCATTGCCAATAACAATGACTTCGATATTGTGTTCATCAATCAGCTGGTTAATCACCCTCTTTGACTTTTCAACCTGTTTTCTCGGTGGAGTCGGGTAAACCACTTCAACTGCCAGCACTTTCCCTGTTTCATCTATAACAGCCAGCTTACACCCTGTACGGTAAGCCGGATCAACCCCTAACACTACTTTTCCTTTCATTGGAGGCTGAAGCAGTAAGTTTTTCAGGTTCTCAGAAAAGATATGAATAGCCTGTTCTTCTGCTTTTTCTGTCAGTTCTTTCCGAACTTCTCTTTCAATGGCAGGGGCAATCAACCGTTTATAAGCATCCTGTATGACAGCTTGAATAAATGAGACTGTAACCGAGCCGTGGCGCTTAATGATTTTCTTTTCAATTAGAGAAAAAGCTGTTTCTTCCGAAAACACAACACTCAGCTTTAACGCCTCTTCCTTTTCCCCACGGTTCATAGCAAGAATTCTGTGAGAAGGGACCTTTTTTAATGATTCTTCATACTCATAATATATTCCATAAACCTCTTGTTCATCTTTTTCCTTGTTCTTTAAGTAAGAGCGAAGTTTCCCCTTTTGATAAGTTAATTCTCTTAGTTCCTGCCGTATAGACGGCTCATCAGCTATCCATTCTGCAATAACATCACTTGCGCCTTGAAGAGCTTCTTCGCTTGTCCGAACTTCTTTTTCGGTGTCAATGTACTTATTAGCTTCCTCGTGAATATCCCCTTCTTTAGGCAGGGAATAAATCCACTCAGCCAGTGGCTCCAGCCCCTTTTCCTTTGCTTTCGTTGCTCTTGTGCGCCTTTTTTGGCGAAAAGGACGATACAAATCTTCAATCACTTGAAGCTTCTCGGCATGTTCGATGTCCGATTTTAATTCTGGTGTCAGCTTCCCCTGCTCCTCAATTAATCGCGTCACTTCTTGTTTTCGAGCCTGGAGCTGCTGTCCATAATTCCAAGATTCCTGGATTTCACGAATACGGACTTCATCAGCTCCGCTTGTCATCTCTTTTCTGTACCTGGCAATAAAAGGAACGGTGTTTCCTTCTTCTAATAATTGAATAACATTATTGATTATCTTTTGTGAAATGGTAAGATCTTTCGATATCTTTTCCAGAAGTAATTGCTGCTGTTCCGTTGCATTCATTCAATTTCCTCCCGTACACTTCTAAAAGGTATTGTTCTTTTTCACTATAACACGGAAAAGAGTGTGGAAAAACGCGAGACCGTTTTTTCCACACCCACAAAAAATAGAGCCCCCCCTTGGAGGACTCTTTATCTGACTTGCCCGACTACTATAGTAACGTCATCGTTTGAATTCTTTGCTGTTTCTGCCATACGCGATACTACTTCTTCGGGGTTCTTCATTTGACGAAGCCAGCGTTGCTGCTCTGTAGTAAATGTCGCTCCATCTGAATGAAGAATGAACGAAAACCCTTTCCGGTAAGGAAAATGCTCCATCCTGTATTGAAACTTCCTGCCGGAAAGATAACCTGGAGCAGGAATTGGGCGAAGAGCTTGTCCATCATGGGTAAATAGCATACAGCCAATGTTCCCTATATTCCCATAAACGATTTCATTCGTCTGGTACATAACCTTCAATATCGTTATGACTACTCCTCTTTCATGCATAAGTGCTTGATTGCACTGCTCTAAAAGTGATGGGACCGGGTCAGTATGGTGCTTCTCAACGATGTCCATAGCTATCATAGCTGAACGGTAGGCACCTTCACCACTTCCCAGTCCATCAGCGACGGCACAAAGGAAATATTCATCAGTCTCGATGGTGACAAAAGCATCCCCACAACGCAAATTACCGCTTTTGCCTTTCTGGAAAGTAGCTAAGTCAACTTTTGTCAGTTGTTTGTTTTCGATCATTTATAGACACTCCGATGGCTCTACACGAATGGATTCCCTTAGCTTCTGTAAAGCTCTGCGTTGCAATCGAGAAACATGCATCTGGGAAATCCCTAAACGCTCTCCCGTTTCTTTTTGGCTTAAATTCTCAAAGTACGTGCACTTTAATATTTCCTTTTCTCTTTCTGTTAACACTGTAAAAGCTTTCTCTAACAGCAGCTGTTGATCAGTTTGCTCATAGCCCTCTTCCTGTGAACCAACCAGGTCAAGCAGAGTGACCGCACTCCCCTCCTGATCTGCTTCAATGGAGCGATCGACGGAAAGCGCTTGATAACTTTTACCCATTTCCATGGTTTCCAAAACTTCTTCTTCGCTTACATCAAGGTACCCTGCTATTTCTTCAACACGAGGAGAACGCTGTAAATCATTAGTTAATTCCTCTACAGCTTTCTTTATTCTCGGACCGAGTTCCTTTATTCTTCTAGGGACATGAACGCTCCATGTTTTATCCCGGATAAATCGTTTGATCTCCCCAACTATGGTAGGAACAGCAAAAGATTCAAAGCTTCGTTTGTAAGAATCGTCAAACCGCCTTAAGGCTGCGAGCAGGCCGATCATTCCAACCTGATACAAGTCTTCGTCATGTTCTTGGCCTCTGGAAAATTTACGGGCCAGTGACTGCACTAACGGTTCAAACTTTTGGACCAGTTTTGTTTGAATTTCTTCTGTGGGATTTTCCTGAAATTCTTCTATCCACTTATAGACTTCGTCCTTTTCTTTCCCAGGTGCATTATTGTCGCTGTACGTCTGCTGAGGTTGTGATTCCGTCGACATTCTGTTCCACCCCATCTCTTTGAAGGAACTTTGTCATAACAATTGCGACGCCGTCTTCCCCGCTAATTTCTACCTTGTCCATCAATGTATCAATTAGGAAAAGGCCGAGCCCCCCTTCTTTTAATTCCCCTACTGGTTTTGTTGCGTCAATGGGGCCTAGCTGCTTCTTCAGATCCTCTACGCTGAAGCTTTGTCCCTGATCTGATACGATGAACTCAATACGATCCTCTTCAGCCGAACAGATAAGCATCATTTCTCCGCCTTCTTTGTAGGCGTGATCCACGACGTTTGTACATGCTTCTGCCACGGCAATTTTTATGTCTTCGATATCATCATAGGTATAGCCCATTCGATTAGCGAGTCCGGAAACGGTTAATCGAATAACTCCCACGTATTCTGGTTTAGCAGGCACCTTCATTTCAATGTAATCTGAAGCTTTCTTCATTTCTTCGCTTCCTCCCTTTTTTCCTCGTCGATGTCCATAACCTCATCAAGACCAGTGATGGAAAAAATTCGGTAAACACGTTCATTAAGACCGACCAGCTTCAAGCTGCTATCATTTGCATGAGATGATTTTAAAGCACCAACAAAAATTCCTAATCCAGTACTATCGATGTAATCTATTCCAGATAAATCTACAGTAACTGTCTTGCCCTCTTCCTCTGTTAAAGGGACAAGAGCTTCACGCAACGTCGGAGCTGTATACGCATCAATTTCACCAGTAAGGTAAAGGTGAAAATTATTGTCAACTTCTTTCTTTTGAATATCAAGATTCATTATTCCATCCTCCTATTTATAAGGCTCGCCATCTTTGTAGAAAGAGGCGAGTCCTTGTTTTAACAGTATATTATGCAGGTTAGAAATAATGGCAAAAAGGCCATACTCATATGAATATTACCCTTCCTTATAAAACGTTAAACCTTTCTTCTTATAATAATCAGAGAAAAATCATCCCTCAGTTGAAAGCCTTGAAGCTTTTCAAGTTGATAAAATACGTTGTTAACCATCTCTTGAGCTGGCATATGACTATATTGCCGGATCAAATTTGTAATTTCTTCCCTCTCGATGAAACCTTCATCTGTTCTGCACTCTGTAACACCATCAGAAAGCAAAACAACAAAGTCGTCGACTTCTACTTTTTTATGATATTCCCGGAAATTTGCTTCTCGGGTTACTCCAAGCACAAGACCTTTCGCATAGAGTTCCTCAAACGAGTCATTTTTAGAATTGTAATAAAATCCAGGCTCATGTCCGGCCCCTGAATAATAAAAGTGATGTACACGAGGATCGTAGGACCCGTACATCATAGTAATAAACATATTAGCCGCTACGTTCTGTTCAACTACACGGTTTAAATTTTCCAGTAATGCCCCGGGCTGCAAGCGCTGTTCCGGTAAACTGTCCATTGCATACTTAATCATAGACATACATAAAGCAGCAGGCACACCTTTGCCAATGATGTCCGCAATAGCAACCCCAAGGCAGCCATTTTCGTCTTTGACAAAATGATAGTAGTCCCCGCTCATTTTAGAAGCAGGCACACTAATTACACCAATGTCTAATGAATCTATATAAGGAACTTCCTTAGGCAAAAGTGTCTGCTGCATGTTAGCCGCAACATTAATTTCAGCTTCCAGTTCCTTTTGTCTGTCACGCAGGCTCTGATGCTCCCGGTAAGCAAGGCCATATCCGATCATAACTTCTAGAAGAAATTCAAATGAATCTCTAGCTCCAGCAGGAAGGTTAGGAAACAAATCTTCAATAATTTCAAGATGAAGACTGACCATCTCTTCAGGAGAGATTTGATTTTCCATTACCTTCTTGCTGAACTGCTGGGCGTGATACAAGCCCTGTTCATCTTTTTCCTGTAAATACTTATTAAGTATTTTTTTATATTGATCTTCCAATATCGCATATGAATCAGCCAACATTGATCCTCCCTTTAACGGAGCCACTTAATCGCACTAATGGTGGTTCCCTGTCCAGATTGTGAATCAATCTCGAATTCATCCATTAAGCGTTTTACACCAGGCAGGCCAGCTCCTAAACCCCCAGATGTAGTGAACCCATCCTCCATCACTTGCCTGATGTTATTGATTCCAGGTCCTTGGTCTTTTGCTGTAATCCGCAGACCACGCTTCATGCCGTTGCTTTGCACTTCTTCAATTGGTTCAATGATGATTTCTCCCTTTTCAGCATAAAGGTAAATGTTTCTTGCAAGTTCTGATATAGCAGTCGTAATACGTGCCTGGTCTACACTGCCAAACCCCAGGTCCTTCGCATGGTTCCTTCCAGCCTGGCGGGCAGAGACAATCCCCCATTCCGTATGTACTTCAACTTTGGATTGGATACCCATTCTTATCCCTCCAATTCCTGTTGAAGTTTCTCAAGACCCTGCTCTAAATCAAGGGCAGTTGGCACTTCATCCAGCTTGACACCCATATCAATCAGGGTTATTGCCACAGCCGGCTGAATACCGGTTAAAACCACTCTAGCTCCCATCAGGTTGGACATTTCTACGACATCCCCTAGTACTTTAGCGATGAACGAGTCAATCATCTCCACGGAAGTTAAATCAATTACAACTCCACTTGAACCTTCCTGGTGAATTTTACTGAGTAAATCCTCCTGAAACTGAAGGGCCGTTTGGTCATCTAATTCTACTTGCACCGAAATCAACAAATACTCGTGTAGTTTCAATATAGGAATGCGCATTTTTACCCTCCGCTCTTTTATCCACTTACGTTTGCGTTTTTACAATCTTACGGTTTGTCATTTCTAGTCCCGCTTCGATTCCTTTACGCAAGGTGCTCTTTGTCGGAAACTTGCTTAAATCGATCCCCAGATTAACAATTGTCTGGGCAATTTCCGGCCTGATCCCCACTAAAACACATTCTGCCCCGACGAGGCGGACTGCTTCAGCTGCCTGGATAATATGGTGGGCTACCATAGTATCTACAACTGGGACGCCAGTTATATCAATAAGGACGACTTGAGAACGATATTCTATTAAACCGTCCAGTAAATTCTCCATGATGAGCCTTGCTCGTTCTGTATCAATTGTACCGCTCAATGGCATCACACTTATACTCTCAAAAACAGGAATGAGAGGTGCTGAAAGTTCCTTGAGTGCCATTTTCTGTATTTGTATAGTATTTTCCCATGAACCAGAGTACTCGTCTACTAATAAGTTAACGATTCCATCAATCCAGCTCTCAACTTCATAAAACGTTTCAAATACTCTTTTCGAGGCGATGGATCCATCAGTTGTAATCATTTCCAGGACAACCCGTCTAAAGGCTTGCAAACCTTGAGTAAAATAACTTAATGGCCATCCAGAATACATGAAACGCTCAGCAAATGAATGAATCTTTTCTTTTGCCTGTGCTTTCTCTAATTCAAGTGTATCAATAATAACCTGTACAAACTCCCTGTTTGTCTTTTCGTATAAATCATCGGGAGCTGTTGATAAGGACTGAGATGATCGGACTGCTTCAACTTCCTTCAGCCAGCGCTCTTCAAGCTCATAACGCTGACTAAATATCATCTCAATGATGGATGGTTTCATAAAAATTCCTCCAAATGAGCTGATCACTGCAAAAATATCTCCCTCTATTATTCCACGACTTTCATTATGGCGCAAACAAATCTAATTGATCAGCGGGATATAACTTTTTCCTTTGATGGCATTATCAGTGAGAAAGGGTGTTTACTTCTAAATACAGAGGGAATGAAAGGATAATACAAAATACATAACAGGGCAGAAGAAAAGGAAACCTTTCATCCATAAAATTAAGGAAGGCATATTACCTTCTATTAAAACGACCGGTATGTAAAGTATTTCTTAATCAAAAAAGTTGCTACTGAGCAGCAACTTTTTTGATTAAGAGCATAACTTGAAGTTATCGCATCTTGGCAATATAAAAATTGGGGTTAATAAATAATAATAAATCCGTTCTCTTAAAACAGGTGCCAAAGCAACTTATACTCCGCTCACTAAACGATCATCTAAATTACTCTCAGCCTCTTCTTCTGCTAAAAAGGATTCGGCAGCAATGTTCAAATTGATCTTCGCCATTTCTAAATAGCCCTTTTGCATGGCTTCACGTGTCTTAGCTTTCTGACGCTCTTTCAAATAAACCTTTGTCGCTTGATGAATGAACTCACTGCGATTTATTTTGTCATAGCTAATAATACCGTCCACCTCTTGTAAAAGATATTCCGGCAGGCTGATTTTGATCTGCTTTGTGCCTTTTTGGAACACGAAACACACCTCCAACGTACACCTTAACGACCTTTGATATTCTTCCTTTTTATCATAGCATCCTAAAGTCGAATTTGCAAAAGGACAATTAAAATAAAATTCACTGCATAAAAAGAGCTGAAACCCTTGATATAATCCTGATAGATTTGTACATCTCTTAATGTGTATTCGATGAATAGTAAAAAATTCCTTCTTTTTTTACAGAAATAAATCTTCTTTATTCGACGAAAATCAAGTATTACGATTCGGCCTCCTGTTCACGGTATACTCTAGGCACTCGCTTGCTGATCATACAAGGCACTTCATAGTTAATCGTTCCCAGCCTTTCTGCAATGTCATCAACCATAATCCGCTTACCGCCTTGCTTTCCAATTAATGTGACCTTTGTGCCCACTTCCATTTTATAAGGAAGCCTCACCATCATTTGATCCATACAAACTCTGCCGGTAATTGGAGCTTCTTCCCCTTCGACGAGAACATATCCCCCTTGAGTTGAATGATAGCGATACCACCCATCTGCGTATCCAATGGGGACGGTTCCTATCCACTCCTCATTTTGCGTAGTATAGGTAGCTCCATAACTGATACTCTCCCCTTTGGGTACCTTCTTAACCTGAACAAGTGTGCTGTGCAGAGAAAAAGCTTCCTTTAAAGGATATGGCAGCACCTCTTTAATTTCTTCTGAAGGTGACAGCCCGTACATGGAAATACCAAAGCGAAACATGTTAAAGGCTTTTGAGGGAAAGCGAAGCCCTGTAGCACTGTTTCCGCAGTGAATGTACTTTGGTTTCACACCCTTTTTCTCCACCAAATCCAGCACTTTGAGAAAACGCTCATACTGCTTGGTGAAATATGAATCATCCAACTCGTCCGCTGTAGCAAAGTGTGTGAAGATCCCTTCTGTCTTATATAGGCCGCTTCCTGCCAAATAATCAAGAATACTTTCAGCTTCTTGTTCTTCTCTAAGCCCTATCCTTCCCATTCCTGTATCAAATTTCAAATGAACTGCAAGAGGTTTGCTAAGATAGCGGCTGGCGATCTTCAGCCACTCCTCCTGAAAAACTGTTAAAGTGATATTATGAAAGGCTGCAATGTCTGCATCTGAAGGCCTTGTTCGTCCGAGCACCAATATAGGAGTATCTATACCCGCTTTTCGCAACTCCATAGCTTCTTCCAAAAGGGCCACACCTAAATAGGAAGCACCAGCCCGCAACGCGGTTTTTGCTACTCTGACGGCTCCGTGGCCATATCCATCAGCTTTTACTACAGCCATTACATTCATTTCCTGTCTGAAATTCTTTTTCACCCTAGCTACGTTTTCATAGATGTGCTCCAAGTTGATTTCTGCCCATGTATCTCTGAATGATGTCTCTGAAAAGGCCATGTCGGTTCCCCCTGGTATGTTTCTTTATCTCTATCGATTATTGAACCGAACAACCAGTGTTGTCAACAAATGAGCTGTACTTGGCACATAAACTTCTTATCAAAAAAAGAATCAGAGAGAGACTCTCTGATCCCCAAGACTTATTTCACCATCGTTCCTTCCATAGAACGAGCAACAGCCATCATTTCTTCTGGTGACAAATCGTTAGAAGCCAAAAAGTAATCGACTCCGTCATAGGTCCAGCTCAAAGAATCTTCTGTTTGTATTCCCACTGTGAAAGTAAGGTCTACCGGGTCTCCAGCTCCGACTTCAACCTCAGCCATTGCAGGGACTGTCTGTGCCTCTTCCTGAATAATAGTAAAGGATTTTTCGCCAGTGTAAGAGAGGATCACTCTTTTTCCATCTTCACCTTGTATTTCTTCAGAATCAGTTAAAGAAGACCCTTGAGGCTCATAAGTCGGGTACGCTACTGCAAACTCCTCCGACTGCTGCTCTTCCTCAATTACTGTTTCTGTTCCTTCGGGTGCTTCATCAGCCATTGCCGGCACTTCCCAATCTGCTGCTGTCATGTTCTTTTCAGTATCAAAGTCTGCTTCATCAAAACTTTTATTCATTTCAAAATTAGTAAAGGTTACTTCTACGAGGAGTTCGTAGTCAGGATCATAGATCTTTACTGACACTGGGACCAGGCTTTTAGAATCAAGAGTAATTTCTTGGTGATGGAGGTTTTTATTTTGATAATTCGTTTTTGTTTCAAATACATATTTGTCTTCATGGACAGCAAAAGTCCGTTCGGCATCCATTAAAATATCTGAAATCAACGACTCATAAAGATAGACCTGACTATTGTTATTGGGCCAGTCACTTTGAAAACGGAAACTTTTATTCAATGCAGGGGTCAGTACAAATACACCATCATCATTTCGAATAATCATTTGATTTTGTTCTTCATTGTCATTTTTCAAAGCAACCCGGTAATATTTGTTCTTCTCATTTTGCATATGCCAGACGTCCACTTCATAAGAACGGGGTTCCTGGCCAGTCTGCAGGGCCATTGTCGCTTCCGCTTGGTACCCACTCATTTCTTGAAGTGTTTTATCCAGGTCTTTCACAACGTCTTCCTGGGACTTCTCCCCGCACGCTGCAACAGTTATCACCAGGACGATCATAGTCAAACATAACAGCCAACGCTTGCGCACGTCCTCATCTCTCCTTTGTCCTAAAATACGACAAAGAAGGGAACCTGTGTTATGAATGGAGAATAGAACGAAATGTAAGTGGTAATTGTTGAACGACATCCCCAGCCACTACAGAATGAGGGGATGAGACATCATCAACGAGCATATCAGCCGCTTTTCCATGAAGAAATACAGCATTGCTTAACGCCTCCTGGATAGCAGAATGACTCATGACAAACGAAAGGATCATCCCTGTCAGGACATCACCTGTTCCTCCTTTAGCTAAGGAAGGATTTCCGCTGTCATTTACGTACTGCTTACCTTCTGGAGTCGTAACAATTGTGTGAGGCCCTTTTAATATCAGATAGCAGCCGTGCTGTGCTGTAAAGGAACGACTTATTGAAAAACGTTGGCGGTTGACTTCAGCAGGACTTAGGCCGGTTAAGTGTGCTAACTCGCCTGGGTGAGGAGTTAAAATGAGAGGAAAGTCTCTCTTTTTCCACTCTTCCCCCAGCTCCTTCAAAACAAAGAGAGCATCAGCATCCAGAATCAAAGGCCCTTTCACTTCGTTTAAGAGCTTTTGAACAAGTGTCCGGGTTCCCTCATTTCTCCCAAGTCCAGGTCCAGCAGCTACTCCGTCATAATTATTTAGTGACAAGCCCAAGGTTCCTACTTCCTCTGAAACTTCCCCTCCTTTTGAAGGCAAAGGCAGAAAAGTGGACTCGGCAACCTGGCTTGCTACTGTTGAAAGAGCTTCCTCTGGCACAGCCGTAGTCAGCAGTCCGGCTCCTGACCTGAGGGCAGATGTTGCGGCAAGTACGGGCGCTCCTGTCATATGGATTGAACCTCCTGCAAGGAGCCCTTTTCCATAACTGCCTTTATGGGTGTGCTTATTACGCACCGGAAAAGAAGCAGATACTTGTTCCCTGCTCCACAGATACCTGTCCGGTTTTACAGCGTGATAAGCACGCATTGGAAGTCCAATATCCACACACTCCCACTTCCCGTAATATTCATCTGCTGGCGCCAGAAATGCACTAAGCTTAGGGCTTTGCAGAATGAACGTGACAGAAGCCTTTACGGCTTCACCCTCAACTTCGCCCTTGTTTGCTGGAACACCGCTTGGAATGTCTACCGATATAACCTTACAGGATTAATAGATTGAACCATTGCATGATAGGGCTCTTTTAAAATTCCTTGAACCCCTGTCCCTAACAAGGCATCAACGATGACATCCCATTGCCCCGGAACTTCTTTCTCCTCACTTTTAAAAGAGGAGTAGTCAGAAAAGGTGTAGCCCGAACTTTTAAATACATTAAGGTGGTAAAGAGCTGCCCCTTTCACCTTGCTTTCCGGGGGAATCAGCCATACATCCACCTTAAAGCCAGCATCAAGGAGACTCCTCGCTATTACAAATCCGTCACCGCCATTGTTGCCCGTTCCAATTAATATTCCGACATTGTCAGAAGGAGAAATACTCTCCATGATTTTATTTGCCGCCGCACGGCCGGCACTCTCCATTAACACCTCTTCCTTCAGCCCTATTTCTTCAATGGTAAAGCGGTCGATTCGCCCCATTTCTTCTCCAGTTACCACTTGCATGGTAGGTCCCTCCTAACCGCACTACATTTCTATGACTTGTATTCAAGAGTTATGCAGACAGGTTGACAAGCGGTGAAATTATTCTTCGATGATAACTTGAGCTACCGCATACTCTGTACTGTGTGAAATCGAAATATGCAGGCGTTCTGATTGATTTTTTCCTGTTATTTTTGGAACCCCCTTCTCATCAGGGAGTATTTCAATATCGTGAAAACCTGTTTCCTTTGAAATCCCTGTTCCGCAGGCTTTAGCATAAGCCTCTTTTCCTGCAAACCTGCCTGCCGCAATTTCCACCTTGCGAGCAGGCGATACATTGTCCAGAAGCTCTTTTTCCCTGCTGGTCAGGATTCTATCAAGAAACTTTGGGTTCTTCAGCATTCTCTCTATCCTTTTTAACTCTATAATATCTATCCCAATTCCCTTAATCATCAATTATCTAATCCTTTCATTTCTCCGATAAAATCACCATATGCTAAGATAAATGTGTAAGCGAAATATTTATTTAAATATTTTTTTGTGCGAGCAAGACTTAAATACAGTTAATTCAAACAAAGGAAGATGTCAATGTTTAGACGCCATGAAACCTTTTATACATTTAGGAGAGATTACCCGGTCATTACGGGGATAATTGCTATTCATCTTATCATATTTTTACTAATTAACCCTCTCACTCGTTCCATTTTCCCTCTGGGAGAATTAGTATACTGGCTTGGGATAGGTTTTAACCCATGGGTCGCTGCTGGAGAATACTGGCGCCTGGTCACTCCCATTTTTATGCACGTTGGCGTTGGCCATTTGTTGTTTAATTCATTTGCCCTTGCCCTCTTTGCTCCCGCCTTAGAACAAATGCTCGGAAAAATCAGGTTTATCAGTGTCTATCTGTTAACAGGTATATTGGCTAATGTCGCCACTTTCTTCATTGGCGGCCTTGGATATAATTTTCACTTAGGTGCCTCAGGAGCTATCTTCGGCCTTTTCGGACTGTATGCGTATATGGTATTTATGAGAAAGGATTTAATTGATTCAGTTAACTCCCAAATCATTTTGGTGATTGTAGTGATCGGGGTCATCATGACATTTCTCAACCCCGGCATAAACATTTACGCCCATATTTTCGGACTTCTGTCAGGAATCGTGATAGCCCCTCTCTTTCTGGGAAAAGCCAGACCCTTTTATGCAGCCCCCAGAAAAACTTATCAAGACACTGAAGTGACTTTTAACCCGAATCGTTGGAAAAAAAGGCGCTTCTTAACAAGACAAAAGGTACTGAATTTCATCGGCCTTCTCTTCATTATCCTGGTCATAATCGGAGTACTTGGCCAACTGTTTTAAAAAAGGTCCAGCCCCGCCTCTCCATGACTCTTAACCTTAGCTGTTTTCCTTTCTGTAACATAGCCTTTAAATAAGAAAAAGGAGTCACCAAAATGTGTTTTGGGTGACTCCTTTTTCTTTTGAATGCTTTACTGACTAAGCCCGCTTACAATGGTCTCCACATTGTGACGCATCATATCAATGTAGGTTTCTGCTCCGCTTCCTTCAGTTCCAAGAGCATCAGTATAAACCTCACCAAAGATATCAACCCCGGTATTATCTGAAACTGTTTCCATGTACCTTTGATCTATGGTTGATTCTACAAATAGTGCCGGGATTTGTTCTTCTTCCACTAAATCCACCAATCTATTAATTTGCCCAGGCGTCCCCTCTTCATGAGAATTAATTTCCCACACTCCATCTGTTTCAAAGTTGTAACTTCTTCCAAAGTATTTAAAAGCATTTTCAGACATTACGATATAACGGTCCTCTTCCTGTACTTGATCAGTCTCTTCAACGGTCCACTCATGGAGCTCCTCAAGCTCCTCCAGGTAGGCATCTGCATTTTCCCGGTATTCCTCTTCCCCTTCAGGATCCCGCTCAACTAAATCTTCAACCAGGTTTTCTATATACACCGGAGCAAGTTCAGGAGACAGCCATGCATGAGGGTCTGATCCATCCTCTCCTTCTAAAGGCACCGGCTCAATTCCACCGGTCAGTTCTACAATAGGTACATCTCCTACATTTTGCACCAGGCCAGACAGCCACTCTTCTAAATCAAGCCCATTTACATAGAAAACATCCGCGTCACTGACTTTTTGAAAATCACTTGGAACAGGCTCATATTCATGGGGTTCTTCCCCTATCGGAACAAGATACTCGACAGTTCCCCGTTCTCCCACTACTTGTTCTGCGAAATCAGCAAGAATAGAAAAGCTGACAGTCACTTGCATGCCCTCGTTCTCAATTTCTTGTTCATTCCCATCTCCGCAGCCCGCAAGCACCAGCACACAAGCTCCTGCACCCACTAGCCATTTCTTCACTTTCATCCCCTCCAAGTTATTTAATCAAAACAAAATAATTTACCAAGGGCAAATTATTGTAAAAAAAATATATTATTTCATTAAGTAAAAATAGTTTACCGTGGTCAAAATTTATTATTTTGCCATACCCTATTCCTGGTGTCTAGCAAAAACAAAAAATCCCTGGAGATTTTCTTCATTCATTCACTCAGGGAATTTAAAATAGTCATATTAATAAATATTTGGCTATACCCTTTTTTATTCCTTCCATCACTGTTTCCCCCTTTTATTCCAAAAGAAAAGCCGTCAGAAAGACTGACGGCTTTTTCATTCATATACTACGCATTTATATAGTGACCTTTGCGGCTTTGGTTTTTTAATGTATAGTTGACAGCCGCTCTGTTTTTCCAGAGGAACGTAAGCAGTTCATTGTAAGCTAAAAACATTTCTTCAGGATCGCAGTATTCTTCTCCTTTTCCATGCACCGACCATTTTCCATTTGTATTCATTAAGGTCCACTGACCATTTCTTTGTCTATCCTTAAATACCAAATAGTACTTGTTGCCAGTCACATCAAAGTCAGCATACTGGGAGAATGCTCCAAGCACCTCTTCAATATCTGCTTTCTTTCTGATTGTTTTCACTTTTTCCCATCACCCTTTTTAAAATTTTTAGCTTCGGAATATGAAGCTTTGCCTGAGGATTCAATTTCGGCACCGGGAGGCTTCCGAACTGCTGCATGATTTTCCGGCGCCTCCCTTAAGCATACAACCCTGTATACAACAGTTGGGTTGCCCAATAAACAGAAATTTCAGTTTATTGGAGCCGAAAAGACTGTGTACAAATTAAATTACTACTTAAGTACACCTGGTTCTTCTATAGATTCTCTTTACAGCAGAAAGAGATTTAAGTTTATTACTACTATAGCATGATTTCTCTATGAAGTTTGAAGAATACAGCAGATATTCCCTCTTTTTCTTTCGACAAATGTCTCTAGCTGGAACCTGAACTTTAAACACCTTGAGAGAAAATTAGCGTTTTTTTATCTCAGTTACATCTTGTTGTTGAGTTTCGTTAAAAGTCGCTTCCTTGCTCCTCATTCTTTCTTCACTTCATCAGTACTCACGGGGGCCTTTACGTCGGGTATTGCCTTAGCTTCCTTGGAAAGATACCCTGCTGTGATCTTCGGCTCATGCAATTTGAAGACCCCTCGCGGTTTTATCTACCACCATACTACTTATAAGAAATCACCATTCACCTTTAACAGATCCTAATAAAAATAGTCACAAGAAAAGCACCCCGAATTTCTATAGTACAAAAAATTCGGAGTGCTTTTAAAAAGCCGGACCTTTCTATTTTTCTACTCAACTAAAGCTACAAGTTCAGGGGTTATATCAAACGAAACAGATGAACCTATTTCTATATCCTGCTCAATAGGTGCATAGATCACCATAGGCTCCACACTGTCACTGTTTCCTTCCTCAAGTCGCACTTGGAGTTCCTGATACTCCCCGCCATAAGTGACTTGCACTACTTCTCCATTGTAACGTCCTTGCTCTGCAAGACGGCATCCTTCCGGCCGTATTGAAACCTTAACATTTTCTATCATTGTTTCTGATTGCTGAGGGAGACACACTTTTCCTATATGAGTATTTACGTGTTTCATATCCGGACACAGCTTCCCGCTCAATAGATTAGTTTTTCCTACAAACTGAGCTACGAAACAGTTTTTAGGGCAACGGTACATTTCCTTTGGAGCAGCAATTTGCTGAATGACGCCTTCCTTCATTACTACGACACGGTCAGACACTGCAAAGGCATCCTTTTGGTCATGGGTTACAATAATAGCTGTTGTGTTTGCTTTGCGAAGGATGCTTGTCACTTCAATTCTCATCTTTTCTCTAAGACCTGCGTCCAGATTACTAAATGGCTCGTCCATTAGTACTACATGAGGACGAGGGGCTAAAGCTCTTGCCAGCGCGACACGCTGCTGCTGACCGCCGGACAGTTCATTAGGAAATCGATCAGCATAGCTTTCAAGTCCGACTAGCTCTAGTACTTCAGCAGCTCTTTTTTTCCTCTCTCGCGGACGCCATTTATTTAATCCAAACATTACGTTCTTTTCAATATTCAGGTGCGGGAAAAGAGCATATTCTTGAAAGACCATTCCAATTCCTCTTTTTTCAGGAGGCAATGAAAAGTTACTATCCGATACTGACTTGCCGTCGATACTGATAGAGCCGACACTTGGCTGTTCAAAGCCCGCAATCATTCTCAGTGTGGTAGTCTTTCCGCAACCGCTCGGCCCAAGAAAGGTAATAATCTCACCTTTTTTTATCTCTAAATCAATTTGGTCGACAGCTGGTTTTAATGAAGTTTTGTTAAAAAACTTTGTTAATTGTTGTAAGTGTATAAAACTCATGCTTGACCCTCCCAGGCGAGCAAAAAATATATGTTTTATAAAAAACTTCTATTTTAGAATTATTACAATTTAATTGATAATGATTTTCATTACAAGCTAAATTATAGCATCCTCCTATTTCCACGTCAACGACACATAGTACAACATTTCCTTATTTTCTGAATAATCACTTGCTTAAGAAGGTATATTGGCCCGACTCTTCATAGATAGCCAGCTTTAGAGAAAGAAACAGAGAACCGCCACGCGCAGTTCTCTGTACTTTATTTCATTTTTTTAAGTGAGTTTATTTTTCTGCAGCTAATTTCCCTTTTCTCAAAACTCACCCTCTATCATCTATTTTTGTAAATCATCATTCCTCGTTACCTCCAAAGCAGTGGTTTAACGATGATATCCAATGACGTTAGGGGCAATAGCAGCAGGCAGCTGTTCGTTTAAGTTGTAAATCTTACCGTACTCACTTACATTGTGCTCTATTCGAACTGCTTCATAGTTAAAATCGTTCGCCGTTAACAAAAAAGCATCTATCATCATCATCGTATCTTCTTCCTCTGGGAGAACACTCTCCTCGGAAAGCTTGATAGTGACCTCACTATTTCCCTCTATGACTTCCTCTACCGATACTCCTTCTGGAATGACGCTATCAGTCTCTCCCGTTTCTTCATACTCCTCCATAGCTTTTATGGTTTCTTTAAAGGAAAGAAGCTCATTGTCTTCGTTATATACTGGAGCCTGGATGCTATTCCCGCTCACGAGTAATTGATAACCAGTTTCCGTCTCGTAAGCGTAATAACCTCTATTTGATTCCGACACCTCGAATTCCTCTATCAACCCGTAGTTCCCTATAGAAACACCCTTATGGCCATTCTGGTAAAATAAAACCTTTTCAACGGGATTATAACGAAAGCTTTCTATCATTCCAGTAAAAAGCATTTGGCTTTCCAGGCTGCTTAATCCTTGAGCATCTTTCAAGAAATGAGCTTCCATTACCTTGTCAGCTGTTGATTCCCACAAAATGTCCTCTGAAAACACCGGATCTAAACCAAGTTCTTCTCTTGCGTAATCATTAGCTAAATGAATAATTGCCTCCTCTTCCGTTTGGTCATCTTTAACAATGAAAGTAAGGGGGATGATAAATTGGGCTCCTGGATCCATGTAAGGAGTTGTTATTGTTGTTTCGTTGTTCTTCAGATCCTGTTGCTGAAGTGCCGGCGTATACTTCTCGCCTCCCATCGTCAAAGCTGATTCATCATCAGCTCTTTCAGCGGAAAAGTCCTCAGCAAAAAAATGTTCACTTTTCCCTTTTTCCATAGGCATCCTTTCATCTATGGAAGGATTAACTTGAGAGTCCCCGCTCCTCACTAATCCTGCCTCCTGATTATCAGAAGAGACAGATTGAAACATTTCACTAAGCAATGAAGGAAACAGGAGAAGGAACACAGTGCAGGCGACCGTAAAGGCTGTTGCGGGCATCAGCCATTTTTTCTTTCGGACCTCTTTGCTCTGTTTCTTTTTAATAAGGGAATAGATTTCCGCTTTTGAACGAGAATCCCTAATCTCAGGCATATCACGGAGAGTGTTTTCTATGTGTTGTCTTTGAAAATCTCTTTTCTTCATCCTTCCCCCTCCTTTACCGCTGAAGATACAACTTCCCCCGTTAATTCTTTTAGTTTTTGTATCGCTCGGTGTTGAGTTGTTTTCACTTTGCTTTCTGACCAATTTAATATCTCAGCGGTTTCCTTGATGGTTAACGAGTCAATATACCTTAATATAATCACTTGCTGTTGATCTAAATTACATTTCTGCAAGCTTGAATAAATCATTTGAATACCATCTCTCGACATCACGATTTCATCTGGGAGTGGAGATGGATCTTTAATCTCTTCCTCTGAAGCCACAGAGAATAAGCCAAGCCACTTGCGTTTCTGCCGATTTTGCTTGCGGATCCAGTCAATACCCACATGCCTGGCAACAGAATACAACCATGTTTTTTCACTGCTTTTGCCTTCAAATCCTGCATAAGACTGAAAGACCTTAATATAAACTTCCTGCACCAGCTCTTCTGCTGTGTCTCGGTTTTTCACTAAATAAAATAAGTACTGAAACAGGGATTGGTGGTAAGTTTCATAAATCCTGTCAAATTCTTCATTCACCATTCTCCCTCCCCTTTCTTAGACGTTCTTTCATCATAAATGTTACAAAGGCAAAAACCCCTGTGTTATCTTTTAAACGATATATGTAAACAACGCTGACTCCAAGAAGAAAAGCCCTAACAGATAAACATCTGTAGAGCTCCCTCTTTTCAGAACGCTTATTAAGAATTTAAAGATAAAGCAAAAACCCAATATAATATGCCATATAAAACAGCAAGTGTAGAAATAAAGAAAAATAAGCCCTTGTTGGATAATTTCCTCAAGTGAATTCACCTTCCTGAATTAAATCACTAATATTATAGCATGCAGAGTATAATGCAGGAGGGAAAGTCTTACAAATTTTTTAGGGAAAAACAAAAGACTTTGGCCAAGGATTATCTTTCTTTGTTTTCTACTAACTTGCCTTCCTGGTATTCTACTATCCACCTGTTTACAAGACCTACACTAATAACATATTTTCTCGCTACCCATGACTGATTGCCTCTTTTCATTGCCTCCTTTACAACCTGACATTTAAATTCGTTTGAATAACGTGTCCTTTTCATTCCAGCCTCCTTTGAAAACGCTTACATATTAACTGAATTTTAAGAAAATAATGAAAAGTTGTCAAGGGACCTTTCTCTCTATTCTCTGATTACATAAAAAAAGGCCTGCTATTTTCAGCAGGCCTTACTCTTATTCAGTGATAGTTTCGTGAGAATAATACGTTCGTTCATAAATATGTTCCACTTCGTCATCTGTCATAATGGAAAGTTTACTTTCCTCCATCCCTCTGATACGTGAAATAAATGAGATCATGTTTTTCCGCTCTTTTCTACTCATCTTTTCTCCTCCTCTGTTTCATAACATATTTTATTTTGTAAATGTATTATATAACAGGTGCAATTACAGTTCAATACTTTTTGGACTTTTTTTAAAATTTTTTTAGCTACTTTCTGTAACCTTTTTCGGCACGTATCGACTAACACATTGAAAGGGTAAAATAGCAAGGATTTAAGAAGGGAGCACTCATGAAACATTTATTATTTTTTATCACTATTTTAATGGTCAGCTTTATGGCATTAGCGGCTTGCGGTCAAGGGACAAGTCCTAATGAGGTCGATGAAGGTTCTGAAGTTGAAGAAACAACAATTGAAGAAGAAACAGAAAGTACAGGAGAAGAAGCTGCTGAAGAAGGAACTACTGAAGGTGAAGAAGAAGCTGCCGTTGAAGAAGCTGCTGAAGAAGAAACGGAAGACATTGAGGATGTAACAGAGGAAAGCACAGAGGAATCCACTGAAGAGTCTTCAGATGAAGCCGTTCAGGAAGAAGAAACTGAAGTCGACCCTGCTGCTGAGCATGAAGACAATAATGAAAGCAGCACAGAAGACACCGTACCTGAAGAAGGACAAGAAGAAGCAGTAAATGAAGAAGAAACTGAAGTTACAGATGAAGAAGAAGGAGTAACCGAAACCGTTTCCCTTTATTTTTCTGACGATCAGTTAATGGAAATTTATCGCGAAGAGCGTACAGTGGATGCGGAAACAGAGAGTGAACTTCCTCTGGCTGCATTAAGAAGCTGGGTTCAAGGACCTGAACATGAAAACCTTGTTTCTTTACTAGATGAAAATACAGAGGTACAGTCTGTCATCACAGAAAACGGGGTAGCTATTGTTTCTTTTAACTCGGCTTTCCTTGAGTCAAACCTTGGTTCAAGCGGAGAAATGGCTGTTATCAGCCAAATAACAGCCATTATGAAACAATTTGGATACAACCAGACTAAAATTCATATTAATGGCGAAGAACAAGAAACATTATTTGGGCATTTGGATGGAAGCGAACCATTCTCTCATGAAGGCGGAGAATACAGTACGATAAATTAATGCCCAAGAGGGTGGCACAAAACTGTTTCACTATGTAAATAAGGCTCCAATTATCATCTTTTGATAACTGGAGCCTTATTTTTGTTCAAAACTGTTAGATGATCCGGCTGGCGCGTGGTACTTTATCACGTTTACTATAATCAGGCAAACTCTATTTCGTTTTTTACCTGTTTTTTGCCTCTCACTAACATTCTGGTGACATACAAATTAGCATTCAGAAAATCCGAAGACTGGCTCCACGTCCATCATCATTCTTGGGAGAGAGGGCGGACAGCTGATTGAACGCAGAAAGCCATTGAATAATTCATCCGGCACGTCTTTTCTCGAGATCGTTGATTGTTCAAAAATCACGAGACACCTGCAGAAAAGCAAGCGCAAAAGCTCTGAAAAAGAAAAGAGGTTCTTTTCTTTTCCGGTTATTTAATAATAAGTACTGTACAAGGAGAAGTGTGAAGCACCTTTTCACTTACACTCCCCAGAATAAATTGCTGAAGAGAATTTAACCCTCTGCTCCCTAACACAATAAGATCACTCTGATTCGCAGCTGCAAAGGAAGTAATGCCCACGGCAGGATCGCCTCTTAGTATATGCTTATTACAGCAAACTCCTGATTCTATTACTTCTTTTTCTAAATGTTTAAGCCTTTCCTCCTTAGCTTTTGAAAGGCCCAGCCCTTTCCAGCCATCTGAAAAATCCACCTTCATATGTGATCCATCTACGACAAAAAGGAGGTCAACTTCCCTTATAACTCCTTTTAAATTTAAAACCTGAGTTATTGCTTTTATAGATAACTCTGATCCATCAACACCTACCACAGCTTTCTTGTACATCGGATCCCCTCCTTGGTATGAAAGGTTCGTTACCATTTTTACTTCCTTCTATGTAAAGAGCTTCAACCAAGGATTAAAAAGGAAATTTTACTCTTTAAAACTAACATCTAGGTAATGTTTCAATTGCGTTACGTCTGTCATTTTTTTTTAAAAAACAGCCTTCAGCCCTTAAATAAAGAGATTCTCACCTTAGAAAATACACTATGGTTACTTTTTCCTGAAGATATATGACATACCTCTTGTTACTATACCCATAGTGAAAAAAACACAAACAGGAGGTTTTTACCATGTTAAAAAAATTTACAGGAATAAAAGTTGCTGTTTTATCAGCAGCAGCATTTTTCACAATAGGAGCAGCTGCTCAAGCACAGTCTACTCATACTATTGAGAACGGGGAATCTTTGTGGTCAATCGCCAAGGACTATGGCGTTGCTGTTGAAGAGGTAAAGTCTCTTAACAACACAAACAGTGCCGCTGTTAACCCAGGTGAGCAATTAACTGTACCACAGAGCATCAGTGAAAATGAAAAAGATTTGCTGGCCCGTGTTGTGCACTCAGAAGCTAAAGGAGAGCCATACGCGGGAAAAGTAGCTGTTGCTACAGTTGTTCTTAATCGTGTGGAAAGTGATGAGTTCCCTAATACTATTAATGATGTAGTATACGAAGTTTCTCCTACTGGCAACTATGCTTTTGAACCTGTTACAAACGGCTCAATCAATAATCCCGCTGACAGCGAAGCGAAAAAAGCTGTCCAGGAAGCTCTTGCATTCGAAGGACAGGGAAATGGGTCTCTCTTCTTTTATAACCCAGCCACAGCATCCAACCACTGGATTGCTACCAGAGAAGAGACTATCCGAATCGGAGACCACGTGTTTGCTAAATAAGTAATTATCAGATAGCCTGGCGGAAGCCAGGCTTATTTTATACGTTACATTTTTAAATCAAACGTTTGTTTAACATCATTTATACAGCTTTACAAAGCCTTGGATGTGGTGGCCGGTCTTCTTCTTTATTCCTTAATTTATTTATTGTGTGATAAGATAAACGTTAACGAGTTTATGATGGAACCAAAGGGGTGACGATGATGGATTATACACAAATGTGCCCTAAGTATGAATCAGCAGTAGACATCTTAGGAAAAAAATGGACAGCCCTCCTCATTCGCGTCCTTCTTGCGGGTCCAAGGCGCTTTAAAGAAATAAAGAAGCAAATTCCTGATATGAGCGACCGGATCTTAACAGAACGCATGAAAGAACTGGAGCAGCATGGTATAGTTGAAAGAAGAGTTTTTCCCGAAAAACCCGTTCGTATAGAATATACATTGACAGAAAAAGGAGAATCCCTGGCTCCTGTAATTGAAGCCATACAAAACTGGGGAGAAAAATGGCTTTAATATTCGTTAGTTTTCAGTACTCTTACCATTAAGTCGCCTGCAGAATGTATAGAGAAAGGATGAGATATATGGGAGAGACGCATACCTTTTCACGAAAAGAAGAAATAGCTAACGCTGTTACCCATGGCATTGGCGTTGCTCTTAGCATTGCGGCCCTGGTGATTTTAGTTATTTTTGCAAGTTTTGAAGGAACAGCCTTACATGTAATCAGCATGTCTGTGTATGGTTCGACAATGCTGCTTTTATATGTTTCTTCTACACTTGTTCATAGCTTCCCTAAGGGAAAGGCTAAAGATATATTTGAAATTATGGATCACGCCTCCATCTATTTGTTTATTGCCGGGACCTACACTCCCTTTCTCTTTCACGTTCTTGAGGGAGCCCTGAGCTGGGCATTGTTTGGAACGGTCTGGGGGATAGCCTTAGTTGGTGTAGTGTTTAAAGCGTTTTTTGTAAAAAGATTTATTTTCCTTTCCACTCTTTTTTATGTATTGATGGGATGGATCATTGTCATTGCATGGATACCTCTCACAGAAGTGCTGCCGGGAGGCGGAGTTTTTCTGCTTGTATTAGGAGGGGTTTTTTATACCTTGGGTACCATCTTTTATGTTTGGAGAGGCTTTCCCTTTCATCATGCCGTATGGCACATTTTTGTGCTAGCGGGCTCGATTTCCCATTTTTTTGCTATATTCAGATATGTATTGCCTTTATAAAAAAGAGGCAGGGATTTAGGTCCCTGCCTCTTTTCCTTTATTAAAATGAATCTTTAATAATCACATCATCTACAGGGAATCGAAAAGAAGCTCTTGGCTCTCCTGTGGCCTTTCCAACTGCAATTAACATGACCGGGATATAACGTTCTGGGATGTTAAAGGTTTCAATCAGCTTCTCTTTATCAAAACCTTCCATAGGAACAGTATCATATCCTTTTTCTTTTGCTGCAAGCATAAGCTGCATCGATGCAAGAGAGCCGTTAATTAACGCTGCATCACGGTTGTAGCCCTCTCTCTCATAAGCCCCATGTATGCTTGTCACAATTTTTTCTTTAATTTCTTCAGTCATGGCTCCTTGTTTTAAGGCTTCTCCAAACACCACGTCAGCGTTTTTGTTAGCTTCTTTGTCCCCGAGAACTGCAATGGTGACAGAGCCATTGACTACTTGCTGCTGGTTATAGGCAATCGGAAGAAGCTCTTGTTTCTTTTCTTCTGATTGAAAAACAAGGAACTTCCAATGCTGCAGGTTCCAGGAAGAAGGAGCTTCTGCAGCCGCTTCAATAATTTCACGCAACGTTTCTTCAGACATTTGATGCTCAGGGTCGAATTTCCGTACTGAATGTCTTTCTTTCATGGTTTCAATAACACTCATGTTGAGTCTCTCCTTTCAGATGTTTAGCTTGCTCTATGATTGCATTAACATGCGTATTGTGCAACTAATATGCTCATAGAAAAGAAAACTCTCTTCACCACCCCTATGCCTTAATTTCACATCGTCTAAACGGAAAAAAACAGCAGTCCACAAAGGACTGCTGTAGTATTATAAGAAAGGCTTTATTAACGAGTGACAAACATTTGTGTCCAATAATGGCCGTAGCTGCCGCCTTCAACGTGCCCCACTCCAATGTGGGTGAAGTCTGCTCTTAAGATATTTTCCCGATGTCCTTGGGAATTCATCCAGCCGTCAACAACTTGCTGCGGAGTCCTTTGTCCTGCTGCAATATTTTCACCAGCTCCACGGTAATCTATCCCTTGTGAGCTCATCATGTCAAATGGACTTCCGTAATTAGGGCTGTTGTGAGAAAAGTATCCAGCATCTCTCATGTCTGCTGATTTTAACCTGGCTACGTCAGACAACTCGCTGTAGGATTCTAAAGGCGCTAATCCCCTTTGAGTCCTTTCCTCATTCGTTAAACGGATAACCTCTTGTTCAAACTCACTTTCAGACTGTGCTTGCTGCTGAACAGTAGGCTGTGCAGCTTGTCCACTTTGTCCTGGCAGCTGAATCACTTGGTTAGCATAAATCATATTAGCATTTTCAATGCTTGGATTTGCTTCAAGCAACTCATTGTAGTCAACCCCATACTGCTGTGAAATATTCCACAACGTTTCTCCCGGGTTAACCGTATGTGTATCCTGGTCTTGAGCCGTTGCCACGGTTGGGACAGCAAATAAAATGGTTAATGCTAGTAATGCTTTTTTCATAATCCTTGCACCTCCGCTATTCATTATGCCATAGATTGATAGAGAAGAAAGGGACGGGTAAAATTTCCCAGAGTGTAAGTTTTGCCATTACATATGGGATTTTCTAAGTTTTTTTCATCTATTACAATTTAGTTATACTTACGTAACAATTTTTAAAATTTGTTACACAGAAGTTAGGTACAAAAAAAGACTGGAGGATTCCCCCAGTCTTTTGAAAAGGAAACGAAAAGCTTAGCCTTCCATTCCGTCATCTTCCATACCGCCATCGTCTTCCATGCCGCCGCCATCGTCCATGCCGCCGTCATCTTCAACGTCCCCGCATGCACCTAGGACACCGACTGCTAGTACGCCTGTTAATAAAGAATAAAGTAGTTTTTTACTCATCATAAAATCCTCCTTTAGTCGTTTGGGCTGATCTTATGTTGCGATCTTTTCCCTTGCCTATACAATACCACAGGGCACTGTTTCTTAAAGGTGTTCTACCTAGTTTTTACAGTTTTATAGAATCGTCACATATTTAATTATACTTTTCACATTATTCACTATAATTTAATTGTTCTATCTCTTCTTCATTCTTGCATTTCATTTTGTATCTGTCTCTTTCCAGCCTGTAAATCTGGCGGCGAATAGCATTCCAGTCATCCATCGCAAGGGATAAGCTTCTCAAATCCACAACGAGCTGGTCTATCTCTTCTTTAGAAACATCCTCTCCTTCAAGCACCCTGGTTCTCAGCTCGTAAATACGATCTTCAATTTTTTGCGAAGAGTCATCCCATGAAAAGTAAAGGTGACGCTCCTCTATACCTTCGGCTAAAATGCCCATTACTCCCATAACTTGTTTCTCAGGACCTATAATTGATATATCAGTGGAGTGAAGAATGACTTCAATTTTTTCCCCTTCTATTTCCCCACGTACTATCTTCATTTTTTTTGCCATTTTTTTCTTAAAGATGTGTTCCTGCACCCAAATTAAAGCAAGAAACGGTACCCACAAATACTTTGGGGGATCAACTGGATAAATTTCTACATCATTCTCTATAAGCAGTTCTTGAACTTTTTCAAACACCAAGTCATATTTATCTTTCTTAATCATGATGGCAAAGTGTTTTAGTGAGCGTAAATTTATAATCTGTGGAAATCTGATTAATGGAACAATAATAATTAAGCATAATGCGAGCACACCGATTAAAAAAGCATAAGGGTACCCCATAAGAAGCTGTTTAATAGAAATTTTCTCATGCTTCCGATTTTCAACCCTGCATGTAATAGCGCCTGCAGCTATCGGTAAAAATATAAGTAGAGCAAGATTTATCCAAAAAACAATGGTTTCATTCTCTGGAGCAAATGGTATGATCATCTGGGCAAGTTCCGGAACAGCAACCCCCATTGCTATAAAGATCCAATATAATGAAATAAGCCCAACTAAACTTACTTTTGAGTCATCCTTGGAAGGCACCCTTCCAAAGAATGTAGCTGTAGCCATGCTGAATATTTTACTCAACGTTTTAGCTGAAACAATAATTACAAACCTGAACAACAGTTTCTCCTCCTTTCTTCCCTATGTAATTTCCCTGTCTTGGTCTCTTGTAACCTTAAGCTGTAAAGAATGATAAAGGTTTGTAACACCGTTTTCATTGCACTCTAAAATCAGGATGGATACACTAATATCTAGATATTAGGTACATACCATCTGCCATTCTTAATATTGTGGTATGATAGATACTGTGTTTTCTGCTTTTTATACGTCTATTTACCCACGCATCAATCCAAAGGTAACGCAATCACCATTCATATAGATTAGGCTAAAATCTAATACATTTGGGGGAACTTCAATGGGAGATAACAAAAGCTCAGCATTGCACTTGCTAAGTGCTCTTATAAATGAAAATCGCCATGCTTTATGCACAAAAATGGAAGAAAAACTTACAGAAAGCTCTCTTTACTTTCCTGAGGAAGAGGAGAAAAAGAAGGGTCTGGACACAGAAGTACGAGGCAGCTTTTTTTCCATGGTTGGTGATGCAATGATTTCTGAGGAAGCAGCGGAACCAAAGAAAAAGATTGAAGAATGGGCAGTACAAACAGCCTACAATTCAATTGATAACAATGTTGATTTAAATCAGGCTCTCTTAATCATGCCAATGTACCGTGATGTGCTAGAGGAATTAATAAAAGAACAAAGTACGCAACAGGGCTTTTCTATCGATACAGCATTTTTCCTCTACAAAAAGGTGAATCACTTCCTGGATTATGCCATTCACGCATTCAGTTATACTTTTGTGGCACACCACATTAAAGCTCTTGAACTGGCTAAGCAAGAAATGCAGGAAATATCTGTCCCTGTTGTCCCGATAAAAAAAGGAGTCGCTGTCCTTCCTATTATTGGTGATATGGATGATGAACGTTCAGAGTACTTGCAAAGCAAAACGTTAGACCGTGCAGCAGAGCTCAGTCTCAGCTATATTATTATAGACCTTTCAGGGATTAATACTATTAACACCTGGTTTGCCCAGCATCTGCTCAACTTAATCCATTCGTTGCAGCTCTTAGGGATTGAAACAAGCATTACGGGGATGAGACCGGAGCTTTCGCAAACTATTGTTCACTTAGGCATCACTTTTAAAGGTGTACCCACATACCTCACTCTTGAACAAGCACTCAGTCAAAGTCCTTATATGAAATAGGAATGAGTAACCAAGGCACGCTCTAAAGGAGAGTGCTTTGGTTATTTTTTCAGGGAATGATTGAGTCTGTCCAATGAATCCATTATGATAAAGAAGGCAGAAATTCAATGTTTGCCTTTATGGTCCTATAGAAAGGAAGCTATATATGAGTAAGTTAAGTAATGAAATTTTGTCTCGGAAGACATTTGCCATCATTTCACATCCTGATGCAGGAAAAACCACGTTAACAGAAAAGCTTCTTTATTTTGGGGGAGCCATTCGTGAAGCCGGTACCGTAAAAGGAAGAAAGAACTCCCGGCATGCGACCAGTGACTGGATGGAGATCGAGAAACAACGAGGAATTTCTGTCACAAGCTCAGTGATGGAATTTCTATATGAAGGGCACCAGGTTAATATACTGGATACACCAGGCCATGAAGACTTCAGTGAAGATACGTACCGTACCTTGACTGCTGCAGATTCTGCGACCATGCTGATTGACTCGGCTAAAGGAGTAGAAGCCCAAACAAAAAAACTGTTTAAAGTATGTAAAATGCGTGGTATCCCTATTTTTACTTTTATAAATAAATTAGACCGGCAGGGCCGGGATCCATTTGACTTAATGGAAGAAATTGAAGAGCTCCTCGGTATCCGCTCTTATCCAATGAACTGGCCTATCGGTATGGGCCAGGATTTCCAGGGCATTTATGATAGACACAATAAAAAGATCGAGTTTTTTAATCCAGAAGATCCCTCTCAGGTTGAGGTAAAAGAAGTGAGCGGACCTGGTGATCCCGTTCTCGCTGATCTTATCGACAGCCAGCTACTCGAACAGTTCCGAGAAGAGATGGAGCTTCTTGACGTAGCAGGAGATCCCTTTGAGCAAGAAAAGATCAAGACGGGTGAACTCACCCCCGTCTTTTTCGGAAGCGCTATTTCTAACTTCGGGGTCCAAAACTTTCTGGAGCATTTTCTTACTATGGCCCCGGCTCCCGTTGGCCGTCATAGCGATAAGGGTCTTGTTGATCCGGTTAATAAACATTTTTCAGGATTTATCTTTAAAATTCAGGCTAACATGAATCCTAACCACCGGGACAGAATTGCCTTTTTGAGAATTACTTCTGGAAAATATGAACGAGGCATGACTGTGAATCATGTGCGCTTAAACAAATCTTTGCGTCTCGCTCAGCCCACCCAGTTTCTGGCACAGGACAGAAGCATTGTGGAAGAAGCTTATGCTGGCGATATTATTGGCTTGTTTGACCCTGGTACTTTCAGAATTGGGGACACCCTTGTTGAAAAAGACTCTTTTTCTTTTGAAGAGATGCCTCATTTTTCACCCGAACATTTTGCTGCCATATCAGTTAAGGATGCGATGAAGCATAAGTCTTTTGAAAAAGGTATACATCAGCTGACAGAAGAAGGAGCTGTACAGCTTTTTCAAACGTACAACAAGATTCCAGAACAACAAATTGTCGGTGTAGTAGGGGTTCTTCAATTTGAGGTGCTTGAGTACCGCCTGAAACATGAATATAAGTCTGAAATCCGGCTGGATCGTTTACCTTTCTCTATTGCCCGCTGGGTAGACGGCGATGAAAAAGAACTAGAAGTATTTAAGAAGAAACAGCGGAACCTTGCCCTTGATAGAGATCAGAGAATTGTTGCACTCTTTGAAAATGAATTTCAAATGAATACGACAAGAGATAAGTATCCTAATTTGGTCTTCTCTGAAAACTCCTATATGAAACAATAAACAAAGACGAGGTCTGTCTCACAGGAGGCACCTCGTCTTTTTGTATATATGAGTATCCTTTAGATAGTACTTGGCTTTTTAATATCCCTGATGTCTTTTAAAGAGAAATTGAATTTATCTGCTTTCGCTCCCTTCTAGCTCCTGCATGGCCTGCCGGGATCGCTTAAGCCTTTTTAACAGGAATGGAAGCAGGGACACCAATACAATAAGACCAAACCCGATAAATATAATGGTGAAATCCCCGCTTACGAGACCTGCGCCAAGAAATGTATAAGCAAAAGCACCTGGTATGATTCCAATGGCAGTGGCAGCAAGGTAGGATAAAAAACGAATCTTCGACACCCCTGCAACATAACTGACCAGGTCAAAGTTCAGAACAGGAATTAGCCTAAGCGTAAGCAAGTAGAGAAAACCATGTTCTTTTAATTCTTCCTGTATGACTTTTGCACGTCCTGACCACTCTTTACCAGCAATATTTTTCCCAAAAAGCCTGGCCACGAAAAAGGATAATGCTGCACCTCCAATCGCTCCTGCCATATTCAACACAACCCCAAGCCATGGACCAAACGCCAGTCCTCCCGCCATAGACATTACCGAAGCTGGAAAGAGGACTAAAGGACGCAGCGTGTATAGAAGAATGTATATGACGGGAGCCCACAAACCAAAGGATAAAACCCAACCTTGAATGGCACTCGGGTTGACCTGTATCACAGATACGTTTAACCAGGCCAGAAATATAATGAGGGTGAGAAGGACTCCAAGCTTAATTATTGTTTTTTTATTCATAGAACTATACTCCTTGTCTTCACAGTACCTTCACTTCCCCTTTCCCGTTCTTTTTCCTCCTTAATCTCTTCAGCCTTTTCATGTAAAACATGTCTACATTAAATTATCTAAATTTTCATTCTATTTGTTCCACCTGAAACATTTTACTTTTTATTGGAAAAGCACCTTCAATTATTCGAGTTTTTTCGTCCTACGCGGTATGATAGATAATGGGTTATGAAAGGTAAAGCATCGTTATTGTTTCTGCTTTCAGAATTAAAAAGAGACCTGACGGGGTTCTTTTTACATTTGACAGCGGATGTGTTGAACGTTACAACTAAGTAAGTCAATTTCTTCAAAAAACCGAGGTGACCAACATGAGTATCGTAGCTATTGATATGGACGGGACATTACTTAATTCTAATGGAAAGATTTCAGCAGCCAATGCTGAAGCATTAAAGAAGTTAAAACATAAGGGATATAAAGTCGTGATTGCGACAGGAAGAGATGTAGATGAAGTAAAAAGGCTGACGGGAAATGCAAATGTGCAACCCGACGGCATCGTTTCTATAAATGGGGCAGTCGTGGAATGGCAGGACGAGGTTCTCCGCGAAGCAACGATGCAAACGAAAGATGCTGCCGACCTTCTTGAATGGCTTGAAAACAAAGGCTATTATTATCATGCATACACACAGGAAGGTATTCATGCTTCTGCCCAGGGTAAAGATTTTTATGAAAATGACATCAAGGAATTTACGAAGAATAAGGAAGATGCAGAAGTCATTAGTGAAAGAATACGACAAAAAGCTGATGAGCAGATTAAAGACCTTGTTATTAAAGACATGCCATCTCCAGAGGAGTTAAAATCGAATCACTACAAGGTTTATAAGTTCTTAGTCGTTTCACTCCTTGAAGAAAAACTGCATCAGGCTCGTAAAGTATGGTCAGGAAGAGAGGAAATTTCAATCACTTCTTCCGGTCGCGACAATATTGAGATTATGCATCCGGACATTCAAAAAGGGAAAGGGCTGCTGTCTGTCCTTGAACATCTCCATATTGACGCCGAAAATAGCTTTGCCATTGGAGACAATTACAACGACCTTCCCATGTTTAACCTGGTTGGAACCAGTATCGCGATGGGAAATGCTGAAGATGATGTAAAAAAAGTCGCTACTCACGAAACTGCTCATCATGATGCAGACGGTGTGGCCAAAGCAGTTTATGACATCATTTTAAAATAACTTTTCCTCTTTTCTTTTTTCCCTGTTATAATTGCCTGGGCCCATAATATAATAATGGTAAATCTCCATCAGAAACGTGGCGGAGGCAGAACGACCCGTTGTGCTTGCCCGCCTTTTACGCCTATTTTCGGCATTCTCTCAAGCAGTAAAGAGCAGCTTTTTAGAGCTGTATTGAATAAAAAAAACAGGACTGTCACTGTTCACGGGAAGAACAAATAACGGCAGCGTCTCGGCCATCTGGCAATGGATATGCTCCATTGCCCTTTTTTAGTGACAAATGTTTCAAGCTTGGAGAAAAAATTCGAATAGAAAGGAAATTGCATAATGACAGAACCATCCTTTATTTCCTTGATTCCGCCCCTTCTTACTCTTCTTATGATTATACTAACGCGAAGAGTTATTTTATCTTTAGGTGCCGGGATTGTGATAGGAGGTCTTATTTTAAACGACTGGAGTGTTGTCTCCACCATTGTTCAAATTACAGAAACTGCAGTCTCTCTTTTTTACGTTGACGGCGCTGTGAATGACTGGGAATTTTTCATCATGCTATTCTTGCTTTTTCTAGGCATGATGGCCGCTCTTATTACTTTTTCAGGCGGCAGCCGTGCGTTTGGGGAATGGGCTCTTTCCAAAGTAAAAACAAGAATAGGTGCCCAGCTCGCTACATTAGTATTTGGAATTCTTGTATTCATTGATGATTATTTTAATAGTTTAACCGTAGGACAAGTGAGCAGGCCTCTTACCGACAGACATAAGGTGTCACGAGCAAAGCTTGCCTATATCGTGGATTCAGCTGCTGCTCCTATTTGTGTGATTGCTCCGCTGTCAAGCTGGGGCGCCTACATTATAACGATTATTGCTGGAATCTTAGCTGATCATGGTCTGGGGCAGTATGGAGCTCTTGAAGCATTTATTTATATGATCCCAATGAATTTTTACGCCTTGACGGCCATCTTGTTTGTTTTTCTGGTTATTGTATGGAAGCTGAATTTCGGGCCTATGCGTACCCATGAATCAAGAGCTATCCAAAAAGGTGTATTGTTTGACTCCTCCAGAGGAGCGATCCCCGGAGACCACAAAACAGATATTAATGAAGGAAAAGGCTCAGTCATAGACTTACTTCTGCCGATTGCCGTGTTAATTGTGGGTACAGTGGTATTCATGATTATTACCGGAATACAAGGAACAGAAGGAGAAGCAACCGCTCTTACTGTATTTGCTGAAACTGATGTAGCATCCTCCTTGGTATATGGCGGACTGATAGGACTGAGCACGGCTCTCCTTTTAACTGCAAGAAAAAAACCATCTGTAAAAGGGGTACTATCAACCTTAGGAAAAGGCATTCAATCTATGCTTCCAGCAATTTACATCTTAATATTTGCCTGGACAATGGTTACGGTTATTGATGGTTTAGGAACTGGAGAATATTTAGCCGGAGTTCTAGATGGTACGGTTCCTGCGTACTGGCTGCCAGCTCTGCTCTTTCTTTTGGCAGGATTTATGGCTTTTTCTACCGGGACATCCTGGGGCACCTTCATTTTACTCCTTCCAATAGCGGGAGACATTGCAGCAGCCCTTGATATAACAATGATGCTCCCTGTTCTAGCAGCAGTTTTAGCAGGTGCCATTTTTGGAGATCATTGCTCTCCTATTTCAGATACGACCATTCTTTCCTCTACAGGTGCGGGCAGCCATCATATCGATCATGTATTGACCCAGCTTCCTTACGCCTTAGTCGTAGCGGCAGTATCCTTTTTAGGCTATTTAGTGCTCGGGCTGACAGGAAGCACTTTATTAGGTCTTACTGTATCTATTGTTCTCCTTATCCTCGCCGCACTTATGTTGCGTGGCCTTATAAAGCCTATAGACTCAGGGTCAGAATCTTCTATTTGACAGGAAAGATAAATTTAATAAAACTGCCTTGTTCTTTAAAGAAACCAAAGGACAGGGCAGCTTTTTTTAAGCCTGCAAATGAGTCATGTTTTTTCTTTTTACTTGCAGAGGGTGAGAAAATACTTACACTGACTTCCCTATTCAATTCTCTCTCTGCAATTCACAGTTTTCTCTTTCCAGTTTAGGGGCATACTTATTATAGAAGAAAGTTAATGTCTTGAGAGAAAGGATTTTGAAAATGGATGTACTTGTGATAATTCTGGCTATCATTGTACTCGCTGTTTATTTCTCACCGTTTATTTTTTCAAGCTTACAGGCGTCCTTTCCTTTTTTCAATTCCTTCATGAAAGTTAAGTACACTACAATTTTTGCGATTATAGCTGTCATGTTCGGACTTTATATGGATCCATTCCCAGTCCAGACCGTCTTTCTTGGAATGATTGCAGGAAGCTTTATGGATTTTTTATTACGAGATTAGAGGAGAGAGGTGCCTGGCACCTTTATGATGTGTAACATAATAAAATGCATTTTCCCCTTTGCACTAGGGAATTCAGCAATATTAATGTTACAAACCAAGAAGGTGCCAGGCACCTAAATAAAATCCCCCTTGGTGATAAGGGGGATTTTATTTATTTTACAATCATTACCGGACTTTGCACCCTTTTCGCTACTTTATGGCTGACACTGCCAAGCACCATGCTTTGAAGCTTGTTTAAGCCCCGGCTTCCTATAACTACACAATCATAGTTTCCCTCATTCGCAAACTCTACAATGCTAGGTCCTGGTTCTCCATGCTTTAAATGTATATCATAAGAAACGTTTTCTTCTTCAAACATTTCAATGATAGGTTTTAAACGTTCTTTTCGCTTTTTTTCGATTACAGCTGTATCGCCGAAGTGAATGACCTCAGATTTTGCTTTTTCCCCGTCTATTACATAAATGATATCAATGTGGCTGTCTTTATGACCAGCTCTTATACCCAAAGCGTGTCTGGCAGAACGTACAGCATTTTCAGAGCCGTCTGCAGCCAAAAGGATTTTTTTGTACATTGCTGATCTCCCCCTTTTAGTATTATTATATATGAAAAAAGTGCGCATTACTGCGCACTTTTCCCTTAATGGCCTGATGATAACCCTTCAAGCCTTTTCATAAGGTTTGAACTCTCCTGGTTCAAGCCGGTAAAACTGACTTCAACGTTATTTTGCTCATACTTTGCTCTTACTTTTTCCAAAGCCTCGACGGCGGAGTCATCCCATACGTGGGCTTTTGATAAATCAAGCTCCACTTTCTTCACATTCTCCTGGTAATCAAACCCTTTTGTAAAGTCAGTTACTGATGCAAAGAACAGTTGACCGTCTATATGGTAGACTTTTTTCTCTTCTGCTCTGATAAAATGCTCGGTTACTTTTACTTTAGAGATCTTTGCGGCAAAGAAAATCGCACTTAAAATTACACCGGCAAATACCCCTTGCGAGAGGTCATGAGTGACCACGACTGTTCCCACCGTAACCAGCATAACTGCCGAGTCAGTCTTTGGAATTTTAGGAAGCATCCTAATGGATCCCCAGTCAAATGTACTGATTGACACCATAATCATGACACCTGCCAAAGCAGCCATCGGAATTTGGACAACCAGATTACCAAGGACAATGATCAAGAACATGAGAAACACACCGGCAACCAAAGCGGATAACCTTCCCCTTCCTCCTGACTTCACATTAATAACAGATTGTCCAATCATGGCACACCCTGCCATCCCGCCAAAGAAACCTGTCACTACATTGGCGTAGCCCTGTCCTCTGCTTTCTTTGTTTTTATTGCTGTCCGTATCTGTCATATCATCAACAATTGTTGCTGTGAGCAAGGACTCCAACAAACCAACAACAGCAAGAGCCAGCGAGTAAGGAAGTATAATCATTAATGTTTCCATATTTAGAGGAATAGAGGGAAGCAAAAAGACTGGCAATGTATCAGGCAAAGCCCCCATGTCTCCAACAGTCCGAACACCTGCATTCATAAAAACAGCAATAGCTGTCACCACAACAATGGCAACTAATGTCGACGGTACCGCTGAAGTAACTTTAGGGAGCAGATAAATAATGGCAAGCGTTAAAGCAACCAGTGCATACATAATCCATGTTTCTCCCACAAAATGCTCTAATTGTGCCATAAAAATTAAGATGGCAAGAGCATTCACAAACCCCACGATCACAGCCCTTGGGATAAACTTCATAAAGACGGCCAGCTTAAACACACCAAATAATATTTGGATAATTCCCGTAAGAATGGTAGCAGCAAGCAAGTATTGAAGCCCATGATCTGCTACAAGTGTAACCATTAACAATGCCATAGCTCCCGTAGCAGCTGATATCATGCCTGGGCGTCCACCAACAAAGGCAATCACCACTGCAATACTAAAAGAAGCGTATAACCCTACCATCGGATCTACTCCTGCAATGATAGAAAAAGCGATGGCCTCTGGTATAAGGGCCAAAGCCACCACAATTCCTGCAAGAACATCCCCTTTGACATTCCCAAACCACTCTTCTTTCATCTTTGCTGTATTCACTTTTTTGTTTCGCACCTCTTTCTAATTTTTTACTCATTTGCATGGATGAAATTAGAAAGATTATTTTTTTAACCTGCCATTCACATAACAGAGTACCGTTCTATTATTTACAATCTGCTAATTTCAGCTAGGTTATCCGTCCGTTTCCCTCTCTTTTAACATCTTGTGCGCAGAGCATTTCATCTAAGATTCTTGTCCCTAACAAGAATCGGCGTTGTGAACAAAAGAAGTGTAGCATATTTACAGCTATACCGAAAGTCCCATGTAAGTCAATTACATGATTGCATTTCTCTCATTTTCTCTTTTATTCCCCTTTATATGTTAACTTTCACAAATGCCAATAATCTTTCTCCAGCCTGTTTATGTCTTGCCTTCAACGGGTATAGGTCACTCATTACTCATTACTTATGATTAATTAAAAGGAGTTTTTTCATATGAAACGTTCTTTCATTGCTATGTCTTCCTTAGCCCTTGTGCTGGCTGCCTGCGGAGAGGGAGAAGATAACGGTGCAACAGAAGGAGATACAGAACAAGAAGTATCTGAAAATGTCCAAACAGAAGAAACAGACCAGGAGGAGCCAGAGGAAACAGGCGATTTAGAGGACGATGAGCAAACAGAATCACCTGATGATGAAGAAGAGGAAAATGGGGATGAAGAAACAACTGACGACCTTAACGACACAAACGGTGACGAGGAGGAAGCATCTGCAGATGAATCCTTGCTTGATCGTGGCGTAGAAGAGTTCGACCTGGACATTGAATTTACTGATGGCAGCGAATGGGAATATGAATATGAAGAAAACGGAGATACAGAGGGCGAAATCGAAAAAGAAAACGGTGAGGAAGAAGAACAAGAAGGAGAGCAGGCCATCTCAGAATTAGAAGATCTTCTTGGCAGCCTTTATATTAATGAAGATATGTCTGATGATGAAATTATTGATGCAGTCCTGGAAGAACTTGATATCAGTCGTGACGAAATCGATGAATTTGAGCTTGAAATTGAGTTTCAAGATGGGACGAATCTTGAAGTAGAATTAGAACAATAAGCACGTAAATTTGGAAAAAGAGTCTGGCTCCGAGCCAGACTCTTTTTATGCTCATTTCTCCCCATTCCACTCCAGGTAAAACTGCTCGAGAAAATTCACCATAAACAAGTGTCTCTCTTTGCCTATTTCTTTTCCATAATCTGTATTCAATTTTTCTTTTAACAGGAGCAGCTTTTCATAAAAATGATTGACTGCGGAGCTTTGCCTTTTTTCGTATTCTTCTTTTGACATTGCTTCCTGAGGCTGCTCCCCTGGGACGTATATAGGATGGCCATGGGCTCCTGAAAAAGCAAAGGTCCTGGCAATACCAAGAGCACCAATCGCATCAAGACGGTCTGCATCCTGGACCACCTTCCCTTCAATGGTTTTCATTGGAGGGTTGTGGCCTCCCCTGAAAGACATTGTTGAAATAATTTCTAAAACATGATCTCTTTCTTCTTTACGAACCTGCTTGTCATCCAGCCAACCTGCCACTTTTTGAATACCATCCGCTTCTGTCTCATTAAATTTTGAGTCCGCCATATCATGAAGCAGAGCCGCCAGTTCACAGACAAAAAGGTCAGCCTTTTCTTCCCGGGCTATTGTTTTTGCCAGCTCAACTACTCTGTATGTATGCCACCAATCATGCCCGCTTGCCTCTCCTTCAAAGAAATCTCTTACCCACTCCTGCGCCTGCTTTACTATTTCTTCAGTCTGCATAAATACCACCTGTCTTTTCATTAGCCTGAATTCACTACTCTTTTATTATGTGGATTTTCTCAAAAAAGGTAAAGAACCTGGAAACGATTCTTCTCCCGGAAGGAACCCTCGATTTCCAGAACAAATCTATTTGGCAGACAAACTTAAAAGCCTCCATAGCAAGGCTATGGAAGCTTTTAAGTTAAATCACTGCCGTAAAGGGCTGAACTTTCACTGCTGAAGTTTTGAATCCGGGCATTCTGCACTGAGGATCCAATTCCCTAGGAATTAAGTTGTTTACATTCTGGGATTCGGCCCAGTGAAAGGGAACAAATACTGTATCTTCCCTAATGTCTGAAGACCATTTACTTCTTACAATGATTTCTCCTCGCTTTGAGGTAATTTTGACAAGACTATTGTCTTCAATCTCATACTTTCTTGCTGTGGAAGGATGTATTTCAATAAATGACTCAAAGAACCTGGCATTCAACGCAGATGTTTTTCGTGTTTGCACCCCTGTTAAATAATGCGCCATTACCCGCCCTGTCGTTAAGTACACTGGAAATTCCTCCGAAGGTTCTTCCTTTTTAATGGAAGGATCGTTTGAAACAGGCATCATTGCTGCTCTTCCATCAGCATGGTGGAACCGCTCTTCAAACAACCTGCTTGTTCCCTCATGATTTGTATCAGGGCAAGGCCACAGGATTCCTTCCTTTTCCTTAATACGCTCATAGGTCATGCCATAATAGTCAGCCATGCCGCCTCGAGAAGCTACGCGAAGTTCATTAAAGATGTCTTCCACTGTTTCGTAAGTGAAGTATTCTTCTTTTCCCATCACTCTGGCTACTTCACATAAAATCTTCCAGTCATGTTTCGCTTCTCCGGGAATCCTTCGCTGCCCTTCTCTGTGCATCACTCTTCCTTCCATATTAGTCAAGGTACCTTCATTTTCAAGGTAAGATGTAGGGGGAAGAATCAAGTCAGCTAACTCAGCTGTTTCCGAAATAAACATATCCACTGCAACTAGGTATTTCAGCTTTTTCAGGCCGTTTTTGACTAATGTGGCGTTAGGGTTGGAGACAATCGGGTTAGAGGCCATGAGAAACATCCCGGTTATTTCCCCTTGATGCACTTTTTCCATCATTTCATAGGCAGAAACCCCTTTTCCAGGGATATCTGTGTCCTTCACTCCCCAGACCTCGGCAATATATTGACGGTGATCCGGGTTTTCAATGGAACGATAACCTGGCAGCTGGTCTGATTTCTGGCCGTGTTCTCTTCCTCCTTGTCCGTTCGCCTGGCCGGTAATAGCTCCGTATCCACAGTTTGGCTTCCCAATTTTCCCTGTAACGAGAAGAATGTTTAGAAAATTACGTACAGCCATATGTCCATCCGTCTGCTGTTCTACCCCTCTTGCTGTAAAAATCGTGCCTGTTGCAGCCTTACCAAATTTCATTGCCGCCTTTTGAATTTCGGCTTCAGCTACACCTGTGGACTGACTAATTTCCTCTAACGAGAAAGAAGCCACATGCTCCTGAACCTCGTCAAACCCATTGGTTCGTTCATCTATGAAACTTTCATCGATGAGGTTTTCCTCTATTAAAACTTTTAAAATACCATTGGAAAGAGCAGCATCCTTGCCAGGTTTTACTTTCAAATGTAAGTCAGCCATTTTAGTCGTTCCTGTTTCTCTTGGATCAATGGCGATTATATAAGCACCATTTGCTTTGGCTTCTTCAAAGTACGGCATAATCGTAGGCTGGCAGTCAGCAATATTTGTGCCTGCTAAGATAATAACTTCAGACTCTGGAATTTCTGAGAGAGTGTTGGTGAGACCCCTGTCAATCCCAAATACCTTCGCCCCCGCTGAGGCAGCCGAAGACATGCAAAACCTGCCGTTATAATCAATATATTTTGTTTGAAGGCCAATGCGGGCAAATTTACCAAGTAGGTATGCGGACTCGTTGGTTAAAGACCCTCCGCCATAGACAGAAAGGGCATCCATTCCATCCTCTCTTTGTATCTCTGTGAAATTCTCTTTGATAAGGTGTAAAGCTTTGTCCCAGGAGATCCGATGAAACTGCCCATCTTCTCCCTTTGCCATAGGATAAGTGATACGATCCTTGTGCACAGCATGGTGGTGGGCATTGAGCCCTTTAATACAGACCCTTCCTTGCGTAGTTGGGTTATCAAGCCCCTGGGCTGAGTATTTCTTTCTAGTAACTACAGTCTGCTCTACCAGTTGAATCTTACATTGCATGCTGCAAAAAGGGCACTGAGTGTTGTACACTTTTTCAGCTTGAACCTTTTGTTCTTTTTCTCTAAAATATTTCAGCAATAAATCAGTCATGGAAACTCCTCCCTCCTAAGCAAACCTTCTCATTCTTAGCTGGTAACCTCTAGTCCATACTTTTTCTCCATCCTGACATTTCTATCATGATCCAATCGCTCAAGCAGATGATCTTGAAGCTCACTATCAAAGAGAACTTCACGCAAATGTATCTCTGTAATTCTCTGTGCCCATTCGCCCACCGTTTCTCTGAAATTACCCGTTTCCCGGTAATACTGGATAAGCGATAAAGTGAGGATCATAGCGTCTTCACTTGTCTCCGCTACTGAAAGAAGCTCTCCTGTCTGTGGCTCGCCTTTTGTCGTTCCTCCGATGTACACTTCCCATCCTCTGTTCATTGGGACAAGCCCGATATCTTGAAGCTTGGCACCAGCACAGTCTTTCATACAGGAAGACACACTCACCTTAACTGTCGACGGTGTGTTTAAATACTCCAGTTGTCTTTCGATTTCTACAGCAAGCTTGGTTCCCTGCTCTTTTTCACAGTCGCACACGTGAGGACTGTGACTTGTCTGTACAGGGTTAATTTTATAGGCACCTGAGGGGATTAATTCTTTATTAAGTTTTTCATAAATACTGGCCAGATCACTTTCTCTAACTCCCTGAATATGCAGTCTCTGATCTTCGCCAATAGCCACCTCATGTAGGTTATACGCTTCTGCAAGATCGGCTAACAGTCGGAGCTGTTGTGGATTCGTAAGCCCTCCATATATCTTTGGGGTAATTGTGTAGGTTCCGTTTTGCTGTTTAACGGCATGCTCCTCTTCAGAAAACGTACGTTGTGCCTGATAGTTTTCATCAATCATTCCCAGATAATAATGCAATGCAGGAACACAGTCTGCACAGCCATCCTTACTATCCCAGGGAAGCGATTCAATAACCCCCTGCACACTTCTAAGGTTTTTTACCTGTATTTGCTGAACGACTTGTTCTTCCGTTAGGGAAGTACAAGAGCACATTGTTTTTCTTTCAATCTTTTCGTTAAAATCATCACTTTGGATGTACTCAAGAAGGTCTGCCACAAAAGGCTGGCAGCTTCCGCAGGATGTAGAGGCTTTGGTGCATTCTTTTACTTCGCCTAATGTTGTGCAATTATTTTCCTGGACTTTTTCTATGATTGTACCTTTGGAGACGTTATTACAATTACAGATGAGTTCTGTTTGTTCCATAGAGGCTACGGGACTGGTGCCTCCAGAAGCATTTTGGAGGAACGTTTTCTTATCTTTGTCTGACAGCTCCTTTTTCTGCAGCATCATGCCAAGAAGCTTGCTGCCCATGGAAATATCTCCGTAAAGAACAGCTCCTACAATGATTTCATCTTTAAAGAAGATTTTTTTATAAATGTTTTCCAGTCCATCGTACATTTGCAAAGTGGTTGTTTCTGTATCTTCAGTGATTTGCCCGGCTGAAAACACATCAACACCCGCTATTTTCAATTGTGTAGAAACAACTGAGCCTTTGTAGCCGTCACTCTGTTGTTCACATAGATTTCCAGCCAATACTTTCCCTTGTTCGTACAAGGGCTTTACGAGACCATAGGTCCGGCTTCGATGCTCGGCACACTCTCCAACCGCATATATGTTTGGTGTGTTCGTCTCTAAATAGTCATTTACTAAAATGGCTCGATTAGTATCAATTCCACTTGCGTTTGCTAATTCTATATTTGGCTTTACCCCCGCCGCCATGACAACAAGATCAGCCTCTATCATTTCCCCATTCTCAAACTGCAATCCAGTCACGTGGTCTTCACCTAAAAATTCTTTTGTGTTTCTGGAAAGGTAAAATTTCATACCCTGACTTTCAAGCTCTCTTTGAAGCATCTCGCCGGCCATTCGATCCAACTGATTATTCATTAAGTAGTCATCACGGTGAACCACTGCTACTTCCATACCTCTATTCAGCAGCCCTTTGGCAGCCTCCAGACCAAGAAGTCCTCCCCCTATGACCACTGCTTTGTTTACTGTTTTAGAGGCTTTTATCATTTGCTCACAATCCTCTATCGTTCGAAAAGAAATAATGCCTTCCTTTTCCACACCAGGCAAAGGAAGTATAAAAGGTACTGAACCAGTAGCCAGGATCAGTCGGTCATAATCAACTTCACGCCCTTTGTCCGTTACGATCATCCGGTTTTCACTGTCAATCTGCAGCACCTTTTCTCCCGTATAAAGCGTGATATTATTATCCTGATACCACTGCCAATCATTTAAGGTAATCTCTTCTACTGTGGAACTGCCTTGCAGAAGAGAGGAGAGCATAATGCGGTTATAGTTTATATGTGGTTCACTTCCGAAAATAGTAATCTCATATTTCTCATTATCTATCTTAAGTAATTCCTCGATACAGTGTAAGCCTGCCATTCCGTTTCCTACGAGAACTAACTTATTCTTGCCCATGGTGTACCTCCAACAAATTTATAATAAAAAAGGAAAGCCTGAGACAGGTTGCAATGACTAGAATATGCTTCTTATCTACTTGTTTATAGGGAAAATACAGGCTGCCTTTACAATTCCATATCGAATAGGGCAGCTGCTATTTAAAGATTTGATAATAAAAGTTGTGAAAACACAGAAAAAATAGTATAGTTCTTATATTTCCAAACTTCTCCCAAACCTTCAACACTTACGTTAGAAAACTTAACATACTTTTTCTCAAGTGAACATTCTATGTTCTTCTATCTGCCACCAAGGAATGTTACTATCGTTTTATGCAAAAGAAGTATCACACATATATTGATCCAGGAAAGGTGGATGACCAAATGAGTGATTTTTCTCATTGGAATAAAGAGGGCAGACCAAAGATGGTTGATATCTCTCATAAAGAAGAAACGAAGCGGACAGCTCTTGCCCAAAGTACAGTATCTATTTCCGAAGAGCTGTATGAAAAGGTTCAAAAGGGCGGCATAAAAAAAGGGGATCCTTTGCAAGTTGCTCAAGTAGCAGGAATCATGGCAGCAAAAAACACACCAGACCTTATTCCGATGTGCCATACTATATTGCTGCAGGGAACTGATTTCACCTTTGAATATCAACAAACTGAGCAAGGGTATGATTTACTTATTACTGCTGAAGTAACATGCAAAGGTAATACTGGAGTAGAAATGGAAGCCTTAACTGCTGTATCTGTTGCAGCCCTTACTTTTTATGACATGTGCAAAGCTGTGGATAAATCAATGATTATTAAAGAGACACATCTGGTGGAAAAAAAAGGGGGAAAGAGCGGAGATTTCTATCATCCTAACCGTTCGTAAAATACTGGCAAAACACTTCAGCTGTGCAGAATACTGGATGTGTTTTGCCTTTCTTTTTCTATAATTTTCTCCCACTCGTCCTCCAGCATGCTCATTTCCACCAAAGTCCAGTATTCATTTTCAAACCTTCGAAAATCTCTTTTTCTTCCTTCCTCAATAAATCCCATCTTTTTATAACAAACTAGCGCCTGTTCATTAAAATCCCACACTCCGAGACTGATTCTATGTAGGCCCAGACGATCAAATCCAAAGTGAATCGCTTCTTTGATTACTTGTTTTCCGTATCCTAATCCTCTGTACTTTTCATCTATAATAACCTTGCCTATTCTCGCGGATCTGTTGTAGCGATTGACAGCACCAATCGATAAGTGGCCAATCACTTCGCGGGTATTATTTTGAATGATTTTAAACACATAACGAGTACTGTCTGTTTGGTTTGCCTCACTTATATATTCCATCAGCTGCTCTCTTGTAAGGGGATAAGAAAAAGTAGGCCCTGCCCACTGCATAAGAAAGCGTGGAGAACAGGCCCATTTCATTACTATTTCAATATCATCTTTACCGAAATACTCCATTGTTATCATCCACTTATTACCCCCTTTGCTTCATACGCGAAGAATGATATAAGTCTTCTGTTGAAAAAAGCATGGTCCACTCTCCTAAATCCTTGCCACCAATGGTAATGGTGTGTCTTCTTATAAATTTGGGTTCAAGCTTTTCGTAAAAAGGCATGTTAGGATTATCCACGAGGGCACGAATAATGAGTTCCTTCCAATTCCTTTCCAAAAATGCTTCAGAAATAGAATACACTAAACGCTTTCCTACCCCTTGTTTTTGACATCCCTCATACAAATAAAGTGCAAATAGTTCTCCATCAGTCTCTTCCTCTTTGGGAGCAGGCCCTCCCAGAGCAAAGCCTATAATCCTATTATCCTTCATTCTGACCGCTACTCTTCCGATGTTCTGTGCTAAAGGGAATTCTTTGATGAGACGTTTCCACCAGTCCGTTCTCTCTTCAACATGTAAGGAATCTAAATATGAGGCAGGAATGATTCCTTTATAGGTGGTTTTCCAGCTATCTATATGGACTTTTGCAATTTCTTTCTCATCACCTGGTTTCATTGGTCTGATCTCATAGCTCTCCATCCCATTCCATCCTCTCTGCAGGGTGTCTTTAACCACTCATACCATATGATCTTCTATTATAAACCTTAAAACCCTGGTTGACTAAAAATCTCCTCGCCTGTCAAAAGTAATGGCAGAGATTCTCTGGTCGGTTACAAAAAAAAGAACACCGAAAGCACATTTGCTCGCAGCATTCCTTGGTTTGTAGTTATAGTTTTATATAGTAAAAGATTTGGAAAGGAGCAGACCGGGGGCCCGCTTTCCGGCAGGCCCCACCTACCCCATTTCTTAACTTTTAGATATACAGATATACAGAGTCGTCATCAACATCTACTTTGTACGTTTGCACGCAGCCTTCATCAGGTCCTTGAACCATTCCGTCATTAACACATACTTTCCAATCATGAAGGGGACAAAATACATTATCACCGCTGACTATACCTTGAGATAAAGGACCGCCTTTATGGGGACAGCTGTTTTCTATTGCTTTGATTTTCCCGCTCTTCAGCTTAAAGAGAGCGATGGAATGGCCTTCAATAACCACTTCTTTCCCAATACCTTCAACCACTTCGGATACATCTGCCACCTTCAGTTTGTTCACTTCTCCTACCTTGCTCATTATCTGTCCCCTCCTTATTGTTGAGTAACTTGTACGTTTTTGTTTTCAAAGAGTTCTTTTCTCTTGGCTTCATCCTCGACAATATCCTTCCATGGATCTTTAAGAGGTGATAACGCAACTTCCATCCGCTCGATTAATGCTTTTCGCTCCTCTTGGTCATCCATTACAACGGAACGGATATGATCAAGTCCTACACGCTCAACCCAGTGAGACGTTCTTTCGAGGTAACGGGCATCCTCTCTGTAGTATTGTAAAAATGCGCTGATTGTATCTAGTACTTCTTCACCCGTTTTCACTTTACAAAGAAGGTCTCCGCCGCGGAGATCAACCCCGCCGTTACCTCCAACATACATTTCCCAGGCACCCTCTACGCCCACAATTCCTATATCCTTGATGCCTGACTCTGCACAGTTACGCGGGCAGGCTGATACAGCCATCTTCACTTTGTGAGGGGTATTTAGACGCTCGTATTTTTTCTCAATTTGCACCCCAAGTCCAATGGAATCCTGTGTTCCAAAGCGGCAGAAGTCTTCACCTACACATGTTTTTACAGTCCTGATCGTTTTCCCATATGCATAGCCTGAAGGCATGTCTAAGTCGCTCCAAATACTAGGAAGATCTTCTTTCTTTACTCCAAGCAAGTCGATGCGCTGCCCGCCTGTAACCTTCAGCAGGCCTACTTTGTACTTATCAGCTACATCAGCAATTTTTCTCAGCTGGTCTGAGTCTGTCACCCCGCCGTACATTCGAGGAACAACTGAGTATGTCCCATCATTTTGAATGTTGGCATGGACTCTTTCATTAATAAAACGGGAAGTATGGTCATCCTCATACTCCAGTGGTTTCACCATACCGAGATAATAGTTGATGGCAGGACGGCATTTTGAGCACCCTTCATCATTTTTCCAGCCTAGAACATTCATTACTTCACGGGTGTGAGTAAGTCCTTTTTCTTTAATTTCTTCCACTACTTCTTCATGTGAATAATCAGTACATCCACAAATCGGCTCTTTCTGGTCAGCACCAGCCACTTCATCACCAAGGGTAAGTGCCAGAACATCGTTAACTAACGGTTTACATCCTCCACAGGAGCGAGCTGCATTTGTATATTGTTTAATTTCTTCTACAGTTGATAAACCTTGTTCATGAATGGCCTGGACAATGGCACCTTTGGAAACCCCGTTACACCCGCAAATCGTTTCTTCGGCTGCCATAGATGCTACTGGACTTTCTGTAGCTGCAGCTCCGTTTTCAGAAGGAAGAAGGGCAACTTTGTTCATTTCGGAGATGTCTTCTCCCTTTTTCATCATGTCAAGAAGACGAGGGGAATCTGAAGTGTCACCAAACAGAACGGCTCCAACCACTTTATTATCCTTGACTACTACTTTTTTATAAATTCCGTCAAATTCATCGTGTACTCTGATCGCACGATATCCTTCTTGATCCTGAAATTGCCCTGCTGAAAACACGTCTACACCGGAAACTTTTAATTGAGTGTAAACAAGAGATCCCTCGTATCCAGGCTTTAGCTTGCGCTCTTTATCACACAAATGCTCTGCTAACACTTTTCCTTGTTCATATAATGGAGCAACGAGCCCATAAGCTATACCGCGGTGTTCTGCACATTCTCCGACTGCATATACATTTTGTGCGCTCGTTTCCATATAATCATTGATTACAATAGCACGGTTGGTTTCAAGCTTTGTTTTTTGAGCTAAATCAATATTTGGCTTTATTCCCACAGCCATGACCACAATATCGGCGTCGAGAACCTGGCCGTCTTTAAAGCGTAAACCTTCTACATTTTCTTTTCCTAGAATACGTTCAGTTTGTTTTCCCATGTGGAACCGCATTCCCTGGCTCACCAGTTCTTCTTTAAGCATCCGAGCAGCAGGCTCATCTAGTTGACGCTCCATTAAGTGATCAGCCAAATGAATGACGTCAACCTCCATATCGAGATTTAACAAACCACGGGCTGCTTCCAAACCTAATAATCCACCTCCGATAACAGCTGCTTTTTTGTACTTTTTAGAAGCTTCAATCATTTTTTCACAGTCTTTAATATCACGAAATGCCATCACGTCTTTTTTATCTGCTCCTGGAAGAGGAAGCATGAATGGATTTGAACCGGTTGCGAAAATTAAGTGATCGTAGGAAGCACTAATGCCGCCTTCACTATAGACAACCTGTTTTTTCGTATCTATTTCTACTACAGGGTCTCCGACATAAAGAGTAATATTGTTGTTTTTATACCAGTCGTAATCATTGAGAACAATGTCGCTTACACCTGTGTCCCCTTGAAGCACAGAAGAAAGTAAAATACGGTTATAGTTTGGGTGGGGTTCTTTTCCAAATACAGTAATTTCAAAGCGGTCTGGATTTCTTTTTAAGATCTCTTCTAAGGTTCTTATACCGGCCATACCGTTTCCTATGAGTATCAGTTTCTCTTTCACTTGTCATCCACTCCTCTTTCCTTCTTTTTTCTGGAGAATAAAAATTGTCAGCTGCTCGCCAGTTTCAGTGTCCTGTCTTCCACAGAATAATTTATCTATTCTACATGCATATTTAACGAGTAAAAAAACAAAGCCTCTGAACCTTTCTCACCAGGATTATAGAATTCACCTGCCCCTTCTATTTTCATTAGGCTTTTGCCGCTTGAGATAATGAGCTTTCAGCAGTCAGCCATTCAGTAAATTCTTCTTTGCTGCTAAATACTAAGGAGATAGGCACCCCTTCCCTTTTCACTAGCTCTGCTGTCTCTTTTCCTATACAATAAACAGATAAATATTCACCTGCCTGATCAGCGTCTATTCCTTGCTCTTTCATAAATTGGAGAAATGAGTGGGCCGAATTACAATCTGATAGAAGAAGTGTATCTGCATGTCCGTCATCAATCAGACGATGAAGCGTTTCTGAAAAGACTGATGCGATTTTCTTCTGATGTGTTACAGCAAATTCTTTGTTCATCGGACTAGATAATGAGAATCTGTCTTCCTCCCGGCCTAAAAATAAAGGTCTCTCCATTTTCATCCTGTCTCCTAACAGGCTTGATTGAATTCCATATGTTTGAAGCTCTTCTTGCACCTTAGAATCAACTGTGTAAACAGCTTGCTGTACTTGTCTTACATCCTTGCCTTTACGTCCAAGACTCTTGATAAAGATTGAGATACTTTCTTGAGAAAGGAAAACTAATTCCTTAAAACTATCTAGCTTTGACAAATAGGAGGTGTCTTTTCCTTCTATTACATTTTGACTAGGTTCGTATACATCTAATCTGGCATCAGCAAGCATAGCTTTAAGATAGGAATGGTTATTTCCTTCCGGAAGAATAACACCTTGGCTCACTAAAGTAGAGCGTTCAAACCATTTCAGCTTTCTTCTCAAGCTCACAATGTCTCCCACAAGAGTAATAGCCGGATTGGCTATCCTCTGCTGAACCACTTTATTTGAGATAGTAGAAAGAGTCCCTTCTACTGTTCTCTGTTTGCCAAAGGTTGCCCATTCTACAACAAGTACTGGTGTTGTGGAAGGCTTCCCGTACGTAATGAGCTGTTCACATATATAAGATAAGTTCTTCATTCCCATGTAAAAGGCGATCGTATCAATTCCCTTTGCCAGTGAGTCCCATTCCAGCACAGGCTTACCATGTTTATCCTTGCTGTGACCGGTTACCATTGCAAAGGATCCACCAAACTTCCGATGAGTAACAGGCACCCCTGCATACATAGGGGCTGCAATTCCAGATGTGATCCCCGGGACAATTTCATAATCAATCTCATGTCCTGCCAGGAGTTCTGCTTCTTCGCCCACTCTTCCAAATACTGATGGGTCTCCGCCTTTAAGCCTTACAACTTTCAGCCCGCGCCTTGCATATATCAGAAGCTGTTTTTGGATATCCTCTTGCCTTAACGTATGCTGGCACGGCTTTTTCCCGCAATAAACTAACTGAGCATCTTCCCTTGTTTCCATCAGCAAGATGGGATGAACCAAACGATCATATACAATTACATCTGCTTCCTGAAGCAGCCGTCTGCCTTTCACTGTCAGCAATTCAGGATCTCCAGGTCCGGCTCCTATAAAATACACAATCCCTTGTTTCATATTTCCCCACCTTTTGGTCTTCATCTTTGTTAGCATTAACGTTTGATGTGAAGTTCTTGATATAAAGTATTGTAAAGGAGGAAAAGTTTGTTTTGTTAAATGGTGTTAGATAACCTAACACGAAAATTCCCACTACTCTCACTCTTATGAAAAAACACTTGGTTGTTGGAGGCTGGAGGGAGTGATTAGAACGATTCAGAATGAAAAATGGTGATCTAAATGTATTCACGAATAATACATACGAATCGTTCACGCTATTAGATACCACCTCAGCTTCTGCTCTTTGCAGAGTTTCCCATTATCCTTGGGTGACGCAAGCCCGAAAGAAAAATAAAAAAGACACCCGCCCTTCTAAGAGGAGGTGTCTTTCAAGAAATTTTCTATTATTAAAGTCACCGGGTTTCCAAAGCTTTCTCAAAAATATACTTCTTTTCAGGTAAAGGAAGCATACAAAAAGTATCCTTTGTTTCTCCTTTTTTCTTCATCTTCATAATAGATTGGCAGAAACCGCATGTATCATTTGCATGAATTAATGGATTTTCATCGGGGAACCAATCCTTTTCTTCTTTTACATAATAACCGTGAAGTTTATAAATCGTCCCATCCTTTAACTTTGCAATTATTTCAAGGTGAGACCCTTGCTGAAGCTCTCCATCATTTGAATAGTTCGTAACGAGCTTTTCCTTTTTCTCTTCCAGACTAACATGTTCAAGCTTAAGAAAATCCTTTAATTCATTTGTCCTCAGTTCATGCCAGCCTTGTGTTTCCTGTCCCGTTTCCCGCAAATAATTCAGATGCTCTTCATACCTTGAAAGGTAGAGATGCACAGGCTCTCTTCCAGGCATACCACTTCCCCCTTTTCCTGCATTTTAACATATCGTTTAATTATGTTACTTTATTATCAATGAACATTCGAGCAACAAAAGAGTCCCCCTTACCAATAAAAAATTCTATAAGGACAGGTGAGTACCATTGTCAAAAGAAATGGATGGAATTAAACAGCTTTCTTATGAAGAGTTAAAAGAGATCTATGAGAAGAGGGATCAGAATAAAATTATAATTGATGTCCGGGAAATAGATGAATATATAGAAGGACACATTCCTCGTATCCCGCTCCTCCCTATGAGCGAAATTGCAGAGAAGGCTGGAGACTTTGATAAAAGCAAAGATCACATTTTTATTTGTCGAAGCGGCCGGCGAAGCCAGCAGGTGGCTCTCTTTTTTCAATCACAAGGAATTACTTCCTATAATTTCTCTGGAGGCATGCTTACTTGGGAAGGACCACAGGAAACGGGAGAAGAAAACATCGTTACAGATGTAAAAGACATCTATAAATAGAATGTGGCACCCTTGACGATTGTAATTTTCCTCTTCACTAATTCCTTCTAGCTCAAGACTTTCGCCATTTTCTATATTACAAACACCTCAGGTGCCTGGCACGCCCCTTGTCTCTCCAAAAAAGAGGACGACCTTTTCGGGATCGTCCTCTTTACCTATTCTAAGATGAATATACTCCCTCGATTTCTGGATGAACCTGCTTGGATACATATTTGTGAAAGGCCCATTCTCCCGCTGCAATAATTACTGCAGAAATAAGAGCAGGGATAAATGGTACTTCCATTCCATAGATTGGGATAGCAGCAAACCAGGTCATAAACAGGACAACAGCAAAGTCACTTATGGTAGCTGTCATGTTATTGGCCTTCCTTAAAATCAATAAATCCCCAACAATATAAGAAACAGCCACGATAAGAAGAGACAATACAATGGTGCTCAGTACCGGGTAGCCGTAAAATCCGCTCAAAACAACAAGTAATACGAGGGCTACCATGGCAATTTTCATTGCTAACGCTTTGATGTGTGCCATAACTCCACCTCCTTGTCACATCACATACCCACTGTTTTCCATATTTAAAACCAAATTTCAAATCTCTTTCCAACTCTTTCTATATTTCTTTAATGTTACAAAAGTATTTTCAGAAATTCAGACATTTGATAATAAAAACGAAAAAAACCTGCTCTCAAAGGGAGGTAGACAGCTACCCGCTTTTTTCCCTCTATTACATAATATTACAAGTGAAATAACAAAGATTACCTTTGTATAACAAAGAGATAGGATGTATTGTACAAGGAGTTTCAGGGTGGTACATTACTCATTGTAGTCATGACAACAACGAGCCAAGCGGTTAATTAAATTATAAATTTATGAAAAAAATAAGGAGGTGTAATCCAGTTTTATAACTGTCAGTTTAGGTTTCTTAACATAGAAAACAAACATAGGGAAAGTTATAAAATAGGATTAAACATATGAAAAAATTTGTGATTTCAGCAGCTTTAGCAGGTGGACTCTTTTTAGCCCCAACAGCAGCGGATGCAGCATTCGGAGATAACACATTACGAGTAGGCATGAGTAACGGGGAAGTTTCTCAACTTCAAGAAACTCTTAAAGAAGAAGGACATTTTAACCACAGTGTAACTGGGTATTTCGGACCAATCACGAGACAAGCAGTAGTCGACTTTCAGCGGGAGCAAAATATTCAAGTAGATGGAGTTGTCGGGCCACAAACATTTGGCGAAATGAACGTGAGCGGAAATGGATCCAGCACAGCCACTTCCACATCATCAAATCAAACACAAGTAGCGGGAGCTTCTACTACTTCTAACGCTACAGGTATTGTAGACACAGCTAAATCATTACAAGGAACTCCTTATGTATGGGGGGGTACTTCGCCAAGCGGATTTGACTGCAGCGGTTTTATTCAATATGCATTTAATCAAAATGGAAAATCAATACCAAGAACAGTGTCCGGAATGTATAATGCTTCTACAAAAGTGTCTAATCCTCAGGTTGGCGATCTAGTATTCTTTGAAACTCGTACGGGTCCTTCCCATGCAGGGATCTATATCGGAAACAACCAGTTTGTACACTCTGGATCTTCCACTGGCGTTACAGTTGCAAGCTTGAGCAACTCATACTGGAGTCAAACTTACATCGGTGCAGGCCGCATATAAATTCAGCTTCATTTCTTTTTCCTTTCCTTCATCCCGTGCTGGGGTGAAGGCTTTTTTATTGATATAATTTCACTTCCCCTTTCTTCTTACACTTAAAACTTCTTTTTTCTAAAAATCTCTCTTAAAAGTAAATATTTATTTGAACAGGCAATCATGCTTATTAAAAATTCAAACTCTCCCTAGCTAGCTTTTTTCAATACCAAATCTAATTTGCAGACCCTTGGAAAAACAAGTCTTCTTACAATAACAGCAGTAGCTTAACAAAAAAAAGAAGCCTCACATTAGTAAGCCTTCCTCACATTTATATAGTAAGCCAGCTGGTTGGTGAACTGGATTCATAGTACACTTTTCCAAATTCTTTTCCTTCTTGTTCTTTCTGCGCGTTAATTAAAACGACTAAACAGTCTTTACAAGAATCGTCCACCCCTGTACAGCTAGCCGTTATCTCTTTTGTATTATCACTGGATGCCCATGATACTTCATGAACGACATGTAACTTTCTACGATGACAGTAAGTCTGTTCCCGGTGTATATCCATATATTCACCTGCCTGTGGGGTTTCTGTTCTATTCCCACTTCTTAACTAAAGAAAACTTTTAAAGGGGTCAAATTATGCTATTTTTTTACATCCTTTAATGCCTCTCCCTCTTCTTCTCCTTGAATTACTGATAGTGAGCCATCCGTCTCCAGCACTACTGCTTTTACATCCTGTAATGAAGGTTGACCATTTGTTCTGACGGCTTGCTTTATTTCATCTTTGTTTATCCTTTCTTTTTTCATAGCTTCTATATTAAAATTCCCTTCATAATAAAGTAATCGAGGTTCCGCTTTAATCATTCTATTAACAGCAGAAAACCTGACAGAGAGCGAGGTGACTATAAATTGCAGAATAATAAGCATGGCTAAAGCCGCCACTCCTTCTGCATAGGTAACTTCTTCATTGAGAAGGATAGTAGCCACCGTTGAGCCAAGAGCTATAGTAATAATAAAATCAAACATATTCATTTTTGAGAGCGTTCTTTTACCTGATATTCTCAGCATGAATATAAGAAGGGGATAAATACACAACGAAATAATAACCACTCTTATGATTCCTTCCCAGTCCTCAAAGAACATGTTCCAACCCTCCTTCTTTATGAATGTGAACCTGATAACCCTTTCCAAAGGAAGACCCCAGAGAGTACCTAAAAAAGAGTAAAGAATGTTTATTGTCTTACTTTATTTACCTTTTTCTCAGACCTAAAACACCTTTACCGTTTTCATATACACATCCCCCTCCACTCTGCCTCTTCTAACGCAATGTCCATTTGTTAAACGGCTTCCTTGCCAAAAATTAATTGTTTAACTGTGCAAAAAAGGTGGAAGAACATGAACAAACCGCACTGATAAACTAGCTCAAAAAATTAGCTTTCCAAAAAAAACACAGGAGGGATAACCGTGTCTAAAGAACAAAAAGGGAAAAGCGGAAGTAAATTAGTAACTGCCATAACAATAGGGGCCCTGGCCGGGGCAGCCGCAGTATTGATCGACTCAAACACTCGCTCTAAAGTGAAGGGCAGCACGACACAAATGAAAGATTCAGTAGCAAAGGTGGCTTCTGATGTAAAGGAAGATCCGGCTGGCACAAAAGACCAAATGATGGACCGTGTACAGGAAGCTACAAATGTACTGAAGGAAGCAGTAGATGGCTTGCAATCTCTATATGATAAAGCAAACGATGAATTATTTGATAAGGTATCTGAAGTAAAAGAAGACACACAGGAAGTTATTTCTTCAGCAAAAGAAGCAGGGGAAGACCTACAGGAAGTGGGAAGCAAGGTAAAGGAAGCAAAAGACGAATTAACAGGGAGCGATAATCAATCAGCTGCAGAAAATAAGGGGGCAGTAAACAATATTACTGACCGCCCTGTTTAATATAGATTAATAGACCAACGTGAAAAGAGAGGTGAAGGACATGGAACACTTAAAAGCGTTAGGAATTAAGTTCGTAATGGTTGCCGCATCCCTTTTTATAGTACTAGGTCTATGGGGAGTGCCGATTGCAGAAATTCTAATTACCAGCTTAGTTCTTACTGCAGGAGCTTATCTAATAGGCGACCTGTGGGTGTTCCCCTCCTTTGGTAACTGGACAGCCGCCTTCGCCGATCTTGGTCTAGCTTTTGCAGGAATCTGGATTGTAGGTACCTTACTGTTTCCTGGTATTAACTTGCCGCTTGCAGCGCTTATATCAGCCGCAGTGATAGCAGCAGGTGAATACTTTTTCCACAAGTTTATGGCAAGAAAAGTACTGAACAATAACAATCGCCATGTCAGAGAAGAAGCTCAACGCGCTTAACAGAAAAAAGGACAGAGCCTGCGAGGCTCGGTCCTTTTTATGTTTTTTTTAAGATGCTGACGTAAAATTCATGAGGCACTGCATGAATAGTAGAACCAAAAGTTTCTGTCACGTTATCCTGCACCTCTTGAAGAACCCGTTCTCTCTTACTTCTCTCAAACATTGACAGCCACGACAAAGAACCTACTCTCCCCTTCCATTCACTAGGAGTAAAGCTCACTTCATAGCTGAATTTAAAGCAGTCTGTTAACTCAAAGCTATTCTCTTTCCATTCTTCAAACCACTCTACAGGAAAGCTATTAATTAACTGAGTTGAATCAGATTTGGACCCTGGAGACGTCATCTTCTGATTGGGCATATGTTTTTTTATAACTTGCAAAGTATTCCTGATCAAAAGGCTTTGCTTGGGCAAAAATCCTGAATCCATTACAAGGAAGGTGCCGTCTTCTTTCAGGATTCTCTTTACTTCTTGTAATGCTTTTTCCCTGTCAAACCAATGCCACGCCCTAAGAACGGTAACGTAATCGTAACGATTGCCAGGAAGAGCGGTGTTTTCCGCTGTACGGTTAAAATAAGTAATGGAAACTCCTTCTTTAGTGTCTATTTTTCCACCGAGATCCGTCAGATCCTTTGAAGGTTCAATGGCAATAACATTAGCTCCTTGCCTTGACAGCCCGCGTGTAAGGACCCCGGTACCCGCTCCAAGGTCTGCAATGTTACTCCCGTTAACCTCTATCCCTCTATTGGAGAGTTTAGTAAAAAGTGTATCAGGCAAATCATTTCTCCATTTAGCGTAATCATGAGCTACTGAGCCAAAGTTTACTTTCCTTGTCACACTATCCCCTCGCCCTTTATTGGATATAATTACGTTCCTATTATGGCACTTGTAACATTTTGAAAGTTATACTGCTTTTCTTTGACAAGCATATCCTTCTATATATTTTCCGAGGATACTGTTGTCACTCTCGTTAATGGTTTCTTGTTTGCACCTGACATTTCCTTTGTTTTTAGATCATTTTCCCCCTACAAAAAAGGTTGTCACCAATTGGGACAACCTTTACTTATTACTATTAGCTTGCTTGATCCGAGGTTTGAATCAAGCTTTCTACAATATTGGAAGCATGGTCTCCTATTCTTTCGAGGTTGCTTAGCATATCTAAATAAATCATTCCATTTGTACCTGAACATTCGCCTGCATTCAATCGTTCCACGTGTGCTTTTCGGTTCAGCTTTTCTGTCTGGTCAATTTCCCCTTCAATCTCTAAAACTTCCATAGCTATATTTACATCTGCCTTTTCTAATGCCATTAAAGCCTTTTCTACAGCCAGCGAAGTAATAGAAACCATGTGAGCCAACCCTTCTTTTGCTTCATCAGAAAATTTCACTTTATGAACCATTGCATGTTCTGACAGCTCCATAATGTTTTCACAATGGTCGCCAATTCGTTCAATGTCTGTAACGTTATGCATAAGCTGAGAATGAAGCTCTGATTGAGTCGGGTTTAAAGAAGCTTTTGAAATGTGCGTAAGATAACTGATTATCTGTTTGTTTAAGTCATTTATAACTTCTTCTTTTCTTTTTGTAAGCTCCCCTTGCTTAGGGTCCCTGCTGATCAGCATATCTGTAGAGTGGTGAACACATTCCCCTGCCAGTGAGCCCATACGCAATACTTCGAGTCTCACTTTTTCTAGTGCAAATGAAGGCTGCTTTAATAATTCTGGTTCCAGGTGCTTTGGCCCCTGCTCGACAATCTCATCTTCTCCTCTTATAATTTTTGGAATAAGGTAAGCGTACAAAGCAATTAGCGGCAGCTGCAGCAGTACGTTGACGGAGTTAAACAATCCATGGGCATAAGCGATTTCTCTTGCAATGTCACCTCCGAGAGTAGAAGACATAAATAAAACTACTATTTGTACGACTGGCAGTATGATAAGAAACATTACTGTACCTATTACATTAAAAAATACATGAGTTAAGGCTGCTCTTTTGGCAGCAACTGTTGCTCCCAAAGAAGCCAGAACAGCAGTGATTGTCGTTCCAATATTGTCACCAAAAAGAATCGGGAGAGCTTGTTCAAGGTTGACAAGTCCATCAACTGCCATAGTCTGAAGCACGCCGATGGCAGCACTTGAGCTTTGAACCAGCATCGTAAAGAAGGCTCCGGCTACTACGCCTAAAATAGGGTTTTCGCCTAACGTAGCCATCATGTCCACAAATTGCGGCATATCCCTAAAAGGGTACAGCCCATCAGACATCGTACTAAGGCCAAAGAAAATCATTCCAAAACCAAAGAAAACTTGTCCAATGTTATTAATAGACTTCTTATTAAAAAAGAAAATTAAGAAGGTACCAAATGCCAGAATCGGCAAAGCATAATCACCAATTTTGAAGGAAATCATAAAGGCGGTTAGCGTTGTACCCAAGTTGGCGCCCATAAGCATGGGAATTGCTCTTCTAAAGGTAAGCAAACCAGCGTTAACCAGTCCTATAATCATAACTGTTGAACCCGTGGAAGTCTGGAGCAAGGCAGTTACAAGGGCACCGGCTATCACACCTTTAATAGGATTATCCGTGGCTTTCTCCAAAATACCACGAAGTCTGTCTCCAGCTGTGTTTTGGAGGCCGTCACTCATATATTTAATACCAAAAAGAAAGATTCCTAACCCTCCAAAAAATAAAAACGCCATGGTTTGCATATCTATATCCATCGGTTGTTCCTCCTAAATTATCATTTCCATAGCTGATCATAACAACCGATTGTTAATAATATATAGATTCAATGTAAAGGTTTTGTAAATTTCATCTTTGTTTTATTAAACATACTGCTGTAATACTCGAAAATGGTGGTGAGAGGAAAAAAACAGGTGAAAAACGATATATGATTTTCATTAATGGTGGTGCAGTTAAGAAAGTACACCGTCCGTAAGCCCCATCATCCCATTTCTGATCAACAAAAAGGTGTCAGTTATCGAAAATCGATAACTGACACCTTTTATTACTTTTCAGAGACCGTTTTGTCCCAGCCTCTTACGTATTATTTCATTCTAGCTGATAAAAGGGAATCACTTTTCCAGGGAAGTAAGCAAACTTGTTCAGCTTCCTTACTCTTCACTCGTTCAATCCACTTTTGTTCCACCAGTCCTTTTGCTTTTAATATCGGGTCCTCCGTATGGGCTGCTGACAAGCTCTGATTTAACACCCACCAGCTGGGAAACAATTCTGCCCGCTTCAAGTCTTCCTGTAAACGGCTCGCTTCAAGAACTGGAGTTGCTTCCGGCAATGTTATTACCACGATGTCTGTTTGCTCAGGATCACGGAGCCGAGGAAGGAGCTTCTTAACCTCTTCAGGAACTTGTCCTGCCGGGAGCTGGAGAAGACGCAGAGTATGTCCGGTTGGTGCTGTATCGAAAATAATATGATCATACTCATTTTCCAGCTTCTCCGTTGTCAAGAAGGCCCGCAAACTCATCAAATGCTGCAATTTCCACTGTACAAGCTCCTGAAAGCTGCTCTTCCATTTGATTAAATCGCCGATTCTGGAAGAAGGCCCCGGTATGGACCAACCACCTTTTCTCTGTACTGTTCTGCTATTTCCTCAGGATTAATATTAATAGCAGAGAGACCTGGAACCTTTTCAATATCTGTAATGTCTGTTTGGATTTCCTGTTCAAACACGTCCTGGAGATTAGAAGCAGGATCCGTGCTTACTATAAGCACACGTTTGCCGCTGTCAGCCAGATTTACAGCAGCTGCACATGCAGTTGATGTTTTTCCGACTCCCCCTTTTCCTGTATAAAAGAGAAAAGGTGTTAAATCTAAATTCATGGGGTTAAATCTAGGATAAGTCATGGTAATGCTCCTTTAAAGCAAAGTAATATTGTTCCCGCTAGAAGGCTTGGATGATATTTTATCCTCACTGAGCCCGCTCCACTTGGCAAATTCCTGGTTTGTCGGGTACTTCCCTGTTTTCACAATTGTCCCATCAACCATGACAGCCGGAAGGGCGTCGTCCGCTCCCTTTTCGTGTAACAGCTCTTTCATCGCTTTTTCTTCAATGAAAGCTTGCAGCTCTGATGATCCTAGGTTAAACCTTCTTATATCTATATTTTCTTTTTCGAGCATAAAGATTGCTGTCGCTACTCTTGTCAGCTCAGGATCTACACTTGGACCACAGACTCCTGTGTCACAGCACATCGCAGGATCGTATATTCGAATAGTTCCCATTCAGATCACTCCTTTTATTACTTCCCCGTCTCGGCAAACCTCTTAATTCTTGCATCGATTTCATCACGGACACGCTGGAAGAACTTCCACTGTTCTTCATCTGTCCCCTCCGCCTTTGCAGGGTCATCGAATCCCCAGTGTTCCCGCTCTTTGTTTGGAGGCGTTGCCGGGCAGACATCATTTGCATGGCCGCATAAGGTCACAACTAGATCTGCTTTACTTAATATATCCCGATCAATGGTGTCAGACGTTTGATTTGAAATGTCAATTCCTATTTCTTTCATAGCCTTTACAGCCTTAGGGTTCACTCCGTGAGCTTCTATGCCCGCTGAATAAACCTCATATCTATCCCCTAGGTAATGATGCCCAAACCCTTCTGCCATTTGACTGCGGCAGGAGTTCCCTGTGCACAAAAAATAAATAATCGACTTTCCCATTTACCATTCTCTCCTTTTACATCATTGATAATATAAGAAGCCATAGATACAGACCTACAAGGGTGATAAAGAGAGTCGGCACGGTAAGGATAATCCCTACCTTAAAATAATAGCCCCATGATATCTTTACACCCTTTAACGCAAGAACATGAAGCCACAGCAACGTAGCCAGTGATCCTATCGGGGTAATTTTCGGTCCTAAATCAGCTCCTATAATATTGGCATAAATTAATGCTTCACGCAGAATTCCAGACGTATCTGTTTCGGCTATCGCCAAAGCATCAATCATAACGGCAGGCATATTATTCATGACAGATGAAAGAATCGCTGCGATAAATCCCATTGAAATGGTAGCAACAAATAACCCTTCATCGGCTGCAGCCTGAATGACCACAGCAAGTAAATCTGTCAGACCGACATTGCTCAAGCCGAAGACGACGACATACATCCCTATAGAAAATACCACTATGGCCCACGGTGCACCTTTCATGACTTTCCCGGTATTCACCGCAGGGCTTTTTCTTGCCATGATAATAAAAAAGATGGCAATTGCACCGGCTACAAAGGAAACCGGAACCTCAACAAACTCACTGACGAAGTACCCTGTAAGCAGAAGGCCAAGAACTATCCAGGATAAACGAAACATTTTTTCATCTCGTATCACTTCTTTTGGTTTTTTCAACATCGACATATCATAGTTCTTTGGTATATCTTTTCTAAAGAATAAAAAAAGCACTAAAATACTGGCACCTAAAGCAAAAAAGTTCGGAACAATCATTCGGGAAGCATATTCCACAAAACCAATATTAAAAAAGTCTGCTGATACAATATTAACGAGGTTGCTGACGACTAATGGCAGCGACGTCGTATCTGCAATAAATCCACTCGCCATAATAAAAGGAAAAATCATAGCTTCTTTAAAATGAAGAGCCCGCACCATCGCTAATACAATAGGTGTCAGAATCAACGCTGCTCCATCGTTAGCAAAGAATGCCGCAACGATTGAGCCTAATATGGTTACGTAGATAAACATCCGGACACCATTTCCTTTGGCAGCCCTTGCCATATGTAACGCAGACCACTCAAAGAAACCAATTTCATCTAAAATAAGTGAGATAATAATAATAGCTATAAACGTTAACGTTGCATTCCATACGATTCCTGTTACTGTCGATACATCTTGAAAGCTTACAATCCCGGCTGCCAAGGCAAGCACTGCTCCAATAGCGGCAGACCAGCCAATGGACAGACCTTTGGGCTGCCAGATGACCAGCACTAATGTAAACAGGAAAATAAGAACTGCAAGTACAGTTGTCGTCATTTCCTACTCCTCCTACTAGTCACACCGAATACGCAATCCATTCTGTGCTAACTCGTCAAGCACTGCTGTCTGATCTGGTATATATGACAAAATATCCTCAATTACCGGGTAGAGATCAGTTTCTTTGTTAAGTGAATAAAACATCCACTGTCCTTTTCGTTTTTCTTTTACGATTCCTACATCTCTAAGCTTTCGTAAATGCTGACTGATGGCTGGCTGGCTGACTTGAAAAATTTCAACAAATTCACACACACAGCACTCACTTTGTTCAAGCATTTTAAGCATCCTTAACCTGTTTTGGTCTCCCAGCAGCTTAAAAACTCTCGCTCCGTCTGCAAACTCAATCTGTTTAATCTTTTTAACTGACATAGGCCGTTCACCTCCTAAACCTAGGATAACAAATCATATAAGCATATGCTAATATGATAATAAAATGTAATTAAACCTTTACAAATTTACATTCTTGCTATTCTCTATTAACATTTCGATCTTTCGCTTATGATGCGACCATAAACCAAAGGCTGGTGAAATAAATGAAACAGGAGTTAATTTTGATTGTGGAAAGCAAATAAAAGCTGGCACGGGTGATCAGCTGAGAGCATGAATATGAAGGCTATGAGGTTGCTGTTAGCATCATACACCGCAACCCTCGAGTGATACACAGTGGATAAAAGGTATTTACATGCTAGTGGCAAGATATAAAGAGGATACAAAAACCCCAAAAGGCACTTTATTTGGGGGTTTATCTTAATAAAAAACCCTCTCTCTTTTTCGGTTCGTATTATTTTTTATCACTGTAAAAATTTATTGTTTTCTCCCAGTGAAAAGTATTTCCTTAGGGAAACTATTGTTATAATATATATTTATATTGGTTGTTACCCTTTCGGATTTTTGAAGCACAGCCTCGTCCTTTAACAGGAACCACCGGCGAACTTCATAAAATGCGCATCTTCAGACAGTTGACAAAAGATACAATGAATACAGAAAGCATAGTAGAAAATAATGAAAGGCTAGTATTTGAGATTGATCATTCTCATGTTATTGACCGAATGAACAGAGAAAATGGGCAGGAGGAAAATGTTCAAGAAGCAGTTGAACAGCAAGAAGAAGCAGGATCTTTTACTGAATAGTTTTTCTGCTCTTTGAAGTACAGCTTCTACCATTGGAACTTTGCTTCCCATAAACCAGAAGGAAGGAGACATAGGTTCAGGTCATGTCTCATTGTGAAAAAGAGGGAAATATTGTTCTTTTTAATGGCATAGTCACCGTCACATTCACTATACTTCTTATTGTCTGCCTTATTGGGGTGTTATTTGCCCTGATTGACCTTGCCTTGGTTATTTATGCGAAATCGTTATATAGAAAAAGAGGTAAATCCCAAGAAGACATAGGAGAGAATGGGAAAAAACAAGGCAGTCAAAGCGAAAGAAGAAGATTTTAATTGATTAGGAAATATTAAAACCTTTGGCTGAGAAAAAAGAGGAAAAGAATAAGATTGATTATAATATAAATCCAAAGATGTGAGGAAAAGAACGGTCTGAACCCCATCGGATCACTCCTTCTTTTGTATATTCTTTAATGAATACAGCAAAAGATGACTGGGAAGAACCAGTCATCTTTTGCTTTTTCTTTGGGTTTTTTTTCTGTGTTATTGACTTAACCCGTTTACAATGGTTTCTACATTGTGTTCCATCATATCGATATAAGTTTCTGCTCCACTGCCTTCTTGTCCCACGGCATCTGTATAAACAAACTCCTCGTAAATTTCTACTCCAGAGTTTTCAGATACAGTTTCCATGTACTGCGGGTTAATGGTTGATTCGAGAAACAAGGCTGGCAGGTCTTCATCTCTTGCTAGATCAACAATGCGGTTAATTTGGCCTGGGGTTCCTTCCTCATGGGAATTAATGGACCAGACACCATCCGTTTCAAATCCATAATCTCTGCCAAAATATTTGAATGCATCTTCCGATAAAACAATGATTCGATTATCTTCTGGTACTTCTTCTACTTTTTCTTCTGTCCATTCATGGAGGTCTTGTAATTCTTCTAAATAGGCCTCTGCATTTTCTCTATATTCTTCTTCGCCCTCAGGGTCGCGCTCGACCAAGTCTTCTACAAGATTTTCAATATACACAGAGGCGGCGCTTGGAGACAGCCAAGCATGAGGGTCATGCCCGTCATCTCCTTCAAGTGCTATAGGCTCTACTCCTTCTGATAGTTCTACAATAGGAACATCCCCAACATTCTCCACTAAGCCTTCCAGCCACTCTTCAAGATCTAGACCATTAACATAAAAAACTTCCGAATCGCTGACCTTTTGGAAATCACTTGGCACAGGCTCATATTCATGTGGTTCTTCTCCAATTGGAACTATGTATTCTACCGTTCCCCGATCCCCAACAATGTTGTCAGCAAAATCTCCGATCACAGAAAAACTGGTCGTTACATTAATCTCTTCTCCATTACCATCAGCTTCCTCGTTATTATCCTCAGTGTCTGTGTCCTGTTCTTCTTCAACGGTTTCTTCTTCTGTCGTTTCGTCAACCCCACCTTCTTCATCTGTCTCGCCACAGCCGGCTACTACTACTGTAGATATTCCCATTAAAACTAACCATTTTTTCACTTTCTCCATCTCCTCTGCATATAAATTCTTATTTTAATGTAATAGTTTACTACACGTAAAAATATTAGACTCAGGTAAAAAAAGTTACCTTTTTTAAAATATGTTTCCCTAAACCAACATAATGAATTTTCCCATAAACCTTATTTCCTGTCTAGGGTATCTAGGGAAAAAAATATTGTTTTTTTGTACGTGGCACAAAATAAATCAGCATAACAGAAAACATGTAAAATGTTTTAATACTTTACGTTAGCTGCGGTTTATTCTATTTTCTTTTTTTATATTTCATTGTATAAAGATTATTATATTGGCAGATAACCCATTATCTTCTAGGAGGACTCCCAGATGAAAAAGTTTATGATCACAAGCATCGGAACAGTAGTTATTGGTGGTGGACTCACTCTGCTTCTGCTCTCATGATACCCGACGATGTACAGGAAGAACATGCTGAGACATACGGAGAAGTAGCTGCAAGCGCAGAAGAGGAAGAAGAAGTGGAGACAGAAGAAGCAAATGACGACTTAGCGGAAAGAGAAATTCACATGGGACACGCTACGATGAATGGCTATGTTATGTATGGTTGGGATCATAGCAATTTCAATCTTGAGAATTTAAAAGCTTCCTTTGAGCATCGCCCTCAAAGTGTTGAGAAAGCTCTTGAAGGTATGGACGATTCAGCCCTCCAACAAGATTTCGAAGAACTCTTATCTATATGGGACGAGTTAGAAGCAAATGTTGAAGATGTTGAGGAACGAGATCGTTTGGTTCATGAGCTTCAAAAGATCTATAGAGACTTAGATTACTATGTAAGAGAAAATGCTCGTTTTGATCCTCCTAACGTCACTCATTATGGGAAAAGCGTAGGCTATCAAGAGGTAAAGGATCAAAGAACGGATGAACAGATAAAGCGTGAACAAGAATCCGAGGAAACAATGAGAGAAATGGAGATTCATTGGGATGATCGGTATGAAGAGAACGAACCAACACGAATCATAGGTGAGGAGGAAAAAAGAATCATGGGGCACCATGAATAGAGAAAATTTTAGAAAGGCTCAAAATTGGCTCTATTACTCCTTTACTGTTTTGGTTTAGGTATAATGTTCACACTATTTATGGCCATATAGGACGTTTATAAGCAGGACAGTGATCCGGCCTCAGTTAATTATATAAGTGGCTTTGTATACTCTCTATTTTCAATGCAACTTATAATATGTAAAACCCGAATATGGACACTTTTTATATGTGTCCAATATTCGGGTTATGAGTCATGTCTGCTATTTTTTACTTTCTAATTACACGGAGAATGATCGAAACAATGGCTATGAAAATAATGGCCCCTAATAGTGCCGGGAAAATAAAAATGTCACCGAGTTCAGGTCCCCACTCTCCAAAGAGATTGCCTCCTATCCAGGCACCTACTACACCGGCAACAATATTGCCGATAATACCTCCTGGCAAGTCTTTACCTAAAATCATGCCGGCAATCCAGCCAATAATACCGCCTACAATTAATGTAATTATTAGTCCCATTTTCCTATACTCTCCTCTCTTTCTAATAATGAAAAAGAAGAATAATATCTTCTTAGAAAGAGCTATTCCTCATTTAAAGCTTAATAAATCACCTTTTTTTATGAAAAAATTAGTGAGAATGTAAAACTATTCATGCAGACACTGAAATATGTCAATAAGCCTTCTGTCGTTTTTTGATTATTATGTTCCCCTCCCCTCTTATCCCGGCGTTTTATTTTTTATATTATTACAATATTCACCCTAATATTACATTTATATTTCAATTGACCATATCAGTTGTTCACTATAATGAAATTTTAGTAATATTTAGATAACACATTAAACGGATATTATGGCGGGAGGTGGCCTCACCTATAAGGTGCGGGAAAATATGAAAAAGTTTATGATTTCTACAATTTTTGTAAGTACATTGCTTTTAACACCTAAAGTTGCTGATGCTGCTCTCGGCGATCAAACACTTCGTATTGGAATGAGAGATAACGATGTAACTGAGTTACAGGAACTTCTTAAACGAGAAGGACTGCTTCGCGGCGGTGTGGACGGAATCTTTGGGCCACAGACCAAGCAGTCGGTCAAGGACTTCCAAGCACGCAAAGGCTTAACGGTTGACGGCATTGCCGGCCCTCAAACTTTTAGTGCTATGAATGTCAGGAGCTCTTCAGCTGCCTCTTCACCTTCATCATCGAATTCCAGCTCTTCTACCTCTGCTCAACAAAGCAGTTCTTCTTCAAATAGCTTCAGCTCGACTCTTAGACAAGGAATGCGAGGAAGTGAGGTCTCAAGCTTACAATCAGCCCTTAAGGACAAAGGATTCCTGCAGGGAAGTGTGGACGGTGTATTCGGGCCCCTAACCGCCCAGTCAGTCCGTAATTTTCAGCGCTCTGCCGGTATTGCGGTTGACGGCATTGCCGGTCCTCAAACGTTTAATGCTCTAGGAAGCAGTGCTGTTTCTAATAGCAGCAGTAACAGTAATTCCAGCAGCTCAGCAGCAAGTAACACCTCTACATCTAACCAGCAGAGCTCAGGTTCCTCCACCATTGAAAGCACTATTCGTACAGCCCAAAGCTTAACAGGCACACCATATGTATGGGGAGGCACAACCCCAAGAGGGTTCGATTGTAGCGGTTTTATTCAATATGCTTTCAAGCAGCATGGAGTAAATCTGCCCAGAACAGTCGCTCAAATGTATAACCAGCTTACAAGAGTTTCTTCTCCTCAAAGAGGAGATATTGTATTCTTTAATACAAGCTCAGGCCCATCACATGCCGGAATCTATTTAGGTAACGGGCAATTTATTCACTCGGGAGCGTCCACCGGTGTTATTATTGCCAGTATGAGTAATTCTTATTGGGCACCAAGATATTTGGGAGCGGCAAGAGTAAATTAACCACCTACATATAAATATCAAACGTCTTGAACATATAGTTTTATAATAAAGCACCCTGGCTTTTATAGCAGAGTGCTTTGTTATTGGTTACATTTTCTTATTATAGGCATCTACATACTTTCCTTTATCGGGAACGGCAATTTCCTGAAAGTTTTCTACCAGGCTTCTTAATCCTTCCTTTAATTGATCACCTGTCATAGGAAGCCCGTGTCCAGTAACAGCCACTGCCGGCTGCAGTTGATTTATTTTTTGCACAGAAGCCTCTGCCTGAAGCCAATCTGGTGTAAAGTACCTTGGCGGCCCGCTGATTTCCTGCTCTTGTGTTAAGACTTTATAAAGGTATTCTTGTTTCACTGTGACAAATGCATCTCCTGCTATCAATGCCCGGTCTCTCTCACGAAAGAATGAGACATGCCCCGGAGTATGTCCAGGAGTATGATGCCATTTCCATTCCTTCAGAAACGGAACAGTGCCGTCCAGGGGAAGCTGTTGTATGTGATTTCCTAAATCTACAGGTTCATTAGGAAACATTCCCGACAGCTTGGCAATCACCCCTCCTTCTACACTCGGATCAGGCTCTGGATAACTTTTATTTCCTTGGAGAAAGGGCAGTTCCTCTTTATGAGCATAGACAGGTACTTCTTGCCAGTGAGTAATTAAGTCAAGAATTGCTCCTACGTGGTCAAAGTGACCATGGGTTAAAAAAATAGCTTGAGGCCTGGCTCCTTCCCCGAAAGTCTCTTGGACAGCTGCTATAATTTCCTTGGCTGACCCAGGCATGCCTGCATCTACTAAGACAAATTCCTTTTTATTTTGAGAATCACTTATAAAAGCAATGTTTACGATTTGAATCGTCTTGCAGTAAATATCCGGGAGCACTTGGACACTCAGGCCGTCTGCCAGTGATGTAGCCGGAATGATCTTATAATCTCCCCCCAGGTGCATTTCTTTTTCCACTATACCTCCACCTTTCGTCTAACAAGCAACGTCTTTATTATCAGTCCCTGTCCTCCCTTTTATGTAAAAAGAACAGCTAAAGGCCAATCACCATTTTTAAGCTGACCGCAGACCAAGGTATGGAAGTGATTTTGTTTTTCAACACCTCGCAGTACGCTTTTGGGGCATGAAATACTCCAAAGGAAGACACTGTGAATAAAAAAAGCAGACCAAAAGTAAAAATACAATGATCTGCTTTGCTGCATAGATGCTATCTGCTTTTCATCAGAAGATTTACGGTTTCTTGAATAAGCTCTATTGTATTTTCATCTTTTTACATTTGTTCTCTTACATTTTTCTAAATTTGAACTAACGACAAGGCCAATGGCTCTGTCCAAGGCATTTCTCGCTGCTGACATTTGGCTGACTAGATCTTTGTAGTCTTTTTCTTCCTCCATCATTCTAAGTGTTCCTGTGACTTGTCCTTCTACTCATTTCACTCGATTTTTCATCTGGTCGTTATATTTATCTTATCGTGTACCCACCCTAGTATACTTTCAAGTAGGAGAGAAAGAACGCAAAAAAGAACCCTTTGAAGGGCTCTTGATCTTTAAGAATGAGGGTCGCTTTCTGCTATTGCCTGCAGCAGAGAATAATTTTCCAGATCCAAACCAACTTCCTTACCCATTGCTACATTGGCAAGCTCTGAACCGAGATAAGGGCCAACAGTAAGACCCGAAGCCCCCAACCCATTTGCAATAAGAAGACCTTCTTTTTGAGGAGCTTTCCCTATTACAGGCAGAAAACCAGGAGTCATAGGCCGAAAACCAACTCTCGTTTCAAGGAAAGTGCTATGATAAAGACCTGGCGCTACATGTAGGGCCTTTTCAAGGATCCCATGCACCCCGCCAGCCGTTACTCTGTTATCAAATCCTGCTTCATCCTCGTGAGTTGCCCCCACGATGATTCTTCCCTCTTCAAACGAGAGGAGGTAATGGTTGCTTGGCGGCATGACAACTGGCCACTTGTTAGTTGATACATCCATTTCAAGGTGAACAATCTGGGCTTTCTGGGCGGAGACCAACAGATTGATCCCTAAAGGTGCCACTAACTCTCTTGCCCAGGCTCCTGCTGTGACAATTACCTGGTCTCCATATATTTGATTTCCTTCTACTTCTACTCCCGTTACCCTGTCTTTAGTAAAAAGTAAAGATGCGTCTCCGTAAGTGATAGAGGCTCCTTTTTTTTCAGCCGCGTTTATAAGAGCCTTACATAAGGCTCTCCCATTCACTCTTGCCCCTCCACTGACATGAACAGAGCCATACTCTTCCGAGATTGGCGGAAAGAGAGATTTCGTTTCAGCAGGGGAAAGCAGAGTAATCTCCCCTATTTCTGGAGCATTCTCTCTTCGTTTCATCGCTCTTTCTACTGTTTTTTTAAGCTTCTGTTCATCGGTATGAAGACTGATTGCTCCTACCTTTTCATATCCTGTCTCGTATTCGCCTTCCTCGGCAAGCTCTTTGATTAGCTCTGGATAATACTTAGCTCCGTTTTTCGCCAAATGATACCAGGCTTTGTTTCTTCTTTGAGTAAGCCACGGACAGACGATACCAGCAGCAGCGTCAGTCGCCTGGCCAGGATCTCTCCGGTCAACTATTGTAACCCTGGCCCCGCTTTTAGCTAAATGATAAGCAGTAGAGGCTCCTAATATTCCTGCTCCAACTACTACATATGACGTCAATTGTATGCACCTCGTTCCTGAGTTCTCGTGGCTATTTTACCAGCCTTACCCCTGTGAACAAAGCCGTCACCCCCAGGTATGTAAAAAAATTGCGGGAGGTGCTCCCTATGTGCTTCCATCATTTCTTTCACAAGCTGCTTTGAAGTTCGAAGAGATGGCACTAAAGGATTAGCATACATTGCTTTTACTGCTTCTGTAACGTCACCGCTTACAGCTGCACTGACTGTTTTTTCCTCAAACTCTTTCAACTCTTGAATCAGCCTATCCCCATTAGATGGAAGCCTACCTGCATTGCATGGTACAGGACCATCTTTTGTAATGAAACAGCTGACTTCAACAGCTGAATCAGAAGGCAAAGCTTTAATAGCTCCATTATTTCGAGTATTCACTGCTTGAATATCACCTTTGTCCGTGTAAATGGAAGTGATTAAGCGTACGGCAGCTTCCGAGTAGTAGGCCCCGCCCCTTTCCTCAAGCTGGAGGGGCTTTACAGCAAGAGATCGATCTTTATAGAGTGTAAAAAGATCTTTTTCTATTTCCTTTACTACTTCTGCACGTGTTTTGCTCTGGGCTGCTTCTGTCTTGCACACTTTCACGATATCCTCGGTCTTTATATAGTATTTATAATAAGGGCTTGGCAGAGCTCCTAATTCCTTAATAAATTCCGGCTCCCACCCCAGCCTTTTTATATCCTTTTTCATAAGCTCTATCTGTGGAGCTGTCAGGAGGTTATGTATTTTTTGCGTAACGTCCACTTCATCAACTGATACACTAAGTCCAAACACCATGTGATTCAAACCTGCAAAATCAATATGAATTCTAGAAGAAGGGTGCACATTCAGTAATTTTGCTACAGCTCTTTCCATTTTGACAGGGACATTGCACAGCCCAACTGCTTTCTTAATGTTAGAATGGCGAAGAACGGCTTCAGTAATAATACCAGCGGGGTTGGCAAAGTTGATCAACCATGCATCCGGGCAAAGCTCTTCCATGTCCCGACAGACATCTAATACGACTGGGATTGTCCGCAGTGCTTTAAAAAAGCCTCCAGGGCCAGTCGTTTCCTGGCCCAGAATACCATGTTTTAAAGGAAGCTTTTCATCTTTGACTCTCGCATCCAACAGGCCGATACGAAACTGCGTAATCACAAAATCAGCATCTATCAGTGCTTCTTTTCTTTTTAAAGTCTCAATAACCTCAATGGGCAATCCTGCTTTGGCAATCATCCTTCTGGCGAGGTCCCCAGCTATTTCCATCTTTTCTCGTCCTGCTTCAATATCTGTCAGCCACAGCTGCTTAACGGGAAGAGATAGGTAATTTTTAATAAGCCCTTCTACAAGTTCAGGAGTATAACTGGATCCGCCTCCTATGACTGCTATTTTTACTCCCTTTCTCATGCCCTGTCCTCCACAAATTTATCTATTCTCTCTATCATCTGTTTCTTTCTTTGATATGTAAAATATTGGCGTTTGAAAGGAGCAGTTAAAGAACCGTTTTTTCTTGCTTGGCTTTCCATTCATGATATTCGTCTGGCTGAATTAAACATCGATCGAGTGCTTCTTCTATCTCAGACTGCTTCATATCAATTCCTATAATGACTAATTCATTGATTCGGTCTCCAAATTCATGATTGATTAACTCAACCGCTGTTTCAGGCTCCTGATCAACCAGTTCCTTCTTCTCTTCGTTCGGGAGTGCAGCTGCCCAATAAGCTGCGGGTTCTAAAGATACGGAGCTTCCTGCTTGTGACAACAGTACTGCGTAGTCATGGTGTGTAGACAGCCATGCCATTCCTTTCGCCCTGACCACTTCCTTCGGGGTGGATGAAAGCCAGGCAGTTAGTCTTTCCGTGTGAAAAGGCCAGCGTTTCCGGTACACAAAGGAGCTTAGGCCATACTCCTCTGTTTCAGGTGTATGATTTTCCATTTCAAGTTCTTTCAGCCAGCCAGCTGATTGACTTGCATGTTCAAAATCAAACAGACCAGTACCCAGAACTTCAGAAGGTTCAATGCGCCCATACATCGTTTCAATTAAATTGGCTTCGGGCTGAAGCTTTTGTAAAAAGGCAATCAGCTTTTTGCGGTCTTGAGGTTGTAAACAATCAATCTTATTCACTATAAGAACATTGCAAAATTCTACTTGGTCAATAAGTAAATCCACAACGTCTCGCTCATCTTCCTCATCTGCGTTTTGTTTCCTATCTATTAATGTTTCCCCTGATGAATAATCCTCCCAAAAGCGATTAGCATCTACTACTGTTACCATTGTATCCAATCGGCATTGTTCACTTAAGTCGATCCCCATTTCATCATCCAGGTAACTAAACGTCTGGGCTACAGGTATTGGTTCACTAACCCCTGTAGATTCAATCAAAATGTAATCTATATCCCCTTGTTGCACCAAACGGTTTACCTCAACAAGCAGGTCTTCACGTAATGTACAGCATATGCAGCCATTTGATAGTTCTATCATTTTCTCCTCTGTGCGTTTAAAGCCGCCACGTTCTATTAAATCAGCATCAATGTTAATCTCACTCATGTCATTTACAATGACTGCGACTCTTACCCCATCCCTATTTGCTAATATATGATTTAATACAGTCGTCTTGCCTGCCCCTAAATAGCCGCTTAAGACTGTAACCGGTACTTTTTCCATCTATCTTTCCCCCTTGCTCTAGTTAGCCAGTGCAGTGATAATCTCTGCACTTTTCCTTGCCCCGGCAATGTTGCGTGATACGGGCCCTATTTCCAATTCTGCCAGTGGACCAGAAACATGGAGCCCGTTTTCCCATTCCAAATTTTTATTAATAATAGGAAAACCGCATGATGTACAATTGGGCATATGAGTCAGCCAGTCGTGAATTGGATGACGAGAGGCGGCCCCTGTCGTTAAAATAACAGAGGATACTTTTTGGCTTTGATTTTCTTTTAACCTGATATCAATATAAGATCCTGCAGCTCTTACACCTGAAATTTCATCAGTAATTACTTCAAGTTGTCCGCGTCCGTACAATCTTTTAGCTTTCATAAACAAATTTCTTGGCATCGATCCCCTGTGCCTTGCCTGAGTAATCATTTTCCTCCGTATATTCAGATCATTCTCTTTTCTGAAAGAAGTCAGGTATTTAGGCCCCAGCCACCCAGGATCACTATCAAAGTCATGAACTCGAAAAGGATGCCGTTTGATAAGTTTGACCTTTTCATTGTGCACATTACATAAATGGACAGCAGTATGTATGGAAGAGATACCGCCGCCTACAATGCCAAAAGAAGGGGGCATTTCTTTTATGGATTGCAAATCATCATTGAAAATGTGATGAATTCTGTGAGGGTTGCTTTTTGCCAGTTCTTCAGCCCACTCTGGATAGGAAGGCTGAGTATTCATGCCTATGGCAAGTACGACCCGCTTGGCTTCTAATCTCCCATTGGTTGTATGAACCATCCACTTTTTCTTTCCTGGAGCAAGATTCTCTACTTTAGCCCTAAACCAGCAACTGTATAGATCTGTTTCCGCAAATAGTGCTTCACAATGGGCGTTAAATAGAGGAAGGCTCGGTCTTTTAAACCTTCCAATAAAAGGAGCCGTAACCTTATTATCCTTTGCGTATTTCTGCAGACTAAAGGGAGCGGGATCCAAATGATGCACGGAAGGAGACCTTAAATAATCCATTCCTATTTTGCTTGTAATGGTTTTCCACTTGTATAAAGGGACAGGATATGGATCAATAATCAGCAAGTCGTCTTTCTTTACTTTTCCACTCTTTAATAAAAATGTAGCGATCGTGCATCCATGAATGCCGCCTCCAATAATGATCCATTTATACATAGCTGCCTATCCTCCCTTTACATAGTTAATCAGTTTACCAGCTGGATTTCTTTACACCTGGAATCTGCCCTTTATGAGCCAGCTCACGAAAAGTGATACGGGACATTCCAAACTTTCTCATATAGCCTCTGGGTCTGCCGGTTATTTCACAACGGTTATGAAGTCTTGTGGGTGCCGAGTCCCTTGGCAGCTTTCTTAATGCTTCGTAATCCCCTTTTGCTTTTAGTTCTTTTCTTATTTCCGCATATCTCTCCACTATTTCCTGACGTTTTTTTTCTTTTGCTATTTTAGATTTTTTAGCCATTTTCATTCTCCTTTTTAAATCATAATCATTTCGATTTAGATCCGAAATTTTTTTCGTGACAAAATAGTAATTGTTACGATTTATATTTGAAATTATAATGACTTCTTTTCTCTGTGTAAAGTCTTTCTTTCTTACGCTCACCTATCATACGTCACCTTCATGTTTTAAAGTTGACTGTAATACACTAAAATTGGCTATTTTCAAAAGCCTGATTTATGATTTTTAGAAAAACTCATCTACAAACTGAACAAATTGTAACAATTACGGTTTACAAAGCAATCAATACCCTTTATACTCTTTTCTAGATTAATAAAACAGAATGATTACGAAAAGGGGATTACATACAATGAAAGCTAAAGCAGGAATTGCGTGCACAATTGGGCTTTCTGCCGTTTTGGCAGCTTGTGGAGAAGCTGATCAAACGGAAGAAGCAACTGAACAAGACGAAGGTAACGGTGAAGAAACTGAAACAATTGATGTTTACACTACCTTATTTGCTCTAGAGGATTTCGCAAATCGTATCGGCGGGGAAGCTGTGAATGTAACAAATATTGTGCCCGTTGGCGCTGATGCCCACAGCTTTGAACCAACTGCACAGACAATGATTGATATTGCCGAATCAGATATGTTTTTATACAACGGAGCAGGTATGGAAGGATTTGCGGATGCAGTTGAAGATACTCTTCAAGGAGAAGATGTGAAGGTTGTGAAAGCCGTAGAAGGCATCGATTTGATTGATTATGGTCACGATCACGACCATGAGCACGGGCATGATGACGACCATGGACACGATGACCATTCTCATGAAGAAGATGAGCACGGACATGATGACCACACTCATGAGGAAGATGAGCACGGGCACGATGACCATGCCCATGAAGAAGATGAAGATCATTCACATGACGATCATGGACACTCACACGACCACGGAGACGAAGATCCTCATGTCTGGCTTGACCCAGTTTTATCCATAGAAATGGCAGAAAACATTAAAGAGGCGTTAGTAGAGGTTAACCCTGAGGAAAGCGAGACCTTTGAAAACAATTTTGAAGAACTCCAGCAGGAGCTTGAAACCCTCCATGAAGAATTTGAAGTAATGGTAGAAGCTGCAGATAAGGATACATTTATCGTTTCACATGCAGGGTACGGCTACTGGGAACAACGTTACGGATTAAACCAGCTTGGAATATCTGGACTTTCTCCTACAAATGAGCCCTCTCAAAAACAATTAGAAGAAATTATTCAATACGCAGAGGATCACGATATTGAGTATGTTATGTTTGAGCAAAACATTACTCCTCAAGTTGCTGAAGTTGTTCAAGACGAGGTAGGAGCTGAAGCCTTACGTCTTCATAATCTCGAGGCTTTGGTCGAGGAGGATGAAGAAAACGAGGAAGACTACTTTAGTCTTATGAGAAGAAACATTGAAAACCTGGAAACTGCTCTTCAATAAACTAGTAAACCCAACTATCTACAAAGCCTGCAGAGACACTGCAGGCTTTTTTTAAACACCAACTATTTCTTTTTCCTCAGGGACAGGTCTCTTAAATTTATATAGTCCATGCTCTTCTATCCCTTCCTTGCACTGAATAAGGTATAAGAAAACGGCAGGACTGGAGGAAAGAATGGAAGAATTTCTTATTGCCAGTTTTTTATCGGCTCTTGCTACAGGAGCAGGTGCCGTGCCGGCACTCTTCATGGCAAGTGCAACACATAGAGCAAGAGATATTCTGATTGCCTTTAGTGCTGGTTTAATGGTAGCCGCTTCTACGTTTGAACTTATCCCCGAGGCGCTGGAGTTAGCAGGCTTTCCTGTTATTGCGTCCGGACTGCTTCTAGGTGTACTGGGACTTACTTTTCTTGAGCAAAATATTCCTCATACCCACACAGAAACACCACCTGGAAAAAACAACCCGTACCCTTATCCTGCTCAAGCCATACTCGTTGTTACTGCGATCACCTTTCATAACATACCAGAAGGTTTATCGGTAGGAGTAAGTTATGCTAGTGGAGTCGAAGGGTTAGGAATGTTGATTGCCTTTACAATTGGCCTGCAAAATGCTCCGGAAGGCTTTATCATCGCTTTGTTTCTCATTCAGCAAAACGTTTCTCGCTGGAAGGCACTCTTGATTGCTGCTTTTACTGGCATTATTGAAGTCGTTGCAGCCATCATCGGTTTTTGGCTCACGGCTTACGTGTATGCTCTTCTCCCTCTAGGCCTGGCATTTGCTGCAGGCTCAATGCTTTATATTGTTTATAAAGAGCTTATCCCTGAAAGCCACGGTGATGGTCACGCGCTTAGCGCCACCTACGCCTTTGTTTTCGGCCTGGTCGTCATGCTTTTTTTCAGCAGAATGTTTTAGATCATTGGAAAATCAGAATACAGCACGTTAAAAAAAGAGACAAGCACCAATGCTCGTCTCTTTTTCTGCCTTGTTTTTTAATACTTTTTTAACATATATCGAAGTGGAATAATAGACACCAAAATAAGAATTAAGGCAGCCGGTGCAGCCTGATGATAAATTGCTTCAGAAGCTTCGTAATAAATACGTACCGCCAGTGTATCAAATCCAGGCGGCCTTAACATTAGGGTAGCAGGCAGTTCTTTAATCGCACTGACAAACACGAGCGCGCCACCGGCAAGTACCCCAGGCAGAATCGAAGGGATAATCACTTTAAACATTACCTTCCATGGCGGATAGCCTAAGCTCCGGGCTGTCTCGTCTACTCTCGGGGAAACTAAGCTGAGTGATGCATCCCCTGCTTGCATCGCTTGCGGCAAGAATCGTACGACCATAGCAAGCGCGATGAGATAAAAAGTATTGTACAGGAACGGAAAGTGATTGTTAAAAATAAACACAAACCCTAAGGCAACTATTACGCCTGGAAGAGCGTAGCCAGCATAGCTCATTTTATCAATACTGCTGGAGATTACCGATGGATACCTTGAACGCAAGTAAATGATCGGCAGCGCAAGGAGCATACATAATAATGCCGCCATTCCTGAAACAAGTATACTGTTCCAGGCGAATTCGAAAAAGCGTGCATCCACAGCTCCTCTATCCAAACCAATAATTGTCCAATAAATTAAGACGACAATTGGCAAGAAGATTGAAAATGTAATAACCAGTCCGATAAAAGCCATAACCAGAGGCTTCCACTTACCAAGTGACAATATATCAGGTTCTCTAAAAGTGTTGGAAGTTTGGTAGAATTTATTTTTCTTTCTGGTTCTGGATTCAATCCATAAGATGAAAACAGTCAGCACAATGAGGACCAGGCTTAAAACAGAAGCTGATTCTGTATCAAAGCTTGCCCGCTGAAAGTAAATGGCTGCTGTAAATGTTACGTACCTGAGCATAGCAATGGCACCGAAATCTGAGAGAACATACAAGGCGATCAGGATAGCCCCTGCTCCAATAGCCGGACGGAGAAAAGGAAGATTCACCTTCCAAAACACTTGCATCGTATTCATCCCTTGAGATCGGGCCACCTCTTCAAAATTACGATTCATTTTTCGAAGGGAGGCACTTGCTATGAGAAAGACATACGGATAGGTAAACATTGTAAGTACGAAAAAGACACCCCAAAATGAATAAATCGATAGAGGATAGTCTCCAAAAGTGTTCACCAGCCACGGAGTTTCTCTCCAAAGATCACGCATCCACCCACTTGGTCCAAATACAATAATATAGGCCACAGCGCCCACATAGGGAGGGATCACTAACGGCAGAGCAAGCACCCATTGAAGCAGCTTTCTCCCGGGTACATCGGTCCGCACCACAAGCCAGGCCAATGATACCCCAAGAATAACTGCACAAACGGTAACGGCAAAGGTCAATGAAAGAGTGTTCCACAAAAGCTGAGGGATTCTTCCGTCCAACAGTCTCATCCAGCGGTCTGCCCCTGCAAAAAGCGACCTCCAAATGACATAGATGATTGGTACAGACATCAATAGACCGACCAGCATTCCCAATGTAAAAAGCAGAGGGCCCGGAGGGTTTCCACGCCAAATACCAAGCCAGCGTCTTCTCAAGAAACGGAGAAGGGTTGGAGAAGTGTTTTCCCCAACCTTGGCATTTTGATCGTTATCCAGTTGTCTATTTTCATTCTTCCCCATGCTCATTATGCCCTCTCCTAAATACGGATAACTCTATCTTAAATCAAGATCTAGTCCAGAATCTTCAATCAACATTCTAGTGTCTTCAAAATAGTTTCCAAGTTCTCTTAACGGCATATCCTGGATCTTAAGTTCATCAAACCTTACAGCTTCTTCGTATGGAGGGTCCAATTCAGGATTTATAGGAACTTCCAGTGATTCCCCAACGAAAGCCAGCTGATTTTCCTCTTCAAGAACCCAATCCATAAATGCTCTCGCATTTTCTTCATTCGGTCCACCAGCAACCATTCCTACACCGGCTGCGTTGGCAATGGCTCCCATTTCTTCTTCTCCTTGGTCAGGGTAGACAAAACCAACGTTATTATCATTAGGTTCTTCTAACTGCTGATGATAGTAATAATTGTTAACAAGTCCAAAGGCATGCTCACCTGCGCCTACAGCTCGACGGATATCGCCATGTCCATCAAAAATCCCGGCAGCATTTTCCTGGATGGACTCGATCCATTCTGCTGTTCTTTCATCGCCCCACTCATACCGAAGAGCTGAAACATTTCCGATCATACCGCCATTGCCTCCGCGGGTAATGGCATAACCATTTTCTACATCTGCCCACTCAGCATCAAATAAATCTTCCATGCTGGTTGGCACTTCATCTTCTGAAACCAAATCTTTATTGTAAATAAAACCGCGGGCTCTTGCAGAAATTGCCACCCACTCATTATTCTCAGCTCTGTACTGGCTGTCAATGGATTCAACATTCTCCGGATTAGAAGCTTCTAAAAGTCCCTCTCCATTTAAGTATTCTAACGCACCGATATCATTGGAAATGAAAATATCTGCCTGCACATTTCCTGCTTCTTCTCGTAATTGAAGAGGCTCGGCTTCATGCAAGGTGTTTACTTCAATGCCTGTTTCTTCAGAAAATTTGTCCAATAGAGCCTGCACAAATTGTTCGTTCCTAGCCGAGTATACCACAAGTTCCCCGTCTAATTCACTAACACCTTCTTCTGATGTTTCTTCTGTCTCTGTATCACCGTCGGCTTCGTTGTCACCAGACTCACCCTGATCCTCTTCCTGGCCGCAAGCAGCAGCGATCACAAGGAAAGCTGCCAAGACCAGTAGAAGAAGATACTTGCTGTACTTTTTCATACTCTCTTCCCCCTTGAACTATGTAAATGAAAATGATTATCAATCTAAACACAACTATACGGTAATTGATAATCATTGTCAATACTATTATTATGGGGGTAAAACATTTTTCTGATCCCTTTTCTTCACCGTAAAACAAAAAAATTTCTGGACGATGAATATAATTAATCTCACTTTTAAGCTAGTTTATATCTCTAGGTTCTGCATTCACCCTGTCTGAGGAGAACACTTGCACCAATACCATACCGCCGACTGTTTTCGCCCGCAGGAGAACAGGCTGGTTATACCCGTTTTTAAAAGTGAAATCAGGACCATGCCAGCTTACCGTAGCATCTCTTCCAGGGGGAACGTAGGAAACCCGTTTACTATGAGTGTATCTTTGGGTAATTTCCATACCTGCTTTGTCTACAGCGTTAAACAAGGTTGAAGAAACCTGGCAAATCCCCCCGCCTATCCCATCGTACATTTTTCCTTTAATAATAATAGGGGCTGATAAATAACCTTTTTCTTTTGTTCGTTGTCCCACTACTTCATTAAATGAAAATGTCTCTCCTGGAAAAACAACATGATTATTGATCGCCTCTACGGCAAGAGTAATATTCGTGGCTCTCTCCTTCTTTTTTCGATTGAAGTAAGTGATGTATTGTCCAATTTGTTTTTCACGAATTTCCGATAGGAGCTCTACGTCAACTTTTGGGTGAATAGGGAGGAGAGGAGCGCTTACTACGGTGGAACTACCGCTGTAATAAAATTTTGACACCTTACCGAACAACGCCTTCCGGTCAAGTTTATACCCTTCTTTTCCCGGAACAATATTTTCTCCTTTATCAATGGAGGCATTTACCGGGCCTTGGTATACATGTTGTTCCATCCTATCTAAAAATTCCTCTATTTTTTCATACTCAATGACAGGCTCACCAAGCATTGGTTCTGTAATCGCTTCCTTAGGAAGAACACCTACGATTTCCCCTTCGTTTTTAACAGATAATTCGCTTGTTCCGCTGTGAGCGAAAGCAATGATAATGGATAAAAGCAAATATGTACCTTTCATGGTCTTCAACCTCCCACCTGTAGTATGAGTAAGGTAAAGATTTTTCATGTACATTGTCCATGTTTTCTAAAGTAAATGATGACGATTCGGTTAACCCGCTACACAGGAAGCAATCAAGCGTTTATCATCACTCGCCAAGGGTAATTATTATGAATAGAGTAACTTCAACCACTTCTAGAGAGTACATAGCCTCTATGAATGATGAATTTAAAATGTGAAAGAGGAGTTGAAGCCTGTGAAAGTAAAAACACCTATTCCACGTGAAAAAGGGTTCGACAAAACCGTGTCACTCATCAAAGAAGGATTTCATTTTATCCCAAAAAGACGTGAAAAGCTGGGGTCTGATATTTTTGAAACTCGGTTGATCGGCCAAAAAACAGTCTGCATGGCCGGTGAGGAAGCAGCCAGAGTGTTTTATGATAATGACAAATTTAAACGTAAGGGGGCTCTCCCGAAACCACTCAAAAAGTCATTGCTCGGCGAAGGCGGTGTCCATGAGCAAGACGGGGAAGTCCACAAGCACCGTAAGCGGATGTTTCTGTCAATGATGACTCCTGAACGGCTTGAGGATATGAAAAGAATTGCCGTTGAAGAGCTGGACAAAAAAGCAATAGAGTGGGGAAAGAAAGATGAAGTGGTGCTTCTCAACGAGATTCAAGAAGTCTTTGCAGTAGCAGGCATGCGCTGGGCCGGGCTGCCTTTGAAGGAAGAGGAAATTAAAGAGCGAACCCATGAGCTGGTGGACATGGTTGATTTCGGAGGTTCTGGTGTCGGCAGTTCTGCAGCCAGCTTTAAAAAAGGGGTTAGTGCCAGAGATAGCCATGAGAAGTGGCTCCAGGGAATAATAAAAAATGTGCGGACCGGGAAGTTAGAAGTTCATCCAAATACCGCTCTCTATATTGTTGCTCACCACACAGAACAAAACGGAAAAAAACTTGATTTAAAAGCCGCTTCAGTCGATTTGAATAATGCCTACCGTCCGCTGATTGCTGCTGCCTATTATATCGCCTTTGGTGTTCTTGCACTCCATGAGAATCCGGAGGTGACAGACAAACTGAAGGCAGATAAAGACAACTACAGCCAAATGTTTGCCCAGGAAGTTCGCCGTTACTATCCCTTTGCACCTGCCATGGCGGCCAAGGTGAAGAAGAACTTTGAGTGGCACGGTTATAAATTCAAAAAAGATATGCTGGTTGTATTAGATTTATTTGGAACCAATCGTCATCCGGACCTGTGGGAGAACGCAGATGAATTCTGGCCAGAAAGGTTCAAGGATTGGAAGGAAAGTCCTTTTGCCTTTATTCCTCAAGGCGGAGGCGACCATCATGCCGGACACCGTTGTGCCGGTGAATGGATGACGGTCATGGTTATGCGCTCTTGTTTTAAGTACCTGACAGAAAACATTACTTACAAGGTGCCTGAACAAGATCTTGAGTATGATATGACCCGTATTCCAACGTTTCCTAAGAGCGGCTTGGTTATTTCCAATGTAAAAAGAACGACTGCTTCCCCAGTAGATTTAATGCTAGAGGAACAAAGCCAGACTGTTGTAAAATCATAAAGGATAAAAGTTTTGTCGTTGGTTGCTCTAAAATCACGCCTGCGGGAAATGCGTGGTGCATTTTCCCCGGTTAGCTGAAGTCTTGCCCGCGGCAACGAGTGTATTTTTAACAATCAACCAACAGAATTATAATATAAGTAAGGGCCCTCACCGACGGTGAAGGCCCTTCTATTTAGCTGAGTTTTGTCCCAGCCTCTTTAGCCAGGTTTTTGTCCTATCCTCTTTCTTTCTTTTCCATACCCTTCTCCATGAGCTGTGGAAAGGGTTTTTTTGCTCTGCTTATGGCAGCTCATTACCTGCTGCTCTGTATAACTCATACCACTCTTTTCTTGTCAGTTGGATTTCTGAAGCTTTGACTATATCTAATAGCCGTTCAAGGTTCATGCTCCCAACAATTGGTTGAATTTTTGCAGGGTGACGAAGAATCCACGCAATCGCCACAGCCGCAGCTGTGATGTTATAATGCTCCGCCAGCTCTTGCAGTTTCGCGTTCACCTCTGGAAACTGCTCATTTCCTACAAATGGACCTTTTATCATTCCATACTGAAAAGGAGACCAAGCCTGGACGGTCATATTATGTAAACGACAATAATCAATCACACTACTATCCCGCACAATACCAGCACTGTTTTGCATATTCACATTAAGCCCTGCATCAAGCATGCCAGTATGCATGAGGCTAAATTGAAGCTGATTTACGATTAACTTTTGCTCTATGTATTGATTTAGAAGTTCTATTTGCATAGAGTTTTGATTGCTTACCCCAAACTGGCGTACTTTCCCGCTTTTCTCAAGAATCCTGAACGCTTCTGCTACTTCTTCTGGGTCCATAAGAGCATCAGGACGATGAAGGAGCAATATATCAATATAATCTGTTTGCAGCCTTTGAAGGCTGCCGTCTACTGATTCAATAATATGTTCTTTTGAAAAGTCAAAATAGCCTTTCCTGATCCCGCATTTCGTTTGAAGAAGAATATCTTCACGCTGTATGGAGGTCAGTTTGATTGCCTCGGCAAACGTCTCTTCTGCTTTTCCCTTTCCATAAATATCAGCATGATCAAAGAAATCGACACCGGCTTCCACTGCATTTTGAATAACTCTGGCAGCTTCCTCTTTAGAAAGAGTGCTTATCCTCATACAACCCAAACCAATCTCTGAAGCGGTGATGTTACTAGTTCCTATTTGTAACTTTTGCAAACGGTCTCACTTCTTTCTCTAAGAATACTTCCATAATAGCAGGAGGTTCCAAAAATAAACAAATCTTTTCATTACCTTCCGCCCTTTGGCCTTTCTTCGGAATTCTATAACCCGTATAAAAACACCATAACCATGGGGGTGAGAGCCTGTTTCTATAAAGAAAAACCAATGGTATAAATGCAAAAAAGCAGGGGATTTTATGCTTATCAGAGGAAGAAGGTGAGATTGTTTATGCAGGAGCCCCTCGTAGTTCTCGTTCGATCGATCATTACTTTTTTTACTATACTTTTATACGCGAGATTAGTTGGTAAACAGCTTATTGGGAATTTTACAATGTTTGATTACATAAATGGAATTACGATAGGATCAATCGCTGCTACGCTAGCCACCGATCTTTCCTCAAAAGCATTGGTACACTGGATTGCTTTAACGGTTTTTATTGTTTTGACTATTATTCTCCAATTTATTGGCAATAAAAATCGTTTCCTATCTAAAGTTCAGGATTCAGAGCCGGTCGTACTTATGCAAAATGGAATGATTTTAGAAAAGAATCTGTCAAAGGTACGTATAACAAAAGATGAACTTATGCAGCAGCTCCGCTCAAAAAATATCTTTTCTCCTGTGGAAGTAGGAATTGCAATTTTAGAACCCGACGGCTCTGTTTCTGTCCTCCCCCACTCAGACTACCAACCGGTTCAAAAAAGAGATTTTAACCTTCCAGGCCAACCGCCGCAACTCACTACCGAGCTGATTGTGGATGGAAAGATTATTACACAGAATTTATCTCAGCGAAAAAAAGATGAGGATTGGCTAATGGAGCAATTAAAGAAAAAGGGAATACATTCAGTAAAGGAGGTTTCCTATGCTGCTCTGCTTCCGAATGATTTTTTTTACGTTGATAAGTTTGAGGATAACATAACTGATAAATTAAATATCAGTGACTACAAAGGACCTTACTAACAAGGGAATGTTTTAAGGGGGTAGTTTTCATGAGGAAATTCTTTCTTTACCTTGTTCCATCTCTGTTTTTTGTTGCTTCTTTACTCTTAATGACCAGTGGCGGGTGGTTGAAAGAACCGGTCGGTAAAAATGACGATTTGCTTTTTTACGTAGAAAATATAGAACAATATATACAAGAGGAGAGGTGGGAAGAAGCTGCAAGTGAACATGAAAAGGCTTTGCAAGCATGGGATCAAGTTTCTAAGAGGGTGCAGTTTAGTGCAGAACGAGACATAATAAATGAAATTAAAGGCTCCCTTTCTCGAATAAAAGGAGGAATTGAAGCGCGGAATGCCAATACTATTTTATCAGAGATATATTACTTCTATGGCTTGTGGGAAGACCTTACCTAAAAGGGTAAATGTCCTGCAGGGTTTAATTTTCTCTCTCCTCCTGGAGAGTGAAAATTCTTTTACTTAACGCTCTAAGAAATTCTCAGAGTATATCTCCCACCGATTTGTTATGATATCTTTTTTTAATCCAAAGGTAAATAAACCACTCTTTGTTCCTTCTCCACGAGCTGAATATTTAAGATCAACCGGCACTTCTAGTGCAAAAACAGGGGAAGGCACTGTCTCATGGTCTTCAACGTGCTTTGAAACAATACTGATTTTGCTTATTTCCTGTAACATCTCCTTCCCATTTTGTGTAATGTATTCTGGTTGAGCAACCCGTAACAGATACAAATCATCCTGGTGAAGAGCGGTAAGAAACAACTCAACTACTTCATATGGGCCCATTTTATTGCGATACTCCTCAAGCTTTCCAGCCGCCTTTAAGACCATGAATTGATGAGCAGGATCCATGTTGTTCTTACGGTGCGTTGTGCTTCCTGCAAAGTGAATACAAAAGTGACCCGGAAATCCGTTTGACAAAGCTCCTGCCCCATGAGGCATACCATTCATAGAAGCGGCGATCATGCGTCCATCAAGATGAACAAGTACTGCTCTTCGTTTCCAGCTCCACTTTCCTTCATATATTTCTTTCATGATTTCTGTGTCGCTTGTTGTTAAGGGTTGTACATCGGCGTGTTGTTTGCCAGCTCGTTTTTGTACATTGAAGGTGAGACCAGTATCAAGATCTGTCACCTGAAAAGGGGCTTTACCAGGCATAAGAATTCGAACTTCCGGCCAAAATAGCATTTCGCCAAATGGCTGCTCTCGCACCATATATTCAAGCGGGGATTGAGAAGAAATACCTGATTTGTACATTTGATCTAATTCCTTCATGACAGCTGCTTCTGCAGAACTACTCACTGCCAGGGAAAAAAGAATAAGAAGTGAGACCATTTTCAATACTGTTTTCACGCCATCACATCCCCATGTTATTTCTCCATCTATTTTGTACTTCTCGGCTCACTTTATGCTTTTAACAATCAACTTACTGAACTGTTCAAAATGTTAGTAAGTTCTTTTCCATAATGAAGAGAAGAATTGGGAGAAAAGACGAAAAAAGTTTATGTCTAATGTCTACTTGATAATGAACTGAATACTAGGGGTTTAGACAGTGAGGATAACAACGTGTGAACAGAAAGAAAATGTAAAAAGCGATTAACCTATTGGACAAGAGATTGAGGAGATTGAGGATATTGACCAATAAATTGTATTGGAGCCAACATAAAATGTGGTAGTGATGTTTGGTTAAACAAACGTTTGATTAGGATAAAAACATTAAAATACCTAGTGATTTCCTCCTGAAATTCTTCAATTCCCTGCCGTTTGAAAACAGCCTTTGTAGCGTGGAAACGATAAAGCGGAAAGAGCATAAAAAAACCCTGATCGTTTACCAACAATCAGGGTTTGTATGAAACAGCCTCTATTCCACAGTAACTGACTTTGCCAGGTTACGTGGTTTATCCACATCGCATCCTCTGTGAAGAGCTGCAAAGTAGGAAATCAGCTGCAATGGAATAACACTTACAAGAGGAGTCATATATTCATGTATTTTTGGAAGAACGATGTTATCTTCTTCTTCTTCCATTCCTTCCATTGAAATTAAGCATACATTTGCTCCTCGTGCTGCTACCTCTTGAATATTACCGCGAATGTTCAGATTCACATGTTCTTGAGTTGCCAGGCCGATCACAGGTGTCCCATCTTCAATTAAGGCGATGGTACCGTGCTTCAGTTCTCCACCTGCAAATCCTTCTGCTTGGATATAAGAGATTTCTTTCAGCTTTAATGCACCTTCCAAGACAACATGGTAATCAAAGGCACGGCCGATGAAGAAGCAATTACGGGTTTCCAGCAAGTAGTCCCTAGCAATTTGCTCCATGGTATCCTTCTGATCGCAAAGGGTTTCCATCGCGTTTGCCACAATACCCAGTTCATAAATTGCATCAAAGTCCGTATCAATCCCCTGTGCTCTTGCCGCATCCATAGCCAAAATGGAAAATACAGCCATTTGGGCAGTATAGGCTTTTGTAGAAGCAACTGCTATTTCCGGGCCTGCATAGGTGTGAAGAGTGAAGTCTGCTTCACGCGAAAGGGTAGACCCTGGAACATTCGTAATGGTTAAAGACTTAAAGCCTTTTTTCTTAATATTTACGAGCACGCCGCGGCAGTCTGCTGTTTCGCCGCTTTGTGAGATAAAGATAAAGAGCGGATTTTCTGATAACATCGGCTCATTGTACAAAAATTCACTTGCAATATGGACTTCTACCGGTTTTTTTGCCACCTTTTCCATGAGTTCTTTGCCAACAAGACCTGCATGGTAGCTCGTTCCAGCAGCAATGATATAAACGCGGTCAGCCTCATTCACAGCCGAGCGAATATCTTGTTCAAGCTTTATGTCACCAGAATCGTTTTGATATTTTTGGATGATGTTTCGAATAACGAAAGGCTGTTCATCAATTTCTTTTGCCATAAAATGAGAGTAGGTGCCTTTTTCCGTATCACTCTCATCAAGCTCTGCGGTGAAAGACTCTCTGGAAATAATCTCGCCCTCAAGGTTCTTAATTTCAACCTTGTCACGGGTAACAATCACCATTTCCTGGTCCATTAGCTCCACAAATTCTTTTGTAACGTGCAGCATAGCCATTGAATCAGATGCTACAACGTTAACCCCATCACCAACCCCTACAAGAAGCGGGCTCTTATTTTTCCCTACATAGATCGTATCGTTGTTTTCTTTATCTACAAGAGCCGTAGCATAAGAACCTTTGAGCAGGGAAAGTGTTTTACTGAAAGACTCTTCTACACCCATGCCTTCTTCCACAAACTTTTCTACAAGCTGTACAATGACTTCAGTATCTGTGTCACTGGCAAGGTCGACACCTTGTAAATATTCACGTATCAATTGAGCATAGTTTTCTATTACGCCATTATGAACAAGTGTAAATCGACCAGAAGAGCTTTGATGGGGGTGGGCATTTAACTGGCTTGGCGGTCCGTGTGTAGCCCAGCGTGTGTGACCAATCCCGAGAGTTCCTGAAGCGTCCCCATTTATTGATTCCTCAAGGGTGGCAATTCGTCCTTTTTCTTTGTAGAGCTTTACTCCATCTTCTGCTGCTAAGGCAATTCCAGCTGAGTCATAGCCTCTGTATTCAAGTTTCTTAAGACCTTTAATTAGTATATCTTTTGCTTCCTCATTTCCAGCATATCCAACAATACCACACATACATTAATACCTCCCATTAAACAGGGCAGGTTTGCACGGGGCAGCCTGCCCCGCTCTTCTCTTTTTTAAATGATTTCCCTCTGGCCGTCTGCAGGCTGGGAATCGTTCTCTATTTCTAACGTGCCATTACTCCTGCTTTTGTACAAAGAGTTGCCTCTCTGCTTTACCAGGAGCTTTCGGATGTGACACTGCATCCGGGAGGTATCCGCCGATCACTCGATAAACCTCCTCCTCGTCAACTGCTCCTTTTCTCACCGTTTCAGGAACAGCCCGGGCGCTTTTATGACTTCTTGCTTTCTTTTTCTCTCCTTTCCAATTTTAGAATCTGGGATAATCTTACTATAAGGACTCCTGCCGGTCAATTGTAAATTTGTCTAGTTCTTTTTATGAAAATGGCAAACTAATGAACACTTACCCTTGATTTCACTTTAGTAAACAAGGGAAAAACCTACTGATAAAATTTTATAGCAGGGCCTGTAATATAAAAATATGCACAGGCCGGCTCTATTGTGAGTCAGCCTGTGCTGTGTTTTTGTCTATTGAGTGCGGCCCATCTGCTGTTCCACAATCTTAACAATTTCATCTACATACTTTGAGCAAAGTTCTTCTGTCTCAGCCTCTGCCATCACTCTTACAAGAGATTCTGTACCAGAAGGACGGACGAGGATACGCCCATTGCCCCCCATTTCGCTTTCAACCCGCTCGATAGCATCATTTATTACTGTATTGGTGTGGATTTCTTCCTTGTTCACTACAGGAACGTTGACAAGCTTTTGCGGGAATTTATCCATTTCAGCAGCTAACTGTGAAAGAGGCTTCTCCGTTGTTTTAACAATATTTGCAAGTTGGAGAGCTGTTAACATCCCATCTCCGGTTGTCACATAATCGAGGAAAATAATATGCCCGGATTGCTCGCCGCCTAAACTATAGCCGCCTTTACGCATTTCTTCCATAACGTACCTGTCTCCCACAGAAGTCTGCTTTGTTTCTATTCCCTGAGTTTCAAGAGACTTATATAACCCTAAATTACTCATCACGGTTGTGACTAGTGTATTTTCGTTTAAAAGTCCCTCTGACTTCAAGTACTTTGCACAGATAAACATAATCCGGTCCCCGTCAACAATGCTGCCATTCTCATCAACTGCAATCAGGCGGTCAGCATCTCCATCAAAGGCAAGCCCCAAATCAGCGCCCTTTTCTTTTACGAATGCAGAAAGAGTCTCTGGATGAGTAGAGCCCACCCCTTCGTTTATATTGATTCCGTCCGGATTGTTTCCAATCGTTGAAATATCAGCTTCCAGGTCAGCAAACAAATGTGGAGCAAGGGAAGAAGCTGCTCCGTGTGCACAATCCAACGCAATGTGAAGACCAGAGAAATCCTCCTGAACCGTTTGTTTCAAAAACTGCAGGTATTTCTGTCCGCCTTCAAAATAATCATTTACCACACCAAGGCTCTTGCCGGTTGGACGAGGCAACTCATCTTCTCCGGTAAGGTGATTCTCAATTTCTTGTTCCATGGCTTCAGATAATTTAAATCCATCGGAACTAAAGAATTTAATGCCATTGTCTTCTACTGGGTTATGAGAAGCAGAAATCATAATGCCCCCTTGAGCACTCAATGCTTTCGTTAAAAAAGCTACACCAGGAGTAGAAAGAACACCCAGCCTCATCACTTCGACTCCAACAGATAAAAGCCCGGAAATTAATGCTCCTTCAAACATTTCGCCTGAAATTCTTGTATCTCTTCCTATAACGATTTTTGGCTGTTCAACATCTTTTGTTAATACATAGCCGCCCGCACGGCCAAGCCTAAATGCTAATTCAGGAGTCAGCTCGGTATTTGCTACGCCTCTTACACCATCAGTGCCAAAATACTTTCCCATTTACTATCTCTCCTTCAATGACCAACTCACATGACCCTACTCTTCGGTTTCGTCATCATTATCGTTCCCATTTTCTTCTTCATCATTGTTATCTAGTTCTTCTTCTTCTTCTTCTTCTTCAGATATTTCTACCTCAGCTTCTTCCACTTCAGGTTCCACTGTGATTTCTTCTGGCCCTTCACCTTCTAAAGGGACTGTTTGTTCACCAGATTCCCCTTCTTCTACTTCACCAATGATACGAATATCTTCCTCTTCAATGGCTTCCAGCTCACTTTCTGACCCGTAAACATCTACGTCCGTAGTTTCTTCTTCTGGATCAGTAATTTCAATGGTGTCACCATCTTCCCCTTCTTCAATTTCAATAGGGACATCTTCGATCGCTGCTTCTTCCTCATCTGCCACTTCTATTGTGACAGTAACGGTATTCGGTCTTACCTCTTCCACTCCTGGAGGGGGTTCTACCTCCAGCTCTAACGTCTGGCTTTCAGTTATGGCAGACAAGTCTAACACCACACCCTCGACCACTTGTATATCGTCGATTACTTCCTGTGGCCCAAAGATCGTCACCTCAGTAGGTTCAAGTTCTAAATCTACAATGGTCAATCCTTCTTCCAGGCTGCCCTCTCTTGTTAAATTAACAGGTACAGAAACAAATGGGCTTGTTACAGGTATTTCCACGTCTACGGTTTCAGGATTCACCTCTACATTCAGCTCGTTGCCAAATTCGTCATATACAGCTACGGTTCCTGTGGTTTCTACTCTTTCGTTTGTTCCTGCTACATCAATGAAAGTCCTTACTGAACTAATTTGATTAAGGACTGCCCTTGGTGCTGTCACTTCTACTTCTGACGGGGACACCTGGGGGGCGCCTAAAGTATAGCCATCTTCCACTCCCTCAGTATTCTGCAATTCCACTTCTACAGGTAGAGAAACGGTTTCCCTCTCCTGGAGCTCTACCTGAATGTTTTGAGGAACAATGGAAACAGCCAGCTCTGCAGGAAACCCGCTATGCTGAATATTAACATGATGAATGCCTTCTCCCCTGTCTTCTAAATCTACATAGACCTCATAATTCGGGTTCACCAAAAACATAGTAATAGAGCTCTGTGGTCCTGTAAGAGTGATATCAACTGTTTCTGCTATCTCTACAATTGCGTACTGTTCATCGTCATAATAGGCATCTATTTCCACATCTTCGATCATATGTGTGGTTTCGTTAACTGTTGGGAGTGCTCCCGGCTGATTATTAACATTCTCCATGTTTACCATTGTATAGAGCATCACAGCAATCATTAATGAAATTAACTTAATAAACCAATGATTGTTGAAAAGTTTATCCATTCTTTTTCCCTCCCCACTGCCAGAGAGTAGAACCATTTTGCTTTTGATCTATTACTAAATCCTTTTCAAGCATTGCTCTTAATGTTTCTTCATCAATATCTCTGTGAAGGTCTCCGTTTTTTGTGACGGATATGCTTCCTGTTTCCTCTGATACAGCTATGGTCAAACTATCGGTTACTTCACTGATGCCAAGAGCAGCTCGGTGCCTTGTACCTAGCTCCTTCGAGATAAATGGATTCTCAGATAAAGGCAGGTAGCAGGCAGCAGCTGATATTTCATTGTTTCTAATAATGACAGCCCCATCATGGAGAGGGGTGTTTGGAATAAATACGTTAATCAAAAGCTCAGAGGTAATGCTTGCATTCATGGGGATACCGGTTTCTACGTAATCATTCATACCAGTTTCCTTTTCAATGGACAGCAGCGCCCCGATCCGGCGTTTAGCCATATAATTTACAGACTTTATAATAGCCTCCACTGTCTTATAAGAGCTCTCTTCCTCTGGAGACGTTCTGCCGCCAAATATCCTGCCGCGTCCCAGTTGTTCCAGCGCCCTTCTTAATTCAGGCTGAAAGATTATGATAATGGCAAGCAACCCGTATGTAACCATCTGTGACATGATCCACTGTAACGTTCTCAGACCAAAAAAGCTGCTCAAAAACCAGACAGCCAAAATCACAGTGATCCCTTTAACAAGCTGTACCGCCCGGGTCCCCCGGATTACCATAATCATTTTATAAATGACATATGTGACTAATAATATATCGACAATCCTTCCAAGCCAGGTAAGGAATTGAATATCTTCTCCAATAGGGAACATCGCTCTTCCTCCAATTTCTTCTTTACGGAAAAAGCTAACCAACGACCAATATATTATAGCATAAAATCCTTAGGAGCCGTTTTGATTCTTCGGTGCTCCAAAAGTTGTGTTTCTTTCTTGGTCAGAGTACAGCTTTCTTGCCTTACCACTATTTAATCATGAAAAACCACCCGGTGTCAGCGGATGGCTATTCCTCGTTTCCAGACAGGATATCCCCAGTGAGTCTTTTTGTATGGTACCAGATCCACTCCAGCACCTGATCCACCTCTTCAATTTCTCCGGATACTTCCCCGGCTGATGCCAAATAAGGCTCTCCATTAATCACGGTTAAGTTTCCTAAAACTTCACCATGGACTTCAACACTACCGTTTTGGACAATTAAGTCTCCTTCTACCACTTCATCTTCAGGAATGACAACCAGTCCATTTTCTTTGTTGATATGAACATTCCCGCTCCCTTGGACCGATATTTCCTGGCCGGATTGATCATTCCATATTGAAAATACACTTGAAGACATTAGAAGAAGAAAGATAGCAGAGGCTGCGGCTACCGGGTGATTATACGCCCATTTTTTCCAGGCAGCTCTTTTTCTTTTTTTAGGGAGCTGTTCCATTACGCTGGCTGTGAAAGAGCCAGGAGCCTCTATATGTGAGGCACTTTGTATAAAAGCTATTGTTTTTGTTGTTTCATGATAATGGGAATGGCAAGTGCTGCACTTTTTTAAGTGCTCATAGAACGAGGCTCTTTCTTTCGCGTCTAACTCTTCGTTAAAATAGCTTTTTAGCACTCGATCATGGTAGTGATCACAAGCCATGGTCATTTCCTCCCTTCATCATGCGCCGCCAAGTCGCTTTCTTAACGCTTCCCTTCCTCTATGCAAGTGAGTTTTCACGGTATTTACCGGCAGATCTAATATGTCACTAATTTGTTTTATGGGCAAATCTTCTATGTACCTTAAAATAATAGCTGACCTGTATTTAGGAGGCAAGTAAGAAATTTCCTTTTGAATCCATTCCTGCATTTCTACAGTTACCACTTCTTCCTCTGGCAGCGGCCCTGCTGCTGCAACCTGTGAGTAACCGGTGACGCCCTCTGTACCTTTCACCTCTGCATCCAGTGAATAATCAGGCTTCTTTTTCCGTAAGCGGTCAATACATAAATTTGTAGCAATGCGGAACAGCCAGGTAGAAAACTTCCTTTGCTCATCAAAGCTTTCAATATTGGCATAGGCTCTTAAAAATGCTTCCTGTGCAACATCCTGTGCTTCATGAGCGTTTCCTGTCATACGATAAGCAATTTGGTATACTTTATCTTTATAAAGATCGATCAATTCTGCAAACGCCTCTTGATCCCCGTTTTTCACTTCTTTAATCAGCCGTTTTACCAGGGCATCCATTATCTCAACCTCCGCCCAGCTCGGGTCCTTCTTCTACGAAAGAAGGAGCTTTAAAGTTTCATTATCTCGATAAGAAAATCAATCTTCCTTATTGTACCAAAAATTTTTTCGCACCAAGATATGCATATGGAAGATTTTTAAAAATATGCTATTTGTAATGTTTGCTTTTACTAAATTGGGGGTATACCATATTTAGGAAAAAAGTGGAGAAAGAGGTGAAGGTTGTGCCGGAAGAAAGCCTCATCAACGAAATTGAGATGATCAGGGAGCAATTGAATAAAGAAGCATGGAGTAAGCCTCTGTTCTCCAACGAGGTCGTTCAACTAAGCAAGAAACTCGACTCCTTATTAAATAAATATGACTCTTATTTTGCAAAGCATTAATTACCTTCAGTGATGACTGAGGGATATTTTTTTCTCTATTGTTCTTTGGAAAAGCTGTTTTAACGATGGCAGCTTCTAAAAATGCGTTCATTTTTCTGCTTCCTGGACTATGGTTTGTATAAAAACACAAAAAAACCTTAGTTTATCACTAAGGATCGTTATAAATATTGGTGGAGCCTAGCGGGATCGAACCGCTGACCTCCTGCGTGCAAGGCAGGCGCTCTCCCAGCTGAGCTAAGGCCCCTTCTTATATGGAGCGGGTGATGGGAATCGAACCCACGACATCAGCTTGGAAGGCTGAGGTTTTACCACTAAACTACACCCGCAGATTATGGAGCGGAAGACGGGATTCGAACCCGCGACCCCCACCTTGGCAAGGTGGTGTTCTACCACTGAACTACTCCCGCATGTAAGAAGACAAACGAGAAGCACATTTATGTAAATCATATTAAAACATGTCGGCAAAAAAAAGCCGACTCTAACACGTCCATGAATGGACAACTATTGAGTAAATGGTGAGCCATGGAGGATTCCGACGCAACGCTAGTCCCGTCTCTTCCTTGTCTGTGCTTCCCTGCTACGGGAGAACCGTAGGTGAGAATCACGCAACTCTTGTGTATAAATGGTGAGCCATGGAGGATTCGAACCTCCGACCCTCTGATTAAAAGTCAGATGCTCTACCAACTGAGCTAATGGCTCGTACATATAAATGAAATGGTGGAGGGGGACGGACTCGAACCGCCGAACCCAGAGGGAGCAGATTTACAGTCTGCCGCGTTTGGCCAACTTCGCTACCCCTCCAAAAAAGCTACCTTCCTATTAAAACATATTGAGTTTTTCGTGTCAACCTCAATTATATTTTAAGAAAAAAACAAAGCCCTCTTCCATGAGAGCAAAAGTAGTGGTGACCCGTACGGGATTCGAACCCGTGTTACCGCCGTGAAAGGGCGGTGTCTTAACCACTTGACCAACGGGCCATGATTAAATGAATGTATATTGTCTTACTGACAAAAAATATTATATATCAAACTATATTATAAATCAATAGGTTATTAAGATTTTCAGAGAAAAAATTTAAGATCTCTAAAAAAGGGAAGAGGCTGCCTTTGATGGCTGCCTCTTTTAGCTTTCCTAACGGTTACTCGATTTAGATCCGCCTTTGCTTCCACCTTTTGCTCCTTGAGCACTATGCAAAGAAAATAAGTTAGAATCAATCGAAAACGTAAGCTTTTCTCTTTCCCTTTTACGCTTTAAAGCAAATTGAATCATTTGGTGAGTAAGCTGCTTGAAGTCTTTTCCGGCTGGATCCCATAAGTAAAAAGATAAAGAACCAGGAATGGTGTTAATTTCATTTATATATACTCTTTGTTCGCTGTTATCAATAAGGAAATCAATACGAGAGACCCCACTGCAGCCAAGAAGCTGAAATGTGTCAATTGCAAGGTCTTTCACTTCTTCTTCAAGATTCCCTGGAATGTCGGCAGGAATAATACGGTCTGTGCTTTCCATTCCTTTAGAGGCTCCGCCTCCTCCTTTACCGCCGCCTTGATATTTGTCCTGGTAGCTCAAGATTTCTTCAGTTTTCAGAACTTCTTCAATAACGGAAGCTTCTGCATCCTCGTAATCTCCTAAGACAGAGCAGTTTACCTCTTTCATATCCGTCACCATTCGTTCCACAACAATTTTGGCGGCAAATTCCATGGCTTCCTCTACAGCTGTTTCTAATTCTTCCCGGTTTCCTGCTTTGCTGATTCCCACACTAGAGCCAAGATTAGCCGGCTTGACAATTACCGGGTATTGAAGCCTTTCTTCTATCTCTTCGATAAAATCCTCGCTGTCTGCATTCCACTGGCTATTATAAAACCATACGTAATCAAGAATCGGCAGACCTGAGTCCCTTAATACCTGCTTCATGAGAATTTTATCCATCCCAACAGCAGAAGATGGAACATCACAGCCAACATAAGGCAGGTCAAACAATTCAAATAGTCCCTGAAGCACACCGTCTTCGCCAAATGTACCGTGAATGATTGGGAAGGCTACATCAATTTCAGCCATTATTTTCTTTCCAAATTTAGGGGCAGGGTCTTTCTGCAGAGCAACTCCGCCCGCCTCATTCTTCGTGACAATGACCTTTTGAGCCTCTGAAAGAAGCTTTTTGATATCCTTATAATTATCAATATCCAGCAGCTGCTCTCCTGTATACCAGTTCCGATCCTTACTTATATATACTGGTATAACATCATACTGGCTGCTGTCCATCTCATTGATGGCCTGGAGAGCTGAGATTACAGAAACCTCATGCTCAACAGAGACACCGCCAAAAAATACTCCGACTCTAGTTTTCATGCCGTTTTCCTCCTAATTTCTCACTCATTGAATGTATCGGGTAAATCATTCTCTAAAAGAACCACTGATTTTTGAGTAGCAAGCTCATTCATTTTGTCTAGAGCTTCTTGCAGGTTTTTTGCTACAAAGTACTGGGATTCCGGGTACCCTTTTTCCTTTAATCCATCCTGCAAAGGAATTGTTTGTTTTTTTCCAACGAGAATAACAAAGTCACAAGCGTCAGCTGCGTGCATCCCTAACGCTTTGTTTAATTCATACTCTCTATCTCCCAGTTCAATCATCCCGGGAGTAATCAGAATCTTGTATTCTGGCATCTGTCCCAGAACCTCAAGAGCCATCTTTGAACCAACCGGATTGGAATTAAAGGCATCATCAATGATTGTGATATTTCCATTCGGCTTTTTAAGCTCAAGACGGTGAGGAACAGGCTGTGCCTTTTTGACTGCTTGTGCAATCTTTTCAAGGGGAATACCCTTCTCTGATCCAATGGCTACCGCTGCCAGGATGTTGTAAATATTATGACGGCCAAGTAGCTTTGTCTGCATTTCCACAGAGGTTCCATCGTACTTTGTAACGGTAAAATGAGTTCCTTTTGAGGAATAAGTAATATCAGTAGCCCGGTAATGGAGGTCCTCTGCATCAATGCCGTAATACATGGTTCTGACTTTATTTTTTTGTTGGTATGCCATAATGTTCTCATCGTCCTTATTTACAAACGCTGTCCCATCATGAGGCAATGTTTCTACAATCTCATATTTTGTTTTCTTAATATTATCAAGAGTTTTGAAGGTATCCAGGTGCTGTTCTCCGATAGCAGTCAGAACCCCGTATTTGTGATGAACTAACTCACAGATTTCCTGAATATCGTGCTCTTGCTTAGCGCCCATTTCTGCAATGAAGATTTCGTGATAGGGCTTAAGCATCGTTCGAATCGTTTTTGTAACACCCATTTTGGTATTATAGCTTTCAGGAGTCATCAGAACATTAAATTGAGAGGAAAGCACTGTTTCAAGCATATGCTTAGTACTTGTTTTTCCATAGCTCCCTGTTATCCCTACCACTTCCAGGTTAGGCATACTCTTAATGATTTTTTCCGCATCATTAAAGTAATACTGGTTAACCTGGCTCTCAATCGGCCAGTTAATGGTATTGGCAGCAATCATGACAAAGTAGGCCAAAATATTGCTCACAATCAGCGGAATCATAAACCAAAGAAGGGAAACCTCAGCTCCTGCCCCAATCAACGCTGCCACGACCGCAACGATAAGATAAAGGATACCTATAGTTGCTAGCAACCGTTTTACCCTCGGGGTAAACACAAGCTTTTTCTTTTCAGTAACCTTTGGCTGAAAATAAATATTTAATCCATAAAGAGCAGTACCAAGAAGAAGTGCAGTGTTTTCAGCCCCGAAAATCAGTGGGATGATGGCAAGAAGAGGCCAAAAGTCCTTTCGCTGGTACACCAAATCTTTATGTTCGTTCATCCACTTCCATATCCGCTCATTGCGGTAGGAGTTAAGCTGGAGCATATGAGTGCTTTTCTTTATTCTGATCGCTGTATAAAAGCCCCAGACACTTAAAAATAGTATAATTAATAAACTTGTCATAAAACGTTATTCCTCCTTGTCTTTCTGAAGGAAGTTATCAATAATCACCAGAAACTCATTTAAATTATCCAGGTACGCGTAGTGGCCTGCACCTTTAAGAACCACCAGCCCGGCATCGGGAATCTTTTCTTCCATCAGTTTTCCATCTTCCACCGGAGTTGCCTCATCATTTTCCCCCCACACAAGCAAGGTAGGAACTTTTATATCCGGTAAATGATGCTGCAGGTCTTCGTTGACTACATGCACCAGAGATTGCTGCATCACTCCTGATACATTCTTGTAGTCTGCCGAACCTACTTTTCCTTTTATTTTGTTTAATATTTCTTCCCGGTATTTGCTTAAGCCCGGGAGCCTTAGTACTTGTTTGCATGCTTTGTACGTATAGACCTTAATATAATACTTCAATTCTCTTTTTGGCTTTACCCCGGCGCTGTCTACCAGAATAATCTTACGGATCGGGTGTTCTGAAGCATACTCAGATGCATACTTAATAGAGACCCTCCCCCCAAAAGAATGGCCTACCAGCACAGGATCTTCAATTTCCAGCTTCTGCAGAAACTGCTTAAATAAATAAGTATATTGACCTACGCCCCAAGGTTCCGGTGGCTCGTCACTTTCCCCAAAACCAGGGAAATCTATCGACCACACGCGATAATTCTTTTCTAAAAATTGATGCACAGGGGCAAATGCTTGTATATTCGCTCCCCAGCCATGAAGCAGAACAATATTTCGGCCTTTGCCGGATACATGATAGTTTACGTTCACTCCGTCAATGTCTATGAACACAAAAATACGCTCCCATTCTTATTTTCTTCAGTACCTGTTATGTAAAGTGCTCATTCACACCATCTCTTCAAGACTGGCTTTATAAAAGAGTTTCTTTGAAAATAATAAATATAAGTAGTTTTGCACACATTTACACCACTTTATCTTACCACAGATAAAAGCAAACGAGAATGAACTCTTTGTCACATTCCCTTGCTGTCACACTTACTTATTATCTACACCTCTCTCCCTACCCTGTATTAAAAAAGAATAATCTCCTTTCTCACTTTTCACGGGCCTTTTCGAGCTTGCTGAAAAATATCCTTTTCTAATTTATGCGAAATCTTTTGACGATATGAAGGGGACGGACAAATTTCGGCTCCAAAAACCTATTTTTAATGAGTTTAAATAGGAAGGAAGAGGGTAGAAGAAACAGGAAGATTTTTCTTTAATTTCCTAAAGGAGTTGTTTATTCATGTTCCAAAGATTCGATCGTTTACAGATTGAACTTCCAAAGCCCGACAAACCAGATCCGGATGCAGCAAACGCGGTACAAGAGTTAATGGGCGGACGTTTTGGTGAAATGTCAACCTTGATGAACTACATGAACCAATCCTTTAATTTTCGCTCTAAAAAGAAACTAAAACCCTACTATGACCTCATTGCAAGCATCACTGGCGAAGAGCTTGGACATGTAGAACTGGTAACTGCCTCTATTAACTCATTGATGGAAGGTGCTACGGATCATAAATCTCCCTTAGATGCCCCGTTAGAACCAGGTAAATCTGCAGCTAACCCGCATCATTTTATTGTAAATGCCCAGTCCAGCATGCCCGTAAATGCTTTAGGCCAGCCATGGCAGGGAGATTACGTTTTTAACAGCGGAAACCTTGTACTGGATCTCCTTCACAATTTCTTTCTTGAATGTGGAGCCCGCACTCATAAAATGCGTGTCTATGAAATGACAGATAACCCGGCAGCACGAGAAATGATAGGATACTTACTTGTTCGCGGAGGTGTTCATACAGTAGCATATGCGAAAGCACTTGAAACTTTAACAGGAGTAGATGTGAAAAAGATGCTCCCAATTCCAGATCTTGAAAACAGTAAATTCCCCGAGGCAGAGCAGCATGAAAGACGTGGTCTTCACCGAAAACTTTTCACCTTCTCTCCGGAGGATTATAAGGATATTGATAAAATCTGGGTCGGGGAGCACCCCGAAGACGGCAGCACCCTCGAAGTGGTTGAAGGCATGCCTGAAGGAGGAGAAAAACCTGACTTTGAACCAAAACCGGAAGAGTTTGCACCGGGCTATAATATAGAAGATTTCTACGAAATTGCTGCGAAACTGCAAAAGAATATGTAAGCTTCGTCTTACAGCACCGGCTGGTATCAATTTCTGCCGGTGCTTTTTATGTCCAGAGCCTAAACATAAAAGCAGTCATGCCCTCATAGATTGTTACCATATTTCCTTTCTTCCTCCTTTTCGTTGATGGCCAGGCGTAAGAACTACTTATTTAAAATCAGGTACTACCCTGCCTTTTTTTTCAACCTTATTACGCTGTAAAAAACATATGCTTTCAAAGCATTTAAATATATGGTCGGCCGGGAGGAAAACGTTATGTTTATTGAATATGATCCTGCTGTCTACAGCCGGATCCTCACTGCTTTGACCCTTAGCTTTCATATTCTGTTTGCGACCATTGGTGTTGGCGTCCCGCTCATGATTGCATTAGCAGAATGGACAGGTATTCGCAAAAGTGATCCTCACTATATACTCCTTGCCCGCCGCTGGGCAAGAGGATTTGTAGTAACTGTAGCTGTAGGTGTTGTGACCGGTACAGCTATAGGCTTGCAATTAAGCCTCTTATGGCCTGGTTTTATGAAGTTGGCCGGGCAAACTATCTCTTTGCCATTGTTTATGGAAACTTTCGCTTTCTTTGTTGAGGCTATATTTTTAGGAATCTACTTATATACGTGGGACCGCTTTACAAACCCGTTAAAGCACTTGCTGCTTCTCATGCCGGTTGTCATTGGAGCAGCTTCCTCAGCTTTCTTTATAACGACAGTCAATGCTTTTATGAATGCACCCCAGGGTTTTGAAATTGTTGGAAACACTTTAGTTGATATAAGCCCCCTTGCAGCAATGTTTAACCCTGCTGTACCTACAAAAACAGCTCACGTGCTCATTACCTGTTATCTTGCTTCAGCCCTTATCCTCGCAATGATAGGAGCCTTTCGGATTATCAGAGGGGAAACACATGTCTACCATAAAAAGGCTCTTCACCTTACGATGACAGCTGCTTTTGTTTTCTCCATCAGCACTGTTTTGATAGGAGATTTGTCTGGGAAGTATCTTGCTCACTACCAGCCTGAAAAGCTTGCAGCAGCTGAATGGCATTTCGAAAGTACTGACCATGCACCTCTTTTGCTTGGGGGAGTCTTACTTGAAAATGGAGAAGTCCGGTATGCTCTAGAACTCCCTTATGCCTTAAGTATTCTTGCTCATGGAAGTCCTGACGCTCATGTAACCGGGCTTGATCAATTTCCTGAAGAAGACACCGCCCCGTTATGGATACATTACTTGTTTGATGTCATGGTTGGAAGCGGAGTATACTTATTGTTTATTTCTGCTCTGTACTTGCTTTATTTCTGGAAATTCCCCGGCAAGCTTTATCATAGGGCATTGATGAAAGCAATCATTATTTCAGGTCCACTTGCTATGCTCGCTGTGGAAGCAGGATGGATTTTTACAGAAGTTGGTCGGCAGCCCTGGATTCTCTACCAGGTTATGCGTACCACTGATGGGGCAACCACTGCTTATCATGTGGATGCCGTGCTATATCTTTTTACAGGCTTATATGCCGTTTTAGGTGCAACTGCGGGGATCGTCCTCTGGAGAATGTTTACACATAACCCTGTTGACCGTGAGATCTTTAAACGAGGACTTTGACAGAGGTGATTTTATGAATTATGAAATCATTAGTATTAGTATTCTTTGGCTGTTTCTTTATGGCTACTTACTTGCGGCCTCTGTTGATTTCGGGGCGGGCTTTTTCCACTTTTATAATAAGGCCACAAAGAAAAGCGATAAAATAGATCAATTAATTCAACGGTACCTCTCTCCGGTCTGGGAAGTCACCAATGTATTCCTCGTTTTTTTCTTTATCGGCCTCGTAGGCTTTTTTCCTGCCACTGCCTACTATTTCGGGACAGTCCTGTTAATTCCCGTAAGCATTACAATAGTACTTCTCGCTGTTCGGGGCTCTTACTATGCTTTCAACACATATGGCTCGAAAGAGAATTTATTGTATTCTTTTTTCTATGGAACTGCCGGCCTTTTCATACCAGCCTCTCTCACCGTAATTCTTGCTATTTCACAAGGCGGTTTTTTGCAGTTTTCTAACGGAACAATTGAACTTCTTTATCATGACCTTCTAACAAGCTGGCTGCCCTGGAGCCTGGTATCTCTGGCCATGGTGAGCGTTTTGTTTATTTCATCATCTTTTCTTGCCTTTTATAGCTGGAAAGCTGCCGAGGGAAAAGCATACAGACTTTTCCGTAAGTACACTTTGTTGTGGGCTTTCCCTGTAATGCTCGCAAGCCTTTTCGTTGTGTTCGCCATCAGCCGCCACAGCCCTGTACGCTTTCAAATCCTGGCAGATCTCAGCTGGATATTTATGATCTCTTTCTTCTTTTTCTGCGGAGCCGTTTTTTTAATTTGGAAGAGCAGAAAACCGGGGCTCGCTTTTGTATGCGTGATGACCCAGTACTTTACCTCCTGGTTTGGGTACGGAGCCTCCCATTTACCCTACCTGCTTTATCCTCACCTCACCATTTATGACGGAGTCGTTAATGATTCAATGGCCTTTTCCTTACTTTTGGCTTTTGCAGGCGGAATGGTGCTGCTTATTCCTTCACTGCTTTTGCTTATGAGGCTCTTTTTATTTGATACCGAATATGTACAAGGAAAAAAACAATAGGAGGAATGCTATGTCTGGATGGAGTTATTTTCTGATTATGGTTGCGCCGTTCCTTATCGTCGGCTTCTCTCTTTTGTTTTTGTTTTTGTGGTGCGGGAAAAGGAAGAATCCCTTCCCCCCTCAATGACTTTTTCTCCTGCTTTCATCATTCCCGCCCCCCTGTTTCTTTCCACAGGGGGCAGCTTAGTGAGTTAATATCATGATCATTTCGTACAGGGTCTCCAAGTGGTAGAGAAGCAGAACGCCGGATATAGTTAAAGATCCAACGATCCAGCCTAATCCTTTTCTTGCTTTTTTTATATCTGAAAAGAGAGCTACAACACTGGCTGTAAAGGCAGCTACGATAAAGCCGATCCATAGGAGATGTAAGACATTGCTTATCCTTGGTATGCTCATAACAAGGGCGCTGATTGTTTGTCCTACCAGAATAAAGCCAATCAAAAAGTAAGCAATATTATCTTTCGCTGCTTTTACCACCTGACCACCTTCTTTCCTATTTTTAGAAAGCGCTTACATAATATTTTTCTTGTATGTTGACTTCTAAAATTTTCTGCTCTTCTTCCGCCAAGCCCTCTATCTTTATTCCAAAGCTTCTGGAGGATGCCTGTTCATTCTTCCAGCGTTATAGAAAGGCGCGTTTGTTGACAATATATTTAGAGACTCGTAATATTAACATCTGGTCTTTAAATAAAGCTGGCTGAGTACAAGTTATAGTTCTTTTCCCTACCTTACTTCATTTTACTCATTAGTACTCATTAGGCCAGAGAATTCGTTGTGAAAGAAGGAAATGTATGACTACTTCTGCAACTAGTGCTCATTCTCCTCCTGAGCTTGAGCCGTTATTAAAAAAACGACTCATTCGTCTCGTTGCTCTCATTCTTATTTTTTCTGTTATGAATGGGACGATGTTTAATGTAGCCATACCGGATATCGCGGATCACTTTAACCTGCTTCCTTCGCAAGTCAGCTGGGTGATGACCGGTTACATCATGGTGAATGCTGTCGGTGCATTGATGTATGGAAAGCTTGCTGATATTTTTCCCATCCGTTCGATTCTTACATTTGGGATCAGCATGTTCGCTCTAGGAGCCCTGTTAGGTTTCCTTTCTCCTTCCTATGGTCTTTTGCTTGCATCAAGGATTTTGCAGGCAATCGGAGGTGCGACTATTCCTGCCCTGGCGTTTATTATCCCAACCCGCTTTTTCCCTAATGAACGCGGAAAGGTGTTTGGTATCATCTCCTCTACTATTGCCTTTGCTTCAGGCATCGGTCCTATTGCCGGAGGGCTTATTGCCGGCATCCTTGATTGGCGTTATTTGTTTTTATTTTCCGTTGCCTCCGTTTTCGCCATTCCGTTTTTTCGTAAGTGGATGCCTGCCGAAGAAAAGAGAGAAGGAAAAATAGACTATCTTGGTGCTCTTCTATTTAGTATAGCGATTGCTTCTTTTCTAGCCTTTGTCACCACGCTCATAATGTGGCTTATCCCTGTCGCATCTTTATCTTTTGTACTCTTTATCCTTAGAATTCTGAAAGCTGAAGATCCCTTTATCAGGCCTGAAATGTTAAAAAATCGGGCCTACACTATTACCATACTGACAAGCTTTCTAGGAACCAGTGTATTGTTTGGCCTGATTTTTGTCATCCCTATTATGCTTCGCGACCTCTATGAGTTAAGCACCTTAGCTATTGGATTTGTTCTTTTTCCGGGGGCTATGATCGCCGGTATACTAGGACGTTCCGGGGGAGAGCTTGTAGACAAAATAGGCGGGGAAAAGGTGGTGGTCCTGGCTTTAGTTCTCATAGGATCTGGAACAATCCTTCTTTCCACCTTTGCCGGATTTGCTCCCTGGATTATTGCTGTGTGCCTGGTTATCTCCTATATTGGCTTCCCGCTTATTCAAAGCTCAACAGCAAATATCCTCTCTGCTATCCTGCCTGCTAAACAAACAGGAGTAGGGATTGGGCTGTTTAATTTGTTAAACTTTGTAGCAGGAGCTTTTAGCAGTGCTTCCTTTGGAGCTATTTTAGACCTTCAGGATACAGGGATTGTGTTGAATCCTCTTGCTCTGCAGGGGGAGAATGCCATCTTTTCCAACCTGTTTCTTGGACTCACTGTTCTTTCATTTCTCGCTTTGCTCTTGTTTTCTGTGACATTTAAAAAGCACTCTTCTGCGGATTAGAAACAGGCGCCATCAAGGATGACGTCTGTTTTTACAATGAGTTAATCAGGCTGGCGTATTCATTTTTTGGATGATTGACCTCGGGGGACACGGGATAAGCCTCCATTTTCTCTGCTGGAAAAGCCTCTAACAATGTTGTTAGATGATAAGGATCATCCTCTTCTTTATCGAGCCACTCTTTTTCCCTTTCCGCCCTTAAAATGACAGGCATTCGTCCATGAATATCTTCTACAAGAGAATTGGCCTTTGTCGTAATAATAGTGCATGAAGTAATAACTTCCCCCTTTTTCTCCCACTTGTCCCACAAACCTGCAAACGCAAACAGGGGCTTTTCTTTTACCTGAATGTGATAAGGCTGTTTCACACCGTTTTCCTGTTTCCATTCATAAAATCCGTCAGCTGCAATCAAGCAGCGCCGGCGCTGCAACAGCCTTTTAAAAGCCGGCTTTTCATGCACTGTTTCAGCTCTTGCATTGATCATTTTAAACCCGATCTTCGGGTCATCCGCCCAGGAAGGCACCAGTCCCCAGCGCATAAAGCCGGCACGGTTACTTGTTCCGTCATTTATAATGCAAAGCACTTCCTGACTTGGAGCAATGTTGTACCTTCTATCCACTCTTTCTGGAATCACTTCTGCTGCGAACCTTCTTTGGATCATTCTTTTGTCCGCTGTCAACGTATACCGCCCGCACATTACGATCACTTCCTTTATCAACAGCACCCTCTGCCTCTTTTACTTCATCACGAGACCGCCGTCTACAATAAGATTTTGCCCCGTCACTGCTCTGCTTAGTGGGGAGGCGAACAACAAAACGGCATCAGCCATTTCTTCAGGTGTAATGACCCGCTGAAGAGGTGTATTCTGCTGAATGATTTGAAATACCTCTGCTGATGTTGCTTTACTGGCATCTGTTTCTTTTAATAGTCCGCCAGAAGCCATGTTCACGGTGATCCCGTAAGGCCCGAGATCATGGGCCATGGTTCTTGTAAGCCCAAGCAACGCAGCTTTTCCGCTTGTATAATCGTGGTATGGAACCACTGGATTTTGCACAAGGTTCGTTCCAATGTTAACTATGCGACCGAATTCCTGTGCTTTCATGTCAGGAATTCCCGCTTGTGCGGTATTCAAAGCAGCTTGGACGCTTCCTTCAAATTGAACGGAAAAATCCTCCCAGCTGATGTCCTCCGCATTTTTTCTTTCCACTGGATCAAAGCTGAAACCAACTAAGGCGTTATTTACAATGGTCGTGATCGACGTCTTAAAGTATGACGCCGCTTCCTTGAAAATCTTCTCAACCTCTTCTTTGCTGCGCACATCTCCCTGGAGGGCAATCGTTTGTTCACCTAGTTCCTCAGCAAGGTTCTCAGCTCGTTCTTTGCTTTGATAATAGTTAATGATGACATTGGCCCCTTCCCGGGCAAATGCCCGCACCACTGCTTCGCCCAGTCCTCTGCTTCCTCCTGTAACAAGTACTGTTTGACGTTTAATATCCATATCCTTTCCTCCTTTTGGTGGTTTATTACTTTTGAACCTCTGCTTCCAGGTCCCTTGTTAACACAAAGGCTGCTATCATTGCCGTGATTCCTCCCGTGATCTTTCCGATCATCATAGCTGTGATCATTTCCTCTTCTACAGAGGCAGTAAAAGCAAGGTGTCCTCCTAAAATGAATGCTCCGCTCACTGCAAAAGCAAAGTTCATTACCTTTCCGCGGGGGTTCATATCTCGAGCCATTCCAAACATAGGAATGGCATGAGCTAAAGAGGACAGCCAGCCAACAACCGAGATTTCATTCATATGTACCTTATTTCCTAACGGAGACAGAGCCTTCCCAAAAGCCTTTTTTAAAAAATGGACCAGAGGGAAAGCTCCTGCGAGCATAATGGCTATCATGCCGACAATTTGGATCCCTTCACTAATAGGGGCCATTCCAGAAACAAGTGTCCAGCCTGTGAGCGTTTGAAAGATGATAACCGCTGTTGCTCCAACCATCAAGGCCGTCACCCCCTGGCCGAACATCATAAAAAGAGTCACCATAACACGGGGCTGAAGCCACAGGCCTAAAGCAATCCCCCCGGAGAAAATCACAATGGGCACAATGCTTCGAAGCATCATCTCCATTGAAAAGCCTGCAGCCGCCCCTCCCGCAAGAAGGCCGAGAGGAATCGTAGTAAGCCCTGCCAAAACTCCTTTTGCTAAGTAAGGACGATCTTCTTTTTCAATGAGACCTAAAGCCACGGGAATCGTAAAGGTAAGGGTGGGACCAAGCATCGTACCCAGTAAAATGCCGGCAAACAAAGCAGCATCCCTGCTTTCAGCTAACTCTAAAGCCAGTGGGTATCCTCCCATATCCAAGGCAAGAAACGCAGTAGCAAACATAGCGGGGTCTGCCCCCATCCATGAGAAAAAGGGAACCACCACCGGCCGGAGAAGCTCTGCAAGAACTGGAGCCAAGGAGATGATGCCGATCATGGCGATCGCTAAAGGGCCCATCGCCATAAACCCCCGCTCAAACTGTTCCCCGTAGCCGAAACGATTGCCGCCTATCTTATCTGCAGCCCCTATGATCATAAAAATAACAAGAACTAGTACCACTATTTCATTAATTGACATCAGGCTGACCACCAGCTTTACATTTTACTTACTCCTTTTCATTCTACACTACGCTTCCGGACACCTCTTTCGGGGTGCCTTTCGGGGTGCCTGGCACCTCACGCAACTGTCATCTTTTTGTAACATGCTTATGGTACTTTTCCTTGCTCCAAAGGTACTTCTTCTTTCCCCCCTGCTGCAGTCCCTGGCACCTAATCAATTTTTACCAGCACCCTTCTCCTTGAATTAAGAACTTACGTTCGCATATAATAAAGAGAAACTGCATGGCGAGGTGAAGCTCATGGATACTCTGTACAGTCAAATTAAAAGAAAAACCATTCTCTGTATAGACATGAAGAGCTTTTATGCAAGCTGCTCGGCAATTGACCTTGGACATGATCCTCTCACATGCTGCCTTGCTGTCGTAGCTGATACAAAACGGTCAGGAAGCGTGGTTCTGGCAGCAACACCAGCTATGAAAAAGAAATTCGGCATCAAAACAGGAAGCCGTCTGTTTGAAATTCCGGACGACCCTGACATACAGATCGTAAATGCGTCGATGAGTGCTTATTTAAAAACTTCTGTAGAACTGACTAAATTCTTTGCTGAATTTGTGCCCTCCGCTCATATTCATACCTATAGTGTGGATGAAAGCTTTCTTCAGGTGGATGGCTCTCTTCACCTTTATGACTCTCCCCGTCATATGGCACGAATGATTCAGCGCAGCATGCTCAGACGTTTTGGACTGATGTGTGCCATTGGTATCGGTCCAAATATGCTTCTCTCAAAATTGTGTCTTGATCTTGATGCAAAAAAGAAAGGGATCGCTGAATGGCAATTTGAAGATGTAAAAGAAAAGCTCTGGCCCGTGGAGCCCCTTAGCAAGATGTGGGGCATCGGCAGCCGGATGGAGAGAAACCTGAACCGTTTAGGAATACGAACAGTTGGACAATTGGCCCGGACTCCCATTGAACTTCTTGAAAAACAATTTGGCGTCATGGGCAGCCAGCTATACCATCATGCGTGGGGAATTGACCTCTCAGAAATAGGAGCTCCTATTCTGGACGGCCAAATCAGCTACGGAAAAAGCCAAATTCTTCTTCGTGATTATGAAAAGGAGGAAGAAATAAAACATGTCATTCTTGAAATGAGCGAAGAAGTGGCCAGACGAGCCAGAAGGGAACGAAAAGCCGGCCGGACGATCAGTCTCGGCGTTGGGTACAGCCACAAGGAAGCAGGCGGTTTTAACCGTTCCTATACCGTATCTGAGCCGACGAATGAAACAAAGGAAATCTACCACATCTGTCTTCATCTTTTTCAAAAGCACTACCGCGGTGAAACGGTGAGAAGCCTGTCTGTTACCTTATCGAAGGTTTGTGAAGACAGCTGCACCCAACTCAGTCTGTTTGATCCAAAAAAGCCCAAGCGAAAAGCTTTGGGGTATGTAATGGATCAAGTAAGAGCAAAGCATGGGGCGGATTCTCTTTTGCGGGCCGTCTCTTATACGAAGGCCGGCACAGCCCGCCACCGTTCTACCCTGGTGGGAGGCCATAAAGCAGAAGGATAGGAAATTGCACTAAAAAAACAAAGGGGCCTCCCATCATAGGGAAGCCCCTTTGTAATCATTTGGCCTCTTCAGTCTTTTTCTCATATATTTGTTCACCTGTCAGATACTCGATCTTTGATTTGAGTAAAGCATTTTCTTTTGATAAAGATGCTACCTGGTCTGCCAAGTAATCAATCAATTCGTTCACTTCGGTTTTCATTCGTTACTTCCTCCTATTATGTTATCCTCTAAGGGGTTATTGTAAATAAACACTGTCATTAAATGAGCAAGGTTTATTTACCCCTGGTTCTTCCGACTTAAACTTTCTTTCGCGTCAGCAAGCCATGAAGAACTCACACACTTTACTATGGTATTCACTACAATTCAAAGAGATGACAATGATTTAAAAAAGGGAGTGTTTTTTTTGAAAGAGGATTATATTACTTACTTACGAAGCTTTACAGGCAAGAACAAGGTAATCATGGTGGTTGCAGGAGTGCTGATTTTTGATGAAGATAATCGCCTTCTTCTGGAACTTCGCTCAGATAACCAAAAGTGGGGACACCCCGGAGGCTACATGGAGTTAGGAGAAACAATAGAAGAAACAGCGAAAAGAGAAATTTATGAGGAAACAGGACTTACCTTGGATGAGGTAGAGCTTTTTGGGATCTATTCGGGAAAGAAGCAGGAACGTATTTTACAAAATGGAGACGAGGTCTCTCTCGTTAAAATCATGTTTACTTGCAAAGAATTCAGCGGACAGTTAAGAAAAAGTGAAGAATCTCTTCAATTAAAATTTTTTCCCTTGGATAAGCTGCCAGACATTTGGCCAGCCCAGAAGGCTGTATTTAACGATCTCCTGTCAGGAGTCTCGCGCCCTATTATCAAGTAACAGAGGTGAGCGCAAAATATTATGCATATAATTATAAAAATTTGGCAATCGAGAGTTTAACAGAAAAATCCTTTTAAATTCTTTGTTTTCTTGTAAAATAAAGGCTATATCATATGTGTAGATGAAAAGGCAAAATTGCTGAAAAGCAATGACGCAAAACTGTAGGGGCTAAGGTATAAGGCTATACTATGCCAGCCAGCTGCTGTACTTCTTTTTCTCTTTTTTGAATCATAATCAAAGAAAAGCGAGTGTATACGTCTATGAAATTAGAAACCATTATTCGCGGTAATGTCCAATTAACAGAGGAGCCCAGGAATACGTTCTACCACTTTGCTATTAACGTAGAAGAAACCTTAAAGCGCGCACCTGAAATTGATGCAGTAGCAATTTTCGGAATGATCATTTTCCAAGGAAGGTCCTGTGAAACTGTGATCCAGCAAGACCTCAATATCCCATGGAATGCTCTACTAGAAAGCACACAAGCACAAATACGCCAAAAAGCTTTTCGGCAAATTGAAAAATATGAAAGCCATTGTAATCAGCAGTAGAAACCCTGTCTTTTACAATGGCTTTGCTTTATTCAAAAACTTAATGTTTAGACCGTTCACAAATACGCTGAGAGAGCTTTCGGTAAAATTCCATTACATCCGTATCCTTTAGAAACTGAAGCTGATGAGTTCCTCTTTTTGTTGCGATTTCGATATTGTTTGAAAAAGCAAACACCCCAGTCTTTTCAATGGCTATTTCCTCAATTTTTTCATAAGGAATACTGTATACTGCTGACCGGGATTTAGAAATAAGAGAACGGTCAACAAAGAGAATACGGTGACTCGTAAAAGCAACGAAGTCGACCATGAGTCCATATGTACTCTCAAGTTCTTCTCCTTCAAATAAAAACTCCTGTGCCTGGTCTATATGCTTTCTCTTATTGTCTCCTCTCCGAAACAAACTCACCTTTACTATCCCTCCATCTATAAATTCTCTGCATGCCTCTTTTATTCTCTCACTAACAAACAGTGATTACAATTCATTGACTCATCATGCCCTAGTCCAATTTTTCCGGGGGAGGATTGAGGTGTTTCCCTTCTTCAGCTTCTCTAAACAAGTTACCTTCTTTCGGAGGCGATTCATTAGACTCTCGCAATAAACGCTTGAATTCTCCCACAGTAAGCGGCCTGGCGTCTTCTGTCAGCTCATATCCTAAACGTCCATTTGGTTCAATGGTTGCTCTTTTTACACTTTCCATGCTGATGATCCCATTTTGCCTGAGATGCATTTCGATTTTATCTACTGTAAGCCTTACCTTTTTGATATTTTTTAGAAGAGGTCTGCCATCTTTTATTACTGGTACCGATCCACCAGTAAAAAATTTTTCCATTCGGTTTGATTTCACTTGGAGGTATTCAACAATCAAAAGCACCAATACAAAAATAGCAACAGAAATAACCGTTTTTACTACACTTGTTTCAATAATGGGCTGTACAATAATTGAACCGATTGAAATTAAGATAACAGTGGCCGGAATTGTCAGCTGGGAAATTGATTTTCTGCCTGTGACTCTCAGCAATAAAAAACCTACCAATACCATCAAAACTGACTCCCATATAAAATCAGTTTCCACGCCTTATCCTCCTTTTCTAAACCTATCCACTTTTATATTCAGCGTCATAGACAGCCAATAGATGCTAAAGCTTGTCTCCCATTGTCCCATTTTTAGATTCTCCTTCCTGTCCATTTTTAAACATGGTCAAAGAACTGAAAAACAAGAGGATCAAACATGAAGGCAAACGAAAGATCAAAAAGATAGGGGTGTTTTACACCTTTTATAGAGTAAATTAAATCAGGTAGTAAAGTGGAAGATATGCAAGTCAAGTCCCTCATTGAGACACCAAGACTGCAAGGATTTTTCTTAGAACAAGGGTGGAGTATAGGGCAGTAAGCAGATTCCTTTCTTGGATGTGGTTAATCAATGTACAAAAAGAGGAGCCCCAAAAGTTCAACTTAGGGGGCTCCTCGATCCGCAAGTACACTAGAGAAGTGCTGAGGATACCTTTTATTATACTCTTATTTCCAGTAAATGAAATGATCCCCAAGGTGTGGGTATATCATCATCCTGAAGCATTAGCAGTTCGTTGATGAAAGAATGTACTTACTACATATTCATGCTGCTGACTGTAGATTGTTCTCTCCAACAGTTAAACTTGTATAATAAGTAAGCTGGAAACAAATAAGAAAGAAATGTTTTATAGATATTCCAGCCATTGCGATACTCTACCCCTCCTGATCCTACAGCAATAAGTTCAAAGAATGTACTGAGAAGAGTGCATAGAAACAGATCTGCTTTTTCTGAAAAAACTCTTTTTTTCCGCCAATAAATCATTAGAGCCCCTAGGATCGGGAAGTAACCAAAATTATAAGGTATGGTAGTCAAAAATTGCAGCTTCCTTGAAGAAATTCTTGGTTTAACGACCCAGTACCTGTTCCCAAGAATGTTTATGATCAGTGAAATAACAGAAACAAACGGCACGGCTCTCGTAATCACTTGCTTATCTTTTTTATAAAGGACCAGACCCATAACCCAAGGAAAAAGAAAACCAATCATAATATTAAAGAACATTTATATCACCTCTTTTTCATAGTGCCCGGCTGCCTTTTTCCCTATGTATTCTTATGGGCATGCTTGGACTGGCGTGGTGTCCCCTGAATACATCCATACAGGTGCAGACACAAAAAAAGCAGATTCTATTTAAACAGAATCTACTTAGAAATTGTATGTATAATGGAGCTTCCAAGCGGGCTCGAACCGCTGACCTCTTCCTTACCATGGAAGCGCTCTACCGACTGAGCTATGGAAGCATGGAAAGTTAGCATCTATTGACTGACAGCTTCTATTGTAATACTTGAAGCATGCCATGTCAATACATCTTGAGAAATAAGAGAGGCTCAAATGCTAATCATTTTGCTTATAAAAAAGCACCCGTATTGTGGGTGCTTTCAGAGTTTGCCTGGCAGCGTCCTACTTTCACAGGGAGTTGCCCCCCAATTATCATCGGCGCTGAAGAGCTTAACTTCCGTGTTCGGCATGGGAACGGGTGTGACCTCTTCGCTATCGTCACCAGACATAGAGAACATCGTTCTCTCAAAACTGAATAACAGAGAAGAAATAGAGTGTATCACCGAGGCGCCCACCTATTTGTGTTAGGATAAGCCCTCGACCGATTAGTATCTGTCAGCTTCACGTGTCGCCACGCGTCCACCTCAGACCTATCAACCTTGTCATCTTCAAGGGGTCTTACTAGCTTGGCGCTATGGGAAATCTCATCTTGAGGGGGGCTTCATGCTTAGATGCTTTCAGCACTTATCCCGTCCACACGTAGCTACCCAGCTATGCTCCTGGCGGAACAACTGGTACACCAGCGGTGTGTCCATCCCGGTCCTCTCGTACTAAGGACAGCTCCTCTCAAATTTCCTGCGCCCGCGACGGATAGGGACCGAACTGTCTCACGACGTTCTGAACCCAGCTCGCGTGCCGCTTTAATGGGCGAACAGCCCAACCCTTGGGACCTACTTCAGCCCCAGGATGCGACGAGCCGACATCGAGGTGCCAAACCTCCCCGTCGATGTGAACTCTTGGGAGAGATTAGCCTGTTATCCCCAGGGTAGCTTTTATCCGTTGAGCGACGGCCCTTCCATACGGTACCGCCGGATCACTAAGCCCGACTTTCGTCCCTGCTCGACTTGTAGGTCTCGCAGTCAAGCTCCCTTTTGCCTTTGCACTCTTCGAATGATTTCCAACCATTCTGAGGGAACCTTTGGGCGCCTCCGTTACTGTTTAGGAGGCGACCGCCCCAGTCAAACTGCCCACCTGACACTGTCCCTGAACCGGATCACGGTCCGAGGTTAGAATTTCAGTACAGCCAGGGTAGTATCCCACCAGCGCCTCCACCGAACCTGGCGGTCCGGTTTCCAAGGCTCCTACCTATCCTGTACAAGCTGTACCAAAATCCAATATCAAGCTACAGTAAAGCTCCATGGGGTCTTTCCGTCCTGTCGCGGGTAACCTGCATCTTCACAGGTAATATAATTTCACCGGGTCTCTCGTTGAGACAGTGCCCAAGTCGTTGCACCTTTCGTGCGGGTCGGAACTTACCCGACAAGGAATTTCGCTACCTTAGGACCGTTATAGTTACGGCCGCCGTTTACTGGGGCTTCAATTCGAAGCTTCTCCCCGAAGGGGATAACCTCTCCTCTTAACCTTCCAGCACCGGGCAGGTGTCAGCCCCTATACTTCGCCTTGCGGCTTCGCAGAGACCTGTGTTTTTGATAAACAGTCGCTTGGGCCTTTTCACTGCGGCTCTCCGGGGCTTTAACACCCTAGAGAGCACCCCTTCTCCCGAAGTTACGGGGTCATTTTGCCGAGTTCCTTAACGAGAGTTCTCCCGAGCGTCTTAGAATTCTCATCCCACCTACCTGTGTCGGTTTGCGGTACGGGCACCTCTCACCTCGCTAGAGGCTTTTCTTGGCAGTGTAGGATCAGGAACTTCGGTACTATGATTTCCCTCGCCATCACAGCTCAGCCTTACAAGAAGCGGATTTGCCTGCTTCTCAGCCTACCTGCTTGGACGCGCATATCCAACAGCGCGCTTACCCTACCTTTCTGCGTCCCCCCATTACTCAAATGGTGAGGAGGTGGTACAGGAATTTCAACCTGTTTCCCATCGCCTACGCTTTTCAGCCTCGGCTTAGGACCCGACTAACCCTGAGCGGACGAACCTTCCTCAGGAAACCTTAGGTTTTCGACGGAAGGGATTCTCACCCTTCTTTTCGTTACTCATACCGGCATTCTCACTTCAAAGCGCTCCACTGGTCCTCACGATCCAGCTTCTCAGCCCTTTGAACGCTCCCCTACCACGAACACCTGATGGTGTTCATTCACAGCTTCGGTGATACGTTTAGCCCCGGTACATTTTCGGCGCAGAGTCACTCGACTAGTGAGCTATTACGCACTCTTTCAATGATGGCTGCTTCTAAGCCAACATCCTAGTTGTCTAAGCAACTCCACATCCTTTTCCACTTAACGTATACTTGGGGACCTTAGCTGGTGATCTGGGCTGTTTCCCTCTTGACTACGGATCTTAGCACTCGCAGTCTGACTCCCGAGAAATAAGTCTCTGGCATTCGGAGTTTGACTGAATTCGGTAATCCTGTAGGGACCCCTAGTCCAATCAGTGCTCTACCTCCAGGACTCTAACTCGAGGCTAGCCCTAAAGCTATTTCGGGGAGAACCAGCTATCTCCGAGTTCGATTGGCATTTCACCGCTACCCACACCTCATCCCCGCAATTTTCAACTTGCGTGGGTTCGGGCCTCCAACAGGTGTTACCCTGTCTTCACCCTGGACATGGGTAGATCACACGGTTTCGGGTCTACGACCACGTACTATGGCGCCCTGTTCAGACTCGCTTTCGCTGCGGCTCCGCCTCTTCAGCTTAACCTTGCACGGGATCGTAACTCGCCGGTTCATTCTACAAAAGGCACGCCGTCACCCATTAACGGGCTCCGACTACTTGTAAGCACACGGTTTCAGGATCTCTTTCACTCCCCTTCCGGGGTGCTTTTCACCTTTCCCTCACGGTACTGGTTCACTATCGGTCACTAGGGAGTATTTAGCCTTGGGAGATGGTCCTCCCGGATTCCGACGGGGTTTCACGTGCCCCGCCGTACTCAGGATCCACTCCGGAGGAAACGAAGTTTCGGCTACAGGGCTCTTACCTTGTCTCGCAGGTCGTTCCAGACCGCTTCGCCTACTTCGTTTCTTTGTAACTCCAATGGAGTGTCCTACAACCCCAGGGTGCAAGCACCCTGGTTTGGGCTGTTTCCGTTTCGCTCGCCGCTACTCAGGAAATCGCATTTGCTTTCTCTTCCTCTGGGTACTAAGATGTTTCAGTTCCCCAGGTCTGCCTTCTTACACCCTATGGATTCAGGTGCAGATCCTATCCCATTACGGATAGGGGGTTCCCCCATTCGGATATCTCCGGATCAAAGCTTACTTACAGCTCCCCGGAGCATTTCGCTGTTCGTCGCGTCCTTCTTCGGCTCCTAGTGCCAAGGCATCCACCGTGCGCCCTTTCTAACTTAACCTATTAGGTGGTTTGTTTCTAAGTCACGCCTCGAAAGTTCCACTTTCATGAAACTCCGGTGTGATTTTTGGCTCTATTTCTTCTGTTATCCAGTTTTCAAAGAACGAAGCACAGGATGTGCAAACTTCGGTACCGTCACAGGACGTGACGAATGGTGCCGAAGATCCTTATCCTCGTCTTCCTTATAATAAGGGAGAGTGTGCCTTGAGAGTTATCCTCTCAAAACCGAATGAAAGTCAAAACGTCCGGCCAGGACCCGAAGGTCCCGGTCGTCGATTCGGAAAAAATTACTCCGTAGAAAGGAGGTGATCCATCCCCACCTTCCGGTAGGGATACCTTGTTACGACTTCACCCCAATCACCTGCCCCACCTTCGGCGGCTGGCTCCTAAAAGGTTACCTCACCGACTTCGGGTGTTGCAAGCTCTCGTGGTGTGACGGGCGGTGTGTACAAGGCCCGGGAACGTATTCACCGCGGCATGCTGATCCGCGATTACTAGCGATTCCGGCTTCATGCAGGCGAGTTGCAGCCTGCAATCCGAACTGAGAATGGCTTTTTGGGATTGGCTAAACCTCGCGGTCTCGCAACCCTCTGTACCATCCATTGTAGCACGTGTGTAGCCCAGGTCATAAGGGGCATGATGATTTGACGTCATCCCCACCTTCCTCCGGTTTGTCACCGGCAGTCACCTTAGAGTGCCCAACTGAATGCTGGCAACTAAGGTCAAGGGTTGCGCTCGTTGCGGGACTTAACCCAACATCTCACGACACGAGCTGACGACAACCATGCACCACCTGTCACTCTGTCCCCCGAAGGGGAAGACCCTATCTCTAGGGCGGTCAGAGGATGTCAAGACCTGGTAAGGTTCTTCGCGTTGCTTCGAATTAAACCACATGCTCCACCGCTTGTGCGGGCCCCCGTCAATTCCTTTGAGTTTCAACCTTGCGGTCGTACTCCCCAGGCGGAGTGCTTAATGTGTTTACTTCGGCACCAAGGGCATCGAAACCCCTGACACCTAGCACTCAACGTTTACGGCGTGGACTACCAGGGTATCTAATCCTGTTTGCTCCCCACGCTTTCGCACCTCAGCGTCAGTAACAGACCAGAGAGTCGCCTTCGCCACTGGTGTTCCTCCACATATCTACGCATTTCACCGCTACACGTGGAATTCCACTCTCCTCTTCTGCACTCAAGTTCCCCAGTTTCCAATGACCCTCCACGGTTGAGCCGTGGGCTTTCACATCAGACTTAGGAAACCGCCTGCGCGCGCTTTACGCCCAATAATTCCGGACAACGCTTGCCCCCTACGTATTACCGCGGCTGCTGGCACGTAGTTAGCCGGGGCTTTCTGGTCAGGTACCGTCAAGGTGCCGCTCTATTCGCACGGCACTTGTTCTTCCCTGACAACAGAGCTTTACGATCCGAAAACCTTCTTCACTCACGCGGCGTTGCACCGTCAGGCTTTCGCCCATTGCGGATGATTCCCTACTGCTGCCTCCCGTAGGAGTCTGGGCCGTGTCTCAGTCCCAGTGTGGCCGATCACCCTCTCAGGTCGGCTACGCATCGTCGCCTTGGTGAGCCGTTACCTCACCAACTAGCTAATGCGCCGCGGGCCCATCTCACAGTGTTAGGATAAATCCCAACTTTTACAAGAAGATCATGTGATCTTCTTGATTATCCGGTATTAGCCCCGGTTTCCCGGGGTTATCCCAGTCTGTAAGGCAGGTTGCCCACGTGTTACTCACCCGTCCGCCGCTCATTCCACAAGCTTTGCCCCGAAGGGCGCAGCTTGCTTCCTGCGCTCGACTTGCATGTATTAGGCACGCCGCCAGCGTTCGTCCTGAGCCAGGATCAAACTCTCCGATAAAATGAAGATGTTTGAAACTAACTTAACTTACTTTAATAGAAATTAACTGACGTTTGACTTTCATTCGATTTTCAAAGGACAACTTGTCCGCCGTTTTTTGGCGACTTAATTATCATAACACCTAAACAACCACTCGTCAATAACTTTTTTTGCAATTAATTAAAAGCAGTGGAGCTGATTGCGTCGGACTAATAATATATCATCTGGTTATTAAAGAGTCAACTATATTTTAAAAAGAAATTCACAGCAAATCATAACCCTTTTTAATTCATAAGGAAGCCCCTGCCCCCGTTTTGGTGATTACTTGTGCACTCTCTTTTTTAAAGGCTTGATATATCTCACGCAATCATTTGGATGAGCGAACCGGCGGTAGAGCCCAAATATCAATTTGTACTTCTCTTCCATTGCTTTTTTCACTCTGTCATCTATACGAGAATCTGATAAATCAAGCAGCAGCTCTTCTAACTCCCTCTTTAATATGTATTCCATTTCCTGAGCTTCTTTTCCGTTAATTAATAACCCAAGCATTTGTCCACCTCTTTTATAAAAGTAAAGTCTACTCATATCTTGTCCTCACCTGCATAAAATTATGCTAAGTGACCAGACGGAAGGGGAGCTCCTTTGATATGAGACACATTTGGGTTCTAAATGGCAAAACACTTAAGTATTATGCTCTTGCCACAGTGGCAGCCTTATTTGCTGCCAGCTTCTTATATGCAAGTCAGGCATATATACCGGCTTTTTCTACTGATGAAGGGCCAAGGGCTTTCCATAGAGCAGAGATTGATGAAAAAAAGGCCGCCTTAACTTTCAATATCAGCTGGGGTGATAAACGTGCCCTGCCTATACTTGAAATTCTTGCAGACCACAAAGTAGAAGAAGCAACATTTTTCGTCTCAGCCTCCTGGGCAGAAAGGCACCCTGATATTTTAGAAAAAATAAATGAGGCAGGATACACCATCGGCAACCACGGTTACCAATACGAGCATTATACAGAATGGGAAGAAAGTGAAATGATGCGGGATTTAAATGAAAGCCATCGCAAATTGAAGGAGGTAGGAGGAATCGAACCAGTCTACTTCCGCCCCCCTCACGGAGATTTTGATGAGAGAGTGCTACAAGCTGTAGATCGATTCGGCTATTCTACAATTCATTGGAGTGTTGGCGGCAGTGATTGGAAAAATCCAGGAGTTGAAACAATTGTAAAAGATATTACAGAGAACACAGAACCTGGTGATGTGATTCTTCTCCACGCTTCAGACTCAGCAAAGCAGACCCATAAAGCTCTCCCTGTGATTCTTAATGAGCTCTCTGAGAAAGGATATCAACTTGTTTCATTAGAAGAATTAATTACAGATGGTGAAGCGGAAACTCAAGAAATTAAGTAATAAAAAACAGCCATTTTCCAAGAGGAAAAATGGCTGTTTTTATATTATGCTTTCTCTTTGTGGTCTCCTGTCAATCGGTGAAGGGTCAACAACTGCCACGTATTTGCTGTGAGAAGCGGTGCCAGGTAGATCCAGAGCCACTTGGAATCATTTACTGTTCCAACTGTTAACGCCGGAATCCACTCAATCGTTGTAATAACGTACATGAAAAAAAGAGCCGGGATAAACGTTCTTTTATTCGTGTCTCTCATTTTAAAGTAAGCAACAATTATACTGTACAGCAAGAGTAAGAAAGGCATGATCATATAACCAAAGATGGTTTCATCTCCGTCAGCATAAGCTAAGTATCTAAAATAAATGAGATCAAATAATACAAATAATATAAGAATGACTTGGATTCTATTCCACAGCTTGACGGATTTAAATAACCCTAAAGCCAAACGATGAATAGTCAAATAAGCAAAGAAACCCATTTGAGCCACCAGGCTTATGGCTGCACTAATACCCAGCATCCAAAGCAGGCCAAACAAAAAATTCAAGAACCCGCCATCTAAGTACGTATCTAAATCTAATAACACACCAACTATTGCGCCGCTTATTGAGCCAATAATCAGCGTAGTAAAAAACAAATAAACTACTTTCCGAGTATTCAACGCCATCCGCTCCCCTTATGTTCTTACCGTAATGATTTTATCAATCGTTTTGGTAAAAAGCTACCTTATATACTTGTTGTGCATATTTTTTCACATCTGCACTCATATTAAAGACAACTACACTACTGAAAGGAGCGTCCACGTGATGAAAGGTCTTCAAATTTTATTTATCCTTGGATTGCTCGCCGCATTTGCCTCCGGGTGCGCCACTGTGGAGGGAGGAGAGAACCACGGTGATTATGAAAGTACAAAAGAAATGCTGGTGGACTTATTAAAGACAGATGAAGGAAAGGCAGCCGTAAGAGAAATATTAACTGATGAAGAAGTAAGACAAGATATTGTAATGGAACAAACTTTCGTTCAAAGTACGATCCAAGACACCTTAGTATCTCCCGAAGGTAAAGCATTTTGGCAGGAAACAATGAAGGATCCTGAATTTGCTCGGGCACTGGCAGAGAGTATGCGTCAGGAGCACGAAGAGCTCCTTCGGCGTATGATGAAAGACCCTGAATACCAGGCTGTTCTGTTAGAGTTATGGCAGGACCCGGAAATGGATGATAACATTTCTGAGCTCTTACGAAGTAAAGAACACAAGCAGCAAATTATGAACGTAATGACAGAAGCATTTGAGAGCCCCTTCTTTCTTGCAAAGCTCCATGATATTCTAACCGAGGTTTCTGCAGAACGCTTAGAACAGGAAGCAGCTGATCAAGAACAGCAGGAGCAGCAGGAACAAGAACAGGAAGAACAGGAAGAAGATCAGGAAGAACAGGAAGATCAGCAAGGAGAAGAGGGGGAACAGCAGCAAGAAGATGAAGAAGAACCCCAATAAATTATTTACCGGCTCTAATTAAAAAGGCCCCACCTGTTAAGGTGAGGGCCTTTTCTATAGAAGAAAGTCTATTTACTTTCCTGCCTTTTCAATCACTTTTGAAGCGATCTCATGATAAATCTGGCCGATCTTATCGTCAGCGTCATACACGGATGGAGCAAAATCTTTTTCATCTATTTCAGGCTGCCCTAGTGGGATACGACCAAGAATGTCTGTTTTTAGCTCTTCGCTCAGTCTTTCTCCGCCACCTGTTCCAAACACATATTCCTTCTCGCCAGTCAGCTTACTCTCAAAGTAAGCCATGTTCTCCACAATACCAAGGATCTGGTGGTTTGTTTTAATAGCCATTGCCCCCGCTCTCGCAGCAACAAAAGCAGCTGTCGCGTGAGGAGTAGTAACAATGATCTCCTTGCACTCTGGAAGCATCGTGTGAATGTCTAAGGCAACGTCCCCAGTGCCAGGAGGAAGATCTAAAATAAGATAATCAAGTTCTCCCCACTCTACTTCATTAAAGAAGTTATTAAGCATTTTTCCAAGCATAGGTCCTCTCCAAATTACCGGAGCATTATCTTCAACGAAAAATCCCATGGAAATCACTTTTACTCCAAAACGCTCAACAGGGTAAATTCTTTCTTCTACCACAGTGGGACGTTCTTCAATCCCCATCATATCCGGCACGCTGAATCCATATATATCTGCGTCAATAATTCCAACTTTCTTGCCCTGCCTTGCTAAGGAAGTGGCCAGGTTTACGGAAACGGTAGACTTCCCTACGCCACCTTTCCCGCTTGTTACAGCAATAAACTGTGTCTTATTCTCTTCAGAAAGAAGAGACGGTCCTGAAGTAGCAGCTGGCTGTCCTTGCTCCATGCCTCCATGCTGACTTATTTCTTCTTTTGTCAATTCATCAAAACGGAGGCCGACAGACCCTGCCCCTGCTCCTTTCACAGCGCTTACAATTTCTTGCTGCACTTTCATCTGCTCAGAAGTACCCGTTCTGGCTAATGCAACTTTCAAACTGACGTTATCCCCTTTAATCTTCACTTCTCTGAGACCGCCGGTTTCAACGATATTTTTATTTAGGTCAGGATCATTTATTCCTTTTAAAGCTTCAATCACTTGTTCTTCTGTAAGCAACACGGACACCATCCTTTGACTTTAGAAAATCTTACTATGTATAGCATACCTTTTCTCCCCTGTATTTTTCAAACAGAAAAAACACCAGCTTGCATGAATTATGCCTGGCGTTTTTTCAACTCTCTGCCTTATGACGGAAAAACAAAGAGCTTCCTTCGCCAGGAAAGCTCTTAAAACCAAACTATATTTACAATTACAACTGTCACAACCATATAAAGAAGGTTAAGAGGAATACCTATCTTCAAATAGTCAGTAAAACGATATCCACCCGGCCCATAGACAATAAGGTTTGTCTGATACCCTATAGGAGTGGCAAAGCTGGCTGAGGCTGCGATAGCAATGGTGACAAAGAAAGGTACAGGATCAACTCCAAGCTGGGTTGCCATGGCAAGGGATATAGGAAACATGAGTACGGCCGCAGCGTTGTTTGTAATGATTTCTGTAAAAACCGAGGTGAGAAAGTAAACAACCAAAATAGCCCCGATGATCCCCGCTCCAGCCGTAAGCTCTACAAAATGTTGAGCAATATAGGCAGCTGTCCCTGTCTGCTCCAAAGCTATACCTATCCCTATTGCACAAGCAATAAGAATAAGAACGTCAAATTGAATATACTTTTTTGCACCTACAAAGGTAATCGTTTTTGTCAAAAACAGAGTCAGAGAAGCAAGGACAGCCGCTTCAAACATGGAAAGCACATTAAAAGCCGCTAACAAAATCATGACAACCATTGTTACTCCAGCAATCACGGACTTTTTTGAGTCCATGATTTCCGGCTCCTCCAACGGTGAAACAATATAAAAATCATTTGTGTTAGACCACTTATTTACAAAGTCTTTATTTACGAGAAGCAGTAGTGTGTCCCCCGGCTTTAATTTAATGTCTCCGACTTTACTGTTGATTCTCTCATCATTTCTATGAACGGCAACTATACCTGCATCGTATTTACTGCGAAACTTTATTTCTTTTACCGTTTGATTCATCAAAGAAGACTGATGTGACACCACCGCTTCTACTAAGGAAGAGGTGCCGTTTTGAAGGTCTTCAAGTACAAGGCTGGTTCCTGTTTCCACCCTTAAACCCTTGATATTTTGCAAATCCACGATGGTTGAAAGGAGCCCAGTAAAAATCAAACGATCGTTTGTTTTAATTTTATGGTAAGACGGAACGGGAACGATTCTTTCCCCGTTTCTAATCAGCTCGATGAGATAAAGGCCATTTAAGCTTCTTAGGCCGGCCTCTTCTATTGTTTTCCCCACTAAAGGTGAATTTCCTTCCACAACTGCTTCCGCCAAATATTCCTTGGAGCTCTCATCAAAAGACTCTTCAGAGGTTTTCCGGTTAGGCAATAGCTTGTATCCAATCGTAATCATAAACAAAATCGCTAAGATACTTGCAGGAAGGCCTACAATTGCAAGCTGAAACATTGAGAATCCTTCAAGCCCCTGCTCAAGCATAAAACCGTGGATAACCAGGTTAGTGGAAGTGCCGATTAATGTAAGAGTCCCTCCAAAAATCGCTGCGTAAGACAGCGGAATTAAAAATTTTGAAGGTGAAATATTTCGTTCTTGGCACCACTTCCGAACAACAGGGGTAAACATGACAACGATCGGGGTATTATTTAAAAAAGCAGATAATCCTGCAATAGGAAGCATCATTTGAAAAAGGGATTTTTTAGGCCCTTTGCCAGACCCCAACGCTTTTGTGACCACCTGGTTAAGCATTCCGCTTTGTTTAATTGCCCCGGCTATAATAAATAGGAGAGCAACAGTGAGCATGCCCTCGTTTGCAAATCCTCTTAGAGCATCTTCCGGCGCAAGTATTCCGGATAGTAAAAGAACAGCCAAAGCTGTAAAAACAATAAAGTCCGGTCGGGCTATTTCTCTTACAAGGCAAATGAGCATGATGAAAACGACTGCCAAGACAAACCCTATTTCAAATGTCACTTCTCTCCCCCCTCTCTTCCCTGCAAGTATCTTTACAATTCTTATTAGTTAAGTTGGAATTACCGTTTAAAAAATACTGCTGACTATTTCAACCTTAATCAGCAGATGAATATTAATATCATATTATTCTCACAAATACGATGTGTCAAGTAGGTTTTAAAAATAAAAAAAAGCTTTCGAAAAGAAAGCTTTTCAGATTTACTCCATTTCTTCCCCAGAATAATAACGAAGGAGCCCCTGATAAATAGAAGCCGATACTTTATCCTGGTATTCTTCTTTGCTAAGCATGGAAGCTTCTTGTGGATTCGATAAAAATCCAACTTCAATAAGCATCCCTGGAATTGCTGCTTTATCAAGAAGATATATATTGGAAATAGGCTTTGCCTCACGCTTAGTATTTTCTAAATTTCTCGTCAGCTCTGCTTGCACGAACTTTGCAGCTATTTCATTATCAGGTACTGAGCGGTTATAAAACGTTTGTGCCCCGCTCCATTTTGGTGATGGTATAGAATTCAGATGCAGAGAGATAAACATGTCACTGCCTGTTTCATTAATAAGCTCCACTCTTCTTTTTAAATCGGATACTTTTCTGTTACGGTATCCCTTTACGTCTTCTGCGGCTAAATCATGATCCCCTTCTCTTGTCATAAGGACCAGCGCTCCTGATTCCTGAAGATAATCTCTAAGCTTTAATGAAATATCCAAGGCAATATCTTTTTCTAATAAACCACTTTTAGCTACAGCTCCTCCATCCACTCCTCCGTGTCCAGGATCGAGAATTATTATCCTGCCGGATAGGGGGAGCTGCCAGGTAGATAACGAATCGTCGCTATCCCAGTATATTTGTATAAGCCATCCAATGACGGCACAAGCTATAATGACGAAAATCCCGATTAACCATTTTTTTACGCTCATAAGCCGCCCGTCCCCTTCCTCCATGCTTGTTTCATCTATATGAAAGGACGAGCAGGCTTATTCTTTTTATTGCAAGCGTAAAAGCAATCTTGTTTTTCCAGTTTCAAATCCCTTTTCCCACCAGTGGACAACAAAACCATCTACCGCTTCAAACATTTTTTCTTCTTTTGCTTGTGGGTCATGGACCCAGCCATACATAAAGTTATATAGTTCTTTCACAAGAAACTTCACTTCCCTGTTTGCCCGTTCTTTAATGGAAATGTCATCTTCTCCCCTTACTCCTAAACGGCTGTATTTTGCCCCAAGCAGGAAAGAATCAATAGCCAGGTCTACGCAGGCATCCTCCATAAAAGAATATTGAAAATGAAAATTCGGGAACACAGGAATGAAAAATGTTTCTGAAATGGATTGTATATCCTTAATAGACAAAGTGCGAAGTATTTTTTTTTCAAAATCCCATTCTTTCTTTCTTCGCCGCTCATTTAATGAAACGATTGTATTGCTCACTTGCATCCCCTCCTTGCCTTTATTATTTGAAAGGAGAGCCACTGCATGCAGTGGAAAAGAAGGAGGATTAGTGGCCGTGGAGGTGAAAATTAACCAATTATGAACCAAATAAAAAACGGGGGAAGTCCCCCGAACACGTGTGTTTTCCTTTTAGATTTGTATGGTTGCTTTTTGCTGCGTCCAGATAAGGGATGTCTCAAATAATTCTTTTTCAAAACGGTAACTTGAAAAAGTATGATCCGCTCCTGAAATATAAGACCATTCGACCGTTCCTTTTTGTCTTTCTTGAAGAGCAGATGCATATTTAGCTGTATTTTCTCTTGGGACATCTTCATCCTCTTCCGCATGAATAAGGAGGACGTTTTTTTCAAACCTCTTCACTGCTTTTAACGGGTCAAAAGAAGTTAAGGACTGAAAAAAGGGAGTCTTTAGATAAAAGCCGTCATAATCATAGGCTCCTTCTTTTTCTGCAATGATTTCTGCTTCCTTCCCAACAATGGATACAATGTCCTGATAAGGATCCGCAACCGGAGACCAGAGAATGAGACGAGATACCCTTTCGTCCTCTGCTGCCGTTAAAGAGGAGACTGCACCCCCCAGACTATGACCAATTACTGTGATGTCCATTTCATCTACAAAAGGCAAGTTACTAACGTAATCAAGAGCACCTTTGACTTCCCGGATTTGCCGGGTCAAAGTAATTTCTCCGTAGTCGCCTTCACTATCGCCACACCCGCTGAAATCAAAACGAAAAACAGTAAATCCCTCATCCGTGAACTTCCTTGCTGCCTTAACAAACATTCTATGCTCCCCCACTTTGCTACCTACAAAACCGTGAACTAACACTATAGCTGGGGTTTTTTCTTCCATCTTTTTATCAGGAACATGAACCACCCCTGATAATGACAAGCCACCGACTGTGAAATGTACACTTTCTTCCTTCATAGTGGTCCTCACTCCTTTAATACTCCGGTTTTTGTTTAATTTTATATTAAGTATATTATTCTTATTTGTCAACTTGGAATTAAAATGCTATTTATTTTGTTACATAAAATACTTGCCCCCAGCTTATCCTAATAGAAATTCAGTTTGAAGGAGGGCAAGCTATGAGATTTGATGTGTCTCTTGTGTCACGGGTAAGCGAGGATATAGAGGATTCTGCAAAAAGACTGAGGGAAATTGTAAATTCTCCACAGGAGCTTTCAGCGGAGCTTCAAAAAATTGAAAGCTGTGTTCGTTCTCTGCAATCTTTATCGGAGGGTCAGAATCAGGCAGGGGCCAATGCTGCCAATGCCCAGCATGCCCCAGACCAAAATCAGACCTAAGAAAAATGAACGTGCAAATCGATTCTCCTTTAACCACTGGTCAGACTTTATACCTGTAACTAAGGATTACAAACGTGACAGCGGAGAGGATCTTCGTACTCCTTTCCCTTCGGACATTGCACTTCATGTTTGTAACTGCATTTTTTACAGCTGTACACGTGAGCAAGCAGTGATTCAGTAGGAAACCCGCAGCCTGCGCAAGGTAATCCTTTCTTATGTTCAGTTACTTCAAAGCCAGGGGCTGAACAAGAAGGACATAAAGAAGTAATCTTAGATACAAGATCCTTTGCAGCAAGTTCGATATTTTTCATGCGGGTGGGGTTATACATAGCCCTCATGTCTGTTTCAATGCTCAGAAGCTTTGAAGTCTTTTTCCAAAAACCAAATGATGTATTAGTCGGCCTGTAAAGACTGTCTACTGCTATTTTCAGCTGTTCAGTGCTTGTGATTCCTTTGATGATGTCTTTACTTTTCCTACTGTCAGTACTTCTTTTTACAATGAGGCCATGCTCTGGAAAACCAGCCGACTTCGCAAATTCTTCAGCTTCCTTAAATGATGCGATCTCTTTTTGGGCAGCGTTCGTGTTGCTGTTGGCAGCATAGCCGATTATTTCAAATCCCTGTTTTTGGTCAATACATACTATAAGCTCTCTGTTATAAGGCACGTGGGAAAAAACGGGGTGAGCTCCAAATGATCCTTCGCTGGCTATTCCGATATCTAAGCCCGTTTGCTTCATCGCAGCCACTGCTTTTTTTCTTGCTGCCTCAAGCTGGTCCCCCGCTCTCTTTACTTCTTTTGTAAACGTGCCAAAAGAATCTGAATTAAAGGATTCAGGAACAACTGCTTTAAGTGCAAGCTCACGTTCAAGTATAGGGGCAATCACTTTCTCTTTTTTATGCATTGTGGCTATCACACATTTACGGTTTAAAAAAAGCTCTTTAACATCCTCATTCATATTCTGCTGATTATCTCCTTGTAAAAAAATATATCCGTTTGTTTAATTATATCCTGGATTCCACTCCTTCCCTATTATATGTGTGAGCAAAAATAAAAAGCTTATGAAAATATCCAGATAAGAAAAGACCCCCAACCATTTTGGTTGAGGGTCTTGGAATGTAGATATATTAACGCTTTGAGAACTGAGGAGCACGACGAGCTGCTTTAAGACCGTATTTCTTACGCTCTTTCATTTATATATTAAATAAGAAGAAAATGGCAACAAATTTTTTTGCAAAAAGCCTTATTTTATAGGGCTTTTTTGCTTTTTATAAAAATGCATAATATATCCTTATATATGTTTCGTGGTCAGAATGTGGTCAAAATTTAAAATGACTTTTCATAATAAAGATAAACTTTTCAGTTTTTTCGTAAAAAACCAGAGCTATTACTGAGAAAATAGACCACTCCATTCTACTGCAAAATTATTCTTTAATAAAACTATACTGCATAAAATGGGGTAAAGTTTTCAATCTATTATTGAAAAAAAGGATGTGTAATAATGGAAGAAAAGCGTAATCCAATGTGCCAATGGTCTACAGGAAATCTAATTTTAACTGTAGAAGATAAAGGACCTTCCTATTGACGGAGCCTCAGTCGAAATTAGCGATATGGAAGCTAATTTTATTGCAAATTTACAAACAGATAAATTTGGTAAAATGTCAGCTATTGAATTACCTGCTCCATCTAAAGAAGATTTGAGTAAAAGTTAATTTCACAATGCTTTTTTGTAAAACTTATACTATTTCCAAGGAAGTTCATCATATTCACCTTCCCATGAAGGGAATTTTAGTCTATTGGTAAATATCCCCCCATACCCAATTAAATTTAATAGAAGCAATTCTGTATAATACATACCTAACTGGTTTATTAAGAACTTATCATGTATCACGTAACTTTCCATACGTGAGTTACGTTTAGGGTGTGCTATATTATTTCTGAATTTCACTAATAAATGAGGACCAGAATCAAAGTGGTTACTAAACTTCTTGTGTTCACCATTTAAGTCCGTTTTTATTGAAAGTTCATCTAATATTGTTTCTAGATTTTTTTGAAAATTATTTTTATCGAACTGTGTTTTACTAATAATTTGAGGTGTTTGCTGTGTCAGTAAAACAAAAGATAGTTTTTCTAGTGCGATCTGAGAATTTATGGTTTTATTTTCTATAAATGTGGCGTTTAATGCTTCAACATACCAATGTACTGTTTCTTTTATGATTCTTTTCAAAAACTCATCATTAAACTTAAAAGCTAAACTATGGAAGAGATCTTCAATTACACTACCTTTGTGTTTAGGAAACCAGTTGGGCACCTCGCTGTAGGGGCTCATTAATGGTACTGAAAATTCTCTATATTCCTCTCCCTCTTTGGTTTTACCTATTTTTATTGGCATACCTATATGTCTACCTGCACAAAGAGTAAAAATCCATACAAATATCTCTTCAATTTCATTTACCTCTGACTTTTTAAACTTACTTCCATCTTCTTTTTCTATTTTTATTATATGAGTAATATTGTGTCCATTTCTATCCTTCAAGTGGGGAAAGATCCCTCTATCTTTATAATCATGACGAAGCTGCAAAGTTATTTTCCAGTCCTCATGCTCAATTGTAATTCCACCGTTATAATGATAATTACCTTTAGTAACGCCTTCTCCAAGATATTTAATGAAATTGTTTACATGAATGTAATAACTGTCCATATAAATATCTTTCTCATCTTTCATTTGGTATAATACCATTCCTTTAGCCAGTTGATTATGTTGTACTAGATCTAAACTTGCTTTTGTTGGTGACATCCCTGGAACTTCTAAGACTATTTCTTCATCATCCATGAGTGTATGTATACTTACTTTTTGAGACTCACCTTGAAATCTAATTGCTGGTTTTGGATAAAAATTCAACACAACAGAACCTATTAATTCTACAACCTGATTCTTGCTCAATAATTTAAAACTACCTTCAAAAATTATAAACTTATTATTTTCCGTAAAAAAAAGGGACTCAATAGCTTGAGTTGACAAATCGATCTCCACCTCTTTATATGGAACCTTACTTGTAGGACAAACAGGTTCACCTTCTACTATTTTAACTATAAAGCATAATGAGATCATCTTCAGAGATCTGTATATTACATTTTTCAATTCGACTCTCTCTTTTTTTATATAATAGTTTTAATAAATTCGTCTTATCTTTTAAGGTAGCGTGATGAAGTGCTCGATGACAATTAGGACAAAGAGAAACGACATTAGCAGCTACATCGAGACTATAATCAAAAGAATCCTGACAGGAAATTAGGATCAAGTGATGAGCCTCAACATAATTTTCCCCAGTTACTTTAGATTTAAATGTTGTGTGCGTTGGATCAATTTCACATTTATAATCTGCCTTTATTATTGCACTTAAGGCTGTCTTAGGATCCCTATACCACTTACCACTACTAGTAGCTCCTGTTCTTTTTACTGGAAACTTTGGAGTATCTGAGGGTTTTGTAATTCCAATAGATGGTGTACTTTCAATCTCGCTTTGATATTCTTCTTCACTTTTTGCCTCGACCTTAGTAAAAGACCTAGTCCTAACCTTTTTACCTGTGAGAACAGAATCGATAGCTTTTTCTACAGTTCCATATTTACTAGCTGCCCTTTTAATCCTATCTTTTGATATTGAATTAAAAGACTGAGGACTATAATTTCCCGGATAACCAAATAAAGGATTGAAATCACTAGGAGAGACATCAATTCTTTGTACATCAATCAAAAAATAAATAAATTCAAAAATCGGCCCCCCTGCCTTTGCAGGTGGCCAAGCTTTTTCTGCTAAGTCTTTACTTTGTATCTTTGTAAGAACTACAGCCAGATAAGCATACTTACCTGAATTATAAAGAATTACTTTATCGCCAGCTTTCATCTTTTTCCAAGTTCTTTCATTGTTAGGTCCAGTTTTGGCTCCCCACATCTGGACCTCCTTGTCTAAGCCTGCATCCTTTAACTCACTTAATACAAATGGGTCTGAAGATGAAATTAATCTGTGATGCTTATGTATGGGATACTTCTTTTTAATTGTTTCTTTTAAGTTTCCCTTTGCAACTTTGTCTGAACCTTGTCCTGCTGGAACGAGAAACCATCCCATATATCCACCCACCCCCCTTAAAAATTCATTTATTCAAAACTATTCTCTTAAGCTATGGATAATAGTACAAACCATTTTTAATATAATTGGTCTTTATTTCTTTAATAATAATCCATCTATATATCATTTCTATTTGATTAGTATTTTTCCTGCAAACCTATTATTTCCTCATTGGTTAGCAATTTATTCTTTTAGTGAGTAACAATCAAATCTAAGGAGGAAACTCTTATATGATGTTTAAAAACAAAACAAACAAAATCAACTAATCGAAAGAATTTCTGCCAAGCACAATAGTCGGTGTAGACATTGCAAAACAACTTCATGTGCCACGAGCTGTAATTTACCGTAGTATTGTTGGTTATTTTCTGGCGTTTGAAAACAATGAAAAAGGGTTCACTAAATTTTTAGAGTGGATAAATGACTTAAATCAACCGACCGACCATTATTGGTTACCCCTATCCAAATGGCTATATAAAGAAGTAGTAACAGTTAATCCTCATATTATTAAAATAAGAATAAACTATATAAAAGAATAGAATTTAGGGATTTATACTCACCCCTATATTCTTTATTCTTTTTAGGAAAATTTAAATACCGCTGATATTTGCTCCTGCAACTACATAAGTGCCGCTATCTTTCTCGATTAGATCCTTTTCATTTACGTAAATCGTGTAGTCATCATGATCCTTACTAAGCGCAGTCCATACCTTAAACTCTTCTCCCTTTTCTTTTAAATCTAGATTAGGTTTATTTGTGTACCTCTTCACAACAGCCATTTAATTTATCCCTCCCATTAATTCTAGTTAGATTTTATCTTCTCTTAATTAGTATGGGCTATTTAAAAAACCCCATATCTATATTTTCTCAACCGATGCAACAAATTTGCCTAGAACGAAGGTGGGCAATTTCGATTGGTTTGCTCTGCCGTCTTTTAAACTAAACGAAAATATCTTACTTGCTCCTCCTCGCTATGAAAATCTCCGTTTGCTTTTAAATCTGCTATGGAGGGTGATACTCCATGTGTTAGAAACCGGATTACGATTCATGGGTTACCTCATCACATGCATGTCTCCTGTTTGAATCAGGAACAAGTATAAAAGAAGTTCAGGAGCGGTTGGGGCACTCTGATATTAAGGTGACAATGAACATATATACTCACGTAACAGATTACCTTAAAGAACAAACAGCACAAAATTCCAAAGCTATATTGAATTATAAGAAATGGTCAAATTAAAATTTTTCATAAAAAGCCCCCCAACCATATTGGTTGAGAGTCTTGAAAAGCGATCATATTAACGCTTTGAGAACCGAGGAGCACGCCGAGTTGCTTTAAGATCGTATTTCTTACGCTCATAAGAGAACGGGTGTTCAGCTACTATCACCCATGCTCAAAACGTTGATTCTTTTTGTCATTTACGATTCAGGGAAATCACCTTAAAGCATGATGTGTGCTAGTTTTCTGCTAGTATCCTTTTTTTGCTGGGCAGGCAGGGAGAGGGGAAACTCATTCTTGTGAGAAAGTGAAAAAAGAATAAATGCCTAATGCTAACATAGAGAGTATTACTGTGAATGTCCAAGCTTCCTGGTTCACTGATATAGCTATACCGGTAGTCGTGAACAGATTTCCTCCTAAATAATAGAATCTATACTTCTTTTTTCTTTTAGCTTTAGGGGAATCTTTTTCTATTTCCTCTCTGAACGCATCTAATATCTTATCGACTTCCTTGTCGATATTTCCCTGGCTTTTCAATTCCTCGAGAATTGAGTCGGCAATTACTTCAGAGCCTTTTCTAGCCATCAATGCTTCTTTTGTTTCTCTTTCTGTGTGACGGCGTACAATTTCTCTTAGATTAGTCATTTAGAATGTCTTTCTTCCCACTGTTTGATTCCTAAATCCGCCAAATCGTTTGCAGTAGACTTTATTTGCCCCATCAAATAATTGCCCAGATCACCTGCGACCCTGTCGGAAACTTCACTTACTCCCTTAATTCTTAAAAAATCTTGAATTTCTGAATCCAAATGAAGCTTAGAAATACTTACGTTCTCCGAGTCCATATATTTTGCGTCCTGCTTTTCATAAGGCTTCCACGGTTTTGTACCGAGTTCAAACAGGCCGATTTGACAGCATTTAATTCCCGGTACCAGTTTAATCGGCGTATTCGTGCTGTTAAATGCTAAAAGTGAAATTTTACCTCTGTAACCTGGATTCATATAATGAGCCGGACTAATTATAAGACCTAATGACTTCACACTGTACCTCTCATAAATCCTTGCAGATTTATCCTCGGGAACTTTTATAAATTCTGAAGTTTGAACCAGAACGGATTGTTTTGGCTGCAGCATGTAATCATCTTTAGTCAGATCGATTGATTTATAATGATCCTCCGTTACTTCTTTTCCCATGATGATCGGTTCATCGGAAACGTACTCTTTAATGAGATTATCCAGGGTGAGGTCTATGGTAGCGCCTTCACAGTTATCTGGGTTATAAGGGTTCACGAATTTATCACTCCTTGCCAGCGCATCTAACTGCTTATCACTTAACATAGTAATTCCTCCCCTCCTAAGTATAGTTAATACCCTAATTATCGCTTGAATCATCTTAAAGAATCAACAATTATTTATTGCAATTTATGCACAGTGTAGATCGGTATGTGCCTACTCTGCTTATAACCTTCTCCAAGAAATTTCGACAATCCTTTTAATCAACAATAAAAGACAAAAGAAGACAGTTCTTATAATAATCCCTCCTTCTCATCGATTCCCTTCTGATCACAGTATTCTCGATTGACTACGCTTGATTGCACATATACCCTATTCTCTGATCGATAGCCATAATACTAGGAGAAATAAAACTATCCAACTTTTCTTCTAAGTGATGATCGATGAAATACTGCAACCGATCGAGCATAGAAAAAAGGTCATAATTAGCTACACTGTCTGCCCAGTTCCACCTATTAGCGGTTTCCTCTTCCACGAGAACTTCTGTTACCTCTTGAACATTCAGATCCAGCACCCTGCCACTCCCTCTCTCCGGAAATTGTGATAGAGGCAATACAAATGTAGCTTCTTAAACTTCAGAGCTCATAACAGATAATAAGCGAAAAGCCGTGCTGAGGCACGGCTAGAATTGGTCTTGTTTTGGTCTTGTTTTGGTCTTGTTATGGTTTCCAAGTAACGGTGTTAGTTGTACCCACCAAATCATCAACCGCGTTACTTTCTCCTTTAAATGAAACCTCAATCTGCTCATGTTTTAATTGGTTTAGTGTTTTACTGAAGATCTCTAAAAGCTTGTCTGTTGGGACATCTGAATAGTTGCGGTTTACTAACTCTTCTTTAATTCGCTCAATTTGTTGTCCCAACAGTTTAATTCTTGCTGCTTTAGTGAGGTAAAATTGTTCTTGTAAAGCTTCCAACTCGATGGCCTTCAGATTTTCAATTTCTGTTAGATAAGTCTTGGACCATTCTATCAGTGTGGATTTAGCTACTCTAAGCTCTTTAGAGATATTATTAAAGCTTTTACCTTTTGCCCTCATTTCTATAAACCGCTGCCTAGTGTTGTTATCCTTCACACCAAACCTCCTATGCCTACCTGGATTTTTATTCTCGTATTCATATTCATACCTTCCTTACTTGCCCTGATACTTCTTCCGAAAATCTTCAGTAACAAGCTTTATAAAGTTAGTCCTGTGATGCAACCTACTGTAAACCCGCTCGCCTACAGCACTTGGTAAGTGCTGTTCATTAAAATTGCTTGTATAGATTGTTGGCTTGCCTACCCTAAGGTTAACAATCTCAAACAATTTGTTCTTACTCCAATCAAACTCATCTTTACTTCTTGCTTCTGAGCCCAAATCATCCAATACCAAAAGCTCAAACTTTCTTAAGTCGTTAAATATTCCCTCCTCTGTTTGTTTAGAACCCTTTTGATATGTGGATTTTATTTTAGAAAGGAGTGTCCCTGTTGTTAGGTGCCCCACTAATATTCCTTTTTCTTTAAGAGTTCTTGCTACCGCCGTTGTCAAATGAGTCTTGCCCGTCCCAGGATTCCCCATGATCAATAAATTGGATCTCTTCTCCTGGGCTAGAGAGTGGAATGTTTTAACATAGTCCATTGTGGTCCTTTTAGCTTCATGGAGGGTACCTTCATTACCGACCGTAAAGTTTTTAAAGCCTGCATTCTTTAGGTCTTCTGGAATAAACCAATACTCTTTCTCAAATCGCCTGTTTAAATGTTCATTTGATTTGATTTTATTCCTTTCTAGAACCCTGGCTAATTCCTTTTGTTCAGTACAAGCCTTACATTTTATTTCTAATTCTTTACAAGCCCGCTTCCACTCTTTTTCCCCGTGTATTCTATACTCGGGACTGTTTGCTTTTCCCCTACACACAATACATACCTCCTCAGCCATTCTTGCTTCATAATCGTTACGATTTTGAAGCTCTTCTACATAATGTTTCATACTCCGCTTAAATAAATCAGATAAGGCTGTAGTTACTTCATTCATCAATTTAACACCACCTAAAAAGGAAATTCTTTTTCAAGGGCATTTATTTCCTCTATCTCTTGTCTTGTTGGTTGCTTGTTCATTGACCCAAGAAACATGTTATTAAGAGCTGGTATATCTTCGCTTTTCTTATTTTTAACCTTAGAATCAAATTTGGCGTTGTATTCTTTCACAGCAGCCAATGTATAAAGTTCTAAATTGTGAATGTTTTTCAGGATTGACTCAATATAAGCTGCTGGCTTTTTTGGTGTTTGAAGTTTTGCTCTTTTAATCGTTTCACATATAATTTCTTCCGGTTCCTGAAACTGACTTTTTTCAACCCAATAAGTAAAGTTCTCGGCTAAAATCGACGGGGGAGTCCCAAAAAATTTTTCATATTCCAAAAAAGGGACAGGTTTTTCTGGTAGATGATCTTTTTCTTTAAATTTTTTTTTGTTTCTTTCTTCCTTGTCTATTTCACCGTAGCTTTTATCGACACTTTGACCACTGGCTCCGTTGTTTGAAACACCAGAGGTTATTTCTCCTTTCTCGGTTTTACCAATGACTGTTTTACCAACCCACTCGTCATGGTTTTTATTAAAAGAAACTTTCCTATAGCTACCAGGCTTAATTTTTTGGAAAATTACTCTTCTCCCTTCTAACCTTTTTAATTCGCGTTGTATTTGCCGTGAATCGCATCCTGTAGCTTGACTCAGAAAACTCAGTGATAAATCATGTTCGTTACGATGAAAACCATAAGTAAACCGCCAAATTATAAAAAGTACCCGGTACTGTGTAGGACTTAGTTTAATTTTGCCCATCTCTTCTAATATTTCGTTAGCTATTTTTGTATAGCTGTTCTTTTGCTGAACCTTAGTCATACCCTCTCACCTGCTTAAGAATAATGTCTTGAATTTTTACGCATCCATTCACTTACTTCCCAACGATTTAAGCGAATGACTTGTCCTCTTTGAAAATAAGGAATTTCTCTACTTGCGATCATATTTCTAACAGTGGGAACACTGACTTTCAAGTAATCAGCAGCTTCGTTTATGGTCATAATTTCTTCTTTTGAATACTCCCCTAGTACTTCTGCCCACATCTCTTGTAAAGCTTCCTTTAATTCTGTTCGGTTAATTAGAATTGTGTCTTCTGGTAATTCTAATTTAAAGCTCATCAACTACACCTCTTCTTTTACCAATTAATTTAGGCATCTATCCCCCAACCTCTTATGTTGCTTATCCCCTTTATTGCTCTTCATGGTTTACAATGTTGCTAAAAAAAATATCACTTGGATTCTTACTTAATTCTTTACAAATAACTGACACAGTTGTAACCGTTGGATTGCTCAGACCGTTTTCTATTTTGCTTATTGTAATACGATTTAGTTTAGTGCGTCTGGCCAACTCTGAAATAGACATCCCCCGTTTAGTTCTTGCTTCCTTCAGTCTGTTGCTATTCAAGATTTACACCTCCTACAATAAGAGTATATACTATAGTTTGCCACTTTGTAAACCATGATGTACAATGTAAATGCAAATAAACAAAAAGTGGTGGTTGTATGAATGATTTTGGCAATTATTTAAAAGAACTAAGAGGAGAAAGATCTTTAAGAGATGTACAAAAAGGAACTGGTATAAGTCATACCTATTTAAGCACACTTGAAAAAGGTTTCGACCCACGAACAAAAAAGCAAAGGAAGCCAACACCTGAAACATTGAAAAAACTAGCGTCATATTATGATATTTCATATACTACTTTGCTAGAAAAAGCAGGGTATATAAGCTTAGAAGCAAGTGTAAAAACAAAAGCTGATACAAGTGGAGATCTTAGTGTAACTTTAGACCTGTTTAATTTATTAGAGGGGGAGCGAAAGGTTAACTTTAAAAGAAAGCCGCTTACTAAAGAAGAAAAGGAAAAAATACTTTATTTTATAGAAAACAAGTTATAATCAACTACACCAGCCACAGGTGCTAAAAATTAGAAAGACTTTGCAAATGAGGTGGATAGATTGGCGTCATATAAAAAATATCAAACAAAACAAGGACAAAAGTGGCTATTTAAAATGGACACAGGTCGAAATCCTCTAACTGGGAAAAGACAGACAACGACACGAAGAGGTTTTAAAACAAAAAAAGAAGCACAGGCAGCCGCATTAAATTTGGAGCAAGAATTAACTACTGGGACTTTAATTAACAATAGTAACCTAACTTTTAATGAGGTATATAAACAATGGTATGCTGATCACTCAAGGACGATTAAAAAGAGTACACAAAAAACAATACAATCAAAATTTAATAAACATATATTACCCCGCTTCGGAAACTTGAAAGTTAAAGAGATAAATAGAGCTTACTGCCAGAAAGTTATTAATGAAATTGCCGCTACGATTAAATCAGTTAACGATATTAAAATTCAGATTAATCAAGTGTTTAAATATGCTCTTAAAATGGATCTAATAAACAAAAATCCTCTTGAACACGTAAGCATACCTAAAGAACAGAAAGAGTTACTAAAGGACCATTATGATTTAAGTGAAGAAGAACGTAATTATTGGACCAAAAAAGAAATACGACAGTTTTTATCAATAACCCAAGCGGAAACATCAATACGTGATCAAGTGCTCTTTCACCTTTTAATTTATACCGGAGGGCGTAAGGGGGAATTACTAGCTTTAACTTGGGATGACATTGACTTTGAGGTTGGTTCTCTTCGCTTAGGGAAAACCCTTTTTTACGACCAGGGTGAATACCTCTTTCAAACGCCCAAAACGAAAAAATCAACAAGATTAATTAGTTTAGATACATCTACCCTTAATTCACTCAAAAAGTTACGTAAGGAGCAAATAGAAGCCAAATTAGCCGCTTTTAATTCTAACAATGAGAACAGGATAGTATTTACGAGGGGGGACGGTTCTCCCTTACGTCTTGCATACCCAAATGAAAAATTAAACATCCTTATAAAAAAACATAACCTTCACCGGATTACGATTCACGGGTTACGTCATACACATGCTTCTCTCCTGTTTGAAGCAGGAGCAAGTATAAAAGAAGTTCAGGAGCGGTTGGGGCACTCTGATATTAAGATGACAATGAACATATATACTCATGTAACAGATTACCTTAAAGAACAAACAGCGGCAAAATTCCAAAGCTATATTGAATTATGAAGTGGTCAAAGATCTATTTCGTGGTCAAAGATCTATTTCGTGGTCAAAATGTGGTCAAAATAGAATTTTAGCATAAAAAAGACCCCCAACCAGTATCGGTTGAGAGCCTTTGAGGCGTTGATAATTAACGCTTTGAGAACTGAGGAGCACGACGAGCTGCTTTAAGACCGTATTTCTTACGCTCTTTCATACGTGCGTCACGAGTTAGGAATCCAGCACGCTTAAGTGGCTGACGGAAGTCAGGATCCACATCAAGAAGCGCGCGAGCGATACCGTGACGGATTGCACCAGCTTGACCAGTGAAGCCGCCTCCGTTCACGTTTACTTTTACATCATATTGACCTTCTGTTCCAGTTTCGTTTAAAGGCTGCTTTACAACAAGCTTTAACGTTTCTAGATCAAAGTACTCGTCCAAGTCACGGCCATTAACAGTAATGTTTCCGTCACCAGGTACAAGGTGAACACGAGCTACAGAATTTTTACGACGACCAGTACCGTAGTATTGCACTTGTGCCAAAGTTAATACCCTCCTTTTTTATTATCCGCGAAGTTCGTAAACTTCTGGTTGTTGTGCTTGGTGCTTATGTTCCGGACCTGCATATACGTGAAGCTTCTTCCCTTGCTGGCGTCCTAGGGAGCCTTTTGGAAGCATGCCTTTAACCGCAAGCTCAATAAGTCTTTCTGGCTTCTTGTCACGCATTTCTCCAGCAGTAGTCTCTTTCAAACCACCTGGATGTTGGCTGTGGCGATAGTATTTCTTATCGCGAAGCTTTTTACCAGTCAAGTGGATTTTCTCAGCATTGATGATGATAACATTGTCACCAGTATCGATGTGAGGTGTGAATTGAGGCTTGTTCTTACCGCGAAGAATAGATGCAACTTCACTAGCAAGACGACCTAATGTTTGACCTTCAGCGTCAATTACGTACCATTTGCGTTCTACTTCGCCTGGCTTTGCCATATATGTTGTACGCATCGATGTCCCTCCTAAATCTTTCAATTATTAACGTTCGTCTATTTAACGTTCGTCTATTTAACAATCATCATTTACGATTCATTCCGATTCCCGGGGCTAGTGGGAATTTGAAATGCCAAATAACATCATATAATATATGGAACCCAATGTCAATGCCTGTACACCAGGATGAGTTGCTTTTTTTCAGGTGCCTGGCACCTTTTCTGGTCCTAATCAAGAATTGCTTCTGTAGCAAGCGTTTTACGCATTCCCCTGTTACACTTTCATTACAAAAGAGGAAGGTGCCAGGCACCTAATAAACTACTTCCCAGAGAAACAATCCATGTCCTGGCACAGTTGGTCCGGCAGCTTCCCGGTCACATGCCCGAATAGCAGCTCCTACACTCTCAGGACTCCGCTTCCCTTTGCCTACTTCAAGCAGTGTCCCTACGAGAATCCTTACCATGTTATACAAAAAGCCGTTCCCCCTGAACACGAAGATGAGCTCATCACCCTCTTGAAGAACCTCTGCTTTAAATATGGTGCGCACTTTATCAATGACATCAGTATTGGCGGCACAGAAAGAAGAAAAGTCATGCCTTCCGATTGTTTGACTGACTGCCTCACGCATAGCGTTTATATCAAGTTGATCAGGAACATAGTAGGTGTAGTGCCGTCGAAATACATCCTTTGCGGGTCCGGTCAGCACACGGTACCGATATTCCTTTTCTTTTGCCCCGTAACGGGCATGAAACCCGCCTTCCACATATTCAGCTTCTTTAACCTGAATATCTCTCGGCAGAAAAGGAGTGAGCGCCTGGGCCCACTTGTCTTCTGGTACAGCAAGGGGAGTGTCGAAATGAACGACCTGGCCGTATGCATGGACGGTGGAGTCTGTCCTTCCTGAGGCTGTAACCTTTGTCTTTTTACCTTTATGAATCTTTTCAAGAGCATCTTCAAGACAGCTTTGAACCGTACGCTGTCCGGGCTGAACCTGCCAGCCGGCAAAATGAGTGCCGTCATATGCTATTTTACATTTCACTCTTCTCATATGGTTCCTCCAACTATCAGCCTCTTATGGCAAAAATTAAGATACCAAAGGCAGCAACAATGATACAAGCTGCGGTGTCCCGCTTCCTCCAGACTAACTCTCTCAGCTTTGTTCTCCCCTCGCCTCCGTTGTAACCCCTAGCCTCCATCGCATACGCTAAATCTTCCGCCCTTTTAAAGGCTCTCATAAACAAAGGGACAAGAAGAGATACAAAAGCCTGCGAGCGGTCTTTGACTGTTCCCTTGGTAAAGTCTGCTCCCCTGGCCGCCTGAGCTTTTAGTATTTTCTCTGTCTCTTGTAAAAGAGTAGGGATAAATCGAATAGCAATGGACATCATTAAGGCAATATCATGGGCGGGCACACCAATCTTTTTCAAAGGAGAAAGCATGATTTCAAGAGCATCTGTTAAATCAATAGGACTTGTGGTTAAGGTGAGTAATGAAGTTATAAAAACGAGAAGGAATAAACGCATCGAAATGAAAAACCCCTGCTCCAATCCCCCTGAGTAAACGGTAAAAGCTCCAAAGGAATAAAGGAGCTCTCCTTCGTTTGTAAAAAAAGCGTGTAGTAAAAAGGTAAATAAGATAAGAATAGAGATAGGGAGCATGCCTTTCCAAATGTAACGAATTGGAATACCGGAGATCGAAAACACAAAAAGGGCCCCGGCAAACAAAGTACCATAGCTTACCCAGCTATTAGCCAGGAAAATAACAAAAACAAAGAGAAAAACGGCAATTAATTTAGCTCTGGCATCAAGGTGATGCATAAGAGAACGACCAGGGATGTATTGACCAATGATTACGTTTTGAAACATACTCATGTTCTTCCTTCCTTCCCTTTATCAATCTCTTTAGCAGCCTGTGCGGCCGAAAGCGATTTAGAAGAAAATGCCACGTCCCACTCTTTTTCCAGCATATTTAATAATCGAACCGGCTCTGGAAGGTCTAAGTCCAATCTAAGCAAGTCCTCTTCTCTTTGATAAACCTCCTGAGGGCTTCCGCTCATTACTATTCTTCCTTCATTCATCACGTAAATGTTATCCGCTAATCGAGCAGCTTCTTCCATCTGATGAGTGATCATAATAGTTGTAGTTCCCTTTTCTTCATGCCATTTCTTAAAGAGACTAATAATTTCCTCTTGTCCTTTAGGATCAAGACCAGCTGTCGGTTCGTCCAGGATTAAGATTTTAGGATCCATCGCCAGCACACTTGCGATAGCCACCCTTCTCATTTGTCCACCGCTTAGATCAAAGGGAGATTTAGAAAGAATGCGTTCTGGAAGCCCTACCTTTTCCAGGAGAGCTGGAAGTTCTTTTTTTACCGCCATTACATTTTTGCCCATGTTTTTAGGCCCAAATAATAAATCTGCCTCCACGGTATCTTCAAACAACTGGTGCTCGGGATACTGAAACACCATTCCTACCTGTCGTCTGACAGCTTTTATCTCTTTTCGTTTTGCTTTCGCATGAAGGATCTTCCCACCGACCAATACTCTTCCTTCCGAAGGTTTAATCAGACCGTTAACATGCTGAACAAGGGTTGATTTTCCTGAACCAGTACGTCCAATAACAGCAGAAAAGGATCCAGATGGAAAATGAGCCGAAACGTTATTAAGTGCCAACGCTTCAAAAGGCGTCTTTTTCATATAACGGTGTGTAACGTTCTCAAACTTGACCTCCATCTAAAACTCCTCCCTTAGCTGTAGAACTTTTGCTGCCTCCATCGTATGCCCTCTTTTATCCAGTTCAAAATAAAGCTCTAACCCAAAAGGAAGAGGAATACCTTTTTCTTTCACCCAGCTCAATTCTTCTATCATTTTCATTGGGGTGCTGTCTTTAATAATCGCTCCATCTTCTATGTAAAGGATTCTATCAGCAGCTAATGCGTCATGAAAGCTGTGAGTGATCATAATGACCGTGACCTCTTTTTCGTGATGAAGCTTTCTAATCGTCTCTATTACTTCCTTGCGGCCTTTAGGATCGAGCATGGAGGTCGCTTCATCAAAAATCATTACCTGAGGATTCAAAGCCAGAATTCCAGCTATCGCTACTCGCTGCTTCTGACCGCCGGACAAGCGATGTGGCTCATAATCAAGCAGGTCTGTAATCCCAGTTTTAGTTGAAACATTTTCAATCCTTATTTTCATTTCAGAGCGATTTATGCCGGCATTTTCCATGCCAAAGGCTAAATCATCCCTGACCGTAGGTGCAACAAACTGATGGTCGGGATTTTGAAAGACCATCCCTACTCTTTGCCGAATGGTGGGAATATCCTCTTCATTTGCCGTTTCTTTGTTATCTATAACTACTCGTCCTTTTTCAGGAAGGAGCAATCCATTAAAGAGTTTGGCAAGAGTAGACTTCCCTGAACCATTAGGACCGATGACAGCCACCCACTCACCTTTTTGGACAGACAGTGATAGATCTTGCAGTATCCAATTTTCTTCCTCGGAGTAGCGGAAATAAATCTCATGAAAAGTTGCTATGGCTGTCATGATGGCCACCTGCTTTCTTGTACTTTAGGAAGGTTTATTTGTTAACACTATTATTGTAATAGGTTAACAATGTAAACTCAATCATGCTTGTTCATAACAACGGATCGCAAAAATCCTGCGATCTTTAAAAATGGCCTTAAAGACAAGAGACAGACCCTCTGCCTACAAAAAAAGGGCATGGACAAAGCACCAACTTGGTCTCGTCCTGCCCTTACGGATCTATTAGATTACAAAAGGTATCAGTTACCTTGTATTACACGAATTCAATAATAGACATCTCTGCAGCGTCTCCGCGGCGAGGGCCTACTTTAAGAATACGAGTATAACCGCCTTGGCGGTCTTCATAGCGAGGAGCAATCTCGTCAAAAAGCTTTTGTACAGCATCTTTTCCAGACTCCTCATCAGCTGTTTCAAGACGGATGAAAGCAGCCGCTTGACGACGGGCGTGAAGATCTCCACGCTTGCCTAAGGTTACCATTTTTTCTACGATTGGACGCAATTCTTTTGCTTTAGCTTCTGTAGTCTCGATACGCTCATTGATGATTAAGTCAGTTGCCAAATCACGGAAAAGAGCTTTACGAGCAGAGCTGTCACGTCCTAGCTTTTGGTATGCCATGAATATTCCCCTCCTTTTTACTCAAACTACCTAAAAGGCGTCTATTCTTCATCACGAAGGCCGAGTCCGAGTTCACCCAGCTTTTCTTGTACTTCTTCTAATGATTTCCGGCCCAAGTTACGAACCTTCATCATATCTTCTTCAGACTTCTGGCTTAACTCCTGAACCGTGTTAATGCCTGCACGCTTCAAGCAGTTATAAGAACGCACAGAAAGATCAAGCTCTTCAATGGTCATTTCAAGGACTTTTTCCTTTTGGTCCTCTTCCTTTTCAACCATTATTTCAGCATTTTGAGCCTGATCTGTGAGACCTACAAAAATATTCAAGTGTTCCGTCATGATTTTGGCTCCAAGAGACACCGCTTCTTCCGGACGAATACTTCCATCTGTCCACACATCAAGTGTTAATTTATCAAAATTAGTCACTTGTCCAACACGTGTGTTTTCTACCTGGTAGTTAACACGAGATACTGGAGTGAAGATAGAATCAACTGGAATTACACCAATTGGCAGGTCGTCGCTATTATTTCCTTCAGCTAATACATAGCCGCGTCCGCGTTTAGCAGTCATGCGCATATGAAGATTAGCTCCAGAGTTTAGAGTAGCAATATGAAGATCTGGGTTCAACACGTCAACATCACTGTCAAACGTAATGTCTTTTGCAGTTACAACCCCTTCACCTTGTGCATCAATTTCAAGAACCTTCTCTTCGTCAGAGTAAATTTTAAGTGCAAGCTTTTTTAAGTTTAAAACAATCGTAGTTACGTCTTCAACGACACCTTCAATTGTGGAAAACTCATGCAGTACACCATCAATTTGGACTGTCGTAACAGCAGCTCCTGGAAGGGAGGATAATAGGATACGGCGCAAGGAATTTCCTAGAGTTGTACCATAGCCACGCTCTAATGGCTCAACAACAAACTTGCCGTACTTGGCATCCTCGCTTAGTTCAACCGTCTCGATATTAGGCTTTTCAATTTCGATCATATATTTATACCCTCCTTCAAAACGTCGAAACTCCGGCAGACCTGCTTAAGCCTAACCGGAATTTTCCCTTAGGCAGTTTTTGACCACATTTCCATCCTTACACGTCAACAATACGTAAGACGTTTCCGTCCAATAAGTGTTGCGCCTTACCCATTATTAACACTTATAGGAAATTCCATACTTCTGTGGTGTTATACTCTGCGACGTTTTGGCGGGCGGCAGCCATTATGAGGTACTGGAGTTACGTCGCGAATGACGCTGATCTCAATACCGGTTGCTTGCATGGAACGAATAGCCGCTTCACGACCAGCTCCAGGTCCTTTAACTGCTACTTCTACAGTTCTCATGCCATGCTCCATTGCAGCCTTAGCAGCTGTTTCAGCTGCCATTTGAGCAGCAAAAGGAGTAGACTTACGAGAGCCTTTGAAGCCTAGTCCACCTGCACTTGCCCAAGAAATTGCATTTCCTTGTGTGTCGGTGATTGTGATAATCGTGTTGTTAAAAGTTGAACGAATGTGAGCCACTCCAGTCTCTACATTCTTACGCTGACGGCGTTTACGAGTGTTTGTTTTGGCTTTTGCCATGTTAGACTGACCTCCTTTTCATCTATTATTTTTTCTTGTTAGCTACTGTACGACGAGGACCTTTACGAGTACGAGAGTTATTCTTCGTATTTTGACCGCGCACCGGCAATCCACGACGGTGACGGATACCACGGTAAGATCCGATTTCGATTAGACGCTTGATATTTAGAGACTTTTCCCGGCGAAGGTCACCTTCAACGGTGAAACCATCGATTGCACTACGGATCCGGCCAAGCTCTTCTTCAGTTAAATCACGAACGCGAGTATCTTCAGAAACACCAGCTTCTTTTAAAAGTTCAGAAGCAGCGCTTTTTCCAATTCCATATACGTAGGTGAGAGAAACAACTACTCGCTTGTCACGAGGAATGTCAACACCTGCTACACGTGCCATCTATTGAGCACCTCCTTATATTATCCTTGCTTTTGTTTATGCTTAGGGTTTGAGCAAATGACCATGACCTTTCCATTACGGCGAATAACTTTACATTTTTCGCAAATCGGTTTAACAGATGGTCTGACTTTCATGTCTATTTACCTCCTTAACTGCTCGGAGTACATTCGAGAGTATAACACGCTTCGGACTAATTATTGCCGACTGGAATAGACATACTATTACTTATAGCGATAAGTGATCCGTCCGCGGGTTAGATCATACGGGGAGATTTCAACTGTTACTTTGTCACCAGGAAGAATTCGGATAAAGTGCATGCGAATTTTTCCGGAAACATGAGCTAAAATCTTGTGGCCATTTTCGAGTTCTACTCGAAACATGGCATTTGGAAGCGGCTCTAGTACCGTCCCTTCCATTTCAATAACATCATCTTTGGCCATGAATTTACTCTCCTTCCTTCAGTAATTCGAGATGCTGCTGTGAGAACACACCAAGAGCAAATCTGAGTTTCGCATTGGTGACACGTCCGGTTTCCTCTATGCTTCGTATCACTTCATCAGAGATATGGGGAAGGGGCTCTATATGATTCACATTTTTCTTCTTAGCCTTATCAAACTTTCGCTTGTCTCCATCAGCCAGCAGAAGAAAACGTTCATCTAACACCCCTACGACGACAGCATACTGTCCAGTATCCCGTCCCCTTTTGATACGGACGACTTGTCCGACACGGGGTGGAGAATCAGAATCTTTCATTCCTGCATCACCTATATATTATCAAGCTTGAGTTAGGATCTCATAGCCTGTTGTAGTTATGGCAATGGTATGCTCAAAATGAGCACAGTTCTTCCCGTCAGTGGTTACCACCGTCCAATTGTCTGAAAGTGTATGAACATGACGTTCACCAGCATTCACCATTGGCTCGATTGCCAGTACCATTCCTGGTTTCAGGCGAGGTCCTTTTCCAGGAGGCCCGAAGTGAGGAATCTGAGGGTCCTCATGAAGCTCCTGGCCTACGCCGTGTCCCACATACTCTCTTACGATAGAAAAGCCTTCGGCTTCTACATACTTTTGTATGGCGTGAGAGATGTTTGACAAACGTTCTTTTGGTTTTGCTTCAGCAAGACCCTTGAAAAGGGAAGCTTCTGTAACATCCAAAAGACGCTGATCTTCTTTGGAGATATCCCCAACAGGATAGGTCCAGGCTGAATCCCCATGATAACCATTATACTTTGCACCAATATCAATTGAAATGATATCGCCTTCGTTTAAGGCGCGGTCACTCGGAATTCCATGTACCAGCTCTTTATTTACTGAAGCGCAAATGCTTCCGGTAAATCCACTGTAACCTTTAAATGATGGTATTGCCCCGTGCTGACGAATAAACTTATCCGCAATCTCATCCAAGTCTTTCGTTGTTATACCAGGCTGAATATGCTTTTGTAATTCCTGATGCGTGAGGGCTACAATACGCCCGGCTTCACGCATTATATCGATTTCTCGATCTGTTTTACAAATTATCATGCATGAAGTCCTTTCAGCAATTCATCAATGTCTCGGAGCACCTTATCAATATCCTGATCTCCATCAATATTTCGAAGATAACCTTTTTCCTCATAAAAATCAATGAGAGGTTGTTGTTGTTCTATATTTACATCCAAACGCTTCTTAACGGTTTCTGGCTTATCATCATCTCTTTGAATCAATTCACTGCCATCCACATCACAGATGCCTTCTTCTTTCGGAGGATTGAAAATGACATGATAGGTTCTTCCAGATGTTGGTGAAACTCTTCTCCCGGTTAAACGCTCCATTAAGCTATCTTTGTCTACTTCAATATTGAGCACATAATCTAAAGAAGTATTCAACGATGCCAAGATATCTTCCAAAGCTTCTGCTTGAGCTACTGTGCGCGGAAATCCATCAAGTAGAAACCCTTTTTCGCAATCACTCTTGCTTAGTCGCTCTCGAACAATGCCAATTGTTACCTCATCGGGAACTAATTCGCCGGCATCCATGTAAGACTTTGCTTTAATTCCAAGCTCTGTCTCTCCCTTAATAGCAGCGCGGAACATGTCCCCGGTAGAAATATGCGGAACACCGTATTTTTCTACAATCTTTTCAGCTTGTGTGCCTTTACCGGCACCTGGAAGTCCCATTAAAATAAGGTTCATTTATATCTCCTCCATCGCTCCGAGTTCAGCCAAGGGTCTGGGGAGTGCCCTTCCCCTCGATCTCTTATTTAATAAAGCCTTTATAGCTTCGTTTGATCAACTGGCTTTCTATCTGTTTCATTGTATCCAACGCTACACCCACGACAATTAACAATCCCGTGCCGCCTATTTGTATGGTTTGCGGAAGGCCTAACTGGGTAGTAAAGAAAACAGGAATGACTGAAACGGTGGCTAAGAATAATGCGCCGACCAACGTGAGTCGATACATAATTCTTTTGATATAAACCTCGGTGGTCTTCCCTGGACGAATGCCGGGAATGTAACCTCCTTGTTTTTTAAGGTTTTCAGCCATTTGCTCCGGATTCACTTGTACAAATGTATAGAAGTAGGTAAATCCAATGATCAATGCTGCGTAGAAGATTAAACCAAACGGCTGGGTATAATCAAAGTTTTGAATGACCCATCTTGCTACAACATTATCTTCCCCTACAAAGCTTGCAACGGTAGGAGGGAAAATAAACAAAGAAAGGGCAAAGATAATTGGGATAACACCTGCGGCATTTACTTTTAACGGCAGGTGAGTTGACTGTCCACCTACAGGACTGCGGCCTACCAGGCGTTTAGCATATTGTATCGGCACCTTACGGATCGCTTGCTGTATAAAAATAACCCCAACTACAATCAAAAGTACGGCTATCGCTAGAAACAGTAGCGTAACAATGCCGAAAAATAATTGATCTCCAGCATCTTCGATTTGGGTGGCATAAATTTGATTCACACCATTAGGTATCCCTGCTGCTATACCGCCAAAGATGATAATAGATATACCATTTCCAACACCTTTGAGTGTAATCTGTTCCCCTAACCACATTAAGAATGCAGTTCCTGTTGTCATCACCAAGGCAATGAAAATGTATTTCGGAATACTTGGGTCCGGAATCAAACCAGGAAAGAGGTTGTTAAAACCAATAGACATCCCTAAACCTTGAATAAAAGCGAGAACAACAGTGAAGTACCTTGTGAACTGAGCGAGTTTGCGCCGTCCTGCTTCACCCTGTTTGGCCCATTCAGTAAATTTAGGAACAACGTCCATCCGTAACAATTGTACAACAATGGATGCGGTGATATAGGGCATGACACCCATAGCAAAAACAGAATAGTTCCCTAGCGCTCCGCCGCCAAATGTATTTAAAAATCCAAAAGCGTTCGCTTGATCCTGAAAGTCTAATACATCGCGGTTAGAGCCCGGGACAGGTATAAAGCTTCCTATTCTGAACACTACGAGCATGAGAAGGGTGAAAATGACTTTCCGTCTTAAATCACCCACGCGAAAAATATTGGAGATCGTACGGAACATTAGATCACCTCTGTTTTGCCGCCAGCCTCTTCGATTGCTTTCACAGCAGACGCAGAGAACTTATTGGCTCTTACAGTCAGGTCTTTATCCAGGTTTCCGTTGCCTAGAATTTTGATTCCGTCTTTAACGTTGCTAACTACCCCTTCTTTTACAAGAAGTTCAGGAGTTACCTCTGTACCTGACTCAAAACGGTTAAGAGTTTCTACATTCACAACTGCGTATTCTACGCGAGTCGGGTTCGTAAATCCACGCTTTGGCAAACGCTTGTAGATAGGGTTTTGACCCCCTTCAAAGCCTGGTCTTACTCCGCCACCGGAACGGGCGTTTTGACCTTTATGACCACGGCCTGCTGTCTTACCATTACCAGAAGCCGGGCCACGTCCTACACGATTGCGAACTTTACGGGAACCTTCTGCAGGTTTCAACTCATGAAGTTTCATGCTGACACCTCCCTGTCTCGTTGAAGTTTATTATGCATCAATTTCTTTTACAGTTAATAGATGCGATACTTTATTGATCATTCCGCGGATTGCGGCATTGTCTTCTTGTACTACTGAATGATTCACCTTGCGCAGCCCAAGTGTATTTACAGTAACGCGCTGGTCCTGCGGACGGCCAATCAAACTACGGCTGAGGGTGATTTCAAGTTTTTTTGCCATCTCGTTTCCCTCCTTATCCTAACAGTTCTTCGACGCTTTTACCACGTAGTTTAGCTACTTCTTCAGCTGTCTTTAAGCTTTCAAGGCCTTGCAAAGTTGCGCGAACCATATTGATTGGGTTGTTAGAACCTAGAGACTTGGAAAGGATATCATTTACGCCACCTAACTCAAGTACGGCACGAACTGGTCCACCTGCGATAATCCCAGTACCTTCGCTTGCTGGCTTCATTAGTACGCGTCCTGCTCCAAAGTGTCCAACGATTTCATGTGGAATTGTTGTTCCAACAGTCGGTACTTCAATAAGATTCTTTTTACCGTTTTCTACAGCTTTGCGGATAGCTTCCGGTACTTCAAGAGCCTTGCCCATTCCAAAACCGACGTGGCCGTTACGGTCACCTACTACTACAAGAGCAGCAAAGCGGAAACGACGTCCACCTTTAACAACTTTCGCTACACGGTTGATAGCTACTACTCTTTCTTCAAGTTCAAGCTTATTTGGATCGATACCCATGGATTTTCCCTCCTTCTTTTTTAGAATTTCAACCCGTTTTCTCGTGCTGCATCAGCAAGTGTTTCCACACGGCCGTGATAAATGAATCCTCCGCGGTCAAATACAACAGATTCATGTCCTTTTTCACTAGCGCGCTTTGCGATAAGTTCACCAACTTGCTTAGCTGCCTCTTTATTTCCACCGTTCTCAAGCTTAAGCTCATTATCAAGAGATGATGCTGCAACAAGAGTTTCACCCTTCACATCATCAATAAGTTGAGCATAGATGTGCTTGGAAGAACGGAAAACATTTAAACGTGGGCGTTCAGCTGTCCCTTGTACTTTACGGCGGACACTCATGTGACGCTTTTTACGGGACGCATATTTATTAGTTTTCGTAATCATGCAACGCTCCTCCTTTCTCACTTTTTCGTTAGGAGTTACTTACCAGTTTTACCTTCTTTACGGCGAACTTGCTCGCCTGCGTAACGAATTCCTTTTCCTTTATAAGGTTCCGGAGTCCGTACAGAACGGATGTTAGATGCAACAGCACCAACACGCTCTTTGTCGATTCCTTTAACCACTACTTTGGTGTTCGCTGGAACATCGATTTCGATTCCTTCTTCAGGAACAATCTCAACTGGATGGGAGTATCCTACATTCAGAACTACCTTGTTTCCAGATTTGTTCGCACGATAACCTACACCGACAAGCTCCAATGCTTTTTCATAGCCTTGGGTTACGCCCTCAACCATGTTGTTGATCAAGCTGCGGCTAGTTCCATGAAGAGCACGGTGCTCTTTGTGGTCAGAAGGTCTTTCAACCGTTACTTCGTTATCTTCCACATTGACTTTCATGTCAGAATGAATTTCACGCTTTAGTTCCCCTTTCGGGCCTTTAACAGTTACTACGTTACCGTCAAGTGAAACTGTTACACCTTCAGGGATTACTACTGGTTTAATACCTACACGAGACATAATGTCACCTCCATTTCATCCACTCTTGTGTTACCAGATATATGCTAGAACTTCTCCGCCAACTTGTTGGCTGCGAGCATCTTTATCGGTCATTACTCCGTTAGAAGTAGAAATTACAGCGATTCCTAACCCACCAAGTACACGAGGTACTTCGTTAGCTTTCGCGTAGACGCGAAGTCCTGGCTTGCTGATTCGCTTAAGCCCGGAAATAACGCGCTCATTGCTTGGTCCGTACTTCAAGAAGATACGGATGATTCCTTGCTTGTTGTCTTCAACATATTCTACATCGCGTACGAAACCTTCACGCTTAAGGATTTCTGCGACTTCTTTTTTCAAGTTAGAAGCTGGCAGTTCAAGCTTCTCGTGACGAACAGTGTTTGCATTACGAATGCGTGTTAGCATATCGGCAATCGGATCTGTCATAACCATATCGGTTTACCTCCTTCCTTGTCTGGAGCCTTACCAGCTTGCTTTTTTGACGCCTGGAATTTGTCCTTTGTATGCGAGTTCGCGGAAACAAATCCGGCAAAGTTTAAATTTGCGTATAACAGAGTGAGGACGTCCACAACGTTCACAACGGGTGTACTCACGTACTTGGTACTTTTGTGGCCGCTTTTGTTTGGCGATCATTGATTTTTTAGCCAAGGCAGATTGTCCCTCCTTAAAGGTTCACTTATTTTTGGAACGGCAGTCCCATTTGAGTTAGCAACTCACGTGCTTCTTCGTCCGTTTCAGCAGTGGTAACAATCACGATATCCATGCCGCGAACTTTGTCTACTTTATCGTATTCGATCTCTGGGAAGATCAACTGCTCTTTTACACCTAGCGTGTAGTTCCCGCGACCGTCAAATGCTTTGTTTGAGATCCCGCGGAAGTCACGTACACGAGGAAGAGATACGTTGATTAGCTTTTCAAGAAAATCATACATACGTTGGCCGCGAAGTGTAACCTTGGCGCCTATAGGCATGCCTTCACGAAGCTTAAAGCCTGCGATAGATTTCTTGGCCTTTGTGATTAAAGGTTTTTGACCTGTGATATCAGCTAGTTCTTCAACTGCTTTATCAAGAGCCTTAGGGTTTTGCACCGCTTCACCCACACCCATGTTTATCACAATTTTGTCTACTTTAGGTACTCCCATAACAGAGGAGTAATTGAACTTTTCATGCAAGTTTGAAACAATCTCATTTTGATATTTACTCTTTAGAGCGTTCATATGGTTGACCTCCTTTCATCAACTGACTTACTTATCGAGGGGTTCACCAGATTTCTTAGCAACCCGGATTTTTTTTCCGTCTTCAACTTTATAACCTACACGAGTAGGTTCACCGCTTTGCGGATCAATAGGCATCACGTTGGATACATGAATTGGCGCCTCTTGGTTCATGATTCCACCTTGCGGATTTTCTTGAGAAGGCTTAGCATGTTTTTTTACCATGTTAACCCCTTCTACTAACACTCTGTAATCGCTTGGGTAAGCTTCAAGAATCACGCCTTCGGTGCCCTTGTCTTTCCCAGTGATTACTTTAACTTTATCGCCTTTTTTGACGTGGAGTTTAGGTTGAGCCATCATCGCACCTCCTTAACCATGCATTTTCATCTATACCGGTCTCTTAAAGCACTTCTGGTGCCAAAGAAACGATTTTCATGTACTGCTCATCACGGAGTTCTCTTGCTACCGGTCCGAAAATACGAGTCCCGCGAGGGCTTTTATCTGGGCGAACAATTACAGCTGCGTTTTCGTCGAACTTAATGTAAGAACCATCTTTACGACGCGCACCGCTCTTAGAGCGAACAATTACAGCAGTGACAACTTCACCTTTTTTGACAACGCCTCCTGGTGTTGCTTGTTTTACCGAGCAAACAATCATATCACCGATGTTAGCGGATTTACGACCAGAGCCGCCTAGAACTTTAATGCATTGTACTTGTCTTGCACCAGAGTTATCTGCAACTTTTAAACGACTTTCTTGTTGAATCATTGACTACGTAACCTCCCTTCATACAGAGAAAAGTATTAAATGATCACGGCTTCTTCTACAATTTCCACTAATCGGAAACGTTTATCCTTAGATAGCGGGCGAGTTTCCATGATCTTAACGATATCGCCTTTTTTGGCTTTGTTTTCTTCATCATGTGCTTTGAATTTCTTAGAGTACTTTACACGCTTTCCGTATAGGGAATCAGTCTTGTACGTTTCAACCAGAACCGTAATAGTCTTATCCATCTTATCAGAAACAACGCGTCCATTGTACACTTTACGCTGATTACGTTCAGCCATTTAGCCAAACCTCCTCTCAGGGTTTATTAACCTTTATTAATACCGAGTTCTCTTTCGCGTAAAACTGTCTTGGCACGGGCAATATCTTTCCGTACTGTGCGAATCCGTACTGGATTGTCCAATTGACCAGTTGCCAGCTGAAAGCGAAGGTTAAATAACTCTTCCTTCAGTGACTTAGTCTTTTGCTCAATTTCAGCAGTGGTTAACTCTCTAATTTCATTAGCTTTCATTTGCCTCACCACCTACTTCTTCGCGTTTAACAAACTTCGTCTTAATTGGAAGCTTGTGAGACGCAAGTCTAAGTGCTTCGCGGGCTACTTCTTCAGGAACCCCCGCAATTTCAAACATGATCTTACCAGGTTTTACAACAGCTACCCATCCTTCAGGAGCACCTTTACCGGAACCCATTCGAACTTCAAGAGGTTTTGCTGTGTATGGTTTGTCTGGAAAAATTTTAATCCAAACCTTACCGCCACGCTTCATGTAACGAGTCATTGCGATACGAGCTGACTCAATTTGACGGTTTGTAATCCAAGATGCTTCTACTGCTTGAAGGCCATATTCACCAAAAGTAACTTCAGTTCCGCCTTTTGCACGGCCTCTCATTTTTCCACGATGTTCACGACGGAATTTAACACGTTTAGGCATCAACATATTATTTTCCTCCTTCCTTTTTGTTCGTTCCTTTCGTTGGAAGGACTTCTCCACGATAGATCCAGATCTTCACTCCGATTTTACCGTACGTAGTGTCTGCCTCAGCAGTCCCATAATCGATGTCCGCGCGAAGTGTATGGAGAGGAACTGTCCCTTCGTTATAGCTTTCAGAGCGAGCGATGTCAGCTCCGCCAAGACGGCCGGATACTTCTGTTTTGATACCTTGTGCTCCAGCACGCATTGTGCGCTGCATAGCTTGCTTCATTGCACGACGGAAAGAAATACGGTTTTCTAATTGACGAGCAATGTTTTCTGCAACCAGGCGAGCATCCATATCAGCTTGCTTTACTTCTGCAATGTTGATGTGTACTCTTTTGCCAGTTAATTGGTTAAGGGCTTTACGAAGTGCCTCGACTTCCGAACCGCCTTTACCGATAACCATACCAGGTTTCGCAGTGTGAATAGTAATATTAACACGCTTTGCTGCACGCTCAATCTCAATTGTAGATACTGATGCGTCCGTCAAGCGGTTTTCGATGAACTCACGAATCTTAACGTCCTCGTGAAGTAAGTCTGCATAGTCCTTGTCAGCGTACCATTTGGAATCCCAGTCGCGAATTACGCCAATGCGCAACCCTACCGGATTAACTTTTTGACCCACTCATTAACCCTCCTTCTTTTCTGATACAACGATTGTAATATGGCTTGTGCGCTTGTTAATTCTTGTGGCGCGCCCCATCGCACGTGGACGGAATCTTTTAAGCGTTACACCTTCATCAACAAAAGCCTCGCTGATATATAGATTCTCAGGTTCCATTTCATAGTTATGCTCTGCGTTTGCAACAGCAGAGTTTAGTACTTTCTCAATGATCGGGGAAGCTGCTTTTGGAGTGTGATTAAGAATAGCTAGCGCTTCACCGATGTTCTTGCCCCGAACAAGGTCTGCTACCAAACGTGCTTTACGAGGGGCAATTCGGACTTGTTTAGCAACTGCTTTAGCTTGCATGAATGTTTACCTCCCCTCTAATTAACGTCTCGTTTTCTTATCGTCTTTTCCATGGCCTCTGTACGTTCTTGAAGGTGCAAACTCTCCAAGCTTATGGCCAACCATGTCCTCTGATACGTATACAGGCACGTGCTTACGACCATCGTAAACCGCGATTGTATGCCCAACAAAGTCAGGGAAAATTGTGGAGCGGCGAGACCAGGTTTTAATTACTTTCTTATCATTCTTCTCATTTAATTCTTCCACTTTTGTCATCAAGTGGTCATCGACAAAAGGTCCTTTTTTTAAACTACGACCCATGATGAGACCTCCCTTCGTGATTGGCCCACGGTTCCGTAGAACCGCAGCGCAACCTCGTTATTTTTTACGACGACGGACAATATACTTGTCAGTGTCTTTGTTTTTCTTACGTGTCTTGTAACCAAGAGTTGGTTGACCCCATGGTGTAACTGGTGACTTACGTCCGATAGGCGCTCGGCCTTCCCCACCACCGTGTGGGTGATCACTAGGGTTCATTGCAGAACCACGAACGACAGGACGTTTACCTAACCAGCGAGACCGGCCGGCTTTACCAACGTTAATAAGTTCATGTTCAAGATTACCAACTTGACCGACTGTAGCACGACATGAAGAAAGAATCAAGCGTGTTTCACCAGATCTTAGTCGCACAAGAACATATTTACCTTCTTTACCAAGCACTTGAGCTTCTGCTCCTGCAGAACGAACAAGCTGTGCTCCACGTCCAGGCTTTAACTCAACGTTATGGATTACCGTACCCACTGGAATGTTAACTAGTGGTAGTGCATTCCCTACTTTGATGTCTGCCTCTGGACCTGATACGATTTCTTGTCCTACCTTAAGACCTTTTGGTGCAAGGATATAACGTTTTTCACCGTCCAGGTAGTTAATGAGCGCGATGTTAGCAGAACGGTTTGGATCGTACTCGATAGTCGCTACACGACCAGGAACTCCATCCTTCTCACGCTTAAAGTCGATAACACGATATTGACGCTTGTGCCCGCCGCCTTGGTGACGAACAGAAATACGGCCTTGATTATTCCGACCGCCTTTCTTGTGAAGGGGCTCAAGCAAAGATTTTTCTGGCTGATCAGTTGTGATCTCTGCAAAGTCGCTTCCGGACATTCCGCGGCGACCATTTGTAGTCGGCTTATACTTTTTGATAGGCATCTTGTTTTCCCTCCTTCACTCTTTATTAGCTTTCAAATAGTTCTAATTCTTGACTGTCTGGCGTTAGTGTGACAATCGCTTTTTTACGGCTGGGTTTAAAACCAGTATATCGGCCGAAACGACGGAATTTACCTTTGTAGTTCAAAGTGTTAACTTTCGCTACTTTAATATCAAAGATCTCTTCCAACGCCTGCTTGATTTGCGTTTTGTTAGCCTTCACGTCTACTTCAAATGTATATTTCTTCTCTTCCATTTGATCTGCAGAGCGTTCAGTAATTACGGGGCGCTTAATTACATCGCGTGCGTTCATTATCCAAGCACCTCCTCTACCTTCTCCACTGCCTCTTTTGTGATGACTACTTTGTTGTGCTTAAGCAAGTCAAGTACGCTCACATTATCGGCAGTTACAAAGGTAACTCCAGGGATATTTTTTGCTGACAAAGCAACGGCTTCATTATAGTCAGCTGTTACTACAAGTGCTTTGTCACTTGCAGAAAGACTAGAAAGGATATTAACCATTTCTTTTGTCTTTGGTGAATCTAATTTCAAGTCCTCTACTACTACAAACTCTTCACTCTGTACTTTAGTGGAAAGAGCGGATTTAATAGCAAGACGACGTACTTTCTTTGGCAGGCTGTAGCTGTAGCTACGCGGTGTTGGTCCGAAGACTACTCCGCCTCCTACCCATTGTGGGGAACGAATAGATCCTTGACGGGCACGTCCAGTTCCTTTTTGACGCCAAGGTTTGCGTCCTCCGCCTCTAACTTCAGAACGATTTTTAACTTTGTGTGTTCCCTGACGCAATGATGCCTGCTGCATAAGCACAGCATCCGCTAGAACAGCTTCATTTGGTTCGATGCCAAATACGGCATCCGCCAAATCTACATCTCCGACTTGAGAGCCGGATTGGTTAAACAATGCTACTTTAGGCATGATGGAGCCTCCTTTCATTCAGACATTTTATTTCGTTGCTTTTACAGCACTTTGAATAGATACATAGCTTTTTTTCGGTCCAGGTACATTACCTTTGATTAGCAGCAAATTACGGTCTGTATCGACTTTCACTACTTCAAGGTTTTGTACTGTTACTGTGTTTGTACCCATGCGTCCCGGAAGCTTCTTCCCTTTAAGAACGTGGTTTGGATCTGTTGGACCCATTGAACCTGGGCGACGGTGGTAACGAGAACCGTGAGACATTGGTCCGCGAGACTGGTTATGGCGCTTAATAGCACCCTGGAAACCTTTCCCTTTAGACGTTCCAGTTACATCAACTGTGTCTCCTGCATTAAATGTATCAACTTTGACTTCCTGACCAACTTCATATTCCGTAAGTGTCACGTCACGGAATTCACGTACGTAGCGCTTGGGAGTAGTACTTGCTTTCTCAGCGTGTCCCTTAGCTGGTTTGTTAGAACGTGATTCTTTTTTATCGGAGAAACCAAGTTGAATGGCTTCATACCCGTCAGACTCAACAGTCTTGGTTTGTAGAACCACATTTGGTTCAGCTTGGATAACTGTTACTGGTACTACCTCTCCGTTGTCGTTAAACAACTGTGTCATTCCAATTTTTCTTCCCAAGATTCCTTTGGCCATTAGTCACACCTCCTGTTATTTTATAAGATTATTTATTGTTAATATAAAAGACTATTAAAGTTTAATTTCAATATCGACACCAGATGGTAAATCCAAACGCATCAAAGCATCAACTGTTTGCGGCGTTGGGCTTACGATGTCAATTAAACGCTTATGTGTGCGCATTTCAAATTGCTCACGGGAATCCTTAAACTTGTGAGTCGCACGCAAGATTGTGTAAACAGACTTTTCTGTAGGTAGTGGAATAGGACCAGATACTCCCGCTCCAGAACGCTTCGCTGTGTCAACAATCTTCTCTGCAGACTGATCAAGAATGCGATGGTCATAAGCTTTTAAACGAATACGAATTTTTTCTTTTGCCATTTGTAGACCTCCTTTTTTCGTCCGATTTATACAGACATCCTCCGCGAAAATTATCCCACCACGCCCTCCCATGGCAAAGGGTCCGGGTGTGTCGGCAACCTTCCGCATCATCGTTATCCAGGACCAAGAACGTATAGATTCACTGATTTATCAGCTCAAAAATATATCCATTGGTCACACTTTTTCTATTATAAAGACTCAGTACACTAATTGCAAGTTTTTATTCAAAAAATTTTGCTTTCCTTTATTTCTCAAGCAACCCTTCTTGCTGTTTACTGCAAGAACTCTTTCTTGAACGCCAGCAGGTAATCAGCCAGGCGTTTTATTTCTTCCTTATAATAGAAGAGATAGGGTAAAGACGTATCACACAGTGCTACACCACTAAAAAGAGCCCTGACTCTGTCAGGACTCTTTTTATATCACTTTACTTATTACTCAGTGATTTCAGCAACAACGCCAGCGCCTACAGTACGTCCGCCTTCACGGATAGAGAACTTCGTACCGTCTTCGATCGCGATTGGAGCAATTAGTTCAACTGTCATTTCGATGTTGTCACCAGGCATAACCATTTCTACGCCTTCAGGTAGGTGGATAACACCAGTTACGTCAGTTGTACGGAAGTAGAACTGAGGACGATAGTTAGAGAAGAAAGGAGTGTGACGTCCACCCTCTTCTTTTGAAAGAACATATACCTCAGCTTTAAACTTCGTGTGTGGAGTGATAGAACCAGGCTTAGCCAAAACTTGGCCACGCTTGATGTCTTCACGGCTTACACCACGAAGAAGGGCACCAATGTTGTCGCCAGCTTCTGCATAGTCAAGAAGCTTACGGAACATTTCTACTCCAGTAACAGTTGTTTTTCTAGCTTCTTCATCGATACCGATGATTTCAATTTCATCACCAACATTAAGAACTCCACGCTCTACACGGCCAGTCGCAACTGTACCACGGCCAGTGATTGAGAATACGTCCTCAACAGGCATCATGAACGCCTTGTCTTTGTCACGCTCTGGAGTTGGGATGTAGTCATCTACAGCTTGCATAAGCTCGACGATTTTTTCCTCGTACGCTTCGTCTCCTTCAAGTGCTTTCAAAGCAGATCCGGATACAACAGGTACGTCGTCTCCAGGGAAGTCGTACTCAGAAAGAAGGTCACGTACTTCCATTTCAACTAGCTCAAGAAGCTCTTCGTCGTCTACCATGTCTACTTTGTTCAAGAAAACAACGATAGAAGGTACCCCAACCTGACGGGAAAGAAGAATGTGCTCACGAGTTTGTGGCATTGGACCGTCAGCTGCGGATACTACAAGAATAGCTCCGTCCATTTGTGCAGCACCAGTGATCATGTTTTTAACATAGTCAGCGTGGCCTGGGCAGTCAACGTGTGCATAGTGACGAGCATCTGTTTCATACTCTACGTGTGCAGTAGAGATTGTGATTCCACGCTCGCGCTCTTCTGGAGCACCGTCGATAGAATCGTAAGCCATAGCCGTTCCAGAACCGGAACGCTTATGAAGTACAGTTGTAATAGCAGCCGTTAACGTAGTTTTACCATGGTCAACGTGGCCGATAGTACCGATATTGGCATGTGTTTTCGAGCGATCAAACTTTTCTTTTGCCATTATGATAATCCTCCCTTAAATCAAGTAAATTATGTGAAGCAAGAAAGGTGGAACATTCTGCTATGAATCACCTTTCTTAGCTTACAATAAATTTTTTTTAGAAACAATTGTTTCGATTAAATTATTGTCCACTACTTTTCTTAATGATTTCTTCAGAAACACTCTTAGGCACTTCTTCATAGTGGTCAAAGTACATGCTGTACGTTCCACGTCCTTGTGTGTTAGAACGAAGATTTGTAGCATAGCCAAACATTTCAGCTAGTGGTACAAATGCACGGATTACCTGAGCATTCCCACGAGCTTCCATACCTTCAACACGGCCACGACGGGAAGTTACGTCACCCATAACGTCACCCATGTATTCCTCTGGAACCACAATTTCAACTTTCATAAGCGGCTCAAGAAGCACAGGGTTACACTTGGTTTTTGCCTGCTTAAGTGCCATAGAAGCAGCTACTTTAAATGCCATTTCGTTGGAGTCAACGTCATGGTAAGAACCATCAAAGAGCTTGGCTTTTACATCAATAAGCGGGTATCCTGCCAACAGACCATTTTGCATTGACTCAGCAATGCCCTGCTCTACAGAAGGAATATATTCACGAGGAACTACCCCACCTACGATTTTGTTTTCAAATTCAAAGCCAGCGCCTTCTTCGTTTGGCTCAAATTCAACCCAAACGTGACCATACTGACCGCGCCCACCGGACTGGCGGACAAACTTCCCTTCACATTTTGCGCCTTGACGAATCGTTTCACGGTAAGAAACCTGAGGAGCTCCTACAGTAGCCTCTACTTTGAACTCACGTCTTAGACGGTCAACAATGATATCAAGGTGAAGTTCTCCCATTCCAGAGATAATTGTTTGACCAGTTTCTTCATCGGTCTTTGTCTGGAAAGTTGGATCCTCATCAGCAAGTCTTGCAAGGGCAATACCCATTTTATCCTGGTCTGCTTTTGACTTAGGTTCCACAGACAAGGAGATAACCGGTTCTGGGAATTCCATAGATTCAAGGATTACGCGATCCTTTTCATCACATAGAGTGTCTCCAGTTGATGTATCTTTCAAACCTACTCCTGCTGCAATATCACCAGCATACACACTGGAGATTTCTTCACGAGAGTTTGCATGCATTTGAAGAATACGACCAACACGCTCACGCTTGTCCTTAGTCGAGTTACGAACATAAGAACCAGAATCAAGCCTTCCTGAATATACGCGGAAGAATGTAAGCTTACCAACGTAAGGGTCAGCCATTACCTTAAAGGCAAGTGCTGAGAATGGTCCGTTATCATCAGGTTTACGCTCTACTTCTTCCTCGGTGTCTGGAAGATGACCTTTGATAGGAGGTACATCAAGTGGAGATGGAAGATAGTCAATGACAGCGTCAATCATTAATTGAACACCTTTGTTTTTGAAAGCAGAACCGCAAAGAACAGGGTAGAATTCTACGCTTAGTGTGGCTTTACGAACAGCTGCTTTTAATTCGTCATTGCTGATTTCTTCACCTTCAAGATATTTCATCATAAGATCTTCATCGAGTTCAGATACTGCCTCAATTAGCTTCTCACGATATTCCTCAGCTTGAGCCTTGTATTCTTCTGGGATTTCACGGGCCTCTGTACGAGTTCCGAGATCGTCCAAGTAGAAGAATGCTTCCATTGTAACAAGATCAATGATACCTTCAAACTCGTCTTCAGCACCGATCGGAAGCTGAACTGCTTGCGCGTTAGCACCTAGACGGTCTTTAAGAGTACCCAAGGAGTAGATGAAATCTGCCCCGATTTTATCCATCTTATTAACAAAAACAATACGAGGTACATGATATGTGGTCGCCTGGCGCCACACTGTTTCTGTTTGTGGTTCCACACCAGATTGTGCGTCAAGAACCGCAACTGCCCCGTCAAGTACACGAAGAGAACGCTCTACTTCTACAGTAAAGTCTACGTGCCCTGGTGTATCGATAATGTTTACACGGTGGTCTTTCCACTGAGCGGTGGTAGCAGCAGAGGTGATAGTAATACCACGCTCTTGCTCTTGCTCCATCCAGTCCATTTGTGATGCACCTTCATGAGTTTCACCAATTTTATGGATACGACCAGTGTAATAAAGGATACGTTCTGTGGCAGTCGTTTTACCGGCATCGATGTGAGCCATGATACCGATATTACGAGTTTTTTCTAAGGAGAATGCTCTTGCCATAGACTCCTTCTCCTTTCTCAAATCCTAAGTTGGTTGAATTATTTTTATAATATCTACCTGACAGATTACCAGCGATAATGAGCAAATGCTTTGTTTGCTTCAGCCATGCGGTGAGTGTCCTCACGCTTCTTAACAGCTGAACCAGTATTGTTTGCTGCATCCATAATTTCATTAGCCAAACGTTCTTCCATCGTTTTCTCTCCGCGAAGACGAGCGTAGCTCACCAACCAGCGAAGTCCCAATGTCGTACGACGATCAGGCTTAACTTCAATCGGTACCTGGTAGTTTGCACCACCTACACGGCGAGCTTTAACTTCCAGCACAGGCATGATGTTTTTCAATGCTTGATCGAATACTTCCATTGGCTCTTGATTTGTACGTTCACGTACGATATCAAAAGACTTATAAAGAATGTTTTGAGCTTTACCTTTTTTACCGTCAACCATAATGCGGTTGATTAGACGAGTGACCAATTTAGAGTTGTAAAGCGGATCAGGCAGCACGTCACGGCGAGGTACAGGTCCTTTACGAGGCATGGATCACCCCTCCTTTCTTGTATTTATTTTTATTTCTTCGGCTTCTTCGTGCCGTATTTAGATCTGCTTTGCTTACGATCTTGTACACCAGCAGTATCTAGTGCACCACGAACGATGTGATAACGTACCCCTGGAAGGTCCTTTACACGTCCTCCACGGATCAATACCACACTATGTTCTTGTAAATTATGGCCAATTCCCGGGATGTAAGCAGTAACCTCGATCCCGTTTGTCAAACGAACACGTGCATATTTACGCAATGCAGAGTTCGGTTTCTTTGGCGTCATCGTTCCAACACGAGTACATACTCCACGCTTCTGAGGAGCAGACTGGTCTGTTTGAACTTTTTTGAAGCTGTTAAACCCTTTGTTCAAAGCTGGGCTGTCAGACTTCTTTGTCTTGTTTTGACGTCCTTTGCGGACAAGTTGGTTAATAGTAGGCATCCAATTTCCTCCTTCCTTAAGCTATTTTCAAGACCACCGATCCAGGTGGTTCAATTGAAGACAAAAGTAAAGTTTTTGCTAGCAGAGAGTACCCTGCCAGCAAAAACATTATCCCTTTTTCAAGGCAACCGTTGCAGCTCCTACATCAATTCCACAAGCTTTACCAAGCAGCTGCATAGAATCGACAGTGTGAATGGGGATATTTCTATCTTTAGCAGCTAAGATGATTTTGTTGACGACACGCTTTTCTGCATCCTCGGCAACAATTACTTCATCTGCTGTACCCGCTTCTAAAGCTTTCAACGTCTGCTTCGTTCCTATCACTACTTCAGCGGCCTGTGTTACTTTTTCATAAGACATTAGTCATCCTCCAAAGCACAGGGTGTTAGGCGCACTTTGATATCATATCACTCTGAAAAACGAGTGTCAACACTCTTTTACTCATGATTCATAATTGCTTCAACACTATCCGCTTCAGGCTTTTCCACTGTTTCACTTATATCTGACTTCAATGAACGGTATCTCTGCATTCCCGTTCCGGCTGGAACAAGTTTACCGATAATAACGTTCTCTTTCAGTCCTACAAGCTCATCACGTTTTCCTTTGATTGCCGCATCTGTAAGGACACGAGTCGTTTCCTGGAAGGATGCAGCTGACAAGAAGGAGTCTGTTTCAAGAGACGCTTTCGTAATACCAAGGATCACAGGACGGCCCACAGCCGGCATTTTGCCTTCTGCCAGTACTTTATGGTTAGCATCGTCAAAATTGTGCACTTCCACAAGGCTTCCAGGCAGTACCTCTGTATCTCCGGAATCAGCGACACGGATCTTACGAAGCATTTGACGGACCATTACCTCTACGTGTTTGTCGCCAATTTCTACCCCTTGCATGCGGTATACCTTTTGTACTTCTTTTAGCAGGTATTCTTGTGTCCCATGAAGACCTGAAACAACCAGTAGTTCTTTCGGGTCGATGGAGCCTTCAGTTAAAGGATCACCAGTTTCCACATGATCTCCTATTCCTACTTTAAGGCGTGAGCCATATGGGGTAGTATAAGATCTTGTTTCCTGATCTCCTTTTATTGTTACTTCTTTTTTATCGCCAGCCTCCTGAATCTCCGCTACTTCCCCAGACAATTCAGTAATAACGGCTTGCCCTTTAGGATTTCGTGCTTCAAATAGTTCCTGGATACGCGGAAGACCTTGTGTAATATCGTCTCCTGCCACCCCGCCTGTATGGAACGTACGCATGGTGAGCTGGGTTCCCGGCTCTCCGATAGATTGTGCTGCAATAATTCCTACTGCTTCTCCAACCTCTACGTCACTTCCAGTAGCAAGGTTTCTTCCGTAACATTTCTTACATGCACCGTGTCGCGTATCGCATGTAAATACTGAACGGATCGTTACCGTTCCCACTCCTGAATCTTCAATTACTTTTGCTGTATCTTCATTAATCAGTTCATTCTTCCTGATCAGCGTTTCATCTGTTTCTGGGTGGCGCACAGTCTTAAAGGCCACACGCCCTACGAGACGGTCATACAAGTCCTCAATGACTTCATTTCCTTCCCTAAGAGCACTCACTTCAAGGCCTCTGTCTGTTCCGCAGTCATTTTCCCGAATGATAACATCCTGGGCCACATCAACAAGGCGACGAGTAAGATAGCCTGAGTCGGCTGTTTTGAGAGCTGTATCCGCAAGACCTTTTCGCGCTCCGTGTGTGGAGATAAAGTACTCAAGTACTGTCAGACCTTCACGGAAGCTGGACTTAATCGGAAGCTCGATAATACGTCCAGACGGGTTGGCCATCAATCCGCGCATCCCAGCAAGCTGTGTAAAGTTAGAAGCGTTACCACGAGCACCTGAGTCACTCATCATGAAGATTGGGTTTTGCGGATCTAATGTACCCATTAAGCGTTCCTGAATGATATCCTTCGCTTCACTCCAGATGGAAATAACTTTATCGTAGCGCTCTTCCTCGGTAATTAAACCGCGGCGGAACTGCTTCATAACCCGTTCCACCTTCAGGTCAGCATCATCAAGAATTTCTTGTTTTGTTTTCAATACTACAATGTCTGAAACCCCGACAGTGATCCCCGCTTTAGTGGAATAATAAAACCCTAGGTCTTTCATTCGGTCAAGCATCTTCGACGTTTCAGTAATCTGGAAGTCTTTAAACACTTGAGCGATGATATCTCCTAAGAAACCTTTCTTAAAAGGAGGGACAACTTCTCTGGATTCAAACTCTTTTTTAACGTCCGTGGTGCTAGGCACCATGTATTTATCAGGTGTAGCTGTTTCAAGATTTGTTCTCGTAGGTTCATTTACAAAGGCAAATGAGCTCGGCATAATCTCATTAAAAATTAACTTCCCTACGGTCGTTAACAACAATTGATCATTCTGCTCTTCGGTAAAGGTAGTCTTTTTCAAGGAAGCAACAGGGATCGCAATCCTACTGTGTAAATGTACGTAACCATTTTGATAAGCAGTTAATGCTTCATTGGTGTCCTTGAAGACAGAACCTTCTCCATCTGCCCCTTTTCGTTCCAAAGTGAGATAATAGTTCCCTAAAACCATATCCTGGGAAGGCGTTACAACAGGCTTTCCATCCTTAGGATTAAGGATATTCTGCGCTGCAAGCATAAGAATTCTTGCTTCCGCTTGTGCTTCCGCTGAAAGAGGCACGTGAACAGCCATTTGGTCTCCGTCAAAGTCTGCATTATACGCTGTACACACGAGAGGATGCAGCTTTATCGCACGACCTTCAACCAGCGTTGGTTCAAATGCTTGAATACCGAGTCTGTGTAACGTCGGCGCCCGGTTTAAGAGTACTGGGTGCTCTCTGATTACCTCTTCTAGTACATCCCATACTTCAGGCTGCACTCGCTCTACTTTTCGTTTCGCACTTTTGATGTTGTGGGCAAGCCCTTTGCTGACAAGCTCCTTCATTACAAAAGGCTTAAAGAGCTCAAGGGCCATTTCCTTTGGAAGACCGCATTGATACATTTTAAGAGCGGGCCCTACCACGATTACGGAACGGCCGGAATAGTCAACACGCTTACCTAGTAAGTTTTGACGGAAACGGCCTTGTTTTCCTTTCAACATGTGGGATAGGGATTTTAACGGACGATTCCCCGGCCCGGTTACAGGACGGCCGCGGCGGCCGTTATCTATTAGTGCATCTACTGCTTCCTGAAGCATTCTTTTTTCATTTTGAACGATGATATTTGGCGCTCCTAGATCTAAAAGACGCTTCAAGCGGTTATTTCTGTTTATTACACGACGGTATAAATCATTTAAGTCCGAGGTGGCAAACCGGCCACCGTCAAGCTGCACCATTGGACGCAGTTCTGGCGGAATTACCGGAAGAACATCAAGAATCATCCATGATGGATCATTCCCTGAGTTTCTAAATGCTTCGAGAACTTCAAGGCGCTTAATCGCTCTCGTCCGGCGCTGACCTTGAGCAGTTTCCAACTCTTCTTTCAACGTGTTAACTTCTTTGTCTAAATCGATATCTGACAAAATCTTTCTAATTGCTTCGGCTCCCATTTGAGCAGAAAAGCCTCTTCCGTACTTATCATAGTACGAACGATATTCCTTCTCTGATAGAAGCTGCTTATATTCTAGAGGGGTGTCTCCTGCATCAGTCACTACGTACGAAGCAAAATAAATGACTTCCTCCAAGGAACGAGGTGACATGTCTAAAACAAGGCCCATTCGGCTTGGAATCCCTTTAAAATACCAGATATGGGATACTGGTGCAGCAAGTTCAATATGTCCCATTCGTTCACGGCGGACTTTCGCTCTTGTCACTTCCACGCCGCACCGGTCACAGACCACGCCTTTGTAGCGGACCCTTTTGTACTTGCCACAGTGACATTCCCAATCTTTTGTTGGTCCAAAGATACGTTCGCAGAAAAGTCCGTCCTTTTCAGGCTTTAACGTACGATAATTAATTGTTTCCGGCTTTTTCACTTCACCGCGAGACCAGGAGCGAATCTTATCCGGAGAAGCAAGACCAATTTTCATGTATTCAAAGTTATTTACATCTATCAAGGGGTCAACCTCCCTTTCGAACTTTCAGGTTGTAGGGAAAACAGCGGAGCGAAAGGCGGGATGTCCTTTCGCTTCCGGCAAACAGTGGTGTTATTTAGGCGTTCTCACTGGACTCCATTTTCAGGTTCAGCTTTTCATTAGACTGCTCTTCTTCATCGTCTAACTCTTTCATTTCAATTTCTTCTTCCGTACTAGAAAGCATCTTTACATCCATGCCAAGAGCTTGCAGCTCTTTAATCAGTACTTTGAAAGATTCAGGCACGCCTGGTTCAGGGACATTTTCTCCTTTGACGATTGCTTCGTAAGTTTTCACACGTCCTACGACGTCATCAGACTTGACTGTCAGAATTTCCTGCAGTGTATAGGCAGCCCCATATGCTTCTAGCGCCCATACTTCCATTTCCCCAAAACGCTGACCGCCAAATTGGGCTTTACCGCCAAGCGGCTGCTGGGTAACTAGAGAATAAGGGCCAGTTGAACGAGCATGAAGCTTATCGTCAACCATGTGAGCCAGTTTAATCATGTACATAACACCGACAGAAACACGGTTATCAAAAGTCTCACCGGTCCGGCCGTCGTATAGGATGGTTTTCCCATCACGAGCCATTCCTGCTTCAAGCAATGTTTCCCACACGTCTTCCTCCCGTGCTCCGTCAAATACCGGAGTGGCCATATGGACTTTCAGCTGGCGGGCAGCCATTCCTAAATGAAGCTCGAGCACTTGTCCGATATTCATACGAGATGGTACCCCTAGAGGGTTAAGCATGATATCAATCGGTGTTCCATCTGGAAGGTAAGGCATATCTTCCTCCGGAAGAATTCGGGAAATAACACCCTTGTTCCCGTGACGTCCTGCCATTTTGTCACCTTCATGAATCTTACGTTTCTGAACGATATATGCTCTAACCAGCTGGTTAACTCCCGGTGGAAGCTCGTCTCCATCTTCGCGGTTAAAGATCTTAACATCAAGGACAATGCCATCAGCTCCGTGGGGCACTCGCAGAGAAGTGTCTCTTACTTCACGGGCTTTTTCACCAAAGATGGCATGAAGGAGTCGTTCCTCAGCTGTCAGTTCTGTCATTCCTTTTGGAGTAACTTTCCCGACAAGAATGTCTCCATCTTTTACTTCGGCTCCCACTCTGATGATCCCTCGATCATCCAGGTTTTTAAGAGCATCCTCACTTACGTTAGGAATGTCTCGAGTAATTTCCTCTGGTCCAAGCTTTGTATCACGTGCTTCTGACTCATATTCTTCAATATGCACAGAAGTATATACATCGTCCTTTACCAGTCGCTCACTTAAGATGATGGCATCCTCGTAGTTATAGCCATCCCATGTCATAAAGCCAACTAACACATTACGCCCTAGAGCCATTTCACCTTTTTCCATCGATGGACCGTCAGCGAGTACCTCACCTTTCACAACCTGGTCTCCTTCACTCACAATTGGACGCTGGTTGTAACTGGTTCCTTGGTTTGAACGTATAAACTTGGACAAATTATATTTATCAAGGTCTGTCTTAACATCTTTACCGTCCACTTCCTCAAGGCGGCGAATCCATACTTCTCTAGCAGTGACACGCTCTACGATTCCCCTTGATTTAGAGACAATCGCTGCCCCTGAATCCTTAGCAGACACGTACTCCATGCCGGTACCCACAATAGGAGCTTCCGGCTCTAACAAAGGCACTGCCTGCCGCTGCATGTTCGCACCCATAAGAGCACGGTTAGAGTCGTCATTTTCAAGGAAAGGGATACAAGCTGTCGCAGCAGATACAACCTGCTTTGGAGAAACATCCATGTAGTCTATTTTTTCTTTCGGCACAATGGTGTTCTCACCGCGGAAACGCGCAATGATATTCTCATCCACAAAGCTTCCATCATCAGTGAGCTTCGCATTAGCCTGAGCGACTACATAATTGTCTTCTTCATCCGCAGTTAAATAATCGATATGCTCAGTAACCTTTCCAGTCTCATGATCAACACGGCGGTACGGAGTTTCCATAAAGCCAAATTCGTTGACCTTTGCATAACTTGACAAAGAGTTAATCAAGCCGATGTTTGGACCCTCTGGTGTCTCAATCGGACACATCCGGCCATAGTGAGAGTAGTGAACGTCACGCACTTCAAATCCGGCACGCTCACGAGTTAACCCACCGGGCCCAAGAGCAGATAGACGGCGTTTATGCGTTAACTCTGCCAATGGATTCGTCTGGTCCATGAACTGGGAAAGCTGAGAGCTTCCAAAGAACTCTTTGATTGAAGCAATTACCGGGCGGATATTAATCAGGGCCTGGGGAGTGATAGCGCTTGGGTCTTGAATAGACATTCTTTCACGCACCACTCGCTCCATTCGTGACAATCCGATACGGAATTGGTTTTGAAGTAATTCACCTACAGAACGTAAACGACGGTTCCCTAAGTGATCGATGTCATCTGTATCTCCCACTCCATGAAGCAGGTTAAAGAAATAGTTAATGGAAGCCACAATATCTTCCGGAGTAATGTTTTTGACAGACTTGTCAATATTCCCATTACTGATGACATTGATTGCCCGGTCCGCATCCTGCTCATCAGGCGGATATATTTTGATAGACTGAATATCTAAATCGCCTTCTTGTACTACACCACCGCTGACAGAATATCTCTTAAACCCTACATTATTTTCAAGGTAAGGAATAAGTCTATCAAGAGTTCTGCGGTCTATGACTGCACCTTCTTCAGCAAGCACTTCACCTGTTTCTGGGTCTACCAGAGTTTCAGCAAGGCGCTGATTAAAGAGACGATTCTTGATATGAAGCTTTTTGTTCATTTTATAACGGCCGACATTTGCCAGGTCATATCTCTTTGGATCAAAGAACCTTGAGTCTAAAAGACTTTTAGCGTTTTCTACAGTCGGCGGTTCCCCTGGACGAAGGCGCTCATAGATTTCAATGAGTGCTTTTTCCGTTCCATCGGTATTGTCTTTTTCAAGAGTATTGCGTAAATACTCATCTTCACCCAGAAGATCAATAATCTCCTGGTCCGAGCTAAATCCAAGAGCTCGCATAAGTACAGATACAGGGATTTTTCGTGTGCGGTCGATACGAACATAAACAATGTCTTTCGCATCGGTTTCAAGTTCCAGCCATGCCCCACGATTAGGAATGACCGTAGTGGTATAACCTTTCTTTCCATTCTTGTCCGTTTTATGGCTGTAGTAGACACTTGGCGAACGAACAAGCTGGGATACGATAACACGCTCAGCTCCATTAATGACAAAGGTTCCCGTATCTGTCATAAGAGGGAAGTCCCCCATGAAAACCTCTTGTTCTTTAACCTCTCCTGTTTCTTTGTTCATTAATCGAACCTTCACTCGGAGTGGAGCAGAGTAAGTTACGTCTCTTTCTTTTGATTCTTCTACGGAATACTTTGGTTCTCCAAGGCTGTAATCAATGAATTCAAGGATGAGGTTCCCTGTAAAATCTTCTATTGGGGAAATATCCTGGAACATTTCCTTTATACCCTCATCTAAAAACCATTGATAGGAAGCGGTTTGGATTTCAATGAGGTTAGGTAATTCTAACACTTCACTGATTCTTGCATAGCTTCTTCTCTGGCGGTGGCGTCCAAACTGAATGAGTTGACCTGTCAACTGATTCACCCCTCAAATCTCGCAAATTGTTCGTCACTCTCGGAGCAACGACTTTCCAAAGGTGACAAGCAATAAGGAAAGAAAATATGTGAACACGAATAACCCCTTTTCAAACGAAAATGGAGTCACTCATGTTTCTTCCAAGCTGATTCACAAATAATAATCTTCTTGCTGTATTACGAGAGTGCTAACCATCAAGTTATGAAGAAACGTAAGATAAGCAAACAATGCAGCTTGAACTTACTGTTCAAATGCTTGGCGGATTCTGCAAAATAATATTTTAATGCTCTTTCATTCGAAAAGTGCAAAATAAAAAATGGCTCTATAAGAGAAACCACTATTTTCCATCTCCTGCCTTGATTATCCTATTGTTCCCCACTCTCTTGTTTTTTATTCACTACCTGTTCATTTTCATTAATTCTCTTTGCATCATAAAATTGGTAGTTATACGCATTAAATAACAATAACACAAACCAATCTTATGGTCAATTATTTTTTCGCCTTTAAAATATAATAACCTTTGTTTTTTTTCACAGTCTCGACTGACTCAAAGATTTCCTCCAGTCTTTCCTTAGCAGAAGGCGCTCCTTGCTTTTTTTGAATTACTACCCACAGTTCTCCGTCAGGCAGCAAGTGATTAAACGTTTGTTTGAAAAGCTCATGAACCACTTTCTTTCCGGCTCTGATCGGGGGATTGGTAACAATTGCCGAGAAGTCCTGCTTTTTTACTGAATCAAGCAAATCACTCTCTTTTATAGTGACATTGTTTATTTGATTGTCTTTTGCATTCCTCTTCGCCAGACCAAGCGCTCTCTGGTTTACATCAACCATCCACACGTCTCTTTTCTTTTCAGCAGCAAGAGTAAGTCCAATAGGTCCGTATCCGCAACCCACATCAAGAATAGCCCCCTCTGCCTCGGGCCACTCAAAAGCGTCAAGCAAGGTTTGGGTCCCAAAGTCCACTTCTCCTTTTGAGAACACTCCTCTGTCAGTGGTGAACACTAGCTTATTACCACGCAAAACTGTTTCGATCTTTCGTTCTTCACTCTCACTAGAAGGGTTATGAGAATAATAATGATCTTTCATAACCTGCCTCCTCATTTATGAACTGTCCATCTATCCTACCAAAAGTAAATTACAGAAAGCAAAAAATGCCTTGTTTTCCCAACTGAAATGAAATTCTTCTCCACTACCCCCGGAAACTGATGAACTTCAAAACATTGAACAAAAAGGCTTCCCCCTAGATTAGGAGGAAGCCGATATTGCTGCGTTACCTTACTTAACTTCTACGCTTGCGCCAGCGTCTTCTAGCTTGCCTTTGATTTCTTCAGCGTCTTCTTTGCTTACGCCTTCTTTGATTGTCTCTGGAGCGCCATCAACTAGAGCTTTAGCTTCTTTCAAGCCAAGTCCAGTGATTTCACGTACGACTTTGATTACGTTGATCTTAGATCCGCCAGCGGACTCAAGAACTACGTCAAATTCAGTTTGCTCAGCTTCAGCAGCTTCTCCGCCTCCGCCAGCTACAGCTACAGGAGCAGCAGCAGTTACGCCAAACTCCTCTTCGATTGCTTTTACAAGATCGTTCAATTCAAGAACGGACATTTCTTTGATTTCTTCAATGATAGATTCTTTACTCATTGTGAATCCTCCTTAAAATAATTGATTATATTTTTACGTACTTTACGCACTATACAGCGACGTTCGACTTATGCGCCTTCTTCTTCCTTTTGGTCGGCAACTGCTTTGGTAGCCAAAGCAAAATTGCGCATTGGAGCTTGAAGTACGCTGAGTAGCATAGAAACAAGTCCGTCGTGAGATGGTAGGTCGGCAAGCTGCTGAATTTCATCAAGGCTTACTACACGTCCTTCAATCACGCCTGTTTTAATTTCCAGCGCCTCATGATTTTTAGCAAAATTGTTAAGAACTTTAGCCGGCGCCACTACATCTTCTGTGCTTGTGGCGATAGCAGTTGGCCCAACAAGATGCTCATCAAGTTCTGTAAGGTTTACTTGTTCAGTCGCACGGCGAGCCATTGTGTTTTTGTACACTTTGAAATCTACGCCAGCTTCACGCAATTGCTTACGAAGTTCAGTAGCTTCTGCCACGTCAAGTCCACGGTAGTCTACAAGGATTGTAGATACACTATTTTCAAGCTTTTCAGCGATTTCGCTTACGACTTGCTGCTTCTGTTCAATTACTTTGCTCATCGTCACACCTCCTAGTCTTCATACATTATTACCACACGATGTGAAGGCTTCTATTCATTCACCCTTTGGGCTTATGCAATAAAAAAACCTTCATGTCCATAGACATGAAGGTTTGCTCTCATAATTATCCCATTTGATTTCTCACTAGGAATTATAGAAAACTACCTCGGCAGGAAATTTAAGTGCGGCAAGCACTCCTGCTGTCTATGGTACGTCCGTATTGGTTTGTTTCAGGTTTCATACCTTTAACAGTATATATATTTCAAAGTAAGACGTCAAGTCTTATTTTAGGTTCAAAGTAGAAGTAGATACTTTCACTCCAGGACCCATAGTAGAAGCAACGGCTACGCCCTTCATATACGTTCCTTTAGCAGCGGCAGGCTTAGCTTTTACCAGCGTCTCGATCACTGTGTTAAAGTTCTCTTGAAGCTTTTCAGTATCAAAAGAGATTTTACCGATTGGAGCGTGGATGTTACCAGACTTATCTGTGCGATATTCAACTTTACCAGCCTTAATCTCGCCTACAGCCTTTTCTACATCCATTGTTACCGTACCGGTTTTAGGGTTTGGCATTAGACCTTTAGGTCCAAGCACTTTACCTAGTCTACCAACTTGAGCCATCATGTCCGGTGTTGCAACAACAACATCAAACTCAAACCAGCCTTGTTGGATTTTGTTTACAAGATCATCTTCACCAACATAATCTGCTCCAGCAGCTTCTGCCTCTTGCGCTTTTGCACCTTTAGCAAAAACCAAGACACGCTGAGTTCTGCCAGTTCCGTGCGGAAGAACAACTGCTCCGCGGATTTGCTGGTCATTTTTCCTTGGGTCGACGCCAAGACGAACAGCCACTTCTACTGTTTCATCAAAAGAAGCAGGAGCAGTCTTTTTCACTAGCTCAATAGCTTCTTCGGCATTATATGCTTGTTCACGATCAATAAGCTTTACAGCATCTTGATACTTTTTACCTCTTTTAGCCAATTTCATTTCCTCCTCGTTGTGGTTTTAGCGGTTATACCTCCCACTAATAAAGGTTGCGTCGTCCAGTCATCTAGACGGGATCTCGCAACCCTTAATCAGGCAACGGCAATTAGTCTTCGACTACAATGCCCATGCTTCTTGCTGTACCTTCAACCATAAGCATAGCTGCATCAATGTCAGCTGCGTTAAGATCTGGCATCTTTGTCTCAGCAATTTCACGTACTTTATCACGCTTAATCGTTGCTACTTTGTTCTTGTTAGGTTCACCAGAACCGCTTTCCACTCCAGCAGCTTTCTTTAGAAGAACAGCAGCGGGTGGGGTTTTCGTGATGAAAGTAAACGAACGATCTTCATATACACTAATTTCTACAGGAATGATCATTCCTGCTTGATCAGCAGTACGAGCATTGAATTCCTTACAGAATCCCATGATATTTACTCCAGCTTGTCCTAGTGCCGGTCCTACTGGCGGAGCCGGATTCGCTTTCCCTGCAGGAATCTGCAATTTAACGACTTTCTCGACTTTTTTAGCCACGCGACACACCTCCTTAGTCCGTGATGTGGTTTCTCGGGCAAGAGCCCTCCCACTCGAAAACGAACTTGATATCACAAGTTCGTTTGTTGAAGCTTATTTCAAACATTAAAAATCTTATCACTTCACGAGAGGAACTGCAAGTCCAAATTTAAATCTTTTCAACCTGATGAAACTCCAGCTCCACAGGAGTCTCCCTGCCAAACATATTGACATGAACCTTTACTTTTTGCTTTTCTGTATTAATATCTTCAATGGTGCCGGTAAAGTCAGCAAACGGTCCTTCTTTCACCTTCACTGTTTCTTTAAGGTCAAAGTCCACCTCTGCCTTCGGAGCATCCACACCCATTTGCTTCAAAATGTTATCTACTTCATCAGGAAGCAAAGGAGTCGGCTTGGAGCCTGCTCCTGCAGAGCCTACGAATCCAGTTACCCCCGGGGTGTTGCGAACTACATACCAGGAGTCATCTGTCATCACCATTTCTACAATGACGTATCCTGGAAAAACCTTGCGAGTGACCGCTTTGCTTTTTCCGTTTTTTACTTCCGTTTCTTCTTCAACCGGAACAAGTACGCGGAAAATCTTATCGGTCATCTCCATGGACTCTACCCTTTTTTCCAGGTTCGTTTTTACTTTGTTTTCATATCCAGAATATGTGTGTACTACAAACCAATTTTTCTCCATGTTCAAGTGGACGGTATGTCCTTCCCTCCTAACTAACAGGGGTCAGTTCAGCTATTAATCCAAGAATGTACGAACAAGGGTAGACAATCCTAAGTCTACCACGGCGAAGAAAATTGAAATAAAGAAAACCGTTGCAAGAACCACACCGGTATATTTTATTAACTCTTTACGAGTGGGCCAGGTAACCCGCTTCATTTCCCTGCCTACATCCCGTAAAAACTTCCCCGTATTTTTTACGCCGCTCGCCATAAGTGCCACCTCCAAAGCTTATGAGCCTCCTAAACCTACATGTCAATGAAACTATCTCTATACGAACCTTCACCGGTTTAAGATTCTCTGCAACAGAAAGCACAGCTCTTACGCTCCATCCTCTCCAATATTGGAGGAGATTATCCCTGGCTATTTATGAAAAAACCGCCTTTCGGCCTGGCTGTTCATTCCTTGCCTTCAAACAGTGTATTTATAAAATAAAAAAACAACCGCAGATTACTTTGTCTCACGATGAAGGCTATGCATATTACACTGTTTGCAAAACTTCTTCACCTCAATGCGGCCGGTCTCTGTCTGCTTCTTTTCAGTTGTATAGTTTCTGGCAAAACACTGTCCACATGAGAGTACCACTTTCCTCCGCATTGAGCACCTCCTAAGTAAGCTAACACTTCGTCATATGCATGCGCTTAATCACCATATCATACAGGAATTTCACTGTCAATCGGCTGGAGGAAAGGGCCGAATTTCGCCCTCAAAAAAACAAGGCAGCTATCACTGGATAAGCATGCCTTGTTTTTCAGTTATGAATATTTCGAAAATAAATGGTAGACGATTTTCCTTTACACTTATAAACTTACGCCCTTTACTTCCATGTATCTTTCAAGCTTTCGTTTGACTCTTTGTAAAGCGTTGTCAATTGATTTCACGTGTCTGTTTAAGTCAGCCGAGATTTCTTGATAGGATCTTCCATCCAGATAAAGCCTAAGTACCTTCTGTTCCAGGTCACTTAATATTTCACTCATTTTCAGTTCGATGTCGTCAAACTCTTCCTGATTAATTATCAGCTCTTCCGGGTCACTTACACGAGATCCGCATATGACATCCAGCAATGTTCGATCTGATTCATCATCATAAAGGGGCTTGTCCAAGGAAACATAAGAATTAAGCGGCATGTGTTTCTGCCGTGTTGCCGTTTTGATTGCAGTAATAATTTGCCTGGTAATACATAGTTCAGCAAAAGCTCTAAAGGAGGAAAGCTTGTCTCCTTTAAAATCGCGTATCGACTTATAAAGCCCAATCATACCTTCTTGAACAATGTCCTCATGATCGGCCCCGATGAGAAAATAGGATCTAGCTTTTGCGCGCACAAAGTTCTTATATTTATTAATTAAAAACTCAAGTGCTGCTGTGTCTCCATTACGAACCCTTGCCACTAGTGCTTCATCTTCAGCCTTATTGAAATGGTGCTGCTTAGCATCTTTGAGGTCTGTGCCCAATACAATCCCCCCGCCTCGACTGATTGTATATTTCTAGAAATAATTATAAATCACCGTGAAACCTAGCGTCAACTACTCATCGGCCTTCTCGACGCCATTTGTCAAAAATTTCAGCAATTTCTTTTGATATGGGCAATTTCGTCTCAATTCGACGCTCTTTTGTCTCTTGTACTTGTCGAGAAATCCCTTCCTCCACCAGCTCCATTTCTATGCGAAGCTCCCGGGCTGACTTACGCAGGGCCCCGCTTCCAAAAATCAAAGACTGCTCCGCATAGTCTGAAGTGGCGACATGTACTCGCGTTTCTACATTTTTAATTTCTCTTACAAGCTTTTCAATTCTTTCATCTGCTGTTTCATTTTCTCTTGTGTACACTACATCAATCCGGTAGTTTAGGTACTTCTTTCCCACGCCGGGAACCATGTGAGCATCAAAAATGACCTTAACCTCCCACCCCTTGAAAGCTTGGTACTCAGCCATTTTTTCAATTAACAAGTCCCGGGCCTGGGCAAGGTCCTTTTCCCTTAATTCTTTTAACTCCGGCCAGTCCCCGATAATGTTGTAGCCATCTACAAGCAAGACATCCTTCATTTCCATTTTACCCTTGTCCAATCGGCTTCCGTTTTCTCAGTACTTCAAACATTAACAAGCTGGCTGCTACCGACGCATTTAGCGATGTGACATGCCCTGTCATGGGAATACTTAGAAGAAAGTCGCACTTTTCTTTTACAAGCCTGCTCATCCCTTTTCCTTCACTTCCAATCACCAGGCCGACAGGCATATTCCCGTCCCATTCACGGAAATCCTGCTTTCCTTTTGCATCAGTCCCTGCAAGCCACAGTCCTTTTTCCTTAAGCTCATCCATGGTACGGGCCAGGTTTGTTACCCGTACGACCGGGACATGCTCAATCGCTCCAGTGGACGACTTTGCCACTGCCTGCGTTAAACCGACCGACCTGCGCTTTGGAATGATCACGCCATGGGCACCCGCTGCGTCTGCGGTTCGCAGAATAGACCCTAAATTGTGGGGATCGGCAATTTCATCCAGCAGCAAAAAGAAAGGGTCTTCCCCTTTGTCCCGCGCTTTCTCAAAAAGATCTTCAAGCTGTGCATATTCATAAGCCGCCACAGAAGCCACGACCCCTTGGTGACGGTTATTGCCGGCAAGCTCATCAAGTTTTTTCCGGGGAGAAGGCTGCACAAGAACTCCATTTTCCTTGGCAAGATCAAACACTTGTTTCATCTGCCCTTTCCCGGCACCTTCAGCTGTCCACACTTTATTAATCGGCCTGCCTGCTCGTAAAGCTTCCAGGACAGCGTTTTTGCCAGTGATCCACTCCTCACTCATGACTTCTCACTCCTTTCCTGTTCTTCTTCCACGAGGGTAAATGTATAGTAAATAATTCTCTCCAAGCGTTCCTTGCGTTCCAGGAAGTACAAAAAACCTAGCAGCGCTTCAAAGGCTGTACTGTGCCTGTACGTGTTTTGATCCGTATTTTTCGGCACAGTTCCAGACTTCGCGTTTCTCCCTCTTCTCACCACTGCCTCTTCTTCCTCTGTAAGTTCCTGCTTTTCTAAAAGACTTCTTACCGCCCGGGCTTGTGCCTTTGCGGAAACATACGATGTGGTGGTCTGGTGAAGCTTCTGGGGGCGCACTCTTCCGCGGGCGATCAGATGATGTCTGACGTACACATCGTAAATAGCATCCCCCATATAAGCCAGGGCCAAAGCATTTAACTGCCGGGCATCTACTTGCTTCTCTGTTCGTTCCTCTTCCAACATTTACCTCTCCCTTTTCCAGCGCGTTCCTTGAGGGGTGTCCTCCAGGATGATTCCCCGCTCCTTTAAATCATCTCGAATCTTGTCGGCTAATGTAAAATCCCGATTTTTCCTCGCTTGAATACGGTCCTGAATCAACGCCTCTATCTCTTCATCAAGGATTTCTTTTTCTTCTTCTACGGTCAGGCCAAGAATATCTCCAATTTCTTTGATTATCCCTCTAAAGGCGGCAAGGACCTTCTTGGAGGAATGCTCAGCCTGCATGCAGCGATTGGCTTCCTTGACTATATCAAAAAGCACAGCAATTCCATTGGCGGAATTAAAGTCATCATCCATTTCTTTGATAAAAGACTTTTTGTACTGATCAATCAATTTTAACCACTCTTCTTCGTCTCCAGCGTCTGCACTTTCTTCAAAGCGGTGTTCAAGGTTGCTGACCGTGGATTTAATGCGGTCCAGGCTGCTTTTTGCACTCTCTAATAATTCACTGCTGAAATTAATAGGAGTACGGTAATGTGCCTGCAGCATAAAGAAACGGACCACATCGGCTGGGTGTTCCTTAATAATGTCATGCACAAGTACAAAGTTACCAAGAGATTTCGACATTTTTTCATTATCTACCTTAATATAACCATTATGCATCCAGTAATTAGCCATCGCCTTTCCAGTAAGCGCTTCTGACTGTGCAATTTCATTTTCGTGATGAGGAAAAGCAAGATCCTGTCCTCCTGCGTGGATATCTATCGTATCACCAAGGTATTTTTTTACCATTGCAGAACATTCAATATGCCACCCAGGACGCCCCTTTCCCCATGGGCTATCCCAGGAAATTTCCCCCTCTTTCGCTTTTTTCCATAGTACAAAATCGAGAGGATCTTTCTTCCTTTCTCCCACCTCTATTCGAGAGCCAAGCTGAAGGTCTTCAATGGATTGATCTGAAAGTTTCCCATAACTGTCAAATGCTTTTGTTTTAAAATAAACGTCTCCCTCCGCTTCGTACGCATACCCTTTATCCTCCAAAAGAGTGATGAAAGTAATAATGTCCTCCATGGTGTCAGTAACTCGCGGGTGAAGATCGGCTTCCTTGACTCCGAGGGCCTTCGTATCCTCATGATAAGCCTCAATAAATTTTTCAGCTAATGCAGGTACCTCTTCTCCCAATTGATTCGCCGCTTTTATAATCTTATCGTCGACATCAGTAAAGTTAGAGATATATGTTACCTCGTATCCTTTGTAGTCCAGATACCTACGTACCATATCAAAGACAATGGCAGGCCGGGCGTTTCCTATATGAATATAGTTATAAACCGTTGGACCGCAGACATACATTTTCACTTTGTTTTCTTCCAGCGGTTTGAAGGGTTCTTTCTTTCTAGTTAGCGTATTATAAATGCTTACTGTCATCGCTGCTCACTTCCCTGTCTTTGTTCTTCCTTTTGTTTTTGCCGCAGTACCTTCACCTCTTGCCGAAGCTCCTCTAATTCTTCTTCCAGCTTACAAAATCTATCTGTAACAGGATCAGGAAGAAGGTGGTGATTTAAGTGCCCGTCTTTATCTTCATCTACTTTCACACCATCTTGAATGACTACTTTTCCAGGGATTCCAACTACTGTTGAGTTATCCGGCACCTCTTTTAAAACCACAGACCCGGCTCCAATCCGGGCATTTTCTCCGATTGTCATTGAACCGAGCACTTTTGCTCCGCTTGCAATCAGAACGTTGTCTTTAATGGTCGGGTGTCTTTTTCCCTTTTCTTTCCCTGTACCCCCAAGGGTCACTCCTTGATAGATGGTGACATTATCACCTATTTCACACGTTTCCCCAATGACAACACCCATTCCGTGATCAATAAACAAGCGCTGTCCAATTACTGCCCCCGGATGGATTTCAATTCCGGTAATAAAGCGACTGAATTGAGACAAAAGCCTAGCTAAAAAGAAAAGCTTGCGCTCCCATAAGAAATGCGCTACCCGGTGAGCCCATACAGCGTGAACTCCTGAATAAGTCATAATAACTTCAAACCGGCTCCGCGCTGCCGGGTCTTGTTCAAACACTACATCAATGTCATTTTTAAATGTTTTAAACATAGTTTCTCCCTCTTTTTCCCATTAATATGCCGTGCCCTCGTACATTCCAAAGACTTTTTCCCCGTTACTCTTTGGCACGAAAAAAAGCGCCCTGTGCCATTGGCACAGAGACGCTTACATAAGCGCGGTTCCACTCTGCTTAAGGATCAGAGAAATATAGATCCTTCCCTTCATCAGTTAACGGCTTAAGCCGCCCCAGCATACTTACTCTTCAGCCAGGGACTCTAAGGTGCATGTTCAGGAAACTCTTCCTACGACCACTTTCAGCCAAGGTGATCGTCTCTGTTTAGGAGGGCAGCTTCCTTACTTATCCTTATCAACGTTTTCTCTATATTCAGCTTTAGTTTATTTCTATTGATTAACAGCTTGTCTTAGACGGGCTTTCACAACATCAGGCCCAAGCAATGAGATTGCATGGGGCAGCTCCGGCCCATGTGTCTGACCAGTAACCGCTACACGAATTGGCATAAACAGCTTCTTCCCTTTTTGTCCGGTTGCTTTCTGTGTTGCCTTCACTGCCTTCTTCACATCTGCTGGTTCAAATCCTTCTAAGGCATCTATTTCCTCAGAAAACTGTTTCATAACTTCCGGCACCTGCTCTTCAGCAAGTACCTCCTTCGCATCTTCATTATACTCGATTTCTGTTTTAAAGAACAGATCTGTCAATTCTACAATTTCTGCAGCATAATGCATTTGTTCCTGGTAAAGAGAGACCAGCTTTTTTACCCACTCTCGTTGTTCTGTATCTAGTGATTCAGGGAGCTTTCCCGCTTCCTGAAAGTGAGGAACAGCCAGGTCCGTGAGCCGCTCTGTATCCGCTTCTTTTACATACTGATTGTTCATCCAGGCAAGCTTGTCTGTATCAAAAACAGCCGGTGCCTTTGATACACGTTCAAGAGAAAACTGTTCAATAAGCTCATCCATTGTAAAAATCTCTTCTTCTCCTACCGGAGACCAGCCAAGAAGTGCCAGGAAATTAACTATCGCTTCCGGCAAATAACCGAGGTTCTTATACTGCTCGACAAACTGCATGATTGATTCGTCCCGCTTACTCATCTTCTGACGATCTGGGTTAAGGATGAGAGAAGCATGAGCAAACTTCGGCTTTTCCCAGCCAAACGCTTCAAATACAAGAGCCTGGCGAGGAGCATTGGACAAATGTTCTTCAGCCCGAATAACGTGTGAAATTTTCATCAAGTGGTCATCGACTACCACGGCAAAGTTATATGTCGGCACACCATCGCCCCTGGCAATAACGAAGTCGCCAATTCCGTCCGTTTCAAAAGTTACTTCCCCGCGGACAGCATCATCTATCACCACTTTTTCTCCTTCCTTCACGAGAAAGCGAATAACCGGCTTAATGCCTTTTTCCTCATAAGCTTTACGCTGTTCGGCGGTCAAATTCCGATCCCTGCCACTGTACTTGGGTGCCTGGCCTTTAGCGAGTTGTGCTTCACGCTCAGCAGCCAGCTCCTCTTCTGTCATGTAGCAATAATACGCTTTTCCTTCTTCAAGGAGCTGTTCTATATATTTTGTATAAATATCCATGCGCTCCATGCTTCGGTAAGGACCATATTCTCCGCCTATATCTACACTTTCATCCCATTCAATTCCCAGCCATTTTAAGCTGGCCATCAGCTTCTCTGTGGCGGTCTCCAAATTTCTCGCCTGGTCTGTATCCTCTATCCGTAAGATAAACTTGCCGTTTTGGCTGCGGGCAAACAGATAATTAAATAAAGCAGACCTCGCTCCGCCGATATGAAGATGACCTGTGGGGCTTGGAGCAAACCGCACTCTAACTTCTTTTGACATACTTAACACCCTTCCACCTATTCTTTATTTCTAGTGAGCTTATTATTTGCTTACAAGCAATACTACGGCCTGGGAAGCAATTCCTTCTTCCCTTCCGGTAAAGCCAAGCTTCTCTGTAGTTGTTGCTTTTACATTCACTTGGGAAGCATCCCCCTCCAGCAGTTCAGCGATTCTCTCTCGCATTTCCTGGATGTAAGGAGCCATTTTCGGCCGCTGGGCCATAATCGTACAATCAATGTTGCCAAGCTGGTAGCCTTGCTTTTTTACAAGCATATATACATGTTGAAGCAGCTCTGCAGAGTCCGCATCCTTAAACGCTGGATCCGTGTCCGGGAAATGCTTTCCAATATCGCCTTCACCAATCGCTCCAAGGCACGCATCAGCTATCGTATGCAAAAGTACGTCCGCGTCTGAATGACCTAAAAGACCTTTTTCGTGGGGAATCTCAATACCACCAATGATTAAAGGACGACCCTCCACTAATTGATGAACATCAAACCCTTGTCCTATTCTCACGCTCTGTCTCCTCCCTTCCTTTTCTCAAGAATCGCTTTGGCAATAACTAAATCCTCGGGGGTAGTCAATTTAATGTTATCGTATTCCCCCTCTACGATATGTACCTCTTGGCCGGTAAACTCAACAAGGCTGGAATCATCAGTCCCCTGGTGATTTTTTTCAAGCGCTTCTTCATAGGACCTGACAACAAGCTCATGATGGAAGCCTTGCGGTGTTTGTATGGCCCACAAATTTTCACGAGGAACCGTATCCTTTACTATCCCCTCTGCTCCCCGTTTCACTGTGTCTTTCACTTTCACTCCGAGAACTGAGGCCCCTGTGGATGCTGTCTTTTCCACAAGCTCATGTACCCGTTCAATGCTGACAAACGGCCTGGCCCCGTCATGGACCAGCGTTATGCCCCCTTGATTATCTAAGGCTTTCAACCCTTTATACACGCTGTCCTGTCGTTCTTTCCCTCCAGGAACAAGTTCTGATATCTTGGTGAAGTGGTAAGAGTCTAAAAGTTCTTTCATTTCCTCTATTTCTTTTTCATTTACTACTATGATGATCTCTTTACACCAGTGATCTTGTTCAAATATAGCCAGAGTATGAACTATCACCGGGTCGCCATCTAAAGTAATAAATTGCTTGTTTTTTTCTGCTTTCATACGTTTGCCCTGGCCGGCTGCCGGGACCACTACTTTATAATCCATACTACCTCTCCGTCACTGTTTCCGTCTATTTTAAGGCTCTTCTATGATACACTTGATCAGGCTCGAAAATCAAACGAGAATCATACAAAAACCCTTCTTTTCATGCTTTATCAGATGTCAGTCGAAATAGCAGAAACAGGCCCTTTTATTAAAATAAAAAACACTCCCTTCTAATATCCGCCTGTTTGGTCAGGTCAGTCTACTAAAAGGCAGTGTCAAGGTCTTCACAAAGCTTTTTCCAGCAGCTTCGGCTTAGCAAAAATCATGCGGCCGGCGCTAGTCTGCAGTACGCTTGTAACCACTACTTCTATTGTTTTTCCTATATAATTGCGGCCGCTTTCTACCACAATCATTGTTCCATCATCTAAATAGGCAATACCCTGATTTTGCTCTTTTCCATCTTTAATCACTTGAACATTAAGCTCTTCTCCAGGAAGCACTACAGGCTTCACCGCGTTTGCCAGGTCATTGATATTAAGAACAGGGACTCCTTGGAATTCACACACCTTATTCAAATTAAAATCATTTGTAACAACCATTCCATTCATAACTTTCGCAAGCTTCACAAGCTTGCTGTCCACTTCCTGGATGTCTTCAAAATCCCCTTCATAAATATGGACTTCAGAGCTTAACTCTTTTTGGATTTTGTTCAAGATATCCAGTCCCCTGCGTCCACGATTTCTCTTTAATACGTCAGAAGAGTCAGCAATATGCTGAAGCTCCTCCAGCACAAATTCAGGAATCACTAACACGCCTTCCAAGAAGCCAGTTTGGCATATGTCTGCGATTCTGCCATCAATGATCACACTGGTATCCAGGATCTTAACTTTTGAGAGGTCATTCGGCTGTTCTTCTGAATCCTCTTTTCTTTTTTCCTTAGCTGTCGCTTTGGAGGCAGTAAACAGATTAATAAGTTCCTCTTTCTTTTTAAAACCTACCTGGAAGCCAAAATAACCCAGAAAGAACGAGATGAAAATAGGAAGCACCGTCGTCAGTACTGGAATTTGAATAGTATTTAAAGGAATGATAATCAAATACGCCACAATCAAACCAAATGCGAGACCTGTTGTTCCAAATAACACATCTGTTACAGGGGCCTTTACAATCGTTTCTTCCATCAAACGCATAACATTCACGATATAATCAGCCAGCCAAAATGTCAGAAGATATAAAATCAAAGCACCGAGAACAGCTCCTGCGTAAGGACTTTCTAACCAAGCAGGCGCATCAGTTGTAAGAAAAGATATAAGTTCAGGAATAAATAAAAAACCTAGTGCGCCGCCAACAAGTATAAAGAACAACTGTACAATCCATCTTAACATTTTTGGTTCACCTCCCTTTCCTTATTATAGACAAATCTCCTTTTTTGAAACCTATGAAACTCAATTTCACACGAACTTACAGAATGTAAAGGAACTGCTCTTTCATCGTAATAAAATCTAACACAATTGTCAATTTCAAACATTTCATTATATCTTTACCAATCAGAAGAAGTCAAGCCACAACACTCCCCTTTTCACTTCTGTTTAAATATGGCGGTCTATAAACAACTGCTCTTGTATCCTGTTTAGCCCTTCTTTTATTTTTCTGGCCCTGGCTTCACCAATTCCCTCTACCTCATCTAGTTCTGCAATAGAGGAAACCATGATTTTGTTTACCCCGTCGAACTCTTTTACAAGGTTTTCAATAATAGAAGCAGGGAGCCTCGGAATTTTATGAAGGATACGGTAACCGCGGGGAGAAACAGAATGCTCCTGGTGATTGACCTGCCTGGAATAACCAAGAAGCTTAAAGATGATGGAATCATCAAGAAGTTCTTCGTTTGAAAGTTTCTGCATTTCCTTCAATATATCCTTTGCGATTAAAGTCTCATTTTTGACGTAATCCTTAATTAGGTACACAGCCTCTTCTTCTATGTTGGAAACTAACTCGTTTAGCTGCATTGTAATTAAGCGACCTTCATTTCCAAGTTCACTAATGTAGTTAAGTATTTCGTTTTTTATGCGAAGAACCATTTCAACACGGTGAATAACCTGGGATACATCCTGAAAGGTAACAAGCTCTTCAAACTCTAAAGCCCCTAAGTTTGTTATGCTTTGATCTAACACCACTTTATACTTCTCTAATGTTTGAATTGCCTGGTTAGCTTTTGTTAAAATCATGCCCATATCTCTTAATGAATACCTTTCATACCCTTTATACAAGGTGATAACATGTCGCCGCTGAGAAATGGAAATTACCAGCCCGCCTGTCTGCCTTGCGACACGTTCAGCCGTTCTGTGCCGAATCCCTGTTTCAGTTGAAGTAATACCGTTATCTGGTACAAGCTGTGTATTTGCATATAGAATTTTTTTGCCGTCCTGACTTAAAATAATTGCTCCATCCATTTTCGCCAGCTCATACAGATAAGCAGGTGAAAACTCACAATTAATATAAAAACCGCCATCGACAATTGACTTCATTTCGTCGGTGTACCCTAACACAATAAGTCCGCCTGTTTTTGCCCGAAGAACATTATCTATTCCTTCTCGCAGGGGTGTGCCGGGAGCAACATAGTGCAAGACGTTTTCCATTACATTGTTTTTCTTTTTGTCAGTCATGCTGCAGCCTCCCTCTTCTTCCCTTTTCCTTTTGTGCGTACGGCATTAAAGCTTTTGGCCGCTTATTTTACCTTCCTGTTTACCACGGCCTCTGGTTTCCTTCAGAGGTTACCTGAATAGCTTCCTCTAAGGTAGAAACCCCTACAACTTCAATTCCCTCTGGTACTGTCCAGCCTCCCATGTTTTTTTGAGGGATAATAGCTCGTTTAAAGCCAAGTTTAGCTGCTTCACCGACTCGCTGTTCTATTCGAGATACGCGGCGGATCTCTCCTGTCAGGCCGACTTCTCCCATTACGACGTCGGTCGGGCTGGTAACCTGGTCTCTAAAGCTGGAAGCAACACAAATAGCTATCGCCAGGTCTACAGCAGGCTCATCTAGCTTAACTCCTCCTGCCACGTTTAAAAACGCATCCTGGTTCTGCAGCAAAAGTCCGACTCGTTTTTCTAAAACTGCCATTAATAAAGATACTCTGTTATGATCAACCCCAGTTGCTGTTCTCTTTGGATTTGCGTAGCTTGATGGGGAAACCAAGGCTTGCAGTTCCACCAGCACCGGTCTTGTGCCCTCCATGGAGGCCGCTACAATAGATCCGGCCACTCCTTTAGAGCGTTCCTCCAGGAAAATTTCCGATGGGTTTTTAACTTCTACCAGTCCATGCTCTTTCATTTCAAAGATTCCAATCTCGTTTGTTGAACCAAAACGGTTCTTTACTGCTCTTAAAATCCTGTAAGTATGGTGTCTCTCTCCTTCAAAGTAAAGGACCGAATCCACCATGTGCTCTAACAGCTTTGGTCCTGCAATGCTTCCCTGCTTTGTCACATGTCCAACAATAAAAACCGCAATTCCTCTTGTTTTTGCAATTCTCATAAAGGATGAGGTAGTTTCTCTTACTTGGGACACGCTTCCTGGGGCAGAAGTGATTTCAGCCTGGTGAATGGTCTGTATAGAGTCAATGACCACCATGTCTGGTTCCACTTCATCAATTGCCCGTTCGATATACTCCATATCTGTCTCTGCCAGCACAAACAATTTATCAGCTTGAATGGTTAACCTGTCTGCCCTAAGCTTTGTCTGCTTTACAGATTCTTCACCTGAAATATAAAGTACTTTATGACCCCGAGCTGCCAGGATCGCAGACATTTGAAGAAGAAGAGTAGACTTTCCGATCCCCGGATCTCCTCCTACTAAAACAAGAGATCCTGGTACAATCCCTCCTCCTAGTACGCGATTGAGCTCCATGATAGAAGTATTAATTCTCGCTTCTCTTTCGCCTGAAATCTTGGTTATGGACTGGGCCTTTTGCCTTTTGCCGTCTGTGCCGCTCCCTAACCCTGTCCGGGAAGCTCCTTGCTTTTTCTTGTCTTCAATTTCTTCAACCATCGTGTTCCAGTTTTGACAGCCTGGGCAACGCCCCATCCATTTGCTGGATTCATAACCGCATTCTTGACAAATAAACTTGGTTTTTATTTTTGCCATAGCTACCCCTCACTTTACTATATGTATCCTATAATCTATTTTACCACGCCCTCACAAAATTCCTTGAGAGATAAACTCCCCCCATTATATCCAGAACCTGTTTTAATTTGCCCTTTCCTTCCATGAGAACAAGAGCTAAGTATGTAATAGAAAAGCCGGGAGAGGATCTCCCGGCTTTAAAGGTGATTATGCGTTAGCTTCTGACTCTGACTTCGTCACCACGATATACTCTCCATCTTTTACATCAATGATGGCTTTTCCGCCTTTTTCAATATTTCCTCGAAGTACTTCCTCAGATAAACGATCTTCCACTTGCTTTTGAAGCGCCCGGCGAAGCGGACGAGCTCCATATTCCGGGTCGTACCCTTCATCTGAAATCTTGTCTTTTGCCACATCTGTTAACTCAAAGCTGATACCATACTCCGCCAGTCGTTTCCTAAGCTGTTCAGCCATCAGGACAACAATTTCCTTGATGTGTTTCTTTTCCAGGCTGTGGAAGACGATAATTTCGTCGATACGGTTTAAGAACTCAGGCCGGAAAGCATTTTTCAATTCTTTCATTACCTTATCTCTCATATCCGCATGCTCTTCATCACCAGATTGCGTGGCAAAACCTACATATTTATTTTGTTTTAAGGCGCTTGCTCCTACGTTAGAAGTCATAATAATTGCCGTGTTTCTAAAGTCAACTCTTCTTCCTTTAGAATCTGTCAGGAAACCGTCTTCTAATACTTGAAGAAGGATATTGAATACTTCTGGATGAGCTTTTTCAATTTCATCCAAAAGAATGACAGAATATGGCTTACGGCGAACCTTCTCGGTAAGCTGTCCTCCTTCTTCATATCCTACATATCCTGGAGGTGAACCAACAAGCCGGCTTGTTGAGTGCTTTTCCATATACTCAGACATGTCGATTCGAGTAACTGAGTCTTCATCGCCAAACAAAGTCTCTGCTACAGCACGAGCTAATTCTGTTTTCCCTACACCTGTTGGTCCTAAGAAAATAAATGAACCAATCGGGCGCTTTGGATCCTTTAAGCCAGCACGAGCTCTCCGCACGGCCTTGGAAATCGCTTTAACCGCTTCCTCCTGACCGATCACACGATTATGAAGGATTTCCTCCATACGAAGGAGACGCTCTGTTTCTTCTTCAGCAAGCTTGGAAACAGGTATACCCGTCCAGCTGGCCACTACCTGGGCAATATCTTCTGTTGTAACCTCTGTATTTTCTTGTCCTTGCTTTTCTTTCCATTCATCTTTCATTTGCTCAAGCTCTTCACGAAGATGCTGTTCACTGTCTCTTAAAGAAGCGGCTTTTTCAAATTCCTGGCTCTGCACCGCTGCATCTTTTTCCTTGCGGGTTTCTTCCAGCTTCTGTTCGAGCTCTTTTAAGTTAGGAGGGGCAGTATAAGAGCGCAAACGAACTTTCGACCCTGCTTCATCAATAAGATCAATAGCTTTATCGGGCAAAAAGCGATCTGGAATATAACGGTCAGAAAGCTTGACAGCTTCTTGAATCGCTTCATCAGTAATTGTTACCCGGTGATGAGCTTCATAGCGGTCTCGAAGGCCAATTAAAATCTGGGTAGACTCTTCCAATGTTGGCTCATCAACCTGGATTGGCTGGAACCTCCGCTCAAGAGCAGCATCCTTTTCAATGTATTTACGGTACTCATCCAACGTAGTGGCTCCGATACATTGAAGCTCTCCACGAGCAAGAGAAGGCTTAAGAATATTCGAGGCATCAATCGCTCCTTCTGCTCCCCCGGCACCAATCAGGGTATGGAGCTCATCAATGAACAAGATAATGTTGTTTGCCTGACGAATCTCTTCCATCACTTTTTTTAAACGGTCTTCAAACTCCCCGCGGTATTTAGTACCGGCAACTACCGTACCCATATCAAGGGTCATGACTCGTTTGTTACGAAGAATTTCTGGAACCTCGTTAGAGATAATAGCCTGGGCAAGCCCTTCAGCTATCGCTGTCTTCCCTACTCCAGGCTCACCAATAAGGACAGGGTTGTTCTTCGTCCGTCGGCTTAATACCTGGATCACTCTTTCAATTTCTTTACTGCGTCCGATAACAGGATCTAATCCTTCTTCTTTCGCTACCGCAGTCAAATCTCTTGCCAGACTGTCCAGGGTAGGTGTATTCGCATTAGCAGAGCTTGCGCCGGACGGCTGCTGGTGGCTGCTGCTTGATGCTTCGTTGCTTCCAAGCAGTTGAAGCACCTGCTGTCTCGCTTTGTTCAAGCTAACACCTAAATTATTTAACACCCGTGCAGCTACACCTTCTCCTTCACGAATAAGACCAAGCAAGATATGCTCTGTTCCTACATAGGAATGACCAAGCTTTCTTGCTTCATCCATGGAAAGCTCGATGACTTTTTTTGCACGTGGAGTGTAATGAATGGTTTTTGACCCTTCTTGCCCAGTTCCTATTAAAGCTTCCACTTCTTTTTGGATTTGTTCTGAGCCAAGATTTAGGGCTTGCAGGGCTTTCGCTGCAATTCCTTCTCCTTCTCGGCATAAACCAAGCAGAATATGCTCTGTTCCAATATTATTGTGTCCAAGTCGGATAGCTTCTTCTTGTGCAAGTGCAAGTACTTTTTGAGCGCGTTCTGTAAATCGTCCAAACATCATGATACGGACACCTCCATTTTAAGTACTAATCATTTGTTTCTTCTAATTTTAGTCGTTCACGAATCAAAGTAGCTCTGCGGATGTCCCGTTCATTGGCTGAGAGAGTCTCTCCTGCAAACTGCTGCAGGAAACCAGGCTGTGTCAGAATCATGAGTTCATTAAGAATATTACCCGTTATTCCTTCAATTAAATCCAGGTCTATCCCTAAACGCAAATCAGACAACCGTTTTGCTGCTTCCTTGGATTCTATGATTCTGCTGTTACTAAGGATGCCGTAAGAGCGGAACACCTTATCTTCTATTTGAACCCGCGAAGATTGAAACAGTCTCTCTCTGGCTGTTCTTTCATGCTGTATGACCTGCATGACCACTCCCCTCAGGTCTTCGACTATATCCTCTTCAGACTTTCCTAATGTCATTTGGTTTGATATTTGAAAAAGATTACCTAAAGCTTCGCTGCCTTCTCCGTAAATTCCTCTTACGACAAGGCCGAGCTGGTTAATAGCCGGCAATATCCTGTTTAACTGTTTAGTCATTACCAACGCAGGTAAATGCATCATTACAGAAGCTCTCATCCCTGTGCCTACATTCGTAGGGCAGCTTGTAAGATAACCCCTTTTTTCATCAAATGCATAGGTAACCTTTTCTTCTACCCAGTCGTCCAATCCTCCAGAAAGGACTAGACCTTCACTTAACTGAAAGCCTGGAAATAAGCATTGAAGACGCAAATGATCTTCTTCATTAATCATAATACTAATGGATTCATCTTCACTCAGCATGACGGCTCCATGGATCGAGCTTTCCGCTAAATGAGGGCTGATAAGATGTTTTTCAACCAGCACCTTCTTTTCATTGCTCGATAAGTCTTCCATTTTAAGAAGTTCAAGTTCACCTAAGGAACTGTACCCCTCTTTTCCAAGCTCAGAAGATAAATAGTTCAGCAGTGTTCTTGCAGAATCTTCGTTGGCGATAATAGGAAAAGGATAATCTTCCAGGTTTCTCGCCAATCGAAGTCTCGTGCTTAATACTATATCTGCATCAGGGCCCTTTTGATTTTTCATCCAAGGACTGATGGCTTCTGAAAAAAAACGCTGAAGCGACATCATTCCCCCTCCCCTTTATCTTGAATGCTTTTTTCAAGTTCCCGTATTTGATCCCGGATCTCTGCTGCTTCTTCAAACTCCTCACTAGCTATATACTGGCGCATCTTTTCCCTCAGATCATCTATTTGCCTGCTGAGTTTTAAGCGGCCGCCAATTCGTTTGGGAACCTTCCCTGAATGCAAATGATTGCCACTGTGTACTCTTTTAAAGATAGGGTCAAGCTTTTTATCAAACGCCTGGTAACAATAGGAACAACCAAATCTGCCTTTTTTGGCAAAGGTTTCATAATTCATGCCGCACTTATTACAAACCAGCTGTCTTGGACGCCGGGTTTGAGTGGATGAACTTGAAGACTTAGGAGGCTCAAAATTCAGCAGACCCGATAACAGGTCCTGAATAGAGTAATTCGGTACATACATTGATTCTCCTTTTTCTTTTGCACACTGATCACAGAGATGAACCTCGGTTTTTTTCCCATTTATAATATTCGTAAAGTGAAGTGAGGCTGTTCTTTCCTGGCATTCCTGACAGAGCATCTCCATTCCTCCTCCCCGTTTTGGCGCCTTACTCTCTATATTTCAAGCTTTTCAGCATAGCCTTTAAAATATTTGCCCGCAAAAGGTCGCGCTGGACCGATTGGGATAATGCCAGCACCTCACGTTGTAAGGCTGATATCATTAAGTTAGCCTCTCGTTTTGTGATGGCTTCTTCCTCGTACAAACGCTTAACTATACTTTCGGCAGATCCCTGGTCAATTCCTTTTCCGATCAAATCAATAATTTGGTCGCACAGTTCAGCATGGTCGGCAGGCTTCACCTTAATGATCCGGATGTATCCGCCGCCTCCGCGTTTGCTTTCGACAATATAGCCTTTTTCTACAGTAAAGCGAGTCCCGATGACGTAATTAATCTGGGAAGGCACGCAGTCAAATCGCTTTGCTAATTCACTTCTTTTAATTTCAATTAGATCCTGGTCACTTTGGGTGAGGACAGCTTTTAAATACTGTTCAATTATGTCTGATATATTCCGCATCCCAGTGACCTCCCTTCTCCCTGGCTCGATATTGACCTTGACTATATTTGACTATAAATATAGTACAAATAATTTGAAAATGCAAGTAGAACCCCTCTTTATTATGCCCAAAAAAGGAGCTCTTTCATTCTCATGCTTTTTCTATTCTTAGCTCATGTATGCCGTCACATTCTTGAATTGCTTCGTAAACATGAGCTTGATGAACCTCGTTTTTTCGTTCTATTTCAATTTTATACGCCAATAGGGCTGTTTCGTCTCCTGTCACCTCTTCCATGTTTATTTTGTTTATCTCAACGTCCAGCATTTCTAACGAATATATGACTTGTGACAGCTTGTTTTCCTTTCGGTTTGCCTGCAGATATATAATTTCAAATTGTGAAGGCTTCTTAAAAAAACGGTCTACTTTTGAAAGGTAACGCAAGCTGATAATGACGATTCCTGTGGTTAGTAACGCAGCAAAATACATTCCTGAGCCTGCGGCCAAACCTATTCCTGCAACCACCCAAATGGAAGCAGCCGTTGTTAATCCCCTGACTGAAGCACCTTGGACAATAATTGTGCCCGCTCCAAGAAACCCTATTCCGCTTATTACATAAGAAGCCAAACGGGAAGGGTCAAAAGTAACCAGTTCAGGATTTTCTTCCATATATGGCTGAAATCCAAATAACGCCAATAACATAACAAGAGCAGAGCCAACTCCTACTAAAAGGTGAGTCCGAAAGCCTGCATTTCTATGTTTTTGCTCTCTTTCCAGTCCTACTAAACCAGCGAGACTTGCAGCAAATAATAAGCGCAAGCTCATAACTACATAATCATTGTTGAGCCATTCAGCTTCCATTTACTCCCTCCCCCCCTCTTTGCCAAGGCACACCAAACCTATTTCTCTTTGTGTTTATCTTTAAACCTATTTTCAGGTTCCTACATCTTTTCCTCTTTGCATTACATAATTCCTTCTTCTTTCATTTTGTAATTAGTTCCAAAACCTCGAAAGAAGATAATATTGATTATCTTCTCTTTGAGAGACAAGGAAGAGAAATGGAGGTAAACTCGAAAGGAGATATCAGCAATTCACCCCCAGATAAAAGAACACAAAAAAAAGCACCCATGTTGTGGGTGCTTTCAGAGTTTGCCTGGCAGCGTCCTACTTTCACAGGGAGTTGCCCCCCAATTATCATCGGCGCTGAAGAGCTTAACTTCCGTGTTCGGCATGGGAACGGGTGTGACCTCTTCGCTATCGTCACCAGACATAGAGAACATCGTTCTCTCAAAACTGAATAACAGAGAAGAAATAGAGTATATCACCGAGGCGCCCACCTATTTGTGTTAGGATAAGCCCTCGACCGATTAGTATCTGTCAGCTTCACGTGTCGCCACGCGTCCACCTCAGACCTATCAACCTTGTCATCTTCAAGGGGTCTTACTAGCTTGGCGCTATGGGAAATCTCATCTTGAGGGGGGCTTCATGCTTAGATGCTTTCAGCACTTATCCCGTCCACACGTAGCTACCCAGCTATGCTCCTGGCGGAACAACTGGTACACCAGCGGTGTGTCCATCCCGGTCCTCTCGTACTAAGGACAGCTCCTCTCAAATTTCCTGCGCCCGCGACGGATAGGGACCGAACTGTCTCACGACGTTCTGAACCCAGCTCGCGTGCCGCTTTAATGGGCGAACAGCCCAACCCTTGGGACCTACTTCAGCCCCAGGATGCGACGAGCCGACATCGAGGTGCCAAACCTCCCCGTCGATGTGAACTCTTGGGAGAGATTAGCCTGTTATCCCCAGGGTAGCTTTTATCCGTTGAGCGACGGCCCTTCCATACGGTACCGCCGGATCACTAAGCCCGACTTTCGTCCCTGCTCGACTTGTAGGTCTCGCAGTCAAGCTCCCTTTTGCCTTTGCACTCTTCGAATGATTTCCAACCATTCTGAGGGAACCTTTGGGCGCCTCCGTTACTGTTTAGGAGGCGACCGCCCCAGTCAAACTGCCCACCTGACACTGTCCCTGAACCGGATCACGGTCCGAGGTTAGAATTTCAGTACAGCCAGGGTAGTATCCCACCAGCGCCTCCACCGAACCTGGCGGTCCGGTTTCCAAGGCTCCTACCTATCCTGTACAAGCTGTACCAAAATCCAATATCAAGCTACAGTAAAGCTCCATGGGGTCTTTCCGTCCTGTCGCGGGTAACCTGCATCTTCACAGGTAATATAATTTCACCGGGTCTCTCGTTGAGACAGTGCCCAAGTCGTTGCACCTTTCGTGCGGGTCGGAACTTACCCGACAAGGAATTTCGCTACCTTAGGACCGTTATAGTTACGGCCGCCGTTTACTGGGGCTTCAATTCGAAGCTTCTCCCCGAAGGGGATAACCTCTCCTCTTAACCTTCCAGCACCGGGCAGGTGTCAGCCCCTATACTTCGCCTTGCGGCTTCGCAGAGACCTGTGTTTTTGATAAACAGTCGCTTGGGCCTTTTCACTGCGGCTCTCCGGGGCTTTAACACCCTAGAGAGCACCCCTTCTCCCGAAGTTACGGGGTCATTTTGCCGAGTTCCTTAACGAGAGTTCTCCCGAGCGTCTTAGAATTCTCATCCCACCTACCTGTGTCGGTTTGCGGTACGGGCACCTCTCACCTCGCTAGAGGCTTTTCTTGGCAGTGTAGGATCAGGAACTTCGGTACTATGATTTCCCTCGCCATCACAGCTCAGCCTTACAAGAAGCGGATTTGCCTGCTTCTCAGCCTACCTGCTTGGACGCGCATATCCAACAGCGCGCTTACCCTACCTTTCTGCGTCCCCCCATTACTCAAATGGTGAGGAGGTGGTACAGGAATTTCAACCTGTTTCCCATCGCCTACGCTTTTCAGCCTCGGCTTAGGACCCGACTAACCCTGAGCGGACGAACCTTCCTCAGGAAACCTTAGGTTTTCGACGGAAGGGATTCTCACCCTTCTTTTCGTTACTCATACCGGCATTCTCACTTCAAAGCGCTCCACTGGTCCTCACGATCCAGCTTCTCAGCCCTTTGAACGCTCCCCTACCACGAACACCTGATGGTGTTCATTCACAGCTTCGGTGATACGTTTAGCCCCGGTACATTTTCGGCGCAGAGTCACTCGACTAGTGAGCTATTACGCACTCTTTCAATGATGGCTGCTTCTAAGCCAACATCCTAGTTGTCTAAGCAACTCCACATCCTTTTCCACTTAACGTATACTTGGGGACCTTAGCTGGTGATCTGGGCTGTTTCCCTCTTGACTACGGATCTTAGCACTCGCAGTCTGACTCCCGAGAAATAAGTCTCTGGCATTCGGAGTTTGACTGAATTCGGTAATCCTGTAGGGACCCCTAGTCCAATCAGTGCTCTACCTCCAGGACTCTAACTCGAGGCTAGCCCTAAAGCTATTTCGGGGAGAACCAGCTATCTCCGAGTTCGATTGGCATTTCACCGCTACCCACACCTCATCCCCGCAATTTTCAACTTGCGTGGGTTCGGGCCTCCAACAGGTGTTACCCTGTCTTCACCCTGGACATGGGTAGATCACACGGTTTCGGGTCTACGACCACGTACTATGGCGCCCTGTTCAGACTCGCTTTCGCTGCGGCTCCGCCTCTTCAGCTTAACCTTGCACGGGATCGTAACTCGCCGGTTCATTCTACAAAAGGCACGCCGTCACCCATTAACGGGCTCCGACTACTTGTAAGCACACGGTTTCAGGATCTCTTTCACTCCCCTTCCGGGGTGCTTTTCACCTTTCCCTCACGGTACTGGTTCACTATCGGTCACTAGGGAGTATTTAGCCTTGGGAGATGGTCCTCCCGGATTCCGACGGGGTTTCACGTGCCCCGCCGTACTCAGGATCCACTCCGGAGGAAACGAAGTTTCGGCTACAGGGCTCTTACCTTGTCTCGCAGGTCGTTCCAGACCGCTTCGCCTACTTCGTTTCTTTGTAACTCCAATGGAGTGTCCTACAACCCCAGGGTGCAAGCACCCTGGTTTGGGCTGTTTCCGTTTCGCTCGCCGCTACTCAGGAAATCGCATTTGCTTTCTCTTCCTCTGGGTACTAAGATGTTTCAGTTCCCCAGGTCTGCCTTCTTACACCCTATGGATTCAGGTGCAGATCCTATCCCATTACGGATAGGGGGTTCCCCCATTCGGATATCTCCGGATCAAAGCTTACTTACAGCTCCCCGGAGCATTTCGCTGTTCGTCGCGTCCTTCTTCGGCTCCTAGTGCCAAGGCATCCACCGTGCGCCCTTTCTAACTTAACCTATTAGGTGGTTTGTTTCTAAGTCACGCCTCGAAAGTTCCACTTTCATGAAACTCCGGTGTGATTTTTGGCTCTATTTCTTCTGTTATCCAGTTTTCAAAGAACGATGTATCAAACCTATAAACCTATCTTTCACTTCCCCATCTTTTTTAAAGATAGAGTGATAAAAACAACGATACCTGAGGGCACCGCAAGTGAGATTATTCTAAGCTTACACTTAGATAGATTCATACTTTTATAATTGGTGGAGCCTAGCGGGATCGAACCGCTGACCTCCTGCGTGCAAGGCAGGCGCTCTCCCAGCTGAGCTAAGGCCCCGTAAATGATGGTGGGCCTGAGTGGACTCGAACCACCGACCTCACGCTTATCAGGCGTGCGCTCTAACCAGCTGAGCTACAGGCCCATCATTTATAAAACGAGAGTTATCCTCTCAAAACCGAATGAAAGTCAAAACGTCCGGCCAGGACCCGAAGGTCCCGGTCGTCGATTCGGAAAAAATTACTCCGTAGAAAGGAGGTGATCCATCCCCACCTTCCGGTAGGGATACCTTGTTACGACTTCACCCCAATCACCTGCCCCACCTTCGGCGGCTGGCTCCTAAAAGGTTACCTCACCGACTTCGGGTGTTGCAAGCTCTCGTGGTGTGACGGGCGGTGTGTCCAAGGCCCGGGAACGTATTCACCGCGGCATGCTGATCCGCGATTACTAGCGATTCCGGCTTCATGCAGGCGAGTTGCAGCCTGCAATCCGAACTGAGAATGGCTTTTTGGGATTGGCTAAACCTCGCGGTCTCGCAACCCTCTGTACCATCCATTGTAGCACGTGTGTAGCCCAGGTCATAAGGGGCATGATGATTTGACGTCATCCCCACCTTCCTCCGGTTTGTCACCGGCAGTCACCTTAGAGTGCCCAACTGAATGCTGGCAACTAAGGTCAAGGGTTGCGCTCGTTGCGGGACTTAACCCAACATCTCACGACACGAGCTGACGACAACCATGCACCACCTGTCACTCTGTCCCCCGAAGGGGAAGACCCTATCTCTAGGGCGGTCAGAGGCTGTCAAGACCTGGTAAGGTTCTTCGCGTTGCTTCGAATTAACCCACATGCTCCGCCGCTTGTGCGGGCCCCCGTCAATTCCTTTGAGCTTCAACCTTGCGGTCGTACTCCCCAGGCGGAGTGCTTAATGTGTGTACTTCGGCACCAAGGGCATCGAAACCCCTGACACCTAGCACTCAACGTTTACGGCGTGGACTACCAGGGTATCTAATCCTGTTTGCTCCCCACGCTTTCGCACCTCAGCGTCAGTAACAGACCAGAGAGTCGCCTTCGCCACTGGTGTTCCTCCACATATCTACGCATTTCACCGCTACACGTGGAATTCCACTCTCCTCTTCTGCACTCAAGTTCCCCAGTTTCCAATGACCCTCCACGGTTGAGCCGTGGGCTTTCACATCAGACTTAGGAAACCGCCTGCGCGCGCTTTACGCCCAATAATTCCGGACAACGCTTGCCCCCTACGTATTACCGCGGCTGCGGGCACGGAGTTAGCCGGGGCTTTCTGGGCAGGTACCGTCAAGGTGCCGCTCTATTCGCACGGCACTTGTTCTTCCCTGACAACAGAGCTTTACGATCCGAAAACCTTCTTCACTCACGCGGCGTTGCACCGTCAGGCTTTCGCCCATTGCGGATGATTCCCTACTGCTGCCTCCCGTAGGAGTCTGGGCCGTGTCTCAGTCCCAGTGTGGCCGATCACCCTCTCAGGTCGGCTACGCATCGTCGCCTTGGTGAGCCATTACCTCACCAACTAGCTAATGCGCCGCGGGCCCATCTCACAGTGTTAGGATAAATCCCCACCTTTACAAGAAGATCATGTGATCTTCTTGATTATCCGGTATTAGCCCCGGTTTCCCGGGGTTATCCCAGTCTGTAAGGCAGGTTGCCCACGTGTTACTCTCCCGTCCGCCGCTCATTCCACAAGCTTTGCCCCGAAGGGCGCAGCTTGCTTCCTGCGCTCGACTTGCATGTATTAGGCACGCCGCCAGCGTTCGTCCTGAGCCAGGATCAAACTCTCCGATAAAATGAAGATGTTTGAAACTAACTTAACTTACTTTAATAGAAATTAACTGACGTTTGACTTTCATTCGATTTTCAAAGGACAACTTTACTTTTTGTAAAGCGACAACAATTATAATATCAAGTTATCATTTCTGTGTCAATAACTTTTTTAATAATTATTTGGTGGAGCCTAGCGGGATCGAACCGCTGACCTCCTGCGTGCAAGGCAGGCGCTCTCCCAGCTGAGCTAAGGCCCCAAAAAAATGGCGCGCCCGAGAGGAGTCGAACCCCTAACCTTCTGATCCGTAGTCAGACGCTCTATCCAATTGAGCTACGGGCGCTTATGGAGCGGAAGACGGGATTCGAACCCGCGACCCCCACCTTGGCAAGGTGGTGTTCTACCACTGAACTACTTCCGCAATGTTATTCTGTTAAATGTCAAATTAAATGGTGAGCCATGGAGGATTCGAACCTCCGACCCTCTGATTAAAAGTCAGATGCTCTACCAACTGAGCTAATGGCTCACAACATTATGGCATATAAAAACCTTCAGTGTAGAAGGCAAATAATGGTGCCGGCCAGAGGACTTGAACCCCCAACCTACTGATTACAAGTCAGTTGCTCTACCAATTGAGCTAGACCGGCAGGATATGGTGGAGGATGACGGGATCGAACCGCCGACCCCCTGCTTGTAAGGCAGGTGCTCTCCCAGCTGAGCTAATCCTCCTAGAGTACGCCTGGCAACGTCCTACTTTCACAGGGAGTTGCCCCCCAATTATCATCGGCGCTGAAGAGCTTAACTTCCGTGTTCGGCATGGGAACGGGTGTGACCTCTTCGCTATCGCCACCAGACATGTAGAGAACATCGTTCTCTCAAAACTGAATAACAGAGAAGAAATAGAGTGTATCACCGAGGCGCCCACCTAATTGTGTTAGGATAAGCCCTCGACCGATTAGTATCTGTCAGCTTCACGTGTCGCCACGCGTCCACCTCAGACCTATCAACCTTGTCATCTTCAAGGGGTCTTACTAGCTTGGCGCTATGGGAAATCTCATCTTGAGGGGGGCTTCATGCTTAGATGCTTTCAGCACTTATCCCGTCCACACGTAGCTACCCAGCTATGCTCCTGGCGGAACAACTGGTACACCAGCGGTGTGTCCATCCCGGTCCTCTCGTACTAAGGACAGCTCCTCTCAAATTTCCTGCGCCCGCGACGGATAGGGACCGAACTGTCTCACGACGTTCTGAACCCAGCTCGCGTGCCGCTTTAATGGGCGAACAGCCCAACCCTTGGGACCTACTTCAGCCCCAGGATGCGACGAGCCGACATCGAGGTGCCAAACCTCCCCGTCGATGTGAACTCTTGGGAGAGATTAGCCTGTTATCCCCAGGGTAGCTTTTATCCGTTGAGCGACGGCCCTTCCATACGGTACCGCCGGATCACTAAGCCCGACTTTCGTCCCTGCTCGACTTGTAGGTCTCGCAGTCAAGCTCCCTTTTGCCTTTGCACTCTTCGAATGATTTCCAACCATTCTGAGGGAACCTTTGGGCGCCTCCGTTACTGTTTAGGAGGCGACCGCCCCAGTCAAACTGCCCACCTGACACTGTCCCTGAACCGGATCACGGTCCGAGGTTAGAATTTCAGTACAGCCAGGGTAGTATCCCACCAGCGCCTCCACCGAACCTGGCGGTCCGGTTTCCAAGGCTCCTACCTATCCTGTACAAGCTGTACCAAAATCCAATATCAAGCTACAGTAAAGCTCCATGGGGTCTTTCCGTCCTGTCGCGGGTAACCTGCATCTTCACAGGTAATATAATTTCACCGGGTCTCTCGTTGAGACAGTGCCCAAGTCGTTGCACCTTTCGTGCGGGTCGGAACTTACCCGACAAGGAATTTCGCTACCTTAGGACCGTTATAGTTACGGCCGCCGTTTACTGGGGCTTCAATTCGAAGCTTCTCCCCGAAGGGGATAACCTCTCCTCTTAACCTTCCAGCACCGGGCAGGTGTCAGCCCCTATACTTCGCCTTGCGGCTTCGCAGAGACCTGTGTTTTTGATAAACAGTCGCTTGGGCCTTTTCACTGCGGCTCTCCGGGGCTTTAACACCCTAGAGAGCACCCCTTCTCCCGAAGTTACGGGGTCATTTTGCCGAGTTCCTTAACGAGAGTTCTCCCGAGCGTCTTAGAATTCTCATCCCACCTACCTGTGTCGGTTTGCGGTACGGGCACCTCTCACCTCGCTAGAGGCTTTTCTTGGCAGTGTAGGATCAGGAACTTCGGTACTATGATTTCCCTCGCCATCACAGCTCAGCCTTACAAGAAGCGGATTTGCCTGCTTCTCAGCCTACCTGCTTGGACGCGCATATCCAACAGCGCGCTTACCCTACCTTTCTGCGTCCCCCCATTACTCAAATGGTGAGGAGGTGGTACAGGAATTTCAACCTGTTTCCCATCGCCTACGCTTTTCAGCCTCGGCTTAGGACCCGACTAACCCTGAGCGGACGAACCTTCCTCAGGAAACCTTAGGTTTTCGACGGAAGGGATTCTCACCCTTCTTTTCGTTACTCATACCGGCATTCTCACTTCAAAGCGCTCCACTGGTCCTCACGATCCAGCTTCTCAGCCCTTTGAACGCTCCCCTACCACGAACACCTGATGGTGTTCATTCACAGCTTCGGTGATACGTTTAGCCCCGGTACATTTTCGGCGCAGAGTCACTCGACTAGTGAGCTATTACGCACTCTTTCAATGATGGCTGCTTCTAAGCCAACATCCTAGTTGTCTAAGCAACTCCACATCCTTTTCCACTTAACGTATACTTGGGGACCTTAGCTGGTGATCTGGGCTGTTTCCCTCTTGACTACGGATCTTAGCACTCGCAGTCTGACTCCCGAGAAATAAGTCTCTGGCATTCGGAGTTTGACTGAATTCGGTAATCCTGTAGGGACCCCTAGTCCAATCAGTGCTCTACCTCCAGGACTCTAACTCGAGGCTAGCCCTAAAGCTATTTCGGGGAGAACCAGCTATCTCCGAGTTCGATTGGCATTTCACCGCTACCCACACCTCATCCCCGCAATTTTCAACTTGCGTGGGTTCGGGCCTCCAACAGGTGTTACCCTGTCTTCACCCTGGACATGGGTAGATCACACGGTTTCGGGTCTACGACCACGTACTATGGCGCCCTGTTCAGACTCGCTTTCGCTGCGGCTCCGCCTCTTCAGCTTAACCTTGCACGGGATCGTAACTCGCCGGTTCATTCTACAAAAGGCACGCCGTCACCCATTAACGGGCTCCGACTACTTGTAAGCACACGGTTTCAGGATCTCTTTCACTCCCCTTCCGGGGTGCTTTTCACCTTTCCCTCACGGTACTGGTTCACTATCGGTCACTAGGGAGTATTTAGCCTTGGGAGATGGTCCTCCCGGATTCCGACGGGGTTTCACGTGCCCCGCCGTACTCAGGATCCACTCCGGAGGAAACGAAGTTTCGGCTACAGGGCTCTTACCTTGTCTCGCAGGTCGTTCCAGACCGCTTCGCCTACTTCGTTTCTTTGTAACTCCAATGGAGTGTCCTACAACCCCAGGGTGCAAGCACCCTGGTTTGGGCTGTTTCCGTTTCGCTCGCCGCTACTCAGGAAATCGCATTTGCTTTCTCTTCCTCTGGGTACTAAGATGTTTCAGTTCCCCAGGTCTGCCTTCTTACACCCTATGGATTCAGGTGCAGATCCTATCCCATTACGGATAGGGGGTTCCCCCATTCGGATATCTCCGGATCAAAGCTTACTTACAGCTCCCCGGAGCATTTCGCTGTTCGTCGCGTCCTTCTTCGGCTCCTAGTGCCAAGGCATCCACCGTGCGCCCTTTCTAACTTAACCTATTAGGTGGTTTGTTTCTAAGTCACGCCTCGAAAGTTCCACTTTCATGAAACTCCGGTGTGATTTTTGGCTCTATTTCTTCTGTTATCCAGTTTTCAAAGAACGAAGCACAGGATGTGCAAACTTCGGTACCGTCACAGGACGTGACGAATGGTGCCGAAGATCCTTATCCTCGTCTTCCTTATAATAAGGGAGAGTGTGCCTTGAGAGTTATCCTCTCAAAACCGAATGAAAGTCAAAACGTCCGGCCAGGACCCGAAGGTCCCGGTCGTCGATTCGGAAAAAATTACTCCGTAGAAAGGAGGTGATCCATCCCCACCTTCCGGTAGGGATACCTTGTTACGACTTCACCCCAATCACCTGCCCCACCTTCGGCGGCTGGCTCCTAAAAGGTTACCTCACCGACTTCGGGTGTTGCAAGCTCTCGTGGTGTGACGGGCGGTGTGTACAAGGCCCGGGAACGTATTCACCGCGGCATGCTGATCCGCGATTACTAGCGATTCCGGCTTCATGCAGGCGAGTTGCAGCCTGCAATCCGAACTGAGAATGGCTTTTTGGGATTGGCTAAACCTCGCGGTCTCGCAACCCTCTGTACCATCCATTGTAGCACGTGTGTAGCCCAGGTCATAAGGGGCATGATGATTTGACGTCATCCCCACCTTCCTCCGGTTTGTCACCGGCAGTCACCTTAGAGTGCCCAACTGAATGCTGGCAACTAAGGTCAAGGGTTGCGCTCGTTGCGGGACTTAACCCAACATCTCACGACACGAGCTGACGACAACCATGCACCACCTGTCACTCTGTCCCCCGAAGGGGAAGACCCTATCTCTAGGGCGGTCAGAGGATGTCAAGACCTGGTAAGGTTCTTCGCGTTGCTTCGAATTAAACCACATGCTCCACCGCTTGTGCGGGCCCCCGTCAATTCCTTTGAGTTTCAACCTTGCGGTCGTACTCCCCAGGCGGAGTGCTTAATGTGTTTACTTCGGCACCAAGGGCATCGAAACCCCTGACACCTAGCACTCAACGTTTACGGCGTGGACTACCAGGGTATCTAATCCTGTTTGCTCCCCACGCTTTCGCACCTCAGCGTCAGTAACAGACCAGAGAGTCGCCTTCGCCACTGGTGTTCCTCCACATATCTACGCATTTCACCGCTACACGTGGAATTCCACTCTCCTCTTCTGCACTCAAGTTCCCCAGTTTCCAATGACCCTCCACGGTTGAGCCGTGGGCTTTCACATCAGACTTAGGAAACCGCCTGCGCGCGCTTTACGCCCAATAATTCCGGACAACGCTTGCCCCCTACGTATTACCGCGGCTGCTGGCACGTAGTTAGCCGGGGCTTTCTGGTCAGGTACCGTCAAGGTGCCGCTCTATTCGCACGGCACTTGTTCTTCCCTGACAACAGAGCTTTACGATCCGAAAACCTTCTTCACTCACGCGGCGTTGCACCGTCAGGCTTTCGCCCATTGCGGATGATTCCCTACTGCTGCCTCCCGTAGGAGTCTGGGCCGTGTCTCAGTCCCAGTGTGGCCGATCACCCTCTCAGGTCGGCTACGCATCGTCGCCTTGGTGAGCCGTTACCTCACCAACTAGCTAATGCGCCGCGGGCCCATCTCATAGTGTTAGGATAAATCCCAACTTTTACAAGAAAATCATGTGATCTTCTTGATTATCCGGTATTAGCCCCGGTTTCCCGGGGTTATCCCAGTCTGTAAGGCAGGTTGCCCACGTGTTACTCACCCGTCCGCCGCTCATTCCACAAGCTTTGCCCCGAAGGGCGCAGCTTGTTTCCTGCGCTCGACTTGCATGTATTAGGCACGCCGCCAGCGTTCGTCCTGAGCCAGGATCAAACTCTCCGATAAAATGAAGATGTTTGAAACTAACTTAACTTACTTTAATAGAAATTAACTGACGTTTGACTTTCATTCGATTTTCAAAGGACAACTTTTTCCTGCCGCTCTTTTTGCGACTTTATTATCATAACACTCTCGTTAATAACAAGTCAACAACTTTTTAAAGTTTTTTTCGAGCATTTTTTGAAGCAGGAATGTTATAGTAACAAGTTCTGGCTAAAGTGTCAATACCTATAAAAAGAAAATGACTGACCAGAAGCTGTATTAACGTAGTATAATAACTGCGTCAATTTTATTTGTTTGTTTCCTCATCGCTTTTTGGCGACAAGAAATAATATATCATCATCTAAAAAGAAATGCAACACCTTTACTAACTTTTTTTAATGTCATGTATAATGATAACGAAACCTCTCTGAAAAGGATAGTTCTTTTTCCTAACCATTACCCTTGCATTAGTTACAAAAAACACCTGCCTTTTCTGCAGGTGTTTTTTGTTATTATATTTGGTTATTATTCTTGGTGCCTCATTTGCGGGAAAAGCAAAACGTCACGAATAGATGGAGAATCCGTTAACAGCATAACGAGCCGGTCAATTCCTATGCCTAATCCACCGGTCGGCGGAAGACCATATTCAAGAGACTCCAGAAAATCTTCATCCATCATGTGTGCTTCATCATCTCCTTGCTCCCGTTCCTTCACTTGTGCTTCGAAACGTTCCCGCTGGTCTATCGGATCGTTTAATTCAGTAAAGGCGTTTGCATGTTCTCTCCCTACAATGAACAGCTCAAAGCGATCCGTAAATCTAGGATCCTCTGGATTCTTTTTGGCAAGGGGAGAAATAGCAACGGGGTGTCCATACACAAACGTCGGCTGAATAAGTTTCTCTTCTACGAAGTGTTCAAAAAACTCGTTAACGACATGCCCAAAGCTCATTGTCTCTTTGACAGGTACCTTATGCTCTTTTGCAAGAGCTCTTGCTTCTTCATCACTCATATCTTGCCAAAAATCGACACCAGTATATTCTTTAATTGCATCTACCATATGAAGCCTTTTCCACTCCGGTGTCAAATCTACGTCATAGTCCCCATAGGTAATTTTCGTTGACCCGATCACTTCCTGTGCTATATGAGCGATCACGTTCTCCGTTAATTTCATTATATCTTTGTAGTCTGCATACGCTTCATACAATTCAATCATAGTGAATTCAGGATTGTGACGAGTGGAAACTCCTTCATTTCGGAACACTCGCCCGATTTCATACACCTTTTCCATCCCACCAACAATGAGTCTTTTTAGATGAAGCTCTATCGCGATTCGCATGTAAAGCTCCATATCTAAGGCATTATGATGAGTGACAAAAGGACGAGCGGATGCACCACCGGGGATTGAATGCATCATAGGGGTTTCCACTTCCAAGTAGCCATTTTCATCAAGGTACCGACGCATGGATTGAAGGATTTTACTTCTAGTCACAAATGTGTCGCGCACTTCAGGGTTCACAATTAAATCAAGATAGCGTTGACGATATCTTTGTTCTACATCCTTTAAACCGTGAAACTTATCTGGAAGAGGACGAAGAGATTTAGATAAAAAGGTGAAATCGCTCACTTTGATTGAAAGCTCTCCAACTTTTGTTTTAAAAGCCGATCCTTCAACACCTACAATATCGCCAATATCCGCGCTTTGGAATATTTCGTATTGTTCCTCGCCTACTTGATCCTTTCTGACGTAGATCTGAACCTGACCGGTAAGATCCTGAATATGGGCAAAACCTGCTTTCCCTTTCCCGCGCTTTGTCATAATTCGTCCGGCTAAAGTGACATGACTTTCTTTTTCTGAAAGCTCATCCTTAGTATATTGATCGAACTCTTTTTTCATGGACTCTGCAGTATGAGTTCTTTCAAAGCGGCCTCCAAATGGATCTTGTCCCTCTTCTTGCATTGCTTTCAACTTATCTCTTCGTACACTCATCTGGTCATTATATTCAAGCTCTTCGCTCATATCATCAACTCCCGATCCTGCTTATTTTCGATACATCATTTTTCAACTCTATTGGAACCTAAGTAAAGTATGTAAAAAAAGAGGGAGCCCTGCTTTAGCTCCTTTCGTCTAAAACTCCTTAAAGAAGGACGGAAGGAAGACGCTTTGGAGGGAGACCTCTAGTTACAGTTTAAAGAAGGGTGCGTGCACAACCAAGCACTTTTTAGCGGGCAGAAACTTTTTCAGCTTCTCTCGCTTCCACTTCTTCTACGTAGTTGTAAAGAACATTGGAAAGTTCTTCTCTTGTAAGCAAGTGATCTTTTACTTCCTTAATGATATCCCAATTTGCAGTCCCTTCATACATTTGCACTCTCGTTCGTCCATGAAGGGATACCCGCTTGTCCGACTGCTCTTTCAATAGCTCTTGTATTTTCTACGGCATGTATGTGGCCCCCATCCCATCCCTTGGGCATTTTTACTGCCACTGGCTTGTCAACGGTACGGTTACCATCTCATAGACTTTGGCTGGGTCGAGAAGCCACTTGGCGCCGGCATCACACTTTGTTCGAACCGGACATCACATATTCAATAATGTCCGGGTTCGTCTGCTTATCAACGACCTTAGCGGCTGTTGTTAACGTTTCTTTAGTCCCCCCGAAAATCTGGAGACTCAGCAGCTTTTCTCTTTCATCTACGCAAAGCGTTTGAAGATATTTCTCGTTCTTATGCAAGATGACTTTGCCACTCACCCTTTCAGCGCATACCAAACCCATTCCAAAATCCTTGGCGGTCGGACGAGATGCCGGATGACGTACACCAGCCATCGGGGCAAGAACCACTCGATTCTTCATTTCAATTGCCTATGTTAAGCATTTTTCACCTTCGTTTTGCTTCAACCTGATTGAAGCTCGTTTTTTGAAATCCCTAGTGCCTCGGTGACCTTCTCTATAAATTCTTCATCGGGGATGCGCGTTCCACGCTCAACATCTCCCAATAAAGAAACAGATACTCCAAGCTCATTAGCAAAGCTTTGCTGGGTATAGCCTTTTAATTTTCGGTATGCCCGAATTCTTCTTGCCCAATGTTGCTTTTCCATGCGCTTACACCTTCTTTATCTTTATCTGACAGCTGATCTACCGCTTTGTCTATCGTTATATGAAACCCCGGCAAGACAAGGTGAGGCGCAAGCTCTTGCAGCGGTATTAATACAAAAGCCCTTTCCATCATGCGGGGATGTGGGATATTTAAGTGACTCATTTCAATATTTTCTTTATTGTAGAGTAAAATGTCAAGGTCTATTGTGCGGGGGCCCCACCGAACAACCCTTACTCTCTGTAATTTATTTTCAATTTCCTGTGTTGCTTCTAGTAGTTCCACAGGTGAAAGCTCTGTTTGAATTTTAGTAACCATATTCAAAAAAGATTTCTGATCCGTTACACCTACCGGTTCGGTTTCATATAAAGACGAACTTTCTTCCACGATTACACCTGGAACTTGCTGTAATAAGTGAACCGCTTCGCGCAAATACTGCTCTCGGTTCCCCATATTTGAGCCAAGTGAGATATAAGCCTCATTCATTTATCTTTCCCTCGTTAGTTCAATGGCAACGTAATCATAATGTCCGGGTATTGGAGGGTCAGGCTTAATCACTTTAACAGTGACCCTCTCAATAATCGAAAACTCTGCCAGTACTTTATCAGTAATTGCCTGGGCTATGGTTTCCACTAAATCATATGTTTGTCCTTCGACAATTTCTTTTACAACCTGATAGGCTTCTCCATAATTTACGCTTTTCTTTAAATCATCACTGGCTGCTGCTTCGCGCAAATCTGCTTCAAGAGTCAAATCCACTCGAAAACGTTGTCCCAACTTGTTTTCTTCCGCAAATACCCCGTGATAGGCGTAAAACTCCATCCCATTTACAAAAATTTTATCCAAAAGAACTCACCTTCCTTTTTCCAAGCATCACATCCATCATTGTAGCCATTCTGCTCATCTCCAGCACATCATGCACCCTGACAATATTGCATCCCTTTTCTATCCCTAGACAAACCGTGGCTCCTGTTCCTTCTACCCTTTCAGAAGGCGGGAGGTTAAGTGTTTTTGAAATAAGTGACTTTCTGGAAGTTCCTAGAAGAACCGGGTAACCAAGTGCTGTAAATTCATCCATTCTTCTCATTGCTTCTAGATTCTGTTCATATGTCTTAGCAAAACCGATTCCTGGATCAAGTATAATCTTGTCTTCTTTCACTCCGGCCCTGCGGCAAATATCAATGCTTTCCTGTACATCGTTAATCATGTCTTCAAGCAGATCACCGTAATCAGTATTTGTTCGGTTATGCATTAAAATGATCGGTACGTCGTACTCTGCGGCTACACGAGCCATGTCAGACTCAGCCTTTGCCCCCCATACGTCATTAATAATCGCGGCGCCTGCTTCAATCGCCTGCCTTGCCACCTCTGCTTTATATGTATCCACTGAAATAGGAACAGTGAGATGTTTTGCCATCTCTCTTACTGTAGGAATGACTCTTTCCAGCTCTTCCTTCTCCTCTACTTTTGTGCTGCCAGGACGTGTTGATTCCCCGCCTACATCTATAATATCAGCACCTTGTCTTACAAGCTCAACAGCCCCTTTAACCGCTTTTTCTACATTATTGTATCTTCCCCCGTCGGAAAAGGAATCAGGTGTTGCGTTAATAATACCCATAACAAACGTCTTTTCTGTAAAATCCAGCTCCCATTTCCCCCAGGAAACAAATGAATGTTTCATTTTGGTTGTCCCTCCTTGCATGTTTAGATTTCTTGCCGGCTCCATAATTTTTCACGAAACAAAGCATAGTGTGCTTTCAACCGTGTGATATCCTCAGACTTTTTAAACTTTCTTTCATCTATTTCTGATAAAGGCACAATTTCCTGGATCGAATTTGTCACGAATGCTGCGTCTGCACTTAACAAATGATTCAATGAAAATCTTCCGGTGCGAATGTAATAGCCTAGCTTTCTGGCTAATGTCATTACGAATTGTCGAGTGATTCCGTTTAAAATGCCAGTATCTACAGATGGCGTATATAGTGTTCCCTGTTTCAGCCAGAATATATTAGAAACTACTCCTTCTGCTATATACCCTTCTCTGGTCAGGAAGATGCCTTCTTCACCTGGATGATCTCCAAGCTCTCTTTTTCCTAATATACTGTTGAAATAATGGTGGGACTTTAATCGAATATCAGCTTCTGGCGTATTCCTGGAGGTAGAAAGGATTACTCCTTTTTTTGTTAGAGAAGAAACAGGAGGCGTGAGAGGCTTCATGTAGATAATTTTCGTGGGGTTGTGATACTGGCTTGTTGTCAGCCCTAGGTCCTGTTCTCCTGCTGAGATATTATATCTGACATAAGCGTTTTGAAGATTGTTGGCGGTAAGAAGAAGATTTATTTCTTCTTCTACAGATGACCGCTCGTATGTCCACCGAATATTCATCATCGCTAGACCTTCTTCCAGCCGCCTAAAATGATCATCTAACAAAAAAGGGTGATTCTCATACACCCTGAATGTTTCAAAAAGCCCTAATCCGTACATAAATCCATGTTCAAAAGGGGAAAGGCGAGCTTCGCCCGCCTTCATAATTTTTCCGTTTATATGAATATACATCTTATACTCCTTGTACAGCCCGGTGGGTTTCAATAAAGTTGCGTAAAAGAGTTTTTCCGTCTCCTGTCATTATGGATTCAGGGTGAAATTGCACCCCTTCCACCGGCAGTGTTTTATGGCGGATACCCATAATCTCCCCTTCTTTTGTGGAAGAAGTAATTTCAAAACAGTCAGGCAGACTTTCTTTTTCCACAATTAACGAGTGATAGCGAGTTGCTGTAAAAGGTTGTGGCAGTCCCTTGTTCACTCCTTTATCCTCATGATAAATGTCGGATGTTTTCCCGTGCATTAAACGGTCAGCACGAATCACTTTTCCGCCGAATACCTGGGCAATCGACTGGTGACCCAGACACACTCCAAAAATAGGAATTTTGCCAGCAAAATGACGGATCGCTTCCATGCTGATTCCCGCCTCGTTGGGAGTACAAGGACCCGGGGATACCATAATGAAATCCGGTGCTAATTCTTCTATCTCTTCAAGAGTTACCTGGTCGTTTCTTTTTACAACCAGTTCCTCCCCCATTTCACCCAGATACTGTACAAGGTTATACGTAAATGAATCGTAATTATCAATCATTAAAATCATAAATGTTCCTCCTCTGCTCTACTCTGTTTTCCTGATACCTCTTCTTCACTCAGCTCTTTTGCCTTCCACAAGGCCTTTGCCTTTTTCAAGGATTCCTTGTACTCGGCCGCAGGATTCGAATCAATTACAATACCTGCTCCAGCCTGGACATAGGCTTTCCCTTCCTTTGCAAGCAAGGTTCGAATGACAATATTCATTTCCATGTCTCCGTTAAACCCAATCCAGCCTATAGATCCTGTGTACACTCCCCGTCGGACAGGCTCCAGCTCCTCAATGATTTCCATGGTTCTAATCTTAGGAGCCCCTGTAATTGTTCCTCCTGGAAAGGTTGCTCTTATCATATCATATACATCTATGTCTTCGGCAAGTATTCCTTTTACATTTGAAACGATATGCATGACATGGGAGTATCGTTCAATGACCATGAGTTCGTCTACGTAGACACTCCCGTATTTACACACTCTTCCTAAATCGTTTCTTTCCAAATCGACGAGCATAACGTGCTCAGCCCGCTCTTTTTCATTATAGAGGAGCTCTTCTTCAAGGGCCAGATCTTGCTCCTTGGTTTTCCCTCTTGACCTCGTCCCGGCAATCGGTCTTGTGCTTGCTTCCTCTCCATCCTTCTTTACTAATAATTCCGGTGATCCGCTCACAAGCTGGAAATACGGAGTGTGAATGTAAGCCATATACGGAGACGGGTTAAGTTCTCTTAGCTTCTCATAAATGTGAAGGGGGTCCGTTTGAAGAGTCTTCGCCTGCCGCACTGATAGATTTACTTGAAACACGTCACCGGCTTTGATATAGTCTTGTACCCTTCGTACAGCTTGTGAGAACTCACCTTCATTTAGAGAAACCTCCCACGTTTCCTCTTGCTCTTCTTTGTTTGACCATTCCCAGGAGGGATAAGGAGCAGACCAGCTTGCATAATAATCTGCTATTTTGGCCTCTGCTTTCTTCTGTTCACTCTCTTGGTAATGAACGATAATCCATAGCTTTTTCTCTTGATGATCATAAAGAAAGACATCGTTAAACACTAAAAAATAAAAATCGTCTGTATTTAAATCATCGCTTGAATCCTCTGGTAATAGCTCGACCTGCCGGATAAGATCATAGCTAAAAAAACCAATAGCTCCTCCCTGGAAATCGGGAAGGTCCGGATGTTTTTCAGTTTGGTATGGTGCCAGCCACCGCCTCATTTCCTCAAGGATATCTCCTTTGGTTTCAGCTTTCCCCTCTTTTGTTTCTACGGTAAATAGATCGTCTTTTCCTCTTAATAAAGCAAAAGGAGAGAGCCCGGCAATGCTGTAGCGGCCGCTTCGGCCACTTTCAAGCAACACGTGATATTCTAAATTTTTGCTCATATGTTTATATGTGTGAAACCACTTCTCCTCTGGAAAAGAAAAGCTCTGCGCTTTGACGTATCGACTGCTTTCTTTTGCAGGAAGCGGGGAAAAAGCTCCATTCATCATTGTCACTCCTCGCATTCTTCCATGGGAAGCTTTAAATCGTTCCTCATTGTACCATTAAGAGACAAGAAAAAAAATAAGGAGCCCTCTCCCCTAATGTGTCCTGACGCCTCGTGTAAAAGATTCCAAAAAAAGCAGCCAGAAACGGCTGCTTTTTAATAGCTTTTTATTCTGATTCTTCAAATTGATAAAGAGGTGTACTGAGGTAGCGCTCTCCATTACTAGGAATGATAGCTACGACTTTCTTTCCTTTACCAAGCTTTTTCGCTTCTTCTAATGCAGCATAAATCGCCGCCCCTGAAGAAACTCCGCCAAGGATGCCTTCTTCTCTCGCTGCACGGCGAGCATATTCGTAGGCTTGATCCTTACTTACCTGAACGACTTCATCATACACGTCGGTGTCGAGGATTTTCGGCACAAAACCAGCGCCAATGCCCTGGATTTTATGCGGGCCGGGGCTTCCGCCAGAAAGAACCGGGGAATCCGTTGGCTCAAGAGCTACAATTCTCATCTCCGGATAATTTTCTTTTAAAAGGGCACCTGCACCTGTAATTGTGCCGCCAGTTCCAATACCAGATACGAAAGAGTCAATTTGACCGTCTACTTGTTCCAGCAGCTCTTTTCCTGTTGTCTCACGATGAATCTTTGGGTTTGCTTCATTTTCAAATTGCTGAGGCATGAAATATCCATTTTCTTCTGCGAGCTCGTTCGCTTTACGGATTGCTCCACCCATACCCTCAGCTCCAGGTGTAAGAACAAGTTCTGCGCCATATGCGCGTAACAGATTCCGGCGCTCCATGCTCATTGTATCAGGCATGACAAGCACTGCTTTGTATCCTTGAGCAGCAGCAACCATTGCTAATCCAATACCCGTGTTTCCACTTGTTGGCTCTATGAGTGTATCTCCCTCTTTAAGCTTTCCTTGTTCTGCAGCATCTTTAATCATCGCTAACGCAATACGATCCTTAACACTGCTTCCCGGGTTCATAAATTCAAGCTTTAAGTAAACATCTGCGTCGTTTTCTCCCACTAAACGATTTAACTTTACTAGCGGAGTGTTTCCAATTAAATCAGTAATTGAATTTGCTACTCTCATTAAGACTCCTCCTAATACCCTAGTAATTTCATAGGCTTTATTGTTTTTATCTTACCAGTAGATTATTTAAAGTGTCAAACACTTTATTCATTAAAGCTGGGGCTCAATGATAATACCCCTTTTATCCAGGGGTATTACTTTCACTATTCAACGCACGTTCCTTTAGTTCCTGTAAGTCCTCTACAGAAAAATTGTAGATTTCATTACAAAAATGGCACTGAGTCTCTGCTCCCTTGTCCTTTTGGATCATATCCTCTAATTCCTCGCTTCCAAGACTCACAATTGCATTTCCAACTCGTTCTTTGGAGCATTGACAGGAGAATTTCACTTCTTGTTTCTCAAGAATCTTTACTTCCTCTCCAAAAATAATTTGAAGAATTTCTTCAGGATTTTTTCCCTTTTCAATGAGCTTTGAAATAGGCGGCATTGCACCAATCTGCGTCTCTAAGTTGTCAATCAGCTCATCATCAGCTCCTGGAAGCAGTTGCAGAATAAAACCACCAGCAGCCATTATCGTATTATCAGGGTTCACGAGGACCCCCAGTCCCACTGATGAAGGAACCTGTTCAGACGTAACAAAATAGTAAGTAAAGTCCTCTCCAAGTTCACCTGATACAATAGGACTGTTACCAGTAAAATGCTCCTTCATTCCTAAATCCTTTACTACTGCCAAATGTCCTTCTGTTCCCACTGCCCGGGCTACATCCAATTTCCCATGCTTATTTAAATCAAAATGAACCTGTAAATTATGAGCATACCCTCTCGTATTCCCCTTAGAATCACTATCAACTACGATGGGGCCCATTGGGCCGCCGCCCTCGATTTTAATCGTTAGTTTATCGTCTCCCTTTAGCATGGCTCCCATCATGGACCCAGCCGTCATCGCTCGTCCTAAAGCTGCTGCGGCTGTTGGCCACGCCTGATGTCTGCGGACCGCTTCATTCACCATTTCGGTGGATTTTATTGCATAGGCCCTTACTTTTCCCTCATAGGCCGTTGCTTTTACAAGATAATCAGACATACTTGTCCATCCTTTCCGTAGAAAATTCCTTTTAATGATTTATTTATTTTTTTCATAAATGACTTTTAAACCTTTTAAGGTTAAAAATGGATCTGCTTTGTTGATCGTTTTTGAATCTTTACTGATTAACTTGGCAAGCCCACCGGTAGCAATGACAAATGGAGCCTGATCAGCCTGGTCAATCATTCGAGATACTATCCCATCTACCTGTCCTACAAAACCATAATATATTCCAGACTGCATAGCATGAACCGTATTTTTCCCTACTACGCTCTCTGGTTTGCTTATTTCAACTCTTGGCAGTTTAGAGGCATGATTGTACAGGGCCTCTGTGGAAATAGTGAGTCCGGGAGCAATTGCCCCCCCTGCGTATTGATTAGAGGAATCAATATAGCAAAAAGTCGTCGCTGTCCCAAAGTCTACAATCACTAAAGGACCACTATACTGATGCAGAGCTGCGACTGCATTAACAATTCTGTCAGCCCCTACGTCTCTTGGACTGTCATACCGAATGTTTAAGCCCGTTTTAATTCCCGGGCCAATCACCATAGGTGTAAGGTTGAAGTATTTTTTGCTCATATGCTCAAATACAAACATCATGGAAGGAACAACGGAAGAAATAATAATGCCTTCTACACTTTGGGCTGATACATTATTATTCTCCATTAGAGATTTAATAATCATCCCATACTCGTCTTCGGTTTTTCTTCGGTCAGTAGAAATACGCCAATGATATAAAAGTGTCTCTTTATCATATAACCCTAACGCTATATTGGTGTTTCCCACGTCAATTACACAAATCATTTATATCACCACTATTGCACCTTTTTTAATTGTTAAAACGTTTGCTTACAAAGAATAGCTTATAGACAAAAAATATGAAAGCAAAATGTCTTTTCCCCTGATCAGATTCCTATAAAGCGTGTCCCCTTCTTACCAGAGGTATTACACCTTTTTTTCTGATTCTGCTTGCTCAGCTACAATACCAGGCATTAAAAAAGAGATGCCCGTAGGCACCCCCCTTTTTAAAAAATACTCATCTTAACGCTTATCTCTGTCTTCGGGATCTGGATTTTCAGGCAGATCGTTTGGACCAGATTCTTCGATTCCATCCTCTGGCTCTTTTGTGACATTTCCTTCTTCAGAAGAAGAGACATCAGCCTTGTCATTGTCTGATTTAGACTGAATATTTACCTTCACATCATCATTGTCCTGGTTTTCAGGGTTTGCATGATGACCTTCTGGAAGCTTCTTCTCATTAACAAGAGATTGGATTTGTTCAGCATCCAGAGTCTCAAGCTCAAGAAGCGTTTGAGCAACCAGTTCAAGAGCGTCCTTGTTTTCGGTTAAAATCTGGCGGCAGCGCTCATAAGATTCTTTAATAATGCGCTGAACTTCCTGGTCAATTTCATGGGCGATTGCATCACTGTAATTTGGTTCATTTTGGATGTCTCGTCCCAAGAATACTTGACCGCCGGAGCCTGAACCAAACTGCAGAGGTCCCAGCTTATCACTCATACCGTATTCCATAACCATTTTCCTTGCGATACCAGTCGCTCTTTGGAAATCATTATGGGCTCCTGTACTTACCTCGCCATAGATAATTTCCTCAGCTACACGTCCGCCAAGTAGACCGACAATTTTGTCGAGAAGCTCCGGCTTCGTCATGAAGTAACGGTCCTCTTTTGGAAGCATAACAGCATAACCGCCTGCCTGGCCTCGAGGAACAATCGTTACCTTATGAACCATATCCGCATTTTCAAGCTTCACACCGACGACCGTATGGCCTGCTTCGTGATGCGCAACGATTCCTTTTTCTTTCTCTGAAATCACACGACTCTTCTTCGCAGGTCCAGCAATCACACGGTCAATGGCTTCCTCTACATGCTTCATGTGAACCTTCGTTTTGTCTTCCCGAGCAGCCACCAGGGCAGCTTCGTTTAAGAGGTTCTCAAGATCAGCTCCTGAAAAACCAGGTGTACGCTGTGCGATGGCTTTCAAATTCACGTCATCTGCTAAAGGCTTGTTACGGGCATGTACTTTAAGTACTTCCTCACGGCCTTTCACGTCAGGACGGCCTACCATAATCTGACGGTCAAAACGTCCAGGACGCAAGAGAGCTGGATCCAAAATATCAGAACGGTTTGTCGCAGCAATGATAATTATCCCCTCATTGGCACCAAACCCGTCCATTTCTACGAGCAATTGGTTAAGGGTCTGCTCACGTTCGTCGTGTCCGCCGCCGACACCGGCACCACGCTGGCGGCCCACGGCATCAATTTCATCAATAAAAATAATACAAGGAGCATTTTTCTTTGCATTTTCAAAGAGGTCACGAACACGGGATGCACCGACACCGACAAACATTTCCACAAAGTCTGAACCACTGATGGAGAAAAACGGTACTCCGGCTTCCCCTGCCACAGCTCTTGCGATTAATGTCTTACCTGTTCCCGGCGGTCCTACAAGAAGAACACCTTTAGGGATACGGGCACCGATTGTCGCGAATTTCCGCGGGTCTTTAAGGAAGTCAACAACTTCCATAAGCTCCTGTTTCTCTTCATCTGCACCAGCCACATCTTTAAAGCGGGCTTTTTTCTTATCTTCCTGATAAAGCTTGGCCTTACTCTTACCAAAGTTCATAACCTTGCTGCCGCCGCCCTGGGCCTGGCTAAGCAAGAAGAAGAACAGGATAAAGATGATGATGAAAGGGATAACTGAAACAAAGAAAGTAACCCAGCCTCCAGGCTCTTCGGCTGGTTCCGTTTCAAACGTCACCACGTTCCCATCAGGTCCTTGTGCTGTCATAAGTAAGTTAGTTGAAGCTTCTGAAATAGGAATGTGTGTATGAAAATACTCGTCCTCAGCGGACTCATGAGTTTGATATTGAACGAAATACACTTCTCCTTCAGGCTGTACCATCATGGATGTTACTTCGTTGTTTTCCAGAGTGCTAACAAATTCATTAGACGTTACCTCTAGGTCAGCTTGTTGCGGATCATCTCCCAAGAAACTGATAATCCCTATAATAACGAGAAATATAAGCAAGTAAAAGATTGTATTACGAAAAATACGATTCATTCCTGACCTCCTCCCACGGACAATAAAAGCTTAGATAATAGTATCATATTTGCTCTCTTCCTCACAATAATTAGCTCTTGTAAATTTCCGGCTTAAGAATACCAATGTAGGGGAGGTTTCGATATCTTTCTGCATAATCCAATCCATACCCGACGACAAACTCATCCGGAACATTAAAACCTGCTACATCAGGAACTAAGTCAACTTTTCGGCCATCCGGCTTATCGAGAAGAGTAACAATTTTTAATGATTTAGCCCCTCTGTGCTTTATTAGGCTTACCAAATAACTTAATGTCAATCCGCTGTCAATGATATCTTCAAGAATAATAACATCCCGGCCCTCAACTGATGTATCAAGGTCCTTAATAATCTTTACTTCTCCAGATGAAACAGTACTGTTGCCATAACTCGATACATCCATAAAATCAAATTCCAAATGAGTATCAATTCGTTTCGTCAAATCGGTCAAAAAAGGGAGAGCTCCTTTGAGCACTCCAATCACCAATGGAAAACGCCCTTCGTATTCAGCCGTCATATCTTTCGCAATTTCACCTATTTTTTCCTGGATCTCTTCTTCAGTAATTAGAACTTTTTGGATTTCATCTTTCATTCTTTATGTGTACCCTCCCGAATGGAATGTATGTTTGCAAGCCTCAAAAGCGTGCGTCTTTTTACCTCGAGACCTATCTTACCATGAGAAAAAGCACTCTACACCCTTCCTGCACTTTAAATAGGCACATAAAACTCCACGATGCCGTATCTTTCACCATTTTGTCACTTTCACCTTTTTTCATACAATAAAATTAAAAAAGGCTTATTTTGTGTTGCAGTGAGCGCTCTCTCAGATTTTTTTAACAGAGGAAGCCACAAAATGTCCCCTTCTCCATCAACAATGACCGGCCAGTGATCACGTATGTTTTTATCGACTTTTTCATCAATAAAAACCCGGTTCACTTTCTGTCTTCCTTTCATCCCCGCTGGCCGTATGCGATCAGCTGGCTGACGCCCTCTCACTGTCAGAGGAAGAGGCAGCCCCTCAAGCTCACATACAAATATGTCCTTTTCTTTCCAGGCAGGTGGAAGCTGATCACTAATCCTTGCTGTTACCTTGTGACCGTTCCACTCTGTTTCACCAGGTACCTTTAGATTTCTTTTTTCCTCTGTACCCCTGTTCTCCTCAAGCCTTTCTATTGTAAAACGGCATTTCTCGTATGAACGAACCACCATCAGTCCCTGACGGAGATCCAGCTGTCCTGAGGGACTAGTACCCGAAATAAGGCGCAGACAATCCTCTATATGTATTGATGAAAGCTCTGGCTCTTTATCCCTAAAAAGATACTTTAATAGTAGAGGAATCCCCCGTCTTTGTAAAGAAACAGGAAGAGATGCCCAGTAAGGGACAGATATGGTAATTTCATCAGGCTGTTTAGAGATGACTGACTTCTTTATTTCTGATTCTGCCATCGCTTCTATATACTTTCTATCTTCATTCATCCATTCAGATAGTTTTTGTAGGTGGGAATGGACTTCCGGTTCTTCCTCTTTTAAAAAAGGAAGAACGTTTTTCCGAAACCTGTTTCTTAAATAGTCGTCTTTCTTATTACTCTCATCTTCCCGGTATGTAACTCCTGCTTTTTGACAATACGCCAAGATCTCTTCCTTTGTAACCGAGAGAAATGGTCGGATAATTACGCCATATGCCTCTTCTCTTTTCACCGGTATTCCCATTTCTCCAATTAACGCTCTTCCTGACGTCTGCTTCATAAGCATTGTCTCTACTTGGTCGTCTCCGTGGTGGGCGGTTGCCAGCTTCTGTGCTCTCCATCTGATCATTACATTTTCCAGGAATTCGTACCTTGCCTGGCGAGCTGTCTTTTGCACTGATCCTTTGTCTTGCTTTACTTTTTCAGCTAATGAAAGGTGAACCTTTTCAAAATAGACAGAATGCTCCCGGCACCACTCCTCTACAAATTCTGCATCCTTTATAGAGGGTGCACCGCGGAGGCCATGCTCCACATGTGCTGCTACAACCTGAAGCTCCCAGGTATCTTTCATCTTATGAAGGTAATGAAGAAGAGCCATGGAATCAGGGCCGCCTGAAACGGCTGCAACAATGGTATCCCCCTTGTCAATTAACTGGTGGGTGGTAATAAATTCCTTAACGGTTTGTTTCATAACGCTGTCCCACTCCTCTGCCTATTGAAAACACAGATAAAGCAAACACCAGGCCGGCTGCGATCGCACCTGCTTGAAGCAAGGTCCCTACTCCTTGCTCAAGGCCGGTTATATAATCCTCATCAACAAATGCAAGCATTGTAGCATATGCTTTGCCACCAGGAACAAGAGGAATAATCCCCGGAATGGTAAAAGTAGTGACAGGTACTCTTTGAAAACGTGCCAGCCAGTGTGAAATAAATGCTGCACTAAAAGCCGCAGCTCCGGTGGCAAAGGCTAATGGAATATCAAATTCAGGCAAAATCCGGTAAAGAAACCATGTAAGTACACCGATGAACCCTCCAACCCAAACAAGACGGAAAGGTACATTAAAGATTATGCCAAAGGCAGCAGTAGCTATAAAACAAAGGAATAACTCTAACAACATACCTCTATCACCCTATTATTCCTAAAAATATTGTCACTGATAAGGCTATGCCGGAAGCAATGGAAAGTGAAGTTAAAGCTGCTTCAGAGCCCCTCGCCACTCCGGCAACCAGATCTCCCGACATCAAGTCACGGACAGAGTTCGTTAATGGAATACCCGGGACCAGCGGAATTAATGACCCTATAATGATCTGATCAATATTTGAGCCAAAACCAATACCCACAAGGAAAAAAGCTGTCCCTCCTCCTATAAAAGCAGCCATGAACTCTGAAAAGAATTTGGCTTTCAAAAAATGCTGAAAAAATACGAGACTTAACGTAGTAATGACTCCTCCTATGAAAGCAGGAAGCATATCAAACAAGTTCCCGCCCATTAGAAACGAAAAAGCTGCCCCACCTATTCCTGATGCTAAATAGATGAGCCAGAGAGGATAATTCATAGGAGCGTTTTCTACATCAAGAAGCTGAAGATTTGCTTCTTCTAATGAAATATCTCCAATTACAAACTCTCTTGATATTTGGTTTACTGACGTTACCTTGCTTAAGTCCTGAAACCTTTCGACGATCCGAATCATCTGCATTAAATCAGAGCCGTCTTCAGTCTGAAATGATAAAAAGATACCGGTAGTAGTAACGAAACTGTTGACCTTTTTCATATGCGAGGCCTGCGCCATTCTTTTCATTGTATCCTCTACTCGGTAAGTTTCCGCTCCGTATTTTAGTAAAAGGTGCCCTGCTAAAAGGCATACATCCATTGTTTCTTCTGCTTTTGCCATAAGCAGGCCCACCTCGCTTTTTAGTAAATTTTCTCATTTATATCCACTGTCCCACTAAGTATAAGACAGATGCTAAAAAGAGAAAAGAGGCAGTTAACATTATTTCTATTTTATAGGAAGGCTTTTTCTCAGGAGAAGCACTGGCGGGGGGTGTACTCTTTTTTTTCTTCAATTGCTTTCCTTCTTTTACAGGCTTTATCTTTTCTTTTCTCTGTTTGTCAGAGATGGATTCCATTAAATCTTTTTTCATTAATTGAGCGTTTGGATATTCCCCGGTTAATGCCCTCATCAATACTTTCTTGTACGGACGCAGCAGAGGAGCCGACTCTATTTTTCCTGAAAGATATGGAAGAGAGTTTTCTCCTCCCTTTTTTTCAAATCTATTTGGATAGGCCACATTCAGAAAGATCATGGCGGAAGCAAAAAGATCATAGGATGGGGTTGCTTTTCGGTCTCCCAATCCCCAATATCCTCTATCAAAAAACTCTGTGTATTCTTTTACCGACCTTCCTATGAGGGTAGTGCCGCCTACGTCAAACCATCTGACTCTTGCAGGAGGACCGGTAATAATTAAATTATCAGGCTTAAGATCTCCAAATACCCACCCAGCCCGGTGAAGGCGATCCAAGTCTCCAAGCAGCTGAACAATAAATATAGGTGCCCATTCACTCCCTCTGTTCTCTACAAAGGAAAGGAGAGTTGTTCCTTCTAAATACTCCATTACATAAAACGGAAAGGCCTCTCCTTGAAGGATCACATCATCCATATCAAGGAGGGAAGGCCCCAATACCTGTCCTTTTACTTTTGAAAAGTGGGACAATACGTTGACCTCTGAAGTAATAGACATATTGTTTTTTCCCACTTTTACCGCTACTTTTCCTTTTGGCGATTCGGCCAGATAAACAGTACCCGTCGCTCCTTCCCCAAGCTTTTTTAATACGTGGTACTTGTGCCCGTGCCATTTCCCTGTTATGCATGTCCCCCTTTGCAAGTTAGAATCCTGACTCTTCCATGTAGTCTTCTTCGTGACCACGAGAAATCAGACTCCTTTTATCCTGACGTCTCCCAAAATTCAGCAAAGCAGCCTGTAAAGCCGGCCCTGTAGGAGTAACTCCTCCAACCGTAAGCTTTTGAAATTTGCCGGTCAATGACTCTATCTTTGGAGTCCAGTCCAGAAGCTGATCTACCTCTTTTCTTTTCCCGGGAAATGAATATAAGGAAAAGCGATTTTCTCCAACTCTGGAATTTAAACTTACAGACAAATCAGTAAGAGCTTCCTGCACCATGGGCAGCTTTGTTTTCATACTGGCACTTGTATCTACTAGAATTAATACTTCAAGGCGAATGGTTTCTCCCAGCTCATCAACAATCTCCATCACCTCTCCTCTCTTCTCAGGGGGAAGGTCATCCAATTCTTGATTTTTTCCAAGAATACTCGAAAGTTCTTTGTTCACCACCCCATGAAGAGTTTGGGTCATCGCTTTTCTTGTTACCATTTGTACCGTTTGTGCCAACTGCTTTGCATATACAATCTGGCTTATTCCCCCTCCAGCTAAAGCAATCTCCTCAACTTCTTTCTCCCCTTGCTGGCTCATCATCCCTTCTTCAAGGACACCGATAACGTTTGTGGTTATTCCTTGCTCTTTTCCAAGAGCAGCTATAGCAACCGGATCTTCACCTTGATTCGAGCACCCATCAGTTAACAACAAAATTTGCTTTAACGTGCCTTTACTCATAAAATACCCCTCCGTTATGAAGATGTAATGGTACCATCTTTCACAAATCCGAAGGGGAATATACTTTTCTCTCCTTTCTTTCTATGATTCTGCTACTGAGCTTTTTTCCTTAACAGATTTACATGCTGTCCAACTGGTATTGACGCCCACTTTGGTATATTTCGCTTAATTTTTGCTACCACTATCGTCATATCATCGTTAATTTCCCCCTGTCCGGCCCGAATCACTTCTTCTAATAAAAGATCTGCCACCTCCTGCGGCTTATTTACATTTAACTGATAGACAAGACGTTTCATCCACACTTCCTTGTTTTCGATTCCTTTAGGAACATCAAATATTCCATCACTCATCATAATTAAAAGATCCCCATCTTTTAACTGCTCATTTACGACATCCACCTCAACGTTTTCCAGCATCCCCATCGGAAGGTTACCTGCTTCTATTTGAAATACCTTACTCCCTCTTTTTACAAAGCTCGGTATGGAACCAACTTTTAAAAACTTAGCGTCTGCATCCTGTAAATCTATCATCGCCAAGTCCAGTGTAGAAAACATTTCTTCATTTGTACGAAGGGAGAGGATTGAATTAATAGACTTAATCGCTACTGTTTCATCCATTCCCGACTGCAAAATGGTCTGCAAAAGCTGCAGAGTGGCCTTGCTTTCTTCATGGGCTCGTTTTCCATTTCCCATGCCGTCACTAATTGCCACTGCAAACTTTCCTGATCCAATGTCCACTGCTGAGTGGCTGTCACCAGATACCCACGTCCCTCCCTTAGCGACAGTCGCTATTCCCGTTTCAACGGTGTATGTCCTGGCTGATACAAAGGTGATGCAGGAGTATCCAACTTCTGCTTCATCACTTTTTTCTTTTGCAACAACAATATGTTCATTTAAAATATCGGAAAGCATCGGCGCGATCACTTTTTCTCCTTTACCAAACCCTTCATCCTTTTCCATGACCATTTCTATTTCTACATTTCCTTCATCAAGCCTGAAAATATCAATGTGATTAATTTCTACCCCGGCATGATTAAGCGCATCATGTATTCGTTCCTCCTGCCAATAATGGTTTTCTTTTTCTTTTTGTATTTCACCAGCAAAGTTTTCCATAATCTTGGAGACTCCTTCTAATTGATCCGCTACAAGTCTTCTGCTCTCCTCTACTTTTAATTTTAATGTTTGTCTCTTTTCATGATCAGCCAATTCCTCCTTCATCACATTGATTACTTTTGTATTGTAGTGGCATAAGCGGCTCCAGCTCCCTTGTGTCTTTTGGGAAATCCCTCCACTTACCTGTAATTCTTCAATCATGGTTGACATGCTTTCATAGGTCTCATTAAATTGATTAACCCAGCATCTTTCTTTTTTAAAGCACGTTTGGCACGTTTTTTCCGTCACCTGGCTTAGCATTAAGTCCACTTCATGCTGTTCCTCCTCTCTCTTGTGAACAGACGGGGGTACGGAAAAGCTATGAGACAGCGTTTGAAACAGCTTTGAAAACTGCTCGACTTTCATAGCTGTAACGTCTTTTATTTTCTTGGCATGCTTTTGCTGCTCCTGCACGTGTTCAGAAGTTCCGGGAACATACTTAGCTAAAAAGCTGGTCACCACTTTAGGCGTAAAGATAAATAACAAAACGGCTACCGCAGACTCTGCTAACGTCAAGCTTGCGGCTCCCATTCCATTTCCGTATAGAGCAATCAGAGCCGTTCCTAACAACAGCCCAAGGCTCACCCCCAGTTTTTTCCCTTCTTTTAATAGTCCTCCAAGTAAGCCGGCAAATGCCAGGAGCCCTATCTGATACAGGTTGGCTACCGCTGCAAGGCTTAGCACCAGACCTACGACTACCCCGACAGCTGAACCAATTGCTGCTCCTCCAATATAAGCAAACAACAACACCAAGTAACGAGCCAGCATATGCTCAGCGGCTAAGCCATAAATTACCCAGCCAATAGCACCAGTCATTATTGAAGCCAGTAGTATAATGAAGCAGACAATTTCTTCGTGTTTTAAAGGCTGTCTGCGATTTTTAGTCATCAGGAGAGGAAGGCTCTGCATAAATATCATAGTAAGTACGAAGCTCAGCCCAGCTTCCACACCGGTCATTACCCCTGTGTAACTAGTAATTTCGCCAAGGGAAGCCCAGTTTACGAACAACCGTGAAAGCCCGGTGGCTAGTAAAACACTTATAGGAAGAGACATGGAGGTTTTCCAGCTGTATCGTTTCATCCATTCAAAGAGTAAAACAAAAAGAATAATTCCTCCTAAAACAAACGTGGCATGAAAAGGAGCTCCGAGGAACGTTCCTAAAAGAATACCTGCCGCTGCAACGACCCCTTTGTTTCTCTTCCATACATACACAGCAGCAAAGAAAGGGATGGCAAAAGGGTAAAGCTCTGCTAACAGCACAGCTCTTCCTAACAGCACTCCAACAATAAAAAGGAGTCCGCCCCACTGCAGAAAAACCAATTCAGATCCTCGTATCGCTCGTTCCTTTCCTTTTTTTCCTGTTGCGGTTATCATTCCCCATGTTTGTTTAACAGGCCATAACACGTCTACGCTTCTTTTAGTCGTGGTCTCTTTTTGTAACACATGCTTCACCACCTTGTAAGGATTTGTAAAGCAAGTATAGATGTTGAAAAGTATAATGTTTGTCAAAATGCCAAATACCCCTGAAAAAACTCTTCGACGTTTTCTTTTTCTTAAACCAATTCCCTGTCCTATTAAGGTTTTTACTTTTTTTTCCAAAAATAAATCACTGATTATATTCTTAAAACTTTTCTTTTTTCAAAAAAAGGATCTGTCTATAAAGACAGATCAAGGCGAAAGAAGTTGAAAAAGTCAGATAATTAAATCCGGTTCTTTTTATTTGGCTACATATATTTCAAATAACAGGAAACAATCACTTATTAGACAAAAAAACCGAAAGGGAGATCCCTTTCGGTCGTATTTATAAGATTTACCTATTAATTTAGTAAAGATAAACTAAGTATGGTAGCGGCGGAGGGGATCGAACCCCCGACCTCACGGGTATGAACCGTACGCTCTAGCCAGCTGAGCTACACCGCCTCGTTTATGCGACAATAAATATTGTATCTTTTCTCTACAAATAAGTCAATAGTTTTTTGAACAGAAAATAGGGTGACAAGCAGGGAATGCTTACAGTCCTCTTCTTTCCTTTTTACCCACTAGCGGAAAGGTTAGAGGCAAACAGGCACCACCCTGTATAAGTCACCCTTTTTCTTATATTATTTGCAAGAGCCGGCAGCAAGATTAGCGCTTAGATCCACGGCCACCTCGCTTGGAATCAGTGTTCTTACGTAACGAGGCCAAACGCTCTTCGCTGTCTTTTAGAAAACGATTCATTTTATCTTCAAAAGAAGCGGGGCGTTGCGGTCGTCCGCCTGGTCCACCACGGCCCGGTCCGCGTCCGGACCCGCCACGACGCTCACCCTTAGGACGGTCTGTTCTTTCTTGTCGCTCTGGACGCTCTGGACGTTCAGGACGATCCTGCGCTTTGCGGATAGAAAGGCCGATTTTACCATCGTCCTCTACTTTCATTACTTTCACTGTGACGGTATCTCCCACAGTTAAAAATTCATTAATGTTATCCACATACTTATCGGCAACTTCACTGATATGCACCAGTCCGGTTTTGCCTCCCGGAAGTTCCACAAATGCTCCAAAGTTGGTAATACCGGTTACTTTCCCTTCCAACTTGCTGCCTACTTCAATTGACATGAAAAAAATGCTCCTCCTTGTATACTTCTCAAATTTCATTGCGGCCTTGGGCAAGAATATCCTGCCCCTTTATTATACACGATAAGTGAGACAATTTGTTAATCACTTATTTGTAAGCAGGGCAAGTTTTCATGCATGCCTTCCGCCAGCCACCACTATTATACTTGAATGAAAAAATAAGTGTCAATCAGACTGTTGTTGTGCCGGAACTTTAAATAACGTTTCTCCAGGCTTTGTTAGATAATAATCTCTTCTAGCAATCTCTGCTATGTAGTCTATATCATTGTAGTTCTCGATCTCCTGCTTCAATTCTATTTCCTCCGCTTGCAGCTCTTTTATCTCTATTTCCAAGCTGTTTCTTTCTTCTTTCTTTGCTTCAAGCATGGACCACTGGGATATTAAAGTAACGGAGGCAATAATAGTAAAAAGAATGCCGACTGCTGCAAGAGCAGTAAGGCGCCGTGACAGGCCGCGTCTACGCTTTTCTTCTACAGCTTTTATTCTTTCCTGCTCACGATTCTTCTCGCTTGCGTACTGTGTTTTCAGTCTGGTAATTTTCTTTTTTTGATCTGCCATTTCTAACCACCTTTACGTTTAAATATCCGCCACTCCTTTACCCATTTTTTTAATAAATCTACCTTAGAATTTATGCTTTTTCGCAAAGAAGGAGGGAACCAGCGGATAAACAGGCTAACAATTGGCGATGCCAACCAGCGAAGAGGGAATATAATTACACGGAAGATTCCTATTACTATCGAACACAAGGTTGTTATTCCTATCATACCTAAGCTTACAAAGACTTTCAATATGAATTTGACAGGTTTGAAAACGGTTAATGTAATTATCTGCTTGCAAAAACGAAACAAATGTTTTACAAAGGTAATTACTTTCTCGACTGTAGACATAAAAACATCTCTGCCCCAAAGGCGGTAAAAATAAAAGCCAAAGAGGAGAGCAAGAAAAACATAAATACGCATTTCTCCTTCATTAGCATGAAGGAGAAAATAAAATATCAATAAAGCTTGAACCACCCAGAACAATACATCAAGTAAAGCTCGTCTCCAAGAAAAATATCGTTCTTTCCCCAGGAACCTGTGATATAAATCTAAATTCATTCCTACTGCTGTTCCCATAAGGACCATTACAAGCATAGTGTAGAACTGAACAGAGAGTGTCACTTGAACAACTTCCCGAATAAGCCTTTTGTTTTGTTATCCTGCTGATCCAGATAGATAAGATCATCTACCTTCCCTTCAATAGAAACAACACCTTCTTTTACATCCAGGTTTTTCATGTGAAGGTTATGGCCCCTGATGGAAAGATAACCAAGCTCTGTTTCTAATAAAAACTCTTCATTGTCAAAGCTTTCAACTTCTTTCACACCAGAAATCTCTAATGTTTTTCTTCCTTTGAGGGTAATATCATGAACCTTTTGAGGACGCTCTACTTGATAATCATCACGGTATGTCATACGACCACTCTCCTGTTTCTTTAGCTTGTTTCATGCCTATGCATCACAAGAGAGTAATAGAATAAACGAATAAGCAAAACAAAAATAACCTGACCGCAGCCAGGTTAACTTTAGTAATTTCTCTCCTCTTCTTTTGCCTCTTGCACTTCTTCTTTTAAAACAGTGTACATCGAATTTGATTCTTCTTTCTTTGTCGTATCCTTGATTGCCTCTACCCTTACCGTAACTTTTTTACTTCCAAACTGAATCGCAATCTCGTCGCCTTCTTTTACCTCCGTGCCGGCTTTAGCCTTGTTTCCGTTAACCGTAATTCTTCCCTTGGCAGCCACTTCTTTTGCTAAGGTTCTGCGTTTGATTAAACGGGAAACCTTTAAAAACTTATCAATTCTCATGATTCTCTCTCCTTCCTTTTTGCTTCTTCCCACAAAGCATCCATTTCTTCTAATTTCATATCCTCAAGGTTTTTCTTTTCTTCTCGTACCCTTTTTTCGATATAGGCAAATCGACGTTGGAATTTCTGGTTCGTCATATGGAGGGATTCTTCAGGGTGAAGGCCATAGTGGCGACCCAGATTTACTAGGACAAACAACAGATCCCCGAATTCCTTTTTCATCGCTTCCTTGTCAGCTTGTTGAATTTCAGCCTTTATTTCTTCTATTTCCTCCTGAAGTTTAGCCCATACTGGCTCTGCTTCGCCCCAGTCAAACCCCACTTTCGCTGCTTGCTTTTGGAGATCGAATGCTCTCATTAAGGACGGAAGGGATACGGGAATACTGCTTAATATAGAGGATGTCTCTGTATCTTCCCCTTTGCTTTTTTTCTCTTCCTTTTTAATTGCATCCCAATTAGTCACCACCTCATCGGCTATTTCTGCCTGTTCTTCTCCAAATACATGAGGATGACGGCGGATCATTTTTTCTGTAATAGTTTCTATGACATCATCTATCGTGAAGTAACCCTCATCTTCTCCAATTTGCGCATGAAGCATGACTTGAAGCAATACATCTCCGAGCTCTTCTTGAAGATGCCAGTCATCTTCTTCATCTATAGCGTCCAATACTTCGTAAGCTTCTTCAAGAAGGTATTTTTTTAGGGACTGGTGTGTTTGTTTTTTGTCCCACGGGCAGCCATTTGGGCCTCTAAGCTCTGCAATTACCTGCCGAAGTGTGTTGAAGTCCTGATACAGGAGCGCCTCTTCCTTTACTGGAGGAATATATAGTGCTGTTAAATTGCTTATCTCCGCTTTTCTGTCCAACTCATACAAAGGGAGCGTTTCTACCCTTTCCTTCGTAGAGCCTGCCGCTGTTACCAGCTTTATCTCATAGTCATCTGGAACTTTTTCCATCAGAGTAAGCTTTACCTCCGAAGCAATAAGTGGATCATATAGTTGGGTAATGATCATATGCTGTCGTACATTCATATTTTCTTTACCCAGCTCAGTCGCATCTAAAAGCTGAAAACCATCACTCGGGTCAATCTGAAGAGCTTGAAACATGGGGTCAAGGAAGCTTGCTCCTCCTTTAAATTCTATAGACACCTCACCCTTAGCTTCTTTTTCAATGAGCAGCTGTACCGTCATTTCAGCAACCATGGGATGACCAGGAACGACATAGCAAACATTCTTTGAGCGTGCTTCCTCACTGAGCCGTTCTACAATCTCCTTATAAACATCCTCAAAATTTCCATGCTTTTCGTATAAATAATCAAAGCTGTCAATCGCTATAGATTCCTCCTGAAGATCTTTCACAGCAGGATGATCTATTGTTCTGGCGTAGACCTTTTCTTGTTTTTTAATGAACCTGTATGCTCCTAGTGGAAGAAATTCAATACCTGCAGGCCCTAGACCTACGATTGAAATTTTTTTACTAGTCATGCTGATCGCTCCTTTACCAACAGAATCTTTTCTAAACGGTCCATGCCAGGGAGATAGCTGCTTTCAGGAGTGGAAATCACTTTCCAGCGTAACAAAAGGTGCAAAAAGATGCCTCCTCCTCCAGTGGCAGAACATACCGCCGCAATGGTATGAACTCCCCGTCCACCTTCCCCTCCAGTCATAAGACAGGAATGTAAAATCCAGGTGAACAGTAACATGAAAAGCAGAGCAGCTCCCCCTTTGACAACATGTAAGGCTTGTATTTTTACAGCATAGCCTTTTCGGTAAATAAAAATAATATTTAACAGAGCTGTAACTCCTATCCCTGTTACGGTTGCTGCCGCAGCCCCAATTGTTGTGAAAGCTGGGATAAGCAAAATGTTCAAAGAGATTTTGACGATAATGCCTATACTTAAGTGAATAGCCGGCAGATAAAAATGGTCTCTGCCTTGAAGTACAGCTGCTGATGTGACGGCTGCACCGCTTACGGCTAGTGTTAAGCCAAGCCACCTAAGCACCTCTGTACCATGGCCATTAACAAACAACATCACATTTACGGATTCAGCAATGACCCACAGCCCCAAGGCAGCTGCTGCCCCCACAATAATGCTTATCCTTATGGCAAGCTCCCCGAATATACGGGCTTCCTTCTCGTTTTTCCTTGAAACTTCTCTGCTGATATATGGAATTACAGCTAAGGAAAATGCAGTAGCCGCCAGTGTTCCAAACTGTAGGAGAGGCTGCCCGCGATCGAATACACCTTTTGCCACCATCGCTTCTTCTCCAGTAATTCCTGCTCCCTGAAGCATTCGAATAACCATCAATGCATCAACAAGCTGATAGATGATAAACATCATAGCTCCTACAGAAACGAGCATACCATTTACAAAAAGTCTTTTTCCTATTTGTCTGCTTGAAGCAAACACACTTGGCCAGTGAAGATGTGTAAACGAAATCGGGTGGCTTTTAAATGTAACAAAAAAGAGAACCACAGCTCCCGCTGCACTTCCGATAACCGATCCAAGGGCTGCTCCTGTACCTGCCTGGTATGCTGTTCCCTGGCTCATATATGTAATCCACGCAAATATCAATATGACCGCTACTCTCAGCACTTGCTCGGATAGGTGAGAGACAGCGGTAGGTACCATATTTCCCCTTCCTTGTCCGTACCCGCGGAGTGACGCTAGAAAGGGGACTGTCAAAACCGATAAAGAGATGAGCTGAAGAGGAAATGCTAACATTTCGTCTCCCATCCACTCTGCAAGAAAAGGAGCAGCCACCCACAATAGAATACATAACGGCAGGAAAAAAAGTGAAAGCAATATAAAAGAGGCGGCTGCTATTTCCTCTCCCTTGGATCTATGTAAACGCTCTTCAAGCATCATCTTTGAAATAATCACCGGAAACCCATACATGGAGATGACCATTACAGCTCCGTAGAATGGATAAATCTGCTGATAAACATAATAACCTAAGTCTCCGGTTAAATTCTGGTAAGGGACTCGGTATAGAGCACTAAGTATTTTTCCCAGTAAACCGGCTGCTGAAAGGATAAGAGCTCCCTTTATTAATTTACTGCCAGCGAGTATGTTCCGTTTCTCCAAAAAGGCTCTTCCTTTCTCATATGTGGCTTTATCTCCCGGGGTTGTATCCGGCGTTAATTATATCACATTGTACGACTTTCCTAAGAGACGGGGGAACGAAAGATGACTGCAAAAAAGCAGCCCGCTGGCTGCTTTTTTGAAATCGGTTATAATCTTAATTATTGCTCCATTTGTCTGGCAAGAAAACCGGCTGCTGTTTCCAGAAGCTTTTGTGTCACTTCACTATGAAATGATTCATTTTTGGCAACCATAACAACTGCTCCAATAGGATCACCATTAGCAATGATAGGAGCTACCACATAGCCTTGCATTTCTTCCTTATGGTCACTGACGACGTTGTATTCTCCTTGACTGCTCTCGATCTTTGTCTGACGTTCGGAGATGGCTTCCTCAACTACTTCTCCAACGTTTTTCGTGCCATACTCTTTCTTTGATCCTCCAGAAACAGCAATGTACGTATCGCGATCAGCGATCAAAATAGGATGGTGGAGTGTTTCGTATAATGCCTCTGCATATTCCTTAGCAAAATCACCTAATTCTGAGATAGGGGAATATTTCTTCAGTATGACTTCCCCGTCTCGATCTACAAAAATCTCTAATGGATCGCCTTCCCTTATTCGTAAAGTTCGGCGAATTTCTTTAGGAATGACGACCCTTCCGAGATCATCAATCCGACGGACAATACCAGTAGCTTTCATCTGAGATGCCTCACTTTCTAAGTTGTTTTCTCTTGATGAGATGAATAAAAGAATGGTGGTATAAACTTAGCTGCCTTTCTTTTTGAGACTTTTCTGTTGAAAAGTTCTACTTCATCGTTTTGCTACTCCTATTATCCGTCACCAAAAAAGAACTATTCATTCAATTTCCATATATTTTTTTAAATTTTGCCTGTTTTCCCTTTGATACTGTTTAATTGGTCTGATTAACCGTTTCTTTTTTTGCTTCTGGCAGTCTTTTCAAAAGCTTTTCAAGTAAGCCCAAGTACTTTTCATCTGACATCTTGCGTCGTTGAAGAACGATTTTGATTTTTTGATCCGTTGCTCCAAGACCCAGTTCTCTGCCAAGATCATTTATGACAGCAAACAGCTTTGCCCCGTCTATCTGATCACTCGTTTCTTTTGAAAGAATGAGTGAAGTTTTATTGTTCTCCTGCAGCAAAGCCTCAACTCCTTCTTCCTGTCCGTATACCTTAACTTTTGTCAGAGAAATAAGGTTCTTGACTTCCACAGGAAAATCACCAAAGCGGTCAATCATTTCATCCTCAAGATCCCTGATATCCTCTGTTGACTCCACTCCTTTAAAACGTTTGTACATTTCAATTTTTTGCTTGGAGTCTTCAATATAGCTGGCAGGTATATAAGCATCTACTTTCATATCAATTTCAAGTTCAGGTGGTTTCTCTTTTGGTTTATCGCCTTTCCTCTCTTCAATTGCATCCTTCAGCATTTGTGAATACAAATCAAACCCCACGGATTCAATATAGCCGTGCTGCTGGGCACCGAGAAGATTTCCTGTACCTCTGATAGAAAGGTCGCGCATCGCGATTTTAAAACCGGATCCTAATTCTGTAAATTCCTTAATAGCCTGCAGCCGTTTTTCAGCAACCTCACTTAACACCTTATCCCGCTGGTAGGTAAAATAGGCATAAGCCACCCGGTTAGATCTTCCTACCCGTCCACGTATTTGATACAGCTGGGAGAGCCCCATCTTATCAGCGTTGTAAATGATTAAAGTGTTTACATTCGGAATATCTACACCTGTTTCGATGATAGTAGTTGTCACCAGTACATCTTTATTTCCTTCCAGGAAGTCTATCATCACTGATTCAAGCTCTTGTTCGTTCATTTGCCCGTGTGCATAGGTGACATTTGCTTCCGGAACAAGCATAGAAATTTGATCTGCCATACGGCTTATATCATCTACGCGGTTATAGAGAAAATACACTTGCCCTCCCCGGCTCAATTCTCTTTCTACTGCCTCCTTGATGAGCGATGCATTATAATCGAGCACATACGTTTGAACGGGAAACCTGTTTTCCGGAGGTGTTTCAATAACAGACAAATCCCGGACACCAAGCATAGACATATGAAGGGTTCTTGGTATTGGAGTGGCTGTCAGAGTAAGTACATCGATATTAGATTTCAGCTTCTTGATCTTTTCTTTATGGGTCACGCCAAAACGCTGCTCCTCATCCACGATTAATAGACCTAGATCCTTGAATATTACATCCTTAGAAAGAACGCGATGCGTACCGATAACAATATCTACGCTTCCTGCCTTTAACCCTTTTATCGTTTCATTTTGCTGCTTTCGTGTACGGAAACGGCTTAAGAGGCCTACATTAATAGGGTAGTCCGAAAACCGCTCCTGGATGGTCTCGTAATGCTGTTGGGCAAGTATGGTCGTCGGCACCAGTATTGCTACCTGCTTCCCATCCATAATGGCTTTAAAGGCAGCCCTGATCGCAACTTCCGTTTTTCCATAGCCAACGTCTCCGCAAAGAAGACGGTCCATTGGCCTGCCTTTCTCCATGTCCTCTTTAATTTCTTGAATTGCCCTTAGTTGGTCCTCTGTTTCCTGATAAGGAAAAGAAGATTCAAATTCTTTTTGTTCAGGGCTGTCAGGTGAATAGGCATAACCTTTCGAAGCTTCTCTTTCTGCATAAAGCTTGATTAAGTCGTCGGCTATATCTTCTACTGAATTTTGTACTTTTCGTTTAACCTTTTTCCATTCACTTCCCCCAAGTGCGTAGATCTTAGGGTCTTTCTCCTCTGAAGCGACGTATTTCTGCACCTGGTCTATCTGTTCCACAGGCACATACAACTTATCGTTTCCTGCGTAGGAAATATTTAAATAATCTTTATGAATACCGTTTACTTCAAGAGTTTCAATTCCTAAATATTTACCTATTCCATGATTAGTGTGAACGATAAGGTCACCGACCTGGAGCTCTGAATAGCTTTTGATCCGCTCAGCATTAGATATTTTCTGACCTCTTCTTGCTCTTGTTACTTTCTTCGTAAACGTTTCTTTTTCCGTAATCACAGCTATCTTTTCCATAGGAAGCTCAAAGCCGCTATTTAAATACCCCGTGGTGATATATAGATATCCTGGTCGAAGTGAGGTACCTTCCTTCGCTATTTCCGTTTCGATATCATAATCACTCAGTATATTTTGCAGCTTTTTAGCCCGTTCATCATCACTTGCTATGAATACCACTGTAAAGCTGCCTTTTTTCCACCGGTCAACTTCCCCCTGTAACACAGGCATTTGCCCATGGAACTGCTGCATGGACTTACAGTTCACATTTACAATATTTTGCGGATTAATGGTAGGCACATGGCGTAAAAACAAGGACAGGTGAACCTTTGGCTGCTTCATACGAGTAAACAGCTTTTCAAATGGGATGGATAATTCAAGGTCATGTGGGACTTCACCTTGCTCCAGTAATGCGGTGTTCCACTCAGCTTCCTCTTTATCCAGCCTTTCTGCCATTTCCTGAACTCTTGTTAATTCATCAACCATTACTAGTGAGTCTTCCGGCAGGTAATCTAATAACGTACCGGTTTCTTCGTAGTAATAACTTACGTACTTATACAGCCCCTGAAATCTGCTTCCCTCGCGGAGCTGATCCCTTTCATATGTTAAATAGCTTTGGAGCTTTTCCTTCACTTCGTTGTTCTTCAACTTCTTTAAAGAGGCTGCAAGGGATTGCTCGAGCTTTTCTGCTCCCCGGTATAGATGCTCTTTAAACAGAATAATTTCCTGTCCCGGACCAATGAGCACTTCATTTACTTGAGTTAATGAACGCTGGTCTTCTGCATGGAAGTAGCGAATGGAATCAATCTCGGTATCAAAAAGCTCAATACGCAGAGGATTTTCCTCTGTCAGTGGATAGATGTCGATGATACCTCCACGAATGCTGAATTCGCCTGGGGAGCTGACCATATCGGCTCGTTGATACCCCGTAGATGTCAGCGTATACACAAAGTCATCTATAGGCAGATCTTCCCCGACTCTTAAACGATATTGACAGCGCTCCCATAAAGATGGAGGAGGGAGAAGACGTCTCATTCCTGCAATAGGAACAACCACAACGCCTTTCTTTCCATGCAGCAGTGTATTTAATACCTCAATTCGCTGAGCCATCATTTCAGGGCTGGCCACAGCTATTTCCGAGGAAATAAGTTCATTCACAGGGTATAAGTAAACATTATCACCTAAAAGATCTATTAAGTCTTCATAGAGTTTTTGAGCTTGGTACAGGTTATGTGTGATCACAACCTGTGGACGGGAAGTTTCTTCAAAAAACGAAGCCATTAACATCGTGCGGGCCGACCCTGTCAACCCTGTTACCAACTGCTCCTTTAATCCCGCTTCCACGCCCTCTTTTACCGCTTGAACATCTTTATTGTTCAGTAAGACCTGTTGAATACCCTTCATTCTTTTTGTTCCTCCTCATTTCTCAACCACCTCTCCCACTCTTTGGAACAGGATGACGGCCTTCTCCTACTTATCTATTCAGATGCACATAGCTGTACACCAATTATATACAATCCGAGACTGCTTCTTTCCACCTTACTTGCAGCTAGAGAACAGAAAAATGCTTTGGCTCACGTCTCACCAAAGCTGTTTTTCTATCTTATATAATATCATGATAATATGATTAATTAGTTAATCCAACGCTCAATTGCATGCAAGGAAGGATCTCTCTCCAATGCCTCCTGACAATGCTCACATGTGACCTTCACATAGGTATTTCCATTATTTCCGTAATGAACCATTTCTGCCCGTTCACTTTCTGTAAGCTCTTGTAAACCAAGCTTATGAGAATCCAGCAGCCGATCGTCTTCTACCTCACCGATGATTGTCCCGCAATGACGGCAGTGATATGAAATTGCCATATGCATACTCCCTTCTACCGTTTACAGCTATTTTTTCGTAGTATAAACGGCAGAAGCATTCCCTATACTCCTTCTTTGCGATTAAACTCATTCATCACTGAAGCAAAATCCTCTTTCGTCCACAGAGCAGCGGCTTCAGCTGACTTCTCAATCGCTTCCTTTACAGCTTCCTTTTCCTCAGGCGGGAATTTACCCAACACGTGAGAGGTAATGGATGCTCCTGCTTCGGGACGTCCAACACCTATTCTGATTCTTTTAAAATCTTTTGTGCCCAAATGATTGATAAGAGACTTCATGCCATTATGGCCTCCATGGCCCCCCTTTTGTCGAAGGCGCAATGAACCTGGTTCGAGATCCAAATCATCATATATTACCAATACATCTTCAGGTTTAATGGAGAAGTAATCAAGCAAAGGCTTAACCGATTCCCCTGATAAGTTCATAAAGGTCAGGGGCTTAAGTAAAAATACTTTTTCGCCACCCTGCACTCCTGTCCCGTATACCCCTTTAAATTTGCTTTGATCTAAAGAGATACTCAGTTTTTCTGCCACTATATCAATAGCTTCAAAGCCAACATTGTGTCTTGTTTCCTTGTACTTTGCCCCTGGATTTCCTAAACCGACAATGAGCTTCATAATCTTTCCCTCACTTCATCGCTTTCTTTCACGCAGAATGGACGGAGAAGAGCCGGTACAGGCTCTACCTCCGTCTTTCCTTTCAAAAATCTCAGATGTGAAAAAGGTATACCCGGCCACAACCGGCTATACCTTGTAATCTATTTGTTATTGATTTGATTCATTATTATCTTCAGAGGCGTCTTCACCAGATTCCTCTGCACCCTCTTCGCCTACCAGCTCAGGCTCTCCGCCTTCTTCAGCAGCAGGATCTTCCTCTTCTTGCGGTGGAAGCACGGTTACCACTGTTTCATCCGGTTCACCTAGAATTTCAAAGTTTCTACCGGACTTCAATGCGTCAACTTGAATGGAATCACCAATGTTTAGTTCAGAAATGTCGACTGTTATTTCTTCTGGAAAATCTTCTGGCTTAGCTCGCACGGTGATGTTGTAAAGAAGATGAGAGACAATGCCTCCTTCTTTCTCACCCGGTGCTTCTCCAGTTAGACTTACTGTAACATCTGCATCCATTTCAGCATCTAAATCAACTTCGAAGAAGTCTATATGCATGATATGGTCCTTAAGCGGATCTACTTGAATATCATGAGCGATAACTTTATGTTTCTTTCCTGTAGATTCCACTTCTAATTCTACAATGCCGTTACGCCCTACTTCACGAATGGTTTTAATAAAGTCAACATTTTCAACCGCTACCGGTGTGCTCTCTACTTTTTTACCGTATAGTACACCTGGCACAAAACCTTCCACGCGAAGCTTTCTTGTGGCAGAACGTTTTAAATCTGTACGTGACTTAGCCTCTAATACTGCTGACATTCTATTCACCCCTTATTAGTGTCCATTATTCTTTATTCCCGACATTTCATCTTCCGAAACCAAAAATCTGAATAAATTACTTGAAAAGGTTGTTGAATGTTACTGGGCAAGTGGTAAGTTTTCGTTTATACACCTTTAGTGGGAAATGTTTCTTCTTTATAGAAAACCATACTTCTTCGCTTTAATCAAACAGCGTGCTGACAGATGTGTGCTCGTGTACACGGATAATCGCTTCTGCCATTAGGCCAGCAACGGATAGCTCATGAATCTTTTCAATTTTCTTTTCCTCTGGCAGAGCAATTGTATTTGTAACAGTCAGCTCTTTAATTTGCGAATTCTTGATCCGCTCAATAGCAGGCCCTGATAATACTGGGTGCGTGCTGCATGCATACACTTCTTTGGCACCATGCTCAATTAATGCATCTGCAGCCAATGTCATCGTTCCGGCGGTATCGATAATATCATCAATAATAATGGCAGTTTTTCCTTCTACGTTACCGACAATGTTCATAACCTCAGACACATTAGGCTTTGGACGTCTTTTATCAATAATAGCAATTGGAGCTTTTAAACGGTCTGCCATTCTTCTTGCCCGTACCACACCTCCATGGTCCGGAGAAACAATGACTACATCCTCTAATCCTTTTTCCTCATAATGCTTGGAAAGAAGGGGCACACCGAGAAGCTGATCCACAGGAATATCAAAGAATCCTTGTATTTGTGTAGCATGAAGATCCATACTAAGCACTCTCGTGGCTCCTGCTGTCTCTAGCAGGTTAGCCACAAGCTTTGAAGTAATCGGCTCACGTGAGCGGGCTTTACGGTCTTGACGGGCGTATCCATAATAAGGTATCACAACATTAATTGTGTTAGCTGAAGCACGTTTGGCGGCATCCACCATGATTAAAAGCTCCATAAGATGTTCATTTGCAGGCTCAGAAGTTGACTGGACTATAAACACGTCACACCCTCGGATGCTTTCTTCGATGTTGACTTGAACTTCGCCGTCACTAAAACGCTTTACCGAGCATTTTGCCAAATCAATCCCGATATGTTCTGCTATTTCCTCAGCCAACTTTGGATTTGAGTTTAAGGTGAATACCTTCAAATACGGATCATCATACATTGCCATTTCTCTATTCCCTCCGTGCTATTATTGGTTAGATTTCTTTTTAAAATTTTCTTTATTTGTCTGCCTTGCGCGAGCAATGGATAAAGCTTTGCCCGGTACATCGTCGGTAATTGTCGATCCAGCAGCCACATATGCACCTTCTCCGACAGTTACAGGAGCGATTAAATTAGAATTGCATCCGATAAAAGCATCATTCTCGATCTTTGTCAGATGCTTTGAACTGCCGTCATAATTTACTGTAATCGAACCACAGCCTAAATTAACGTTCGTGCCTACTTCGGCATCCCCAATATAGCTTAAGTGAGAAGCCTTGCTTCCTTTATCCATGGAAGATTTTTTCACTTCCACAAAGTTCCCGATCTTCACTTCATCACTAATTTGTGATTGCGGCCTGATATGAGCAAATGGGCCAATATTTACATTGTTCCCCACTTCACTGTCAGCCACAACAGACTGTTTAATATGAGTGCTGTTTCCAATGGTACTGTCAATTAATTCACTGTGAGGGCCAATTGTGCATTTTTCTCCGATTTTTGTATGGCCTGTTATTATTACACCCGGAGAAAGGACCGTATCGCGTCCAATTTCTGCTTCTGAAGAAATATAAGTATTATCAGGGTCAAGAAGAGTAACACCCTGCCTCATCCAATTCTCATTGATTCGGCGTTTCATAGCCTGCTCCGCTTTGGAAAGAGCTACCCGGTCGTTTACACCTATCGTTTCTGTAAAATCTTCAGTCTGCCAGGCAGAGATCGTTTCCCCCTGCTCTTTTAAAATTTCAATTACATCAGGAAGATAATATTCTCCTTGAACATTATTATTTTCAACTTGCTTTAAAGCCTTGAATAGGGATTTATTATCAAAACAATAGGTACCTGTATTTATTTCCTTTACAGCCCGTTCAGTATCATTGGCATCTTTATGTTCTACAATACGGGTAACAGCTCCACTTTTTTCATCACGCAGAATCCTGCCGTAGCCCGTTGGGTCATCTGCTTTAGCAGTCAAAATTGTAGCTTTTGCACTTGTTTTTTCGTGGTGGTCCATTAAATCGGTAATTGTTTCCGCAGTGAGTAACGGTGTATCACCACATAAAACAACGGTGACTCCGTCCCTGCCGGCAAGCTGGTTTTCTGCCTGTTCTACAGCATGCCCTGTTCCCAGTTGTTCTTCCTGCAGAGCGTAAGAACTCCGGTCTCCCAAATGGTCTTTTACCATCTCCGCACCGTGCCCTACAATTGTAACGATTTCTGATAAGCCTGCATGGCGGACCTGCTCTACCACATGTTGAACCATAGGTTTACCACATACAGGATGAAGTACTTTATACAAGTCAGATCTCATTCGTGTTCCTTGTCCCGCAGCCAAAATAACTGCAAAGCGATCACTCATTATTTATCCCCCAAGCATGCTTTTTTCCATTACGAATATATCCTAAAAAAAAGACCTTTTCAAGGTTTGTCTTGATCTGGTCATAAAACCTTTACAACTTTTCTCCACGCGGCTCACATTAACTTCATTATTTTCCCAAAAAATAGCGACCTTGCTCAAATTCTGCAAGGCCGCTTGGCGTGTAAGTATAAATTAAGAAGCTCCAGCTTCTTCGAATTCTACGTTTTCTAATTCTCCCTGACGTTCGTACTCACCCAAAACAGCTGTTTGGATCTTTTCACGCGTTTGTGAAGAAATAGGGTGGGCGATGTCTCTAAACTCTCCATCCGGGGTACGTTTACTAGGCATAGCTACAAACAAACCATTATTCCCATCAATCACACGAATGTCATGAACAACAAACTCATTATCAATTGTAATAGAGGCTATCGCTCTCATTCTTCCATCGGTATTTACCCGGCGAAGTCTTACGTCTGTCACTTCCATTCTGTCACCACCTTTTGCCAAATAAAAGTCTTGATACTCAAATTCAACGACTAAGGCAGCAATTCCTTCTTTCCTTTCAGAAAAATAATATTTTTTTGTTCCTTTTATTTTTCTGAAGAAAAGAAGGGTGGATTCAAATGGTTCTTCTACCCTTTTACCAGGGCAGTTACTTCAATTTCCACAAGCACATCCTTTGGAAGACGTGCCACTTCTACACAAGAGCGAGCTGGCTGATGCTCACTGAAATATTCACCGTATATTTCATTGATCAATGGAAATTCATCCATATTCTTTATAAAAACGGTGGCTTTTACCACAGTATCCAGTGATGCTCCAGCTTCAGCAAGGACAGCTTTAAGGTTTTGAAAGACCTGATGGGTCTGCTCCTGAACTCCGCCTTCTACGATTTCCATTTCCGGAGTAAGAGGAATTTGGCCTGAACTATAAAATATATTGTTTACTATAATCCCTTGACTATAAGGACCGATGGCTTCTGGCGCCTTGGTCGTGTATACTTTTTTCATGCTTTGACCACCTCTTTGATTTTGTCGAGACAATTTCCTGGTACCACTTTTATTTCTTTTTGTTTTTCATTTACCTGAGCCAGTCTGGTGATTGAAACGTAATCGGTAACAAGGCGTTCTTCCACATCTTCTGCTTCTACAAGAACACCAATCCCGACCACGTTGGCGCGGAATTCCTTCAAGAGATCCATCATGCCTAAAGCAGTGCCTCCCGCTTTCATAAAGTCATCCACAATTAATACATTGGCTCCTTCTGGCAGACTGCGGCGGGCAAGAGACATGGTTTGAATCCGCTTAGATGAACCAGAGACATAATTAATGCTTACCATTGAGCCTTCCGTAACCCGATGATCTCTTCTCACGATGCTTACTGGCACGTCCAAATAGGAGCCTACAGCATAAGCAAGCGGTATTCCCTTGGTAGCTACAGTCATCACTGCATCAATCTTCTGATCTGCAAATACAGCTGCATATAATCGTCCAATTTCATTCATTAACCGGGGATAACCCAGAATATCCATCATGTATAAATACCCGCCTGGCAACAGCCGCTCCGGATCTTCTAGCTTTCTGCAAAGGTTATAAATAATCTCTTCCCCTTCTTCAGGAGCAACAGTGGGAACATATTTCACCCCGCCGTTTGCACCGGGAATAGTTAAAAGAGATCCGATACTCTGTGATTCAAACATCTCTTTTACGATACCTAAATCTTCACTTATTGAAGATTTAGCAGATGTGTATCGATCGGCAAAATAACTTAACGAGATTAACTGGTGCGGATGCTGTAAGAGAAAATGAGTCATGTCAACTAAACGTCCGCTGCGTTTCATTTTTTTCATAAGCCCCTCCGGAAAAACCGAATATTTTAGTTTAATATACCATCTTTGTACGGATTTTATCAAGTGTTGGGCTGACTAATTAAACGGACGGCATAGACTTGGTCACAAAATCCTCTCAGGGCATTATATACACGATGAACTCTTGCTTCTTTTTGAATCAGACCGAAAACAGTAGGCCCGCTTCCGCTCATTAATGCTGCATCAACACCGGACTTTTCCATTCGCTTTTTTATTTGTTTTACCTCTGGATGCATCTTCAGCGTCACGTCTTCCAAATCATTAGAAAGCATGTCGCAAATTTTATAATAATCATGTTCTTCAATGGCTCTCTTCATGATATCCGAACAATTTGGCTTTGAATGATCGATGCTGAGTCGTCGGTACACATCGGCAGTAGATACTCCAATCGGAGGTTTTGCCAGGATTACCCAGCAAGGCGGCGGCGAAGACAGTGGCTGAATAATTTCTCCTCTGCCTGTAGCAAGGGCTGTCCCTCCGTAAACACAAAACGAAACATCGGAACCGATTTCTGCCCCCAGGTCAGCAAGCTCTTCTTTGCTTAAATGAAGGTCCCAAAGGATATTTAATCCCTTTAACACAGCAGCAGCGTCACTGCTTCCTCCGGCTAAGCCTGCAGCTACCGGGATGTTCTTTTTTATGTAAATTGAGACCCCTTGATTCACAGTAAATCGCTTTTGCAGCAGGGCAGCAGCCTGATACGCTAAATTCCGGTTATCGGTTGGAACTAAACCTGAGGACATCTCAACAGTGATTTTAGTTCCTTCTTGGCTTTGAAGTTCCACCCTGTCAGCAAGATCAACCTGTGTCATAACCATTTTGACTTCATGGTAGCCATCTTCCCGCTTGTTCAGAACATCAAGGGATAAATTTATTTTGGCAGGAGCTTTTACAGATAGCTTCACGTTCCATTCTCCTTCATTTGCTTTGTTTCCTTTCATAATGCTTATCATCTGTCCATTTTAGTCGAAAAATGAAGCCATGTACAGAAAAAATAGGGGTCAGGCAAGAATGCCTGACCCAAAACCAGCGGTGTAATGTTACTTCTTTCCTGCCATCTGTTCTTCGGCCATTTCTATTGCACGTTTGACCATGTTTCCTGCATCACGAGATTTGATTCCACCCCATCCTTCTTTTTGCACGGTTTCATAAAATCCCAGATCTTTGGCCAATTCATACTTGAAATTCTCGGACATGATTCCTCGTCTGCGACTCAAGGCCACCAGCCCCTTTTTTCACCGCTGGTCAAGAATAGTATGAGCTTAAACAGACATAAATATAGCTTTCTGCCCAAAGAACAGAAAGCCATCTTCTCCCATAACTGGGAGCTGGTATGTTTATTATGCTTGCAGCTCTTCTTCTTCTGTAAGCGTGAGCTGAACCGTCTTGGTGAGCACGTCTGTGTAACTGTAGGAAATTCTTTCAATTGGATATTTTTCCCTATCCAGCTTAACAATAAAAACTGAAGGATATGTCTCTTCAATCAGCCCAGAGCGTTCTACAGTCTTTCTTCTTCCGCCGTTCGCCTTTACTGTCACTCGTTTACCTACATTGGCATCTAAAGCTTGTTTAATTTCGACCAGCGTTTTTCCCATAGTAATACCCACCTCACTAATATGAATTGTATCACTTCACCTTCACATTGTCAAATAAAATTTTTTATTATAACAGTGTTTTGAAAGTGTTGTCAATAACCTTTAACTCTCTCCATCTGCTACTGCTTTGTTTAGTCTGTACCACTTTCTCAAAAATATGTAAAAAACTAGAGATTATTTTTATTAATTAAAAGAGTTTTCGATAAATACATACATTCTTCCACATTATAGAGGATTTTTTTCCTTGGCTTTCTCGACACTCCTGCCTTTTTTCCTTCGATAAAAATTTTTTTATTTTCTCCTTTCTGAAATAAGGAGGCGTACAAAAAACCGCTCACCTTTTTGGCTAGCGGTTCGATGGAGAATCTTCACTTTTCCACGGTACGCCTCTGCGAAGCACTCCTTTTGTCTCCAGTCCTCCCAGTCCCTCTTCACCGGTTATGGTATTCCGGATAAGCTGAAGGATACTCACTTGATCCATGAACGGTGTTAAGCTTATTTTGGCAGCAATATAAACCGGATCCAAGGCATGGATGTTGACTCTATTCGGAGCACTGGCAAAGTTAGCCCCTGCTTTAATCAGCCACTCAAAATATGACTGGCATGCCCCTGCAAAGATAACGAGATCATCCAGCTGGGGTACAATGTTTCTCGCCTCCCGTACTGTCTGGCCAAACGCTTTTGAATGCCGGTATGCCTTAAGGTCATTTTCTTCTCCTCTAGAAGGCAGATAGGCATCGTGGCCGGTTATTACTAAAATATCCGGGCGGACCATATGAAGAAGAGAGGCCACTTGATTAGGCATTTCTTTTTCAGGAAGATGGACACCATACACCGGAATCCCCAAACGATCATATAAAGCCGTACACTTTTCCAAATAAGAGGGGTCTCCATCCAGATGGAGAACCCTTCCTCTCATTTCAAAATAAGGAGTCGATGAGGAATAACTATCCGTTGTTTCATACTCATTTCTTTCTTTTAAAAGCCTGCATTCCTGACGGAAAAGGCGATAGCAGTTTTCCTCTTTTTCTTTGGATTCCTTCTGACGTTTTTCTCTTTCTTGATCGTCAATTTTTTTTAAATCCGACAACGGAGAATCCGCCTGAAGCCGAACCTCTTCTCCAATCAGCTCGGCTTTCCCATCCTTAACCGCCGTAATTCTAAACAAAATATCGCAGTTATACGAGTATCTCGCTACCAAGTCACCTGCTTGAAAGCCCATTAGACACTCCTCCTTCACCACATAGCCTATGCACGGCAAAAAGAGGTGTGCCTGCCCACTCTGTAATTAGTTTATTTTGGTGATCCCTTTGGATTACCCTTGATTATAAAGGGGGTACAAAGCAAAACTTAAGCGAGAGAACTCCTCCATGGACAAGGTTTCTCCCCTCCGCTGAGAATCAATGCCTGCTTCTTCCAGAGCCTGAATAATTTCCGGTTTTTGTTCCTTGCTTAACAGATTATGCTGAAGATTGTTCAGAAGGGTTTTGCGTCTTTGGGCAAAGGAGGCTCGTACAACCTGAAAATAAAAATCCTTATCTGGAACTTTTATTGGGGGCTCTTCAAGAAGCTCTAAGTGAAGGATAGCTGAATCAACATTAGGCTGGGGAACAAAGACTGTCTTTGGGACAGTCATCACTTTCTTTGCTTTCGCGTGATACTGAACAGCAATAGATAAAGAACCATAATCCTTGGTACCCGGCTTTGCAGCAATGCGATCCGCGACTTCCTTTTGAATCATGACTGTGTAGCCGCTGACAGGAAGGTCCTGCTCCAACAAAGACATAAGAATAGGAGTTGTAACATAATACGGGAGATTCCCCACGACTCCCACACGTCTTACCTCTTGCATATCGTTTTCTATTACTGACTTCACATCAGCTTTTAGTATATCTTGTTGATGCACCGCGACATGGCTGTAGGGAGCTAACGTATCTTGCAAAATAGGGATAAGACGCTGATCAATTTCAAAAGCCGACACCTTTTTTGTTCTTTTAGCCAGCTGTTCTGTCAATGCCCCTATGCCGGGGCCAACTTCAATTGCTCCATCCTCTTCCGTCAGGCCTGTGGCATCTACAATCTTTCTCAGGATGTTCACATCAATCAGAAAGTTTTGTCCCAGGCTTTTTTTAAATGAGAATTTATGATTGTTAAGTATTTCTCGCGTGCGAATGGGAGTGGCGATGTCTTTTGTCACTTTGTATCTTCCTCCTCTATTACCGTCATAACTGCTCGGGCGAATTCATCCTCGGTAATACAAAATACTTCCAGTCTTTTTAAAAGCTGCTTCCCGTTAGCGTATCCTATGCCAAGCTCCTCTCCCAGCCGTTCTCTTCTTTTTCGTGCAAAAGGTCCGGCCAGGAGCCCTGCGTCCATTAAATCCTGCTGGCTTATGGTTTGAGAGGTTTGTTCTTCACTCTCAGTTCTGACAGCCGCGAGAGCTTCCCTGATTGCTTCGGGAGAGGCGTGCTCTACTCCGATGCTGCTTCCTTTGTTCTGAGAAAGGGCTTTTCGTTTTGGCAGGAACGCATGCTTGCAGCCTGGAACCGCTTCACTTACTATTCTGCGGATCCGATCACCAGGTGTGTCCGGATCCGTAAACACAATCACTCCTCGCCGTTCCATGGCAAGCTTAATCCTCTTAAGGACCCCGGGGGATACGGCAGAACCATTTGTTTCTATTGTATCTGCATCCACTGCCTGTTTAATCGCCGTTGTATCGTCTTTTCCTTCCACTACAATACACTCTTTTATTTTCATGTTTCCTCCAAGTTTACTCATTTACACTTCAAAGTCCAAAAGTCGTTATCTATTATACATGAAAGGCTTTATCTCTTTCTTTATTTTACCCCAAAAAAGCTGATCCCTATTGAGCAAGCGCCTTCTTCTTTAGAAAACTGCTAAAAGCTGTGATTTGCAACCGCTGGGTGGAGGTGCTTTTACAAAACAGTACAAGTACGTTCTCCGTTCAACCTTCCCTTCAACTCCAACCATGGCCGGCAACACTTCATCCTATTGGAAAATTGTCATTTCCTAGGGACGTTGCATTCTTATTTCTATTAGGAATAACAGTTCAGCAAAAAAAGGATTCTCCGCTATGATGAGGGAGGTCCAACAACCCATCACCAAAGGAGAATCCTGTTTGAATCGTACTCAACATGGTCGTATTATTCCAGTTTTAACATCACTTTCGTAATTGGCACCTTTATGGCGAGGATAAATCATTAAGCCTTGCCAGATATAGAGGGGAAATGGCTTATATATGACAAGTTTCCCAACCCTTTTAAGACCTTCCCCTGTGGGTCCAGTAACGCACTGAATTATATGTGAAACAGTTTGACGACTGTCTTCGGAAGTCACATGAACACAGACCATTCACCTCGTCCTCTTCAGCTATTGCTTATCCGGCTGCAGTTTACAGGCATTCATCTGAAGAGAACTCAAGTCAACTTGGCTGAGGGCGTCCCGTCCGTTTAATCAATGATTGTAACTTCTACCGTTCTGCGGCCGAAGCTAGTGGCATCAGAAGTGGTAGGCACATGAAGGTCAATACGGTTTCCTTGGATGGCTCCTCCTGTGTCACCAGCCACAGCCCTCCCATATCCCTCCACATGTACTTCACTTCCAAGTGGGATCACATCGGGGTCGACCGCTACCACCTTTTTATCTGGATTATTACTTAGGTCTATTCCCGTAGCCGTCTTTCCACTGCACCCATTACAGTCCGCTGTATAAGCAGTCGCTTCCATCGAAACAGTTTCTTCTTCCTGTGAGTCCTGCTCAGGTTCCGGACCAGAACTGCTCTGTGCTGAAGAAGTGCTGTTCGTGGAGGAAGGAGAGCTGTTTTGTTCAGGTGCTGATCCTGTCTGCTTGTTGCTTTGCCTTGACGTTGATGGCTTGCTTCCTATTGTTACCAGCCTGTCCTTCTTTTCTTTCACTTTTTCTTCTTTTACAAGTTTCCTTGACACCTCTTCTCCATCTTCAAGAACCACTTCATACTTCTTTTCAAGAAGACCTTTTTCTCCTTTTTCGTTTATTCTTTCCTTTCCCCTTTCCAGACTGTCATCCTTGGAAGTCACAGTTTTAAAATCTATCTCTTCTTCCACTACATCGGTGGTTTTTTCTACCCTGGTCACTTGAACTTCTGTTTCATTCGTAAGCTTTTCCTTGAGATCCGGTTTTACCCGATCGTCTTCCTCAAGGGTAACCTCAGCTTCCTGTAAAAAATCAGCGACAGTAGTCGAAGTGGTATGATGCTCTTTTTCTTGACCATCGACAATTACACTTACTGGAAAAGCTTGTTCGTACGTCAACGCTAATCCTTCTTCCACAGTCTGGTCAGGTTCATGACTAATGTAGTCATGCTTATTTACTTCTAATTCTAATTCTGATGTTAAATCTTCAACTGTTCGTGCTGTCGTCCAAACCTCGTCAACGTCATCCCCTATCATTACTTCAACTTGTACAGCCCTTGTCCATTCAACCGACATATTGTTTTCTATCGAAGAGGTAAGGTCAGGGCTTACATCATCAGCATCTTTCACTTGCAGCCCTTGCTCCCTAAACAATTCCTCTACCGTTTGGGCATGAGTGGCTGCTGTTATTTCTTCCATTTCATCAATCACAATGGTCACTGAAGACTTTGCCATTTCATATATCCCATATGTAGAAATAGAAATTACCAGCATAAAAGCAAATAAGGCCATCAGCTTATTTCTCATGCTCATTTTTAAAGGCATGAGTCTCTGCTTAAGGTCCATATTTTCATTCTCCTCCTAACTAGCGTGCTCTTTTTCCATAAGGTGTAACAAATATATAAAGAGACTTAGGGTCTCCCTTTTAATTGCCGTGTATAAATGTACTGTTCTATACAAGATCAGAAGTTTAGCTTCTTCCCCTCCTTATGTCAATAAAAGAAGCGCTGGCATATGTTGACATTATGCAAAAAACAATGAAAAAGGAGAAGAAATAATTATCGACTAATTCAGCATTTGTAAGGATTCCTAAAGAAAAAAACTCACGTTTGGAGGAGAATGTACAAGATCCGCTATCAAAATTACTTAGTTAATGTTGAAAAGTTTTTTTGCATTGCTTGTCGTTTGCTCCGCTACTTCTTCAAGAGAGATTTCTTTCAGCTCAGCAATTTTCTCGGCAACAAGCTTCACGTAAGCAGGCTCATTTCTTTTTCCTCTGTATGGGTGCGGAGCAAGAAATGGACAGTCCGTTTCAACAAGAAGCTTATCCATGGGAATTTCCTTTGCTACTTCCTTTGGCCTTTTAGCATTTTTAAAAGTCACCGGTCCGCCAAAGGAGATATGAAAATTCATTTTCAAGCACTCTCGGGCGATCTCTAAACTTCCCCCAAAACAGTGCATAATTCCTCCTACTTCTTCTGCTTTTTCTTCCTTGAGAATATCTACTATATCCTGATGTGCATCTCGATCATGAATGATAATTGGAAGGTTCACTTTCTTTGCAAGTCGTATTTGCTTTCTAAAGACCTCTTTTTGGACCTCTTTTGGTGATTTATCCCAATAATAATCGAGCCCCATTTCTCCTAATGCTACGACTTTAGGATGTTCAGAAAGCTCCTCTAACCATTTCAAGTCATCTTCTGTCATATCTATCGCATCAACGGGATGCCAGCCTACAGAAGCAAAAATAAAATCGTATTTCTCGGCTAGGAACAGAGCTCCTTTGATTGTTTTGCGGTCAAACCCGACCACATTCATCAAACGAACTCCTTCCCCCCGCGCTTTTTCAATGACTTGTTCCACATCCTCTTCAAATTGATCTGCATTCAAATGAACATGTGTATCAAATAACATTATGAAACCTCCTCAGCTCTTTTGTTCAGCTTCTACCATCTTTGTACTATACATAAGCCCTGGGCTTTTCTTCAAGAATCGTGTGTAAGCCCATGTAGTACCATTGATAAAAAAGTCCGGCAATAGCCGGACTTCTCTTACTAAATTAATTCACTTTCGCTCCGTTTGGAAGACTGTCATCAATGGTTGCCAAGGTAAGCTTCTTTCCTTCTGATCCGGCAAGAATCATGCCTTGTGACATTTCGCCTCGAAGTTTTACAGGCTTTAAATTCACTACGCAGATCACTTTTTTGCCGATGAGCTCTTCAGGCGTATAATATTTTGCAATGCCAGAGACAACCTGGCGTTTCTCGTAACCTAAATCTAGCTGGATCTTTAACAGCTTGTCTGCTTTTTTGACTGGCTCTGCTTTCAGCACTTCTGCTACTCGCATATCTACTTTAGAGAAATCATCTATGGTGATTTCAGTATTTTGTGCGTTTTCTTCCGGGACTTTCATTTCACTTTTCTCTTCTTCATTTGTTTTTACTACTCCGCCCATATCGTGAATAATATTAGCGGTTTCTTCTTTTACATCAAGACGAGGGAAGAGAGGTGTTCCTTTTTTTACAACGGTAGTCCCTTCCGGAATCTTTCCAAACTCCTTCATGGTTTCCCACTCAGTTAACTCATTTGAAATCCCAAGCTGCTTCCAGATCTTCCCTGGCGTTTCTGTCATGAATGGCTGAATAAGAATGGAAATATACCGCAGGGATTCAGCAAGATGGTACATCACCGCTCCAAGCTGTTCTTTTTGTCCCTCATCTTTTGCTAGAATCCAGGGCTGTGTTTCATCAATGTATTTGTTTGTTCTGCTCACCAGCTGCCAAATAGCCGTAAGAGCCACAGAAAATTCCATGTCCTCCATTGCGTTCTCGACTTTCGTAACCGTGGCGTTTACCAACTCTACCAGCGAGTCATCAAAAGAAGTTCCGTCCTTTAAGTACGCTGGTAAGGCTCCTCCGAGATATTTATTAATCATAGCCACAGTTCGGTTTAGTAAATTTCCAAGATCATTGGCTAGGTCATAATTCAACCGATCTACGAAGCTTTCCGGAGTAAAGACTCCGTCAGATCCAAATGGCACTTCACGAAGAAGATAATAACGAAGGGCATCCAGGCCGTAGCGGTCAATTAATGGGACAGGGTCTACGACGTTCCCCTTGGATTTCGACATTTTTCCGTCTTTCATAAGCAGCCAGCCATGGCCAAACACTTTCTTTGGCAGCGGTAGATCTAAAGCCATAAGCATGATCGGCCAGTAAATAGTGTGAAAGCGTACGATCTCCTTTCCAACTAAGTGAACGTCTGCCGGCCAGTATTTCTCATACAAATCAGGCTGATCTGTTCCGTATCCTAATGCTGTGATATAGTTAGACAACGCATCAATCCATACGTACACGACGTGCTTAGGGTCGCTTTTTACAGAAACTCCCCATGAAAATGCCGTTCGTGATACAGCCAAATCTTCAAGTCCCGGTTTAATAAAGTTGTTAATCATCTCATTTTTTCTTGTTTCCGGCTGTATAAACTGAGGGTTTTTCTCGTAAAACTCAAGCAGCCGGTCAGCGTACTTGCTCATTCTAAAGAAGTAAGACTCTTCCCTCACTTTTTCTACTGGCCTGCCGCAATCCGGACATTTCCCATCTTCTAGCTGGTGTTCTGTATAAAAGGATTCACAGGGCGTACAGTACCAGCCCTCATAGTGGTCAAGATAAATGTCTCCCTGCTCTTTTAGCTGCTCAAAGATCTTTTGAACTACCTTTTTATGACGGTCCTCGGTCGTTCGGATAAAATCATCATAGGAAATATCAAGTTTATCCCATAGATTTTGAATGCCACTTACAATCTCATCAACAAATTCCTGTGGACTTTGGCCTTTTTCTTCAGCTTTCCTTTCAATCTTTTGACCGTGTTCATCGGTTCCTGTTAAATAGCGCACATCATAACCACGAAGACGCTTGTATCTTGCCATGGCGTCTCCAGCTACAGTCGTATAAGCATGACCAATATGAAGCTTGTCACTTGGGTAATAAATAGGAGTTGTAATATAGAAGGTTTCTTTTTGCTTTGCCATTTTATTTCCTCCTTCATGTATTTGATATTTGGTGTTCTTTTCATCTGCCTGCTTCATACCTCTCACCTTCCAATCTTACATCCTTGTTAAGAAGGCGAGAGTCTAAACAAAGAGAGATGCTTTCTTTTCTCTAAAAAGACATAAAAAAGCCTTCATCCTGCTAAGGGACGAAAGCTTCGCTCACGTGGTACCACCCAAATTTCTTTGTTTCATGTGAAACAAAGGTCTCTTCTCACTGCTCTGCTGCCAGACATATTTGCAGTGTTCCATATAACGCTGGAGACGTTTCACCCTTGTTAACTTTCAACTCGAAAGAACTCCTCTTGGGCCCATTTTCTGCGGGTCTGCCTCACCGGTTCTCACCTTTTCCGGCTCTCTGTGAGAAGCTTCTTCGCATACTCTACCCTTCATCGGATTTACATCTATGGTTTCCATATTTCCTGTCTTTTAAAAAAACTATATCGAAGGAGAAGAACATGTGTCAAGCTTCCTTAAAAAGGATACGAAGAATTATTTGTAATTTCCATTTTTTCGTATCCGCTGATTTTTAGTATCGGTGCATTTTGTCGAAAATTATTAATCATAGTTTGCTAGTTTATATCAATAAAGAGATTACATTTACATTATACGCCTTTATAAAAAGCTATTTTTCTATTATTCCTATATATTTTCAATTTCTTCAAATTTCTTCAATATTTTTTTATGCATAATAATTGACGTCTTTTCTAAAGATTGGTATATTTAGAAAGAAGAAAGAGAAAATTGTCGAATATTGACTCTTCCTACAAAGCTATGAAAATATAAGGAGGATTTATTAATGAAATCTACTGGTATTGTACGTAAGGTTGATGAGCTTGGCCGTGTAGTTATTCCTATTGAATTGCGTCGTACGTTAGATATCGCAGAAAAAGACGCTCTTGAGATCTATGTAGATCATGACCGCATTGTACTAAAAAAGTACAAGCCTAATATGACTTGTCAGGTTACTGGTGAAGTGTCTGATGACAACGTATCCATTGCGGACGGAAAGATTATCTTAAGCCCTGAAGGCGCAGAAGAAGTAATTAAGGATCTTCAGTCATACGTCGATAAGCACAAAACAAACGCATAAGCTTTATAGATAAAGAGATTACAAGCTTACACTTACACATGTATTTTTATAGATAGAGAAAAAAAGGCAAAGCCTCTTCGAGCTTTGCCTTTTTTATTGTGGCTTAGAACCTTTGTTTTCCATACACCTTTTAATCTAACTCGTGAAAAGCCGAGTAGACTTCACGCTTTGGAACCTCTCTATCCTTTGCAGCCTGCTTTATTGCCTCTTTTGAAGACATCCCTTCCTCGATGTAGCTCTTCACATGCTCAGCAGGACCCAGATCCTGCCACCACGCCTGTTCTTCAACCGGAGCTTTCCCAGTCATCTGAACAATGAGACAGCACTCTCCTTTGACCGGCTCTTTTTCTAAAGCTTCCCTGATGGTACTAAGGGTTCCACGGAAAATTTCTTCATGCCGCTTAGTTAACTCTCTGGCAAGGGCTGCTTCTCTGTCTCCCCACTGTTTTTCAATATCTTCAACCGTTTTACCAATACGGTATGGGGATTCGTAAAAAATAACCGGGCCAGCAACATAGGAGAGTTTATCCAGGATTTCTGCCTTCTCCTTGTTTTTTCTTGGCAAAAAACCATAGAAGTAAAAGGGACCCCCTGCTAACCCTGACGCAATAAGGGCAGTGACAGCAGCATTTGCGCCAGGAAGAGGTATCACAGAGAAACCCGCACGAACACAGGAAGATACAAGCTCCTGTCCTGGATCTGAAACGAGTGGAGTGCCAGCATCACTGACCAAGGCTACTGTTTTCCCTTCTTTTAAATAGCCCAGCACTTTTTCTTCTTTTTGTTCTTTATTATGTTCATGATAGCTGTCAAGCGGGCCGGAAATTTCAAAGTGAGTACAAAGCTTTCTCGTCTGCCTTGTATCTTCAGCTAAAATCACATCTGCTTCCTGAAGGATACGAACTGCCCGGAAAGTCATGTCTTCCAGGTTCCCTATGGGTGTCGGCACAAGATATAAGTGGCCTTTATCGGCCTCAGCTGTATGATAGCTTTTTTGCTGGTTCATTTACTTTCCCCCGAATCAATTAAGTTTTTCTTCTGGGCTTTGGTTAGTTTTTTTATTGCTCGTTCAGCTTTCAGAGCTTCTGACTTTGTGGAAAAAGAACTTTCATACACAAGGGAAAGAGGTGCTCTTCCCCTTGTATATTTCGCTCCCTTTCCCATCTCATGTGTGGTCAGCCTTTTTTGCACATCTGTAGTGTAACCGGTGTAATAAGTGCCATCCCCGCACTTTAAGATGTACACAAAGTGCTTATTTTCCTTCATAATAATTTTGAAACTCCTTTGTATAGCTTCCTTTTTCATCGTAAACAAATAGAGGAGGAAGGCAGGCCAACCCTGGCTTTCCGTCTTTTATTCCTTCGAGAAGAACGATATTTGCATCTCTGTCTTTCTTTGGGTGAATAAACTTCACTCTTTTTGGTGCTATTCGATGCTTCTCAAAAAGCGTTATCATCTCTGAAAGCCGCTCTGGGCGATGCACCATGGCCACCTTACCTTTTTGCTTTACAACTTGGCTGCATGCCTGAATGACTTCTTCCAGACTGCAGTATATTTCATGGCGGGCAATAGCAAGGTGTGGATTTTCATTATATTCTTTCTCTCCTTTTGTAGCAAAATAAGGAGGGTTGCACGTCACCAATTCAAATTTGGCAGCCCCTGCTTCCTTTGCCACCGTAATGATATCTCCTTGCTTGATTGTCACTTGGTTATCTTTTTTATTGATTTGCACACTTCTTCGAGCCATATCACACAGCAGCGGCTGGATTTCCACACCAAGGATAGGGACCTGGCTTCTTTCTGTAAGTACAAGGGGGATAATGCCATTTCCAGAGCAAAAATCTATGATATTTCCTTTTGTACGCGGTACTGAGGCAAAACGGGCCAGTAATACTGCATCAATGGAAAAAGAAAATACTGAAGGGCTTTGAATAATTTGAAGCCTTCCTTTATTAATGTAATCAAGCCGTTCGCCCTCTTTTACCTCTTTCATTCCTTCTCCTCCTTTCTTTTACCTTGTTTCTTTATAAGTAAATTATCCCTGAAAAAAGGCCTTCCCATCATGGAAAGGCCTCTTCGTTATTTTTGATTTAAAAAGGATAGGCAAAAGAGACAATCTCCATCTACCCGCAAGCTTCCGTAATGGAGGTTGCAGATATGGAACCCTTCATGGTAAAGGCGGGCGAGATTATCATATCCTTCTCCAGGATTTGCTTTAAGGTGGGGAGTTGGTTTTTCAGTCTCTTTCTTCTCTGCTTCTTCTTCCTTATTGTCAAGCCTCTTTCGCAAGTGCTTGTTTTCAAGCATGAGAGCCTGGTTTTCCTCTATTAACATGACAAGCTGCTCTTTTAATTCTCCTAACTCATCGTGCAGAGCTCCTATTCTCTCTTCCATATGAATGACCTGGGAGAAAATCTCTTTTTTGTTCACTTTTTTCCCACCTCGCCATCCTTTCGCCTTAGCTCGTCAAGGAGCCTTCATCCATTATTTCTTCCAGGGAGTATTCAAGAACCCGGTCGGGGTCACTGAGAGATACTTGGATTACTCTTTCTAAGATATTTAAACCAATGACTTTTCCTTTTCCATCCGGTGTTTTAATTTGCTGGCCTACATCAGGCAACTCCTTCTTGGCTGTTTCATATGTGTCATTTTCGTATTTTAGACAGCACATTAAACGACCGCACAAACCAGATATTTTTGCCGGATTTAAAGATAAGTTCTGATCTTTTGCCATCTTGATTGAGACTGGCTCAAAATCTCCCAGGAAAGTTGAACAGCACAGTATACGTCCACACGGCCCTACGCCACCGAGCATCTTCGCTTCATCACGTACACCAATCTGACGTAACTCAATTCTTGTCCGGAAAATAGAAGCAAGATCCTTGACGAGTTCCCTGAAATCAATACGCCCATCCGCAGTAAAGTAGAATAATACCTTATTTCGGTCAAACGTATACTCTACTTCCACCAGCTTCATATCCAGCTTATGTTCATTAATTTTGCTAACGCAAACATCATAAGCTTTTTTTGCAAGCTGCATGTTTTCAGCCACATTCTGATTGTCTTGTTCTGTGGCCAGTCGAATCACTTTCTTCAATGGGAGCACCACATCGTCTTCTCCTACTTCTTTTGTTCCCAAAACGACTTTCCCATACTCTATGCCACGGGCTGTCTCAACAATCACCCATTGTCCTTCTTCTATAGCTAATTCACCAGGTGAAAAATAATATATTTTCCCTGCTTTTTTAAATCGTACTCCTACCACTTGATGCAAGTTACAATCCCTCCTGTAAACGGAGCAGTAAACGCTCCATTAAGAGCTGTGGGTTAACATTGGCCTGCAGCTGCCGCTTCGCTTCCAGTACAGCCTGTAACTGGCTGGTAACCTCAAGTTCTGTCCGTTGAAAGGCTTCTGCCTTCAATTGATCCCGCTGTTCTGGAAAAGCCAGACCTGTTTCCTCATGTCGTACAGTTAGAAGGTCTCGGTACCAGAAGAGAAGCAAATCTAACCCCGCATCCAGCTCTTCTCTATCCTTAAAATGGGCAAGCCACTTATCCTGCAGCGTTAAGAGCATTTGATGAGGCCTTTTTAACGCCTCTTCCGTCAATTGTATCACTAGACTTCTTCCTTGTACAATCCACTCTTTGTCCTCGTTATACCTTTCTAGGAGGTGGTCTGGAAGTCTGGCAAGAAGCGGTGCAACACTTTCACCGACGCCTTCGGATACAAGCAGTTTTGCTTTCCTTTCATAAGAAGGAGGAGCAAAGGTGAGAACCTGCGACCTAGAAATAACCGTTTCAAGTAAAAAATGGATATTCTCAGTAAGCAGAATTGCCAGCGTTTCGCCTTCTGGTTCCTCTAGAAACTTTAAGAGGCTATTGGCAGCACTTGCTGTCATTTTATCAGAGTCATTGACGATATAAACCTTTGTAGAAGACTCCATTCCTTTATATCCAAACTCTTTTTGAAGCTGTTCTACTTGGCCTTTTTTTATTGATTTCCCATCTGGCTCCACTAGAAGAACATCAGGATGATTACCATGTCTTATCCGTATGCAGTCTTTGCATGAGCCACAAGGAACCGTTCTATGATGTTTACCACAAAACATCCGCTGGGCAAGGAGGATGGCTGATTCCTTTTTTCCTGCACCTCTGGTTCCTTCAAATATATAGGCATGAGCCAGCCGATTTTTTTCAAAGCTTCGTTCAAGCATTTGAAAGACCGTTGGCTGTTGTTTTTTCATTGTCTCCCAATCCATAAGATCCCTCTATCATTAAAACTTTTCAAATTGTTCTACAGGCATAATAAACACTGTTGCCCCGCCCACTTGCACTTCTACAGGGTAAGGCACATAAGAATCAGCATTGCCTCCCATTGGTGAAACAGGAGCTACCAGTTGTTCTCTTGCTTTACAGTTCCCTTGAATAATCCCAAGAACGTCTTCCACCTCTTCGTCCTTCACCCCGATCAGAAACGTTGTATTGCCTGCTTTTAAAAACCCGCCTGTACTAGCTAATTTCGTGGCTTGAAAATTATTCTCCACCAGAGCATTAGACAAACGGTTACTGTCCTTATCTTGAATCACGGCAATAATAAGTTTCATATTAACCCCTTCCTTCGTAATAATCTCCCGTTTCAGGCTGCTCTCCCAATCTTGGATCGCGCCGGGGGTCGGAATAAGGAGAGCGCGGAAGCGAGACCTCTTTACTGTTATCTTACTGGATTGCTCTTACAATGAAAATCCTTTTTTTAAAAGAAGCAGGCTGCTGCTTACAAGTTCGGTAAGGCAGGAGAAATGATATGTTTTACTTCATCGAGAACGTTTTCTATCTCCCTGTTCGCATCTACCTTATGTATTCGTTCGGGGAATCTCTCTAACAATTTGTGATAAGCCTCCCGCACTTGATCGTGAAACTCAATTTTTTCCATATCTAATCGATTAATCTCGCGGCTGTTGTTCTTTTGGATTCTCCTCATTCCTGCCTGAGGCTCAATGTCCAGGTAAATGGTCAAGTCAGGCATGTATTGATCAATTGCAAATTCATTGATAGCGAGGACTTCCTCTATTCCTATTTTTCTAGCGTATCCTTGATAGGCCAGGCTGCTGTCAATGAATCTATCACAAAGAACAATCGCGCCTCGTTCAAGGGCAGGAATAACCTTCTCCACTAAATGCTGTCTTCTTGCAGCAGCATACAGCAATGCTTCTGTCCTGCCTTCCATTGCCGTGTTTTCGGGCGTCAGTATAATATGACGAATTTGTTCAGCAATATCTATTCCCCCGGGCTCTCTTGTTTTAATTACATGGTATCCAGATTCTATTAATTTCTCATAATAGGCTTCTATCACCGTTGTCTTTCCAGCCCCTTCGCCGCCTTCAAACGTCACGAATAAACCATTCTTTTTCATTTTCGTCATCCTTTATATATTCGTAGAGTCATACTCTTATCTGTCTCTTTTGTTCCTCCCTGAATTCTTCCACCTTCCTTAAGCCAGGCACTTAACGCATCCAACCGGGGACGGTCAATTTTCTCACCCTTTAACAGCAAAGGAACACCAGGGGGATAGGGAATCAGATCCTCTGCAGCTATTTCTCCTTCTGCCTCCTCAAGGGGACAGGAAATGACGTCTTTGTTTTCAAGTTCTTTTACCGGAAAAGAAAGCCTTGTGATAGGAGGAAACGGGAAGGACCAAACTCTCCTGAATGACTGGATCCCTTTGTAAACAGCCATTTCTTTCACTGCTTTTCTTATTTTTTCTGCTGCTATGTTCCAGGGGAAATCACTCGATAGAGGCAGAACCAATAAAACATGCCGGTGGTCAGCAAGTTCTGGATAGACCCCCTCTTTTTCCAAAAAAGATTGAAAAACCCATCCTGTCTGGGAGAAAGGAGCCTTGAGAGTGCATTTTAGAAGATCATCCTTTATGCCAGGAGGAGGAGACACGATATCCAATTCTTCTATTTGCTGGAGTTCTTGTCGAAAAGAAAGAAGAGAGTTTTTTATCTTCTGTTTGTCTTCTTTGGTTAAGATAGCCAGATAGCTTCTTGCAATATCCAGTGACATCATAATGGGATAAGATGGACTGCTTGATTGAAGCATTCCAGTATACTCCTTTGCTTTTTTCAAAAGTCTGGAGCTTCTTTTCACATGTAAAAATGCTCCCATTGTCATAGCCGGCAATGTTTTATGGGCAGATTGAACAACCATATCAGCCCCCTGATCCAATGCTTGTACGGGAAAAGGTTCTCCATAAACAAAATGTGCCCCATGAGCCTCATCTACTAACACTACTCCTTCCTGCTCATGAATATACTCAATAATGTTATGCAGAGGAGCAGCCCACCCGTAGTAAGTAGGAGATGTTAATACAAGCCCTTTGATTCCTTTATATGATTGAAAAGCTTCCTTTATCCTTTCGATCGTGACTCCAAGTGAAAGTCCTGTCTTATCGTCATAAATCGGCGATATAAATACAGGCTCGGCCTTAGCAAGCCTGAGACCGTTAATGACTGACTTATGAGCATCTCTTTGGACAGCTACTTTATCTCCTTCTTGAAAAGCAGACATGATCATAGCAAGGTTCCCTGCAGTCGAGCCACCCACTAAAAAGAAAGTTGATAACGTTCCGTATAAATCTGCTGCAAGATCCTGTGCTTCCCCTATGATCCCCTCGGGTTCATGAAGATCATCTAATCCCTCAAGTTCTGTGAGATCAAAAGGCAACAGAGAGGAAAAGTGTTCCTTGGAAGAGGTGGGAAATACAACTCCATTTTTGTGTCCTGGAACATGAAAAGAAAGAGGAGAGCTGCCTGCAAAAGCTGCGGCTTTGTCATATAGAGGACGTTTATATTGATTATTCATCGTTTACAATCCTTTTTTCATTCATTCCTTAACCATATATTCTTTTAAAAAAAAAGACAAGCCCTTCTCTTCAGGAAGTCAGCTTGTTAGTCTTTATTTCTCTAAGTCTTTCAATATAAAAGCGGTAATTTGGATCCTCAGTGGTCGCCTGCACAATATCCTGCTCACACTCTGAGCAAATAAAAGCTGTTACAATATGAATCCCTTTTTCCTTTTTTCTTTCACATATTAAACATAATTCGGTTACACTAGAATCGCTTTCATTTCTCGGTTTCATAGTTTTCACCCCTTACACATAGGATGGCCACTTTTTTGCTTCTTATACAAAGTCGTCACGATTTCACTTTGTTCTTCTAGTAGCATACGCGTCGACAACAAGGAATGTGCCTATTTTTTCCTTATGACCATAAGGAAAAAGCGAGTGCGACTTTTCTTCTGCCAAGACACCGAGAAACAGACTTTATTACATTTGTTGTAGATTTTCGTTAAAATCCTCAAGCATGGCCTCAGATTCCTTGGCGTAAGCACCCGGCAGGGATTCTTCGCATCGCATGCTATCCCCGAATCCATCTCGCTCTTTTATCTGCTCAACATTGGCCCGTAACAGAGCCTTCAAAAAAAATAGGTGCACAGCTTTCAGCTTTGAGTACTTCCAGGAGATGTGTTTTTTTGTTAGACATGAAAAAAGCACCCACAACGTGGGTGCTTTCAGAGTTTGCCTGGCAGCGTCCTACTTTCACAGGGAGTTGCCCCCCAATTATCATCGGCGCTGAAGAGCTTAACTTCCGTGTTCGGCATGGGAACGGGTGTGACCTCTTCGCTATCGTCACCAGACATAGAGAACATCGTTCTCTCAAAACTGAATAACAGAGAAGAAATAGAGTGTATCACCGAGGCGCCCGCCTATTTGTGTTAGGATAAGCCCTCGACCGATTAGTATCTGTCAGCTTCACGTGTCGCCACGCGTCCACCTCAGACCTATCAACCTTGTCATCTTCAAGGGGTCTTACTAGCTTGGCGCTATGGGAAATCTCATCTTGAGGGGGGCTTCATGCTTAGATGCTTTCAGCACTTATCCCGTCCACACGTAGCTACCCAGCTATGCTCCTGGCGGAACAACTGGTACACCAGCGGTGTGTCCATCCCGGTCCTCTCGTACTAAGGACAGCTCCTCTCAAATTTCCTGCGCCCGCGACGGATAGGGACCGAACTGTCTCACGACGTTCTGAACCCAGCTCGCGTGCCGCTTTAATGGGCGAACAGCCCAACCCTTGGGACCTACTTCAGCCCCAGGATGCGACGAGCCGACATCGAGGTGCCAAACCTCCCCGTCGATGTGAACTCTTGGGAGAGATTAGCCTGTTATCCCCAGGGTAGCTTTTATCCGTTGAGCGACGGCCCTTCCATACGGTACCGCCGGATCACTAAGCCCGACTTTCGTCCCTGCTCGACTTGTAGGTCTCGCAGTCAAGCTCCCTTTTGCCTTTGCACTCTTCGAATGATTTCCAACCATTCTGAGGGAACCTTTGGGCGCCTCCGTTACTGTTTAGGAGGCGACCGCCCCAGTCAAACTGCCCACCTGACACTGTCCCTGAACCGGATCACGGTCCGAGGTTAGAATTTCAGTACAGCCAGGGTAGTATCCCACCAGCGCCTCCACCGAACCTGGCGGTCCGGTTTCCAAGGCTCCTACCTATCCTGTACAAGCTGTACCAAAATCCAATATCAAGCTACAGTAAAGCTCCATGGGGTCTTTCCGTCCTGTCGCGGGTAACCTGCATCTTCACAGGTAATATAATTTCACCGGGTCTCTCGTTGAGACAGTGCCCAAGTCGTTGCACCTTTCGTGCGGGTCGGAACTTACCCGACAAGGAATTTCGCTACCTTAGGACCGTTATAGTTACGGCCGCCGTTTACTGGGGCTTCAATTCGAAGCTTCTCCCCGAAGGGGATAACCTCTCCTCTTAACCTTCCAGCACCGGGCAGGTGTCAGCCCCTATACTTCGCCTTGCGGCTTCGCAGAGACCTGTGTTTTTGATAAACAGTCGCTTGGGCCTTTTCACTGCGGCTCTCCGGGGCTTTAACACCCTAGAGAGCACCCCTTCTCCCGAAGTTACGGGGTCATTTTGCCGAGTTCCTTAACGAGAGTTCTCCCGAGCGTCTTAGAATTCTCATCCCACCTACCTGTGTCGGTTTGCGGTACGGGCACCTCTCACCTCGCTAGAGGCTTTTCTTGGCAGTGTAGGATCAGGAACTTCGGTACTATGATTTCCCTCGCCATCACAGCTCAGCCTTACAAGAAGCGGATTTGCCTGCTTCTCAGCCTACCTGCTTGGACGCGCATATCCAACAGCGCGCTTACCCTACCTTTCTGCGTCCCCCCATTACTCAAATGGTGAGGAGGTGGTACAGGAATTTCAACCTGTTTCCCATCGCCTACGCTTTTCAGCCTCGGCTTAGGACCCGACTAACCCTGAGCGGACGAACCTTCCTCAGGAAACCTTAGGTTTTCGACGGAAGGGATTCTCACCCTTCTTTTCGTTACTCATACCGGCATTCTCACTTCAAAGCGCTCCACTGGTCCTCACGATCCAGCTTCTCAGCCCTTTGAACGCTCCCCTACCACGAACACCTGATGGTGTTCATTCACAGCTTCGGTGATACGTTTAGCCCCGGTACATTTTCGGCGCAGAGTCACTCGACTAGTGAGCTATTACGCACTCTTTCAATGATGGCTGCTTCTAAGCCAACATCCTAGTTGTCTAAGCAACTCCACATCCTTTTCCACTTAACGTATACTTGGGGACCTTAGCTGGTGATCTGGGCTGTTTCCCTCTTGACTACGGATCTTAGCACTCGCAGTCTGACTCCCGAGAAATAAGTCTCTGGCATTCGGAGTTTGACTGAATTCGGTAATCCTGTAGGGACCCCTAGTCCAATCAGTGCTCTACCTCCAGGACTCTAACTCGAGGCTAGCCCTAAAGCTATTTCGGGGAGAACCAGCTATCTCCGAGTTCGATTGGCATTTCACCGCTACCCACACCTCA
>NZ_KZ454936.1:1807644-3397945 GCF_002797315.1 Bacillus sp. FJAT-44742 | reverse complement strand
GGCTTTCGCGGCTTTCGCCTGATTCCCTACTGCTGCCTCCCGTAGGAGTCTGGGCCGTGTCTCAGTCCCAGTGTGGCCGATCACCCTCTCAGGTCGGCTACGCATCGTCGCCTTGGTGAGCCGTTACCTCACCAACTAGCTAATGCGCCGCGGGCCCATCTCACAGTGTTAGGATAAATCCCAACTTTTACAAGAAGATCATGTGATCTTCTTGATTATCCGGTATTAGCCCCGGTTTCCCGGGGTTATCCCAGTCTGTAAGGCAGGTTGCCCACGTGTTACTCACCCGTCCGCCGCTCATTCCACAAGCTTTGCCCCGAAGGGCGCAGCTTGTTTCCTGCGCTCGACTTGCATGTATTAGGCACGCCGCCAGCGTTCGTCCTGAGCCAGGATCAAACTCTCCGATAAAATGAAGATGTTTGAAACTAACTTAACTTACTTTAATAGAAATTAACTGACGTTTGACTTTCATTCGATTTTCAAAGGACAATCTAGCAATCTATGACTTGCCGCCTCAACAGCGACTCAATTAATATTATCAGAAGTTGATTTTAATGTCAACAACTTTTTAATTATAATTGCTGTCCTCAACAGCGACAAGTAATAATATATCATGTCCTCAAAACACATGCAACACTTTTTTTATTTTGATTGAGACAGGTAAAAAAGAACATTATAAATGGAATACCTTTCATCCATCAAAAAAGCAGGGCCTTTTACGTACCCCGCCTAACCTTTTTCACCCTATGGAAGAATCAATAAATCGACGACTACGAGAAGTGCCACTCCAGGAATGCCCAGCAATCCGGAGATCGAAACTGTAAAGAGGTTTAAAGGGATATGATAACCCACCGCACTCCCAAAGACATTTAAAAAGAATAAAGCAAGAGCTCCGATCATCAAACGTATGACCCCTTTTCCAATCCACCGAAAGGGCTTAAGAGGCCCAGTGACAAATAAAATAAAAAAGACGAGCAAGCCTAATGCTGAAATAAGCAGTATCGGGTCCACTTTCATTCACCTAGCCTTTCCACTCACTTGTTTACTCTATATGTATGTCCATCCTAAAAAATCTTTCCCTTAAAATACCTGTCAGAAGTAAAGGCACTTCAGACTGGTCCTTTACCTTAAAAAACCAGTCCATATCAGGATAAGCTTCCCTTCATTCACCTTCCACAATCAATAAAGTAACGCAGGAGATTGTAAAACAGATATACCGGCTTTACGTCTGCTGACTGCAGTAAAGCGAAAGTGCACAAAAGGGGCCATAAATAATACAAAGAAACCCACGTTTCGATAAAACGTGGGTGCCTCTTCAATATGAAGGATAAAGGTGCTTTTTTACTTACTCACTCCGCTTACCTTCTTTTGTCTGGCTTCTTTTAAGAGAAATAAATACTTTGCTTCTGTAAGCTTAACATCAGCCAATACTTCTCTTGACGGTTCTACACTTTTTGATACAAACGCCTGCTGTCTTTCCAGCTGGTGCTTCATTTCCCCGATTAAACGCACGAGCCTCTCTCTTTCTTTTTGCCGGATTCTTTTCTTTTTAAATAACATCGACATCCTCTTTCCTATAACTCACGTCGTCCCTCAATCGCTCTTGATAACGTTACTTCATCCGCGTACTCCAGATCTCCTCCTACAGGAAGCCCGTGTGCAATCCTTGTTACCTTAATTCCTGTAGGTTTAACAAGGCGGGAAATGTACATGGCAGTGGCCTCCCCTTCAATCGTAGGGTTTGTTGCCACAATGATTTCAGTCACTGTGTCATCTTGAAGTCTTTTAAGAAGTTCAGGAATTTTAATATCTTCAGGCCCGATTCCCTCCATAGGGGAAATTTCTCCATGAAGCACGTGATACAAGCCATGATACTCACGCATCTTCTCCATCGCCATCACATCTTTTGAATCTTGCACTACACAAAGAACTGTTTGATCTCGTTGTTTATCCTCACATATCCTGCATGGATCAGTATCTGTTATATGGTGGCATACTGAACAGTACGTCAAATCTCTTTTTGCGTTAACGAGGGCTTTGGCAAAGTCCAGGACGTCATCTTCCTTCATGTCTAACACGTAAAAAGCAAGACGGCTGGCTGTCTTGGGTCCAATTCCCGGGAGTTTCATAAACCCGTCAATAAGCTTTGAAATAGGGGCAGGGTACTGCACCGAACACTCCTCCTAATTTAGAACATCCCAGGCAGGTTCATCCCTTTCGTGAACTTGCCCATATCTTGTTCTACTAACTCGTCTACTTGTTTTAGTGCCTCATTTGTTGCGGCTAGAACCAAGTCTTGAAGCATTTCTACATCATCTGGATCTACTACATCTTCATCAATTTCAATATCTACAATTCGCTTGTCACCAGAAGCGATAACCTTAACCGCTCCTCCACCTGCTGTCGCCTCAACAGTTTTTTCTTTCAGTTCTTCTTGTGCTTTTTGCATCTGTTTTTGCATCTTTTGCATTTGTTTCATCATACTACCCATATTTTTCATTTCTCACGCCTCCTAATATAGTCACTATTCACTTTCTACAATTTCTATTAAATCAGAACCTACTAATTTAATGGCTTCGTCAACAATCGGCTCCGTTCCTGCCTCGTCTTCTGTCTGGCTGCTGAGCTGGCTCCGCATATAATCTTCCTTAACCTTTTCCCATTGGCCCATAAGAATGGTTATAAGAGTCATCGGCTTCCCGCTGATCGTTTCAATCGCGCTTTCAACTAATGAGCGGAACTTTGAGTCCACCATGTTTCTGTGCATCTCGTTTTGAAATGCCAGGAGCACAGAATCCCCTGTGGCCGCCACCGGCTTAGAATCACTTGCCCAGGCACTGGCCGGGACACTTTCGCTTTTAATTTTATTCATTACTTCCGGCCATTTAGAAGAAATGACTTGAAGTTCCTGTTTCGAAGCCGAACCTAGCATTTCTTTGACCTTGCCCAGTCCGGCTAAATTAACCCCGCCCTGTTTGGAGGAAGAAATAGAAGGCGCCACTCGGGATTTTGGCTGCGATTCTTCTTTTTTTCCTGCAGCGGCAGGTACTCCCTGCTTTTTCAACGTCTCCAGCTCTTTTTCCATCCGGCTGAGCTTCTTGTATAATTCCTGGACCTCTGCAGAGCTTGTTCCTTCAGCCTGGTTTTCTACATAACAAACATTGATTAAAGACAGCTCCAAAAAAATTTTTGGGTGGCTTGCCCACTTCATCTCCTGATGATAGTGGTTCAGCTTATCAATTACTTCATATAACCATGGAGTGTCAATGGACTGGGCTATCTCCTCGAAGCTTTCCTCCACTCTCACACGGTCAAGCACTTCATCCAGCTCCGGTGCTGTTTTATATAAAAGCATATCCCGGAAGTAATAAATTAAGTCTTCCATAAAGCGAAGGGGATCTTTCCCCTCTCTTATTAAAGCATCTGCTGTCTTGATCGCTTTTGCTGTATCTTTGTCCTTTAAAGCCCTGGCTGTATCAGTCAAAAATTGCTGTGACACAGCTCCGGTAATAGCAAGAACGTCAGCAGATGTCACCTTATCTTCAGCAAAAGAAATGGCCTGGTCTAACAGACTCAATGCATCCCTCATACCGCCCTCGGCTGCACGACCAATCAAATGGAGAGCTTCTTGTTCTGCCTCAATATGCTGCTCTTCTAAGATATATTCCATTCGGCCAACGAGGGCCTGGCTGGATATTCTTTTGAAATCAAAACGCTGGCAGCGAGATATAATTGTTAAGGGAATCTTATGAGGTTCCGTTGTTGCCAGTATAAAAACAACATGCTTCGGAGGCTCTTCAAGCGTTTTTAAAAGCGCATTGAACGCTCCTGTAGAAAGCATATGCACTTCATCTATAATGTACACTTTATACCTGATATCTCTGGGTGAAGCCATTACATTTTCACGGATATAGCGGATTTCGTCGACCCCGTTGTTCGAAGCCGCATCTATTTCCATTACATCAACAATTGATCCATCTCCTATCCCCCGGCAAGAAGAACACTCATTACAAGGTTCTTTTACGGGAGCGTGTTCACAGTTGATGGCTTTAGCGATGATTTTGGCTGCGCTTGTTTTCCCTGTCCCCCTGGGCCCAGTAAATAAATAGGCGTGAGAGAACTTTTCCTGGATCAAAGCATTCTGCAGTGTCTTTGTAATATGTTCCTGTCCCACCACATCGCTTAGCTGCCGTGGTCTCCATACCCTGTAAAGCGCCTGGTAGCTCACTCCCGTTCCTCCTTTAACCGGCTGACATTCATCCCTAATTATACCGGTCTCAAGCGCATAATTCAAAGCAAGGATACAACCAATTCCGGACTTTTCTTTTCAATAATTTTATGTACAAAAAAACGACCCCGACGGAGCCGTTTGATCATTTCATTTATTAAAGCCGTGCACCTTCTGTTGATAATGCCTCCATAAGCGTTACCTGAACAGTTAGCTAGACCCAGGCGACTCTGCGGCACACAGAAGTGGCCGCTTACTGCTGCTTCCTTCCGGACCTGACAGGGTTCACGGGTTTCCGTTGCGCAGAACCCGGGCGTCAACACCACTTATTCAGGGCAGACCTTACGGAGACAAAACCTCGAGAAGGGATTAAGCCTCGCTATAGCGGATTGCGAGTACAGGGCACCGCTACCTCCCCGCCTAGCACGACAAATTTGATAACATTGTTAGGCGTCAGCATTTCAGCGACGCATTTCTCATTCTACATACTCTTGATACAAAATGCAAGAGGTTCTTCGTAGAAAATTTTTATTTCTCGTTTGCGGTGTTTTCCTGCTTTTTTTCCAATTCAGCAATCTTAGCCATAATTACATGAGGCGGCGTATGCATGATATGCTCTAGCGGCATATTAAGTTTTTCAGCAAGCCTTTGTGCTGTTTCTAAAGAAAATTGATTCGGTTGCACCGTTCTCCCTCCACTTCTAAAACCTCTAAGGTAACTATATCACGACAAACCAGAGGCAGCCAATCTAAAAAAGGTCAGATTTTTGTCTTTTCTTTTCTTTCTTTTTTTTGCGCAATTCCTGAAAAAAAGAAGTCAATAACATCCCGCACTCCTCTTCAAGGATACCCGCCCTTACCTCAGCCCGGTGATTGAAACGGGAGTCATCAAGAAGGTTCATCAGCGTACCGGCACATCCTGCTTTTGGGTCGACTGCGCCAAACACTACGCGTGGAACTCTGGCCTGAACCAGAGCTCCCGCACACATAGGGCAAGGCTCTAACGTAACGTACAATGTACAATCTTCCAACCGCCAGGAACCCATATATTCACATGCCTTTTCTATAGCAATCATTTCAGCATGAGCATCCGAACGTTGTCTGGTTTCTCTTTCATTATGACCTCTTGCAATTATTTCCCCTTTAAAAACAATGACGGCCCCAATTGGGACTTCTCCCTTTCCCTCAGCTCTAAGAGCCTCATTTATTGCTTCCTTCATAAAACGTTGATCATGTTCCTCCAACAAATGCTCACCACCTCTCTCATCCCAGTAACATTATTTAAGTATAAAAAAGCATACCCTTTGACAAAAGGTATGCTTGTAATAGTAAGTATTATGGCGGAGGAGGAGGGATTCGAACCCCCGCGGGCCGCAAAGCCCCTGGCGGTTTTCAAGACCGCTCCCTTCAGCCGGACTTGGGTACTCCTCCGTGCTTGATTATGTCTTTTTGGCTGACAAGAACTATAATAGCATAAGGTCATAACCCATGCAAGCAGTTTTCTAAAAAAAAATTTAAAATGTAGTAAAAGAGCCGTTCCAACCGGAACAGCTCTTTTACTATCTTTGGCTTTTAGGATCAAACGCATCTCTTAACCCATCACCGACGAAGTTAATAGATAAGACAGTCAGCACAATCAGAAGACCAGGCGGCAGCCAGGCCCATGGCTGATTTGTTAATATATTTAAGCTTGTGGCTTCACTCAGCATAGATCCCCACGTTGGTGTAGGCTGCGGAATTCCAAAACCAAGGAAACTTAATGCAGATTCTAAGATGATCATTTGTGCCATAATGACGGTAGCATTGACGATAATCGGACCGACAGCATTCGGGATCATATGCTTCCCGATAATCCGAAGATCAGAGGCGCCTATTGATCTCGCACTAAGAACGTATTCTTTCTCCCTTAAAGATAAATAATTCCCTCTTATAATACGGGTGATATTTGGCCACGTAATTAAACCTAAAGTCACCACGAATATGAAAATAGTCGTTTCCTCTAAAATAGTTACTACTGTTAACACCATAAGCAAGAATGGAAAGATTAAAAAAAGGTCAGCCAAACGCATAATAGCACTATCCACAATTCCCCCGTAGTACCCAGCTAATGAGCCAAACACAACACCAATCACTGTAACGATAAGGGTAATAAATACCCCTACTTGAATAGACACCTGCCCACCGTACAATAATCGGGCAAAGTTATCTCTCCCTGAACTGTCCGTCCCTAGAAGATTAGTAGAATTTGGCTCAGCGTGTACGTTTAACAAGTCCGTTCTTGTCGGGTCAATGTCTGTTATTAACGGAGCACTAAAGGATACAATAGTTATTAAAATAAAGATAACGAGACCGATAACCGCTAACTTATTGCGGATAAAGCGCCGCAAAGCGAGTTGGGTGGGACTATAGTGCTTTTCCTTTTCTTGTCCTTCGCTCGGTTCAGGTGCACCTGGGTCTGTGTTATCCATTTGTTCTGTAGCTCTTGGATCACTCATGTCTTTCACCTCAATCGTAGCGAATTCGCGGATCAACTACAGCGTAGAAAATATCCGCTAACAAGTTACCGACTAATATCGTAACTCCAACTAATAAATTTATCCCCATTATTAACGGAAAGTCCCTGTTCATTATTCCTGTTAAAAAGAGTTGTCCTAGTCCTGGGAAGTTAAAGGTGGCTTCAATCACTACCGCCCCGCTTAACAGGGTTCCAAACTCAAACCCAAGTAAAGTGATGATTGGAATCAATGCGTTTCGAAGGGTGTGCTTATAAAGAACACTGTTTTCTCCTAACCCTTTAGCACGTGCGGTCCGAATAAAGTCACTTCCCATGACGTCTAGCATTTCAGATCTGATGTAGCGCATATAAATGGCAGTGCTTGCCAATCCCAGGGTGATCCCTGGAAGAACTAAATGATGCAATCGATCAATAAAGGCTTCAAACCCTGTCAAACTCGTCGATGATACCGTTCCCTGTGCTGGAAACCACCCTAATTGGAACGAAAAGAAATAAATCGCCACCAGTGCAGCAAAAAAGTTAGGTGTTGCCAGTCCCAAAAAACCAAATGTAGTAGCAGAATAATCTACTACGGTGTATTGCTTACGAGCTGAATAAATCCCTATAGGCAAACCGACAATAATCGTGACAAATAAAGAAAATACCGCTAAATAAATTGTATTGGGCACCCTCGATATGATAAGCTCCTGTACTGTTCGTCCCGAGTAGTGCAATGAATCGCCCAGGTTCCCTCTTGCCACATTAGAGAGCCAATTTGCATATTGCACATGGGGTGGGTCATTTAATCCCAATGCTTCTCGACGCTGCTCTAAAACTTCCGGGTCAATCGTAGGATCGAGCTGCTGGCCTGTTAAAGGGTCCCCTGGTGCTAAATAGGCTAGGGCAAACACAACAACTGTCACAATAAATAACATCGGAATGAAGACAAGTACGCGCCTTAGTATATACTTGTACATGTTTTCCTCCTTCTCCCTCTCATAGCAATGGCGTGTGGCATATTCACCACACGCCATTTACCATCTTATACAGCCTTATTCGGCGAGGTACCACTCGTGTGTATCTTTGTACATATTGGCAGGGTGTTCAGTAACTCCCTGGAGGCTGTCGACGTATGCAAAGTTATTGATTGGAGACCATAAGAAGACCATAGGAACTTCTTCAGATACATGCTCCGCCCACTCTGCATACACTTCCATTCGGTACTCTTCATCAAATGCTTCTGGAGCTTGTACACCAGCTGCAATGAGTTCGTCACTATGCTCATCATTCCAGCGTGTATAGTTATAAGCAACATCAGACTGGAAATAGACTGCAGGATCCGGATCGCCAGATGCTAAGCTCCAGCCCATCAGGTAAAGATCCATGCTTCTCTCGTCATCCTCAACTCGGTCAGCATGAGCAGAAAACTCACGAGGCTGCTGCACATTTACATTAATACCAATATCCTGAAGGTTCTCCCCGATAACTAAAGCCGCATTCTCACGAGCTTCATTTCCAGTAGGGTATTCAAGGTTCAATACGTATTCTTCTCCATCTGGATCTTCATAGAAGCCATCGCCTGTTACATCTTCAAAACCGGCATCTTCAAGAAGGGCACGTGCCTGATCCGGGTCGTACTCATATTTCACTGGTGCATCTTCATCATATGCCCAGGAAGCTTCCGGGAATGGAGCGTGGAGGACCTCTCCAGAACCATGAAGGAGTCCTTCAATCATCGCTTCACGATTAATACCATAGACAAGAGCTTGACGCACACGCTTGTCTTCAAGTTTTTCGTTAATAATGAAATTATCAGGATCAACTACACCGGCTTCCACATCCTCACTTGGACGGTGAGCCAATTTAAGACCCATGTATTGGTAACCTAAATCTTGAGGCTGGTAAAGGTTCACATTCCCCAGCGCTTCAACACTTTCCACATCATTTGGCACGATTCCGTCTGGTTCAGCCACCATGTGAATCTCACCATTATCCAGTAAACCAGTCATAACAGATTGGTCAACCACTCTCCAGGTCACACTATCGAGATGAGGTCTACCTTTCCAGTAATCCTCAAATGCTTCAAGCTCATAGCGATCCCCTTCTACAGCTGCGGTAAACTCAAACGGCCCTGTTCCAATGATTTCCCCAGGGTTAGAGGAAGCAGAATGTTGTTCCATTTCATCAGCAGGAACATCACCAAACACATGCTCTGGAATAATAAAGAAGCTGGCATCGTATTCTGGTGTTACAGTAGGCTCTTCCCACCGAAATACAACCGTATGTTCATCTACAGCTTCCACACCTTCAAACTCCTCCGTATCACCGGCTTTAAACTCATCATAGCCTAACAGTGAATCTGCATAGCTTGTACGAACACCTGTATATCCTGGGTCAGCGATAGCAGTATAAGTAAACACGACATCGTCTGCAGTAAATGGCTCTCCATCATGCCATACGACATCTTCACGAAGCTGAACAGTCATTTCTGTTTGCTCATCATTTAATTCGTATTCTTCTGCAAGTTCCCCGTAAAATTCAAGGTCTTCGTTCTGTTCAAAAAGCTTTTCATGTGTGAACTCCAGGATATTATTATCATATGAGGATTGATAGTAAATTGGATTAAACTGGTGATCTGGTGCGGAATACATGGCAAGATTTATATTTCCGCCTTCTTGAGGCTCTCCTGCCGTTTCACCGTTTTCTCCATCTGTCTCTGTTTCCGTGCCATCTTCTGCCGGATCTGCACCTTCTTCAAAATCCTCATCGCCGCCATTGCACGCTGACAAGATAAGACCTGTTGATAATAAAAATAACAAACTTTTATTTTTCATCTTTTGTTACCCCCTTTTATTTTGTAAACCAGCAAACTTTTTTGACTCTTCCCTCGCCTCCTATACCCGCGTCACCTCCTGTACAGGTTAAAAACTGAATAGGTTAGTCTTGTTCAGCATTTTCAGCAATTTTAGGTTCAGGCTCGGTGTACAAGTGACAAGCAACATAATGTCCTCCACCCATATCTGTTAATTGAGGCCGTTCTGTTTTGCATCTCTCATGAGCTTCCGGACATCTCGTGTGGAACGGACAACCTGAAGGAGGGTTAGAAGGGCTCGGCAAGTCACCCTCTAAGACCACCCTTTCTTTTTCTTCTTCTACATTGGTTGTCGGCACAGCCGATATTAAGGCCTGTGTGTAAGGATGAAGTGGTTTTTTGTATATTGATTCCTTGGGAGCAATTTCTGCCAGCTTTCCAAGATACATCACAGCCACACGGTCGCTGATATGCTTAACCACGCTAAGGTCATGAGCAATAAAGATGTAAGTTAACCCGTATTCATCCTGTAAATCTTCCATCAGATTAAGAACCTGTGACTGAACTGAAACGTCCAGGGCGGAAACGGGTTCATCACCTATAATCAGCTTGGGACGAGTAGAAAGAGCACGGGCAATCCCTATTCGCTGCCGCTGACCGCCGGAAAATTCATGGGGATATTTGTTCCTTGCACTTTCGTTCAGACCCACTGTTTCAAGAAGATCTATGACTCTTTTTTCCCGTTCATTTTTGCTCATGAGCTTTTGAACGACCATCGGCTCTTCTATGATTTCTCCTACACTCATTCTTGGATTTAAAGATGCGTAGGGATCCTGAAAAATCGTCTGCATTTCTTTTCTTAAATTCCGCATTTTCCGTTGAGAGATATTTGTTATCTCTTGTCCGTCAAAACGGATCTCTCCTTCAGTAGAATCAAGAAGACGAAGGATCATTCTTCCTAATGTGGATTTTCCAGACCCTGACTCTCCCACAATTCCTAAGGTTTCTCCTTTGTAGACGTCAAATGTGATATCATCAACTGCTTTAACATGGGCTACCGTTCTTTTTAAGAACCCTCCCTTGATAGGAAAGTATTTTTTTATATTTTTAACTTCTACTAACTTTTCACGGTTTTGAACGTCATGCTGGTTCTGTTGTTTTTCTTTTGTAGTGTTCATGAATGCTGACCTCCTTGACTATCTTCATAGAGAATACAGCGGACTCTTTGCCCATTCCCTGTATCCCGAAGGTCCGGCACTTCCGTTATACATTCTTTCATCGCGTGCTTACAGCGGGGAGCAAACCGGCACCCTTGAGGAAAGTTATGGGCCGGCGGTACAGTACCAGGTATAGATTCCAGCCGTTCTTTTTCATCATCAAGCTGAGGCATGCTCCCTAACAGACCGACGGTGTATGGATGTTTAGGTTCCGTAAATAATGTCTTCGCATCTGCGTTTTCTACAATTTGACCTCCATACATAACTAGTACTCTATCAGCCATTTCAGCGACGACGCCAAGGTCATGAGTAATCATTAATATGGAAGAATTTGTTCTTTCTTTCACTTCAGCCATCAGATCGAGAATTTGAGCTTGAATCGTGACATCCAGCGCTGTTGTAGGCTCGTCAGCTATTAACAGTTTAGGGTCACAGCTCATAGCGATCGCAATCATCACACGCTGTCTCATCCCCCCGGAAAGCTGATGAGGATATTCATCTATGGTTTCTTCGGCACGAGGAAAACCAACCATTTTCAGCAGCTCAATCGTTTTTTCCCTAGCCTGCTTCTTTTTGTACCCTCTGTGTTTTATCAACGGCTCAGCTACCTGATTCCCAATGGTGAATACTGGATTTAATGAAGTCATTGGCTCCTGAAAAATCATTCCGATTTCATTTCCCCGCACGTTCCGCATTTGCCGTTCCGGAAGATTAACGATTTCTTTCCCCTCTAATTTAATCGAGCCTTCTACAATTTTTCCCGGCGGACTGGGTATCAGACCCATAATAGACATGGAGGTTATACTTTTTCCACTGCCCGACTCCCCTACGATAGCTACTGTTTCCCCTTTGTTAATTTCAAAATCAACGCCATCTACAGCTTTAGCCACCCGGTCTCCAAGATAGAAATATGTTTTTAATCCTTTTACGTTAAGTAATGCTTCATTGCTCATAGGTACACCTCAATTTAGCTCTATTTTCCTTTACTGAAAATTTTAAAAATTTATGCTGAGACCCTGGCTTACCAAAAAACTAGTTTTCTACTATAGGGTTAGGGTATAATGTAGGAAAACGAATCTTTATACTGCTTTAACTCCACGCTTACATCTGCTGTAAGAATACCCTCAATTTGTGATAGTTCTTTGTTTACAAAGTGAACAAGCTCTTCATTGCTTTTGAAATAGGCTTGAATAATCAGGTCATGTTTCCCGGAAAAAGCACCAATAAATCTTACTTCAGGGTACTTTTGCAATTTCCCCGCAATTTCTTCCTGCTTGCCTAGTTGAGTAGAAAAGCCAATAATGGCCTGAACTTTTAAGCCTACTTTATTTGGGTTCGTATGAATGATAAACTCAAATACTCCCTGCTGAAGCATTTTATTTATTCGGGAACGAATGGTTCCTTCACTCACATCAAGACAACGAGCAATCTCACTGTATGATCGCTTTCCATTTTCCTGCAAATACCCTAAAATAGCGAAATCTGTATTATCCAAATGGTTCATTTCTCTCACACTTCTTTTTGTATGGACTCTTCCTAGGCTTGTCCTTTATCCATGCTGATTTTTTCCAAGTATAGGAATGTGTTACGATATCTTCACGCATATGCGTTTTTATTTATAATTTTCGTAAGAATTAAAAGAATGAATTAAGGTTATTATAAGGAAAGTTGTAATTTAATGCAATATTCGTTTTTAGAAAAAAGCAAAATTATTGAAAGATTTTTTAACAATTCTACATATTTCAACGGCTAGAGACCATTTGGTAATATATTCTCAATTTTCTCCCTTGTCTATTTCCTTCGAATTCCGTAATTTCTTTGGGAAATCACGTACATTTTTATAATAAAAAGCACTCTGTCTCGCCAAAGACAGAGTGCTTATTTTATCTAATGTGAGTTTTGTTTTTCATATAAGGCTGCAGAACCTCAGGGATTTTTATTGTCCCGTCTTCTTGCTGATAGTTTTCAAGGATTGCAGCTACCGTGCGGCCCACCGCTAAACCAGAGCCATTTAACGTGTGTACAAATTCTGTTTTAGACTTTGCATCTCTTTTAAAACGTATGTTAGCTCTTCTGGCCTGGAAAGATTCGAAGTTACTGCAAGAGGATATTTCTTTATATTCATTGTAGCTTGGAAGCCAAACTTCAATATCATATTTTTTTGCTGCAGTAAATCCTAGGTCCCCTGTACACATGTTCATGACCCTGTACGGAAGATGTAAGAGCTGAAGCACCTTTTCTGCGTGTCCAGTTAGTTTTTCAAGCTCTTCATAAGAATCTTCTGGTTTAACAAATTTCACCAGCTCCACTTTGTTAAATTGGTGCTGACGAATGAGTCCTCTCGTGTCACGACCGGCGGAGCCTGCTTCAGAACGGAAACAAGCACTAAAAGCCGTATACCCTATCGGAAGTTCTTCACCATTAAGAATTTCATCACGATGTAAATTTGTTACTGGCACTTCTGCTGTCGGAATAAGAAAATAATCTTCTTCTCTAATCTTAAAGGCATCCTCTTCAAACTTTGGAAGCTGCCCTGTCCCCGTCATGCTCGTGCGATTTACCATATATGGGGGCAGTACTTCCTCATATCCATGCTCATCTTCATGAAGATCCATCATAAAGTTGATAAGGGCACGCTCTAAACGGGCTCCTGTCCCCTTATAAAAAGCAAAGCGGCTGCCTGTCACTTTACTTGCTCTCTCAAACTCCACAATTCCTAGCTCTGTTGCCAGATCCCAGTGGGCTTTCGCTTCAAAAGAGAAAGAAGGAATCTCTCCATACCTCCGTATTTCTTCATTATCATCTTCATCACTTCCGACTGGCACACTTTCGTGGGGGATATTGGGAATTGTTAAAAGCAAAGTTTCTAACTCTTCTTCAATTTCCCGCAGCTCCACATCAAGGTCTTTTATTTTTGCAGATGCTTCCTTTGTTTTCTTTATCACATCGTCTGCGTCTTTTTTTTCTCTCTTAAGCTGGGCTACCTGCTGTGACGCTTCATTTCTTTGCTGCTTTAACATTTCTGTTTCTTGAATTAATTCTCTGCGGCGCTTATCCAGTTCCTGGAACCGATCGATCTCTCCAATGTTTTCTCCTCTTTTTTGAAGCTGTTCTTTTATTTCTCCGAAGTTATTTCTAAGTTCTTTAATATCAAGCATCCTCTTTGCCTCCTTTTTCTGTTCGTTCGTCTTCTTTCTGCTATTCTCCATAAAAAAAGCCCTCATCCCTGGTAAGGGACGAGAGCTTTTCCCGCGTTGCCACCCTAAATTGAAGACGCCAGTCTTCCTCTTAGCATCCCATAACGACGGATGAACCGGAAGAACCTACTACATTCAGCCCTTCACTCCAGACTGGATTCCTGCTCATTCTTTACCGATTTTCACCAGCCATCGGTTCTCTGAAAAAGAATAAAACAGTACTAGCGCCTATCTACGATTTAAATTTATGAAGAAATCGCTTGTGTTGCGAACTGTTCTTTGGCTTCTTTTACCATTGTAGCAAAATATCTATGCATACGGCAATCTGTCGTTAATTCCGGGTGAAAGGAGCATGCGAGTAAATGACCTTGTCTGGCTACAACGATCTCTTCGCCGTATTTGGCCAATACTTCCACATTATTACCAACTTCAGAAATAAGGGGAGCACGGATAAAGACAGCCTGTATGTCTTCTCCAATGTCTTTGACAGGCATAAGAGTTTCAAAACTCTCTCTCTGACGGCCAAATGCGTTCCGCTCCACTACCATATCCATCAGTTCTAAATGGCCTTCTCCTTCACCTGCAATTTCCTTTGACATTAAAATCAGCCCTGCACAGGTGCCAAATACTGGTTTGCCTGATTCTGCAAACTTTTTAAGGGGTTCAAAAAAACCGTATTTATCAATTAAACGGCGCATAGTGGTACTTTCCCCGCCAGGAAAAACCAAACCGTCCAAGTCTTCCAGCTGTTCTGTGCGTTTTACAATCGTGACTTCCGTATCCGGAGCAGCTAAACATTCCACGTGTTCCCGCACTGCTCCTTGAAGAGCCAGCACTCCAATTTTCACCATGATAATGCTCCTTTGCTTGTTTGTATTGATAAGCAATGTACTCCGGGATGATTTCTTACCAGCCGCGGTCCTGCATACGCTCTGAGGCGGCCAACGTAGAAATCTCAAGACCTTTCATTGCTGTTCCCAGACCTTTGGATAATTCACCAATCAATTTATAATCTTCATAATGAGTGGTAGCTTCTACAATAGCACGGGCAAATTTTTCAGGGCTTTCGGATTTAAAGATCCCGGATCCTACAAAGACCCCGTCTGCACCAAGCTGCATCATAAGTGCTGCATCCGCTGGTGTAGCAATTCCGCCGGCAGCAAAGTTTACAACTGGAAGCTTACCGTTCTCCTGAATATTTAAAAGCAGTTCGTAAGGAGCACCGATGTTTTTAGCTTCAGTCATTAACTCGTCTTTTGACATGTTAACAACACGTTTAACCTGTGCTTGTACCATTCTCATGTGACGAACAGCTTCTACAATGTTTCCTGTACCTGGTTCACCTTTTGTACGAAGCATTGATGCTCCTTCTCCTACCCGGCGAAGAGCCTCTCCTAAATCTCTTGCTCCACATACAAACGGCACTGTGTAATCTCTTTTGTCAAGATGATACACTTCATCCGCAGGAGTCAAAACTTCACTTTCATCAATGTAGTCTACTCCTAAAGCTTCTAATACGTGAGCTTCAACGATATGTCCGATACGGGCTTTGGCCATTACCGGGATAGAAACGGCTCCCATCACTTCTTCAACAATCGTAGGGTCTGCCATACGGGCAACTCCACCGGCTGCACGGATATCTGCCGGTACTCTTTCTAGTGCCATTACAGCAACAGCGCCTGCTTCTTCCGCAATTTTTGCCTGTTCAGCGTTTACCACGTCCATGATGACGCCGCCTTTTTGCATTTCTGCCATACCACGTTTTACTCGATCAGTACCTCTATCTGCCATGTTTTCCTTTTCCCCCTGCTCATTTTATAACTAGATCATAAACGACCTTATAAATAGTAAGATAATTTTTACTATCATTCCGTTCTATATTGTATCATTATTCTTCGTCATGTTAAAGCAGATAAGAAAAGAGGGATTAAAACCATCCTTTTACTGTATCTGCAACGTTGTTCCACATCCCTGAGAAGAAACCGCCGATACTGCGCATGCCTAAAGAAAACCAACCTGCTTTTTCAACTTCTTCATTAACAATTACAGGGACACGCTTCGCTTCTTCTAATTGTTCACTTAAATATTCTTCACTATTCTCACCAGTATATTCAAAATCAATGTACCCAATGACCTCACCTTGTTCAATAGGTGCTGTCAGCTGATTCTCTTCATCAAGGAATTCTCCGTTAATCGTTAAATTAGGTGTATACGCATCAGCCTCTTCATTGCGATGCAGCAGCAACGTTAAAGGTTCAGCGGTTGAAATAGAAACCTCTGACTCTGTTCCTCTGCTTACCGGCAATGTTTCATGGCCTTCAATTTGGTATCCTTCTTCCGCCACTTCTTCATGTTCATAGTTATCAAAACCATAATCAAGAAGCTTTGCTGTTTCTTCAAAGCGGGCTTCACGAGAATCTGTTCTCATCACAACAGAGATTAAGCGAAGATCCTCTCTTTCTGCTGTGGCAGTAAAGGCATTTCCCGCAAGGTCTGTGTACCCTGTCTTTAAACCGTCAAGACCCTCGTAGGCAAAAGGAAGATCTAATTCAGGAAGCATCCAGTTCCAATTCACCATATCTATTTCATCATCTGTGCCTTCTTTGAAAGACTTACGCCCAATACTTGCTGTCTCCAGCACTTCCGGGTACTCATCCAGCAGGTTATACGCAAGCTTTGCTGTTGCCCGGGCAGACATCATATTCTCTGCATCTGCACCAGTGCCTTCAGGATGCAAGCCTCCCATTGAGTTATTATTCAACCCGCTTGAATTGACAAACTCATATTCATCAAGCCCTAATTCAGCAGCTTTTTCGTTCATTTTATCGACAAACTCTGTTTCAGAGCCGGAAATTAATTCAGCTAATGCAATCGTCGCAGCATTGGCAGAGTATATAGCCATTGATTCATACAGTTCACGGACGGTGTATTCCTCATCAGGTCTTAACGGTACATTTGACAAAGCTCGAACGTGAGAAAGTTCCCTGACCTTATCACTTATAGGAACCGTCTGGTCCCAGGAGATCTCCCCTTCCTCGATAGCTTCATGTACCAAGTATTCTGTCATGATCTTTGTCATGCTCGCAGGGGGCAGTATTACATCTATGTTATCTTGATAAATAATCTTCCCCGTTTCTGCATCAACTAAAATTGCAGCCTCCGCCTCTAGATCCGGTCCGCTTGCTTCCGCCGAACCAGCAAATCCAAAAACTGCTAAACTACTAAGTACAGCGACTGCCCCTGTTCCTAAAAAATTCTTTCCCAACTTGCTACACCTCCATGATGACTTGCACAAAAGATATTCTATCATAAGAATATGGAAAAACATAGATTGCCAGAGACCCTATTCTATCTTTTTTTCACTTATGTTTTTGTTGCTTTTTCACTATTAAACGGCTTTGTTTGCTGCCAGATGCTCCTGAAGACAGAAGACTGCCCACGCAGTTTTCATTCTAAAGGTCAAAGTGGGGAAAATTCAGGAAGGTGACCTTGCTCCAGACTCTTGTTAGTAATAAATCTTACTAACAAAAAGAGCTTTTCCCGGGAAATAAAGGAAAAAGCTCGATTGAAATTGCTTACTTTGTTAACAGCCTTCAACTTCTACTCTCCTGGGCTGCCAAACAGGGGGCCGGAGAACTCAGCCCCTTCCATGGCGTTTTGAAGCCCAGGACTTTGCTTACAAGCTATAGTTTGGTGCTTCTTTGGTAATTTGAACATCGTGAGGATGGCTTTCAATTAAACCAGCGTTCGTTATCCGGACAAATTTTCCGTTTTCTCGTAAATCATCCAGTGTCTTTGTGCCACAATAACCCATGCCAGCCCGAATACCCCCTAATAACTGATGAAGAGTATCGGAAAGCGGCCCTTTATAAGGAATTCGCCCTTCTATGCCTTCAGGTACAAGCTTTTGATTTTTTTCCTGGAAATAGCGATCTTTACTTCCTTGTTCCATTGCTCCTAAAGAGCCCATGCCCCGGTATACTTTAAACTGACGTCCTTGATAAATCTCTCTTTCGCCCGGGCTTTCTGACACTCCTGCCAGCAAGCTTCCGAGCATAACCGCATGTGCTCCGGCAGCAAGTGCTTTTACGATGTCTCCAGAGTATTTAATGCCGCCGTCTGCAATAATAGGCACATTATGCTTGCCAGCTTCTTGTGCACAGTCGTAGACCGCAGTAATTTGAGGGACTCCTACTCCTGCAACAACGCGAGTGGTACAAATAGATCCAGGGCCAATTCCCACCTTTACAATATCAGCGCCAGCTGTAATTAAATCCCTTGTTCCTTCAGCTGTAGCTACATTTCCTGCAATAATTGAAAGATCCGGAAACTCATTGCGAATTTCTTCCACTTTGTTGAGTACTCCCCTGGAATGACCGTGCGCCGTATCAATTACGATGACATCTACCCCCGCGTCCACAAGTGCACTTACGCGTTGAACACTATCTTCTGTCACACCTACGGCTGCTCCGGCAAGAAGACGTCCCTGTTTATCTTTGGCTGAGTTTGGAAACTCGATTACTTTTTCAATATCTTTGATCGTAATTAAACCTTTAAGCGTTCCACCTTCATCAACGAGAGGAAGCTTTTCAATCTTATATTTTTGCAGTGTTTTTTCTGCTTCCTTTAAGGTTGTCCCTACAGGAGCCGTAACAAGATTGTTGCTCGTCATTACTTCTTCAATCTTGATGGAATAATCTTCAATAAACCGAAGGTCTCTGTTTGTTAATATTCCAACAAGCTTTTGATTTTCATTTACAATCGGCACCCCGGAGATACGGTATTTAGCCATTAATTTTTCTGCATCAAATACCTGTCTGTCTGGTGTAAGGAAGAAAGGATTAGTAATAACACCGCTTTCTGACCTTTTTACTAAATCCACAAGCTCTGCCTGCTGTTCAATAGACATGTTCTTATGGATAATGCCAAGTCCCCCTTCACGGGCCATGGCGATGGCCATACCGGCTTCTGTTACTGTGTCCATTCCTGCACTAATGATCGGGAGGTTCAGCGGAAGTTTTTCTGTTAAAGTCGTTTTCACTGATACTTCGCGAGGATGAATTTCAGACCGGTCCGGAACCAGCAAAACATCATCAAACGTCAATCCTTCTTTTTCAAACTTATCTGTGCGCACGATACTTGTCATCCTCTCTATTATGGTCTTCCCTGAATCTAATCAGTCTCTAAATATTATTAAGTAGGGTAACAATTGGGTATCCTACTGTCAAGAAACAAATGCAAAGCTGTCTTCTTAACTAAGAAGACACCATTTCAATGAGTGATTTGAGGACACAAAATGTTATTTTTCATATCTTATCATTTTTTGTCTTTTTTTAATGCTAATTATCTGAAGTTTAAACATTCAAAAAACTATGGACAAAAAAACTTTTTATACTTAAAAAAGGAGTCTCAGGCATGAACTCTCTCGATCAATCCTTTTCTTTTTTTCTCCCTTTAGAAGGGCAGGATATGCTTCAGCGATTTCTATACCAGCACTATAAGTCCAACTCCTTTCGTGAGGCGAAGGCATTTAGTTACAACAACACCACACCTCTTTCCCATTACTGGAAGCTTGGCAGGCTGCTCTTTGAACAGGCTGACTCTTCTCCTTTAGCTCTTCAGCCTTTGCTCTATTTTTATGGATTCGTTGACTTGCTTAAAGGAACCGTCCTTCTCTATGACCCTCACTACCCGAGCTCATCCCATGTGCTGGCCCACGGTGTCAGTACTCGTAAACGCAAGAAAAGAAGCTATTGTTTTTTAGATGATGAAGTAAAAATTCAAAAAAATGGACTCTTTTCACATACAGCCAGCGTTATGTTCCACATGAAACACGTAGAAGGAGAAAAATGGTCAATGGGGCATCTGCTTTTGCAGATCCCTGAGCTTTATGAACTTTTTACTTTTATTCACAATTATCCACCATTGCTGACCGTAGAGTTCTATCCTGAATTCTTTGAGGTTAAAAGCCAGCAGCCAATAGGCCAGACCGAAAGAGAAAATGTAAAAGAATGGATCTCAAAAAAGGAGATGAAAGCTGTACTGAAAGAAGAAAGTTCTTCCGTGCTTTCTTATTCTTCCTCACTTATAAATAATTCTGCCTTTAAAAAAACTCTCCTTCAAGATCATGAAAATCGTTATTACCTTCTTCCTGACGTGGAGAAGCATACTGGTTTACATGAATTACTGGTTCATTATCTTCTTTTGTATAACCTAAGTATGATATGCAGGTATGAAACGGAATGGTGGGGAGAGCTGATCACCCATCAAACAACCAGTGATTTTTCTTTTATAAAAGCTTATCTTGCCCTTGTACGAGAAAAAGTTCCCTATCTTTTTCAGCCCTACTATACCCCTTAGTATCCTGAAGATCTTTATCATGGCCAAACCAATACCTCTTTGATCGTGTGCAGATCTTTTGCAGAAAGCTGAATAACCTTCTCAGTATCTTCCATGCAGATAACAGGGCAAGAAGGTGCTTTTTCATCTATGAACACAATCTTTCCTTTTTTACCGTTGTTAAGGCCAGTTGAATTATCAGATTACGCTCCTTAAACTCTTTGTTATTTCTTCATCATACCTATCAAGGAAATGAAAGGCTATGCTTTTTGATTACAAATAAATAAGATCAACCTCCGGCCCGGTTGGCCGAAAGTTGATCCTTGGTAAATCATTGTTATTCTTTTTGGCTGCCTGTATTATTCTTCTTCCGAATCGATATCTTCTACTTCTTCTACTGCTTCTTCTGCAGACGCATCCGTTTCACTGGTTTCTTTGGCAGCTTCATTTCCTTCTTCAGTTTCTTCCTCTGTTTCATCGAGCTCTTCCTCGATTTCTTCAGGGATTTCCACTGGTGCAACGGTAGCCACTTCTTCACCTTCTCCAACACGTATCAAGGTAACCCCTTGCGCATAGCGGCCTAACCTGGATATTTCCTCTGCACGTATACGAATCAATACCCCATGTACGGTCATAATCATGATATCCTGCTGATCCGCTACAAATCTCAGGGCAACAAGATGGCCTGTTCTTTCGGTAAGAGTCGCTATTTTAAGACCCTTTCCTCCCCGGTTCTGTACTTTGAATTCTTCTGGGAGAGTTCTTTTGCCAAATCCTTTATTTGTAACAATCAGGACATCTTCATTTTCTTTAATGATGTCCATCCCAATGACTTCATCATCTTCTGCAAGGCTGATGGCCTTCACCCCTGTAGCACTTCGGCCCATAAGCCTGACGTCTTTTTCATGGAACCGGATGCCCATTGCATTCTTTGTTCCAATTAGCAGTTCATCATCCCCGTGGGTCAAACGCACGCCATGAAGCTCATCGTCCTCTCTCAGGTTAATAGCAAACAGGCCGCCTTTTCTGATGTTTGCAAATGCTGACAAGGAAGCACGTTTTGCTATTCCTTTTTTTGTAAGGAAGAATAACGACGAATCTTCGCTGAAATCCTGGATTGGAATCACCGTACTGATAAATTCATCCTTTTCAATCTGCAGCAGGTTAATCACTGGAATTCCTTTTGCGGTTCGTCCTAATTCAGGAATTTCATACCCTTTTAAACGATAAACCTTCCCTTTGTTAGTAAAAAAGAGAATGGTGTGATGAGAGTTTGTAGTAAATAAATGCTCTACAAAGTCATCCTCGTTGGTTCCCATTCCTTGTATTCCTCTGCCGCCTCGTTTTTGGCTTTTGTAGGTAGATAAAGGAAGTCTCTTAATATATCCCTGGTGAGTAATACTGATCACTACGTTTTGTTTAGGAATCAAGTCCTCATCTTCAATATGATTGCTGCCTGCAGTAATTTCGGTCCGGCGGCTGTCATTAAATCTTTCTTTAAGCTCAGTAAGCTCTTCGCGGATGATTTCCAGGACTTTTTCTTCACTTGCCAGGATTGCTTTCAGTTCTGCAATTCTGGCCATTAATTCTTTATATTCATTTTCAATTTTATCCCGCTCTAATCCAGTCAAACGTTGAAGACGCATATCAAGGATGGCCTGTGCTTGATCCTGACTTAAAGAGAACCGATCCATTAAACCGTTTCTTGCAATCTCCGTTGTTTGAGAGCTTCTAATTAATTCAATCACTTCATCAAGGTGGTCAAGAGCTATTCGCAGTCCTTCCAATATGTGAGCTCTTGCTTCTGCTTTGCGAAGTTCAAAAGCAGTCCTTCGTTTAATTACCTCTTTTTGATGCTCTAAATAATATGATAAGCATTGTTTTAAGTTCAGCACCTTCGGTTGTCCGTCAACGAGGGCCAGCATATTGATGCCAAAGCTCGTCTGCAATGCTGTCTGCTTGTATAAGTTATTTAACAACACATTAGCATTTGCATCCTTGCGGACTTCAATTACGATTCTAAGGCCCGTGCGATCCGATTCGTCTCTTAAGTCAGTGATTCCTTCAATCTTTTTCTCCCGGACAAGTTCAGCAATTTTTTCTACCAGTCGCGCCTTGTTTACCTGATAGGGAAGCTCCGTTACAATAATTGCTTGTTTTCCATTCGGGCTTTCTTCTATTTCAGCTACCGCACGAATTAAAATGGAACCGCGTCCGGTTAAGTATGCTTTTCGAATGCCGCTTCGTCCTAAAATGGTAGCCCCTGTCGGAAAGTCAGGACCTGGGATATGTTCCATTAATTCTTCAATTGAGATCTCCGGATTCTCGCTTAGCTCGAGCACTCCATTAATCACTTCACCAAGCTGGTGAGGAGGTATATTGGTAGCCATCCCTACGGCAATGCCGGCGGCTCCATTAACAAGGAGGTTAGGGAAACGTGACGGAAGAACAATGGGCTCTCTTTCTGCCCCGTCATAGTTATCCTGATAGTCGATTGTGTCTTTATTTATGTCACGAACCATTTCCATGGAGATCTTGGCCATTCGAGCTTCAGTGTAACGCATGGCAGCTGCTGCATCTCCATCTACGGATCCAAAGTTCCCATGCCCGTCGATAAGCATATAACGGAAACTAAAATCCTGTGCCATCCTTACCATCGTTTCATAAACGGCAGAGTCACCGTGCGGGTGGTATTTCCCTATAACCTCTCCGACGATACGCGCTGACTTTTTGTATGGCTTATCCGGTGTCATGCCTAATTCATTCATAGCAAATAAAATTCTGCGGTGCACAGGCTTTAAACCATCTCTTACATCTGGCAAAGCACGGCTGACAATTACGCTCATGGCATAATCTAAAAAAGACGTCTGCATTTCTTGTCCTATGTTTATTTCTCTTACTCTGGATTCATTCTCTGCCATCCTACTACCTCCATTTCCTTCCGGTAACGTCCTGGCAGTGGGCTTTGGATTCTATTGCCCTGTTACCAATATTAAGCAGGAAAGGGCAGGGTCCTTTTCCCCACCCTCTTGCTTAAACGTCTAGATTCTTAACATAATGTGCATTTTCCTGGATAAAATCTCGCCGTGGTTCCACGCGGTCGCCCATAAGCGTTTCGAAAATTTCATCGGCTTTCATGGCGTCTTCTAATGTAACCTGCAGCGTTGTACGTGTCTCAGGGTCCATCGTAGTCTCCCACAGCTGCTCCGGGTTCATTTCACCAAGGCCCTTATAACGCTGATACCCTGGTTTAGGCTGCTTAGGCAGCTCTTCCAGGATTTGATCTAGTTCCTTTTCATAATACGCATAGTGGATCGCTTTTCCTTGCTGAACCTTGTAAAGAGGAGGCTGGGCAATATATATATACCCTTCTTCAATAAGGGGACGCATGTATCGATAGAAAAACGTTAAGATAAGCGTTCGAATATGGGCGCCATCCACATCGGCATCAGTCATAATAATAATCTTATGATACCTTGCTTTGGAGATATCAAATTCCTCGCCTATCCCAGTGCCTAAGGCAGTGATAATTGAACGTATTTCATTATTTGCAAGGATCTTATCAAGCCTTGCTTTTTCCACATTAATAATCTTACCGCGCAAAGGAAGAATTGCCTGAAAGTGCCGGTCTCTCCCTTGTTTTGCTGATCCTCCGGCTGAATCGCCTTCCACTATATAAATTTCACTGATAGAAGCATCCTTCGTGGAGCAGTCTGCGAGTTTCCCAGGAAGAGAGCTTACTTCCAGGGCGCTTTTTCTTCTTGTAAGTTCCCTGGCTTTTTTCGCTGCTTCCCGAGCCCTTGAAGCCATGAGTCCTTTTTCCACAATCAGCTTTCCAGTGTCCGGGTTTTCAATTAAGAAACGTGAAAAAGCTTCTGAAAACAAGGAATCAGTAATCGTTCTGGCTTCACTGTTTCCTAGCTTTGTCTTTGTCTGCCCTTCAAATTGCGGATCGGGAATCTTCACCGAAATGATAGCTGTCAGCCCTTCTCTTACATCTTCTCCTGTAAGATTAGGATCGTTTTCTTTAAAGAGGCTGTTCTTACGGGCGTAATCATTGATCACACGTGTGAGGCCTGTTTTAAAACCTGACTCGTGTGTCCCGCCTTCATGGGTATTTATGTTATTAGCAAACGAATAAATATTACTTGCAAAGCTGTCATTATATTGGACGGCAATTTCAACCTGAATACCTTCTTTTTCACTTTCAATGAAAATAGGCTTTTCGTGCAAAGTATCACGAGAGCGATTCAAGTATTCTACAAAGGAAGCGATGCCTCCTTCGTAGTAATACTCTACCTTCTTTTCTTCTTCTCTCTTGTCCGTAAAAATAATTCTGAGCCCTTTATTTAAAAAGGCCAGCTCCCGAAGCCTGGTTGCTAATATATCAAAATCAAACTCCTGTGTTTCCTGAAAAATTTCCTGATCAGGCTTAAAATGTATTTTCGTGCCCCGCTTCTCAGTCGTGCCGATCTGCTCTAGATCCTGCTGAGGCACACCTCTTTTATAGCTTTGAAAATAGATTTCTCCTTCTCTGTGCACTTCTACTTCTAAAAGTTCTGACAGAGCGTTCACCACAGAAGCACCTACCCCATGTAAGCCGCCTGATACTTTGTAACCGCCGCCGCCAAATTTACCTCCTGCATGAAGAACGGTCATAATCACTTCAACAGCAGGTCGGCCCATTTTTTCATGCATGCCGACAGGGATCCCGCGCCCGTTATCTTGCACGGTAATACTATTATCTTCTTCCACAGCGATTTCTATTGTGTCACAATATCCGCCCATCGCTTCATCAATACTATTATCAACAATTTCCCACACTAAATGGTGTAGTCCCCGTCCGCTTGTGGAGCCAATATACATTCCCGGGCGTTTTCTAACGGCTTCCAAGCCTTCCAAGACCTGAATTTGACTCTCATCATATGAATGTTGTTCAATGGACAATTTATTCACCTTCACTTCCTATGGAAATATCACAGCTTCCTTGAGCGACTGTGCTTTCCGTTCAGTTACCTCGTCATGCTGAAAAAAAAGATTCGGAAATTTCTTCCTTGCTTATGATCTATTTTTATATGGGAGCTTCCCCATTAATTGTCATGCACGGTTTCTTCTTCACTATAATCCTCAATACCTGACACAACTGAAGCCCTTCTTTTAAGGGTTAATGAGGAAATAGGTGAAAAGTAAAGGATATCGTCAGTTACGACAATCGACTTTTGCAAATCTGCAGAAATTTCTATGATGTCTTTCTTGTCTTTGGTATTTAAAAACTGCTGACTGATTGCTGAAGACTTGTTTGTTTCATAATCTAAGATTGCCACTACGTCTTTAGCGCGGATTACCGTATCACCGCCTAAATGGATAAACATCTTATACCCCTCATTTCTTCTGATGCAAACGACCATCTTCTACATAAAACATGGAAGCTTGCTTTAGTGTCTCATGCTCTATACCTTCAACGCTGGTTGTTGTTACAAAGGTCTGCACCTTGCCCTGGATCGTATTTAAAAGGTGAGACTGACGGTGATCATCTAATTCAGAAAGAACATCGTCTAATAATAAAATCGGGTATTCCCCGATGTTTTCTCGAATTAGTTCTATTTCAGCCAGCTTTAATGACAAAGCGGTCGTTCGCTGCTGTCCCTGTGAACCATATGTTTGCACGTTCCTGTCATTTACCGTTAATTTGATATCTTCCCGGTGAGGACCAACTAGCGTCACACCGCGGCGTTTCTCATTATCTCTTACTTTTCCAAATGCTTGCTTGTATTCTTCTTCTATCATCGACAATTCCATGCCTTCTGATACCTCTGCAGTAGGGACATACGAAAGAATCAGCTCCTCTTTTCCCCGGCTAATTTCTTTATGAATCGTCTTCGCCCATTTTTCCAGCATGTTCAGAAAGTGGAAACGCCTCTCGACTAACTTGGCTGCTGCTTTTATTAATTGCTCAGTCAGCACCTCCAGCATCATATCGGCTTGAGTGCCTGACTTGGAAAACATGTCTTTAAGCAACTGGTTTCGTTGCTTTAGTATCCGGTGATAGACAGCAAGATCATGCAAATAAACCGAACTGATCTGCCCTATTTCCATATCAATAAATCGGCGCCTGACTTGTGGGGCGCCCTTCACTAAATTTAAATCTTCTGGTGCGAACATGACTACATTGCATGCTCCTATATATTCACTTAACTTTCTTTGTTCTAATTCATTATATTTAACCTTTTTTCCCTTTTTTGAAAGGATCACTTCAAGACTAAACGGGCCTGATGATTTCGAAAGCTGGGCCTGGATGCGAGCAAAATCCTCATCCCAGTTTATTAACTCTTTCTCCCTGGGAGTCCGGTGGGATTTTGTAAAAGCAAGCACATAGATAGCTTCCATAAGGTTTGTTTTCCCTTGAGCATTTTCCCCTATTATAACATTGATTTTATTTTCAAATTGCAGGGTCAGCTCTTCATAATTTCTATACTGTTTTAAATAAAGCGATTCAATATGCAAAAAGCATCCCTCTAACTAGGAGCGGAAACAACAAACTTCCCTATCCCTTCAATGACTATTTCATCCCCGTCATAGAGCTTTTTCCCTCTTCGCTGTTCCGGCTCTCCATTTAACTGAATCTCATGTTCAGATAAAAACCACTTGGCCATCCCGCCTGTATCGATAACCCCGGTTTCTTTTAAGAATTGACCAAGAGTAATATATTCCGTTGAAATCTTTACTTGCTCCATCCCTTGCTCCCTCCTTTTGTCACCAGTTTTCAATCAGGAAAATAAGGTCTTTATCAAAATAAACAATGTATGCCTCCGCAAGGCACATGGATACATCTTATATTTTACTAAACTCTCGTCCATACGCCAATAGGCTGTTTGGATTTCTTTTTTCCCTTAAGGCTCTACTCCTTATTGTCTTTACATTTTATTATTTTACCCTTTTTGTTTTTTTCTTTACCAACAGAAAACCCGCTTTTTTGGGAAAGCGGGAATCGGCTGATAACTCAATACTCTTTTTAGTATGTTCTGACGGGTGAAAAAAGGTGAAGCATTTGGTTATGGTCTGTCGGACGGATGACAAAAGGACTCATAGCTCCAGTAAACATGATATCGATCACTTCACTATCAATGACTTTTAAGGCATCCATGATGTTTTTGCCGTTAAAAGAGATCCTAAGTTCTTCTCCTTCAAGCTTTTCGGTCGTAATTTTTTCAGTAACCTTCCCTACTTCTGCAGACACTGAGCTCACTTCTATTGTTGATTGATCAAGCGTCTTTAGGTTAATGACATTGTTTTTTGCTTCCCTGGATAACAGCAGAGCACGTTCGAGTGAATTTAAAAGCTCTTTTGTGTGGATTTCCATGCGCGTTTTTGACTGGCTTGGAATCATATTTTTTGTTACCGGGTACTTTCCATCGAGTAAACGAGAGAAAAACAAAAGGTTCTTAAGTTTAAACAGAACTTGGCTTTCGGTTACTACAATGTCTATATAGTCTTCGCTGTCTTCTATGATCTTACTTAGTTCGTTTAAGCTTTTCCCAGGAATCACAACGTTGCTTATTTCCAGTTCCTCCATGTTTGTTTCCACAGGAGCCGTCCGAAGTGCCAGCCTGTGACTGTCTGTTGCAGTACAGGAAAGTATCTGGTCTTCTATTTCCAGGTTTACACCTGTCAACACGGGGCGTGTTTCCTGAGAGGACACTGCAAAAACTGTTTGCCTGATCATATCTTTCAACAAGCTTTGGGGCAATGAAAACGTCTGATCTTCCTCAAGCTGTGGTAAACGCGGGTACTCTTCAGGATCTAGTCCGTTTAAATTAAACACTACACTTCCTGATCGTAAAGTGGTTGCAAATTGATCTTGAACACTTACCTCTATTTCATTACCAGGGAGTTTTTTAACTATATCAGCGAAGAATTTTGCCTGAAGTACGATGCTTCCTTCATTTTTTACTTCCACATTTCTTTTTTCATCTTCTTCAGATGGAATAAACGCTTCTATGGATATATCAGAATCACTTCCTGTTAAAGTGACGCCTGTTTGTGAAGCTGAAATTTTTATGCCCGTTAATATGGGGATTGTTGTACGGGAAGAAACAGCTTTATTTACATGCTGTACCCCGTGTACAAATTGTTCTCTGTTTATGACAAAATGCATAATTCATCTCCCTTTAACATATATTTATTATTTAATAAAAAAAGTCGTCGTAGTAATAGAGGGTGTTTATACTGTGGATAAGTCAGAAGAGTTCAGGAATGGCAAAGAAATCCACATGTGGATAGTGTGTGTGTAACTTTACTGGTTTTGCACATTATCCTTTAAGCTTGTCGATAATTTCCTGCACCTTTTGCTGTAATTCTTCATCAGACGACATTAATTTTGAAATTTTCTCATGAGCATGAATGACTGTCGTATGATCTCTTCCGCCGAATTCCTCCCCGATTTTAGGCAGAGATGAATCTGTCATTTCCCTTGAGAGGTACATAGCAATCTGTCGTGGAAAAGCGATCGTTTTTGTTCGTTTTTTTGCCATGAGCTCATCTCTTTGAATTTGAAAATGTCCGGCTACCTGCGTCTGGATATCCTGTATGGTCACAATCCTCGGTTTAGCTGTAGGAATGATATCTTTTAAGGCTTCTGCAGCAAGATCGGCATTCATATCCTGGTTAATTAACGATGAATAAGCGACCACTCGAATCAGAGCCCCTTCAAGCTCCCTTATATTTGTATCTATTTGATTTGCGATATAAAGCATGACTTCATTTGGAATATCAAGCTTCTCTGCTTTTGCTTTTTTTCGCAGGATCGCAATTCTCGTTTCCAGGTCTGGAGGCGTAATGTCTGTGATTAACCCCCATTCAAATCTAGAGCGGAGCCGATCTTCCAATGTGGGGATCTCTTTTGGTGGACGATCACTTGAGATCACAATTTGTTTGCTTTCTTCGTGCAGGGCATTAAACGTATGGAAAAATTCTTCTTGAGTCTGTTCTTTCCCCGCTAGAAATTGAATATCATCTATCAAAAGAACGTCAACGTTTCGATACTTGTTTCGAAAGTTAATCGTTTTGTTGTCACGGATAGAATTAATAAACTCATTAGTGAATTTCTCAGAAGATAAATACACCACGCGAGCACTGGGATTATGGTCAATGACGTAATGCCCAATTGCGTGCATCAAGTGAGTTTTCCCAAGTCCTACACCACCGTATATAAATAAGGGATTGTATGCTTTAGCAGGTGCTTCGGCCACTGCTAAAGAAGCAGCATGGGCAAATCGGTTTCCTGAGCCAATGACAAACGTGTTAAACGTATATTTGTCATTTAACATGCTTTTTGGAATTTCTTCTTGTGCAGCCTGGGCTTTAGGAGGGGATTTCTTCAAATCTTCCTCAACTGAAAACTGATCTGTTTCTTCATCATCCGGGATAATAAATTTCACCTGCAAAGTAGCTCCAGTAATGTCCTTTAATGTATCGGAAATAATGTCGGAATATCGGTTTTCAAGCCAGTCCCTGGCGAATTCATTGGGTGCTTTTACAATGATCATATCTTCTTTTATATCTGCTGCTTGAGTTGCCTTCAGCCAGGTTTCAAAACTGGGCTTACTCACTTTTTTTTGAATAAGCTCAAGCGTTTGATTCCACAAATCAGTTATATTCTCCAATCCGTGCACCCTCCTTTTGTCAGTAATATTGTCTTCCCTTCCGAGAAAAACAAGGCAAGAAAGGCTTCCCAACTTCATTGTGAAAATAAGAAGGAAGCCCTCGTAAGGTCAGTTGTATAAGAAATGTTCACCCTGTATGTATAAAAATACTCAAGTACTTATGCACAAAAAATGAGCACAAATAAACATGTATATATAATATAGTAGGAAGAAGGAATGTCCACAATTGGAAGTGAAATGTGGACAAGCATATACAGAGCCTGTGGAAAGTTATCAACACAGTTATCAACAGCTGTGGATAAGAAAAACCTTGTTCACAGTTGTCCAGAGTAAAAACAAATATATCATATCAAAAAAAAAGAGCGTTAGCAACGGGATTATATGTACTTATCCACACAACTCTATCCCTTGTGTACAAAAATTATCCACACCACAAGATAGTGTGTACAACTTGTCGAAAGGATGTCGAAAACTAAAAAAAGGATCACCTAAGTTATCCACAAAGGCAAATTCTGTTACAAGGAACAAAGATTACTTCATTTAGGGAAATTCAATTTTTCAGGCAGGCGGAAAAGAATAAGAAAGGCAGAATTCCTTTTTTTTATGCTCTGATAAAGAGGAATGTTGTTTCTTATAGGAGATAAATACGCATACGCCGTCGGGAATAGCATGATCCACAGATCCCAAAAGGTTTTTCCGAAGGCTATGGCAAACCGAGACATAGAAGACACCGTGAATGCAAATGAAGTGATGCATTAATGGATGTTGCACTTACGTTTAGGATCAAGCGAGCGTAAATAAACAACAAAGTTTTACAAACCCTTTTAATTAGAGGAGTGTTTCCATTTACCTTTGACTTATGTGAATATAAAAAACAGAAGCACCTTGACATGTTTGTCTTTCCTCTATATAATTCTACAGGATGTCTTGTTTATAGAAGATAAACCTCAGGAGGTGCATATAGAATGGGAAAACCAACTTTTAACCCGAATAATCGTAAGCGTAAAAAGGTTCATGGCTTCCGTGCGCGTATGAGCACAAAGAATGGACGTCAAGTATTAAAGCGTCGTCGTCAAAAAGGAAGAAAAGTATTATCCGCTTAAGGCCACTGATTGTGACAGTGGTCTTTTTTTCTCTTTTATTTGTATGTTTTAAAAAGAAGGGGAACTTATAAGTGTGAAATCTACTTTTTTCATTACATATTTTTTGTCTAATGAGGTGCTGGAATGAAAAAGGAGTACAGAATAAAAAAAAATGAAGAATTTAGCGCTGTGTTCCAAAAGGGGACCTCTTTTGCCAATCGGCAGTTAGTAATTTATGTTATGGATAAACCAGGTCAGGAGCACTTTCGAGTCGGGCTTACTGTCAGCAAAAAAGTAGGGAACGCTGTAACCAGAAATCGGATTAAGCGCCACCTTCGTGAGCTTGTCAGGGAATTTAAAGATGACATGCTTCAAGAGAAAGATTACGTAATTATTGCCAGAATTCCTGTAGCCAATATGGATTACCATGAAATAAAGAAGAGCCTTATTCATGTAATGAAAAGGGGAAAGATACTAAGATCATCCAGACAATCAAGGCAGCAATCTCCAAAAAACATAAGAAAAAAATAACAGGAACAAAATTGTTCATAGAATGATATCTTTATTTCTTGTTATCTCTTCGCTACAATAGTAAAAGTAGTGTCTTTTGACCAAAATTGTAGGTTTTTATGAGAAAGATTCTGTGACCTGAAATGTTCGTTTTCTCCAGGAAGAAGCGGGAGTGGACAACTGGGACTGGCAGGGGAGGAAGACTGTGAAAACAATTATGTTTGTGGTCGTGCAGTAAGAACAAGCGGCCAATGGCACGCTGTTTGTTTTCTCATCTCGACACCCAACATGGTGCGGGAATTTTTTTATAAAGCCTGCTCATACTTAGATATAGTCAAGGAGGAAGGGTAGTGAGCAAGAAACTAGGTTTGGCAGCAATGCTTGTTGGTTTAATGGTTTTTTTGACTGGATGTTTCAACATTGAGGATCCGATCACAGCTGACAGCGAAGGTGTTTGGGATTCTTTTTTTGTGTATCCGCTCTCGTGGCTTTTAATTACGATAGCTGAATACTTTCAAGGAGATTATGGGTATGGTCTTTCGATCATTATTGTAACGATTATCCTTCGTATTTTAATTCTGCCGTTAATGATTAAACAAACAAAAAGCGCCAAAGCAATGCAGGAACTTCAGCCTGAAATGCAGAAGTTAAGAGAAAAATACAGTGCAAAAGATCAGCAGACACAGCAAAAGCTTCAGCAGGAAACAATGAAGATGTTCCAGGAACGGGGAGTCAATCCATTGGCGGGCTGTCTGCCTATCTTCATTCAAATGCCGATTCTTATTGCTTTTTACCATGCAATTATGAGAACGAGAGAAATTGAAGGACATGTATTTTTATGGTTCCCTCTCGATTCCCCGGATTTTATCTTGCCGCTGATTGCAGGGGTAACCACATTCATTCAGCAAAAAATGATGATGGTTACAGATAACCCGCAAATGAAAATTTTGCTTTATATGATGCCGATCATGATTACAGTATTTGCTTTCTTCTTCCCGGCAGCACTTGCATTATACTGGGTTATCGGTAACTTATTTATGATTGTCCAAACGTACTTTATTACTGGTCCGAATGTGAAGAAAAAAGCTGATGCTGAAGCAGGAGGAGCGAAAAAGTAGTGAGAACGATTAAGGTCTCCGGTAAAACGATTGAAAAAGCCTTATCTCAAGCACTTAACGACCTTGAAGCACAAAGAGACGAAGTGGAGTACGAGGTACTTGAAGAACCTCAAAAAGGGTTCCTCGGGTTCATTGGAAACAAGCCTGCTTTACTGAAGGTGCAGGTGAAACCTCAGCCAAAAGAAGAAGCTTTATCCTTTTTAAAACAGCTTCTGCAGGACATGGAAGTAAAGGCAGAGGTAGAGGAAAAGGGAGAAGGAAAGGATATTGAATTTCATCTGACCGGGGAAGATTTAGGGTCTCTTATCGGAAAAAGAGGAAAAACGTTAGATGCTATTCAGTATCTTGTTAATCTGGTTGCAAACCGTCACTCGGATCAATATCTTCGGCTTACGGTAGACGCTGAAGGATACCGTGAAAGAAGAAAACAGTCGTTAGAGCATTTAGCATCTCGTCTGGCAAACAAGGCTTTGAAAACAAGGCAAAAGGTAACACTTGAGCCTATGAATGCGAGAGAAAGAAAAATCATTCATCATGCTTTGCAAAAGTCACGTGAGATAGAGACTTTTTCGGAAGGAAAAGAACCTTATCGTAAAGTTACTATCCTTCCTAAGGATCATAGTGGGAAGAGATAGGGACAACGGCCGGAGACGCCGTTGCTCACAAACGAAAGGAGACGCCGTACAGGCGTCTCTTTTTTTATGGTTACGAGCTGCTTGTCGCATCTTCGGATATATTACTGATGCAGAAATTTTCACCAAAAAAAGCTCGCTTTCTTCATTATAGGTAATTAATAAAGAGAGGAAAGCAGTCTACGTCATTTAGATGTTAAAACAATTTCCAGCTCCATATCCCCGCCATGTTTCATACTTACTAAAGGTGGACGATGTGTAGTCTACGTAGAGTCTATATGTAGTCTACATGTAGTAGAAGATACATCCTGTGCGTTAGAAAAGGCTCGTGTATGACTGACCAATAGCCATACCCAGGAGCTCTCCAGCTCCTTCTTTTTAGACAACCAGAATGACTGAGAGCAAAGAAGGAAGGAAACGGAGGAAGATACTGGATAGTAGTCATATTCATGGAAAGCAGTTATCCACTTGTGGATAAATATTCTTTATATCCCTCGTTTTTTGTGATATTCTATTTTGTCAGGAAAGGAATATATCCACAACCTTTTCTGAAAGAAAAAGCTTCTTATCATTTATTAAGACCTTTTTGGCTATACCATAGATAATTACTTTAATTTATATAGAAGAAAACAGGGAGGTGTGTTTCTTGGAATTTGATACGATTACCGCCATTTCCACTCCTTCGGGGGAAGGGGCAATAGCGATTGTGCGGATTAGTGGAGATGCGGCAGTCACGATTGCCGACAATATTTTTAAAGGAAAAACACCTCTGGCAAAGGCTGAGACTCATACAATTCACTACGGCCATTTGATAGAGCCGTCTACAAGTGAAATAATAGAAGAAGTGATGGTCTCTGTACTGAGGGCTCCTCGTACGTTTACAAAAGAAGATATCATAGAGATTAACTGCCACGGGGGAATTGTATCAGTTAACCGGGTTCTTGACCTGGTTCTCAGCCAGGGAGCAAGGCTTGCTGAACCTGGTGAGTTTACCAAAAGAGCCTTTTTGAATGGCCGAATTGACCTTTCCCAGGCAGAAGGGGTTATTGATTTAATTCGCGCGAAAACTGACCGGGCAATGAATGTGGCTTTAAAACAAGTCGAAGGTCGGCTTTCTTCTCAAGTGCGCCGCTTAAGACAAAAGCTGCTGGAAACGGTCGCTCATGTCGAAGTAAATATTGATTACCCTGAATATGATGCAGAAACCGTGACACTTGAGTTATTGAAAGAAAAAGGAGAAGAGGTTCGACAGGAAATCGAGCAGCTTCTGATGACGGCAAAACAAGGGAAAATACTAAGAGAGGGATTGGCAACTGCCATCATAGGGCGCCCTAATGTGGGAAAATCATCTCTTATGAACAGCCTTGTCCATGAAAACAAAGCGATTGTGACAGACATCCCCGGCACTACAAGAGATGTGCTTGAAGAGTATGTGAATGTTCGCGGGGTTCCCCTTCGTTTAATTGATACAGCTGGAATCAGAGAAACAGAGGACATCGTGGAGAAAATCGGTGTAGAACGCTCAAGAAAAGCGTTAGCTGACGCTGAACTCATCCTCTTTGTGTTAAATGCGGCTGAAGAATTATCTAAAGAAGATGAGGCTCTCTTTGAAGCGATACAGGATATGAATGCTGTAGTTGTTTTAAATAAGACAGACCTGGAGATCAAAATAGATACAGACAGGGTAAGCAGCTTAGCAGGAGAGCGGCCTGTGATCAGTACTTCCTTATTGAAAGAAGAAGGCATTGACGAGCTTGAACAAGCGATTGCCCATCTCTTTTTTGATGAAGGTGTGGAAGGGGCCGATTTAAGCTACGTGTCTAACGCTCGCCATATTGCCCTGTTAAAGCAGGCTAAAGGAGCTATTGAAGAAGCACTGGAAGGAGCAGATATGATGCTTCCAGTGGATATGGTTCAAATTGATATTACCCGGGCCTGGGAGCTTCTCGGTGAAGTTATTGGCGATAATGTTCATGAAAGCTTGATCGATCAGCTGTTTTCTCAGTTCTGTTTAGGAAAATAAAGTATGAATGAAAAGAATATAAAAGAAAAAGGAGGATGCAGCATGCAATACCAAGGCGGTAATTATGACGTCATCGTCATCGGAGCGGGGCATGCCGGCGTTGAAGCCGGGCTTGCTGCTGCCCGTATGGGAGCGAACACTCTCGTACTCACTTTAAACTTGGATTCTGTTGCGTTTATGCCATGTAACCCTTCTGTAGGCGGTCCGGCTAAAGGAATTGTAGTCAGGGAAATTGATGCCTTGGGCGGGGAAATGGCACGAAACATTGACAAAACCCATATTCAAATGAGAATGCTTAATACAAGAAAAGGTCCAGCGGTGCGTGCACTTCGGGCTCAAGCTGACAAATTTTTGTACCAGCATGAAATGAAAAAAACGATGGAGGAAGAAGAGAATTTAATCCTTCGTCAAGGCATGGTGGAAGAATTAATTGTAGAAGACGGTGTTTGTAAAGGCGTAATCACTAATACGGGTGCTGCTTACTACGGTACATCAGTCGTTGTGACTACAGGCACGTATTTACGCGGGAAGATCATTCTTGGGGAACTCTCGTATGAGAGCGGTCCAAATAACATGCAGCCATCGGTTAACCTTTCTCATAACTTAAAGGATTTAGGTTTCGACATGGTTCGTTTTAAGACCGGGACTCCGCCGAGAGTCAACGGAAATACCATAGACTATGATAAGACCGAGATTCAGCCAGGCGATGAAGAGCCACGGGCTTTTTCCTATGAAACAACAAAGTATATTACCGATCAGCTTCCATGCTGGCTCACGTATACAGGTGAAGAAACTCATCAAATGATTAATGACAACCTGGGCCGTTCTCCTATGTACTCAGGAATGATTGAAGGTACAGGACCAAGGTATTGTCCATCCATTGAAGACAAGATTGTCCGCTTTAACGATAAACCGAGACACCAGATCTTTTTAGAGCCAGAAGGCCGTAATACGACGGAAGTGTATGTACAAGGATTATCTACAAGCCTTCCGGAAGACGTTCAGTTTAAGATGCTGAAAACCATACCAGGACTTGAAAACGTCCGGATGATGAGACCTGGCTATGCTATTGAATATGATGCAATTGTTCCCACACAGCTTTGGCCGACACTGGAGACAAAGCGTATTGAAGGCCTGTTTACGGCAGGACAGATCAATGGAACCTCAGGATATGAGGAAGCTGCAGGACAAGGGTTGATGGCAGGCATTAACGCTGCGAGAAAATCCCAAGGAAAAGACGGACTCATCCTTGATCGTTCCGATGCTTATATCGGAGTATTAATTGATGATCTTGTGACAAAAGGAACAAATGAACCGTACCGTTTATTAACTTCGAGAGCCGAATATCGACTTATTCTGCGCCATGACAATGCGGATCTGCGCCTTACCGAAACCGGTCGCGATATTGGCCTGATTTCGGAAGAACGCTTTGAAAGGTTTACACGGAAAAAGGAACAAATTGCTGCTGAAAAGGCTCGGTTAGAAAAAGTGATTATTAAGCCGACGAAAGACGTCCAGCGCATGCTTGAAGAAAAAGAAGGAACGCCTATGAAAGAAGCCGTTTCTGCTTCTCATTTACTCAAGCGTCCAGAGCTTGGATACCAGGATGTTGCTCAATTTTCTCCTGCCGAAGCTGCGTTGACACCGGATGTTGCCGAGCAGGTGGAAATCCAAATAAAATATGAAGGCTACATTGCAAAACAGCTTGAACAAATAGAAAAGATGAAGAAAATGGAAGAGAAAAAGATACCAGAAAACCTCGATTACTCAGCGATTTCAGGGCTTGCCACAGAAGCCAGACAAAAGCTGAGTGAAGTAAGGCCCTTATCAGTTGGGCAGGCTTCCAGAGTAGCTGGGGTGAATCCTTCTGACATTTCGATTTTGTTAGTGTATTTAGAGCAAGGAAAGCTGGCAAGAGTAAAAGAAGCTTAATGAAGGTAAACAGGCTCCCTCTGTAATAGATGGGGGCCTGTCATTTACATAAGTACCTACAGAAAAGGTGGAGCAGAGACATGAGTAGACAATTTTTTACAACGTGGCTTGAAAAAGAAGGCCTCTCTTTATCACAACATCAGCAAAAGCAGTTTGATGAGTACTTTCATCTCCTTGTGGAATGGAACAAAAAAATGAATTTAACAGGCATTACCGAAGAAGATGAAGTGTATGAAAAGCATTTTTATGACTCATTAACGGTCGCTTTTTTTCATGATTTCACGAAAGTGAAGAAAGTGATAGATATTGGTGCTGGTGCTGGTTTTCCGAGCCTTCCGTTAAAAATTGCTTACCCCCATCTTGAAGTGGTGATCGTAGATTCTTTAAAAAAGAGAATTACGTTTTTAGAACACGTTGCTGAACAAATTGGCCTAGATAAGGTCCATTTCATGCATGGCAGAGCGGAGGAGCTTGCAAGAAAAAAAGAACTTCGGGAGCAGTTTGATGTGGCTTTGGCTAGAGCAGTAGCCCGAATGCCGGTCCTTACAGAATTGTGCCTGCCATTTGTGCAAAAAAATGGCGCTTTTCTTGCGATGAAGGGTGCAAGCGGGCTGGAAGAAAAAGAAGAGGCAGGAAAAGCAATTTCCCAGCTGGGAGGGAAGTGGGGCGAGGCTTACTCATTAAAGCTTCCAGGAGAAGAAAGTGAGCGTTCTATTTTAAAAGTCGAAAAAGTTAAAGAAACGCCTAAAGCCTATCCTAGAAAGCCTGGAACACCTTCAAGGCAGCCGATAGTATAATTTGTTCCTCTGGACAAAGTCCCTGTTCATGATACAATTGACGCATATTATTCCCGTTTTCTGCTTACGCAAAACTATCATTCTGAATAAAGTGTCAGCATTCTTTTAAAAATATGTTTCAGCAAGGAAGGATTCTCTCTTTTTTTGAAGAAAGTAAATAGATTGTAGCTCCAATAAGGTGGTGTCAGGCAATGAAGCAATCGCTTCAACGGTTGTTTGGCCTCGGCGATCAGCATGAAGGCAAAGAAGAAAATGAAATAGAAAGCTTGGAAGAGATCCAGCAGGAAGAAGTGAAAAATCTTCCAGTAGAGGACATTATACCTAACCCTTATCAACCCCGGACTGTATTCCAGGATGAAAAAATAAAAGAATTGGCTCAGACCATCCGGACTCACGGAGTCTTACAGCCGATCGTTGTAAGGGTGAGAAATGGCCGCTTTGAACTCATTGCAGGTGAACGCCGTCTCCGGGCTGTTAAAAGCTTAGGCTGGGAGGAAATCCCGGCTTTAATTAAGGATTATAATGATGCTCAAACGGCCTCATTAGCGTTAATTGAGAATCTTCAAAGAGAAGGCCTGACAGCGATTGAGGAAGCCTTGGCTTATGATAAGCTCTTACAAATCCATAATTTAACTCAGGAAAGTCTTGCCCAGCGTTTAGGAAAAGGCCAATCAACTGTTGCGAATAAGCTTCGTCTGCTTCACCTTCCTGAGTCTGTTCAAGATGCATTAATGAATAGACTCATTACTGAACGGCATGCAAGAGCCCTCCTTGCTTTAAAAGATGAAGAAAAACAATCAAAGCTTCTTTCAGAAATCTTAGAAAAAGAACTGAATGTAAAGCAGACGGAAGAACGTATCAAAAAGATGCTGGAGGAAGTACCAAAGAAAAAGGCCAAACGAAAGCATTACCCTAAAGATATGAGAGTGGCTATGAATACGATCCGTCAATCTGTCGACATGGTAGAAAAAAGCGGCTTACACATAGATACAGATGAAGAGGAAAATGAAGACTTCTACCAATTCACCATTCGTATTCCTAAAAAATAATCTATCATGGAGACATGGTAGATTTTTTTCTGGGAAGCTTTGAAGACTGTTCCCAGAGAGAATGACACGAAAATGAAAACAAAATTTCCCGGGAAACATGATAAAATAAAACCAGTATTTTTCAATGTTGTTTTTGATAGAAAGAAGTCAGGGGAGAGAAAGTTGGTGAGCCTGTGGCAAAGGTAATTTCGGTTGCTAACCAGAAAGGCGGAGTGGGGAAAACCACGACTGCTGTGAACTTAAGTGCCTGTCTAGCTTACATAGGAAAAAAAGTTCTTCTCATAGATATAGATCCACAAGGAAATGCAACAAGCGGGGCTGGCATAGGTAAAGGCGATGTAGACGAGTGTGTATATAATCTACTGGTGGAAGACATGGATATTAGAGATGTGATTCGTCCTTCTTCAGTTGAAAACCTTGACGTCGTTCCTGCAACGATTCAATTATCAGGAGCAGAGATTGAGCTAGTACCGACAATCTCAAGAGAAATCCGCTTAAAAAAGGCTCTTTCTGACGTGCAGAGTGAGTATGATTACATGATTATAGACTGTCCCCCATCTTTAGGGTTGTTAACCTTAAATGCCTTAACAGCCTCGGATTCAGTTCTGATCCCCGTTCAATGTGAGTATTATGCGTTAGAAGGCTTAAGCCAGTTATTAAACACGATAAGGCTTGTTCAAAAACATTTAAACACAGATTTAATGATTCAAGGGGTTTTACTTACTATGCTTGATGCCAGGACAAACTTGGGCCTGCAAGTCATCGAAGAAGTAAAGAAGTATTTCAGGGAAAAAGTATTCCAAGCCATTGTTCCTCGTAACGTCAGGCTGGGGGAAGCACCCAGCCATGGAAAGCCCATTATCATCTATGATGCGAAATCCAGAGGGGCGGAAGTGTATTTAGAATTAGCAAAGGAAGTGGTTTCCGTTGGGTAAAGGGCTTGGAAAAGGATTGAGTGCATTTTTTCCAGAAGAACTCACTAGTCAGGAAGATGGAGTTCAAGAAGTAAGAGTAAAGGATTTGCGCCCAAATCCTTATCAGCCTAGGAAAGTTTTTTCTAAGGAGGCAATTGAAGAGCTAAGAATTTCAATTGAAAGAAACGGGATTCTTCAGCCTTTGATTGTCAGAAAGAGCATTAAAGGGTACGAAATTGTCGTAGGTGAAAGACGATTTCGGGCGGCACAAGCAGCCAAGCTGGATAGAGTGCCTGCTATCGTTAAGGACCTATCAGATGAAAAAATGATGGAAATCGCTCTTATTGAAAATTTACAGCGGGAAAATTTAAACCCTCTTGAAGAGGCATACGCTTATGAAAAGCTAATGAATTACCTAGAGGTGACTCAAGAACAGCTTTCCAAGCGTCTGGGCAAAAGCAGGCCTCATATTGCAAATCATCTTCGTCTTCTCCAGCTCCCGGCTAAGGTTCAGCAAATGATAGGAGAGAAAGAACTATCCATGGGGCACGGACGGACTCTGCTTGGTCTCAAGGAAGAAAAAGAGATAACAAAAGCAGCGGAAAAAGTATTAAAGGACAAGTTAAGCGTCCGGCAGACAGAGGAGCTTGTACAGCGAATCAATGAAGATGTTTCACGTGGAACGAAGAAAAAGAATGAAGGGAAGCCCTCGGTCTTTATTAAAGCAAAGGAAGAGGAACTTCGTACTTATTTTGGCACCTCGGTTTCGATTAAAAAAGGTAAAAAAAGGGGGAAAATTGAAATTGAATTTTTCTCTGAAGATGACCTTGAAAGGATTCTTCAATTAATGGAGAGTGAGGAAGCTTAATAAAAAGCCTTTACGGTCTCGAAGCCATCAGCATGATGGCTTCTTCTTTGTAGAAAACTGTTTACAGGAGAGCCATCTCCGGCATCGCCAAAGAATGAGGAGGAAATATTTATGATTTATTTAGACCATGCCGCTTCTTCCTACCCAAAACCTGAGATGGTAGCGAAAGAAATGGCTTCAGCTGTAATGGATTACGGAGCCAATCCAGGCAGAAGTGGTCACGAGTTGTCTCGGAAAGCTGCAGAAAAAATTTCAGATACGAGGAAGCTGCTGGCTCGTATGTTTGAGGCCCCTTCGGCTGAATATGTTATTTTCACTCAGGGAGCTACCATGTCTTTAAATATGGCCATAAAAGGGCTGAACTGGGAGCATGGAGATCATGTAATCAGTACAGCTTTTGAACACAATGCTGTTCGAAGGCCCCTTGAGTTTTTAAAAAGAGAGTATGGAGTAAAGATTACTTACATTGAAGCTGATTTAAATGGAAAGATTTCTATTTCTGCCCTGGAGAACAGCATAACGGAGAATACAAAAGCTATTGTAACGACCCATGGGTCAAATGTGACTGGAACAATAGTGGATTTGAGTAACATAGATATGCTGGTCAAAGAAAAAAACCTAACATGGATAGTGGATGCTTCTCAAACAGCCGGAGTTATTCCTCTTTCAATGAATAAGCTTTCCATTGATTTAGCGGCGATCCCTGCTCACAAAGGGCTGCTTGGCCCGCAGGGGGTAGGAGCCCTGTTACTCAGTAAAAAAGTACAAATTGATCCGCTGATTCACGGCGGAACAGGATTATTTTCATCAGAGGAGGACATGCCTGATAAGCTGCCTTTTACTTATGAGGGAGGCACTTTAAATACACCGGGTATTGCCGGGTGGTATGGAGGGTTAAAGGAAGTTGAGAGGCTGGGAGAAAAAGCAATCTATGAGCATGAGAAATCCTTGGCAGAGTTTGTATTACAGGACCTGAAAAAAATGCCCGAATACAAAGCATTTGGACCGGAGCTAGGGAAGGAACGGCTTGGGGTGCTTTCTTTTCTCCTTGATGGAGTTGATTCTCAGGAAATTGCAGCTGTGCTCGATTCTCATTACAACATTGCTGTACGTGGCGGTGTTCACTGCAGTCCTCTCCTTCACCAGCAGCTGGAAACTTCAGACTGCGGTTTAATTCGGGTCAGCTTTGGTCCTTATAATACAAAAAAAGAAGCAGAGGAATTACTTATTGCATTAGAAGAAATAAGGGATGGATTTTTACTGTAACCAGATTGTGCATCTTTATTAGGAGTTAATGAAATGATTCTACTAGGTACTATTGTAAATGGATTAGCTATTATTATTGGCTCTTTACTGGGACTGGGTTTTAAACGGATTCCTGAACGAGTGAAAACAACGATCATGCAGGCCATCGCCTTGGCAGTGATGGTATTGGGAATTCAAATGGGGATGCAAAGCGAACAGTTTTTAATTGTAATTGGAAGCCTGGTGATCGGAGGCTGGATTGGAGAAAGGCTGCAGATAGAGGATCACCTCAACCATCTGGGACAATGGCTGGAGCGAAAGACCGGTGCAAAAGACGGAGAAGGACAAATCGCAAAGGCCTTTGTTACCACAACCCTTATCTATGTAGTAGGAGCCATGGCTGTATTAGGAGCTCTCGACAGCGGCTTAAGAAACGACCACAGCGTATTGTATACAAAAGCTCTCTTAGACGGCTTTTCAGCTTTGTTATTTACCACCACTTTAGGCATTGGAGTAATCTTTTCATTTGTCCCGGTTGTCCTTTATCAAGGAAGCATTGCTCTGCTTGCCGGACAAATTGATCGTCTGCTGCCCAGTGAGCTGTTGGACATGTTTATTGTAGAAATGACTGCCACCGGTGGAGTTATGATTCTTGCCATTGGCTTAAAACTTGCGGGGATTCTTGATATGAGGATTGCCAACCTTCTTCCTGCCATTCTAGTAACAGGCGGGTTAGTCTCCGTTGTTTATTATGTTGATCTTCTCTTTTAGAAAGTGGCTCTGTAAAAAGGGAGAGACAGAAATCCTGCTCACCACCATCACAGGAGGCTGAGGGTATGTTCAGGACAATGGAAAAGGATCGTGAATGGAAGGGAAAGGAGCCTGCACAGGTATCGCCCTTGTGCTAGTAAAGCAAAGGGTGTTACTGACACCCGGGGTCTTAGTGAATGGCTAAAGAGTGAAAACCCGGACCATTTATTACAGTGGTTCGGGTTTTCTTTGAATCTTTGGCTCCTGTCTCTTATCTTTTTTATGATTTTCTAATAGGCTGTACTTCCAGGGACGGGGAAGGAAAGAAGCTCTTTGTAGTCTTTGTGGGAGCGGGAGCTGGTTCAACAGTGCGATCACGGAGACGCAGGTCCGTTTTACGCAAACTTTCGGCAATATGTTCGGCCATGGACATTACAGTGTGGAGCCTTGTATTTTGCAGAACAAAATATTCCATCATTCCGCTGACATTTACAATGGCGGTAATGTGCATGTCACCTACAGCTGGGAGCTTCTTTTTCATAGCAGAACCAGGATGTACTGGACCTTCAGCAACATTAATTTTCCCCACATTTTTCATGCGGCCCAAGCAGGCATCCACAGCTATAATAAAAGGTGAATCGTGGGTGACAGCTATTTGTTCAAGCACACTCTCAAGGTTAAGAGCGTGTACCGGGTCAGCCAATGTGCCGTACACATGAAGCCGCTGGCGTCTTTTCTTGGAAAGTAATGTTCCCGCTAGAGGGCCAAGAGAGTCACCGGTAGATCGGTCTGTGCCGATGCATACGATCACAATGTCTCTGTGTGCCGGAACCTCTTTTAATTGAGAGGTTAAGCTTCGAGTCAGCTGTTCTACCGCTTGCTCATCATCAATATGGACTTGAAAGGAATAGGGTGGCTGGCCAAAACGAATTTTTTTACCAATCATATTTGTCTCTCCTTTGTCATACTAGTCCCATTATAGGGACGCTTTCTTTTTTCTATACTCAGCGAGAAAGTAAAAGTCTGATTTAGGGAGCGATATATGGTAAGTGGCGGACTAAAATGGATGTGCTTAATTATTGGTACGATGATCGGCGCAGGATATGCATCAGGACGAGAATTATGGGAATTTTTCGGCCATGAAAGCGGACTGGCTATTCTTTTATTTACAGTTATGTTTAGTGCTAGCTGTCTCATTATCCTTCACATTAGTTATCAAAGCGGGTCCTCTGATTATGTTGGTGTGCTGCACAAGTTAATGGGACGGAAAGTAACCGTTTTGTACGATGGATTGATTATCATGTACCTGTTTACAACGAGCGGAGTAATGGTTGCCGGCGGCGGAGCCACAATGCAAACCTTCCAAATCCCTTACTGGGTGGGCGTACTTATTATCAGCAGCTTTCTAGTATTATTGTTTGTTTGGGACGTAAATGGGTTAACAAGCGTAAATTCATTGATAATTCCCATCTTGATTACCAGTCTTCTTTTTACGTTAGTGGTCTTTCAATGGGAAAGCGGGAATGCTTTGTTTTTTGAAGAACCAGGCCAAAGAAACTGGCCTGCAGCCTTTACCTTTACAGCGTTAAATATTCTTCCCTTAGTTGCTGTGCTTTCAGCTGTAGGCAACAAAATAAAGCATGAAGGAGAAATCTGGATAGCGAGCATAGGAAGCGGTCTTATACTTGGCGGTCTCTCCTTCCTTTATAATCAATCATTAATTGTAGTTGCCAGCGACATTATGCTTTACGAAATTCCTCTTTTTGCCATACTAAATGCGTACCCATACGGCATGCTGCTGTTTATGGCTTTTCTTCTTTGGATGGCCATCTTTACCACAGCAGCGAGCGGCATATTCGGGTTAGTGAGCCGTGTGAAAAGCTGGCTTCCATGGCCGGCCTGGGTGCTGTCGATTATGTTTCTTATGTTGATGATTCCGATGACGAGCATTGGATTTTCTAATCTTGTGGCGTTCCTATATCCTTTATATGGGTTACTAAATTTATATTTGCTGGGAGCTGTCCTTCTTTACCCTTTTTTACAAGGCAAGAACAGTCTGTAGGCGAAACAGGCTTATTGACAAAAGGTACTTGTTATCTACCTAATCTATTTCCCGGGTAATAGGAGGAAAAAACCACCAAAGGGCATGAGAGAGGTATTTGACATAAGGGAAGGGCTGTTTGCTCTTTTTACAAGGTATGAAAGTCGCTATCTTTGTAAATCAAGTGTAAACTAATAGGAAAAGCAAATAGGAAACTGTGTAGTAAGAAGGTAGAAAGAGGTGAATCAGTTGGCGGATCAGCCTTTTCAATTAAACGATGTAGTGGAAATGAAAAAACCTCATCCATGCGGGGAAAACAAGTGGAAAGTTATCCGTATGGGAGCCGATATCCGGATTAAGTGCCAGGGGTGTGGGCATAGTGTCATGCTGCCAAGAAGAGAATTTAGAAAAAAAATCAAAAAAATAATCGAACGGGCTGAAACCCAAGAGTAGTATTCAGGACTCTTGGTGATAACGGCTCTAAAAGAGCAGGCTTTGTTTTAGAAGTAAATTTACAACAAGATGGTAACCAAGCCAAAGAATAACCAAACGCTTCCGATGCCAAAAAAGAGGGTCGGAAGCGTTTGGTTTGATTTCTTTAGTGTGTAAAAAGCAATACTTCTTGTTCTTTATAATCATGATACGCATAGGAAAAAAGCAGGAGCTGAGGCAGAAGTGCAACGTTCGTTCAATCTTCACGCCAACCGCATGTATGTTGTTTTCTATGTCTCAGTCAGCGCCTCAGCTTCCTCGTAAGCAAAAGTCGCTGACTGCGGGATCATCAGGTAGAAACATCTTTGGATAACCTTATTCGTTTGAAGAAAAAATCATCCTTTTGCGATGACTGGCAACTCCACCTTGTTTTTTACCCTTGATCTCTCTATAATTGTAAAGGTGAAAAAACTGGATTTACAAAAGGTTAAGGCCTTTTTGGCAAATATATAAACGGCTCTAACGCTCTCAGTAAATTGAAATGAGGGCAATATTTTTATGAGAAAAAAGGAAGTGACGTTTCATGGCATTGACAACAGGGATAGTAGGTCTTCCAAACGTAGGAAAGTCCACTTTATTTAATGCTATTACCCAGGCAGGAGCAGAATCAGCAAACTACCCGTTTTGTACCATTGACCCAAATGTGGGGATCGTAGAGGTCCCTGACGAGCGACTTCAAAAGCTGACTGAGCTTGTGAAGCCAAAAAAGACTGTTCCGACAGCTTTTGAATTTACAGATATTGCGGGCATTGTAGAAGGCGCCAGTAAAGGTGAGGGACTTGGAAATCAGTTCTTATCCCATATCCGCCAAGTGGATGCTATTTCACACGTTGTCCGCTGCTTTGAAGATGGCGATATCACTCATGTTTCCGGAAGAGTAGATCCAATCAGTGATATCGAGGTCATTAACCTTGAGTTAATTTTAGCGGACCTTGAGTCAGTAGAAAAACGGCTCACAAAAGTGGCAAAGCAGGCCAAGTCAAAAGATAAAGAAGCAATGGCTGAATATAGTGTCCTATTGAAGCTTAAGGAAGTGTTTGAACAAGAGATGCCGGCACGCAGCCTCGAGCTTACAGAAGAGGAAGAAAAGCTTGTTCACGGTTTTCATCTTCTGACGAAAAAGCCGGTTCTTTATGTCGCTAATGTAAGTGAAGAAGATCTTCTAAGCGAAGAGGATAACGAACATTTACAAAAGGTGAAGGAATTTGCAACCAAAGAAAACTCTGAAGTAATTACTGTTTGTGCAAAGATAGAATCTGAGATTGCTGAGCTCGATGGAGAAGAAAAGGAAGAATTTCTTCAGGAACTTGGGATTTCAGAGTCCGGCCTCGACAAACTCATCAAAGCAGCTTATCAGCTTCTTGGCCTGGAAACCTATTTCACAGCAGGAGAGCAGGAAGTACGAGCATGGACGATCCGTAAAGGCACAAAGGCTCCTCAGGCAGCCGGAGTGATTCATACAGACTTTGAGCGCGGCTTCATCAGGGCAGAAGTAGTTTCTTATGATGACCTGGTAGAAAGAGGCTCTATGGCAGCCGCCAAGGATGCAGGAAAAGTAAGACTTGAAGGCAAAGAATATATTGTTAAAGACGGTGACGTGATTCATTTCCGTTTTAACGTGTAAGGGATATTGCCAAAGGTGAAAGACTCTGCTATAATTGCTAATTGCGAGTGAAAACGATTTGTACGTTTTTTCTCCTTGCTCCTTTACGGAGCCGTAAGACCAGAAGGAGGTGACGCATTATGCGCAAATACGAAGTTCTTTATATCATTGCTCCAGATCTTGATGAAAACGGAACAAAGGAAACAGTTGACCGTTACAGCAACGTTCTTACCAACAATGGAGCAGAGATTGAGAAAGTAGACGAGATGGGAAAACGCCGTCTTGCTTACGAGATCAATGATTATCGCGATGGTTATTATGTAGTGGTATACGCTAACTCTAACACTGAAGCGATTAATGAATTTGATCGTCTTGTAAAGATGGATGACAAGATTCTCCGTCACTTAGTAGTTAAAGACGAAGATTAATGAATGGAACCGGGAGGGGATTCGATGATCAATCGTGTAGTGTTGGTCGGGCGTCTCACCCGTGACCCTGAATTGAGATATACACCAAACGGCGTAGCAGTGACCAATTTTGGAATTGCTGTAAATCGACCGTTTACAAATCAGCAGGGAGAGCGGGATGCTGATTTCTTCAATTGCGTAACGTGGAGAAAACAAGCAGAAAACGTCGCCAACTACTTAAAAAAAGGAAGTATGGTCGGCATAGATGGTCGTTTGCAAAGCAGAAGCTTTGAAAACAATGAAGGTCGTCGTGTAAATGTGGTAGAAGTACAAGCAGAGAATGTGCAATTTTTAGAGCCTAAGAATGCTTCCGGAGGAGCACGTGACGATTTTCGAGGCGGACAACAAGGGTCGTATGGCGCGGCTCAAGGTGGTTATGGCAGCCAAGGAAAACAAGGCTCTTCGAACCTTGATGAAGATCCGTTTGCTAGTGATGGAAAGCCCATCGATATTTCTGATGATGATTTACCGTTCTAGTAACCCTCCCACCACGAGATAAAGAATAGTATATATAAATAAAACCTAAATTAAAGGAGGCGAAATACATGGCACGTCGCAGAGGTAAGCGTAGAAAAGTGTGTTACTTCACGGTGAACAAAATCGAAAAAATCGACTACAAAGATGTTGATCTTTTGAAGAAGTTCATCTCTGAAAGAGGGAAAATTCTTCCTCGCCGAGTAACTGGAACTTGCGCAAAGTATCAACGCCAACTGACTAAAGCAATCAAACGCTCTCGTCAAGTTGCATTGCTACCATACGCAAAAGAGCAATAATATTAGTGGAAAGCATAACAGGTTTACGTCTGTTATGCTTTTTTTGTTCTTTTGTCTACAGTGTATAAGAGCAATGCATGGTTCCTTTTACCTCCTGTTCCTGTAGCCGTCCATAAACGGTATATTGCACAGTTGTCTTCGTGGTATAGGGTCCATGCACTGCCTCTTCCTTTACTTGTTCCCTTTCTTTTTTGATTGGAATGGGATAAAATAGACAAATGAATTTACCAATATCTCACACACTATTTAACAGTAATGATAATGAACAAAGTATAGTTGTAGAACATAATGAGGTGAAACCATGCAGAGAACAAAGGCTCTGACAGAAGGGGCTTTACTTACAGGACTTTTTATTGTTCTTATGCTGATGGCCCTTTGGGTGCCGGTTATTAATATGATTGTTTTATGGTTTCTTCCCCTGCCCTTTATCGTGTACGTAGTTAGACATGGAGTAGGAGCAGGACTGGTAATGTGGGGAGTAGCTTTCTTATTATCTTTCATCATTTCTGGATTGTTTGGTTTTCCTTTCACCTTTTTCTTTGGTGCAGGCGGGATCATAGTAGGGGAAATGATACGCAGGAAAAAAGAAGCGCTGGCTGTGTTAGTAGGTGGAAGTCTTGCTTATATTTTTGGTTTGCTGCTTCTTTACATCGGAAGCATTGTCCTTTTTGATATAAATGTAGTACAAACCTCTCAGGAAATGATGAGGCAGTCCATGGAAACGGCTGAAAATATGCTGGGTGGTTTGGGGCAGGAAACGGACGAGGAAGCAATGGCAGTCTGGAGAGAGGCACTTGATCAGCTGCAGTATCTGATACCGGTTATATTGATTCTAACTGGCATCACGTTCGCTCTTGTTACCCAGTTGATTGCTCATGTGATTTTAAGAAGGCTGAGAGAACCAGTTGAACCTTTTCCTCCTTTTCGAGAGGTGAATTTTCCTCGCTCGCTCCTTTGGTATTATCTGGTAGCGGCGGTGCTGGTAATTGTTGGACTGGAAGAAGGCACATCCATGTATATTGTCGTTGCAAACATATTTCCTATTCTTGAGCTGGCCATGACAATTCAAGGAATAACTGTGATGTTTACTTATACACATGCTAAATCAATGTCTAAGGCTTTACCAATTCTTTTAGTGATCGTGGGAATCTTCCTGCCTTTTATCCTTTATCTCATTCGAATCTTAGGTATAATTGATTTAGGATTTAACTTGAAAAAAAGGATTGAAACTGACAAGAAGTAGGGGTTGACTTTATGCCTAAGTTCTTGATGAAACGGTGGCACGGCTATCATATTATTGCCCTGTTTACGGTAGCCACAGTGTTTATAGGGCTGCTTACCCTTTACCAGTGGGAGCTTGGTTTGCTGGGCTTTTTTCTTCTGGGTCTTTTGCTGTTTTTCACGGTACAAGCGCGAAAAGCTTTTGAAAAAGATCTGGAAGAATACATTTCTACATTGAGCCACAGAGTAAACAAAGCTGGTGAAGAAGCTGTCACGGAAATGCCTATAGGCATGGTGTTATATAATCCGGATTATGCCATTCAGTGGTTGAATCCTTATATGATGTCTTATTTTCCAAATGAATTTCTCGGGGAATCTTTAGATGAGATATCAGATGAGCTCATTCCCTTAATAAAAAAGAAAGAAAGTGAAAAGCAAATCCATATAGGCACCAGGCATTATCACGTGTACTCGCGACCCGAGGAACGTCTCCTCTACTTCTTTGATATGACTGAAACAGTAAGGACAAGAAGTTTATACAGCGAGGAACAAACCGTCATTGGGCTTATATATCTTGATAACTATGATGAGGTAACCCAGGGAATGGAAGATCAAATCCGCAGCAAATTAATGAGTCAGGTGACGTCTTCTTTGAATAACTGGGCCAACCGCCATGAAATTTTATTAAGAAGCACTTCATCTGATCGGTATATCGCCGTATTTAATCAGCGGGCGCTTCATGAAGTGGAAGAAACACGCTTTGATATATTAGATGAGGTCAGAGAGCTTACAGGAAAGGAAAAAGTCTCCATTACGTTAAGTATTGGAATTGGTACAGGGGAGTCTTCTCTCCGTGAAATCGGAGCACTTGCCCAATCCAGTTTAGACCTGGCCTTAGGACGAGGCGGCGACCAAGTGGCGATCAAAGAACAAAACGGGAAGGTACGGTTTTACGGCGGAAAATCCAATGCGATGGAAAAGCGTACCCGTGTGAGAGCCAGGGTTATCTCTCACGCGCTAAGGGATTTTGTTCTTGAGAGTGACCAAATTATTATTATGGGTCATAAAAATCCGGACATGGATGCGATTGGTGCGGCGATTGGTGTCTTGAAAATCGCAGAAGTCAACGATAAGGATGCCTATATTGTAATTGATCCTTCGGATATTAATCCTGACGTCCAAAAGCTCATGGAGGAAGTAGGAAAGCATGAGGATCTATGGGCTCATTTTATTACTCCTGAGGAAGCAATGGATGAGCTTTCTCGCCATACCCTTGTCGTTGTCGTGGATACCCACAAGCCATCTATGGTAATTGAACCGAGAATTGTCGAAGCAGTTGAAAGAGTCGTGGTTCTTGACCATCATAGAAGAGGGGAAGAGTTTATAAAGGACCCTGTTCTTGTGTATATGGAGCCATACGCTTCCTCTACATCAGAACTAGTCACTGAGCTTCTTGAATACCAGCCAAATAAGCTGGAAATGGATACCTTGGAAGCAACTTCTCTGCTGGCAGGAATTATTGTCGATACAAAAAGCTTTGCAATCAGGACCGGGTCAAGGACTTTTGATGCAGCATCTTTCTTGAAAGCAAACGGGGCGGATACGACACTTGTTCAGCAGCTTTTAAAGGAAGATATAGATAAATATGTGAAGCGCTCTAAGCTTATTGAACAGGCATATATTTACCGGGAGGGTCTGGCCATTGCCAAGTCATCTGAAGAAGATACCTTTGGGCAGGTTTTAATTGCTCAGGCTGCAGATACACTTCTAACTATGAATAATGTTCGGGCGTCCTTCGTCATTTCTAAGCGGGAGGATGAGAGAGTCAGTATAAGTGCCCGCTCCTTAGGTGATGTCAATGTTCAGGTGATCATGGAAGCAATGGGCGGAGGCGGTCATTTAACCAATGCCGCCACACAGCTTGAAGATGTGACTCTTGAAGAAGCGAGAGAAGCGCTTGAACTTGCAATAGATGAATTTTTAGAAGGGGGAACACAAACATGAAGGTGATTTTTCAACAAGAAGTCAAAGGGAAAGGCAAAAAAGGGGAAGTGAAGAATGTTTCTGAAGGATATGCAAGGAACTACTTGTTTCCCAACAACCTGGCTGTAGAAGCAACAAAAGGAAACATGAAAAACCTTGAAGCAAAAAAGCAAAGTGATAATAAAAAAGCAGAAGAAGAACTAGAGAAAGCCAAAGAATTCAAGGAAAAGCTCGAAGCAGCCAAAGTGGAAGTCAAAGCAAAAGCCGGGGAAGGCGGCCGTCTCTTTGGAGCGGTATCCACTAAGCAAATTGCTGAAAAGCTAAAGGATATGAATTTAAAAGTAGAAAAGAAAAAGATTCAGCTTGATGAACCTATTCGCAGCCTTGGTGTTACAAAAGTGCCCGTTAAGGTTCATCCAAAAGTAACAGCAACTGTAAATATTCACGTCGTAGAAGAATAAAAAAGAAATGGCTGATATTGTCAGCCATTTCTTTTTTATATCTATCTTGAATACATTGGACGAAAGAGTCATTTCTTTCATATTTCTTTTTCTACAGGCTCGCCTTATAATAGAACATGGCAGGAAAATGAGCCAAGAAAATATTTATACTAGGAAGGCGATGTACGATGAATGAAGTGTTTACAGACCGGACACCGCCTCAAAACATAGAAGCTGAACAAGCTGTGTTAGGGGCGATTTTCTTAGAAGGCGAGGCCCTTGTAACAGCTACGGAACACCTTACCCCTCATGATTTTTACCGGGCTTCACACCAACGAATCTACCAAGTAATGATAAATTTAGCTGATAAAGGTGAGCCAGTTGATTTAGTAACAGTAACCTCTGCCTTGCAGGATGCACAGCTGCTAGAAGAAATAGGAGGCCTTTCCTATTTAACGGATCTGGCTAATTCTGTACCAACTGCAGCAAATGTTGGGTACTACAGCCAGATTGTTGAGGAGAAGTCGTTACTGCGACGGCTTATACGGGCAGCCACAAACATTGCTTCTGAAGGCTATGCAAGTGAAGAAGAGGTAGAAGATATACTAAGTGAGGCTGAAAAATCTATATTAGAAGTTTCTCAGCGTAGAAGTACAAGCGCTTTTGTATCCATCAAGGATGTCTTGATAGAAACCTATGATAATATTGAAATGCTTCAAAACCGAGGAGAAGATGAAGTTACGGGAATCTCCAGCGGATTTGTGGAGCTGGATCGAATGACTGCCGGGTTTCAGCGAAGTGATTTAATTATTGTGGCGGCAAGACCTTCCATGGGGAAGACAGCATTTGCTTTGAATATTGCTCAAAACGTTGCGACCAAAACGGAGGAAAACGTGGCCATTTTCAGTCTGGAGATGGGAGCATCTCAGCTCGTGCAGCGTATGCTTTGTGCAGAAGGAAACATTGACGCACAAAAAATGCGGACAGGGGCTTTGGAGGAAGAAGATTGGGAAAAACTAACTATGGCAATGGGGAGCCTTTCAAGGGCTGGCATTTATATAGATGACTCTCCGGGTATTCGTGTCGGAGACATCCGCGCTAAATGTCGTCGGTTGAAGCAGGAACAAGGCCTTGGAATGATTCTGATTGATTATCTACAATTAATCCAGGGAAGCAGCAAAGGGGGGGAAAGCAGGCAGCAGGAAGTTTCAGAGATTTCCAGAAACCTGAAAGCAATTGCCCGTGAGCTTGACGTCCCCGTCATTGCGTTATCTCAGCTTTCCAGGGGAGTAGAATCCCGCCAGGATAAACGACCAATGATGTCTGACTTGAGGGAATCTGGAAGTATTGAGCAGGATGCTGATATTGTTTCCTTCCTTTACCGTGAAGATTATTACGACAAAGAAGCAGAGAACCAAAACATCATAGAAATTATCATTGCAAAACAGCGTAACGGACCTGTAGGAGCGGTAGAGCTTGCTTTTATTAAGGAGTACAACAAATTTGTTAACCTTGATCGGAGCCATGATGACACCTTTGCTCCTCCGGTAGCTTAGCCAGAACAAGCCTTAAGAGGATCTTTCTCTGTATGTTTTAAGAATCTTAGCTGAAACTAAGGAAGATTCTTTACGATACAGAGGGGATATTTCTTAAGGTTTTTTTCTGTACCGGAAAGAGGAGGAGGAGGAAAATCACGTATTCTCATGGTAGTCTGTGTTTCTCTTCTCATATACATAATTATAACGAACATATAACTTTGTCATTAACAAAAATGTTCGGGTTTTGTTGACTTGCTTATGGTAAGTTGATACAATATGAAAGGGTTTTTAGGAGAAAAAACTTCTTAAATGAATATCTGCCTGCACAGAACCTTTTGGAGAATTTTTCGTAACAAAAGATGTGTTTTGGCTTATAAGAGAGTGGTTGTACATACTTTTTGGAGGTGGACGCTTTGTCGTCAGTAGTTATTGTAGGTACACAGTGGGGAGACGAAGGAAAAGGAAAAATTACAGATTACCTCTCGGAAAATGCAGAGGTTGTGGCTCGATATCAAGGTGGAAATAATGCCGGCCATACGATTGTGTTTGGCGGAAAGAAATATAAATTGCATTTAATCCCTTCAGGAATTTTTTATGATGATAAAGCTTGTGTGATTGGAAATGGAATGGTAATCGATCCAAAAGCGCTTGTGGAAGAGCTGGCTTATCTTCATGAAAGAGGTGTAGACACCAGCAATTTGAGAATCAGCAATCGTGCTCACGTGATCTTGCCTTATCATATTAAATTGGATGCCGTAGAAGAAGAAAGCAAAGGTACCAATAAAATCGGAACGACCCGCAAAGGGATTGGTCCTGCATACATGGATAAAGCAGCAAGAATCGGGATTCGCATTGCCGACCTTCTGGATAAAGAAGAGTTTGAGGAAAAGCTTGAAAGAAATCTTAAAGAAAAAAATCGTCTTCTGGAAAAGATTTATGATGCAGAAGGCTTTAAGATCGAAGACATACTTGAAGAATACTATCAATACGGTCAGCAAATCTCAGAGTATGTGGCTGATACATCTGTTGTGTTAAATGATGCGATTGATGAAGGTCGCCGCGTATTGTTTGAGGGTGCACAAGGGGTTATGCTGGATATCGATCAGGGGACTTATCCGTTTGTCACTTCTTCCAACCCTATTGCAGGTGGAGTGACGATTGGATCAGGTGTTGGTCCTTCCAAGATAGATCACGTGGTAGGTGTGTCTAAAGCTTACACTACACGTGTAGGAGATGGCCCGTTTCCAACTGAATTGCATGATGAAACAGGCGACCAGATCCGTGAAGTTGGTAATGAATACGGAACTACCACCGGACGTCCAAGAAGAGTAGGGTGGTTTGACAGTGTAGTTGTCCGCCATGCAAGAAGAGTAAGCGGACTGACTGATCTTTCTTTAAACTCCATTGATGTATTAACAGGAATTAAAACCTTGAAGATTTGTACAGCATACAAGTACAAAGGAGAGATTATGGAGGAGTTCCCGGCAAGCTTGAAAGTATTAGCTGAATGTGAACCTGTCTACGAAGAACTTCCAGGGTGGGAAGAAGATATTACAGGCGTAAAATCACTCGGAGACCTTCCTGAAAATGCCCGCCATTACATTGAGCGGATTTCTCAGTTAACGAACATTCCTTTAACGATTTTCTCTGTTGGACCAGACCGGAACCAGACAAATCTTGTCCGGGGCGTGTGGGGAAGATAACAAAGTGCAGGAACAAGTGGCTGGGACAAAACAGTCTCTGAAAAGGTATAAAAGGTGTCAGTTATCGATTTTCGATAGCTGGCACCTTTTTGTTGATCAGAAATGGGTTGATGGGGCTTACGGGCGGTGTACTTTCTCAAGTTCACCGCCATTAATACAAATCCAATTTCGTTTTTCACCTGTTTTTTTCCTCTCACCGACATTCGGGTGAAACGCAAATTAGCCTTCAGAAATCCGAAGGTTGGCTCCACATCGACCTTACGCTTCCCATAGATCTCACCGGTTTCCTCGTCTGAAAGCAGTTCTTGAATATAGGCTTTTTGATTTTTCCACTTCTCATTGTAATGAATCTTGCGGTTATTTCCTTCCTTGGCTTTCGTACACTGAGAACAAAATGGACATTCCAAACAATCTTCACTTTCATAAACCCCTTAAACATTTAATCTTTCTTCCTGAGAAAGTGGATTGTGTGTAGGCGCATAGGATCAGCTTTATCATCATTTTTGGATGGTAGGCTGGACAGCCGGTTGAACGCAGGAAGCCACTGAATGCTTCATCTGGTATGGCTTCAACGAGCTCATTGACCGCAAAGGCAACATCATTTTCCTGGAGTTTATAAGAAAGGTCAATCGGCAAAACAACTTGATTCATGTTATAATCTTTAAACATAAGGATACCTCCGATTCTGTTATTTTGTGGTGATTTAACTTTATCAGAAGGTATCCTTTTTGTGTACATATACGTTGGTGGTTCAAACATCACGAGACGCCTGCGGGAAAAGCAAGATCTGAAGATCCGCCGGGGCGGTTTCACCCGGCTAGCTGAAGCCTTGCCCGCTGCATAGAAGACACCGTGAAAGCGAATGAAATGAAGCTGAACGGATGTCGCACTTGTACCTTTAGGTGCATGCGAGTGTATTTTTGAACAATCAACTGTTTAAATACTTCCTATAGCAAAAGCCCTCAACGACGGTGAGGGTCCTTCTATTTAGCTGAGTTTTGTCCCAGCCTCTTGTTTTTTTCATACTTTTCCTTTTCATGGACAGGGCGGAATGTTAAAATAGGTACAGAATTTAAGGAAGAACAAATTTTTTAAAAAAGAATATAGATTTCTCCTTGCATTAAAAAAACACCTGTGATACTATTAATCATGTCGCCGAAAACAAAGCATAACTGCTTGCGAGACATACAGGAGCCATTAGCTCAGTTGGTAGAGCATCTGACTTTTAATCAGAGGGTCGGAGGTTCGAATCCTCCATGGCTCACCATTTAATTACATAGTACATAAGTTTTATGATATGGAAAGTGACATAGAACACTTCTTTTCCTGTAAGGCCCGTTGGTCAAGTGGTTAAGACACCGCCCTTTCACGGCGGTAACACGGGTTCGAATCCCGTACGGGTCACCATTTCATTTCATAAACTGGGCCTGTGGTGTAGCGGTTAACATGCCTGCCTGTCACGCAGGAGATCGCGGGTTCGATCCCCGTCAGGCCCGCCATGTTTTAGGCTCGATAGCTCAGTCGGTAGAGCAGTGGACTGAAAATCCACGTGTCGGCGGTTCGATTCCGTCTCGAGCCACCATTTCATACTCTGTGAGTATGTTTTTTTTATAGGAATAATTGAATGTAGATAAAAATTGACACTGCGCGGTTGGTAAACCGGGCAGTTTTTCAGTAAATAAAGGAATAACCTTAGGATGGTCAATCCTTATAACAGAGAAAAGACGGCAGATAAGGAAGTATTTCATTAACAAGATAACTTCCCCTGCTCGCTATGTTACAATAGAAGCTGAATTAACGATCCAACGCTTCTTTATGCTGGGCGATTAATCTTTTAGTGATGAAGAAATGGAGCGGATGAGGATGGACAAGAAAATTCTTGTTGTCGACGATGAGCAGCCGATTGCTGACATTTTAGAATTTAGTTTAGATAAAGAAGGCTTTGAAGTACAAGTGGCTTATGATGGAAAAGAAGCAGTAGAAAAAGTGCATGAATTTGAACCTGACTTGGTGCTTCTGGATATTATGCTTCCCCATCAGGATGGAATGGAAGTATGCAGAGAAATCCGCAAGCATTTTGAAATGCCTATTATTATGCTTACTGCCAAAGATTCAGAGATTGATAAAGTACTGGGCTTAGAGCTTGGTGCTGATGATTATGTAACAAAGCCTTTTAGTACCCGGGAATTAATTGCCAGAGTTAAAGCTAATTTACGAAGGCATCAAGCCCCTCCTGAAGAAACAGAACAAAAGCAAAAGGAAATTCAATTTGGCGATCTGCTCATTGATCCGGATGCGTATCTTGTTTCAAAGCGAGGAGAGCCTATAGAACTTACACATCGAGAGTTTGAACTGATCTATTATTTAGCAAAGCACATTGGACAAGTTATGACACGAGAGCATTTACTTCAAGCTGTTTGGGGCTACGACTATTTTGGTGACGTACGAACAGTGGATGTAACTGTACGCCGGCTCCGTGAAAAAGTGGAGGATAATCCTAGCTACCCTACGTGGATTATTACGAGAAGAGGAGTAGGCTACTATTTAAAAAACCCTGAACAGGAGAAATAAACATGAAAGCTATCGATTTCTTTAAATCGATTAATTTTAAAATCGTAGTAATCTATGTATTGCTGCTTATTATTGCGGTACAAATTATCGGTGTCTTCTTTACGAATCAGTTAGAAGAACAACTCGTGGATAATCATTTTTCCATGCTGGAGGAACGGGTTAATTTACTTGAGTATAATGTGGCCCAGGAAATGGTCAGAACCAGAGGGGATGATGATAACTCGTTAGAGAGAGATATCAGCATCCTTTTAAATGAGTTTTTTACTATTGATAACGCTACAATTCAAGTTGTTGATGCTAACCAGGTAGTACGGGGCACGTCTCTCAGCCAAAACCTTGTAGGGCAGCTCAACACTGAAGTCAGAGTCAAGAGAGCCCTGCTTGGAACAGAAGATGAAGATATCCTTCTTGATCCTCAGGGAAACCGAATTTATGTGATGGCGCACCCGGTTCGTGTGGACGATACAATTGTGGGAGCGATTTATATCGAAGCTCCTATGGAAGAACTGTATTCAGAGATGCAGGATATTAATAACATTCTAGCTACGAGTACCTTTATTGCCCTGGTCGTGACAATGATTTTGGGAATTTTTGTGGCAAGAACGATTACGAGGCCTATTGTTGATATGAAAAAGCAGGCCAGAGTTATGTCTGAAGGTGATTTCTCTCGTCGTGTAAAAGTATACGGCAACGACGAAATCGGGCAGTTGGCCATTTCCTTTAATAATATGACCAGAAAGTTAAAGGATGCCAACGCTACGACAGAAGGAGAGAGAAAGAAACTAAGCTCTGTGCTTACTCATATGACTGACGGCGTGATTGCAACCGATGAACTGGGCCGTGTTATTTTAATGAATAAGAGAGCAGAACAGCTTTTAAACATATCCAGTGAAGATGTAGAAGGGGCCTCCCTTCCTGATTTGCTCAGGCTGTCTGAAACCATTGCACCAAGTGACCTATATGATTACTCAGATTCAATTTTGCTAGATTTCAGTGAGCGGGAACAAGAGTATCTCCTGGAAGCAAACTTTTCGGTAATCCGTAATGAAGATGGACCGGTAAATGGTTTAATTACTGTTCTTCATGATGTAACAGAACAAGAGAAGATCGATCGTGAACGAAAAGAATTCGTAGCCAACGTTTCTCATGAACTTCGAACACCTCTTACCTCTTTGAAAAGTTACTTAGAAGCTCTTGAGGATGGCGCGATGCTTGATGATAAGCTGAGACAGCGCTTTTTAAAGGTGACCCAAAATGAAACAGAACGAATGATCCGTCTTGTTAATGATCTGCTGCAGCTTTCAAAAATGGACAGCAACGATTTAAAACTTAACTACCAGTCTTCAGATATAGGCAGCCTTCTTCATGAAATCGGCGATCGATTTGAAATGGTGACGAAGGATAAAAACATTCAATTAGAACGAGTGATTCCTTCTTATCCTGTTTACATTGACATGGATCAAGATAAGATGGTGCAAGTGTTTGATAATATCATTTCAAACGCTGTGAAATATTCTCCGGATGGCGGAACAATTACTCTAAAGCTCCATCCACGAGGGCAAAATATAGCAGTAACTGTTCGTGATGAAGGAGTAGGTATACCAAAGGAAAATCAAAAGAAAATCTTTGATCGATTTTATAGAGTAGATAAGGCAAGGGCTAGAAATTTAGGGGGCACAGGTCTTGGGCTTGCTATTGCCAAGGAAATGGTTCAAGCTCACGGTGGTCACATCGGTGTGCGCAGCGAGTGGGAAAAAGGAACGACAATTATCGTTACTCTTCCGTATTCTGTCTATAAAAAAGCAGGTGTTAACGAATGATTGAACGGGTGAAATCTGGCCTCCTGACAATTCTAGTCATTATTAGTTTATTTTTAACGTGGCTCATGTGGACGTACCAGCCTGATTATGATCTTTTGCAAGGTACTGAGCCTATTGAAAGCGACCCTTACGGAGAGGAATTAAACTACGATGAGGTAGTGTGGCCGGAACGCATGATCCTTCATACACAATTGGGGAGCACCATGGTGGACGGTCAGGAATCTTTGTTTGTTTCTTTTTATGAAAACCTTCTTGATGCTGGGTTTGAGGAACTCTCTGTGAGCACCTCTGTAGATACTGAAAACCTGTATGATGTGGAATCAGGAATTGAACTGATATTTCCTGCTCCTATTCCCAGTGAAGTGTTAGGCGAACTATTTGAATTTGAAGAAGATGAGCCTTATTTAACGGTTGGATCGGCAGATCGTTTTCTCTTTACTCACGATGAGGAAAACGAGGAGGTACTGGCACATTTGATTTCATATGAGGAAGATTTAGTGATAGAAGCATCTACCACTTTGAGTGTTTCTGATTTTGAAAACCAGTATTTGAACCGGGCAGGGTCTTACCCTGAGGTATTTGCTCATCATGTGAACGAAGGGAACGAAGAAATACCTCGACTACACTATCTGCCGGAAAACCCTTTAACATATCCGCATGTACAATATACGAGCGTAGAGCTTCAAGCTGAACCTTTTATCGATTACTTGTTTAGTGACCCGACGTATGTAAAGCATTACCGCCAGGAGAATGGCACAGAGTCCTTTACCGACGGGAACAGGATGATGAACTTAACTAGAAATGGCCGGTATTTAAATTATATCAATCCAGTGTTCAGCGACCATGGAACTGCCAGTCAACAACATGTGGTGAACACATCCTTTGACTTCATTAATTCTCATGGAGGGTGGACCGATCAGTATCACCTCTATTCCTGGAGTCAAGATGCGGACCAGGATGAAAGCAGATTTCGCTTGATTATAGAAGGGGTTCCTGTGTTTGAAAGTAATGGAGTGAACAGAACAAGCTTATTTGTTACAAGGTCTGGCACCCAGACCTCTCGTTATTCTAGACCGATGTATGATATAGATGTAGAAGAAGAGCCCATTGAATCCACTCCATATGAACTGCCCGCTGGACAAGAGGTGCTGGACTATATTGATCAGCATACTCCATTTAGCGAAGAGGAAATTGAAAATATTCGGGTAGGCTACCAGATGGACAGGCACAACCTCGTCCTGGCCTTTGAACCCATGTGGTTTGTCAAATACCGAGACTCTTGGTATCCGCTTGAAATTAATAATTCAGAGGGGGAGGAGCATGGACTGGAGTAAAACAAAAACCATCTTCATTGTTACGTTTCTCCTTCTTAATTCTTTTCTGGTCTATCAGCTTATTCAAAAACAAAATGCCAGTGAATTAAACGTAAGAGCTGAAATGACTTTGCAGCAGCGTTTTGAGGACAATAATATCCGCATTACTGAAAACCTTCCCGATGAAATCAATGAAGGACGACACATAGTTGGGAAACGCACACCCGTCCCTCAGGAAGCGATAGATGCAGTAGACGAAGAAGAAATTCTTTTTCCTGATGAACATGCCATGGGGGTCGTCCTGGATGAGCCTTACTCAATTTCCAATGATAATGTGAACGAGGACATTGGGAGCTTTTTAGAATCGGAGGTATATAATGGTGAACAGTACCGCTTTGCCAGCTGGGATCAGGAGAATCAAAATCTGGTATTCTATCAAACCTATCAAGGCAGCACCATATACACTGATCAGGAAGAGCAGCTGGTACTGTTTTTAAATGACGAGGGAGATGTGACGAGCTATCTTCAAAGTTTCTTGGAAGTGGAAGAACACGGTAGAAAGCGTGAGCTCCTTTCTCCTTTAAAAGCAATTGAAAGCTTGTTAAATGAGCAGCTTCTTACGTTCAATTCTGTCGTCAGTCAAGTGGAACTTGGATATTATAGCTATTTCAGCCCTCTTGGAGAATCCCAGGTGTTTGCGCCGATGTACCGCATCGAAATTGATGAAGAGTCTTTTTATCTGGTCAATGCCATAGATGGTGGTATTCAGGAGTTAACTGATTCTGCCCATCAGGAGAATGAAGATACTAGTGAAGAGTCCAGGGAAAATGAAGAGGAATAAACGGAGTGAATACCATGTCTTTAAAGTGTAGTGTACTAGCAAGCGGGAGTACAGGAAACGCCATCTATGTAGAGACAGGAAAACAAAGACTTCTCATTGATGCGGGTCTGAGCGGAAAAAAAGTAGAACAGCTGCTGGCCAAGGTTTCTTGTAACCCAAAAGAGCTGGATGGCATATTAGTATCCCATGAACATAGCGATCATATAAAAGGGGTAGGTGTGCTTGCTCGTAAACATGGCATTCCTGTTTATGCCAACAGCTTAACCTGGAAAGCCATGGACAGCCAGATAGGAACAGTTGATCCAGGACAGAAGTTCCACTTTGAACGAGGAGAAGTGAAAAGCTTTAAAGATCTTGACGTTGAATCTTTTGGAGTTTCCCACGATGCTGCCGACCCGATGTTTTTTGTTTTCCATCATGAGGGAAAAAAGCTGACACTTGCTACCGATATGGGATATGTCAGTGAACATATTAAGGGTACCATTCACAACTCAGACATGCTTATCTTTGAGTCAAACCATGATATGAACATGCTGAGAATGGGGCGTTACCCTTGGAATGTCAAAAGACGAATTTTAGGGGATTTAGGGCACGTATCAAATGAAGATGCTGCTTTGGCTTTGGCGGAAGTAATTGGTGAAAACACATCAAGAGTGTATCTGGCTCATTTAAGCCAGGATAATAACATGAAGGAACTGGCTCGAATGACAGTGTCTCAAATGCTAGAAGAGAAAGGACATGGAGTAGGCAGTGAGTTTCACCTTTTGGATACGGATCCTTATACACCTACGTCCTTAATTGAAGTATAAGCAATGTTACAATAAGAAAAGTGTTTCGCTCTAGTACGGCGGAGACCGCTGTCAGGCTGTTGAGAAAGTTTTCTCAACAGCCGTTTTTATCTTCTTCAGCAACGTGATGTATAAGCAGGTGAACTTTTAAGGAGTAAAATTACAGAGAGTCGGACACCCTAAAATCATAATTATGGAAAATATTCTAAAACGTTTTTGCCATATAGACAAATGAGAGCAACCTTTTTAAAATAAGATCACACCCCTTCCTCATAAGGTTGTCGTCGTTACATTTGTCCATATGGTTTGAATGAACAGAGTCTAAGAAAAAGACTGCAAGAGAAGAACTGGGGAAAGGATGATGATGAGGGTCATGGGTTATTATGATGATCATGCTCACAAAACTAGAAGTGGAAACAAAGGCAGACGCGGGCTGATATGGGCCGGTGTTACAGGGGTAATATTAGGAGCGCTGCTCGTAATGTTTTCGGTTCCTTTTTTTACGACCGATCAGGCTGGCACAGCAGAGAATCAGTCCAGTCCAATCAATAATGAGGAAACGGTTGAAGAAAGTCCTAATCAGCAGCATGTCAGTTTAAACGTCACTTCAGATATAACGGAAGCTGTAGATCAGGTTTCCGGAGCAGTGGTAGGAGTGTTTAATCTTCAGCAGTCAGACTTTTGGGAAGAGTCGGGTATAAATGAAGGGACCGGGTCAGGAGTTATCTATAAAGTAGAAAATGGCCAGGCCTATATTGTTACAAATCACCATGTGATTGAAGGAGCAAGCCAAGTAGAAGTTAGCTTGGCTGATGAAACAAGGATGGAAGCGGAAATAGTAGGTTCTGACATATTAACCGATTTAGCTGTCCTGCGAATTGATGGAGAGCCTGTAGATACAGTAGCAGAGTTTGGTGACTCTGAAGCTCTGCGTGTTGGAGAACCGGCAATTGCTATCGGAAATCCATTGGGATCTTACCTATCAAGCACGGTCACGCAAGGAATTATAAGTGCAACCGAGCGCAGCATTCCTGTAGATTTAACGGGAGACGGTCAAATAGACTGGCATGCGGAGGTGCTGCAGACAGATGCAGCTATTAATCCAGGAAACAGCGGGGGAGCGCTCATTAACATTAACGGCCAATTAGTAGGGATTAACTCAATGAAAATTGCTCAAGCAGCAGTAGAAGGAATTGGATTTTCAATTCCTACCTCAGTGGCGGTTCCTGTTATTGAAGATTTAGAACGATATGGAGAGGTTCAGCGTCCTCAATTGGGTGTAGGGATCAAATCTCTCGCAGAAATACCAAGCTATCACTGGCAAGAAACCTTAAACCTCCCTGAAGAAGTTGAACACGGAGTGTTTATAACGAGTGTAGCAAGCAATTCACCAGCTGAAGAGGCAGGTCTTCAGGAATATGATGTGATTGTCGCCTTAAACGGAGAAGAAATTGTGGACGGTCACAGTTTAAGACAATTTTTGTATTCTGAAGTTGAAGTGGGCGATACGATTGAAGTGGAGTTCTATAGGAACGGAGAGCTTCAAACTATTGAAGTGACTTTGATGGAAGAAGTGCAATTTTAACAGGAAAGAACACGGGGCTGTCTCAATTTGAGCACGGCCCTTTTTTTGTTACAGATCTCTACAGAGAGCGGAACACTTTTCTAAAAGAAATAGGGCTTCGAATGTGGATAATTTATAGAGAGTAAGGGCAGAAAATAAATGGAGGAGTGATGATGGGAACGGCTTTGAACTAGCCATCCCTGTGGATAACTTGTTACAATAATAGAATGGAAAGGAGAGTTACTTTTGATATATTGTTGCGAAACACACGTGGAAATGGCATTGGATGATATTGTCGATCGTTCGGGAGAAATGCCGATATTTGAAAAAATAGAAGAAAATAAATTATCCACAGCTTGTTCCTATTGCAAAAATCTTGCCGCATACACAGTCAGCGAGCAATGAATGGACAGTGGTTGTGCATATGTGGATAACATTTGTGGATAAGTTAAGTAAAGGTGGATAACTCTTGTGAATATAACAATTATTGCTGTAGGGAAATTGAAAGAAGAATTTATGAAGCAGGGGATAGAGGAATATCACAAAAGAATGACAACCCTGGCTAACGTGAAAATAGTGGAAGTGGCTGATGAAAAAGCTCCGGACCAATTAAGCGAAAAGGAGCAAGAGCAGGTCAAAGACAAAGAAGGAGATAGAATTTTAGCTAAGATCCCACAGCAAGCGTATGTAATCGTCTTAGATTTAAAAGGCGAGATGCTGAGCTCTGAAAGTCTGGCAGAGAAGTTAAATCAGTTGGCTTTGCATGGAAAAAGCAAAGTTGTTTTTGTCATTGGCGGATCTTTGGGTATCAGTGAGAGTGTCCGCAGGCGGGCAGATTTCTTATGGTCTATGTCAAAACTTACATTTCCTCATCAGTTAATTCGGGTCATAGTAATGGAACAAGTATATAGAGCATTTCAAATTAATCGCGGATCTTCTTATCATAAATAAGCGGATGCCTGTGTACAAGGCACCCGCTTAAGTGATGTATTATTCTGATGAGGAAACGGTGTTTTGGTCAAGGAGGGTAACTTTAACACTTACATCAAGAGTCTGGTTGCCTCCACGATAAACTCCTTGAAGAGGACTGACATCAGCGTAGTCACGGCCTGTACTAACGCGAATATGATGCTCCAAAGCTTCTACATTGTTTGTGGGATCAAGTCCTACCCAGCCAATACCAGGCACCATCACTTCGACCCATGCATGGGTGGCAGAGTCGCCAATTAAAGCAGAATTTTCGCCTACATAAAGATAACCGCTGACATAACGAGCCGGAATGTTTTTCGCCCGTAAAATACCAAGCATCACATGAGTAATATCCTGGCATACCCCGTTTTTTAAATCAAAGGATTCTCGTGCGGTAGTGTTTACATCCGTTGTTTCACCATTATACGTAAAGGTATCATGCAAATGCTCCATGACATCAATAGAGAATTGAACTGGATTATCCATTTCCCCGACTGCCTTTACAACCTGGTCCACCTGCTCGGGGGTGACATAGGTGTAGTGGGTTTCATTTAAAAATGATAAATAATGAAGGCGGAATAACTCCGAATGAAAGATAGCTTTCATTTCTGGTGAATAATCAATCCGATGAATAAAAGGACTTCGCTGAATACTTACAATTGACGTTGTTTTCACTTCAAGGTGTGTGTGCTGTTCAGGAATAAAAAAGGTTTCCACGTAATTCCCCCACAGATCAACATGCTCTTTTGTTAAAGAAGAAGGCTGGATCTCTGTCCGGTACGACAGCAGACGCTGGACTTCATCTGTGGTAGGCTTAAGCCTGATCGTATTCATGCTCTGGTCTACGACAGTCTCATAATCAAACTTATTTGTATGTTCGATTTGATATTTCATCGATGATCGACTCTCCATATTCTGTTGTTGATGAGGGTGCTGTGTTTTCCCTACTTTATAGGAAGTGTTGACGGGTTCTACTAAATAATACGTCTTTGAAAAAATTTGTCCAATTTCATTGCAGCGATATTGAAAGTGATTTAAGAAGTTACTTAACTCTTGAAGACTTAGCTCTTTAATTCTAACCTCATTAAACTCATCCATCAAGTTATCAAGCGCTGCATACATCTCCCACGAATAGTGTGAAACTTTCCCTTCCTCAAGCTCAAAGATTGCTTCCCGAACATGATCCATACAATACTTAATGGACCTTGGAAAGTTTTCGTCTCCAATTAAAAATGACAGGATTGTTTTTGGGTCCATAATTGGAGGATGCTGCTTTAAGTACGCTTCATAGCCGTTGACAAGCTGAAGAGCGGTTCTCCAGTAATAATAATACTCTTCCTGATATTCGGCATCAGAGGTAGGAATGTTTTTGCAGACACAATTCAGGATTCGTGCCGTTTTGTCAGCTCGCTCGAGCCACTTTCCTATTTTAATCATTCGGTAGGGAAGCCCACGGGACATAGACGACTCAATAACTCCTTGAGCAGTAAGAGAGGCCATTTTCATACGCTGAAGATAATTTTGAATGTCTTTTTTGGACCATTTCTCTTCTTTTGATTCTAGTACGTACAAGTAAAAATCATTCCAGATTTCCCAAAAGTCATTTGGAAGATGATCTCTCGTAATGCGGGCATTTTCCCTGGCCGAGCTTATGCAAGTGGTAATGGAATTAATATTCTCTTCAGAAAAAGCCAGGTAATTGATGAGAACTTCTCCATCGTAAATATCTGAGTGGCTGAATTTTTCGAATTCTTGAATGGAAGCGCATATCTCAAAAATGACTTCCCAATCATGGTTGGCATACGTTTCTTCATCTGAAGCCTCCAGCATTTGGATAAGCTTTACACTTAATATTCTGGCATTGTTTTCTGCCCTCTCGATATTCCGGGACATCCAATATAACGAATCTGCTACACGGCTTAGCATTTACTGATCGCTCCCTTCACCCTTTAATACCCATGTGTCTTTTCCTCCTCCGCCTTGTGAGGAATTAACGACTAATGACCCTTCTTTAAGAGCTACACGTGATAAGCCCCCAGGAACAACGTGGGTGCTCTTTCCCCGTATGACGAAAACCCTTAAATCAACATGACATGGGTAGAATCGATCTCCTTGATAAGCAGGGGCCCGGGATAAATTGATAGTGGGCTGGGCAATGTACTGGTGAGGTTCTTCGATGATTTTTTCTCTGAACATTTCAATTTCTCCTTGTGAGGCGTGAGGGCCAATTAGCATGTCGTATCCTCCGGAAGCTCCAACGTTCTTTACAACCAGCTGCTCCAGGTTCCTAAGCACCCATTCACGCTGGTCAGGCTCACGGAGACGGTACGTATCAACATTTGAAATGATTGGCTCTTCGTTCAAGTAATAGCGGATAATATCAGGGACATAGGCATAGATGGCTTTATCGTCGGCAATCCCATTGCCGATCCCGTTTAAAATGGCCACGTTTCCGCGCCGATAAGCTTCTAATAATCCAGGCACGCCCAGGGCAGAATCCGGACGGAATGCTTTGGGATCCAGAAAGTCATCATCAATGCGCCGGTAAATAATATCCACTCGCTTTAACCCTCGAATCGTTTTCATGTAGACAACATGGTTATTTATAACTAAGTCCCGACCTTCCACCAGCTCAATTCCCATTTGCTGAGCCAGAAATACATGGTCATAATAAGCAGAGTTATACATACCAGGAGTTAACAGCACGGCTCGTGGCTGAGTCCCGCTTTTTGCGGTTTTTGGGACATGTGCCAAGGCTGCTTCATGTAAATGAGAAAGTTGGTGTTCTAGGGTGTGGAGGGAATGATTGGCAAAGAATTCGGGGTATACTTGTCTCATCACGTACCTGTTTTGATAGACATAGGACATCCCGGAAGGGTTTCGTAAATTATCTTCAAGAATCAGGTATTTTCCTTCTTCATTTCTGATAAGATCTATTCCAGCTAAAAAAATATGGTTATTTAAAGGAATCTCCATTCCTTGTACTTGCTTTTGGTAATAATAAGGGTTGTCTACAATAAGCTCTCGAGGAATCACACCATCATTAAGTATTTCCTGCTCATGATAAATATCTTCCAAAAATTGATTCAATGCTTCAGTTCTTTGAATCATTCCTTTCTCTATCAGTGCCCATTCCTCCGGAGGAATGACAATAGGAATGAAATCAAATGGCATGGTTCGTTCTGTGCTTATATTTTCATTGTACACAGTGAAGGTAATTCCTTGCCGTAAAAAGGAAAGCTGGGCTGTCTCATGCTTTTCTCTGAGCTCCATTTCTGAAAAGTTTTGCAATGTATGATAAAAGCGAGAGTAGTGATCCTTTGGATCTCTGTTGGATGTAAACATATGATCAAAAAATGGCTCAGTTTTGTATGAATTGAACAATGTAAGATCACTCCTTTTTTTCCATGATACTGTAAATGTAAATTTGTTCAAGTAGATTTTTGAAACTTTCAAACTATTTTGTAGATGATTGGTATTTTTTGTTACGTTTCAGACGGTACATGAGGTAAAGAGCAATCAAAAGCGCTAGTAAAGAGAATATTGCAAATTGAAAATTTTGGAACCATTCATAAGCAGCTTCAATATTGCCCAGCTGTCCTACATAAAACATGACTAAAGCTGTAGGAAAAATACCTATGAAAGTTAAAACTCCATACCGAAGCGGAGTGATTTGACAAAAAACAGCGACATAAGCAATATATCCCGCACCAAGCATTCTCCCTGCTGCTAAGGCCCAGTCCCCATGTTTTTCTACTAAGCGGACCATTTTCTTAATACTGGGTTTATTAACATGTCGTTTTAAAATGTAATCATAACGCTGAGACAACAAGTATGGGATATAGCTGACAGCCACATAGCATATAGAAACAGCGAAACTCAGGCCGACCAATTCCCACCCACCTGGATCTAAGATGTAACCATAAGCGAGAATGAAAATACCCGCAGGAAAGGGGATCGAAAGAGCCTCTATGGCTACTCCTAAAAATAAACCTATAATGCCGAGCTGTCCTAAAATCTCCAGAGCATATTCAATCATTGGTGTTCTCCTTTAATCAATACGAAATAAATAACATTGCTTTCCTATACCCTTTTTTCTCACGAGTTACCTTAATTAATTTGTAAATAAAAGTTTTCAGTATGTCACTGAGACAATAGATCTGCTTATTGGTAAATACAACTATCTTTGTGCTCTGGCCTACAGTTCGTTAAGATAAGTATGATGTCAAAGGAAGGAGTGTTAGGATATGAGCCTGGAATGGAGAGAGCTATTAGAAAACGCCAAGAAGTGGGCCAAAGAAGCTGGAGAAGAACAGGTCAGACGGCTGGAAGGGCCGATGAAAATGGAATCAAAAACCTCTGATATAGATTTAGTCACAGAAGTGGATGTTTGGTCAGAGGATTTTATTATGAATAGGATTAAAGAAACGTATCCCGATCATGGCATGATTACTGAAGAAAGCGGGGAACATGCTGGTGAAGCCGAATATGAGTGGGTGATTGATCCTATTGATGGTACGGTCAATTATGCAAGGGGCCTTCCTGTTTTTTGCGTGTCTATAGGGATTAGATATAAAGGTGAAACGGTAGCGGGCGTAGTTCATGCACCTAAAATTGGTGAAACGTATGAAGCGGTAAAAGGAGAAGGTGCTCTGTTAAACGGCAGCAAGATTACTGTTTCTAAAACAAGGGAGCTTTCCAAATCTGTGTTGGGGACTGGTTTTCCATATGATAAGGGGACAGACCCTGATAATAATTTGTCCTACTTCAATGAATTACTTCCGAGAATTGGAGGTATTCGGAGAATGGGAGCAGCTGCCATGGATCTTTGCCAGGTCGCTGCAGGACGTTTCGATGGATATTGGGAAATGAAGCTGAAGGCCTGGGATATTGAAGCCGGTGTATTAATCGTAGAAGAAGCGGGTGGAAGCATCTTTGTAAAAGATGAAGAAAAAGGTTTCTTTGTTATCGCAGGAAATGATGAGATTTTTCCACGATTACAGGAAGTGATTCAAAGGTAGCTCATGCAGTTGCAAGCGAGTGTCGTTTAATGATTATCAACAACAAAACAGAACTAAGCTATAAGATTAAAAAGATTCCCCCTGGGTTGCCCAAGGGGAATCTTTTATCTAGCCAGAGTAAAGGAATAGCTAACGTCTTTATTGTCATTAAATTCAGGGTGAGTAACCTGGCCGGAGATAAGGTACTCCCCATAAAAATTTCTATGGAGATCGATTGTACCGGTGTAAGTTCCCTCATCATCTGTAAAGCCTTCTATTTGTTGATCTTTTCCTCTTGGAGCGTTGATAAAGAGGTCAATTTCAGCATCTTGTACCTGTGCCTCCTCGTCATTTTGGTTTGTCGTAGAAATAGTTACATCAAGTTTTCCATTAGCCGGGCTCTCGTGGGAGACTGTTACGTTCATAGAGGGAAGTATATTTTCATCCGCCTGTTCATCATCCTCGATGTCCACTTTTTTATTCTTATGAGGGGCTTGTATGAGTCCATAACCATATCTATTAGTGGAACCGAGGTCAATCGTATAATTGTTTTGAAGCCTTTCTCTTATTTCCTTGTGATCAGCATCAGGATAAGCATTTTTCAACAAAGCCAGGTTTCCGGCTACATAGGGAGCTGCCATGCTTGTGCCGCTTAAGTTTGTGTAGTCCCCTTCCATATAGGTGCTTAGTATTTGAACGCCTGGCGCAGCTGCTTCTAAATCCGGTCCAGTGGAAGAAAAGGATGGCCGTTCATCATTCTGGTTCGTGGCTCCTACTCCAATAACAGACTCATACTTCGCAGGGTACATCACAGTATCATTGTTTCCCCCGCGGTTACCGCTGTTTCCGGCAGAGGCTACAACAAGCACTCCCGCCTCATAAGCCTCATTTACTGCTTTTTCAAGAGCAGTGGAGTGAGAGGATGTTCCAAGACTTAAGTTGATAATATCCATCTCATGTTCTACCGCCCAGTCAACCCCTGCAGCGACATCAGACAAGAAACCAGAGCCGTTTTTATCTAATACTTTTACACCGTAAATCTCGGCTTCATGCGCAATCCCCACTGTGCCAATTTCATTATTTAAAGCTCCTACAATTCCTGCTACATGGGTTCCGTGTCCATTTTCATCCGTGTAGTCCTTGCTTTTTGTTCTGCTTCCTCCAAGAAAGGCAGCACCGCCTGCGATCTCTAAGTCCGGATGTTCAGCGATTCCTGAATCAAGTAATGCAATCTTCACGCCTTCACCTGTAAATCCTGTTTCCCAGTCATTTTCTCCGTAAATACGTGTAAGACCCCAGTCAGCCTTTTGGCTTTGTGAGTGAGCATGGACCAGACTGTCTTTTTCCACAGCTGTGACATGAGGGTTATTTGCAAGCCCGTTTGCCGCATTTTCATTCATTTCTACCACACTTACTGAAAAGGAAGAGAAATCGTGTACCACATCGTGCTGAGGTATATGTACTCTGTCCTTAGCTCCCTGATTTTCAAACGTTACCAGGTATCTTTCTTTTTTCTCCTGTCCGCTGCCATATGCATTTGAATTAAAAACGCTGACTGTTATAAGCAGTACGATTAATAAAATTGAAACGATCACTCTCATATGTGCACCTCCCATTTTCATAGTAACAAAGTATCAATGAATCAGGAAGAATTATCCAATTAATTTTACGAAAAGATGCAGTGGGCAGGGCTGCACTTCCCATAAAGAAATCAGGATAACAATGAATGGCAAATTAGCCTGGTTTTATTTAACCCTGCCTTAGGAGTAAGCCAATAACTAAAATACTGATAAAAAACAAAACAGCAAGAATACTGGTTACTAAGCCTAAAAGGGCAAGTATCAAGCCGCTTTCCTGGTTTTTCTTTATTTTAGCAAGGGAAATAGACCCGAGAATCATCCCTGCTGCTCCTAATAGGAGTCCAAGCAGGGGAACAACAAGCATAAATGCTCCTGCTAACAGGCCAGTAACTAAAGATGCTAATGCTTGTCCATTTAAATGGTTTTGTTGCTGTGTTTTATTTTCTGTCATCGTTACGTTCACCTCTATTTTCTTTATATCCTGGCTACTATGCTACAATGAATTCATCACCCATGCTAGAAGGGGGAAGAGCATGAGCATTCTTCACAATGACTGGGCTCCCCGCTTAGAGAATGAATTTTCTAAGCCGTATTATGTGGAGCTGAGAGAATTTTTGAAAAAAGAATACGAAACCAACACAGTTTATCCGCCTATGGATGACATTTATAATGCCCTCCACCACACAACTTATGAAAATACGAAAGCAGTGATCCTGGGGCAGGATCCTTATCATGGCCCTAATCAGGCTCATGGTCTTAGTTTTTCTGTGCAGCCAGGGGTAACGATCCCCCCATCCTTAAAAAACATCTATAAGGAGCTTGAGGAGGACCTTGGATATTCGGTTCCTGATCATGGCTGTTTGACTCCCTGGGCAGAGGAAGGTGTTCTTTTACTCAACGCGGTTCTAACGGTCCGTGGAGGTGAACCTAATTCTCATCATGGAAAAGGGTGGGAGCATTTCACCAATGAAGTGATACGGCTCGTAAATGAAAAAAAAGAACCGGTTGTGTTTATCTTGTGGGGAAAAAATGCTCAAGCCAAAGAAGAGTTGATTACCAGCGAGCATCATTTGATTATAAAATCTCCCCATCCAAGCCCTTTTTCAGCCAAAAGAGGCTTTTTTGGAAGCAAGCCTTTTTCACAGGCCAATGAGTTTTTAACAAAAGCAGGCCGGCCGGAAATCAACTGGTCTATTCCTGCAAGGGAGGATCTTGATGAAAAGAGATAAATTTTACACTACCCTTCATAACGGCACCAACATGCCCTGGATTGGCCTTGGTGTTTATCAGGCAGAAGAAGGGGAGGAAGTGAAAAATGCTGTAACCACAGCTTTACAACATGGTTACCGAGGGATTGATACTGCCTCTTTTTATGGAAACGAAAGAGGAGTAGGAGAAGGAATTAGAGAAAGTGGTATTTCAAGGGAAGACGTTTTTATTACTACAAAAGTATGGAATGATGAACAAGGATACGAGGAAACCCTTCAGGCTTTTGAAAGAAGCAGAAGAAACCTTGAAGTGGACACAATTGATTTATATTTAATCCATTGGCCTGTCCCCGGTAAATTTGAAGAGACCTGGAAGGCTTTAGAAGAGCTTTATAAGCAGGGGAAGGTAAGAGCGATAGGTGTGAGCAATTTCCAGCAACACCACCTTGAGAAGCTTTTAAAGCAAGCTTCTATAAAACCAATGGTTAATCAGGTTGAATTTCACCCCAGACTTTTCCAAAAGGACCTGCTTGAGTTTTGTAAAAGTCATCTTATTCAGGTAGAAGCGTGGAGACCGCTGGGTAAAGGGAACCTTCTCAGTCACTCTGTTATCCAAAATATTGCTGAAAAATATAATAAAACAACTGCTCAGGTGTTAATTAGATGGTGCCTTGAGCACGAGGTCGCAACGATTCCAAAGTCAGTGACACCAGAGAGAATTAGAGACAATTTTGAGGTGTTTAATTTTTCACTTGATCCTGAGGATGTAAGCTCTATTGACGACTTGAATGAGAACCACCGCTACGGTTATCATCCTGATGAATTTCCTTATGATGATATGCAGGGCTGATGAGCAGTAAATGACAAAGTTAAATATCACGCATAAAAAGCCGTCTCGTCTTCTTACACCTGCCAGTGGATTCTTAAAAGGTTACAGCCATTCCTTAAATCCTTACATTGGCTGCTCTTTTGCTTGCTCATACTGCTATGTAAGACAAATGCCTGTAAACCTGTTCAGAGATGGAGAATGGGGGACATGGGTGGAGGTAAAGGAAGAGTCAGCGGAAATGCTTCGTAAGGAACTTACCCGTGAAAAAAAGAAGCAGAATGTCCGGATTTTTATGTCTTCCAGTACCGATCCCTACCAGGCCGCCGAGGCTAGGGAAAGGATAACTCGCATGCTGCTTGAGGTATTGACCGAAGATCCTCCCGACTTTTTACTGATTCAAACAAGAAGCCCATTAGTACTGAGAGACATAGATCTTGTCAAAAAACTCGAGAACAGAGTAAAGGTCAGTGTTAGTATTGAAACAGATGAGGAAAGTGTCAGAAAAGCCATTACCCCGCAGGCTCCGCCTATTTCTGGAAGGTTAAAAGCGATACAGACCTTACAGCAACATAATATTCCTGTTCAAATTGCTGTCTCTCCTCTTCTTCCCCATTCCTCACGTTTCCCAGCGCTTCTTGGAGAAATTGGAGAGAGGGTAGTGGTTGATGATTACTTTCTTGGTGATGGGAGCGGTGGAAGACGTACAAAAAAGCTGAAAATACCAGAGCTGTACCACAAACATGGGTACGGAGAGTGGTATTCTCCTGAACGTCTTTCTCATTTTCGTAAACAGCTTGAAAAGCAAGTAAAGAAAAGCAGGATTTTTGTTAGTCAGGAAGGGTTTTTGCCATAAGGAAGGGACTGTCTCAAAAGTAAACCTTTTGAGTACAGTCCCTTTCTTTTTTACTTATTTACAGGCTGCTCAAGTCCTGCTTCAATCATACCAGTAATTTGCGGGTCATTTGGCTTTACATCGCTTTTAAAGCTTCCCAGAATTTCTCCGTCTCGTGATATGACAAACTTCTCAAAGTTCCAATCAATGCCTCCATCAGGATCCGTTTTATCAATCAGCCATTCATAAAGTGGGTGTTTGTTTCCACCTTTCGCATGAACCTTATCAAAGACTTCAAAGCTCACGCCGTAGTTACTTTGGCAGAAATTTTGGATTTGATCAATGTTTCCTGGTTCTTGACCGCCAAAATCATTAGAAGGAAAGCCTAATACATGAAAGCCTTTTTTGTGGTACTGTTGATAAATTTCTTCTAGCTGCTCGTACTGTGGCGTATAGCCACATTCAGAAGCTACGTTTACGATCAGCAACACGTCGCCTTTATACTCTGCTAAGCTTTTTTCTGTTCCATCTGCTCGTTTCACATCGATAGTGTAGAGTGTAGACATGTGATTCCATACCTCCTTAGAGACAATACTAGTATCAAATCTTCCCGTCTGTTGTTTTATCAAAACCTCCCTCAAATAGGAAGAGGAAAATCTTTAATTAATACAAACTAATACAAACCAGTACAAAATAGTACAAACTAATACTTAATATTATTTTGTGTGAATAATGTAATACAAAGTATGATTTAATATTAATTTGTATGTTTTTATGCAATAGTAATAAATGGAAACTATTTAATATTACTCAATATTATAAAGTAATATAATGTATTACATTTTGTATTAAACTGTAATACAAAGTAATAATAAGTGTGTGAGTATGTATTACAGTTTAAAAATGGAAAGCGTCTGCCAAGTGTATTACATTGTGCTAACAATGTACTAACTATGTATTAACTCCTATTGACTAAGGGTTTCCGTTTGATAGAATATATATGTACCTTGGAAATTATCACTAATTGAAGGAGTTGTTGGATTCATGACACAACTATTGAAAGCGGGAGCCGATGCTGGTAATAACAGCCTGAAACTATGGGTGAAAGATAAAGAACCTATTAACATACCTACGGTTTACTCTCTTTATATGGGAGAAACGACTGAGTTGATGGATTTAGAGGACATTCCTAAGGAAGATTTACTTAATAATATTGATGTAACAATTAATTCAAAAGCCCTCTCAGAAAATGGCCTTAGATATGCAATCGGAAATAAAGTAATTGATGAAAATTTAGATGCCTTGGAACTTGAAAAGAAATCAGATAAGTCTAAAGATGAAATACCAGTCATTGTAACATTAGCAGGTCTGGCTATTTCAGCAATGAAAGAGAAAGAAAACGAGGATCGCAACCATATTGATGTAACCTACGATCTGTCTGTAGCTCTTCCTGTGAGCACCATTACGAAGGAAAGCGCAGCTCATAACTCAGCTCGATATACAGGAACACATGAAGTTATTTATCATCACCCATCGGGGCGAAATGTGAAAGTAGTTTTAAAAATACAATACTGCAAATGCCTGCCTGAAGGAGCATCCGCAGCCTGGGGCGTAGTGTACGATGAAAATGGCAAACTTACGGAAAGAAAGGTAGAGGCTGACGGAAGAGTAGCAAAGGTGAATTTCGCCGATAAAACACTTCTTCATTTTGATATTGGTTCAGGAACGACTGAGATTGTTGTAACAGAAGGCGTGAAGTTTAATCCAAAGCTTTCTGAAGGACTTGGCTATGGAGTGAAACATGCAATCTCTGAAATTATTAAACGGTGGAATCGGAAGAACCCAAGAAAGAGCATTGATTCAATCGCTGAGTTTAATGAAATTTATTTCGACACAGAGCATCCAAGGCACAGTGCATTGAGAGAAGAATCAAAAACAGGACTCATGCAGCTTTCTAAGTTAATTAGTCAGGCAATCATTAACAAGATCGACGATATGAAAGATGACCCCTATGTATTTATTTACGGCGGAGGAGCTGCAGTCCTTAAAGAGAATCTCCAAAGCATTTTAAGAAGTAAAGACAGAATGGTAAATGTAACCTTTTTAAAGGATCCATTATATGTGAATGCCCGTGGTCTGTTAGTTTATACTTGCTCTCCTCGTTTTACACAGCAAAAAGAAAAGGAATTAGGAGTGGAAACAGCCAGTCCGGCTAATAATTCTTTTAACAAAAAGAAAAACAACTAGGAGCCTTAAAAAATGAGCAGGCGAAAAAAGCAGTACCAACAAGGTGAAAGAGCTACCATATATATAAATAGGGATGTCTCGCCTGAAATGCTTGAGTGGATTAACAAACAGTCTGATCTTTCTAACTTTTTTTTGTATGCAGCGAAAGAACTTTATAAGCAGACAGGTAACATGGACGTAGCAGAAATTCTTCCCAGAAAGATCAACTTTTCACTAGACGAAACGGCTGCTGCCAGTGAACATAATTCCTCCTTTTCGAACTTGAGGTATTTTCCATCTTATGAAGAAAAGGAACCACCAGAAAAAAAGTTACCCATTCTCCTTGATGAAGATGAGGAAGAACAAGAAAAGGCATACGAAGAAGAAGTGGAAGAGGAAGAAAGTGACGGGCAAGATGAAAGCTGGTCCAATTTAGAAATGGATGACGACGATCCCTTTGCCTAATCATCACCCGTAAATAAAAATACAAGGTAAGGCTGCCCCCAGCGGACTGGGGGCAGCCTTCTTTGAGTTTAATGCTTTGCGGTCTGTTCATAAAAGCGTCTATTCAGCGAAAAGGACATTCCCGTAAAAGCTTTGTGATTTATATGGTCCACTCGTCATTAATGATACCGACTACATACCATTCGTCGTTCTCCTGAACCATAGCCAGCCTAAGGCTATCCCAGTCCATTCCTTGATATTCCCCGCTGGAAGGAAAGTGATATTCTACGACAGTAGCGTCAGGGTATACATCGTTGGTATTGTCAATTGTATTTCCTGGTCCTTGTCTTTCATCAACAGCTACCTCTTCTGCATGAGCATAATCTCTGTTATACACAAATTCCTCGTAATATTCAGAAAAAGTATATTTAATAGGATGGCCGCTTCCATCATAGTTTCCCCACAGGTACTCTGTTTCATCGTGCCATAAATCTTCCACTTCTTCAGAAGAAAACACCTGGTCATTTTCTTGGTCTACAAAAGCGTAAGGGCTGAAGCGTACACCATCATCAGGGTGTATATAAGAAGAAACGGCTTCCATATCCTTACTTTGCAAATGGGTAACAACTTGATCTGCTGTTTCCCGGGCGGATTCAGAGTCGTTTTCAGAGTCGTTTTCAATAAGAACAGTAGTGCCAGGCTGAAGGTTGTAAGGATCAAGGTCAGAGTTCTTCTCCATTAGTTGCTGAGCACTGACACCTTCATATTGGGATGCAATGCTGTAAAAGGTTTCCCCCTCTTGAACAGTATGGCTTCCAGTAGAATCTGATTGTTCATTTAGATTAATCATGGTGCCGGGTTGAAGATCGTAAGGGTCAAGGCCGTTATTAATGGTTTGTAAGTCCGTTACGCTTACTCTTTCTGCTTCGGCAATACTCCAGAGTGTATCGCCAGGCTCAACAGTGACAGTGGCAGCATGAGCAGAGAAGCCTGAAACACCAAACACAACTCCTGAGGCTAGAACCGGTGCAAGAATACGCGTGGAATTTCTCAAGATGATCTCCCCCTTTAAAAATCCTTAGTATTCTCTACCATTGTCAAAATGAACTTAAACTATGGATTTTTAAAATTTAGAATAATCAAATAGGATGAAAATTCATTGAAGATATTGTGTTAGATTATCTTACGCAAATGTAGATTACTACGTGTAAAAGAGTAAAATAAGGATTAACGAAAGATGTTAACTAAGTTAACGTCAACTCTGATTAGGAGAAGGGGGAAAAAAGATGGATCCAGTATTTTTAATGAATAATTTGTGGATTTTGATTGCATTTATTCTCGTTATTTTAATGCAAGGTGGATTTATTCTTCTTGAAGCAGGATCTACTCGAATGAAAAATGCCGGTCATATTGCCGGTAAAACAATTTTTACTCTGGGAATAGCCTCAATCATTTTTTGGGCTGTGGGGTATGGACTAATTTACGGCACGAGTGCCGGAGGATTTATTGGAACATCTGATTTCTTCTTTGGTGATTTTACAACAGTATTTGATGGTTTAGCAGGATCAGTAGATTTTATCTTCCAATTAGCATTTGCGGCAATTGCTCTTACAATTGCATTCGGGGGATTTGCTGAAAGAGCAAAGCTTTCCGTTTATATCATATTCGCCGTTCTATTTTCCGCGTTAGTATACCCGGTAGTTGCTCACTGGATTTGGGGAGACGGCTGGATCGGAGGACTTGGCAAGCAGGACTTTGCCGGTTCAACAGTTGTCCATTTAACAGGAGCAATGGGGGCCTTGGCAGCAACAATTTTACTTAAGCCTCGTATTGGGAAATTTAACAAAGATGGCTCTGCTAACGAACTAGCAGGACACAACCAGGTGTTTACCGCATTAGGTGTGCTTCTCTTATGGGTAGGCTGGTTTGGTTTCAATGCTGGAAGTACATTAGGTGTGGATGATGCATTCTTTGGCTTTGTTGCTCTTAACACTCAACTAGGTGCCGCTGCTGGTGCTGTAGCTGCAATGATTATTGCGTGGATTGCCATTGGCAAGCCGGATGTACCTACAATGCTGAACGGTGCATTAGCAGGCTTAGTAGCTATTACAGCATCGTGTGCGTTTGTCGATCCGTGGGCTGCACTTGTTATTGGTTTAATTGCAGGGGTTCTTGTATTCTACAGCATGAAACTTATGGAGAAATTAGGTATCGATGACCCGATCTTTGCCTTATCCGTACATGGGATTGCAGGGATTTGGGGTACACTTTCAACCGGTTTCTTTGCTACCCCGGCACTTGCTGAAATGAATGGAGGAAATGCCGGTTTATTCTATGGCGGAGGGCTGACACAGCTTGGAGTTCAGGCGATCAGTGTTCTAGCCTGCGGGGTGTTCGCTTTTGTAGCTTCCTATATCCTGCTTCTTATCACTCGCGGCCTTACAGGCGGACTCAGAGTTTCTGAAGAAGAGGAAATCATGGGTCTTGATATCAGTGAACACGGCGGATATGGTTATCCAGAATCATTCCAGCCGACAAACACTAATACTACTGCATTCAACTCTTCCAATACGGGAGCCTGACATGGAAAAAATAATATATTCTGAGGAAGAATCCTTTCTTCCTCAGCCTTCTTTCACCACCTATGAACAAATAAAACAAAAGAGAGAGAAAGAGACAAAAGAAGTGACGGGAAACCATGAGCTTCTTAATAAGGCTCACGATGTATGGGTTGCAGAAACCGTTTTGTTAGCTATAGAAAAGGTTAAAAGTGAGCGGGGAAAAGCCCCTGCTCATTTTGCTTTCTTTGTAATGGGCAGTGGGGGCAGACTAGAGCAGTCTACATTTAGTGATCAGGATCATGGAATCGTTTTCCAAGGTGAGGATAAAAGATACCAGGAGTACTTTCTTAAGCTAGGAGAGGAGATTCGTGAAGGCTTAGCGGCAGTAGGATACCCACGTTGTGATGGGAATGTCATGGCTTCTAATCCAAGATGGTGTCATGGAGCAATAGAATGGAAAGAGCAGTTGGATACCTGGATTCAAGCAAATGAGTGGGAAACTTTAAGGTATTTAATTACCTTTAGTGATGCAAGAACTATTGCAGGAAAGGAAAGTCTTCTTTCGGAAGTGAAAAAGCATTTACTAGAGCGGGTAAAGCAGGAGTCGGAACTGAGAAAGAGGATAGGTGAAAACACTTCTGTTCTTCACAAAGGCATCGGAATATTTGGCCAGGTTCTCACGGAAGAAAAAGGACCATACACCGGGTTTTTTAATGTCAAAGAAGCTGCTTTGTTCCCTTATGTGCATGCTGCAAGGATGCTTGCCTTAAAAGAAGGAATAGAAGAACCCTCTACCCTAAGAAGACTAGCCCTCTTAAAAGAAAAATACCCATTTCTTCAGGGGAAGGAAAAGAGTTTTTCACAATTGTTAGAACTGAGAGCATCCTTTTCAGAAAAACACCACCACTATGACGATGTTCATTATATTCCAGTACGCTCCTTGCCAAAAGGTCAAAAGCAACAACTTAAATTATGGATAAAAGAAGGGAAAGAGATGTTAACAGAAGCAAAGAGGAACATGGAAGCGGGTGAAAGGTGATGGGTATGTTTCAGTGGATGCGGCAAGTATCAAAACTAGGCAGTCAGGACCCAGGCGCTATTTTTGAACAAAGCACCCCGCAGCAGCTCTCTTTTATCCGCCAATTGCAAAAAGATTTGAAAAAAGAACAGCCATTAACACGTCAGTTAAAAGACTTGCAAGTAACAGTGTTAGATTTAGAAACGAGTGGTTTTTTTCCGGATAGAGGGGATCAAATCCTTTCTATAGGAGGGGTGAAAATTAAGGAAGGGAAGGTTCAAAATGAAAATGTCTTTTATTCCTTGGTCAATGCTCCTCAGGCTCTTTCTGAAGAAATATCTGAATTAACAGGCTTACGGAAGGACGAATTGGAAATGGCCCCTTCTCTTGCTCGTGCGTTAAACAGCTTTTACCGATTTGCGGGGACAGATGTGCTTGTAGCCCACCACGCCAGCCACGAAAGAAAATTTTTACAGCATGCTACATACCAGGTTCTTGGTTCTCAATTTCGTCACCGCTTGTTAGATACATCTTTTTTGCTGAAAATTGCTGCCCCGGATGTTCCGTTAAAAACGTTAGATGATTGCTGTAACCATTATGGGATTCCAATAGAAAAACGACATCATGCTCTGGAGGATGCTTTAATAACTGCTGAACTGTGGAAATGCATGGTGGAGATCGTAGAGAGGAAAGGGTATCAAACACTTCAAGAAATCTATGCTTTCCTGAATAGCTGAGAGGACTCCTATTTATAAAGTCTTAAGAACGGCGCGAAAAAGAGTTAATAAACACCTGACTGAAAAGGAGGAATGGATGTGAGTGACCATATACCGCGTGAAACCGCTTTTTTTCCCATCAGTGTGGTCCAGGAGATTACTTCATTGACTGCCAGGCAAATTAGGTATTATGAGGAGCAGGGTTTAATTAAACCGGTAAGAAATCGGGGAAACCAACGTCTCTTTTCACTTGAGGACATAGATCATTGTGCAGAGATCAAGAGTTTGATTGATAAAGGATTAAATATTGCAGGGATTAAAGCTATATTAGAAGCAAGGCAAACTGCTCCTGATAAAGCCTCTCCCCGTAAAAAAATAGTAAAAAAAGAAGAAATAGAACATTTATTAGAACAGTGGCAAATGAAAAAAGGATTAAAATAGAGCTGTTTAACATTTCCATTCAAAGGGAAAGTGGAGGATGGAGGTGATGTCATTGGCTTATATTGTCATTGATAATTTACAAATTCCCGCTCAAAAATTTGAAGAGAAAAATGAAGCTCTTAATGTTTCAAAGGATAAAGAAGTTGTAGTGGAAGATAACGATGAAAGATACTGGGTGATTGATGAAGAGAACTACGCAAAAGTAGAGCCCTTTGGATATTCAAAAGTGGAATAAGTGCAGGCAATCATGCGGAACACCGGGAGAAGACCCGGTGTTTTTTATGTGAACTCCCTTGTATGAAAGAAAGGAAAGGATCAGCCGGCATCTCTTTTTCTGGCACGATCCATTAATTCCATTAATGTTTTGTAATCTTTGTACACCGCTTCATATTCTTCCTTTAAGTCGGCAATAATTGCATGAAGCTTTTTATTTTCAAGCTGAAGTTCATTTCGCTGTGTGATGAGCTCTTCAAATTTTTCTTGAGAGAGTCCGTTGACAGACGAGGATATTTCTTCCAAATAAGATATGATATCAGGAATAGTGATAGTAGAAGCAGTTCCCGTTTCAGGAGGGGCTGCAGACTCTTTCCTTTTGTCTTCGGTTCTCATTTTCCTTTCTTTCTTAGCTAATTCAATTTGTTTTTTATTTTTGTCCCGTAAAATCGCATTCCAGCGAAACCCGCAAGCGGAAGATGATCGGTTTAACTCGTCTCCCACTTCCTCAAAAGCCTTTAACTGGGTGCTTCCCTTTTTTATATGCGCAAGAACAGTATCCGTCAGCAGTTGATCTTGTTCCTCTGTCCAGGCATCACGTCGCTTATTCATGCAAATATCTCCCTTCTCCTAGTAATCTTAATATCTATTAATATGAACAAGAAAAACACTTTTAATACTAAATTTTAAAATTTCAGTATCTTTTTCTTCTATAAAGTGTAAAAGGCTATTGATACCGAAAAATTACAGGAAGAGCAAACCTTTGTTTTGGCCGGAATAATAGTCAAATCCCTTGGAATCAGTGAAACGGTGGAGAATTTATTTATGCATGTGGCGTTTCCGGTAGCATGCCAACGTTGATGGCATGGGGGAAGGGTGTTTTAAGTAAGGTATGGAGAAGAGAAGCCAGGATAAGCATTTTGTTAAAGAGGATCTTGCACAAAGTGGGTGGTAGCAGAAATGAAGTGGCTTGATTGACAAGCATTATTAAAACCAGGCAACATCCTGCCCTTTTAAACTTTAAGGGAAAATTAACAATAACCAGGCGAAAAGGTACCCACTGGTGGATTTCTGTTTACAGCTTGTTTCATTTATGAGTTTGAATTTAATTGTAAATGTTTAAGAAGTATTCTCAACGGATAAACAGCTATCAACAACAAAATAAGTCATTAGTAATGAATGTCAGAGGGCTTAGAAAAAGAGTGTTTATGCAATTACAAAAATAGGAATATAAAACATTGTAGTGGAAATGAAAAAATCAAGGAGGATGATTACCATGGCACAAAACAAAAACAATAACAATAATAAAATGAGTCGTGAGGAAGCAGGAAAAAAAGGCGGCGAGAAGGTAAAGGAAAAGTACGGTCAGGAGCACTTTGAAGAGATTGGTAAAAGGGGTGGAGAAAACTCCGGAAGCAGCAACTCTGATAGTAACATGAGCCGTGAAGAAGCAGGAAAAAAAGGCGGCGAGAAAGTAAAGGAAAAGTACGGTCAAGAGCATTTTGAAGAGATTGGCAAAAAGGGTGGAAAGAACTCCGGAAGCCAAAGCTCAGATTCCGAGAAATAAGAAAGAAACTTTATCCCTCATTTCTAAATAAGAAGTTTAGAAGAAACTTCAAGTGGTATAACAGTGAACAATAAACAAAGGAGGATGATTATCATGGCACAAAACAATAACAATAATAAAATGAGTCGTGAGGAAGCAGGAAAAAAAGGCGGCGAGAAGGTAAAGGAAAAGTACGGTCAGGAGCATTTTGAAGAGATTGGTAAAAGGGGTGGAGAAAACTCCGGGAGCAGCAACTCTGATAGTAACATGAGCCGCGAAGAAGCGGGACGTAAAGGCGGCGAGAAAGTAAAGGAAAAGTACGGTCAGGAGCATTTTGAAGAGATTGGCAAAAAGGGTGGAAAGAACTCTGGAAGCAGCAACTCTAACTCAGATAAATAAGATAAACACCCCTCTGTATATTCTTGAAAGTTGTAAGTGAGTGGACGACTTTTATTGAAATAATTACCTTTAAGGAGGATGATTATCATGGCACAAAACAAAAACAATAACAAAAACAATAATAACATGAGCCGTGAAGAAGCGGGACGTAAAGGCGGCGAAACAACAAGCAAGCGCTACGATCAAGAGCACTTTGAAGAAATCGGGGAAAAAGGCGGAAAAACTACCAGCGAAAAATATGACAAACAGCATTTCCAGGAAATCGGGAAAAAAGGCGGCGAAACAACAAGCAAGGAACATGGTCAGGATCATTACGAAGAGATCGGCCAAAAAGGCGGTGAAACGACAAGCCGTGAGCATGGTAAAGATTTCTATGAGGAGATCGGCCAAAAAGGCGGCGAAACAACAAGCCGTGAACATGGAAAAGACTTTTACAAGGATATTGGTCAAAAAGGCGGGGAAAGCAGGTCTAACAACAATAATCGCTAACCCTTGCTAAAGGACTAGTCTATGAACAAGAGCTGTTTCGTGCAACTGAAAAATCATTTGATATTTAAATGAGGAGGAATGTACAGATGGCACGTAATAATGATCGCATGAGTCGTGAAGAAGCAGGACGTAAAGGCGGAGAAAAGACCAGTCGCGAGCACGGCCAGGAATTCTATGAGGAAATAGGCCAAAAAGGCGGGGAAACGACAAGCCGAGAAAAAGATAAAGAGTTCTACGAGGAAATCGGTCAAAAAGGTGGAGAAAAGACAAGCCGTGAGCATGGCAAGGAGTTCTACCAAGACATCGGTCAAAAGGGCGGCGAAAACTCAAACAATAACTCTGACAATCGCTAAGATTTCTGCTTCATATAGGCAGATCCTGCCAATGAACTTGTCTCTTCTCAAAGTAGTTTTTCAGGGTCCTGGTCAGAGGACCCTGATTTCTATTCTAGCATAGAGAATAGGTACAGAAAAGATATAAGCAGGCCGAAAGACCCCCTTTTTATGCATTAAAATTTGAATCTTTTAATTGGAGAGTGTTTAGCAATGCAAAAAGATTTATATCCATCCAGGAAAGGCGAAAACACACGAATAATTGAAAGAAAAGATCCAGTAATTCATTCAGAATCAAGAGATAAAGGCCCTTTAAACCATAAGGATCTTGACTTCTACGAAAACAATGGCTACTTACTCTTTGAGAAGATGTTTAATGATGAAGAAGTAGAAATCATGAAAAAAGAACTGGATAGTACGATGAAAGCGAATGAAAGCAGAGATGCTGACGATGTGATCAAGGAACCTGGAAGCAATGAAATCCGCTCTGTTTTTGAGACTCATAAAGATGGGAACTTCTTTCAAGAGCTTTCAAAAAATGAGCGAATTGTAAAGGTTGCTGAGCAGCTTTTAGGAGACCAGGTGTACATTAACCAATCCCGTATTAACTTCAAGCCCGGTTTCAAAGGGAAAGAATTCTACTGGCACTCTGACTTTGAAACATGGCACGTAGAGGACGGTATGCCGAACATGCGTGCAGTCAGCTGCTCAATTGTTCTTACGGACAACTATGAATACAATGGACCGCTTATGCTGATCCCAGGTTCCCACAAATGGTTTGTTTCCTGCCCTGGTGAAACTCCGGATGCAAACTATAAGAGCTCTCTTCAAAAGCAGGAGCTTGGGGTGCCGGATAATGAAAGCATGAAGTGGCTGGTGGATCAGGCAGGAGGACGCATTGACCGTGCAACCGGTCCGGCAGGATCTGTGTTGTTCTTTGAGTGCAACACGATGCACGGATCTGCAGGGAACATCTCTCCTTATCCGCGAAGCAATGTATTCTTTGTCTATAACTCGATTACCAATAAGCTTCAGGAGCCGTTTTCCGGCAAAGAGCCGCGACCTGAGTTCGTAGCCAACCGTGAAAACGTGCAGCCGATCACACCAATTAGTGGAGATATCTCTTCTAGAATAAAGAAATAAGCAGTTTTGAAAAGGAACCTGAAAAAGGGTTCCTTTTTTAGTAAGCTGACCAGAGTTATTGTTTTAAGGAGAAAAGCTGGAGGAAGTATACCCTGAAAGCACGAGCGCCTAAATCACCCACTATCAGGACCTTCTTCGTAAGGAATCAGGAAAAGAAAGACGCGGAAGTGGAGGATTTCTTACACCCTTTTTTAAATTTAGGAAAAGAGAGGTTTTTACAGGGGAGAATAAAGGGCAGAGATAAGTAGACGCTACAAGAGAGTTCAGGCGGCACCTACATCAGCTTCCAAAAGGAGAGGGAACAACATGGAACCTTTTATTTATAACCACCAATATAACTTTATAAAACAGCAGGCCTTTCAGCTTCAAAAAAATTACCTTCAGGTAAAAGATGAATCGGTTATTAGTGCGGTGAAAGCAAATGCTGAGGAGAAAATACTGGCTCAATTTGAAGGGCTGACAAACCAGCAGAGACAAATGCTCGGCTTGATCATTGATCTGAAACAAGAGCAGGATTTTCACAATTATCTTCATTCCTTATCTTCCTATATCCTTTCGTTTCCATCAGTACCAGAAGAAACACTAAGAAAGTTGTTTAAGAAAAATAAAAAACTAAACCTGCCTGATCTTGAAAAAATAGAGTTTTCAAAACTTACTTATCTAGGGTGGAATGATATTAGCCTGCAGAAAAAATTCATTGTTTATGAACAAAACAGTCAGTGGGTTGGAATTGAAGGAAAGTACACTCCGGTGCAGCATAAAAATATATGCTTTTTCTGTCAGAAGCAGACCAAGGTTTCATTTGTTTCAGCTGTTACAAATGCTACAAGTACAAGTGATCCAAATTATTATAAATCACTAGGGCATTATATATGTGTAGATAGCCAGGAGTGTAATGAAAATATTACACATTTAGCTGCCTTGGAAAATTTCATGGAAAAGGTGAAAGAGCCGACCGTGTAATTCTTCATTCCTTACCCGTCACTTTCCTATGTTATAATAAGGCAAAAATAGAAAGGGCAGGTGAGCAGAGTGAATATTTCAGCTCACACCATTATCCATAAAATACAAACAGAAGCCGCTCGCTTGCAAGAGCGCGGGGACGATGAACAAGCGATAAAAGAGCATGCTCGTCTCATTCGAGCATATTGTGATCTCCTTTTAGAAAGCGAAGAAGAAACGTTCAGCAATAATTCATTGCCTCCAAAAAACTATCAGACCATTCAAAAACCCTTGATGAGTGAGAGCCAGGCGGTTTCCCCTCCTAAACAAAAGAAGTCGGGGGAAACTCCCTCCTCAGAAGGAAGCCTCCTTGAATTTTAATAATCACTGCAATAAAGAAAAAAAGAAGTGAAGGTGACAAGGAATGTGGAAGGTATTTGTAGTACTCGGGGCAATAAATGCAGCTTTAGCTGTAGGATTAGGGGCGTTTGGAGCTCACGGATTAGAAGGAAGGGTTACTGATCGGCTGATGGAAGTGTATCAAACTGGCGTTCAGTATCATGTTATGCATGCACTGGGCCTTTTAGCCATTGGATTGGTAGCCGCTTATGCAGGAGAATCGGCCTTGTTGGCATGGGCCGGGTGGGTGATGTTCGCAGGAATTGTTATTTTTTCTGGAAGCTTGTATACAATGACGTTTACAGGCATGTCCTGGCTTGGAGCAATTACCCCTATTGGCGGCATGGCATTTATTATTTCCTGGATTCTGCTTGTAGTTCATGTAATAAGAGCATAAGAAAAAGGGCTTCCTGATTGTGCAGGAAACCCTTTTTTCGTTATTGTTTTTTAACACGGATCTCATTGTTTTCTGTGATGACTTTAATATTTGTAAGCAGCTCTTCTTCAAGCATTAAGTCAGCGATTCCGTCTTCTACTGTTTCTTCAATGACGCGGCGAAGAGGACGGGCTCCGTATGCAGGATCATATCCCTTCTCTGCCAGAAGCTCTTTGGCTTCTTTGCTGATATGAAGAGTGATTCCTTGTTCAACTGCTGCTTCGATTATATCAGCAAGCATAAGATCAACTATGGCAACTAGGTTTTCTTGGGTTAGTTCTTTAAAGCCTATAATACTGTCAAAGCGGTTTAGGAATTCAGGCTTAAAGTAATCTGTTAGTCCTTCCATAACCTTTTCGTCTGCTTCATCTTTACTGCCAAAGCCTACCGTAATTTTTTTAACGCTTGAGCCTGCATTGGAAGTCATAATAATCACGGTATCTTTAAAGCTTACTGTTCGTCCTTGACTGTCTGTCAGCTGCCCGTCTTCCATAATTTGAAGGAACATATGCTGGACATCAGGGTGAGCCTTTTCAATTTCGTCAAGAAGAACAATAGAGTAAGGTTTGCGGCGGACACGTTCGGTTAATTGTCCGGCTTCTTCATGACCTACATATCCAGGAGGAGAACCAATTAGTTTGGAAACAGAATGCTTCTCCATGTATTCACTCATGTCGAGGCGGATCATTGCTTCTTTATCTCCAAAGATTTCTTTGGCAAGTGATTTTGACAGCTCGGTTTTTCCTACGCCTGTCGGTCCCACAAAGAGGAAAGAACCAATCGGACGGTTTCCTTTACGAAGTCCGGCACGGTTTCGGCGAATGGCTTTTGCCGTTTTCATCACTGCCTCTTCCTGACCAATTACCTTTTTGTTTAAACGCTCAGGAAGATCTTTCATTTTCTGCTGTTCATCCTTTTGCAGGCGGCGGACTGGAATCCCTGTTTTGTTCTCGACAATTTCCTGAATCGTTTCTACGGTGACTGCTGCTTTATTTGAAGAACTGTTATTTTCTTTTTCTGACTCATCTAATTGCTTGGTGAGCTTGGCTTCTTCATCGCGAAGTTTAGCAGCCTTCTCATAATCCTCTTGCCTTGTCGCTTTTTCTTTTTCGCTTGCAATCTGTTCTAATCGTGTTCGGATGTCGCCTGCATCTTCTTCTGTAAAGGAAAGATTAATTTTAGAGCCTGCTTCATCCATAAGATCAATGGCCTTATCAGGAAGGAAACGATCCTGGATATAGCGGTTAGAAAGGGTAACGCACGCTGTTAAGGCGTCATCAGAGTAGGTTACGCTGTGGAATTTTTCATAGTTTTCCTTTAAGCCTTTTAGAATGCTCACTGCATCCTCAGTAGTTGGTTCATTAACCATAACGGGCTGAAAGCGGCGTTCTAACGCTGCATCTTTTTCAATCTTTCGGTATTCTGCAAGAGTCGTAGCTCCAATCACCTGTATTTCTCCTCTGGCCAGTGCAGGCTTCATAATATTGCCTGCATCTGATGAGCCTTCCGCGGAACCTGCCCCAACAATTTGGTGAATTTCGTCAATAAAAAGAATAACGTTTTTCCGTTCCTGCAATTCTGTGATCAGCTGCTTCATTCTTTCCTCGAATTGTCCTCGGATGCCTGTATTGGCGACTAGTGAAGAAACATCAAGCAAGTAAATTTCTTTATTCTTTAATTTTGCAGGGACTTGTCCTTCAGAAATTCGAAGTGCAAGGCCTTCTGCAATCGCTGTTTTTCCCACCCCTGGCTCCCCGATAAGAACCGGGTTGTTCTTGTTTCTTCTGTTTAACGTTTCAATAACTCTTTCAACTTCCTTGTCTCTTCCAATGACAGGATCAATTAATCCAGCGCTTGCAGCATGTGTCAAGTTTTTTCCAAGGCCGTCTAATAGTCCGCCGCCTTGGCCTCCTGTTTGAGAGGCTTTTTCAGAAGGTATATCCTGGCTTCCCATGTTAGATTTCATGATATCTTGGAAAAAGTGGTCAAAAGGATTTGATTGACCGTGTGGATGAAATCCTGACGGCTGTTTCATACTGTTTCTGATTTCCTCGTAGCAATAATTACATAGGGTAAGCTTTTGTTTGTTTCCGTTTATATTCATATGCAATTCAATTTGTGCATGACGCTGTTTGCATTGCTCACACATTTTCATACTATTACCTCCTGCGTAGTTAATGAATTACTGATAGTGGCTTTGTCATTCAACGGGAATGATTTTACGGTAATTTGACCAATGTTGATCTTAACTTTATTATATTTTGACTTTTATTGACTTTCAATCCTTATGCTTTTCCTAAAAAGAATAGCTCTACAACCATAAGTTATCCTGACTATAATGCCTGCTTATTTAAGGAAAGACCAAAGTTTACTCAAAAAGAGGGGAAGAATTTTATTTTTTACCTTATATTTATATTTGACTAACTTTGACCTTAAACACATTATAATTTGATCTTTACTGACTTTCAAGTGTGGAATCAAAATTTTTTTGTCCCGGGTAAGGGAAAGAGGCAGGGCGACCACGGGGCACTGGGATCGGTCGGAATATAAGGCCAAGCGAAGTTTGAGAGGAAACCATGGGAAAAGCTTAAAGAAGAATATAGATCTATAGTTTGAAGAGCACTTTACAATAAAAAAGCTCCCATAGCTGGGAGCTTTACGACCTATCTTGGAGCATATCCGGCAAGAGGAGGGATATCGTTAAATGGATAGTCATATTCAATCTCTTCTTCAAACACAATATAGTCTAAGTAAACCATTAATAATAAATACCACTGGCCGGTTTCAGGGTTACTGAGAACAATATGATCCCGTCCTGCTTCTTCCACAATTCCTTCAAATACCATGGATCCCCAGTCCGGATTCTGTTCAAATGTCATGTACACAGTGACTGGCTTTCCTCGATTCAGACGCAAAATGTTTTCTATATACGACTGTTCTAGAGGAAGCATACCTGGAATTTGCGGAAAGGCGGGCAGCTGTTGTTGTCCGGGCATCATCCCAGGCTGCATGCCAGGCATCATTTGTTGTCCAGGCATCATCCCAGGCTGTTGCATGCCAGGCATCATTTGTTGTTGTCCGGGCATCATCCCAGGCTGCATGCCAGGCATCATTTGTTGTTGTCCAGGCATGGGCTGCTGCATACCAGCCGTCATTCCAGGCTGATGGTGGGCATGCTGGCCTGTTTGGGGGCCCCCAGCCATGGCTGGCTGACCTCCATGGGCTTGAGGACTTGGATATCCAGTGTGCCCTCCTGTCTGTTGCTGAGCTGGACCTTGCCACTGTTGTTCATGACGTTGCATATGCCACACTCCTTTTTCAGTTATCGATAAACTTCTGGACAGTCTTCCGGTCTGGGCGAGTAAAAGCAGTGAGCTTTAAATTGCCCCACAAATGGCTGGCCAAACCATTCATCAGGACACGGGGCATCAGGTCTGAAGAACCACAATGAAGCTTCAGCGGGATGAAATCTTTCTCCATTAATTAACCTGTTTGCAAGCCTGATTTCTTTTTCTCTGGCCCGCTGATAAAAGTAGCCTTTCTGAACAGCTTCAAATCCTCCAGGTGACTGGAAAGCCATTTGCGGGATAGTGCGGATATCTACAAAATCCATACAGTTGGCAAATACTCTGTTCACCATCACATTGCCGGCCAAAAGCATTCCCAGGACTCCTTCCCCTTCTGCTTCAGCCCTCATAAGTCTGGCCATGACTTTCCGATCTTCTTGGTTTGCTTTTATGATTGCCATTACATTCACCTCTTTTAGTTGTTGTTAACTAAATAGGCGCTGATTCAATTTATGCCTACCTCCCATACAATATGCTCGATAATAGGAGGTGGGAATGGATTTTCAAAAAGAGTAATGGATTCATAGGGTATGGATAGATAAGAACCAATAAAAAACCTTCCGTCCCAATAAGGACGGAAGGTAAGTAAAGCTATTTCACATAAAGAAAAGACTCTACTTTTGATGGCTCCAGAAGGTTTCCAACATAAAATGGTCCGAAATCTCCGTAACGAGCAGATACTTCATCAAAACGCATTTCATAGACAAGCTTTTTAAATTGCAGGACATTATGGGCAAAGAGCGTCACACTCCACTCCCAATCATCAAAGCCAGTTGAACCGGTAATAATCTGCTTAACCTTGCCGGCATACTTACGTCCTGTCATGCCATGAGCTCTCATAAGCTCCCGGCGCTCGTCCATCGGAAGAGAGTACCAGTTATCATTTCCTTCACGCTTTTTATCCATAGGATAAAAGCAAATATGATTCCATTTTGGCAGAATCGGATAAATCCTTGCGCGGATCTCAGGGTTCTCTGTTGGATCGCTGCCGTCCTTTGGAGGCATGTAGTTTCCAAGCTCTACCACAGAGACATAGGAATAAGCAGGGATGGTGTAATCTGCAAGGCCGGATTTATTAAAAGCATTTTCGATTTCATTTAGCTCTTCCATGGTAGGGCGAAGAATCATCATCATGAAATCAGCTTTTTGTCCAACGATTGAATAAAGAGCATGGCTGCCTTCTTCATTATCTTCTACTTGCTGCCAGCCTTCTACCATATTTAAAAAATCATGAATAATTCTTTGGCGTTTTTCACTCGGTACTTGTTTCCAGGATGTCCAATCCATCGTGCGGAAGTCGTGCAGGCAGTACCAGCCATCTAAAGTTTGTGAAGCTTGAGCCACGGTTAAACACTCCCTTTGTTAGAATAATCCATGAATACTATACCATAAAGTATTCTCTCGCCGAAACGAGTACGCTTATGATAACCAGCTTCAGGTTCTAAATGAAGGGCTTGCCAATGGTAGGGAGGGAAATTATGATTTCTTTCCTTTCGACATAAAGGAAAGAAGCGCTTGACGGTGTTCCTCTGTCTGCCCGGCCAGACTTTGAGCAGATACTTCCATTTCAAGGACTTCAGCAAGGCTTTTTTCAAACCCTTCAGTCATGTTTTGTTTCATAAGTCCGTATGCTTCAGCCGGTACCGAAGTCAGCTTTTGGGCGAAATCTTCAGCATTACCTATTTTAGTGATGAGATTTATGCGATAGGCTTCTTCAGCAGAAAGGGTTTCTCCAAGGGATAGCTCCATGGCTTTGCTTAATCCTACAAGGCGGGGGAGAAAGTAAGATGCCCCCGCGTCAGGTACGAGACCAATTTTAAGAAAGCTGAGAGCAAGCTTTGAATCATACTCAGCTACCCTGTAGTCACAGGCCAGGGCAATGGATAATCCGGCACCGACAGCTGTGCCGTTTAAGTATGCAACGATTGGTTTTTTAATATCAGCAATAAACAAAATGAGGCGGTTATAGGTTTCACGAAGGTAATGGCCATAATCAAAAAGTTCGTCTTCCTCTACAGGAACGCTTTTTAAATCAGCTCCCGCACAGAAGGAGTCTCCAGAGCCCTGAAGAAGGATCACTTTGACTTCTTCATCGTTGTCAGCTGCATTAAAGCAATCAAACAATTCGTTATGCATGTCCAGGTTCAGTGCGTTTTTCACCTCCGGACGGTTTAAAGTAATGTATGCAATGTTCTCTTTTTTCTCGTATAACACAGTGTTTTGCTTCATGATATGTCTCCTCCTGTATTTTCGTGGTCACCCCGCCTTACTTACGGGGTCATTTTACTATAATGCCCGACCCGTCATCGTCCCTTCATAAATTGCCTTCTTGGCATCAAGGCCAAGAGCGTGCCTGGCTCCCCCAATCACATGCACAGGCTTTCCTGACAGGCTGATCGCTTCGTAAAGAGCAGGGTTTGGAAGCTGCCCGCTGGCGGTAATGACAGTTTCACCTTTGATCACTTTGTCCTCTCCCTCTATGGAGACAAGCACACCTTCAGGTTGAACTTCTTTATAAGTTACGCCACCGAGCATTTGAACTCCTTTCTTTTTTAATTCAAGAATCGTTGCCCACCTTGTCGTTTTTCCAATTCCTTTCGCAAAACGACTGCTTCTCTGAAGCATAGAGATGTCTTTATGGCCTTTTTCATATAAAAAGGAAGCAAGGTCACAGGCAATCCCACCTCCGCCAATGATGATAACAGCTCCTTTTATGTTTGCTTTATCTTCAAATACATCCTGATAGGAAAGCACGTGTGAGTGGTTTATGCCTGTTATCTCAGGAGTGCGGGGAATGATTCCTGCGGCTACTACAATTTCATCAGCCTCTTTGACGAGCGGATGGTCTTCAACAATCGTTTCACCAAGGTGGATCGCGACTTGATTTTTTTCGAGTATTGCTTTGTAGTACCGAATCGTTTCGTTAAACTCTGACTTTCCGGGGACAATCCGGGAGTAGTTTAACTGACCGCCGATTTCAGTTTTATTATCAGCCAGAGTAACCTTATGACCCCGCAAGGCTGCTGTCTTTGCAGCTTCCAATCCAGCTGGTCCGCCTCCAATGACAAGAATGTTCTTAGCCTTGGTTGCGGGAGAAAGTGTGAGTGTAAGCTCCCGGCCAGCTTCGGGGTTGACAAGACAGGAGGCTGATTTCCCCTCAAAAACATGGTCAAGACAGGCTTGATTACAGGCGATACAGGTGTTTATTTCCTGGAGTCGGTTTTCTTTGGCTTTCGTAAGGATCTCAGGGTCTGCCAAGAATGGACGGGCCATAGAGATATAGTCTGCTTTCCTTGATTTGAGAATAGCTTCCGCGTCATCAGGATTATTAATTCGATTAGAAGCAACGACAGGAATAGGGACGCGGGCTTTAATCCCTTCAGCTATATAGACAAAGTTGTTTCTTGGAACCTTCATCGAAATAGTAGGGACCCTTGATTCGTGCCAGCCTATACCGATATTAAGTAAATCCACGTCTGCTTCAGCCAGCTTCTCTGCCCACAATAACGTTTCTTCTTCAGTTGTACTGTTTTCAATTAAGTCAAGCCCAGACATGCGAAAGATGAGGGGATACTCGTTTCCTGTTTCATGTCGGACTGCTTTTGCAATTTCAATGGAAAAACGGGTCCGGTTCTCAAAATTTCCTCCCCAGCGATCCGTGCGTTTGTTAGTGACAGGAGAAACAAATTGATTAATAAGGTATCCTTCAGAACCCATAATCTCAACAGCATCAAATCCGGCTTCCTTTGCCCGCCTGGCAGCAGAGGAAAAGGACTTTATTAATTCTTCAATTTCACTATCTGTTAATTCTCTGGGCTGATCAGGGTTGATAGGAGACTGAAGAGGAGAAGGGGCCACCGGATCAAGTCCGTTTGCGGCTTTGTATGCGTACCGACCGGCGTGAAAAAGCTGCAGCGCAATTTTACCGCCGGCTTCATGAACTTTATCGGTAAGATTTCTCCAATAGGCAATGTCATCATCTTTATATATGGACATAAAGTGAGCGCCGCCGCTTCCTTCCGGACTCACAGCAGCTCCTCCTGTTACAATTAACCCCACATGTTCCTTTGCACGGCGTACATAGAAAGCCGTAAGCTTCTCTAAACCGTTTTCTTCGCCTTCAAGTCCAACATGCATTGACCCCATAATCACTTTACTTTGCATTTCCATTCCTCGAATAGTAGAGGGGGAGAAGAGATGTGAATATGCCATAATCAGCCTCCTATTTTATATTGAATATTCATTATAAAAACGCTTTCAAGTACATTATAGGAACAAGCAAGGTATTAATCAACATATTGTTTGAAAATTCTTATGAATTCATCTTTTAACAAGCTGCTTCTTTCATCCTGGGGCAGGAGCATCCCCTGAAAGGCAAGACCCATCGCCTGGCTTGTAATCATCTGGGAAATTGTTTTTTGCTCTAATGGTGTAAGTCGTCCTTCATTCACGCCATGTTGAAGAATGTCTTCAATAAAGACCTGGAGGTTAATCAGGAATTTAGAGATGATTTGCTTCACATCATCATTGTAAGGAGACTGGGCAAGGTAATTTAAAAGGATGATATAAAAATCAGGGTTGTCCTCAGGAACAGCAGCCACCACTTCTAAATAAGCAGAGAACTTATCCCGGTAGCTGGTCTCTTTAGTCACAGCCTTTCTAACCATAAGTTCCGTTTCCCCAAAGGAGTCCTTCAGCACATGTACATAAAGGTCCTGCTTGTTTTTAAAATAATGGTAAATCACCCCTGTGCTTAACTGAGCTTTTTCTGCTACATCCTTAATTGAAAAGTGATCAAAACCTTTAGAAAGCATGCATGCTTTCGCAGCCTCTATGACTTGTTTGCGTCTGATGGGTTCCATCCCTACTTTTGGGCTCATTGTTTCCCCTCCCTGTAGTTGCCGTCATTTTCCCATTTTACCATAGGGAAGAGTAAGGGGGCGAAAGTGATTCGCTTTCATGGAAAAAACAATTCAGGGAAGACTAATAAAGGAGAAAACAGGGTAGAGAATATGTAAACAAGGCTAAAGAAAACGTGAGCCAGGCATAGAAAAGAGCGCTAATAAAAATAGAAAGTGATCATGACATTATTTTTATTCATTTATTTGTATGAATATAACAATGATTATTGTGTAGTGCCCACCTTCGAGTGCCTGAAAGCGCTTAATAATAAGAATGGCAAAAAAAAGAAAACCTTTAGAAAATTAATACTTTGATTATTTTATACAAGTCGGTTTATTTTTAAGAATAAGAGGAGTATCCTAAAGGTTGACTAAATCGTGTTAAGACTGAAACTAGGAGGAATTGCTTGTGAGCGATCTCTTTAATAAAATTAAAACCAAGGTACAAGAGCATAAACCGGCTATCGTATTTCCAGAAGGAAACGATGAGCGTATTATAAAGGCCGTATCTAAATTACATGAAGATGAGATGGTGAAACCAATCGTCGTCGGAGATAAGGAAGAAATTCATGAAAAAGCAGAAGATCTCGGAGTATCCCTTAAAGGCGTACAGATATTTAATCCGAAAACGTATGTGAATTTTGATAAGCTTGTATCTTCTTTCGTAGAGCGGCGCAAGGGAAAAGAAACAGAAGAATCAGCAAGGAAAAAGCTGTTAGATGCGAACTATTTTGGAACAATGCTTGTCTATGAGAATTATGCAGACGGATTGGTAAGTGGTGCTGCCCATTCCACTGGCGACACTGTTCGCCCAGCGTTGCAAATTATCAAAACCAAGCCAGGTATTCAAAGAACTTCAGGGGTCTTTATTATGGTAAAAGAAGACAAGCAGTTTGTTTTTGCTGATTGTGCTATTAATATCTCCCCAAATGCAGATGAGCTTGCGGAAATAGCGATTTCTACTGCTGAAACAGCTAAAGCATTTGATATCGACCCTAAAGTGGCAATGTTAAGCTTTTCAACAAAAGGTTCAGCTTCTTCTCAGGAAACACAAAAGGTCTCCAAAGCAACTAACATGGCACAAGAATCACGTCCTGATCTTGTTATTGATGGCGAGTTCCAATTTGATGCAGCTTTTGTACCGGCAGTAGCCCAGAAAAAAGCTCCTGACTCCCCGCTCCAAGGTGAAGCAAACGTCTTTATTTTTCCAAGCCTGGAATCAGGCAACCTGGGCTATAAAATTGCCCAGCGATTGGGAGGATACGATGCAATTGGTCCAATTCTTCAGGGGCTGAACAAACCCGTAAATGATCTTTCCCGGGGATGCAGTGTGAATGATGTATACAGCTTGGCTTTGATCACAGCTATGCAGGGAATTATGGAAAAGAAAGTACAAACAACAAGCAATTAATACCAAAGTCTGTCTATTTTACATGGGCAGACTTTTTGTTTCACGTGAAACAAAAAAGATAAACAGTAAACTTTATTTATAAATTTCACTATTATTATTTATTTCTAAATATTAAAACTATAGAATAAAGGAAAGGTACGTTTTAGGTGATATCCCTGAATTAGGAATAAACAATAAAGATAATCGGGTGAACACTATGAATGATAAACTGCAAAGAGGTTACGTAAAGGATGCTAACATTTATGAGGACCGCGCATCTTTTCAAAGTAAGGAATTATTAGATAACCGTTTCATCTTAGAACAATTATATTCATTATTAAGTATCGTCCGAAAAAAAGAGGATACGTTTGTCTTTACGTACTGTGGAGGAAAAGCGGAAGATGAACTAGACGTCGAGCTGAAGGCGATGGAAAACAAGACTGCAGAAGAAATCTTTCCTTTGCACATTGCCACTCGTCTGAAGGATTACTTAGCGGCTGGCTTTGAAGGGAAAAGAGTGGAGTTTGAGAGTCTTTACCTGGATCGTTATTTTTTTACAATCATACATCCTGTGATTAAAGAGGGAGAGATTACGGAAGTGATCATGACCTCTCAGGATATAACGAAGCGAAAGCACGTGGAAAGAGAGGAAAGTGAGAAAACAAAATTGTATTTTTCTGTTTTCCATGAAGCTTCAGATGGCATGTCTTTTTTTAACAATGAGGGGGTGCACTTTGACGTTAATAAAGCCTTGTGCGAAATATTTGGAAGAACGAAAGAACAGGTACAGCAAAAATTAATCAGTTTTTTTACATATAACAAGGATTGGATAAAGGAACTGAACCGCAAAGGAGAAGTCAAAGGGGAATATGTAATTGAGCATTCTAACGGGTCGACCCGGATCATTGAATATGTCGCAAAAGCAAACCTGCTTCCTGGCAAACATTTAGCGATTCACCGTGACATTACAAATAGAAAAACACTTGAAGATCGGTTAATGCAAGCTGAAAAGCTTAAAGTTGTCGGAGAAATGGCAGCGGGTGTAGCTCATGAGCTTAGAAATCCGATGACATCCCTTAAAGGCTTCCTGCAGCTGATGAGGTATGAAAAAGAAACAAACCCCCATTACATAGATATTACCTTGTCAGAACTACAAAGAATGGAAGAAATTATAACTGATTTTATGACGTTGGCAAAGCCTGCAATAAGCGAAAAGGAAGCGAATAACCTTGGAGAGATCCTACGTGAGGCTATCGATGTTCTTCAGCCTGAGGCTTCTTTGAGAAATGTGACGGTACAGCCTCACTTGGGAGAGGACTGCTGGTTCGAATGCACGCGTAACCAAATGAAGCAGGTCTTTATTAATCTAATTAAAAATGGCATGGATGCAATGGAGGATGGAGGCTGCATCAAGTTAACAGCTAAAAAGGAAATGGGAGACATAGTAATCCAGGTAGAGGACGAGGGCTGTGGCATGAACGAAGAAACACTTCAAAGAATAGGGGAGCCTTTTTATACGACAAAAGCAAAAGGGACTGGTTTGGGCCTAATGGTCACCTATAAAATCGTCAATGACCATAACGGGAAGATTGAAATTGACAGCGAGGAAGGGAAAGGTACCGTCTTTCGACTTCTTTTTCCACTTGGATGACTAATGAATGGGAATTTGGCAACAGCCATCTACTCCTGCTTCTTAGCTGCTGCCTTCTTCCGTAAACAAACCAGGAAAGAATTAGAAGAGTACTCCCTGCGCCTTTATTATAAATGATTTGATATATCTTTATTTCTTTCCAGGGCTTTTTTATTTCTTTCTGTAACGCGCTGGACCTGGTAATCAAAAAGGTGGATCTCCTCATTGGTAAGCTGAGACGTTTGAAGGTGCGCTCCGTTGTTTTGAAAAAAAGTAAGAAGGCGGTAAAGAACCTCATTTACAGTGATTTCATTTCCATACAGTTCAGAGAGGGAAGCCATTACTTCCGGCTTGATTTTCGGCCAGAAAAATTTTGGTTTTCCGCCTGCGGCAGCTCTATCATAGAAGTTTTTTAACAAGGACGCTCTTTTTCCCCCGCTTCCTGTCATACATAAATAAATTTGGACAGCAGCCCCTCCGCGGATTCTTCTCTGAGATATACCGGCAAATTTCTGTCCATTGATGCTTAAATCGTAGCTCCCGGGACAATATGACCCTTCGACTTCGTAAGCTTCAATCTTGCCTGGAGAATCTGCAAATACCTCTTGAATCAGTTTCCACATCATGTCATAGCCATAGTCGATGGTGAATTTCTTCTTTTCTGTCATAATCACCGACAAGTTTAGAATGCCTTCATCAAGGACAACCGCTAATCCTCCGGAATTTCTGACTATCACGTCATACCCCTGGTCTTTTAAGTAATGTATTCCAGCCTGGACCGATGGCAGTCTGCTGTCTTGTATGCCAAGAACAATGGTAGGAGAGTGCACCCAGGCCCGTAAAACGGAAGGCGACTTTCCTTCCCCGGTACTTGTACATAGCGTATCATCCATGGCAAAGGACTGAAGGGCATTAAACTGAAGGCCTGAGCTTGAATGGTCGATCCACCGCCATGACTGATTCCTTATCGCGCTTTCTAATATATTCATAATTTGGTACCTCGTTTTTATGGATTTCAGGATACTTCTGTTCTTGTTACAAAAAGAATTTTCTCCTCACTTAGTATAACATGGCGGGGATGAGCAGAGCTTTGTAACAAGAAAGACTTTATAAAGGGTCGGTGCTTCTTTTCTTGTGAATGTATAAAATGCTAATATCTTTCATTGCTTTCAATAGACGATGTGGTATACTATAGCATGCAAAATCATTCCGGGAGAATGACTGATGAAAGGATTGGTAGGAACATGGCTAACGAATTTCGTGTATGTGATGACTGCCAGGCCACCAATTTGAAAACATTGCTGCCAAAGCTAAAGAAGCTTGATTCAAAGGCTACAATAGATATTGGCTGTCAATCTTATTGCGGACCTGGCCGGAAAAAGTCTTTTGCGTTCGTAAATAATCGTCCGGTAGCTGCACCTGATGAAGAGCAGCTTCTAGAAAAAGTCCAACGTCGCATGAAATCATAAATAGGCAAGAACGACCTGTCCTTTGGTTGTAAAGGCAGGCCGTTTTTTTGTTAAGCGACAAAGAGGAAAGATCAGGAAATGATTTGTTTTATTAATATCTGTATCCGCATAGCGGTTGTTTGGTAAGGGGTTTGGCTTCAGGCTGCTGAAGAAAGCAATGAAGTTTAAAAATTTTATAAATAAGGAATTTAGAAGTAAGGAAGCAGCCAAGCAAGCAAACAGACCCCTCGTTTGAGAGAGGAGATATATTTATGAGTTTAACGAAAAAAATATTAATTGCACTGGTATTAGGTGTCGTTGTTGGTTTAGGGCTGAATTTTGTTCCTGCTGACGTGTTTGAAGCACTTGATACGTATGCTTTGACTCCAGTGGGACAGCTGTTCCTCAACCTTATCATGATGCTCGTAGTGCCCATTGTCTTTATCTCTATTGTTTTAGGGGTAGCGGGATTAAATGACCCGGTACAGCTGGGGAGGATTGGCGTCAAAACGATTGGCTTTTACCTGGCTACGACGGCTATTGCACTGGTTATCGGCCTGAGTCTGGCGTATATCGTTCAGCCTGGTCAGGAAGGCCTGTTGGAGCAGGCAGGCGGGGAAGAAGAATTCCAACAAGAAGAAGCACCACCGATTATGGATACGCTTCTGGAAATTATTCCTGATAATCCAATTGAAGCTATGGCAGCCGGTGAAATGCTTCAAATTATTGCTTTTGCCATCTTTATTGGGATTGCCCTTGCGAAACTGGGTAAAAAAACCGAAGGAATTATCAAACTGTTTGAACAGGGAAATGATATCTTCATGTTCCTCGTAACCCTTGTTATGAAGTTCGCTCCGTATGGAGCGTTTGCCCTGATTGCTTCTGCACTGGGGGATGCAGGACTAGAAGCCTTAGGTTCTATGGTGATGTACATTGTCACGGTTATCGGTGCTCTCCTTATACATGCAGTCTTTACGTACAGCCTGGCCATTGGGTTAATTGGAAAAGGAAACCCGTTAAGCTTTTACAAAGGGTTCTTCCCGGCAATGACGTTAGGTTTCAGTACGTCCAGCTCTGCTGCAGCTTTACCGGTATCCATGAAAACAGCCCAGGAGGCATTGGGAGTAAGAAAATCGGTCAGTAGTTTTGTGCAGCCTTTGGGAGCAACCATTAATATGGACGGTACCGCCATTATGCAGGCAGTAGCTACAGTGTTTATTGCTCAGGTATATGGTGTGCAGCTCGGCTTTACAGATTTGGTCCTGGTCGTATTAACTGCTACGTTGGCAAGTATCGGCACGGCAGGTGTTCCTGGGGTAGGGATGATTATGCTGGCCATGGTATTAAACCAGGTAGGCCTTCCTGTAGAAGGAATTGCGTTAATCATCGGTGTGGACCGTCTCCTCGATATGATCAGAACATCGGTTAATATTACAGGTGATGCAACATGCGCCTATGTTGTTTCAAAATCCGAAGACAGAAAAGAGAATTCTGCCGATATCGAAGCAACGAAAGACTCCTCCCGCTAACGGAGGAGTCTTTTTTTTAGGTGCCAGGCACCTCAAGTCTTTGTAACAATTTTGCTCACAATAATCATTGATTTAAAAGAAAAAGCGTAAGAAACAATGTTACAGCCATCTTCGGTGCCAGGCACCATAAATGACAGGTTTCCCTATGTTTCGATCTTAGGTATAATGAGGTATAACAAAAAAGACCGAAGGCAAAGGAAGGGTAGGCCATGGGAAAGGGCAACCGAACGTTGAAAGAAGAAAAGGTATTTAAGGACCCGGTGCACCGTTATATCCATGTGCGTGACGAACTCATTTGGGAGCTGGTTGGAACGAAGGAATTTCAGCGTCTGCGTCGTGTCCGTCAGCTTGGGACAACGTACCTCACGTTTCACGGTGCTGAACACACGCGCTTTAACCATTCACTGGGAGTATATGAAATCATGCGTCGTATTATTGAAGGCTTCGAAGGCAGGCCCCACTGGGATGAGCAGGAAAGGCTCCTTTGTTTATGTGCGGCACTTCTTCATGATATAGGGCATGGCCCGTTCTCTCATTCATTTGAAAAAGTATTTCACACAGATCACGAAACATGGACGAGAAAAATCATTGTAGGAGATACCGAAGTCAACCAGGTTCTTAAAAGGATGGGGGATCATTTTCCCCAGCAGGTTGCTGATGTTATTGAAAAAACCTACCCTAACAAGCTGGTAGTCAGCATGATATCAAGTCAGATTGACGCTGACCGTATGGATTATCTCCAGCGGGACGCTTTTTATACAGGAGTAAGCTACGGCCATTTTGATATGGAACGTATCCTTCGGGTAATGAGACCTACAGAAGACCAGGCTGTTGTAAAATATACCGGCATGCACGCTGTGGAAGATTACATAATGAGCCGCTACCAGATGTACTGGCAAGTATATTTTCATCCAGTCACGAGAAGCGCCGAAGTTATTTTAAGTAAAATATTGCGTCGTGTACGTGTTTTATATGATAAAGGCTACAATTTTAAACAGGAACCCGCCCATTTTAAAGGCTTTTTTAATGAATCCCTCTCTTTAGAAGAGTACCTTCGTTTAGATGAATCTGTCGTATTGTTTTACTTTCAAGCCTGGCAGGATGAAGAGGATGCTATTCTTAAAGATTTGTGCCAGCGGTTTATGAACCGCCGCTTGTTTAAATATGTGGAATTTGACCAGAACTTTGTCATGAATGAATGGGGCGAACTTCAAGAACTGTTCCGTAAAGCAGAAATTGATCCGGAATACTATCTTGTTATTGATTTTTCCTCGGATCTTCCTTATGATTTTTACCGGCCGGGAGAAGAAGAAGAGCGGATGCCTATTCATTTGTTAATGCCAAATGGGAAGCTTAGAGAGTTATCGAGGGAATCAGATGTGGTCGAAGCCATATCAGGAAAAAAAAGAACTGATCACAAGCTGTATTTTCCAGTGGATCTTCTGGAGACAAAAGGCCATGAGAAGGAAAAGAAACGAATTAAAGAAATTTTGTTAGAAACGTAAGAGGAAGGTTTCGCAGGCGAAACAGTAGGAAATAGAAGTGACAAGTATAGATGGCAGAAATGAATTATCTGGGCAGAGGAGGCGCTTGCCAGTGCTGACTGAACACGCGAAAGTAATGGCGTTATTAAAAGACGCAGGAGAAGTCGTAGGACGTAAAAAGCTGCAAAAGATGGTATACATCAGCAAAAAAATGAAGCTCCCTTTTCAAGAGAGATACAATTTCCATATGTTTGGTCCGTACTCTGAGGAACTGACCTTGAGAGTGGAGGAGCTGAGCAATTTAGGATTTGTAAAAGAGGTCAAGGAAAAGAAAGCTGGCTATTACCAATATCGTTATGCCCTTACAGAAGACGGAGAAACATTTTTAAAGAAATTTCCTTTAGAATGGCCCGATGAAAAGGCAAAAGGGATGGTAGAAAGCATGAATACCCATCCTTCAAAGTTTTTGGAGCTTGTATCTACGATTCTTTATTTTGACGACCTTCCTAAGGCAGAAGTGAAGGAAAAGGTATTTACGTTAAAGAAAAAGCAGAATTATTCTGAAGAGGATATAGAAGAAGCATATCATTATATACATTCATTGAAACATTAATGATTCTTTTTTATTACCTGTGATAGTCTGACAGGACAGGCCTCAGGGCTGATACTTACTATTACCGCCTGCTGATACAGCGGGCGTTTTTTAATAGAAGGTGAGTGAAGCCACCTCCTCTCAGTGAAGAAAAAGCGCCAGAAGGAGTGAAAGTCATTTTCCTTCGAGTGGTAGAAAGCAGAACTATTATGATAAACTAAACATTAACTCAAGAAGAAAAAGGCTGTTGAAAGGAGTTATATACATGGACCTTTTCGATAAAAAGAAGAACGAAGAAATAAAAAAGATGGGCGGCCGAAGAGGCGGCGGATTTAATATTTTAAACAGTGATTCCACGGATGGTCATGGCGGGTACGGAGCCGGGACGTTAAACTTAAATAATATTTCCCCGGTCATTGTCGATCCTGAGGGTGGAGATGCCTTTGTGGATATGGGTGCTCTTCATGCTCGTTCTGAGATTGAAAAACGCATTAAGTTTTTAAAGAATAAAGAAGAAGTGCCAAATGGCCGTTTGTACTGGCTTGTGTGGGTGACCGTAGACCACCGTGATGGCAAGCCGTATTACGCCGGAGTAGCAGCCTGTGAAATGACAGTTGATAAAGAGATCCGCCGCGGCTACAAGAGCCTTCCGGAACATGTAAATAACATGGATAGGTCGTTAAAAAGAAAACTTGTCGTCGATAAGATGGACGATAAGTCAAAGCAAATATTAGCCGAGTTTCTGCAAAGTCATAGTGAAGAGATGTGGAAAAATAGTGATGAAGACCTCCACCAGGCTCTGAGTACAACCTGATTTCAGCAGAAAGAAGTGAAAAACCTGTGACCACTCACGAGAAAAGTCACAGGTTTTTTTATAGGTAATATTTAAATATTCATTTGGTAACCCAACATAAAGGTCTGGTTTTGTCCATCCCCCAATTATGCAAACTATGAACGATTTTTGAACAGATGGATTACCTGGTTGTTCTTTTGGAAAAATATAAGTAAACTAGCATTACACACACACGCAATATAGCTAGGACACTAAAACGTGTAAGGGTTTCCGAATCCTTGCACGTTTTAGTTTTATTACAAATATTACAGCTTTACCCAGGGTGCCAGGCACCTAAATTGGCACTTAAATTTATTCACCAAACCAGTTGATAAAGCGGTCGAAGAATTTTTCTTTTTGTTCAGGCAGTTCATCCTCAAGCTGCCCTTCCGGCTTGTCATTATCATCTTCCTCGAGCTCTTCGGTACAGGATTTAATTGGTTCTGTCCCTTCAAGGAAAGCAACTTTTCGCGAGGGGCCGCATGCTTCAGCTCCTAAAAGGCCGGTTTCAAGGTCAATGTCTGCCTCAATGACATCAGGCGGCCTTGAGAAAGAGAGTTTCAGCTCTTCGGCTAGCCCTTCATTCATTGTCCGCGCCCAGATTCGCTTTGCAAACTGTCCTTCATCTCCGTGGTGAAGGGAGCGGTTATCATCATATCCGACCCAGACCCCTGTAAGAAGCTGGGGTGAAAAGCCCACCATCCAGCTGTCTGCTGGTGTAGAGCCGCTTTTTCCTGCAATGGGCCTGTTAATCATGTGTGCGACGGATCTCCCCGTTACTGTGGTATAGGTGTCCATTTCTACATCAAACATCCCAGTCATTAAATCGGTCATAATGTAAGCTAAAGAAGGATCAAACACTTCAACTTTCTCATTTTCCGTTTCCAAAATCACGTTCCCTTCTCCATCTGTCACTTTTTCAACCAAATAAGGATCAATTCGGTAACCGCCGTTTGCAAAAGGACTGTAACTTCCAGTCAGTTCAAGGAGGTTTACGTTTTCTGTCCCAAGCGCAAGAGAAGGAATGGGAGAAAGAGGACTTTCAATTCCCGCTTTTTTGGCCGTTTCCATCAATGCTTCGGGACCAAGAAATAAATGGGATTTGACAGCAAATATGTTATCAGAGACAGCTAAAGCTTCAGCCATCGTAATAAAATCATCGGCATAACGGTTTCCAAAGTTTCCTGGCGAGTATTCATCTTCCCCGTCGTTAAACGGGAATGTACTCTCTTCGCTCACAAAAGAAGTGGTTGGGGTAAACCCGTTCTCAAGAGCCGCATAGTACAAAAAAGGTTTAAAGGTAGACCCTGGAGGACGCATAGCCTGAGTCGCCCGGTTAAAGGCGGATTGTTCATAGTTTTTTCCTCCAACCATCGCTTTGACAGCTCCTGAGCGGGGATCTATGGATACAAGTGACCCTTGAATTTCCGTATCAGCAGGCAGTTCAACCGCCAGCTGGTTTTCAGCCTTTTCTTGAAGCACAGGATCCAGGGTGGTATAGATTTGAAGCCCTCCTTCTTCCACAAGCTGAGGGTCGAGCTCATATTCATCAACAAGAAGCTGCTTTACATAATCCTGAAAAAACGGACCAGTACGGCCATCTGTTACTGTTGCACTGTCGACAAGAGGGAGTGCTTCTTGTTCCGCTTCCTCTCTCTGAGCTCCTGTGATCATTTCTGTTTCTTCCATGGCGGCAAGCACGGTTCTCTGCCGGGATTCCGCTCGTTCAGGTTCCAGAAACGGTGAGTAATAGGTAGGACCTTTTGGAATGGCAGCAAGCATGGCGGATTCTCCTAATGTTAGGTTAACAGCCGATTTATTGAAATAGAGTCTTGAGGCCGCTTCTATTCCGTAGGCCCCGTGACCGTAATAGATCGTATTGACATACCCTTCTAAAATGTCTTCCTTGTCGTAGTGCATTTCCAGACGGAGGGCGTAAAGAGCTTCTTCAATCTTTCTTGACCACGTTTTATCATGAGAAAGAAAGAGGTTCCTTGCATACTGCTGTGTAATTGTACTGGCTCCTTGTGCCTTTGAGCCTGATTTTATGTTAGCTGCCACAGCGGCTCCGATTCTTGTAAAATCAAATCCTTTGTGGCTGTAAAATCTGCGATCTTCAATAGCAAGAGTAGCATCAATAAGGTCAGGCGAAATTTCTTCAACGTTCACCCAGTATCGCTGCTGTCCCCCCTGGCTCTCTCCGATGATGGAACCGTCTTCCCCGTAAAATACTGTCGTCTGTTCTACCTGCAGAGGAGGAGCTCCTGCTCCTAAGGAGTAAAGCACAACCAACAGTGCTCCTCCCATGGCAAAAATGCCTGCCAATAATGTAAGACGAAATCCCATACGAATAAATCCCGGCCGTTTCTTCTGTAGACGCTGCCTTCTTTTTCTTGTTACGACATCCATGCCATTACACCTCTTTTCCTTACAGGAAGATTTAGATAACAAACTCTCTGTTTGATAGAATCTATTTCTAGTTTTGGTTTTTTGAAAGAATTTTAAACAAGGAGTGAAAAATAACCTTGCATTCTCTGCCTTCCTGCGGGTATAACAAAAAGAGGGTTCAACCATTGCTTTTGATAAGGCTTTATTCACAGCCAGGAATTGCTGGCCGGTAGTGAGAGAACTCCCTTACCCTGGATGCTAATTTCCGGACCGGGGTCTGAGTGGTATTCTTTGCGTCAGTGTAAGGCTAAGAACGGGTGAAGACCTGGAAGGAAAGCGGGAAAGAACCTATTTCAAGTTGAGGTGATTTGCAGTGGAATTTTGGTTTACGGAGAAACAAACAGATAAATTTGGTATTACAGCGAAAGTGAAACGAACGCTCCATACAGAAAAAACAGACTATCAACAGCTCGATGTGGTAGAGACGGAAGAGTTTGGGAATATGCTGCTTCTTGACGGAATGGTAATGACCACGGAAAGAGATGAGTTTGTTTATCACGAAATGGTTACGCATGTACCTTTGTTTACTCACCCAGAACCTAAAAGTGTTCTTGTAGTTGGCGGTGGAGATGGAGGAGCAATCAGAGAGGTACTGAAGCATCCATCTGTCGAAAAAGCCACGTTAGTAGAGATTGACGGCAAAGTCATCGAATACTCGAAAAAGTACTTACCAACGATTGCCGGAGCTTTGGATGATGAACGCGTAGAGGTAAAAGTTGGAGATGGGTTTATGCACATTGCAGAAAGCGAAAATAATTACGATGTGATCATGGTCGACTCAACAGAACCGGTGGGACCAGCTGTGAAACTGTTTGAAAAAGGGTTTTACGAAGGTATTTACAAAGCGCTTAAAGAAGATGGAATCTTTGTGGCGCAAACAGATAACCCATGGTTCCAAAGCGATCTTGTGAAAAATGTCTACTCTGATGTTAAAGAAATCTTCCCGGTTACAAGCTTGTATACATGTAATATCCCTACCTATCCAAGTGGCTTGTGGACATTTACCATCGGTTCCAAAAAACATGATCCGTTGAAGGTGCCCGAGGAGCGATTCCACGATATAGAAACCAAGTACTATACAAAAGAACTTCATACAGCAGCCTTTGCCTTGCCCAAATTTGTCACCGACCTCATCAAGTAGGGTGCCTGGCACCCAGCCTGGTTGTAACAAGTTTGTTATAATACTTCAGCGGGAATCGTTGTCCTGCAAGGATTTTATCAGAAATAACACAATGGGGTGCCAGGCACCACAATACAAAGGAGGAAGTTATCATCAGGAATTTTGACCAAGCCTACTCTGGAAAAGTATTTATCGCCAGTTCTCCTTCTTATGAAGAAAGTGACATCGTGTTGTATGGTATGCCGATGGACTGGACGGTCAGCTTTCGGCCGGGATCCCGTTTTGGGCCAGGGAAGATTCGCGAAGCTTCCATTGGTCTTGAGGAATACAGTCCCTATTTAGACAAGCATTTAGAAGATGTTGCCTATCACGACGCAGGCGACCTTCTACTTCCCTTTGGAAATCCACAAAAAAGTCTTGATATGATTGAGCAGACGATAGACATGTTTTTAAAGGATGGAAAGTTTCCAATTGGCCTGGGAGGAGAGCATCTTGTCACATGGCCGATTATTAAGGCGATGTCCCGTAAGTATGAAAATCTTGCCGTGATCCACATTGATGCCCACACGGATTTACGAACAGACTATGAAGGCGAAGAGCTTTCTCATTCTACACCGATCCGAAAGGCTTGCGAGTGGCTGGGACCGGAAAATGTATACTCCTTCGGTATTCGTTCTGGAGAAAGGGAGGAGTTTGAATACGCCAGTACATCAGGAATGCACTTCCACCGGTTTAACGTAGCGGACCCTTTAAAACAGGAACTGCCTAACCTGGAAGGAAGGCCCGTGTATGTCACCATTGATATTGATGTACTTGATCCGGCCTACGCACCTGGAACAGGGACAGCGGAAGCGGGAGGCATTACATCTAAAGAGCTCCTGGAGGCCATTCATTTTATTGCACGGTCAGAGGCGAACGTGGTAGGGGCAGACCTAGTAGAAGTAGCGCCGGCTTATGACGCAAGTGAAAAAACACAAATTGCTGCCGCTAAATTTATTAGAGAAATGATTTTGGGCTGGGCGCAAAAATAACAATCAAAGGGGGCTCTCTTTCTTAGTTGAAAGAAGTCTCCTTTTTCATGCCAACATAAAAAGGGACGGCCATAGGTAAATAAAAATCATGAACCGGTATACACCGTCCATGTAAGGAACTTCTTCTGACCAGCGGAAACTTTATGAGTAAGCACTATTTTTCATAACGTGATAGAGTAATAGAAGCAAAGCTTGCAGAGTTTTGTCAAAAGAAAAAGTGTAAGTACAGGAGTATTACGTATGAATAATCATTCTTTAGTATTTGATAAAGGGATGACTGCAAACAAAGTGATCCTGATCCTTGGTATTCTTTTTGTATCTTTTAATCTGCGCCCGGCTATTACTGCTGTGGGCCCGGTAGTAAGTGCAATCAGGGCTGATCTTCATATTACAAATGGACAAGCTGGTTTCATTACGACTCTGCCGCTTCTTTCATTTGCGGTGTTTTCTTTTATTGCTCCTAAGCTGGGATACCGCTTTGGAAGTGAAGCCATGATATTTGCAGGCATGCTGGCTTTACTTGCCGGTATTCTTATCAGGTCCACGGGAGTATTGTCTGCTTTATTTATTGGAACGGCTCTTGTCGGTGTTGGCATTGCTCTGGCAAACGTATTGCTCCCAAGCATTATAAAAAACAGGTACCCTGCTAAAATCGGTCTGATGACCGGTGTGTACACGGCGTCCATGTCTATTTTCGCAGCGCTTGGCTCCGGGTTTACCATCACGTTAGCGGACGGATTTCAATTAGGCTGGCAGCATTCCCTGATGTTCTGGGGAATTCTTGCCCTCGCTGCACTTATCCTATGGTATCCGCAGATTCATCAGTCATCAGGAAACCAGGCTGATGTAAAAAGAAAAGCTCAAGCCGTTCCTGGAAGTAATATATGGCGCTCGGCTATTGCCTGGCAGGTCACTCTTTTTATGGGCTTTCAATCCTTTCTTTTTTATTGCATGATTGCCTGGCTTCCTGAAATTTTAAGTGGAGCCGGGCTGCCCCTGGCAACAGCAGGGTGGCTTGTCTCTATCATGCAGCTTGCTGGTATCCCGATGGCCTTTTTTATCCCTGTGCTCGCAGGGCGCATTGAAAATCAAAAAGGATTGATATGGCTTATCGGGGCTCTTTATATGACAGGTCTTTGTGGCTTACTAACAGGCGGCAGTGTAGTGCTTATTACTATAAGTGTAATGCTGATTGGTCTTGGGCAGGGATCTTCAATCAGCCTGGCTCTTACATTGCTTGGACTACGAGCAGCAAATCCGAAAGAATCAGCTGAGCTTTCCGGAATGGCCCAGTCTCTTGGCTATGCTTTTGCAGCTACCGGGCCGGTGTTGATAGGATTTTTCCTTGATATGACAGGTTCTCCTTTTGTTCCGTTGTTCATTTTTGTTGGGATTGTAGTCGTCATGGTGATCGCAGGGCTTGGCGCCGGAAGAAACAAAACAATCTTTCAAGTGGAGAGAGGCTCTCTTTAAAAGGGAGCTTCTTTTTTTTGAATCAAAGGCATATACTATTAATTTTGTCTTAAAAGTTAAAAGATTAAAATTAAATAAAAAGGGAATAGGGAATAATAGGAAGTAAAAACCTTAAGAGGTGGTCAGGATCCTTTCTTACATAATGGTTGTATTCTGACTGAAAAAGGAGGATAGCAATGAAAGATCAGCTTCAATATAAGGTTGTGGCGTACAACGATCAAGGAGAGGAATTCAGCGTTTCTCCAAGTCATTTAGAACAGGATGCTATTTTTACAACGAAAGAGGAAGCAGAAAGGGCTTGTGCCGACATGAAAACAGCGTTGCCGGACGATTACACGATAAAAGTAAAAGAAATAGGAATGTAAAAGAAGCCATTGCGTGGAAGCAATGGCTTCTTTTATTACAGTAGTGTTACAACCCCGTTAGGTGCCAGGCACCGTGATATAGGGGTGGACGGCTTTAAAATGGTCTTTGACTCCAACGTTGTTTCCGGTCACTAAGATAACTGTCGGTCCGGTCGGTTGGACGGTTCCGGCAAGCAAAGCCCCCACTCCGACGGCCGCTGCACCTTCTACTACCAGCCGGTGCTTTTCATAAAGATAAGCCATCCCATTTGCGATGGTATCCTCAGACAGCCGGCACCTTTGATCGACATACTGCTCCACACATCTGTACGTGTATTTATTGTTCTGTCCGATGCCTCCAAGCAGGCTGTCCGCATAAGTAGGGTGTTCCGGAATAACAACGGGCTTTCCGGCAAGCAGGCTTTCATCCATTGCAGCTCCCTTTTCTACACAAAGCCCGATCACCTGGGCATCAGGAGCGGTTTCCTTCATCACCATTCCAACACCAGACAGAAGTCCGCCGCCGGACAGTCCGCCCATGACGGTCGTGACCTGTGGCAGTTCCTCGAGTATCTCAAGGCCAATGGTCCCTTGCCCGGCAATGATGTCCGGATGGTCAAAAGGAGGGATCACCGTTAACCCTTCCTCATCCCGAAGACGGTAGCAGGCAGCCTCCGCATCATCCTGTCCCTTTCCTTCAATATGAAGTTCAGCACCGCTTTCTCTTAATGCTTCCACTTTCGATGGGGGCACATTTTCAGAAATACAGATGACAGCTCGAAGTCCTGAGCGAGAAGCTGCAAACGCCACAGCAAACCCGTGATTTCCCGTAGAAAAGGTTGTCACCCCCGTGGCTTTTTCCTCTTCGCTTAGATTATTGATCATATTTGTCGCCCCTCTAAGCTTAAATGAGCCTGTCGGGTGAAGCTGCTCCAATTTTAAGAAGACAGGGACGTTCAGTCGTTTTGATAAAGGCAATGAATAAAGAAGGGGAGTAGAAGAAACCGTGCTTTGAATTCGTTCTTTTGCTTCCCACACGTGTCTTACAGTTAGATCCTTCATCCTATTCCTCCTGCCATTAGGTTCTTACATTATGTCTTTCTGTTTTAAAAAAGAAAATCCTTTCCCTGAACCAAAAAGGTTTTTTTTCTTGCGAAAATCCTGTTTAGGGTCAGCCATTAAATCCCCAGTTCATTTTCCGCCCAAAAGCTCGTCCAAACTTTTTTAAAAAGTAATCATGCTTTCCATTCCTTACATAATATATTGAAAAGTATAAAGCTATTCCTCTTGGCTGATAAAAACCAGCTGGGCAGGCTGCTGCATGGAAAGAATAGCAGAAAGCCGTAAGCTGCTGACCATTGATGACTGTCTGCAAAAGAAAGACTTCCGGCAGCAGGGGAAAGTAAAAGTAAAACAGACTGAAGGGGAATCTTCTCGTGAAATAGATAGGAAAAAGAGCTTACCTTGCAGGGAGGATGGTTGTCTGCAGCTCTTTTCTCAAGGTTGTAAAGTGAACGACAAAGGAGGCAGCCGAATGCGATCAATGACAGCCTTTCCAAAACAAGAATATGACGAGCGTTTGATCAAAGTGAAAGAGGAAATGGAACGAGCAGGGGTGGAGCTGCTGTTAATTAGTGATCCGGCCAATATGAATTACATTACCGGGTATGATGGCTGGTCTTTTTATGTATCACAAATGGTAATGATTTTTATTGATGAACCGGAGCCTTACTGGTTTGGAAGGGGCCAGGATGTAAATGGGGCCAAGGCGACCACGTGGCTTCCTGAAAGTCATTTGCTTTCCTACGGGGACGAATTTGTGCATGCCAAAACCAAGCATCCCATGGATGAAGCGGGACGGTGGCTCAAAAGCAAAGGAAAGCATGCGAAAAGAATCGGAGTAGAACTGGACGCATATTATTTTTCTGCTAAAGCTATGAACCATTTAGAGCAAGCACTTCCTGATGCGGCATTTGCTGATACAACAAACCTGGTTAACTATGTACGAATGATTAAATCAGACAGGGAAATTACTTTTATGAAAAGAGCGGCTGCTATTGCCGAGGAAGCGATGAATGAAGGAATTCGTGCCATTCAGGAAGGAACAAGAACCTGTGACATTGCAGCAGCTATTTCTTCGGCTCAAATTCGGGGAGCAAATGGAATAGGGGGCGATTACCCGGCCATTGTTCCTCTGATCCCTGCGGGAGAGCTTACCTTTGCTCCCCATCTGACCTGGACAGACGAACCGCTGAAAAAGGGAGAACCTATCATCATTGAACTTGCGGGCTGCTACCGTCGCTATCATGCGCCCCTTGCAAGAACGGTCGTACTGGGCAAACCGGATGCCGAGCTGCAAAGGCTGGCTTATGCAGTGACAGAAGGCATCGAAAACACCCTCGATTCCATCCGTCCAGGATTGACCTGTGAGGAGATCGAGGGAGTGTGGAGGAATACGATCTCAAAGCATGGATTTAATAAGGATTCCCGTATAGGCTATTCCATCGGTGTAAACTACCCGCCAGACTGGGGAGAGCATACAGCGTCAATACGACCCGGCGATCATACGATTCTGCAGCCCAATATGGCTTTTCACCTCATTCCTGGTATTTGGCTCGACAATATGGGGGTAGAGATAAGTGAGTCCTTTATTGTAACTGATAAAGGGTGTGAAACCTTAGTAGATTACCCTCGTTCTCTTATTGTTCAGCCAGGTTTTTCAACGGCAATCTAGAAGTATGGTAGAAAGCTGTGAAAAGGAGTGATGGGCTTGTATATTTTTTCAGAGAAAGATATTCGGGACATTGTAAAGGTAGACAAGAAGGCATTGTCATTGATCGAAGAAGGCTTTAAACGATTCGAGGAGGGAGAGGTGACTCTCCCGCCTATTTTACGGGTGGACATTCCTGAAAACAACGGCGAAGTCGATGTGAAGACCGCTTATATTAAAGGAATGGACAAGTTTGCTTTAAAAATATCTTCTGGTTTCTTTGATAATTACAAAATCGGTCTTCCCAGCTTGAGCGGCATGATGCTTCTCTTTAGCACAGAAACCGGTGTACCGGAAGCCGTACTTCAGGATAACGGTTATTTAACGGATGTCAGAACAGCAGTGGCAGGAGCCATGGCAGCCAAATACATGGCAAAGGATGAAATTGATACGGTAGGGGTGATTGGCACAGGCACCCAGGCCCGTTATCAAGTAAAAGCGCTCAGTCTGGTGCGTAATTTTAAGCGGATTGTTGTTTATGGACGAACGCCAGAGCATGTTGAGAAGTATAAAAGAGACATGGAGGAAGAGTTTAAAATCCCTGTGGTAGCCGTAGAAAATCCAGAAGAAGCAGTATCCAAGAGCGATATTCTAATTACAACCACCCCAGCTAAAGAACCGATCATTCAAGCAGAGTGGATAAAGCCGGGGCTTCATATTACTGCTATGGGCTCAGATGCAGAAGAGAAAAATGAGCTTCATCCAGAGGTTTTGAAAAAAGCAGACCTTTTAAGCTGTGATGTGGTAAACCAGGTGTTTACGTTCGGTGAACATCACCATGCAAAAAAAGCAGGTCTGGTTTCTGAAGAGGACTCCATCATTGAGCTTGGAGCACTGGCTGCCGGGAACCAAAAAGGAAGAACAAGTGATGAACAGATAACGGTGACTGATTTAACGGGAACGGGGGTACAGGACACAGCGATTGCTGTATATGGTTATGACCGCCTCCGAGAGCAGGAAAAAGGTGTTTGGTTTGGGGAAAAGGAATAAAGGATACAAAAGCGGGACAGCCATCAAGGCTCCCGCTTTTTACATGGAGCCTGCAGGATAAAACTCCCCTTTCAGAGGATGATAGGATAGCGTATCCTCCCTTAATAACAGGCATATGGCTGCTCTCCGGTGATAAAAGGTTGATACTGTGTATTAGTCAGACATATGGTATCATAGTCGTTACCATCACCTTTCTAAAAGGATCTTCCCATAAAGAAGACGAACATAGTTATTTATGCCATGCCATACATAGGTTGTCCTTTTCTAACATAGAGTGTACAAACGTTTTTTTATTTCACGCATTTGAGGAAGAAGAGGCCGACAGAAAATGGCGCTCCTTAAAGGAAGTTATAAAAAGGAGTGAGGCTCCCCTTGCATGACAAGGTGGGAATCGCTACACTTTTAAAAAGAAAGGTGAGAAAAAACATGCCTATTAATGCAAAAACACCGATTTATGTAGAAATGACAACAAATATAAGCCAAGAAGGGCAAAAGGATCAAATAAATTTAGAGGCTGCAGGAGAACTGTACCGTAAAAATGATTTTATTTATGTGACCTTTACGGAAACCCTCAAGGATATCGGTGAAGTGAATACGCTGTTAAAGGTTGGAGACGAGCAGATCACGGTCATTCGTAAAGGAGCTGTTTCCATGAGACAGCCTTTCTTTCTTGGAGAAGTGACCTCCGGAAGCTATGAAACCCCTTTTGGCAAACTTGCGACAGAAGCGAATACGGATCAAGTATCCATCCATTGGTCTGACGATGGAAACAAGGGAGATATTTCGTTTGGATACGATCTGACACTGCAAGGGTCAGCAGCGGGAAGATATGATGTGAAGATTTCGATTGAGGAGGAGACGTAAGAATGAACATAGCAGAGCAAATGAAGGAGCGGCTCAAAGAAGAAATCATAGCAGCCGTTGAAAAAGCAGGGCTCGCCAGTAGTGGTGAGATCCCTGAAGTTATTTTAGAAACACCTAAAGAAAAAGAACATGGGGACTTTGCAACAAACATGGCAATGCAGCTGGCCCGCATTGCCAAAAAAGCTCCCCGTCAAATTGCAGAGGAATTAACGGCACAGCTTGATAAAGAAAAGGCCTCTATTGAGAAGGTAGACATTGCCGGTCCTGGGTTTATTAACTTCTTTTTAGATAACGGCTATTTAAGAGATCTAATACCAACTGTTATTCAAGCCGGTAAAGAGTACGGCCAAACAAACAGCGGAAAAAACAAAAAGGTACAGGTCGAGTTTGTCTCTGCTAATCCTACCGGGAACCTTCACTTAGGACATGCCCGTGGTGCAGCTGTTGGAGATACGCTGTGTAATATCCTTGATAAAGCGGGTTATGAAGTGACACGTGAATATTATATTAATGATGCGGGAAATCAGATTCAAAACCTCGCTCTTTCTGTGCAGGCTCGTTATTTGCAGGCGATTGGGGAAGACGTGGATATGCCTGAAGACGGGTACCGGGGCGCTGACATTGAAGGCTTTGGCCGGGAGCTTGCCGAAGAGCACGGCGAGAAGCTAAAGGATCTCTCTGAGGAAGACCAGCTTTCTTTTTTCCGTGCGTATGGTCTTAAGAGAGAAATAGACAAGCTAAAGAAAGATTTAGCCGACTTTGGTGTTGAATTTGATGTGTGGTACTCCGAAACCTCTCTTTACGAAAATGGCAATGTAGAGGACACGCTGGAGCTTTTGAAATCCAAAGGAGAAACCTTTGAAGAAGAGGGTGCTGTGTGGTTTAAATCCACGGAGTACGGAGATGACAAGGACCGTGTGCTGGTAAAAAGCGATGGAACATACACGTACTTAATGCCCGACATTGCGTATCACCGTGATAAGTATGAGCGGGGCTTTGAGAAAGTTATTAACATCTGGGGTGCAGACCATCATGGCTACATACCAAGAATGCGTGCTGCAGTACAGGCGCTGGGTTATGATAAAGAGCAGCTTGAAGTGCAGATTATACAAATGGTCAGCCTTTACCAAAACGGTGAAAAGGTAAAAATGAGCAAGCGGACAGGAAAAGCTGTTACGTTACGAGATCTTATGGAGGAAGTCGGCATTGATGCGACCAGGTATTTCTTTGCTATGAGAAGTGCAGACAGCCATCTTGATTTTGACATGGATCTCGCTGTATCCAGCTCAAACGAAAACCCCGTGTATTACGTTCAGTATGCCCATGCGAGACTATGCAGTATTTTCCGCCAGGCTGAGGAAAAAGGAATCAGTCTTGATCTAGAAGCTGACCTTGCTCCCGTTAACACAGAAAAAGAATTTGATCTTCTTAAGAAGATAGGTGAGTTTCCGGAAGTGATTGCATGGTCAGCCGATAAATATGCCCCCCACCGGATCACAAACTACCTTCATGAGCTCTCTTCTGCCTTCCACAGCTTTTACAACGCAGAACGGGTGATTGATGCAGAGAACCCTGAGCAGACCAAAGCACGCCTGGTTCTGGCAAAAGCTGTCCAGACCACGCTTCAAAATGGAATGAAGCTTATCGGCGTGTCTGCGCCTGAAAAAATGTAATAAACGCAGCAAGGTTTTTAATAAGGAAAGCGGGGAATATAACAAAAGGGAGCCTCAGGCTGAGGCTCCCTTTCCCATGGGTGTTAACTGACTTCATTTTTTAAGAGGACGATCCTGTTATAAGGAAACTCCTCTTCTTTTCCAACAAGAGGAAAATCAATGAATTCAGCCACAATTGTCCGGTCGTATTCAGCAATGACTTTCATTTCTTCGCCATCATAGTAGACTGTTTGACCGGTCTCAAATAGTTTAGGCTTTTCTTCTGCCATAGTATCACCTGCTAATAAGTTCGTTAGCTTTGTTATTTCACGTTTACGTGAAGTTTAAACTAACTCCTTAGAATAAAAATTTATCAGGATAGTAAATCCTTTAGAGTAAACCATAGTAACAAGGATGTGATTGAGATGCAAGAGGTTATTTATGCCTTACTTACAGGAGCGGTAGTGGGTTTTTTATTTGCGCTCCTTCGCCTGCCCATACCTGCACCTCCTGCTTTTGCCGGAATTATGGGTATCGTAGGAATTTTTCTGGGGTATAAGATCTTTCAGTGGATTCTCCCTCTTTTTAATGGGGGATCATAAAAGCAGAGGTGAAATAGACGATGCCGTATTTTCATTCGAATGGAGCACATCTATACTATGAAAGCACCGGGAGCGGCCCCCCTCTCATGTTTCTTCATCCGCCTGCGATGGGAGCAGCAGCTTTTTATACCCAGCGGGAGGAGCTGAGTGATCAATTTCAGGTCATTACTTTTGATGCCCGGGGTCATGGAAAGAGCGGAGACGGAGGTAAGAATGATCTTTTGATTGCTGAGTGGGCAGAGGACATGGCAGCACTTGCGGACCACCTGGGAGTGAACCAGATCATTCCATGCGGCTATTCAAGCGGAGCAAACCCGGCTTTGGAGTTTGCGATATCTTACCCGGATCGAACAGCCGGCTTGATTCTTATTAGCGGATATCCTGAAGTCAGCACGAACATTCTTGATAAGCAGATTAAAATTGGAATATGGGGAATGAAAAAGGATCTTAGAGGGATGCTGGCCAAATGGCTTGCTGTCTCTCACACAGGGAACAAAAAACATCAACGCTTTATTGAGAAAACAGCCAAAGCAAGCAATCCGGTTCTGTTAAAAAACCTTTATGCCAATAGCTTGTATTACCAGTGTACCGAGCAGCTTCCCAAGATAAAGTGCCCTGTCGCTGCCATCTATGGAGCCAACGATTATTATATCCACTACTATCAGTATGTGTTTTACAAGTACGTGAGAAACATTCAACTGATTCATATTCAGGACATTGCTCATCAGATTCCAACGAAAAAGCCGAAAGAGCTTCATGGAATTATCCGAAGCTTTGTTGCACAGCATCATTTGAGTTCTATTACCTGAAGATTTATTTGTAAACTCGTCTTCAAGCAGCTTCTTTTCAACCAGAAAGGAAGCTGTTTTTATTTTGCAGCAAAACAGGCAGTACTTTGGAAATCATTCTTTCCTTCGTCGACATGTTTCTTCTTGGTAACGAATGAATATGAAAGAGTGGAGCATAATGAGAAGAAGGATCAGGGTTTGGAGGTGAAGAGATGTGAAGCGGTCACTACTACATCCAAAATCTACTCAGGAACAAGAGAACAGCTCTCCATCTTTAAAAGAAGTGCTTCGTCACTTCGAACGATGTGACGACTTGATTGAACGAAAGACTCCAGATGCTGATACTACTGTTCTTTATTTCAATCACCTTGTAGAAGAAGACAAGCTTGAGAGAAACCTTCTTGGCCCTCTCCGGGAAAAGAAAGAAGCAGACATCAATGAGCTGTTTATTGAAGAACAATCAGCTGTTGGGAAAAAGACTGCTGAAGTGGTCGATGGCATCCTTAGTGGAGAGGCAGCAGTGTTCTGGAAAAATCAAACCTTTTTAATAGATGTATACGGGCCTGAAAGCCGCACCGTACAATCAAGTGAAACGGAGACAGTCGTTTCCGGTCCTCATGACGCCTTTGTAGAGACCTTAGGGACAAACCTTTCTCTTATTAGAAGAAGAATTAAATCGTTTGATTTGAAGATCGAATTTTTTGAGGTAGGAGCAGTCACAAAGACAGATGTGGCCCTTCTTTACATGGAAGGAAGAGCCGAAGAGGAAACAGTAGAGGAAATGAAAAAAAGAATTACCAGCGTGCAAATGGATTCCGTTTTTGAAAGTACAATGTTGGCTCAATATATAGATGATCACCCAAACTCCTTGTTTCCCCAGTTTATGACGACAGAGCGACCAGATCTGATTTCTTCCAAGCTCGTTGATGGAAAAGTAGCAGCCATGGTTGATGGCAGTCCGTCTGCATTGATGACACCTACTAGTTTCTTTGAGTTTTTTGCCTCCCCTGATGACTTTTATCAGCGCTGGATATTAAGTTCAGCAACCAGGCTTCTTCGTTTAGTGGCGTTTTTGATTACACTGACGTTTACTGCCTTTTATGTTGCTGTGATTACTTATCACTACGAGCTTATCCCGGAAGATCTGCTTTTACAGATTGCCTCCTCAAGAGCACAGGTTCCTTTTCCTCCCCTCGTTGAAGCGCTGATGATGGAGTTTACCATTGAGCTGCTAAGAGAAGCAGGGGCCCGTCTTCCTACAAAAATCGGACAGACAATTGGGATTGTGGGAGGAATTGTCATCGGACAGGCTGCTGTGCAGGCAGGCATTGCGAGCGGTATCCTCCTTGTGACGGTGGCGATTTCTGCGATTGCTTCCTTTGTGATACCAAGTTACTTAATGAGCACAGCAATCAGGGTTATTCGTTTTGGGTTAATAATTCTTGCAGGCTTCTTAGGGCACTTCGGCCTCGTAGTCGGTCTGGTTTTCATTATTATTCACCTGGCAAGCTTACAGAATGTTAGAACGTCGTATATGGTTCCTTTAACTCCATTAGTCCTCAGAGATATGCTTTTTACCTTTATTCGAGGTCCGTATTGGGCTCGCCCAAAGGGAACGAGAGAGAAATATATTAAATAAGTCAGCAAACGAGGTATAAGCTATGCTAAGAGAAAAACTGCAAGTTTTTCATGTGATCCTCCTAACGTACATGCTTCAATCAGGAGTTGTGCTGTTCAGCTTGCCCCGCCTTGTGGAAGAAAATCTTGGTCCCAATGGTTGGATTGGACTCCTTGCTGTCTTTCTGATTGTCATAGCCAATGCCTGGCTGATCGCCCTGGCTTTTCAACGTGGGAAAGGAAAGTCTGTATTTGAGATTCTAGAATCAGTTTCTATGTGGCTCGCTTACCCTATATATGTCTACCTGGTTCTTGTGTGGGCTTTTTTAGGGTGTCTCGTTAACGCCCAGTTTGTGTTTATTTTTCAAATGATCAGCTTTCCAACCACCTCACCATGGGTATTTAAAGTGACCATTTTGTTATTAGTTGTACTATACGTCCATACAAAGGCTTACAGTATGGTAAAAGCTGCATCTATGATATTTTTCTTGTCAATTTGGACATTGGGCACGCTTATTTTTCCTATGCAGGAATTTGAATGGGGAAGAACTGAGCCACTACTTTTTCATTCAAATATTGCAAATGTGGAAGGAATGCTGGAGGTATATCCTGCGTTTTTAGGTTTTGAGCTGATTCTGTTGCTGTTTCCCCTGATGTACAAGAAGTTCAGGCTTTTTCAAGCCCTGGTGCTGGGGAATCTCTTTTCTCTTTTTGTTTACATGGCTACAACCATTGTTTCATTAGGCTTCTTTGGCTCACAGTATGTAGTGGAGATTATGTTTCCAGTATTAGACTTAATTGGTTATGTGCGGCTTCCCTTTGTGGAGAGAGCGGAGGCTCTAATCTTTTCCTTTTTTATTGGAAAAGTCGTGGTGACGGTCGGATTTTATTATTGGGCAGCAAAGGAAGCTCTCGAAAGAATATACAAGCCTAAGCGTCCAACCTGGATTGTCGTTTTTCTCATTATCGGTACCTACATTCCGGTTAGAATGCTTGACACTTTTCATCAAATCCAAGAGTACCTTGCACTCGTGGCCATGCATGCTACCGTTATTTCGTTTGGCCTTCCTATATTACTATTAGTTATCTTGTCTTTTAAAAAGCCGGGAAGGAGTGTTCAAAAAGGATGAAGAACCGTATTGTTTTTCTGTTTTTCCTCCTTCTCATGGTGGCTTCAGGATGTGAGGACGAACGAATTTTGGAAGAGCTGGGGGTGATCCATACAATTGGCTATGATATAAACGACGGTGAAGAGGAAGAGAAACTTCGGGTAACTATGAAATTGCCAAAAGCAGGGGAGCTTGAGGGAGCCGAAAGTGAAACCTTAACGATGGAAGCAGCCAGCAGCAGGGATGCTCGTCATCAGCTTTCCAGACAAACAAGTCGTGAGCTGGTAGGAGGACAGATGAGAGTGGCTCTCTTTGGCCTTGATCTGGCGGAAGAAGGAGTATGGGAGACACTCGATACTCTGGTTAGAGACCCGACAATAAGTAAAAGAGTAAAAGTAATCGTCACTCAGGGCACTGCTCATGATTTAATCGTGACTGATTTCCCTGAACATGAGCGAACGGACTATTATCTTGACGGGATCATTGAAAAAGAAACAAGGTCATTTACGCTCCCTCCTGTTGACCTATATAGTTTTGCAAGAGACTTGATAAACGATGGAGTAGATCCTGTGGCCACGCTTGTCAAGGTAGGAGAAAACGAAATAATTTTGGACGGAACTGCTCTTTTTAAAGGTGATCAATATATTTCCAAAATCAACCCTAAAAAAAGCAATATTTTCTTTTTCTTAAGAGACGGAGTACGTATTGGAGAAATAAATGTGAATCTCAGTTCGGAGGGAGAAGAACAGGAAAACATTGTACTTACTGCTGTTACCAGTGATAGAAACCTTAAGGTGGATGTCAGCGATCCCGCACATATCAAGGTAAATTACAAAGCGGATGTAAAAGGATCCCTTCACGAATATCAGGGAGATATGGATATATTTTCACCAGGTGCGCAAAAAGAGCTGGAACAAACTCTTGCTGTATATATTGAAAACATGGTGGAAGAAATAGCCCAGGAGCTTCAGGATCTTAGAGTAGACAGTCTTGGGATTGGAAAGCATGTTAAGAAAAAGCTTGGAACTTTCGAATGGTCCGAAGAAGAGTGGAGAGACGAAATGTTTCCTGCTGTTGATATAACAGCCGACGTAGATGTAACCATTAAAGACACTGGACTCTTTAAAACAGGCCCAAGGAATTTCAAGTAGGCTTTCTACGGGAACCAGCATAGGATACAGAAATAATTAAAAAGAACTCCTGAGCGGTCAGGAGTTCTTTTTCTGTCTTTTAAAGGAAAGATAAAATAATACTAATTACTACAATAAGACCAATAATCATTAAGATTGTACGAAGCATGACATTCATCCTCTCTTAAAAAGGTTTAGTCTACTTTTCCCTTTTCAAGAGAGAGAATAAACAAGTTATTATCTTATTAGAGATTTTCTCACGTTCTGAGTCTAACTACCTAGTAACAATAACATGACATAAGGGCTTTCTAATCACTGCAGCTAATACTTTCTTATGAAACTAAGAAGGGAGCCGGAAAACAGAAGGTTCAAATACCACCTTCATCGTATTTTCTTTTTTCTTATTGGAGGCTGCTCCCAAAGCTTCTTTATAATGCTCAAGGGGGAAGTAATGAGTAACAAGAGGGGAAAGGTCCACCTTTCCAGCTTCCATTATATCCACGGCAATTTGCAGCGTCCGTTTTCTTTCTCCACCAACTTCATCGGTTCCATAGGAAAAACAGCCTTTGATCTCAAGTTCATTCAACCAGATCATCGTCATATCCAGGTTGTCAACAAAGCTTGCCAGGCCAAGAAGAACAATTTTTCCTCCTCTTCGGGTGAAACGGATCGCGTCGTTAAGACTCTTTTTGCTGCCGACACATTCGTAAATGATATCTGCTCCGCCATGAACAATGGGCTCTCCTATGACAGGCTTGAGAACCTCGGCACCGAAAGAATCAGCAATGTCTTTGACGTAATCCCCTCTTAAGTAAAAAATCTCATCGGCACCGTATTTTTTTGCTAACTCTTCTTGAAAAGGATATTTCACAAGAACTTTCACGTGACACTGAAAATCAAGGGCTTTCAGGGCAGCCACAAGACAAATGCCGATGACACCCGCGCCAATCACAAGTACAGAATCATTAGGCTTAGGCGGATTTTGCAAAACGGTATGCAACGCACAGCTGAAGGGTTCAACTAACACACCATTTTTATCATCCACGTTATCAGGGAGCTTAATGATCTGACTCTGGTGAGCAACAAGATACTCTCCCCAGCTGCCGCCTGTATCCTTGCATGTACCAGTTAAAAGACCTGGAGAAATAGTACCATCTTTCATATGGTGGCAAAGATTATAGTTTCCTTGCTGGCATTCATGACACATTGGCTCCATGCCTCGTGCTTCGCATGCGAGTATCGGATCAATCACGATTCGTTCCCCAACTGCTACATCCTTTACGTCCCTGCCGACTTTAGAAACAGTGCCTGTTATTTCATGGCCGATTGTAAATGGAAAGGATATGAATGGAGAGGTAGACGGACTGTCTTTTAAGGAAATCAAATTTAAATCACTGCCGCATATGCCTCCGTACTTCACTTTCACTTCCACCCAATCTTCCTTTGGAAGGGAAGGAGCTTCCACTTCCCTGAGCTGCAAACAGGTAAAGGGCGAGTTGACATAAAAGGAAGGGTTGATTTTTCCCGCCGCTTTACTAAAGGCATACTTTGGTAAATTTAAATCAAACTGTACGGCTTTCATGGCACCACCTGTGTAAGTTAATTTTCCTTGATTCCTTATTGCATAGGAACCTGAGGAATGATCTTCCCTTCAATACGTTCAAAAATATCTTCCAGACTTGTCCCGGTGATCGTTAACCCATGGTTTTTCAATCCCACGACTGTGCGAGAGGGATCTTCTGACTTGCTTACAATATCAGCCACTGCTTCTGCAAGCTCCACTGTTCCGCACGGGTAGTTAAACTCGGTGGCCTCAATGCCGTCCATCCAGGCATGAACATGGACAATCGCTCCAACCTCTGGGTGTTCTTTATAAATCATCCAGTGCTCAATCGCATCAACTGAGGCTCGTTTTGGTGTAATTCGCGGCGGGATGCTTACCTTCATGGTGTTTTTCTCATCATCATAGCCGGTAATATAAAGAAAGTCTTTTCCAACTTCGTTCATATTTCCTTTATCAATGCCGCTTGCACTCATCCAAAAATGATTATTATCTTTACGGGCGCTTAAGTTTCCATAGCTGAGTCCGCCGATGCCATAAAGCTTTTTAAGATGGCGAATGTCCCGGTCAGATAACACCTCTTCCAAAGGAAACGGAGCAGGAAGCAGGTCCATGCTGTCAAGCTTGGCTCCAGAGTCTTTTAAAGACCGGGTGACATGATCACCCTGCCATAATTCCTCGGGCAGGTCTTCAACGAAGTCGTTATCAATGACAAGCTGGGAGGAAGCAAGAGGCTCCAATCTTGTAAATACTCTCTCAATCACAGTATTTTCCTTTTCCTCGGTAGAAAAAGTGAGGCTGTAGCTTCCCTGTTCAGGTGTTAAGAAATGGACTTCTGTTTCCTTATCACCGTGGGCAATATACATCAAGTGATTAGCTAAGCTTCGTACAAGGTAAGGATAGGCTTCCTTGTGAATATCCTCAGGGGAGCTGTTTGTTTCTGCAATGGAAACAACAAATGTTCCCTGGGCTTTTCGCCGAAAAGGACGAGGAGATTCACGGTCAATCACATTGAAGACCAGATTAGTGTTGTCTTCTGGTGCTGTAAGATAAGAGTATCCTTCTTTGGAAAAGACGTCTTTCATTCCATTCAAAAGCCACTCGGTAGTTGGGTGTGTTGGCTGCCCATTAAATGCAAAGGTTTTCATTAATGATCCCTCCGTGTCTAATAGCTGGGTGTATAATAGATGGTGGCGAGTGTATAATGATACTGATTAGGCAGATCATTGTTTCTTTTCCATGTTATAGCAACATTATCTTCAAATCAAAAATGGTTTGTCAAGCAAAGCAAGGGTCTGTGGAGAGAGGAAAGAAGCATTCTGTTCAAAAGCAGTCTTAGAGAAAACTGTCAATATTTCAGCTGAATGGTATATGGCCAGGTTATGATATAACGAAACTCGTATCATCATTATTTTTAACCTTGGTCATTTTTAAACGTCTGTTGTAGAGACAGAGACTAATTTACTATATAATCGAACTAGCAAGTGGGGGGGGACAACGTTGTTTTATACAGTACTTAAATTTATAGCCAAAGTTATTATACCTCTGCGGTTCAGCATAACAATAACAGGGAGGGAAAATGTACCGGAAGATGGTCCGGTGATCCTGTCCTCTAACCATATCAACTTTTTTGACCCTGTCTTTTTAGGAATACTTGTTAAACGCGATATACACTTTCTGGCGAAAATAGAACTGTTCAGCAGTCGCATGACGAGGTCTCTTATGCTAAAGCTCCATACCATTCCTGTAAACAGGCAAAGTGGAAATGCTATTCGTCCTGTAAGAAGAGCTTTGAAGCTTTTGGAAGAAGGTCAGGTTGTCGGTATTTTTCCTGAAGGAACGAGAATTCCAACCGGCAAACGGGTAGAACCCGCCAAAGGTGTAGGTTTTTTTGGAGTGAAAACAGGAGTGCCAATCGTACCAGTAGGGATATCCATTTATAAAAAAAAGAATTCCCTGCGAAAGAAGGTAACGATTCACATCGGGAGTCCGATTGAGGTTTCTACACTTGAGACGGATGACTACAAGGAAGTTGCAAGGCTTGTCATGGACCAGTCAAGAGAGCTTGCCTGGCATCACCCGGAGGCAGCCCTTGAGAGAGGGCATGGAAGAATAGTGGAATAAAGAAGAAAAAAGCACGGGATGGCGATTAGTGAACCGGACGTAAAGGAGAACGCAGCATGTTTGGGTTTATTGTAAATAGAGAGTCAGGAAATGGTTACGGAAAAAAGGTTTGGTCACAGGTAGAAAGCACCGTAATAAAGAGAGACATTGAGTATGTGGTGCGTTTTACAGAAAGGCCCATGCACGCCAAAGAAATTGTAGCTGAGCTCTTAGCAAAGGATGTAGAGACAGTCATTGTCATCGGCGGAGACGGCACAATTCATGAAGTTGTAAATGGTTTAGTGTATAAAAATGTTTCTCTAGGTATTATCCCTGCAGGCTCCGGAAATGATTTCGCCCGGTGTCTCGGTGTTCCTTTAGCATACGAGAAGGCTCTTGAACGTATCTTTGAAAACAGACCGCAGCAGGTGGACCTGTTAAACCTTGGAGAAAGGTACTCCCTTACTGTCGCCGGTATAGGATTTGACGGGCAGGTTGCTAAGAACGTAAATGAGGCACTTTATAAAAAATATCTGAATTTCTTCCGACTGGGAAGCTTATCTTATGCGATAAGTGTGCTTGATACATTAAGAACATATAAGCCCACAAACATGCAAATTACCGTAGATGGAAAAAAGCTGGACTTTGCAGACGTCTGGCTGGCAGCGGCAGCAAATACGACGACATATGGGGGCGGGATCAAGATCAGTCCTCTTTCTTCCCACACGGACGGAAAGCTGGACATTTGCGTCGTGCATGGATTAAGAAGAGGAAAGCTTATACGCCTATTGCCTAAAGCTTTTAAGGGGAAACATATTTCAGCGAAAGAAGTCACCCTCTTAAAAGGAGAAGATATTTATATTAGCTCAGATCCTCCCGTTCTCGTCCAAAGTGACGGTGAACAAGTAAAGCAGACTCCTCTTCATATTACAGTCGAAAAAAGGGCTCTTACCCTGGTGTAAGAGCACCAAGGGGCGGCCTCAAAAGGTACACTTTTGAGGCCGCCCCTATTTAGCGTTCACGAAAGGAACACAACTTAAAGCAGCTCAGAAATCCAGGTAGAAACCCTTTCCTTCCCCCGGTGGAACACGGAGCGGCTGCAGTAGCTTTCCCATGTTAACTGTTCAGATTTCTTCATATCACTGCTAAGCGTTTCCTTAACTACGGATATGAGGTCAGGATGTAAAAGCAGACAGTTAATTTCATTATTTAGATGGAGGCTTCGCTTATCAAAATTGGCTGTACCTACATCACAAAAATGGTCATCGATGACCATAGCTTTGGCGTGATAAAATCCTTTCGGGTAATGAAAAATATTGATACCAGCTTCCATCATATCTTTGAAATAAGGATAGGAGGCTTCCTTGACGAGAGGATGATCTGACTTTTTTGGCAGAAGAATGCTGACTTTCACCCCACGCCTGGCAGCAGTAATCAAGGCTTTTTGCAACGGTTTCCCTGGTATAAAGTAAGGTGAGCCAATATAAATATAGGAATCAGCTTGTTTAATGACTTGAATGAACTTCTTTTCAAGGCCAAGACCGTTTGTCGGCATGAACCGCAGAGGATGGGGCCCCTGTTGCAGCAAGGGGTAATAGCGGTCTTTAGAAGCAGGGATTGTTTGCTGAGACTCTTTCCAGTCAGTAAAGAACTGAGTTTGTAAATCCTGAACGCCATCTCCTGAAATACGAAGCTGAAAATCCCGCCAGAAACCAAACTTCTTTTTTCTTCCTAAGTATTCATCTCCAACATTAAACCCGCCGACATACCCTGTTTTGCCATCTATGATCGTGATCTTGCGGTGATTTCGTCTGTTAAAAGTAAAGAAAAGGTAAGGGGGGGTAATTTTTCGTGTATAGGCAAATTGCACACCCGCTGCCTTCAGTTTTTCAACATCTTTTTTTGAAAGATGAGAACCAAGGCGATCTGCCATGACTCTTACCTCAATCCCGGCCTTTGCTTTTTCGGTCAACAACTCAATAATCTTACTGCCTATGCTGTCACCTCTGAAAATATAAAAAAGAATATGAATATGATCAACAGATTCTTCTATATCTTTAACGTAAGAAGAAAAAAATTCTTTGCCATCATCCATGAACTGTACACGCCCTTGCCTTTTTGGAAAACGAAGGGTATCAATGGTATGTCGGTGATTACGCAGGCCAAGGAGAAAGTCCATACGAATCCATATAAATAAAAGCAATAGGAGTAATAACAACCAAACCATAGAGACACCTCCTTTAGAAAATAAAGAAAAGCAAATGAATAAAAAGGAATTAGAGCAAGAAAGAGAGAATGACTTATATCAACTTCCATCCCTTATTCAGTACTATCGTTACTATGCCCATGAAAAGGAAAAGCAATGAAGGAAGTAATTGGTTAAAAAAATATATAAAAGTTTCAGTGACTGAATGTTCATTCATTAGTTTTTTTGTTATACTTAGACCATAAAACAGAATATTCGATCCACTGAATGACCAGGCGGGCAAGAAGAAAAGCTTTCAGGAAAGGCTTTTGGCCAGATTGTCAGGCAGGAGGAAAGACCCTCAGGGGAAAGGAGAGAGGAAGTATGGAAACGTTTCTTATTGTAAACTGGATCGCTTTTCTGCTGGTTGTAGGTTATGGACTTTATCTATTTGCCAGGCTGGTGCTGACTCGTTATGAATATATCAAGATGGGTAAGAAGGCTGAGTTTGAACATACGGCAAAAGAGCGTTGGAACGCCATTATTGAAAACGTTTTCGGGCAGAAAAAACTGCTCAAGGACAAGAAAAGCGGCATCATTCATGTCATGTTCTTTTACGGCTTTTTGCTTGTTCAGTTTAGTGCCATTGATGTGATTTGGAAAGGGCTGAATCCGGGGTCCCACCTCCCGTTGGGTCCGGTGTACCCTGTTTTCACTTTGTTTCAGGAAGCTGTCGTTGTCATGATTTTGGTGGCGGTCGTCTGGGCCTTTCACCGCCGCTATATTGAAAAGCTTGTCCGCCTGAAACGAAATTGGAAAGCAGGACTGGTCCTGATTTTTATCGGCGGCCTGATGGTGTCAAAGCTGGTCGCCAAAGGAGCGGAAATGGTGTGGCTGGGGAAATCCCTGACCGGGTTTGAGCCGATCGCTTCGGTGATTGGGGCTGCCCTTTCCCCGTTATCGGCCACGGCGGCCGGAGCCATCTTCTACGTGGCCTGGTGGGTTCATCTGCTCATTTTACTGACCTTCCTGGTGTATGTGCCTCAGTCCAAGCACGCCCACTTACTCGCAGGACCGGCAAATGTCTGGTTCGGGCGAACCAATAAGGTGGGACAGCTGTCAAAGATTGATTTTGAAGACGAGTCCCAGGAAGAGTTCGGGGTCGGGCGCATTGAAAACTTTAACCAGAAACAGCTGCTTGACTTATACGCCTGTGTGGAGTGCGGGCGCTGCACGAATATGTGTCCGGCGACGGGCACCGGGAAGATCTTATCCCCGATGGACCTGCTTCTGAAAATGCGGGATCATCTCACCGAGAAAGGCGCGGCTGTCACTTCCAAGTCCCCGTGGCTTCCGGCGTACGCGTTCAGTAACACGAAAGGAAACCAGCTTGCCTCCCAGGGAGCCGAAGAAGCAGCCGCTTCCTTTGAACAGGTGAACCTGATTGGCGATGTCATTACGGAGGAAGAACTCTGGGCCTGTACAACGTGTCGAAACTGTGAGGACCAGTGCCCGGTAATGAATGAGCACGTTGATAAGATTATTGACATGCGCCGTTATCTTGTCTTAACCGAAGGTAAGATGGACTCAGAAGCCCAGCGTGCGATGACGAACATTGAACGCCAGGGGAACCCGTGGGGCATTAACCGCAAAGAGCGTGAGAACTGGCGGGAAAGCCGGGACGATGTCGACGCGCCGACGATCAAAGAAATGAAAAAACGCGGGGAAGAGTTTGAGTACCTGTTCTTTGTGGGATCCATGGGCTCCTATGACAAGAGAAGTCAAAAGATAGCCCAGTCCTTTGCGAAACTGATGAATGAAGCGGGTGTGAAGTTTGCGATTCTTGGAAACAAGGAAAAGAACTCCGGCGACACGCCAAGACGGATTGGAAACGAGTTTCTGTTTCAGGAGCTTGCGACGGCAAACATTGACACGTTCCAGAAAAATGACGTGAAAAAGATCGTCACGATTGATCCTCACGCCTACAATACGTTTAAAAATGAATATCCTGAATTCGGACTGGAAGAAGATGTGCAAGTCTATCACCATACCGAGCTTCTCGCTGAGCTGGTCCGGGAAGGCAAGCTGAAGCCGACCCATGATATCAAGGAAACGATCACGTACCACGATTCCTGTTACCTGGGCCGCTACAATGACGTGTATGATCCTCCAAGAGAAATTTTAAAAGCCATTCCAGGGCTTACGGTCGTGGAAATGGAGCGAAACCGTGAGGACGGTATGTGCTGCGGAGCCGGCGGCGGCATGATGTGGATGGAAGAAGAAGCGGGGCAGCGGGTGAACGTCGCCCGGACAGAGCAGGCGATGGAAGTGAGCCCGTCCATGATTGGAAGCGGGTGCCCGTACTGCCTGACGATGCTAAGTGACGGGACCAAAGCCAAGGAAGTGGAAGATGATATTTCCACCCTGGATATTGCTGAAATTCTTGAACAATCTGTGGTTGGACCAACGAAACCAACTGGGAATAAGGAAGAAGAACCTCAGCCGGCAGCGGAAAGATAGGAATAAAAGGGAGCAGAGTAGATGCTCCCTTTTTTCTGAAAATAAAGATGTCATTTTAAATCTAACTATAAATATTTAGCTATTTAATAAAAAAGGTTGATTTTTCTAAATTTTTTGTATAATTTAATAGTAAGAAGAAAGCGCTTTCAGGTAAGGTCCTTGAACAGCAAATGCAGGACTGCAGAAGAGACAAGAACCATCTAAAGGGTACGAGGTGGTTTTTTGCTATTGGGTGACCGTCTTTTTTTGCAGCCGAAAATAATGAGCGAGCGTTCGATAGGAAAAGGAAAGGGTGGTTTCTGATGAGAAGAACAGTAATTGTGGAAGGTGCAAGAACACCATTTGGTAAGTTTGGCGGGGCGTTGCAGGCATTAACAGCTTCAGAGCTTGGAGGGTATGCCATTAAAGAAGCTGTAGAACGCTCAGGTGTGAATAAAGAGGACATTCAGGAAGTAATTATGGGAAATGTCTTGCAAGGAGGGCAGGGTCAGCTTCCTTCCAGGCAGGCATCTCGCCATGCCGGTCTATCTTGGGAAGTAGAAACAGAAACCATTAACAAAGTTTGTGCTTCTGGGATGAGAAGTGTGACAGCTGCTGATCAAATCATCAGGTCAGGGGACGGTACACTGATCATCGCGGGGGGAATGGAGTCGATGAGCAATGCTCCATACATAGTGCCCAAAGCTCGCTGGGGAGCAAGAATGGGTGATACTCCCATGAAAGATCTCATGGTTCATGATGGCCTCACGTGTTCATTCCAGGGAGTTCACATGGGGGTATATGGAAACACAGTAGCGGACCAGCATGAAATTTCCCGGGAAATGCAAGATGAATGGGCACTGAGAAGCCATGAAAGAGCTGTCAGTGCAACCGACAATGGAAGGCTGAGAAAGGAAATTGTCGGTGTGACCATCCCCCAGCGCAAAGGAGAAGATTTGGTTGTAGAAGAAGATGAAGCTCCTAGAAGAAACGCCGGCATCGAACAAATGAGAAAGCTTTCTTCTATTTTTTCCAAGGATGGAACGATCACTGCCGGGAATGCGCCTGGAGTAAATGACGGAGCTTGCGCAATGGTGCTGATGGAAGAGCAGAAGGCTGAAGAGGCCGGTTTAAATAAGCTTGCAACGATAGTTGGTCATACGGCCCTCGCTTTGGAAGCAGAGAATTTTCCTAAGACCCCTGGTCTTGTTATTCAAAAGCTTCTTAAGAAAACAGGAAAAAGACTGGATGACATCAAGCTGATTGAAATTAACGAGGCTTTCTCAGCAGTGGCATTAACCAGTAACAAAATTGCAGGACTGTCTCCGGAAAAAGTGAACGTAAATGGCGGTGCCGTAGCATTAGGCCATCCAATTGGAGCAAGTGGAGCCAGAATTATTTTAACTCTTGCTTATGAATTAAGAGAAAGAGGAGGAGGTCTTGGCATCGCAGCTATTTGCAGCGGAGGAGGCCAGGGAGACGCTGTTTTAATAGAGGTATAAAAGGCGTAATCACTATTATTTCTGCTTGTATAAGAAGGGCAGGAAACGATCAACTGTCAAAGACCAGCAGCAAGGAGGAAGGGTGTATATATGAAAATACAAAACATTATGGTCGTCGGTGCAGGCCAAATGGGATCCGGCATCGCACAGGTACATGCCGAAGCTGGATATCACGTTTATTTAAACGATATTGATGCAGCGAGAGTAGAAAAAGGATTAGCGGTCATCCGAAAAAATCTATCAAGACAGGTAGAGAAAAAAAGAATGACCGAGGAGCAAAAAGAAGCTGCACTTGCTCATATCCACCTCTCAACCGACTTAGACGATGCCCAAAAAGTGGATCTGGTTATTGAGGCAGCGATTGAGAATATGGAAACAAAAAAGGAGATATTTGCTGCGTTGGACCGGTTAGCGCCGGAGCATGCCATTTTGGCTACGAATACATCTTCTCTTCCGATTACTGAGATTGCAGCTGCCACCAACAGGCCTGAACAGGTAATCGGTATGCATTTCATGAACCCGGTTCCAGTCATGAAGCTTGTCGAAATCATCAGGGGACTGGCCACGACTGATGAGGTATTTGAAAACGTAAAGAACACGGCCGAAGCTCTAAAGAAGGTTCCGGTAGAGGTAAACGACTTTCCCGGGTTTGTGTCCAATCGCATCCTGCTGCCTATGATTAACGAGGCCATCTACACCGTCTATGAAGGTGTAGCGGAGCCAGAAGCCATAGATGAAGTGATGAAGCTTGGCATGAACCATCCGATGGGACCTTTAACTCTTGCTGACTTTATCGGGCTCGATACATGTCTGTATATTATGGAAACGCTTCATGAAGGACTGGGAGATGACAAATACAGACCGTGTCCTCTTCTTAGAAAGTACGTGAAGGCTGGGTGGCTTGGAAAGAAATCAGGAAGAGGTTTCTACCAATACGATTGATTCTCTGAAATGAAAAGCCAAAGGAGGACGGTCATGGAGCTGACATTTACGAGTGAGCAGCAAATGATGAGGAAAATGGTCAGAGAATTTGCAGCGGACCGTGTCCAAGGAGAAGTAAAGAGGATGGAAGAGGAAAAACGTTTTCCGGCAGAACTGATGAAAGAGATGGCTGAGCTGGGTCTTATGGGTATTCCAGTTCCTGAGAAGTACGGCGGGGCGTCCATGGATTTTACCTCTTATGTTATCGCCATTCATGAATTGTCAAAGGTCAGTCCGGCCGTTGGGGTCATTTTGTCGGTTCATACCTCCGTTGGCACAAATCCTATTCTTTACTTTGGGACGGAAGAACAAAAGCAAAAGTACGTGCCAAAGCTTGCTTCAGGAGAGTATCTCGGGGCATTTGCACTCACGGAGCCTGGTTCAGGAAGCGACGCGGCCAGCTTGAAAACTTCGGCTGTGAAAAAGGGGGATTATTATTCTCTAAATGGAAGCAAAGTGTTTATCACAAACGGAGGGGCTGCTGACACTTATATCGTATTTGCATCAACCAGCCCGGAAAAAGGGAAAAACGGCATTACTGCCTTTGTTGTAGAGAAGAACACACCAGGACTGAAGGTAGGAAAACATGAAGAAAAGATGGGCCTTAATGGTTCGAATACAACAGAGTTAATTTTTGAAGAGTGCCAAGTACCTTTGGAAAACCGCCTCGGTAAAGAAGGAGAAGGCTTTACCATTGCCATGGCTAATCTTAATAATGGGCGTGTCGGAATAGCCGCCCAGTCTCTTGGGATTGCCGAAGGAGCCTTTGAAGCAGCGAAAACCTACGCCAAAGAGCGCAAGCAGTTTGGAAAGCCTATAGGATCCCATCAGGGCCTTGCTTTTAAACTGGCAGATATGGCGGTACAGGTGGAAGCAGCTAGACTTTTAACGTATCAGGCAGCCAGCCTGATTTCAAAAAACAAACCAAGCGGCAAGGAATCATCTATGGCTAAGCTTTTTGCCTCCCGTGCTGCCATAAATGTTTCAATCGAAGGGGTTCAAGTATTTGGCGGCTATGGCTATACAAAGGAATATCCAGCGGAACGGTTTTTCCGGGATGCCAAGGTTTGTGAAATATATGAGGGAACGAGCGAAATCCAAAGAATTGTCATTAGTAAAGCCTTGCTGAACCAGTAAAAAAAGAAACAGGGAATGTGCCTGTCATGACTTTCCACTCAGCTTTTGAGGCAGACAAGGCAGGTGCATTCCACAGGATAAATAAGGAGAGATAACAAATGAACTTTTTATTAACAGAAGAGCAGCAAATGATTAGAAAAATGGTAAGGGATTTTGCTGAAAAGGAAGTGGCTCCCACGGCTGCAGAGCGTGACGAAGAAGAACGTTTTGATATGAAGATTTTTGAGAAAATGGCTGAGCTGGGCCTGACAGGCATCCCCTGGCCGGAAGAATACGGAGGGATTGGAGCAGATTATGTCAGCTATGTCATCGCAGTGGAGGAATTATCAAGAGTATGTGCATCCACAGGGGTAACGTTATCTGCCCATTTGTCTCTGGCAAGCTGGCCTGTATACAAATACGGAACAGAAGAACAAAAACAAAAATACTTACGGGCCATGGCGGAAGGAACAAAAATGGGAGCTTACGGACTGACGGAGCCTGGTTCAGGGTCAGATGCAGCAGCAATGAAGACGACTGCTGAGGAAGACGGGGACAATTATATTCTTAATGGTTCTAAAATTTTTATTACTAACGGCGGTATTGCTGATATCTATATCGTTTTTGCTATTACAAGTCCTGAGAAAAAACACAAAGGCATCAGTGCATTTATTGTAGAGAAAGATTTTCCTGGTTTTTCAGTAGGCAAGAAAGAAAAGAAACTGGGAATTCGCTCATCTCCTACCACGGAAATTATTTTTGAAAACTGCCGGGTTCCAAAAGAAAACATGCTCGGAAAAGAAGGGGAAGGCTTCAAAGTAGCAATGAGCACACTCGATGGAGGGCGAAATGGCATTGCGGCCCAGGCCGTCGGTATCGCTCAAGGAGCCCTGGATGCTGCGGCAGACTATGCAAAAGAAAGAAAACAATTCGGCCAGGCTATCGGAAAAATGCAGGGGATTTCTTTTAAGCTGGCAGATATGGCTACAAAGATAGAGGCTTCTAGACTCCTTACCTATCAAGCTGCCTGGAGAGAAAGTGAAGGAATTTCCTATGGGAAAGAATCTGCGATGTCAAAGCTTTTTGCAGGTGATACAGCCATGGAAGTAACAACAGAGGCAGTGCAAGTGTTTGGGGGCTACGGCTACACAAAGGAATATCCCGTTGAAAGGTATATGCGTGACGCCAAGATCACTCAAATTTATGAAGGAACCAATGAAGTGCAGCGCCTTGTTATTTCAAAAATGCTTTTATCTGAGTAAAAAAAGGAGCCGGCACGGAAAACCGTTTTGGGGAGTGCAGGAGCCAATTGGGTGTGAAAGATGTGAGGGAGAGCAGCTTTTCATAAGCTGCACCCCTTTCTTATAAATCAAGGGGAGGTCGTGCTGGTGAAAAAAAAGAAAGTGCCATCGATGGTGAAGGATCAACAGCTCATTAAACATCGACGTGAGCAAATGATACAAGGAGCTATCACGCTTTTTAAGGAAAAAGGTTATCATCGGACCACGACCAGGGAAATTGCGAAGGAATCAGGTTTCAGTATTGGAACACTGTACGAGTATATTGGATCAAAGGAAGACGTTTTGTATTTGGTGTGCGATTCAGTGTATGAAGAAGTAAGGACCCGTCTTGACTCCTTGATCGATACAGAATCCGTTGGTCTTGACCGTCTTAAGTTAATCATAACTTCTCTGTTTAATGTAATGGATGAAATGCAGGATGAAGTGCTGGTGATGTACCAGGAAGTCAAATCGCTCCCGAAAGAGGCGCTTCCGTATGTCCTGAAAAAAGAAGTGGCCATGACGGCCATTATAGAACAGGCGATAAAAGACTGCAGGGAGCCCGGGGTCCTGACCATTTCAGATAAGGAAGCCACATTAATGGCTCATAACATAATGGTAAAAGGACAAATGTGGACCTTTAGGCGCTGGGCTTTAAAGCATTCGTTTACTCTCAAGGAATACACGGATATCCAAATTAAGATGCTGCTCGGTGGAGTGGTATCAGAACAAATGTCTTAATATTTTGAAAAGAAAAGAGGGCATGCAGATGGCACAAGAGGATTTATACCGACCGAAGAACCACGTTCGTTTTGTGACAGCTTCTAGTCTGTTTGATGGACATGATGCCTCAATTAACATCATGAGGAGGCTTTTGCAGGCAGGAGGGGCAGAAGTTGTGCATCTCGGTCATAATCGTTCAGTAGAGGAAGTTGTAAACGCTGCCATTCAAGAGGATGTACAAGGAATCGCTATATCTTCCTATCAGGGCGGTCATATCGAATATTTTAAGTATTGCTATGATCTGTTACAGGAAAAAGGAGCGGGCCATATTCGAATTTATGGTGGAGGCGGCGGAGTGATCACCCCTCCAGAGATTAAGGAGCTTCATGAATATGGAATTGCCCGAATTTTCTCTCCGGAGGATGGAAGGACGTTCGGGCTTCGTGGAATGATTAGTCAAATGCTTGAGGAATGCGATTTTCCTACCATCCAGGATACAACCATGCGGATGGAAGAGGTCAAGGAGAAAAGGGACCAGGCGGTGGCTCGTTTTCTTTCTGTCGTAGAAACAGAAGGAGAAATAAAAAAGGCATGGGAAAAAGCTTTGCAGGAGCTTAAAGGACTTGCAGGAGCAAAGGATGCTCCGGTGCTTGGCATTACAGGAACGGGTGGCTCCGGGAAAAGCTCATTGACTGATGAGCTAGTCAGGCGTTTCATACGTGAATTCCCTGAGAAAACTGTGGCGATATTGTCTATTGACCCCACTAAGCAAAAAACGGGAGGAGCTCTTCTTGGGGACCGTATACGGATGAACTCTATACACCATTCACGGGTGTTTATGAGAAGTCTTGCCACACGGGGCTCAAAGACGGAGATGTCCAACAGCATTGTAGAGGCTATTGAAGTGGCTAAGGCTGCAGGCTTTGATTTAATCATTATTGAGACAAGCGGGATAGGACAGGGTGATGCTGAAATCACAGAGGTTTCTGATGTGTCCATGTATGTCATGACAAGTGAATTCGGTTCCCCTTCTCAGCTCGAAAAGATCGACATGATTGATTTTGCCGATTTAATTGCGGTAAACAAGTTTGACCGAAAAGGGTCAGAGGATGCAAAGCGTGATGTAAGTAAACAATATCAGCGGAGTCACATGCTTTTTGAGCAGGATACAAAAGAAATGCCTGTCTACGGAACAATAGCCAGTCAATTTAATGACCCGGGCACTAATATTTTATTTGCTGCATTAATTGACGCATTAAACAAAAAATGCGGTACAGAGTGGGAAACGGCCATTGATGTAACGAAGGAATCAAAAAAGAAGGACTTAATTATTCCTCCTGAGCGCATTACGTATTTAAGGGAGATTGTCCAGACAGTCAGAAATTATAAAGCTTATGCTGAAAAGCAGTCTGAATTGGCCCGCAAGCTGTTCCAGATTTCCGGAACCATTGATTTGCTTAAGAAGCAGGAGGAAGTAAATGAAGAGATGATAAAAGAGCTGCAGAACATCTACGAGGATATCGAAGATGACCTTGATAAAGATGTACGAAAGCTCTTACGAAACTGGGAAGACTTTAAAGATTCCTACAAACAAGATACCTTTACTACAAAAATCAGGGATAAAGAAATCGTAACCGAGCTTCAGACCGAATCATTGTCAGGTCTGAAAATTCCCAAAGTGGCTCTCCCAAAATACAAGGATTGGGGAGAAATTGTAAAGTGGAGCATGAAGGAAAACGTTCCAGGCAAGTTTCCTTTTACAGCCGGTGTATTTCCGTTTAAGAGAAAAGGAGAAGACCCTAAGAGACAGTTTGCTGGAGAAGGAACACCTGAACGGACAAACCGCCGTTTCCACTATTTATCGAAAGACGATGAGGCCAAGCGTCTAAGCACAGCCTTTGACTCTGTTACATTGTACGGGGAAGACCCGGACCACCGGCCCGATATTTACGGAAAAGTGGGGGAAAGCGGCGTAAGCATATGTACATTGGAAGACATGAAAAAGCTCTATGACGGCTTTGACCTTTGTGCGCCGACTACCTCAGTGTCTATGACGATCAACGGACCGGCGCCAATTATTTTAGCCATGTTTATGAACACAGCCATTGACCAGCAGATCGAGTTTTTTGCTGAAAAGCATGGACGACGCCCGACCGCTGAGGAAGCAGAAGAAATAAAACAATGGGCCCTGTCTACCGTAAGAGGAACAGTACAGGCTGACATTTTAAAGGAAGATCAAGGGCAGAACACATGTATTTTCTCCACAGAATTTGCACTTAGAATGATGGGGGATATCCAAAGCTACTTTATTACAAAGAAGGTTCGAAACTATTATTCCGTTTCGATCTCGGGCTATCATATTGCCGAAGCAGGGGCAAACCCTATCAGTCAGCTTTCTTTTACTCTGGCTAATGCTTTCACCTACGTGGAGTACTATTTAAGCCGGGGTATGGACATTGACGATTTTGCACCGAATCTTTCCTTCTTTTTCAGTAACGGACTTGATCCGGAATATACAGTGATTGGCCGTGTTGCAAGAAGAATCTGGTCAACAGTGATGAAAAATAAATATGATGCCAATGAACGGAGCCAGAAGCTCAAATATCACGTGCAGACGTCCGGACGCTCATTGCACGCCCAGGAAATTGATTTCAATGATATACGTACCACACTTCAGGCGTTAATGGCTATCTATGATAATTGTAACTCACTGCACACGAATGCTTATGATGAAGCAGTCACGACTCCTACAGAGAGTTCGGTAAGAAGAGCCATGGCAATTCAAATGATTATCAGTAAAGAGCTTGGTCTTGCAAAAAATGAAAACTCGCTGCAAGGTTCATTTATTATTGAGGAGCTGACGGAGCTGGTAGAGGAAGCAGTTCTTCAAGAGCTGGAGCGGATCAACGATAGAGGCGGCGTACTTGGCGCGATGGAAACACAGTATCAGCGCGGTAAAATCCAGGAAGAGTCCATGTATTATGAAATGAAAAAGCACACAGGGGAACTTCCGATTATAGGGGTAAACACGTATCTGAATCCGGCCGATGAGGAAGATGAAGATTTCGATATGGAACTGGCCCGGGCAACGAAGGAGGAAAAGGAAAGCCAGATTCAAAACCTGCGGGCGTTTCAGGAAAGAAACAAAGAAGAAGGGGAAAAAGCGCTGAAAAGACTTCAAGAGACAGCAGTAAGCGGCGGGAACATCTTTGAAGAGCTGATGGAGACAGTGAAAGTGGCAAGCCTTGGGCAGATTACCCACGCCCTATATGAGGTAGGGGGACAGTACCGGCGTAATATGTAAGGAAGAAGAGACCGAAAAAAGAATGGAAAGAAGTCCCGAACTACTTGCTATAGTGGTTTGGGATTTCTTTCTTTATTTATAAATGGATGTCGCACTTGTACCTTTAGGTGCAAGCGAGCCTCTTTTAAAGCTTTAACAACAACGAACAACAAAATTAACAAAGCCTTAAGAATAAGAGTAGTCAAAGGGTTTTTACAAAGGTTTAGTGAGGAGTTTTTCCAGCTCTTTCTTTTTTTCTTGAAATCTTTGTTCCTTGCTAGCATAAAGAGGGGAAATGTGTTTATAATGGAAAGTATGATTTTAACGGTTTACTCCCTTTTCATGCAAGGGAATTTCCAATCAGTGATCAGCCTCAAGCGGGGAAGGTCACTCATAGAGAGTTCTAAATAGTTCTTCCTTTCAAACCATGAAAGAAAGAGCATGAGCCGCAAGGCTGAAAAACAATTGGAAAGGAAGTGTTGTTCCATGAGCATCCGCGATTATTCCCGTGAAGAAGTAGAAGAAATGGCAGCGGTGGAAGTGGCTCACATGTTACTGGAGCAAGAAAAGAAACCTTACCCTTATCTTCAGTTAATTGACACCATTGCAAAAGTAAAAGGATTAAATGAAGAAGAGAAGGCATTGCGCCGGACGAAAGTTTTTACTTCAATGAACCTGGATGGACGCTTTGTCCACCTTGGAGAAAACCACTGGGGACTCAAAGCATGGTATCCTGTTGATAAAACAGATGAAGACCTTAGCCACACAGTGACTGATTCCGGAAAAGGAAAAGCTCACGAAGACGGCTTTGATCATTTCGAGGATTATGATGAAGGTCTTGAAGATCTTGAAGATGAGCTGGACGAGCTTTCTCACAGTGAAAGCGGCGACGTTGATCTTGACGAAGATGACGATCTTGGCGGCCGTTTTGAGGATGAAGGCGAAGAGCCGTACCCTCACAAAGACGGAGATGAAGACTAAGTTTTTTTGTTGACCTGATTCTTATGAACACCCAGGTACAAAGACAGTTCAGCTGAGAAAAGTAACGCTTGCAAAATAAAGTTCATTGGTTCTATTTTTCCGCTCTTGACTTTTAAAAGGGCGCTCGGTAAAATCATTTTTGGGCTTTAAAAGGTTAAAAAATTACATTTTGCAAAAGATGAAATTTGATACTAAAACAAAAGTGCGCCCCTCCTATGGGTGAGGTGTCACTTTTGTTTTTTTTATTACCAATACAATGCCGGGGATATAAATTTTGCTTTTAAGTAAAAATGAAAACAGGGCCTTTTTTAAAAGGCAGCAGACTGGCAGGAAGTATCGTAACCCCCCATGTACAAGAACAGAATTAAGTATATATATTTGCGGCCATAGAAAAATGCAGGAATGGCCCGGGGCTTGCAGGAAAAGCCCTCTCACTGCTAACGGACTTATTTTGAAAAAGGAGTAGATGAAAGCATGTCAACTAAATATATTTTTGTAACCGGAGGCGTTGTTTCTTCTTTAGGAAAAGGAATTACAGCTGCATCTTTAGGCCGCTTATTAAAAAATAGAGGATTAAACGTTACCATACAAAAATTCGATCCCTACATCAATGTGGATCCAGGAACAATGAGTCCGTATCAGCATGGAGAAGTGTTTGTGACCCAAGATGGAGCCGAAACAGATCTGGACCTTGGTCACTATGAACGCTTTATCGACATTAATTTAAATAGAAACAGCAATGTGACCACTGGAAAAGTCTATTCATCTGTCATCCGCAAAGAACGCCGCGGCGACTACTTAGGAGGAACCGTACAGGTTATTCCACACATTACCAATGAATTAAAAGAAAGAATTTATCGTGCGGGCCGGGAAACAAATTCAGATGTTGTAATCACTGAAATTGGCGGAACAGTAGGGGACATCGAAAGTCTTCCTTTCCTGGAAGCCATTCGCCAAATTAAAAGTGACGTAGGCGTGGAAAATGTAATGTACATCCACTGTACATTAATTCCTTATCTTGCAGCAGCCGGAGAGATGAAGTCTAAGCCGACCCAGCACAGTGTTAAGGAATTAAGAAGCCTTGGCATTCAGCCTAACGTTATTGTGGTGCGTACAGAAAAGCCTGTGCCTCAAGACATGAAAGAAAAGATTGCTCTTTTCTGTGACATTAATAAAGAAGCAGTTATTGAAGCCCGTGATGCCGACACGCTGTATCAGGTACCTCTTGACCTGCAGGAACAGAAGCTTGATCAGCTGACTTGTCAGTATTTAAACCTGGATTGTCAGGAAGCGGATATGACAGAATGGAAGGCTCTTGTTAACAGAGTGCAGAACCTTTCTGAAAAAACAACGATTGCCCTGGTCGGAAAATATGTTTCACTGCCGGATGCTTATTTGTCTGTAGCTGAATCCTTGAAGCATGCAGGCTACAATTTCGATGCGGACATAGACATTCGCTGGGTTGATTCAGAAGCACTGACAGAGGAAAACGTGAAGGAGCATCTTCAGGATGCAGATGGAATCATTGTGCCAGGCGGCTTCGGTGACCGTGGTATTGAAGGGAAAATCTCAGCAATTAAATATGCTCGTGAACAGTCCGTTCCTTTTCTGGGCATCTGCTTAGGAATGCAGCTTGCATCTGTGGAATTTGCCCGCCATGTTGCCGGCCTTGAAGGAGCTCATTCAGCAGAAATTGATCCGGACACTGAGCATCCAGTCATTGACCTTCTCCCAGAGCAGAAAGATGTAGAAGATATGGGAGGGACGCTTCGTCTTGGGCTGTATCCTTGTAAGTTCACTGAAGGTTCTCATGCAAAAGGAGCTTACGGGGAAGAAATTGTGTATGAACGCCACCGTCATCGCTACGAATTTAACAATTCTTATCGGGACACGCTTGAAAAAGCAGGGTTTGTATTTAGCGGGACCAGTCCGGATGGACGACTTGTGGAGATCGTAGAGATTAAGGATCATCCTTACTTTGTTGCTTCTCAATTTCACCCGGAGTTTGCCTCAAGGCCTACGCGCCCGCAGCCATTGTTCCGTGAATTTATTAAAGCTTCTCTTGAAAACAAGAAATAATGAGAAAAGCCCGATTTCCGTGCTTAGGAGCATGGAGCGGGCTTTTTGCATAGCTGTTGTGGCCATATCACCTGCAAAGCTTCTATTCTACCTGCCTTACTCTAATTCCAGAAGCATTTCATGGAGTGTCAGAAACAAGGACAAAACTGCAAAGAGGGAAACGAGATGTTCTGGATGACCGGTCCGGTTTCCGGCATCATCGGGGACGACTCCCCCTTGGGCAAACGTATTAATATGAAAGTCGCTGCTTTGTTCCAATGCGCCCTCTTGAGTGGTAAGCGGTGAGATACTGACTACCGGAACGTTCACGTTCTGGCATGCTTCTAAAATATTCATGGCTTCAGGATTGCTGTCACTCTCGCTAATAATCAGCACACGATCAGAAGGAGACAGATTTTCTTTTTCGGGAAAGAGAGCTGTCGATTCAGGAGCATCTTGGCTGTAAAGGGCCGAGTGTGCAACTCCTTTCATTTTCTCGGTAGCAAATATATAAATATTTCCTTCGCCTGCTAAGGCTTGTGCCAGCAGTCTCGCGCTGTTTTCGAGTGCTTCCTCCTGCTGATCGGTTATTTTTCGAAATAAGCCTTGAAGCTGTGTTGAAAAGATTTTTAACATACATCAAATCCTCCTATGAGTTATGAGTTATATTGTGCCGGAAAGAGGTAGAAATGAAAACAGGGGAAAGTTTATTTGAAAATAAAAAGGTAATTTGTCAAATAAGTGGAATTATATTTAAAGGGGAAAAGGGAGAGAGTAGATGCAGTCGACGAATGATTAAAAACCTAGTAAAAGGAGAGATAAAGTATGCCAAAAATACTTATCGTCGATGATCAATACGGTATTCGAGTATTGTTAAAAGAAATACTGCATAAAGACGGGTATGAAGTGTTCCAGGCCGCAAACGGCATGCAGGCACTTGAACTGGCCGAAAAAGAGAAGCCGGACCTTGTTCTTTTAGATATGAAAATCCCGGGGATGGATGGCATTGAAATATTAAGGCGTCTCAAAGAAAAAGACCAGAGCATACGTGTGGTGATGATGACTGCTTACGGGGAGCTGAGCATGATTCAGGATGCCAAAAGTCTCGGTGCGCTGACGCACATCGCCAAACCTTTTGATATTGAAGAACTGAGAGAATCGATAAAGGAATATTTACCTTCTTCCTGAGGAGATTGACAGGCGGTGAGATTCTTTCAGCCTTATAAGGATGAAAATCCCTAGTCATGTGGTATAATAACCAAAGATGTTAATGGAGACCCACATGCACCGCCCTCATACATATAGGCACTTTCCTCATATTGAATGAACCCGTCCTGGAATGTCTGTACATGAAAGGGCGTGTCCCTGTTTGCGCTCCATTAGAAAAGACATCCTAATTTCTCAATGTTTATAAGGAGGATTTTGTCATGCCTTTGGTATCAATGAAAGAAATGCTTGATAAAGCAAAAGCAGAAGGGTATGCTGTCGGCCAGTATAACCTGAATAACCTTGAGTTTACTCAAGCGATCCTGCAAGCTGCAGAGGAGGAGCAATCCCCGCTGATCTGCGGTGTGTCCGAGGGAGCAGCTCGTTACATGGGCGGATTTAAGCCTGTTGTTGACATGGTGAAAACCCTGATGGAAGCCTATAACGTGACTGTCCCTGTGGCAATTCACCTTGACCATGGGTCAAGCTTTGAAAAGTGTGTGGAAGCGATCCACGCAGGATTTACGTCTGTCATGATCGATGGCTCCCACTACCCGCTTGCTGAAAACATCGCGCTGACAAAGCGTGTGGTTGATGTTGCTCATGCTGTTGGAGTTTCTGTAGAAGCTGAGCTCGGCCGCATTGGCGGGCAGGAAGATGACCTCATCGTTGATGATGCGGAAGCAGCGTATGCGATTCCGGAAGAGTGCGAAGAGCTTGTCCGTGAAACAAATGTCGATTGCTTTGCTCCTGCTCTGGGATCTGTACACGGGCCATACAAAGGCGAGCCGAACCTTGGGTTTGACCATATGAAGAAGATTTCCGGGCTTGTAGGAGTTCCTCTCGTGCTTCACGGCGGGACAGGCATCCCGACAAAAGACATCCAAAAAGCGATCGGTTACGGCCATGCCAAGATCAACGTAAACACCGAAAGCCAAATTGCTTCCGCCAAAGCTGTGCGTGAAGTATTGGATGAGAAGCCTGAGCTGTATGATCCTCGTAAATACATGGGGCCGGCTCGTGATGCCATTAAAGAAACCGTCAAAGGCAAAATGCGTGAGTTTGGATCTTCCAACAAAGCGTAATTGACAAAGAGCATGCTTGATTGACAGTTTGTCTGGCAGGGGCCCCAGTGCCCCTGCAGACTTCTGTACAAAGAGAAGTACATTGAGAAAATGGGGGAAAACGTAATGAGATTTTTTATTGATACAGCTAACTTAGAAGAGATTAAAGAAGCTCATGAGCTTGGAGTTTTGGACGGAGTAACAACGAATCCCAGCTTAGTAGCAAAAGAAGGCATCGATTTTCATGACCGTCTCCGCCAAATTACTGAAATTGTAAAAGGATCTGTAAGTGCGGAAGTAATTTCCCTTGAAGCGGAAGGGATGATTAAGGAAGGCCGGGAGCTTGCTGCGATTGCTCCAAACATCACTGTAAAGGTTCCAATGACAATGGAAGGTTTGAAAGCGGTTAAAACATTTTCGGACGAAGGAATTAAGACAAATGTAACGCTTGTATTTTCGTCTGTGCAGGCGCTTCTTGCTGCCAGAGCCGGAGCTACGTATGTGTCACCTTTTCTTGGCCGGCTTGATGATATTGGCCATAATGGGCTTGATTTAATTAGTCAGATTTCAGAAATTTTCGATTTGCACGGAATTGAAACCCAGATTATAGCGGCCTCTGTGCGTCACCCGTTACACGTTTCTGAAGCTGCAGCCAGAGGAGCACACATTTCAACAGTGCCGTTGAAAGTCATTTCTCAGCTCGCACAGCATCCCCTTACGGATCAGGGCATTGAGAAGTTCTTAGCTGACTGGGAAAAGCAGCAGAAATAGCCGAAACCCTTTCTCCAGCTGCTTTCCTTTCAAGGGCAGGGCGCCTTCGTTTAAATTTTTCTGGAAAGTTGTAGTTGTTCCTGTCTTTTACATGGTATGGTTGTCAATACTAGGTAAAAAAAGAAAATAAAGAGTTCGTATAAACGGCGGCCTGCAACTAGAATATTTATGAGGAAGTGAGCATACATGGAGAAGTTGATGGTTGAGGGAGGATATCCTTTAAACGGGAAAATACATATAAGCGGTGCGAAAAATAGTGCTGTTGCATTGATTCCTGCAGCTATCCTGGCTGACTCTACGGTAAAGATTGATAACCTCCCTCGAATCTCGGATGTGGAAATACTAGCTGACCTTTTAGAAGATATCGGGGCTGATGTGTCCTATGAAAATCAGGTAATGACAGTGAACCCGGCCGGTGTGATTCCTATGCCGCTTCCTAATGGACGGGTGAAGCGGCTCAGAGCTTCTTATTATATGATGGGAGCTATGCTGGGTAAATTTAAAAGAGCAGCGATAGGGCTTCCGGGGGGCTGTAACCTGGGTCCTCGTCCTATTGACCAGCACATCAAAGGCTTTGAAGCATTAGGCGCAAGAGTAACCAATGAGCATGGGGCTATATACCTGCGGGCAGATAAACTGACGGGAGCTAGGATTTACCTTGACGTTGTCAGTGTAGGAGCGACAATTAATATTATGCTTGCTGCTGTCAGGGCTGAAGGCAGGACGATTATTGAAAACGCTGCAAAAGAACCTGAGATTATTGATGTGGCTACATTGCTTACAAGCATGGGGGCCAGGATCAAAGGAGCCGGTACGAATGTGATCCGCATTGATGGTGTGGAAAGCCTTCATGGCTGTGCCCATCCTATTATTCCAGACCGGATAGAAGCAGGGACCTACATCATTGCGGCGGCAGCAAAAGGCAGCGAGGTCATCATTGATAATGTGATTCCGGATCATTTAGAATCCTTAATTGCCAAGCTTAGGGAAATGGGCGTCCAAATCGACGTAGGCGACGACCAGCTGTTAATCCGTTCTTCCCCTAAGTTGAAAAGTGTAGATATTAAAACACTTGTTCACCCGGGATTTCCCACGGACCTCCAGCAGCCCATTACTTCTCTTTTAACAAAGGCTCAAGGCACCAGCATTGTAACGGATACGATTTATAATGCGCGCTTTAAGCATGTTGATGAACTGCGGAGAATGGGCGCTGACATTAAGGTGGAGGGCCGTTCTGCATTAATTAACGGAAAAACCCGCCTGCAAGGAGCCCGGGTTAAGGCAAGCGACCTTCGTGCGGGAGCGGCCCTGGTCATTGCCGGCCTTATGGCTGAAGGGGTAACGGAAATAACAGGGCTTGAGCATATTGACAGAGGGTATGAAGATTTGGAATCAAAACTCCTCTCCCTGGGCGCCAAGGTATGGAGAGAAGGACTGACAGAAGAAGAAGCAGAGCAGGTCAAAAGCTCATAATAAGCCGAAAAAAAAGAGACAGGTCCTCTGAAAAGAGGCCTTCTCTGTTTATAGAAGCGAGCAAGGCGAAGCGTTTCACATGAAACAGGAAGAGCATAAAGTAGAGCCATAAAGGGCCATTCTTCTTCCTTCGCTTTTTTAACAGGGGAAAAGGCAACAAGCGGCGAATAAATAAAGAGAAGATTTTACATACAAATTGATCAGAAAGAAATTGTGTGGGAAAAGGAGAGGAATCGCTATGGAAAGAAGTTTGTCAATGGAATTAGTTCGTGTTACTGAAGCAGCAGCGCTTGCATCTGCCCGGTGGATGGGAAGAGGGAAAAAAGAAGAAGCTGATGATGCAGCCACAAGCTCCATGAGAGATGTATTCGATACGATCCCGATGAAAGGAACAGTGGTTATCGGGGAAGGGGAAATGGATGAAGCCCCTATGCTTTATATTGGGGAAAAGCTCGGGACAGGATTTGGGCCGCGTGTTGATGTAGCAGTAGACCCTCTTGAAGGAACCAACATTGTTGCTGCAGGTCTCTGGAATGCACTTGCAGTCATCGCTGTTGCTGATCACGGCAACCTGCTCCATGCCCCTGACATGTACATGGAAAAGATTGCTGTCGGACCTGAAGCTGTTGGGAAAGTAAGCCTTGATGCTCCTGTCATTGATAACTTAAAAGCAGTGGCCCAGGCAAAAGGAAAAGATGTAGAGGACGTGGTTGTTACGATCCTCGACCGGGATAGACATAAGAAAATTATTCAGGAAGTACGTGACGCAGGAGCACGAATCAAGCTTATTCATGACGGAGATGTAGCCGGGGCAATTAATACGGCTTTTGATGAAACTGGTGTGGATATTATGCTGGGTTCCGGTGGAGCTCCTGAAGGAGTTCTTGCGGCAGTCGGACTGAAATGCTTAGGCGGCGAACATCAAGGAAGGCTTCTCCCGCAAAATGACGAGGAGCTTGAACGCTGTAAGAAAATGGGAATTGAAGATGTCAACAAAGTACTCATGATGGAGGACCTTGTCGGCGGTGATGATTGTATTTTTGCAGCAACAGGCGTGACCGACGGAGAGCTGTTAAAAGGAGTTCATTACAAAGGGGTCAAAGCAACGACTCAGTCTCTTGTTATGCGCGCCCGTTCAGGAACAGTTCGTTTTGTCGATGGAAAGCATAACGTGAAAAAGAAACCAGATTTTGTGATCCGTCCTTAAACCTTAAATACGGGAATGTCGGAGGCCTTAGACGGCTTTCGGCATTCTTTTCCTTTCTTTCCTCTTGAAGAAGCCGATGATTCCGTTTACAATAAATAAGACTTTACTAATCAAGTGAAGACTTCTTTCTTCCTATTATTCTCTTCGTTTACACCTCTTATGTCCATAACAGGAAATAAATGAAATAACCAAACAGGTAAATGAATTTCTACCCCTCTCCATTGAGACATTTCCAAAACTCTATTGAAAAGCAGATTGTGTTATAGAGGTTTATTTGGTAGATAAAAGCAGTACAAATATGTAGAAAAGTGGTGACATCTTTGAATGTAAATTTAGGTCAATTAGAAAGTATGACACTCCGTGAATTATACGGTTTAGCCAGGGAATATAATGTCTCTTACTATAGCAAGCTGACTAAAAAAGAACTTATTTTTGCCATTTTAAAAGGACAGGCAGAAAAAGACGGCTTTATGTTCATGGAAGGCGTACTTGAAATTATTCAATCCGAAGGCTATGGTTTCCTTCGTCCGATCAATTACCTGCCAAGCTCTGAGGATATATATATTTCCGCTTCCCAGATCCGCCGTTTTGATTTGCGAAACGGGGACAAGGTGTCAGGGAAAGTGCGGCCGCCAAAGGATACGGAAAGGTATCACGGCCTCCTGCAAGTAAATGCGGTAAACGGTGAAGATCCTGATACAGCGAAAGAACGTCCATATTTTCCAGCTTTAACTCCTCTGTATCCTCAGGAAAAAATGACTCTTGAAACCAAACCGGGAAGAATTTCTGCCCGCATTATTGATTTAATTACACCTGTCGGCTTCGGGCAGCGTGGTCTCATTGTGGCTCCTCCAAAAGCAGGGAAAACGTCCCTCTTAAAGGAAGTGGCAAACAGTATAGCCGAAAATCATCCTAATTCTGAACTGATCGTTCTTTTAATTGATGAACGTCCCGAGGAAGTTACTGACATCGAGCGCTCTGTTAAGGGAGATGTTGTCAGCTCCACTTTTGATGAGGTACCGGAAAACCACATAAAAGTTGCTGAACTTGTGCTTGAAAGAGCGATGCGCCTTGTTGAGCACAAGAAAGACGTTGTCATTTTAATGGACAGCATCACTCGCCTTGCACGTGCCTATAACCTTGTGATCCCTCCAAGCGGAAGAACTCTTTCCGGGGGGATTGACCCGGCTGCCTTCCATCGTCCTAAACGTTTCTTTGGAGCCGCGCGAAACATTGAAGAAGGCGGAAGCTTAACGATTTTGGCTACAGCACTTGTGGAGACAGGCTCCCGTATGGATGATGTTATTTATGAAGAATTTAAAGGAACAGGAAACATGGAGCTTCACCTTGACAGACGTCTTGCGGAACGCCGAATCTTCCCATCTATTGATATCCGCCGCTCCAGCACTCGGAAAGAAGAGCTGCTTGTTTCAAAAGAACAGCTTGAAAATCTTTGGGCAATCAGGAAAACAATGAACGATTCACCAGATTTTGTTGATCACTTTATTAAGCGGATCAAGAAAACAAAGACGAATGATGAATTCTTTGAAGAGATGGAAAAAGAGAAAGCAAAGGGAGTAGCAGCAGGAAAAAGTTAAGGTAAAGGTAATTTCCTTGCCAGCATTTTTAAAAAGAGTTGAAAAAAAAAAGACACCTTGATATAATTCTTTTATGTGTGAACAAAGACTCTGATATATATAAGTTCAGGGCGGAAGGAGTGAAAAAAATGAGAGAAGCTATTCATCCAGAATACAGAGAAGTTGTTTTTATGGATACAAGCACTGGTTTTAAGTTTCTAACTGGTTCTACTAAAGGATCAAGCGAAACAATCGAGTGGGAGGACGGCAACACTTATCCTCTAATCAAAGTGGAAATCAGCTCTGATTCCCACCCATTCTACACTGGCCGTCAGAAGAATGCTGAAGCTGGTGGAAGAATTGATAAATTTAAGAAGAAATACAACATGAAGTAATTTTTACTTCGTGGTGTGTTAAGCTTGTAACAGGCAAGGGAACGCCGCTTGCCTGTTTTTTTATTGCTTGAATTCAGTTGCTTGTGCAGAAAGCAGGAACCTTTCTTTAGAATCGGACTTCTTATGTCACGTACACCTCGTGAAAGAGTCTGAGGACGAGGATGCTTGTGCAGGAGAAGATAACACAAACAAATTAATACACTCTGCTTGCTTGGAAAGATCCAGAAAAGCATTTACATAAGAAGCGTTAAACGAGATCACTTCTTTTTCAGAGACTGAACGCAGGGAAAACTGGGGTACACTAGGTAAACCAATAAATATAAGGTGGGGGAAGGCAATGTACGTGGTGAGAAAGGAAGGCTGGATAGAGGTCATTTGCGGAAGTATGTTTTCAGGAAAGTCTGAGGAGCTGATCCGCAGAATCAGACTGGCTTTGTTTGGAAAGCTGAATGTAGCGGTGTTTAAACCTGCCTTGGATAACCGTTATAGTGAAGAGGAAGTTGTTTCTCATAATGGCACAAAGGTGCGGGCAATTGCTGTTGCTCGGTCAAAAGATATTTTGGACGGACTTGAGGAAGACATTCAAATGGTCGCTATTGATGAAACCCAATTTTTTGATGCTGACATTGTGGAAGTCGCCCAGGAGCTTGCTGACAGTGGAATTAGGGTGGTTCTTGCCGGTCTGGACCAGGATTTTAGAGGAGAGCCATTTACCCAGGTGATGAGGCTGATGGCTTTGGCAGAAGACGTGACTAAGCTGCAAGCGGTTTGCCCGGACTGCGGTTCCCCTGCTTCAAGAACGCAGCGCCTCATTGATGGTGAACCAGCTCATTACGAAGATGAAATTATTCTAGTGGGGGCTGATGAAGCATATGAAGCGAGATGTCGTCACTGCCACGAAGTTCCAGGGAAACCAGAGCCTTCACTTACTTTACAAAATGAAGTCCTCTAATAGATACTGTTTCTGGGAGAAGCTGTTTTACTAAGTCAGCTTCAAAAACCTGAGGAGGGTCTGGAGTAACAGGTTACCAGTGTATAAGCTGTGCTTTTGAGAAAGACTATACTTGCAGCAGCTCTGTGTTGCTGCAAGGGGGAGTTAATAGTGAAAAAGCAGCTTTTAACAGGTGTTCTTTGTGCAGCTATCCTTGTGCCGGCAGGGTGCGGAGCCGGTGACGGAGCAACAGAGGCGCAGGGTGGCCATGGAGGAACCCAAGAGCATGGGAACGCCCAGGAAATAACACCAGGTCTTTTTGGTCCAGGCCCGATTAATCACAGAACAATTAATCCTCAGGACCACTCTGATCATCCGTTGAATCAGGGAGAAATCAATAACGGAACCAGCTTTACCACACTGGATGCGGATCGTCCCGACATTGGCGATGATGCAGATAACATGCATTACATTGCCAGAGAAAATGGCTTTACACCTTTGTATGTCCTGTACGGCGGCAGTCATGCCACTGTTTACGTGAACGGAAATCAAGGGTGGAGCAAACAAGAGAGAGATAATAAAGTGAAAGAGCTTAGAACAGCGTATGAACAAAACACGCCTCGGTATAATGTAGAGGTCCACGTATTGAATGACGGCTAATAAGAATGGAAGGCTGTCCCCAAAGGGGGGCAGCCTTTTTTTGAAGGATCGTGTTCGATGGTGGGTCCGCTAATGGTGCAAAGAAGGGGGGAAGGTGTGGTTTTGTTGCTTTGTTTGAGGTGCACGCTGTAACCCCTTGGTTGGGGTTACTATTTTTCTGCAGTGGTATTACTTATGCTCGGTGTTATTTAGCCCGGCGAACAGCCTGTTGAAGAGGATCCCACACCCCGTTGTAAGGAGGCGCATAGGAAAGGTCAAGATCCTCAAATTCTGAGATTGTCATACGGTGAAAAAGAGCAGTGGCCAGAACATCTACCCGCTTGTCCACCCCGGACTCTCCAATGACCTGGCCGCCGATCAGCATATCGTTATCTGTGCGGTATAAAATTTTAATATAAATCGGTTTTTTATCCTCATAATAGCCGGCGATATCTGAGCCTTTATATGTCACAGTTTCGTAAGGGAAATGAAGAGCTGACGCTTCTTTTTCAGAAAGGCCTGTTCTTCCTAGAGTGAGGCGGTGAAATTTCAGAATAGAGCTTCCGACAATACCCTGGAATGCCTTCGGGTTGTTGACCATGTTTAATCCTGCTGCACGCCCCTGTTTGTTGGCGTGAGTTCCCAATGGGATATAGTCGTCTTTTTGTTTAATACGGTGGTATTGTGTGGCGCAGTCTCCTGCTGCATAAATATCATCCACGTTCGTCTGCATGTAGGAGTTGACTTTCACCGCCCCGTTTGTTTCCAAAATCACATCTGTTCCTTTCAGCATATCAGTGTTTGGTCTTACCCCAACTGCAGCAATGACCAGATCTGTTTCATAACGGTTTTTATTTGTCACCACTGCTTCGACACGGTCATTTCCTTCAAAGCCTTCTATTGATTCCTCAAAGCAGGTTTCAATTCCGTTTGCTTCCGCTTCCTTATGGATGTGCTCTGCCATATCTTCATCAAACATCTTTGCCAGCCGGTTACCACGCTCAATCATTCGTACCTGCCGTCCTGTTTCTCGAAAATTTTCAGCCATTTCAAGGCCGATGTACCCGCCGCCAATAATGGTGACATGTTTAACACGGTCAAGATTACTTTTGATTGATTCCAGGTCAGGGATTGTTTTTAACGTATGAATGCCGGGAAGGTCATGATTTTTCCAGGGAGGCAGAAACGGCCGGGCCCCTGTTGCTACCAGGAGCCGGTCATAAGGAATTTCAAATGTCTCATTGCTTTCCAGGTTTGTCCCTGAGACGATCTTTTTCTCTGCATTCACATGGGTTACCTGATGAAATACGCGGGCATCAATCCCGTACTTTTCTCGAAAGGTTGTGACGTCTCTTGCGATCAACTGATCGGTCCCTTTTACTGAGCCGCCGATTACATAAGGGAGACCGCATTGTGCGTAGGAATATATATTTCCCATTTCAAGAACTGTCACGTCAGGGTTTTCGCGGTTGCGGACAATCTGCATCGCTGCACTCATGCCAGCAGCATCGCCGCCAATAATAACAAATTTCATGCTATGTACCTCCTAGTCAGCTTTTATTTATACGATTCCCTTAATTCACATATAAAAACAAGAGTTCTACTCATAATCGCCTATACATTTTGACTGTAAAGTCCTGCTATAATATAATTAGAATGTTATGCAATCATAAATGAGGTGAAAGCCTGTGCTTGAACGTCTACAATCAGTAGAAGATCGTTATGATCATTTAAATGAATTATTAAGTGATCCAGAAGTGATCAGTGATTCCAAGAAACTCCGAGAATATTCAAAGGAACAGTCAGATATCGAAGAAACGGTGCAAACGTACCGGACGTACAAAGAAGTCTCTACCCAGCTTGCCGATGCCAAATCCATGCTTGAAGACAGCCTGGATGACGAAATGGTTGAAATGGTAAAGATGGAGATTTCAGAGCTTAGTGAGAAAAAAGAAGAGCTTGAAGAAAAGCTTAGAGTTCTCCTTCTGCCAAAGGATCCAAACGACGATAAAAACGTTATCGTGGAAATTCGGGGTGCAGCGGGCGGGGACGAAGCCGCTCTGTTTGCCGGAGACCTCTACAAAATGTACTCTCGTTTTGCCGAGCAGCAAGGCTGGAAGCCAGAAGTGATTGAATCAAGCTCCACGGAGCTTGGCGGCTACAAGGAAATCATTTTTATGATTAACGGTGAAGGCGCCTACTCGAAAATGAAGTATGAAAATGGAGCTCACAGGGTGCAGCGTGTGCCCTCCACAGAGTCAGGAGGAAGAATTCACACCTCCACGGCAACAGTGGCTGTACTTCCGGAAGCTGAAGAAGTAGAAGTGGAAGTCCATGAAAAGGATATCCGTGTGGATACCTTTGCTTCTAGCGGACCAGGGGGACAGAGTGTAAATACGACGATGTCAGCGGTCCGTTTAACCCATGAACCAACAGGCATTGTTGTTTCCTGTCAGGATGAAAAATCCCAGATCAAAAATAAGGATAAAGCAATGAAGGTTCTTCGTGCTCGAATTTATGATAAGTTTCAGCGTGAGGCTCAGGCTGAGTACGCAGAAAACCGGAAATCCGCTGTGGGAACGGGTGACCGTTCCGAAAGAATTCGGACGTATAATTTTCCTCAAAGCCGTGTGACAGACCACCGTATTGGCCTGACCGTGCAAAAGCTTGATCAAATTCTGCAAGGAGATCTTCATGAAATCATAGATGCTCTTATTGTGGAAGAACAAGCAGAAATGATGGAAAAGGCGGGCGAATAATGAAAAAGCCTGACTACATTTACGAAGCCCTGTATTGGGCTTCGTCTTTTTTGGAGAAAAAAGGACGGGAAGCGAAAAGCGGGGAGTGGCTCATGCGCCACCACTTGGGGGCAAGCTGGACGCAACTCCACATGAAGCGCCGGGATCCGCTTCCTGAAAAAATCTGGGACGGGTTCCTGGCCGATGTGAAGCGCCACGGAGAAGGAGTGCCAGTACAGCACCTTATAGGACACGAAGAATTTTACGGACGTTCCTTTAGGGTGGATGAACGGGTCCTGATTCCTCGTCCGGAAACAGAAGAGCTGGTTCAGGGCGTGCTTCAGGAAATCAAAGCATGGCCAAGGCGACAGGAAGGAAGTTCACTTGAAGTAGTGGATGTCGGTACAGGAAGCGGGGCTATTGCTGTCAGCCTTGCGCTGGAGGCAGAACATATAAGTGTTACAGCGATAGATGTGGAAGAGCCGGCCTTAGAGGTGGCAGTTTCGAATGCGAGGGCGCTTGGAGCAGATGTTCACTTCCTGCAGGGAGATCTACTTTCTCCCCTGGTTCAACAGGGCAAAAAAGTCGATGTCGTCGTCTCTAACCCTCCTTATATCCCGGAAGAAGATAGAGAGTCCCTTGATACCGTAGTGAAGGATTTTGAGCCGGAGACTGCCTTGTTTGCTGGAGAAGACGGCTTAGTCTGCTACAGGAGACTGGCTGCTGATCTGCCAAAAGTGCTAAAAAAACCAGGCCTTGCCGCCTTTGAAGTAGGGGCGGGACAAGGAGAAACAGTCGCTCGTTTACTACGGGAAGCTTTTTCTGAGGCGTCTGACATAGATGTTACTGTACGTGAAGACATCAACGGAAAAGACCGAATGGTATTTTGCAAAGTGTATCTACACTAAGGGTGCCACGTTAAGGTGCCTGGCACCCTCATAGGTTGTAACATAAGAAATCGTGAAAGAGCTGCGGCTCAAGGGAAAGCGCGGAAAAAAATGTTACAACGCGCTAGGGTGCCAGGCACCGCTCCCAGGTTGTAACAAAAGAAATCGTGAAAGAGCTGTGGCTCAAGGGAAAGCGCGGAAAGAAATGTTACAGCGTGAAGAGGTGCCAGGCACCGCTCCCAAGAAACCGTGAAAGAGCTGTGGCACAAGGGATAGCGCGGGAAAAAATGTTACAGCGCGCAGGGGTGCCTGGCACCTCTCAAGGAACGTATCCCTCTCTTCACCACAATAATTGTCGAACAATTCTAAGTTTAATAACTGGGTTCACTGACCACAATGTGAATACGAAAGGTTGGTGAACCCACATGCAACGAAACGTCTTTATTTATATTATTATTATTATTTTTATTTTGTTAGTAAACTGGGAAGGTCAGCAATTTGCGGCAGTAAATGCAGGGGAAGAAGTGATTCCTGATGATGCAATCCGTCTTAGAATTCTTGCTCACAGTGATGCTCCAGTGCATCAGTTGGTCAAGCGGGAAGTTCGTGATGAAGTCAATGCAGAAATCAGAGAAATTGTTACGGGTCTTGATAATAAAGGAAAAGCAAGAGAAGCAATCAATGAACATCTTCCAGTCATAGAAGAAGAGATTCAAAATGTTTTAGATTCAAGAGACTTAACGATTCCTTTTGAAGTAGAGCTGAGAAAGGATGTAGAGTTTCCAACTCGCGTATACGGTCCTTTAGTTTATCCGGCAGGAGACTATGAAGCCTTGGTAGTGACACTTGGAGAAGGCAAAGGTGAAAATTGGTGGTGTGTTCTATTTCCTCCTCTTTGCTTCCTTGATTTCAGTAAGGAAGACAAAGCTGAAGAAAAGGAACAAGCAGGCAGTGAGTTATCCACAGAAGAACCTGAAGTCGCGTTCTTCTTTGTGGAAAAATTCAAAGAATGGTTTGGTCAATCCTAGGATAACCTGTGGAAATACTGAAGTGAGTGGGTTATAGTTATCAACAAGTTATCCACCTAATGTGGGTAACTTTTTTAGTTTACTTTTTTAACCAGGAAACCCTACAATATAAGGAAAAAAAGACCTCGAAACGGGAGCGGATGTTCGTGGATTATAAACAAACAGAGGTATTGGTTGTGGATAAGTGGATAAGTTTAGAAGAAGATGAGAACGTTCAGAAAGCGGGTGTGTGGATAAGTTGTGGAGAAGTTGTCGCCTTACCCACAGAAACTGTATATGGACTGGGAGGAAATGCTAACAGCGAAGAAGCTATTGATAAAATTTTTCTTGCCAAAGGAAGGCCTAGTGACAATCCATTGATTGTACATATTAGTGAAAGAAAGCAGCTTAGTGAGTTGGTTTCTCATATTCCACTCATTGCTGAAAAGTTCATGAATGCTTTCTGGCCTGGTCCTTTGACATTAATTTTACCAAAAACAGAACAAGTCTCTGAGAAAGTCACAGGGGGATTATCCACAGTTGCCGTACGGATGCCGGACCACCCTGTAGCCCAAGCGGTCATAAAAGCTGCCGGAGTACCTGTAGCTGCTCCAAGCGCCAACCGATCCGGCCGGCCAAGTCCTACGACCGCAGAGCATGTAAGGCATGATCTTGATGGCCGTATTGCCGGAATTGTAGACGGCGGGCCAACCGGATACGGGCTGGAATCAACAGTGGTAGACTGCACCCGTGATGTGCCAATGATTTTGCGCCCGGGCGGAGTGACCAGAGAAGACCTGGAAAAGGTTGCAGGAGTCGTTGAAGTTGATCCTGCCCTTATCAGTGATAATGAAGTACCTCGTTCCCCCGGCTTGAAATATCGCCATTACGCCCCGGATGCTCCTCTAAGCCTGGTGGAAGGATCCTCTGCATTTCTACAGGAAAAAATAAAAGAAGTGGAGGAGGAAGGCTTAAAAGCAGGGGTTATTACAGTGGATGAACTTATTCATGAAATTCATGCGGACCACGTGATTTCTTATGGTTCAAAAGACAACATCAAGGAAGTGGCAGCAAAGCTGTATGATACGCTTAGAAGGGCAGACAAGCTAGAAGCAGATGTGTTGTTTAGCGTGACTTTCCCTAAAAAGGGAGTAGGTACGGCCATTATGAACAGGCTTGAAAAAGCAGCCGGTGGAAGAGTAATAAAAGAGGACTAAAAAGTGCAGGGGACAACCTTGTGCTTTTTTTATTACATCCTCGCTGTGGTGCCAGGCACCGTAAAATGGGTGCTGGAAGAGAAATGCAGTATATCAAGGGATAGAGCCGGAACAAGGTTACAGAAGTGTAACAACGGTGAGGGGTGCCAGGCACCGTAAAATGGGTGCTGGAAGAGAAATGCAGTATATCAAGGGGTAGAGCCGAAACAGGGTTACAGAAGTGTAACAACGGAGAGGGGTGCCAGGCACCGCTTAGTGGGTGCTGGAAGAGAAGTGCAGTATACCAAGGGATAGAGCCGAAACAAGGTTACAGAAGTGTAACAACGGTGAGGGGTGCCAGGCACCCCCAAAAGGTACCCCCAAAAGCCCCCGCATCGCTTCGGAAATGGGGGACACGAGGAAGGAAAACGGTTGTTTTTCTCGAAATACATATCTATGTTCAGGAAAGCGAATACATAGGATTTCCCCCTATATCCAAATAGAAAGAGCTGAGTGTAAATGAAAATGACCAAATTTATCACTCCAGAGATTATTTTTGGCAATGGTTCAATTGAACAGGCAGGAGACAGCTGCCTGCGGCTTGGCGCCAAAAAAGTACTCATTGTAAGTGATCCAGGGGTTATCGAAGCAGGATGGGCAGACAAAGTGATTACGACATGCGAGGAAGCAGGATTATCTTTTTCCACTTTTTTTGAAGTGACCACAAACCCGAGCGATCTTGAAGTTCAAAAAGGTTCTCAAAGATACGTGGAGAATGAGTGTGATGCTGTCATAGGAATAGGCGGAGGGAGCGTGCTTGATGTAGCCAAATCAATTGCCATTATAGCAACAAACGGAGGAGAAATTGCTCAGTATGAAGGAGTCAATCAAATTGCCCATCCTCTGCCGCCATTAGTCATGATCTCAACGACGGCTGGTTCAGGCTCTGAAGTGTCCCAATTTTCAGTTATAGTTGACTCAGAAAGAAAGAAGAAAATGACGATTGTCTCAAAATCTCTTGTTCCCGATATTTCAATTACTGATCCTTTAACCTTAATGACGAAAAGCAGTTACTTAACTGCTTCCACTGGTCTGGATGTTCTGTCTCACGCCATTGAATCCTATGTTAGTGTGGCAGCGACTCCTCTTACCGACGTACAGGCAAAAAATGCAATGAAACTGGTGTCTTCCAATCTTCGGCCTTCCGTTGCATCGAAAACAAATGAAGAAGCAAAGCTTCATATGGCCATGGCAAGCCTCCAGGCGGGAATTGCTTTTTCCAACGCTATTTTGGGGGCGGTTCATGCGATTTCCCATGCGATAGGGGGGCGATTTGAGCTTGCTCATGGCGTCATTAATTCTGTGCTCCTCCCTTATGTAATGGATTTTAATTTGATTGCGTGCCCAAAGCGGTACAAAGAAATTGCTAAAGCAATGGGCAAGGATGTCACCGGACTGTCGGATGAAGAAGCCGGCAGGGAAGCGATAGATATGGTCAGACGGTTATCAAAGGACATAGAAGCTCCTCATACGTTGAGTGCTTTGGGCATTACAGAAGATGACCTCCCGCTTATAGCGGAGGATGCCATTGAGGATGCCTGCATGATCACAAATCCCCGGGATATCTCTACGAAAGATATCATAGCCATTTGCAAGCAGGCGCTGTAATGGTTAGAAAGCAGCTTAGAAGGAGAGAGAGCTATGGAGAATAAGCAGACGATGATTGAGCACCTGACAGGCGTCAAATCTTCGAAAATGAATTATTATACCGAGCTGAAAAAAACAATTCAGGAGCTGGAAAAAAAGAATATTAACCTTGAAATTATGAATGAAAGTCTTAAAAGCTTTAACGTCAACATGGATATTGACGACATGTTAAAAAACGTCCTGGAAAAATTGCAAAGGGTGTACTCGGTTTCAAGGATCAGTCTCAGTCTTCTTGAAGAAGGAGAGTTAATCCTGACAAATGTTTATCCCCTTGACTCCAAGTTTCTTCAGGTAGGCTCAAAGCTTCCATCCGATGAATCTCTTTACTGGGAGGCTACCTATCAAAAGAGGGCCACCTTGTACTCGTTCCCTTTGAAAAAGGAGGAGGTTCCATATATCGAGCGGCACACCTTTGAAAAGCTGGGTATGGAAAGTGTCCTCGCTCTTCCTCTTTTAAGTAAAGAGCGTGTCCTTGGGGTGTTGAGCCTTGGAAGCAAGGAATTTGCAGCCTACAGTGAGGATGATCTTTCCTTTTTTCAGCAATTTGCCGATCAGCTTGCTGTCTGCATAGAGAATTCACGTCTTTACAATGCGGTTCTCCAGGGAAAAAAAGAATGGGAGTCCACCTTTAATGCCGTAGAAGATATGCTGTTTCTAATTAGTGAAGAGGAAAAAATTCTGCGATTTAACCAGGCTGTGTTGAACTTTTTTAAAGTGAAACCTGGTGAAATTATCGGAAGACACTACGCTGACATTCTGTTTCGCCATCCAAAGAGCAAAGGAGAAGAGCTTGATTTCAGCCAGTCCCAGCATGCCCGACTCGTTTTGGAGGAAAATCGAATTTGCGAGATGAATACGTATCCCGTTATCACCGATGATAACCAGCTTCACGGCATTCTTTTATATATAAAAGACGTAACAAAGCGAACACATATTGAAGCTCAGCTCATGCAGTCGGGCAAGCTTGCCGCGATCGGGGAAATGGCTGCGGGAGTTGCTCATGAGCTGAACAGTCCTCTCACCGCCATTCTTGGCAATGCCCAGCTCCTTTTACGCCAGGCCGATCAAAAAGACATAAGCTATGAGCTGTTAACAGACATTCGAAACTGCGGAGACCGCTGCAAGCATATCATTAGAAACTTACTGACATTCTCCAGGCAGGATGAGTACATGTTTCAGGAGTGCTCCTTGAACCAGGCTGTAGAGCAGGTACTGAGCTTAGTAAAATATCAAATTGAACGTCAGCATATACAGGTGACGGTTACCCTTGCTTCTGAGCTGCCTGCGTTTAACGGAAGCATGCAGCAAATTGAGCAGACGATCATCAACCTTTTATTAAACGCCAAGGATGTCCTTTTAGAAGAAGAGAAAGAAGAGAAGTGTATCTTGATTGAAACAAAAGCGATTTTCAAAGAAGGAGAGGAGTGGGTGGAATTAACAGTGTCCGATAACGGCAAAGGAATCCCTCCTCGGCTGCAAACGGAAATCTTTCATCCTTTTTATACGACAAAAGAAACAGATAAAGGAACAGGGCTGGGGTTATCCGTAAGCCTTGGAATTGCAAAGGCCCATGGCGGCATGCTGACTGTAACGAGTGAAGAAGGAAAAGGGAGTTGTTTTACCCTGCTGCTGCCGGCTAAAAGGAGGCACACATGAAGAATATCCTGATTATTGATGATGAACGTGAAATCTGCACTTTTTTATCTCATTTGCTTACATTAAAAACGTATCATGTGACTACAGGGTTAAATGGAACCGACTTTTACAAACACATAAAGGAAAAACAGTTTGATCTCGCCATTTTGGATGTTCGTCTTCCTGATGCTGATGGACTGACACTGTTAAGAGAGTTAAAGCGGGAACAGCCCTCCTGCAAAACATTGATTATGACGGGCTTCAGCACTGTCAAAACAGCTGTAGATGCCATCAAGGCAGGAGCCAATGATTTTGTTGAAAAGCCCTTTGATGATATCGATAAGCTTGAGGAGCAAATAGATGGCTTGCTTGAAAATGGAACAAATCAAATGGAAAAGCATGTGCAAGCCATTGCTGATCAGGCAGGCTTTTTTCTGGGATCCTCTGAGGCCATGAGTTACCTTGCGGCCTTTGCCTATAAAATAGCCCAAAAACAGCTTAGCGTGTTGATAGAAGGAGAAACCGGAAGCGGCAAAGAGGTGCTTGCCAGGTTTATTCATATGGCAAGTCATCGCAGAAAGGAAAGGTTTATTGGGGTAAATTGCGGGGCTCTCTCTGAGCAGCTTTTGGAAAGTGAATTATTCGGCCATGAAAAGGGAGCATTTACCGGAGCCGTGGAAACCAGGAGAGGGCTCTTTGAGCTTGCAAGTCAGGGGACTCTTTTTCTGGATGAAATCGCCGAAGCTTCTCCCCAAACTCAGGTGAAACTTCTTCGGGTGCTTGAAGCAAGAGAGTATTACCCGGTAGGAAGTGAAAAAGTAAAACGAACCAATGCAAGAATTCTGGCCGCAAGTCACCAGGATTTGCAGGAAGCAGTCAAAGAAAAAGCCTTTCGTGAAGACCTTCTCTACCGGCTGAATGTAGTCAAGCTTACGATCCCTCCTCTACGTGAACGGGTGGATGATCTTGATGAGCTCACAGCTTTTTTAGTCAGTCAAAGCGAACGTCCTGACATGACATTCAGCAGCGAAGCCATGTCGAGAATGAAGAAGTACCACTGGCCCGGGAATATCCGTGAGCTGTCTAATGTCATTTCCCGGGCAATTGCCCTTGCAGACGAAGAGACCACAATGATTCCTGTTTCTCTTCTGCCTCATACCTTTCACGCATCTCCAGCAGAAAAGGAAGCCGGTGCCGCTGTGGAGATACCTCAAAAGAAGGAAAGCAGCAGCCACTCCACTGCTGAGTTTGAACGCTACCTTAAAGAATGGACAAGTCATGTACTTTCCTTATGGCATCAGGAGGAACCGCCTCCTCTGGATGAGGTATTAGATAAGGTGAAGGAGCTTGAGCAGGTTACCGGGCAGTCATTTGTAGAGAAAACTCTTCAGCAGACGTATGGAAATCGACGGGAAGCGGCCAGGCAGCTGGACATTACGATGAGAAAGATTCGTTATATATTAAATGAAAAAGGGACTCCATCTTCTGGATAGACCAACGGAAGCATGAATCCTTGGGAGGCTACTGAATATATATTGCAATGTTACCAGGTTGATCTTGAACTAGGCTCGATGTGTTGAACATCTGCTTGAGTTAGTTTCCGAACGTAGGCCTATTGCTTAAATCAGATATCATCACTGTAAGGAAGGAGCCAAGAGACGCTCTCCCAAAGAAAAAGAGGACCGGCAGTGAAAAGCAGCTGCGTTCTGCTTGGCCTCAGTCCTCTGTGTCCCATATGTGATTGTGACTATGCTGGTTACGAATCAAAAGAATTTAAAGCATTCACTCCGTGAGCCAGGGCTGACCCCGCTTTTAACGCGGTAGCGACCATGATCACCTCTGCTACTTCCTCTTTAATTGCACCGGCTTTTCTGGCACCTTCAATGTGAACCTAAATGCAGTACGGGCATCCTGTGGTATGGGCGACCGCCACAGCAATCAGCTCTTTTTCTTTTACAGTAAGCGCCCCTTCCTTCAAGGCTTTTTGGTCAAAATCAATAAAGGAAGCAAAGCTCTCTCCACTCAAATCTGAAAACTCTTTCATCCGTGCAAAATATTCTTTTTTGTAAAGGGAGCCGTCGGATTCTCCGTCATAGGCATTAAGAGCATTTACACCGTGAGCAGCGGCTGAGCCGGCTTTAAGAGCCGTGGCTACAAAAATCGCTTCGCTCATTTCCTCTTTGGTGCCTCCGGCTTCTTTGAGGTTTCCGACATGAACCTCAATGCAGTACGGGCATCCGGTTGTATGAGCAACAGCCACCGCTGTTAACTCTTTAAGCTTAACGGAAAGAATACCATTTTCCATGACGCTTTGGTCAAATTGGATAAAGGCTTGAAAGGACTCTGGTGAAAGTTGTGAAAACTCAAGAATTCGGGAAAAATAAGATTGATCATACAATGCTTCCGTCATAGAATCACCCCGGAATATAGATAGTTTTTTCGAAACAGAAGGATTGCGTGACTAGTACATGTTAAAAGAATCCAAGAGCGTCTTTACTATAGCTTACGAGTAAATTTTTCGTTTGCTGGTAGTGGCTTAGCATCATCAAATGATTTTCCCTCCCGATTCCCGACATTTTGTAGCCGCCGAATGCTGCATGGGCAGGGTAGTCGTGATAGCAGTTCGTCCATACACGGCCAGCCTCAATTTCTCTGCCAAAACGGTAAGAGGTATGGAAATCTCTTGTCCATACACCTGCCCCCAGCCCATAAAGGGTATCATTTGCAATCGATAAGGCTTCCTGATCGTCTTTAAAGGTCGTTACAGATAAGACAGGTCCGAAAATTTCTTCCTGAAAAATACGCATCCTGTTATTTCCCTCAAAAATGGTTGGCTGAATGTAATAGCCATCCTTTAACTCACCGTTCAATTCATTTCTTCCCCCGCCGGTAAGGAGCGTCGCTCCTTCTTGTTTACCAATATCTATATAAGAAAGAATCTTTTCCACTTGTTCTGTTGATGCCTGGGCACCCATCATCGTATTTGGATCAAGTGGATTTCCTGTCTGTATTTCTTTTACACGCTTGAGCGCGCGTTCCATAAAGTCGTCATATATCGATTCATGAATTAAGGCGCGAGAAGGGCAAGTACACACTTCTCCCTGATTTAACGCAAACATAACCATGCCTTCAATGGCTTTATTTAAAAAGGCATCATCCTTTTCCATTACGTCTTCAAAGAAGATATTTGGGGATTTTCCCCCAAGCTCAAGTGTCACAGGGATAATATTTGCTGAAGCATATTGCATGATCAATCGTCCCGTGGTTGTTTCTCCGGTAAAGGCGATTTTATTAATTCTTTTATTTGAAGCAAGAGGCTTTCCCGCTTCGACGCCAAATCCATTTACTACATTTAATACTCCCGGAGGCAGAAGATCCTGAATAAGCTCAAGAATAACCATAAGAGAAGCAGGGGTCTGTTCTGCCGGCTTTAAAACAATGCAGTTTCCGGCAGCCAAAGCAGGCGCCACTTTCCATGTTGCCATAAGGAGAGGGAAGTTCCAGGGAATAATCTGCCCGACCACACCGAGAGGCTCATGAAAATGGTAAGCGACTGTGTCGTTGTTAATTTGGCTGAGGGACCCTTCCTGAGCGCGAATGACTCCGGCAAAATAACGAAAATGGTCAACAGCTAAAGGCAAATCTGCGTTTAACGTTTCACGCACCGCTTTCCCATTGTCCCAGGTTTCAGCTACCGCAAGCTTTTCAAGATTTTCTTCCATCCTGTCAGCGATTCTCTGGAGAAGAAGAGACCGTTCGCCTGCTGATGTTTTTCCCCAGCTTTCCTTTGCTTTGTGAGCTGCATCTAACGCTTTCTCTATGTCCTCAGAAGTAGAACGGGCGACCTGGCAAAAGGTCTGCCCGGTGACTGGAGTATACACATCAAAGTAGTTTCCATTTACAGGGGGTGTCCACTCGCCTCCAATGAAATTATCATATCTTGCTTTAAAGGATACGAGGGCATCTTTTTCTCCTGGCTTTGAATAAATCATAAGTGGACCTCCTTTTTTATAGAAAACCCGGCCTGTAGCTTCCTACCGCCGGGTGTCCTGTTTGTTTTACAATGTCTGCGCTTTTTCGGCCGGCTTTCTGTTATAGGAAGCAGCCACGATTTGTTTTATATCTTCTAAGGTGGCTTTTCGAGGATTGGTTAAGGCGCATGCATCATTCATCGCGTGGATGGCAAGGGTTTCAATATCCTCTTCTTTGGCTCCCATTTCAGCGAAGCCATCTGGGATCCCTACGTCCTTACACAGCGTTTCAATCGCTTCAATCGCTTTTTCTGCAGCAGCACGCTTGGACAGCCCTTCAATGTTTTCACCGAGAGCTTCGGCAATGTCAGCAAAGCGCTCAGGCTTGGACATTAAGTTAAAGCGCTCGACGTGGGGAAGAAGGATCGCATTACACACGCCATGAGGGAAGTTATAAATGCCTCCGAACTGGTGGGCGATCGCGTGCACATAGCCAAGGGATGCATTGTTAAAGGCCATACCAGCAAGGAACTGAGCATATGACATCTGGTTTCTCGCTTCAATATCTTCGCCGTTTGCTACCGCGGCGCGTAAGTACTTGCTGACAAGACGCATCGTTTGCAGAGCGCATGCATCGGTGATAGGAGTAGCATCAGTAGAAACATAGGCCTCCACCGCATGAGTAAGGGCGTCTATTCCTGTAGCTGCAGTAAGTCCTGCCGGCTTTTTCACTGTTAAAATAGGATCATTTATCGAAATTTTTGGCGTCGTATGTTTATCAACGATCGCCATTTTTACTTTTCGCTCTGTATCTGTGATGATGCAGAAGCGGGTCATTTCACTGGCTGTTCCAGAAGTTGTATTGATAGCTACAAGAGGAGGGAGCGGGTTAGTGGATTGATCCACACCTTCATAATCGTGAATTCTTCCTCCATTAGAAGCAACAAGGCCGATGCCTTTCGCGCAGTCGTGAGAGCTTCCCCCGCCAAGAGAGACGATCGAGTCGCATCCTGAAGACTCATACACCTCAAGACCTGCTGCCACATTGAGATCCGTAGGATTTGGTTCGGAACCAGGGAAGATTTCAACATCAACACCGGCGGCTTTAATGATGTTGGCCACATCGTCTGCCACACCCATGTTATAAAGTCCTTCATCCGTTACAATGAGAGATTTTTTCATTCCGAGGTTCTTGATTCTTTCCCCGGCTTCATTCACTGCTCCTACTCCCATTAAGTTGACACTTGGAATAAAGAATCCATACACCTTTTCTTCTACCATTTGATCTCCTCCTCATATAAATCAAAGTTTCACCCCTTTTTCTTGCAAAGAGCATGCCAACTTTCTTTAAAAAAGGAAAAATAGTTTGGTAAGCGCTGTGATTGTAGTCGTTTACCTTGATTGAGGAAGAAAAGAGCTGAGTCATTTTTTAATAGAGAGGCCGAGGATGTGGCTGTGACAGGCCGAAATTTCGGCTCAATCAAGCCAGAGGTTTGGAGGAACGTTTATTTTTGAGACCAGTTTCTCGCAGTACTTATGTCTTAAAAAGCCTGTCTATTCCCATCCCCTCCTGCATAGGGTTATAAAAGCAGATTTGGGGGAGGGGACGGCATGGAAGAATGGATAGTACTGGGCATTATCGCTGTCGCTCTTGGCATGGATGCCTTTTCTATGTCGCTTGCAATGGGAATGAACGGAATCAAAGTAAGGGAAAGGCCGAAAATTGCAAGCACAATCGGAATGTTTCATATATTGATGCCTTTAGCCGGGATTGCCGGCGGCAAATGGATTGCCTCTTCTTTTGAACAGCTGGCTCTTTGGGTGGGAGGAGGGCTTTTAATTTTAATCGGTCTGCATATGATCTGGGCTGGGATCGGGTCCAGCAGCGAAAATAACTCCATTACACCAAGAGGACTTGGGCTGTTGCTGTTTGCCTTGCTTGTAAGCCTGGATTCATTTTCGGTAGGTATTACTCTTGGCATTGTAGGAGCAAAGATTGTAGCGGTCCTTCTTCTTTTTGGCCTTACGAGTGCTGTAGCAACGTGGGTAGGTTTATTTTTAGGCACTCATGCCAAAGGGGTGGTCGGTTCTTACGGCGAAATGCTTGGCGGAGGAATACTCCTTGCTTTTGGTGTAAAGCTTCTTTTACCTCTGTAAAAAAAGATGATAGTGACGGGACGCTCTTTTAGATTTGTGGTCTACATAAGGAGCACAATTCGACATGTAGAGAATAAAGGGTTGAACTTTTGGTGATTCAGTAAGGCTGCTGCTTATCTTGAGGGAGTAACGAATTTTTTGCCGGCTTGCCTATTGCTTCGTATTGAATTATGAATGTTTGTGCTAAAATAATAGAAAAAATGCAGGAAAAGAAAGGGTGCCATCATGAAAAAAATATTGTTTGTTTGCACAGGAAACACGTGCCGGAGCCCGATGGCAGAAGCTTTAATGAAGAAAAAAGCTGGGGAGCAAGTCGAAATAAAATCAGCAGGGGTTCATGCTTTTCCCGGCATGGGAGCCTCTGAAGGGACAACCTCTGTCCTAAATGAAAGAGAGATCCCGCTAAACCATTCTGCCCGACTTGTCGATAGAGAACTAGTAGAGTGGGCAGATTTAATTTTAACAATGACGAAAAGTCATTTTCAGCTTCTGGCTGCAAAGTTTCCGGCCGCTGCAGAGAAAGCTTTTACGATTAAGGAATTTGCTAATGATGAAAATCACGGGGATATTAGCGATCCGATAGGCGGCACGATAGAAGATTACCGGAACACAGCCAGAGAACTGGATGCCCTTCTAGATAAAGTAATACAAAAACTTGACTAGAAAAGGTGGGGGCTATGGGGGGACAGAAGTATGTTTTTAGTATTCGGAAAAAGCTGGTCCTGGGAATCAGCATAGTATCACTAATCACGTACGGGACAAGTGGATTTTTTATCTTTTTTCTCGTGGATGTGATTTCTGAAGCCTGGGGAGTGACCGGTGATTCCTTTATTGTTCTAACACTTGTTTTAGGCTGTTTGTGGAGTATTCTGCTGGCATTCTTGGCAGCTCCGTTCATTACAAAGCCTTTGGCAAGGCTGGAAGCTGCTGCACGAACAGCAGCAGGGGGAAACATTCAGGAAAATGTGGCTGTAACCAAATCGGATGATGAGCTAAGAGCATTAGGCCTTGCTTATAATGAAATGCTTGGCAGTCTGAGAGCCATGGTTCATGATATTGAAACAAATTTTCAGGAAACGAGCCAGAAAGTGGCTGATATTACACTTGCTTCAGAGACGGCATCGAACCGGGCAGCCGGGATTGCCGGCACCATTGATGAAATCTCAGCAGGAGCTGAAAGCTCAGCCTATGCGATCCAAAACACTGCCGACTCTATGGAGGATATCACTAGAATTGCGGAAGAAGTACATAGTAAGGCTGAGTCATCCAAAGAGTCTACGAGAAAAATGGTCGATACCCTGAAGAAAAGCCGGAGTGTAACTGATTCGTTAGTAGGCGGGATTAAGCAAATGGAAAGAGATAATCAAGATTCTCTGCTAGCCGTTGAAGCGCTGGACAAGCAGGCTGGAAAAGTAGAAGAGATTATTTCTCTTGTAGGTGACATTGCCGGCCAGACAAACTTACTCGCTTTAAATGCATCCATTGAAGCAGCAAGGGCCGGTGAACAGGGCAGAGGATTTGCAGTAGTAGCCGAAGAAGTGAGAAAGCTTGCAGACGAAAGCTCTTCAGCTGTCCAAAGTGTATCTGAAGTCATTAAGAACATCCAAGGTGAAGTACAGAATGTGGTCTTTAAAATTAAAGACCAGGTACTGGCGGCTCAGCAAGAGTCCAAAAAAGGAACCGAAACACACCAGGCGATCGGGGAAATGGAAGCATCAGTCGAGGTGGTTGTACAAGCCGTTGATCATATTACAGAATTAATTGATAGGCAGCTGAAGGCCATCCAGGGTACCTCCCAGGAAACGCAGGAGGTTGCCGCCATTGCAGAAGAAACGTCCGCAGGAGCACTCGAAGTGTCTTCGGCTACAGAAGAACAGACACAAGTTATGGAGAAATGTACAGAGAAAGCTCAGGAGCTCTCTGAACAAGCAAAAAAATTGAAGCTCACCATCGATAAATTTACAATATAAATACATGGTGCAATTCATCTCCATAAAGGATATCCTGTATAGGAAAGGGTATCATGAACAACAAGGAGGATTTATTCCATGAAAGTAGCAATTGGCGCCGACCACGGCGGCTATCATTTAAAAGAAGAAATCAAAGGTCTGCTTGATGAGTTAAATATAAGCTTTGAGGATGTCGGCTGTGACTGTACTGACTCTGTGGATTACCCTGATTACGCTTCACCAGTAGCTGAAAAGGTGGCAAGCGGAGAAGCAGACAGAGGCATTCTTATTTGCGGGACAGGCATTGGCATGTCCATTGCTGCCAATAAAGTAAAAGGGATCCGCTGTGCGCTGGTTCATGATTTGTTTAGTGCTAAAGCAACGAGAGCTCATAATGACAGCAACGTTCTTGCTATGGGTGAGCGCGTGATTGGACCGGGCCTTGCACTTGAAATCGCCAAAGTGTGGCTGACGACTGATTATGAAGGCGGACGCCATGCGAACCGTGTTCAAAAGATTACAAATCTTGAAGGCTAAGAGAACAACTGGTTGAAAAGCAACGGGCACGGAGAAAATTCCTGGCGTTCCAGGCTGCGTATGTGGCTGTGCGTTGAAAATAAGAAAATGGGTCCCTTCTCTTATGGATATTCCCTAAGAGGAGGGATTGTTTATAAGGGGTGAAAACGTGAATATCCAAACGGAGATAAGAGAAAGCTTGTCTACGGCACTGCAGGAATTAAGTGATGTCGTCACCCTGAATGATCGCCATATCTTTTTGATTGGTGCCAGTACAAGTGAAGTCCTTGGTAAAAGAATCGGTTCAGCGGGTTCAGAGGAAGCTGCGGAGGAAATATTCAGCGTCTTGCAGGAATTTCAGGAAAAAACGGGTGTGCATCTGGCCTTTCAGGGCTGTGAGCACATTAACCGGGCACTGGTTATTGAAAGCCGTACCGCAGAAAGGTTCTCACTGGAAGAAGTGACAGTCGTGCCTCACGCGAAGGCCGGCGGGGCGATGGCTTCCTATGCTTACCAGCAATTCAGGGATCCGGTAGTCACTGAATTTGTGAAGGCAGACGCGGGCATAGATATAGGTGACACATTGATTGGAATGCATTTAAAACACGTAGCCATACCGGTGCGAAGCTCTATTAAGGAAATTGGAGCCGCACACCTGACTATGGCGAAAACCCGCCCCAAACTTATCGGCGGTTCAAGAGCTCGTTATCCCATAGTAGAAAAATAACTGAATTCTTAATATTTTTTTATAAAAATCAAATAAAATACGTTTTTAAAAGAAAATAACGTGTTACAATAGGTCTTGGTATATAATATGACAGTAAATAACGAACATATTCAAGTAAGGGAACGAAAGGGGACACCATTTTCATGGAGAACGTAAAAAAGCAAGATCCAAAGGTATTTGAAGCGATTCAAGCAGAGCTTGGCCGCCAGCGTGACAAAATCGAACTAATTGCTTCAGAGAACTTTGTAAGCGAAGCGGTGATGGAAGCACAGGGCTCTGTTCTTACGAATAAGTATGCAGAAGGATACCCTGGCCGCCGGTATTATGGCGGATGTGAATACGTAGACGTAGCTGAAGATATTGCCCGTGACCGTGCAAAGGAATTATTTGGGGCAGAGCATGTCAACGTCCAGCCTCATTCAGGTGCCCAGGCTAACATGGCCGTATACTTTACGATCCTTGAGCCAGGAGACACTGTACTTGGAATGAATCTTTCCCACGGCGGCCACTTGACACACGGAAGCCCGGTTAACTTCAGTGGGGTACAGTACAACTTTGTGGAATACGGAGTGACTGAAGACGAGCAGCGTATTGACTATGATGACGTACTTGCTATTGCAAAAGAGAGCAAGCCAAAGCTCATCGTTGCCGGAGCAAGTGCCTACCCGCGTGAAATTGATTTTGCAAAGTTCCGCGAAATCGCTGATGAAGTAGGAGCTTACTTAATGGTCGACATGGCTCATATTGCTGGATTAGTCGCAACAGGAGACCACCCAAGCCCAGTTCCTCATGCTCACTTTGTAACGACAACGACTCATAAGACACTTCGCGGGCCTCGCGGCGGTATGGTTCTTTGCAACGAAGAATTTGCAAAGAAAATAGACAAATCGGTATTCCCTGGCTTGCAGGGCGGCCCCCTTATGCACGTGATTGCAGCAAAAGCAGTAGCTTTTGGAGAAGCTCTTCAGGATGACTTCAAAACCTACGGCCAAAATATCATTAAGAATGCGAAGAAGCTCGGTGAAGCTCTTGTAGAAGGCGGAGTGGATCTCGTTTCCGGCGGCACCGACAACCACTTGCTTTTATTGGACTTGCGCAAGCTTGGCATCACTGGAAAAGTAGCGGAGAAAGCTCTTGATGAAGTCGGCTTAACGACAAACAAAAATGCGATTCCTTACGATCCGGAAAGCCCGTTTGTAACAAGCGGTATCCGTATTGGGACGGCAGCTGTAACCTCCCGCGGATTCGGAGAAAAAGAAATGGAAGAAGTAGGCGCCATCATGGCCCTAACTCTTAAAAACCATGACAATGAGGAAAAACTCCAAGAAGCCAAAGACCGCGTCAAAGCATTAACAGAGCAGTTCCCAATGTACGAAAACCTGTAAAAAAGGTGTATGAGAAAGCAGAAGCCAAAGCAGGCTTCTGCTTTTTTTCGCGATTCTTGCCTTTTTTTTCGGTGCCTGGCACCCTGCCATTCTGTAATATTCCTGTAACATTCCACCTTTTATCCAGCCAGGGTGAGAGGAGAAGTGCAGTGCAGCGGGGAAGCGACCGAAGTGGAAGAGGCCAATTTGCAGGCTGCATGAAAAGACCAACAAGAAAACTGACAAATATTTTCAGAATCATAACGCTTTTTAACATCTCTTGAAGGAAGAGCTCTTTTTCTGTAGAATCTTCAAAGAATATATAATCTGGCACGTAAGCTTTTAAGAAAAAGGAGCGCATGCATTCATGGGTAAAGTACATGTTTTAGATCATCCGTTGATCCAACATAAACTAACATTCATTCGAGACGTAAAAACAGGCACGAAAGAATTTCGCGAGCTCGTAGACGAAGTAGCAGCTTTAATGGCTTTTGAAATCACAAGAAATCTTCAATTGCAGGAAGTGACAGTGGAGACTCCAGTCGGTCCCGCTCAGTCATACACCCTTGCAGGGAAAAAGCTTGGCCTTGTTCCCATTCTTCGTGCAGGACTTGGAATGGTAGATGGAATTCTTGATTTAATACCGGCTGCTAAAGTAGGGCATGTTGGACTTTATCGTGACCCTGAAACTCTCCAGCCTGTTGAATACTACGTGAAACTCCCTAGCGACGTGGAAGAGCGTGAGTTTATCGTTATTGATCCAATGCTGGCTACCGGCGGTTCAGCAGCTGAAGCCATTAACAGTATCAAAAAACGGGGAGCCACCAACATTAAGCTCATGTGTTTAATTGCTGCTCCAGAAGGTGTAGAAGTGGTTCAGGAAGCACATCCTGACGTGGAAATTTACCTGGGGGCTCTTGACCAGAAGCTAAACGAAAAAGGCTACATTGTCCCTGGTCTCGGTGATGCCGGCGACCGTCTTTTTGGAACGAAGTAACATTCATCTATTAGGTACGGCAGACCAATGAACCAAGGAGCGGCGAACGTGGGAAAAAAGATTAAAGTCATGACTGTTTTTGGAACAAGACCTGAAGCCATTAAAATGGCACCTCTTGTTTTAGAGCTGAAAAAATACTCAGAAGAGATTGAGCCGATTGTAACGGTAACGGGGCAGCACCGAGAAATGCTTGACCAGGTGCTGGAGGTTTTTGATATAAAACCAGACTACGACCTGCAAATCATGCAGGCCAGACAGACACTGGCAGGCGTGACGACAAGAGCTCTTGAAGGTCTGGATGATGTCATCAAAAAAGTGGAGCCGGACGTGGTCCTTGTTCATGGGGATACGACTACCACTTTTGCGGCTGGTCTGGCAGCTTATTATAATCAAGTTGCTGTCGGTCACGTAGAAGCTGGTCTGCGAACGTGGGACAAGTACTCGCCTTTTCCTGAAGAAATGAATCGTCAGCTGACAGGCGTCATGGCCGATCTTCACTTTGCTCCTACAGAAAAGGCTGAAAAGAATCTATTAGATGAAAATAAAAAGTCTGAACATGTATATGTTACAGGGAATACAGCAATTGACGCCCTGAAAACAACCGTTTCTGAGGACTACCAGCATGAAGCTCTTGATAAATTGGGTGATGATCGTCTTATTTTAATGACTGCTCACCGCAGAGAAAATCTGGGCGATCCTATGCGGGGGATGTTTAGAGCAATCAAGCGCATTGTGACAGAGCATGAAGACGTACAGGTCATTTATCCGGTTCACTTAAACCCTGCAGTTCGTGAAGCAGCAGACGACATTTTAGGGAATAATCCCCGCATTCACCTGATTGAACCTTTGGGAGTGCTCGATTTCCATAACTTCGCATCAAGGGCAGAGATCATTTTAACGGATTCAGGGGGCATTCAGGAAGAAGCTCCTTCCCTGGGGAAGCCTGTGCTCGTACTTCGAAACACAACAGAGCGACCAGAAGGAATTGAAGCTGGAACCTTGAAGCTTGCCGGAACAGATGAAGAACGGATCTACAGCCTTACAAAAGAGCTGTTAACTGACCGCAACACTTATGAAGGAATGGCAAAGGCATCTAACCCCTATGGCGATGGTGAAGCTTCACGAAGAATTACCGAGGCAATTCTCCATTACTTTGGGAAGAAAGAAGATAAGCCGGATACCTTTCGGCCGTTATAAAAAACTGGTTCATTCAATATTGAGTGAGCCAGTTTTTTTGTGCTGCAACTATTTGTCATCCACCAACAGACTTGCCGTATGTGGTGCCAAGCACCGGAGAGAGACTGTAACACAAAAACTCCTGGAACCTTTGTCGGGAGAGGAGAGCGTCAGTTTGAAATGTTACAAGAGGCTGGGGTGCCAGGCACCCAAAAATGCACTCAAAAACCCCTAAAAATGCACCCCAATATACCCCCCAAACAAGGACCCCGCTTATGAATATTTTTTTCTTGTTTTTGAAAAGATAAGCAAAAAAAGAGGGAGGAGCGCATAAGTGGGTAAACACAAATTGATGATAGTCCTCCAGCTTATTATAATATTCAATTTTGTATGGTCCCCGTTGACAATCTATGATGCCTACGCCGTAGATGACAGGACCACCGTTATAATCTCAGTGGAAAACAGTGAAGACCTGGATGCAGTTAAAGACAGGATTGAGAAGCAGTTGCCGGACACGGAAGTAGGGCAAAGCTACAAAAATGCATTTTATGGTCTGTCCGTTTCTCTTTTTGAAAAAGATATTCCACGTCTAGAATCTATAGAGGGCGTAAAAAACAGCCACCAGGCGGTCGCCTATGAAGCTTCTCTCAACGAAAGCATTCGCTTTATTGGAGCCGAGGATATTAGAAATAAGCTTGATGAAAATGGAGTTCGTCTCACAGGAAAAGGTGTGAAAGTAGGTGTCATTGATACAGGCATCGACTATAATCATCCGGATCTTCAAAAAAACTATAAACAAGGATATGATCTCGTAGATGATGATGAGGATCCTATGGAGACTAAATCCAGGAAGGGGAAGGGAACTCTTCATGGAACACATGTGTCGGGTATTATCGCAGCTAACGGGACAGTACGGGGAGTAGCGCCGGAAGCCGACCTTTACGTATACCGTGCCCTGGGCCCTGGTGGGCATGGTTCAACGGAGCAGATCCTTGCAGCAATAGAAAAAGCCATGGAAGACAAAGTGGACGTTTTAAATCTTTCACTTGGCAGTCCTATAAATGGACCGGACTGGCCGACTAGTGAAGCATTGGATAAGGCGACAGAAGCGGGGATTGTAACCGTCACCTCAAATGGAAACAGCGGACCAGATATGTGGAGCGTAGGTTCTCCAGGAACGAGTGAGAAGGCAATATCGGTCGGTGCTTCCATGCCTCCCTTGAAAATCCCTGTGCTTACTTTGTTTTCGCAAAATGACCGTTCCATTCCTATCTTATCTATTCAAGGGAGTCTGCCGTGGACCTTCCAAAGGGATCTTCCTTTAGTGGAAGGGGGCCTTGGCCTTGAAGATGATTTAACATCTGTAAGGGGGAAGGCGGTTCTAATAGAAAGAGGCGGTATTTCAATTAGCGCAAAAATAAAAAATGCAGAAAAAGCGGGAGCCACAGCTGTTCTGATTTATAACAATGTTTCCGGTCCATTTGCAGCCGGGACAGAACAAGCATCCAACATTCCTGCGATCAGTATTTCCAAGGAAGACGGAGAGTTTTTATCCAAAGCAATAAAAGAAGATCAGGCTGCAAAAGAATCCGCAGCTACAGTGATCCGTACAACTTTTGAAGAAGAAGTGGATCACATGGCACTATTCAGCTCACGGGGGCCAGTTACGCAATCATGGGATATTAAACCGGATGTAGTGGCTCCAGGAGTGGAAATAGACAGCACTGTACCAAATGGCTATCTTGCACTAAACGGCACTAGCATGGCTGCTCCTCACGTAGCTGGTGCCGCAGCTCTTTTAAAACAGGCTCATCCTGACTGGTCACCTCTTCAGATTAAAGCAGCCTTGATGAATACCGCAGTGGCGTTAAAAGATAACGAAGACCATCGATATCCTCCCTTTGTGCAAGGAGCTGGGAGAATAGACATACCAAAAGCGGTGGAAGCTGACACATTAGTACATCCAGGAGCTTTGTCCTTTGGCGTATGGGAGTCAGCCCAGCCTGAAGAGAAACAAAAGCAGAAGGTGACCATTGAAAATCATACAGACCGCAAGAGGACCTACACCTTTTCTGCACCTTCAGGTCTTGGAGTGGGATTGCGGTGGCGCCTGCCGATGCCTGTTATTTTAGAGCCAGGTGAGAAAAAGGAAGTGACGGTTGAACTTGATATTAATCCGGAGCTTGCCTCTTACGAACGCCTTGACGGAGAGCTTTTGATAGAGGGAGGGAAGGAAACCATTCACCTGCCGTTTCTCCTCTTTGTTAATGAACCGAATTATCCGAGAGTCAGTGCTTTTCAACTAGAACCAGAACCAGAAAAAAAAGGCTTCAAATATGAAGTGTACTTGCCAGGAGGGGCAGAGGAGCTGGAAATTGCCCTGTATGACCCGGACACGGCAGCCTACGTTGGCACCCTTGATAAAAGTAAGAATATCAATAAGGGACTATTCGAAAAGGTCATCCCCTTTAATGATCTCCCTGTGGAAAACGGACTGTATATGGCTGTGATCTTTGCAAGACATAAAGACCAGGAAGATGTGTATGAAACACTTATCTTGTTAGATGAAAACGAAATCCTCTTTTCCGACGAAAAAGAGGAGGTACAGTAGATGGCCGGAGGTCTCCAGAAGACCTCCGGCTTTTTTTGCAGGGTGCCTGGCACCTCACCGGTAATGTAATATAAAAATACAAATAATCCTGTCAAAAAAGGATAACAGGATGTCAAATATTACAAAACGACAGAGGTGCCAGGCACCAAAAATTATTGTGAAAAATGTCACGCAATTGACACATTAAATAAAATTGGGGAAACCCTTGATTTAACAGTTTTTTTCTTATTTAACGACATTGACAGATGTTTTTCCCTATTGTACGATGACTAAGGGTATATGAGAGGGTTTACATACAAATCTCTTTAGCTGGTTCAATGAAGCATTATGTGGAATGAAAATCAGTTCTACCCGCAAGGTAAATTCTTAAAGTGCCTGTATTATGCAAAAGCCTGGAAACAGGTGTGTCCTTCGACTTTGTAGGATTGTGCACAAGCAGGAAGGTGCTTTTTCACCTATATTACCGTGTATGGGGGCTGGCATGAGCAATCAAAAGAAACCTCCACAAGACTTTCGGGCCATCGCGCTGATGAGTTCTGTCTTATCTTATCTTGTAGGGCCTCTCCTCGTTGGAATTTTCGGAGGAAGGTGGCTTGATGGCTTGTTGGGCACAGAGCCTCTCTTTTTAGTGTTAGGCATCCTTGGCGGTCTTGGGGCAGGAGTGTACGGACTAGTCCGTCTGCTCGGGCATTACCTGGGAGACGATGATGAATGAAAGATTTTAGCCTAATGATCAAACAGTACACTCAGTACACCCTCTATCTGACCGCATTATATGTGCTTGGCTGGGGATTCACTCCTTATGAGACGCTTTTTCTTAGCCTGAGTTTAGGAGCTTTATTCAGCTTGTACATGCTTTGGAGCATGTACCGTAAGATAACGAAGCTTAATGAAGCAATCGACAAGGGGAAGAAGTTTTTTACAATAGGAACAGTCTCGCGCCTGGCGCTTGCAGGTTTGCTTGCACTCTTAGCAATACGTTATCCTGACACATTCCACATTGTTGGACTTGTTGTCGGTTTGATGACACCTTATATTTTGATTCTTGTCCATGCCTTATTGCAAATCAGACGCTTATCAAAGCAGTAAGCGGTGAAAAAGGGCCAAGCACTAAGAACAAGAATGCTCTAGGCAACAGCAAATTACAGGGAAAGAGGTGAGAACTCGTGGATCACGGTGCACCCATTGTGGAAGGGCTATTTGGTATTGGATGGCTCTCAGTCAACCTTTCAAACATCATGATGATCACAGTGACAGCTATTATTGTGGCATTAATAGGTATCTTCAGCGCAAGAAGTATTCAGATGAAACCAACTGGATTACAAAATGTGTTCGAATGGATCATCGACTTCGTAAGAAACATCATCAACAGTACAATGGACTGGAAGAAAGGTGAAAGATTCTTCGGTCTGGGGATTACTTTATTTCTATTCATTTTCGTAGCAAACATGCTGGGGATCCCATTTATGATCGTAGCTGAACCAGGTCATGAGGTTTGGTGGAAATCTCCAACAGCCGATCCAGTTATTACATTAACCTTTGCGGTCTTTGTAATTGTACTGACCCACTATTACGGTATTAAGATGAAGGGATTCAAAGCATATGGAGCAGATTATTTCAAACCTGTGCCATTCTTATTCCCGCTCAAGCTTGTCGAGGAAGTAGCTAACACCTTGACGCTTGGAATGCGTTTGTTTGGTAACCTTTACGCAAAAGAAATCTTGCTTGCTCTTCTCGCAGGTTTGGGAGGAAGCGGCCTGGTCGGGGCGATGGTTGGTGTAGCTCCAATGGTAGCCTGGCAGGCATTCAGTATTTTCATCGGGGCAATCCAGGCATTTATTTTCTTAATGCTGACAATGGTTTACATGGCCCATAAAGTTGAAGAAGATCACTAGTCATTGGGAATTTGCTCTTTATTCCAAGAGCTTATTAAATATTATATTTTCAAACATACATTTTTAAGGAGGATTTTACTTATGGAAGCTTTAGCAGCTGCAATTGCCGCAGGTCTTGCTGCACTTGGTGCAGGTCTTGGTGTATCTAACATTGTCCGTGCAACAGTCGAAGGGATCGCTCGTCAACCAGAACTACGTGGAACACTTCAAACTACAATGTTTATCGGGGTAGCCCTTGTTGAGGCCCTACCGATCATTGCAATCGTAATCGCATTTATCGCATTATTCTAACAAGCATCTTGATGATTGATGTCAGAACCCAATGGCGGAGTTATATTCTCTAAGAAGCTTCGCCATTCCTTTTGTAATGACTGCTGAAAGGAGTGAATCCTATGCCTGATACAATTACATGGGGCGATACGATATTTTCGCTTGTAACCTTCATTATACTATTGGCTATCCTTCGTAAATTTGCGTGGGGACCTCTCATGAACATGATGAAAGACCGTGAAGAACATATCGCCAATGAAATTGAAACAGCTGAGAAGAATCGTAAAGAATCTGAACAGTATTTAGAAGACCAGCGTAAGGAAATTGAGCGTGCTCGTGAAGAGGCTCAATCCATTATAGAAAATTCAAAGAAAACTGGTGAAAAGCAGGGCGAAGAAATTATTGCCCAGGCGAAGTCAGAAGCAGAACGTATCAAAAACGATGCTGTAGCTGAAATCAGCCATGAAAAGGAACAAGCTATTTCTTCTGTACGTGAACAAGTGGCGTCCTTATCTGTCTTGATTGCAACGAAAGTTATTGAGAAAGAACTTGATGAGAAAGAGCAAGAAAGACTTATCGATGAATATCTCAAAGAAGTAGGCGAGAAAGTATGAGCGCAATAGCAAATCGTTATGGTGTGGCTCTCTTTCAGCTGGCGAAGGAAAAAGGAACACTTACTCAAATTGGTGATGAATTGAATGCAGTGCAAAAAGTATTTCAGGATAACAAAAAGCTGCAAGGCTTATTAAATCACCCAAAGGTGGATATGGAGAAAAAGAAAGAAGTAATTAAAGAAAGCTTTTCCCCACTAAGCAGCACAGTTCGCAATACCCTTCTCCTCCTCCTTGAACGAAACCGCATTGATGAAGTACTGCCAATGGTAGATAAATTCCAGGCATTAGCCGATGATGAACAAGGTGTAGGCAGAGCAATTGTTTACACGGTAAAACCTCTTAATGAGGAAGAACAAAAGAGAATCTCTGAAAGCTTCGCAAAAAAGGTTGGGAAGCAAACTTTATACATTGAAAACAGAATTGATAAAAGTCTCATTGGCGGCGTCAAGCTCCGAATTGGGGACAAAATCTTTGATGGCAGTGTAAAAGGCCAGCTTACCCGCATTGAACGCGAGCTTACCTCCGGAAGACGATAGAAGATAGGGGTGAACGAAATGAGCATTAGACCTGATGAAATTAGCTCTCTCATAAAGCAGCAGATTGAGAATTTTGAATCTGATGTGGAAATGAATGAAGTGGGTACTGTTATCCAAGTCGGTGACGGTATTGCCCGTGCTCATGGCCTTGAAAACGTAATGGCTGGTGAGCTTCTCGAATTTTCAAACGGCATTATGGGCATGGCTCAAAACTTAGAAGAAAACAACGTCGGTATCGTAATCCTTGGACCGTATTCCGAGATTCGTGAAGGCGATGAAGTAAAACGTACAGGCCGCATCATGGAAGTTCCTGTAGGGGAGCAGCTTCTTGGCCGTGTTGTAAATCCACTTGGACAACCTGTAGACGGAAAAGGACCAATTGAAACGTCTAAAAGCCGTCCAATTGAAAGTCCGGCACCTGGGGTTATGGACCGTAAATCTGTTCATGAACCACTACAAACCGGTATTAAAGCGATCGATTCCATGATTCCAGTAGGCCGCGGACAGCGTGAGTTAATCATTGGTGACCGTCAAACTGGTAAAACGGCAATCGCGATCGATACGATCCTTAACCAAAAAGAAGAAAATATGATTTGTATTTACGTTGCAATCGGGCAAAAGGAATCCACCGTTGCAGGGGTTGTGGAAACCCTTCGTCAAAAAGGTGCTCTTGATTACACGATTGTTGTAAATGCAGGTGCTTCTGACCCGGCACCGCTATTGTTCCTTGCTCCATATGCAGGGGTAACAATGGGTGAAGAGTTTATGTACAATGGCAAGCATGTTCTTGTTGTGTATGATGACTTGAGTAAACAAGCAGCCGCTTACCGTGAGCTGTCCTTGCTTCTTCGTCGTCCTCCAGGCCGTGAAGCCTTCCCAGGGGATGTATTCTTCTTGCACTCCCGTTTGCTTGAGCGTTCCGCTAAGCTCAGTGATGCACTAGGAGCAGGTTCATTAACTGCTTTACCATTTATCGAAACACAAGCAGGGGACGTTTCTGCATACATTCCGACAAACGTTATTTCCATCACGGATGGACAGATCTTCCTGCAGTCTGACTTATTCCACTCAGGTGTACGTCCAGCGGTTAACGCAGGTATCTCTGTATCCCGTGTTGGTGGTTCTGCCCAGATTAAGGCAATGAAAAAGGTATCTGGTACGCTGCGTCTTGACCTGGCTGCTTTCCGTGAGCTTGAAGCTTTCGCGCAGTTTGGATCTGATCTTGATAAAGCTACCCAGGCGAAGCTTAATCGTGGGGAGCGGACGGTTGAAATCCTTAAGCAAGGACTTCACCAACCTCTAGCTGTTGAAAAACAGGTTGTCGTGCTTTATGCCCTTACAAAAGGGTTTATCGATGATATCCCAGTTGATGACGTGCGCCGCTTTGAATCAGAAATGCTGACTCATTTTGAGCATAACAATAAAGATCTTCTTGACAGCATTCGTCAAACGGGAAATCTTCCTGACGCTGATGAATTTAATAAAGCGATCGAAGAATTCAAAAAGACGTTTAACGTAACTAAAAAATAATTTGAGAATGTTGTTTGGATGACCAGCCCAGCAAGAAGGTGGTGAACAAAGATGGCCTCTTTGCGCGAAATAAAAACGCGGATAACTTCGACAAAAAAGACGAAGCAAATAACAAAAGCGATGGAAATGGTTTCTGCGGCTAAGCTTAACCGTGCACAATCAAAAGCGCAGTCCTATGATCCATACACGCAAAAAATCCGCGATGTGGTGGCAAGCATCGCATCAAGCAGTACAGATGTAAGCCATCCCATGTTAGAAGAGCGCCCGGTAAAGAAAACCGGATATATCGTAATCTCATCTGACCGCGGATTAGCGGGCGGTTATAATTCTAGCTTGATGCGTGACTTCTTCAACAAAGTAGATGAACGTCACAATTCAACAGACGAGTACGGAGTAATTGTGATAGGACGAATCGGCAGAGACTTGCTGAAAAGAAGAGGAGTACCAATCTTTTCTGAAATCACAGGTCTTGGAGATGATCCTTCCTTTAACGATATCAAGAATTTAACCCGCACTGCGGTAGATATGTTCGCTAATGAAGAAGTCGATCAGCTGTACTTATGGTACAACCATTTTGTCAGCCCGATTTCTCAAATAGTGACTGAAACAAAGCTTCTGCCTCTTACGGATCTAGCAGAAGAAAATATAAAACAGTCATACGAATACGAGCCGTCTGAAGAAGTCATTCTTCAGCAGCTTCTTCCCCAATATGCTGAGAGCTTAATTTACGGGGCATTATTGGACGGAAAAGCGAGTGAGTTCGGTGCCCGGATGACTGCTATGAGCTCGGCAACAGACAATGCCGGCAACATTATTGAGGAATTAACCTTGTCGTACAACCGTGCACGACAAGCAGCGATAACCCAGGAGATCAGTGAAATTGTCGGCGGTGCCGCGGCACAAGAATAGACATTTCACATCTCTATCAGGCTAGGAGGGAAAGAGATGAACAAAGGATACGTCACACAAGTTATGGGTCCAGTTGTTGATGTTAGGTTCGAAAGCGGTAAGCTTCCTGAACTTGACAGCGCCCTGACTGTCGACCAAAAGGCGTCATCTGCTGACTCTGTTGACTTACAGGTTACATTAGAGGTCGCATTGCATCTAGGTGATGACTCTGTGCGTACCGTAGCGATGGGTTCTACAGACGGCCTCGTTCGCGGTGCGGAAGCATTAGATACAGGCGCTCCAATTACAGTGCCAGTTGGAAATGAAACACTCGGCCGTGTATTTAACGTATTAGGAGAAACAATTGATTTGGACGAGCCAATGGCACCAGGAGTGCGCAAGGATCCAATTCACCGTGAATCTCCAAAATTTGAAGAGCTTTCCACACAAACGGAAATTCTCGAAACTGGAATTAAAGTAGTAGACCTTCTTGCTCCTTATGTAAAAGGTGGTAAAATCGGCCTCTTCGGTGGTGCCGGTGTAGGGAAAACCGTATTAATCCAGGAGCTTATCAACAACATCGCGCAAGAGCACGGGGGAATCTCCGTATTTGCTGGTGTAGGTGAGCGTACTCGTGAAGGTAACGACCTTTACTATGAAATGAAAGACTCTGGTGTTATTAACAAAACAGCCATGGTATTTGGACAAATGAACGAGCCGCCTGGTGCACGTATGCGTGTTGCCTTGACGGGCTTAACAATGGCTGAGCACTTCCGTGACCAGGAAGGCGCTGACGTACTTCTATTCGTTGATAACATTTACCGCTTTACACAAGCTGGTTCTGAGGTATCAGCTTTGCTTGGCCGTATGCCATCTGCGGTAGGTTATCAGCCGACACTAGCCACGGAAATGGGTCAGCTTCAGGAGCGGATCACGTCCACAAAGACAGGTTCCGTTACTTCCATCCAGGCGATTTACGTACCTGCGGATGACTATACTGACCCGGCTCCAGCAACTACGTTTGCTCACTTGGATGCTACCACAAACTTAGAGCGTAAGCTTTCTGAAATGGGTATCTACCCGGCGGTGGATCCACTTGCATCTACTTCCCGTGCCCTTTCTCCTGAAATTGTTGGAGACGAGCACTATGAGGTAGCTCGTAATGTGCAGCAGACTCTTCAAAAGTATAAAGAGCTTCAAGATATTATCGCCATTCTTGGTATGGATGAACTATCTGAAGAAGATAAATTGGTCGTACATCGTGCTCGTCGTATTCAGTTCTTCTTGTCCCAAAACTTCCACGTAGCTGAGCAGTTTACAGGACAAAAAGGTTCCTACGTGCAAGTAAAAGACACCATCCAAGGTTTCAAAGAAATCTTAGAAGGTAAATACGATGACATTCCTGAAGATGCATTCCGTCTTGTAGGTCCAATTGACGATGTGCTTGAAAAAGCTAAGGCCATGTCCTAAGCCCGGATGCTGTTAAGGAGGAATTACCATGCCGACTATGAATGTCAATGTTGTAACTCCTGATGGCACAGTATACGAAGGGGATGTGGAAATGGTCAGCGCCCGTGCTCAAAGCGGTGAGCTCGGTATTTTACCTAATCACATTCCGATGGTTGCCCCGTTAGCAGTAGGAGCTATTCGTTTGAAGAAATCTTCAAACGATGTTCAGCTCGTTTCTGTAAGCGGCGGATTTCTAGAAGTTCGTCCAGACAAAGTGACCATTTTGGCTGAAGCTGCTGAACTTCCTTCGGATATTGATGTCGCCCGGGCCCGCGCTGCAAAAGAGCGGGCAGAGCGCCGGCTTGAAAGTGCCAAACAGGACGAAATTGATTTCAAAAGAGCCCAGCTTGCTCTTAAACGAGCAACAACACGGCTTGACGTTGCGAATAACAAATAAATAAAAAAACGTACCTGAACATTAGACGTTCAGGTACGTTTTTTTATTTGCTCTGTAACCTATTTGTAACAATTATGTAACATTTCCGTGGTGCCTGGCACCCGTATTAGTTGTAACATTATTGTAACAATCTTTGAGTTCGCGGAGAAAAAAGCTGTTTTATTCTCTGTCTCGCGGGAAGAGAAGATATAAGAGCAGTTATTAACAATCCTAGAAAGGTATGTATGAGACAGTCTACAGGGACTCCTTCCTGCGAAAGAAAGCGTAGAGCGTAATATGGTATTCTTTTAGTAATGTAAGCATTTCCAATTGATAATATTTTGTGAAACGACAAAAATTATCTATAGATTCTTTAGAAGAGATAGGATATTATGTAAATTGGATTGCTGATTACAAAGAGATTAAGCTTTCTTTAAAAAAAGCAATTTATAGGTAAATGGGCCCTTCTCATATGGCAGAATTTAACCTATGATACTTCTCGGATTGTCAGTTCGACGGTAAGGAGTTTTGAGTTATGGAAGATGCCGCAGGGCAACAGGCTATCATACATATCGTCGTCAATCTCTTTTTCTTGGTGGTTGTTTGGTGGAGCATACAATGCTTCCGATTTGATGTTTTTGTGCGACAGCCAGATGGTCCAAAAGCAAAGATGCTTATGATCCTGGTCACAATCGCACTAGCTCATCTCGTGAGCGCATTTTTCCTGGAGTATTTAAATTGGTCACTCATGCTTCGTTATTTGTTTTAACCAAAGCAAGCCCTCGTATTCGTTCTAAAAAGCGGGTGCTGACTACTTCTTCCATGTATGAGCTCTTATGTTCAGGTCACAATTTAGATAAGGACATAACTCGGCAGAAGAAATAGGCATCGGGAATACGTACAGGTTTGTAAGTTTTGCTGACCATCAGAAGGGGTAAGTGCAGTATGGATGCATGTATTTCCATTATTAGGCAGGAAATCATGAAAGAGGTAAAGAAGCTATGGGTCAAAAGCCAATAATTGCAGCAAGATTGCAGATTCAGTTTTCCTTTATTACTTTCCTGTATTAATCAAGAAAATGAAAAAAGAATGTGAAGAAAGCCTGCGATGAAAAGCGGTGGGGGTTTTACAGAAAGAAGATCATCAAAGGAAGATGCCTTGAAAAAAGGTGAGACAACGCCATTGGTAATTCCCTTTATCCGTTACACAAGTTTGAAATGAAAAGAACAAAAAAAGCAGCTGTCATTACGGACATAATCTAGGACCGTCATTACACTTTATAAATGCAACTGACCAACTACTAAACATTGGGCTAAGAACGTTACCCGTAAAGAGCACGCCCATGTGCCTTTTTGAATACGAATAACAGTAAGGCGAGATTCCTGTCTAACTGTATTGTAGGAAACTATTTTAAAAAGGGCATGCCTCGATCGGGACTTCTAAGAATTGCCTTAAAGATTTAGGATCATTATTGGACGCGGAGGGGAATACGTTGGATAAAATTATTGTACGCGGAGGAAAGCGGCTTAAAGGTACTGTAAAAGCAGAAGGCGCCAAGAATGCAGTGCTGCCTGTTATTGCAGCTTCTTTATTAGCCGAAGAAGGCACAAGCAAAATTTATGATGTGCCATCCTTAGCAGATGTATACACAATGAAAAATGTGCTTGCGCACTTAAACATGGATGTAGAATATAAGGATAATACGTTTGTTGCAAACGCTGAAGGTGCTCTTGGGACAGACGCACCGTTTGAATATGTTAGAAAAATGCGAGCATCTTTTTTAGTCATGGGTCCTTTGCTTGCTAGAAAAGGGCATGCGCATATTGCTCTGCCTGGAGGGTGTGCCATAGGTTCTCGCCCGATTGACCAGCACCTAAAAGGATTTGAGGCAATGGGAGCCAAAGTGGAAATTGGCCAGGGCTACATTGAAGCGAAGGTAAAAGGAAGACTTCAAGGTGCGAAAATTTATTTAGATTTCCCAAGTGTAGGTGCGACGGAAAACATTATGATGGCTGCGTCTCTTGCTGAAGGGACAACAGTAATTGAGAACGTTGCGGAGGAGCCTGAGATCGTTGACTTGGCCAACTATTTAAATGCAATGGGGGCTAAGGTACGCGGTGCAGGTACAGGAAGCATCCGTATTGAAGGAGTAGAAAGCTTAAAAGCTGCTGAGCACACTATTATCCCTGACCGGATTGAAGCAGGAACGTTTATGGTAGCTGCCGCTATTACACGCGGAGATGTATTTGTTGAGGGAGCTCTTACTGAACATCTTCGTCCACTAGTGGCAAAGATGAGAGAAATGGGAGTGAAGATCGAAGAGCACGATAACGGAATGCGTGTGATTGGCTCAGATATTCTTCGCCCGGTTGACCTGAAAACAATGCCTCATCCTGGCTTCCCAACTGATATGCAAGCACAAATGATGGCTTTGCTTACACAGGCAAAAGGGACAGCTGTAGTGACAGAAACAGTATTTGAGAATCGTTTTATGCATGTAGAAGAGTTCCGTCGTATGAACTCCAGTATTAAAATTGAAGGACGCTCTGCGATCATCAGCGGACCAACACGCCTTCAAGGAGCAGAAGTATCTGCAACAGACCTGCGTGCAGGTGCAGCCCTTATTTTAGCCGGGCTTGTTGCAGAGGGCGAGACTCACGTAACCGAGCTTCGTCACATTGACAGAGGCTATGTAAACTTTCACGAGAAACTGAAAAGCCTCGGAGCCCGCATTGAGCGCGTAAAAGTTATTGAAGAAAGCGATATTGAAGAAGACAAAGTTGTATCTATGAACAGCAACAACAAAGCAGTAAACTAATCCTTCCAAAACGACCACTCTACCAAAGGAGTGGTCGTTTTTTTAGGGTGCCTGGCACCACAGCAGTTTGTAATATACCTGTAACATTTCAAGATCCCTCTTTCCTTTCATGAGTATGTTTTTGCCTTCTATCCTTGTTCTATCCCCGACCTAGAATTCATAAGCTGATACAGAAAAAGAAAAGCTTATTTAGTTGTGTCCTGCTGGGAATAAAGGTACAGGCAGGACAAGTTAACACTGGGTTGCATGAAGACTCTTGGCTCATGGGGGAAATTCATATGAAAAAACTGTTATGCTTGGGACTGGTTTTTACTGGTTTATTATTAGTGATGCCGGCTCTGCTGGTCATTGCTTTTTCAGGAAGCGGCGCGGCTCCTGTGGGGTCAGCTGATGGTACAGCACCCTTAACAGAAGCAGAAACAAGTTCCGAGGAGGTCAGCGATATGGCAGATAACCTCGAGGTAAGTGTTTTTAGGAGCAAAAGTGAAATGATTGAGGAGATTCCTTTAGAAGATTATGTAACAGGCGTAGTGGCCTCAGAAATGCCCGCCAGCTTCGAAATGGAGGCATTGAAGGCTCAAGCCCTTACAGCACGAACTTACATCATACAGCAGGTCCTGCAGCCTGTAGACATCAACCTGCCGGACGGAGCCATGGTTTCGGATACTCCCATGCATCAGGTCTACCATAGTAAAGAAGAATTGAAAGAGCAATGGGGCAGCGAGTATGAGTGGAAAATAAACAAAATAGAAGAAGCGGTAAAAGGAACGGCGGGCCAGGTGCTTACATTTGAAGGTGAACCGATTACGGCTGCCTTTTTTTCAACGAGCAACGGATACACTGAGAATTCTGAGGATTACTGGGAAAATGAAATTCCTTATTTACGAAGCGTAGAAAGTCCCTGGGACCAGAAATCTCCTCGATACGAAAATGCGAAAAGGTTTACTCAGTCCGAATTTGAACAGAAGCTTGGCATCACGCTCGGAGAAAGTGCAATTGGAGATATTGTAGAGAGAACAGAGGGAGGACGGGTGTCGGAAGTAGTGATTGGAGAGAGAACCTTTCATGGCCGTGATGTTCGGGAAAAGCTCGAGCTTGATTCCAGTGACTTTACCTTTGAACAGCTTGGAAATGAAGTCGTCGTCTATACGAAAGGCTGGGGCCACGGCGTGGGAATGAGTCAATACGGAGCCGATGGAATGGCCAAAGAAGGAAAAAGTTATAAAGACATCATTCAGCATTATTACCAGGGAGTTTCTGTGGATGTCGTGGATCCATACGTTCCTCGCCTGACAGCTATGGTTACCGGAGAAGAGGATGCTTCATAGATTTATAGGTGCCTGGCACCCCTGGGGTTTGTAATATAATTGTAAACAGTATGAGCTTGTAAGCCCTGTGCTATCAGCCTTTACCTTATTATTACAAAAAGGGTGCCAGGCACCCTTACAAAAAATTTCCAAATTCATGTATATCTTCTCTCAGTTTTGATCAGAATGGTTTTTGAGGTGATGATCAAATGAGAGAAGAAGACAAACAGCACACTGCTGCCCGTGAATCTCAATCCAGGGCATCAAAGCTGCGTGACGCAATGAAAAAATCGTGGGTATGGCCTGCAGTCTATCTAAGTGCATGTGCGATTTTACTAGGTTCGTTCTTTTTCATTCAAGGAACAGGGACCGACCAGGCAGAAGAACCATTGCCGCCAGATGATTTAGAGTGGGGCGAAGAGTCTCAAAATGAAGAAGATGCAGTTGAAGTAGCTTTAGAGACTGAGAATCTACAAATGCCTGTTAGTGATGAAGATAGTGTAGAGATTATTGGCTATTACTACGACCATGAAGCATCCACAGAAGAACAGCAAGCTGCACTCGTATATTACAATAATATGTACTACCACAACAAGGGAATCGATGTAGCGAGAGAAGACAATGAAACTTTTGAAGTAACAGCTGCTGCAAGCGGTGAAGTGGTAAAAGCAGAAAAAGATTCTCTGCTTGGCCATATTGTCGAGCTTGAGCATGAAGATGGATTGGTTACATCTTACAACAGTCTTGAAAAGCTTGAAGTTGAAGAAGGCGATTCTGTATCCCAAGGCGACGTTCTTGGAATGGCCGGCCGTAACCTTTATAACACTGACGCTGGCGTACACGCTCATTTTGAAGTGCGAAGCAATGGAGAAGCATTAAATCCAGTTGATATGCTTCACCAGCCAATGAGTGAAATCGTAAATGCTGATGAGAAGGAAGAAGAGCCAAAAGAAGAGCCAAAAGAAGAAGAAGCTGACACAGAAGATCAAGGCGATGAAGACTTAGAAGAAATGCTTCCTCAAGAGGATGACACTCAAGACGAGGAAGAAGAACAGCCTGAAGAAAACGAAGAAGACGTAGAATAATTTAATTGAACCAATAAAAAAGGGAAGAAGGTAAAGGTGTAACACCTCCGTTCTCCCCTCTCTATTAAGGACTCTGGTAAACATATCCAGGGTCCTATTTATTTTAATTTTCATTATTAAAAGAATTTTTTTAAAATAATTTAAAAAACCTGTTGCTAAGAATCAGAAAATTTGAAATAATGAGTAACATAGAAAGATAGGTAGAAACATAGAGAAAAGAAGAATAAAAGGTTTTCGAATCGATATTTTGAAAACGCATACATTTATTGAAAGACAGGTCTTCACAGCATAGTGGAATAATAACCTCCCAGATACACTAGAGGGGAGGATAATGAGGCGAGTGAACTTTTATGGCAGTCGTTAAGCTGAGCAAGTATTCAGTTTTTACCAGATTAATGAAAAAAAGAAAGGGGTCATCATGATGCTCATTCTCTTATTGACAATAACCTTGCTCTGTATTGTAGGAACCATTTATTTCAAAAAGCCGCTTCTCTTAACTGTACCGTTTGGAGTCATTGGCCTGTATATGGTCGTCCAAATAGCTATGGTGCCGCTGCCTTTTTTTGAAACCATTCGATTTATCTTTAGTCTTCGGTAAGGATGACAAAGAAAGGAGTAACAAGCATGAATGCTAAAGCTTCAAATCATACAATTCGCAATCAGCAGCAAGCTTATGCTGCCTGTCCCAAGTGCGGGAAAGAAGAACTTCTCCTCATTTTAAAATGGAGATACATGTTTTTAACTTCAACGATGCCGATAGTGGCAGCTCTTCTCATAGGATACTTCTTTCATATTATATTTCTTGTGTTTATTCCAGGAATTCTCGTGATGAATTACTTGATTGCTAAAAAGAAAACACCTTTTCTGATCTGCAAGACATGCAGGCACGCGCAACCATCATTTCAGCCAGATTGACTGCTCAGTCATTCATTTCAGGAAAGGTTTGATAATAACTCATATTAAAGGGGGTGGTGCCCTTCTAACCTAAAGGGACGAAGGGGGAAGAAGTGTATTAAATAAGGAGGTGCAATGATGCAAAAAGTAGAAAAAGCGAAAGCAGATGCTTATTTCAAAACAAGGACGACACTTGTGGTAATCTTCCTGGCTATCGGGTTTTTAGTATCATTTGGGGTGGTGGCGTTCGCAGAGTTTTTTGCACAATTTAGCTTTATGGGTATGCCGCTTCACTATTACATGGGGGCGCAGGGAGCTGTAGTCATGTTCGTGGTACTCCTCTTCCTTAACGCAATTATCAGTGACAGAGTTGATAAGAAATTTGGCATTGATGAAGAGTCCAATGTTCGGATTAGCGGTGGAAAGACACTGGATCATTAAATAGAAGAATTTTCGGGGGAGAAAGTAAAAAGCTCGCACGAATGGCCGTTCGTGTGAGCAGTAAATAGAAAAAACTATTCACTTTTATTTTAACAAAATCAGAAGAAAGAGTCATTTCACTTTTAGAAAACAGGATGATGACAAAGGGAGATAGATATAGGGGTTCAGGGAGTTGAAACAACTATGAGGGGCTGCTCCAAAGAAAAAAATACAGCTGACTGGCTGCTAGAACGAAACTTGAAAGTTCCTATCATAATAAAACACATGCTAAAGATTTAAATAGTGAGGGAGGATTACAATGGATGCTCAATCCTTAACGTCCATCGGTCTTATACTTTTAACATTTGCCTTATATATAGGTATATCGATTTATCACCGAGCGAAAGCTACCTCTGATTTCTACGTAGCGAGCCGCGGAGTTCCTCCATTCTGGAATGGTATGGCTATCGGTGGTGACTGGATGAGTGCCGCGTCCTTTATTGGGATGGCCGGTACGGTTATGCTCCTTGGTTATGACGGACTAGCCTACATTATGGGGTGGACAGGTGGTTACTTACTTTTAACCTTCCTATTGGCGCCTCAGCTTAGAAAATACGGACGCTACACGGTCCCTGAATTTATTGGGGACAGATTCGACAGTAACACTGCCAGACTAATTGCCGCAATTGCAACTATTATTATCAGTTTTACCTACATCATCGGGCAACTGTCTGGTTCCGGGGTTGTAATTGGAAGAATCCTGAACATTGATTCTATGTACGGGACAATGATCGGGGTTGTCATTATCGCAATTTATGCAACACTCGGTGGTATGAAAGGTGTAACCTGGACACAGGTAGCCCAGTACATGATCTTAATTGTTGCCTATATTATTCCGATTGTATTTATGTCCTTGCAAATTACTGGAAACCCATTCCCGTGGCTGACGTATGGTAACGTTGTAAGTGAGCTGGGAGCCATTGACGCAGAGCTTGGACTTTCAGAATATTTCGCACCTTTTGCTGAAAGCCAGAAAGCTCAATTTATTGCTCTTATGTTTACGTTAATGGTGGGTACAGCCTCCCTTCCACACGTTATTGTTCGTTTCTACACGGTAACAACAATGAAAGCAGCTCGCTGGAGTGGTGCCTGGGCAATTCTGTTTATCGCACTTCTTTACTTGTCTGCACCGGTATACGCTGCATTTTCCCGCTTTATTATAATGACTCAGGTTGTAGGTCAGCCAATTGATGATCTGCCTGCCTGGACACAGCCTTGGGTAGATACAGGGCGTCTGGAAATCCTCGACACTACCGGTGATGGTGTTCTTCACTGGGAAGACCTGGTAATCAGCAATGATATTGTAGTTATGGCGACACCGGAAATTGCAAACCTTGGATTATTTGTAACTGGCCTTGTTGCAGCTGGTGCCATGGCGGCAGCCTTATCAACCGCAGGCGGCTTGTTGATTACGATTTCTTCCTCCTTTGCTCACGATATTTACTATCGTTTATTGAAGCCAGAGGCTTCCGACCAGAAGCGATTACGTGCTGGACGAATTGCCATTGTAGCCGCTACCGTTGTAGCAGGTATTGTAGCATTGGATCCACCAGGAGTAATCACTCAGATTGTTGCCTGGGCGTTTGGTATTGCCGGCGGTACATTCTTCCCGGTACTCTTCCTAGGGGTATGGTGGAAGCGTATGAACGCAAAAGGTGCGATTGCCGGGATGCTTTCAGGGCTTGGTGTAACTCTAGGTTATATCTTCCTGGCACTGAACGATATCACGTTCTTTGGTATAATTGATACAGGAGCAGGGCTGTTCGGTGTACCAGTTAACTTGATTGTAACGATTGTTGTGTCACTCTTAACTGCGCCTCCTGCCCAGCGCTTACAGGATGAGGTAATGGATCTTCGTTACCCTGAGCAAATGACCTATAAAGACGGAGAGGTTTGGATGGATGAGTCTTCAGGAAAATAATATCTACTATAACCAAATAAATAATCACCCACTATTCAGCGGCGCTTCAGCCGCTGAATTTGGTGCATTCATGGAAGATTGCAATCTTCGGGAATATGAAAAGGGCGACACGGTTCTTTTTTCAAAAACACCTAGAGAAGGACTGCTTTTGATTCTTGAGGGAATGACCGAGGTATATGTAAACACAAAAGAAGGACACTCCAGCCAGGAAGTCCTTGAGGTGTTAGAAGCAGGAGACATCATCGGCTTTTCAAGTCTGGCAGACTTTCTCGGCCAGCCAAGTGAGGTAGAGGTAAACTATACGGTTGAAGTGCAGGCAGTAGAGAAGTCCGTTTGTCTGCAAATTCCTTATTCTGTTCTCGAGAAGCGGTGGGACAAAGAAGAAGTGAGGGAATACGTGCTTCGTCAGGTGTCAGTGCGTTTGAGAGATATTTATGCTTCTCTTGCCGAACAGGTTCAGCTGGCCAGCCAGTGGGGCGAAAGCGAAGCGTTCATCCGCCGTGTTCAGGACATCATGACCACGCCACCAATTGTTGTAGATCAAGAAACAGAAGTCGATGACATAGCAAGAATTATGGTAAAAGAAAGTACAAGCTCCGTTGTAGTAGAAGATGAGGATAGAAAGCTTGTCGGGATTATTACAGAAAAGGATTTGGTTCACAGGGTTGTGGCCAAAGGAATGGCTTCCGGACTAAGAGCCCGCACGATTATGACGCCGCGTCCTTTTACGATTCAGCGTCAGGCCTATTATTATGAAGCTATGTCCAGCTTTTTGATGAACAGAGTGAAGCACCTGCCTGTGGTGGATGAAAACGAGAGTGTAAAAGGAATGCTTACACTTTCTGACCTTCTTCGCCAGCAGAACCGCGGGAAGTTTGAAATTTTACAAGAGGTAGAAGAATCAAATGCAGAGACACTGCCTCATGTGAAAAAAGCAATCTATGAAGTGCTTGGCAATTTGATACAAGATAAGATACCGACTCTGCAAATCTTAAATATCATTACACAGCTCTTTGATCGTCTGGTACGCCATTGTGTCGTTCTTGCTGTGGAAAGTGTAGAGGAAAAAGGGTACGGCAAGCCGCCCGTTGCCTTTTCCTTTTATTTGATGGGCAGCGGTGGACGGGGAGAGCAGTTCATGCTGACAGATCAGGATCACTTCCTCGTCTATGAAGACCCTGAGGACGACCAAGATCCAGATGACATAGAAATGTATTTTCGTATGCTTGGCGGGGAGATTGTACTCTGGCTTGAGAGAGCAGGATACCGGCCGTGCGATGGCAATATGATGGCCAGCGAGCATAGCTGGAGAGGATCTGTCTCAAAATGGGCAGAGCGTCTCCGTACGTGGGGTGTCAGAGCTACAAATGAAAATATTCTTCTGGGACATAATTTCCTGGCCTTTCGTTATCTTTACGGCGAAGAAGCTGTAGACGAGCAATTTACGAAAATGGTTCTGCAGCAGATGGAAAAGTCCCGGATATTCCTATACCGGGCAGCGGAACAGGAAAAAGCCTCCCCGGTGCAAACATTGGACCACCCGATTAGAGCGTTGTTCAGGCTGAAGAAGGAATCTATCGATATCAAAAAGAACGCATTATTTCCCTTCCATCACTCTTTGCAGATTCTCGCAGCTCATCACGGAGTGGTAGGCGGAGTGCCGATAGATCAAATAAAGAAATTAACAAGGAAAGGTGTCTTTACAGAGGCCTTTGAAGATGAATTGCTGTTTGCCTATGAGATCGTATTAAAAATATGGGTAGAGCAGTCATGGAACCGGTATTCCAGAGGAGAGCAAAGCTCAAGCGAAATCAAGTTCACTCACATTAAATCACGGGACAAAGAAGAGCTCATGATCGCCTTGAAAACGATCAGGTCCCTTCAGAACCAGGCCATCGGCGCATTCGGCATGATGTAGGAGCACCCTTAAAAAGGTGCTCCTTTTTTTGGGGGTGCCATTTATTTAGGGTGCCTGGCACCCCATCAGGTTGCAACATAAAAAAATGGGAGAAGCGCGTGTGGTCAGGTGTTTGCGCTGGTGAAATATTACAGGGGCTGTGGGGTGCCAGGCACCCTCCCCGGTTGTAACATAAGAAAGTGTGAGAAGTGCGTGTGGTCAGGGGATTGCACAGATGAAATATTACGGGGTTTGTGGGGTGCCAGGCACCCTCCCCGGTTGTAACATAAGAAAGTGTGAGAAGTGCGTGGCATCAGGTGTTTGCACATATGAAATATTACAGAGGGTTGTGGGGTGCCAGGCATCCTGCCGTCTCAGCCTGAGGCAGCAAAAATAAACAGGTAACTATAAAAGTTGCTGACAAACTAGTCAGTTTTATATATAATCATTGTATAAAGAATTTTCTAATTATTTAAAATTGTAAGCGTTGCCAAAGTTTAAGAGATTTTCTATGGGGAATAAAACATAGGTACTAAAGTTGAAATTAGCCCAAATATCTTGCTTGATCACAAGAGGGGAGATTGCACGTGATGATGTTTTGGAAAAAGAAAAGCCTTCACTACCAACTAGCCAATCAGCTCCCGTTAAACACGCCATTAGAGAACATGTCGTTTACCGTCTTTGACACTGAAACAACAGGTTTTTCTATCGGAGGGAAAGATCGGCTCATTGAAATAGGGGCTGTCCAAGTAGAAAACATGAGTGTCACCGATAGAACCTTTCAAACCTTTGTGAACCCAGAGCGAGAAATACCAGAAAGAATTGTAGAACTAACTGGCATTAATGAAGGACAAGTAAAGGATGCTCCTAATTCTCTGGAAGCTATTGAAGCTTTTTATAAATACGTTGAAGAAAATGACAGCGGAGGATGGGTTGGTCATTATCTAAGCTTTGACGTAATGGTCTTAAAAAAAGAATTACAACGGCATAAATTTACTTTTGATGAACCATTATCAGTCGATACTTTAGATTTGATCGGGTATTTAAACCCATCCTGGGATATGAGAGATCTTGAACATTACGCTAAGCAATTTGGAACAAACATATATCAAAGGCACAGTGCTTTAGGAGATGCTTTAACAACCGCGCATCTCCTTGTGGAGATATTTCATCATCTTAGAATGCGAGGAAAAAGAACACTTGGTGACATCATCGATATAACCTGTAAAGAAAACGGAAAAATACTTCAGTTTTAATAAGAGTAAACCACTGGCTCATGCCAGTGGTTTTTTTACGTATATCGAGGTGCCAGGCACCGCAGGTTGAATGTAACAAAGGGAAGGGAGCGCGCGCCCCAGCTCCAGGGGATACAGCGCGGGGGAGGCGAACATAAGATGACAGCGGCACATAGGTGCCAGGCACCGCACCCCAGAGGCACCGCACCCGGACCACCAGCCCAAGGAGGCACTGCACCGCGATGGTGTCAGCCACCTTATTTAAAGGAAAGCCTTGTCCTGCTTGAGTTTTTGGTATATATGTGCCCACTCGTTAATAAACTGTAACAAATCACCAAGAATGGAGTAGGAGGCGAGTGGTTGTGCACGATTACATCAAAGAACGAACTATCAAGATTGGGAGGTACATTGTGGAGACTCGCAAGACTGTGCGGACGATCGCCAAAGAGTTTGGGGTTTCGAAAAGCACTGTCCACAAAGACCTGACTGAAAGGCTTCCTGAGATTAATCCAGAACTGGCAAACGAAGTAAAGGAAATTCTTGAATACCATAAATCGATCCGCCATCTTCGAGGTGGAGAAGCAACTAAAATTAAGTATAAGAAAACCCAAGATAGATCCTCTGTGCAAACAGAACCTACTATTTAAGTAACAGAACCCTCTCAGTCATCTCCCCTTACTAAGCTTCCAACGTGCCCCCTGCATGCGTCTCCTATGTCCACCATAGGTACGTTCAAAGCTCTTCGTGTGTCCAAACCGTATCTCACCTCTTCGAATAATCAGGCACACAAGACATTAGTATTCTATTAAACATTACGTATGATTAATAATCAGTTACGAAGATTCTTATACAACCATAAAGCCGGGTCTGGCCCTTTTGTCAGGCCCTTTTGCGTGAACAAGAGGTTTCATTTATCACTGAACCAGCCTGTATGAAGGGAACAGAGGATCTTCCAATCCCTTTGCTCCACCCCAAAGATATCTACCATTTGTTCTTACTTCATATATAGATCATTTCCTCTCTTTTATTCCTGACAAATAGAGGACAAGGAAAAAAAGTAGATTAAAAAGATAGAGAACTTAACCTCCTGGGAGGTAAGAGAAAGTCAGGATCCTCCCCTGCCGCTCACATACACCAGAATTTCTGGTCATCCGTATATTTTTGTAAAGCTTACATAGATATACACAGGAGTACAGGTCAATTCTTTACAAAGGAATACAGTATACTATGAGCGCGGTAGAAATGGTGTAAGTCAAAGGGGAAAAGATAAGTTGCCGGTTGCTTCGTGTTCCATTTGACTTTATTCCATGTCGTGCCATCCCTGGCTGGTTTGCCGATCACCCTTTTACAACCCATATTTTCACTCCCTCCTGTCAGGGAGTTTTCTTACGTTTTCAGGTTGATTTCTATAGAAAATCGACATGTAAAAAAGGACCGAAAAGACCGGCATCACGTGCAGCACCAAGCTCTGTTTTTTTCCAAGCAAGGGCCCCGTGATAAAATAGAAGACAGAATCAGCTGCCACTTGCAAGTCTGAAGCGGCTCAAATCAAAATGGGAAAACAACGTAACGACCGGCCTGTCTGCTTAAGACAAGCCCAGCTTTCAAGCCAGAAAGGTAGGTAGAAAAAAGGATGACAAACATTTTCGCCCATAGGGGAGCTTCAATCACTCACCCGGAAAATACAATGGCTGCTTTTCAGGCAGCTGTGGATGCCGGGGCTGAAGGTATCGAACTAGATGTCCAATTAACAAAAGACGAAGAAGTCGTGGTCATTCATGACAATACAGTAAACCGGACGACAGATGGGTTTGGCGCAGTTCATGAGCTGACAGCAAAGGAAATTTCCAAGCTTGACGCTGGTTCATGGAGAGATGCTTCCTTTCGAGGAGAAAAGGTTCCTTTGTTAAAAGATGTTCTGGAATGGCTTACAGACAAAGAGATTCTTATAAATATAGAATTAAAAAAGCATAAACCAGGGTATGAAACTCTGGCCAAAAAAGTAACAGATGTAATCAAGGAGCATAACGTTCAAAAGAAGATCATCCTTTCTTCCTTTTACCATTCAATCATGGTTGACCTTCACCAGAATCACCCTGATATAGAAAGCGCACTTCTTGTAACAGCTGGCCTTTATGATCCCCTGTCTTATATGAAAAGCACCGGCATCACATCTTTACATGCCAATGTAAATACAATAACAGTAAAAGAAATGCAGGAACTTCAACGTCACGGGATAAAAGTGCGAGTGTACACAGTGAACAATCCGATTGAAATCAAATGCTGCATTAAAGCTGGCTTTGATACAGTGATGACAGACGATCCAGCAGCGGCTGTCAAATTACGTAACAGGCATCTAGAAGACATAAAGACTACACAAAACCCCCATGATATCTAGGTCTTTCCTATGAGATATGGAATAAAAGATAATTTTCCCACTGAAGACAATTTTTCAAAATCAATGGTTGACTTTTGTTTCTGTTTCCATTTATTTATGATAAAATTACAGATTAGAGAAGAGCGTATGCCGGTATAAAAACGGAGAGATAAGAAAACAATAACTAAAAAACGCCTTTTTGCATCCTACAGAAGTCACGTTTTTTGTGGTGGCTCCTTTTAGTGATGTGTTTTCAATGAGTATGGATATATTTTGGTTGTAGATAAAGGGAGGAGAGACAAAGAAAATGGCCAGAGATATTGGGATAGATTTAGGAACGGCAAACGTTCTAATACATGTAAAAGGCCGAGGAATTGTACTGGACGAGCCATCAGTAGTTGCAATTGAGAAACAAACAGGACGGGTCATGGCGGTAGGGGAAGAAGCTTTCCGAATGGTCGGCCGTACACCTGGCAACATTGTAGCCATTCGTCCTATGAAAGATGGCGTCATTGCAGACTTTGAACAAACGGAAGCAATGCTCAAGCACTTTTTAAATAAAATTAATGTAAAAAGCATGTTTTCTAAACCAAGAATTCTTATTTGCTGCCCGACAAACATTACATCGGTGGAGCAAAAGGCAATCAGAGAAGCTGCAGAGAAAAGCGGCAGTAAAAATGTGTACCTGGAAGAAGAGCCAAAAGTAGCAGCGGTAGGTGCAGGCATGGATATCTTCCAGCCAAGCGGCCACATGGTTGTAGATATCGGCGGAGGTACAACCGATGTAGCTGTGCTTTCTATGGGCGATGTCGTCACGGCATCCTCTATTAAAGTAGCAGGCGATCAATTTGATCAGGATATTTTAAATTACATTAAAAAGAAATACAAACTGCTTATTGGTGTTCGTACTTCTGAAGCCATTAAGATGGAAGTAGCTACTGTATCTCCAAGCGGACGGGAAGCGGAAATGGAAATTCGCGGACGTGACATGGTCAGCGGTCTGCCACGCACGATTTCTATCACGGCTTCAGAGATTTATGGCTCGCTTATGGAATCAGCAAGTCACATCGTCCAGGCGGCTAAATCGGTATTAGAACGAACTCCTCCAGAACTATCGGCTGATATTATAGACCGAGGGGTGATCTTAACTGGCGGCGGCGCTTTAATTCACGGAATTGATGAGCTGTTAGCTGATGAATTAAAGGTTCCTGTGATGATCGCGGAAGAGCCAATGCATTGCGTGGCAAATGGTACAGGAATTATGCTTGAAAATCTTGACAGACTATCAAACAAGAAAGCAACGTTATAAATTACTCCGGGTCCCTGATGCAATTGGCATGGGACCTTTTTTTATAGGAGAAACGAACGGAAAAGAAGGAAAAACCTTGTTCATTGTCGAAGCATGTAGCAGTATGGTTGTGATTAATCTTTTTTCTCCTTGATTCCTTGAAAAAGTAAGAAGAATAGCCGATATAATAGAAAGGATCTTTTTTCTTACAAAACAAAACACCAGATAGACAAGCCGTATGACATAGGACTTTGTAGATGACAGGTTCCCCATTTCCAGCATGGCGGCTGGGCATATGGCCTGAGCCTGTAGGTGTTGAGCGGGCTAATCCTTACACGCAGACCAAGACTAAATGAATGTACATAGTATTAAAATCTATATCTTAACCATAGATAGCTCGAGAGAACGAAGGAGGACCACATCCATGCTAAGAGGTTTTTACGGAGCTGCTGCCGGAATGATTACTCAGCAGCGCCGCACGGAAATGCTGACGGAGAACATGGCAAATATCAACACACCGGGATACAAAGGGGATCATGCTTCGATTCGGTCTTTTCCGGAAATGATGATTTATGCCCAAAACACAGCAAGTATGCCGCCTAATCAGGCAGCGCCGATTGGGGCGCTTGCCACTGGGGTCTATATGCAGGAAAGAACTCCTAATTTTGCGCAAGGGGACTTGCGGGAAACAGGAAACAGCACTGACATTGCCTTATTGCAGGGGAATATACCGGTAAATGAAGAAACAGGACGCGCGGGTGCCTTATTTTTTAATGTAACAAATGAAAACGGTGAGCAGCGCTACACAAGGAATGGCAGCTGGACTGTCGATGGAGATGGGGCACTGGTCACAGCAGAAGGACATTATATTCTTGGGACTGACGGAAATACCATTAATGTCGGAAATGAGCATTTTATCGTGGGGGAAAATGGGGTAATAGAGACTGAAGAAGGGATTAACGCTGGGCAAATCGGAGTAGCTTTTGCTGGAAATCCTGAATCTCTGGTAAGAGATGGTGGGGGTCTTTACCGTCTTGGTGAAGGAGAAGATGAGCTGCCAAATGCCCTTGAGGTAGAAGAGGTGAATTTTCAGCTGAATCAAGGATTCCTGGAAGGGGCTAACGTAGATGCCGCCCAAACCATGACTGAGATGAACAGCGCTTTTCGAACGTTTGAGGCCAACCAGAAGGTTCTTCAAGCCTATGATCAAAGCATGGACAAAGCAGTCAATGAAGTAGGGCGCCTGGGCTGATCGTAGAGTGAATTTCCCGGGAAATTTACATCTTGGGGGCAAGCATGGCAGTTTTCCTTTGAACAGGAACAAGAGCAGCACAGCAAGACATACTACTTATCCAAAAAGGTGTGACCTTTATGAATACATCAATGATTACATCCTCTGTTACCATGGGCCAGCTTCAGCAGCAGCTTGATACGATCTCCAACAATCTTGCCAATGCTGACCGTACAGGGTATAAGCGGCGAGAACATTCCTTTTCCGATCTTTTGGCCCAGCAGGTTAATAACCAGAGTGCCCAGCAGTATGAAGGAGGACGGTTAACTCCTTTAGGCGTTCGTGTGGGAAGTGGAGCAAAAATAGCACAAACGGCCCTTCGCATGGAGCAAGGCAGCATTCAACAAACAGAACGTTCCTTAGATTTTGCATTAACAGACCGTGAAACCTTCTTTCCTGTTCAAGGAGAGGAAGGGGAAGTCCTCTATACGAGAGACGGGGCTTTCTACCTTTCGCCAGACCCGGCAAACCCTGATCAGCAGGTGATTGTGACAGGCGATGGAAGCGAGCTTCTTTCTGGAGAAGGAACTCCTTTTTTCGTTCCAGCTGGCACCCGAGATTTTCAATTAACGAATGAGGGAATGCTGGAAGCCGTACTTGCTAATGGAGAGTCAGTAAACATTGGAGAAATGGAGCTTGCCCGCATCACGAAGCCCCAGCTTTTAGAAGGAGCAGGAGGCAGTATGTTCAATCTTCCGGACCTTGCTGCTCTTGATATTGAGGCTGAAAATGTGATAGAGTTGGTAGCTGGTAACGAAGCTCAAGTACAGCAGCGTGCACTGGAGCAATCGAACGTTGATTTTTCCAAAGAATTTGCTGATATGCTTAACGCTCAGCGTGCGTATTCATTTAATGCAAGGTCTGTCAGTCAAGGAGATCAAATGATGGGTCTTATCAATAATCTTCGATAGAAGTAACTTGCAGAAAAACTTTGATTTACTAATCAAGGAAGACGAGGAATTGCCATGAGTAACGAAGCGGAAAACAAAGAGGCTCGTTTGCGAGCAGAAAAAAGAGAAGAAAAGGCTAATGTGGAAAGCAAGGACAAAGATGCAAAGTGGTGGTGGAGGATTGGCCCGCGCATTCGCTTAATTCCAATCTGGCTTCGCCTTGTCATCGTTTTTGTGCTTCTTTTTATCAGTTTAATTATCGGCCTTATATTCGGCTATAGTCTTCTTGGAGGCGGAGAACCTACTCAGATTCTGCGATGGGAGACGTGGCAGCGTCTCATTGATTTTATAAATGTTAGGGAATAAAGTGAAACCGTTGCTCACGGAATAAGCAGACAAAAGGAAGACTCCGTGAAAAGGGGTCTTTCTTTTTCTACGATATAAAAAAGGATGTGCTTACATATGTTAAATATTGATGAAATCAAAGAGATTATTCCCCATCGTTATCCCTTTCTTCTTATTGATAAAGTAGAAGAAGTGGAAGAGGGCAAGATGTGTACAGCAATCAAAAATGTTTCTGCCAATGAAGAGTATTTCAACGGTCATTTTCCTGATTACCCTGTGATGCCCGGTGTCCTCATTATTGAAGCGCTGGCTCAAACAGGAGCGGTAGCGATTTTGAAAAAAGAAGAAAACCAAGGCAAAATTGCTTTCTTTGCAGGAATTGACAACTGTCGTTTTAAAGGACAAGTGAAGCCTGGCGATCAGCTCCGCCTGGAAGTGGAGATGACTCGTTTGCGTGGAAAAATAGGAAAAGGAAAAGGGACTGCCAGTGTCGACGGCAAGGTTGTCGCTGAAACAGAATTAATGTTTGCATTGCAGGACGCTGAATAAAACCCAAAACATCTATGTTGATAGCAGTAGCTGTTAACATGGATGTTTTTTATTTAAGGGCTTTTAGCGGGTCTTGTTGATTACTTGGAGCGAGCCGCGTCTTTGGAAATAGCATGAGCTTTTTCACGAGGAAAGGACGCATGATTGGATGCTTAGATGCAAGGGGGGGCGTCCAACAACAAAGTTTGATAAAGCCTTTTATAAAAAAATGGAACCTATTCTAAACTTTGTATATAAAGCTATGACAGTGGTTCATCTTTTCTGCATTTTTACCGATAGTACTATAGAGATCCCTTCTTACTGTGTAAAACAAAAAAAAGAGGAGGAGCCGGTATGAAGCAAGGGCAAAGTCTTCATTTAAATAAAGAAAAGATATTTAAAGAGCTATCCTTTGACTCTGAGAATATTTGGAGAGTATTTTCCCACATGAATGATGGACTTGTCATTACGGATTACAGACAGAGAATCATTATGGTTAATCCAGCTTACGAACAAATGACTGGATATACATACGAAGAAGTTTATGGAAAGAATCCAAAATTTATCAGTTCGGGAAAGACCTCCAAAGAAGCGATTGTTGAAATGTGGGATCACTTGAATACAAAAGGGACGTGGACAGGGGAACTTTTTAATAAAAGAAAAGACGAGGAAGAGTTTTGTTCCTTTATGACGGTCACTCATGTAAAAAAGGAACCGGAAAGCGACTCTTTTTATATAGGGATAATGAGAGATATAACCGAACGAAAAAAAGCAGAGGAAGAAGCATCTTATCTAGCCCATCACGACAGCTTAACCGGCCTGCCCAACCGCATGGCATTTGAACATATGGTAGAAGAAGCGATGGAAGATGGGCAAGAAAAAGGGACAAAGCTTGGGATCTTATTTTTGGATTTAGATCGCTTTAAAAGAGTAAATGATTCCTTTGGCCATCAAAGAGGAGATGTCCTTCTCCAGGAAGTGAGCAGGCGGCTTTACGCAGCGGTTAAAGATCACGGAAAAATCAGCAGGTTTGGCGGGGATGAATTTACAATTCTTATTGAAGACACAGAAGAGAAAGAAGAAACCGGTGTAGTAATAAGCAAGGTTTTTGATTCTCTAAGAGCCCCGGTACGTCTGGACGGTCAGAACCTTTACTGACAACCTCAATTGGTGTCAGTTTTTATCCCGATCATGGACAAAGTGTGGAAGAACTGTTAAATAATGCCGATTTTGCGATGTGCCAGACAAAGGATGAAGGCAGAAATAATTTCAGCTATTATCATGAAGCAATGAAGGATCAATCTATGGAGCAGTTTAAATTGAGTAATCAGCTGCAGGAAGCATTGGAAGCGGAACAGCTGGAAGTCTACTACCAGCTGCAAATGGATGTGTTAAGCGGTGAACCACACGGTGTGGAGGCTTTAATTCGCTGGAATCATCCAGAGAAAGGCACCCTGTCTCCTGCTTTGTTTTTACCCTTGGCAGAAGAGAACGGATATCTTCATGAGTTCGATGAATGGGTGCTGAGAAAAGCGTGCATACAGGTGAAAAACTGGCAGACGGAAGGGTTTTCCGATCTTTCCGTTTCTGTTAATGTTTCTCCTCCTTTTTTTGAAAGTGATCGTTTTGAAACCATTGTTAGCTCTGCTTTACAGGAATCGGGCTTATCTCCGGAATGTCTGTGCATTGAAATCACCGAAAACAATGCCATTGCCAATTTAAAGGAATCCATCAGAAGGATTAAAAGGCTGAAAGATAAGGGGGTCAAAGTGTCTCTCGATGATTTCGGAAAGGGATATTCTTCTCTCACCCAGCTAAAGCAGTTCCCTGTTGATATCGTGAAAATCGATCATTCTTTTGTGAGTCAGAGCAATGGTCACGACGAAAATGCAGCCATAGTGAAAATGGTAATTGATATAGCCAAAATGATGAGGTTGCGAGTTACCTGCGAAGGGATAGAGACCCTGGAACATTATGATCTAGTAAAAAAACAAGGGTGTGACTTTGCACAAGGGTACTACTTTAACCGTCCAGTTAATAGCGATGATTGCCGTAAATTATTAGCATATATGAACAATAATAAGCAATTTTAATATATTTAAAGGATATGTGATGCTTTCAAACTTGAGAAGCATATGAAAGATAAAACACCTTAATATCAGGAATTTTACACAAGATCGTGTGAAAATGTAAAAGACATTCAAAAAGAAGCGGAACTCATAGACGATGAATGCACCCTCTGATAGCATAAGAATCAGCTAATCACACAAGACAGATTAGCCCAACCAAAACAAATCTATTATTAAATATCCAAGGAGGATTATAACATGAATAAAAAATTACTTTATACTGGAGCATCTGCACTACTTGCAATGGGAGTACTAGCTGGCTGTGGAGACGCTGGCGAAGATGAAAACGGTCTTGACGACAACGGTGTAGGTGAAGAAGAAGAAGCAGACGTTGAAATCGAAGAAGGCGACGACGAGCTTGAAATTGAAGATGAAGAAGATGGCGACGACGTTGAGCTTGACGAAGAAGACGACGTAGAGCTTGAAGATGAAGAAGGCGACGAAGAAGAAGGCGAAGCTGACGATCTTGACGTTGACGAAGAAGACGAAGATGAAGAGCTAGAGCTTGACGAAGAAGAAGACGAAGATCTTGACGCTGACGAAGATGCTGACGAAGACGCTGAAGAAGACGAAGACGCTGAGCTAGACCTTGACGAAGACGAAGAAGAGTAATTAATAGTTACCCCCTATTAATGATACAAAGAGGCACCCACCGTGGTGCCTCTTTTTTGTGATCATTTGTGATGGTGCCCTGTGATGGTGCCTGGCACCCCGGGGGAATGTAACATTACTGTAACAAATGAACGCATCTAAACCCTGGTATATAAGGGTTTTCATGTTATTGATACTTTGGGGTGCCAGGCACCTCCACCCTTCACAAACTATCATCCTAGTATATTTCTATAAGAATCGTGTGTGAGAAAGAGGAAAAAGAAGAAAAAGGAATTTTAATATACTCGTAACAGTAATAATTACTTACATTTCCTAAAATTTGTTATATAATATTTCCAAACATACATTCTATAAAAGGGGGACTCATCATGGTCGCTCGTTATGAAACTTCTATTGAAGTAAGCATCAATTGTAAAAGCATCAATGAAGATATATGGGGAGAAATGTATGATCTTCTTTTTAATTATACAAATGATTTACCAAGGGGAAAGAATGACCTTTTTTTCAATACGGACAACACACAGGTTTGGGTGTCTCCCGATAAAATATTTGTAAAAACGCTTCACTCATTTTCCACGGATACAGTCATTATTTATAGGAACCTTATGAAGTATCGCGTAAGTGACTCTCCATTAATTGCACTTGGAGTTTGCAACGAGAAAGGTAAGCTCCTTACTCCTTTTATCATGGATATTATCGTGCTCTTACAAGCTAATCTTCCAAAAGCAATTCTGTGTAAAGGATACTTGCACCCCGAAGATTGGAAGGAATCTATGATGAGGTTACACGACATGGGTTACCTGTAAGAATTAGCAGACCCCTTTTTTCTATGCTGAAAAACTGTAAATCTGCCACTGCCGGTTACGTTTGGGGAGCTTCTACATATACTGTGTTGTATGTTTCACGAACAAGTAACGTGAACAGCGGTAAAAGAGCAAATATACTTTATTCTGTATGTTTACCTTACAGCCTAAAAAGGTAAAAAAGTGATAGATAGAGAGGAATGTGCTAGAATAATAGCAACTCACTTATTACCTTTGAATCAAAGGGGAGACCAGCTACGTATGCTACTGACAAACGAAGATAAAAAACATCTTTTAAAGATACTTGCTCAAAATCAGCGACGTGTAATGGCATCGAAAGAAGATCGTGCTAAGTCAAAGGCCGTTTATGATAAAATTTATCAAAGCATGCGCAATGAAGATATCAATAAAGACCACCAACGTGGCAGAATGCTATAAGCCGGAATCCGCTTCCGGCTTTTTTCTATGTCTTCGTGTTAGGTGCCAGGCACCCGCCCGGGAGTGTAACAAAACTCCCGTGAAAGTGCCGTAGCAAAGGGAAAGGCATATTACAGCGGCCAGAGGTGCCAGGCACCCGCCTGAGGATGTAACAAAACTCATGTGAATCCCCCGCACCAAGGGAAAAGTATATTACAGCGGCCAGAGGTGCCAGGCACCCGCCTGAAGATGTAACAAAACTCCCGTGAAAGTGCCGTAGCAACGGGAAAGGCATATTACAGCGGCCATTGGTGTCAGGCATCCGCAAGAAGAGGCACCCCTAAGAAAGATACCTGGGCTATATGCCTATTTTATCCTTTCAATCTAGCACTCTTGCCACTTTTTCCCCTATAATAGAGACACATAGAATGCATAAGAAGTGTCTTCTTATCTTTACATCAGTGATTAGTGTTAACACTATTTCTAAAGCCAGGTAGTCGTCTGGTTTTTTATTTTTCAAAAAGCTACAGGCAATGGAGGACATAAGATGTTGTTAACTAAAGGGTTAGAAAGCGATGATGTGAGAGAACTGCAGGATATTTTAAAAGAAAAAGGCTATTTTACATACGATGAGTCTACAGGTCATTATGACCAGGATACTGAAGAAGCGGTTAAGGCCTACCAGAGAGATCACGGGCTGCGTATTGATGGCATGGCAGGTCCAGAAACCTTCTATGCTTTGTTAAATGGCGTACAGCCCGTAGATCCTCCTCTGCCGCCTACTAAGCCAAAGGTCCAGCCACAGGCAGCTAGTTCATTTTCTGTGCTGGAACCAGGTTCTGAAGGGAAAATGGTAAAATCCCTTCAACAGAAGCTAAAAGATCTCGGCTATTATAAGCGTAAAATTAGTGGAAGTTTTGGCAGAAGCACAAGTGAAGCGGTGAGGAGCTTTCAAAAAAAGCAAAGCCTTACACCTGATGGGGTAGCCGGACCTGAAACCTTTGCGCTATTACGTGCCATCCACCAGGCGGACCATGGAGGAGAAGTGGAAAGCGATTCAGCGGCGACTGAGCCAATAGAAGAGGAATCTCATTATATACCGGTTCATAATTTTCATACCGAACTTTTGCAGCTAGGAGTAAAGGGAAACGGAGTATCAAGGCTGCAAAACACACTCAAGGAATATGGATTTTATACCTACGCGGTAACAGGTATCTACGGAGATCGAACTGAAAAAGCGGTGAAGGATTTTCAACATGCTGTAGATATAGAAGCAGATGGCATTGTTGGGGAAGAAACTCATGAAAAGCTGGCAGCGTACGAGCCTCCGAAAGATATAGGAGAAAGCCAGGCAGAAGAAATTCCAGAAACCGATGAAAATGAAATAGGAAAAGAATTAAAAGTAGGTTCTCAGGGGGAAGATGTCTCCAAGCTGCAAAAAGCACTGCAAACGTTAGAATATATAAAAATGGAGCCTACAGGCATATACAGCTCAGTAACAGAAAAAGCAATAAAGCTTTTTCAGCGTGAACACGAGGAATTGGTCGTAGACGGTATAGCAGGGGAAAAGACTTTATCAATAATAAACAAGGTTCTTAAAGGAGAAAGTGAAGAAGAGGTTCAAATGAAAGAACCTAACGTTATTCCGCCTCCTAGTAAAAGGTTGAAAGTGGTAGACTTAATTGCGAAAGCTTCCGACTATCTTGGTGTCCCATATGCCAGGGGAGGAAAAGACTCTAATGGGTTTGATGGAGTAGGGTTCGTACAGTGCGTTTTTTATGAACAAGGAACAGAATTGCCAGAAACGATCGAAGGAATGTGGGAAGAAGGAGAAGTAATAGAGAATCCCACAGTAGGAGATGTCATCTTTTTTGAACTGGATGGACCCGGGCCTTCCCAAGTGGGAATTTACATAGGCGGCCGGCAGTTTACCTATGCTGGGTCATCGACCGGAGTGACAATAGCTGACCTGGACTCCATATATTGGAGTGAGCGTTACATAGGAGCAAGAAGATATCATTTCTAAAAAGAAGCAGGCCATCATGGCCTGCTTCTTTTTAGATAGACAGATTTATGAAGGGTGCCAGGCACCCGCGGGAGGGTGTAACAAAAAACAGTGAAACCGCCCGCTGTAGTGGGAAAGATATATTACAGCGATGGATGGTGCCAGGCACCCGCGGGAGGGTGTAACAAAAAACAGTGAAACCGCCCGCTGTAGTGGGAAAGATATATTACAGCGATGGATGGTGCCAGGCACCTGCGGGAGGGTGTAACAAAAACAGGTGAATTCTCCCGCTGCAATGGGAAAGATATATTACAGCGGGTGGAGGTGCCAGGCACCGCTGGGAGGGTGTAACAAAAACAGGTGAATTCTCCCGCTGCAATGGGAAAGATATATTACAGCGGGTGGAGGTGCCAGGCACCCCCCTATAAAAGCTGCAATAAATATAAAAAAGCAGTTTACTCTTCTGCAAAACGGGTATTAAAAAAGTGACTCCCGATTGGAAGCCACTTTGCTTGTTATAGTAATTAGTTTACACGGCCAGCGCCAAGGTACCTTGGTCCCCAGTAAGAGCTGTTCATGCTTGCAGTTGTTACACCAGTAGAAGAACCGGAGTGGATGAACTGTCCATTTCCAAGATAGATACCAGCGTGGGAAGGACCAGTACGAGTTTCAAAGAATACTAGATCTCCACGTTGTGGATTGGATACGCGAGTGGTAGCATTCCACATTTGAGCTACCGTTCTTGGTAAAGATATACCATGCTGGTTAAAAGAATATTGCAGGAAACCACTGCAGTCAAAACCAGTTCTTGGAGAAGTTCCTCCCCATACATAACGAGTACCAGTTAGACCTTGAGCAGTACGGATTACATTTTCATAGCTTGCAGATACACCAGCTACTTGTGAAGAAGAGCTGCTGGAGCTTGAAGAACTGCTGTTAGAAGAGCTGGTTGCGTTGGAAGAAGAACCAGATCCGCCTAGGGCACGGAACGTTTGTGGTCCGGCAATTCCGTCAGCTGCGATACCAGCAGAACGTTGGAAGCTTCTTACAGCACGTTCAGTACGTGGGCCATAAGTAGAACCAGTAGAACCGGAGAAATGTCCGCGCTCTTTCAATTCAATTTGAAGGGCAGCTACAGAGCTGTTTACCGCACCGCGGCGAAGTGTGCCGTTGCTTTGGATTGTACCAATTCTATCGCTTGCAGAAACATTAGAGCTGCTTGAAGAACTGCTGCTGGAGCTTGAAGAAGAAGAGCTGCTTCCATTTACTCCAAGTGCTCCGAACGTTTGTGGTCCAGCAATGCCGTCAACTGTGATACCAGCAGAACGTTGGAAGTCTCTAACCGCTTGACGAGTAATTGGTCCAAAGTAGTTTGTCGTGGTATGGAAATCAAAGTATCCTTCGTCTTTCAACGCTTGTTGAAGTTCTTGAACGTCACTGTGGTTCATGCCTGAACGTAGTGTTTGATCTCCTAAAGCTGCGTCAGCAACCGATACGGTACCAACCATTAAACATGTTGCAAATACTGTCGAAATCATAAATTTTTTCATAATGTGTTTTCCCTGATTTATAACTAAGTTTATGTATAGGATTACTCAACTATTAATCCGTAACTTGTTACAAACCAGGAATTCCCTCCTCTTATTTTCAAAGTTTTTTAGTTTTTAAGTTTAAGTTTCACGTTAAGTGATCTTGTATATATAGGTCTTTAGGTATATTTGCTATGTATAAGACTAGAATTAAATTCCTACGTTTCCTGTTCACGTTACTTATCTTATCCCGAACCCTCGTCTATGGCAATGCTTGCTTGCTATTTGTAAAACAACTGTAATGTTTGTAAAACAAAGAAATATAGTAGCTTAATTTGTAATATAATGTAGAAAGGTAAAGATATCAAACAAAGCACCAACTTATGTTACCAATCATGCTCATTTTACGAAGGGGATAGTTTTAAAATATGAGCACTGTTTTTTCTGTATAGTTTCTTCCATAATATTACGAGCCATCGGGCTCGTATTTAATTTGGTGTTTTGAAACAAAATATACATTGAAACCTTATTTATAAAGTAATATAATTCATTTGTTAAATAACAGAATCGGGAGTAATTAAATGTTTATTCTGAAAAAGTACTTCCGGGATATTAAAGAATCGAAAGATCTAATTTGGTATCTTACAATCTCGGATTTCAAATCACAAAGTGCTCGTACGTATATAGGGTTTATATGGTGGATTCTTGACCCGATCCTATATATGATGATTTTTTACTTCTTAGTTCAAGTCATTTTGCAGCGAGGTGGAGAAGACTATGCTGTATTCTTGTTTGTCGGCTTAATTCCATTAAAATGGACCATGGCCTGTTTAGTCGACTCAACTACGGCTATTTCTTCAAAAGTCAGGATACTTCAACAAATTTACGTACCTAAAATCGTGTTTATTACCGTGCGGCTATGCACCAATACATTAAAATTTTTAGTGAGCTCAGTCATGATGTTTTTGTTCTTGTTAGTGTATGGAGTAGATGTGACGACATTGGCATTTTACTACTTCCTCATAGCCTTCATACAGATGCTTCTCTTGCTGGGATTCATGATGATTTTAGCGCACGTAGGCGTGTTTTTTAGAGATATTAAGAACATGATGCAGTATATTACTCGGACATTATTTTACCTTTCTCCTGTTCTTTACACGCTGGACAGGGTTCCTGAGAACGTAATGCCGTTTCTCTATGTAAATCCGCTCACAACGTTTATTGTTTCGTACCGAAATGTCTTTTTATATGAAGAGCTTCCAATGTTTAGTTTCATGCTCATGTGGCTGGGTGTTGCGATCGTCCTTATATACATAGGTGGGAAAATCCTGCACCGCTTTGAAAATCAATATGCTAAGGTGATTTAATGGCAAATAAAAAAGTAATAGACCTGAAAGATATATGGATTTCTTACCCTGAATCGTCCAATTTTTCCATGAAAAATCTACTTCGTCTCCGAAAAGACGAAGTATTTTGGGCGGTAAAAGGATTAAATTTTGAAATAAACAAAGGAGAAGTGCTGGGGATCATCGGCCGGAACGGCTCTGGGAAAAGCACTCTTCTCAAACTATTGAGCGGTCTGATTCTTCCCGACAAGGGTGAATATAAAGTGTACGGAAAAAGGCCTGTTCTGCTCACGCTAGGGGCTGGCTTTGATGCAGAGTTGTCAGGAATAGACAACATCTACTTAAATGCCTTATACCTTGGCCATAAGAAAAAAGACGTAGACAGAGACCTTGAGGAAATCATTGAGTATTCAGAGCTGGGCGATTTTGTCTACAAGCCTGTACGCACATATTCATCCGGAATGAAGGCAAGACTAGCTTTCTCTATTGCCGTCACACTGGATCCGGAGGTTCTTCTTATCGACGAAGTACTAGGAGTAGGAGACCAGCAGTTTAAGGATAAGTCCAAAGCAACCATTATGGATAAGATCCAGCAAAAACGGACGGTAATTATGGTTACCCACTCAGCAAATCTGGTAAAAGACATTTGTGACCGCGTCGTTTGGATTCATAAGGGAGAACAAATGGAAGTCGGTTCTCCAGAAGAAGTCGTGCCAAAATATCTTGAATTTATGAAAGGGAACAAAAAATGAACGTCTTAATGCTTCTATTTAAGGATCTTCATAATGATGCCAGAGTGGTCAGAGAAGCAAATGCCCTTGCTAAAAAAGGGTACATCGTTCACATTGCCTGCTTACAGGAATATGACCATGAACCCAAGGAAGAGCTTCACGAAAATGTGTACGTAAACCGAATTCCTATTATAAGCAAAAAGGCCAAAAAGTCACTAGGAGGGTACAAGCCCTCCCAAACAAGGAATAAGACTTCCCTTGCCTTTAAAATAATTAGAAGTCCTTATATAAAGCTGGCAAAAGATTTCACGGGTTACGGTGAATTTTACCGGAAAATCCTGAAGTCCTATAACCAGATGAACTTTAAGGTTGTACATTGTCATGACCTTAATACCCTGCCAACGGGGTATTACCTTTCAAGGAAGTTTCAGGCAAAGCTCCTCTTTGATGCACATGAGCTATTTAACGAAATGTCAGGAAGAAACGAACTCGACCGGACCATAGGATACAAACTTGAGGAATATTTCCTGCCAAAAGCAGATCAAGTAATTACAGTAAACCCTTTTATGGAAGAGGAAATGAAAAAGAAATACGGAAACTTTCCTTCGACCATCCTCCAAAACACACCAGAAGATATAGTCGAAGAGGAAGGGCGTGCAGTTCCAGACTTACGGTCCCTCTATGGTTTGTCTAATAATGATATTCTCCTTATTTATCAGGGAGGCCTAAGTCAGCAAAGAGGACTGGATCTATGCATTGAAGCACTGAGAGGCCTTCCAGACGAGTATAAGATGGTTTATATCGGAGACGGTCCCCTTAAAGAAAGCCTTAAGGCAAAAGCTGAGGAAGAAAAGGTAAGCGATCGCTTCTTTCTCCATGAAAAAGTACCAGCAAAAGACTTGCTTCTGTATACGAAGCAGGCTGATATTGGATTAGTGATGTATGAGAATCTCTCCAAAAATAATTACTATTCCACGCCCAATAAGATTTTTGAATACATGCTTGCCGGTATTCCAGCTGTCGCTTCAAACCACCCAGGGAAGAGTTACATTGTAACCGAGGAAGGAACTGGAGTGTGCACCAGTGAGGACGCTCACAGTATTGCTGAAGCGGTCATGAATATAATGGAAGGTTATGAGCATTATAAATCTACATGTTTACGTAAAAAGTCTCGTTTCACGTGGGAAGTCGAACAGGATAAACTGGTTTCTCTCTATAAAACGCTGACAAAATAGGATAAAACACGCAAAAATACACACTTGACAGAGTTTGGTGCTTGAATTGATCACGTAATTGCAATAAAATTCAAAGATAGAGGATTTTTATGTCTCGACATATTTCATGGATTTGAGCGAAATATGTCAAAGGTGGTTATTGGAATGAAAGTATGTGTAATGGGGCTCGGATATATAGGATTGCCAACCGCAGTGATGTTTGCAAGCTGTGGTTTTCGTGTGCATGGGGTGGATATTAACCAGGAAGTCATCAATTCCTTGTCCCTAAAGAAGCCGCACATTGAAGAGCCAGGGCTGGAGGAAACGCTTGGTCATGTTATTGAAGAAGGAAATCTTTCTTTTTCAAAAGAGCCAGAAGAGGCTGATGCCTTTATCATTGCTGTTCCTACTCCTATTACAAAAGAAAAGAAAGCAAACATAGATTACGTAAGAAATGCTATGGAAATGATTGTACCCTGCGTGAAGGAAGGGGATTTAATCATATTAGAATCCACCGTGCCTCCTGGGACAGTGGAAAAGGTAATGATACAGGAACTTCAAAAAACAGGACTTAAAGTAGGAGAAGAAGTATTTGTTTCTCATTCACCAGAAAGAGTCCTGCCTGGAAAATTGTTTGAAGAACTGGTCTCCAATGACCGCATTGTTGGAGGCATTAATCAGGAATCAGCTGACAGGACGGCATCCCTTTACAAGCACTTTGTTAAAGGGACCATTCATATTACAGATGCCAAGACGGCGGAAATGGTAAAATTAATGGAAAATACGTACCGTGATGTAAATATTGCGTTGGCCAATGAGCTTGCCCAGATCTCCGATCAATTAGGCTGCGATGTGTGGGAAGCGATCAGGCTGGCAAACTTCCATCCTAGAGTAAATATTCATCAGCCGGGACCCGGTGTCGGCGGTCACTGTATCGCAGTGGATCCCTGGTTCTTACATGAAGCCTCTCCTGACAAAGCCAAACTGATTGAAACGGCAAGAAGGATCAACGATGAAACTCCTATGTATGTAGGGGGGCTAATTGAACAAATAACAGAATTTATCACAAAGCCGAAGGTTGCTCTTCTTGGCCTTGCCTACAAAGGGAATATAGGGGACATGAGAGAAAGCCCTTCGTTAAAGGTGATATCATATTTAAAGAAGCTTAATGTAGAGTACACCATCTACGATCCTTACGTAGAATCGAAAATGGAAGAGCAGGTCTCTACAGTAGAGGAAGCTGTTAAAGGGGCAGATTGTATAATCATGTTAACAGAGCATTCAGCCTTTAAGGAGCTTGACTACAAGAAGCTTTATGACTTAATGAACAATCATAATATTATAGATACAAAAAATGTGCTTGATGAGAAACTTCTATGTAATATTGGTTTTCAATATAAAAAGGTAGGAAAAGGTGCTTCACAAGTTCCTTACTTATTTTCCTAAGAAAGAAGGGTGTAAGATTAATGTCTAATACATTAATGGAAAAAATCTCAAATAAGAACGCTACTGTCGGGGTGGTGGGCCTTGGTTATGTCGGTCTTCCATTAGCAGTTGAAGTTGCCAAGCAAGGGTTCAATGTATATGGTTTTGATGTTTCTGAGGAAAAAGTAAACCAGCTGAAGGACGGGAATTCATATGTGATGGATGTGTCTGACAGCACATTACAAGACATCATTGATGGAAGCTTTGTACCAACTACAGATTTTTCAAATATCAAGCATTGTGATGCGATCAGCATTTGTGTACCAACACCGTTAAACAAAACAAAAGACCCGGATGTATCCTTTATTAATGCTGTAGTACAAGAACTCATTCAATATATGACGAAGGATACAGTGGTCATTCTTGAAAGCACAACCTACCCGGGAACGACAGAAGAACTCATTAAAAACGTCATTGAGGAAGAAACTGACTATAAGGTCGGAGAAGACGTATTTTTATGCTTCTCTCCAGAGCGTGTAGACCCAGGAAACCCTCAATTTAATACAAAAAATACACCAAAGGTTATCGGTGGTGTAACACCTACCTGCCTGGAAATTGGTTTAAGACTATACAATTCCTTCCTGGAGAACCTTGTTCCAGTTAGTTCCACAAGTGTCGCTGAAATGGTTAAGCTTCTAGAAAACACATTTAGAAGTGTAAATATCGGTCTTGTTAACGAGTTAACAGTGATGTGTGACCGTATGGATATTAATGTATGGGAAGTTATTGACGCAGCAGCAACGAAACCATTTGGTTACATGCCTTTCTATCCGGGACCTGGAATTGGCGGACACTGCATTCCTTTAGATCCAATGTATCTTTCCTGGAAAGCGAAAATGTTTAACTTCTATAACCGCTTTATTGAACTGGCAAGCGACGTCAATGGAAATATGCCAAGATACGTGCTTCAGCAAGTAAGTGATCTCCTTAATGAAAACGAGAAGCCAATCAAGAACTCCAATGTGTTAATTGTAGGGCTGGCTTATAAAAAGGATATAGATGATCTTAGAGAATCACCAGCCGTTGAGCTCTTCCGTTTGTTAGAAGATAAAGGTGCAAATGTGACCTACCACGATCCTTACGTGAAATCGTTCAAAAACCGCGGTGAGGTACTCGAGCCGGTTTCTCTTGACGAAAATACCGTCTCAAACTCTGATATCGTGGTGATTGCAACAAATCATACTGACGTTGATTACCAAATGGTGATTGATAACGCCCAAATTGTTTATGATACACGTAATGTAACGAAAAAGTATAATACTGGGAGCAATGTTGTATTGCTTGGTGGTTCTAAGCATGATGAAGAAGTAAGACTGCTGGAACAGAAATTCGGCTTAACCCCAAAATGATAGGAGTCTAAACAATGTCAGGGAATAATGAATTGAACAACTATTATAATGAAATGGAATTTTGGAGAACATATACCCAGTATTCCGCAAATAAAGCAGCGGGCAAGCAAGTGCTTATTATCGGCTCACAAGAGCCTTTGCCTGATCTTCTTTCCTTGCTTGAACAGAAGGGCTGCTCATCTACTGTCCTGCTAGATCAAGAAATAGAGCCTCCCGTTCAGGCGATTAGCGAAGGACAAGTTCAATTCGTCTACGACCTTAGTGAAATCGATCAAAGTCTCTCATTTACTGATGTTATTGTATACTCCAAAATAACCCGGCAACAAAGCCTAGCCGGGTTATTTACTCTCATTTCTCCTTTTCTTAAGGAACAGACAAAGCTTGTCTATTACTATGATTTCTTAACAGAAGATGATGAGGCAACAATCTCTGAACTTAAAGATTTGTCTTTGGAACAGAAGCTTTCTATTATAGATACAAAGATTCTAGATGAGTATGTATTTTTCACAAGCGAAGTAAATCCATACATAAAAGTCAGTGAAGAGCCTGAAGAAACAGAGACTGGCAAGTGGCTAAGGGTTACTCAGGATATTCTTTCCCATGTGAAAGAAAAATATCAGGATGTAGATAAAGCTGAAGGATCTGAGAGTAATGTTGATCGTTTTATTGAAGCCGAGACGTTGAAAAAGATGGTAAGCTATCGTCTTCAAATGAAAGAACTTGAAGGAATGGTGTCTCATCTTGAGCGCCAAATCGGAAAGGAACAGCAAAAACAAAAGAAACTAAAGAACTTATTAGATAAATCTAATAAAGTCCTTGCCGTACATAAAGAAAATGCATCAGCAAGGTACAGAATCGGCGACGCCATTATTAATTCTATGCGATCTCCCAGGAAGATGCTTGGCTTGCCTCGTACGTTGTATCGTATTTATAAGCAGACAAAAAACGGAGAGATCGTTCCTCGAAATGCGTCTTCCCAGCAGCAGAAGCAAGAAAAGGTGCAGCCAATCTCCGAAACAAAAGAGACGATTGTATTTGTACCAACAAATGGAGCAGGTCTTGGCCACTTAACGAGACTCTTGGCCATTGCCAGACGAGTGAAGAAGCTGGACCCCAATAAAGAGATCGTTTTCCACACGACAAGCTCGGCGATGCACTTGATCCTTCAGGAAGGCTTTTTGGGATATCATTTGCCGTCCAAGATGCTCTTCCCGAAAGAAATGACTGCGAAGCAGTGGAATCAAATGCTGCACAATCATTTAAATGATGTCATTGATCTGCATCAGCCAGAAATGATTGTGTTTGACGGGGCATTTCCCTACGCCGGCTTAGTATCCTCCATGAGAAAAGATGAAGGAATCAAAAAGTACTGGGTAAAACGAGGTCAGCATAAGGAAGGCACAGCTGAGCTTGTTTCTGAGAAAGAAAAGTACTTTGACCGAATTCTTGTGCCAGGAGAAGCGGGAGCAAGCGGCAACATGGAAACACAGGATAAAGTGGTCCACAGTGAACCCGTTATCTATTTGGATAAGGAAGAGCTTGTCGGAAGAGAAATTGTACGGAAAAAGTGGAATATTCCTGAAGATGCAAAGCTTGTTTATGTACAGCTTGGTGCCGGGAATATAAATGATATTAATTCCACGATTTCTATTTTGCTGAGGGAATTGACAAGCCGGGAAAATGTCTATGTAGTCGTAGGTGAATCTATTATTGGAACACGGATTGCTGTAGATATGGAAAGAGTCATGACAATTAGGGATTATCCTAACTCCATGTATTTTGGAGCGTTTGACCTGGCTATTTCAGCTACCGGGTATAATACGTTCCATGAGCTTATGTACTTTGGTGTGCCGTCTATCTTCCTGCCTAATGAGAATACGAAAACAGATGATCAGGTGGCCAGAGCAAATATTGCAGGCGACGCAGGAGCTGCGATCGTATTAAGAGATCCGAGTGAAGATGATTTCAAAGAGGCTATTGACCGTGCATTAGACCCAGAGATTAATGAACAAATGAGAGAAAGCACGAAAAAGCTTGTTCAAATTAACGGTGCAGACCAAATTGCAAGAAAAATCGTGGAAAGCTAGCTTTTACGATGGTAAAGTGAAGAAAAAGCATAGGTAAGGAGGTTCTCTTTTGCCAAAAAAGAAGATATTAGTATCCATTGCTTTTAATAACTGGGGATTACAGGATAAGGAAGAGAAAAGGCTGACAAAAGAGTGGATTGATTACCGGATGGAAGTGTTCCAGACATTCACTTTAAAGAGCTTAAAGAACCAGACCAACCAGGACTTTATTACGTTTGTACAGTACGATCAAAGGTCAGAAGAACTGGTGCAGGATGCATTAAACCAGTATGAAGAACTTCCTGAAAACATAAAGTTTGTTAAGAAATCAGCGTTCAACACGCTTGTAAACAAAGAAGTGGAAGGGCATGACTATTTCTATTTGGTACGAATTGATTCTGATGACATGTATCATAAGGATCATATTGAGTATTTGCACCAGCATGACCCTACAAATAGCGATACAGTAGTGATTACTAATAAAGTCGGCTATATTTATGACGCTCCTCAAGACAGGCTGGCTACAATTGATCTGCCGTCACCGCCATTTTATACAATCATTTATGATGCAAACGAGTACCTTGAAGGTAAAAGAATTAAGCTTAAGGGCCATTTATCTGTCCAAGAGCTTCCTCATGAGGAAATTACCGATAGAAGATACTTAGTCATCATTCACCAGAGCAATACGTCAACAAGCTTTGAAAATGCTTATGACAAACAAGAAATTGAGGATACAGTTGAAAAAGAAGAAATTCTTGAGTGGTTTTTTGGGAAGAAGAAAGTAAGCTGGATGGATAAACTGAAATCCAAGCTTTTTAAAAGATAGTTCATAATTTGTAAGAATTAACAACAGAAACCTTCTTGCTAAATTCTTTAAGATGGTATATCTTATGGAAGCGGAGCAAGGAGGTTTTTTATGAGCAAGAAAAAAGTAGTTAATGAGATTAACTACATCCGGGCGTTTGCGTGTTTGAGCATCGTGTTTATACATGCAGTGACTGTGGCAATAAATAGTGTAGCGATTAGTGGTGAGCTAAGAAGCTGGATGCAGACATTTCAAGTTGCATTGATGTTTGCTACACCTCTTTTTATATTAATTTCTGAGTTTCTGCTGGCATACGCCTACCCTAAACAAGTACCAAAAAATTTCTTTGCTAAAAGGATTCAATTTATTCTTCTGCCCTACATCAGCATAGGGCTCATTTACGGACTGTTTGATATATGGTATGCAGGCGGATCATTATCACTGGCCGGATACTGGGATAAGGTCTGGAACATTCTTGTTTTAGGTTCCTGGTACGGTTATTTTGTCTTGATTATCTTTCAATTTTATATTCTTCATAAATTATTTGCTAAGCATTTATATAAGGCAAACCCTTTGATGATTCTATCAATCTCCTTTTTAGTAAATGCAGCGTATCTCTCAATCTTTTATTTTATGGATCCTGTCGCTGGAATATCGGAAAGGTTTTGGGAGAGGCATTCGATCATTCCATTTCCAGGCTGGGTATTTTATTTTACAGCTGCCTATTACGCAGGGAAAAATTTTGATCAAGTGAAAGCCTGGCTTCAAAAGAATATTGTCTGGGTAACCGCCGGTGGTGCCGGTTTATTGATGTTCTTAGTGTTTAACCACAGAGCAGGCATCGTTACAGACGTCTCTTCCAAGAGAGTGGATTTGCTGTTATATACTTGCGTGGTTATGGCCCTTCTTTATTACGTGTTTACGAAGATCAAGCCCTTTCCAAAATGGGCTGTGCTAATCAGTAACTATTCATTCAGTATTTATCTTATTCACTTTATGATTCTGCGGGCGATACGAAAGCTCACTGATCAGTCGGTTGATATGAACCTTGCGGTGTATACCTTACTATTATTTTTTGTAGGAGTTATAGGATCTATAGTGATTGCATATATGATGAACAAGCTTCCATTTGGATCTTATGTCGTGGGTAAAGTAAATAGAATAAAATACACTCCGCCAGTTCAAAGAGAAGAGCTGCAGAAACCAAAAGCAAGTTAATAATATAGTAGGAGAAGAATACGGTTCGTGCAATGCATGTACCGTGTTCTTTTTTCTTCTATAGAAATAGACTGAAAGGCTCATAGATAATTAGCAAAACAATGTCCCGGTGTACTACTACTTTGTAAGCCGGTGTATTTATTGTTTTTAGCAATTGTCAAAAATGATGTAAAAAAAGACTCACTTAGTTGGTAATAGATGTTAAAATAAAAGGTAGAAAGTAGTTAATAAAATAGATTTTCAGCAAAGAGGAGAAGAAATGAAAAAGAAAATAGTAGCTGCTAGTGTGCTTTTTTTATGCCTTTTTCCACTAGACGATGCTTTCATGGAAGATGGCATGGTAAAGATACTTGTGGAAAAAGAACCGGAAGCTGATGAGACTGTCACACCATTTACCAAGGATAGTAATGAAGAAACACAAAGAATAGATGACCAATACGATATTGTTGAGGTAAGTGAAGAGGAAGTAGAGGAATTTTTAGAAACGAAAGAAGCAGAGAATGTATATGCGGAAGCAGAACAGCCTCTCATTCGTTTCTCTACCCCTAATGACCCGCTGCTGTCCACTCAGGCGGTTGACCTTAACTTAATGAACGCCTACAGTGCCTGGGAGAGCTATCAGCCAACAGGAAAAGCAGTCACAGCGATCTTAGACAGCGGAATATATCAAGCCCATGAAGACCTTGGATCCAATGTGATAAAAGGGAAAAACTTCGTACACAGCAAAGGAAGTGTGGAAGACATAGATGGTCATGGAACTCATGTGGCTGGAATCATCGGGGCAGTCACAAATAACAACAGGGGAATTGCCTCTTTGTCAAAAGGAAAGGTCGATCTCCTTCCCTTGAAAGTGTTAGAGGGGGAAAAAGGAACGACGTTTGATTTGGCTGAAGCAATATTTTATGCCGCGAATCACGGAGCCGACGTGATTAATATGAGCCTGGGCTTTGAGAACTACTCTCGGTATGTAAATGAGGCCGTCCAGTATGCCAATGATCAAGGCATTTTGATGGTCGGCGCGTCAGGGAATAAAGGCATGGATAAAGTAGACTTCCCTGCAGCCTTTCCTGAGGTATTAGCAGTAGGCTCTTTAAATGGAAGGAATACATCCTTATCTTCCTTTTCAAATTTCGGAGCAGAGATTAAGGTAGTCGCACCAGGGTCAGAAATCATGAGTACATATATCGGATTTCCCGGGTCTTATAAGAAAATGAGCGGAACCAGCATGGCTGCCCCTCAAGTTACCTCTCTCGCAGCTATGCTAAAGGCACAAGAGCCTTCCTTAGAAGGGAGCCAGCTTAGAGAGATCATAGAGGTTCCTGCAAAAGACATTGGTCTTAGCCAGAAGTTCCCGTTAATAGATGCGGAGCAATCACTTTCTTACTTACAATCTAAAAATCGAATATACGGAAGCAATGCCATACAAACCTCTATAGAAATTGCCAAAGCAGGCTGGGAAAAGAGCAGTGAGAAGACAGGAAGTTTTCAAGAGAGCGAAGGGAATTTTGCTATTTTAGCTACCAATGCTTCATTCCCAGACTCGTTAACAGGTACAAGGGCTGCCTATGAATTAAACGCACCGATGCTGCTGACAAGGTCAAATCGAGTCAGCCAAGAAACCTTGGGGGTTCTTGAGGAACTTGCCATTGATCACGTTGTACTCCTAGGAGGGCCAAATGCCATATCCCCAGCAGTTGAAACGGCTATCCAAAGAAAAGGATATACTACACACCGGCTGGCCGGGGACAATCGCTTTGAAACAGCCGTTCACATTAATAAAAAGTTAGGAAAGAAAACGAATAAAGTTATTATTGCTTCTGGTGAAAACTTTCCAGACGCGTTATCAGTAGCACCTTACGCAAGTAAGGAGGGGATTCCGATTCTCCTAGTGCGAAGAAATGCCATTCCAGAAAGCACGAAATCCTATTTAGCGGAGCTGAACCCATCTGAAACGATAGTCATTGGAGGTCCTAACGCCATCTCTGAGGAGGTGGTCAGCAGCCTTCCAAATCCTGTTAGAATTGCGGGAAGCAACCGTTATGAAACAGCTAGTAAAGTACACGATTACTTCAAAGGTTCAAGTAAAGAGCTGCTGTTTGCTTCAGGAGAGAATTTCCCTGATGCCTTATCTGGGGCCGCCTATGCTGCCAAACATAACAAGAGTATGCTCCTCGTAAGAAAGGAAAGAGCTACTCCGGAGACGGAACAGTATATTAAAAGCAGAGCAGGCACGGGATTGCAGTATGAAATCCTGGGAGGACCTAATGCGATTTCACCATCAAAGGCATGGAAGCTGGATCGATTGATGGGCAATCCCTTCCCTGCAAAAGAACACACTCAGGATCCAATTAGTAAGGAAGCAGGATAAATAAATGAAAAATCGTTTTAGTATGTTAGTAGTAATGATCAGCATGATCCTTGGGATAGGTGGATTCCTTTCTTTAGAAGCGGAGGGCAAAGAGAGCCATAGAATATACGGTGACAACCGTTTTGAAACAGCAGTGGAAATATCCAAGGAACACTGGGAGACTAGCCGGAAAGTAGTTCTTACGCAAGGTGGCAATTTCCCCGATGCCCTGGCAGGAGCTACTCTTGCCTATAAACAGCAAGCCCCGATCCTCCTGACGAGAAAAAGTTCGTTACCACCAGAAACAAAAAAGGAAATACAGCGACTGCAGGCAGAGGAAGTTATCATCCTGGGAGGCCCCATGGCGGTCTCAAATGAAATAGAAAAAGAATTAATAAATAGTACAGGGGTTTCGGTTACGAGGATCAGCGGAGAAAACAGGATGGAAACAGCTGAATCAATTGCTGATAGATTAGGAAAATATGAAAAAGCTATTCTTGTAAACGGCAGCAACTTTCCAGATGCCCTATCCATTGCCCCGATTGCTGCAGAGGCAGGGTATCCCATCCTTCTCACTCGTAACGGGAAAAGGGTGACCAAAGGCACTGAAAACAAACTAAATAAAGCAGAAGAGGTTTTCGTGATAGGCGGTCCTTCCGTTGTCTCCGAAGAGCTACGAAGACAGTTTTCAGGAACCCGTATCAGCGGAAGTAACCGGTATGAAACAGCGGCGGAAGTCATTAAGGAATTTCACCAGGACAATGGAAATATATTCATTGCTACGGGAACAGACTTTGCTGACGCGTTAACAGGATCAGCGGCCGCAGCAAAACAAAAGGGCGTTACCTTGCTCTCTGCACAAGATAGCTTTCCGTCGGCAAGCAGGAAGGTCTTACATGAAACACCTAAGGTTCATACTACCTTCCTTGGTGGGCCGAATGCCTTATCAGAAAGTGTACTAAACGATGTACAAAGCTTTCCTTCCTATCAAACAAGAGAACAGGGTGGAGACACAGTTATCTACTATTCTCCTCATCCTGATGATGAAATACTAACCATGGGCGTGGGAATAGCGAATGACTTGTACTACGGCCGTGACGTTCATATCATCCTGTTAACGCAAGGCAGGGCATCCGGGACTTACCAAAGAGTCTTAGCGGATCATCCCAGCCTTACTCCTCAAGAGTTCGGACAATCCAGAGTGATGGAGTTTATAGATGCGATGGAAAGACTGGGGCTTCCTGAAAGCAACTATGAAATCTATGACTTTAAGGATGGGCAGCTTCAAGTGGATGAGGTGAAGGAAGTAGTTAGGAAATATGAGGAAAGGTACCCTGGGGCCTATCACAAGACTTTTTCATATTATGATCCCCACCGGGACCATGTAGCTGCAGGAATAGCAGTCAATGAATTATATATCGACAAGGAAATAGAGAAAGCTGAATTTCACGTTTCCTCTTACCAGTTCCAAAATGTAAGTGGGGTTAACCTTCCTGTTTACGACAGGGAACGAGTCATAGATGCAGCTCACGCTTACATGTACTTATCACCCAGAGAAGGACGTTACTCAGTGGGGTACTCCTCAGTTCCCCATTGGTTTGACCGGTTAATTAAGAGACCGCAGGGGAAGGTGCACGGTCCTAATCAATAATGTCGGTGTCTTTTCATGGATCTTCAGCGCTTGCTTTTCCCACTGGCGTCTGATTTTTACCAACTTGATGACTGTGGAATCAGCCTATGACTTCAAGTAAATGATTTCGCTTATTAATGTAAGATAATCTGAAACTCTCTGCGATGATATAGGAAGTGGTTTTTACAGATGACTTTTTGGATGAAGACCTATTTTCATAAATATGATCTATTTTCTCCAAAAAAAATAGCAAAAAAGGTGCCGATTATCTTTATTTGATAATCGGCACCTTTTTCTTTTATGAGACTGTTTAGTTTCTAGGTTGACGGTGGAAATCTAAGATTCCTTGATAAAGAGCATTCGCAGCATCATCTCTAAACTGATTCGTTTTCATTCGGTTGGCTTCAGCGGCATTTGTTACAAAGCCAAGCTCTGCAAGAACTGCAGGCATTTCAGAGTTCAGAAGAACGGCAAAACCAGTGTTGATAAAGGACAAGGAACGATCTTCTTTCGCACCTCTGTCATTTGTCTGGAGAAGATAAATCATACGGCTTTGCACTTTTTCAGCAAGCTCTTTACTCTGCGCAGGCTCATGGCGGTGATTCCAGTAGGTTTCAGTTCCGTGAGCCGCAGAACCGGCAGCATTGGCGTGAATGCTGATAAACGAATGAGCATTTCTATCATTTGCTATTCTAGAACGGTTGCTTAAGGATACAGCGGTATCCGTATTTCTTGTCATGACCACAGTGGCACCGGCGTCTTTTAGCAGCTTCTCTAAACGAAGGCCAACATCAAGAACAAGCTCTTTTTCTTGTAGGCCGTTTGCTACTGCTCCAGGGTCACTTCCTCCGTGGCCCGGGTCAACAGCAATGACATGGCCGCGCAGGAGGTTGTTTTTACCGTCAATGTTCAAGTAGAAGGAATGGACAAAGGCTTTTTGACCTTCATAACGAATTTCTGCCCAGTCGCCGTCAAATGAGTAAATATCTACGGAAGATCCGTTTCTTAAACTTCCCAGGCTGCTTCCATTAGGTGTTCTTCTTACATTTAACGTAGAGGCGGCAACTTTTGCATGTGCCACAATCCCATCAGAAGGTTCAGAGCCTGAATCTCCTGGAGATGTCGTTTGAACATGTAAGAAGTTAGAAGAAACATAAGCCTTTTGCCCGTTATAGCGGATTTCAGCCCAGCTTCCTTCATAGGAATAAATAGAAACCTGACTTCCGTTAGGAAGAGAGCCAATAATTGTACCGCTTGGAGTACTTCTTACATTTAAGGAGCTGGCAGTTACAGTAGCTTCAGCAATCGCATCTTCAGATTCAGGTTCAGGACTCGGAGCTGGAGCCGGAGTAGATGATCCTCCGCTGCCAAGGACTGAATCAGGCAGAGCGTGAGGGCCTCCAAGGGCAAAAAGAGTGCCAGTTCTCCCGTTTAAAAAATTTTGTACGTCACTTCGTGCGCTTGAGTGGTGGCTTAGCACCACGGGAGCATTACGCTTGTGCGAAAGGCTGGCTGCTGCCACGGCATCTGGATAGTCTTCACCGTCGCTGCTCACAGAGGTTCCTCGTACGACAATTGTATCGTTAGAAAAAGAATACTGCTCCAGGGCTTTTAAGTTGGTTTCAAAGCGGTTGTCACCGGCAATTCTATCTACTTGAATTCCCTGCTGCTTTAAAGAGTTTTCAAGACTTGTACTGATCGCGTGAGGACCTCCAAGAATGGTTACATTTCTAACAGAGCTTGGAAGCTCTGTACGCAGGTGGTCAGTATTAGCCAGATAAATAGGTATGTTATTATTGGCTGCAATGCTTGATGCTGAAAGAGCATCAGCAATGGTGACCCCGTTTACCAGAAGGGCGGACTGGCTGTTGCCAAGACCTGCTTTTTTGTTGATTTCAAGGGCAGTTTCAGATCTATTGCTGCCTTCGATGCGTTCTACCGTGTATCCATGTTGTCTAACTCCGGAGACAACGGTGCTGCTGATCGCATCTTCACCACCCAGCACATACACTGTACGGGCGTTTAATCTTTGTAATTCATTAATGGTTTGAGAGTCCACCCGATTTGGGTAAGTCAGAAGGATAGGAGCGTCTTTTTCTCTAGAAAGACTTGAGCTGGCTAGTGCATCGGCAGGCACGTCAGCTCGAGCGAGAATGACAGCTCTATCCCCTGAGAGGCCATTTGGCCACCCTTCTTTTGAAATTTCGATCGCTGTGTCTATCCTGTTGTCACCGGCTAATCTCTTAATCTCACCGTTGGCTTGTGCGAAATGGGTGTTTCCGGCCAAAAGCGAGAGGAGAACAATAAATATAATTCCCAGCATGGGAAGGGGTTTGCGCATTTCTTTCCTCCTTTTCGCGAACGCGAATCATAAATGTACATATCTTTTAGCAAGCATTGCTTGGCTAAAGTAAAAAGCTTACCTTACTAGACTTTCAATTTGTTCTCTGGCAGAAGAATGAATCGCATGGTTTCCGCCAAGATAATAAAGGCTGTTAATCTGACTGCTTTGGTTTCTTAGATACGTAGAAATGACATCAGGAACCTGATTGCTTCTCGTTAATAAAATAGGTGCTCCTTCTTTGGCAGCAAGAGGGGAACCGGATAGTGCGTCGGCATAATCATCGCCTCTGGCGAAGAAAATTTTTTCAGGAGAAAGGTTCCATTGTTCTACGATTTTGATTGCTGTTTCAAAACGGTTATCCCCGGCCACCCGAGTAACTGTTGGTGCCAAGCTTTTCACTTCGTTCTCTATAGAGGACGAAATGGCATTGGGGCCGCCAATTATAAATACTTCCTGAATATTGTTATTTTCAATATAGCGACTGACTTCTTTGTTTACATTGCTGCGGTTGGCCGTGTAGAGAATAGGAATTTGTTCCGTGCCTGCTACGGTGGCAATCGTAAGAGCGTCAGGTGAAGCATTGACTCCTGAACTGTCACTGCCTGCGGTTAGTATCAGTTTATTAGAAGAACTGCCTACCTCATTAGCAATCTCATATGCTGTTTCAAGTCTTGTATCTCCTGCCACTCGAGTAGTAGCAGCGATAGACTGAAGCTCTCTTTCAGCATTTTCGGATATTGCATTAGGACCACCTAGCACATAAATGTGCGATGGAGACAGCCTTTTAATCTCTTCGATTACTTCCTTTCGAACTCTCTTTGTTTCTGACAGCAAAAGAGGAGCATTGTGCTTCTTGGCCAGAACGTTTCCTGTTAGGGCATCCGCTGTGCGATCGCCGCGGCCTACAACGACCGTATCCACTTCACCTGGGTTTTTCCAGCCGTATTGAGAGATTGCCACGCTTGTTTGGAAGCGGTTATCTCCTTCCAGGCTGGTGACTGAAAGAGGAGTAGAAGCTGTTTTTCCTTCAAGAGACGACCCATCATAATAGAAAGCGAGAATGTCCTGATAGCTTTGTCCTGCTTTTGCTCGTTCGTTAGCTCCGTGCTGGCTTAGGCCGACACCGTGCCCGAATCCGTGACCGGAAATGACAATATCACTGCTTCGATTTTGGACGTTTACGAGTGTACTTCTAAATTCCCCGGCACCCATCATAATCCGGAAAGGGTTCATTCTTTGGTTGATATTTTCTGTCATCACTCTAATGTTGTTACTAGAGTCGCGGACAAAGTTTCCTTTATTGTCCTTAGCAATAAAAGATACTCTTAAGGTCGCGTCCGTATGGCGTCCCCCGTCGTACCGGCTGTTTGATAGATTGAGAGATTCAATAGTTGTCAGTTTTATCTCGTAGCCCGAATACGCATTCCTTCCCTTTAGATGATTTTTAACTCCATTGACAAATGCTTTGCCGCTGTCTTTCTCTCTTACTTGCTGCCACCAGTTTTCGGGCTTTTTTAAGTCGCGAGAAGAAAGGTCGATCTGCGTCTTTTGGAGAGTTAAGCTCCAGGCGTTTTTGGGGTCATACGGATCTTCTTTTACGGAAAAGTAAGGAAGAGGGCTGCTTGACCAGACGTTAGCATTTGATTCTGTCATTCCGCCATTACTGGAAGAATAAAAGGTTTCTACTGGAGTGCCGTTATACGTCAGGATTTCTCCTTTTGTAGAATCAACCGCCTCAGAGGTGTTAGGGTGCCAGTCATATCCGCCATATACCTGGTCGGACACCGTGTCAACTAACTCTCTGTTATTACGGCTTGGATGGCTTGCGAACGTACGGGCGGCTACCGTTTGTGCTTTAAGAGCCTCTTTGTGCCAGCTCGCAGGCATTTCTCTAGGAACGACACCTTTTAAGTAATCTTCAAGGGGCAGGGTATTTACAGGGCGTATGTACTGTCCATCGACACGAAATGTCATGCTGCCCAAGTATTTTCTCCCTTCTACCGTGGTATAATGACTGTAATCATACCGTTCGGGAGTAAGGGTGAATTCCGTTCCTAATTCCCTTATCTTGCTTGATCCTCTATACAGCACTAACTGGTTTTGTTCCAGTTTCACTATATAGGACGATCCGCTGCTTAAAGAATCACTGTTTCCTGAGATGTTGTATGGATTGGATACTTGTATGTTTAGACTGTTTTTGTTTTGGATGTAGTTGTGAAGTTGGACGGAGACGTTTTTTTCTTCAGCTAGTAATGAAGTAGGAATTGTGATAAAGATACAAAATGCGACAAGCGAAACAATGAAAATACGAAAATACGGCAAAAACTTACCTCCTTATACAAAATTTTCTTTGAATCATAGATGATAGTACCATATGCTAGAAGAATATTGAAGATATGCATAGGAACATCGTTAGAAATGTACCGGTGACTAAAGTCCAGGTACTTCTTATATATCGGATAAACAACAGGGAGTGTGAAGAAAAAATTGTCAAAAAACAAAATTTTACAGCAGCCATGGTTACAAACAAGAGTAGGCGGAAACTATGTCCTGCTTGTAGGCGGCCGTTTTGAAGAGGGATTGAAGCTGGAAAAGAGTCCGAACGCTGACATTCTGTTTGCCTCCCATTACCACACGTCTGCCTATTTTCATAGAATGTTTTCCGAAGGCAAAGTGGTGAAAACAGGTAACATAGACCTATACGCTTTTTCTGGGAATTTCGACTTGAGTATATATAAAGAGAACCAATTCGACTCTGTGATAGTAGGAGAAGTTCCGCGAGAACTTGATTATGCTGCGCTCCTTTCAGGTATACAAAGAGTTCTGAAGCCAAGCGGGAAATTCATTTGGACAGAAGTGATTCCTTCCTTCCCGACCTTTCCTGTGAAGGAGGGATACGGATTTATAGAGCGGTTTATCCAAGTACAAAAGTATTTCAAAAGGCGAGAGACGAAATTTCTAACAGGCGACAAGATTGGCTATGTAGGATGGAACAAAGAATCATCTGAGTACTCTAAAGACCTTGTCTATAAACTGGCAGTGAAGATTGGAATCGAAGAGTCTGAACGTTATTTTCGTCATCAGGAAAAAGCAGTCCAAGCTCTTAAGGAAGAGAATGAACAGCTGCGCTATTACTTGAACGCATTATTAGAAGACCACTCCAAACTGTTGGAGGCATACGAAACGGAAAGCACATTTTACAATCGAATGAGAAAGTCATTATATAAAGAAACCGTAAGCGAGCTTTCTGGAGATATAATCAAGAAAGCCGAAAAAACTGCTGACATATCGTCTCTGTCGATTGCATCCTCTACGGTTCCTGTAAAAGGAAGCCGGCCTGACCAAAGGATATTGAAGCTCACACCCGCGCCTTCCATGAAGGAACGGCAAAAGGCCATAGGTTATTTCCTTACTGCCTACGGGAAAGACAGGTACCACGGGGTTATTGTCATGTACACTAATGAAGAATTTATAAAAGACAAGAGTGGCACACGAGTGAGTCAGCTTGCTCAAGCATTCTCCTCATTAGGCTGGGGAGTATTTTTCATTTATAAAGGGGAAAAGGAGAGCAAGCATTACCCTGTCTACGCGGGAGGAAACGTCTTTCAAATAGAAGAAAAAGAAGCACTGGACATGCTGTTTCCAAGATTGCTTCAGCACACCTTTGCAGACAGCATGCCTAAAGTGGTGCTAAATACAGCGGCTTCTACTCATGGGGCAAAGTGGCTTAACCAACTTGCTGTCCGGGGCTGGAAAACGTACTATCTGTGGGACAAGCCGGCAAAGGAACAATGGAAAGCAGAAGACTCTTTTCTTCTACATCAGTCCATGAAGACAGTCACGTCAAGTGAAGAAAAAGCGGAAGCACTGAAAAGGAAGGGTATACCCCAGCCGGTGGTGCTTTCCGATGGCATCGATTCTTCCTACTTTCAGTATCCTCGCAACAAAGTGAAAAGCGAGGAGCTGGTGATTGGCTGTGTGGAAGGAAATAAGGAGAGAATTGATTGGGAGTTTTTATTGGCCTTAACGCGGAAATACAAGAATGTAACGATACACGCCGTTTCATCAGACCGGCCTCAGCATGTGAAACAAGAAAAGAGAATTAAGTGGTACCGGCCGCGGGAGGAGCGGGACCTGGTGAACCTTGCGGCAAGGTGGTCTATCGTTGGAGCTTTTTATGAAGACATTATACAAAACGAACCCTTTACAGCTTTTCTCATTTCCCTTGGTCTGCCTGTACTGGGCAATTTCCAGGAATCAGCCGAGGTTTTCCCAAGGGGGATGTTTTTAAACCTGGAAGAGGATATAGACAAACAGATGAACGAAGCAAGGGAGCAGGAGTTTCCCTACTCCACATGGCATCAAAGAATTCAATCCAACAGCTGGGAAGCGAAAGCGGAGCAGCTTGCCGGGCTGCAGGTTCAGAATCCTTTTCAGCCTGTTGTTGTGCAATAAAGAAGGTGAACGGTTTGAAGATTTTATATATCTACAGATATCTCCTGCTCGGAGGAGTCTGCACTCAGCTTTCAAATAGACTGGTGCACCTGAGCAAAAAGTGTGAAGTGCACCTTGCCTTTCTTAGAGATCACGGAGGGGAGACGGCTTTTCGCAAGCATCCACATGTGTATAAGCCAAAGACAGATGATGAATTAAAAGACCTAATCAACAAAAATAACTATGACCTCATCATCAATGTGGATACAGAAGAAGCCTATGAGGTTATTCATGCGTCTTCCTTTCAAGGGAAAGTCATCCATGAAGTTCATGGGACCTCCAAAAGAATTGAATATTTGAAATGGCTTGATGTCTCGACAATCGATGCCCTCATCACTCCGACTCAATACGTCATGGAGGTGTTAAGGAAGGAATACAACGTCTCAACGAGCATTCCGGCGTACGTAACGCCAAATTGCCTGGAGCTTGAACACTTCTATCCACGGAGCGTTTCAGCAGGCGGACAGCCCCGGGTTATGCTCTGGATTGGAAAGATTAACGACCATAAGAACTGGAGAGGATTTATCGAACTGGCTGCTGACTATACCGAAACCTATCCGGACAGTGAAATATGGCTGGCAGGGGGAGAAACAGCAAGTCCCCGTCCTGTGAAAGAACTTCTTTCCTATGTAGAAGAGCACAAGCTAATGAACAAATGGCGCTGGCTTCCAAGAGTGGAATACGAGGCGATGCCTCACCTGTACTCGTTCGTAGCTAAAACAGGCGGGTTTACGATGAGCACCTCAACGAATGAATCCTTTGGGATGACCCTCATTGAAGCGCTTGCCTGTGAGTGCCCGGTCATTGCCCCAAACGTGGGAGGAATCCCTGAAGTACTGCAGGGGTCTCTTCAACGGGCCATGTACCAAGGGAATGATCTTCAAGGAGCACTTTCTTTAGCGGGGAAAATGTCAGGAGACCAACAGTGGCGCAAGGACCTTGCAAAAGAAGGCAGAGAAGAAGTGGCCTCAAGATACGGGGTGGAGCCGGTTGTGGATCATTACTTCTCAACTCTCCAGACGATCGTGAATCAATAATCTCCGCTTTCACATGAGGCCTTCTCATAGTAAAATAGAATAGAAATTCTAAGAGGATATACGGACAAGCGAGAGGTGCAGCAGATGCACCTCTTTTATGTGAATAAATAGAAGAAACAGCCCCAAGAGGATTGGAAGAAAGGGAATCAAACTATGAAAATTCTGTATCTCAGCCAGCACTTTCCGCCAGAAATTGGAGCAGCCCAGGGAAGAGCGTACGATATGGCAAAAAACCTGGTAAAAGAAGGCCATGAGGTCACGGTTCTTACGACGTTTCCAAATCATGAAAAGAACCGTTCACTTTTTAAAAAAGAAACAAAAGAAGGCATAGAGGTTCGCCGTTCCTTTCGTTTTCAGGATACGAAAAAAAGCTCGAAAGCAAGGCTTGCTAACTATTTTTCCTTTATGTTTTCAAGTATCATCAGCGGCTTATTTGTTAGAAAAACAGATGCCGTTTATGCCTCAAGCCCCCATTTGTTTACGGCAGCATCTGGATATGTTCTCAGCCGCCTGCTCAGAAAGCCCTTTATCCTGGAAGTAAGGGACCTGTGGGTTGATTTTGCTAAAATCCTAAGCCAGTTTTCCAATCCGCTCCTGCTCAAATGGGCCAGAAAGCTGGAGAATTTCTTATATCAAAAGGCAGACCATATTATTACAGTTACCCATGGATACAAGGAACATTTGATCAAGCAAGGTGTAGATGGACGAAAGATCAATGTAGTCACAAACGGTGTAGATATAGAAGATATACAGTCGGCTGCCAGTGAAGAAAAGGAAGAGATTCGAAAAAAGCATGAGCTGGGAAATGACCTTGTTGTCTTATACGCAGGAAACATGGGAGCGGCACAGGGACTTGATGTCGTGCTTGACGCTGCTAACCTACTGGGACCAGAAGCAGGAGTAACGTTTTGCTTTATAGGAGAGGGAGTGGAGAAAGACCCGTTGAAGGCAAAAGCAGATTTTGAACACATCCCCAATCTCTTGTTTTTGGACAGTATGAATAAAGAGGAGCTTATGCCGTACTATCAGGCTGCTGATCTGTGCTTAGTCACCTTGAAAAACCACCCTCTTTTTCATATTACCATTCCTTCCAAAGTGTTTGATTGTATGGCAGCTGGAAAACCAGTCTTAATTGGCGTAGGGGGAGAAGCGACGGATATCGTGCTTGAAAATGAAGCTGGGATCGCCTTTGAACCTGGGAACGCAGAAGAACTTGCTGAGGCTGTGAACAAAGCGGTGAAAAATAGAGAGTGGATTAAGGAGCTTGAGAGCAACGTCACCGAAGTCGTGAAACAAAAGTATAACCGTAGAACGCTTGCCAGGAAGCTGAGCAGTATTCTTAAGAACGTGGTAAAGGATGAGAAAAATGACTAAAGCAGTGGTGCTCACAACCGTTCATCCGGCATACGACGGGAGAATTTATTATAAGCAGTGCAGGACCCTTAAGCGAGCAGGATACGACGTAGAACTCATTGCCCCGGAACCGGAAGAGTATGAGGATCAAGAAGTACCTATTATTCCCCTCCCAAAAGCGGGAAGCAGGTTGTCACGTCTTCTTCTTTCATTGAAAGCTGTAAAGATTGCGAGAAAGCAGAATGGTGATATTTATCATTTTCATGATCCTGAGCTGCTTCCTGCAGGTGTCCTCCTGCGAATCTTAACGAGAAAGCCTGTGGTCTTTGATGTTCATGAGCACTACCCAAATGCGATCATGAGCAAGCCTTACCTTTCAAAGCCTGCCAGGGTGATGATGAAAAAGGTGTTCGAAATGACGGAAAAGGTGTTGCTTCCCTTTTTATCGGGTATAGTTGTGACGACCGAGGAAATTGGGGAAAGGTACAGGAAGTACAAGCATTGTAAAGTAGAGAATTATCCATTAAATGAATTGTTTCCTGCGCCTGACCTTTCAAAAAAAGATGCGACACAGCTCGTCTATGTAGGAGGAATTACGGAAATCCGCGGAGCGGCAGAGCTTATTGAGGGCTTTGCCAAAGTGGTAAAGGCCCGTCCTGATGCTCACCTAACCTTTGTAGGGTTCTTTCAATCTGCTGAATTTGAGAAGAGGATCATGGAATTGATCAATTCTCTTGAAATAGAAGACCATGTTACCTTTACCGGAAAAGTATCCTACCAGAAGGTCCATGAATATTTAGAGCATTCTTCTATTGGACTGCTTCCATACCTTCCGGTACCAAACCATGTCGTCTGTCTGCCGAATAAGCTTTTTGAATACATGGCCACCGGGCTTGCAGTCGTTTCCTCAGACTTTCCCAACTACCGAAAAGTAGTGACAGACTACCAGACAGGCGAGCTGGTGAATCCAGAATCCCCGGAGGAAATCGCAGGTGGAATGCTGAAATTAATGGAAGATGAAAAGGAACTGAAAGAAATACAAAAGCGGGCGCTGAAGGCCTTTGAAGAGTCATACAGCTGGAAATCGGAAGGCAGGGTCCTTCTACGATTTTATGAAGAATTGCTTTCAAAGCAGAAGAAATGAAAAAAGCATAGATGTATAAGATTATGGGAAAATAAAATAATGCTTGATTGTACCTGCCTTGCTGATATACTTAGTAATGGTACAATAAAGTATATTATTGAGGAAGGTGTGGACGGTGGAGCCATTATATGAATATTTTATCGCTTTATTTATCGCTTTTATCGTCACGATAGCCACTACACCTTTAGTGAAGAAGCTTGCACTTAAAGGCGGATTTGTGGACCAGCCTTCTCAACGAAAAGTGCATGAAGATTCCATGCCTCGAATTGGCGGAGTAGCGATCGCCTTTGGGGCCGTGGCCGGGCTGATCTATTTACAGCCTCCCTTTGAATTTTTCTGGCCTATTACGATCGGGGCACTTACGATACTCATTCTCGGCTTGATTGATGATAAATATACACTATCCCCAAGCAAAAAGCTGTTTGGGCAGATGGCCGCCGCAACCATTGTGGTAGCAGGCGGATTACAGATTGAATTTATTTCTCTGCCGTTTAACGGCTATATAGAGTTTGGATTATGGAGCTACCCTTTTACAATTTTATGGATTCTTGCCATGGTAAATGCTATTAACTTAATTGACGGGTTGGACGGACTGGCAGCGGGAACCAGTTCAATTGCCTTAACGATTTTGTTTATGATGGCCTTTATGGACGGACAGATCCTTGCTGCAGCCCTTGCCATTGTCTTAGTGGGGAGCGGGCTTGGATTCTTAGTGTTCAACTTTCACCCTGCTAAAATCTTCATGGGTGACACAGGATCCATGTTTCTAGGATATTCGATATCGATTATTTCCATGGTCGGTTTGTTTAAGAACCTGACACTGTTTACCTTGATTATCCCGGTTATTATTCTGGCAGTGCCGATCTTTGATACGTTCTTTGCCATTATCAGGAGACTGCTGAACAAACAGAAGATTTCCGCGCCGGATAAAGGGCATTTGCACTACAGACTTCTTGCTCTTGGTTTCAGCCACAGAACAACCGTATTAATCCTATACGGAGTCAGCATATTCTTTGGGGGCGCAGCGCTCGTCTTTTCAGAAACCGCGTTATGGATGTCTATTCTAATCATTCTCTTTCTGGGGTTATTAACCCAGGTGATGGCCGAATGGATTGGAATACTAGGAGAACGGAAGAAACCAATCTTCAGCCTGGTGAAGAAGTTAAAAAAGAAAACATTGCTGAGGCAATAATAAAAAGGAAGCATCATCTGCTTAGACAGTGATGCTTCCTTTTTCGTATTCTTCAAGGCAGGTCCTTCTTTGATTAGTAAAGAAGAGCCATGCTCGCTTTCCGCAGACGAACGTTCGAGCCTCCTCGGGAAGAGCACCCTGCGGGGTCTCTCTCGCTCGTTTTTCTGCAGGAGTCTCGCTGGTCTTCTTCATTTATTACAATATTAATATCATCTCGACATTTATTATAAAAAGAAGAAGGGTCCCTCATCCCACTAACAATAATTGTGACTAGGATGAGAGACCTTTCTATTTATCGTTTATTCATAATCACTTGCTTCCTGGGCAGAGTAAGTGTGAGGTTCTTCAATCATATCCAAGTGTACCTTCAACCGGTCTCTGGCTTCCTGAAGAGAATCCTCAGATACCTGGTAGTAGTACACACCGTTTTGCGTTAAATCACTTCCAGATAAGTTCACCGTTTCAATGGAATCCAACGACTGAGCATAAGGGTGCAGGCTCAAAATATTTCCCAGGGAAAGATTTGTTGACATGTTGTTTCCAATTTCATCAAGGACATCGTCATATCTGGCGACCGATGAAATCGACCCTGCTCTGCGGATGACAGCTTCCATGACCTCCTGCTGACGTTCACCACGTCCGAGGTCGCCCCGAGGATCCTGCTTTCTCATTCGTACGTAGCCAAGAGCTTCTTCGCCGTCAAGATGTTGGCGTCCTTCTTCGAAGTACACCATATTGGCGCTTCCCTCTGTACCATGGGTTTCAAAGTCAAACGGCACGTCAACTTCTACGCCGCCTAAGGCATCAATGATATCGACAAAGCCATGAAAGTTCATTTTTGTATAAAAGTCTACTGGAATATCCAGCATATTTTCAACGGTATCAATCGTAAGGTCCACTCCGCCAAAGGCATGAGCATGATTGATCTTATCTCTATTCTGGCGTCCTGGAATGTCGACCAGTGAATCCCTTGGGATACTGAGAAGCTTAATGGAGCTGTCTTCTCGATTAAATGTAGCCAGGATCAAAGCATCTGCACGTGAATTCTCGTTTGGATCATCGGTATCAACCCCTAGAAACAGGACCGAGAAATGATCCTTTGAAATATCAACAGCTTCATCACGTTTCTCCGATTTCTCACCACGGGCAAGATCTTCCTGCATATCTGATGCGGTGGTTACCACTTTATATCCTAAATAAGTTCCAAATAAGGTCAGCGGAAGAACAATGACAAGCAGAGGAATGAAAATCCACCGTTTTACTTTCCTCTTCTTCCGAGCCTCTTGCCTTCGTTGTTCCATACGTCCCATAGGCTTAAACGCTCCTTTAAGATTCCTTCGTCCAACGTCCATTTCTTAGGGTATACACTTTACCCTCCGTATATTATAAGAGAATATTATCTATATATCTATAAAAATTTTATCAAATTGTGTAGAAAGGTAGGTCCAGACTATGAATCTGGCGTTGTCAGACAGAAGGAAATCATAGTAAAATAACAGCTTACAATTAACGACAGGTGATTCGTAATGAAGGGAAATAAGAAATGGTGGGTGACAGCGACAGCCTGGTGCCTACTCATAGCAATGGCGACACGTCATACGGGGTTTACAGGTGAATCAACAGGACAATTGCTTGAGAATCCTTTGATTAATCCAGATATACTTAATTATATCATAAGAAAGCTTGTTCATCTTGCAGCCTTTGGGGTGCTTGCTGTCTTCTTTTGGCTTGCGCTTAGAGGGAAAAGGTATCAGTATACATTGGCCTGGGGACTGGCCACAGCCTACGGTGCCATTGATGAATGGCACCAGACCTTCGTGCCGGGAAGAGACGGGGTATTTTCAGACGTCTTGATTAATTCAGCGGGAGCCTTGATTGCGTTAAGCATTGTTTCTGTAATCAATACAAGAGAAGAGAGAAAGTAGAAACCCCCCTGGAGCAGTTTCTAGGGGGGTTTCTTTTAACCAAGTCTTCTTCGCCGGGCCATCCTTGAATTTTCAGGATAAGATGAACTCTTTTCTTTAGGAGCAGACATTAGCCACACAGCCCCTTTATAAAGGAAGAAAGCAGCATAAACTGCCGTAAAATTAATAACCATATCCATAATTAAGCCCGCACGTCCAAAGAAGGGCTGTAGAACCTCCAATATAATAGAAAAGAAGAGGGCAATGGCAAGTGCTAACCTTTGGGATCTAAAAGTAGAAAGAAGGAGCAGGGTTAAGATGAAGAAAGCCACAAAGTGCCCAAGCTTAGAAATGATAAATAAACGGTCTGATAAATCCAGAGCGAAAACCGAAAATTCTGCCCGCCAGCTAATATCACGGTCAATGTGAAAGGAAAAGCCTTCTCGGTGAATGATCAGATCACTAATACTGTTTGTTAAATTGAAAGCGATGAGTAAGAGAATCCAAGAAAGGCATAAAGTGTACATAAGAATCCTGGTTCCTGTCTTCATTTCTTGTTTCCTCCAGCCTTTATTGTTTGTTCCATAAATTGGGTGTGAGCTGTTTGTTTCCTTATTGTACATTATAACGCACGCCATTCCAATACTTGTCACTAGGTATAAAAAAGGCCGTCGAAAGCGCTTCGACAGCCATTTTTTATTAGTCTACATTCAAATGATCTTTCAGTTCTCCTGATATTCGTTGCCGTTCCTCTTCCGGAACCTCCAGGTAATAAACACCGTTAATTCTTGTTCCATTGCCGCTAATCTCAAACTCTTCAAGGTCATGGCGTGCCTGACGGTAATTTGATTGAAGGTCTCTCATTTCCTCAAATGTCAGGTTGGTTCTTACGTTGTTCCCTAAGGCATCTAAAATAGAGCCGGCCTTTGTTACTGAAGAGATCTGAGCTCCTTCATGAATCACAGCATCCACAAGCTGACGCTGACGTGTGTTTCTTCCAAAGTCACCGTTAGGGTCATTCTTTCTCATTCGTACATAAGCAAGGGCTTCATCTCCATCCAGGTTAATCTCCCCTTCGGAAAAATCATACCCTGACTGCTCGAAGGCAAAGGCGTTATCTACAGTCACACCGTCAACCGCATCAACAATATCTTTAAATCCATCCATATTTATGGAAACATAGTAATCGATCGGTATATCTAAAAAGTTTTCCACTGTATCCATGGCCATTTCCGGACCGCCAAAAGCAAAAGCATGGTTAATCTTATCCTCGTTGCCCCGGCCAACCATTTCTGTTCGGGTGTCTCTTGGAATGCTTACCATTTTCATAGACTCGTCTTCAGGATTCACTGTCAGAACAATCATTGTGTCAGAACGTCCTCTGGTCGATTCCTCGGCATCGATTCCAAGAATAAGAAAAGACAAAGGTTCTTGAGAAGAAAAATCAACTTCACGTAAATTATCACTTTCACGAATCAATGGTTCGTGCATGCTGTCGGCAGTATTAGAAATAGATAGGTATAAATAAAGTGCATATCCGCCGATAGCAAGAATGACAGCCCCTGCTAAACTGAATAAAACGATTAGTAATTTCTTCATATGTTGCGTTCCTGCTTTCTGAAGGTAATAGGTCATTCCTTTACAATTATAGGAAGGGGGTTGAGATTATACAAGAAAAATTTACAATAATAGTGAAAGTTGTGATACAATTCATGTATTGTTTTTAGGGAAATGTAACATTATGTAAAATAATATATGAAATAGCATCAGGAGGAAGGTATGGAAGAAACAATCAGCTTGAAAGAGATACTCGAAACGCTAAAAAAAAGAATCGTCATGATTATTGCAATAACTCTGGCAGCTGTGGGAATCAGTGCTGCAATCAGCTTCTTTGTATTAACGCCAATCTATGAAACTTCTACTCAAATTCTCGTAAACCAATCTCCAACTGAACAGCAAACATATTCTACCAGCGATATCGATACAAACCGTGAACTGATCAATACATACAATGTGATAATTAAAAGTCCTACAATTTTAGAGAGTGTAAGGGAAGAGCTTGGTTTAGAACGTTCTTATAACTCATTAAACAATCAAATCAACGTAGCAGCTGAAGGCGACTCACAGGTCGTTTCTATTTCGGTCCAAGATCCAGATCCGGTAATGGCAGTAAATATCGCCAATATGACAGCGAATGTTTTTGAAAGAGATATCGTAAACATTATGAGTGTTGATAATGTTAGTATTCTATCAACAGCTGAACTAACAGAAGAAATGTCTCCTGTCTCTCCTCAACCTATGCTGAATATGGCGATTGCCTTTGTTGTTGGCCTAATGGCAGCAGTGGGATTGGCATTTCTATTAGAATTTCTTGATAACACGATTAAAACAGAACAGGATATCGAAAGAGGTCTGGAGCTTCCGGTCCTAGGAGTTATTCCGGAAATGGATGCCAATGATCAGAAAGCAGCCAAACCATACCGAGAAGAACCAGGGAGTGAGAAGGTTAATGCTCAAAAAATTTCGTAATAAAAATGAACAAGGAACTAAGACAAGAACGTTAATCGCTAAGGAACAGCCGAGGTCACCGATAACAGAGCAGTTTCGCACGATTCGCACAAACATTCAGTTTGCCGCAGTTGATGAAGAAGTGTCTACCATTATGACCACCTCAGCGGGACCAGGGGATGGGAAATCAACAGTCAATGCAAATTTGGCTGTGGTGATGGCTCAGCAAGGAAAAGGGGCTCTGCTAATTGACGCTGATATGAGAAAGCCAACCGTTCATTATACATTCCGTCTTCCTAACCATGTGGGCTTAAGTAACGTTGTAACGAAACAAATGAGCCTGAACGAAGCAGTCCGGCCTACTGACGTGGAAGGGTTAGATGTATTAACCTGCGGACCTATTCCTCCTAACCCATCTGAACTATTAGGGTCAAGAATGATGAAAGAGCTATTAAGCGAAGCAAAGAAGAACTATGAATATGTTATTCTAGATACTCCGCCCCTGCTTGCTGTAACAGATGCCCAAGTACTTGCAAGTATTTGTGACGGTGTGGTGCTTGTGGTAAGCAGCGGGAAAACAGTGAAAGACGAAGCTGAGAAAGCGAAAGAATTGATAGAGAATACGAATGCAAGACTATTAGGTGCTGTTTTAAATAGAAAAGAAAAGAAAACGAGCAACTATATGTATTATTACGGAAGTTAACTTACAGGATATTTAACAAATAACTTCCATTTATTTAACATTTGGTATATACTGTATTTTGTTAGTTTCATAGTAATAGGACTTTTGTATATAAAAAGAGGAGGGTGTTATATGATTGATATTCATTGTCATATCCTTCCGGATACCGACGATGGGGCAGCCCATTTAGAAGAAAGCAAAGCAATGGCTCTAAAGGCATTAGAAGAAGGGGTTACAACAATCATCGCTACCCCCCATCATTACAACGGTACGTACTTAAATCCTAAATTTGATATTTTCCAAAAAACAAAGAAACTAAACGATGCCTTCAAAGCAGAAAACATACCTCTTACTGTATTACCTGGACAAGAAACGAGAATCCATGGGGACTTGCCGAAAGGATTAGAGCTGGGAGAGATATTGACACTTGCTGATGGAGGTCTTTATTTATTTGTAGAGCTGCCTAGTGACCATGTCCCCAGGTATACGCCAAAGATGCTATACGACATCCAGCAGCAGGGTTTGATTCCGATTATTGTTCATCCTGAAAGAAATAAGGAATTGATTGAGCAGCCAGGGATGTTATATGAATTGGTGAAAAACGGGGCAGCCACCCAAGTGACTGCATCCAGCCTTGTAGGCGATTTTGGGAAAAAGGTGAAGAGTTTCAGTATGCAATTAATAGAACATGAGCTTACTCATTTCATTGCCTCCGATGCCCATGGAACCAAGAAACGTCCTTCGCGAATGAAAGCGGCGTTTGAGGAAGTTGAACGAAAGTTTGGTTTGGATGCTTCCTATTTCTTTAGTGAAAATGCTGAATTTCTTGTTAAAGGGCAGTATATATCCATGAATGAACCGCAACGCATAAAAAAGAAGAAAGTATTTGGCTTGTTTTAGTAAGCAATATAACTTTATTTATATAATTAAGTTAGACAAATTTTTGCATTAGTTCTTTAGTCATTAGTATAACCTTTGGCCAAAAGGCTTTAACGTATCGCGCCTGTTCAGGACGTTTGCGCTTTTCTTTTTAGGTGATGTCTCCTTACCTTTAATAACGGAGATACTCGGCCGTGCTGTGGGGTAACACCTTAGGCGCTTGTCGCCAAGGGTGCGGTGTGAGGTTAGGTTAAATGCCTATTTACAAAAGGTGAAAATATAAATAATGCCTGGAAGTGCCAACCATTGGTGGAACCAGGCATTATTTATATTTTTCGTATTAAAAGACAAAAGGAGTGATAGGTTTGAGTTCATCTACATTGGTAAAAGATTCACCAAAGAAAGCAATTCCCTTAACGTATAAAAAAAGAATAGCGACGTTGATGACCATAGATACACTCATTGTACTGACAGCTGTATTTATAGGGGGATATTTATTATACTCGCCTGAATACATCTGGTCAGCCATTCTATTTGCAAGTTCAGCTACACTGGTTATTTCTCATCATATTCTGGCACATTTTTTTAAACTATATAAACGTGCATGGTCTTATGCGAGTGTGAATGAGCTTGTGGCTATCTTCCAAGCTGTTTCGCTGACGATTCTTATTACAGGAATTATGCAATTTACATTTTTCCAGACTCTTCATATAAGAACGTTAATTGTAACCTGGATGTTACATATTTTACTCATTGGGGGCTCTCGCTTTGCCTGGAGAATTTACCGAGATGGCTACCTGAAAGACAACAAGGAAAAAACAAGAACGTTAATTATTGGAGCGGGCGGAGCAGGTACGCTAGTATGCCGAAATATACAGCAGTACAAGGATACAGAAATGCATCCGGTTGCTTTTATTGATGATGATATCACTAAGCAAAATTTAGAAGTGTTAGGCCTTCCTGTAGCTGGCGGGGTCAATGACATTCCAAGAGTAGTTAAAGAATATGAAGCAGAGCACATAGTCATTGCCATTCCTTCTTTAAAGAAAAAAGACTTACAGAGAATCTATGAGGAATGCCAGAAGACAAAAGTGAAAACCCAGATCCTTCCTTCTGTTGAAGGTCTTTTAACTGGAAAGGTTTCAGTAAAGCAATTTAGAGATGTTCAAGTAGAAGACTTGCTTGGAAGAGAGCCAGTTGAACTAGACACTGACAAAATTGGAAAAAAGCTCACTGGTAAAAAAATATTAGTTACAGGAGCTGGGGGTTCAATTGGTTCAGAAATCTGCCGGCAAGTATATAAGTTTGAACCAGCAACCTTAATTCTCCTTGGTCATGGAGAAAACAGTATATACAGCATTGAAATGGAATTAAAGCAATTGAGGGGAGTAACAGATATTGTTACGGAAATCGCTGATGTGCAGGATCGGGAAAGAATGTTTGCTGTAATGGAAAAGCACAGACCAGATGTGGTTTACCATGCAGCCGCTCACAAACATGTTCCACTTATGGAGAGAAACCCACACGAAGCGGTCAAAAATAATGTGATAGGCACGAAAAACACTGCAGAAGCTTCAGAAGCTGTTGGAGTTGCTTCCTTTGTAATGGTATCAACAGACAAAGCAGTAAATCCAACGAGTGTCATGGGTGCCACAAAACGCATAGCAGAGATGGTCATCCAGCATTTAGACATGATAAGTGATACGAAATTTGTTGCTGTCCGCTTCGGCAATGTTCTTGGAAGCAGAGGTAGCGTCATTCCATTATTTAAAAAGCAAATTGAGGCAGGGGGGCCTGTTACTGTTACTCATCCTGACATGGAACGTTATTTTATGACAATTCCCGAAGCTTCTAGGCTTGTTTTACAAGCCGGTTCCCTCGCAAAGGGTGGTGAGATTTTTGTGCTTGATATGGGTGAACCAGTAAAGATTGTTAATTTGGCCAGAAACTTAATTCATCTATCTGGTTTTACAGAAGAAGAAATTGAAATAGTATTTCCAGGAAAGCGTCCAGGTGAGAAATTATTTGAAGAGCTTCTTGGAGATAATGAGGTGCACCAAGAGCAAATCTATCCCAAAATATATCGAGGGAAAACTACATCTGTAGATATTAATGTTATTAACGAATTTATTCTAGAGGTAGAAAAACAAGAAAAAGAAATGGTGAGGGAAAGGGCACTGGATATTGCCCATTTTAAGAAGGGAAATCTAAACCAATTAACTGTTACATGAACTAGGAAGATATACCAAATTTAAAAATAGTAGGTGGGATTTTAATGAGTAACACTATTACAAACATATCAACAAACAAAAATACAACTTATGATTATAAAAATAAAAAAATAGTTATCACAGGTGGTAATAATCTATATGGAGATGTAGAGTTATCAGGTGCCAAAAACGCAGCCTTGCCTATGATTGTTGCTGCTTGTCTTGGGGAAAAAGAGACGAGACTAACCAATGTACCGATAAATTTACGTGATGTGAAAATATTAATTCAAATATTAACTGAGATGGGAGCAAATATTGCCGTAGAAGGTAATATGGTAACATGTAGCAAAGGAGATTTTCCAAATAAAGTGAATGCTCCAAGGGTCTCCAGTAGCATTAGATATTCACTTTTGTTACTTGGTTTAACAAGTGCATTAAAAGAGAAGATAAAATTGCCCCTCCCTGGTGGATGCAAAATTGGGGATAGAAAATATGATTTGCACATATTAGGTTTAAAAAAGCTTGGAGTAGAAGTAGAAGAGTCAGATGAAGGGTTAGGGGTAAATTCACGTGTTTTGAAAGGAAATAACATAGAGTTTTATCTACCTACTACTTCTGGTACTGAAAACATTCTCATAGCTGGTTGTTTAGCAGAAGGAGAAACTACATTGCTAAACGCTAATACCAGGCCTGAAGTCCTACAATTATGCGAATTATTAAAAGCTATGGGGGCAGAGGTAGAATGTAAAAACCGAATACTGAAAATAAAAGGTGTAAAAGAGTTACACGGGGGTGTAACCATGCCAATAATGCCTGGCTGGGATGAAGCCATAACATATGCTGTTGCAGCGGGAGTTACTGAAGGTGAAATTCGTATTCCAAATTTTAATATGGAATATATTAAAGAGGACGTAAGATACTTAAGGCAAGCCGGACTAGAAGTATTTGAATGGGGGGGATCTCTGTTTATATCTGGGAAGGGGGTTAAGAAGCCGTTTGATTTGTTTACTGCTCCATACCCTGGTATAAACTCTGATATGCAGCCAATTTTCGCAACACTGGCCTTATCAGCACAAGGAATAAGCTCTATTGCCGATTTACGTTTCACGGATCGTTTCCAATATGTGAATGAGTTAAAAAAATTTGGTGCTAATATTCATTCCTTTGGTAACACAGCGATAATTGAAGGAAATAAAAAATTAAATGGTGCAAACGTACAGGCTACTGATTTAAGAGGAGGAGCCTCGTGCATCTTGACTGGGCTGTTTTCTGATGGAGAAACGACAATATCAAATGTAGAACAAATATATAGAGGGTATGAAAATATAACTAGTAAATTGCGTAGACTTGGAGCAGAGATACATGTTCAATAGTCTTCAGTGCCAAGTAAAAGAAAACGTTAGTCTAGCCACGTATACAAGTTGGAAAGTTGGGGGTAAATGTAGATACTTTATTGAACCTAATAATAAGGAAGATATCCAAGAAACACTGAGTATATGCAAGAATAATAATACTCCTTATTTCGTAATAGGGAAGGGTTCTAATATTTTAATAAATGACGAAGGATTTAATGGGGCTGTTATATACATTGGCAAAGGGTGTTCGGAATATTCAATATTAGGAAATAGTGTAAGTGTGCAGGCTGGAATGCCACTGCCTAAGTTAGCTTTTACGATGGCTAAATTGGGCTTTGAAGGGTTTGAATTTTACGCTGGCATTCCAGGCACTGTTGGAGGAGCTGTGGTCATGAATGCCGGATCGGCTGGTGAGGAAACAAAAAATATTTTAAAATCAGTTACCTACTTAAATGATTACGGAATTTTGAAAAAGAAAGAATTAAAAGATTTAGAATTAGGCTTTAGATCTTCTTCATTTTTACATTCAAAGTTTGTAATTATAGAAGCTGAATACGATTTACGAGAAGACCTAAATAACAAAGCAATAGAGAAAACAAAAAAGAATGCGGAAAGAAGAAGAACAAAATTCCCACTTAACATCCCTAGTGCTGGAAGTACATTTAAAAGCCCTCCACAGGGGCCTTATCCAGGGAAATTAATTGAAGAAGCTGGGTTAAAGGGATACCGAGTAGGAGGAGCAAGGATTAGCGAGCGACATGGTAATTGGATAGAAAATGTCGATCAGGCAACAGCAAAAGATATTAAGAAGTTAATAAGAGTAGCTAAAAATGAAGTGAAAATTAAACATTCAATTGTAATGGAAGAAGAAGTAATTTGCGTATAACTTATGGAGAGTAGGTCTATGAATAAAGGAAGTACTAGTTTTCAAGTTGTCACAACTTTTGGTACAAAAATAATAATATTGTTTGGTAGCTTTATTATTTCAGTAATTTTAGCAAGGCTATTAGGACCAGAGGGTAAAGGCATTGTAACTGCGGTGTTTGTTGTGCCTAATCTTATTATCACTTTAGCAGACCTAGGTATTAGGCAAGCAACTGCCTATCATATTGGTAAAAAACTCTATAAAACGGAAGAGATTATATCCTCAGTAATGATAGTTTGGCTTATTGCTTCCTTGTTGTCTCTGGCCGTGGCAGTCACCTATTATACTACTGGCTCTGTACAAAGCTATGGTTGGTTAATTATAACGATTGCATTAATAACCATACCATTAAAAATATTATCAAAGTATTTTCAAGGAATTTTACAAGGACAAATTAAAATAGGAACTTTTAATATCAGTGAATTACTTAGTTTTTTTGTAAATTTACTAGGAGTTCTTCTATTGGTTTGGCTTTTTAATTTAGACATCATAGGAGCCGCCTTAGTGCAACTTTTGATGGGGATAGTTATGTTGGTTTACTTAACTATAGTGATTACCAAAAAGTTCAAAATAACCTTTAAATACAATAAGGAAGTATCAAAATCACTCTTTAATCATGGAATAAAATTTGCTTTGGCGTTATTTATATTAACATTAAATTATAGAGTTGATATTATTTTTCTGGAGCAAATGACTTCCCCCGAAAGCGTAGGAATTTATTCTATAGGAACCAACCTATCTGAGTTAATATGGAAGTTGCCTGCCGCTATGGGAATGGTATTATTTGCAAAGAGTGCATCTTCTAAGGTTGGTGATGAAAAGACCTATTTAAGGGCTGTTAAGCTGTTAAGAATGAGCATGCCTTTATTATTATGTATTTGTCTTTTATTGTGGATAATGGCTCCTTTTTTAGTTTCAGTTATATACGGTGAAGAATTTATTTCTTCTGTGGAAGTAATTAGGATCTTATTACCTGGAATTTTTGTTATTGTAATTTCTAAAATTCTTCACCCTGATTTAGCAGGAAGAGGCTTTCCCCTGTACGCGTTTTGGGTGTTCGTGGGACCCTTAATTCTGAATATTATTCTTAATCTTATCTTAATACCAAAGTATGGAATGAGTGGAGCAGCATGGGCCTCGACAATTAGTTATTCTCTAGGTGGATTACTTTTTGGAATAGTTTATTCAAGAAAGGAACAAATTCCATTAAGGACAGTTCTCTTCCTACAACTTAGTGATATAAAAGAGGTTATTAATAAATTTAAAAAAGCAATGTAAACTATTGATAAAGGGAGAATAGGAATGTTAGTTTCTATTATTACAATTTACTACAATAGAGAAGAGAATGTAATTGAATCAATTAACAGTTTACTTAACCAATCATATAAAAATATTGAAATCATTGCGATTGATGATGGTTCCAAAGACAATACGTTAAAAAGGTTAGAATCTATTAAGGATCCGAGATTGAAAGTTTTTACCCAGTGCAACCAAGGGTTCGTTCACTCTATAAAAAAGGCAATTGATTATTGTAAAGGAAAAGTTATAGCTATCCATGGTTCTGGTGATATATCTTACAAAGATAGAATTAAAGAACAACTTAATGTGCTCACAGCAAACCCTACGATAGGGGCAGTAGGTTGTATAGTTGAGAAAGTTAATACTATTAATGGGGTTAAAAGTTACTATAAACCCGATATTAATAAGGGGGAAAAAGCAACAAATCAATTACTAAAAAGTAATATCTTTACACATGGGGAAGTAATGTTTAGAAAAAGTGTGTATCAAAAAGCTGGAGGCTATAGAGAATTTTTTTTGTTTAGCCAAGATTATGACTTATGGATGAGAATGAGTTTGATTAGTAATTTTTCTATAGTTGAAAAAGTTTTGTATAAAAGATATATCCTCCCTAATGGGGTTGGGTCTTCAATCGATAAAATAATAATGCAAAAGTTTTTTGGGGAATTTGCAAGGCAATGCATACAAGAAAGGATTAAGAATAATGTTGATTTTCTAGATAAGCATGGAATACATGCGTCTTTTTACATGAAAAAAAATAAGCGTCTTGCTCTTGAGCTTTGGCAGTTATCATTAACTGCTTTTTTTAACAAGAATTTAGAAAAAAGTTTAGAAGTAAACAGTTTAAGTTTAAATCAACAAAGGTTAATAAGAAATACTTTGTTTCACTTTTTTTATATGTTGTTAAAAAAAGAAAAGAGGTTGGAGAAATTAGCAAGAAAAATAATTAAAAATGTGCGAAAAAGAAATAATTTATATTTGAAAGTTAGATCCATGTGGAAAAAAATTTCAACAAGGTAATGTAAAGGATGAAGTCTATGAATGAAAATAAAAAAACAAAAAGAATATTGTTTCTGTTACCTTACTTAAAAGCAGGAGGGACCGAAAGACAACTTTATTACTTAACTAGAGAACTTAAGGATGAATACTGTGTAGAAGTATGTATTGTTGAAGATACAGGTTCATTCAAGCATTTTTTTAGAGATATTGACTTGAAAATTATCAATACTAAATTTAGTAAAAATAATGCCCTGAAAATTATTTATAAATTAAGACAAATCTTAGTTAGGGGTGATTACGATTTAGTGGTTAGTCGTGGTTGGAATACCAATATGATTGTATCACTAGCAAGTTTGAATCTAAAAGTTAAAACAATGTTGTATATAAGTGGCTCTGTATCGGGAGAGAAAAATTATTTTGAAAAAACATTTCGCTCCTGGTTGTTTAACAGGGCAAACAAAATGATTTCTGTATCCAAGGAAGCAAAAGAAAATTGCATAAAATCATACCAAAATAACCCTGGGAATGTACAGGTTATCCATAACGGAGTAGATTTAGATCTAATTAAAAATTCAACAATTAATCAAAATAATGTTTTAAAGGAAAATAATAAGTTTACTTTATTATTTGTCGGAAGGTTGGAATATAGAAAGGGATTAGATTACCTTCTATGCGCCTTAGAAAAAATTCCTTTTCAAATTAGAAAAAATATGGAGCTGTTGGTGGTTGGAGAAGGCACTAAACTATCACACTATAAAAAGCTAGCTGAAAGTCTGAATCTCATGGAGCAAGTGTTTTTTTTAGGTGAAAAGACGAATCCATTTCCTTATATGAGGTTGGCTGATATATTTTTATTTCCATCAAGGAGTGAGGGCTTCCCTAATGTTTTGTTGGAAGCTATGGCGTTAGGAATGCCTGTAATATCTTCGAATTGTCAAACGGGACCTTCAGAGGTTATTAGACAAATGGAGAATGGAATACTAATAGAAATAGTAGGAGTAGAAGAAGAGAAGGTTTCCCAGGCTTTCGCAGATAAAATAGTGCTGTTATTTCAAGAGGAAGAACTGAGGGAGAAAATAGGTTTACAAGCAAAAAAGGACATAGAAAATAACTTTAAATTAGAAGATAAAATTAAAGAAGTGAAAACATCCATAAATACAATAATTTAGGTAAATAATGGAGATTTCGATGTCAAAAATAAATAGATTAGTTATATACTTTTTTTCTTTTGAATTATTCTTTGCTCTTTTTATACTTTCTGGTCGTTTTAAAGGAAGTGAGTATTTACAATGGGTTCCTATAGATTTAACAGCGTTCTTTTTTATATTAAGTTGTATAATTATGATCTTTGTTTTTTATAAAAGTACCTTTGAATTTTCTAAACAAAGGTTATTATTTTTAAGTATATTTATTGTTTTTATATTTTATTCTGTTCTTAGTTTATTTTGGTCACTCAGTACCGATTATGCGTTAGAAAAAATTTTACATCTAGGAACTCTCACTTTATTTGCTTTTGTAGGTTCTTGTTTTGTAATTAGCACCAACTACTTTAGGTATAGAAAATTTATAATGTTATTATTACTATTTTCATTATTTATATCTATTCAAACCATTATTTTCTTGTTTAACAGTCCAAATTCTTCAGTGGAAATACTAGGAAACAATCATATTAATATAGGAAGGATACTTGGGATGGGAGCTATAGTTACTCTGAGTATTTTACTTTTCAAACAGAGTAACAAGAAGCAAAGATTAGTGTTATGGTTCCTTTTTTTGTTGCAAATAAGTCCTATACTATATATAGGTAGCAGGGGGCCTTTAATATCATTACTATTGGTTGTTGCATTGTTTGCCTTGTGGAAGTGTTTTCATAGAAAGAGAATAAAAAAGAGTTTCATCATATCATCCTCCTTTGTCTTAACAAGTATAATAGTAATCTTACCATTTATAGATATAAACTTTGTTAATTTACAGGCAGTAAACCGATTATTTGGAATTGTTTCTAGCTTCCAATCGGGCGACAGTGGATCAGCTAGTACTCGCCTAGATTTTTATAACCATGCCCTTATTGCCTGGACTAATAATATTTTCGTAGGTAATGGTATTGGTTCTTGGCCTGTTTTATACGGGTTTGGTGATGTAAATTACTATCCTCATAATATCTTACTAGAAATATTAACTGAACTAGGATTAATAGGGTTAGTTATTTTTTTTATATTTATCTCGTTTCCAGTATTAATACGGAGAAAAGTTAGAATAAATAAAATTGCATTTTCTCTTTTCCTCTTTTATTTATTTAATGCAATGTTTACAGGTGATTTAAACGATAACAGGCTCCTGTTTGCTTTCTTAGGTATGAGTTTTAGACTTTATGATCCCGATGACACAAAGTAATGAATAACTTATTATTAGATAAAGATATAAAAAGGAGAGCCTATGACGAAAAAAGTAGTTCATATTACAACGGTACATCACCCATTTGATACACGAATTTTCCATAAAGAATGTAAAGCATTAGCAAAAGAAGGATACCAAGTGAAGTTAATTACAACAGATCACGAAGATTTGAATGCTTCTACTTATGATGGAATTGGTATTATAAAATTAAAGCCAAGAAAAAAAAGATGGAACAGGTTTATATTTGGGACTTTGGAAGCGTACTCTAAAGCCAAATCTTTAAATGCGGATATCTATCATTTTCACGATCCAGAGCTAATGTGGGTCGGGCGGTTATTAAAAAACAGTAAAAACAATGTAATCTATGACGTTCACGAAGACTACAAAACTAGTATTGAGCAAAAAAATTATTTACCTAAAAAAGTTCGTTCTAAACTAGCAAAAGTATTTAGGAGTATTGAGAGACGAATAAGCAGAAACTTTCATATCTGTTTAGCTGAAAAATATTATCAAGATATTTTTCCTAAGGGCCAATTAATACTTAACTATCCACCTATTAGAGAAGAATATAAGCAAGAAAACGTCTTTGGTGATGGTAAACCGTCATTGCTTTATACAGGAAATATAACAGAAGATCGTGGTGCTTTAATTCATGCTAACCTCACTAATCTTAATTTAGATATAAAAATAAGGATGGTAGGAAAGTGTTCAACTAACGTATTTGAGAGAATGAATGAAGCTTCTGGAATGAATAAAGATTACCTAGATATTAAAGGCTTAAATAAATTTATTTCAAGAGAGGAAATTGATAAGGAATATTTCAAGCACTATGTAGCAGGTTTAGCGCTTTTTCCACCTACGGAACATTATAAGAAAAAGGAACTGACTAAATTTTTCGAGTATATGCAGGCGGGACTTCCAATTATTTGTTCTGATTTCCCTAAATGGAAAGAATTTATCAATAAATATAATTGCGGGCTAGTAGTAGACCCTTATAATCATCAGGAAATAAGAAAAGCTATATTATTTTTAATTAATAATCCAGAACAAGCAAAGATTATGGGGGAAAATGGTAGGGAGGCTATAAACAATGAGTTAAACTGGGAGCATGAAGAAGAAAAATTGAAACTTTGGTACAAAAAGATAATAAATAACACAATTAGTTAGGTAGTGAGGTGAATAATAGAGAATGGAAACTTCATTAATATCAGTTATCACCCCTTCTTTTAATTCTGAAAGGTTTATTAAAGAGACCATTCAATCAGTAAAGTCGCAAACCTATAGTAATTGGGAAATGATTATAGTAGATGATGCCTCTACTGATAAAACACGAGAAATTATAGACGAAGAATCAAAAAGTGAAAAAAGAATTAAAGTACTCTATCTAGAAAAAAATAGCGGTCCAGCAGTTTGTAGAAACAAAGCAATTGACATGGCTTGCGGTGATTATTTTGCTTTCCTTGATAGTGATGACATTTGGCATCCAAAAAAGTTAGAAACTCAAGTGAAATTTATGGAAAGAGAAGAACTTGCCTTTAGTTTTACGAGTTATGTAATTGTTAATGAAGATGGAAGCTACACGGGTAAGAGTGTAAAAGTGCCGAGGACAATTACTTACAATAAATTATTAAAAAACACGATAATAGGTTGTTTAACAGTAATGTTAGATGTACGAAAAATTGGTAAATTACATATGCCTAATATAAGAGCAGGACAAGATACCGCCTATTGGTTGAAGATATTAAAAAAAGGATACACAGCTTATGGTTTGAATGAACAATTATCAACCTATAGAAAAGTAAATAATTCGGTTTCTAGTAACAAATTAAAAGCTCTGAGACGAACATGGGTTATTTATAGAAGAGTTGAACAATTAAGTTTCCTAAAAGCTACTTGGTGTTTTGGGAATTATTTGATAAATGCTGCAAAAAAAAGGTAAAAAAATAAAGGAAGGTGGGAGAAATGTTTGAATGTTGACCTAATTAAAAAAGAAATAAAGGACGTAGATAAGAATAACTTAATTATAACTATAGGTACAACCTCTAGAATATCTAACGATTTTAGTATCCTCCCTAGAAGAACCTTGTTATCATACGAAGTAATTAATATATTGGTCTCTTCCTCAGAAACTGCTAGGAAATGTTTAACTTATATTGATGGTAAAGCTTCTAAAATCTTAGTGGATGTTGAAAAAAAACAAATAGATCATTTATGGGAAATTGCACTAAATACTATAAAAATCACTCCCATTTACCAATACAAACCTAATGATATAACAGTGGAAGCAGCTGATTTGCAAATTAACAGTATTTTAGGAAAAGATATTGCCGCTAATAAAATTATTTTGTATGGAAATGGAAATATTGCAGGAAAATTAGCTCTTCGCTTAGCTGAAAGAGGAGTAAAGGTTTACCTATATGGAAGAAACCTAGAAAAAAATAAGTTGTTAGTTGCTGCTTTAAATAGCATACTTCCCAGACATGCTAGTGAAGACCTTATAATTGCAATTGAAAATATATCTGATTTAAAGACAGGGAGTATTGATGGTCTCGTATCCTTTGTTTCTAGTGAACAGGTTATAGGAGAAGAATGGTTAAAACCACTTAAGTTTAGGGGGTTTGTAATTGATGGTGGTATAAACAATTTTTCTCACTCTTTTTACCTTGTTTCAAGAGAATGGGAATTATTATGTCTAAGGTTAGACGTCAGAATCGCTTTTCCTTATGCAGGATTGTGTTTGCAAAAAGAAGTATTAGACTTCTTTGATCTAATTCAAGGTAGTAAAAGAATAGAAGGGGTAAACATAGTTGCAGGAGGGGTAATAGGCGAGAAGGGTGACGTAATAGTAGATCGTTTGGACTTCCCTACCCAATTAATAGGTATAGCAAATGGGATTGGAGGCGTTAAGAGTGGAAATGAAGAAACTACGGCAGACAGAGAGAGAATTGATTTTATCAAAAAGCATATACTACAAAGTAATAAAAAGAACTTTTGATATTTTCATTAGCTCTCTAGGCTTAATAATTTTGTCACCTCTATTTATTCTGGTGTCTATAATTATTTTATTATTCGATGGAAGACCCGTTTTGTTTAAACAACCAAGGAGCGGGAAAAATAATACAGTGTTTTCAATGTATAAATTTAGATCTATGAAACAAGTTAACAGACCTGAAAGGTCAGAGGAAATTCGGTTTAACTGGAAGGAGAAGGTACCAGATAACTTTGTTTTTAAAACTTCAACTTCAAATCCAAATATCACAAAAGTTGGTTATTATTTGAGGAAGTATAGTGTCGATGAGTTACCTCAGTTATTTAATGTGCTGATAGGGAATATGAGCATCATAGGACCTAGACCAGAGATTCCTGAAATTACAGCTTGTTATGATTACCACCAAAGTCAAAGATTAAAGGTGAAACCAGGTATCACAGGTTACGCACAAATAAATGGAAGGTCTGAAATCCCACACGGTGTAAAGATAGAATATGATCTCTATTACGTTAGGAACTGTTCTATATTATTAGATTCAAAAATTTTTCTGAAGACAATCACACAAATAATAACCGGTAAGGGAGCATACTAAAAGCAATGCTTGTTTAACTTGTAGAAATCGTAGTTGTTTTAAAAAGGAGTATTTGAAAATGAATATATTAGTAACCGGGGTAGTAGGTTTTATAGGGATGCACTTATCAAAAGCATTGTTAGAAAAGGGTCATTGTATTATTGGGTATGATAATGTAAATGATTATTATGATACTCAGCTAAAGAAACAGCGATTGCAGACCTTGCAACCTTTTAAATTTTTTACTTTTTATGAAGCAGATCTTGCTAATCGTGAAGCTTTAAATGATTGCTGTGAGACAGAAAACATTGATATTGTAATTAACCTGGCAGCTCAGGCTGGTGTTCGTTATAGCTTAGAGAATCCTCGTGCTTACGTGGATTCTAATTTAGTAGGCTTCGTTAATATACTTGAGGCATGTAGGCATAATAATGTCAAACACTTAATTTATGCTTCTTCAAGCTCTGTTTACGGAGCAAACGTAAAGATGCCTTTCTCAACGTCTGATGAAGTAAACCATCCTGTGAGTTTGTACGCTGCAACTAAGAAATCGAATGAACTTATGGCCCATACCTATAGTCATCTTTATAACATTCCAACTACAGGTCTTCGTTTCTTTACCGTGTATGGTCCTTACGGCCGTCCTGATATGGCCTACTATTCTTTTACAAAGAACATTGTTGAAGGAAAACCGATTAAAGTCTTTAACAATGGTGAAATGATGCGAGACTTTACTTATATTGATGACATTGTCGATGGGATTGTTAGGTTACTGGACAAGCCGCCAAAGGCTGATGAAGCATGGGACCGGGAGAACCCTGATCCAAGTTCAAGCTATGCCCCGTACAAGGTTTATAACATTGGAAACAATCAGCCAGTAAAGCTAATGGACTTTATCCAAAGCCTTGAAAAGCATTTAGGGATTGAAGCGAAGAAGGAATTTCTTCCGATGCAGCCTGGTGATGTAGAAGCAACCTACGCTGATATTGATGACCTCCAGAATGCTACAGGCTTTAAGCCAAGCACAACTATTGATGAAGGACTGAAGAAGTTTGTTGATTGGTACAAAGAATACTACAAGGTTGATTCACCAGCCATTCAACAAGAAAACAAGTAATATCATTTTTCTCTATTTAATTTGGGTATTTTTACCACATTCTTACTAAAGATGTGGTATTTTTATTATATTGATTATTTTACAAAATTAGGAGGGATTTCTCATGCAAGTACGTAAAGCAATCATACCGGCAGCTGGTCTTGGGACTCGATTCCTGCCTGCCACGAAAGCTCAGCCAAAAGAAATGCTCCCTATTGTTGATAAACCGACCATTCAATATATCGTTGAAGAAGCCATTGAATCTGGAATAGAAGACATTATCATTGTAAGTGGCCGTGGCAAGCGTGCGATTGAAGACCATTTCGATAAATCCTATGAACTTGAAGAAACGTTATTAAAAAAACAAAAGATGGAGATTCTTGACGATATTCAAAGCATTTCAAACATGGCTAACATCCATTATATTCGTCAGAAGGAACCTAAAGGATTGGGGCATGCGATTTCTTGCGCCAGCAGCTTTGTTGGTAATGAACCGTTTGCCGTGCTTCTTGGTGATGACATTGTAAAATCTAAGAATCTGCCTTGCTTAAGTCAGTTGATAGGAACATTCGAGCGGTACTCATCTTCTGTCGTAGGAGTTCAGGAAGTAGCCGATGAAGATGTGTCTAAGTACGGCATCATTCAGCCTAAAGGTGAACAGATTGAGCCAGGAGTCATTCACGTATCTGACTTGTTTGAGAAACCAACCTTGGTAGATGCTCCTTCTAACTATGCCATCATGGGTCGTTACGTGCTTCGTCCGGAAATCTTTGATATTTTGGAATCCCTTCCACCTGGAGCTGGAAATGAAATTCAATTGACCGACGCGATTAAGGTTCTGAACTCCCAGCAGGCCGTTCTTGCGTATGAGTTTGAAGGCGAAAGGTATGACGTTGGTGACAAATTAGGCTTTGTGAAAGCAACAGTAGACTTTGCGTTAGACCGAGAGGACCTGCGGGATGATGTACAAGCATATTTAGAAAGTCTTACTAGTGCTGAATTAGTAGGAAAGAAATAGGGGGAAATGAAAAAATGAACATAACAGTCGTTGGAACAGGGTACGTGGGCCTTGTCACAGGTGTTTCTCTTTCAGATATTGGCCATACAGTAACGTGTATTGATCTTGATGAACAAAAAGTAGAAAAAATGAAGCAGGGTTTCTCACCTATCTATGAACCAGGATTAGAAGACCTCATGACAAAAAATATTGCTGCTGGTCGCCTATTCTTCACCTCACAGCATAGTGAGGGCTTCATTGAAGCGGATGCTATTTACATAGCTGTCGGTACCCCGGAGCGCTTTGACGGAACAGCTGACCTGACGTATATCAAAGCGGCAGCCAATGATATTGCCGAGCATATTACGAAGCCAGTTGTCGTAGTCACCAAAAGCACGGTTCCTGTAGGAACGAATGATGTGATTCAAAACATCCTATCCGCTGGGACAGATGTAGAGTGTGAAGTTGTTTCTAACCCTGAGTTTTTACGTGAAGGATCAGCCGTTCATGATACCTTTCATGGAGATCGTATTGTTATAGGGTCTTCCAGTGAAAAAGCAGCAAAGCTGATGGACGACATTTATGCTCCATTTAACATTCCGCTTTTCCATACCAATGTAAAAAGTGCAGAGATGATTAAATACGCCTCCAATGCTTTCCTTGCGACAAAGATTAGTTTTATCAATGAGATTGCCAATCTTTGTGACAGCTTAGGAGCAAACGTGGACGATGTAGCTGCCGGTATGGGACAGGATGACCGAATTGGAAGTAAGTTTTTAAATGCCGGAATCGGCTACGGTGGATCTTGTTTTCCGAAGGATACAAGTGCGTTAGTTCAGATTGCTAGCAATGTAGACCACGAGTTTAATCTTTTGCGTGCCGTGATTGATGTGAATGCTCATCAGCAGGCTCTTCCTGTTCATAAAATAAAAGAGCATTTCGGTGGTTCAGTCCGTGGCAAGAAAATTGCTCTTCTAGGTCTTGCCTTTAAGCCGAATACCGATGACATGCGAGAAGCTGCCTCTACTGTAGTTTCCCAGGAGCTTATTCTTTCTGGAGCAGAAGTAGTCGGGTATGACCCAATTGCCACAGAGAACGCGAAAAAGGTTCTTCCTGAAATTATGAATTACGCTGACTCTCCTGAGGAAGCCATTGAAGGAGCTGATGCGGTGATCATTCTTACGGAATGGGATGAGATTAAACAGCTAGACCTTGGTTTGTTTTCTGAAAAGATGCCAGAGCCCGTTGTATTTGACGGCAGAAACTGCTTTGATCTTGAAGAGGCAGAGAAGCATAATATTGTGTATTATTCTGTTGGTCGCCCGTCTGTGGGTAAAGTGGCCGAAAAAGTGTAATTTATCTATCCCGCCTAGTGTAGGCGGGTACTTTTTTTATTTAATAATTTCAGAATTTTCAATTAAAAATAAAGGTTTGTGAGATTATGTTCCAATGTATGCCTAAAGTCCTGGTTAATATATTAAGATAAGAATATATCAACCATAACATATAAAGTTATTACATTTTGAAAGGACGATGCTAAGTGAAGAGAGCTTTTATTGTAAATACAAACAAATCCTACAATCCAACGAATGAAAAAGAAATGTTACAGGAGATGAAAGTGGCTGCTTATCAATCCCCCTGGAAGTATTACATAAGTGATATCCAGGCCGGTGATATTGTCTTTCTGCACAGCAATACCAATGGCATCATCGCTCGTGGTCTGGCCACTGGAGAGGCTAAAGTGAAGGTTACTAATGGCAGGGAAAGCTATCACTATATGCATTTAAATGAATTTGAAAAAGTAGAACAGCCTGTACCTGCAAGAGATGTGACCTACCTTGCAAGGCAGGTAACCGATCTGTATTTTAGAATGAGGTGGTACCAGGCCATTATGCACGTTCCACACGTTGTAGGCGAACATATATGGGAGCATATCACGAATCATTGCATGGAGAAAGAGGGGTTAATGTATTTTATATAGGATTTTGATCCTAAAAATACTTATGGACCTGTCTTTCTATGAAAGGAACAAGGGAATGGGTTTGCAATAATATATAATGGGAGAAAAGCTGACATACTTTAACTAACTAAATTGCTTCTCTAATATAATAGAAATCAATCTATACATAAAGGATGGGTTTCTTATGCAGGTAAAAAAGAAAAGTAAGTTTGTCATTGGTTCCATCGTTGCCGTATCCGTTGGGTTTGGTTCCTGGTCTATGTATGCAAGCGGGCCAGCCGAGGTAGTGCCTGAAGAGAAGCAGGAAAGCGTTAAAGAAAATGAAGATGTGGCAGTAGAAGGATATGATGAAGAGTTACCGAATGTAGAAATACTAGCCACCGGTGGAACGATCGCAGCAGTCGGAGAAGAGAGAACAGATTTAGCTGATTACACAGCTGGAGAAATTGAGATTCAGGATTTACTAGAACAAGTCCCTGAGCTGGAGGACATTGCAAATGTTACCGGGGAGGATATTACCGGTGTAAGCAGTAATGATATTAATAATGAGATTCTGTTGGAGCTTGCTCATGAAGTGAACGAGCGTCTGGCCTCCGATGATGTAGATGGGATTGTGATTACACATGGGACCAACACATTAGAAGAGACTGCTTACTTTCTAAATCTCGTAGTAGACAGTGAAAAGCCAGTAGTCATGGTAGGTGCCATGAGACCAGATACAGCCATGAGTTCAGATGGCGAACTTAATCTGTATAATGCTGTCCTCTTAGCAGGGCATGAAGAGGCAAAGGATCGAGGAGTCATGATCTCACAAAATGACCGTATCGGTTCAGCTCGTGACGTAAGTAAAACAAATACCATGCAGATTGACACGTTTACTTCTACAGAAATGGGAAACCTGGGAAATATCATTGATGGAGAGCCAAGATTTTATACCGAAACAACACGTACCCATACCGCCAACTCAGAGTTTGACGTTTCAGATGTAGAGGAACTTCCAGAGGTAGATATTATTTACACTCACCAGAGTGACCGCTCTTATATGTTTGAAGCTGCGGCCGATCAAGGAGTAGACGGGCTTATCGTGGCTGGAGCAGGTAACGGAGGCATGTCTTCTAATGCTCGTGAAGGGGCTGAATATGCACACGATAACGGAGTCATGGTCGTGAGATCTTCAAGAGTAGGAAACGGGATAGTGACACCGGATGAAGACAGTGACTTTTTAACATCTGATACTTTAAATCCTGTAAAGGCTCGTATTCTGTTAACCGTGGCCTTGACACAGACAGATGACCCAGAAGAAATACAGAGTTATTTTGATGAATATTAATCATTATACAAGCCAAAAAGAAAGAGCTGACTGGTCGTTAGCTCTTTCTTCATTTGTATCAAGATGAACTTCTGCCTTCTCTACTTATTCCCCACATGATCAGTTTAAAGAGGGACTTTGATAGCCTCTCTCTGAAGAAATTCTTTTACCTCTTTTTTCGTGATTCCTATTTCATAGGCTTCTTTTATCAATTCCAGCCATTCACAATCGATGTTAGACGTTCTTTGTTTCCCCATCCTTATCCCCCTAGGTATTAAATAGTCTTTTATGTGTTGTTGACATTAGAAATAAATATATTTCACGAATAGAATGACAGTTAGTAACGTGATTAACCAGATATGTTAATTATTACTAATATAGTACTATTATACTACTTGTGTCTTTGATTTCAACTATAAACTTAGATAATAAGTTGCGGTAATTGAAACCATAGAAAAGGAAAAGAAGCGTATCTTTACTAGGAAGTAGTTTAGGACTACATTATATAATATAATTCCTATAATTCCAATTGGTTTAATTGATTACTTCTGTATATATTAGCATAATAGTAGCAGAAAAGCGGAGTCTAAAAGGAGGGGGTTGCAATTGAATGGGGAGTAGGCAGTTGGTTGTCCTGCTTAATGCTTTCCTATTATTAACTAGCTGAAAAATGCAGTAAGCTTTATCACAAAACCAAAATAATAATGATAAAATAAGACTATGTCTTAAAGATTTAGAGAGTAAAGGAGGGTTTCCTTTGAACTTAAGCATGCTGTTTGATATCTCCGTCCACCGGCACGCCAGTAAGCCGGCTCTTATTAGCTCAAAGAAAAGCTATACATACAAAGAATTGGAAGAAGAAGTGAACCGTATGGCTTCTTCTTTACAAAAGCTTGGCATTAAAAAGCAGGACCGGTTGATGGTTATTTTAAAAAACAATATTGAAAACGTTATCATTTTTTGGGCCTGTCAGAAGCTCGGTGTGATTTACACACCGGTCAACTTTCGCTTATCGATTGATGACTTTTACTTTTGTGTGAAGGACATTGAACCAAAGGTAGTTGTCTATGAACCGTTTAGTGAGCATCTGGTGAAAAAAGAAGTATTTGCGGAGCGTCCGATTTTAATAGGGGTAAATGGGGCAAAAGCTGATATCAGCTATGAAGAGCTTGTTGACCAGGGGACTTCTTCTTATAGCCAGCCTGATATTTCGTATGAGGACATCGCGATGATTTTGTACACCTCAGGAACCACCGGGGTGCCAAAAGGGGTGCCAAGGACTCATATCAATGAATACACCTCTTCGTTAGCACACATTATTCAGTGCAGGTATAAAACCTTTGACCGGACGTTACTGGCAGTTCCCATGTACCATGTCATAGGCATCAGGTCTTTGCTTGCCGTGTCTCTCCTTAGCGGCTCAGCCGTGTTAATGACAGAGTTTGATCCGAAAGATTCCTTGCAAGCGATAGACGAAGAGAAGGTAACGTGTCTGTTCTTAACTCCTACGTATTATCATGATATGGTGTACCATCTTGACGCTTCCCAGCATGACCTATCTAACGTTCATACGATTTCTTATTCAGGGTCGCCTATGTCTGATGAACTGGTGAGAAAATGTGATGAAATCTTTTCCCCGCAGCGCTTTGTCAATCACTATGGAAGCACGGAAATTTATACATTTACCTATTGTGAGGATATTCGCCTGAAAGGCTCGGGCGGAAAGCCCGGTATTCACCAAAATATCCGTCTTATTTCCCCAAATTCTCGACCGGACTCTATATCAGAGGCAGAGATGAAAGAGGGGGAAGTAGGCCAAATTGTCATCAATATGAACTCTGTGGAAGCTTTTAAAGGGTACTGGAACAGGCCGGATGCGACAAGAGATGCCATTAGCAGCGACTGGTACTATACAGGAGACTTAGGCTATTTCAACAAGGAAGGCAATCTGGTTGTGGTTGGAAGAGCCGATGACATGATAATCTCTGGGGGAGAAAATATTTATCCTTTTCATATTGAAAATGTTCTTAAAGAACATCCCAGAATACGGGAAGTGATCGTGGTTGGAGAAGCGGATAAAAGGTGGGGACAGATCGTGGCTGCTTTTATCGTCCCGGAAGATCCGTCACTCAAAATTCAGGACCTTGACCAGTTTTGTAAAAAGCATCCCCAGTTATCAAACGTGAACCGGCCGCGGAAATATACCTTTGTATCAGAAATTCCTAAAAGCAAGACAGGAAAAATACTAAGAAGAAAGCTGCGAGAGGGATTCTATGAACAGATATAAGTTTTCGTATATTTGCTCGATCGCAAAATAGTGAAAGAAAGGAGGCAGAAATGGCTGAAATTATTCTAATTGATGACGATGTGGAAGCAAGACACTCGATCAAAGAAGTGTTTAAGCAAAGCTCCTACAGCTACCTTTCTTTTGTGGAAGAAGACTCCTTTGAAAAAGGGTTTGAGCTTATCAAGCAGAGAGAACCCATCGTTTTGTTTCTGGAGCTTTCCTTGCCGGATGGAGATGGGATCGAACTGGGGAAAAAGGTGCTGCGTCATTATCCTAACCTACCCATTGTCCTGCTTTCTCAGCTTCAAATGTTTGAGCCTGTCCATGAAGCGATTAATGCCGGGTTCTCCGGTTATTTGCTTAAGCCCGTCACAAAAAGCGAAACCCTCCAGATCCTTGACCGCCTGTTAATAAAAGGTCTCGTCAGAGAAGCGAACGACTATGTCAGGCAGGAGAAGACAGAAGAAGAAAATGACTTTTACCCTGATCGGGCCAATCCGATAGCTACGGCGATGAAATACATTCACCTGAATTATCAGGAGCCGTTAACCTTAAAGGAAGTCACAAACCTTGTGTACTTAAGCCCGTCTCATTTCAGCCGGATGTTTAAAGAGGAAACAGGTGTCAATTTCATCGAGTATTTAAATCAATACCGCATTGAGAAATCGAAGGGCTTTTTGAAGATGACGTCCCTGCCAATCGAAGTCATCGCTAATAACACTGGCTTCTCCAGTGCGGCTTACTTTGCTACGACCTTTAAACGGATAGAAGGAGTGACACCGAGGGAGTACAGAAATCTATTTGGCAATTTTGCTAAATAACGGTGTGGGGGGACAGGGCTTCGGTAACAGGGCATGCTGATTTTTTAAAAGTCATTTGATTGTAGATAAAAGCGCGAGACGCCTTCGGGAATAGCATTAGCCGAAGATCCCGCAGGGTGGTTTTTCCGAGGAAGCTGAGGCAATGCCCGAGGGATAGAAGACACCATGAATGCGAATGAAGTGAAGCATGAATGGATGTCGCACTTGTACCTTTAGGGCAAGCGAGCGTCTTTTAATGAAAATCAACAGCAAAATGTAACAAAGCCTATTAATTTGCAAGAATAGCAAAAATGTAAAAGTAGATTAAGAAAAATATTAAAACATAAGTAGTTAGAATTTTTTTAAGATTGGAATAGAAGATATTTCAGTCTTATTTTTTTGGAGGGTGATGTAAGCGCTTAAATTGTTATAAAGGGAAAAGTTTTACAGCCAGCTATTACATTTTTTTAAAAGAAGGGGGAGGGATTATATGCAATTGTATAAGCGTAAGGAAGGGCAGGAGCAGCCGTTTTGGAAATTTGGCCCTTTTAAAATCAGATTGCCTTTTGTTCACTATCGTTGGGAATCCGCTGAGTTTGTCCAGGCACTTATTATGTTCGTTGTCAGTTTAGGGATGATCCCGCTTCTTCAACAGCATTTGGGATTGCCTTACGAAGTAGCCTTAGCGTACGTATTTATCGGAGGGCTTGGGTTTATGCTTCCTTCCCTGCTGGGGGTCGCTATGGTTCCGGGGTGGATCACGGCAGCGATTCCGGTTGTGGTCATTTATTTAGGGAACTTTGAACCAGGTCCTGAAGCGATACAAGGGCTGTTTGCTCTCCAATTTACCGTGTTCTTAATTTTCTTCATCCTTGGTGTCACAAAGCTCGGTGGAAAACTGGTAGCCGTCGTCCCAAATTCCTTGAAAGCAGGGATATTAATTGGAGCCGGGCTTGCAGCCATTATTGGGGAGATTGAAGCGGGCGGCAGATTGGTTTCTACGCCATTTTCCTTAATTATTGGAAGTTTGATTGCCATATACATTCTCTTCTCTTTATCGTTCAAAGATCTGGTTAAAAAACATAAACTTGCAGCCAAAATTGCTAATTACGGGTTAGTGCCGGCAATGATTATTGCTATGGTTATCGGCTGGATGGTCAGTGAATATCCGGTTCCAAACATTGAGTGGGGTATTACACAGCCAGCATTTGCAGAAATGTGGGGCTACCTTCCATTTGTAGTTGGTTTCCCGGGAATAGATGTATTCCTCCTGGCAATCCCAACAGCATTAATTGCTTATATTATTGCCTTTGGTGACATTATTGTCGGTAACACGCTGTTAGAAAGAGCGAACAAAGTAAGAAAAGACGAGTGGATTGATACAGGAATTGACCGCACTCACTTGGTGACGGCTCTTAGAAACTTGATTCATTCCTTCTTTGCACCGTATCCGGGACTTGCCGGTCCACTTTGGACGCCGGTGCAGGCTACCGTGACCGAACGTTACAAGCATGGCCGCAAAGCGATGGAGTCGATTCACAGCGGAATGGGAACCTTCTGGATTGCAGGTTTCATTGCCTTATTCATTCTGCCGCTGGTCACTATGTTCCAGCCTGTCCTTCCGATTGCTCTGGCTCTGACGTTAATCATTACTGGGTACGTTTGTATCAGTGTCGGAATTGAGCAGGTCCATACGACCACAGAGCGGGGTGTCGCTGGTGTCATGGCCGTCGTATTGGCCATCCATGGTGCGGAATTCGGGTTGCTCGTAGGGATTGCGTTGTACCTCCTTGTCGAAAAGACAAGCTTATTCAAGAAATCTAAGAGTGAAGAGACAGACGAAGAAGCTGAAGAAAAGAAAATTAGCTAGCCGTTGAATAAAGGAGTGGAAAGAATCATGCCAATCGAAAACGTAGCAATCATTGGAGCAGGCCAAATGGGGGCAGGAATCGCCCAGGTGTCAGCGAAACAGGGAAAACAAGTGACATTGCATGATGTAAAAGAAGAATTGGTCGAACGCGGGAAAGAAAGAATCGGGAAAGCATTGGGAAAAGAAGTTGAAAAAGAAAGAATCACAGAGGGAGATAAAGAAGACATCTTAGCAAGAATCAATCCTTCTATCAATCTTCAAGAAGCGGAAGATGCAGACATAGTCATTGAAGCCGCTTCAGAGAATACGGAAATTAAGAAGAAAATTTTTCAGGATCTTGACCGTTTGACAGGAAAAGAAACGATCCTGGCAACAAACACGTCATCGATTTCTATTACTGAGCTGGCAGCAGTGACTGGCAGGCCGGAAAAGGTCATAGGGATGCACTTCTTTAACCCGGTGCCAGTCATGAAGCTGGTGGAAGTGATCAGGGGACTCACAACAGATGACCATACATTTACGGAAGTCAGGGCATTGGCAGAAGAGCTGGGAAAAGAGCCTGTTGATATAAGTGATTACCCTGGATTTGCGGCCAATCGTATTCTTGTTCCCATGATCAACGAAGCCATCTACTGTGTGTATGAAGGGGTGGCCAGCCCGGAGGATGTGGACAAGGTTATGAAATTAGGAGCGAATCACCCCCTCGGCCCCCTTGCGTTAGCTGATTTGATCGGGCTGGATACGTGTTTATCTATTATGGAAGTGCTTCATGACGGATTTGGAGATTCTAAGTACCGTCCATGCCCGCTCCTTTACAAATACGTAAATGCCGGCTGGCTTGGACGAAAAACAGGACGAGGATTCTTTAGCTATTAAAGGAGGATGAAAATGAGCTATCAAAATATAGAAATGAACGTGGAAGAAAAGATTGCTACTGTCACCATTAACCGGCCGAAGGTACTGAACGCATTAAGTTCAGAGGTCATCGAGGAGCTTACAGAGGTCTTTGACGACTTGTCTGCCCGTTCTGATGTGCACGTCGTTATTCTTACCGGTTCAGGAGAGAAGGCCTTTGTCGCAGGCGCGGACATTGGGGAGATGAAAGGGAAATACGCACTGGAAGCCAGAGACTTCTCGGAAAAGGGCAACCGGTTAATGTCAAAGATTGAGAAGTTAAAGCAGCCGGTCATTGCAGCGGTAAATGGATTTGCTCTTGGCGGCGGTTGCGAATTAGCTCTGGCCTGCGATATGAGAGTGGCAAGCGCAAATGCGAAGTTTGGACAGCCGGAAGTGAACTTAGGGATTGTCGCTGGCTTTGGAGGATCTCAGCGGCTGCCAAGATTAGTCGGACCCGCGATTGCCAAAGAGCTTCTCCTGGGAGGAGAGATGATTACAGCACAGCGCGCGTATGAAATCGGGCTTGTGAACCATGTCCTTGACTCTCAGGAGGAAATGCATGAAAAAGCAAGAGACCTGGCAAGATCCATCATTAGCCGCTCTCCTTTAGGTGTCCAGAGAACAAAGCAGCTGGTAAATGAAGGGGCAAACATGGATATAGACAGAGCCATTTCTTATGAAGTCGAAGTATTTGCAAATATGTTCTCAACAGAAGATCAAAAGGAAGGCATGGATGCCTTTTTGAATAAACGAAAGCCGGCCTATACAGAGAAATAAATGCAGAAGGAGAGGGTACAATGAAGGACGTTTTTTTACTAGAAGGAGCGCGGACTCCCTTTGGTTCATTTGGGGGAAGCTTGAAGAATACAGGACCTCTCACGTTAGGGGTCACGGCTGCCAAAGAAGCTGTCAGACGAAGCGGAGTTACAGCAGAAGAGGTGGACATTTCCGTGATCGGAAACGTCATTCCCTCTGAAAAGAATGCCGCTTATCTGAGCCGCCATATTGCCCTTCATACGGGAGTTCCCATTACTTCACCAGCCCTAACTGTCAATCGTTTATGCGGATCCGGCCTTCAATCAGTCATTTCTGTGGCCCAATCATTAACCCTTGATGAGGGTCGCGTAGGTCTTGCCGGCGGAACGGAAAATATGAGCATGTCACCGTATGCTCTTCGAAAAAGCCGTTTTGGCACCGGCCTGAAAAGTCCCCAGATGGACGATATGCTCTGGGAGACATTAACCGATGAGTACTGTGGGTGCGGCATGGGGATCACGGCCGAGAATCTGGCAAAGAAATACGAGATTACTAGAAATGAGCAGGATGAATACGCTTACCTTAGTCACCAGCGGGCAGCAAAAGCGATTGAGGGAGTGTTTACCCAAGAAATTACTCCGGTGGAGCTGAAAAGTAAAAAAGGAACGAAAATGATTGAGTTGGATGAACACATTAGAAAAGACCTTACCCTGGATAATCTAGAAGGGTTAAAGCCTGCATTTCAGGCAGAAGGAACGGTAACAGCAGGAAACGCCAGCGGGATAAATGACGGAGCAGCGGCTGTTATCTTAGCAGGCGAAGATTATGTGAATCAGAGGCAGGAAAAGCCGCTGGCCCGGATTGTTTCCTGGTCTGTGGCAGGTGTTGAGCCAGACATTATGGGGATCGGTCCGGTGCCTGCCATCAGAAAAGCGCTAGAAAGAGCTTCTCTTTCCATTGAAGACATGGACCTCGTTGAAGTGAACGAAGCCTTTGCTTCTCAATATGTAGCGGTAGAAAAAGAACTCGGGTTAAACCGTGAGAAAACCAATGTAAACGGCGGCGCTATCGCCCTGGGTCACCCTGTGGGAGCCAGCGGAACGAGAGTGCTGTACTCCCTGGCCCTTGAGCTTAGAAACAGGAAAGCAAAATACGGAGTCGCTTCCCTTTGCATCGGAGGCGGACAAGGAATCGCAGTGATTCTTGAAAGCTTGTAAGGCTTGATGATGGTCATCACTGGGGCCAAAGCAAAGGAACAATTGCTAGGAAAAGCTGATCAACGAGTCAGCGATCGCAGGCAGAACAACTAGAAGAAAAACTGAGTGGAGGGATAGAAATGAATTTTAAAGCAGATTACGAGATGAAGAAACGAACAGCTGAAGAGGCAGTACAAATGATACAGCCTCAAACAGGAATCGTCGTTCCGGTCATGGCCGGGGAACCGCCGGCACTCCTTGAAGCCTTGCCTTCTCATGAAGGGCTGAAAGGCAACAGCCTCTATCGCATGCTTCCAAGCTACCCTGTGTTGGATATAGAAGAGGACAGGTTAAAGCAGGTATCCTTGTTTCTAAGCGGGATGGACCGCCCCGGTTATCATGAGGGGAAAGTTGATCTGCTCCCTAATCATTTTTCCGATATCCCGGATTTAGTCAGGGAAGCAACCGAGGAAAGAGTCATTATGGCGGCAGTCTCTCCTATGGATGAGGACGGCTACTTTTCTCTCGGAGTAAGCCCTGCCTATACCGCTCCCCTCGTTGAGGATGCTAAGCAAATTATTCTTGAGGTTAATGAGAGAATGCCAAGAACCTATGGAATCAAGAACCAGATCCATATCAGCCAGGTAACGGCTCTCATAGAAAACACCAAAGAGCTCCCGGAGGCTCCGAACCCTCCTTTAAGTGACAAGGACCAGCAGATCGGAAAATATATCGCTGACATCATTAATGACGGAGATACACTGCAAATCGGATTTGGCGCGATGCCAAACGCCGTCATGGACTTTTTGAAGGATCATAAGGATCTTGGGGTGTACACAGAAATGCTTCCAGACAAAATAGTGGACCTTTATGAATCAGGAGCTGTCACGAATGTAAACAAGCCATTATACAAGGGAAAGACGACCATGACCTTTGCGTTTGGTTCCAAGCGCTTGTACGACTTCATGCATGAAAATGAAGACCTTTATTTTATCCCTTGCGACCAGACAAACGATGTCCGTAGCATCTCAAAGTTTACTAATCTTGTTTCCATCAATACGACCGTGGAAGTAGATTTCCTAGGGCAATGTAACTCTGAAACAGTCAAAGGAAAGTACTATTCTTCTTCCGGAGGGCAGGCAGACTTTGCTAAAGGTGTCCGTTTAACCGAGCAAGGCCGGGGGATTATCTGTTTATATTCCACTGCCAAGAATGATACAATCTCTAAAATCGTCCCTGCCTTAGCTACAGGAGCAGTGACCACCACCTCCAAAAACGATGTAGACACCATTGTGACTGAGTACGGTGTGGCACAGTTAAAAGGCAAGACAGTTCGTGAAAGAACGAGAGCCTTAATTGATATTGCTCACCCAAAATTCAGGGAAGAGCTGGAACTTCAAGCGGCAGAAATGGGCCTTCTTCCGAAGAACACTCTTGTATCTAACTAAAAAGGTGCTAGTAGAAAAAGTAAAGTGGCGGGCGAACCGCTTCTTTGCTTTTTTATGTTGAATTAACTGGATGAAAAAAAGTAGGATGTTAGGAAAGGGTAGATCAAGAAATGGGGGATGAAAAGGAAATTGAAAAAAAGTCGAATGCTCTTCCTGAGTGTAGGACTAGGAATATTGTTGTATCCATTCTAAACTGTCAGTTCAACATAAGGCTAAAATAATAGAAAGTCGTCTCCTTCTCTCTAGTTTATTGGGAAAACCATGGCAGAAAGTGACTAGATTGAAATTAGGTCTTTTATTCGTTGAAGTATTTCATTATAGTGAAAATATGACTAAATTTGTCACTTTTAGTGGAGTTTTCTGCCAAAAGGCTCAATTTACTAGTTTATAAAGGGGGACGTAATGATTAATAAGAGGTTACAAGCTTTTCTTATCTTTTCTGTAGCTCTCTTATTCATTTTCAGCTTTTCATCTCAGTCTGCTGAAGCTGCGGAGAGAATCGCTGGTGATAATCGAATAGAGACAGCTATTGAAATTTCACAGTACGGTTGGAATTCAAGTGATCACGTGGTCCTCGCACGAGCGGACCACCCGGCAGACGCTCTTGCATCAGCAAGTCTGTTGTCGACTACAGAGGCGCCGATTCTATTAACAGATAGCAGCAGTATAGATCTGCAGGTAATTAACGAAATACATAGGCTCGGTGCAAGTCATGTATACATACTCGGTGGTCCTCATGCGATAAGTCATGATGTGGAAGGGGCCCTTACTTATGAGGGGCTGCAAGTGACAAGGGTAGAAGGAGATAACCGGTACCAAACCGCAGAGCAAGTGAACCGGGAAGCGGGATACATAAATGAAAGTACAGCGATCCTTGTGAGCGGAGAAGTTGCTGCAGATGCCTTAAGTGCTTCTGGCATGGCTGCCAATGAAGGCTATCCCATTTACTTAAGCAGAGCAACATCAATGCCTGTCGATCTTCCTTCATCCGTATCCAATGTTATAATCTTTGGTGGTCCCAGCGCCATTAGTGAGTCAGTAGAAAATCAGCTGGTCAATGAAGGAAGACAGGTGGAGCGCATTCAGGGAGACAATCGCTACCAGACAAGTGTGGCAGCTGCCGAGCGTGCAAACCTGGCAGGGAACCATAACATTGTTGTCCGTGGGACATCAGTACGAAGCGATACAGAGGATTATCCAGATGCTGTCGCATCTGCAGGATTAGCCAACAGGTTAAATGCTTCGGTCATCCTCACCCATCACGACTCCCCGAGAAATGAAACACTTCACTACGTCCAGAACAGTGGCAATCAAAACCTTGTACTTGGCGGTCCTGCCGCGGTGAGTGATTCTGCCGTGGAGGCATTGTCTGAAACCTCGCCGTCTTCACCTGGAGAAATTACGCAGACAGGGATCATTACAGGGGTGCAAAGCAGCTTGAACGTTCGCAGTCAGCCGAGTACTTCATCAAGTATCTTAGGGGGATTGCCCAACGGAACCGAGATAGATATTTATGAAGAGGATGGAAGCTGGGCGAAAATCGACTTTGGTGGAGATGTGGGCTATGTGAGCATGACCTATGTGTCGATCAGTGAACCCACGTATGAAGCAACGGGAACGGTGAGCGGGGTTCAAAACAGTTTAAATGTCCGCAGCCAGCCGAGTGGTTCTTCAAGCATCATAGGCGGCCTATCAAACGGCACTTCACTGGACATCTATGAAATTGACGGCAATTGGGCTAAAATTGACTATAACGGTGATATCGGTTATGTCAGTATGACGTACGTGTCCTTAAACACTTCTTCAGAGGTGCTTCACGGTCAGACGATTGCTATTGATCCCGGTCACGGAGGCAGGGACCCGGGAGCGGAGGCAAACGGACTTCAGGAGAAGGAAATTGCTCTTGATGTGGGTCTTCGAGTCCAAGAGAAGCTGGAAAGTGCCGGGGCGAATGTCATTATGACAAGAACAACAGATGTATACGTGTCCTTACAAGACCGGGCAACGATTGCAAACAATGCAGATGCAAGTTCATTTGTAAGTATCCATACAAATGCCTTTAATTCGGAAGCTCAAGGAACAGAAACCTATCATTATCCAGGAAGTGAAGATGGTGAAAGGCTTGCTGAAGCCATTCAAGAAGAAATGCTGGCAGCCCTTGAGACAAATGACAGAGGAGTCAAGGACGCCCGTTTCTCTGTTCTTCGCAATACCACCATGCCTGCAGCGCTTGCTGAACTTGCTTTTACAGATCATCCAGATGATGCAGAAAAGCTTCGTTCGAATACATACCGTGAGCGGGCAGCAGACGCTATCGTAAGAGGATTAGAACGCTTTTATAGTGAGTGAGAATAGAAGAAAGGGATAAGGTGAACGATCACCTTGTCCCTTTTTTATATACAAGAAAAAAGTTTCCTCTCTTGCTTGTTTCCTTGCTAACAAAAAAATTTGTTGAATACAAGTCTAAAAAGTGGTTTGAACTTCGCGTAGGATGGGTAAAAGAACGTCCTTTTTTGTCTATTTATACATAATTGGATCGAAACTATTGATTTCATGGTAAGTGATCGTTCGTTTTACCAGGAGAAGGAGAGAAACATGAAGGAAGATTTTAAGTTTGGTACATTCATAGCTTTACTCTTTGGTCTGATCGCTTTTTCACTGTCTCCAGCAGACGTCAAAGCAGTGGATCGAATTCATGGAGATAACCGTATTGAAACGGCCATAGAAATTTCCAAATACGGGTGGAATTCCAGCGGGCATGTGGTCCTGGCTCGTGCTGATCATCCTGCAGATGCGTTGGCTTCAGCAAGTCTTGTAGCCAAGACAGGAGCCCCCATTCTTCTTACAAACAGTGAAACGTTGGATGATGGGATTCTTGAAGAACTAGATCGTTTAGGAACACACACAGTGTATCTATTAGGGGGAGATCAGGCGATTCAGCCGGAAGTAGAAAATACTTTAACAGCTGAAGGCCTGGCAGTGACCCGTGTCGCTGGAGATAATCGTTATAGCACAGCTGAAGCTGTTAATGAAGAAGCTGGATACAGCGGCAAAAGCACGGCCATTCTTGTGAGCGGGGAAGTAGCAGCTGACGCGTTAAGTGCTTCCGGGATGGCTGCTAATCAGGAAAGACCGATATATTTAACTAGACCGGACTCACTTTCGGTGAACCTTCCAGACTCAGTCAATGAGGTCATTATCTTTGGCGGACCAAGTGCAGTAAGTGAAGCAGTGGAATCAGAGCTGCAAAATGATGGGAAGGAAGTTCGTAGAATTCAAGGTGATAATCGCTTTGCTACGAGTGTGGAAGCGGCAAATGCAGCTAATTTACAGGGGACCCATAATATTATTGTCCGGGGAACCTCGGTAAATAGCAGCAAGGAAGATTACCCGGATGCTGTAGCGGCAGCAGGGTTGGCGAACCAGTTGAACGCGCCGGTAGTCTTGTCCCACCACGAGTCGCCCCGTTCTTCTACACTTGATTATGTGAGTGAATCTGACAAACAGCCTATTATTTTAGGCGGACCAGCAGCAGTTAGTGATGAAGCAGCACAATCATTTACTGACGAAGGTATTTACAAAGGAACCAGTGAAAATACTCACAGTGAATTTATTGACGATGTCATTGCAACAGGGGAGAAGTACATAGGGGCGGAGTATGAATTTGGCGCCTCCCCGCACCGCACAGATAAATTTGACTGTTCTTCCTTCACTCAGCGAGTGTTTGCTGAAAATGGTGTAGATATCCCGAGAGTATCAAGGAATCAAATCAATGCCGGAGAAGAAGTATCGACCAATGATCTTCAAAAAGGGGACTTGGTGTTTTTCGATACAGGGGGTAATGGTGTCATTAACCACGTTGCCATCTACGTAGATGAAGATAAACTCTTTCATGCCACGGTTACGTTAGGTGTAGATTATACTGGCTTTACTCCTTACTGGGAGGATGCACTTGTGGGGGCAACGAGAGTCACTCAGTAATCAGGAAAGTATTTGCAGGAAGCTGTCAGGCATTAGGTGCCAGGCAGCTTTTTTTATTGGATGCCCGCTACAGGGTCAATATAGAGGATATAATTACAAGGCGGAGTGAGATGGAATGGAAAGCAGACTTTTTTTCTCTATACCTTTTATCTCAAAGGTACAAATGATGATACAATTTAATAAGTGCAAAAAAAAGAAGGAGTAAGCAATGAATAATAAAAAGCTGTCTCATTTACCAGTCATATTTGTTATAGCTTTGTTAACATTATCTTTTATTCTCATCTTCCTAATTGATGTATGGAATCTATTTGGCGTAAGGGACCTTGTGATTGAATATCGTGACTTCCCGTATTTTTGGTTTCACTGGTTTTTGGTTCCAGTAGAAGTGCTTCAGTGGCCTATGCTTGGGCTATGTATTCTTACCTATGCTTTCATTGCCGGAATAGCTTATAGGAAGGGAGAGAAAGAAATCCTTTCTTTTTGGCTTTTGCTTGGTGCGGGAATTATCCTGATGCTAATGGAAGATGCGGGGGATGTACGTCATATTATCCGTAATGATATTGAAGAGATAACAGGGGAAAGCAGCTACGGCTACATAGGAACAATATTCGAACTAAGTTATTTTGCTTTAGTGGCTCTTATTCCATTGTACGCCATCATTAGGTACCGAAGGGTCTATTGGCCTGTCAAAGCAACAAAGGGGTATTTTCTTCTCGGCTTTTTTTGTTACGGACTGGCTGTCTTTTCTTCCTGGGCAGGAAGCGCTTTCCGATCAGTAACGGAGTTTAATGACCTGTATACCTTTGCAGGGCAATTCATCGTCCGTCCTCTTTTTCATTTAAATGAAGGAGCCAGAGAGCTTTATGAACAAACCAATGCGGAGTTCGCTGAGCGAGGAAATCACTTAGTGGAGTTTTGGTTTATGGACCGAGTGTATGAAGAGTCATTGGAGCTCTTGGGAGCTGGAGCTCTATTAGCTGCTGGCCTGTCTTTTCTATTTTACATGACCAACAAGAAAGACCGTCCCTAAGAGACGGTCTTGTCATGCTATTCAAATACCGGGGTGAGAGTAATATCTTCGTCTACTTGTAAATGAAGTGTGTCCTCATCTTCTTCAAACTCTTCCCATCCAGCAAAAGAGTAGCCTTCTTCAGGGATTGCGGTTACTTCAAGGTTGGAACCTTCAAAATACTCCGCTTCCCATGATTCTTCGACGGTATAATCGTTTATTACGACCTGGCCTTCAGAGGATGAGTTAACAGTGATATCGAAGGTACCTTCAAGGTCAAAATGGTTGATGACGTGTTCTCTCATCGCTTCTGGACGATCTGCAGCAAACTCTCTTCTAATTTCTACTTCTTGTTCCCACCTCTCAAAGGAAGAAGGAGCTCTCCAACGGGCTGACTGTTCTTCCATTTCCGGTTCAATGACACTCGCCATTTCATCAATGCGGTTAACCACATACTCTGGCTCAAAAGCGGTGTTCATTAAGTCTGAAAAACGGGTAACGAACTGTTCACTGAATTCCTCATTTTCAAGAAGATTTCTCAGCAAGGAGGTAGCCCATGGTTCGTTAGGGCCGTCACTATCATCATCGGTAGCCCAGTGGATGGTGTCGTGGGTGTAATCCATAGGGTTTCCGTAATGGTCAGTGCGGTCTGCTGCGTAAATTTGGAAACCAAAGTCTGTATCATATAATAGCCAACGCCATCTTCCGTCATGCCCAGGCTCTGCGTCAGGGGCATAAGAAGTGTTTTTTCTCCACATTGCCAGATTATTGTGAGGCCAATCTGTGTTTCCAAAGTAGATATTGGATACGTTGTAATCGATATAGTTATCTACATCCATAAGTGTCTGTACGTATTCATAGTTTCCAGGATCGGCCATATCATTTCGCTCTACAAAACGAAGCATGCTTTCATAATGTTCTTCATCGCCGGGAGAGCCGTCTGATACAGAGCCGTCAGCATTTAAAATCGTCACATCATTCTGTTCAATGCCGTAGTGGCTTTCAATATACCGGTCATCCTGGCGCTCTCTAATATTGTGCAGCCCCCAGTATTCTCCATTTAATAAAACGACTGCCGGGCGGTACCTTTGTGTATCTACGTCAGTGAAATCTCTTACTAAGCTTTGCAGCATGGCATCCTTAAACATCATGCTGTTCCAGTCGTTCCCTGACTGACGAAGGAGCAGCCGTTCAAATTGCTGAACATCTCCTTCTTCAAAAAACGGGTAGTCAAGGTAGCCTCTTCCGTAATCATGACGAGCATAGAGGCGGAGGGATTTTTGTGGATAACGGCGGGTTAATCCCCCGTGAATCCTTACACCTAAATCTTCAGCCAGCTCACGCTCTCCTTCTTCATTATAAAATTCAAAGCTTGCAGGCCGTTCCCACTCATGTCCTCTCTGGTGGTAGTTTCCGGTATTGTCTGGCCGTTCGGCATTCTCATCATGGTGAATGCCGGGTACGTAGATGCCAGTTTCTTCATGAAAGAAATGCTCCGCATCGGTGGCAAGTGAAATGACAGGAAGAGAGAAGCGGTCTTCTCCTGCTTCATCCACCATGTAAGAATGGGTAATGGTTTCGCTTTTCACGCCATCTGAACGGATAGCTTTGGCTCTTACTATATTGGCTTGAAACAACGATTCAATAGTATGGTCATCCCAGCCCTCTAATACAGTTGTGGTAATGTCTGCCAGGTTTGGCTCTGAGGTAGACAAATCAGAAATAGAGATCGGAGAATCATATACCTCTGAATCAGTAGTAGGTTCAGAGCCATCCAGCGTGTAGTAGACAGTGGAACCTTCCTCAGCTTCAATTTCTAATTGAAATTCATCAGTATAAAATCCGCCTTCGTGTGAGAACGCAGGCGGAGCAGCAGTTAAATCAAAATCAGTTTCATGGATTTCTTCGTAATACTCTTCTATAGGATCTGTCCCTTCAATCGGATTCCCCCGTAAGTAAAGGCGTGTACGAAGCTGATTTAAGTTACGCAAAGGCTCCAGAGAAGTAACATTGTTATTTCTCATATTTAAGTCTTCCAGATCACTAAGGTTGGCAAGCGCAGAAATGTCTTCAATGTAATTATCTCTTATGTTTAATTCTTCCAGGGTATCGAGAGAAGCCAGCAACTCAATATTTACAATCTGGTTATCTCGTAAATTTAAAGAGACTAATTGTTCCAGCTCTTCAATTCCTGACAAGTCTTCAATAAGATTCCCTCTTACGTCCAACTCTCTTAAATTTGATAAGTTGGAAATGGTTTGTACCGATTCAAGATCATTACTTTGGATAGATAATTCCTCAAGGTGTTCCAGTGCTGTAAGCGGCATCAGGTTTTCAATCTGATTGTCACTGAGGTCCAGCCTGCGAAGTTCAGTAAATTGCTGTAATCCATCAATGTTTTGAATATTAGATCCGCTCAGGTCCAATTCATAGACGGTGGTCGGATCAACTGATTGAATTGATTCCCCAGTAGAATCTGTAAAAGAATTCTCTAAATTTTCATCTGCAAATGAAGCCCCATCCGGGGTGATGACAAGGGCCACGTACCATATTATAAGTAAAATTGGCAGTGATATCAGAATAACAAGACCTTTTCTCAAAACAATCCTCCTGTGTTTACAATAAATTAATAGTAAGCTAAAAAAATTATACCGATATTTACGCTTTTCAGCAAACCCAATTTATTGATAAAATCATAGTTTCATTGATTTTTAAAAAATTTGACCTTATAATTATTTACGTGTCATTTACGTAATATTAACAAACTCTAAACATATTCGGTGTATTAAAGGAGGCGGGGCGCTTGTCAAAAGAGATATTTAGCCGGTATGAAGTTAAGTATTTAATTCCTTTCGATAGATATCAAAGATTAGTAGAAGCAATGATGCCCTATATGCGCTTTGATAAATTTGGAAACGAAGGAAGATACAACATAGTCAGCCTTTACTTTGATTCCCCTGATTATAAGATATACTATGAAACTCGTAATAAGCTGCGTTTTAGGCAGAAGCTGAGACTCCGCGTCTACGATAATGTGACGGTGGACGACACGTCCTTTTTGGAAGTGAAACAGAAGTTTAATAATGTGGTTAACAAACGCAGAACCTCCATTAAACTTAAGGATGCTTATAAATACATTTATGAAGGCGAAAAAGAGGACCTTCAGGCATCGAACTTTCAAACCCTCCGTGAGATCGATAACTTTAAGACCCTTTATAATCTGCAGCCAGAGGTTGTTGTAAGTTATGACCGGCAGGCATTCCATGGGTTATTTGAAGACGACCTTCGCGTCACTTTTGATTATAATTTAATGTGCCGAAGCGATGATTTACGAATCGAGAATGGACCGCAGGGAACAAACTTTGTTGACCCGAATTTAGTCATCCTCGAAGTGAAGGTGAATAATAGCGTACCGTTGTGGCTTGCTCGTATGTTAAGCGATTTTGAATGCTCCAGGCAGAGCGTTTCTAAATTCTGCACAAGCATTGACTTAATGACGGGAGAAGAAGAAAAGAAAGCAGTCAGTCAATTTTAGCAGTAGTAAAAGGAGTACTCCATGAATCAATTTAGCGACATTATTAATCAATTTACTGTAACAAGTACTACAACCACTCTTACGGAAGCATTTATGGCAATCATATTAAGCTTTGTCCTAAGTATGATTATTACGGTTCTTTATAAACATACGTACAAAGGGTCTCAATACTCTCAATCCTTTGTCCACACGATCATTATTATGAGTGTGGTCGTTTCTATCGTAATGATTGTGATTGGTAACAATATTGCTGTAGCGTTTGGTTTGGTCGGTGCCTTCTCAATTATTCGCTTTAGAAGTGCCATGAGTGATCCAAAGGACATCGCATTTATCTTTTTTGGAATGGCCGCAGGGATTGCGAGTGGTTTAGGATTCTATATGCTGGCGATTCTTTTTACCTTAACGCTAAGCTTCTTAATTTATGTATTGTATGTCATGGACTACGGAAGCAAAGGCGAAGCCTTGAAGCGTTTACGGATTACTATTCCAGAGAATCTCCATTATGAAGACCTATTTACTGACATCTTTGAGGAAAAGCTGGAGTATGTAGAGCTTCGAAGCGTAGAGACAACAAACCTTGGAACCATGATTCAGCTCGATTATTCTGTTCGTAACAAAGAAGGCGTCCTTGATAAAGAATTAATGGATGCCATTCGCGAACGAAATGCAAATCTAAAAGTCTCGATTAATTTCTCCTAATAAGAAGCACACAGCATGTAATACATGCTGTGTGCTTTTTTTATATATATAGCGTGCCTGGCACCTATAGGGGTTTGTAACATAGAAAACAGTACAAGCTATGATATAGAAGGAAAAAGGCAAACGGAAATGTTACAGCCGAGAAAGGTGCCAGGCACCCACTAGAGGCACCCACTAGGATAAAAGTAGTCCTTCTTAAAATAGGGAATTATAATTAAAATCATAATTTTTCCATTTTCATGCTTAATAACTATAGAAAAATAAGTAAAACATCTTTATGATAGGGGTAAGTTAAAATCGTAGAGAGAACTGGAAGAGAGAAGGGTGGGGGACAATTAGACATGAGTGTAAGGCAAGTAGGACGTGTTTTATCCCATCTCCGTCAAGCAAGAGGCCTGAAAATCGAAGAAGTGTGCCGGGGGATCTGTACGAGAGAAGAATACAGAGACTTTGAGTTATCCCTTCAGTATCCGAGAGTGGATGTCCTGCAGAAGCTCAGCTGCCGGCTGCAGATTGAACTCGAAGACTTTTTTCAAATCAGGAATGAAGAAATTAATGATTACGGCGGTGCCATAGAAAATATTATACGTCGCTTTATTCGCTACCGGGATTATGCCTTTATTTATGAAATCGTGTCACGGGAACTGGAGGATGAACCATTATCCTGGGATAGATACCGTCAGCAGTTTCTGTTGTGGCATATGGGGATTTGCCAATACCACCACCTCGGGAATGCAGACAAGGCACTGGACACATTGGAAGAAGCGTTGCAGTTAACATATTCACAGAACGAACCAATTAAACAGCGCGAAGTTGAGATTATCGTCAGCAAAGCAATTATCCATTGTGAAATAGGGGAACTTGAGAAAGCAATCAGGATTTATAATAAGGCCCTGAATTTGATGGCATCCAGCCCACACTTAAATAACCCTCACATTCATATTCGTGTGTTGTATTCTTTATCCAAAACGTATACGGACGTAGAAGAGTACGAGAAATCTTGTGAATTGATTGAACAGGCCATAGATTTGTGTATTGATAATGAAACGATGTATTTGTTTGGAGAGCTGTATTTCCAGCTTGGTGAAAACTACATTAATTTAGGCAGGATCAAAGATGGTGAAATGATGATTCAACGAGCGATTGTGCTTTTTGAAGCTCAAAAGCATACAGAAATGGTAGAACTATCAAAAAAAGAACTAGGGAATTTGTTAAAAGTAAAGTAATATTATAGGTAGGAATGAAAGGAGGGGGAAATATGAAAAAAGCTGCAAAGACACTTGCTAGTTTTGCCATCGTTGCTTCTCTTTTTAGCTTTGGTCTATTTGGAGGCGTAACAGGTGATTTTGATGAAGCAGTCAAAGGAAAATCTGCCCAAGATGAAGAAGTTAGCGCTTTAGGGTTACCTCACCGTCACTAATACTTAAGTAAAGTAGAGCAGGAACGCCTTTTTAGGTAAAGCCTGTTCTTTTTTTTGAACTTTTAAGGATTTTCTCTTAGAGAGGAAGTAATACAATAGAGCTCCTATGACAATCCAGATCGCCAAGGAAATGATGAGGCCGTTACACAGATCAGTCAGGAAAGAGCCTTCTTTGTGGATCATAAAGGGGTTCCGCGTATTGCCTCTTTAAAGAATGTAATACGTAAAAAAGGACTTCCCCTTTGTTTCAAGGAAAGTCCTTTTCATGGTTAAAGAGTAGTTATCGTTCTGTTGCTTGTACAAGAGCCGGTCTGTCTCCACCTGTTGTATAAGTGATGTTCATTTCCTCTCCTGCATAGAAAGGAATATCGTTGTTATACCCTAGCTTTAACGCTCGTTCTTCTCCGTGTATCTCAACTGCGATCGTATGCATGTCCGAGTAACCAACCATCGTAGCCTGAGCCGTTACTACATCTGGGATGGTCAATCGTTCTCCTATGTTTATATGGTGAGTTGATTTGTTGTTTAAGTCCTGCAATTCCCCTACTGTAGTCCCAAACCGGTTAGCCAGGCTGAACAGCGTATCTCCTGATACCACTCTATATTGGTCATAGGACGGGTCATTTGGTGAGGAAGAATTCTCTTCGCTTGAATCATTGCCAGTACTGCTTTCTAACGTCAGGCTCTGCCCGGGATAAATGGTATTGCTCCCCAGATTATTTGCCTCTTTCACCTCATTTACAGTCATTCCTGCACCAGTTGCAATGCTGTAAAGGGTGTCACCTTGTTCGACGGTATACTCTGTCATACTGCTCGTTTCATCTTCAGAAGCTGGTGAGTCATGTACCGGACCACCTGGAGGTACTAAAAGCTCTTGACCAACTGCGAGATCAGTGGAATGGCCCATTTCATTTTTATTTTGCAGCTGTTCCACCGTGACTCCGTATTGTTGTCCCAGAGAGTAAAGTGTATCTCCTGGCTGCACTTCATAAACCTCACTGCACGCACAGGCGCTGGATGAAGATGCCGCCCCGGCAAAGAGACCAGCAGCTACAACCAAAGATACAACAGCCTTTACAAACGGCCCTCTCTTATGTTTCTCCTTAAAATGATATTTCATAAAAACCAACTCCTACGTGGGTTTACTTATCCCTACCCCTTTTTTCCTAGACCTAATCTAGAAAGTGAGTAATTATCATGGAACAGTTTGGTTGTACAAGTTATGGGAATCATTCTTGTGAAAATTAAACTCTGTTAATGGCTAAGGTTGATTTTATATCTAGTTAGTCGAAGGTTCCGTTGAGTGGTTTTCCTAAGATGTAAGCCTTTTTTATATGTTATTTGAAAAAAAGTAATAAATGAAATTTTATCATTAGTTTGACAATTCTATTAACATAGGATAAAGTACTTAGTAATGAGAGAGTGGTATACCACACACCGCACACCACATATCGGTTTTTTAGAGAGCTAGTAAGGAGTGTTAGTTTTGAAAAAGGTGGGAAAGTTCGTTTCTTACACGGATCAAGTATACAGAGAGATAAAGGCGGCAATTATCAGCCAGGATATTAAGCCGGGTGATACGCTGCAAGAACGAACAATAGCCGATACCTTAGGAGTGAGCCGTACACCGGTAAGAGAAGCATTAAAGAAATTGGAATTTGAAGGCTGGGTGGAGACGATTCCCTGGAAGGGGGTCGTTGTAAAAGAAATCGACAGGCAGGATATACTGGAAGTCTTTCAATGCCGCTGCGCAAATGAAAGTTTTGTCGGCATTCTGATTGCTGAGAGTATAACAGATGAACAAATCGAGGCCCTTGAAGGCTTTTACAAGAAGATGGAGGAGCTTTCCACTCAAAATAAGCAAGAATTTATTAATGAGGACAGAAAGTTTCATATGTATATGGCCCAGCTGACTAATAACAGCCGCTTAATACAGTTTCTTGACCATTTAAGCGATCAGATGCTCAGGTTTGGGATTCGGGCTGTGGACAATGAATTCCGTAAAAAAGAAACACTTGAGGAACACCAGGCAATTTTGCAGGCACTAAAAAACAGGTCTGTCGATGAAACACGCCGGGCTATTGAAGAACACATTAAAAACAGTGAAGAAGTACTGATTAGGCTAGTCGACAAAGAGGAGGGCAAACTATGAGCAGCAATGATACCAGCTTAACGATTACAAGCAGAAATGAAAACAAAGGTCTTTCTATAAACAATGTGCTTTGTATTGGTTACTCAGGAAGAAACCAGGAGAAGGTAAAGGAGCACATCGAGGAGCTTGCAGAGCTCGGCGTACCCCGTCCGGAGCAGACTCCTACTCTTTTTCCTATGAGACTTTCTAGTCTGAACACGACTGGAAAGATGGAAGTAATAGGAGATCAGACCTCAGGGGAGGCAGAGCTTGTCTTTATCTATGGAGACAAGGAAGAGGAAGTGTATGTGACGGTAGGAAGCGATCACACAGATAGAGAGTTAGAGACAGTACATATCGGAAAGTCAAAGCAGGTGTGTGATAAGCCGCTGGCTTCCAAAGTCTGGCCGGTGAAAGATGTAATCGATCATTGGGATGAGTTAGTTTTGAAAACAGAAATTAAAGTGGACGGCCAGTGGCAGTCTTATCAAAACGAGAAGGTAGCAGCAATCATGCCTTACGAAGACATCAAGGAAAATTTAAAATCACGTGGAATTGAGCTTCCTCATTCTGTGTTTTTTGCAGGGACAGTCCCTTTGCTTGACGGCTTCAAGTTTGGCGAAGCCTATGAAATGTCCCTTGAGGATCCGATTAAAGGAGACTCTATTATACTTCATTATGAAGTCCAGGAGCTGTAAGGAGGGATAGAATGAGAATCTTAGTTTTCCAGATTGATATTGTGCCGGGAGAGCCGGAGGCAAACAGAAAGAATATATCCAAATGGTTTAAAGAGCAGGTTTCTAGTGAGAAAACAGATCTGGTTGTTCTTCCTGAAATGTGGACCACAGCCTATACGCTTCCTGATCTTCATAATCAGGCTGAGCCGCCAAATCATGAAACCATTGATTTTCTTAAGAAGCTTGCACAGGAATACGGTGTGCACATTGTCGGAGGCTCTATCGCTGTTAAAGAGGAGAGCGGCATATACAACCGGGCAATCGTGATTGATAAAAAAGGAAGCGTTGTCTATGAATATGACAAGCTGCACCTTGTCCCGATGCTGAAGGAACCAGACTACCTTGCACCTGGTCGTGAAAAAGTGAAAGTGTTTGAACTCGATGGAATTAAAATGGGGATTGTTATTTGCTTTGACCTTCGCTTTCCTGAAATAATGCGCGAGCTTGCCCTTCAGGGAGCCCAGGCCCTGTTTATCCCTGCAGAATGGCCGGATGCAAGAGCAGGTCATTGGGAGGTGCTTCAGCAGGCCAGAGCGATAGAAAATCAAATGTATGTCATATCATCAAATCGAGTCGGCGCGTATGACGGGGTGGAATTTGCCGGCCGTTCGATGATTACAGACCCGTGGGGGAACGTGCTGGCAAAGGGAAGTCAGGGGGAGACAGAGTTTTTAACGGCTTCTCTGGACCTGGAAAATGTGAAAAATGTGAGGAAACAGGTTCCTATTTTTGATAGCAGAGTTCCTCATTTATATTAAATAGATTGCTTTGCCAATTTTTATGCAGGCAGGAAAAAGCATGAGGGAAACTTTCTATATAGATATAATGCATTACTGGTATCCGTATGTACAGAGGTTTTTAATTTTACTAAAGGGGTGACTAACATTGAGAAAAAGATGGACAATGACTATGACTGGAGCAGCGGTGGTACTTGCACTTACAGCATGCGGGGGAAATGGTGACGAACCAGCTGGCGGAGAGGAAGAAGCAGCAGATGGAAACGGAGGAGCAGAGGAAAGCGTAACGCTTCGTCTTGCACACTCGGCTTCAGACTCTCACCAATATCATATTGCAGCGGAACACTTCCGCGATCTAGTGGCGGAAAAAACTGATGGAAGCGTAGAGATTGATATTCATGGCAACGCCACACTTGGCAGTGAAGCGGAAGTTGTAGAGCAGATTCTTGACGGTACCATTGATATGACAACCGTTGCGGCTGACAGCAGCTTTGCAAATACTGTCCCGGAAATGAACCTGTTTGGTATTCCATACATTTTTGAAGATATTGACCACGTCTATGAAACTCTTGACGGTGACATTGGGCAAGAACTCCTTGAAACGGTAAATGAAAAAAATATGGTTGGTCTTGGCTATTGGGAAGTGGGAGAGCGTCATGTGTCAAATAATGAGCGTGAAATTGCCCACCCTGACGACATGGAAGGACTAAGCATACGCGTACAGCCTTCTGCTGTTTGGGAAGCACATATGCAAGCCTTAGGAGCAAGCCCTACACCAGTAGACTTTAATGAATTGTATTCAGCCTTGGATCAGGGTGTGGTTGACGGCCAGGAAAATCCTCTTCCAACTATTGATTCTATGAACTTCTATGAGGTTCAGGATTATGTATCTTTAACTGCTCACACGTATTCTCCGGCTATTGTAGTTATGAGCAATAACGCCCAGGATAACCTTAGTGACGAGCAATTTGCAGCGGTTCAGGAAGCAGTAGATGAAACAACAGAATTCCACCGTGAACACCTTGGCGAGCTTGAAGAAGAAATTCTTGAGCATTTGGCAAATGAAGGTGTAACCATCACCGAAGACCCTGACCGCGACGCGTTCCAGGAAGCTACTTCTGAAGTAAGAGATGTACTTGAGGATCAAGTGCCAAGTTCCCTAGTAGACCGCGTTCTTGAAAGAGAATAGTAGAAAAGTGAAGGGTGTCTTAGCTGGTGTATGGCACCAGCTGGGGCACCTGCTTTTATTGTAAAAGATCCCAAGGGGAGGTCTATATGGCTAAAATTGATTACATCTTAGGGAAAGTGATGGAAGGGCTCCTGTTTTTAGGCTTGTTTCTGACCGCAGCGGTGACACTTCTTCAAGTCGTCTTTCGGTATGTCCTTGGCCAATCATTGGCCTGGTCGCAGGAATTCGTTTTGATCTGCTTTGTTTATACCGTCCTCTTTGGAGCGGTGCTTGGGATTAAAAATAGTGAGCATTTGCAGGTAGACCTTCTTGACAAAGCTCCTGAACCGATAAGAAAAATTTCAGTAATTTTAGAATTTCTCATTGTTATTGCATTGATATCCGTCCTTGTTTATTACGGTTTTCAGCTCTTTTTAAATAATTTGCAGTCGGGGCAGATTGTCGGGATTCTTCCAGTGCCGGTCGCTTACGTGTACCTGGCTATTCCGGTAAGCGGATTATTTATGCTCTACTTCCAAGTTAGGAAGGTGATGAAGAAATGATCTGGCTTATTCCACTTTTATTTGTACTTATTTTACTACGAATCCCGATAGCCTTTGCTCTTGGCTTCGTATCTATGCTGGGCATTTTTCTAACCGATCCCGGTTTATTGATTAACGTGCCTCGAAGGATTTATAACGGAATTGAAAGCTTTACGTTAATTGCTGTTCCCTTGTTTATTCTTGCTGGAGAAATCATGACAAAGGGCGGTATTTCGAACCGTTTAATTCGTTTTTCCCAAATGATTGTCGGCTTTATGCCCGGGGGACTGGCGATGGTCATTGTCGTGGCAAGCATGTTCTTTTCAGCACTGACCGGAACGGCGATTGCAGCAGCTGCTGCAATCGGGGGGATGATGATTCCTGCGATGACTAAGCAAGGCTATGATCCTCGTTTTTCCTCAAGCCTTGTTGCCACATCGTCTACAATCGGACCAATTATCCCTCCTAGTATCGTGTTGATTTTGTTTGGGGTAATGGCAAGTGTATCCATAAGTGATTTGTTTGTGGCGGGAGTTGTTCCTGGTATCTTAATGGGGATTGGCCTGATGGCGTACTGCTTTGTGATCGGCTTAAAAACCAAGGATAAAACAAGGTCCCCTTTTCCAAGTGCAAAGGAGTTTCTCTTTGGATTAAAAGACGCTGTGCTTGCTTTGATCATGCCCATTATTATCCTTGGGGGAATAATTTCAGGTATTTTTACAGCTACTGAATCAGGGGTTATTGCTGTAGCCTATGCGTTGATCATCGGACTCTTTGTATACAGGGATTTAAAGCCAAAGGATCTTATTCCTGTGTTTATCGATTCAGGAAAAACCACAGCCTATATTATTTTCTTAATTGGTAATGCCTCTTTATTTATCTGGCTGTTATCCTATCATTCGATTCCGCAGCAAATGGTAGATATGCTGGGGCCGGTTGCTGAAAATCCGTTTTTGCTACTGCTATTGATCAATGTAATCTTATTAATTGCCGGTACATTTATTGATACAATCAGTGCTGTGTCTATTTTCACACCGCTGTTTTTGCCCCTTGCCTTAGCAGCAGGAATTGACCCTGTACATTTTGGTATTATCCTGGCAGTCAACCTGACAATTGGTATGGTGACACCTCCTTTAGGAGTAGCTTTATTTGTTACGGCACGGATCGCCAATATCAAGGTACCGGAAATGTTTAGATATCTGATCCCTCAGATCGCTATTTTGCTCTTTGTATTGGTTATTGTTACGTATATTCCAGATCTCATCATGTTCTTCCCTGACAACTATGAGCAATGGTTTGGGACAGTTGATTAATATGAAGGAGATGAAGATATGAATACACCAGCAGAGGTTCGCAAGCAAATTCGAGCTGGAAAGTGGAATAAACCAACAACAGGATTCAATTTTGAGACCCTGCAGGCAAATATAGTGATTCTTCCCGTGCAATACGCAGGAGCTTTTAAAGAATATACAAGAAGTAATCCGAAGTCCTGTCCGGTACTCGAAGTGATACATCCTGGTTCTTACGTTTCAGAGCTGGCTGACGGGTCTGATATACGAAAAGATGTGCCAAAATACCGGATTTACAGGCAAGGAGAGTTTGTAGAGCAGGCAGAGGATGTAACAGAGATTTGGCAGAACGATTTTGTCACCTTTCTTATTGGATGCAGCTTTACGTTTGAAAATGCATTGATCGACAGTGGGATCAGGCTGCGTCATATTGAGGAGAAGAAGAATGTAGCCATGTACCGTACGAATATTGAGACGGTGGAAGCGGGCCCGTTCCATGGCCCCATGGTCGTATCCATGCGCCCTGTTCCCCAAGAACAAGCACAGCTGGCAGCCGAGATTACAGAAAAATTTCCCCGGACTCATGGCGGTCCGGTCCATATTGGGGACCCAAGGGAAATTGGAATTCAGAATTTAGATCAGCCTGACTACGGGGAAGCGATTGAACTGAAAGAAGGCGAAGTTCCTGTGTTTTGGGCTTGCGGAGTGACCCCTCAGGAAGCGGTTCTCCGCGCAAAGCTTCCTATTGCGATTACTCATGAACCTGGCCATATGTTTGTTATGGATAAAACATACAATGAATTAGACTGAGCTGGGCTGTGTAAAACCGGAAAATTGTATGGACTGCTATAATTTACACTTAGATAAAAAACCTGTCTCATAAAGATGAGACAGGTTTTGTTCGTTTTTAATTGGCAAATAAATGCTTGCCGATCGTATGACTCGGCGTTCGAGTGAAGATCCACTCTGATGTTGCGATGGCCGGGTTGTAATAATATGTAGCTCCTTTTGAAGGATCCCAGCCTTGATAAGCGTCTCTTACAGCCTGGTACGACGTGCTGTCGGGGGTGAGTGCGTATTGCCCGTCATGAACCGCAGTGAACGCATTCCTCTGATGAATGACTCCCTCGACCGAATTTGGAAACTCAGAGGAGTGGAGGCGGTTTTTCACAACCGCAGCGACTGCAACCTGACCTTTGTACGGCTCTCCGCGTGCTTCACCATGAACGACTCTGGCCATTTTTTCGACCTCTTTCAGTTTGTGGAGAGTACCCGGGCCGGCTATCCCGTCTACACCGAGAGAGAACTCAGCTTGGAATTGACGGACCGCTTCTTCTGTTGCTGAACCGTAATACCCAGTTGGAGAAGTATGTAGGTAATCAAGCTGTACCAGCTTCTGTTGCAGGGTGGTGACAGCAGGGCCTTCAGACCCCTTTTGCAGGACTGATTGGGCTTCTGCCTGTTCAGTCATGGTAGGAAGAAGTAGTAAAGTAAGTGCAAATAAAAAACTGTAAACTATAGTGAACCTTTTCTTCATAAGTAGCCTCCTTTCTCTTTTACTAAACCCTTTCGAAAGCAAGTTAAAACTAGAAATTGAGATATTGAGACAATGGACTTAGTTATCAGAGAGGGATGGTGTGAGTTTTGGTGTCTATGGGTTTAGGTTGTTTCAATTTTATTACATTTAATTGGAAAATATAGTAATTAGGTCGTAGGCTTGTATACTAGTGATAGGACATCAGATAACAGAAAAGATAGAGGGAGAGTATAAAAAGGGGAGTGGAAAATGAATGCATATTGTAGGAAAGTCTTACTGGAAGAAAGAATCAAATGGAATAAAAGAAGAATGCACATCGTGGCAAAAAGGCACGGATTAAGCAGCAGGAAAACAGTGAAATGCAGCCAGAAACTAGACATTTTACTTAACCACTACCAAAAAATCCAATAAGAGTGACTCCATGATAGGGTGCCTGGCACCCTGGCATGGCGAAAAAGGAAGAATCCATTAGTACCAGGGGTTGCGGGGTGTTTCGTGTTACAGCAATATGACATTCTATAGGGGTGCCAGGCACCGTTAAAGGCAGTTAAGGAAGAATCCATTAGTACCAGGGGGGCAGCGTGTTTCGTGTTACAGGGATGTTACATACTGCGGTGGTGTAAGGCACCTTCAAATGTTACAAAAGTATTACATTCGGGGAGGGTGCCAGGCACCGATTATAGGGCGAAGTTATAGTTTTTGGGTCACAACTTTTTGCTTCCAAGTAAAAAGGGTAGAGGGTTTCAAGTACATATTTTTTTACACTTATCGTTCACTTAAGTGAACATTGAAAATAAGAATAGAAGGGGATACTTAATCTGCAGAAGCGGGTTTAACATTAACCTTGTACCATGACAGACCAAACACCTGCAGGAAAGTTTCTATTCCGTTAGTAAGGAGGCTGGTTGAATCTATGACTGGTAAATGTGCTACAGGAATCCATGGTTTAGACGAAATAATAGAGGGAGGCCTTCCGGAAAAATCGGCTGTCATTTTGGAGGGAGCACCAGGCACTGGCAAAACGACGATAGGTATACAGTTCTTACTCCGTGGAATTCAACAAAACGAGCCTGGAATTTACATTACCTTCGAAGAATTTCCTGAACAACTCTACGAGGATATGAAAAGCTATGGATGGGATCTTAGAAAACATGAGATAAATAACAATTTACGAGTCGTGTGCTTGTCTCCTGAGGTGTTAATGGAACAGCTGACAACACCAAAAGGCTTACTTGAAGTAATGGTCCGGGAAATAGGCTGCAAACGCATGGTCATAGACAGTATTAGCTTGTTTAGGTATTTAAGTCAGGAGGGAGAAAGGGACAACCGTAAAATACTTTATACGTTGCGAAACACTTTGAGAAGGCTCGGTCTTACCTCGCTTCTCATACAGGAGCAATCCAGTCTTCAAAGAGAAGACATCCCCTTTGAGCACTTTCTTATGGATGGGGTTATTCGTTTGTATCTTAAGGAGCATAGGAGTATGTTTCGGAAGAGAACCCTTGAAGTCGTTAAAATGCGGGGAGCACGCCTTATTGAAGGAGAGCATGTATACCGCATTACAGAGGAAGGAATTTATGTCATGCTGGCTGCTCAAACGGTGGTTGACAAGCAAATAGATTCAAGAGACAAAAGCGTCAATACAGGCATCGAAAGCCTGGACAGGCTGTTAGGAGGAGGAATGGCCGAGGGGGCGGTTTATATGCTCGATACAAACAGCAAAGCCAACTACAGGCACATCATTGCATCCATCCTTGCTGAACGTCTGAAAGAAGGTTACAGTCTCATCAGCTTATTATCCAGTACACAGACAATAACTGAGTTCGGACCTTTACTGAAGCTTCACAAAGTAGATATTGAAAAAGCTATTAAGGATCAAAGGGTATACTTTATTGAGCACTACGACCGTCCAGTGCCCCCTGACTGGAAGCATGCCGTTTTTCATGTGAAAGATTTATCTAATGAAGAATACAGCCATTTTATCGACCATGAATTAATCGAGCAAATAAAGGACGGTCCGCAAAACAGTGCCGGCTGGTTTGTTTATTACGACTTAAACACGATATTTAATGAAAGAGGAAAAGACTATGTATTAAGGTCTTTTGCCAAGGAGGCGGCGCTGGCCAGGTCGCTCGGGTTGACAATGCTCGTGTTATGCAATTTTAAAGAGGTTGGTGAACAAGCTGCTTCCTTTTTAGAACGGACAACAAACGGAGTGTTTAAAACCTGGGTTGATGGCGCCTACCAATATCTGCAGGTTACCAAATCACCGAACGGTTTAATTTCGGAGCCTTGCTTGCTTGAAAGTAAAAAGGAACATCCATTTATAAGGTTAAGATAGAAGGGGGATACACCCATTGGAAAAAAACGAGTTATTGTCCATGCAACTTGAATGCACCATGCTGTTTCAGTCAAATCCTTATATGGTTGAAACTGTGGAAGGATTAGAAATAAGATTAGGGAGAAACAAAGAAGAGCTGGAGCCAGTTATAGATTCGTTACTCAAGCAGGAAATTATTCAAAAGATAGGAGATGATTCCTTACCCCTTTTTCGTTATAAAGAACCCGCGGTTACGATAGAAATTGACCTGACAAGTGAGCTGAATAAATCATGAGCATGCCAATAGAGCTTATTGAAGAAATACAAGAAACATACGCGGCTCAGTACGACCTTACTATTTTGTTTACTGATGAAAAGGGTGAGCTGATTGCGCCGCCTAAAGGGGAAAATGTCCTGTGTAACAGGCTTCTTACTCTGAAAGAGGGAAATTTATTAGATAAAATTAAAGAAGGCCTGGGAAGTGTTATCTCCCGGCCTTTTGTGTACGATGTTTTGCCGGGTGTCCATGTAGTCATTGCTCCTGTCGGTAAAGAGAATGGAGAAAATATTTACTTATGTGCTGGAGCCATGGTGGAAGAACAGACACAGCAATTTGTAATATCCGAGCTGGGTAAAATATCCAAGAGTGAAGAAGTATGGGAAAAAGCAGTAGATGAGGCGCCTTCTCTTACCCCTGAAAACAAACAGGAATGGATGCGGCGTGCTGGATCTGTCTCAGCCCTTGCCGGCCTCTGTTTTCAGGAAAATAACCAGGAAGGGGCAGCCTCTGTGCAGGCTCAGCTGTTCCGCGAAGCTGCAAAGACAGACCACAAAGACCTTCAACAGCTCCTTGATTATTTTCTTGAAAACAGCAAAGATCTGGATTTTATAGGAACAGCTCAGAAGGAGGAAGACGAGCTTTACCGGGTAGATCATATTGCAGGCAGTGAGGCTCAAGACTTATTAAATGCTACTTTCTCCCCTGGAGAAAGCTTTTTGGGAAGAGTCCTTATTACAGGGAAAGGATCCAGCTGGGAACAAGTTCAAGAGGATCCCCGCTCTCTCTTTTTTAGGAGAAAAGGCGTCAATGTGAAATCGCTTTATTGTTTCCCGATAAAACAGCGGAATGGCTCGATATCTCTTTTGTTTGGAGGAGAGCTTAAAAAGGGAGCTAATTCACAATCAGCTTTAGAACAGGGAAAAACATTAGCTGCCATTTTAGAATCAAGCTTTCACACAACATCCCTGCAGGCTGAACATAAGCAGCAGCTTGCCCGCTTATCATCTCTGGTCGAAATTTCCACCATGCTTGCTTCTACTCCAGAGCTTAAAAGGATCCTCTATATCTTAGTTGATATCAGTCTTAACCTTGTAGAAGGGCCTTTCTCCTGTGTCATCCTAAAAGATCGTGAAACCGACAAAATTCAGCTTGTATCCCGAGGGAATAGGAAAAAAGAAATAAGTGCCTATGCAAAGGAAGCGGCAAAACGTTACTTCCAATCCCCAGGCTCAAGAGATGTTTTTGCGCCAACGGTCCGGGAGACTCAGGAAGCAAGCTATGTTATTGAGTGCCCGCTGTTCCATCGTGACGACCTGTTAGGTATCCTCTGCGTAGGGTGTGACACATTGTCAGAACGGCATCTTCAGGAACATACGGCTTTTTTGCATACATTATCTATTATTGGCGGCGTTTCTTTGCAGCTGGCGAGACAGGAAAACGAAGATCTTGGCGAAGGGCAAGTTCATGCCCTGCACAAAGCCATTGAGCAGTTTGATCCGAAATCTCATTCAGCCTCTCAGCAAGCAGCAAAGATTGCTGGAGAGTTTATTGCAAATATTGGCCTGCCGGTAACATTGATGCGGGATGTGATCAACGCATGCCAGCTCTATCCTTATACACCGGATTTTATTCGAGAAATATTCCCTGAAAGTAAGGTGCCCGATATGCTGGAAGAAGGAAAGGCACTGGCCGGTGGGAAACCGGGGGTTTCGTGGAAAGAGATAGGAGCAGGCAGTCAAGTGCTGGCTGTGATTTTGTCTTATATCGAAAATGGAGAAAGCTTAGAGACTATGAAAGCTTTACTAGGATCAGAGGAAGGAGTTGTTCAGGAATTTATTTCTTTTATAGAAGGCAAAGAAGTCATGGAAGAAGAGTTTACCCTTACAAAGAAAATATTAAAAAGTGAAGAGATTATACCTACTTCAGCGGCAATTAAAACGAATAGCAAGCTTTCACCGCGAGAACAGGAAGTATTGGATTTAGTGGTACAAGGATTGAACAATAGAGAAATCGCTCAAAAGCTTTATATTAGTGATCATACGGTAAAAAATCACGTAACGAAAATCTTTCAAAAGCTTGATGTCACCGACCGGGCTCATGCGATTTCCAAGGTATACAAAATGAAATATGAAGGAACTTCTTCCTCGTAAAATGGCTGTCTCACATGTCGTACTCCGGCGGTGAGGCATTTTTTTGTGCTTCTGGAGCTAAGAGCGTTTAGCAAGACCATTTCTTTCCTATAGGAAGAGATCCCCCCTCGGCTGGACGATAGGAACCGGTTCTTATAAAAAAGAAAAGAGAATGAACAGGAATGGTGGGGGATATTCGGTTTATTTGCTGACAGGCATAATAAGCATTGTAAGTTGTTAGTCACAAGTCAACACCATCACACACAAAGGCAGGGGGTGCTCGCGAATTAAAGTGCTTAATCAGCAATCAAATGAAATTATTGTTGAAAAAGTGCAAGGAGCTTACAGCTTCGGAAAAAGGTTGAAAGGATTAATGTTTACAAAAAGCATCCCAGAAGATCATGGGCTTCATATTGATCCTTGTCCCTCGATCCATACATTCTTCATGAACTTTCCTATCGACGTTTTGTATCTAAACAGGCAAAACAAAATTGTAGGGATAGACGAAGACTTGAAACCAGGAAAAGTCGGAAGAAGAATACCAAAAGCCAGGTCAGTCATCGAGCTTCCGGCAGGAAGAGTTCAGGCTTCTTCCATTGCTGTAGGGCAAACCCTTGTCTTTGTGAATGAAAAGTAGTGTCAGTGAGTCAGGAAGGAAACTAAAAAACTAGTTTTATATAAAAAAGGAGAGATTTACATGTTGGAATTATTTAAAGGGCTATTCATTGAAGAAGAAGGACAAGGCATGACGGAGTACGGTTTAATTCTAGGGCTTATTGCCGTGGTAGCTATTGCTGCTTTAACTTTGTTAGGTGATAACATAAGTGCTTTGCTGGACAACTTAGCCGGACGTTTGCCAGGTGGAAGCTAATAACCGGAAAAATTGGACCCTTTCTTTCCAGAGGGTCCTTTTCTAAACAAAATCAAAACTCGAATGAAAGGATGGCCGCTGTGATTGATATTTTCTTGATTCTTGTTTTAGTCATTTGTGTCGCCACGGATATAAAAAGCCGGAAAATCTATAACAAAGTGATTTACCCAAGCTTGCTGGCTGCTTTTATCTATCATTTAGCAGCTGGCGGCTGGGAAGGGCTGAGCCATTCCTTCATTGGATTTTTGATCGGTATGGGGCTTCTTTTCATCCCTTACGCACTGGGAGGAATGGGTGCGGGAGACGTAAAGCTGCTGGGGCTGATCGGAGCACTTAAGGGAGGCACATTTGTCTTTCATTCTTTCCTTTATATTGCTTTAGCCGGAGCAGTCATGGCTCTTGCTGTCATCTTTTTCCGAAAAGGAGTTCTAAAATCTCTCTTTTATACATTAGCGAGCCGAAAAAGCGGTGTGAGTCTGACAGAGGGAATTTCCATAGGATCCTTAAAGGCGACATACCCCTATGGTGTACCGATAGCCGCCGGAGTCGTAATCACTTTGTTTGTAAATGGATGGACCGTTCTATGATCAAGCGGGAAGACGGCCAATCTCTTGTTGAATTTGCCCTTGTCCTTCCTGTTCTCCTGCTTGTGCTTGTTGGAATCTTTGATTTTGGAAGAGTCATGTATACCCATCTTCAATTGGAAATGGTCACTCAGGAAGCTGTGCGTCTCGGGGGGTTGGGCCAGACAGATGCCGAGATTCGATCGTATGCTTCCGACAAGTTTAATGGGGATTCTTCTAAGCTGGCTATTACAATTTCACCAGGCGGAACACGCCGGGCAGGCACATATGTAACAGTGGAAATGACTTATCCGGAAACTTTTTTTAAACCGTTAGGGAGTGTTTCTATTCCCTATACAGTCACAACAAGTTCGACGATCCGTGTGGAGTGAGGAATGGCTTATGTTGAATTTCTTTAAAAAATTTAGAAAAAGTGAAAGTGGCAATGCTCTTGTACTTGTTACTTTGTCTTTTGGAGCAATTGTAGCGATCCTGGGACTCGTAATTGATGGTGGGCACTTATATACGACCAAAAGCCACTTGCAAAAAACCGCAAACGCAGCGGCGCTTTCCGGCGCACAGGAAATACCAAACAGTGGTGCAAGGGTGCAGAGGGTTGTAGGTGAAGTGCTTGTTTCTCATGAAGAAGGAGGCAGCCTTCTTCGCTCAACTGTGGAAAATAATAGACAGCTGCATGTTGAGTTAGAACGGGACGTGCCTCTCTTCTTTGCTTCTCTATTTGGAAGGGATTCTGTTTCTATTCATGTGGAGGCCAGGGCTTCATTGAACCCCATGGGAGAAGCCAAAGGAGCTGTGCCATTAGGGATTGATGAAAAGGTAGAGTTGAATTATGGAGAGAAATACGAATTAAAAGTAGACTCTGGAGATTCAGAGGCAGGAAGCTTTGGTGTTCTAGCGCTGGCAGGCTCCGGGGCAAATCATTACGGTGAGACATTAAAGCATGGTTTTAAAGATACGATGAAAGTAGGGGATATTATCCCGACTCAAACAGGTAACATTGCAGGAGCTACAAGAGAAGGGATTAACCACCGGATCGACACCTGTCCGTACCCGAACGGAGAGTACAGGGAACGGGATTGTCCAAGGGTAATGCTAGTTGTTGTTTATAAACCTCATGAGAAATCACAAAATCAATTAAGAAGCATCCAGGTTACGGGGTTTGCTTATTTCTATGTTACTGATCGCATGGGAAGAAATGATGATTCTATTAAAGGGACCTTTATTAAGAGAACCGGGCCTGGAATGGCAGGAACGGGAACGACACTTCCACCAGACCGTGGCGCTTACGCTATTAGACTAACAGAGTAGGTGAAACAAGAATGAAAGCTAAGAAACTATTAATGCTGGCGATTTTTTCAGGATTTATTACAACAATCTTCTTTTATATTTTTATAAATCAGGCAGCTTCGACTCCAGCCGAAACGTCTCCAGTAACCGAGGTTATTGTTGCAAGTGAAGATATCGCAAGAAACCAGCAGATTACCGAAGAAAACACAGTTATCGTGGAAATGCAGGAAGACCAGGCTCATCCACAGGCAGTCACTGATCAAGAAATGATTCTTAACCGCTTTGCTTCCGCTGAAATTAAAGAAGGAGAAGTAATCTTGAATCACCGCGTCGAACAGGATGAGGACGCGGACTTTATCTCAAAAAAAATTGAAGAAGGAAACAGGGCAGTTTCTATTAGTGTGGACTACGTAAAATCGGTTTCTAACTTAGTAGAACCAGAGGACTTCGTGGATGTTGTGCTGTCAGAAGAGGAGGATTCACAACATGCAGCTGTCCATACAGAGCTGGTACTAGACAAGGTAAGAGTGTTAGCTGTTGGGGAAAGAATGGTTGATCCGGATGTAGAAGAAGGAGGGACAGAAGAGTACCACGCAGTCACTCTTGAGCTGTCTCCAGAACAATCCATTGAGGTAATCAATGCCAGTGAGAGAGGGACACTTCAACTGGCTTTACACAGCAAAAGGCATACGACAAGTGAGGCAAAATCGGTACAGCAAACTGCCGGGACAGCCTTGGGAGCGGGAGACTATGTGATTCCAATGCCTGACAGCTCTATGATTAGGTCAGAACCGCATATCAATGCTTCCATTATTACTGTGGTTGCAGCAGGAACAGAGCTTCAATTTCTAGATGAGCAGCAAGCGGATAACGACAATAGAGTTTGGTATTTGGTAGAAACGCCGGGGGAGAAACGAGGCTGGATCAGCAGCCGGATAGTAAATGAGAAGGAAGAATAAATAGGAGTGGTGAGACAGTGACAAACCGTGCGTACAAAAAACAGTCGGGCGAAGAGCAGGGAAAAGGGAAGGTAATCGTTGTTTGCAGTGCTGTAGGCGGAACGGGAAGAACCTCTGTCACTGTTAATCTGGCAGTACTCCTGGCCAAGAAAAATTTGAAAGTAGATATTATAGATGGCAACCTCCAGTTTGGAGATACAGCAATGGCTCTTGACCTTCAGCCTTTTTATACCTTAAAAGAGTTAGCGGAAAGAAATGACATCTCAAATGCAAGGGACTACGCAGTACGGCATGAAACAGGAATTCAGTTAATTGCTTCTCCGAAAAGACCTGAATTTGCAGAGCTTATCCCAACTAGCTTCCTTGCTTCTTTAACGAAAGAACTTTCTGAGGAAGCAAATGTGGTCCTTGTTGATGCCCAGCCTGGATTACCTGAATACAACATTGAGCTTATGGAACAAGCAGACAGCCTTCTTGTTGTGACAACGCCAGGCATGGCTGCTGTAAAAAATACAAAGATCTTCATAGAAACGTTGGAGGCTCTTGGTCTTAAAGAAAAAGCTCACTTACTCGTAAATAAAGCAACTGCCCCGTCTGTTATAAAAGGGAAAGAGATAATGGAACTAGTGGTTGTGGATATGGCCTGCTTTCTCCCAGAAGAAAGAAAACGAATGTCTCAGTCAATGGATCTGGGAAGGCCATTAGTGCTTGATGAGCCGCAGCGAGAGTATACAAAAGAGCTTGGAAGAATGATAGATGAACAGATTTTTTTTCAAAATAATGAAACCAGAAAATCTACTTCAAGGGGCTTTGTAAGGAAGGTTGAGGAAAAGTTAAGAGGGACTAGGGGGAAGAGACGTGAGCTTATTAGCAAGACTACAATCAAAGAGCCAGACGGAAGTGAAAGTAACTAATCCAGTCGTAGATAAAGAGGCTGATCACCAAGAAAAAAAGAAAGGAAAAGAGCAGGATAGTGAGCTGAAACAAAGCCAGAAGCTGGAACCAAAAAAAGAGACGGAAAAGAAATCTTCCTCATCCCCCTCTCCTTCGACTCCGAAAAATAAAAAGCAGCAGCGTCCCGCACAGAGAGATGAATATAGTGAAATAAAAACTCTTACGCTAAAGCACATCGTGAAAGAACGAAAAGATGAATCTATTGAGGATATTGTGGCTGATCTGGATTCAATTATTAATGAAGTTCTTACAGAGAATGAGAATTTAAACAGGGTGAAGGAATGGACAAAGCTAAAGGACGAGCTGATTAATGATTTAACAGGCTATGGGCCCATTAATCCACTCCTGCAAAATGAAGATGTTTCAGAGGTTATGGTAAACGGACCAGACAAGGTATACGCCGAGATTGGCGGGAAACTTCAGCTTACTGATGTGACCTTCAGGGATAACGACCATGTGATGGCGGTTCTTGAGAAGATTGTTGCTCCATTGGGGCGGAGAATTGATGAAAGCAGCCCAATGGTTGATGCTCGCCTGCAGGATGGTTCACGAGTGAATGCCATCATTCCTCCTTTAGCGCTGGGTGGTCCAACGGTAACAATCCGTAAGTTTTCAAAGGATCCCTTTACCATTCATGACTTAATTCGCTTTGGCACTCTAACGGAAGAGATGGCTGACTTTATTAAAGCCTGCGTGGAAGCAAAGCTTAATATCTTTGTCAGCGGCGGTACAGGTTCCGGAAAAACAACGACTCTTAACGTATTATCATCATTTATTTCAAATGAAGACCGGATTGTAACCATTGAGGATGCTGCAGAGCTTCAGCTTGGGCAGGAGCACGTCGTTTCCTTGGAAACACGTCCTCCCAATATAGAAGGAAAAGGAGCCATTACGATCCGCGACCTTGTAAGAAACTCTCTGCGTATGCGTCCTGACCGTATTGTCATAGGTGAGGTTCGAAGCGGAGAAGCATTGGACATGCTCCAGGCAATGAATACAGGACATGACGGATCACTTGCTACCGGTCATTCAAACAGTCCCAGGGATATGGTGGCGCGATTGGAAACAATGGTGCTGATGGCGGGTATGGAGCTTCCGGTTAAAGCAATCAGGGAACAGATTGCAGGAGCGTTGAATGTCATTATTCAACAGTCAAGGCTGAAAGACGGATCACGACGGATCACAAATATTACAGAAGTACAAGGACTCGAAGGAGACATTATTGTCCTTCAGGATATTTTTACGTTTAAACAGTTTGGCGTGGATGATAACGGGATGATTCTTGGGAAATTGGTGCCCACAGGAGTGCGGCCGAAATTTTACGAGAGAATGGAATATGAAGGTATATATTTGCCGCCGTCTATTTTCACAGAAAGGGAGGAGTAGAAGATGACCATATTATTGGTACTTTCTGTGTTTTTAACCTCCTTTCTCCTGCTGTTGTCGGTCACTCTTTTTCGTGCGAAAAAAGAAGCCGCAGACGCAGAAGCGGAGAAGATTAGAGAGCCTGTAACGATAAAAGGCTTGCTGAAAAATGGGAACCAGAAACTCAAGCTGCTTATAGTAAAAAAGAAAAAGCCCAGCAAGAAAAAAGATAAACTGGAACAGCAGCTGAGTGTAGCTGGTGTGCCGATAAAGCCTGAGGAATTTATTGTATTTCAAGTGTTTGCTATCTTGATCGCAGGGGGACTGATGCATCTTTTAACCAGTCAGCTGCTTTTAATGGCGGCAGGGGGAATGGTTGGATACTTGATGCCAAAAATGTGGCTGAAGGCTAAACAGAAAAAACGAATGAAGCAATTTAATGAAGGACTCCCTGGAATGATTACATCTATTACTGGCTCCCTGCGAGCCGGTTTCAGCTTTCCTCAGTCTCTGCAAATGGTGGCAGAAGAGTCATATTCCCCTATTAGAGAGGAAGTTCAGCTTGTATTAAAATCCATGCAATACGGAACGACCCTGGAGGACGCACTGGTGGAATGGAAAGACAGAATGCCTAGCGAAGACCTGGATTTACTGGTTGAAGCTATTTTAATCCAAAGGCAGGTTGGCGGAAATCTTGCTTATCTCTTAGACAAGCTTGTGGAAACAACCAGGGAGCGTTCCAAGATAGAAGGGCAGGTTAAGACGTTGACTGCTCAAGGAAGGCTTTCAGGAATCATCATCAGTCTTCTTCCTGTCGGTCTCGGAGTTCTTATCTACATGATGAACCCGGAATATATGGGTACCCTATTTATTCATCCGATAGGGCAAGGAATGCTAGTGGCAGCAGTCATCGGCGGAGTCATCGGCTTTTTCCTCGTTCGAAAAATAACAACGATTGAGGTGTAAGAAAGATGTTTTCCTTATATATGGGGTTCTTTACATTTGCCACTCTTCTTTTCTACGCATTCTTTGCTTTTCGAGCAGAAAGAAAAAGCGTGGAGCAGCGAATAAAGGTCTATTTTTCAGACATAGGCGAAGCAGGGGAAGTAGACGATCGCTCTTTCTATGAGCGGGTGATTGATCCTTTTTGGAAAAATTCGAAGAGAAAATTCCAAAGAAAGCTGAACAAAGAAAAGGCAACGCAATTGGAAATCAGGCTGCTGCAGGCAGGACAGCCTTTTGGCTTTAGTCCGGTCGAGTTTAAGATCTTCCAGCTGGCTCTTCTTATTCTTTTTTCTGCAATGGGAGCAGGGTATGCTTTTTTACTCCGAGCCGATGCCCTATTCTTGTTGCTGATAGCGGCGGCTTCCACAGGAGCCGCTGTCTTACTGCCAAAGCAATATTTGAAGATGAAAGCAAAAAAACGAAGCAAGCTTGCGTTAAAGGAGCTTCCTGATACATTAGACTTGCTGACGATCAGTCTTGAAGCAGGCCTTGGTTTTGACGCTGCGTTGAGTAAAGTGGTGGCGAAGAAAAAAGGGGTGCTGGCTGACGAGATCAAAGTGTGCCTTGAAGAAATAAGGCTCGGGAAAACGAGGAAAGAAGCACTGAGCGGGATTAATGAACGCCTGGATGTAGAAGAGCTGAAAGCTTTCATTTATAACGTCATCCAGGCAGAAAAGTTAGGGATAGGGATGGTTTCTGTGCTGCGAGTGCAGACGGAGGATATTCGGGAAAAGCGTAAACAGCGAGCAGAGGAAGCCGCCATGAAAGCACCAATTAAAATGATGTTTCCTTTAATTCTGTTCATTTTTCCGACCCTATTTATTATTCTCCTAGGTCCCGCAATGCTCCAGCTCCTCGAAAGCTTCTAACGTTGGAACCTGGCGGGGGACATCCAGCGAGGTGCAGCGGGGTGCCTGGCACCTCGCTTGGTCAATTAAGGAGGAATCCATTTGTGCCAGGAGTTGCAGCGTATTGCGTGTTACAAGGATGTTACATACTGCAGAGGTGCCAGGCACCCAAAATGGGAGTGACAGGTAAATGCTTTGGTGGCAAGGGGTACAGGGTTGGGTGCATTACAGCAGTGTTACAACGCGTAGGGGTGCCAGGCACCGAAAAAAGCACCCAAAAAATGGAGCTTGGGACTGGAATCGTGGTAAGATGAACGCATGATTCAGAAAGACGTTCAGGAGGAACCATGACTACATTAATTATAAATGCTGATGATTTCGGTTTGACTCAAGGAGTTAATGATGGAATCATCAAAGCCCATACAGATGGTATCGTCAACTCTACCACTTTGCTTGTGAACATGCCTGGCACAAAGGATGCTGTAAGGAAAATGAAGGATTTTCCCGACCTTGGTGTCGGCATCCATCTTACCTTGTCCTGCGGCAGTCCAGTAAGATCTGATGTTCCTTCCCTTGTTAACGAGGAAGGCAGCTTTAAACTGACAAAGACCTACCGAGAAGTTGATCCAAAAGAGATTAACGTTTCTGACTTGGAAAAAGAATGGCGGGCACAATTACAAACCTTTCTTTCTTTCGGGATCTATCCAACTCACATAGACAGCCACCACCATATTCACGGATGGGACCCTCTCTATCCGGTCATCCATAAGCTTTCCAAGGAATATTCTCTTCCGGTCCGTAATGTGTTCCAGAAAACAAAGCCACAAGGAATTCAGTTTCACACTGCTATTTTCCGCGATGACTTCTATAAAAACGGCACCGGCCTGAAGTATTTTCACGAACTTCAAAAAGAATTGAGCGCAGATGAAATGGTTGAAATCATGGTTCACCCAGGCTTCGTTGACGACGACTTAAGAAAGATTTCTTCGTTTCTGGAAAGGCGTGAAAAAGAGCTTGAACTGTTAACGACTATCCATCTTCCGAAAGGCATGAGGCTCGCTGAAAGAAGAAATAGAGAGAAATTCTGTGCCACATAACATTGCGTTTCAATGAAAACAGATTTCATAATATAAATTTCATATAAATTTCATAATATAAATTTCATATAAAAAGAAGGCTGTCCTGCTGGTATTTACCGCCAAAAGGGCAGCTTTTTTGTATATAAAACCTATATTCCTTTTTTTCAAAAACTTTAATTTCAACAAAGTAGTGAATTTTCATTTCTAAAGTCGTAAAATATAAGTATATTTTTCCATATATATAGGCTGTATTTCTCTGTTAGTGATCTGTCTTTTTTCACAGTCAGCAGGCTTGAAAGTCAAAATCATACATAAGGGGGAAGGGAAATGTCAGAGGAGCAGTCAGTAGAACCGAAAAAGGCCAATGTCTTAGGAATGCAGTTTTGGGTAGGAGCAAGCTTAGGGATAGTGCTTGGGATTGGAATGGCGTTTTTGTTTGAAATGATGGGCGGGGGAATGGAAGCAAGTGGAGCGGATCGAAGCGAGGTATTAAAACAGTCTCAGGAGTTTTATGAGGAGGAGCTGATTGCCCCGTCCACGGCTGTATGGGCACCCATGAATGAATCAGAAGTTGAGTATTTGGGCGGCGACCGTTACCGGGTGGAAAGCCATGTAGATGCACAAAACGAAAATGGTGCACAAATACGAGAAAGATATGAAATGTGGATGCTTTATGATCCTGACAAAGAAGAGTGGGAAATGGAAGTTTACTATAACAACTAAAAGGAGGGAAGAACTGTGGGCGCACTAACGACAATGGAACTTATCTTAATAGGAATCTTTTTACTTGCATGTGCAAGCTTTGCCTCCTTTATTTATTCATTAATTAAAAAACGGTCTTCCATGGGCATCTTTTTATTTGCCACAGTCCTGACAGGAGCGGCGGTTGTGTTCATGTTTTTCCATGAAGATACCTTTCAACCGAGAGTGACTCAAACGGCGGCAGAGGAAACAGCAGAGGAGATAGAAGAAGAGAAGACTGCAGAAGAGGAATCGACTGCACAGGAAGAAGAGGATGAGCCTTCAGAAAATGAAGCTGATGAAAAAGATGAGGAAAAAGCTGAAGAGGAGGCTCCAGGTAACAATAAGAATGAAAGCCGCACACTGGAAGATAACAAAAAAGCAGCTGAGATTAAATATGAAAGAGAGATCGCTGAACATATCGAAGAGATCACATTCGCTTTTGATTTAGTGGATGCGGAAGTCAAGAAGCTGGAAGGAAATAAGTCAGACGCAAATATTCAATCCTTGTTAAACAGGCTGAAAGAAGCGGTTGACGTTCTGGGTGATCATGCATTGATCACGAACCCGCCTGCAGGCTATGTTTCTTTTGATGATCAGTACATGAATGGGGTTTGGTATCTGCAGGAAGCCTGCCTATCCATGCATACAATAATCAGTGATTATTACTATGATTACTATGAAAATCATGCAGCGTTGGAATTACTGTGGGATAATTTGTATTATGCAGAGCTGCATCTTCAGGAAGCATACGACCGGTCGGCGGTTCTTTTTGCCAATCCTCTTGCAGGGCTTGAAAGTCTGGGTACGATAGAAGAAATTGATTTAGATGGTTCCTACCTTCAGGCACATGAAATAGAAACTCCTTCAAAGGAAGAAAGAATTCATAGCTTAGTAGCAAACTATCAATATCACTTTGTGGATGCTGTGAACGCTGGCAATTATGATATCGTAGCTCCATATATTTACCCTGGCAGCAACCTTCAAGATGCCCAGGAAAGCTTAATTAGTAATCTAGCAGAACAAGGGACAAAAGAAGAATTAGTAGAATACGTGATAGAAGACATCTATGAAGAAAATGGAGAAACGTATGTGCAGGTCTTTGAGGTTCATTTAATCATCAGCAGTGACGGTGATGTAAAAGAGGTAGAAAACCTTTGGAAATACGAAGTGAAATCCTATGACGGAGGATTTAGGCTCGCAGATATTGAAAAGCCGTAGCAAAAACAGAAGCTGACCCAGACCTCGGGCCAGCTTTTTCTTTCTATTGACGTAGAAAAGCTGTAGACAGTCAGCTCTTTTTCCCTTTTTCATAACCATCCGTTCTTACCTCTTCCGGTACAAGGGATCCCCCTGTCCCCCAAACGACATGAACAGCATCCTTTTCACCCTGGTTGTTTGTCCGGTATGGCCCGGCCATGCCGGCAAGGGCAGAAGGCTCGAGATAGGTGCCTTCTGTATCCATAAGCATACGTAAATAGTGGTAGAGCACGTCATCTCTTATCGTGTAAATCCCGGAAAGCAGAGGATCCATGACTTTTCCGACAAAGGAAGACGGTGTGCCGACAGCAAGGCCATCCGCTTCTGTTATATTATCCAGACCTACGTCTTGAACAGAAATGTCAGCATGCTTTCCTGTTAACAGCCCAAGGAGCATACAAGGAGATTGCACTGGTTCAGCAAAATAACAATGGACATGTTCACCAAAGACATGCTTCAAGCCATATGCCACTCCGCCCGGTCCTCCGCCGACACCGCATGGAAGATAGACATAAAGGGGCTGCTCTTTACTGATCGTCATTCCCAGTTCTTCTAACTGTTCCTTTACTTCAAGGGCTGCAGCAGAGTACCCTGCAAATAAATGAACAGAATGTTCATCGTCTACGAAGTGACAGCGTGGATCTGCTTCACATTGTTTCCGACCTTGCGCCACGGCAGCACTATAGTCTGTTTCATATTCATGAACGTTCACTCCTTTTTCACGAAGGAGCTCCTTTTTCCACTCTTTTGCGTCCTGTGACATATGCACATCTACGGTAAACCCCAGTTCAGCACTCATAATTCCAATGCTTAAACCCAGGTTTCCAGTCGATCCGACCGCAATAGAATAACGTGAGAAGATCTTTCTGCTTTCTTCATGTAAAAGCTTTGAATAATCATCTTCTTTGCTTGTAAGAATTCCTTCTTTTAAAGCCAGTTCCTCCGCCCAGGTGAAAATTTCATGAAAGCCACCCCGGGCTTTAATAGAGCCTGCAACCGGCAATTCATTGTCACATTTTAAAAACAGTCTCCCTTTGATAGATTCTCCAGTATCCTGTTCTAACGAAGCTTTCATTTGGGGGATTTCTTCTAAGGAGGAAGAAATGATCCCATTAGGAGAAGAGTCAGGAAATGCTTTTGCCATCAACGGTTCAAATCTCTTAAAACGTTTCGCGGCTTCATAGATAATAGATTCATCAAGACCCTGAACAGGCAAAGATGCATAGGGCTCATAGTTTGGGTTGGTCCAGTATACTTCTTTGGCATCTAAAATGGTTTGGAATACAGGGTATTTTTCTATGTAGAATTGCAGCTCAGATTGATTCATAACAGTCACCTCACTTACTTGTATTGTAGCATTCTGGCACGAAGAGAGAGACGAGAAATTGACAACCAGGCTTGAAATCCATACGATAACACCATAACCATAACACGTGATAAAGAGGGGTAATAAATGTCGGAAAAGAAGAAACAGTCATTTACAGACATGATGAAATCACCGATTATTGCGGCAATCAGTTCCCCAAAAAAGCTGGATGAAGCGATGGATAGCAAGTGCAGCATCGCGTTTCTCATGATGGGGGATGTCATGAGCCTCCCTAATTATGTAAAAGCACTGCAGCAAGCGGGCATGAAGGTGTTTGTCCATTTGGATTTTGTAGAGGGAGTGGCCAATGATCGAAGCGGCGTTCGCTATGTTGCCAGACAAGCTAAGCCAGAGGGAATTATTTCGACAAAGAATCAAGTGATTCGCTACGGAAAAGAGGAAGGAATGCTGACCATCCAACGGTTCTTCTTAATTGATAAATCTGCGATTGACAAAGGGATCCAAATGGTAGAATCATCAAGACCCGATGCAGTGGAAATTTTACCTGGCGTGATACCAAAGGTTATAAACAGGCTGTCAGAACAGACCTCACTTCCCCTTATCGCCGGAGGATTAATCGAAACATTGGATGAGATCCAGGAAGCACTGGACGCTGGAGCAGTAGCTGCTTCCTGCGGCAGTAAGAAACTATGGAATTCTAAAGTATAATAAAAAAGTAAATGTGTATGCCCCGTATTCGTTCAGAATGCGGTTTTTTTTTGATAGAAGAAAGTCCCTTTTCCTCATACTGATTCTTTTTACTCAATATTATGGGCAAGTTTAATAGGTAAAAACCTATGAATATACCGACATACCGGCTTCTACTTAATTAATACTGGGGAATTAACGGTAACAGCTACTAGTTTACTAATCTAGCAGGAAGGGCTTCTCCTTATAGATAAAAGCAAGTAGCCTAGTGAGCAGCTAATTCTTTTTTTATATAATATTTCCTTCCAGTATACAAAGTAGAAAGGGAGTTGAAAATGACAAGCAAAATAACGAGGTTTGCCGCCATGCTGCTCATGGTAATTGCTGTCACCTTGACGGGACAAGCAAACCAGGGGAATGCTGCCCAGGATTCACAGCTTGGGACGGTCACAGGTGTGCAGAATGGTTTGAATGTGAGAGCCCAGCCTAATTCTGGTTCAACCATTATCGGGGGGTTATCTAACGGAACACAAGTTACGATCCATAGCATTGATGAACATAATTGGGCACAAATTGACTATAACGGTGGAGTCGGTTACATAAGCATGACTTACGTTACGTTGAATAATGCACCCTCAGCCGTCCAAGGTAAAACGATAGCCATTGACCCCGGGCACGGGGGAAGCGACCCAGGCGCTGAAGCATTTGGACTTCAGGAAAAAGAAATTGCTTTGGATGTCGGGCTGCGCGTAGAGGAGAAGCTTAGGAATGCAGGGGCTGAGGTAGTGATGACAAGAACTGCAGATACATACGTGGGTCTCTCTGAAAGAGCCCAAATTGCAAATCAAGGAGACGCCGACTCGTTTGTAAGTATCCACGCAAATGCCTTTGATGGAAGTGCGGAAGGATCAGAAACCTACCATCACCCAGTTAGCAATGAAGGAAAAGAACTGGCAGAATCCATCCAGGAAGAGCTGATAAGAGAATTAGGCACCACTGATAGAGGCGTACATGACGCACACTTTGCTGTTCTAAATGAAACAGCCATGCCGGCAACTTTGGTTGAAATAGCCTTTGTAGACAATGCTTCTGATGCCGAACAATTAAAAACCAATGGGTTCCGGGAAAAAGCAGCCAATGCCATCGTGCAAGGAATCGAAAATTATTACAACAGCAAATAAATAAAATAGTGTGAGATCTGAGTTCGCGAACTTAGGTCTTTTTTATATGGAGAGAGACATACATGAAAAGACCATTGACCGGGGCATAAGGGGGGGAAATCCAGGGGAAGCTTTCTATACGTAACCCCTTGAATTACAAGATGATTTTTCATTGGCAAGTGCTGTTTTCAATTTTGTCAACAAGCGTGGTGACGAAATCACAATTAGATTACATTGAGAACCATGATGAGAGCGCTTTATTATTAGAGTATAAGTCAAAGAGAAGTAGGAGGAGCAAAAATGGCTAATACTAATACAGCGCCAGAGCAAAGCGGAACTGGGTTAAAAGCGAAAGTTCAGCGTTTTGGCAGTTATTTAAGCGGCATGATTATGCCGAATATAGGAGCGTTTATTGCATGGGGTCTGATTACGGCTCTCTTTATTGAAACGGGCTGGACACCAAATGAGAATTTAGCAGAACTGGTTGACCCTATGATCATTTATTTGCTTCCGCTTTTGATTGCGTTTACAGGCGGACGTATGGTTTATGATTTGCGTGGAGGAGTCGTTGGAGCCACAGCTACGATGGGTGTTATCGTCGGGGCGGATATCCCAATGTTTATTGGGGCTATGATTATGGGGCCTCTTGGTGGTTACCTCATTAAAAAGATTGACCAGTTTTTTGAAGGGAAAGTCAGATCAGGATTTGAAATGCTGGTCAACAACTTTACCGCAGGATTTCTTGCCTTTGGTTTGGTTCTGGTTGCTTATCAAGGAGTAGGACCGGTTGTTGTTGCCTTGAACCAGGTACTGGCTGCAGGCGTTCGTGTGATCGTTGATGCAGGTCTTCTTCCATTAGCGAGTATTTTTATTGAACCTGCTAAGGTGCTTTTCTTAAACAATGCCATTAACCATGGAATCTTAGGTCCTCTTGGAATGCAGGAGGCTACAGAGACCGGGAAATCGATCTTGTTTATGCTTGAATCAAACCCAGGACCTGGTCTTGGAGTATTGCTTGCCTTTATGCTGTTTGGAAAAGGGGCGGCAAAGATGTCTGCAGGTGGCGCAGGGGTTATTCATTTTTTTGGGGGGATTCATGAAATTTACTTCCCATACATCCTCATGAAGCCAATTCTGATTCTTGCTGTAATTGCTGGTGGCATGAGTGGAGTGTTTACTTTCGGACTGTTTAATGTCGGCCTTGTAGCGGTGCCATCGCCAGGAAGTATCTTTGCATATCTTGCCATGACACCTCAGGGAGATCACCTTGGCATGCTGGCTGGTGTTATTGTTTCCACTGCTGTGTCCTTTGTTGTCGGTGCAATCATTCTTAAAACAGTAAAGGACAAATCAGAAGAAGGGCTTGAAGAGGCAACGTCCAAGATGGAAACAATGAAAGGAAAGAAAAGCAGTGTCTCTGGCAGCCTTGTTGGAGAAGAGCAAATGGAAAAGCAGGCAGCAGACGGTGAAGCAACTGAAGTTCATGCTTCAGACCTGTCTCCTGACAAAATTAACAAAATTATCTTTGCCTGTGATGCCGGCATGGGTTCAAGCGCCATGGGTGCTTCCATACTACGGAACAAAGTGAACAAAGCAGGCCTTGATATCGAAGTTACAAATAAAGCGATTAACCAGATTCCAGATGATGCTGATTTAATCATTACCCATAAAGATTTAACAGATCGTGCACGGGCAAAACAGCCGGACAAGCTGCACATTTCTGTGGACAACTTTATGAATGGTGCAAAATACGATGAAATTGTAAGTGACTTAAAAGAGAACGAGTAACGCGCACCTATAAAGCGGGGTGAAATCATGTATGTATCGGCACGAGAACGTAACATTTTAGAGCTTTTGCTAGCCAGTCAAGATGGGATTACAGTAAAAGGTATCGCCGAGGCATTGAAAGTCAGTACCCGTACCATTCACCGCGATTTACAATCAATTGAAGATATTTTAGCAGAGTATGGCCTTACGTTAGAAAAACAGGCAGGAATTGGAGTGAAGCTTGCAGGACCAGAGGGGAAAATCACTCAGTTACAAAGCTTCATTCACGGGGTGGAACCTGTAGAGTACACTCCGGAGGAGCGGCAGCAGCTGCTCCTCTCCATCCTTTTGCAGGAAGGAGAGCCTGTTAAACTGTATACACTGGCTAAGGAATTAAGTGTCACCATTTCTACGATAAGTAATGATTTAAATAAAATGAATAGCTGGCTTCAGCCTTTGAATTTAAAGATGGTCAGGCGCAGAAGCTATGGCATCGAAATTCAAGGGGATGAAAAACAGAAACGACGAGCTCTCCGCCGTTTGATTACAGAACAAATAGGAGAGGAGAAGCTCCTTTCTTTACTGGAAGCTCACCGCAATAGGGAAATCATACAGGAACAGGCTTCTCACAAGCTTCTTCATCTTTTAGATACAAAGGTTATTCAAGAGGTGCTTACCATCCTTCATGAATTACGTGAGGAAGGGGAGTACATTGCTGATGTATCCTTCACAGGCCTGGTTGTGCACTTGAGTCTGGCTGTTGACCGGATACAAAAAGGGGAAAGTATTGAAAAGAATGAGGCTTATTTAGAAAGAGTCCGGAAAGAAACTGAGTACGACACAGCAGAGAAAATTGTAAAACGGCTGGAAGAGCGGTTAACCATTGAAATACCTGAAGTCGAGATCGGCTATGTAGCTATGCACTTGCTGGGGGCAAAGCAAGGTGACGAGGGCTTGAATCTTCTGAAGGAGGATGCACTGGATCTTACACTGAAAGCAAAAAGATTAATAGAGGAAGTGGAAGCAGAGGTCGGAATGCCCCTTGCAAAGGATACGTCACTGCTTGAAGGACTGGTAAGCCATCTAAAGCCGGCTTTGTTTCGAATCGAACAAGGTATGAAGATTTATAACACTTTGCTTGCGGATATAAAAAAAGGGTACGGACCTTTATTTTCTATCTTGCAGGTGAAAATTGAGAAGGTGTTTCCTGAATATGAAATGCCAGAAGAAGAGATCGGGTATTTGGTCATGCACTTTGGATCTGCAATGGAGAGGGCCAGGAATAAACAGCATATAGAGGCTGTCGTTGTATGTTCCAGTGGAATCGGCACATCAAAGCTGCTATCCACAAGGCTTGAACGAGAGATTCCCGAAATCAGCAAGGTGAGCCACATGTCTGCTTTTGACATCAACCAGGCTGCTATATCATCAGATGCTATTGTTATTTCAACCGTTCCTTTACAATCGATAGATCCTTATTTTCTCGTGAATCCATTTTTGTCAGATAAAGAGGTTGAACGGATCAGGAGTTTTATTAGTAAGAAGGAATGGAAAACAAAGAATAACAATATAGAAAAGAATGATGACCCCAACTCTCATGCTTCCGAAGAAACATGGAACAGAGAGGAAGCCCTGACGGATTTTCAAGGGATTCAGCAGGTAAGCAGTCTCATTAACTCCTTGTTAGAGACGTTTGAGTTTAATGAAGTGCCAGCCAATGAAACCGTGCTTGAGATTGTGAAGCATATAAGCAGCCACCAGGAAGACAAAGGATGGGTGAAAGATAAGGATTCGATTACAGAAGCCTTGCTGGATAGAGAGAAAAAAGGCGGCCTTGCCATTCCCGGGACAAGTCTCGCTTTATTTCACACCCGTTCAGAGGATGTAATGAGACCTTCCTTTACCGTCCATCCAATGAAACATCCGGTCATTCTCAGGGGGATGGACAACAAGGATACGGAAGTCACCCGTATTCTCCTCATGCTTGCTCCTGAAAACTGGAGCTCAGAAGGTATTGAGTTAATGAGTTATATCAGCGCATTAATAATTGAAGACGAATCCTCAATTGAAATATTTGAGAATGGAAATGAACAAACACTGTTTTCTTTTTTAGAAAAAAAGCTTAAAGCGTATTTAATGGAAAAATTACAATAATAAGGAGTGGAGAAACCATGGCAAAACAAGTATTAACGGAAGAGAATATCATTATTGGAGAGAATGTTTCATCAAAGGAGGATGCCATTAAGCGCGTTGGCGGACTGCTTAAGGATAATGGGTATGTGAATGATGAGTATGTAAATAAAATGTTTGAAAGAGAAGAAGTGACATCCACGTATATGGGGAACTTTCTTGCCATCCCCCATGGTACGGAAGAAGGAAAAAAAGAAGTATTGGAATCCGGTATTACGATCCTTCTGCTAGAAGAGCCTATTGAGTGGGATGGCAACGATGTGAAGCTGGTAATTGGAATTGCAGGGAAAGGTGATGAGCACCTTAACATCCTTTCAAACATTGCTATAACTTGCTCTGAGGAAGATACCCTTCAGGAAATCTTATCTGCAACAACAAAGGAAGAGCTGATGAACCACTTTGGAGAGGTACAGTAACATGCTGGCTGTCCATTTTGGTGCAGGAAATATTGGAAGAGGCTTCGTTGGGGAAGTATTAAATAACAATGGGTACAAGATTTGTTTTGTTGACGTGCAGCAATCGTTAATTGATGAAATCAATGAAAAAAAAAGCTATCAAATTAAACTAGCCCAGGAAAAAGAAGAAAGTATCGAAATTAACGACGTGTACGCCCTTAACAGCCAGGAAAATAAAGCAGAAGTTGTTGATACCATTGCCAGGGCTGACCTGGTTACAGTATCGGTGGGGGTGTCGATCCTTCCCTTTATTGCACCGGTTCTGGCTGCAGGGCTGGAACAGAGGGCTAAGGCAGAAGGCGGTCCTCTCCACGTCATTGCATGTGAAAATGCCGTTGGGGCCAGCACGACTCTTAAGCATGCGGTAAAAGAAGAATTATCAGAAAGCAGCTGGGCTGGAATTTCTGAGATGACAGGTTTTCCCGATGCCGCAGTGGATCGCATTGTTCCTAACCAAAGAACAGACGGCTCTCTTGATGTGAAAGTAGAACCATTTTTTGAATGGATTGTGGAACAGCAAGGAATGGTAAAGGAAGAGAACCTTACAGGTATAAAGTATGTAAAAGATCTCACGCCTTATATTGAAAGAAAACTTTTTACTGTAAATACAGGACACGCCTGTATTGCTTACCTTGGTTTTATCAATGGACAAGCATCCGTGGCGGAAGCTCTTGCTGATGAAAGCATCCGTGCCCACGTAGAGGGAGCTTTAAAAGAAACAGGCCGACTGTTAGAGGAAAAGTACCAATTTAGCAATGAAGAAATGGAACTCTATCATAAGAAAATTATTGAGCGTTTTGAAAACACACACCTTTCTGATCCAGTAGAAAGAGTGGGGAGAAATCCGTTAAGGAAACTGAAAAGCACCGACCGCTTAATCAGCCCGCTCTACCAGCTCCATCAACGGGAGATAGAAGCGCCTCATCTCATTAAAGTAGCAGCTGCTGCCTTCTTGTTTGACGTTCAAGAAGACGAAGAGAGTGTGAAGCTTCAAGAAATGGTGGATGAACTAGGGATAGAGAAAACGATTCAACAGGTTACTGACCTGCCTGAGGATCTAGTAAGTAAAATTGAAAAAGAATACATGATCTTAAAAAGCCGGTGATCGATCGGCTTTTTTGCAGATTTTTGATTCAAAATTTTATTTTGGGTCATAAATAAAAGAATATAAAAATTTTCCATTTTTTAATTGAATGCCTATAATATTTGCTATAAGATGGTTAAAAAGACTCAGGGAAAGCCGATATAGAAAATAACATAGTAAGGATGGAGGGATACGGCAGTGCACACTATTTCTGACGAATGTTTAGTAGATGCGTTGCAAAAAGCGGTTACGTTTAACCTGGAAATGAATTTTATCTGTTTATTGAAAAAAGAGATAGAACGACGTGGAATAGTGTTAGACAAAGAACTTCTGGAGCAGATAAAAGCCAGGAAGAAGCTTGAAAGAGCTTCCTGAACCGGCTTCTACATAAGATGGGACAAAAAACGATGCCTTGCAGGCATCGTTTTGTTTTACCAAGTTTACAGCATCTTTGGAAGACGCTCTCTTAATTTATGAAGGGCGTTTCGTCGCCATGTTTTTACTGTTGTCGAAGACACACCATGCATAGCTGCTATGTCTCTAATTGAGTAGCCATGGATTACATAAGCTTTAACCCACGTTTTTTCCCGGTCTGACAACATGGAAATGTAGGGCTCGATGGAGGCTTCTTCCCCTCCCGGCTCCAGACTGTGGGGATCAATCATATCAAGCTCTCTTTCTTCCCCTGTTACGGTATGCTTCTCGGCAAACCTTGCTTCTTTCCTTAACAGCATTAGCATTTCTCCTCTTACGTATGAAAAGGCCAGGGAGGAAAAGGTGCCTTTGTCAGCATCAAAAGAGTGATAAGCCTTCCATAAAGCAATTTTTCCTACATGAATAAATTCCTCTTGATTCTTATAAATCCGAAGCCTCTTTATCATGTTGTGTAAGAGGGGAGTGTACTGATCTACAATCACTTCAAAGGACTCTATCGTTTTATCATTCTCCATTTGTAATTCCTTTTTGGAACGGCGCGCCTTCCTGTAATTCCAATTGGTACATTCACTTTAATAGAATGAGCAGCAGAGGACATCTTGCCATAATTTAATAACTTACGAGTGTTTCCTTTCTTATAATCTATAATCTAGTAAAAAATAAAAGCAAAAAAACTCATTTATGATAGTTTCTAGGTGGCCGTCTTGTGCATAGGCTGGGGTAGGGAAAGAAAAGTCGAAAAAACAGGGAATTTCCCGGGAAATAGGACTACAGTCCATACTTTACTTTCCTAAATTTTAAAAGGTTAAAATCGTTAAAAGACGGGGAAGAAGAAGAAGGAAGAGGTACAAAGGAGTTTAAGAAAGCTCCCCTTAAAAGGTAATGAATTTGTAACATTATTTGGTTTTAGAAACTATTTAAACGGGGCATATAAAGATTACCTATTGGAGTGGCAATATATACTAGGAGGAATATACATGAATATTCTATTAACATCAGGAGCAAGACGTATAGATTTTGTAGAATTTTTTCAGCAGGCATTAAAAGAGTCAGGAACATTAGGGAATGTGATCGTAGCCGATCCTGACGATAACGCACCTTCTTTGCAAGTGGCTGATCTTGCATATGTGATCCCTACACAAACTGACGATAATTATATGGATGCAATTTACAATATTTGTGAGGAACACGATATTGATGTATTAATTCCTCTGAACGATCTTGAGGTTCCAAAGATCTCAGAAAATAAGAAAAAGCTTGAGGAAAAAGGGATTACCGTGATTTGTTCAGATCCGGATGTAGTCCTGCAAATAAGAGATAAAGCGTATTACCGAGAGCTGTTAGGAAAATTTGGAGTAAAAGCTCCCCTTACGTATATGAAAGTGGAGGAAGCAAAGGAAGCGGTAGAAAATGGTGAAGTGGAATTTCCCCTCATCGTGAAGCCAAGAAATGGATCTGCTTCCATTGGAATTGAAATTGTGAACACAATAGAAGACTTGGATTCAGCATACAAGCTGGCTATTCAGAAGGTTAAAGAGTCACCGCTGGATGATGCGACGGCAGAAAAAGCAGAGGATAATATCATTATTCAGGACGTTGTCGATGGAGAAAAATACAGCCTGGATATTGTAAATGACCTGGATGGCAACTATTTAACAGCATTTGCAAGAAAACAGCTGGCAATGAGAGCTGGAGATGTTGATCGTACGCTCGTAACAGATGAAGATGAAGTGTTAAATCTGGGAAGAGCGATCGGGAACAACTTAAAGCATGTGGGTTACCTTAATACAGATGTCTTCTATGATGGAAAAGACTACTACGTCATCGACATGAATCCTCGTTTTGGAGGCGGATATTCATTTTCACACGCCGCCGGAGCCAATATTCCGGCAGCATTTGTTGCCCTGGGAACAGGAAAAAAACTGAAAAGTGAATGGTTGAATTCAACACCGAACATGGAACTTGCAAGGCATGATGCAGTAGTGGAAATTCGCAAAGAACAAATTCGGGACGCATCCAGAGGTTCTTCCAAAGCGAAGTAGACAAAGATGATTTCTCTTTGGTAAAAGCGCGAGACGGGGGACAGATGAGACATGCCCGACGTATATGAATGGGTGTCGCCCTAGCATTTTAGTGGCAAGCGAGGAACGAGAATCTACCACTAAATGTAACAAAGCCTTTCTTTAAAACTAGTAAAAGAATCTGCTAGTTTAATAGAGAAAACAGCTCTTTTTAGAGCTTTTAAATAAATGGCCTCTGGGTATTTTATCCAGGGGCCTTTATAATGAAAGTAAGGTTAGTAGAAAGAGGGACGAGAACATGAGAGGAATTTCAAATCCAGTATTAAACCACAAAGTATTTGCTCAACATACAGGCGGTCAGGCAATGACCATCACAGGGACGATAAATAAGACGTTCTTCTTTCTTATTTTAGTCACGATATCAGCGTTTTACGTCTGGCAGCTTTATGCCGCCGGGGAAAACATTCAGCCATACATGGTGATAGGGCTTTTAGGCGCTCTGATTTTAGGGCTGGTTGCCAGCTTTAAGCCTGCTACTGTACCTTTCACCGGACCGCTTTATGCCTTGCTGAAAGGAATGTTGATAGGAGGATTGTCCGCCAGACTGGAACATGAATTTGGCGGAATTGTGATTCAGGCGGCCGCGGGAACCATTGCTGTTTTCTTTGCGATGCTGATTCTTTACCGGCTTCGATTAATCAAAGCGACAAAGAGATTTCGATCTGTGGTACTTACGGCAACTGCAGGCATTTTTCTTCTCTATCTTATCCATATCATTTTGCGTTTTTTTGATTTGGGAGTTCCTGTCATTAGAGACGCTACTCCTCTGGGAATTATTTTCAGCTTATTTGTCATCGTGATTGCAGCATTAAATTTAATCATAGATTTTGACTTTATCGAAAAAGGAGTACAAAGAAGATCCTCTAAAAAGATGGAATGGTACGGGGCTTTTGGCCTGACTGTTACACTGATCTGGCTCTATATTGAAATTTTGAGGCTTTTGGCTAAAATCAGGAGAATGAAAAACTGAGTTTACCCCAAGGGAGGAAGCGGGTAAGAAAGAAAAATAAGAACAAAAATGCGAATATAATATGGTAAAAGTACAAATTTTTTGAAAAGTGATTGTTTTAAAAGACAAATATTGCTATATTTTTATACGTCTAACGTAAGTAAAGGATGGTGCACATGGCAAAGTCTAAGCTTGATCAGGAGTCACTGCTTAAGATCATGGAGTACATATACGAACAGGAAAATGCAGAAAAGAATGAAGTGGAGCTGACAAAAGAAATCGCAGACAAATTGAAACCTTACTATGCAGCAACGTGAGCCTTGTAGAAGGCTCTTTTTTATGGTGAGTTCAGGGAGGGAAAATTTTGTCGTAATTCCTGTACTCTGGAAAAAACTAAGTATATAATAACAGAAGATGACTTATATATAGGAGTTTTCGATCATGAAGTTGTTTTCTTTATTATTTTTCACAGTCGTTTGTCTTGGTATTATTATAGCTGGAAACATTCATTATGATAATAAAGTAGCTTCCAGCGTTCAACCAGAAACCGAATCTGACCAAGGGCAAACGGAACAAGACCTTACAGATAACGTAGAAAGTGTGAGTGCGGGCGAAGGAGAAGGCGTGACAGCTGGTGAGGAGAGTGCTTTACGATACAGCCCGGCAGAGGCAGCAAGTGAACCATTTGCCACCATGATGGAAGAAGCCCTCGGGGATGGAAGAGATCTGCGAATCGTTGTAGCGGGTTCCAACGCAGTCCTCGCTGAAGAAGAAGCGGATAAAGGCTGGCCGCAGATCGTCGAAGAGCAGCTGAGGGAGATGTATTCTACCAGTCAGATAGAAATCGAGGTCGTTTCTTTTGACCAGAAAAGTACGTTTGAAGTAATAGAAAGTGACGGAGACGAGAAACTTGCCGAACTGGCTCCGGATGTTCTTTTATTTGAACCTTTAATTTTGAATGATAATGCAAGAGTAAGCATAGACGATACTCTCTTTAATATTAATAGAATCTTACAGACAGTCAAAAGCTCTAATGACGAAGTGGCTGCTTATATTGTTCCTACCAATCCCATACATCAAGCAGGCTACTACTTAACTCAAATTGAGAAATTAGAAGATTTCGCGGAAGAGGAAGAATGGCCATATATTGACCATTGGGAAAATTGGCCTGATGTAGAGAATGACGATATCTTAACGTATTTGCAAGAATCTGTTCCGAGCCAGGACGGACACGATGCCTGGGCTGAAGCCGTTGTATCCGAATTGACAGGAAGATAATCGAAACCCCGCACCATTGGAAAGTGGTACGGGGTTTTTTAGAGTGCTATTTCAGTCATTTCCAAACGTCTCTGTCACTCCGAAATAGTTTGTATCTCCACTATAATCATTTATCACAATATCAAGGTCGTGGAAGATGCGATGCACCATTCTTAGTTCTTCTGCATTATTGTCTTCGATGGCGGAAGTGATATGAGAGTCTGCTGTTTTAAAATCTTCTTTTAAGGAATCAGTAGCAATTGGCAGAAGTCTGTCTTGTATTTTTTCCTGCTGTTCTTCAAGAGAAGAAGTCGCCTCCTCCATTGATAGACTATCTAATCCGCCGTACCCTGTTAGTTCATTCCAGTATGTATGCTGTCTTGCGATTTCCTCTTTAATTTCTGATTCAATTTCCTCAGAAGTTCTTTCCTCAGAATCATCTGTTTCTTCTTCTACCAGATCGCTCATTTCCTGCTCGCTAATAGCCCCTGCATCCTGGGCCTCGCTTAAAGTTGTTTCGCTGCTGTCTTCAAAGGACCCTGCCAGAAAGGAGTAGGACCCCCAACCGCCTGCTATTAACACTCCTAAAACAATGACTATAATAATTGCTTTTTTTTTCATGGTACCATCCTTTTCCATTATTGGGTCTGTTAGGCTTATGTACTATGATAAAAGTTATAAAGAAGTCTGTAAAGACAAGAGGGAAAAGCTGATATTTTATATGCACCAGTATAAAGTGTAGGATAAAGGGAAGAACCGTGTAGACGGGAAGGAAGTAACTATGAGACTAGGATGTACGATTGGTGTATTACTGACCTTTTTGTTTTTTGTATATTTAACAATTATCGCTTTGCTGCCAAGAAGTATTTTGACTGATCTGCTTTTATACGAAGATGAGCCAGTGAAGAGTGACGTCATTATAGTGTTAAGCGGGGATCAGGATAGATTAGAAAAAGCAGAACACTTATATAGCGAGGGGTACGGGGAAAAAGTGCTAATTTCGAATGCTCTCGATGGCAGTATGACACCTGAAGCAGCAAGGGAGTTTGGGATTGCTGCTGAGGATATTATCGTCGAGGATGAGGCAGGCAGCACTTATGAAAATGCCGAGTACACAAAAGAAATAGTTGAAGAAAAAGGATTTTCATCTGCCATGGTTGTTACCAGTGATTATCATATGAGAAGAACAAAAGTAGTGTTTGACCGTGTATACGGAGATACAGGCGTAAGATTAACTTATGTGCCCTATTACCATGAGTATGAAGATTGGAGCAAAAGGGATAATGAGTTGGCCTGGGAGTATTATAAATGGATAGGAAGCTTAGTTGCCGTTTGGTAAGTTGTGCTGCTGACGAGGAAAAATCGATGTCTATTTGCTATACTTGTACTATGGAAAAGAGCCACATTGCATCAAAGGAGGGTGTTTTGCGTGAGAAGTCAGTTTGGCTGGGGAATGGTTTTAGTCATTGGGGGCTTTATTGCTACCATGGTGTCTACCTTCATTGAAGGAAAGTATTAATAGAGACAGGAAAAAGTCTGGAAGCATATGCTTTCAGACTTTCTTTAATGAGGAGGGGTTTAGAGGGGATGGCCTCCTTTCATATTCTGAAAAACAGAGGGGCGAAGGAAAGGAAGTGCCCTGGGAACGAGGAAGGGTGAACAGAGGAGTGTAGAAGGAAAAATAAATAAGTAGAAAGAATATTGTTCACTAAAATGAACAGAGGAGAAAGAGCGCGTTAGGAATTAGATAAACAAGGGAATCTATAGATTTATAGAGAGGGGTTCTTCTGATGGAGCTTTCTCATGAGGAAGGGGAGGAACATGATTGACGGTTGTATTGCCTGGATTTAGCTTGAGAAACCGTACTTGATCTGTAATGACCTCAATGACAAAGACAGTCCGCTGGTCTTTGTTTTCATAGGTTCTGCTTCGGATTCTTCCGCTTACACCGACAAGTGCACCTTTGTGACAATAAAGAGCAGTATTTTCGGCCTGCTTTCTCCATACAGTACAAGGGACAAAGTCAGCATCAAAATCCCCTTCACCGTTTCGGAAAGTACGCTGAACCGCAAGAGTGAAATTACATACAGCAGTACCTTCTTTCGTATAAGCAAGTTCCGGGTCCTTTGTCAGGCGTCCTACAAGAGTCACTTGGTTAAACAATTAAAATTCCTCCTTTGGTGTTAAGGTTTCACGGTTCATAAACAAAGAATAGTTTTCCTGACTAGGCTGGGGGAAGGCATCTAGTGTGCGTGTAAAGGTGAGGAACGGGTGCTGGGGATGCAAGTAGGCCGGAGTTTCTGCATAGTCCCTGCCGCTGCTCCATCTGTACTCTGCGACAGTTCCCGTAAGGCCCGCTTCTACCGGATTTCGGTGAATATATTTGCTCACCTGGAAAAAGTGTGCCTGATCCCGGATAGGATCGGAATAGTAACGCTTTTCAAAAACGTGGCCTTCTTTCTTATACCGGTGATTGTAATACTTTGCATAGTTGGTCTGGAGCTGGTGCATCGATTTAGATAAAGGGGTTTGGTTAGTCTCAAGGAGAAGATGAAGGTGATTTGGAAGCAGACAATACGCGTGGAGTAAAAAGTGGTGGCTGTCTTTTAAGAGGGATAGATTTAAGAGGTACCGCTTGTAATCGTGGGAGTCGTGAAATAAGGTTCCGCGCCTATTCCCTCGTGCAGTGATATGATACATCATACCCGGAGACCAAACTCTAAGGCGCCTTGGCATATATGCTTTCAACCCTCCTTTCGCGGGAATGAGTCAAATATACCATGAATAAAGTTGTGAAAATATTACATTGCTGTAACATTTCCTGGCGGTGCCTGGCACCCCTGAAAGGGGAAATGGCAGAAAACTAGTAAGAACAGGGGTTACATAAATGATTAGATTACAAAACGGTTACATTCTGTTGGGGTGCCAGGCACCGTAGAAAAGAGAGGGGGACTAGTACATGATTGAGTGGCTTGTGAAAAAGAAAAAGATTACGTTGTTGTTCTTTTCGATGCTGTTTATCGTGGGGGTGCTGTCGTTTTTTCAGCTGCCTCAACGTGAAATCCCTGAAATTGAACCTCAAGTTGCCCAGGTGAGTGTGATTTATCCAGGGGCTTCTGCTGAGCAGGTGGAAGCGAATATAACCGACCTGATTGAAGAGGAGCTTATGGCGGTTCAGGAACTTGCGGAGGTCACTTCGGTTTCCAGTCCGGGATTTTCTTCAATCTCCCTTGAGCTGGAGGAGGGAGTCAATGAGGACAGGGCCTGGAATAACATTCGCCAGCTGGTAAATGATGCTGCGGCTGAATTTCCCGAAGGAGCAGAGACACCAATTTTTGACAACGATTTAAGTGTGCAGGGATTAGCTACATACCAGATTACCTTGGAAAATGAAGAGATTTTACCTGAAGTTGATGAGGTGCTTGACCGGTGGAGAAGTGATTTTGTTCAAATACCGGAAATCTCGGATATGGGTGTCCAGGGGGCACTTGAAGAAGAAATGCGAATCGTTCTGGACCTGGAAGCCCTTGAAGAGAATGATATGTCAGCTTCTCAGATCATGGGAGCAATCTCCGGAGAAACATCACCAACTCCTCCAGGAGAGTGGGAGGCAGATGGAGAAACTCAGAGGATTACTCTGGATACCTACGAAACGGCTGAGGATCTGGAAGGTCTTCCTGTAGGAGCAGATGAAGAAGGGGAGCCCCTTCTCATCAGTGATGTAGGCGAAATTACAGAGACATATCAGCCGGTGGAAGAACTCGTGTATTATGAGGGCGAGCCGGCATTATCTCTCACTTTTTATCTTGCTGAAGGAACGAGTGTCCCCCAAGCTCAAAGCGCTCTTGATCCCTATGTTGAAGAAATGATTGCTGAATTACCGGATGGTGCAGAAGTGGAATTGCTGTATACCCAGGCTGACTTGGTATCAGAGCTTTTCCAGGAGCTTGCCATCGCGTTTCTATTAGCCGTAGCTGCTGTGTTGATCGTTTGTTCATTAGGGCTAAACATTTCAACCGCACTGTCGGTGGCATTAGCAATCCCGGTTTCTTTAAGTTTAGGGATGATTGCATTACCTTTTATAGATGTTGGGCTTAACCAGATTTCTTTAATAGCTTTTATTATTTCCTTAGGGATTCTCGTAGACGATGCCATCGTGGTAAATGAAAACATAGAAAGGCGGCTGCGGATAGGGGAGGATCCTTTTACCGCTTCGATTAAAGGTGTCCGTCAGGTAGCTGTTTCCGTATTGACATCTACGTTGACCGTCGTGTTTACGTTTATGCCTTTGCTGCTGCTTCCAGGCTCAGCGGGAGCTTTTATTCGTCCGCTGCCTGCAGTATTAATTGCTACCATTATCGCCTCAACACTTGTTGCTTTGTTTCTCATTCCCATTTACAGGTCAGTCAGGGAAAAAAGAGTGAACAAAAAGCAAAAGAAAAAAGGAACAGAAAGAAAAGAAAGAAAAGCTCCCGGGCTGGCTGGCGGTCTTATTGATAAAGCCGCAAGGGGCTATGGGAATAAGTTTCTTACTCGCGTGGTAAAAAGACCAGGACTGACAGCAATCATAGGCTTAGGAATAGGAACAGCTGCCTATGGTTTGATTCCTTTTATACCTCTGGAATTTTTCCCGGATACTGACAGGGAGGAAATCTTTATTGAAACGTCTCTCGAGCCGGGGACATTGATTGATGAAACGGAAGATATGGCTGACGAAATTGAAGCCTGGTTATATGAACAGGAAGAAGTACGGTCTGTGTCTACGTATATCGGAGCGGAAATCCCTCGTATATTTGGAGCAGACGGCGGAGGGGGAAGCGCGGAGCAAAACGATGGAAACTTTCTGGTATTTATCCATGGAGACGGTCCCCCATCCCGTGAAGTGATGAATGCCTGGAATGACGACTTTATTGAAGAGTTTCCAGAGCTTGAAAGAGCAAACCTTTCGATTATTGAGTCAGGTCCTCCGGTAGGCGCACCGATTGCCATTGAAATCAGCGGGGAAGACATGGATGTTCTTTTTGACATGGCAGAAAGTGTAGAGGAGTTGCTGGAGGCCGAAGACGGAGTAGGCGGCGTAGAAGTGGATGCCGGCCGCAATTTATCAGGAGTTTCCTTCTCACCGGATCGGGAAGCTCTTGAGGAATACGGAATAGGAAGTGATGAAATCAGCCAGCAGTTAAGGCTGCTTGGAGAAGGGATGCCTCTAGGGCAGCTTCAGCAGGGAAACCGGCTTCTGGATATGAGAATGGTCTATGATACAGAAGGAAGTGTCGAGACGGAGGATTTAGAAAGAGTATTCGTTTCAGGAGGCATGGCGCAAGGAGCAGGTATGCCAGGAGCACAGGAAGAGGAAGGTGGTCCTGGAGGCCCTGGAGATGAGGAAATTCCTGAGGAAGCCGGCGTGGAAGAAGCCGATATGGGGACCACCCTAGATCAGCTCGTGACATGGGAGGAAGGGACCAGTATCGAAGCAATCCCTCATCAAGATATGGTCCGGACAGTAACCGTAAGAGCTTATCCTGGGGAACGTGATGTCGATGAGGTTGTAGCCGATCTTGAAGGTGAGATTGCAGCTGTTGAAGCTAGTGTAGACGGCTATGACATTAACGTTGGCGGGGAAACAGAAGCAAGAACTGATGTCTTTATTGATATCGGGCAGATCTTCGTCATCGTTGTCTTTTTAATCTTAATCATTATTGCCGTTCAATTTTATTCGTTGGTGATGCCTTTCTTAGTACTCAGCGCAGTTTATCTTGCTATCTCAGGAACATTAATTGGGTTGTTCCTTACCCAGACAGGACTTGGATTTATGTCTATGATGGGTGCGGTGAGTTTGGCTGGAATTGTGGTACGAAACGGCATAGTTATGATTGAGTTTTTCGAACAGCGGCGTAACGAAGGGAAAGACTTGATCGAAGCGGTCGTTGAAGTGGGAGAAGAGCGGTTTAGGCCCATCGTGTTAACCAGCTTAACCTCCATAGGAGGGCTTTTGCCGATAGCTCTTGGAGATAACCCATTGTTTCAACCACTCGGAGTCGCCATTGTATCAGGGCTTATCTTCTCGACAGTGTTAACGCTTCTCATCGTGCCGGCATTATATGTGCTGCAGGCAAGATGGAAACAGCGAAGAGCTGAGAAAAAGGGAAGAATTCAGGCACAAAGCTAGAGCTAGATTACAAACATGTTACAACTGAGAATGGTGCCAGGCACCGTTATGAGAGTGGGGGGCGAATGTCCCTCACTTTTTTTCGTGGAGATATTTTTTGTCAGGTATGTTTACTAACTCGTTGATAGGATTTGAAGAAACGTAGTAAAGTGACTAGTACATAAAATTTTCTAAGGGCTAGGGACAGAAGGCGGAAGTTGTAAAAAAAGCTGCCTTTTTGTAAAAGGAAGAGTATGAGATTTTAAGTCTGAATATTCTGTTTTTATAAAGGAGGTATTTATGCAAATAAACAAAGGCAGGCTTAAGGGGACATTTGAGGAGTTAAGCAAGATTGGAAAGGTGGAGGAAACAGGGGTGTGCCGACCTGCCTTATCCTCCCTTGATAAAGAAGCTTCTTTATTGGTGGCAGGCTGGATGGAAGAGGCCGGAATGAGTACACGGTTTGACCACTTTGGAAACCTGATTGGCCGTTTTGACGGAATGAACCCGGACGCACCTATTTTAATGGTCGGTTCTCATATTGACTCTCAGCCTAACGGAGGACGGTTTGACGGAACGGCCGGGGTTCTTTCTGCCTTAGAAGCGGTGGCTGTAATGAGTGAAACAGGAGTGAAACCATACAGGCCTATTGAAGTTGTTGCGTTTTCTGATGAAGAAGGATGGCGTTTCAACAAAGGGCTATTCGGCTCTCGAGGGATTATTGGCGAACTGGAAGAAGGGGAGCTTGCGAGAAAGGACAAAGATGGAATCACCAGAGAGGAAGCTTTACGGGCGTATGGCTGTCAACCTGAGAGATTTGCAGAATCTGAATATGATAGGAAACAAATTCATTCATTTTTAGAGCTTCATATCGAACAAGGACCGGTTTTAGAAGAAAAAGGAATGCCTGTTGGGGTGGTAAAAGGTATTTCGGGACCACTCTGGGCGACCCTAAAGCTGAAGGGAACAGCAGGACACGCTGGTTCTGTTCCGATGAAGCTTCGCCAGGATGCGCTGGCTGGGGCTGCCGAAGTCATAACGGCACTGAATACGATTGTTCAAGACGATCCTGACCAGGTAACAGTTGGAACTGTCGGATCTCTGGAGGTCTCACCTAACTCGAGGAACGTCATTGCAGATGAGGTCGTTCTTACCATTGATTTACGCGATATTGACAAGGCACAGCGAGGTAAATGTGAGGAAAAGCTGAGGAGGAGAATTGAGGAAATCTGTGAAAAACACAACCTTACTTATGAATTAAGGGAGGATTTTAAAAATGAACCGAGTTATTGCTCAGATTGGATTAAAGAAATTATTCATGAAGCATGCAAGACAACAATGGGTACCGATGCCCCGGAAGTAATGAGCGGGCCATTTCACGATGCACTCACAATGTCTAAGGTATGTGATTACGGCATGATATTTGTCCGCTGTAAGAAAGGAATCAGCCATAACCCGGCGGAATTTGCTTCTTATGATGACTTGGCTGCAGGGACAGAAGTCTTGTATCAATCTATGATCCAGATGGCTAAGAAGGAAGTGAAAGGAGAAGACCTGGTTAAGCAGTAAGCTTAAAACATATTATTCTATTCAAATAAAATGTTATGAAAGAACAGAGGATAGTTTACTCTGGAAAAAATATCTTTCTGTAAGGCTCTGTTAAAAGTTGGTGGATTTTTTATAATAAAATGAATTTCCAAATTTATGGAAGTTCATTTTATTATATTCCTTATCGAAATAACGGACCCGTTAGTGTAATAAAACCAGGAACATTCTCACCCTATAACAAGTTGGGTTATAACTCCAATGGCAAAAAACATAGCTGTAGCAATAAATATATAGCCCATCCAATCTTTTTTATTTTCTTTCACTTCTTCAATTCCATTTAGCAAAAACATCACCGACAAAAAGAGAAAAATTACAAATGTCGGTACTGGGATTTCTTCAATTAAAAAATGGTAGATAGCACCACTCAAGACTATAAATGCAATAATAATATTCACTATTCTCAGTAACTTCAAGTTCTCAACCCCTTTATGGTGATATGAATATTATTCAAATTTTTCGAATTTTTACTTCGACAAAAAAAGCCTGCTTACATTAGTAGCTGGCTATCTTCATCACCTCGTTCATCAGTGTTTCTTCTTAATTATTTACCGTGACGCAAACTCTTTGAAACGAAAGAAATATTGCTATTTACCATTCACACCCGTTAGCATAACAAGATTTTATACTTTGATTACGTAACTTATTCATTATTAGAGGTATTTCCTTCAAATCCTCCCCTATGAAACCTGCTTTACCGTCACCCCAGTGAAATAGCGTGAGTCTAGGATCCAGGGTGAGTAAGCAAAGGCCATGCCGGTGGCATAGAAGACAGCGTGTAAAGCATATTTGGATGTTAGTCCAAGGGAGCCACTTTTTAAAATGGAACAATGAAGAAAAGGACCTACCATAGAGTGTAGGTCCTTTTCTTCATTTCCTAGGAAATATTGTCGAATGTAAAAATAGAGAAGGAAATTTCTACCCTATGCCGAAACATCTTCTTCAAGGTATATTTTATCACCTTGAGTAATGGCAGCCTGACCATTAGTCAGGTTTGTCATCCAGCCTTCAAATTGTTCGGACTCGCTAACTGGTACATAAGTGTTGATTTGAACCATTTCGCCATAGTCAATATTCTTAAGAAGGTAGGAAGATTGGTGAAGTTCGTTTTCTACTTTGCCAAGCCATGTATAGTCAACGGTTGTATTGTACTCTTGCATTAGCTTTCGTTCAACGACCCCAGTGGCATTTACCCCTTCAGTAGTGGCGTTTCCGTAGGCACGAATTAAGCCTCCTGCACCAAGTTTGATACCTCCAAAATAGCGTGTGACCACAACGACGGTATCTTTCAATTGGCGTTTCTTTAATACTTCCAGTATAGGCACTCCAGCTGTTCCACTTGGTTCACCATCATCATTTGCTTTTTGGATCTGGTCGTGTTCACCTATCATGTAGGCAGAGCAGTTATGGGTAGCGTTCCAATGCTCTTTTTTAATTTTATTAATAAAATCCTGGGCTTCTTCCTCTGTCTCTGCTCTTTGCACGAAGGCAATAAATCTTGACTTTTGTATGACTATTTCCTTCTCTCCGGATGGTTTGACTGTATAATATGAAGTGAGCATGAAAGACCCTCTTTCTCTCCTAGAATTCAATGTAATTATCCTATAATGTAAGCGTAAAAAATGAAATACCTCTGACATGTTTCCCTGTTTTATGACAGAGCCTGTCATAGTATTGACGTATAATTATGTAATTTCTTGAGAGTTCTCCTTTTTATAGGATAGGTCTACAACCATGTGATAAAATAATCATACTGGATCAGGAGAGTGTGTCAAACGATCTGATTCGTAATTAGGTTGGTGAATACTTGGTGTCAAATAATAATAATCTTGATTTAGTTATTGAGAAGGTATTAAATACAGTAAGTCAAAGTAAAGAACAGATATTTGAAATCAATGAATGCTCTCGGCACGAATATGAATCTCTTGCTAAAGAATTGCAAGATGTGAGAAAAAAAGTAGGACACATTATAGAGGAAACCGATAAGACAGAAGTCCAGGCTCGTCTAAGCCGGAATCGCTTGGCTGAGGTAAGCAAGCAATTCCAACAGTTCTCTAGCGAAGAAGTTCGTTCGGCTTATGAACAAGCTAACGAATATCAGGTGAACTTAGCTGTTCTTCAACAAAAAGAAAAACAATTGCGTAAGCGAAGGGATCAAATTGAGCTTCGGTTAACGCACCTGAGAGAGACAATGGATCGGGCTGAAACTCTTGTTGGGCAAGTGTCTGTTGTATATAACTTTCTTACTGGTGACCTGAAAGAAATGGGAGAATTAGTGGAAGACGCTAAGGAAAAGCAGAAATTTGGCTTAAAGATTATCGAAGCCCAGGAAAAAGAGCGTAAAAGAGTGGCCAGGGAAATCCATGATGGTCCCGCTCAAATGATTGCAAACGTTCTGCTTCGATCTGATCTCGTTGAAAGAGTATACAATGATCAAGGAATAGAAGCAGCTTTAGCTGAAATCAGAGACCTTAAAGGTATGATCAAGAGCAGCCTGTCAGAAGTCAGACGCATTATTTATGATCTGCGTCCAATGGCACTGGATGACTTAGGTCTCATCCCTACTTTAAACAAATACTTGAAAACATTTGAAGAACATTCGGGCATGAACATTACGTTTATGCATTTTGGGAAGGAAATCAGGCTGTCACCTAATTTGGAAGTCGGTTTATTCCGGCTCGTACAGGAAGCCGTTCAAAATGCATACAAGCATGCTGAACCTACTGAAGTAAAAGTGAAAGTGGAAGTAAAAGCCACTGATATTTCTATTGTAGTAAAAGACGATGGCAAAGGCTTTGACAAAAGCGCCAAAACTGAAAATTCCTTTGGGATTATGGGAATGAAAGAGAGAATTAATGTCCTGAAAGGGAGAATGTCTATTGACTCCGCACCTAACAAAGGGACCACAGTCATGATTAAGGTACCTAATCATTACAAAGTCGAGCAGGAGTAACAGGCATTTTAGCGACTACTCACTCTAGTTAACTTATAAAACCAGGGCAGGCATAGATTTTAATTTTTAGCTGGTAAAGGGATACGAGTTCCGATTGTAAGAGGATAAAGCCAGCTGTTACGCTTGCTTATCAACCGAAAACCTTTGTAAGAAACATTGGTGATTTATCAATAGATAAAACTACTTCAATTGTAACTACTAATATAGAACATTCAACATACTGATCAATCACAATTGTAATATTTTGAAAGGATGAGGTTTATGCAGGAACGGGTAGTAGAAAAGATTAAATTGTTACTAATAGATGACCATCAACTTTTTCGTGAAGGGGTAAAGCGAATTCTGGCTATGGAACCAGGATTTGAAATCGTAGCAGAAGGCGATGACGGCCAGTATGCGGTTGAACTGGTCGAGAAACATGAACCAGATGTTGTGTTGATGGACATTAATATGCCGGGTGTGAATGGTGTCGAAGCAACGAAAAACCTGGTTAATCAGTATCCTAATATCAAGGTTCTCATCCTTTCAATCCACGATGACGAGTCCTACGTAACCCATGTGTTGAAGACGGGAGCAGCAGGCTATTTATTAAAAGAAATGGATGCAGAAGCGCTAATAGAAGCAGTGAAAGTAGTAGGGGCTGGAGGAGCGTACATTCATCCAAAAGTCACTCATAACCTTATCAACGAATATCGACGCCTTGCTACTGGCGGCGAGGGCGGTGAAGAGGAAGGAGAAGTGGGCTTTAAGGAAGTTGAGTACCGGAAGCCCCTTCATATTCTAACGCGTCGTGAGTGTGAGGTTCTCCAGCTTATGACTGACGGCTACAGTAACCGAATGATTGGAGAAGCTCTCTACATCAGTGAGAAGACAGTTAAGAACCATGTCAGCAACATATTACAGAAAATGAATGTAAATGACCGGACTCAAGCCGTCGTAGAATCGATCAAAAAAGGCTGGGTAAAAGTAAGATAAGCATAGAAAAAGTGCAAAGGAACAATCCCTTGCACTTTTTTTGATTTCGTTTTTGGAAAGGGGTGCCTGGCACCAAAAAAGGCAGAATATAAGAAATCCTTTCCTATCAGGGGTTAGAGCTGAAATAAGGTTACAGTCCTGTTACAGCGGAGTAGGGTGCCAGGCACCGGACAGGGGGAGCGAAAGAGAAATCCTTTCCTACCAGGGGATAGGGATGAAGAAGAGTTACAGTTCTGTTACAACGGGAAACGGTGCCAGGCACCGTAGTGAGGTGCCGCAGCAGCGCAGTAGTGAGGTGAAGAGGAAAAGCGTTGACGTGCCTTGCTCCGAGGGAATCTTACCTTGCAGAAACGGTCAAGAAAAACTATCATTAAAGAGAGAACAGAGGTTTTAACGAAAATAAAAGAAAAAGCGGGGATAACCTATGCCGAATATTGCGGTCGTAACAGACAGTACAGCCTATTTAAGCCAGGAAACATTGGATAAATACGGCATTACCGTAGTGCCGCTTAGTGTGGTTTTTGGTGAAGAGGCGTACGAAGAAGAAATCGATATAACGACTGATGAATTTTATAAGAAAATGAGTGAAAGTGAAGAGCTGCCTACGACGTCACAGCCAGTAATGGGGACGTTTTTAGAAACGTTCGAAAAGCTTGGAGAGAACCATGATGCGATCATTTCCATCCATCTTTCCAGCGGGATCAGCGGCACGTATTCCACAGCTGTAACTGTGGGCGAAACGGTTGAAGAAGTGGATGTGCATTGTTTTGATTCAGAGGTTAGCTGTGCCCCACAAGGCTATTATGTTATTGAAGCAGCAAAAATGGCCCAGGATGGGCACTCTGTGGATGACATTATGACTCGGTTATCTGAAATGAGAGAAAGCATGCGTGCTTATTTTGTCGTAGATAACTTAAATCATCTCCACCGTGGAGGCCGATTAAACGGCGCGCAAGCAATTGTTGGAAGTCTTTTGAAAATTAAGCCTGTTCTTCACTTTGAAGATAAGCTGATTGTCCCTTTTGAAAAAGTCAGAACAGCTAAAAAAGCCGTGAACCGAGTATATGAGCTCCTAGATGAAGATGCAGCAAAAGGAGAGCCAATCCGCGCTACAGTGATTCATGCCCAAAGGCCGGAAAAAGCTGAGGAAATCAGAAATCATTTGGACCAAAAGTATGATAACCTTGAAATAGATATCAGTTATTTCGGGCCTGTTATTGGTACCCATCTTGGGGAAGGCAGTATTGGAATCGGCTGGTATAAACAGAAAGACTAATTAACATTTTACCCTCGAAGCTGTCTGCTTTCCTTCAAAAGAGGCAGCTTTATTTTATCCTCGAATCCCCCCTACATTAAAAATCTTCAATAAGGAGGCTTTTTTATTGAAATTTGCCCTCGTTGAATGGCCTGACCCCTTTGGCCGAAACCACCCCTATTTCCTCCCGGAAGCCTGGATCCCTTCTTCGGCATTATTAAAAAGCGATCCCCAATCCATTAGTTTTTACCGTGAAACTCCTTCCTTTGAATTAAACCGTGCCTTTACCCCTCAAACTGATATTAGGTCTTTGTTAGCCGGCAAAGAACTCCTCCCGGATGAACTTCCTTTCTCATTCCAGATTCTTCGAGACTCTTACTTCAATGGATATATTTATTTTAAAAAAGGAATCGAAAAAAGCGCTAAAGGATATCACTGTCATCGCTGTGGCAATCATGGAAATATAATTACCTTTGCCCAAGTTCATTGTGCCCGTTGTGAAAGACTTTGTGTGTATTGCAGGAATTGCATCACGATGGGAAGAGTGGCAGAGTGCACTCCTTTGATCGGATGGAAAGGAGCCCCGCCACAGGAAAGCGAAAAGCGTGACTCTCTCTTAGCATGGGAAGGAGAATTTTCACCAGGACAAAAAATAGCAGTCACGGAGATAGAAAACAGAGTAGGGACAGAGCAGGAACTGTTACTTTGGGCAGTCTGCGGAGCAGGGAAAACAGAAATCTTGTTTCCGGGACTAGAGAAGGCTTTGCTGCTTGGACAGCGTGTACTCCTTGCCACTCCTAGAACAGACGTAGTGTTGGAGCTCCTTCCCCGTATGAAAAAAGCTTTTCCAGACGTGAAGGTAACAGGGCTTTACGGAGGCAGTGAGGACCGTGATGTCTGGGGCCAGCTGGTGATTGCTACAACTCATCAGGTTAGGAGGTTTAAGGATGCCTTTGATCTGGTGATCGTAGATGAGGTGGATGCCTTTCCGTATACATTTGATAAAAGTCTGGCCTTTGGCATTCAGAAGGCGAAGAAGAAGACAGCGGCTGTATTCTATTTAACGGCCACGCCCTCTACTGATTTAAAAAAACGAGTCCAGCAGAAGAAGTTAGACGCTGTCAAGATTCCGCGCCGCTATCATGGTCACCCTCTGCCTGAGCCTCGTTTTGCCTGGACAGGAAACTGGAAGAAGACTTTAGAAAAAAAGAAGCTTCCCCATGCTCTGCGGGACTGGTGCGGGAAGCGTCTGGATTCAGGGACACAGGCTTTCGTGTTTGTACCAACAGTCAAGGTATTACATCAAATAACACCGCTGTTGCAAAAGATGAACTCCAACATACAAGGGGTTCATGCGGAGGATGCCGAGCGCCGCGAGAAGGTTCAGGACTTTCGGGAAGGAAAGACTCCTCTGTTAGTGACGACTACGATATTGGAGAGGGGAGTCACGGTGAAAGGAATCGAGCTAGCGGTGTTGGGAGCGGAGGAGACCATCTTCGATGAAAGTGCCCTTGTGCAAATCGCCGGCCGGGCAGGGAGAAGTGCCGATCATCCAACAGGTGACATAGTCTATTTTCACTACGGCAAGAGCAAAGCCATGCTGGCTGCCCGTCGGCATATCAAACAAATGAACAAAGCGAACATCCTGTGACGGTGCCAGGCACCGAAAAAGGGTGATGGCAGTGTAAGCCTGTTGTAAAGGGATTTTCTATGACAAATGTTACAATTTGTGTATTGGTGCCAGGCACCAAAAGGGGTGTTTGCGGGCACAGCCCGATGTAATGGGATTTTCTATGACAAATGTTACAGATTAGGTAGGGTGCCAGGCACCCCCAAACCACCACCCCTAAAAAAGGAGGAGTTTTATTGTCTGTTCTGACGTATCGAAAGCTCGGTGATATGCCCAATTGCTTGTGGTGCGGGACCCCTCATCCCGTCCACGTCACTTGGAGCAATCTTTTATATGAGAAAGAAAAGCCCTTGCTATGTGAGGAGTGCTCAAACCGGCTGGAAAAGCTGGAGGGGAAGCTTTGCCACCTATGCGGCCGTTCATTGGAAACCTTGGATGAAAAATATATTTCCAATGATGATAGGTGTCTCGACTGTACGAGGTGGGAGGCTTCGACTCACTGGAGCGGACTCCTCGACAAGAACCGCTCTCTTTATCACTACAATGATTTTCTTCAAGAGGTCATCGGGCGCTATAAGTTTCGTGGTGATGCCATTTTAAGCTCCCTTTTCACAAAGAGACTCAACGACTATTACCACCAGGAATTTTCCGGTTATCACATCGTCCCTATTCCTTTAAGCATGGAGCGCCTTTCAGAAAGAGGCTTCAACCAGGCTGAACTTCTAGCCGCCACCATAACTCCTGATCAACCGCCTCTGCATTTTCTCCTGCAAAAATCCTTCTTCACGCAAATCTTTTCCTCACTAAAGGGAAATTCTCAAGCTCTCTATCTTCCTGATCTTCTCACCCGCACCCGCCACGAAACAAAACAGAGCAAGAGGTCAAGGGTGGAACGTATGCCACACCCTCACCAAACAGGATCTTCCCCTTTTGCCATCCCTTTTCCTGAATTGTTTTCGATAAAAGATAAACAATTTCTCTTAATTGACGATATATACACTACCGGCAGTACCGTTCGGAAAGCTGCAAAAATCCTCAAAGAGCACGGAGCAGCCGCTGTCTCCTCATTAACCATCGCAAGAGGATAGCAGAGAAATTTCTAGAAACCAAAGAAGAGGGTGATATAATGGCAAGTCTGGAAAATTGCCCAGAGTGCGGAAGTTTATTCGTGAAAAACCTTCGTAGTGTGTGCGATACCTGTCATCAAGAAGTTGAAAAACAATTTGAGCTTGTATACAGCTATATTAAAAAAAGAGACAACCGGACAGCGACAAGAATGGAAGTCTCTGAAAACACCGGGGTAGCGGAATCACTTATCTCCCGTTTTATAAGAGAAGGACGATTGCATCTTACTCACTTCCCTAACATGACCTATCCGTGTACGTCCTGCGGAGAAGAAATTAGAGATGGGAGTCTTTGCCGTTCCTGTAAGGAAAACATCAAACAGGGGCTTGAAGAAGATAGAAAAGACCGGGAACGCAAAGATAGAATAAAAGAAAGAGAAGCAGGAGCATACAAAACCTATCATTCTTTCAACGCAAAACAATAGCTTTTATGAGTAGGTAAGAGAATCTGTTTGCCTTATAATTAAAAAAGGACCATCACTCACCACCGTGAAAAAGAATGAGAAAGAGGTGAACCCGATGAATATCAACCCTTTTGGACCCGTTAATCATACAAACCCTTATCAAAAACAAGCGGAAACACATAAATCTGCACAATCATCTGAAAAAAAACACGACAAGGTTGAAATTTCAGAGGCGGCAAAAGAACTCCAGAAAAAAAGCAGCGTTGAATTGGAGCGTGAAGAAAAAATTCAAGCACTTAAGGAAAAAGTAGAGGCAGGGGAATACAAAGTAGATTCCCATGCTGTCGCGAAAAAATTCTATGAGTTCTGGTCGAAATAGAAATGAAATAGGGGCTGTCCTCGAAGCCGGGTTGGCCGAAAGAATACAAGGAAGCTGAAGCTTTTCTTAAACACCGTGACTGAACCTGAACTGATGGCTGCCCTTGTCTCTGGCCCCCCTTCAGCACACCCCCCTTGATTACATAAAAGAAAAGGAGCTTTTATAACAGTGAAAGAAATTTTTGAGTCACTGGCTGATTTGGTGAAGATTCACCAGCAGATGAATGACATAGCCATTCAGAAAACAGAAGTTATAAAAGAAAATGACATAAAAGGCTTGCAGACTGTGATTCAGCAAGAGACAAAGCTGTTGAAAGCTCTTCAGCTGGCAGAGGGAAAAAGACAAAAAGTAGTTTCCATCTTTCTAACGGAGCACCCTGACTTTGATAAAAAAGATGGAGAAGGCTCAATGAATGACCTTTTTTCAGCGATACCGAAGGATTACCAAAAGCCTCTGCAGACTCTTTATGATGGACTTTTAAAAGAGGTGGACAAACTGTCATCTCAAAATGAACTGAACCAGCAAATGATCCGGGATTCTCTTCAATTTGTAAACCTTTCTCTGGACCTTTTACAGCCGGATCAGGAAACGTTCAGCTACCAGAATCCCCATGAGAAGGGACAGGACAGACAGCTGAATTATTCAGCTTTTGACTCCAGGGCTTAACTATGGCCCGGCCGCGTTCCTAAAAAGACAGCCCAGCCAGGAGTTCATGGAGCCATATTTTAAAAAAAATCAATGAAGCAATTAGAACGGAGGAAGCACGGGATGACTTCAACTTTTCATGGGCTCGAAACAGCCAGGCGGGCAATGACGACCCAGCAGACGGCACTTTATACGACAGGCCATAATATAGCAAACGCCAATACACCAGGGTATACACGACAGCGTGTGAATTTTTCTGCAACGGAGCCTATGCCTCCAGCCTCCTTGAACGCCCCGCGTATTCCAGGTCAGATAGGCACTGGAGTGGAAGCAGGGTCCGTTCAACGGGTGCAGGAACACTTCCTGAATGTTCAGTACCACGGAGAAAGTGCCAAGGCAGGCTACTGGGATTCGGTCTATACTTCCCTTGAAAAGATGGAAGACATCATGAATGAGCCTACCGAGGACGGCATTAACCAGACCCTGGACCGTTTTTGGAACTCTTTGCAGGACTTAAACGCTAACCCGCAGGATTCCGGTGCCCGTGCTGTTGTAAGGCAAAATGGAATCGCCGTGGCAGAGGTTTTTAACTATACAGCTGATTCCTTAAAAGCCATTCAGCGTGACATAAAAGCAGATATCAATACAACAACGAACCAAGTAAATTCCTTGCTCCAGCAAATTAACGAGATTAATAAGCAAGTATCATCTATGGAGCCCCATGGCTACCTCCCAAATGACTTGTACGATGAAAGGGACCGGCTCATTGATGAACTGTCTGCTATTGCAAATATTCAAATAGAGAAGGAACCAAGCGGTGGACAGGCGAAAAGCAGTGCGGAAGGAAGCTTTACCATTTACCTTGCAGACGGGGATGGAAATCAGATCACAAAGCTGGTAGACGGTGCAAATCATGATTTCCGCCAGATGCAGATTCAATACGACAGTGAGGACCGGACCGCTCCTGTCTCAGCTATGACGCTGGCATGGGACAACGGGGACTGGGTGGACGGTGAGGCCCTGGATGGCCCCATAAACGATTTGTCCTTTTTGGATTCTCCGGGAAAAATGAAAGGCCTGGTCGCGGCATACGGATACATGGAAAATGGTGAAGTCAGGGGAACATACCCTGATATGCTGACCGAACTCGACCTTATGGTCACTACTTTTGTAGAAGCTTTTAACGAGGTACATGAGGCAGGCTGGACCCTAAACGACATTAGGAATGAAGAAAAGGGAGAGCCGATCAGCTTTTTCACGTTTGCTGAGCCAACCGCAAATAAAAGTGGCGCATCTCAGCTTTTACAAATTTCAGATGAAATTAAAAACAGCCTGAATCATATCGCTGCGGCTGCACCAACTGGAAATCCAGCAATCGCTTTTGCCGGAGACGGATCCAATGCCTTGGCTCTGGCAAATGTAAAAGACTTGCCTCTTGATTTTGGCGGCAATGACACAAACGTGCAAAGCTTTTATCAAAGTATCATCGGAGATATGGCTGTGGCCACAAACGAAGCCAACCGGATGAAAAATAACTCGGCAGCTCTTCGGGACAACATTGATCATCGCCGTCAATCCGTAAGCAGTGTCTCCCTCGATGAAGAAATGACCAACATGATTCAATTTCAGCACGCATACAATGCCGCTGCGCGAAACATTACCACGATCGATGAAATGCTGGACAGAATTATTAACGGCATGGGCATCGTCGGGCGGTAGATTACAAGATATCATCAATGTGAAAACGATAATTAGGTCAATTTGAGCAATAATTGGGTCAAAATGCAGATAATTGGGTCGTTTTGAACAATAATTGGGTCAAAAACGCAGATAATTGGGTCAAAATCTAAATTATTGGGCCAAAGCAGCAATTATTTCAATCAGCTCAACTCAAAACAGGGCCAGTTCCTAATAAACAGCTACTTCTGAAAAAATAAAGGCAGGTGAAATAGTATGCGTGTTACTCAGTCTATGCTTGCTCATAACTCGCTGGGCCACATCCATAAAGGGTACAACAACCTTGGTAACATCATGGACCAGCTTTCCACGGGAAAAAAGATTACAAGGGCTTCCCAGGATCCGGTTGTTGCGATGAACGGTATGCGGTACCGTACTCAGGTCACTGAGGTGGAGCAGTTCAAGCGCAATTTAAGTGAAGTCTACAACTGGATGGAGTCAGCGGACTCGGCACTTGATACGTCCACCCAGGCGATGCACCGAATACGTGAGCTTGCTATCCAGGCTTCAAACGATACATATGAATCAGGCCAGCGGGCTAACATGGCCAGTGAAATTGAGCAGCTGCTTGAGCATTTGGCATCCATCGCCAATACGAAAACAAATAACAAATATATTTTTAACGGAACCAATACGACAAACCCACCGATAGATATGGACCTGATGAACCTTGAACCGGGCGTACTGTCTGCGCCGGGAGTTAATCAGGATCTCTATGAAATTTCCTATAACGGTGAAATCTATCGCTATGATCCGGAAGCTGGGGAGCCTCTCCACTATGCCAACATCAACGAGGACGCTGACGATTATATCGTATTGGAAAATGAGAGCTTTGCCTACCATTTTCAAGCACCTGTAACGAATGAACAAGGAGTAGTCCAGCCTGGAGAAACGGAAGAGCAGACGCAGAACTTGCGTGCAGAAGACTTCATTGTTTCCCAGCGGAACGCCGTATCAACAAATACCCAGAACGTGGACATTGAGCTGATGAAAGGCATAAATATTCCGGTCAATTCAACTCCCCAGAAAGTATTTTCAAATGCTCTATTCGGTGACATTAAGCACCTGACTCGGGTGTTAGAGGATCCGAGCGCAAAAGGTTCTGACATCTCAAGCCTTATTGGCAGCCTGGATAAGCACATTGACAATATGGTAAACGAACGGGCGGAACTGGGAGCCCGCATTAATAGAGTGGAAATGATGGATACGAGGCTAAATGAACAGGAAGTTATAGCAAAGAGAATCTTGTCAGATAATGAAGATGCAGATTTGGAAAAAGTAATCATAGATTTACAGATGCAGGAAAATGTTCACAGAGCTGCGATGGCAGCGGGAGCAAGAATTATGCAGCCTACGTTAATGGACTTTTTACGATAGGGCAATCAGTGCATGAAAAGGGGAGAATGTGATGGAGATGCCAGTAATTCATATCACCCAGATCCCAGGGGAAACAGGTCGGAGCAGCCACAGACCGCATCTACAGATTCACGCTCTTTTCCCAAACATGCACATTGAGTAGGAGCACCATGACCTTGTCCAGATATCCACTACAGCTTCAAAGCTGTTCATCGACCAAAGTGAAGCTTTCGCCGATGCCGGCTTGAAAACACCCTATCGAGCTGCCACTGAACATATCCAAAAAGCCTCTCAGCAGCCTGCAGAATATATTGCTTTAAAAAATTCCGAAGGCGAACAGCTGAAAAAAATTGAACATGGTACCGGCGCCATACAACGAATTGCAAGGGAAAGGACCCAGCCAGAGCAAAGTGAACTTCACTTAGAATACATGCCGAAACATGCGTTTCGCGTTTCTTTTGATTTTCAGCCATCCACGGTAAGCATCCAGGCAAATCCAAATGAAACGACTGTACATGTGGAAAAAAGGGAACCGGAAATAAAGGTGGATCGCTGGGAAACGCAAGCTTATATGAAACAAAAGCCTTCTCTTTCCTTTCAGGTGGTTGGCAGTCACGTGAACCGCACTATGTAATAAGCCATAGAAAGGTGGAACAACATGAACATACAGTCGAAATATGTAGGGGAGATAGACATCGAGGAGCAGGACATTTTTTCTTTTGAAAAAGGATTGCCGGCATTTGAATCAGAAACACAGTTTGTTCTTCTTCCCTTCGATCAGGACCAGCTGTTTCAGATTCTACAATCTGTTAAAAGTCCGGAAGTTGCATTTGTGGTTGCGAGCCCATTTTCTTTTTTTCAAGATTATCAGGTGAAGCTCCCTGAAAGCCTGCAAGAACAACTTATGATTAAAAAGGAAGAAGACGTGGCAATCTTTACGATTCTTACATTAAAGGAACCTTTTAAAGACACAACGGCAAATCTTCAAGCGCCAGTCATATTTAATGTGAGAGAGAAAAAGGGAAAACAGCTTCTCTTAAACGACAGCTCCTATGATAGAAAGCATCGAATTTTTCCAAAAGAATTAGCTGAGGAGGGACAAAGGTAATGTTGGTGCTTACCCGGAAACCCAACCAGTCCATTCAAATTGGAGAAGACATTGAGATTAAAGTAGTAGCCGTTGATGGAGACCAGGTCAAACTAGGAATTGACGCACCGAGGCATATTGATATTCACCGGAAAGAAATCTTTTTGGCAATTGAAGAAGAAAACAACGAAGCTGCCTCCTCTGATCTTTCATTGTTAGAAAAACTATCACAACAATTGAAAAAGTAGAAATCTAAAATTTGATAGATTTCTACTTTTTTCGTTCTTAAGTTCTAGGTAAAGACTAGCGATATTTTTGTAAATTCGACTTTTTTTTGAAAAAAAATGAAAAAATAATACGATACTATTTCATTTTGTTAACATTTATGGGACAGACGCACCTTGTATAAATCGCTCAAGAAAGGTAATATTTACATTCATAAAGACGAATAAGTAGCAGTGTTAGTTTCAAAACATGTAGACAAAATTTAGGGGATATTGTCGAAAATTGCGGATACACGTGAGTCTGTTGCCAAGGGAAAAGAAACAACGATGAGGAAAGAACGTCAAGAGGGGGATACAGAAGTGAGAGGAATGCACGGTTCTGCAATACATGGGGGGAAGGTCCCCACAGTTTTATTTAATTCCTGCCAAGCGTTTGGAATAGAAACAATTGAAGAGCAGATAGAGGGCACCATTTACAAGTGCCAGGGGGAAGAGCTTTCAACATACTTGCAATCTGGTTTGAGCAAAAACTGCCTGTATTATATTGAAGTAGATCCTGAAGAGATCATAGAAAATATCAAATTAATAACAGATCAGGAGATTCTGTGCAGGCTTGGTGTTAATTTAGGTGAAGAACATGAGGGGAAAACAAACCATTTATTGAAACATCAGGTTTCACTACTATTGTGCGGAGATAGAGAACCCAGGGAATGGGTTGTACATTACCTACGAGCAATGGAATTTATGGTTTATATTGATCCAGTTTTCCAGCCGCGCTTTGTTAATGCTTATCGTTCACTATATAGGATAGAAACAGAATCAGAAAACAAACGGCTTGAGCTGATCTACGAAAAAGCAATGGAGAATTTATCAGAAGCCGAATGCCGGATATTAGAGAAAATCTTAGAAGGCAAAAGCAACCGCAAAATCGCAGAGGAATGCTACTTGGCGGTTGCAACGGTAAATAACCACGTCAGCCATTTAACGAAGAAGATGGCTGCGAATGACCGCACGCATACGATAAAGCGGGCAATTGAAAGCGGTTGGGTAAAAACATCTTAAATAAATAAGTATTATAAAGAGATAGAATAATAGTTTGAGAATAAAAGTTTTGGGTTAGCGATTCGCTTTATAGGCCTCCATTTTGTTGTACTTCCACCGGTTAATCATTTTGTGAGAGCCATTAAAAAATTTAATAAAGTAAATGCCGTCGTCTGTTTTATATAGCTTTACCCCGAGAAACTGCAAAGGGGTCCAAACTTTTCTCATGTTAAAATAAGGCAAGTGATTGTCCTCCTTTACTATTTTTTATAGGTTGAATAATAAAAAAGTCATGTTTCAAACATTGAAAATAAGGGAATAAAAAGAGTTTAAACTCTGATTAAGAACTTATTAATATTTTATAACGAATGACGTTCGTAATCAAGAACTTTTTGGTAATTTAATACCAGAAAGTTCTTTATAAAGCAAAAAAACAGAGAACGATAGGAGTTTCGCTCTCTGTTTGTACTCTATAAAATTATTTTTATCAAAAAATTCTCTTTAGTGAACAAAAATTCCGTCCGTTGAATGCTGGCAATGTCCTTATGTAGTCTCTAGGGAAGTGTAAGGGACAAAAAGAACAAGATTAACTGGCATCATTCTTTGGATTGAATTCTACAATACACGTGTGAGTCCTCTGCATCTGCTGTTTAATAGAATACTTACTCGCCCTTACCGTAAGCTTCTGTTGATCGGAAAAAGTGAGAACAGTCTTTCCTTTGTCTTTTGATGGAGCTGCATGCTCAAAGCCGATTAAATGGTGAATGAATACCCACTCATTGTCCGTCGCCAAATAAGACATGACGGGGAAAGCATAAATCATGTGATCCAGATTCACAGGAACAGGCCGTTTCTTCTGGATATTCGTTCGTTCTCTCACTGCCTTATTTCTCCCTTCAAGAGAAGCCCCGCCAGCAATACAGGCGTCATCGAGGATCTTAAGAGGAGTTTTCTTCGCAAGAATAGGTTTCTTTCCTTTCTCATAAATTAACGTCTTCGCTTCTCCTTTAAAGTATGGTACCAAAGCCAGCGTGTCCTTGTTTACAATATAATTCTCCACAACATCTTGTTCCATTTCTCGTCCTCCTCTAATGTATAATTATGTGAATATTTACTTTATATTTTTATTATACTCATGAAATTCCAAATATCTACAATTTGTCAGGGAATCTGTCATAGTATTTTAGTTTTGGTTACATATACCTAATTGCAGGTGCGGCACAAAAGAAAATTAGAAAAATAGTAAACAGTTTGCTTCATCCTCCGATATTACTTATGTAGGTGATAGCAGCGAGCCCTGGCGGCCGACAGGGAGCTGCTGATCACTAAATAAAAAGTATCCATCCACAAGGACGTGGACGGACAACAATCAAGGAGGATTTTACAAATGATTATCAATAACAATATTCCAGCATTGAACACACATCGTCAAATGGGTATCAATCAAAACAACATGCAGTCTTCAATGGAAAAACTTTCTTCAGGTCTGCGTATTAATCGTGCTGGAGACGATGCAGCTGGTTTAGCTATTTCTGAAAAAATGCGTGCGCAAATTAATGGTTTAGATCAAGCAAGCCGAAACGCACAAGATGGTATTTCTATGATTCAAACTGCTGAGGGAGCTTTAAATGAAACTCACAGTATACTACAACGAATGCGAGAATTAGCGGTTCAAGCTTCTAATGATACGAATGTTGAGGTAGACCGAGCTTCATTGAATGATGAATTCCAGGCACTAATTAGTGAAATTCAGAGAATAGGTGAAGAGACGCAATTTAATGAGCAAGATATATTAGCAGCTGATTTCACTGCTGAAATTCAAGTAGGTGCGAATTCTGGTCAAACTATAACACTTGAGTGGGCTGCTCAATTAAGTACTTCATTGGGTGAAGATGAAATAGATATTAGTGAATTAGATATAACGGACTTTGCTAGTGCACAAACAGCATTAGACACAGTAAGTGATGCGATTGAATCAGTATCTAAGTCTCGTTCAGCAATGGGGGCTCTGCAAAACAGATTAGAACATACTATTGCCAACCTTGATAATGCTTCTGAAAATCTTAGTGCTGCAGAATCTAGAGTTCGTGATGTTGATATGGCTCGTGAAATGATGGAAATGACAAAGTCAAACATCCTTTCTCAAGCTTCTCAATCAATGTTAGCTCAAGCTAATCAACAACCACAATCCGTACTTCAATTACTAGGATAATTCAACAAAAGGGAGCTCTAGCTTAAGCTGGAGTCTCTTTTGTATTCTTATATGGTGTTATTAAATTTTACCCTGGAACGAACTTAAAATAAATTTGAAAACACAGGGCGCTTACGCTTTGTTTTTTAACCTAAAGCCTTCTAATCGAAATTAGTAAAATTCCTTAAATTATAAATTAGTTAAAAAGACCTGATAAAATGCCGATATATAGGAAGAACTTAAAAATATAGAGGGGTTTCCTTCTTCCAGAAAGATATTATTTTGAATACAAAAAGGAGCTTATCATGTCGGTCATTGCTAGTAATATTGCTGCAGTGAATTCTTTAAATAGATTTCAGGATAACCAAGGAAGTGTAGCGAAGGCTCATGAGCGTCTTTCGTCTGGATTAAAAATAAATCGAGCAGTCGATGATGCTGCAGGATTAGCAATATCAGAAAAAATGCGTGGTCAAATACGCGGGTTGGCGCAAGCTCAAAGAAATGTCCAGGATGGTATTTCTTTAACTCAAACAGCAGACAGTGGTCTTGAAGAAATCCAAAGTATGGTGCATCGACAACGTGAACTAGCGGTGCAAGCTGCGAATGATGCGTTGACAGCAGAAGATCGTGAAAAAATCCAAGAAGAAATAGATGAGCTTAAGCATGGGATTAACGATATTGCAAACAATACTCATTTTAACGAAATTAACTTATTAAATAGAACAAGTGACGGGGAAACCGTCATAAGAACAGTAGAAGAGGAAGTTACGAGGACAGAAACTAGTGTAATTGACTTTGTTAGTTGTTATAGCAATAGTTATATAGTAAAAAGCCCTGGTAATGATTTATATGGTTATAACTTTGATTATGAGGAAAGTCAGGATTCAAACAGCCCGTTAGCTGCAGAAATTAACACATCAACAAGTAGAGTAACCATAACATGGGGAGCAAATAATGAGCCTTCTAGCTTAACGGATATTAATGACGTGATAACTGAAGCAGTTAGAGGAGCAAACATAGATACTGAGGTAATCTATGAAACAACGTCAGGCAACAGTTTTTCTTTTACGACCTTTCTTAGTGAACAAGGACAATTTGCAGCCCTGCATGATCGTGGGATCACCGAAGAATATACACGAGAAATAACAGAAACGGTAACAAGTGAGATTGAAGAAATTGTCGAAGGGCATAATGTTATTTTACAAGTAGGTCCCAACTCGCAAAATCATTTTAAGGTAGAATTAACGGATGCAAGAACTGGGTCCTTAGGAATTGATGAGATTGAAGTTGATCCTTTTGAAAGAGCAATGGAAGCAATTGAAAAGTTAGATGAGGGGTTAAAAAAAGTTTCTTCTGAACGAGGGAAATATGGAGCTTACCAAAATGCCCTACAACATATCCATCATAACCTTTCAAACAGTGAGGAGAACCTATCAGCTGCAAAATCTCGTATCCGTGACGTTGATATGGCTGCTGAGATGATGGAAATGACACGTGCAAACATTCTTTCTCAAGCTTCTCAATCTATGCTTGCTCAAGCGAACCAGCAGCCACAATCCGTACTCCAATTACTAGGATAATATCCTCTGCAAAAGCGACTCCAGTTTTAAGCTGGGGTCTTTTTTCTGCCATATTATTTCACGCGGTGTCCGCTGTTTTAAAGATGGGGAGATCACTTATGTTTCCAAAAGAGTAGATCCAATCAGTGATAGCGATGATACCAACCGAATGAGTCTATGTAACTAGTAAAATATGACTACTTACTGTATTATTATAAATAACAGTTGTTGCTTTTTTTGAAGGGAGAGGAATAGATGGGTGTGTTCAGGTCTGTTGGAAAAGGAATCGGCATGGTTGGCGGCGGAGTGATTGGCGGAGCGGTCAAAATTGCCGGGAAGGGTGTTGGGACGAGATTCCCAAAGACAGGGGAATGGATGGGTGAGGTTGGAAATGGTGTATATACAGCCTCAAAAACGATCATGGATAATACCGGACAATTTGTAGACGGGGTTGCCCGGGGCGGATACGGGATCGTGAAAGGGGATGCGTATCACAAAGAGGAAGCATGGTCGGATATGAAAGATTCCACCGGACGGACAGTAAAAGGAATAGGAAAGACGGTTAAATACACAGCAGATGGGGCAAAAGGCGCCTATACCGGATACCGTGATGGTGACAAAGAGCAGGCTATTGAAGGGCTGAAACAGGTTGGTACGGTCGCGGCTGTCTCAACGATGGCTTTTGGCGTGATTGATGTGCTGGATATCGGTGAGGCAGATGCAGCTGCAATGGTTGAGATTGACACTCAGAACTCTCATCTGGAGGGCAAGGTTCATGAAGTGACGGGTGTTCCCTTTGAGCGAAGTGTCATTGATCTTGGGAATGGAGAAACGGGCACCGGAGTGTATCCAGTGTTTGACTATGACTATGCAGCTACGATTCCAGTAGATCAGTATACAGAAAGTAATGGGGTACATATTTCAATTTCTAATGAGCAGCTTTACAATGATATTGTGGCAAATCCTCAGCTCGCAGAGGATATTGGCTTAACAGCGGAGGAGGTAGATCGTCTGGGCCAGGGAGAGACGCCTGAAGGATATGTGTGGCATCATCATGAACAGCCTGGAAGGATGGAAATGATGGACCGTGAAATCCACGATACCACCGGTCACTCAGGAGGATCGAGCCTGTGGGGACCAGACAGTGAAGGCTCTCCTTTTCACCATGCTGAATAACCTTTCCTTGGCCGCTTTATCAGCTCACCCCATATAAAATTGCTATCCACTAAGCTAACCTCTACACTAGGAGGGGTTAGCTTATTTTTATGGCCACACTACATAGCATAAGGAGGAGGTCATCGGATGTGGGAGTTACTGTTGTTAATGTTTGAGCGTCTCGGGATTATTGTAACTCTTGCTTTCATTATGACGAGGCTTCCTTTTTTTCGGCAGCTGCTGGATCAGCGGCAGCTGACAACCGTTCAGGCGTTTAGTATCACAGTGATCTTTGGCTTGTTTGGCATCGTAGGAACCTACACGGGCTTGACCTTCTCTCCGGAAGAGGGAGTGTTTTCGAGCTGGGCTGTTTCTGTGGGCGAGGATGAGGCGATTGCCAACTCAAGAGTAATCGGAGTCGTTGCGGCTGGTCTTCTTGGCGGGATAAAAGTAGGGCTTGGCGCTGGTTTGATCGCGGGCCTTCACCGCTACTCGTTAGGCGGCTTTACGGACTTTGCCTGCGGGCTTTCCTCGGTCATTGCCGGTCTTCTTGCTGGACTGATTCATTCTAAGCTCAAAAAGCAGAGAATTATTTCTGTGCCGGTTGCTCTTTGTGCCGGCGCGGCAGCTGAGGCCATTCAGATGGCTGTGATCTTAGGGGTGGCACGGCCCTTTGATCTGGCGTTAGCGTTAGTGCAGGATATTGGAGTGCCGATGATTGTGGCCAATGGTGCCGGAACGGCTATTTTTATTTTGATCATTCAAAACGTTATTAATGAAGAAGAGAGAATGGGGGCTCTTCAATCGCAGAAGGCGCTGAGGATTGCTGACCGGACGATTAATGATCTGCGCCAGGGGTTAACACCGGATTCAGCCAAGTCTGCCTGCGATATATTATTAAAAGAAGTAGAAGTGAGCGGGGTTGCCATCACCAATAAAGAAAGTATTTTGGCACATAGTGGCTTGGGGGCTGACCATCACGCAGGGAGCAGCCCTATTAAAACAAAGGCGACCCAAGAGGTAATTCAGTCAGGAAAAATGAAGATCGCAAAGGATGGAGAAATTGAATGCCGCGTTAAGGACTGTCCTATCAAAGCGGCCATTATTGCACCTCTTAAGCAAAAAGGAGAAACGATCGGGACGTTAAAGTTTTATTTTGAATCCGAAAAGGAAGTGACACCGTTAAACGTGGAACTCATGAGCGGTCTGTCTCTTCTTCTCAGCAGCCAGCTTGAGCTTGCTGAAGTGGAACATCAGCAGAAATTGGCCAGGGAGGCTGAAATTAAAGCGCTGCAGGCGCAGGTGAATCCTCATTTTTTGTTTAACGCTCTTAATACGATTGTTTCTCTCATACGGACGGATCCTGCAAAAGCAAGAAAGCTGCTGCTGGCTTTATCAAATTTTTTTAGAAAAAATTTGTCAGCTTCTGAGAAAAGCCTCTCGACGTTAAAGGAAGAGCTCAATCAGGTGAAGTCTTACTTAGCGATTGAAGAGGCTCGTTTTTTTGATAAGCTCGAAGTGATTTATGAGGTGGAGGACACTCTTCTCTATAAGGAAGTGCCCACGATGACGCTCCAGCCTCTTATTGAAAATGCCCTTAAGCACGGGCTGAAGGATAAATACAAAGACCGGAAGCTGAAGATTTCCATTCGAAAGGAAGACGGCAGGGCAAAGGTCGCTGTCACTGATAATGGAATGGGAATGACAAAAGAACGACTTTCTCAATTAAAAGAGCAATCGGTGGAGTCAAAAGAGGGAGCTGGCATTGGTGTGTATAATGTGAACCGGAGATTGGAAATGACCTTTGGAGAAGAGTCGGCTCTTCACCTCGAGAGCACTATAGGGGAAGGGACCAGTGTGTTCTTTTATATACGAACGTAAGGAGCAATGATCATGGAAAGGAGAGGCCATTTATGAAAACAGGACGTATTCGTGTCATTGTCGTAGACGACGAACCTCACAGCAGAAGTGAGCTGATCTATTTACTGGAAGAATACAGCCAGATCGAGGTGGCAGGAGAAGCCGATTCTGGACAGAAGGGACTGGAGCTTGTTCTTCAAAAAGAGCCGGATGTCATCTTTTTGGATATAGAAATGAGTCAGATGAATGGCATGGAGGTAGCGGAGCATCTGAAGAAAGTAAAGAAGAGGCCTCTCCTTATTTTTGCGACAGCTTATCCTCATTATGCTGCCAAAGCGTTTAGAATGGAGGCAACGGACTATTTACTTAAACCCTTTGATGAAGAACAGCTGGAAGAAACGATCAAAAGAATCGAAAAGATCCTTCTTTCTGACACTATGCCAGAAAACGCAAGGAAAAAAGGGAAGCTTGCTGTGGAAGGGCAAAATCGAATCGTTTACTTAGCCCCTGAGACCATTGATTATTTGTACCGGGAAGGAAGAGAAACGCTTATTCACAGCCAGGGGCAGCAGTATTCAACGAAAGCTACGTTAAAAGAGGTAAGTGAGAAGCTGCAGGGCTGGCCTTTTTTTCGTATTCATAAAAGCTATATTGTGAACCTTCAAGCTGTAGAGGAATTGATCCCGTGGGTGAATGGGGCCTATCAGCTAAAAATAAAGGGATACCAGGAAGAGCTTCCAGTAAGCAGGAATTTTGTAAAAGCATTACGGGAGGAGCTTGAGCTGTAATCCTTGCAGGTAGGTGACAATGGATGACATGTTACCATCAGTTTTCGACATGATAACCGATTTTTCACAAAAAAGTTACAAATTCATCTATAATGAAACTATGAAAGCGCATACAAACAAGTATACATCATAGATGAGGTGAGACCAGTGATTACTTTTTTGCTCTCTATTGTTATTTTAATTATCGGCTATTTCACGTATGGTAAATTTGTAGAAAAGGTCTTTGGTGTTAAAGATAAACGGATGACTCCGGCGTATTCAGTCAATGACGGAGTGGACTATGTGCCAATGTCCACAAAGAAAAACTCCATGATCCAGCTCTTAAATATTGCTGGGGTGGGCCCTATTTTTGGCCCGATTATGGGTGCACTGTATGGCCCGGTTGCTTTTCTCTGGATTGTACTAGGTGCCATCTTTGCCGGTGCTGTTCATGATTACTTGACAGGGATGATTTCCATTCGTAACAGAGGAGCTCATTTGCCTGAGCTGGCAGGTAAGTTTCTTGGTACGATTATGAAGCATGTTGTAAACGTTTTCGCCATCCTTCTTCTCGTTCTTGTGGGAACCGTATTTGTTTCCGCCCCGGCTGATCTTCTTAGCGGCCTGACGCCAATGTGGGCAACAACTGGTTTATTTATAGCTTTGATCTTTATTTATTATATTTTTGCAACGATGCTTCCAATTGATAAAATCATTGGACGAGTGTACCCGTACTTTGGCGCGCTCCTTGTCATCAGTGCGGTTGGAATTGGTGCAGGGCTAGTGATAACAGGAGCCCCGATTCCTGAATTAAGCTTTACCAATATGCATCCTGACAATCTACCAATCTTTCCACTGTTGTTCTTAACGATTTCTTGTGGAGCATTATCCGGGTTTCATGCAACACAGTCCCCGATCATTTCCCGGACGACGCAAAAAGAAAAACAGGGACGAAAGATCTTTTATGGAATGATGATTACTGAAGCGATTATTGCGATGATCTGGGCAGCAGCAGCGATGAGCCTGTTCTACGGACAGGATCTGAATGAGCTTCTTGCAGCAGGCGGTCCTGCTCTTGTGGTAAGTGAAGTGGCCATCACTATGCTTGGTGCAATCGGCGGTACGTTAGCTGTTCTTGGTGTTATTGTTCTTCCGATTACATCTGGTGACACAGCGTTCCGTAGTGCTCGTATGATTATTGCTGACTACATTAAGGTTGGACAAAAGAAAATCATCAAGCGTCTCATGATTGCCTTGCCGTTGTTTGTCATTTCTGTCGCGTTAACCTTTATTGATTTCCAATTGCTGTGGCGTTACTTCTCCTGGGCAAACCAGTCCACGGCGATGATCGCTCTTTGGGTAGGGGCTATGTACCTGCTCTTACAGCGGAAAAACCACTGGATAGCAAGTATTCCGGCAGTCTTTATGACAATGGTAACCTTCACGTATATCCTGAATGCTGAAATTGGCTTTGGTCTTCCGATGAATTCCGCTTATATCGGAGCAGCCATAGGAACGGCCATTGTGATTGCCTTGTTTACTCGCCGGGCAAAGAGAGAACTGAATGCCGGCCGAATTGATGTGGACGAGGTAGAACAAGATCATAAGGCAGCGTAATGATGAATCGAAAGCAGACCTGGCTTCTAAAAAGTCAGGTCTTTTCTTATTTTTATTTTACAAAGGTATGGTTCAAATGGATCCCGGCGCCGCTCCATTGCCAGCATTCCGACCCTTCCGTAGTGGTAATGGAGTTGCCTTCTTTTACAAACGACATTTGGCATCCAATCTCATCCGCGCTTTGAAGTGCTGTGCTGCCGTCTTTTACCGCATAGCCTTCCACTGAGCCTGCATGGGTGTTAGACACATGGATATCAAAGGTAAAGCCTGCGTCGTCCTCATTGGAAATAGTAAGAGATCCACCGATATCAGAGCTTCCGTCAACAAGCCATGCTCCTTCCCAGGAAGCAGCTGGTTCTTGTTCTGCTGGGACTTCTTCTTCAAGGACTTCCTCTTCAAGGACTTCCTCTGTTGGTACCTCTGCTGCTTGCTCTTCTTCGAAAGTTGGAAGGGTGCCCTTTTGTTCAAATGAGAGTTCTTCAGGCATGAGAACGTGGCTGAATTCAGTGAATTCTTTGGTCCAATCTTCAATTGTTTCTGGTACCAGAATCTCATTATTGGAGTAATACTTCACTTTTTCCTCATCAATAATCGCTGCCCACAAGGCATCTCCGTGGCCATGTATCAGGATCCCTTCCATCATGCCAGGCAGGCCTTGAACCTTCGCAGAGTAAGCCCCTCCATCGAATGAATCAATGATCTCCTCACCCTGGATCAGGTGAAAGGTAGATAAAAATAATTCATACTCATCACCGACCATGGCTTTAAAAAGGTCTTCCTGTTCGTCTGTGAGTACCCCGAGAGAGGATAGCGTATCAGGCTCGACTTCTTCTGCATGACCTTCCCCGTAAAACACTCCGTCGAATGTCACCCCGTTTCCGGAGTAGTATTTGCAATCATCACTCGATGAGACGAGAATGTTGGAATCCTTCCACTCAAAGGTTAAGGAACAGCTGTCAGGACCTTGATAGGTAGCCTGAAAGTCTTCATTCATCTTTGCATTTCCGGAAAGGTGGCCTACATTCGCTCCCTCTGAGACGTGAATCTCAAAAGAAAAAGCCTGGTCACCGTTATCCTGAATATCTAAAAGACCTCCACTTGTATGGCTGATTCTTTCATATGTACCGTCCTGAAAGACCTGTTGTTTCTTATCTTCATCCTCTGTTAGTTGTTGATTATTCTCCTGTGACTCTGGTGAATTGCCGCCTTGCGATGCTTCTTCGGTTTCAGTATTGCTTTCTATCTCTTCATTTTGCTCGGTTTCTGTATCCTCATCGCTGCCCGTGTTTTCCTCTTGCGCCGTTGTATTTTCTGCTGTTGCCCCAGATTCAGAAGGAGAAGGTTGCGTACCACACGCAGACAAAGCAAATAGTAAGCATAAATACATCGTCCAATACCTTTTCATCTGATCCCCTCCTTTCATGACATATGTACTAGGTAAATTATACAAAAAAGAAAGATGGATGCAAATAATTACACCTATGTACCTATAAAGTAATCTAGTAGCTATAAATATTCGTGTACTCTATTAACAATGTACAAAACGGAACGATATTACTTATATTGGCAGGATTTGGTTCGTTGTGCCTACTTCCATAAATATGAGTAAAGAAGGGTGAGCAGTGGTGAAAAGTTTTATTAACAAACTTAAGCTTGGAACGAAACTTAATGTATTAATTGTTGCGATTTTGCTTTGTTTTTCCACGGTGATCGGATTTGTTGTGCAAGGTCAAATTACAAACGGAATTGAAAGAACAGCTGTGGAAAAGGCACAGTCCGATCTTGCCTTAGGATATAGCTATATTGACGCCCAGTACCCGGGTCCGTGGCAGGTTGAGGATGGCGTCCTCTTTAAAGGTGACGTTGAAATTTCCAATAATTTCGACCTGGTTGACGAAGTTGGGGAAATGACAGATGGCACGGTGACAATTTTTCTGGAAGACACACGTGTAACGACGAATGTAATAAATAACGGTGAAAGAGCGGTGGGGACTCAGGCTTCCCAGGAAGTTGCACACACAGTACTGGAAGAAGGAAGCGTATATACAGGTCCAGCTGATGTTGCCGGAGTTACCTATCAAACGGCTTATCAGCCAATTTACGATGCAGAAGGCGAAACCATCGGAATGTGGTATGTAGGAGCATCACAGGAAATATTAGATGAAATTATCGGCCAATCTACCATTGTATTTTTACTTGTCTTAGTAGCAGGAACTCTTGTTTCAGCAGGGGTTGTGCTTTTATTTTCCAGACGTATTACGAAACGGTTATCAGGGGTTTCCGAAGCTCTTGCCTCTGCCGGAGAGGGCGATTTCACGACTGCGTTGTCGGACTCTTCGAAAGATGAAATTGGTTCGTTAGCCCGAAGCTACAACACTATGAAAGAAAGTCTTCGTCAACTCGTCTCTCAGGTTACAGAAAGTTCCCAGCAGGTGGCAGCTTCTTCTGAGCAATTAAGTGCCAGCGCCCAGGAAACCAATGCTGCCACGGAAGAAATCTCAAGTTCCATTCAAGAAATGGCAGCGGGGGCAGAAGAACAGCTGGCCAGTGCGAATTCAACAAATGATGTCGTGATGGAGATTTCAACAGGAATGAAGCAGATTGCAGGAAACATTCAGGAGATCAATGACTCCTCCCAGCAGGCTTCTTCGAAAGCAGAGCACGGTAGAGAAGTCATAGAACAATCTGTAAGCCAAATGAAATTCATTTTTGAAAAGACAAATGATACCTCCTCAATGATTGATCAATTAGGTAAAAAATCTAAGAAAATCGGCGATATCGTTTCTCTGATTACTGCTATTTCGGATCAGACAAACCTTCTGGCTCTTAACGCAGCGATTGAAGCAGCAAGAGCTGGAGAGCATGGAAAAGGGTTTGCGGTAGTAGCTGAAGAGGTGAGGAAGCTTGCTGAACAGTCAGGTGAATCATCAAAACAAATTAGTGAAATGATTCAGGAGATCCAAAAGGATATACAGAAGTCTGTAGAATCCATGTCCGAAGGCAAACAGGCCGTTAACGAAGGAGCTGATCATGTGAACCGGGCAGGCAGTTCTTTTAAAGACATTTCAGAAGCGATCCAATTTGTCAGCACACAAATGGAGGAAGTATCGGCAGCTGTTCAGCAAATATCTGCGAGCACAGAAACCATGTCCTCATCGGTACAGGAAACGGCCAAGGTGGCTGAGGATTCATCTGGTTATACACAGGAGGTGGCAGCCTCAGCGGAAGAGCAGAATGCATCCATGCAGGAAATTACCACTGCTGCCACAACACTTGCAGAAATGGCTGAGGAGCTTCAGGACTCCGTGAAAACATTTAAGTTATAGAAGAGCCGTTCTGGGTGCAGGCAGAAAAAATGGCCGAACCCTTTAACAATCTCCTTTTTTGGCCGATAAAAGAATCAGGTGAAAAAATCGGAGGGTGAATTCTTATGGAAATAAAAGGGACAGGCATACCAGGAGTTCAAGAAGTCATTCATTCCTCTCGCCACTACACACAATCAACCAGTCAGCATGAGAAGGCAGCTACAGATGAAAAGCAAGGCACAGAAGAGCAGCGCAATACCACTACTTTGGATCGTGAGAAGCTGTTGCAGGAAGTGAACGGGTTAAATCAGATGCTCGATGTGAATGCAACGGCTTTGAAGTTCAATGTTCATGACAAGCTGGAAAGGACATATGTCCAGGTGGTGGATCGAAACACGGAGGAAGTGGTACGGGAAATCCCTCCGGAAAAGTTTCTGGATATCGTTGCAGCCATGCTTGAGCATGTAGGGCTGATTGTCGATAAGAAAGTGTAGACCTGTTTATAGAGGTAACAACAGAAAAAGGACAAGAGAACATTCTCTGTCCTTTTTCTTTTTACCGCCATAAGAGTTCACTTTTTAAAAAATGGGGGATCAAACATGAGTGATATGAGGATGACTGGCTTTGCCTCGGGCATGGACATAAATCAAATGGTTTCAGACTTAATGAGAGCCGAGCGGGAGCCATTAAACCGGATGGAACAGGACCGCCAGCTGCTTCTCTGGCAGCAGGAGGCCTACCGGGAAGTGAACCGGCAGTTTGCTGATTTTCGGACAACGACCTTTGATGGAATCATGCGAAGGGCAAACATGACAGCAACAACGGTAAGCAGTACAGACGAAAGCAAGGTAACGGCTTCAGGATCAGCATCATCTGGTGAAGGCTCCTATACACTTTCAAGAGTTGACCGTCTTGCTTCAGCGGCAAGCAATGTCAGCAGTGATGAGATTCTCGGATCAGAAGGAAGACTGGACGGGGATGCTTCCTTATGGAGCCAACTCAGCACCCATGAAGGAATGAACTGGGAGACAAAGGAGCACCAGGAAACGATACAGGTGAACGCGGACAGTGGTATAGCTGTTCTGGAAAGTGGTGCAATTGACCCGGCAAGTGTAGAGGTACCAGGATTCAGTGTAGTCACTTCGGAAGAAGAGTTAAACGAAGGCAGTGTTTTGGTTGATGATGAGACGGGCACTCTTCAATTTCATGATTCATTTGAAGGGGGAGAGAGTCTTGAGGTAACATATCAATCCCACGTCTTTTCCTTTGATGCGACGACGTATGACAGTGAAGGAGAGGAGGTAACAGAGACCTTTGAATTTGCGGGCACAGACAGCTTACAGCAGGTGCTTGGTGACATTAATCGTTCCAGTCTGGGCGTTAACGCCTTTTATGATGAATTTTCTGGCCGGGTGGCGTTGGCCCGCAGTGATACGGGGCAGTATAACGAAGCCAGGGAAGGTGATGAAGCAAGAACCGCTGAAAACGCAGAAATCAAATTCTCTGACGGATTTCTACGTGATGTGCTCCATTTGGATGAGAGTAACGAAAGTGGCGGGGACAATGCTCAATTTACGATAAATGGCCTGGAAACGGAGCGGACTTCCAATTCCTTTACCATTGATGGAGTCAACATTACACTGCATGACACGTTAACGGAAAGACCTGTCATGCTGGGTGTCTCGACTGATACAGAGCAGGTTTTCGACCAGGTAATAGAGTTTGTGGACGAGTACAATGCACTGATCGAACTTGTGGATGGAAAGGTCTCGGAGGAAAGGTACCGGGACTACCAGCCATTAACTGACGAGCAGCGCAGGGAAATGTCTGAGAGAGAACAAGAAATGTGGGATGAGCGGGCGGAAAGCGGGATGCTGCGAAATGACCGCATGTTCTCGGGCGCCCTGGACCAGATGCGTCAGGATATGTACGGATCTGTGGACACAGATCAGGGGACCTTTTCTCATTTGACGGAGCTTGGCATTACGACGACCTCAAATTACCAGGACAGGGGCAGGCTTGAAGTAGATGAAGAAAAGCTTCGGGAAGCGATTGCTCAAGATGCAGAGGGTGTGTTTCAAATCTTTGCAGCGAACGGTGATTCATACGAGGAAAAAGGGGCAGCCCGGCGCTTACGAGAGACCCTTCAAGGCACCATCAAACAGGTGTCGCAACGTGCCGGCGGAGCCTCTGCCGCATCAAACCAGCAGTTTACAATCGGTCGCGAAATTGATCAAATGAATGACCGGATGACGAACTTTGAGCGACGGATGCAGCAGACTGAACAGCGGTACTGGGCCCAGTTTACCAGGATGGAACAGGCCATGGCGCAGGCGAATGCCCAGATGGAACAGTTAATGTCGCAAATGGGCGGCATGGGGATGTAAGGAGTATATATAGTAAAAACCTGTGGCACGAAGAGCTGGCCACAGGTTTTTTTACGAGGGTGGCAGGTGTTGTGCTATTGAACATGCATTTACCCTTTGATCACCGCGCGGCTGATGGGCGGTTTTATATTCCAGTAGTTTCCAGTTAAGGCGAGGAAATACATGTTTGACCCAATTATCGGCAGTTTTGACCCAATTATGATGAAGTTTGACCCAATTATCAGCAGTTTTGACCCAATTCATTCGAAAATCGACCCAATTAAGTCTGCGAATGTCCGAATGAGGTTTTACATCGACCAATTAAGTCTGCGACTGTCCGAAAAGAGGTTTCACATCGGCCTAATCACCTCAAAAACTACCGAATTCCAGTCAGCGTCCCTTTGCTCGGCCGCCGATTATCATTCTTTATAGTCCCAGAGTATCCGCCACTCCCTCTCTTCCTCGGTCACATAGACAAACTGTACAAAGTCAAAGTGACCGTATTTACCGACATAGCTTTTGGTGACCACAATCTCGTATACCTCTTCCAAAGGCTCACTATCTGCAAACATGCGCCATTCTTTTATTTTTTCAGGACTGCTCATTGTAAACTCATAATCTTCTACATCAAAGTGATTTTGAAAAACGTGGGGCCGGTCTGATATATAGCTGTCTCTTGGGAAATGTTCCTGCATGGAGGAATGAAACAGCTCCCAGGAAGAAGAAAATTTTGCTTCCTGCTCCAGTTCATAAAATTCTTCTACTGTCTTGGCGGCCTTTCTGGCATCAGAAGGCAGCAGGGCAGCTGCAAGCAGTACAAGGATGACTAAGCCGGCTGCAACCGGTACAAGGTGCGGGGAAAAAGGGAGTTTTCTTTTCACGAAAGGCCCTCCTTTGCAAGGTGTTTTACACGTATGTGTATTCTGCTGTCCAGGTAATTATTTCAGTTAGGCCGGCTCGTATTTTAAAAGACACGGACTTCGCCTAACGAGAATTTTGTAACAATGTCTTTCTTTTTTTAAAATGAAAAGGAATTTTACTGAGAGAACTAGAAATAACAGAGAATACTAATCTCTTTGACTCAATTTGATTAAAACAACGGAACCTTGGTCATAATGAATTTATGAAAAAGCTAAGCAAATGGGAGGTGACCCCTATGCAAAGTCCAGGGGAAATGAAAGAGATGCTGATCTGTCTGACAGGCATCCCAGGTGAAGTCGTCCAGCATATGTCTGAGGATGAAGTAAAGCGAATGTACAAGGAACGGTTTGTTACAAAGGATTCTATGAAAACAGGTTCATAATCTGAAAACAAGGCAGGAGGCTATGTATCGTAGTCTCTTTTTTTGTGTGTCTTTTTTTGTGTGTCTATGAAAAATATGTTTTCCTGTTCCTTACAATATAGCTTTATATTCCAGCCTAAAGGTCCGATAATAACTTATATACGATAAAAAAAGGGGGGGGAATCACTTGAACAAGTTCACATCGTGCTGTATTGCTGTGCTGGCTGCTGCTTTTTTATGTAGTGAAGAAAAAGGAATGGAGGCTGCCGGCTTGGAGAAGGTAAATTTCAGCGGTTATACCTGGGATGTCAAGCATACGGGAAGTGAATTTACATGGGGGCCGGGTCCTAACCATTGGTCCAGAGATCACGTAAAAGTAGATGACGAAGGCAGGCTGCATATGAAAATCGACCGCCAGGACAATCAGTGGTACAGTTCTGAAGTATCAACAACCGAGACACTGGGCTACGGCGCATATTCTTTTCAAGTCGATTTGAGTATTGCTATAGACAAAAATGCTGTCCTTGGTTTGTTTACCTATGATATGCAATCAGAGGACGCTGTTCAAGCAGAGCACCGTGAAATTGATATGGAATTCACGAAGTGGGGCCTGGAAAGCAACCACAATAGCTACTACACCGTCCAGCCTTATATAAAAGAAGAGAATCAATGCGTGTTTACAATTAGGGAGGAAGCTGCTGAGCCTACGGTTCATTCCTTTACCTGGACTCCTGAGGAAATTGTTTTCCGGTCTGCCACTACAGGAGGCAGGTTGCTGCAAACGTGGACATATTCTGGGGAAGATATCCCTGACAGCCAAAATGAAAAAGTTCATATAAATTTATGGCTCTTTCAAGGTAAAGGACCCAGTAACAACCAGCCTGTAGAAATGGTAATTTCTGATTTTACATTTACGCCGGCAGAAGAAAATGATCAGGAACCCAAGACTTCTGAGGAGAATCAGGCAGAAGAGGAACGTAAAGCCCATCCTAGTCAGAACAGAGGAAACAACGGCCTCAAAAATGGGAATGGACCTTTTAAGTAAAAGAAGCTCTTGCTGGAAATCAGCGAGGGCTTTTTTATCTTCTGGGATTAGTATAAAGAAGTGTTTAAATGTGGAGAAAGAAAGTCGATATAACCAATATGTCCAAAGCTGAAGTGTACGCAGCTAACGGGAACAGAGGGGAAGAAAGGAGTAAGATTTTATATAAACGGTTACGATCAGTCATTCCAATGATTCGCGAGGGGGCAATGAAATCAGAATGGCTTATAGAAGGGGAATTTTTTTCAAACAGGAAAGGAGAAAATATTACGTGCGTTCTTTAAAAACAAAGCTGATCCTCTTGATCAGCGGTCTGGTTTCGATTGCTATTATTTCTGTTTCTGTTTTTATGTACTTTCATACAAGTGAAGAAATATCCTCTGCTACAGAGAGGGAAGCCGCAACGGTTACAACAGAAGTGGAAAGGTTCCTGGGAGCCTATTTAGAGCAATTTTCTTTAGCGCTTCACCGCTATGCCAATGATGGGAGTATTGTTTCTTTTTTAGAAAATGATCCTGAGGAAAACGAAGAGTGGGAGGACATTGCTGAAGATTTTGCTTATTTTGTAGAACTGGATGAACGGGCTGACACTCTATATATCGGAGCGGAAAATGGAGAGATGTTCACCGCGCCTGTGATAGACCTTCCAGATGATTTTGATCCGACTGTCCGGCCATGGTATCTCGCCGCCAGCGAACAGACTAATGATGTCATATGGACCGAGCCTTATGAGGATGCTGGTTCAGGAGATATGGTTATCACAGCGGCCAAGGCGGTAGAAGGCAGTGATGGAGTCATAGGAGTAGTCGGGGTTGATATTTACTTAGATGAATTGTCTGCTATGATGGCAGACATTGACATAAGCTATAACGGTTATATTACTTTACTACATAATGATGGGATGGCTGTTACCCATCCAGATGATACAATTCAGGGCACTCATTTAGGCGAGGAAAGCTTTGTCCAGCAAATGGCAGCTTCTGACGACACAAGTGGACGTGTTTCAACCCATTTTCAAGGGACAGCAAGCACGGTCTTTTATGAAGAAGTGGAAGGAATTGATTGGACGGTTGCAGCAGTTTATTCAGATGCAGAAGTAGCAGCACCGGCAAATGAGCTCCGTAATTTATTTGTTGTTATTTCAGTAGCGGCGATTGGTATTTCTATTGTGATCGCTTATCTTGTCGGGCGCCAAATTATAACCCCGATTCTTTCCCTGCGACGTGATGTGGAGCGGGTTATGGATGGTGACTTCTCTGCACAGGCAAAGGCAAGAGGAAAGGATGAGGTGGCCCAGCTAACTCAAGGGTTTAACCAGATGATCCGGATGCTTCAGGAACTGATAGGTTCTCTGGAGTTATCCTCCAGGCAATCGAGCCAGGAGGCTGCGGAGCTGAGTGCGACTGTTCAGCAATCCACCGCTTCTAGTGAGGAGATAGCGGCAGCTTCTACTGAAGTTGCAAAAAGAGCTGTCCAGCAATCAGATGATGTAAACAGTGTACAAGCTGAAATCGAGAATCTTTCTGTGCAGATTACAAAATCCAATGAACTGGCTGACCATATGAATGAACTCATGGACTCCGTAGCTGTGATGAGTAAGGATGGTCTCTCTCAGGTCGGTGTGCTTCGAGAGAAGTCTTCGGAAAACGATAAAATCATACAAACGATGAATGACATCGTTGAAACATTTACGAAGCAGACGGAGGAAGTAGTCAATGTCGTTCATATGATTCAAGGATTTTCTGAGCAGACAAATCTACTTGCATTAAATGCAAGCATTGAAGCGGCAAGGGCAGGAGAATATGGAAAAGGTTTTGCTGTTGTAGCTGAGGAAGTGAGAAAACTTGCCGAGCAATCAACAGAGGCGACTGGGACAATTCAAAAAACAGTAGGGCGCATTCAGGATGGCGGCCTCCAGGTGAAGGATGAAATGAAGAAAACGATGGAGCTTTCATCTGAACAAGTGGCCGCTGTGAATGACACCGATCAATCCTTTACGAATATTGCAGGTTATATAGATCAAATGGGGAATTTGATTCAGACGTTAGCAGAACAGCTCAAGGCAATGAATGAGGCAAGGAGTGCATCGATTGAAAAGGTTTCAAATATATCCCTCGTCAGTGAGGATACCGCCGCAGCAGCCGAAGAAATATCTGCTTCCACCGAAGAGCTTGTAAGGGGACTCACTGTGCTGAGTGAAGCCTCTGAACGCCTGAATGAAACAAGTGCTGCTGTCCAGGAGCAGGTAAAGGAAATTCAGCAGTAACACGAGATTTGAAGAGACTTTAGTAAAAATTTCAGCAAACACCTGTGAAAAGGTTCCGGTTCTTTTGTTAGGACAAGAATGAGAGATGGGACTCTTCTAAAGCTGAAAAAATTCCTGAAGGAGACATAAAATTTTCACATTTTTTGTAAAAAAAGATCGAATTATCGTTTACACTATATGTAAGGAAACCCAAAAGATATATATAGAATTGCCACCAAAATGGTATCCTGTTATCTTTTTAGAGAAAATTGTTTGTTCGACACCAAAACCCGTCTGATGTTCAGGCGGGTTTTTTCATATTATCGGCACGGAATTTATGTGTGGAAGGAAGTCTGTTTGGCTCACTCGTCAGCACCTTCATAGCACCTGCTCTGGCACGGGCACTTGCCAGAGTAACGAAAAACACGAAATCGTTTTTATGTAATACGGATTTTCCTTTCCTGATTTTTTTATTCTGTTTTTCGTCTAGGATACCAGTTACGAATAACCTGAGGTCCCGCTCCAGTTTTCCGACATAAACCAGTCATAGGGGTACTTTTCCAGGTCTTAAATATGATTTACAAGCATGTACGTTGACTACGTTCCCGCCCAAAAGAAAGTACGCGGTAATTCTTCGTTTTACCACTATTGATAAAATCCCAATCGATCTCTTTTTTGTGTGGATTAATTCATCTTTGTATTTCTCATGGACTTTAGATCAAAAAACTTCTTTTTCTGGATTGAGGGGTAAGCTCATGTTCTCTCTCAAAAAAATAAGCCACTCATTGAGCGGCTTATTAATCCTTATTACCACAGACATATAAATGCCAAGGAAAGGGTACGGACGTTAGTCCGTAACCAGGCTAACTATTCAATCACATCAGCCATGATAGCTGGTACAGTGATCTCCCATCCTGCCTGTGAAGTATAAGAGTGTGACCCCCAGACCTCACCATAAATTGTCACTTTGTCTTCTGTTACAAAATCTGTGTAACCATCATATTCAACCCAAATAATATCACTGTAGAAGTCATCTAGGGCTAGGCGAACAACAGTATATCCATTACTTTCTTGAATCTCTGCAATTTCCCCACTGTAGGTTACATATTCACCAATGTAGCGGTCCGGGTTCTTTTCCAAATGAGCAAAATCGATAGTGTCGGCTGTCTGCTTCTTAAACTCAGCTCTTAAAGCCTTAGCGTCTTCTTCGGTATACGCTCCGCTGATCTCAACATTTTGCTTTGCAATACCTTCAATAATGTATCCTACATCTGTTTCCTTTACGCTGCCATCAATTTTGTAACCTTCTACGAATTCATCATAACTTCCGTAAACATCTAGTAGGTGAGTATTTGTTTTGCTATCACCATCTCTTACAGAAAGACTGGCTGCAAGTTCCCATTCTCCATTTTTAATTGGATATGGTCCGTCCCACTCATCATCAACAGTAGTTAATTTAGCTGACGCTGATCCATCTGCTACCTCAACAGTTTCAATGCTTCCGTTATAAGTATAGTCTTCATCAGGATGCTTTAATGCGAGCGTTACTTTCGTGCCATCCGGCAGGTCTGTACTTACCTCAATATCGAAAGTCTCTGTTTCTGAATTATATTCAGCTTTCTCAAAGGAAAAAGCAATTTCTTCAACAACAACCGGCTCTTCTTCCTCCACTACCTCTTCAGGCTCGTTAGCTTCGTTATTCTCTTCATTGTTACTGGTATTGTTCTCTTCTTCCTCATTGTTATCAATGCTTTCCTCAACAACTTCTTTATCATTATTTACTTCTGCTGTGGCTGGAACTGATTCGTCGGAATCACCAAACACTCTAATAGCAAAAAAGAGGCCGAAGATTACTGAAACAGCAATTCTTAATCCCTTATTATGGTGTCCGTACTTGAACATTAAGAAAATACCTAAAGGGGCAAAGATAATTAATGCCACCCACGCAAACCAGGATTTCTCGTAAAATTTCGTTTTGTTTTCAACACTGTTGCTTTCAGTCATGCAGATACCTCCCAGTAATTTCTATTTTTTTTTATCATTTTTTGTCAAATTTTCTACAATATTTGTAAAATGCTATTACTAATTATCTATTTTTCTCTGAAACCTTCTAATGAAACATCAAAAATCGCTGCTTAATGGGGCTTATGACCCCGTCTGCAAGGATTGATTCTGAAGAACTCGCCGACTCCACCGTGAAAGAGGTGGGAAAGGATTTATGGAAAAGATTCCATTAGTGCTAGGGACCTGTTTTTTTATGGAACTTTTCAGGTAAGGCTGTAAGAATGGTGTGTCATTGACGATAAAAGAAATAAGACATGACCCATCATGGGAAGGTGGCTTGTTCTTTATTAAACAATGAAAATCAGACAAATACATATCGGTAACCAGACAACTAAATAAAGAAAGAAGGCGGAGAGCCATGAGACTTTCAGGTTTTGCGTCCGGAATGGACACTGATCAAATGATTCGGGATTTAATGCGGGTAGAACGTATGCCGATGGATAAAATGTTTCAGCAAAAGCAGATTATTGAGTGGCAGATGGAATCTTACCGTGAAGTCAACCGAATGTTTGATACCTTTCGTACTAATATATTTGACACTCTGATGAGAAGCGCCAATATGCTTGCTCGGACAGTCAGCTCTTCCGATGACAGCCGTGTGACGGCAACGGCGGCTTCAACGGCAGGAAATTCTTCCTTTCGGATCACAGAAGTAAGCCAGCTGGCTTCAGCGGCTTCTCAAAACAGCTCTGATCCTATCTCAGACGGGACTCTTGATGCTTCTGAGGCGTTACATACTCAAGCTTTGTCAGAGGACATGGAATGGAAGCAGGGAGTATTTAATCAAGAAACAAAGCGTGTGGATCAAGCAGGGACAACCTTTTATTTTGAAAAGGAACCTATTAAGGCCGATGCCCTGGAGGATACGGTAGTAAAAATAGGAGGCCGCTCTTATGAGGTTGTCACTGAAGGAGAGGCAGGCAGTCTTTCCAGTGGGCAGGTATTGGTAACGAAAGAGGAAGACGGAAGGCTGCGGCTTGATTTTGCTGACACAGTCAGCAGAGGAGCGCAGGTGAATGTTCAATATATCACTGAAGGAGAAGGCCGATATACGACCGGAAGCATCACAACTTTTACTACTAATGGGGAAGAAGTGAAGAATTCATTTATTGTCAGAGACGGACAGACAATGAATCAGGTGCTTCAGGAGATCAGCCGGTCTAACACAGTTGTCAATGTGTTTTATGATTCTTTTTCAGATAAAGTATCCGTAACCAGGACGCAAACCGGAAGTTTTAATCCAGGGGGAAATGAAATTCTTTTTGAAGGAGATTTTTTCACCCGTGCCCTGAAGCTGTCAAATGATGGCGAGCCGGGCTCTCAAGGAGGGCAGAATGCCGTATTTACCTTAAACGGTCTAGAAACAGAGCGCACGAATAATACGTTTACAATCAATGGAATGACTCTCACGCTAAGGGATACTTTCGGAGTGGACGATCCTCCTGTAACTCTTGCAGCTTCCATTGATACCGACAAAGTGTTTCAGACCATTAAAGGGTTTGTTGATGAATACAATGAGATGTTAGAAAAAGTAAACGGGATGCTGACCGAAACCAGATATCGGGACTACCCCCCTTTAACAGATGAGCAGAAAGAAGCGATGAGCGATCGTGAAATTGAAAAGTGGGAGGAACGGGCCCAAAGTGGAATGATTCGCAATGATCGTGTGATTTCAGGAGCCTTGGATAGATTCCGAACAGATATTTACGGAAGCGTGACTTCTATTCTTGATACGGAATTCCGCCAGCTTGCCACCATAGGTATTACCACTTCCAGGGATTACACGGAACGAGGAAAGCTTGAAATTGATGAAACGAAGCTGAGAGCGGCAATAGAAGCTGACCCAGACGGAGTATTTGCTTTGTTTACAGCAGACGGTCCGACAGCAGCTGAAAAGGGAATTGGCCGCCGGCTCCGTGACTCTTTAGGGCAATCGATTGATCGAATAGCTGATCGAGCTGGCGGTTTGCGGGGAAAAGTGCAAAACCATCAATTTACGTTAGGCAGAAATATCCGGTCCATCGATCAGCGTATTTCTGACTTTGAAAGACGTCTGCAGCAAACAGAAGAACGTTTTTGGAGACAATTTACCGCTATGGAAAAGGCAATGGCACAAGCAAATAACCAGGCTAATATGATTTATTCTCAAATGTTTGGCATGTATTAAGAGGAAATGACAAAACTTTTAAAGAATTATAGAGAGAAACCGTGACAAATGTCGTAAGATGGAAGAAGCTTTATAGAGTAAGCAGGGAAAAAGCGGACGGGAAAAGCCCTGGTGACAATCGAACAAGGACCACACGGATTGAACGTGAAAAAAATTGGAAGAATTTTATATAAAAAGCGAGCTTGGGAAAAAGTAGCAGACCGGCTGATGTGAAGTTTTAAAGAAGCTGGCAAGGAAGGTGACAGGCACATGAGTTTTCAAAATGCACAGGCAGTATACAAGAAAAATATGCAGGAGGCCGAAGCGTACAAAAATGCAGGCAGGCAGGGGCAAAGTCAGCCCGAAGCTGGCAAGGGTGGAGCAGCCATAGGAAGGATTCCAGTGGCTGCAAAAGTGATCGAACGGCCTGGGACAGCGGCAACCGGGGGTGAGGGAGCTTCCCGGCGGAGCGGCAGCCAAGTAAGATCGGGAAATCAAACGGCGAGCACCAGCGCCTTGAACCAATATAAGCAAAATGCTCTGCAAACCGCCTCGCCTGGTGAGTTGACAATGCTTTTGTATAACGCCTGCCTTACATTTATCAAAAAAGGAAGGCTTGCTATTGAAGAAGGAGATGCAGAAGCTAGAAATAAGTTTGTCAGCCGGGCACAGGACATCATTCGTGAGCTGATGGTTACCTTAAAGACGGACAGTGAGGTTGGGCAAAGCATGCTTCAAATGTATGACTTTATTCATCACAGGCTGGTAGAAGCAAATATTAATAATGATGCGAAGGCACTTGATGAAGCAGAACAGTTTGTTGCTGATTTTCGCGACACATGGAAAGAAGTCATTAAGCTTGACCGCCAGCAGCGTCATAATGAAGGCGGGCAAATCTGATGTCAAAAATTACATCCTTATTTCTGGCAACTAAAACATTAGATGATCATCTGAGCAGGGAACTTCCAAAAGGATTGGACGAAAGAGATGAGTATATTATAGCGGTTGAGGATTATTTACAATCGAGGGACCGGCTGCTTAAGGAGATTTTGCAGGAAAAGCCTTCATTTTCCGAAACAGAGCGTAAATTAGGCATGGAAGTCCTGAGTATGAATGGAAAAATTGAAGAGCAAATGGCAAAGATCCAATCGGTCATCAGCGCCGACATCAGAGCGTTAAAAAAGAAAAGAAAGACAGGCCAGAGGTACGAGAATCCCTACCAGGGCACAACCGTTGATGGTGTGTTTTTCGATAGCAAAAAATAGACAAGAGAACTTGCGCAGAGAGATCCCCTGCCAAGTTCTCTTTTTGGTGCCAGGCACCCGGAGAAGGTGTCCGGGGCCGAGACCGGGCGAAACCGCCGCCCCTTGGTGCAGGAGCACGGATTGAACAATTACAAACATGTAACAATCGGTTGTGGTGCCAGGCACCTTTAAAATGTGGTCTGTTTCTATTACCATAGGTGTAGAAGCCAGCGCCTGAAAAAGGCCAGGGAATATTACAGCAGTATTACAAACAGCAGTGGTGCCAGGCACCCCTGATAAAGGGAGGGGATTGGAGTGTCTCAGCAGTTAAGGGAGTCGGAAAGAAAGTTTTTGCGTTTATATATGGAATGGCTGAATACGGTGGAAGAAGGATTGATGTCAGTCAGCTCGTTTTACCGGGAAGGTCACACAGACAGCGGGGATCGGCTGCTTGCTCAAATGATGGAAGGGTTCGTTCCATTTGATGCATCGAATATGACGATGAAGTACATCTTTGGCCGGGAGGAAAAGAATGAAGAAGAGCTTAATCGCTTTCAAGAAGTAGTAGAAAAAGCCTCCGCCATTGAAGAGCTGAATGAGGAGGGAGAGAGGTTTCGTTTTCTGACCAAGGAAATCATCCCTGCTTTTCAACGCTGGAAGCTTATCGTGTGGCAGGTTGCTGGAAAATGAGTTTCCAAGTGAGGTGCCTGGCACCACACAGAGGAGTGTAATATTTGTCATATACAAAAAGCTGACCCAGAGTGAACCTCTGGATCAGCTTTAATTTATTCTTCGTTATCATTCTCTTCCTCATCATCTTCGTTGTCGTCTTCGTCCTGATCGGTGTCCCCGTTTTCGAGCTCGCTTTGGTCAATATCCAAATCATCAAGATCTGTTTCTTCCATGTCCTGAATGCTGCCAAGCTCTTCAAAGTTCAGTTTTTCTGCGTTTTCAACAACGTCTTCTGGAATCTCTATTTCTTCTATTTCATTGTAATTGCTATAGGTCGCTTCCATTTGCTGTGACGTTGTAAAGGAATCGTCACCCTCAAGGTTCATTGTCATTTCCATGTCCATTGTCATGCCTGTTTGATAAAAGGTTTCTTCCTCAATGAACAAAGTATATTCCAAGTGTTCAATTTCCATCATTGCAAACAGCTGGTCAACCATCGTTGAGATATCACCTTCAAGCATCCCTGTCATTTCCAGAGCCAGCTGTTTAAGCTGCTCACTGTCTCCTGATACCTCCAGGATGTATTCACCATCTGCCTGGCTTACCTCTATATTTTCTTCAAACTGAATGAGGAGCTCCAGCTGTTCTTCAGGGCTTTCATAGTGCTGGGCCAGTTCATTGACAGAATCCCTGAAATCATCAGGGAGCTTGAACCATTGGTCTTCAACTGAGTCTTTAAGGAAAAGACCCTCTTCTCCGTAGTAGGTTTGAGCTTCTATTTCTTCCATGCCTTCTTCATCAGATTGCATAATGGTATTTTCATAGTATCTAAGCGGATCAAGCATAATTTCAGAGGAGGTGTTTGTCGTAATGGACATGCTCTCGCCCTGAAAATCCATATCCTGAACCATGGACATATCCATTGCATAGCTTTCTACGTCCGTCATCACTTCTGTTGTGCGGGCCATTATTTCTTCTGCGTGTAAATCACTTTCCGCAGCTGGCTCTTCATTTTCCTCTATTTGTTCTTCTTCTTCTAAATCATCTTGGTCTTCTATTTCGGCAGGATCGGTAGTCACAGCCTCTTCCTGAGTTTCCTCATTACCGCCGCAGGCAGTCAGAAAACCAAGCATAAGCACCAGGGCAATCCATGAGTTAATGGGTTTCATAAAAACTCCTCCCCTTTTTCAATAGCCAAATATGTTCTTTTAAAGCGTACCATATGCGCAGAACTTATTATACAGTCTGCAAAAGAGACACTTTTTTAAGTTTATTCCCTGCTGTTATGTATAATATTGCAATTATTTCCATAGTAATTAAAATACTATATGAGTTGAAGATTATAAATAGCCCCAACGAAAAAGGCTTCAAATTACTCAGTTTAAGTGGGGCTTTGTTAGCGAAAAAACCCCCACAAAAAAAGGGAAACAGAAAAAGCCTTTGCCAGAGTGTCAGGCAAAAGCTTTTTTACTTAGCAAATGTTTTCAGGCGGAGCTCCTCTTAAAACAAAATGGCTTTCTTTGTTTTCCTTCAGCTGCTCCTCTGCTTTTTTAAGGTATGCCAGTGCTTTGTCAAAGTCTTGAGAGACGTACCGTTCAATTGACTTTTCCCCTGCTAATAAACCAAAGAAGCGCCTTTTAGGCTTTACTTCTTCTATAATAAATAGTTTATCGGTAAGGATAATCATCACTCCTTTGAAAATGTTTTATTTATTATCATATGTAAGTAAGAAAATAATTCGTCTACCGTTCATTATTCCAGAATATTTCCAATAGGTCAATGGTCTCGTTTTCGTGATTTGCGTGTTCACCAAACAAAATGAGGTTTAAACCTTGATATAAAGGGATTTTTAATTTTATTAAATAGTAGAAATAATCGATAAACTGGTCTTTTGTCTCAATAATAAGAATACTAGAGTGATTTTATAAAAAAGAAGGTTTTATAAAAGAAGGAAAGGGTATATGGAAAAAGGAAAAGGACCGGCACCGGTCCTTTGCAGTAAATTTATCGGTCGTGCCCTTTTAATATAAGGTGGCTTTGGCTCGGCCCTGTCATTTCCCCTTCAGCATGTTTCATGAATGCTATAGCCTTCTTATAGTCTTCGCTTCCATACCTTTCGATGCGTTTCTTGGTTTCATATAAACCAAACAAGCGACGTTTGACTTTCACTTCTTCAATGATGTAAAACCTTTCTTTTAGAATAGCTCTCACATCCTTCATAAGGTTATAGCATGAGGACAAGGGCACGGTATAAGTATATTATTTCAAAAGGTGAGCGAATAGTCAATAATTATTTTAAATATTTAGATAATTCAATCAAGTGAACGACATGGGGTTCCGGCCGTAAAATAATGGCCGGTTTTTTGGTCGTTCCATTTTTACAGCCTGCTTAAAAGGTGGTGCAGGGAAAAATGGATGAGGAGTATAGAGGGAAAACTTATTGGAAGGGAATCAGGGGCGGTCACTTTGTATGTAGGACCTGTAATATCTACTATAGAACATTTTTTTGAAAAGACAATATATTCTGCTATCTTTGTGCTGTTATTGACGTATGGCCCTGGGATAGTTGACGTTTCCACTAGGGATTTTTCACTTTTCCCAGTGAGATAAGTGAAAAATGGAGAGCTATAAGAAACAAAAATTTCTACTTTTTATCATACTCACTTATGTAAAGGTTCAGTCTTGTGTACGTTTGTCTCCCAGAGCTGATAATGAATAAATCAGTCAGTCCAATTACCTTTTTCGTAGAGATATTTTCGTTACTAAGTCTTTTTACCTGGATAATAGAAGGTCCGTCTCTTTGACAGGAACCTATAAGACCTGCAGTAACATTAGCTTTTTTAATCGAATTGAATATATTTTTTGTGGAGGAAATGGAATGTCCTTTCTATAAGTAGGGTATAGAACTGGAAAATATTTAAGAAATGAGGGATGAGGAAATGATGGAAGGACGTCTATTTATTAACGGGGAGTGGAAAAAGTCGGACAGTGGATCCTTTGATGTGTTTGACCCTGCGACAGGTGAAAAAGTCGGCACCGCGGTAAATGGAGGGAAAAGCGAGACAAAAGAAGCGATTGATGCCGCTCATCGGGCGTTTAAACCTTGGGCGGAAAAGACTGCTGGAGAACGTTCCGAGTACTTAAAAAAAATCTATCGTATTATGATGGAAAAACAGGACGAGCTGGGCGAGCTTATTACAAAGGAAATGGGTAAGCCATTAAAGGAAGCAAAGGGAGAAGTAGCCTATGCTGCCTCGTTTCTGGAATGGTTTGCGGAAGAGGGTAAGCGTGTGTATGGAGAAATGATTCCGGCAAGCTCAAGGGAAAAGCGGTTGATGGTCATCCGTCAGCCCGTAGGTGTTGTCGGAGCTATCACCCCATGGAACTTTCCACTTGCGATGATTACGAGAAAGGTTGCTCCAGCACTTGCTGCAGGCTGTCCCATTATTGTTAAGCCTGCTGAAGATACACCATTTTCAGCGATTCGTTTTGCGGAAATTTGTGAGGAAGCAGGGCTACCAGAAGGGGTTTTCAACCTTGTAACAGGTGAAGCTTCTGAAATTGGCGGAGAAATGATGAGCAATCGCAAGGTAAGTAAGATGACTTTTACAGGATCAACGGAAGTTGGGAAAATTTTAATGAAGCAGGCTTCGGATCAGGTGAAAAAGCTTTCGTTAGAGCTGGGAGGCCATGCACCGATCATTGTTCTGGATGATGCCGATATTAATAAAGCTGTACAGGGAACGATTGCATCTAAGTTTAGAAATGCAGGGCAGACCTGCGTTTGCGGAAACAGAATTTACGTTCAGGAAGGCATCTATGATGATTTTATTGAGGAATTTAAAAAAGAAGTATCAAAGCTAAAGGTGGGGAACGGCTTTGAAGAAGGCGTGGATGTTGGGCCCTTGATCAATCAAGATGGGTATGAAAAAGTTGACCGGCACGTACAGGACGCGAAGAAGCAGGGAGCAGAGATTGTATGCGGTGGTTCTGGGTATGAAGAAAATGGTTCGTACTTTTACAAGCCGACGGTGTTAAAGAATATTACTCATGACATGGTTGTGATGAACGAAGAGACCTTTGGGCCGGTTGCCCCGATCCAGAAAATCTCAAGTGATGAGGAAGGAATTCGTCTGGCAAATGACTCTGTATACGGCCTTGCCGGCTACTTTTTTACAGAGAACTTATCTCAAGGCATGAAAGTAGCGGAGGCCCTTGAATATGGAATTGTCGGGTGGAATGACGGTGTGCCGTCAGCAGCTCAGGCTCCTTTTGGAGGAATGAAAGAAAGTGGGATTGGCAGAGAAGGAGGGCATCAGGGAATAGATGCTTTCTTGGAAACAAAATATATCTCCATGGGCGTTTAGGTGGATAATGGTGCAGCGGAAAAATTTAAGGGAATGTAAATTTAATCAAATTTGTAAAAAACATGCATACATTTCATAGGTAAGGGGTAATATTAAGTAGGCAGTTTAAGATTGGCTTTTGTGCAGGAGCGTAAAGTCCCTGCACAGGTCTCGATCTTAGCTGTGAGCAATGCGGCGCAACCGCAGAATTTTCGAATTTGAAAGGAATGGAAATGTATGCAAGGTAAAGTAAAATGGTTTAACAACGAAAAAGGTTTTGGTTTCATTGAACGTGAAGATGGAGACGACGTATTTGTGCACTTCTCAGCAATTAACACAGAAGGGTATAAGTCTCTGGAAGATGGTCAGGATGTTGAGTTTGAGATTGTTGAAGGTTCCCGCGGGCCGCAAGCTGCTAATGTAGAAAAAATCTAAGGACATTCTGTCAGCTGCCAAAGCTTTCATTCATTAACTCACACAAACAAACCCTGTTTCTTGGTTAGCGCCAAGAAGCAGGGTTTTTCTATATATCAGTTACAGGGATGTGACAATTGGTTGTGGTGCCAGGCACCCGAATGAGGTGCGGTGGGTAGAAAAGGATGCGGTCCGCGCGCAGCAGGCGTCTGGCCAGCGAGTCGTGTTACAGGGATGTGACAACTTGTTGTGGTGCCAGGCACCCGAATGAGGTGCGGTGGGTAGAAAAGGGAGAGAGCCCGCGAGTAGCAGTCGTTTGGCCGGCGAGTCATGTTACAGGAGTGTGACAATTGGTTGTGGTGCCAGGCACCCCCCCAAAAAAAAACGAAAAAAAAGCACCTGAAATTGGGTGTCGAAAAGAAATCTTTGGTTATTTGTCGTTTTAGAAGGGAATGGATGAAGGAATATAGAATTAAAGAGGTATTGAAAGGAGGAGTTCATTTGATGAACTACAACATTCGTGGCGAAAACATTGATGTAACTCCAGCATTAAGAAAATATGTGGAAAAGAAAGTCGGTAAGCTAGAAAGGTATTTTGACACTACCCCAGTAGCAGATGTCCACGTGAATATGCAGGTTCTAAACAGTCAAAACATCATTGAAATTACAATTCCAATGCCTCAACTCCTTTTAAGAGCAGAAGAACGACACACGGACATGTACGCTGCTATTGATCTTGTTACGGAAAAGCTGGAAAGGCAGATCCGTAAGCATAAAACAAAAGTAAACCGTAAGTTCCGTCAAGATGGAAGCGTAAAGTACATGTTCAAAAATGAACTGGAAGAACTCACAGAAGCTAACGGTGAAGCTGTTCCAGAAGATGATGATGAGTTGGAAATCGTCCGTAACAAACGGTTTAACTTAAAGCCGATGGATGCAGAGGAAGCCATCCTGCAAATGGATATGCTCGGTCATAACTTCTTTGTTTTTGCAGATGCAGTAAGTGGTTCCACGAATGTGGTGTACCGTCGCAAAGATGGACGCTACGGATTGATTGAACCAGAATAAAGCGACAAAGAGATCATTTTAAAAAACTACAGAATGAGAGGGCGCAACTGTCACTAGACGGTTGTGCCTTTTAACGCTTTAAAGCTATATTGGCGCAAACCTGTAAAAGGAACTGGCTGACGCTTGGAAGGTGGATTTTCAAGCTCACTCCATTCGATTGTTACAACAACATTACATATCAAAAGGGTGCCAGGCACCTCTTACAGGGGTCTTTCATATAATGACTTCTTCTTCCTTTCTTCACGGTTTCTCCCCCGTTGTAACGAATAAGACAAACTGATAAAATGAAGCATAAGTGCGAGACTTATTTTCATCTGCAGATGAAAGAGAGGACGATGATTTAAATTATGATGGGCTTGCTAAAAAAAGTCATTGGAGATACAAACCAGCGTCAAGTGAAGAAGTTGGAAAAATCAGTGGTCCAGGTAGAATCACTGGCTGATGATATGAAGAAGCTGTCGGATGACGGTCTCCGCCAGAAGACAGAAGAGTTCAAAGAGCGTTACCAAAATGGTGAGTCTCTTGATAAGCTTCTTCCGGAAGCCTTTGCGGTTGTTCGTGAAGCAGCAGGGCGAGTGCTGAACATGACACCGTTTAGAGTCCAGATTATGGGTGCTCTTGTGCTTCATGACGGAGATATCGCTGAGATGAAGACAGGTGAAGGGAAAACGTTGGTTGCCACCATGCCGGTATATCTGAACGCGATTACTGGTAAAGGAGTACACGTGATTACGGTCAACGATTATCTTGCCCGTCGTGACAGTGAACAAATGGGTGATTTATATAGATTTTTAGGGTTAACTGTAGGTTTGAACGAAAAAGGTATGACAAAAGACGAAAAGCGTGAAGCTTATAGCTGCGATATCACCTACGGGACCAATAATGAGTATGGTTTTGATTATTTGCGTGACAACATGGTTCTTTATAAGGAGCAAATGGTGCAGCGGCCACTCAATTTTGCGGTAGTCGATGAAGTCGACTCTATTTTAATTGATGAAGCTCGTACACCTTTGATCATTTCCGGCTCAGTAGAACAGACAACCCAAATGTATGCCGAAGCGGATGCATTTGTACGCTTTTTAAATAAAGAAGAAGATTTTACTTTTGATGAAAAAACAAAGAATGTACAGCTGACCGAAGAGGGCGTTAATAAAGCAGAGCGGCACTTTAACGTTGAGAACCTTTTTGACGCGAAAAATGTTTCCATAACCCACCATATTAATCAGGCTCTTAAAGCCCATGTTGCCATGGTAAAAGACTCGGATTACGTGGTTGATGACGGTGAGGCTGTCATTGTTGACCAATTTACAGGCCGTTTAATGAAGGGACGTCGTTACAGTGACGGCCTTCATCAAGCCATTGAAGTAAAAGAAGGCCTTCAAGTTCAAAAAGAAAGCATGACTTTGGCGTCAATTACGTTCCAGAACTATTTCCGTATGTACCAAAAGCTTGCAGGGATGACGGGAACGGCAAAGACCGAGGAAGAAGAATTCCAAAATATTTATGGAATGAATGTAACTTCTATTCCTACGAATAAGCCGATTGCCCGTGAGGACAACGCCGATTTAATTTACAAGTCTAAAGACGGAAAGTTTAAAGCGGTGGTTGAAAAGATAGAAGAGCTTTATAAAACAGGTCAGCCAGTGCTTGTTGGTACTGTAAGTGTAGAAACCTCTGAACACGTTTCGAAGCTATTGAAAAAGCGTCGTGTTCCACATAATGTCCTTAATGCGAAAAATCATGAAAATGAAGCGAAGATTATTGAAAATGCAGGCCAGAAAGGTGCAGTTACGATTGCAACGAACATGGCGGGACGAGGAACAGATATTAAACTTGGCGAGGGTGTAAGAGAGCTTGGAGGCCTGTATGTTATAGGTACAGAGCGTCACGAAAGCCGTCGTATTGATAACCAGCTCCGGGGACGTTCCGGCCGTCAAGGAGATCCTGGTGTATCTCAGTTTTATCTTTCTATGGATGATGAATTAATGCGCCGTTTCGGCTCGGATAACATGCGGGGCATGATGGAAAAGCTGGGCATGGAAGAAGATCAGCCAATTGAAAGCAGACTAGTCAGCCGTGCAGTAGAAACAGCTCAAAAACGAGTAGAAGGCTCCAACTTTGATACCCGTAAGCAAATCCTTCAATATGACGATGTGATGCGTGAACAGCGTGATATTGTATACGCTCAGCGGATGGAAGTTCTCGAGTCAGAGAATCTGAGTGAAATTGTCATGAAAATGATCAATTCTACCGTTGAACGAGGGGTCAGGGCGCATACACCTGAAGAGGAAGTTCCTGAGGATTGGGATCTTGATGCTATTGTGAACTACCTGAATGGCGTGGCCTTTTCAGAGTACGAAATGACCACAAAAGAAATCTGGGGCAAGGAGCCTGAAGAAATCATTGACCTTGTCATGGAAAAGGTGAAAGAAGAGTACAAGCAAAAAGAAGAAGAGGTCGGCGAAGAGCATATGCGTGAGTTTGAGAAAGTCGTCATGCTTCGCGCTGTGGATCGCAAATGGATGAGTCATATCGATCAGATGGATCAGCTTCGTCAGGGCATTCACTTGCGCGCTTACGGGCAGAATGACCCTCTTCGTGAATATAAGTTTGAAGGCTTTAACATGTTTGAAGAGATGGTAGCATCTATTGAAGAGGAAGTAACAACTCATGTGATGAAAACCAAAATTGAGTCTAATAATTTAGAGCGTGAGCCTGTTGCCCAGGGGAAAGCAGTTCATGGCAACAATACGGAACGAAATGAAAAAAAGCGCCAGCCAGTCCGGAAAGCACAGGAAATAGGACGTAACGCGTCTTGCCCTTGTGGCAGCGGGAAAAAGTACAAAAACTGCTGCGGCGTGGCAAAAGCAAAGGCATAAATCAAGGTGCCAGGCAGCTGCAATGGGTTGTAATATAAAAAGTCTCGCAGTGCCAGGCACCAGCGATGGGTTGTAATATAAAAAGTGCCGCAGTGCCAGGCGCAAAGGGATTTCTTGAAAAAAGAATGTTACAACGAGTCGTGGTGCCAGGCACCAGCGATGGGTTGTAATATAAAAAGTGCCGCAGTGCCAGGCGCAAAGGGATTTCCCGAAAAAAGAATGTTACAACAGGTCGAGGTGCCAGGCACCCCAAATGGGTTGTAATATAAAAAGGGCTGCAATGCCTGGTGCAAAGGGATTTCCCGAAAAAGGAATGTTACAACGGGTCGTGGTGCCAGGCACCCCAAACTAATATGAGGTGACAATTGTGGATTTTGCAGATATAAAGAATGAACTTTCAACTATGGCTAAACGTTTAGCGGACTTCCGGGGGTCTCTTTGACCTCGCTGAAAAGGAAGAACGAATCGCTGAATTAGAAGAAAAGATGACTGAGCCTGGTTTTTGGGACGATCCCGACAAATCAAAGAAAGTTATTGACGAATCTAACGTCCTCAAAGAAACGGCAAATGGCTTTAAGAGCCTTGCTGACAAGTACGAGAATCTTGAAGTAACCTATGAGCTCGTCAAAGAGGAAGAGGATGAAGGGCTGTACGAAGAGCTTGAAGAAGGAGTAAAGGAGCTTAACAAAGAGCTGAATGAATTTGAACTCCAGCTTCTCTTAAGCGAGCCGTATGATAAGAAAAACGCCATCCTTGAGCTCCACCCAGGAGCAGGCGGCACAGAGTCCCAGGACTGGGCCTCCATGCTTTTGCGGATGTACACACGCTGGGCCGAAAAAAGAGGATTCCAAGTGGAAACACTTGACTACCTTCCAGGCGATGAAGCAGGAGTGAAAAGCGTAACCTTATTGATCAAAGGCCATAACGCTTATGGGTACCTGAAGGCTGAAAAGGGAGTTCACCGTCTTGTGCGGATTTCTCCATTTGATTCCTCGGGACGCCGCCATACGTCTTTTGTTTCCTGTGAGGTTATGCCGGAAATGGATGAGGATGTTGAAATCGATGTGCGGACTGAGGACCTTAAAGTCGATACGTACCGGGCGAGCGGCGCAGGAGGGCAGCATGTCAATACGACAGATTCGGCTGTCCGAATTACACACCTGCCCACCAACACGGTGGTAACCTGCCAAAATGAGCGCTCTCAGCTGAAAAACCGAGAGCAGGCTATGAAAATGCTAAAAGCGAAGCTGTATCAGCGCCAAATTGAAGAACAGCAAAAAGAACTGGATGAAATCCGCGGCGAACAAAAGGAAATTGGCTGGGGAAGCCAGATTCGATCCTATGTGTTTCATCCATACAACATGGTAAAGGATCATCGTACAAACCATGAGGTTGGAAACACAGCTTCAGTCATGGACGGCGGCCTTGATGCTTTTATTGATGAGTATTTACGTTCAACGATGAAAACATGATTACGCTGAATCCTTATTACCCTCTGAACTTCTGGACTTAGAAGAGCAGGGGGTTTCTTCTTTTTCATTTCTTTTCCTGCTGCTTCCTATGGTTTCTCATTCCTAAAACGATTACACTGAATATAGGAAAAAAGGAGGTGGGTGAGCGATGTGGAAAGCTGTGACTATGCTATTACTGGTGTTAGGTTTAGCGTTCAGCTTTTCGTATGTAAAAGCTGAAGAAGACCTCCATTATTCACCGGTAACAGAACAGGAATTCATTGTGGCTTATGACCCTGACCTGCCGCCTCTCCATTTGGAAAACGAAAACCTCGAAGGGTTTTCTATTGAAATGTTTAATGAAGTGGCTGAAAGAACTGGCTTACGTATTCAATACATCCCTATGTCAAAGGAGGAATCTCTAGAGGCCATCCGGGAAAGGGAAATTGATATGATTCTTAGTATTAATTTTTCAGAACAGGATGCGGAGTTTATGGAGTTCAGTGAATCCATTCTATCAAGCTCTGTCGGGCTGGTGGTGCCTGCCGAGGAGGAAAACATAGAAGGCATTACAAGTCTTAGCGGGCAAGTCACGGCTTTGCAGAGGGAAACCATTGAATACGGCTTTTTACGAAATGTTCAAGGGATCAGATATCAAGCCACAAGTAATCAGGTGACAGGGCTGGAGCTCCTTGTCAGCGGAAGAGCAGACGCTTTTGTTGGAAACGTTCTCACAGCAGAACACTTTTTTGAGGAACGGGACCTGATTGAAAATTACCAGGTGGTGAATAACTATGTTCTTCCCGTTGAATTTTCTGTTGGAATCCAAGGCGAGGATTATCAGCTTCTACATACAATTAACAGGGGCATCCGTGAGGTGAAAAGCGACGGAACCTATACCCAAATTTATGAAAACTGGTTTGTGGATGAAGAAGAACAATTAATAAGTCAGCTTTGGCGGGCTCTGCAAATCACAGGTGTGCTTTTTTTAGCCATTATTATTTTGCTGCTTCTTGGTGTCCGCTGGAACAGGCAGTTAAAGCGAGAGGTTGATAAGAAAACAAGGGTGCTGAACCGGCTGAATCAGTCTCTTCAATACCAGGTGGAGCAGACAAAAAACAGTACCGAGTTTCAAAGGCAGATCTTAAACTCAAGCCCCCGGGGCATCATTACGATCAATGACAACAGAGAAGTGACGACGATTAACCCGAAAGCGATACACCTTTTAGAAGCAGATGAGGAGATAAAGGGAAAAAGATTCGAAGAGCATCCTCTTCTTAAAAAGCTGTTGGAGGGAAAATATGCACAGGTCATGAAAGGGGAGGGAAGACAGTTTCTTGGGCAGGAAACCATATGGACAAACTCTCAAAATGAAAGCTTATACCTTCGCTATTATGTGTATCCTCTTTATAATTTTGCAAGTGAGATTACTGGAATTATATTTGCCATCGAGGACAATACTGCTGAACAGATGGTGAGGCAGCAAATGTTTGAACAGGAAAAAAATCAGGCTTTAAGCCGGGTTGTTGCCGGGATTGCTCATGAAATCAGAAACCCCCTTTCATCCATTAAAACCTTTGTTGAGCTGATTCCGAAAAAATTTCAGAGTGAACGGTTCCAAAAACAAATAACTACCCATGTCCCCCGGGAAATAGACAGGCTCAATCAATTAATAGAAGGGCTGATAGATTATGCACGACCGAAAACTCAAAGTGTTGAAGTAGTTAATCTTATTTCTATAGTAAAAGATTGTGCAATACTATTTGAAAGAACTGTAAACAATAAAGGATTTCATCTGGAAACAGATTGGCCGGAACAGGTTTGTGTAAAAGCAGATCCTGACCAGCTCAAACAGGTGATCATCAACTTAATGATAAATGGACTGGATGCTATGGAAGAAAGAAAAGACGACAATTCCCTTTCTTTACAGCTTACAGTAAAAAAAGGACCTTCATCCGTGTTTGTTATTGTGAAAGACGAAGGACCGGGAATTACTGAGGAGGCAAAGAAAAAGGTATTCGAACCTTTTTACACCACAAAAGCAAAAGGAACAGGCCTTGGCTTGTCTATTGCTCAGCAATACGTGAAAGAAAACCATGGAAAATTAAGAATTGATGGAGTGAAGGAGAAAGGAACGAAAGTTGAGCTCGAATTTCCGATTGTTCCTTGCAGAGGAGAAGCTTCAAAGGAATAAGACAGGAGGGAGAGATAAGGCATGAAAAGAATACTGATAATAGATGATGAACCGTCTATATGTGCTTCATTGGAATTTGCACTGGAGGACGAATACGAGGTTGAAAGCACAACTGACCCGGATCAGGGAGTTCAATTAATCAAGGAAAGTCATTATCACCTCTGTCTTCTTGACCTAAAAATAGGAAACAGGGACGGTCTGGACGTTTTGCAGGAAATAAAACAAGAAAATCCTGGCATGGTTGTAATTATGATTACGGCCTACGGCACGATTGAATCATCAGTGAATGCCTTGCACCTGGGCGCTTATTCGTACCTTACCAAACCTGTTAACACAGAAGAGCTTACCTCGGTCATACGCCGAGCTCTCCACTACAATGAACTAAATCATCAGGTTGAGTACTTAACTCAAGAGCTTGAAAAGAAATACAGCAAAGATGGGATGATCGGAAGCAGTCAATCTATGGCCAAGGTCTACCAAATGATTGACAAAGTAAAAGAGGTAGATACCAACGTGCTCATTACGGGAGAAAGCGGAACGGGCAAAGAGCTTGTGGCCCGGGCCGTTCATTTTTCCGGAAAGCGGAAGAGGGAGCATTTTGAGGTTGTCAATTGTGCAGCCATCCCGGAGCACCTCCTTGAAAGTGAATTATTTGGCTATGAAAAAGGAGCATTTACAGGAGCAACAGCCAGTAAGCAAGGGAAATTTCAGCTGGCTAATAAGGGGACGATGTTTTTAGATGAAATTGGTGATATGTCACTGGCTTTGCAGGCAAAGTTACTGCGGGTATTACAATTGAAGGAAGTCACTCCCCTCGGTTCAAATCGGACGGAAAAACTAGATGTAAGAGTGATTGCTGCCACCAATAAGGATTTAAGCAAAGCGGTAGCTAACGGTGAATTTAGAGAGGATCTCTATTTTCGGATGAATGTCATTCAAATCGAACTTCCGCCCTTAAGAGAAAGAAAAGAAGATTTACCCTATTTGATCCGGCACTTTTTAAGTATTTACAATAAAGAATTAGGGAAGGGCATCAAAGGCCTGACAAAGCCTGCTGAGACAAGCCTGCTTCAGCACAGCTATCCGGGAAATATCAGAGAATTGGCTAACATTGTGGAAGCTTCAATGGTTATTGCGGAAGGGGACATGATTGAGATTGATGACCTTCCCCCTTATTTGAACGAAGGAAAAGCATTGGAGTTTTCACGGGAGCAAGCAGCTGAAGCTTTTGTCGGCTTAACAATGAAAGAGGTTGAAAAAGAGGTCATTCAGGCAACCTTGAAGAAAATGAAAGGGAGCAGGAAAAATACGGCTTCCATGCTTGGAATCAGTGAACGTGGTCTTCGAGATAAGATAAAACAGTACAATCTTTCCGGTTCATAACCGGCAAAATATGCAGGGCCGGCAGAAAATGCCGGTTTTTTTGTCATATGATTGTAAACGCTTCCTTGTTTTGAAAGCGTTTTAAAGAGTTTAATAACTTGGCACGCTTTTTGCAATATATAATAAGCAGAAATGATTTTTACTTACTATTTTTATAAGGGAGAGATTTATATGAAAAAGAGATGGATATTTGCCTTTTCTACACTGCTGGTTCTTTCTGCATGTGGAGATAATGGAGACGAAGAAACGACTGCGGATGAAAACGGTGGAAATGGAGGAGACGATGGGGAAGTAGAAACAGGAGACATGGACGCTGATTTCATTACTATTGCCACCGGGGGAACCTCTGGGGTGTACTATCCAATTGGAGGAGCGATTTCTAATCTTCTAGAAGGAGAGCTTGGTGCAGACAGCTCTGTGCAATCCACGGGAGCGTCCGTTGAAAATATTAATCTATTAGATACTGACCGTGCCGAATTAGCTATCGTTATGGGAGATGCAGTGTCACAGGCTGTGGAAGGAACAGGTCCGTTTGAGGAGGAAGGTGCCAAGGAGGACTTAACAGCTATTGCTTCCTTATATCCTAACTTTGTACAGGTGGTAACAACAGAGGGCTCCGGAATTGAATCTATTGATGATCTAGCTGGCCATGATGTTGGTGTTGGGGACGCGAACTCAGGTGTGGAGCTAAATGCACGCATGATTTTGGAAGCTCATGATATGTCCTATGACGATATAAATGAAGACTATCTTTCTTACAGTGAAGCGATCGACCAGATCCAAAACGGCATGATTGACGCTGCCTTTGTTACAAGCGGACTTCCGAACGCCACCGTCATCGATTTGTCTACTACGAACGACGCGAAAATCATTCCTATTGAAGGCGAAGGACTGGAGAACTTACAGGAACTGTACCCATTCTTCTCTGAAGGAACAATTCCTGCAGGCACATATGACAATGAAGATGATATTACAACAGCGACAATTGAGAACCTTCTTATTGTAAATAACGAGCTTTCTGATGATGCAGTGTACGACATTACAAGCGCAATTTTTGAAAACATTGAAACCATTCAAGGGTCTCACAATGCTGCAGAAGAAATTACTCTGGATACAGTAGAAGAAGGGCTGCCGATTCCATTCCACCCTGGAGCTGAAAGATACTTTGAAGAGCAGGGTGTTCTTGACTAATTCTTGCAAGGGAGGCAGGAGAGAGGCATCCGTCGTGATGCTTTCTCTCTGCTCTATATGAAAAAAGGCATTCTATTTACCATGATGATCCTGCTTTCAGCTGCTGTAATTTTTCCTGTTTCAGCTTATTATTCTTCCTCCGGATGGGAGCTCGTTATAAGCAGTCAGGAGACAGGTAAAGTGTACAAAAGTCAGGAAGCAGAGCCAGGGGATGAACTTGTCCTGTCGTGGATTCATTCTGTGGAGAAGTCTCCATGGTCTGAACTGTACAAAGTAACAGAGGAAGGAAGCTTGCTGTTGGACGAAACAGTATTTCAATCCTTCGGGGCAGGTGTTCCGCATCAAAAAGGCGACATGTCGGTAGAAAACGGTGAAGTGGTCGTAAGGAATATAAATGAAGAGCATGAGGCTCTGAGGTGGATTCATTCACAAAATGTGGAGTTCACACTGTATGTAAACGGCAAAGAGGTTTTTGATGCCGAAGAACTGCCCCATCATGAAAAAATGGAAATGAAGATTGAAAAGAGGTGAAGGAGATGGAAACCAGGCAGCAATTGGACCATCAGCAAAACTTAGATGAGAATCAAAGAGAAACCCTGGAAAAGTACGATAATGAATCGAGGTTCCGTGTCTTTGACAACCGGAAAATTGCTCTCGTAGTCGCTGGTATTGCTATTATTTTATCTATCTATCATTTATATACATCATACTTTGGCACCCCGCCAACGCTGGTGCACAGATCTTTTCACGTTGCTGTCGTGCTGGCATTAATCTTTATGCTTTATCCGCCCCTGAAAAAGGCAAAACGAAACACCCTTCCGTGGTATGACGCTATATTAGCGTTGCTTGCTCTTTCCACGTCCGTTTATATTTTTATGGAATATGATTCAATAGTTAACCGAGGCGGGCTTCCAAATACATGGGATCTTGTTTTCGGAGCCATTCTTGTACTGCTCGTATTAGAGGGAGCCAGACGGGTAACAGGCTGGGGGCTGCCGACCCTTGCGATATTATTTCTCCTTTACGGGCTGTTTGGCCGGGAAATGGCCGGAATCTTCCGCCACAGGGGCTATGAATGGCAGGATATTGTAAACTTTATGTATGTAACAAATGAAGGGATTTACGGAACAGCGATTGGTGTTTCTGCCACCTATATTTTCTTGTTCATTCTTTTTGGAGCTTTTCTTCAAAAGTCAGGCATGGGTCAGTTTTTTAATGATATGGCTCTTGCGATTGCGGGACAGACAAGAGGTGGTCCGGCAAAGGTTTCTGTTATTGCGTCCGGATTTTTAGGAAGCATTAACGGGGCTGCCGTAGCCAATGTTGTAACCACTGGTTCATTTACCATTCCTTTGATGAAAAAAATAGGCTATAAGAAGAACTTTGCTGGAGCCGTTGAAGCCTCAGCTTCCGTAGGTGGACAGATTCTGCCGCCAATCATGGGTGCTGCCGCTTTTATTATGGCTGAAATTCTTGGAATTCCGTACAGCCAGATTGCGCTTGCGGCCCTTCTGCCGGCACTCCTTTTCTATCTGGGAGTTATCGTTCAGATTCACCTGCGTGCTTCCAAGGAAGGGCTAAAAGGGATCTCCAAAGATAATCTTCCTGCGGTAAAGCAGGTTATGAAAGAACGTGGCCACCTGCTGATTCCATTGTTATTTTTAATGTATATGCTTTTCTTCAGCGGCCGGACTATTATTTATTCTGCTCTGTTGACTATTATCGTGACAGTTATTATTGCCATGATTCGCAAGACAACGAGAATGTCTTTGCGTGATATTTTAGAAGCTCTGGAAAATGGTGCGCGTACAGCTCTTGGAGTGGCAATTGCGTGTGCCGCAGTTGGTCTTATTGTAGGTGTGGCAACACTGACTGGCTTTGGTCTCAGCCTTGCTAATGCAATTGTTACCCTTGGCGGGGAAAGCCTGCTCCTTACCTTAATGTTTACGATGGTAGCATGTATTGTTCTGGGAATGGGGCTTCCGAGTATCCCAACCTACATCATTACAGCCACGATGGCGGCTCCGGCTCTTGTACAGCTAGGCATTGAGCCGCTTGTGGCCCACTTGTTCGTCTTTTACTTTGGTATTTTTGCAAATATTACACCGCCGGTTGCCCTGGCATCCTTTGCTGCTGCAGGGATTTCCGGAGGAAACGCAATGAGGACAGGGTTTGTTTCCATGAAGCTTGCCATTGCAGGGTTTATCGTTCCTTACTTGTTTGTATATAACGATTCTCTCCTCCTGACAAACACAACCTTCGGTGAAGGGGTCCTCGTCGTATTTACTTCTGTGCTCGGAGTAATGATGCTGGGAACTGCAGCAGAAGGGTATTTCATGACTCATATCAACCCTGTGCTGAGGATCCTGCTGTTCGGTGGAGCTTTACTCTTTATGAATCCAAATCTAATGCAGGACGTGATCGGGTTCTCAATCATCGCTGTCGTTATTTTCTTCCAATGGATTCGTGCGAAAAAAGAGGGTGTGGCTTCTTTACGTGCAATATAAATAAAGAGACTTTTTTTGAAAGGGAGAGAAAAGAGTATGGACTTAGGACTTAAAGACAAGGGAGTCGTGGTTCTTGCCTCAAGCAAAGGTTTGGGCAAGGCTTCGGCCAGGCAATTTTCCTTAGAGGGTGCTTCTGTTATGCTTTCTGGAAGACATGAAGAAACACTTCAGCAAGCAGCAGAAGAAATAAGCAGTGAAACAGGAAACAAGGTGTATTGGAAAGTGTGCGATCTTCATAATGAAGAAGACATCTACAGTTTAATTTCTGAAGCGAAAGAAAAGCTGGGCCGTCTCGATGTTCTTGTTAATAACAGCGGAGGACCGACAGCTGGAACCTTTGAATCACTTTCGGATGAAGATTGGAAGAGTGCTTTTGAGCTCACGCTGTTAAGCTTTACTAGAGCAATTCGCAGTGCTCTTCCTCATCTGAAAGAAAACGGCGGACGCATTGTAAATATTGCTTCTTCCTCTGTTAAACAGCCGATTGAAAACTTGATGCTTTCCAATACGTACCGGCTGGGTGTGATGGGAATGGCCAAAACCTTATCAAAGGAGTTGGCCGGTGATGGTATTTTAATAAATACTGTCGGTCCCAGGAGAATTGCAACAGACCGGACGGAAGAGCTGGACAAGAAAAAGGCTGAGAAAAGAGGTCTTGACGTCAGTGAGGTACGATCGGAAAGTGAAGGAAACATTCCACTCGGCCGCTACGGTGATCCCGAAGAGTTTGCGAAAGTCATCGCGTTTCTCGGTTCGGGAGCAAACAGCTATGTAACGGGCCAGACAATCGTAGTGGATGGCGGCATGACGCAAGCCTTCTAAGAAAAGAGCTTCTGCTTGAGTAAAGCAGAAGCTCTTTTTTTTGATGGGGTGCCTGGCACCAAAAAGACCGAATTGGAGAAATCGGCGCAGTGGCGGGATTTAGCATTACATTTAAGTTACATTTCTTTTGGTGCCAGGCACCGTAATCGGCATCGCGTTTACACCAGGGTTTTCCAGTGCTATACTACTGTGAATACAAGGAAGAACGTTAGTAGGAAGGTGTGGCCTGGATGGCTGTAACAAAGAAAGGAAACAGAAAGCGTCAGCCTGTGAACCCCAAAGCTCTGTTTGCGTTGAATATGACGATGATTTTCGCTGGTTCTGCCATTGTAGCGATCGCGTATAACCTTTTTCTTCTCCCTAATCGTATTGCTTCAGGAGGAGTCAGCGGGTTTGCCACTATCGTTTATGATGTGTTTGGCATCGAGCCCGCTATTACGCTCTGGGCTTTTAATATCCCTCTGTTTTTGGCAGGTGTCCTCCTTCTTGGAGGTTTTAAATATGGTGCCAAAACAATTATTGGAACAGCCTTTCTGCCATTGGTTGTTTTACTGACTAGTGAACTGCCGCCAGCGACTCAGGATCCCTTGCTCGGCGCTTTATTTGGAGGAATTGGGGTAGGACTGGGTCTTGGCCTTGTGTTTCGGGCTCAAGCTTCAACTGGCGGAACAGATCTTGCTGCCCAAATACTCAATAAATACACGGGTGTTTCACTAGGCGCGAGTGTGGTCTTTTTTGACGGCCTGATTGTCTTTACTTCAGCTCTTGTATTTAACCTGGAGCTTGCCCTTTATGCATTGATCGGCCTGTATATTACAGGAAAAACGATTGATATTGTCCAAACTGGGGTAGGCTATGCAAAGGTAGCATTAATTATCACGAATGATGAAACACAAGTCCGCCAGGATATTCTTCAGAAGGTGGACAGAGGGGTAACCAGGCTTGAAGGGTATGGCGGGTATACTGACAAAAAGCGACCTGTTTTAATGTGTGTCGTTAATAGAAACGAAGTCACAAAATTGAAACAAGTTGTTCAAGCTGCTGACCCGCACGCATTTGTAATTGTGACAAATGCCACAGAAGTACTTGGAGAGGGTTTCAAAAAGAAAGAAGTAGGGTATAATTGAGCCGTACTGTTTCTATCAAAGGAGGTTGAAAATATTATGAAGAAGTATTTGATGGCAATTGGCGGAAGCCTTGTACTTATTCTTGGTGCCTGTGGCGCTGAGGAAGAAGAACCAGTAGACGAAGAAGCACCACAAGAAGCTCCAGAGGAAGAAGAGCAAGCTGGGGAAACTCATGAGGGTGCCGGAGAAGATATTTATCAAGGAAACTGTGCCAGCTGTCATGGCGGCGACCTTGAAGGCGGATCTGGACCTGCATTAGCAGGTGAAGGATTTAGCGAGGACGAAGTTCTTGACGCCATTGAAAATGGCAGACCTGGTATGCCTGAAGACATCGTTGAAGGTGAAGAAGCAGAACAGGTATCAGAATGGGTAGCTCAGCAGTAATAGATCATCATTTAGGATGCTCTTTACCCTTACATCTATCGATGATTGCAAAGGAAAGGCATCTGCCAAAAAGGACCGGACAAGCTCCGGTCTGCTTACCTCTTACGCATCCCCCTTTGAAACGCATCATCCTTCTATGAACACCTCTTTTTACCTCTTTATATCAAATTACCCCTGTGTAAATTACACCTGTCAGACCTCCCTCACCGTTTGTATATTTTTACTTTGTTACATCCTCGCTGAACCCATGTTTTCACTCTTGTTTCCCTATGTACGTGAAATAAAAATGTAATACAAAGGTAAGCCTATTGCCACGTTGAAGGTGATATAATGTGGAAAGATATCGAATTATGTTGAAAATGTAAGCGTGGTTTGTAATGACAAAATGGGCTGAATGCCGTTTCTCAAGGAAATCATCCCTTGGACAAGTGTATTTTCTGCTGAACTGTCTCGCGGCAGAATAGATCAGGGAAAAGCAAGAACGAACAGCTTGTGCAATCTGCCAAAGAAAGACCTTCCCCGGTACAATTACTCTCCATAGCTGTTTTGACCTGTCCGAAATTCCATCCATTCAGATTCAGGAAGTGATCATTTTGATTGAAATGAAAGATGTTGAAAAAAGGTACCCTAATGGTGTCCGTGCGTTGAACGGGATTGATATCACCATTAAGAAAGGCGAGTTTGTCTATGTCGTAGGTCCCAGTGGTGCAGGAAAATCTACTTTTATTAAGATGATGTACAGAGAAGAAAAGCCATCCAGCGGGACAATCACGATTAATGGTACAAGGTTAGCTGACTTAAAAGAGAAACACGTCCCTCATTTAAGAAGAAATATTGGGGTGGTTTTCCAGGACTTTAAGCTTCTGCCTACGCTGACGGTTTTTGAAAATGTGGCATTTGCCTTAGAAGTTCTTGAGGAAAAAAGAACGGTCATAAAAAAAAGAGTCATGGAGACCTTGGGTTTTGTCGGCCTGAAAAATAAGGCAAGATTCCTTCCGGATGAGCTTTCCGGCGGTGAACAACAAAGGATATCCATTGCCCGGGCTATTATTAATAATCCCAGCGTGCTGATTGCTGATGAGCCGACGGGGAATCTAGACCCTGACACAGCGTGGGAGATCATGGACATACTTGAAGAGATCAATAGCCAAGGAACCACAATTGTGATGGCGACTCACAATAAAGACATTGTGAACACTATCAAAAAAAGAGTGATAGCTGTGGAGAATGGCCGAATTGCCAGGGATGAACGCAGAGGGGGATATGGATATGAAAGGTAGCACCCTCTTAAGGCACGGCAGAGAAGGCTTGAAAAATCTGGGACGCAATGGCTGGATGACATTTGCTTCTATCAGCTCTGTGACGATCATGCTTTTTGTCGTTGGTGTCTTTTTGCTTTTACTATTAAATATTAATGAATTTATGAGTTCTGTAGAAGATGATGTAGAAATCAGGGCTTATGTAGAGTTGACTGCCTCTGCAGAAGAGCAGGAGGAGCTCTACGAAGAACTGCAGGATATTCAGCATATAGAAGGTGTTACATATTTGGATCGTGACCAGGGGCTGGAGGATTTGATCGAAAGCCTCGGGGATCAAGGAGAAAGCTTTGAAAGTCTCCGGGACGAAAACCCACTGAATGATTTGTTTGTTATCTCTGCCGAAGAACCTCAACAGACAGGAGCAGTAGCAGAGGAAGTGGAGGAGCTTCAGAATGTTGAAAGAGTAGATTACGGTCAGCAGGTAGTGGATCAGCTTTTTACATTTACAAATATACTGCGTATTTCTGGCTTGGTTCTTGTTCTCGGACTCATGTTTACCGCGATGTTCTTAATCTCAAATACTATTAAATTAACGATTATCGCCAGAAGAAAAGAAATACAGATTATGAAGCTGGTAGGAGCAACCAATGGTTTTATCCGCTGGCCATTTTTCATAGAAGGGATCCTCCATGGAATGATTGGGTCCATTTTGCCTATTGTTGTATTGGTTACAGGCTATACTTATTTTTATGACTTTTTTAATGATAGATTTCAGCTGTCGTTTATTGAATTACTCAGTGTTTATCCATTAACCATCATCGTTGCTGTCATACTAGCGGGGATTGGTGTCTTCGTAGGCATGTGGGGAAGCATGATGTCTATGAGAAAATTTCTAAAAGTTTAGCAGAATGGCTGACCAAAAGGCCTCCATGCCCTTACTTGTCAGTATTGAAAATAGCAATATCCAAAACAAGGAGGAGACGGAATTGTGAAACAAACACTGGCTCTATGCATTCTGGCTTTTCTGCTCATTTTTTCCGGCTTCTTTCAATCTCCACATTCCAAGGCTGTTTATGCTAATGAAGAGTTAGAAGGAAAAATAGAAGAAATAGAGGGACAGCGTGAGGAAAATCAAGCAGAAGCAGAGAAAACTGAAGAAGAGATAGAGGAAGTTAAAGAAAACATTACAGAGGTAGAGATTGAGATTCGAGAGCTCGACGAAGGTATTGTCGAAGCTAATCAAAAGGTGGAAGAAAAGAAAGCTAGTATTGAAGCTACTAGTAATAGAATTGATGAGTTGAACGAAGAAATTGATAAGCTGCAAGTACGGATCGAGGAAAGGGACGATATTTTAAAAGAACGTGTTCGTGCTATGTACCAAAACGGCGGCTCTGTGAATTACCTGGAGGTGCTTCTTGGAGCGCAAGGCTTTGGAGATCTCCTCGATCGTATAACTGCTCTCACAACCATTGCAGATCAAGACCGATCCATTCTTGAAGCACACAAAGAGGATCATGACCAGCTTGAGGCAGCCCAAAGTGAACTTCAGGGCCAGCTTTCTTCACTTGAATCCCAGCTTGAAGAGTTAGAGAGTTTAATGGTGGAGCTTGAAAACAAGCGTGGGGAAAAAGACGAGCTGATTAACAACTTAGAGGATGAAGAAATAGAGCTTCTCGAACAGCTTGAGGGAATTGAAAATGAAGAGGAAGTATTAGCAAGGCAAAAGGAAGCGGCAGAACAGGAACTAGCCGAGTGGCAACGTCAGGAAGAGCTTCGTGAGCAAAGAGAAGAGGAAGAAAGAGTTGAGCGTGAGGAGGCAGAAAGAAAACGAGAAGAAGAGCAAACCCAGCAGAGTGAACAAGAGGAGCAGGAAAGAAGTGAGAATGCAGTGGCAGCCTCTGCTTCTGCTGCAGAAGCCAATACAGAAGCCAGTCCAGAAGAAATTGCAGAAGGCAGCTCTTCTGAGTCAGAGTCCTCGGGTAATAACGCTGAAGGTTCCGCGAGTGCTTCAGAAACGAGCGCTGCACCGGCAGACAGCGGAACCCGCTTGCACAATCCAGCTACGGGAAGAAGAACGTCGGAATATGGCCCTCGCTGGGGACGAATGCACCACGGCCTTGATATCGGCCAGGGTGGAAGGTCTAATGTACCTATCATGGCAGCAGAGTCAGGGACAGTCATTGAGGCTCGTTATATGAACGGGTATGGAAACACGATAATGATTACTCACAATGTAGACGGTCAGACCTTGACGACTCTTTATGCCCATTTAGATTCGATTGGAGTATCCTCAGGAGAGCGTGTGAGCCGTGGCCAGCAAATAGGCATTATGGGTAACACCGGCCGCTCCACAGGGCCTCACCTTCATTTTGAAGTACATGAAGGCGGCTGGAACAGTGCCAAGTCTAATTCTGTTAACCCAAGAAAATATATTGATTAAAAAAAGCATGGTTGAAGGGGCTGCCTTCATCCATGCTTTTTTATGCTTCCCTTTTCATCAACATAATAGGTGAATTACGCCTTACTGGGTGGCTCTGCTTTCAAGACTTTGAGAAGGATATTTATTTTTTTGCAGAGTAAAGCCAAGAGCTTTCAAAGCGTCAGCAAGGTTCGATTTTACGGTCAGGCCTTTAAAATCAGTATCCTGTTTGACGGCCTCCATCGCAAGGTCAGGGCGTACACCTGTTAAGACAGGTTCGGAGCCGATGAGCCGTAACGATTGTATAATTTGAAATAAATGCACAGCAGATGAATCGTCAAATTGATGTAAACCAGACAGGTCAAGAATAAAATAATCAAGAGAGGAGTCGTGAGCTTCTGCCAACGCCACTTCTAAAATTCTTTCAGCCCGGAGCTGGTCAAATTCTCCTATGATTGGCAGAACCACTACTCCTGGAAATATGGGGACAATAGGAACGGAAAGGGATTGAACTCGCTCGTTTGCGCTGTCTAAATCAATCACATATCCAAGAAGGTCAGCCATGGTTGTGAGCAGTTCAATGTCCTTGTCAGTAAAGGTAACAGGCCTGGTATCCAGTGCACAAAGCGTGCCATAATTTTCCCCGTTGTTTCGCATGATAGGGACGCCGGCCAGGGACCCTCCCCCAAGGTTTTTTGTTACTGCCATATCCTTTGTTACCTCGTCCAGTTCTAAGTGTGAAATGATAAACGGTTCCCGACCGTTTTGAACAATAAATTGTCAGTAAGACTCTTCATAATCTGTTTCGAACCCAGCTTCGATAATAACCCGATCACGATTAAAAGATTTTACGATTTCTACATCTTGTTTATCGTTTTTAGCAATAAACAAAGTGTTTACTTCCATTAGACCGCTAACCATCTTTAGTACATTTTCGGCTGCATGGTCGAATGAGGTGAAGGAATAAGGAGTCATGTGCTCCCTCCTTTCGATTTAGTATAAGAATGTATTTTAAAAATGTTCTGTTTAACTAAAGAAATACGACTAGCGTCCTGTGTCACATCTACTAGGGTAACATTAATACATTCGTTTTATAAACTACTTTCCCCATAAAACAAAAAATAGAAAAGAAGGGGGAGACTCAGGGAGGAAGGAGAGGAATGAGATAAATCCTGAAAAGAGTGCTGCAGCAGAAGGGGAAAAAACGGGGCTGGACGTCTTACCATCCCGTAAACTACAGCTTTTTGCCGTAAGCGTGATAAAACTCTTGTCTTTGTTCTGGAGTCAGTCGTGGACATTTATAACAGTAAGGTTGTTTTGCCCGCTTGTAATTTAAACAGCAGACAGGCTTTGTGTACGTGGTGGAGTTGTCCACAGGATTGAGTATAGGGCGGATATGAAAGTGGAGAGGAGATTGCTTTTCTAGAAAAAACTTTCCTGGATCACCATTTTTTATATAATTCCAATCCTTCTCCAAAAGGTGTTTCACTCTGTCTGATTCACGAGCTGAAGCGAGCTCCAGAAAGTGAGGCACCTGATAGTATAATTGGCCCCAAAGCTCTCGGTTTGGCAATCCAGCAATAGCGGACCACTGTTGAAAGACAGGTGAAAGAACCCTTTGGTAAAAATATTGGATATGAGACAGACGTGCCTGGTGAGAGGAGTCGTGAAAAGTCTCAAAGTCAGGAACGTGATAGGTGAAAATAGGCTCTCTTTTTCGATAGCTGGCAGCGGAGAGAAAAACGCTTTGAAAGTCACAGGAATGTCCTGAAGCTGCGGCCCAGTGGACAAAAGCGGCAAAGCGGCTGATACGGCTGGCTAAAAAGACAGCTGTTACGTCATTTCCGGGTGCATATATTAATGGCTTGTACCATTCAAATAAGGCGGAAGAATCCTCATTCCCTGTTAAATCCAACAGCTTATGGCGGTACGTGCCAATCGTGTGTTTGCTTTTGGTGACGGAGAAGACCTTTAACATATTTTCATTCATACAACCAGACCTTTATGTAGTATTGTGGTGCGATTTTTCTTAGGGTGCCTGGCACCCTGAGGAAATGTAATTCAATTGTAATAGAAAATCAGTCGGAAACAGTGGTACATAGGGAAACCCTGGATTTCACTGTTCAAGGGTGCCAGGCACCAATAGCTGATAATGATTATCATTTAAAAGTGTAAAGGATTCAGAATAAATGGTCAATACAAACCCTTGGCTGAAAAAGGGATTCAGCAGATCAATCACTGCTCCGCTTGTTCTCTCTACGGACTACTATATATGAATAAACATAGAAGGAATAAGACGGGCTGGCTTATATATATAGTGAAGAGGAGGAATGAAAGGAGGGGGCAAGTTGTTTTATCACGTAAAGGAACTGCAGTATCACGCCAAGCCCGATAGGCCGGACCCTATTTTTGCAAAAAAACTGCAGGAAGTCTTAGGCGGTCAGTTTGGAGAAATCTCAGTAGCGCTTCAATATTTGTTTCAGGGCTGGAATACAAGAGGAGATGGGAAATACCGGGATTTATTAATGGATACAGGAACAGAAGAGCTGGCACATGTGGAAATGCTTTGTACAATGATTGCCCGCTTGCTTGACGGTGCCCCTGTTGGAGATTTAGAAGAAGCGGCCAAGGACCCGGTGCTCGGCGCTATTCTTGGCGGAATGAATCCTCAGCATGCGATTGTCTCAGGACTTGGAGCTATGCCTGCTGACAGTGTAGGAAATCCTTGGACAGCAGCCTATATTAACGCAAGTGGAAATCTTCTTGCTGACTTTCGTATGAATTTAACCTATGAATCTCAAGGCCGTTTGCAAGTATGCCGGTTATATGAAATGACAAATGACAGGGGAGTAAAAGATATGCTTTCCTGGCTCATTGCCCGTGATACGATGCATCAAAATATGTGGTATGCTGCAATTTGTGAATTAGAGGAGCAGGAAAATATTGTTGTGCCTTCCACGTTCCCAAGGAAGCTGGAAAAACAAGAGGTGGCTTATACCTATTTTGACCTGTCAAGAGGGACAGAGAGCCGCAAAGGAAGATGGGCCTCAGGGCCGAGCATGGATAGCTTAGGGGAGTTCACCTATGTTGAAAATCCTCCGCCGTTCGGAGAAAAGCCATTTATTCGTCCGGCTCCCCCTTATATGTTTAATACACCTCCGCATGTATTAAAACATATTCCTCCCCACCGGGGCTGAGGTAAGCAAGAAAGCTTTAAAAAGTGATGAATCTTTTATATAAGTAGTAGAGGTGATAGTAATCATTCACATAAATAATTTTTCCAGTAGAGGTTCAGAGGTAGAGGAGATAGCTATTGACCAGAAAAGGGTCAATAGCTTTTTTTACTGGAAAAAAAGAGATAGAATTGACTATTACCAGGATATCTACGAAGATAAAATTAAGAAAACAGCCATTTAAGCGAAAGGTGATTACATATGGACTTTAAGCGCTCAGAAATTATGGATCAACTGCCTAAGCAATACTTCGCACATTTAGTGAAAACCGTAAACGAATTAAAGAATACTGGAGTCGACATTATTAACTTAGGACAAGGAAACCCGGATCAGCCTACGCCTTCTCATATTGTAGATAGTATGAAAAATGCCGTGGAAAAATACGAGAATCATAGATATCCTCCATTTCGAGGACATTCATATGTAAAAGAAGCAGCTGCCTCTTTTTATCAACAGCAGTTTGGAGTTGAACTTGATCCTGAAAAAGAAGTGTGTGTGCTGTTTGGAGGGAAAGGAGGCCTGGTGGAGGTAAGCCAGTGCCTGCTGAATAAGGGAGACACGGCCCTCGTGCCAGACCCTGGATATCCTGACTACTGGTCGGGGGTGGCGTTGGCCGGCGGAAAGATGGAGATGATGCCGCTGATAAAAGAAAATCATTTCTTGCCGGATTTCACGGAGGTTTCTGAAGAATCCTTGAAAAAAGGAAAACTGATGTTTTTAAACTACCCGAATAATCCTACAGGGGCGGCAGCCAATAAAGAGTTTTTTGAAGAAACAGTCAAGGTTGCCCGAGAGCATGACCTGTGTGTGGTACATGATTTTGCCTATGGAAGTATAGGTTTTGATAACAAAAAGCCACTCAGCTTTTTAGAGACAGAAGGAGCGAAGGAAACGGGAATTGAGATTTTCACTTTGTCAAAGACCTATAATATGGCTGGCTGGAGAATTGCTTTTGCCGTAGGGAACGCTTCTGTGATTGAAATGCTTAATTTATACCAGGATCATATGTATGTCAGTATTTTTGGAGCAGTTCAGGAAGCAGCTGCGACTGCATTGACTGGCTCTCAAGATTGTGTGGAGGAGCTTGTGCAGATGTATGAGGAACGCAGAAACACATTGATCAAAGGGCTTCATTCTATCGGATGGCAGGTGGAAGCACCGGCAGGATCATTTTTTGCCTGGCTTCCGTGTCCTGATGGGATGACATCCGATGAAACCGCGGAATTGCTGCTTCACGAGGCCCATGTGGCCGTTGCCCCTGGACGAGGGTTTGGTGAGCACGGAGAAGGGTATATCAGGGTAGCGTTGACTGAGGAGAAAGAGCGAATAGAAGAAGCGGTGGAGCGAATCAAACGCTGCCTTGGTGACCGCGGTGACCGTAGCGGTGCCTGGCACCATTCTCAACCGTAACCTAATTGTAATCTATAATCATGGCAACCCTATTCGGTAAAGGGTTTTCCAGTTAGCTACCATTTTGGTGCCAGGCACCCTACGTAAAAAGGAATGATCTGATGATTAGTCTTAATGAAGTTGTGAAGAATTTTCCGGGGGGAAATAAGAGAGGAAAGTCTGTTTCTGCTTTACGGGAAGTCACTCTTGAAGTGGAAAAAGGAGAGATCTTTGGAGTAACCGGCGCGAGAGGATCTGGAAAGAGCACGTTGCTTCGTTCTGTAAATGTACTGGACCGGCCGACAAAGGGAAGGGTCGTTGTACAAGACAATAATATGATAAAGCTCTCTGCCGAAAGCCTGAGGAAAGCCAGGCAAAATATTGGCATGGTGACGAGGGAAGCTCATTTGCTTGAACGCTCATCAGTCTATGAAAATATTGCCCTTCCTTTAAAACTTACAGGAGTTTCATCCTCTGAAATAAAAAGGAGAACGGAGAAATACCTTGCGTTTACCGGCCTAGAGACTAAACAATCTGCTTATCCACAGGAACTTACTGAATTGGAAAAACAGAAGACCGCTTTAACAAGATCTCTTGCCCTGGAACCGGAAATTCTATTGTGTGACGAAGTGACAGACCTTCTTGATAGGGAAGGGGCAGCGTCACTCATTTCTCTTTTATTAAAAGTAAATAAAGAGTTCCATACAACGATGCTTGTGAGTACTAGAAACATAGAAACCATTTGCAAGCTTTGCGACAGGGCTGCAGTTATGGCTTCTGGAAAAATAGTTGAACAAGCTCCGGTTATTGATTTACTCTCAAACCCGCAAAGTGAAGAAGCTAAAGCTCTTATATCCCGTTTGTTTCCTGTCTGGGCCCCGGAGGAAATGAAACCCGTGGTTACCCAGGCTGGACAGGCTGTCACTCTGACCTATGCCGGAAGAGCCACGATAAAACCTGCGTACGCCCTTGCAGCGAAAAAATATAATGTATTTATGAATATTTTGACTGCCGCCGTTTTACAGTTGAAGAATGAACCCTTTAGTAGAATGGTTGTCCATATCCAGGGAAGTGATAAAGACATATCCTCCTCGTTAGAATTTTTAAAAGGAGAAGGGATTGGCATCGAAAGGTTGGATCCTGATGATTTTTAATATGAACGGACTATTAAACGGGTGGGAAGCCAATCTATCGGAAGCTATCCTGCAGACACTTGCCGCGATAGGAGTCGTCTTTTTAATTTCCTTGCTTTTAGGAAGTGTGTTGGGGCTGTTCCTTGTAACCATGCGTTCAGGGGAGGGCAGCGGAAAAAAAGCAATCTATCACGGAGTTAAAGTCTTACTTGCTTTGTTTTATACCATTCCATTTATTTTGCTGCTGCTTGTTATCCTGCCTGGTGTGCAATTTATCTCAACTCCTTTTGGCTGGTGGGAAGTCAATCTGTTACTTATTCTTATTTTCACTTCTTACATAGGAAGAGCAATAGAGTCTTGTTACGCCGCTGATAATGGAATTACAGAAGCCTATGAGACATTGGGAGTTTCCAAAAAAGATATTCTGCTAAAGGTGCTGTGGAGAGAAAAGCGGCCTATGATCATTCGCAGCGTCACAACAGCTGCCATAGCTGTGACCGGAGCAGTGGTAATTGCTGAAATCATTGGAGGCGGGGGACTTGGCGGCCTTGCCTATCATGTCGGATACGCAGAAGAGGAATTGGGCCTCTTATATATGATTGTCAGCCTGCTTATTTTGTTGGTGCTGCTTCTTAAAGTCGTTGGCCTTGGGCTGGCTGCGACTGGTCCAGGCCGCCGGCGCAGATAAAGGTGCCTGGCACCACATCAGAATGTCATGGATTTGTAACAGAAAAAGGGCTTCATCCCCATTTTAAAGGGATATTTAGGATAAAATGAAATATGGTGCCAGGCACCAATTGTTTTCGCTTCCTTTGTGTGATTTAATGAGTAGAGACAAGTTCATAACATAATGATTGAATGTTTTCATATATATGGTTGCAAGCACTTCGTTGCAAAGCCATACTGCTGAGAGCTCTTCCTCCGCGTTATGTGAAGGTAAGAATTGAGAGTAGAAACGATAGATAAGACGATGGGATTCTAAATAATTAAATGGCAGTGATAAAGCATTACACAGCGAAGTGTGTAATGCTTTTTCTTCCAGTGTAATGAGGTGAAAGGGATGGACATAAGCAGCAAAGCAATGGGACTCATTGCTGCAGTAGCAATTGTGGCTGGAGGGGGAGGCTTATACGCAGGGTCCAACTTTTTGGGCGACAATGAGGATAGGGGCCAGGAGCCTGCTGATGAAGCCGCGACTGAGGCTTCTGTAAATTTGGCAGAGGAACTTAATCCGGGTGGACAAACATCTGACGGGGATTTTGAAAAGGTACATCATGCCTTTGAAATTATCAGTCAGCAATATGTAGAAGAAGTAGATGAAGACCTGTTAATTGAGGGTGCCATTGAGGGAATGGTTGAAAAACTGGAAGATCCCCATTCTGTATACATGGACCAGGAAACGGCAACCCAGTTTACCGAGTCTCTCGATTCTCACTTTGAAGGGATCGGGGCGGAAGTCAGCATGACCGATGGATACGTTACGATTGTAGCACCTTTCAGGGATTCACCGGCAGAAGAAGCGGGACTTCAGCCGAATGACCAGGTAGTGGAAATTGATGGTGAAAGTACAGAAGGGTTATCGCTGTATGAAGCAGTACTGGAGATCCGCGGTGAAAAGGGGACAGTAGTCAATCTTACAATAAGCCGCCCAGGGAATTCAGATTCATTTACTGTTGAGGTGGAACGGGATGAAATCCCTGTAGAAACCGTTCGCAGTGACACATATGAGCATAAAGGACAAACAGTAGGAGTCCTTGAAATTACATCTTTTTCAGAGAACACCTCTCAAGAATTTACAGAACATCTTAAAAACCTGGAGAGCGAAGACATTGACGGGCTTATCGTTGATGTTCGCGGAAATCCTGGAGGATATTTAAACAGCGTAGAGGAAATAGGAGACCAGATTATTCCGCAAGGAGAGTCCATTGTACAAATCGAATCTCGTGAGGGTGAGGTGGCTAGTTACGTTTCTTCCCTTGAAGAAGAAAAAGACTATCCTGTAGTCGGTGTGATTGACCGGGGAAGCGTTTCTGCTTCTGAAATTCTTGCGGGTGCTTTAAAAGAAGCAGGGGACTACGACCTTGTTGGAGAGACAACCTATGGAAAAGGAACGGTTCAGCAGCCAATTCAGCTTGGAGACGGCAGTGAATTGAAATTGTCTCTCTTTAAATGGCTGACTTCTGATGGAAATGACATTAATGAAGTCGGGGTTGAGCCGACAGTGGAAGTCCAGCAGCCCGAGTATTTTTATCTGGCAGCCCTTGCTGTCGACGATGAAGAACCTCTTGAAAGGGATTCAATGGGAGATCAGATCCGGGCAGCCCAGGAAATGCTGACAGGCCTTGGTTATGAAACAGGCCGGACAGATGGCTATTTTGATGCACAGACAGAGCGGGCAGTTCAGGCTTTTCAAAACTCCAGCGACATAGAGGCTACAGGAATCATTGATGAAGAGACAGCAAACGCGATGCACCAGGAATTAGTGGAGCTGGTCCGCGACCCTGATAATGATGAACAGTTAAAAACAGCAATCGAATTGGTTGTAGAACAGAGCAGTGCTGAATAACAGCAGACAGGCTGGGATGTATTCCCTGCCTGTTTTTTTATCAGCATGGAGGAAAGGAGAGAAGGAGTGTCGAAATATAAGGAGAATTGTATGAAAAAGATGATATCATTAAAGGGACCGAACGGATTTTCTATATTGATAAATGCATGGTTCTCATGGCTAAATAAGGGTAGGGCATGTCATATACATGCGTAAGAAAGTCATTTGTTAAAGAACCTACATATAAACACATAAAATGTATCATCCATGTAACAAACAGCGGATGAGGGGCCTGCAGCTCACGGGTAAGCAGAGAGGTACACTGGATACTAATGGGGCAGGCAAATTATTTTAATAGATACTACAACTACACCGTTGCAACCAACTTACACCTAAGCTGCACGGCATAGAAAAGGGGCATCTTTTATGGGAGCGATCGGATGGGAACTACTCATAGCAATTGGACGATTTTTTGCACATCCATTAACCTACATTTTTTTAATAGCAATGATCCTTCTAGGATACAGACGGGTAAAAAAAGAAAGAGCTGATTTTCATACGAGAGTACAGGATACCCTCGATGACTTGCTTACACCAATGGTTCCGGGGCTCCTGGCAGGGGCTGCTGTTTCAATAGCTATTCTTTTGGCAGGGGCTTCTGTTCCGTGGTCATTTTTATTGCTGGTCGGCCTGCTGTACGTTGTATTTCTTCTGACAGGAAGAGCATGGCTGTTATCTCCTTCCTATGTCCTCGGTCTGGCTGTTCTCATTGCATATTTTATCCCTTCACAGCTTGAAATAGGCAATATGACTGTGGATGGGTGGCTGCAGACGTTAGCAGAAGCGAATTTAATGCCTGCTGTTCTTCTTCTTGCTTTGTTCATGCTGGCAGAAGGAATATTAATACTGAAAAATGGTCAGAAGCATACATCTCCACTCCTGAAGAAGAGTACAAGAGGAAAATGGATTGGCGCCCATAAGCTGCAAAGGCTATGGTTTGTTCCACTGCTTGTATTTGTCCCTGGAGGAGAAATCGAAGGACTGGGATGGTGGCCGGTCCTACCAATAGGTGACGGCGGCCTTGCCCTTTGGCTGGTGCCGATGGCGATTGGAACTTCCTTTACCATATATCACACGCTCCCTTGGAAAGCAGCCAGTCTTCATGGCCAGAGAGTCGTTGGGGCAGGAATTCTTGCTCTGGCAGGAGCTGTTGCTGCCTATTTCTATCCGGTATTTGTGCTCGTTACAGCAATCGTGGCAATTGTCCTGAGAATTGCTGCTTCTATTGTTGGAAAAATACAGGAAGACTCTAATCCACCATTTTTTACAATGCAGACCAAAGGGGTAAAGGTACTGGGAGTGATACCTGGTTCACCGGCTGAGAAAATGGAGCTCAAGCCAGGTGAGATCATTATGAGAGTAAACGGCATCCCTGTAAACGGGGAAAAGGATTTCTATAAAGCGCTGCAAAGAAATTCAGCGTACTGTAAGCTTGATGTAGCTGATTTAAACGGAGAAATCCGTTTTGCTCAGTCAACTGTTTTTCATGGTGCTCATCATCATGTTGGTGTATTATTAGTGAAGAGAAAAGAAGCGCCTGAGGAAGAAACCGGATAACATGGGAGGGCCAGATAGGCCCTCCTTTTTACGAAGGCTTTGAATCGTGTGATGGATGACACCAGACACTAAGGATAAGAAAGTTTGACTGTAGCAGAAAAGTACCGTTGGCAGGTCTTGCTCTGCTGTGGCAGCATCCTTGAATACTGTTTTCCCAGGAGTCAGCCTGCTGTACAAAGCAGGATGGAAGTGCTTTGAAAGTGAGAGGAGTATGGTAGTTGTTTATAGAATTACTTGCAGCTTTGGCTTTGCCTTTTTTTCTATTGTTTTTTATGGCCCGTGTGACACATAGTTTTATAGGAACAGTCGCGGTCACTCTCATGGTCCTTCTTGCTTTAGAGCCATGGTCCCGGTCGATTTGGGTGATGCTCTTAGGTCTGGCCTCATTTCTTGGAGGAACGTACCTTGTTTACAGAAAAATACAAAGTCAAAAAACCGGCCCTTAAGCCGGTTTTTTGGTTTCTATTGAGGTGCCTGGCACCTGGAAGAAATGGAATCATAATGTAACAAACGAATGTATGTTCGTTTATTCGTTTGATTTTCACTTTTTTGTGGTATAATGTTAGATATTAGTGTGTGTTAAGGTCCGTGTAATTGTCTAATAAAGTGAGGGATAAATATGAACGAAACTTTTGACCTCGTTTCTAAATATGAGCCCGGCGGTGACCAGCCAAAGGCCATTGAAGAGCTTGTAAAAGGGGTACATGAAGGAAAAGAGCATCAGACTCTTCTCGGGGCGACAGGAACAGGGAAAACATTTACTATCTCCAATGTTGTGAAAGAGGTAAATAAGCCGACTCTTGTTATGGCTCACAATAAAACACTTGCCGGCCAGCTCTACAGCGAGTTTAAGGATTTTTTCCCAAACAATGCAGTAGAGTACTTTGTCAGCTACTATGATTATTACCAGCCTGAGGCGTATGTCCCTCAATCTGATACATTTATCGAGAAAGATGCAAGCATAAATGAAGAAATAGATAAACTCAGACACTCAGCTACCAGTGCTCTTTTTGAGCGGAATGATGTAATCATTGTGGCGAGTGTTTCTTGTATTTACGGCTTAGGTTCTCCAGAAGAATACCGTGAAATGGTCGTTTCTCTCCGCACAGGAATGGAAAAAGAAAGAGACCAGCTGTTACGGGATCTGGTAGATATTCAATATGAAAGAAATGATATCAATTTTGTCCGCGGTACGTTTCGGGTTCGCGGTGACGTTGTTGAAATTTTCCCGGCATCGCGGGATGAGCAATGCATCCGTGTTGAGTTTTTCGGGGATGAAATAGACCGGATGACTGAAGTTGACGCGTTAACAGGAGAGATAAAAGGGGAAAGAAACCATGTAGCCATCTTTCCGGCCTCTCACTTTGTGACCCGTGAAAATAAACTGCTCAGAGCGATCAAAAATATTGAAAAAGAATTAGAAGAGCGCTTAACGGAGCTCAGGGACAATGGGAAAGAGCTTGAGGCACAACGCCTCGAACAGCGAACCAACTATGATATTGAAATGATGAAGGAAATGGGTTTTTGCTCAGGAATCGAAAACTATTCCCGCCATTTAACATTCCGTCAGCCGGGAGACACACCGTACACTCTTATCGATTTCTTCCCGGATGACTTTCTGTTAGTGGTAGATGAGTCCCACGTGACGCTTCCTCAGGTCAATGGGATGTACAAAGGTGACCGGGCCAGAAAGCAGACCCTGGTGGACCACGGTTTCAGGCTTCCGTCTGCGATGGATAACCGGCCACTGAAGTTTGAGGAGTTTGAAAAGAAAACACCTCAGTCTATTTTCGTGTCTGCTACTCCAGGACCTTATGAAATTGAAAAAACTCCTAAAATGATCGAACAGATTATCCGTCCCACCGGGCTCCTTGACCCGACAATTGATGTCAGGCCGATTGAAGGACAGATTGATGACTTAATTGGTGAGATCAATGAAAGAAAAGAAGTAAACGAACGAGTGCTCGTTACGACCTTAACAAAGAAAATGTCTGAGGATTTAACGGATTACTTAAAGGAAGTAGGGATCCGGGTAAAGTATCTTCACTCCGATATAAAAACATTAGAGAGAATTGAAATCGTTCGTCAGCTCAGGATGGGACAATTCGATGTTCTCGTAGGAATTAACCTTTTAAGGGAAGGACTGGATATTCCTGAGGTTTCCCTGGTCGCTATCTTAGATGCTGACAAAGAAGGATTTCTTCGTGCAGAACGTTCGCTGATCCAGACGATGGGGCGGGCAGCCCGGCACGCAAATGGCCATGTCATTATGTATGCTGATAAAATTACAAAATCCATGGACATTGCGATTAGTGAGACGAAACGGCGCCGTTCCCTGCAGGAAGAGTTTAATGAAAAACACAATATTACGCCGCAGACGATACAAAAAGAAATTCCTCAGCTCATCCAGGCAACAGTGGTGAATGAGGAAGATGATGGTCTTGATAAGCCGGCGCTTGCAAAAATGAGCAAGAAAGAAAAAGAAAAAGTGATCGCAGAAATGGAAAGTGAAATGAAGCAGGCAGCAAGAGATCTTCACTTTGAACGAGCTGCTGAGCTGAGAGATATGATTTTAGAGCTTAAAGCGGAAGGATGACGAAGGCATGGCACTTGAAAAACTGCAAGTCAAAGGTGCGCGTTCTCATAATTTAAAAGATATAGATGTGACGATTCCGCGAGATAAACTGGTTGTATTTACAGGGATCTCAGGATCGGGTAAATCTTCTCTCGCCTTTGATACCATATATGCGGAAGGGCAGAGAAGGTATGTAGAGTCTTTGTCTGCCTATGCCCGCCAGTTTCTCGGACAAATGGATAAGCCCGATGTTGACGCCATTGAAGGGTTGTCGCCGGCTATTTCCATTGACCAGAAAACAACAAGCCGCAACCCCCGCTCGACGGTGGGGACGGTAACAGAAATCTATGATTACCTCCGTTTGCTTTTTGCCCGTATTGGCAAGCCGGTCTGCCCAAAGCATGGAACTGAAATTTCCTCCCAGACGGTTCAGCAAATGGTAGACCAGGTAACGGAGTTTGAGGAGCGGACCAAGCTGCAGATTCTGGCTCCTCTTGTTTCCGGACGCAAAGGTGAACACGTGAAGGTTCTTGAAGACCTCAAGAAAAGAGGGTTTGTCCGCGTGCGTGTGGATGGGGAAATCCGTGAGGTTTCCGAAGAAATCACACTTGAAAAAAATAAAAAGCACAATATTGAAGCAGTAGTAGACCGTATTGTAGTAAAAGAAGGCATAGAAACAAGGCTTACGGATTCCATGGAAACGGCGTTAGAGCTCGGAGAAGGGCGCGTTCTCATTGATATTATCGATGGGGATGAACTTCTCTTCAGCCAGCACCATGCCTGTCCCATTTGCGGATTTTCCATTGAAGAGCTTGAGCCCAGAATATTCTCCTTTAACAGTCCATATGGTGCTTGTCCGACGTGTGACGGACTGGGGAGCCAGCTTGAAGTCGATAAAGACCTTGTTGTCCCTGACTGGGACCGGACGTTAAAGGGTCATGCCATTGCGGCGTGGGAGCCTACAAGCTCCCAGTACTACCCCCAGCTTCTGGAATCTGTCTGTCATCATTACGGGATTGACATGGAAACCCCGGTGAAAAACCTTCCAGAGGATCAAATGAATGTCATTCTTTATGGAAGCAATAAGGAGCGAGTAAAGTTCCGATATGAAAATGACCGGGGCCAGGTGAGGGAAAGAAATATTTATTTTGAGGGTGTCCTTAAGAATATTTCCCGCCGTTATCATGAGACCTCCTCTGACTATATCCGTGATCAGATGGAACAATATATGATTCATAAAGCATGCGGCACATGCAAAGGTCACCGCCTGCGTAAGGAGAGCTTGTCTGTCCTTGTAAATGAGAAGCATATCGGACATGTAACAGAAATGTCGGTAAAAGACGCCAAAAGTTTCTTTGAGGGCCTTTCTTTAAATGAAAAAGAACTGGCAATTGCCCGGATGATCCTAAGAGAAATTGAGGAACGCCTTGGCTTTCTGGTCAATGTCGGCCTTGACTATTTAAATCTCAGCCGTTCAGCCGGTACCCTTTCTGGAGGAGAGGCTCAGCGGATCCGGCTGGCCACCCAGATCGGATCGTCTCTTATGGGAGTGTTGTATATTCTTGATGAGCCATCGATTGGCCTTCACCAGCGAGACAACGATAGATTGATCAGAACCCTTGAGCATATGCGTGACCTGGGCAATACGCTGATTGTCGTGGAGCACGATGAAGATACAATGCTTGCAGCTGATCACATTGTGGACATTGGGCCCGGAGCCGGCATGCACGGGGGCTACATTACCTCTCAGGGAAGCCCTGATGAAATAATGGAAGACCCTGAATCCTTGACCGGACAATATTTATCGGGGGAAAAGTTTATTCCTCTCCCTCCTGAACGAAGAAAAGCAGGAGACCGAAAGCTGACCATTAAAGGAGCAAAGGAAAATAACCTTAAAAATACAACGGTGGATATCCCCCTTGGTCTCTTTACAGCAGTAACAGGGGTGTCCGGTTCAGGAAAAAGTACACTTATTAACGATATTTTGCATAAGTCATTGGCTCTTAAGCTCCACCGGGCCAAGGACAAGCCGGGGGCCCATAAAGGAATCGAAGGAATTGATCATATTGATAAAGTGATCGATATTGATCAGTCACCTATCGGACGGACTCCCCGTTCCAACCCCGCAACGTATACCGGTGTTTTTGACGATATCCGTGATGTCTTTGCCATGACGAATGAAGCAAAAATGCGCGGGTACAAAAAGGGGCGCTTCAGTTTTAATGTCCGTGGCGGCCGCTGCGAAGCCTGTAAGGGCGATGGTATTATAAAAATTGAAATGCACTTTCTTCCTGACGTTTACGTTCCATGTGAACAATGTAAAGGAAAACGTTATAACCGGGACACATTAGAAATCCGTTACAAAGGGAAAAACATTGCAGATGTACTGGCTATGACTGTGGAAGAAGGCTTGAGTTTCTTTGAAAATATACCAAAGATCAAGCGCAAGATTCAGACCTTATATGACGTGGGGCTTGGTTACATTAAATTAGGACAGCCTGCGACCACGCTCTCTGGAGGGGAAGCACAACGGGTGAAATTGGCTTCCCAGCTTCACCGGCGTCCAACCGGACGTTCCTTCTATATTCTCGATGAACCAACGACGGGACTTCATGTAGATGACATTGACCGTTTGCTCAAGGTGCTTCAACGGTTAGTTGATAACGGGGACAGCGTGCTTGTGATTGAGCATAACCTGGATGTCATCAAGACGGTGGACCATATCATCGACCTTGGCCCTGAGGGCGGTGACGGTGGAGGGAAATTGGTAGCATGCGGAACACCTGAGAAGGTGGCAGAAGAAAAGGAATCATATACAGGAAGATATTTAAAACCTATATTAGAGAGAGAGCAGAAAAGGATGAAGGAACGGCTGGCGTATGCAGAGAAAGTAGCCGAATCATAAAGAAGCCTCCCTGCTCCGCAAGGAACAAAGAGGGAGAAGGAGATTGTGCTTTCTCCCTTTTTTATATACGTCCGGTTTTATGTGCCTGCTTGTATGCTGAGATCAGTTTGCTTTCAGGAAAGTAACTGACTGGCTGGCAGAGCTTGAAAGATATTGCTCAGGAACTTCAGCGAAGGTATCATGAAAAAGAGAAAATTATTATATTCTATTTTGAAAACTGAAACATTCTTGGGCGATGATGCGTATGAATGGGTAGACTACTGCATAAAAGAAAAACAGGTTGAAGAAGGATCTGTTGTCGGCTTGGCCTAAATAGCAAGGAAGGGCAGGGATCAATCATGGAAGAAGAACGCAAGATGATATTGAAGATGGTTGAAAGCGGAAAGATTTCCGCGGAAGAAGGGGCAAAACTACTGCAAGCCTTAAACCAGGAAGAGAAGAAGCCGGAAAGCAGCACAACTAATGAAGAAAACGTAACTTCTGCGACCGAAAAGGAGAAAGTGAAATCTATTACTGATCACCTGTCAGACCTCTCTACGAAAGTAGATTGGGGAGAGGGTAATAAAAGGTATAATCAGTGGCAGAAGGATAAGGATAAAGATAAGACAGAACCAGGCATGAAAAAGTTCTCGGATTTTATTGAAAACACACTGCAAAAAATAAAAGAGCTTGATCTTGATTTCAATTTTGGTTCTTATATAGAGGTTAATCATATTTTCCAGCATCAAAATATGTTTCAGTCAAAAATAGACGTTTCCCTGGAAAATGGGTCCTTAAATATTGAATCATGGGATGAACCTCATGTACGGCTTGAGACAAAGGCAAAGGTTTATAAAGCAAAGAATCCTGACGAGGCAAGAGAAGAGTTTTTGAAGGAAACAGACTTTGAAGTAGCCGGAGAGGAGCTTCATTTTCATACGAAAACAAAAGCTATTAAAGTAAACGGGACTTTGTATTTGCCGAAAAAGGACTACGCCAGCCTGCAGTTTTACACGTTTAACGGCCATTTTAAAGGGGAAAAACTGAAGGCGCAGTCACTGACAGCAAAGGTCGTAAACGGCAGCATGATTTTTAATGATGTCCACGCTCAAGCGTTTAAAGGGGAAACGGTCAGCGGCCCGGTTACCATTTCAGGAGGCACAATTGACCGGTGTGATGTCCAGACCATGCATGGGACCATTGAGCTTGAAGCGTTGATGAAGGACGTTGAAGCCGAGTCACTTAATGGGACGATTAGTGCCCGCTTGAATATTGCTGAAGATACGAGAGCTAATTTGGCAGCGACCACGGGAAGTGTCTTTGTGACTGTCCCATCCACGATCCGCACTGACGGCATTTTAAAAACAAACATTGGGAATTATAATTGGACGATGCCAAACGTAGAGGTCATTGAGGAGAAGAAAGATTTTGTTCAAAAATCCATTACCTTTGTATCCAATCAAAGCGGATCACCTCGATTAAGGCTTGAGGCAAGTACAAAAACAGGGTCGATCTCCCTTAAAAACATGGAAGGGTAAAAGGAGGGCATTCCTATGAAAAAGTTGTACCGAACGAGAGAAGATCGGAAAATTGCAGGGGTCTGCGGGGGGCTGGCTGCTTATTTTGGTATTGACGCCACGATTGTCCGTGTACTTACTGTCGTTTTAGCTATTGTGACTTCAGGGGTACCGTTTCTTCTAGGTTACTTGCTGCTTGTATTTCTTATGCCAAATGAAGAGGATGCCACCTTTTAATGGGGTGTCTTGTATACCTGCTTGTCAATACGGTCGTCCTAATGACGGTAGCCGGGTTCTTTGGCGAGTATTTTCATCTCTCTGGAATAGGGGCAGCTATTGTTGCCAGCTTGATCCTGTCAATAATCAACACGTTCATCAGGCCGCTGTTAGTCATCCTGACACTTCCTATTACCTTTATTACGTTAGGGATTTTCTTGTTTATCATTAACGCTGGGTTGTTAATGCTTACAGCCGCAATAATGGGAGAGGCTTTTGTCATTTCAAGCTTTTGGATGGCCCTTTTAGCAGCAATTATTATTGCAATACTAAATGCTCTGATTAATTCCTTTGTGGTAGATCCTCTGCGAAAAAAATAGCAGCAAAGCGTGAAGGCCTTGAAAAGCTTTCACGCTTTTTTTGATAGAAAGCCAATGTAGGGAAATGTGATCCACTTGTGGAGGGGTTACCAGGATAAAGCCTCCGATCCTTCTATGAAAGGCGGCTAGGGAGTTTCAAACAAACGTTTAATTAAAACGGGGCAACGCCCTTTTCGTTCTTATTACATTTTCAATATTTCATGCTACAATGGAAAAAGTGAAAAATCCTATATTGCAAGATACAGCTTGGAGGGATGGGAAATGCCTAAGGTAACAGCCAATGACTTGATCGAGCATTTCAATTTAACGTTATTAAGTGGCGAAGACGGGCTCTACAGGGCTATTACGACGAGTGATATATCAAGGCCGGGAATGGAGATGGCCGGTTACTTTACATACTATCCGGCGAAAAGGCTTCAGCTGATTGGGCGGACCGAGCTCTCATTTTTCCAGCAGCTGACTCAGCAGGAAAAGCAGGACCGAATGGAAAAGCTTTGTACATATGACACACCAGGGATCGTTATTTCCCGAGGGATTGAAGCACCTGATGAATTACTTGCAGCTTCACAAAGGACGGGAGTTCCGATCATGAGCTCCGCAACGACTACGACAAGGCTGAGCAGTCAGATTACAAACTTCCTGGAAGCGCGGCTTGCCAAGTCTACTGCCATTCATGGGGTCCTTGTGGATATATACGGGATCGGGGTTTTACTAACAGGAGCAAGTGGAGTAGGTAAAAGTGAAACAGCTCTTGACCTTGTCCGCAGAGGACACCGCCTGGTAGCTGATGACTCCGTGGAAATTCGTCAGGAGCACGGGACAACATTAATAGGAAGAGCACCTGAATTAATTCAGCATTTACTTGAAATTCGCGGACTGGGCATTATTGATGTCATGACTCTGTTTGGCGCGGGAGCCGTTCGGCCATTTAAGCGTGTGGCGTTGGTAATTAACCTGGAGCTCTGGGATCAGACCAAGGCTTATGACCGGCTTGGGATAGAAGAAAACACAATGAAAATTATTGATACTGAAGTACCTATCTATACCATTCCTGTGCGACCAGGACGAAACCTTGCTGTTATCGTTGAAGTGGCTGCCATGAACTTCCGTTTGAAGCGGATGGGGATTAATACAGCCGAAAAATTTTCTGAAAGACTGACGGACGTGATTGAGGAAGGCGAGCAGGATTATTAAACCCAAATCTTCCTCGTTTTTTATGTTAAGAAAAAACCGGTGTTCGCTTTGGTCATAAAAGGGTAGGCTCTGACTCTTGTCAGCATCGGATGGAAGCATAATGAAAGCAGGAAACCGATAAAACAAGTACGTAAAGTGATTGTAGAACAGAGGTGTCACGAATATGATTTTTACAGCGCAGCCTTATGACCGCGTAGCATTTGAAATTGGTCCCCTTACCGTGCATTGGTATGGACTTCTAATAGGGATTGGTGCCTTTTTAGGGTACCTCCTTGTTTCACGGGAATTTGAAAAAAGAGGACTGCCAAAGGATATGTTTGCAGATTTGCTCCTTTGGGCGTTTCCGATAGCAATCGTTTCAGCACGAATTTATTATGTGATATTTGAATGGCAAACCTATATTCATGAACCCCTTCGCGCATTTGCGATCTGGGAAGGCGGGCTTGCCATTCATGGTGGTTTGATTGGTGCCTTTATCACCGTCTATGTTTTTGCGAAAAAGAGAGGCGTTTCCTTCTGGAGGCTGACTGACCTGGTTGTGCCGGGAATTATCCTTGCACAGGCCGTTGGGCGATGGGGTAACTTCATGAACCAGGAGGCCCATGGCGGCCCGGTGACAAGAGAGTTTCTGGAAGGCTTAATGATTCCTGATTTTATTATTAATCAGATGTATATAGACGGTACGTATTACCATCCAACTTTTTTATATGAATCCTTATGGAATCTACTTGTCCTGGCGATTCTTCTCTGGCTCCGCCGGGTAAATCTGCGACAAGGTGAGATGTTCTTTTCCTATCTCATCCTGTATTCAGTAGGACGCTTCTTTATTGAAGGTCTGCGTACAGACAGCCTAATGATTTTTGATCTCCTCCGTACGGCACAGGTAGTTTCTCTCGTATTGATCGCAGGTTCAATTTTCCTGATCTGGTACAGAAGGAAAAAGGGATACGCCGATACACGGTATTTAGATGATGAAGCGGAAGCCCCTAAGAAAACAAGTAACGGTAAAAAGAAAACGACCAAAAAGAAAAAGAAAAAATAAGAAGCCCCCGATCAGGCTGGATGAGTGAATTTCGAAAGGCAAAAGGCAGGTGGTAGAACTTTGTGGCAAACATTGAAAAAAGGGTTACTGGTTGGTCTACAGACTTCTTGGACGTTAGGGAAAATTATTTTTCCCATTACACTGATCGTAACCATTTTAAGCTATACACCTGTTCTTGATTGGATCGCGCGTATACTTGCTCCTATGATGGGGTGGATTGGGCTTCCTGGTGAAGCTGCCATTCCTCTTGTTTTAGGAAATGTACTGAATTTATATGCTGCGATTGGTGCCATTTTAACCATGGATCTCACAGTTAAGGAAGTCTTTATCCTTGCTGTGATGCTGTCTTTTTCTCATAATCTTTTTGTAGAATCGGCCGTAGCGGTAAAAATAGGCATACGGATGTCTGTCGTTCTGGCGGTTCGCCTTGGGCTTGCTTTTTTCTCTGCTTTAATGATTCACTGGCTCTGGCAGGGGGGAGGAGAACAGGCTCAATACGGGTTTGTATCAGGAACGAGCCAGCCTGAGGTAGATGGCTGGATGGGAGTCATCTGGCAGGGGGTTTCCAGCGCTACATTGGGAATTATACAAATTGCTTTGATTGTTATCCCTATCATGATTTTTGTACAGATTATGAAAGACCTTAACTGGCTGCAAGTCTTTTCACGGTGGATGTCTCCCTTTACCAGGATGCTTGGAATTAGGGAAAATACTTCCACCACATTGGCTTCAGGGCTTTTGTTTGGGCTTGCTTTTGGGGCAGGGGTGATGATCCAGGCTGCAAAAGAGGATAAAGTAAAGAAAAAGGATTTATACCTGGTCTTTATATTTCTTGTGGCCTGTCATGCTGTCATAGAGGATACACTAATATTTATTCCTCTTGGCATACCTGTTCTTCCTCTTCTTATTATCAGGCTGGTTACTGCAATTATTCTGACAATGATCATTGCTTACATTTGGAACCGGGTGGAGAAAAAACAAGAATTTGCCGGAAAGGAAACCACATCCTATGAATATTAATACGATTTTATTTGACTTGGACGGAACGTTGGTTAATACAAACGAGTTAATTATTTCTTCCTTTAAACATACACTGGATCATTACAAGCCAGGAACATATGGGCGAGAGGATATTATTCAGTTTATCGGACCACCTTTAACTGAAAGCTTTCGAAAGGTCGATCCTGAGCGAGCGGAAGAAATGATAGAAATGTATCGACAGCATAACCTTGCTTTCCACGATGAACTGATTGAAGAGTATGAAGGAGTTCAGGAAACTGTGGATACTCTTCACAATGAAGGCTTTAAATTAGCTGTGGTGACCACAAAACGAAAGCAGACAGCTTTAATGGGTATTGAAGTGATGGGTCTCAGCCCTTATTTTTCCAGCATTGTGACGTTTGACGATGTGGAGGAAGTGAAACCAAACCCGGAACCTTTAAATCAAGCGATGAAGGCTCTTGGATCCAAGCCGGATAACACTCTAATGGTAGGCGACAGTCATTATGATATTCTCGGCGGCCAGAATGCAGGGACGTACACGGCAGGAGTAGCCTGGTCTATTAAAGGAAAAGAACATCTCAGCTCCTTTAAGCCGGATCTTATGCTTGAAAAGATGCCTGATCTGCTGAAGTATGTAGGAGTTCGAGTACGATGAGGAAAACGGACCGTTATTCTGTAAAAGAGGCAAATTCACTCTGGCAAGTCTATAAGACGGTCCCGTTTTGGAAAGTATCCAAGAATTTTATCGTTATTCAAATGGCGAGGTACACTCCTTTTCTCCCTATGAAAAACTGGCTTTACAAAAGGTTTCTTGGCATGGAGGTAGGAAAAGAAACGTCCTTTGCCTTGATGGTCATGCTTGATGTGATGTTCCCTGAAAAAATTTCAGTGGGGCGAAACACCGTTATCGGTTACAATACAACAATTTTGGCTCATGAGTATTTGATTAAAGAATACCGTCTGGGCGATGTGAAAATTGGGGATGAGGTATTGATCGGGGCAAACACAACAATTCTGCCGGGTGTGACCATTGGTGATGGTGCTATCGTTTCAGCAGCCACTCTCGTGCATAAGGATGTCCCGGCGGGAAGCTTTGTCGGGGGAAACCCGATGAAAGTGATATACACAAAAGAACAATTGGAAGAACGAAGCGAGGGACTTGATTAGACAAGCCTTCGCTTTTTTTGTGGAGATTGCCATTCCATTGGGAAGGGGTGCCAGGCACCGCAGAGGATTGTAATATTAAATTGAGAAGAACGCTGATATAAGAGGGAAACTGCAATTAAAATATTACGGCATGTAACGGTGCCAGGCACCCCCAGCGGGTTGTAATAAAGAAAACGTGAGAAAGGCCGAAAAGATAGGAAAAACCAAATTAAAAATATTACAGTAAGTCGGGGTGCCAGGCCCCCGGTCTCTTGACGATGCAACAAAAGGTGTGTACACTACACCTATGCTCTTTATCTCGATAGTACATTAGCGAACTAAAGCAAAACGCGATAAAGAACCAAGCAAACATTTGATTATATAGGAAATCCTATCTATGATTTATCTAGGTGAAAAACAGTGCATGGAAAAATATGCTGAAACTGCGTATGCAGCAGTTCTTGGCATTTTAATAAAGATTTGACTACATACAGGCTCACACAGCCTGCTGCCCAATATCTTCAGCCCAAAGGAGCGACACACAAATGAGCAAACCCTTTATGTTTGAAAAACCTCTTGGAATGCGAGATACCCTCCCGGCCTTCTACGAAACGAAACGGAACATAAGCAAAAAGGTGGAAGCAGAAACTGAGCGCTGGGGTTACCGACCGATAGAGACACCGACGTTAGAATACTACGATACTGTAGGCGATGCCTCAGCAATTCTAGACCAGCAGCTGTTTAAGCTTCTTGATCAGCAAGGGAACACTCTGGTCCTTAGACCTGATATGACCGCTCCGATTGCAAGAGTTGCCGGCTCCAGTCTAAAGGATCAGCCTTTCCCTTTGCGTCTTTCCTATCAAACTCATTTGTTTCGTGCCCAGCAGCGTGAAGGAGGACGCCCGGCAGAGTTTGAACAAATGGGTGTAGAGCTTGTTGGAGATGGCACGGCAAGTGCAGATGGAGAAGTTATTGCATTAATGATTGCCGCTCTAAAAGAAGCGGGATTGGAAAACTTTCAAGTAGCCGTTGGCCATATTGGCTATGTGAATGCCCTTCTGCTTGATGTTGTAGGCAGCGAGGAGCGGGCAGGCGTTCTTCGTCGTTACTTATATGAAAAGAACTACGTAGGATACCGCCACCATGTAAAGAGTCTTCCTCTTTCCTCTATTGATGAAAAGCGTCTTCTGGGTCTTCTTAAGCTCCGAGGCGGCTACAGTAAAATAGAAGAAGCGAAAGAAATTGTTTATAACGGCGAGGCCTCCAAGGCACTTGAGGACCTGGAGCAGCTGTGGGAAGTTCTCGAAGGATACGGCGTGACCGAGCATTTAAAGTTTGACTTAAATTTAGTGATGCATATGAGCTACTATACCGGTGTCGTTTTTGAAGGCTATGGAAGCAAGCTTGGTTTTCCCCTTTCAAGCGGAGGCCGATATGATGAATTAGTACAGAAATTTAACCGTCCAGCCCAGGCAACAGGCTTTGGTATTCGTCTCGACCTTCTTGTGGAGGCACTTGGAAAAACAGAGGAAGAGCCTAAACAAACATGCATTATTTTTAGCAAAGAACGTAGAAGAGAAGCCATAGAAAAGGCAAGGAACCTCCGTAATGAAGGAAAGCAGGTTGTTCTTCAGGACCTTCAAGGAGTGGAAAGTGTAGATCAATTAAGTGAAACCTTTGAGGACGTCATTTATTTTATCGGCAAGAAAAAAGGAGAGGGAGTCAATGAGTGAGCAACTGACCGTCGCAATGCCAAAAGGCAGGATATTTGAAGAAGCGGCCGACTTGCTTCGTAAGGCAGGTTACGCCCTTCCCCCTGAATTTGATGATTCCAGAAAGCTGATTGTGGAAGCGCCTGAAGCAAATATGAGCTTTATCCTTGCCAAGCCTATGGATGTTCCAACATATGTGGAGCACGGGGTCGCCGATGTAGGGGTGGCAGGAAAAGATGTGATGATTGAAGAGGAACGAGATGTATATGAAGTCCTTGATCTTAAAATTAGTGAGTGCTACATGGCTGTAGCAGGACTTCCTGGTTATAAGAAATCTGATATCAATCCGAAGGTGGCATCTAAGTATCCTAATTTAGCCACACAGTATTTTAAGGAGCAAGGTGAACAAGTCGAAATTATTAAGTTAAACGGCTCCATTGAGCTCGCTCCGTTAGTGGGTCTTGCTGACCGGATTGTTGATATCGTTTCAACGGGCCGGACCCTCAAGGAAAACGGGCTCGTAGAATTAGAAACGATGATTCCTATTACCTCCCGTTTGATTGTAAACCCAGTCAGCTACCGGATGAAGGATGAACAAATTGATGACCTCGTGGAACGACTTGCGGATGTGATGGGAGGAGAGCAGCGGTGAGAATTATTAAAGTTACAAAAGAAGTAAGCCTGGCACGTGATGTGGATACAGGGAACGAAACGCAGCAGGCTTCAGTAGACAACATTCTCGCCCAGGTGCGCGAAGAGGGGGATCAAGCACTAAAAAAACTGACAGAGCAGTTTGATGGGGCAGCCCTGGAAAATCTTCTTGTAACCAAGGAAGAAATGGATGATGCCTATAATGAGGTTGAAGATGAGGTTCTGGAGGCGCTGAGACAGGCAGCTCTTAACATTCGTGAATTTCATGAAAGGCAGACACGTCAGTCCTGGATGGTGACCAAGGAGGACGGAACAATGCTCGGTCAGAAAATCATTCCTCTGGATTCTGTGGGCGTATATGTTCCGGGAGGAAAAGCCTCTTATCCTTCCACAATTATGATGAACGTGATTCCTGCCCAGGTCGCTGGTGTGGAAAACATCGTTATGACGTCTCCTCCTGATAAAAACGGAAACCTTACCCCCGCGGTCCTTGTCACTGCTGCAGAACTTGGGGTCAAAACCATTGTGAAAGCCGGCGGGGCTCAGGCTGTTGCTGCTCTGGCCTATGGAACGGAAACCGTGCCGAAGGTTGATAAAATAGTAGGACCTGGAAATATCTTTGTGGCTCTTGCGAAGAGGGCGGTATTTGGACAGGTTGATATCGATATGATTGCAGGTCCCAGTGAAGTTGTCGTTCTTGCTGATGAAAGAGCACGCCCCGAGTATATTGCTGCAGATCTCCTTTCCCAGGCAGAACATGATGAAATGGCGTCAGCTGTTTTAGTCACACCTTCCGAAACACTTGCTCAAATGACAGCTTCAGAAATTGAGCGCCAGGTCAAGGAGCTGCCGAGAAAAGATATTGCAGAAGCCTCTATTAAAGACTACGGGGCCATCTATTTGACAGAAAACATGGAAGAAGCGATAGAGGCAGTCAACAAGCTTGCTCCGGAGCATCTCGAGATTTTAACGTTAAACCCACATGATCAGCTTGGAAAAATCAAACATGCGGGTGCCATCTTTTTAGGACCGTACAGCCCTGAGCCAGTGGGCGATTATTTTGCCGGGCCGAACCATGTGCTTCCAACGAACGGGACAGCACGATTCTCAAGTCCATTAAATGTCGATGATTTCACCAAGAAATCGAGCATTATTTCATACAGTAAAGAAGCATTCCATAGAGATGCTTCCCATATCACGGCACTTGCACGCCTGGAAGGGCTTGAAGCTCATGCAAGATCCATAGATATTCGAATGGAGGGAAAGAAAAGTGAGTGAACGCAGAGGTTCTATTGAGCGAAACACCTATGAAACACAAATCAAATTAGATTTTGAAGTGGATGGGGAAGGAAAAAGTGATATTGAAACAGGCGTTCCTTTCATGACTCACATGCTGGAGCTTTTCACAAAGCACGGCCACTTTGACTTAACGGTAAAAGCAACAGGGGATACCGAGGTTGATGATCATCATACAACTGAAGACATTGGAATATGCCTAGGGCAGGTATTCAAGGAGGCCCTGGGAGATAAAAAAGGAATCCGCCGTTATGGAAACGCCTTTGTTCCAATGGATGAAACGCTTGCTCAAGTTGTGGTCGATTTAAGCAACAGACCTCACCTTGAATTTCGTGCTGATTTTCCCCAGGCAAAGGTAGGGACCTTTGACACGGAGCTCGTCCATGAATTTCTATGGAAGTTCGCTCTTGAAGCCAGAATGAATCTTCACGTAATTGTCCATTATGGACATAACACTCATCATATGATTGAGGCAATTTTTAAAGCGATGGCAAGGGCCCTTGATGAGGCAACCATGATTGACCCGCGGGTAAAGGGTGTTCCTTCCACAAAAGGCATGCTGTAAAACAGTCAGGTGCGCTATAATTAGAAAATCAGGTCTGGAAAAAAGGTTTCCATAGAAAGGATGAAACAGCATGATCGGTGTGATTGACTATGGAATGGGCAACTTGCACAGTGTGACAAAGGCAATGGAACGGCTCGAGCTTGAGTATTTTTTATCAGAGGATATCCAGGAGCTGAAAAAAGCTGATGGCCTGATTCTTCCTGGAGTTGGGTCCTTTAAAGACGCTATGACCATTCTGGAGGCGAAAGGCCAGGCAGATTTTGTGAAGGAATGGGCAGAGGATGGGAAGCCTTTGCTGGGCATTTGTCTTGGCATGCAGTTATTATTTGAAGGAAGTGAAGAAAATGGGGAAACAGAAGGGCTTAATCTGCTGCCTGGCTATGTGCGCCGTTTTTCTGGTGTGATGGAGGATGGAACGAAGTATAAAGTGCCTCACATGGGCTGGAATAAGGTTTCCTTTCAGCAGCCGGATCACCCCCTTCTTCAATCGCTGAATACGGGACACGTCTATTTTGTCCATTCTTATGTAGTGAGAACGGACGATGAATCGGTGTTAATTGCAACAAGTGAGTATGACGGACCGGTTCCTGCAGTAGTAGGCCGTGATAATGTCATGGGAACACAATTCCATCCTGAAAAAAGCAGTCAAATGGGGATGACTATTTTAAAAAATTTCGGGGCTTTAGTGGCTGGAAAGGTGAGCGTAAATGAGTAAGTTTATAATCTATCCAGCAATTGATATGCGCTGCGGCAAATGTGTGCGCCTGTTACAGGGAGATTATGAGAAGGAAACGGTATACGGAGATTCACCCTTTGATATGGCGAAGCGCTTTGCTGATTCAGGCGCTTCCTGGATACATATGGTAGACCTTGACGGGGCAAAAGAGAAGAAAAGAGTAAACGATAATCATGTGCTGGAGGTGGCCAAAAACCTTGATGTTAAGGTGCAGATCGGCGGCGGTATCCGCACAGAGGAAGACGTGGCGTACTATCTTGAACATGGTGTCGACCGGGTGATTCTTGGAAGTGTAGCAGTGAATAATCCTGAGTTTGCTCAGAAGATGCTGTCATTATACGGGGAGCGAGTAGCGATTGGACTCGATGCAAGAGATGGATATGTAGCCGTAAACGGCTGGGTGGAAACCTCGGAAGTAAAAGCGGTAGACCTGGGAAAAGAGCTTGCTTCTCAAGGCGCAGAAACATTTATATTTACAGATATCTCAAAAGACGGAATGCTCTCCGGGCCCAATGTTAAGGCGATAGCTGAGCTTGCTGAAGCGACAGGAAAAGAAGTGATCGCCTCTGGAGGAGTCAGCAGCCTGGATGATATTAAAGAGCTTGCTGAGTATAAAGAAAAGGGTATCGGCGGAGCCATTGTTGGAAAAGCATTGTACACAGGAAAGGTAGAGCTTGAAGATGCAGTTAGAGAGGTGGAGAAATAATGCTCACAAAACGAATCGTTCCCTGCCTTGATGTGAAGGAAGGACGGGTTGTAAAGGGTGTGCAGTTTGTTGATCTCCGTGATGCCGGGGATCCAGTTGAGCTGGCTGCCTTTTATGATGAGCAGGGCGCCGATGAACTTGTCTTCCTTGATATATCAGCCTCTCATGAAGGTAGAAAAACAATGGTAGAAGTAGTAAAAGAAGTGGCCGGAAAATTAGCCATTCCTTTTACAGTCGGCGGCGGCATTAACTCTCTTGAGGATATGAAAATCATTTTGCGTGCAGGAGCAGATAAAGTTTCTCTGAACACAGCAGCTGTCAACCGTCCTGAGCTGATCACAGAGGGAGCAGCTTATTTTGGTTCTCAGTGTATTGTAGTGGCTATTGATGCGAAATACGATGAGGAACTTGGTTCATGGCGCATATATACTCACGGCGGCCGCACCCCGACAGACTGGGAAGTGAAAGACTGGGCTCGCGAAGTAGTGAAACGAGGAGCAGGAGAAATTCTTTTAACGAGTATGGATGAAGATGGTTCGAAAGCTGGGTTTGACCTTCCTCTGACGGAAGCTGTAAATGAGGTGGTTTCCGTGCCAGTTATTGCTTCTGGAGGAGCCGGTGCAAAGGAACATTTTGTCGATGTGTTCGAAAAAGCAAAAGCGGATGCTGCTTTGGCTGCTTCTATTTTTCATTATAAAGAAACTTCAGTAGAAGAAGTGAAACATCATTTGCGTGAAAAAGGAGTGGAAGTCCGTTGAACCTGGAAGAACTATCATTTGATGAAAAGGGCCTAATCCCTGCCATTGTTCAAGACGCTGTCTCAAAAGAGGTTTTGACACTGGCTTATATGAATAAAGAGTCTCTTGAAAAGTCCATTGAAACAAAAGAAACATGGTTTTACAGCCGCTCCCGCCAGGAGCTGTGGCATAAAGGGGAAACGTCAGGGAACACACAAACGATAGAGGACATCAGGTTTGACTGTGATCAGGATGCCCTGGTGGTTCTCGTACATCCTAAAGGGCCGGCCTGCCATAAAGGCAGCTACAGCTGTTTTGCAGATTCCCTGCTGGATAAGGAAGTAGCAGAGAAGGCCTCGGAACGCTTTGCGATCATCAACCAGCTTGAAGAAACCATTGCCAGGCGTGAAGCCGAAATGCCGGAGGGTGCCTACACTACGTATTTGTTTACTGAAGGTGTAGATAAAATCCTCAAAAAGGTTGGTGAAGAAGCAAGTGAAGTCATCATTGCTTCAAAAAACCGAGATGCCGAAGAACTTAGCATGGAAGCAGCAGATCTTTTGTATCATACTCTTGTGCTGTTCCGTGAACAGAAGCTGCCGATAGACAGTGTTCTGGACGTTCTTAAAAACCGCCACGGCTAAGGTTTTCACAATGAAAGAAGCCACGGAAAAGAATGATGGATAAAAATAAATAACTGTTAAAAAAAAAGGGATGGACCGATAGTCTATCCCTCTTTTTTGGGTTGACAGAAAATGCTATACTTGATACATTGCATTTTTTGTGGACGGAGGTCATAAAAGTCGCATGAAATTATCATCAGAGACGAAGGGACAAGTTATCCCTTTTATACAAAACGGGGAATACTTCTTTAAAAAAGGAGTAGGAGCCTATCAAAAGAAAGAGCTTAACCGGGCTGTGAAATATTTGCGCCGTGCAATAGATATAAATCCCAAAGAAGCTGTCTTTCAATGTCAGCTTGCTGCTATTTTAGCAGATTTAGGAAGGTACGAAGAGTCAAATGACCTTCTTTTACACGTTCTTGACCATGTGGATTCAACGATGTATGACAGCTACTTCTTTTTGGCAAACAATTATGCATACCAGGGTTTGTTTGAGAAAGCCAAAGAAGCAGCAACGAATTATCTTCAATACTGCTCAGAGGGAGATTTTGCAGAGGATGCAAGAGATCTTTTAGAGCTCCTTAAGCTTGACAATGATCAAGGAGAATCCCAGGAACGGGACGGAATTGAAGATGAATTGATTTTAAGTTACGAAAAAGCGTGCCGTTATATGAAGGATGGGCATTATAATAAAGCAGAGGAGCTACTGGAAAATATTATCACAGATTACCCTTCCTTTCGCTCCGCCTATAGTCAGCTGGCCTATGTTCTTCATTTAAAAGGTTATTCCGAAGAGGCACTTGCATTCACAAAGGACCTGTTGGAAGAAGAGCAGTATCTTCCTGCAATTTGCCAGCTTGCCCTTCTTTATTATGATATGGGACGTAAAGAAGAATCAAAGGAAGTAGCTGATTTGTTAAAGCAGGTTGTACCTATGGACAGAGATCATATTTATCGCCTGGGGGCCACTTTTTGTCACCTTGCTGAGTATGAAGAAGGGTACCGCTGGTTTAAGCACCTGGGAAAAAGGTTTGCTCCCGACCATGAGGATTACTTCTTTAAGTATGGTGTGACGGCGTATCAAATAGGGAAAGAATCCTTAGCAAAAAAAATGTGGGAACAGGCTGACCATATGGGGCATCAGGCTGCTGCAGACCTTTTGGAAAAGATGAAGGACGGGATTTTGTCCAAAGGGGACGCCCGTTGTGATTTATACATGGATCCAGGGATTTCTCTTCGCTAACAAAGCGTGAGCAGATTAATGGACTTCCATTTAACCTTTTCGTAGGATAGGATTTGTAACCAGCAGATAAAATAATGAGAGATCATCGAGTTATAAATGTACGGATGAAAAGGAGAGAATCGGTATGACGGAAGAAAAGATTTATGATGTAATTATTGCAGGTGCCGGTCCCGCAGGTATGACAGCAGCTGTCTATACTTCACGTGCCGAGATGAGTACGTTAATGCTTGAGCGCGGCGTTCCTGGAGGCCAGATGGCTAACACGGAGGACGTGGAAAATTATCCTGGGTTTGGTCATATTCTAGGTCCGGATCTTTCAAACAAGATGTTTGAGCATGCCAGAAAATTTGGTGCTGAATATGCTTATGGCGATGTCAAAGAAATCATTGACGGCAAAGAATATAAGATTGTAAAAGCAGGAAATAAAGAATATAAAGCCCGCTCTGTCATTGTGGGAACTGGGGCAGAATATAAACAGCTTGGAGTGCCTGGCGAGAAAGAACTGGGAGGCCGCGGCGTTTCCTACTGTGCTGTCTGTGACGGAGCATTTTTCCGGGATAAAGAAATTGTTGTAGTTGGAGGGGGAGACTCTGCTGTAGAGGAAGCCGTGTATTTAACACGTTTTGCTTCAAAAGTAACAGTTGTTCACCGCCGTGACCAGCTTCGTGCCCAGAAGATTCTTCAGCAGCGTGCCTTTATTAACGAAAAGATAGATTTTAAATGGAATCACATTGTGAAAGAAATCAATGATAATAACGGCAAGGTAGGCAGTGTAACGCTCACAAACCTTGAATCCGGTGAGGATTACGAATTTAAAACGGATGGTGCGTTCATCTATATCGGTATGCTGCCACTGAACAACGCGGTAAAAGAGCTTGGTATAACCAATGAAGAAGGTTATATTGAGACAAATGAGGAAATGGAAACGAAAATCCCTGGTATCTTTGCTGCCGGAGATATTCGTGAAAAATCTCTTCGCCAAATTGTAACCGCGACAGGTGACGGCTCTATAGCGGCACAGACTGCCCAGCATTATGTAGAGCAGCTAAAGGAAATCGTCAAAGCGAACTAAAAGGCTGAAGAAGAAACTTTACCTTTTCGTAAGCCTGTCTTAACGATTTTGTAACAAATTTGAAACATTAAAAGGGTAAGATAGGAATAAGTAATTGACCCCCTTTTATAGATCTTTGTAAGCACAGGTTTTCAGCCTGTGCTCTTTTTTTGTTCAAATGGCTGAAAAGAGGATTGATTGTGATTGGTAAATGTATGGGCATAGTATTACCAAGGTGGTTAGTATTTCCGGAATGCTAAGAAGTGTTGAGTACATTAATCGGCGATTTTGACTTTCATGCCAGTTTGAATTCTCTGAGGGACCAGACGGGAAAGCAAGAGCTGAAGCGTGGTCTTCTTTTTAGAATCCGCCCGACTTATCGCTTTGTTGCTGAACATGTTCTTTCGAGTAATGCAATGTGGAATTCAAATTGGGAAAGCTTTTGGGGCAGGCCTCCTCTTTTTCATTCTTATAAGCTTATTTCTGGAACGTAAGAATTCCTTTCACCGTGAAAGGTTGAGAGGAACGATGAATAGAATGAAAAGAGAGAGGAATTAGTAAGGGTGTTAAAAATGCTCACTTAATTGTTGGTTTCTTTGCATTGTGGGGAACCTGGAATAATTGTATACTTGAAGGGTAGTTACGTGAGGTGATGAGCATGCAACGGGTTACAAACTGTGTGTTAAAAGACGGCAGCCAAGTGCTGATGCTTCAAAAGCCGAGAAGGGGCTGGTGGGTAGTCCCTGGCGGCAAAATGGAAACCGGAGAGTCAACAAGAGAAACGGCAATAAGAGAATTTAGAGAAGAGACAGGGCTACATATCAAAAACCCTGCAATCAAAGGGATTTTTACGATCCTTATAATAGATGAAGATGATGAGTTACTATCCGAATGGATGATGTTTACTTTCCTGGCAACAGAATTTGAGGGAGAGATGCTGGGGAAATCGCCAGAAGGGAAGCTCGCATGGAAGGAAAAAGATGAGATTCTAACACTCCCTATGGCTCCCGGCGATCGGTATATTTTTGAACATATACTCAATCATGAAGATGTTTTATATGGCACCTTTCGTTATACGCCTCAGTTTAAGCTGCTTTCTTATCGCTTGCAAAGTGATACGAACCCAAAAGAGAGCAGCTAGCAGGAGGTATGGTAAGGAGCAAGATAGGGGGAGAAGCATAGTGAAGGAAAAAAAAGAAGATATTCAAGTAGTGATTATTACAGGAATGTCTGGCGCGGGAAAGACAGTGGCGGTGCAGAGCTTTGAAGATCTTGGCTACTTCTGTATTGATAATCTGCCTCCCGCGTTAATCCCGAAATTTATCGATCTGATTGAAAACTCAGGAGGCACCATGAACAAGGTTGCGCTGGTCATTGATCTGAGAGCTCGGGATTTCTTTGATCATTTGCTTGACGCAATTGATAAGTTGAACGAAAAGCCTAACTTGAATCCTCATATTTTATTCCTCGATGCTAAAGATAACACTCTTGTCCAGCGCTATAAGGAAACGAGAAGGTCTCATCCTCTGGCTCCAAAAGGACTGCCCCTTGAAGGCATTAAAAATGAAAGACAAATGCTTGAAGAATTAAAAGGCCGGGCACGCCAGATTATTGATACGAATGATTTAAAGCCCAGAGAGCTGCGGGAAAAGATCATTGATTCTTTTTCAACGCCTGAGAATCACCCTTTTACTGTAAACTTTATGTCTTTTGGGTTTAAATACGGAGTCCCTATAGATGCAGACCTGGTATTTGATGTGAGATTTTTGCCCAATCCTCACTATATTGATCAACTGCGTCCTAAAACGGGACTTCAGGAGGAAGTATCTTCCTATGTGTTAAAATGGAAAGAAACAAAGGATTTTCTCCTAAAGCTGACAGATCTCTTAGAATATATGATTCCCCAATATAAGCGGGAAGGGAAAAGCCAGGTTGTCATCAGTATCGGCTGTACAGGAGGCAAACACCGGTCAGTCACACTTGCTGAGCATTTGGCAGCACACTTTGGGAATGACTATGTGGTGCGCAGCAGCCATCGGGATATAGAGAAAAGAAAGGAAAGTACGTTGTGAAGAAAGCAAACGTGGTTGTCATCGGAGGAGGAACCGGGTTGTCTGTTCTTCTTCGAGGCTTAAAAACCTTTCCTGTTGACATAACCGCCATTGTTACTGTTGCTGATGATGGAGGAAGTTCCGGCAGGCTCCGTAAAGAGTTAAATATTCCACCTCCGGGTGATGTAAGAAATGTTCTGGGGGCTCTGGCGGAGGTTGAACCTATGATTGAAAAGTTGTTTCAGCACCGATTCAATCATGGAAAGGGACTTTCAGGCCATTCTTTAGGAAATCTGTTACTAGCGGGAATGACTTCCATTACTGGCGATTTTGCCAAAGGGATCAGTGAGCTGAGCACTGTGCTTAACGTGAGAGGAAAGGTTCTTCCGGCCTCGAATCAAAGCATCGTTTTACATGCTGAATTATTGGATGGTTCAATTGTCAGTGGGGAATCACAGATTCCAAAGGCAGGGAAAAAGATCAGACGTGTTTTTTTGACGCCTGAAACCATTTACCCCCTGTCTGAGAGTATAAAAGCGATTGAAGAAGCAGACTTGATTGTGATCGGTCCAGGAAGCTTATATACGAGCATATTGCCAAACCTGCTCGTTCCAGGGATTACTGATTCTATCAAAAAGTCCAAGGCAAGAAAGATTTATATATGCAATGTTATGACCCAGGCAGGGGAAACTGATAATTTCAGCGCAGGAGACCATGTTGAAACAATAGAGGCTCATACAGGCAAAGGTGTGATAGATACCGTTTTAATGAACGAGGGTGAAATCCCGCCTTCTATCACTTCCGTTTACAAGAAAGAAGGAGCTTTTCCTGTCATTAGTGATGAAGAGCGAATTGAAAAGATGGGTTTGTCCCTAATTAAGGATGAATTTTTACAGTTTGAAGGCCATCTTCTTCGCCATGACGCGTTAAAAGTTTCCCGCTCCTTGTTAACACAGCTTTAAGCCTGGCAGCATAAAAAGACAGTTCCGGCATAAGGTCAGACGTGACAAAGGAAAAGGGATCGAGAAGGTGGTGAAAACATGTCATCCTTTGCGGCTATGACAAAGAAGGAATTAACACAGCTTGAGACAGATGGCTGCTGTGCGAGAGCAGAGCTTGCTGCTTTAGTACGGATGAATGGATCGATTTCATTGGGAAGCGGAAGAAAAGTCACCCTTGATATTTCTACTGAAAATGCTGCGATCGCCCGCAGAATTTATAAGCTGATCCGCCGTGTGTATGGAAACATAGAAGTCGAACTTCTAGTCAGGAAGAAAATGAGGCTTAAGAAAAATAATGTTTATCTTGTAAGGATTATAGAGGACAGCCAGTCCATGTTAACAAGCTTAGGCATTATGAAAGAAGGGTTCCATTTTACCAGGGTTATTGATTCTGACCTTGTGAAGGAACCATGCTGTAAAAGAGCTTATTTGCGAGGCGCTTTTTTGGCGGGGGGATCCATTAACCACCCTGAAACATCTTCTTATCATTTAGAAGTGTTTTCATTTTATGAAGAACATAACCACTCACTTCAGAAGCTTTTGAAGGAATTTTACCTGGATGCAAAGAGCTTAGAAAGAAAAAAAGGATTTATCCTCTATATTAAGGAAAGTGAAAAGATTACAGAGTTTTTAAATGTAATCGGGGCCCATCAAGCATTATTATATTTTGAGGACATTCGGATTGTAAAAGATATGAGAAACTCAGTAAATCGACTGGTGAATTGTGAAACAGCCAACCTTAACAAAACGGTTGGGGCTGCTTTGCGGCAAGTGGAAAATATCAGGCTTATTGATGACCAGATCGGTTTAGATAACCTTCCTGAAAAGCTGAGGGAAATAGCCGAGCTTCGAGTAGCTCATCAGGATGTAACCTTAAAAGAGTTAGGGGAAATGGTTCAAAGCGGAAAGGTCAGCAAATCGGGTATTAATCACCGCTTAAGAAAAATTGACCAAATCGCAGAAAAGCTAAGAAATGGCGAGTCAGTTAAAGTATAAAACAAGCCAGCTTACAAAGCAGTTTTTCTGCTGGATAATAATGAAAACGATAGCAAAAAAGAGAATTAAATAATGGAGGAGATGGCGGTGCTAGAGAAAACAGTAAATGTCAATTTAAAAACAGGATTGCAAGCTAGGCCGGCCGCCTTATTTGTTCAAGAGGCAAATCGCTTTCAATGTGATATTTTTGTGGAAAAAGCAGAAAAGAAAGTGAATGCGAAAAGTATTATGGGGATTATGAGCCTGGCGGTCAGAACAGGAGCAACCGTGAAGCTTATAACAAGCGGGAGCGATGAAGAAGAAGCGATGGAATCCCTTGAGAAATTTATCTTGAAAGAAGAATAAGGAAGAGCCATTAAAAAGGCATAGCTGTGAAAAGGGGAGTTTCCTGTTTTGAGGAGACTGCTCTTTTTGTTTTCCCAAATAATGAAGTAGAAGGATACATAATAAGGACATTTTTCACCTACCATCGCTACAAAAGCAAGCGGTCGATCTCCGCGTTTCACTTCAAGGGCTTGAGACATTGCTTCTCTTGAGTTGTGCTGCAGTCATTGCCCCAAAATTCCCGGAAATAGATACAAGTGAGCCGCCTGTTTCAGGAAACGGAAACATAGAAAAACCCAGGATACTCCCTATCCTGGGTTTTTCTTGACCTATACGTGCTATTAGACAGTCAAAGAACTTATTTCTTTTCTTTGTTCAAAACTTCATCAATCAGGCCGTACTGCTTGGCATCGTCAGCAGTCATAAAGTTATCGCGATCTGTATCGCGCTCAATAACGTCTAAAGGTTGCCCAGTGCGCTCAGAGAGAATCTGGTTTAGTTTCTCACGCATTTGCAGAATACGCTTCGCGTGAATTTCAATATCAGACGCCTGTCCTTGAGTTCCGCCAAGAGGCTGGTGAATCATGACTTCACTATTAGGAAGGGCAAAGCGCTTACCAGGTTCACCGGCAGCCAGAAGGAATGCACCCATGGAAGCGGCCATACCTACACAAATAGTAGAGACCTTTGGATTGATGTGCTGCATGGTGTCATAAATAGCCATGCCGGCAGTAATGGAACCGCCCGGACTGTTAATGTAAATAGAAATATCTTTGTCTGGATCTTCAGCAGCTAGAAATAGAAGCTGAGCAACGATGGAATTTGAGACATTATCATCGATCCCAGAACCTAGCATAATAATACGGTCTTTTAGGAGACGGGAATAAATATCATAGGCGCGCTCTCCACGGTTTGTTTGTTCAATTACTGTTGGAATGAGATTCATAACTATTCCTCCTCTTCTCTTTTACAAACATTATAAATTAAGTTCTGACATAGGCTGGTCAAAAGAGCTAAGCTGACCCTTTGTAACTTAAGTAAACCCAGCCTTTACCCATGTATGCTGTACACTTGTTATCATCTTACCTTAATAGGTCAGCTAAGGTCAAATCATTCCCCTTGTTCTAGCCTGACAGAGAAGTGATTTTTTTAGAAGCTTACAAATAAGCCTCTCAATAGGTTCTCTTTCTTTCATCAAATCCCTTCCACCATCATAACCGTTTTTTTTACCCTTCAAACTACCTCGTGCTCTCGCCTTTCCCGTGCAAATCCTTTATAATATAATTGAAAGCGCTTTATTTTTAATTTGAAATATTCTTTTACTAGTTCTATGGGGGGGTTGCATCATGTTCGGACAAGAACGGCTGGAGAAACAATTATTGTTTAAGCACAAGGAAAAACAAAGCCTGGAGGAAGCAGCTCGTTTTTTTGAGAATGTGGCAGCGAAGCTTCGCGAAAATGGAGAGTGTTCCTTTATTCAAGACGATGAAGAAGTTTCCTTACGCCCGGCTAAAAATGTAACCTACGAAATAGAATATACTCAAAAAGGGAAAAAGCATTCCTTTGAGTTTGAATTAGAGTGGATAGAAGGAGATGACAGCGAGGATCCGAAACTCCGCATCCGTTAGCAGCTGAAGGTTATAGGAATAATTCGGCAGGGAAAAAGGCGCGTGCCTTTTCCCTGTTCTTCTTTGTATAAAGGGTAAAGGTTGTAAAGGGAAGTGGCGTTTCTTTAAGAAGATTGTCAGAATCAGAAGAAAAAAGATATTATTTAAAAGCTATTTCAATTCCTATCATAATAAAGTATTATAGAAGATGAATTAATTTTAATTTTTCGACAATTATCCAAGAAATACAGACAAACTCGTTCACATAGTATTAATTTAGGAAAGCGCTTTCAATTAAGTGCTTAGAAGGGAGGAGCTATTCTATGAACTTAGAAATGGGCTTGTTCCAACAGCAGACAATGAAGCTTATGATGACGCAGGAATTAAGGCAGGCTATATCACTGCTGCAATACTCTACGATGGAGCTGTCTGAGTATTTAGAAGAACAGGCATTAGATAACCCCCTCATCGATTTGATGGAAGCAAAAGAGAAAGAACAGCCCAATTTGGAAATGCCTGTCCTCTGGCAGGATGACCATGAAGAGTACCATGAGAAAGAAGAGCGGGAATACACTTCCCCCTTTGATAGAATCCCTGAATCAGCAAATAAGCTGTCTGATTATGTGCAGGAAGAAATCAGACTGATGCCGTTGAGCGGTCAAAAGCAGAAGCTGCTGAATTACTTAGCCAGAAACATAGGAGAAGACGGCTATCTAAAAGCCGCCTTTGAAGAGGCAGCTGAAACGTTTTCTGTTACCGAAGAAGAATATGAAGAAGGTGTCATGATCCTGCAATCACTGGAACCGGCAGGAATAGGTGCGAGGTCACTGAAAGAATGTCTCTTAATACAGCTTCAAAGACTGGAGCCAAGACATAAACTGGCTGAAACCCTTGTTGAGCACTATCTCGAAAAGTTAGCTGAAAGGAAATGGAAGGATATTTCTAAGGAAACGCTCGTTTCCCTTGAGGAAATCCAGGAGGTTTATGATTTTATTCAAAAGCTGGAGCCGCGTCCAGGAGCTAACTTCGGAGGGGAGCACCCCGGCCATATTGTCCCTGATGTATTCATAGAGAAAAGAAGCGGCGGAGAATATATGGTTATTTTAAATGATGACGGGCTTCCTCGTATCCGATTAAATAAGCATTACCGTCACCTTCTTGAAGGCAAAAGCAATGACGAAGCTTCAGACTATGCCATGAGAAAATATAAACAGCTGATGTGGCTCTTAAAAAGCATTGATCAGCGTCAGCAGTCGCTGCGCAGTATAAGTGAAGCAATCCTTTCTTATCAGCGGGACTTTTTTGAAAAAGGGCCTTCCTATCTAAAGCCGATGACACTGCGTGATGTTGCAGAAATGGCTGAAGTCCATGAATCTACAGTATCACGGACAACCACTAATAAGTACATGCAGACTCCTCACGGACTGTTTGAGTTAAAATACTTTTTCACTTCTAAAATTGAAAATGGCAGTGGGGAAGAGACGTCTGCTTTTGTGATTAAATCGTTTATCCGGGAAATGGTCGAAAGGGAAGACAAGAAAAAGCCCTTGTCTGACCAGAAAATGGTCGATGCGCTTAAGACTGAAAAGGGAATTACCATATCAAGAAGAGCAGTGGCGAAATATAGAGATGAACTTAACATCCTGTCTTCCTCCAAAAGGAAACGATATGCATAAAGCTGGCTGAGAGGTGGCCGGCTTTTTTTGTTTGTTGAATGTTGGACAGGCTCCTAGGGATAGTGCTGGATAACTCTTCACATATTCTTCAGGAAAACATATTATATGATACCTTTTTATAACTCCATACCCACTTATGTTTATAATTCTTATATATGGGCATAATAAGCTTGAAAGTTTTTTTAAAATGTCGAGTTTGTTTTGTTGCACATGGCTGGGAATATTGGTAGGATGAAATGGAAGGAAAGTCCTTTTTTTATTAATTAGGTGGGACTAAATTTGTCTATGTGGGACTTTGAATGACCCGTAGGCCATCAGGTGATAAAAATGAGAGAACTTGTGGAGCTGCAAAAAAAACTGCAGCCTGACGTGTTAGACGTAATGGGACAGCGTTTCCGCATTCTTCAGTATGTGCGTTTAATGCAGCCCGTTGGACGGAGGACGCTTGCTGCCAGCCTGGAGCTGTCTGAACGTGTACTTCGTGGCGAGGTTACTTTCTTAAAGGAACAGGGCCTGCTTTCTGTGACAGCAGCGGGCATGACGCTTACAGAAGAAGGGCACACTCTTTTAGAAGGTTTAGAAGAGATGATAAAAGAGGCCTTTGGACTGGCTTCTTTAGAAGAGCAGGTATCTACGATCCTCTCAGTGCCTAAAGTAATTGTAGTGTCAGGGAATAGTGACCGGCATTCCTGGGTAAAGAAGGAAATGGGCAGAGCATGCATTCAACAAATGAAGGCTCATCTTACACCAGATGATGTCGTAGCCGTAGCAGGAGGAACTACTTTGGCTTCGGTGGCAGAAATGATGACGCCTGATCCTCGTCTTACATCTGTTACATTTGTTCCAGCGAGAGGCGGATTAGGTGAAAAGGTCGAGATTCAGTCAAGCACAATAAGCTCAGTCATGGGCATGAAAGCCGAAGCAAATTACCGACTTCTTCACGTGCCTGACCAATTGAGTGAGGAAGCACATGACAGCCTGGCTCATGAACCAGAGATTAAAGAGTTACTGGCTCTTATTCGTTCAGCTCGTGTCGTGTTACATGGTATCGGGGAAGGAAAAACGATGGCCCAAAGAAGAAAGGCCAAGCCTGGTATCATGAAGGAATTAGAAAAAAAAGAGGCAGTGGCTGAGGCATTTGGCTATTATTTCGATCGAATTGGCAATATTGTTCATAAGGAAAGAACGATTGGACTTCAGCTCGATGATTTAAATACTAACCAGAAAGTCATTAGTATTGCAGGCGGGGCTTCTAAAGGTGAAGCAATTTGGGCATATATGAGATATAGGCCAAGCGACATTTTGATTACAGATGAAAGTGCTGCCCAGGCTGTCATTGATCACGAGCCGCCAGAGTAATTGGTAAAAACACTGTGTTTTCTTACATTTGCAGAGAGAGAAAACCAGGTTTATATATTAAAGCTTTACTTTATTAAGGGAGGAATTTACAAATGGCAACTAAAGTAGGAATTAATGGTTTTGGACGAATTGGACGTCTAGTATTTCGTGCATCTTTAAATAACGACGAGATCGAAGTGGTAGCAATTAATGACCTTACAGATGCAAATATGCTTGCCCATCTTCTTAAATACGACTCTGTGAATGGCAGACTTGAAGAAAAAGTAGAAGTGAACGGAGATAACCTGGTAGTTGGCGGGAAAGAAATCCGTGTTACGGCAGAAAGAGATCCTGCACAAATCGGCTGGGGAGACCTTGGTGTGGAGTACGTTGTAGAATCCACTGGGCGCTTTGTTGCTCGTGACGACGCTGCCAAGCACTTGGAAGCAGGAGCGAAAAAGGTTGTTATCTCTGCACCAGGTAAAGATGTGGACGGAACGTTTGTTATGGGAGTTAACGAACAAGATTATGACGCTTCTACTCATGATGTTATCTCAAACGCTTCTTGCACAACAAACTGCATTGCGCCTTTCGTAAAAGTACTAAACGACAAGTTTGGCATTAAGCGCGGAATGATGACAACCGTTCACTCCTATACAAATGATCAGCAAATCCTTGACCTTCCGCATAAGGATTACCGCCGCGCCCGTGCAGCAGCAGAAAACATCATTCCAACTTCTACTGGTGCAGCAAAAGCGGTTGCTCTTGTTCTTCCTGAGCTTGAAGGTAAGCTAAATGGCGGAGCGATGCGTGTGCCAACACCAAACGTTTCCCTTGTTGACCTTGTAGCTGAGCTGGACAAGAACGTAACAGCAGATGAACTAAACGAAGCATTTAAAGAAGCTGCAGAAGGAAACTTAAATGGAATCCTTGGATATAGTGAAGAGCCTCTTGTATCCAGCGATTACAACGGTGACAGCCACTCGTCCACAGTAGATGCTCTTTCTACCATGGTAATGGAAGATAACATGGTAAAAGTTATTTCCTGGTACGACAATGAGTATGGCTATTCTAACCGTGTAGTTGACCTTGTTGCTTACATGGCTAAACAACAATAATAAATTGCAGGCTTGCAGGCAGCGAAAAAGGGGGAGAAGAATTAGGTTTCTGCTTCCCCTTTTCCCTGCTTAAAAGAAAGCTTTATATGCCTTTTTTTAGAGAAAAGCAGCAGATCGGGAACATCTTTTCCTGCATTACTGGGAAAGAAGAGGTGTAGCAGGACAAGCCTTGTGAACCCAGGCAGGCGATCCCTTTGCCGAAAGGAAGGGGCAAAGCTTGAGGACAGCCGCGGTTCCCGGTCTGCAAAAAACTGATCAAAAGCTCAAAACGCGCCTTTTACAGAGCAAAAAAGAAGAAATTTGGGAACCTTTGACGATAAGGGCAAAGGTAAGTTTTGTTTCTGGCATTTATGTGGTATCTTCAATCATGTGGCAATATGCAATAACAGGAAAAAAGAATGCCCGATTTATTATTTACTTCTGCCGGAAGAGGAGGATGAGCGATGAACAAAAAGTCAATTCGTGATATTGATGTAAAAGGAAAAACAGTATTTTGCCGTGTTGATTTAAATGTGCCGATGAATGAGGGACTCGTCACTGATGACACTCGGATCCGTGCTGTCTTGCCTACCCTTGAATACTTAACAGAAAGAGGGGCAAAAGTGATCCTGGGAAGCCATTTGGGGCGCCCGAAAGGCGAAGTGGTCGAAGAACTCCGCCTGGGACCTGTTGCTACCCGTCTTTCCGAGCTCACTCAAAGAAATGTCCAGAAGGTTGATGAAGTGTATGGAGACCGAGTAAAACAAGCTGTATCCCAAATGATTGACGGTGAAGTGCTGCTCCTTGAAAATCTTCGTTTTGAACCAGGGGAAGAAAAAAACGATGAGGAGCTGGCGAAAAAGTTAGCCGAGCCTGCAGATGTGTATGTAAACGACGCCTTTGGAGCTGCCCATAGAGCACATGCTTCTACAGAAGGAGTCGCTCATCACCTTCCAGCAGTAGCGGGGCTGCTTATGGAAAAAGAACTTCAGGTGCTTGGCCAGGCTCTGTCAGAGCCAGACCGTCCGTTTACTGCCATTATCGGCGGAGCTAAAGTAAAAGATAAAATAGGTGTAATTGACAATCTTCTTGAGAAAGTAGATAACCTGATTATTGGCGGTGGTCTTGCTTATACGTTTGTGAAAGCCCAGGGGCATGAAATCGGAAAATCCCTTCTTGAAGAAGATAAAATTGACCTTGCCAGGGACTTTATGAAAAAAGCAGAAGACAAAGGTGTTAATTTTTACATGCCTGAAGACGTTGTTGTCGCCGATGACTTTGCAGAAGACGCAAATACCGAGGTTGTCAGCATCGAAAATATCCCATCTGACTGGGAGGCTCTTGATATCGGGCCAAAGACGATTGAAAAGTACAAAGCTGTTATTCAGGACTCCAAGCTTGCCATCTGGAATGGCCCTATGGGAGTGTTTGAGTTTGCTGCGTTTGCAAGTGGGACAAGAAGTGTAGCTGAAGCTCTTGCTGAATCTTCTGAAACATATTCTGTTATCGGAGGCGGCGATTCTGCGGCAGCTGTAGAGAAGTTTGAATTGGCAGATAGAATGAGCCACATCTCAACGGGCGGCGGTGCTTCCCTGGAGTTTATGGAAGGAAAAGACCTTCCGGGCGTTGTAGCGTTAAATGATAAGTAATCAGCACTCCTAGGTGTCAGGTTTCCTGAAGGAGGTGCAGGAGAAGGAGAAGGCTTATGGGTGCTTACCGTTTTTTCTTCTGCTCCCACACCTTTTGGCAGGGATCTCAGCCAAGGGAAGCTGTATTTACATGTGATGATAATTTTTGCGGGGTGAAATCGTGAGAAAACCGATTATTGCAGGAAACTGGAAAATGAATAAGACTCACGGAGAAGCGGTCTCTTTTATTGAAGAGGTAAAGAACCAGGTTCCTTCTAAAGAAGAAGTAGAATCTGTCGTATGTGCTCCTGCGTTGTTTCTTAAAGACATGAATGATGAAGCCAAAGGCAGCGAAGTAGCTGTAGGTGCTCAAAACATGCACTTTGAAGAGAATGGTGCTTTTACAGGGGAAATCAGTCCGGCAGCTCTTGCCGACCTGGAAATTCCTTATGTCATTATCGGCCACTCTGAACGTCGTGATATGTTCAACGAAACCGACGAATCAGTAAATAAAAAGCTTCATGCTGCATTTGCTCATGGTATCACACCAATTATGTGCTGCGGTGAAACAGATGAAGAACGTGAAGCGGGGAAAACAGAAGAAGTTGTAACGGCTCAGGTTGAAAAAGGGTTTGAAGGGCTTTCTGAAGATCAGGCAATGAAAGTAGTCATTGCATACGAACCGATCTGGGCGATTGGAACAGGAAAATCCTCCTCAGCAGAGGATGCAAATGAAACGTGTGGGATTATCCGCCGCTACCTTTTAGATATGTACGGTCAAGAAGTAGCTGAAGCTGTCCGTATTCAGTATGGCGGAAGCGTGAAGCCTGAAAACATTGAAGGTTATATGGCTCAAGAACACATTGACGGAGCTCTTGTCGGCGGTGGAAGCTTGAAAACAGATTCCTTTGTGAAGCTGGTGGAGGCAGGAAAGCAATGAGCAAGTCACCAGTAGCATTAATTATTCTAGATGGATACGGCATGCGTGAAGAGAGCTTCGGGAATGCTGTTGCCCAAGCTGACACTCCTAATTTTGACCGCTACTGGAGCCAATTTCCCCATACAACATTAGAGGCGAAAGGGGAAGCTGTCGGGCTCCCTGAAGGACAAATGGGAAATTCAGAGGTAGGACACCTGAATATTGGTGCCGGCCGCCCTGTCTACCAAAGTCTGTCTCTTATTAACAGAGGAATTAAGGATCGCAGCTTTTATGAAAATGAAACATTTCTCGGTGCTATTGAGAATGCAAAAAAGAATAACAGCCAGCTTCATATTTTTGGCCTGCTTTCTGATGGCGGAGTGCATGGCCATTACGACCATTTAATTGCTCTTCTTGATCTTGCCAAGGAGCATAATGTAGACAAGGTGTTTGTTCACGCCTTTCTTGATGGCCGGGATGTGGAACAAAAAAGCGCGAAAACCTATCTCATCCAGCTTCAGGCGAAGATGAATGAGAGAAGCTCGGGACGCCTGGCTTCTCTTCACGGGCGTTATTATGCGATGGATCGGGACCGCCGCTGGGAGCGGGTTGAAAAAACATACCGTGCCCTTGTCTACGGAGAAGGCCCGACCCATGGTGATGCCCTTAAGGTCGTTGATGATTCCTATGAAAACGAAGTATGGGATGAGTTTCTTATTCCAACGGTACTGACTGAAGAAGACGGTTCGCCGATTGCGACGGTAAAAGATAAGGACAGTGTGATTTTTATGAATTTCCGTCCGGACCGCGCTACTCAGCTCTCACATGTCTTTACCAGCGAGGAGTTTGATGGGTTTGATCGTGGTGAGAAATTTCCAGAAGACATTCACTTTGTAACGATGACCCAATATAGTGATTCTCTTAAAAACTGCAAAGTGGCTTATCCTCCTCAGGAGCTTAAGAATACTCTTGGTGAAGTAGTTTCAAAAGCAGGGCTGAAACAGCTTCGCATTGCAGAAACAGAGAAATACCCTCACGTCACCTTTTTCTTCAGCGGAGGACAAGAGGATGAATTTGAAAATGAAAAACGCATTTTAATTGATTCACCAAAGGTTCCAACGTATGACTTGCAGCCGGAAATGAGCGCCTACGAAGTCACCGATGCCCTTCTTGAGGAAATTAAGAATGACAAGCATGACGTGATCATTCTGAACTTTGCCAATCCTGATATGGTTGGCCATTCAGGGATGCTGGAGCCGACAATTAAAGCAGTTGAGGCAGTGGACGAATGTCTGGGGAAAATCGTAGATCTGATTATTGAAAAGGGCGGGTCTGCGGTAATTACAGCTGACCATGGGAATGCTGATGAAGTGCTGACAAAGACTGGAGAAGCAATGACAGCCCATACGACACGTCCTGTGCCGGTTATTGTAACGAAGGAAGGTCTTGAGCTTCGTGACGGAGGGATTCTTGCTGATCTCTCGCCGACAATTTTAAAGTTGTTAAATTTAGAACAGCCTTCGGACATGACAGGGAAATCACTGATTAAATAAACGTTTGTTTAACTCAGGTGTGCGCAGCCTAAGAGAAAATAACTGGTGTCAGAGCAGGAAAAATAGCTCTTGGCAGCAAACTAGAAATAGAAAGCATAATTAGTTTTTAAGCTTGAATGGAAATAAATGATGAAAAGCAGTGGGAAGAAAGAGTCTTTCAAGGGCCCGAAGGATTTTACTCTTCTCTGCTAAAAATGGAAACAGATAAAGGAGTGTTTAATGATGAGTATGATAACCGATATTTATGCACGTGAAGTACTGGATTCCCGAGGAAACCCAACTGTTGAAGTTGAAGTTTACACAGAAAATGGAGCCATGGGACGCGCCCTTGTACCAAGTGGAGCTTCCACTGGAGAGCATGAAGCGGTAGAACTTCGCGATGGCGGAGAGCGTTATATGGGTAAAGGTGTTACACAAGCTGTAGACAATGTAAATGAGCAAATTGCTCCAGAATTGCTTGGTGCTGAAGTGACAGATCAAACAGGTATTGATGAGCTTCTAATCGAACTTGATGGCACAGAAAACAAAGGGAACCTTGGTGCGAATGCAATCCTTGGTGTTTCCATGGCTGCAGCTCATGCTGCTGCTAATGATCTTGGTGTGCCGTTATATGAGTACCTTGGAGGCTTTAATTCTAAAACACTCCCTGTCCCAATGATGAACATCCTCAATGGCGGAGAGCACGCTGATAACAACGTTGATATTCAAGAGTTTATGGTTATGCCTGTAGGGGCGCAAGACTTCCCTGAAGCCGTGCGGATCGGTGCAGAAATCTTCCATAACCTTAAGAAAGTTCTTCAAGGTAAGGGATTAAACACGGCAGTAGGTGATGAAGGCGGATTTGCTCCTAACCTGGGGTCAAATGAAGAAGCACTTCAAACCATTGTGGAAGCCATTGAAAAAGCAGGCTACAAACCAGGAGAAGAGGTTGCACTTGCTATGGATGCTGCAGCATCTGAAATGTACGAAGACGGCAAGTATAACCTTAAAGGTGAGGGTGTCGTTAAATCAGTAGATGAAATGATTGACTTCTACAAGGACCTTGTAGAAAAATACCCTATCATCTCCATTGAGGACGGTCTTGATGAAAACGATTGGGAAGGCTGGAAGAAGCTTACGGATGCACTAGGTGATAAAGTACAATTAGTTGGTGATGACCTATTTGTGACCAACACATCTAAGCTTTCACAAGGAATTGAGCAAGGTGTAGGGAACTCTATCCTTATCAAAGTGAATCAGATTGGAACACTTACCGAGACTTTTGATGCCATTGAAATGGCTAAGAGAGCAGGCTATACAGCAGTCATTTCCCACCGCTCTGGTGAAACAGAAGATGCAACCATTGCAGACATCGCTGTTGCTACCAATGCGGGACAAATTAAAACAGGAGCCCCATCACGCAGTGACCGTGTTGCGAAATACAACCAGCTCCTTCGTATTGATGACGAGCTTGGCCATACAGCTGTTTACCCAGCTCAAAAAGCGTTCTATAACTTGAGCAAGTAAGACTTTAAAAAAATGCAAGCCTTCCTTAGGACGGGGGAGGGCTTGTTTTTTTGTCGGTTTAGAGAAAGAAAGCGAGGCTGCATTGTCATATGGGACGTGTTGTGATAAATTTATAGAAGCGTAATCCTATGTGGAGGTGTCCTGTTTGGAAACATTACTTTTTGTTCTGTTGGCCATTGTTTCCATCGCTCTCATCACTGTCGTATTGCTTCAATCCGGACGAAGTGCCGGTTTATCAGGAGCGATTTCCGGTGGTGCCGAACAGTTGATGGGGAAACAAAAAGCTCGCGGTGTAGAAGCTTTCTTAAGCAAAATGACGGTTGTGCTTGCCGTTCTGTTTTTCGTATTGACCATATTACTGGCTTACTTCCTGTAAGAAAGGTATAATGACAAAATAGAAGATGAAATTGAGCAGCAGGATGTGCCTGGCTGCTTTTTTTGTGTTTGATTAGAAACCGTAATATTGGGAACCTTTGTAGAGAACCCCAATTCATTCTTATGCTCGGTGCCAGGGAAATATGAAAAAAGGAGACTCGTTTGAGTGAGACATCTTTTTTTCGTAATGTCTGGTATTAAAATAGAAAGTGAAGGTAGATGGAGAACATGATTGGTTGTTTATGCCTGCACGGATTTACCGGAGCGCCATGGGAAGTAGAGCCTGTTGTCAAAAAACTGAAAAAGAATAAAGACTGGCTTATTTATTCTCCTACACTTCCAGGACACGGTCCTGGAGACGATTTAAAAGGAGCTACATACAAAGCTTGGATTTACGCAGCTGACAAAGCATGCGCTGAATTATTTAAATACTGTGAAAAAGTCTATGTAATTGGGTTTTCTATGGGAGGGATGCTGGCATGTTATTTGTCCGCAAGGTATCCTGTCGAAAAGGTAGTCTTATTAGGTGCAGCCGCTTATTACGTGAATCCGCCTCAGCTGTTAAAGGACTTTAAAATCGCAGCAGAAGCCAGGCTGAAGGGAACATTCAATAAAGAAGACCCCTGGTACCAGTTTTACAGTAAGAAAATTCAAGAGACCCCTTTAACTGCGGTGTATGAATTTACAAAAGCTGTAAAAACAGTTCGGCCGTTTGTGAAAGAAATTACGATTCCCTCCTTAATTATGCAGGGGGAGCTTGATGGATTAGTGCCTGTGAAAAGTGCAGAATACTTATTTGAAAACATGGGGTCCCGGGAAAAGCGCCTCTATTTATACAAAGATTCAAGGCATTATTTATGCCATGGTCCTGATAAAAAGCGAGTCTTAGATGACTTAGAACGTTTTTTGAAAAACGAGAATAAACCAAGAATTCAAGGAGGAAATGAGACATGAAAATAGTACCGCCAAAGCCATTTACACTTGAAGGAGGAAAGCGGGCCGTTCTTTTATTACATGCCTTTACTGGTTCACCAGCAGATGTAAGAATGCTTGCCCGCTTTTTAAATAAAAAGGGATATACGTGCCATGCTCCCATGTATAAGGGACATGGTGTTCCACCAGAGGAACTGATGGAAACGTCATGGGAAGATTGGTGGCAGGATGTTGAAAAAGCTTATGACCATTTGAAAAATGAAGGCTACGAGGAAATCGCTGTCTGCGGTCTTTCTCTAGGCGGGTTGTTTTCCTTAAAAGTAGGGTATACCTTTGATGTGAAAGGGATTGTACCGATGTGTGCTCCGATGACAGTACATGGAAATGTTGACCGCCTTCATGCAGGGGTTCTTCAATACGCCAAAGAACAGAAAAAGATGGAAAAGAAAAGTACGGAGCAGATAGAGCAGGAGATGAAAGAATTTAAAGAGCTTCCATTGGATACACTAGAATCTATAAATGAACTCATTGAGGAGATTAAGGATTCTTTGGATATGGTTTTTGATCCAATGATGGTGGTGCAGGCAAAAAACGATGAAATGGTTGAGCTTAAAAGCGCTGAAATTATTCATGATGAAGCGTCGTCTGATCGTAAAGAGTTAAAGTGGTACGAAAACTCCACTCACGTGATTACCTTAGGACCTGAAAAAGACCATCTTCACGAGGAAATCTACCAGTTTTTAGAGAACTTAGATTGGGAAGTGGATAAATAAAGAAAGAAAGGAGAGATGACACCTTGGCCCACGAGCAAAAACAGGAAATACTCACATTTATGAAAGAAGATGCAGAAAAGCCGATGTCAGTGGAAGAGATTAAAGAAGCCTTTGACTCGGAAAGCTCCAGCAAGCTTAAGGACATGATGAAATCTTTAAATGAGCTGGAAGAAGAGGGCCTCATCGTCCGGACAAGAAGCAATAGATACGGTGTGCCTGAAAAAATGAATTTAATGCGAGGGAAGGTACAAAGCCACCAAAAAGGGTTTGCTTTTATCCTACCCGAAGAAAAAGACAGAGATGATGTCTTTGTGCCGCCTAATGAGTTAAATGGGGCAATGAACAAAGACCTTGTTCTCGTTCGCGTAAATTCCTCCTCCTCGGGTTCCCGGGCGGAAGGGACAGTCGTGCGAATATTAGAAAGAGGAACAACAAAGGTTGTCGGAACCTTTATTGATTCTAAATCCTATGGATTTGTCGAGGTTGACGACAAACATATTACAAACGATATTTTCATTCCAAAAGGTAAGGAGCATGGGGCAGTAGATGGCCACAAAGTGGTGGTGGAAATCACGAAATATCCTGAAGGCAGAATGAGTGCTGAAGGCAGCGTAGTAAATATTCTTGGCCATAAAAATGACCCAGGGATCGATATTCTGTCTGTCATTCATAAACATGGCCTTCCTGGTGATTTTCCAGAAGAGGTTACAGACCATGCGAACAGCATTTCCGATCAAATTGATCCGCAAGAGATCGAAGGCCGCCGTGACTTGCGGGATGAAACGATAGTGACCATTGACGGCGCCGATGCAAAGGATCTTGATGATGCTGTTCATGTGAAAAAACTGGACAACGGAAACTACATCCTTGGTGTTCACATCGCTGACGTCAGCTATTATGTGGAGGAAGGCTCTCCGATAGATGAGGAGGCCTTTGAACGAGGAACAAGTGTATATTTGGTTGACCGGGTTATTCCAATGATTCCCCACCGACTGTCTAATGGAATTTGTAGTTTGAATCCTAAGGTAGACCGTCTTACGTTGTCATGTGAAATGGAGATTACTCCCCAAGGAGAGGTTGTAAAACATGACATCTTCGAAAGTGTGATTCGTACAAATGAACGGATGACCTATACAGATGTCCGCCTGATTCTTGAGGAAAAGGATGAAGAAACAAGAGAGAAATATAATGATCTTGTTCCTTTCTTTGAAAGAATGGAAGATCTTGCAGCCATCCTCCGTAAAAAACGCTTTGACCGAGGAGCAATTGACTTTGATTTCAAAGAGGCAAAAGTGCTTGTGGATGAAGAAGGAAAACCAACAGATGTGGTGCTTCGTGACCGTTCGGTCGCAGAAAAGCTCATCGAAGAATTTATGCTTGCGGCAAACGAGACCATAGCTGAGCATTTCCACTGGATGAAGGTTCCTTTTATGTACCGGATTCACGAGGATCCTGACGAAGAAAAGCTTCAGCACTTTCTTGAGTTTGTGACTAATTTTGGATACGTGGTAAAAGGAAGTGCTAACTCTGTCCATCCTCGTTCCCTGCAACAGGTGCTTGAAGAAGTTGCCGGTGAACCGGAACAAGCTGTAATCAGCACGGTCATGCTCCGTTCCATGAAACAGGCAAGATATGATTCTTCTAATGAAGGGCACTTTGGCCTTGCTTCCGATTTCTATACTCATTTTACATCGCCAATCCGGCGGTACCCGGATCTTATCGTGCACAGGCTGATACGTGAGTATCTGGTTAAGAACAAGAATGATCAGACCACCCAGGAAAGCTGGAAGGAAAAGCTTTCAAATATCGCTCAGCACGCCTCTGATATGGAGCGGCGGGCAGTGGATGCTGAACGTGAAGTTGATGACTTGAAAAAGGCTCAATATATGGAAGATAAAGTCGGCGAAGAATTTAGCGGCATAGTAAGCGGTGCCGCCAACTTCGGACTGTTTGTAGAGCTTGAAAATACAATCGAAGGTATGGTTCATGTCAGCTATATGACTGATGATTATTACCATTTCGATGAAAAACAATATGCAATGATCGGGGAACGGACAGGCAACATTTTCCGAATCGGCGATCAGGTCGAAGTGAGAGTCGTCAAGGTTAATGTAGATGAAGCAGATATTGACTTTGAGATTGTCGGCATGAAGGACAATAAGAAAAGAACCCGCAAGGAACGCCCAAAAGTGATTGAAGGTGGAAAGAGAAACGGAAAACCTTCAGATAAGACAGGTTCTTCTGCGGACAAGCCGAAAAAGGGCCGTTCCAAAGTGAAAATGAAGCAAAAAGGAAACAAGAAATTTTATGAAAATGCTCCGAAAAATAAACGGAAAAAGAAAAGAAAGTAAATCCGAGTAAAAAGGAAGCAGGCTTGATATGGGCCTTCTTCCTTTTCGACTTTTACCCGCTGTCTTTAGGGGGGAAGGATTCACACGGCCAAAGACCGGTTTATCAGGAAAGGAAAGGTGTTTTTCCCGTTTATTGACGCTTTGAATCGGCCTTTGGTAAGATTAGATGATAACAGGAGAGAAGGGTGCATTCGTTATGGCAAAGAAAACAGAAGGACAAACCATTGCTCAAAATCGAAAAGCCCGCCATGATTATACGATTGAAGAAACATATGAAGCGGGAATGGTTCTTCAAGGTACGGAAATTAAGTCAATCAGGGCTGGGAAAGCAAACATTAAAGACAGTTTCGCAAGGGTGGACCGAAACGGCGAGGTGTTCCTGCACAACGCTCACATCAGTCCATACGAGCAGGGAAATCGGTATAACCATGATCCTTTGCGAACAAGAAAGCTTCTTTTACACAAGAAAGAAATCTCAAAGCTGATCGGTCAGACTCAGCAGCAAGGCTATTCCCTTATCCCTTTGAAGATGTATATAAAAAATGGTGTAGCCAAAGTTTTAATTGGATTGGCAAAAGGGAAAAAGAAATATGATAAACGCCAGTCCTTAAAAGAAAAGGATGCAAAGCGTGAAATGGATAAAGCGATCGGCCGCAAGATGAAAGGGATGGAATAAGGTTTCCTGTTGAGATAAGGTACTGTCTGGTAATGGGGGTCTGCTCGATAAGAGGAAATTGCGTTGTAAGAGGTAACCGCCTGGGAAAGGGTAAGGGCGGAAAAAGAGGCAAGTGTCTGATATTGGGCAGCTGCTCAGAGCCCTCTTGAAGGTTGAGAGAAAATGTGTTACCTTGCTTTAGTGGCTGTCGCATCAAATGGACAGCACTACTTTAAACAATATTTTTATAAAAAAGGGGTTGTATTTCTCTGGGTATTTGCTATAATAGTATATCCAAAGGGAAAACAACAATACAATTTCATAGATTGTTTATATGTTACTCTGTATTCCCCCCTTTGAAGTGATGATCTTGTTTAAGTACAGACATCCTTTCTAAATATGGGGACGATACGGATTCGACAGGGATAGGTCGAGCTTGAGTAGCGAGCCGAGTCGGCAACCTCGTTAAACTGCCACGCCAATAATAACTGGCAAATCAGAACAAAACCTCGCAGTAGCTGCGTAAGTAGCTTCATGCGGATCCTCCATTCCATCTCCCGTGTGGAATGCTTAGAGGGTCTCACTCATTAGCGGGATACGCTGTCTGGCCACCGTCTGAGGTCAGCAGAAGAGACTAATCAGACTAGCCTCACGGAAGCCGGTTACTGGGCTGAAGTGCAGGCGAATGATAATACAGTAACTACGCTCGTAGAAGCTGAAGTGCCGATATCTCTGGACGTGGGTTCGACTCCCACCGTCTCCACCATACATAATGTAGGGTGGTTTTTTTATTTTGTCGTCTTAATTATGAGGCTGTGCATGATCGGCGTTGGTGAGGTTACAGAGAGTCGGGAGGGGGCGAAAATTGACGAAAGTTGTCGTTTGACCCAATTATCTCGTTTTTGACCCAATTATCTTGAAAAATGACCTAAATAACCAAAAAAGTGACCCAAAAAATCAAATTTTAACCAGATTCACAATTTTACTGCAGGAAATGTCACCGTATAAGTAGAAACAAGTGACCAACACTAGGCAAGGAGGCAAGAAATGATCGTAAAACCCCGTTTAATCCCCCGTTACTTACAGCAATTAGAAGCTCTTCTAAGAAGACTGCCTGAAAATCACCCAAAAAGAGAAGCAATAACCGAAGACTTGGCAAAAAGAAGGGCAGGATACCAAGGTGAAAAAAATATTGACTATCCTTTAAGCTTTTTGCCGGAAAAAGAGTACCATATTTTTCATGACCTGAGGCTTTTTGACGGCTCCCACCATTTTCAAATAGATACGTTAATAGTGTCTCCTCGATTTATCCTTATTTTAGAAGTGAAAAACATTACCGGTACCCTCTTTTTTGATTCAGCATTCAACCAACTTATACGTACCAGGGATTTGAAAGGAAGAAGCATTTCCCGACCCGCTAATCCAGGTCGAACGGCAAAGTCTTCAATTAAAAAAATGGCTGAAGAACAATAACTATGTGAATATGCCGGTAAGTGAACTGGTTGTTATTGGATCCCCGCGAACCCTTCTGAAAACCACCCCCGATAATCAATATATTTACAATAAAGTAATTCTCAGTCCCAAACTTCCTCAAGTAATTAGGAAACTAGAGAAAGCATTCCCCAATAAAGTAATACATTCTAAACGCTTTCTCAAACTTTCTTCCCTCCTCATTGATCACCACTGTCCATTACATGTAAATGTGCTAAAACGTTATGAAATCAGAGAGAAAGAGATCCTTAAAGGAGTGTGCTGCCCACAGTGTGACTATGTTCCAATGACAAGAGCAAGAGGAAAGTGGATGTGCTTTCAATGTTTGCATACCTCCAAGGACTGTTACAAAGAGACATTACAAGATTACAGCCTGTTGATAAACTCCATCATTACTAATAAAAAGGCACGGGAATTTTTGTTGGTTTCTTCCCAGCCAGTAATGAAAAGCCTGTTAGCTAATGCAAACCTCTCTCACAGCGGAACGACGAAAGGAACGCTTTATCATCTCGAATAACATCCTTCTTCCAGCTTGTCTTCTTTACTGTACCTCTGAAACCTTTTTTAAACTTTACCAACGCACCTGCCCTCACCAACTCACTGATGTTGGGACTGTGTAAGTGCTTGAAGAAGTACTGACTGACAGGGAGGACCTGGGTTATTATTTATACAACACATTAGCGCTCGTAAGAGGCATGAAGCATATGATGAGCGTTAATAACAACAGACCAATGGACATATGTAAACGGGGCCTATTCTTCCATATTTTTGGTAAAATTGAAGTGTGCGGAACAGCCCTTTTTTAAAAAGGTATAAAATTTAAATTGACAGATACATATAATTAATAATATAATTCTTTTAACCTCTGATGTTAAGGGGCTCCATCTTGCTAAGGGGCAAATGAGCAGTCTGTTATAAAGGTATTTATGGCATGCTGAAAATTTGTTATCTAAGCTATATTACACGAGTGGAGGAAGCAATGACTTCTCAGCAGCTTCGTAAAAAAGGGATGCTGGAATCCGAAATTAGTAAGGCTTTTACCCAGTGGGAAAAAGACTACTTAGGACGGGGATCAGTAAAAGTAAAAACAGTCCTTGTACGACATATGATTATCGTAGTTGTTAACGGGATTTTAGCGCCTGCGGAACGAGAGCTTGCCAAAGACAGACAGGGCATGCTTTCGATTAAGAAGAGCAGAGCTGACTTGATTGAAACCGGCAACGCTCAACTGAAACAAATTATCTATGATATAACGGGTGAAAACGTGAAAAGCTTTCATACTGACATGAGCATTCCTCAAGGGGAGCGTGTCATTATTTTTATGCTACATTCAGATCTTCAAGCGAAGATCCCTTCATAAAATGGGAGATCATTTAAACGCAGAGAATGCGAGTGAATGATAAACCGACATTCATCTAAAAAGGAAGTGGGCAGCCACCCATGCATCCTTTTTACATGGTGTCGGTTTTTTTATTGCCTTCATCTGCACCGACACTGCTCGAGACACACCGCTTTGAATATAAACAATGCTGCTAAAAAATTTACGAATAAAAAAATGTAATAGATGGAAAGGGTGAAGAAACCGATGGAAATTATCTTACAAAACCTGCTTTCGCCAATTATCTTATTTTTTATCCTGGGCATTGTGGCTTCCTTATTCAAGTCTGATCTTTCGTTTCCCAGCGGGTTAAGTGAAGCACTAAGTATTTATCTATTAATTGCCATTGGGATTAAGGGAGGAATTGAGCTTTCTAATTACTCCTTTCAAACAGTCATCACCCCGCTTGCCGGAACTCTTTTTCTAGGGATTTTAACTCCTGTGTTAACCCTTGTGATTCTAAAAGTTTTCTTTAAAATGGATCTTCATAATGCGATTGGTCTTGCAGCCACCTACGGTTCTGTCAGTATTGTAACCTACGGTGCGGCGATTGCTTTCTTAGGAGATTTTGGTGTCAGCTACGAAAGCTTTATGAGCGCTATGGTTGTTGTCATGGAAATTCCCGCGATATTAGTCGCCCTTATCCTATTTGGGATGGCTCAGAGTAAAAAGAAACAGCAGGAAATGCCTGTACAAGGTGTTGGAATTGTAGCTCAGTCGCCAATTCCTCTCATTGATAAAAGCATTTTGCGGGAAAGCTTCTTTGGGAAAAGTGTTTTGCTTCTGTTAGGGAGCCTTCTTGTCGGCCTCGTAACAGGGGAGGATGCCATCCCGGTTGTTCAACCGTTATTTATGGATATGTATTACAGCGTCTTGATTCTTTTCTTGCTTAACATGGGACTCATTGCCGGAAAGCGATTAAGTGTCATCAAAGAACACGGCATTAAGCTTATCTCACTGGGAGTTGTTATTCCTGTAGTATACGGTGTGCTAGGTATTGTTACAGGATACGTTGTTGGCCTGTCTCAAGGAGGAGCAACCCTGATGGGAGTGTTAGCCGCTTCTGCTTCCTATATCGCAGCACCGGCTGCTCTTCGGGCGTCTGTGCCGAAGGCTAACCCATCTATTTATTTAGGGCTGGCTCTCGGAATAACCTTCCCGTTTAATTTAATTGTCGGCATACCGCTAATGTACGCTATTTCTCAGTGGTTTTATTAAAAAAACTTTCGTACAGCAGTCCGGTCCGGCTCCTTTGAGGAGCCGGATTTTTCTATTCCATCTTGAAGTCTTCATTTTAATTTACTACAATAAAAGCAACCCTTGCAGAATATGTAAGAAACATTTGCAGCTGCATGAACAGGACTATTTTGGAACAATAAGTTTAAAAGGAGTATAGTATGCAGCTTATTCAAATCATCTTTCCCTTACTAGTCTGTATTGCCGCCCTTGTTGTGACCTTGGGGCTCACAAGAAAAAAAGAGGAAAAATACGATCACCATGAAAGCATGTTTAATATGTCATTCATTTATTTAGCTATTATGCCAGCAGTTATTATTATCGTGGCAGGCGTCTTGATATTTTCGTAAGGAAGCCTGATAGGAGCTCACTCATAACGAGTGAGCTTTCATTATTTCTACAAAAATACTGTGCTTTCAAAAATGACAAGTACATATTTTCTTCATAACTGGGCTTTATACTATACATAGCCGTGAGACCTAACATAAGGGAGAAAATGAAATGAAGGACAAAATATTAATTGTAGATGACGAAAGCGAGATGAGAAAGCTTCTTCACGTTTGTATGTCACAGTCACCCTCCTTCCAGGCTGACAGCGTGGAGTCCGGAGAGAAGGCTTTGGAAAAGATTGAGGCAAACCAGTACGATTTACTCCTTCTTGATATTATGATGCCGGGAATGAGCGGCTTAGAGGTAATTACATATTTAAAAGAAAGAAGAAAGAAAGACATTCCAATTATACTCATCTCAGCCTTAGGAGAGACTGATCACGTCGTTGAAGGCCTAAATCTTGGTGCCGACGACTACATTGTGAAACCCTTTGAGCCAAAGGAGCTTCTGGCCCGTGTCTCTTCTGTAATCAGGCGAACGGGAAAAAGACTTCAAGAAAACGGTGTTTTTACCATACATGGGTTGGCTATTAACGTGGAAAAAATGAGGGTGGCCTATAAAAATGAAATTATCTCTTTTACTTCAAAAGAGTTCAGCATCCTTAAAAGAATGGCAATGCATCCGGGAAGGGTGTATACGAGAGAGCAGCTGGTAGAGCTGGAGTGGCAGGATTTTTATGAAGGTGAGCCTAGAAATATTGATACTCATGTTAAAAATATTCGAGAAAAGCTTAAAAAAGCCGGCTGCTCCACATCGGTCATAAAAACAGTGTGGGGCGTTGGATACCAGGTAGCTGAAGAGGATCGGACAAAATGAAGCTTTCCTATAAGATTGTTTTTATTTTTATGAGTGTGCTCCTTGTAACCATCATAGCTATGGCTGTTCCTTTTTATTATATATCAGAATCATTTTATAAAAATCACGTCATACAAGAGGTGGAGAACAGGCTTTCAGCGCACAGCAATGTATTTTTGGATCATCCAAGTGAAACCACGGTTCATCACATAGTAGAAATGGAAAATCAGGAAAAGGTTAATTTTATTTTGTATGATGAACAGCTCAAGCCTGTGGCTCAAACAGATAACATTACCCCTCAGCTGAGAGAAGAGTACAGCCGGTGGGTAACTGAACATGTGCTGGAAATGGAGGCTGGTACCTTCGAAGGAAGGACAGGTCTCGTAGAAATGGAGGGGCAGGCACATATTGCCCATATTTGGTCTATGTACCCTGTCACAGATGATGAAGGGGTCCTTGGCTATATGTTCATTGATCAGGACACAGGGGAGTTTAATGAGCCAAGAGTAAATTTGTTGATTCTCCTACTTGTTATGTGTTTCTTTGTGTTTATTCTTGGTTTTCTCGCTTTTTTGTTCCTATCCAAGCGTTTGACTCAGCCACTGGTGGAAATGGGAGAAATGACACATCAAATTGCTTCTGGAAAATATAATGTGATTTTGGATACAAAAGGTGAGGGAGAAGTAAAAGATCTGGAAAATGATATTCAGAGCATGGCTGATCAGCTTCAGCGCTACAGCCAGAGCAGACGGGAGTTTTTGTCACATATTTCTCACGATTTGCGGACGCCCATCACGTATATTAAAGCCTATTCATCTATTATGAAAGATGAGACGGGGATTTCAAAGGAATGGAGAGAGTACCTCGAAGTCATTTCTCAGCAGTCTAACCGGCTGGAAGGACTGGTTCAGGACCTTTTTCAGTTATCGCGCCTGGAAGAAGGAAAGGTTGAGATTGAAAAAGAGATGACCGAGATAAAACCTTGGCTCAGTGAACTATTGATTCAATATAAGAGGACCTTCAATGAAAAAGATATCACGTGTTCCTTGAAGGCAGACCATCAAAACATAAAGGTCTCTATTGACCCAAAAAAATTCCACCAGATCGTTGTTAACTTGCTGGAAAACAGTCTTAGATATACAGAAGCCGGCGGGAAGATTTCTTTTTTACTTTATGAGAAAGGCAAAGAGGTATCACTCATTATAAGTGATACAGGGAAAGGCATACCTGAAGAAGATCTTCCTCATGTGTGGGAGCGTTTTTACCGAGTGGATAAATCCAGATCTTCAGAAAATGGCGGAAGCGGCCTTGGGCTTGCCATAGTAAAGAAACTTGTTGACCTGCACGGTGGGGAAATTTCGATAAGCAGCACAAAAGGAAAAGGAACAACATTTACAATTACGTTACCAAAAGAAGGTTAGAAATTTGGAGGAAGCAATGAAAAACTTTAGCTTACCTATCGTAGTAATCTTGTTATTAGCTTTAACAGCATGTGGGTCAGCAGAGGAAACAAAAGGTGAGTCTTTGACACATATTTATGGATTATCATATAGCTTGAGTCAGCCGGGTGATCTTTATATCAGTACGCATCGTGGTCTTCTTCATATGTCTCGTGAGCGTGAATGGACGTGGATAGGAGAAGAACATGAGCGGCATGATTTAATGGGGTTTTCCATTATTAATAAAGAAACGATGATTTCAAGCGGCCATCCTGCCCCTTCTTCAGACTTACAAGACCCTCTTGGGATCATTAAAAGCAGCGATGGCGGGCGAACTTGGGAGCCTGTAGCTCTTCATGGAGAAGCAGACTTTCATCTTTTAGAAGCGAACAGTTTAAATAACCGCATGTATGGAATTGATGCGGCAAACTCAGAATTTTTTAGAACAGATAACAGTGGAGAGAGCTGGGAGGCCATTCAAACAGAGGGTTTCCCTGAAGATCTGTATGAGGTAAACGCTCTTGTTTCTCACTATCTTCAGCCAGAACATCTTTTAGCAGGGACAAAGAAAGGGATTTATGAGTCTCTTGATGGAGGAAACTCCTGGGAAAAACTTCATCAGCATAAGACATTTTCCGGTGCGGTCAACGACCGCCATAATTCCGAGCAAGTGTATGCCTACATGCCGGGTAATGGCATGGGCTTAATGAAGAGTAAGGATTTTGGTCACACATGGGTGAGTATGGACTTTAGGCTGAACGACGACGATTTTGTTACATTTATTGATGTGCATCCAGAAAACCCGGAAGAAATCTCAATAGCAACGTCAAATGAATCCATCTATCAAACACAGGATGGAGGTGAAACCTGGGAGGCTCTTATCGTAGACGGAGTTACTCAGGAATAAGTCAACATCGTTACAGGGGCAGTTCTCAAAATGAGAACTGCCTCTTTTTATATACCTTTATTTCTTCAAAATTTTGTTCTTCACATACTAAAACCATAATTTAATCTTATGATGATACAAATGCAGTCATTCTAAAATGCAGATAGGAGCGGGAAGGGCAATTCTCGCAGTCCTGCTGAAGACCAGGGTTGTATAGGAAGAAGGAACAAACTGAAAAAAGGAGAGTTGGAAAAATGAAAAAAAGACTGCTTTACATAAGTGCGCTATCAGGTGTTTTGCTACTTAGTGGATGTAATAGCGAAGAAGAACCACAAACTGATAACGAAACTGCTGGTGGTCATGAAGACCATATGGAAGAAATGGAAGAACTCCATGAAGATCATATTGGAGATGGTCACGGCAGTCATGAGGACCATGGTGAAGGACATGGAGAGCACCACAGTGAAAGCACGGCAGAGGAAATTAAAGCAGAGGCAGGGGAAGAGGTTGGTACATTTAACGAAAGAGCCGAGGATGGTTTGCTTGTAAGTCAGACAAAAAATATAACAAGAATAGAAGAAAATGAATTAGAGGGTTTATCTATTGCGGTTTCACAGACAATTTGGCCATCTACTCATGAAGAAAACCAGCCTGGAACAGTAATAATGGTTCCGAAAGATCATTGGCAAGTTGCCTTAGCGGGATTAAATCTAGTTCATCACCCTAATGACGGGCCTGCTTTATTTACTGGTTCAGACAGCATTTCGGACAGTGTGTTGGCTGAGATAGAACGACTTCAGCCAAAAGGAAATGAGGATGGGACGGAAGTAATTGTCATGGGAGACGTGGATGAAAATGTTCTAGATCAGCTTAATGGATATGAAACTGAACATATCACAGCAGAAACTCCCGCAGCTTTTGCAGCGAAAATAGATGAAGCCTATGCAGAAGTGACAGGGAACATAACAGAAAACATTATTATTGGGTCATTGGAAGACGAGGACCAGACCCTTACTTCTATTGCTGGATACTGGATTGCCCATATGGAAGAAGGCCTGTTGTATGTAGCTGAGAATGAGATTCCGTCAGAAACCATAGAAGCGTTGGAAAAAAGAGAAGGGGAAGCTAACATATATGTATTAGGCTCTGAAACATTATCTCTGAAGAGGTTGCTGACCAGCTTGGTGAATATGGAAATGTAGAAAGAATGGAAGGGGAGACTCCCGCAGAGCTGTCTGTAGAATTTGCTCAGTTTAGAGATGAAGAGAATGAATTCGGCTGGGGGATTGATGAACCAGGACACGGGCTTACCTTTGTTTCAACAAACACACCAGAGCTTGCAATACCTGGAGCAGCATTTGCCCACCTGGGGAAACATACTCCTCTGATTTGGCTCGAAGAAGGGGAATTAGGTGAGGAGATGTATGAGTATTTTTCTCTCTTAAAGCCTGTGTTTGAAAACGATCCTATGGAAGGGCCTTATAACCACGGTTATGTGCTAGGGACTTTTGAAGATATATCCTTTCAGACGCAGGGTATTATTGATGAAAAACTGGAAATCGAAGGACTGCATGGCCACGGCGGGCATTAATCTATAGGATACACTTGGTGGGACGGAGTAACAAGACGTTTCAAAGGATCCTGGAGTAAAAAGGGTCATAAAGGCTTCTGCACCACTTGTGCAACCAAAATTATGTAAACCAAAAGGCTGCTATTAAGTCATAGTCTAGCAGCCTTTTTGTCTCTTTGTTGTTTTATTTTTTATCAAGAACCTTATAAATCTTTTCAATCGCCCAGTCCAGGTCCTTTTTTTCAATGATAAGAGGGGGAGCAAAACGAATCACTTTTTCGTGAGTTTCTTTACAAAGGATCCCTTCTTCTTTCAATTCCTCGCAATATTTTCTTGCAGGCTCTGTCAATTCAAGGCCGATAAACAGGCCTCTCCCCCTTACTTCCTTAATTTTCGGGTTAGAAATTTTTCTTAGCTTCTCTTTTACATATTCACCAAGCTCAAAAGAGCGCTGAATGAGATTTTCCTCTTCAATTACTTCTAAGGCTGCTATGGACACAGCGCAGGCAAGAGGATTGCCTCCAAATGTAGAACCATGGGAGCCGGGTTCAAAGACGCCTAAAATGTCTCTGTCAGCTGCAACCACCGAAATCGGAAACACACCGCCACCTAACGCTTTTCCTAAGATATACATATCAGGTGTTACGTTTTCCCAATCACAGGCAAATCGTTTACCAGAACGGCCGAGACCAGACTGAATTTCATCGGCAATAAAAAGTACATTGTGCTTCCTGCAAAATTCAAGGGCCTTTGACAAATATCCTTCAGGAGGGATCTGGATGCCTGCTTCTCCTTGTATAGGTTCGATCAAAAAAGCAGCCGTGTTTGCAGTGACAGCTTCTTGCAAAGCCGTAAGGTCTCCAAATGGAACCACCTTAATACCTGGAAGCATCGGCCCAAAATTTCGTTTATATTCTTCATTGGAGGAGAGGGACACAGCAGTCATTGTCCTCCCGTGAAAGTTCTCCTCCGCCACAATGATTTCTGCCTGGTTATCAGGTACACCTTTCACCTCATAGGCCCAGCGACGTGCGGCTTTAACCGCCGTTTCTACAGCCTCTGCACCTGTGTTCATAGGAAGAACCATATTTTTGCCGGTCAACTCTGCCACCTTTTTGTAGAAAGGAGCGAGCTGGTCGTTATGGAAAGCACGAGAGGTTAAGGTAATCTTATCGGCCTGGGTTTTGAGAGCGTTGATAATTTTTGGATGACAGTGTCCCTGGTTAACGGCTGAATAAGCACTTAGCATATCAAGATACCGGTTTCCTTCCGGGTCTTTCACCCAGGCACCCTTCCCTTCGGCTATGACAATAGGAAGAGGGTGGTAGTTTTTGGCGCCAATTTTTTCTGTTGTTTCGATGATTCCCTTTGAAGTGGTCACATAGATTCCTCCTTATCGCAGGAGCAGCAGGCTGCTTTTGCTTTTTAAAACTGCTATATCACGTGAGAACCAGCTTTTTTCCCAGCAGAGAAGCAACGAGTTCAGACGCTACATCAGCTGTCCTGTTTTTATCATCAAGAATAGGATTAACCTCTACAAACTCTGCTGAAGTGATTATTTTTGCCTCGGAAAGCATTTCAAGAGCCAGATGACTTTCCCGGTAGGTCAGGCCTCCCATGACCGGTGTACCGACGCCGGGGGCATCCAATGGATCAAGGGCATCCAGGTCAAGGCTTAGGTGAACACCGTCTGTTCTTTGTGATAAATAGTGAATGGTTTCCTCGATAACTTTGGGCATTCCAAGTCTGTCCACTTCGTGCATTGTAAATACTTTAATACCCTTTTCTTTGATTAATAGTTTCTCCCCCTCATCGATTGATCTTGCCCCTATAATCACGATGTTTTCTGCTTTTACTTTTGGCGAGTAATTCCCGATGTTGCGTAAAGAGGAATCGCCAAGTCCCAAATTGACTGCAAGGGGCATCCCATGAATGTTTCCTGATGGTGAGGTCTCACCTGTATTTAAATCAGCGTGGGCATCATACCAGATCAGACCAAGGTTCTCATAATGCCTGCTAATCCCTGAAATGGAACCAATGCTTATACTATGATCGCCTCCTAGAATAAGGGGGAATTTTCCTTCCTGCACAATAAGATTTACTTCTTTTTCAAGCTTTTCACTGGCTGCAAACACTTCTTTTAAGTTTCTCAGGTTCTTTTCAGGATCTTTTTCCTTTTCTGGACGGTCGATTCGGATATCTCCACAGTCCTTCACGTTATATCCTAGACTTGTAATTTGCTCTAGTAAGCCTGCGTATCTCATGGCACTTGGACCCATATCGACACCCCGGCGTCTTTGTCCCAGGTCCATTGGCACCCCAATGACTGAAATATCTTTATGTATAAACATTTTTTCATCCCCTTTATAAAGGTTTTCCTAATGAATTTGTGAGAAAAATAAAAACAATCCGACTAATTATATTATGCAGGAGAACAATTTGAATGGACAATAAAAAATAGTTTACTAGTTTTAGGGAGAAATGGGAGAAAGCGTTTCTTATATTGTATTTTTATCAGTCAAAGGATATGAAAGGGATTGGTGAGAATCAAAGGGGAAGTAAGGGCGCAGCTTTGCCTGCTCATAAAAAAGAATCCTGAAAAACGGAGCTATGTCCTTAGAAAGACTCCGTTATTCCAGGTTCTTTTTAAACAATTTATTTTGTGATGTTAATTTTCCCGGCTGCTTGGTTCGATCTGTCTCTCGCCTGATCGACTGTTTCGCCAGAGCTTAATACGACACCCATCCGTCTGCCTGGCTTTGTCATTGGTTTGCCGAACAGTCTTACTTGGGTGTGAGGGACAGATAAAGCTTCCTCCAATCCTTCAACCTGATAATCTTCTGACTGATGATCAGCCTTTATCGCATAAGTGGTGCCAGCAGTTAAGGTTGAAATCGATGGAACAGGGAATCCAAGAATTGCTCTTACATGCAAAGCGAACTCTGATAAGTCCTGAGTAACGAGAGTCACCATTCCTGTGTCATGGGGGCGGGGAGAGACTTCACTGAAATATACTTTATCTCGTGTAATGAAAAGCTCTACGCCAAATAGTCCGTAACCTCCTAGAGCATCAGTTACTTTTTTGGCCATGGCCTGTGCTTCCTTTAACTGTGCTTCACTCAAATAGGCAGGCTGCCAGGATTCAATATAATCTCCGTCCTGTTGAATATGGCCGATTGGTGAACAATAGGAGGTGCCTGATACCGACCGTACAGTCAGTAGAGTGATTTCAGAGTCAAAGTGAATCATTTCCTCGACAATGACCCGGGTATTTCGTCCTCTTCCTCCTTCAATTGCTTCGTTCCAGGAGGCTTCGGTCTCATCCATGCTTCTGCAGACACTTTGTCCTTTCCCGGAGGAGCTCATAACCGGCTTAATGACACAAGGTGTGCCAATGTCTTTCACAGCTTCTTTGAGTTCTTCCAGGTTGTTCGCAAAGCTGTACTTTGCCGTTAAAATTTCAAGCTCTTCACTGGCTAACCGTCTGATTCCTTCCCGGTCCATTGTAAGCTTCGTAGCATTAGCTGTAGGTACGACATGATACCCTTCCTGCTCAAGCTCTACAAGGGTATCTGTAGCAATCGCTTCAACTTCAGGAACAATACAATCCGGTTTAATCTCCTCAATAAGGTGACGGAGATCTTCTTTATGTAACATATCTACCGTATAGGCATGATGTGCAACCTGCATAGCCGGCGCATCAGCGTAATGGTCAACAGCAATGGTTTCTGCTCCCAGTCGTTGTGCTTCAATTACAACTTCTTTCCCAAGCTCTCCTGAACCTAGAACCATGATCTTTTTGGCATGTTTTTTTAGCGGTGCCCCATACATACTGCTTCCTCCTTGAATGTTAAGAAAATTAAAAGACTATGTAAATCATACCTTTAAAATCCTTGGTGTTCAAGGTTCAAAAACGAACAAAAATATAAATGATTTTATCTTTGTTCGTTTATAGTGCAGGGGTGTGTCTAAGGGAAGCACAAAATTGGTCAAGTCTCAGTTAATATTCTTGACTCACCTGAAACTTCAGCTTCAGGTTTTGATAAGCCATTGTCATAGAGTACAGTCCTTTTTTCTTGACTGGTTCTTATGTTAGGCCTACTCTTTCTAATAGATAAAATGAGGTAAGTGTTTTTTATTTTAAGTACTAATGAGTAATGAAACAGGGTAAAAGAATATTCGGAGAGTTTTATGACAGAAAAAAGTTGAGTGTTTTACCATCCGTTGTGATTATAGGATACACTTCGAGCGTTTTACATTATGGCGCTTGCATGTTAAGACAGCTTAGGAGGACAGGATATTGGCCAGGGAAAAACAACAAAAAAATAAGTTTTATTTAAATATATTATTTATTTTTGTCTTCTTACTTTTCTCCGCTCTCATTCTTCGTCTGGGCTTTCTGCAAATTGTAGAAGGGGATGACTATGTGAGAGAAGTGGAGGAGGAAGGAGAGACAACCGGCATTGATTCTCCCCGAGGATTAATGTATGACAGGCATGGCAACAAGGTAGTAGATAATGAATTGGTGCTTTCTCTTACTTATACGAATAGATCAGGTGTCTCGGATGAAGAGAGGATAGAGATTGCTCGACAATTGAACGAGGTCATTGAAATAGACTTAGAGGAAGAAGAAATAACAGATAGAGATTTACAGGATTTTTGGATTGTGACAAATGATGAAGAGGCGGAGGATCTTGTAAGTGAAGAAGAGATACAAGAGCTTACTGATGATGAATACTATGAGGTTTTGCTGGATCGAATCCCTGAAGAGGAAGTTGAAGGATTTAGTGAACAGGAGACACAAGTTGCGGCCATCTGGAGAGAAATGAATCAAGGTTTTTATGATGAGCCTCACCGAATAAAGCAGGACATTGATGAAGAATCTGCCCATGTTATTGGTGAGCATCTTGATAATTTGCCAGGAGTGGATTTGCTTCGGGATTCTCAAAGAAAATATATGTATGAAGACAGCTTTTCTCGATTTTTAGGCCGTACAGGTGCTATTCCGAGCGAAAGTCTTGATGATTATTTAGCGAGGGGATATGAACGGTCAGATGAGGTAGGCAGAAGCTTTCTCGAACTTGAATATGAGGAAGAACTGCGCGGGGAGAAAAGACTGTTAGAAGAGAATGTGGACGGCACACAAGAAGAGGCAGGACAGCGTGGCAGAGACCTTGTCTTATCTGTTGATATGGATCTTCAGCAAGAGGTTGAAGGCATTATTGAAGAGGAAATCAGCGGCTCTGAATCAGGCTTTATTAATGAGGCGGAAGCGTATGTAGTAATGATGGACCCCAATACTGGTGAACTTCTTTCCGTAGCGGGCTATGACGATCACTTAGGAGCAATTTCAAGCAGCTATGAAATGGGATCTACTGTAAAAGCAGCCTCTGTGATGATCGGCCTCGAAGAAGAAATTATCGAGCCGAATACCATTTTTGAAGACCGGGAAATTTCTCTTCCGGGTACTCCTGATATGAGTTCTGTCACAGACATGGGAGCCATCAATGACCTGACAGCTCTTGAGCGGTCATCCAATATTTACATGGCAGAAATTGCAATGAGAATGGCGGGATATGACTATGAGGAAGAGTGCTGCTGGGATGACATAGGAGGTTCCTATCAAACTTTCAGAAATTATTACAGCCAGTTTGGACTGGGAGAGGAAACCGGGATAGACCTGCCATCTGAATCTTCAGGCATTTCCGGGGACAGCGATTCGGGTGGTAATCTGCTGTATTTAAGCTTCGGACAGTATGACACGTACACGCCCCTTCAGCTGACGCAATACATTTCAACCATTGCCAACGGAGGGTCCAGGCTTCAGCCTAACCTTGTAAATGAGATTAGAGAGCCGAGCCGCGATACTGATGAATTAGGAGCCGTCCGTCAGCAGCATACTCCTAATGTTCTTAACCAGATTGATGTCAGCCCCAGTCATTTAGATAGAGTGCAAGAAGGACTTTGGCGTGTTATGAATGGAGAGGACGGAACGGCCAGAGATGAATTTGAAGATGCAGATTATGTAGCAGCTGGAAAAACAGGAACCGCGGAAGTACGTATCATTGAAGAAAGTACGGGTGATCCCGTAGATGGGAATAACCAGGCTTTGGTTGCCTATGCCCCTTATGATGATCCGGAAGTGGCAGTTAGCGTTGTTGTCCCATATGTATACACTGATGAGGATGGAGGCAGCCCAGGAACTGCTAACAGAATTGCTCGAGAAGCAATGGACGCCTTTTTTGAACTTCAGGAAGAGCGTCAGGAAGATACGGAGGAAGAAGAACAAGAAGAAGATCAAGAAGGATTATCAGAAGAAGAGTTGGATGAATTACTAGAAGAAGAATAAAAGAAAGGCCTGGAGTGCTCCTGGCCTTTCTTTTTATTTATGAATCAATAAGTCTCTTCCTTTTGAAACAGGAAATGGGAAAAGGAAGGGGCTCTTAATTTTCCGCTGTTCGTTTTCGGACGATGAAGCACACGGCACTGTATAATGCCAGGTTCCAGATAGACCACGTCTTCTGTTTCTTTTTGAGTAATTTGATTGGCCGCATAATAAAAGGCTGCTTTTTCCTTTGGACTCATGCCTGTCTCTACTGTTCCTGCTGGCGATCCATCCTCATAAGCAAGGTGGAATCCAAATCCATTTCTTTGATAGCCGTTTACCCACACATCAGTCCGTTCAAGGTTAATGACTTTTACCCAAAAACAGCTTCGCTGACCGAGGGTATATTTGGAATGTTTTTCTTTGAGGACAATGCCTTCCAGCATTCTTTCTTTTACTGCTTCAAACAATGCAGGACCATCACCTACTGTGTACTTTACTTTTGTGAGAGAGGGTGAGTCCTGTGGAATAACATCTGTTAGAATCATTTTTCTTTCAATCAAAGTTAAATTCGTCACATCTCTTCCCTTATAAAGAAGCACATCAAATGCTGCAAACGTAACAGGAAAACAAATCCTGGAGTGGAACCTCTCCAGGAGCCGGTCATAATCCGGGTGTCCATTCTCAGCAGCAGCAATTAATTCTCCGTCTATGGTAGTACCGGGCGGGAGGACAAGGGACTGCAGTTCTGGGAATTGCTCAGTCACTTCTAGTTGATTTCTTGTATAAAGACGAATTCTACGGTCAATGTTTGTTATGATCATACGAATGCCGTCTAGTTTAAGTTCGGCCAGATAATCAGTAGAATCAAATGGTGCATTATTCATTGCTTTATGTAAAAGCATGGGTTGTATCATGTTCGGTCACTCTCCCCAAGACAATTATAATGAGAGAAAGTGCAAAAGTAAGCATGAAATGGCTGGTAATATAATAATTTGTCAGAATATTTAACAAATTGTATTGACCTTCTGCCGGATTTAAAGTAAGCTTGTTTTATAAAGAATTTACTTTTAAAGGCAACGTATTTCTTTGCTGTTGTTATCTCAACGAGCTGGAACATACTTGCCAGGAAGAAGTAAATCATTGGTGATGACCTTCCTGAGGCAAATGTAGATAAGGGGGAGGAAATCTATGAATCATTTAGGAGATTTTAAACAAGAATTAATAAAAGATTATAATGATATTAACCGTCAATTGTTTGATATTGGTGTTAAGCACCAAAAGGTAGAAATTATTGGGGACAAAGTAATTATACTCGCCAATCATAAGAGAATTCCTTCTCTTAAATGTCTTGATGAGTCTAATCGTCTTGTTACAAGGTTAACAGACATATCCATTATAGAAAATTTTAAAGTCCAGCTAAAGAAGACGATTGAAGAAAAATATAATATGAAAATAAATGCGATACTTAAAGATTATGATCCTGCTACCGAATATTCAGGCACCATTATCATTCTCGAAAGGGAAGTAAGTTATTATCTAACAGAGCAATTTATGAAGGTATAGGATAAATGTATAGACTGTTGACTGGTCAAATGAACTCAAAGGAGTGCAGGAAAGCCGTCAACATTAAGCACACAGCAAGACTGTGGGTTTAATGTTGGCGGCTTTTTATATGGAAAAAAGCCGGCCGCTTTCCATTGTGAGTGCAAAACACCTATCTAATACAAGAGGGTTTTCTGGCAGCCTTGAGGTGGATTTTTTAAGAGAAAGGAAGGGATGAATTATTAAATTTCCAAAAAGCAGTGAAAAACCGTACAGGATCAAAGAATATTAACATTTTGGGGAGGAGAAAAATTATGACAAAAAATAAAGATGTGATTCAGGCGTTGGATACACTCACCGGAGGAAGAGTGGTTAAGTCCCTCCACGATATTACAGGGGGAGATCATCCCTTTGTAATCATGAAAAGTTCTAATATTCCAGGGAAGGAAGTCATCGAAATTCCAGGGTTAATTTACGGCAATCCAGAAAAGGAAATAAACAAACTGGCTGTAACCATGACACTGACGGAAGGGTCTATAGAGCTGGCGGGGGCCACAGGGGTTGATGCAATTGTGGCCCACCACCCTATTGCAGAAGCTGCAAATTCAGGCGGAGTCCCATTAAAAAATTATTTAGATCTTTACGATCTTTCAGTGTTTGAGCTTCATGAATCCTTTCATGGTCTTCACCCTGGTATTCCTTTTCTCCATGGTCATAAGGTGCACAGGTCTGAGATCTGTTTTGGCGGTCTCCACGGAAATGTTTTATTTGTCGGACAAGCCTACCCAAAAGTAAATACATTAGGGGATATGTTGTCAAGACTGGATACCTTCATGGGTTTCAAAGAAGAGGAAGAGGTCACAAACAGAGAAAAAGTGATTAAACAAGCAGATTCAACGATAGAAACGACTCTAGTTACCAGAGGGAGAATCCTAATCGGAGAAGAAGAGAGCCCAGTGGAAAATATTCTTCATATTTTCCCTCATACAGGCTTTTCTCCGGATCATCTGCGGCAGGCTGTCAAGGAGCATCCAGAAGCAGACACAGTCCTTGCTTCCATCAGCAGAGTGTATGAGGGCCATGCGTTAATAGAAACGGCAAGGGAGCTGGGTCTTAATTTCATAGTTGGGAACTGTCATGCTTTGGAAATATTAGAAAACGGTCTGCCATTAGCTTATGCCCTGGACAGCCTGCTTCCCAAAGTAGATGTGGTCGTGTTCAGAGAAAGAATTACAAGCACCTCTCTTCATGAGATGGGAAATCAGTATATCAAGGACTACGGTGAAAGTATGGCATCAAAGTATTTAGTTAATAAAGCCACACAGGTTATTTTATAGGAGGGATAAGTATGGAAAATGCAAAGGTCAGATCCGAAGAACAACAGGCGCTTGAAGAAAAAACATTGGAAGAAGAAGTTGAGAACCTTTCTTTTCCCATAGAGAGAAAAAAGCTGACAGGGATTGAAGCCACAGGTTTAGCCTTAGTAATCGCCTCCATGCTTACTCTCTTATTTTCACCAGCTACTCTGGCCGGCCTGTTTGATTCTATCCTTGATAGTGTGGTTCCTGTTGTCGTGGACACGTTTTTAATCGGGACGGTCGGGGTTGCCATAATCATTAGTGTAATTATCGGGCGTACACTAGAACGGTTGGGATTTACTGATGCATTAATGAGAATCTTTGTGCCGTTAATGAAATTTTCAAAAGTGAACTCTTCAGTAGTCGTACCCAGTATTTATAATATTCTCGGAGACATTAATGCTGCTGGTAAAATTGCCGGTCCTATCCTCGTTAAAGCCGGCGCCACAAAAGCGGAACAAAAGATCGCAGTAGCAACGATGGTTCAATCTCAACAGTCGTTTTCTACATTCATGCTTGGTATTGTAGCTTTAACAGCAGCCGGGGTGAATGCTTTTCTTGTAGTGGTTCTGGCAGTGATGGTGCCTGTGCTTATCATGCCTTTTCTTCTATCAAAGACCGTATACCGGGACACCAAACCTGTCGAACTTTCTCATATGCCTTCTTTTACACCAAAAACCAGAGCTTTGCCGACAATTTTCAACGCCGCAAGAGAGGGGGCTGAACTCTTATTCTTGCTTATTATCCCAGCTGTCGCAGTTGTATTTATGTTTATAGGCATTTTGAATTACATTGGCATTTGGTCAGGCATTGAGGCAGGGTTAACCATATTCTTATCTGCTTTATCCATTCATCCAGAAACAGGGATACTGTCTATTCTTGCGAGCCCAACGTTAGGAATGGCTGAACTGACAGAGGTAGCAGCTTCTCTTGATCCAATACTGGTGATCGGCTCTTTTATTCTGGCTTCTTCTGGTTTACCGCTGTCTGCGGTATTCGGCCAAATCCCAGTCATTTGGGCAGCGAATTCTGATCTTAATGAGAGGGAAGCAATGAGTGCAGCATTACTGGGTATTGGCTTACGGTTTGTAACAATCTTTCTAATTGTAGTGTTGCTAGGGCCGTTTCTATTGTAAATTGCTAAAAATAAAAATGATTGTATTTTTAGGGGTGTCCCAGAGACTTTGGGACATCCCGCTCTTTGTTAGGTGGTAAATTTTCCAGAAACTCTTCTTCACAAGATCTTCATAATTAAGGTTTATAGTTTACTTACAGGAAATAAAGTGAAAGGAAATATTGTATTCTATTCACTTGATTCCAGGGCGGATGTAAGGTCGTAATAAGCAGGCTGGGCTTGTTTATTTTTTTTTGAAAAAAAGACTGATTGATCTAAAAGCGAAAGTATAGAGAAGACAAGGGGTTGCATGGGATTGAAAAATGGGTCAGTTATAAATGAAATATTCTGGATCAGAACACTGGCCTGTTTGGCGGTGGTTCTGGTTCACAGCGTGAACACAACTTTGGATAATTATGAACATTCTATAACACAAACGGAAGAGTATTTATTAATTGCTCTGCGGTTTGCTGCTTTTTTTGGCACGCCTGCTTTTATCTTTATTTCTGAGGTACTGCTTGCTCACGCTTATCCTAACCAGGTTCCAAAAGACTTTTTTAAAAAAAGAATAAAGTTTTTACTGGTTCCCTTTGCCTTTATGGCTGTAGTATTTGCGTTTGTTTTAAGTGATTCTTTCATGGGCTTTTGGGAAGAAGTATTGTTTAATCTCTTTTTGGGAGGATATACGGGCTACTTTATTTTAATTATTTTTCAGTTTTATTTACTCCATGTTCTGTTGACAAAGCATCTGCGAAAATGGAATCCGAAGAAGGTACTTTTTTGGGCTTTTATCATCAATACTGCTTATCTCGGATTTTTTCATTTTACAGAGCCGGCCGCTGTGCCCCTGGGAGAGTATATATGGCTTAGAGGCCATTGGGTGCCCTTTATCGGCTGGATTTTTTATTTTGTTTTAGGGTATTATTGCGGACGTAATTATGAACTCTTGAAAAATAAAATTCAAAAGCATAAAAAATTAATTTTCATCTGGCCGACTGCTGCATTCCTGGCAATGGTGTTCCTGGTCAGGGGTGATATTATTGATGTGGTTTCCTCAAAGCGAATTGATAATCTGGTGTATACTACCGGGGTCATTTTCTTCATCATTTTGCTGACGATGAAGGTAAGAAAGGTGCCATCGTTTGTTTCATTAATCAGCAGGCATTCTTTTCATATTTATTTGGTTCATACACTGTTTCTTTATTATCTGCCGCCGATTGAAGGCGTGAATCCACTGGCATACTTTCTTTTGGCTGCTGTCTATTGTGTACTAAGCTCTATTATTACGGCAAAGATTCTATTATCCTTATCTTCAGTAAGCAATCTCTTAATCGGAAAGCCAATTGTCACTCCGCAGGATTTGAGAAAAGCAAATGAAGGTACATCCTGATTTTTAATAAAAAGAAAGGGGCACCAAAAGTCAGCCTTTTGGTACCCCTTCTTTTTTACTTAATGATCCTTACTTTTCATCATCTTTATCCTCTTTTGAATCATTTCTTTGCTTGGAGCGTCTAACTAGCTCTTCAAGGATGTGAACAATTTCATCTTTAGAATAATCTCCACTTTCACTGGTTTCTTTTGTCTCTACAGAAGACTGTTCAGGTTCAGGGAGAGCCTGCTGCTCACTTAATTCATACTCTTCACTGCCTGTTTCTTCTTTTTTCTTAAGATCTCTGGCATAAACGATTTCCCCATCAGGAGTGACAAACTTCTTATTCATCGAGCGCGTTTCTTTATCAAACAGGCTGTATATGACAGGAATGACAAAGAGGGTAAGAAGAGTACTGCTGATAAGTCCACCGATCACTACAATCCCCATAGGCTGCTGCATTTCTGTTCCTTCTCCGATAGCAAGAGCCAGTGGAGTAACCCCAAGAATCGTAGTAAGAGCCGTAATCAGGATTGGTCTCGTACGGTCTTTCACCCCTTCAATAATAGCTTCACGGGAAGGTAACCCTTTTTCTTTCTTCTGATTGATATAATCAACCAGGACGATTGCGTTGTTAACAACAATACCTGCAAGGACAATGACACCAATAAGGGCGATCACACTAATCGGTGTTTGAGTAACTGTTAAGGCAAGCATTACTCCAATAACAAAGAGTGGCACAGTAAACATTATTACAAACGGATACTTAAAGGACTCAAATTGGGCAACCATCACAAGGTAGATAAAAATCAGACCTAATGCGAAGGCCAGCGCCATATTTTCAAAGGCTTCATTCATGAGCTCTTCGTCTCCGCCGATGACAAATTCTGCTTCATCGTCCAGCTCGATGTCGTCAAGAATATCGGCTACCACAGCAGAAGTTTCACCAAGCGTACCGGTTGATTCATAGACCACATCAAAATCCACAGCTGGTGTCATGTCAGCCCGATTAATTGTAGCTGGTGACTCTCCTTCTTCAATGGTTGCGACATCAGCTAGCGTGATATATTCTCCATCCTGGTTTTGGAGCGAAAGGTTTTCAAAGTTCTCAATGCTTTCAAGTACTTCATCCTGGTAACGGACATTGACTTGATAAATATCGTTATCTTCAGTTTCAATAGCTGTTGCTGTCTGCCCATTCGTTGCGTTATTAACAATCTCGGCAATTTGAGCAGGGACTAATCCCTCTTCTAAGGCTGCTTCTTCATCTATGAGAACTTGCAGCTCTGGGGCAGTTTCTTCAAGGCTTGTCTGCACATTACGGATGATGCTTTCATCCTCAAGCTTAGCGACAATTTCCTCAGTTACTTCTTCCAGTCTTTCTGAGTTTCGATCATGAATGCTGAACTGGTACGTGTTTGGTTCGCCAAATCCGGCTTGAGCCATATCCATAACCTGAATGTCTGCTTCATCATCTGCATTTTCAATTTCACGTTCAATGGATTCTGTAAACTCAAAGGTTGAGACATCTCGATCACTGCCTGGAACCATTGTTACGATAACCTCGGCAATGTGAGAATTAGAAGACACACCTCCCATTTGGGCAGTAGAACCAATTGTACTTAAATAATGTTCAACTTCATCGTAATCTTCTAGGAGATCTTCAATTTCTTCCACAGTTTCCTGGGTACGGGCAAGGTTTGTGCCATGGTCATGCTCCACCTCTATGATAAAGAGACCTTCATCTGAATCAGGCATAAAATCGGTTCCAACAGCCGTAAGGCCTGCACCGCCTGTTACAAGGAGGATAAAGGTAATGAGAAGTACAACGATCCGGCGCTTTAACGCCCAGGATACAGATCTTTCAACTCCTTTAATAAATCTGGAATTTCTTCTTTTTTCTTCTGTGTTTTCATCAGGTGCCTTAAGAATTCTGCTTGCAATCATTGGCACAACAGTCAGAGCGACAAAGAGAGAAGCGAATAAACTAAAGGCGACAGCGATAGCGAGGGGAGCAAACAAATCTCCCACAAGACCGGTAACAAATACAATGGGAAGGAATACAGAAACAGTCGTTAAGGTCGAAGCGGTAATCGCTCCTGCTACTTCCCTTGTACCATCGGACGCCGCCTTTTTTGGTGTCTTTTTCATCGAAAGGTGGCGGTAAATATTTTCCACGACAACAATGGAGTTATCAACGAGCATTCCGATTCCAAGCGCTAAACCACCAAGGGTCATGATATTCAGCGTAATGTTGGTAAAGAAAAAGAGCGCAAAGGTTACGATAATGGAAAACGGTATGGCAATCCCGATTATTAAAGGTGTTTTTAAGTTTCTAAGGAAAGCGAACAGGACAACCATGGCAAGGACTCCCCCGCCCACAAGAGCGAGCACTACATTATCGATGGCTTCCTGTATATAATCTCCTTCACTGTACAAAGTCATGACTGCCAGGTCTTCATATTGTTCCTCTTCAAGAAGTTCATCAAGTCTGTCGTTAAAGTCTCTTGCGACCTGCGTGGTATTGGCTTCAGATTCCTGCATCATATTAAGCTGCATAGCCGCTTCCTGATTAGCCCGGGTAATGACTTCCCTGTCTTCTGTTTCAAGGGAGACAGAAGCAATATCTGCTATCGTAACCTCGTCCCCTGTCTCGGGGTTCACAGTAACGACCAGTTCCTCAATATCTTCCCCGGAAGTTAGTTCACTAAGAACACGTGTAGTGATATTTCGTTCATCATCTTGTACGACTCCACCAGGCATTGCAATGTTATGCCCTTGGATGACATTGACAACATCCTCCTGTGACACGCCAGCGTCTTCTAGTTCCTCTTCATCTAGTACGACCTGGTATTCTTCCACAAGAGAACCGTTTTCTTCTATGTCAGCAACGCCTTCTATACGCTGTAATTCACGTTGAAGGTCAAATACATCATCCTGAAAATCAGTTACTTCATCACCATCAGAGCTGACAGCAAGCTGTATGCTTGGGAACATGGATGGATCAAACTGCAAAAACGCAGGGTTTCCGGCCCCATCAGGCAAGTCAGCTTGTGTAATGGTAGTAATAATATCATTTTCTACGTCAGATATAGAGGTATCCCACGAAAACTCAAGAATAATGATGGAAGAGCCCTCTGTGGATTGTGAGGTCATGTTATTCAAACCGGAAATGGTTGATAAATCACTTTCCAGTTCTTCAGTAACATCATTTACAACTTCCTGTGGCCCGGCACCGGGATAACTTGTTGCTACTGCTGCTACAGGCGCTTCAACGTCAGGAAAAAGCTGCAGTGGCAGTCTGCTTAACGAGACAAGACCTAAGAGAAGGAACAAAACCATAATTACTATGGTAAATTTAGGCCGTCTAATCGAAAAATCAGAGAGTTTCATAAGTATTATCACTCTTCCTTTTAGAGATAGGGTTTATTTGCTTTGATTAGAGTTCATTCTTTTGATCCTCTTCTAGTACGAGATTTTCTATTTTGGAGAATAGGTTGCGAGTCTGTCTCAGTTCGTCCAGGTCAATTTTAGAAAGATACTTCTCCACTAGTATTTCCTCTAGCTTTTGAATTTCTTCCTTATACTTTTCACCTGCCTCCCCAGGAGTTAAATTGATTTCCCTCCGGTTGTCTTTATTGATCGCCCGTACAATGATATCCTGTTCTTCAAGCTTATTTAACGCTTGACTCACAGCGCTTTTTGAAATATTAAAGTTGTCTGCAATGTCACCCATCGTGGCATTTTCATTGGTGAAAATATACATAATGATAGCTTCCTGGCGTTTCGTCAGGCTGACATCTGGAATATGCATCTTTCTGATAAGCTCCCGTTCGATTCTTTTAAGTGAATCGGCCATTTCTTTAAATAGCTCTTGATGCTCTTTCATGGACTCCCTCCTTAGATTATATTTTTTAATCAATTTAATAAATTAACAGTAAAGAAACCTAACAGTTTAATTTCTTAACGGTTATACTCTACCATGAAAAAAATAGGAAACCAAGAAAACAAGTGTGAGCATATTGTGAATGTCAGGTACCATATTTGTTGAGAGCGTTTTCCTATACGTGAAAAGGTGTATAGCCTACAATAATGGGTAATTCTTAACAGTGGAAAGAGAAAGGACGTGAATGTATGGAAAGAAAAATTAAAAAGGCGTGGAGTGTCACACACAGGCAGCAAGGAGAGAATCATAAGCAGGGATGGGTACTTGAGCCAGGGAAATGGGCTGAATTTGATCCCTTTTTGTTGATGGCAGAGGATTGGTTCAAGAAGGGAACCTTTGGATTCCATCCCCATCGAGGAATGGAAACAGTAACGTATGTGATTGATGGGGAACTGGAGCATAAGGATAATAAAGGCGGCCAAGGAGTACTTAAAGGAGGAGACGTTCAATGGATGACAGCGGGAAGTGGTATTATTCATGCAGAGGAGCCGGTTGAAGGAAGTACGGTACACAGTCTGCAGCTTTGGGTAAACCTGCCGTCATCCGAAAAAATGACAGAGCCGACGTATCAGGATCTTTATCAAAAGGATATGCCTTTGATAGAAGCAGACGGAGTAAAGGTACGTGTTTTTTCTGGCACGTATAAGGGGCAGAAAGCTTCAACAAAAAATCATGTACCCATTACGATGCTTGAGCTTGAGATTGATGTGGATGCGAAGGCCGCCCCTGAAATACTAGCGAGCTATAATGGATTTTTATTCATCCTAGAAGGAAAAGGGACATTTGGAGAGGACAAAACAACAGGAGGAAAAGGGGACGTTCTTCTCCTTGAAAAAGCAGGAGAAGGTGCAGGTGAAAGCACTGCCGTTTCCATGGAAAGTGATGGGGAGAAGCTGAAGGTACTCCTTTATGCCGGGGAACCGGTAAAGGAGCCAATTGCAGCCCAGGGACCCTTTGTGATGAATACCCACGAAGAAATCAAACAAGCGTTTGATGATTATCGTAACGGGAAGTTTTAGATCAAACGACCGGGTAAAAGACGTGCGTCATAACAAAAAAGCAGGAAGCATTGGTGCAGGTGGAATTTCTGACAAGAAGAATACACATTTACTTGCAGCATCAAGTGAATTTGCCGGTATGATAAGACATAATCACCCTCCGCGGTGAGGATGTCTTTTCTTTTTACCGTAAAACGGGTATAGGAAGAAAAGAATGTTTGTGGGTAGCTTTTATAAAATTGGTCACATATATATTGTATATCCTGATAGAGGAGGAGATTGCAGTGAAGGCTGCTCAGGACCTGGCAGGTAGTATAGTATTTTCCAAGGATAAAAGGGGAATGTATATTGTTAAGTCATTTGCTCCTGAATTAAAAGTAATTGGCATTGGGCGAAGTGCAGCTGCTTTCAGAATACGTGAGACAGACAAAGTTATTAAAGTATTTTTTCCCGAATATACCCACATAGCCAAAGAAGAAGCTGAAATTTATCAGCTGCTCGAAGGGAAATCTTATTTTCCCTGTCTTTATGATTGGGGAGATAATTATCTTGTTGTAGATTATATAGAGGGAAAAACCTTGTTTTCCTGTTTAACAGAAGGGGTTCTTGTGACCTCCGACCAGATTAAGGGAGTTGATGAGGTTATTTCTTACGTAAAGAAGAAAGGGTTAAATCCGTCTGATATTCATCTAAATAACATATTAGTCACCCCAAAAGGGGAAGTGAAAGTGATCGACCTTGCCAGGTTCAGAGAGACAAAGGATTGCAGGCAGTGGAGTGACTTGAGATATGCTTTCTACCATTATTACAGCCGCCCATTGTTTCCTAAAAGGCTTCCTGAATTCTTCCTGAACTTCATCTCATCCTTGTATAAAAAGAATATACTGCGAGTAAAAGGGCTGTAATCAGCCCTTTTATTTTTTGCATAAAAGTAGTTAAGAAAAAGGAGCACGACGATTAAAATACCATTTTAGTAGGGGGACCACCAATAAAATAATAAATATAATTCTGGTTAACTGAAGAGTGATTACAGCTGGCGGATCAGCATCGATATCCTCCGCCAGGAGAATCATTTCAACAATGCCCCCTGGAGACATACTGATCAGGGCAGTGGAAAGAGAGAGGTCAGTGAAAAGAGTCAGAATATACCCAAGGCCAAAAGAAACTGCAATTAAAATAAGTGAGGCGGTGAAATAGAATATTCCGTATTTTCCACCTGCTTTTAAATGGTCAAGATTTGTATTTTTCCCAAGACTCGTTCCTACCATTACTTGAGCAGCAATTAATAAGGATTGGTGCAGAGGGGGGAATGGAACTCCACCCGCATTCATCAGAAATATACATAGCAGTGGAAAAGCGAGAAACTTCAGCGGCCCTTTTTTTCTTACCATAATGGCTGCAGCGATGGGAATCGCATACCAGAAGTAGCTTCCTTCACCGTCAAAGTCCGGAGCGGGCATTTCTCGATCGTCTGTATCAGCTTCAGAGTCGGTAAAGAAATGCACGATAAGAAAAGGAACAATAAATAGAACAGCTAAGCGCCTGATTGTTTGAAAGATAGTAACTAATGACGTTTTTGCTCCGATACTGTCGCTCGATATCACCATCGTGTTCAGCCCGCCTGGGAGTGTGCTTAAAATGCTCGTCTTTGAGTCTATTGTGATCCATCTGGCAAAAAGAATGCTCATCCCAATACTAATAACAATTAAAAACAAGGACAGAAAAAGATAAGGCAGCATATAAGAAGTGGTTCGTAATAACGTCTCCAGAGAAAAGTACAACCCAAAGAAACCGCCCATAATAAGAAATCCTATATTTTTTAAAGGACTCGGTGAATACATTGGGCGTTTTGTGAGTGTCTGCCATAACATAACAAACAATAATGACCCCAGCAGCCAGGGAAGAGGAAAATTCAGCGCATAAAAAGCGGCTCCGCCAGCCGCACCAATGATGAACGTTTCTATTAGTTTTTTCCATGGGATTTGTCTCATAGGCTGTACTCCTTTGGTTGTTAAAGAGATATTTCCACTGAGTCCACCTACTAAAACGTTTTTCCTCCCTGGTTATCATGTGTACCCTTTCGACTGTCTCCTGAGAATTACTAATTGATATTGATTATCAAAACTAGTTGACATTCATTCTCAACTGGAGTAAACTTTTGCTTGTGAAGTTAATTGAAAACGATTATCAATTTCATGTGAAGAGGTTCAATTAACGAGAAGCATTAAATTTTGGCAATAAAGGGACATACCGATGAAGCTCAGATACTTACTTATTTTACTTATTATTCTATCTATCACATCACTATTTGTTGGAGTATCAAGCCTGTCCATACTTAACATATTTAATCTGAGTGAGTATGAGATGCAAATCCTGATGGCAAGCAGGATTCCTCGGCTCGTAAGTATTCTTATAGCCGGAGCGGGGATCAGTATTTGCGGATTGATTATGCAGCAGCTGACACGAAATAAATTTGTGTCACCAACGACAGCGGGGACGATGGACGCAGCAAGACTGGGAATCTTAATTTCCATTCTGTTATTCGGGGCGGCCAGTTTATTGCAGCAGCTGGTATTCGCTTTTGGCTTTGCCTTACTGGGGACCTATGTATTTATGAAAATACTGGATAAAATCAGGTTCCAGGATACAATTTTCATTCCTCTTGTCGGGCTGATGTTTGGAAGTATTCTCAGTTCCATTTCTACTTTTTTTGCTTATCAATTTGATTTAATCCAAAGTATTTCTTCCTGGCTTCATGGTGATTTTTCTCTTATTATTCGCGGGCAATATGAGCTTCTTTATGTGGCTATTCCCGTTATTGCTTTAACTTATTTTTATGCCGATCGTTTTACGGTTGCTGGGATGGGAGAAGATTTTGCAAAGAATTTAGGGTTAAATTACAGGCAGGTCGTTAACATAGGTTTAATGCTTGTATCCCTGGTCACCGCATCAGTCGTATTGACAGTTGGTGTAATTCCATTCTTAGGCCTGATTATTCCTAATATTGTATCTATCTATCAAGGAGACAATATTAGAAAAAATCTATCTCATACAGCGGTTCTTGGAGCAGTTTTTGTACTGGCCTGTGATATCATCGGCCGCTTGATTATATACCCTTACGAGGTTTCGATCAGCCTTACGGTAGGGATATTCGGAAGCGCAATATTTATTTACTTACTGATGAGGAGACAAAAACATGGGCTTTAAAGGACGATTGGTTGTCCTTGCAATCATCAGTGCGGCATTGATCGGGGCATTTGTCTTTATAAATGTCGGCAGCAACTGGGACTACGTGCTTCCAAGACGAGGAATGGCTGTGTACGCCATGATCCTTACCGGGACGGCGATTGCTTTTTCAACCTTGATATTTCAAACCATCACAAACAACCGAATTTTAACACCAAGTATTTTAGGGCTTGATTCCCTTTACATGCTCATTCAGACGTTTATCATTTTTGTATTTGGTTCAATGTCCACCTTAATGAGCAGCAATAGTAACTTTTTGCTTTCAGTAGGGTTAATGCTGATTTTTTCAGCACTTTTATACCGCCTTTTCTTTAAAAAGAATCAGCAGAACATTTACTTGCTTTTGCTGCTTGGTATCATTTTTGGAACCCTTTTTTCCAGCTTGTCAGGTTACATGGAGATGCTGATTGACCCTAACGAGTTCCAAATTGTCCAGGATCGCTCCTTTGCCAGCTTTAACAATGTAAAAACAGATCTGATTTATCTTTCAACTATTTTAATAGTGTTGTGTGCTGTCTATGTTTCCAGGTTTGCAAAATACTTAAATGTACTTTCACTTGGAAGAGAGCATGCGATCAACCTGGGAGTTAATTATGATTATGTAGTGAAAAGGTTACTAATTGTAGTGGTTATCCTAATTTCTGTAGCCACAGCACTTGTCGGGCCAATTACATTTTTAGGCCTGCTGGTGGTTAACGTAGCCTACTCCTTCATTAACACATACAGACATGGCTATCTAATTATTGGTTCCATTCTAATCAGTATCGTTGCTCTGGTCGGAGGACAGCTCGTTGTTGAAAGAGTTCTTGGCTTTTCCGTACCTATCAGTGTAGTAATTAATCTAGTTGGCGGTACCTACTTCATTTATCTTTTATTAAAGGAGAGTAAAAAATGGTCACAGTAAACAGTGTTTCAAAAAAGTATGGTGAAAAAACAGTAGTAGAAGATGTATCCCTTACGATTGAGAAACAAAAGATTACTTCCTTTATCGGTCCCAACGGAGCGGGAAAAAGTACTCTTCTTTCCACGATCAGCCGTTTGATTGCAAAAGACGATGGTGAGATTTTGATAGAGGATGAAAAGGTAGAAAACTGGCAGAGTAGAGAATTGGCCAAGAAAATCTCTATATTAAAGCAGTCCAATAATGTCGGCATCAGGCTCACAGTAAGAGAGCTGGTAGCCTTTGGACGGTTTCCTTACTCTCAGGGAAGGCTGAAAAGAGAAGACCATCGATTTATTGACGAAGCAATTGAATACATGGGGCTCACAGAAATTGAAGATAAGTATCTTGATCAGTTAAGCGGCGGTCAGAGACAACGAGCGTATATCTCTATGGTCCTTGCCCAGGATACGGAATATATTCTTCTGGATGAGCCGTTGAACAATCTTGACATGAAACACTCCGTACAAATTATGAAAATCCTTCGAAAGCTAGTAAATGAACTCGGTAAGACCATTGTTATTGTTCTGCATGATATTAATTTTGCTTCCTGCTACTCTGACAACATCGTTGCAATGAAAGATGGAAAAATTGCTGGAATTGGCAAAAAAGATGACATTATCGACTCCTGTGCGTTGAAGCAAATTTATGATATGGATGTTGACATTAAAGAAATCAATAACAACAAAATCTGTGTGTATTACACATAATTGCTTCAAAACGTAACGCATTAAAGGAGGAGAGGCGAGAGGCATCTAAAGGGCAAGCAGAAGGCATGGTTGGATTTACCTTATATCATAGGCTGATAAATTTTACTTAGAAGAGGTGTAGAAGAGAGATGAAGAAATTATCCTTATTTTTGTTAACCGCTTTGCTATTGCTTGTATTAGCAGCGTGCGGAACTGACGGAGAATCTGAGGAAGCATCGGGAGCTGTGGACGAGGGAGAAGCAGTGGAAGAGGCTGCAGAAGAAAATGAAGAAGCAGAATCAGAGGAAGCTTCTGAAATCACTGTAACCCATGAGCTCGGTGAAACTGTTGTGCCAAAGAACCCTGAATCTGTTGTTGTCTTTGACTTTGGTGTACTTGATACGCTGGACACGTTAGGTGTGGAAGGCATTACTGGGATCCCTCAAGGGGGCAAGGTTCCTGAGTACCTTTCTGAGTATGCTGGAGAAGAGTATGAAAATGTAGGGACACTAGTAGAAGCTGATTTTGAAACTGTTCATGCCCTTGATCCGGAGCTTATCATTATTTCCGGACGTCAATCAGACAATTATGATGAATTTTCTTCTATTGCTCCAACTATCTATTCAGGTGTAGATACTGGCAGGTATGTAGAATCGTTCGAAGAAAATGTTGAAGTGCTGGCTGAAATCTTTGAAAAAGAAGCAGAAGCAGAGGAAGCTTTGGCTGAAGTCCATGAATCTATTGAGGCGTTGAATGAGGATGCAACTGCAGATGACGGGAAATCACTTGTCGTGCTGGCCAATGAAGGAAGCGTAAGTGCATACGGACCTTCCTCTCGTTATGGAATGATCCACGATAACTTTGGATTTGAGCCAGTAGATGAAAATATCGAATCATCCACTCATGGACAAAGTATTTCTTATGAGTATATTTCAGAAAACAACCCAGATTATATGTTTGTGATTGATAGAGGAGCAGCTGTTGGTGATGGAGATGAATCATCTCTAACAAATGTCATTGAAAATGAGCTTGTTCAAACAACAGAAGCATACAAAAATGATAAAATCCTTTATTTAGATCCAGAATTCTGGTATCTTTCCGGCGGCGGTCTTACATCTGTTCAGGAAATGGTAAATGAAGCAGCACAAATGCTAGAATAAAGGAAAAGGTCGGCCCAATGAAAATTGAGCCGGCTTTTTTCTTTAAGGGGGTGCCTGGCACCCTGAGGTTGTTGTAACAAAAGAATCAGGTAAATGGTGGAAAATCAAGTAATACAGCGATTTGAAATATTACAGCGGCAAAGGGTGCCAGGCACCGTAGATGAAAATTCGTGATAAAGACATAGGAAGCGGGGAAAGTTAGTGCTAAAATAAGGAGCAGCGTATTTTTGCATGAGTGATGTTACACTCAATCACTCAACTATGAAAGTAGTTTTACAGAAGGAGAATGTACAGTGTTAAATTGGCGGAATATCGTGCCTGGTGTACTAATGGGCATAAGTGACTTAATCCCGGGAGTAAGCGGGGGTACGATCGCTTTGCTCGTGGGAGTCTATTATCGTTTAATAGCCGCAATAGACGGGATATTTTCCAGGGAGTGGAAGAAGCATCTCATGTTTTTAATTCCTTTAGGAACAGGTGTGGTGCTTGCATTGCTTTCTATGAGCCGGCTCATAGAATGGCTCCTGGCTGACTATCCTCAGCCAACGTTTTTCTTTTTTCTTGGGTTGATTATAGGGATCATTCCTTTTCTTTTAAAAGAAGTTGATTATAAAAAGACCTTTAAAGGAAAACACATAGCTCTCCTGCTTGCAGCTGCTGCCATTGTGGCTTCCACAGCCTTCATAAGGGATGAAGAAATGTCTGCGGTGATGTCTAATTTAACTGCAATGGATTATCTTTTGTTATTTTTCGGAGGATGGGCAGCAAGCAGTGCAATGATATTGCCTGGAGTCAGTGGTTCTTTTGTTTTTTTATTAATAGGAATTTATCCGACTGTTCTTAACGCCATTTCTACGATTAACATCCCTGTCATTATAGTCGTAGGGGCAGGAATAGCTCTTGGTTTAATCATTACAAGCAAAATTATAAAGAAACTGATCAGAAATTATAAGATAGGAACATATGCAGTAATGACCGGTCTGGTCACTGGCTCTATATTCGTTGTCTTTCCTGGAATAGAAGGAAGTATGTTTCTTTTCCTCATAAGTCTTGTAACCTTTTTCGCTGGTTTATTTTGTTCTCTTAAGCTCAGCTCTCTTGGAGAAAAAGCAAAAGCTTCTCAGTTAAAGGTGACAAGAGCTTCATAAATTTATAAAGGAAAATTTTAAAGAATACTCTAACTTTTAAAGGAAAGTATGGTATTTTTATAGTAAGGCATAAAAAACAGAATAAACAGAAACCACTAGGGGTGCTTTGAAAAAGCTGAGAATGACCGTATGGTCTAAACCCTATCACCTGAACTAGGTAATACTAGCGGAGGGAAGTGGCGCCAAGACAAGCCTGATAACAGGTATACTCCCTGTAACTGGCAGTCTTTGTATATATTACTTCGTATATGCGGCCACTCTATTGCTAGAGTGGCTTTTTTTAATGGGTGAAATTACCAATGTCCAGTCAAGACAAGACCTTTTCACGAGAGAGGAAGGAGTGAAGATGTTGCACGAAACGATCACGCATCTTTTAGAGCAGGTAGACAGGAGAAAAGAAGAATTAATTGAACAGGTGGGTGACCTTCTACGTTTCCAAACTCCCAGTCCGCCTGCCCGTAACACAAAAGAGGCACAGCACTACATAGCATCAAAGCTAAACAACCTGGGGTTTGAGGTCGACATGTGGGATGTGTTTCCTGACGACCCGAATGTAGTAGGGACATTAAAAGGAACCAATTCTGGTAAAGCCAACAGTTTAATTATTAATGGTCATATGGATGTGGCTGAAGTCGGGGAAGATCTAACTCAGTGGAAACATGACCCTTTTACTCCTGTTGTAGAAGACGGGCGGTTATACGGGAGAGGGACAGCAGATATGAAAGGCGGAATGGGAGGAGCTCTTTTTGCCGTACAGCTTCTTCGTGAGCAGGGAATCAGCTTGCCTGGCGACCTGATTTTTCAATCGGTGATTGGTGAGGAAGTAGGGGAAGCAGGTACCCTTGAATGCTGTGAACGGGGGTATAAGGCTGATTTGGCAGTGGTTGTAGATACAAGTGATCTTCACATTCAAGGCCAGGGAGGAGTGATTACGGGGTGGATTACAATTAAGAGCCCCCAAACCTACCATGATGCTACTCGCCGGAATATGATTCACGCAGGGGGCGGTCTATACGCAGCTAGTGCCATTGAAAAAATGACGAAAATCATCCAGGGCTTGCAGGAGCTTGAACGGCACTGGGCTGTAACAAAATCCTATCCTGGCTTCCCCCCTGGTATGACAACCATTAACCCCTCTGTGATTGAAGGGGGAAGACATGCCGCCTTTGTGGCTGATGAGTGCCGATTATGGATTACAGTTCATTTTTACCCGGATGAAAATCATGAACAGGTTGTTAAAGAAGTAGAAGAGCATTTAATAAAAGTGGCCGAATCTGATCCATGGCTGAGGGAGCATCCGCCGCTTTTTCGCTGGGGTGGCAAGTCGATGATTGAGGACCGGGGGGAAATCTTCCCTTCACTGGATATTGACCCTGAATCCAAAGAAGTAGCTGCGGTGAAACAGGCTCATCAGCGAATCTTTCAGACCTTTCCCGAAACAGGGATGTCGCCTACCGTAACTGATGGGGGCTGGCTTGGGGATGCGGGCATCCCGACTGTTATTTATGGTCCTGGTGACTTATATAACGCCCATGCAGTTAATGAATCTGTTGAGATCGAACAGCTAGTTCAATTTACAAAGGTCATGATTACTCTGATATACGAGTGGTGTCATAAAGAAAAATAGAAAGGATGAATGCAAATGAAATTTAGTGAACGCTTATACGAAAAGGTCCAGCCAATTTGGAAAAAGAATCATGAACACCCTTTTGTGCAAGGAATGGGAAACGGATCACTTGATAAGGAAAAGTTCCGCTACTATATGATACAGGATTATTTATATTTAATAGATTACTCTAAACTTTTTGCAATCGGCACCGTAAAAGCGAACGATCTAAAAACGATGGGGAAATTTGCTGAACTTCTTGATTCAACGCTGAATACTGAAATGAGTCTTCACCGTCAATATGCAAAGAAGTTCGATATTTCTGAAGAAGAGCTGGAAAACGCAGAGCCTGCTGCAATGACACTTTCTTATTCTCATTACATGCTTCATGTCGGTCAGAACGAAGGGCTGGCAGAGTTAGTGGCCGCCTTGCTTCCATGCATGTGGAGCTATGCTGAGATTGGAAAAGAATTAAGCAAAATACCGGGAGCCGCTGAGCATGAATTTTACGGTGACTGGATCAGCATGTATGCGGACGATGAATTTCAGGAATTAGCGAAGTGGACCATTGATCTTCTTGACGATTTAACAGAAGGAAAACCTGAACATGAGTTAGCTCGGATTGAGGATATTTTCTTAAATACAACCCGATTTGAATTTATGTTCTGGGACATGGCCTACAACCAGGAGATGTGGCCGGCAGATGAGTAGTCAAGCCGCAAGGGATCATCTTTCTTTTTCCAATGTGTCTTTTTCTTACAAAGGAAAACCTCCATCTTCCTTGTCTATCTTTGAAAACGTTACGGTCAGCGTCAAAGAAAAGGAATTTGTAAGCATACTCGGTCCAAGCGGCTCTGGAAAATCTACTTTTTTCCGTCTGGCAACAGGACTGGAACAGCCTGATACCGGAAGCATCTCTATTTATCAAAAAGAAGAAAAAAACAGGCTGGGAAAAGTAGGATACATGCCGCAGCAGGATCTCCTGCTGCCCTGGAGGACGGTTTTGGAAAATGGTGTGCTGCCTTTGGAGCTGCAAGGAGCACCTAGAAAAGAAGCAAAGAAACAGGTGCTCTCTCACATGAAGGAGTTTGGCCTGGAAGGAAAAGAAAATGTCTATCCTCAGCAGCTCTCCGGCGGAATGAGGCAGAGAGTCTCCTTTTTACGGGCCATCCTTGGAGGAGCTGATATTCTTTTATTAGATGAGCCTTTCAGCGCACTCGATTCTATGACTCGTTTTATGATGCAGGAGTGGCTCTTACTGCAGTGGGAAAAGTGGGAAAAGACCATTATATTTATCACTCATGATGTGGAAGAAGCAATCTTTTTATCTGATCGAATTTTTATGCTCACTCCTCCGCCAATACAAACAAAATTTGAGACTATTGATGTCACTCTTCCCAGCCCAAGAACAGAAGAAAGCAGAAGCAGCCCTGTTTTTATGGAGCTTAAACAGAGACTTCTGCAAAAGATGAGGGTAAGGATAGAGCTATGATTTCCGCCAGGTTAAAAAGCTGGGTGTCGTATGGAGGAGCCGGGATACTAGCATTGCTTTTCTTTATTGGCTGGGAAATAGGCGCAAGGATTTACGATAAACCCTATATCCTCCCTGCGCCTTCTGGTATTTTAAGCAGACTTTGGGAATTAAGAGATGTGTTATTTACTGTGCACCTGTGGGCCACATTGCAAATTATCCTGATAGGACTTGGCATTTCAGTTGTATTTGGGACCGGCCTGGCTGTCCTTATGTCCAGGAGCCAGTTGGCCGAAAGGACTTTTTATCCAATTGTTATAGCTTCTCAAACGATTCCGATTATAGCTCTGGCTCCAATTTTTGTCCTCTGGTTTGGATATGACATATGGAGCAAAGTTGCTGTTACGGTACTGATAACATTCTTTCCTATTACGGTCAGTTCATTTGACGGATTGCGATCCACAAGCAGGGAAATTGAAGACTTATTGAAAACGATGGGAGCTTCATCCAGACAGATTTTTTTCAAAGTCCAGGTGCCTTCCGCCCTTCCTTACTTTTTTTCAGGAATGAAGGTGGCCGTTACGTTAAGCGTAATCGGTGCGGCTATTGGAGAGTGGCTTGGAGCGAGCGCAGGACTTGGGTATTTCAGCCGGAGAATGATGACACAAATGGACGGAGCCGGGGTTTTTGCCCCGATTGTGCTGTTATCTGTTCTCGGGATTCTATTGTTTCTTAGCATTAAACTAATAGAAACAGCCACAACAAAATGGAGGAATGTAAAATGACGAAAAGAAAACTACTCACCAGGTCACTGGCTGGAGCTTCAGCTCTCTCTCTCTTTCTGATGGCTGGGTGTAATGGACAGGAAGAAGAAGACACTGAGAGTCCGGAAGAAGTGACAAACAATGGAGAGGAAGAGGAACAGCAGGCAGGAGAAGAATCAAATGAACTGGAGCAAATAGAGGTTATGCTCGACTGGTATCCTAACGCAGTGCACAGTTACTTATATGCAGCTCAGGAACAGGGATATTTTGCAGAGGAAGGTGTAGAGGTGGATCTTATTTTTCCAGCCAATCCTACAGACCCTCTGAATTTAGCTGCTACAGGGGAAGTAACTCTTGGCATTACATACCAGCCTGACGTGATTACAGCAAGGAACGAAGGAATCCCCGTGATTTCTGTTGCAGCTATTGTCCGTTCTCCTCTCAACCATATCGTCTACCTGGAGGACTCGGGAATAGAGTCACCAAGTGATTTAGAAGGAAGGCAGGTAGGATATCCTGGTATACCAGTAAATGAACCTCTTATTGAAACGATGGTTACAGAGGACGGGGGAAACATTGAAGAAGTAGAGCTGATTGATGTCGGGTTTGAACTTGGTTCTTCCATTGTGACAGAACGGGCTGATGCAGTTATCGGGGCCTACATCAACCATGAAGTCCCTGTACTGGAGCATCAGGGGCACGAAGTTGGCTATTTTGATCCAGTAGATTACGGAGTGCCGGCATTTTACGAGCTGGTGATGGTTACAAATGAAGATAACTTTGACGAAAATGAAGACGTCATTCACCGTTTTTGGGAAGCTGCCAGCCGGGGTTATGAATACATGAAAGAGAATCCTGATGAAAGTCTAGATATTCTTTTTGGACATGAAGACCAGGAAAACTTTCCTCTTGTCCGCGAAGTAGAGGAGCAAAGTCTGGACATTTTGCTTTCTCTCATGGAAGAGGAAGGAGAACCTTTTGGGAGCCAGACCGAAGAATCCTGGGAGGAAACTATTGAATGGCTGGTTGAAACTGGTTATATTGATGAACAGCCTTCCACTGAAGATATCTTTGTAAATATCGCAGAAGAAGAATAGATATAAATAGAGCGTGTCCTGAGAAGCAGACTTTGGGGACACTTGGAAAAAGGGCTGCCACGTACCGTAAGGTGCATATGCCAGCTTTGGAGAGGGCTTTTTTTCAGGGTCACACATACAGACTGTCGAAACGGAGTTAGGGACTTTAGGTTATGGAAATTAGAAAGTCTTGGACTACCCAGTTTAATGAAGGAAAAGATGGATCCAATTATTGTAAGTCGATAATAGGGTCCTTTTTTTATTCATAAAACGGTCGATGAAGCTTCCTGGGGGTGCCATTTTTCATCAACGATTAAAAGAAGTCACAAAAAAGTTAAAATATATTATTGACCTATAGGTTTTATTCCTGTATTATTATTAGAAATAACTTAATTTCCTGTTCCGTTTTTTTCCATTTACCCTCGGTAGACAAACGAAAGTATATGAACGATTTATCTCTAAACAACTAAAATCCTCAAAAGTATACTGATTTTTTAGAATATTAAAACTTCAAATGGTTTAATTGAAGGAATATTTTGTTTTCAGAAGAAAAGGTTTAACAGAGGCATTCTAAGGAAATATAAAATACATCTTTTTTGCAGAGAACAACTGTTCATATAATAAATTATTGAAAGAAAGGATGACTACCATGAAAGAACAACCATTGTTTTGGGCCTTATTAATGATGATGTCGTTTGGCTTTTTATTTTTTATAGGTGCCTATCAGTTTACTGAAACAGCACAAATTATACTCCAATCTGTCGGCTTTGGCGGCTTCGTATTTTCGATGCTTTACGGTGTTCTGATTACACAGCACATTGAACAGAAAAAGGCTAGTGAACAAGAGGAACACTATATAAAAAGCCCGTTAAAATAGCGAAGAATAACCGGGGAAAAATCCTCGGTTTTTTTATGTGGATTTCTGCAAAACTCCAAGAAAGGGTTCTTTCTGCAACATATATTATTACGTGATAGAATGGGAAATACAATAGAGAAGATACAATAAAGGAGATTTTTCATGTACATTGTCACCTCAACTGTTACCGTCCCAAGTGAAAAGGCTGATGAAGTAATAGATATCTATCGGAATCGCTCGCGAGCAGTCGACAAGGCTAAAGGGTTTCGAACATTTCAGCTTTTACAAAATGATAAGAAGCCAGGAGAGCTGACAGTCCATCTAGAATGGGAGAGTAAAGCTGATTATCTCTCTTGGGTAACAAGTGATGAATATAAGAAGATTCATGAACTAGAAAAGAAATATCCGGACAAGGAACTAGCTTCGATCGTCCCAAAAGTCGGCCAATATAAAGTAGTAGCTGAATGAGCAAAGAAACCAAAGAAAAGATTGTAAAAGAAGTGTCGGAGGCCATATACAAAGCATACCCCTATTTATGGGAAAAGTTTGGGGAACATGGCAGGATAAAAACAGAGGAAGACAACTATCATCACCTTGATCATTTAGAAACAACATATGAATTAAGGGACAGTAACGTTTTTCTTGACTACACCAAGTGGCTGGAAAACGTGTTAACCAGCCGTAATGTCGGAACTTACTTAATCATAGATAATTTTGAAAGACTCATAAAAGTAATTCCTGGAAAAGTGGATAAGGAAAGAGAACAAGCCTTTCTTATATATCTGCAGCAAGCTATCCAATGGTTGAAAAACAGCTGAGAAAGCAGAGGTGACGGATGTGAACCCGCAACCAGAAAAGCTGGCCCATCTGTTCCTGGAGGGAAAGGAAAAGCAAGCCATAGTGTACTTGCAAGAATTATGTAACGATGATAATAGGCTTTCCATTTATGAAGATATGATCACTCCTGCTATGTATCATATTGGCGAGTTATGGGAATTGAATAAAATATCAGTAGCAGATGAACACTTGGCTACTGGGATATGTGATATGGTTATCTCACAAATGGAAAATGTTTATTTCAGAAATAAAATAACCCTCCCTAACGAAAAAAAGGTTATGTTGCTAGGGGTAGAGGAAGAGCAGCATTATCTAGGATTGAAGATGGCTGCTTCCGTGTTTAAAGATCAAGGGTGGACGGTCCGGTATTTGGGTCCGAACCTCCCTTTACATCATGCGCTGCATTTTATAAATGAATGGAAACCGGAAGTGATAGGCGTATCAGTTGCCCTTTCATACCGTCTGCCAAAGCTGAAAGAATTTTTACAAGCTTTTCAGGAAGTGGATTTTGAGCCTGTAATTATTATTGGCGGACGGATGACAAAAAAGCATGACTTTGATTCTTATTCAGAAAAAAAAGTGATAGTGTTAGAAGATTTAAGAGGCTTGCAATATTGGCTTGATAATGGGAGAGAAGGGGATATAAATGCAACAAGTTAACGAGCAATTGGCGCTTCCTATCTTTATAATAGATAAAAACCTTCAAATTCTTGGCTGCTCTCCCGAAGCCGAAGCGCAATTCAATGTCAATTTCTCATTGCTGGATGTGATTGAGAGGGAGAGCAGAGATAAGGTTAAGCAGCAAGTGCACCCGGATCAGGGGAAAAGGAAGCTGGAAATAAACGTTATTAATCAGAAAGAACAAGTGTTGCTGGCTGATTTATATGCAGGATGGGAAAGTGAGCTGCACGGCAAAGTCTTTATTCATATAAAAGAAGAATCGATAAGAAGAGTTACGGATATGCTGGCTGAGCTTAGAACTCGCCTTCAGGATACTAACTTTGAACTATTAAAGGAAAAAGAAAAGCTTGAGCAAGCATTGATTGAAAATGACAGGCTTTCAGCACCCTTTATTGAGGTTGCCGAAGATTTGGCACTCATACCTTTGTATGGTGAGGTTCATGAGGACAAAATGAACGTTATTCGAGAAAAAATTCTTGCGGCTTCTTACGAACGGCCTGCAACTAATCTTTTATTTGATTTTACAGCTATTGGAGAAATAAAGGGAGAGGGGCTGGCGGTGCTTAAAAACATGTTTCAGTCTCTTACTTACATGGGGAAGAAGGTAGTAATTACCGGAGTGACTCCTAAACAGGCAAAGCGGCTTCATGAGCTTGACGTTCATTTAAATATTACATTTATTCAGTCGTTGGAAGCTGCTGTGAAAAAAGAAAGTAAAAGCTGATCTGGTTGTAACATGAAAAAGGGTGGCCCGTGGGGCTCACCCTTTTTCATATCGATGTCAGCTTGTAGCCTTTTTTTGCACTGAGATATTGAAGCCCAAGGCGGAAATTTGAAAAAGTCTTTGCTTTAATCTGAACACCACTGCCTACAATTTCCTGGGCCAAATGAGTGGAAAAGCCTACGTAAATCGTTTCTACTCCCATTAAACCGAGAGAGGTGGTAATCAAATCAATCTGACGTGCAATTTCAACAAGTGAAAAGTCTTCCTGATTTTTCAAATGAACTCCTGTAAAGTCGATGATTGCAGTGTCGGCCTTATAGGCTTTGATGTTGTTAACTACTTTCTCACGAATTTGTTCTATTCTTTCAGAGTTCAATTGCCCTGTAAGTGGGATCAGGATCGTGTTCGGTACAATTGATGGAATAATAGGAGCGGATAAATCTTTAATCAGCTGCTTGTCTTCCTGTATTTGGATAGTGGCTTTTTCAAGCTCTTCACTATAATAATTGATATATTGTTCGCTATAAGCAATTGTAGTAATATCTATCAGATCACATATCATATCAGTGATTTTAAAAGCTAATCCATAGGACAGGTTGTTGTCTTTAATCTCTTTTTCTGCTTCTTTACAAATTACTTTCCGAAAGAGGGATAAGCTTGATAAAGCTTCAGACAAGGAGCGATTTTCCTGTACAGCCAGCATCCCTGCTTTGTCAGCCCACTCTCTTATATCATTGTTTAATTCTTTTTTTGAAGCAACAAGGCCTTCAGCAATAAGGTTGATTAATTCGAGACGCACATGAAAGAGAGCGCTAGAACTGTCATTTGTTTCTATTGCTTTTTGCTTGTCAATTTTTTCAGTGATTGCTTCTGCCAGGCCGTGGGCGTTATGCTGGAGCCTGCTTTTTAACCTTGAGAGCTCATTTTTCATGGTGTCTCCCCCAATAAAAAAAATAAAATCTAGCACTATTTTACCACAATTTTATAAAATTACAGAGAACTATTTGTCAGGTGTTTGAACAAAAGATGTATTTATGTGTGTAGAAAAGTAAAGAGAAAGGAGGAGGAGGAAATGGATAAACAATTTCAAGAACAGGTGGATGGGTTACTAGAAAAATACACTGAACTCTTGCTTGGAGAAAGTACTCCGGAGCTTAAGAAAAAAGTAGAAACTTGGGCCCTTTATATGCATATTTCTAAAAACATGCCTCCATTAACAAGACATTGGATTGAGTCTTACCCGGATGCAAAGGAAAGCATGAGAGAATTGGCAGGGGAAATCAAAAGGCTGAATGAAGCTAATAGAAAGAAAGAGAAAGAAGATTAATAAGCAGGACAGCCCTTCTTCCGCTCCTACCAAGCCAAAGAGCGATGCAGAAGGGCTGCTTTTGTTTGCATACAGCTTGAAGATTGCAGCTGTTTGCAGGATTATCTTTTTTCTTATTGAGTCAACCCGCCGCTAGGCAGCTGGTTGTTATAACCGGTGAACTGCTGAAAGCTCTGTTGTAAGGAATTTTGCTGAGCGGCATCAAAGCTGTACCACCCTTTTTCGAACATGACATTGAATAAGTGGCGCTGGGAATCCTGAGTTTCATTCATAATGGCAGCCAAGTCCTGATAAAGAGATTCATGACTTGCCTCGTTTAAAGCGATACTGTAAGAGGAAGTCATATACTTTTCCGTAGTCAAAATATCATTTAGGAAGTCCCGGTCATTCATGGCTGGGGACTTAGGAACTTGAGTTTCTTGATTTTGTATTTTACTTTGCTGTGTCATATGTTTCTTGCCTCCTTATTGAGTAGGTTGAATAGGCTGATTGTTAGATTGAAGGTGAGAAAGGATCTGCTGGTAGTGGCGTACGTGCATTTGTGATACACTTTCGAGTGCGCTTTTAACATCAGTATCTGTACACTGTTGTGCAAAATAATGGGACTTTTTGGCGGCTAAAAGATTCCATGACAACATGTCAGTAATGTAAATTTCGTCCTTTGTCGTAACGACATTCGGCGGTTGAGGCATTACCTGCTGCTGATTTTGTTCGCTTTGCTGCTGCATAAAACAACCTCCTTTTTATATAAACACGTATTTAGTTTGAGGAATGGAGGAAGAAGCTATACAAAAAAATTATAAAAGTGAAATAGAAACAATGTTCAAATGTATAGAGTAAAGACAATTTTTCTGTCGACCACAAGAAAAAACAACTATCTTTGTAGAGGACTCAAAAAAATAATAATTTTCTGTAAGCACAGTATTGATATAATCAGGAATATAATTTATAGTAAGGATAGAAATGAACAGCCATTCAGAAAGTGGTTAATTTTTTTGTTTATATTATGAATGAGTATTCATTCAAGGAGAGGGAGGAAGACGATGAAAGGCAGCATTAACAAAGTCGCTGTTCTCGGTTCAGGAGTTATGGGATCGGGCATTGCAGCACATCTTGCAAACATTGGAATATCTGTCCTTCTATTGGACGTTGCGCCAAAGGAACTTACAAATGAAGAAAAAGAAAAAGGCCTGGAGATCGACCATAAACAGGTAAAGAATCGGTTAAGTACAACAGCTGTGAAGAAGCTGTTAAAGCAAAAGCCCGCTCCCCTTACTGTAAAAGAAAATATTACTCTTATTGAACCCGGAAACATGGAAGATGATATGAAACGATTATCAGAGGTTGACTGGGTGATTGAAGTTGTCGTTGAAAATCTTGAAATTAAGAAAAAAGTTTTTGCTGAAGTAGAAGCTAACATTACACCAGGCACCATTGTCAGCTCAAATACTTCAGGAATTTCTATAGAAGCAATGTCTGAAGATTGCTCACCTGAGTTCAGATCCAACTTCCTGGGTACGCACTTTTTTAACCCGCCTCGTTACTTAAAGCTTCTTGAGATCATTCCTACGAAAGATACGAGTGAAGAAGTGCTTTCCTTTATGAAGGAATTTGCCGAAAATACACTTGGGAAAGGCGTAGTGGAAGCGAAAGATACGCCTAACTTCATAGGAAATCGTATAGGAACTTATGGGCTTCTTGTTACAGTTCAGGAAATGTTGAAATCCGGATTTTCTGTCGGGGAAGTAGATTCCATTACAGGTCCGGCAATCGGACGGCCGAAAAGTGCAACCTTCCGAACACTTGATGTGGTTGGATTAGATACCTTCCTGCACGTGGCAAAAAATGTATATGACCAGGTGGAAGGAGAAGAAAAAGAAACTTTTGATCCTCCTCAATTTATGAAAGATATGGCGGAGAAAGGCTGGATCGGAAGCAAGGCAGGGCAAGGGTTCTTTGTGAAGAAGAAGGGTGAAAAAGGCAGTGAGATATTAGAGCTTGATCCCGAAAGCTTCGAGTATGTCCCAAGAAAAAAGGTAAAAACAGCAGCAACTGAACAAGCAAAACAAGCGAAAAAGCTCCCTGATAAATTGAAAGTCCTTGTATATGCAGATGATAAAGCAGGTCAGTTTATATGGAACGTACTTGCACCTGTGCTTATCTATTCAGCTGAAAAAGCTGATGAAATTGCAAATGATCTTCTTGCCATTGATCAAGCGATCAAATGGGGGTTTGGATGGGAAATGGGCCCGTTTGAAACCTGGGATGCCATTGGGCTGGAAAAATCTGTTGAAAAGATGGAGGAAGAGGGAAGAAGTGTTCCTGCATGGGTGAAGGAGATGCTTCAGAACGGTCATACCTCTTTTTACCGTGGCAAAGAAGAGTTTTATCATAACGGAGAATACAAACAGATTGTAAAGAATAAAAAAGCAATTAATTTGAAAACGCTTAAATCAGATGACTCAAATGTCATCATGAAGAATAATGGAGCTTCACTCATTGATATTGGTGACGAGGTAGCTTGTCTGGAATTCCATTCTCCAAATAATTCTATCGGCCCTGATGTGCTGCAGATGATTAACAAATCCATCGATGAAGTAGAAAAGAACTACAAAGGACTGGTTATTGGAAACCACGGGAAGAATTTCTGTGTGGGTGCTAACCTGATGATGATTTTAATGGAAGCGCAAGACGGCGGCTTTTTTGAAATCGACATGGTGATTCGTCAATTCCAAAAGACGATGGCAAGGATCAGGTATGCAAACTGTCCGGTGGTCACTGCTCCCCATGGAATGACTCTCGGAGGTGGAACGGAAATCTGCCTTCCATCAGCAAGCATTCAAGCCTCTTCAGAGACTTACATGGGTCTTGTTGAAGTTGGTGTGGGATTAATTCCTGGCGGCGGAGGTAACAAAGAGCTTTATCTGCGTGGAATTGAAAGCCTTCCGCAAGGTGCGGCAATTGACTTACAGGCTGTGGCAAATGACACATTTGAAAAGATTGCTATGGCGAAGGTTTCCACGTCAGCTGATGAAGCCAGAAAAAATGGATTTTTAAGCTCCCGAGATGGTGTAACTTTTAATGGAGATCATACAATCCACAATGCAAAACAGCATGCCATCTTTTTACATGACGCGGGCTACCGTCCGCCGCAACGTAAAAAGATTCCGGTAGTTGGGGAATCTGGATATGCTGCGATGCTGCTCGGCGCAAAAACCATGCAGTATGGAGGAATGGTTTCTGACCACGACGTGAAAATTGCCCAAAAGCTGGCATTCGTCTTAGCCGGTGGCCGTGTAGCCAAAGGAACTGAAGTAGATGAACAGTACCTGCTTGACCTCGAACGTGAAGCTTTCTTAAGCCTGGTGGGAGAGCCAAAAACCCAGCAAAGAATGCAGCACATGCTGACAAAAGGAAAGCCGTTACGTAACTAGACTGATATATGAAGAAGAATGGAGGGAAGGGTCTTGAAGGAAGCGGTGATTGTGGCTGGGGCACGTACCCCGGTCGGAAAAGCAAAAAAAGGAACACTTGCTACAATGCGCCCTGATGATTTTGGCGCTTTAACCATAAAGGAAACCTTAAAAAGAGCAAATAATTTTGATGCGTCGCAAGTAGAAGATGTAATTATTGGCTGTGCCATGCCTGAGGCGGAACAAGGTATGAACCTTGCACGTAACATTTCTGCACTGGCCGGCCTTCCTGTTAACGTACCTGCGATAACTATAAATAGGTATTGTTCGTCTGGTCTGCAAAGCATCGCTTACGCCGCCGAGCGAATTATGCTAGGAAACTCTGAAACTATCATTGCCGGCGGGGCTGAGTCTATGAGTCTAATCCCGATGGGGGGGCACGTGATTTCTCCTAACCCTACCATCGTAGAGGAAATGCCTGAATATTACATGGGGATGGGTTATACGGCAGAACAAGTAGCCAAGGAATTTGATGTCAGCCGTGAAGACCAGGATGAGTTTGCCGCTGAAAGTCATAATCGGGCATCTCGTGCTATAAAAGAAGGAAAATTTGACGAAGAAATTGTTCCTGTAGAAGTCACCTTGCGTTCAGTAGGGGCGGATCATAAGCTGCAGGAAAAAGCAGTGACATTTTCCAGAGATGAAGGTGTAAGGGAAGGTACGACGAAAGAAACTCTTGCAAAACTGCGCCCGGCTTTTCATCCGAAAGGCTCTGTTACAGCGGGGAACGCTTCACAAATGAGTGATGGAGCAGCATCTGTTCTTGTTATGAATCGTGAAAAAGCAGAAGCCGACGGATTAACTCCGTTAGTCAAATTTAAATCTTTTGCCGTGGCCGGTGTTCGCCCGGAAATCATGGGGGTAGGACCCGTGGAAGCCATTCCAAAGGCAGTAAAGCAAGCGGGACTTGAGCTTTCCGATATTGGGCTGTTTGAGCTAAATGAAGCCTTTGCATCTCAGTCTCTCCATGTTATTCGCAAGCTTGGTTTAGACTACGATAAAGTCAACGTAAACGGCGGGGCAATTGCACTTGGGCATCCTCTTGGCTGTTCCGGTACAAAGTTAACATTAAGCCTCATCCATGAAATGAAACGTCGTGGTGAACAGTTTGGTGTCGTTACTATGTGCATTGGCGGAGGAATGGGTGCAGCTGGAGTCTTTGAGCTTATTTAATATATAGATGGGGGTATGAAAATGAGCAGCACTACAGAGTTAGGGGTTAAAGGCGGAGGATTTTTAATTGAAGAAGTAAGAGCTGACCAGGTATTTACACCAGAGGATTTTAGTGAAGAGCATAAAATGATAGCAAAAACGACAGAAGAGTTTGTTGTGGGGGAGGTTGTTCCTCATATCGATGAAATAGAGAATCACCAGTTTGACATTTCGCGCAACCTGCTGACTAAAGCCGGAGAACTTGGGCTGTTGGGAGCAGATGTGCCCGAGAAGTATGAAGGGCTGGGGCTGGACAAAATCAGTTCCTCTCTTATCACAGAAAAATTCTCCCGTGCTGGAGCCTTTTCTTTAAGCCACGGGGCACATGTTGGAATTGGTTCTCTGCCTATCGTATTTTTTGGAAATGAAGAGCAAAAGAAAAAATATTTACCTCCGCTCTCGTCTGGAGAAAAAATTGCAGCCTATGCTCTGACAGAGCCAAGTTCTGGTTCAGATGCTCTTGGAGCAAAGACCACTGCAGTATTAAATGAAGAAGGTACACATTACATTCTAAACGGGGAAAAGCAATGGATCACGAACTCCGCTTTTGCTGACATCTTTGTGGTATACGCAAAAATTGATGGAGAAAAATTCACTGCTTTTATCGTGGAAAAAGAGTATGACGGAGTAAGCACCGGACCAGAGGAAAAGAAAATGGGGATTAAAGGTTCTTCTACGCGTACCTTAATTTTGGAAGATGCAAAGGTTCCTGCCGAGAATGTCCTTGGCGAAATCGGCCGGGGACACGTGATTGCATTTAATATCTTAAATGTAGGGCGTTATAAGCTCGGGGTAGGATGTGTAGGAGGTTCAAAACGAGGGATTGAGCTGGCGGCTGCTTATGCGAATGAGCGCAAGCAGTTTAAAACTCCGATCGGAAAATTTACTGCCATTCAGGAAAAGCTTGGAACGATGGCTGTGCAGACTTATGCGGCTGAAAGTTCCATTTACCGCACAGGCGGGCTTTTTGAAGAGCAGCTTGGCAAACTTACAGATGAAGAACAGGAAGACGGAGGAAAGGTTGCTACATCAATTGCAGAATACGCCATTGAATGCTCCTTGAATAAATTCTTCGGGTCCGAGGTTTTGGATTATGTGGTTGATGAAGCTGTTCAAATTCACGGGGGCTATGGCTTTATGGCCGAATATGAAGTGGAACGAGCATACCGTGATTCCCGCATCAACCGCATATTTGAAGGCACAAATGAAATAAACCGTATGCTGGTGCCTGGCACCATTATGAGAAAAGCAATGAAAGGAGAACTTCCTCTCCTTGAGAAAGCCCAGGGGCTTCAGGAAGAGCTTATGATGATGATGCCGGAAGATCCTGGTGATGCTGCTTTGGAACAAGAGAAGTATCTCCTAGGCAATGCGAAAAAGATCTTCCTCATGGTGGCGGGAAACGGAGCTCAAAAGTATGCTCAAGACTTGGAAAAAGAGCAAGAGCTTCTGATAAATGTTGCTGACATTGTAAGTGATATCTATGCCATGGAATCTGTCATCCTCAGAACAGAAAAAGCAATTAATAAAAATGGCGAAAGCAAAGAAGGCAACAAGCTTTTGCTAACCCAGGTGTTCTGCCAGGAAGCGATGAACCGGATTGAAGCAAATGCAAAAGAATCTCTGGTTCACATGGAAGAAGGCGATACCCTCCGGTCCATGCTGGGCATTTTACGTAAGCTAGTTCGTCATACTCCAATCAATGTGGTAACGAAAAAGCGGGAAATCGCTGAACGTGTCCTTAAAGAAGAAAAATACGTTGTGTAACTTTGTTATTCAATTTGGGGTTTTATAACCTCAATATAATATATCTCCTTTCTTTGAAAGGTAATCTCCTCTCTGCTAAGTGAGGCAAAGAAGTCCCTATGGGGCTTCTTTGTCCATTTAACAAGCTTTTTACACTGTGCTTTTCCAGGTTCCTTTTACAAATTTACTTATTTCTCTTTCTGCTAAAAGATAAGATATAATAAAGAAGGATTTTATCAAAAAGGGGAGAAAGTAAAAGATGAGCTTAACGTATTATGGGTATCCTACATGCGGCACATGCCGAAAAGCAAAACGTTGGATAGAAGAGCATGGTATCGATTATAATGAGTACCATATCGTCGAAGATCCTCCCAGCCGTGACCAGGTCAAGGAGCTTTATGAAAAGAGCGGACTTGAGCTTCGTAAGTTTTTTAATACGAGCGGCAAGAAATACCGTGAACTTGGCCTAAAGGACAAGGTGAAGACAGCGGGTGAGGACGAGCTTCTGGATATTCTGGCTTCAGACGGTATGCTCCTCAAACGACCCATTGTAACCGATGGAACAAAGGTGTCAGTAGGGTTTAAAGAAGAGCAATTTGAGGAATTATGGAAGAGGTAATGCCTGTCAGGGCAGCCTACTTTCAAAAAAGAAGTTGAAATGGAGGGATAATTATGAATCTGCCAAAAGAATTAAAGTATTCAGAGGAACATGAGTGGGTAAAAGAGGAAGACGGCAAAGTCCGCATTGGAATTACTGACTTCGCACAATCAGAGCTGGGAGACATCGTTTTTGTAGAGCTTCCAGAAGAGGGAGACGAAGTAGAAGCAGACGAGCCTTTTGGAAGCGTTGAGTCTGTAAAAACCGTATCTGAATTGTATGCGCCAGTAAGCGGAAAAGTAGTAGAGGTGAACGAAGACCTTGACGATTCTCCTGAATTTGTTAATGACTCACCTTATGAAAAAGCATGGATGATTGTTGTTGAGCCATCCGACAAAAGTGAGCTTGACCAACTTATGTCCGCTGAAGAGTATGAAGAAATGGTTAGCGAAGACTAATCAACGGTACATAAGCACCCTGTAAATGGGTGCTTTTTTAATTGGTGTCAGGCACCAAGGCCTTGATGTAACACAAATTAGGCCTAACCCCTTAGATAAAGGGGAAGAAATATTACAATAAGCTGAGGTGCCAGGCACCTGACCAGGTAAAATAACCCACCTTGTCATTGTGTTGACACTCTTTATTTCCCGTGCTAATATTCAATTTAGTGTTGAATATTGTAGAAAACAATTTAATGCTCTTATCAAGAGTGGTGGAGGGAAAGGCCCGTTGAAGCCCGGCAACCGTCAATGTGAGTTGATAAGGTGCCAATTCCTGCAATGCCCGCTGAGCGTTGCAAGATGAGAGAAAGGCGCATATACAGGACCTTTCTGCTCACTGATAAGCAGAAGGTTTTTTTCGTTTCTGTGCTGTTTGTTACTTAAAAGAAAACATTAAGAAGCTGCAGAAAGCTTCTTTAATTAAGGTGCACTTGGTTCCTGGAAATCAAGTGCTTATAACGGAAAGGGAACTAAGTTTCCAGATAAGTATAATAGGATTTAAAATACCCAAGGGTGGTCTATATGATTACGTTAAAAAACTTAAAAAAGATTTTTAGTACAAAAAGTGGAACGGTCACTGCAGTTGACGGGGTGAACCTTACAATAGAAGAAGGCGAAATTTATGGTGTCATTGGGTACAGTGGAGCCGGCAAAAGTACATTGATTCGGATGCTTAATATGCTTGAGCGACCAAGTGAAGGCGAGGTCACTGTGGCCGGCAATAATATGTCCAACTTAAAAGGAAGGTCATTAAGAAAAGCCAGGCAGGAGATCAGCATGATATTCCAGCATTTCAATCTGCTTTGGTCCCGAACGGTTGCCGAAAATATTGCTTTTCCTTTAGAAATTGCCGGAGCGCCAAAAGAAGAAAGGCGGGCAAGAGTTAACGAACTTATTAAGCTAGTCGGCCTGGAGGGAAGAGGGGATGCCTATCCTTCTCAGCTTAGCGGGGGACAAAAGCAAAGAGTAGGCATTGCCCGCGCTCTTGCGAATAACCCTAAAGTGCTGTTGTGCGATGAGGCGACGTCCGCTCTTGATCCTAAGACTACAGATTCTATACTTGACTTACTAGTGGATATTAATCAAAAGCTTGGCTTGACCATTGTCCTTATTACCCATGAGATGCATGTCATTCGAAAAATCTGCCACCATGTAGCGGTTATGGAAGGTGGAAAAGTGGTAGAAGAGGGGCCTGTTCTTGATGTCTTCCGCAACCCTAAGCAAGAGATGACCAAAGAATTTGTGAAACAAATTACTGAACCTGAAGAAACAATGGAAGCAATTTCTGAACTGTTAAAAGGAACAGAAGGCGGCCCCATCCTAAAGCTTACCTTTGTAGGTGATGATGCCGAACAGCCTTTAATGACTGAAATCATCCAGAAGTTCCAGGTGAGTGTTAATATTCTTCAAGGAAAGATTTCACAGACAAGGGAAGGGAGCTATGGCACCTTGTTTGTCCGTCTGGATGGAACGGAAAGCAATTTGCAAAGTGCTCTTCAGTTTATTAAAGAGCAGCAAGTGGAGGCGGAGGTGTTAAAAAATGATTGAGACTCTGTTTCCGAATGTACATTGGGAGCGGATGTGGGATGCTACTGTAGAAACGATTTATATGAGTCTTATATCGGTAGCAGCTACGTTTGTTCTTGGTATTTTACTAGGACTTCTCCTTTACCTTACGGGCAAGGGGAACCTGTGGGAAAACAGGTTTATAAACAGCATTATTGCTGGTTTTGTAAATTTATTCAGGTCTATTCCTTTCATTATATTAATTATCCTGCTGATTCCCCTGACAACCATTATAGTAGGGACAATGCTTGGGCCAAGCGCGGCCTTGCCGGCACTTATTATCGGGGCAGCACCATTTTACGCCCGTATGGTTGAAATTGGACTCCGTGAAGTGGATAAAGGTGTCATTGAAGCGGCTCAGTCTATGGGAGCAAATCAGCAGCAGATTATTTTCAAAGTTTTATTGCCTGAGTCGATGCCAGCATTGATTTCCGGTATTACAGTAACAGCAATAGCTTTAGTAAGCTATACGGCCATGGCTGGAGTAATTGGTGCAGGCGGACTGGGAGATTTAGCTTTCCGGGAGGGTTTCCAGCGGAATAATCCCGATGTTACCTTAGTGGCTACCATTGCCATCCTGATTATTGTATTTGTTCTACAATGGATTGGCGATCGGCTTACACATACAATTGATAAAAGATAAAGGAGGAGACACGTACATGAAGTATTTATTGCATGTTTTATCTGTGTTTGCATTAGTACTTGTTCTGGCAGCCTGCGGCACAGCCGAGGAGGACGATACTGCAGGAGATGGTGAAGGTAACGGCACAGAGGTTGACGTAGAAGAAGCAGAAGAGGGCGTTGAAGAAGATGATACTGATGCTACAGAGGAAGAGGAGCAGGAGCTCACAATTGGAGCTTCGAATGTCCCTCATGCTGAAATCTTAGAATTTGCATCTGATCAACTTGAAGAAGAAGGTATTACTCTTGATATTAGAACGTTTAATGATTATATCGTTCCTAACCAGGCGCTTGATCAAGAAGAGCTGGACGCTAACTATTTCCAGCACATCCCATACCTTGAGTCTCAAATTGAGGAGCATGGCTATGATTTTGAAAATGCGGGTGGAATTCATATTGAGCCGATTGGTGTTTACTCTCAGGAGTATGACAGCTTAGATGACTTGCCTGAAGGTGCTGAAATTATCATGAGCAGCTCAGTGGCTGACCATGGAAGAATCTTATCCATGCTTGAAGACGAAGGGCTTATCACCTTAACTGAAGGGGCAGGTGTGGAAGCTACCATTGATGATATTGAAGAAAACCCTAGAGACCTTGATTTTCGTGATAACGTAGAAGCGGCAATGCTTCCACAGGCTTTTGATAATAACGAAGGCGATGCTGTTCTTATTAACTCCAATTATGCGATCGACCACGGCTTATCACCAGCTGAAGATGCTATTGCTATTGAATCTCCAGATGATAACCCATATGTGAATGTTATTGCTGTGCGCAGCGGCGATGAAGATAATGAAGCAATTCAAACGTTAGTCGAAGTGCTTCGTTCTGAAGAGGTTCAAGATTTTATTCTTGAAGAATATGATGGGTCTGTGGTTCCTGTTAACGAATAATAATAGAGTGAAATGCCGGTTCCTTGAAGGAGCCGGCATTTTTTATTATTAATGAACGTATTCTCTTATTTTATATGTATGGTAAAGAAACGGTAAGGTCCTTCCTCACTGAAAAGGGTAGGGCCTGTATTCGCCTGAGAATAAAGGAAAGGCACAGGTTACAGAAAAAGAGCTCTTTGTGTATGAACATGGAATTTTTGTAAACCCTAAAGTTTGATATGGAGATTAAGGAGGAGAACGATAATGAATCAATCGCAGGATAACCAGGAAACATCACTAATTCAACAAGCATTGCATGACTACAAAGCGGGTTTAGGACACTTTACTGAGCAGATTCCTCATATTGCGCGTAAATATAATGCTTTTACTGAAGCGTGTTTTGAAGAAGGGGAATTGTCTCAAAAAGAAAAACAGCTGATTGCTCTAGGCCTAAGTGTATATTCACAAGATGAGTATTGTATTATTTATCATACACAGGGATGTCTGGACCAGGGATGCAGTGAAAAGGAGATATTAGAAGCCTTAGGAGTGACCGCTGCCTTTGGAGGCGGGGCTGCCATGAGTCAGGCAGTGACTCTCGTACAAGAAGCCATTCAGGACCTTCAGCAAAATACTCACTAATTTGAACGCCTTTTCTTAGGCAGTCATGTTACAAGAAGGGAAGGGGTGTCCCGGTTACATGTTTACTTGCGCAAAATTTTCAAAACAGCCTTTCTGTAAGGTGAAGGGTCCTATGGAAGAAGGGTTGTAAGATTGAGCGTATAAACAGAACAGAGCGGCGGTGCCCCTCTGTTCTTTTACGTCCCTTTCTGCCTTAAATATGAAGGACCAGCTGACAGGTTTCTTAAACGCTTCTCTCCTTTTTTGCAAAGATTTGTTACAATAAAAAAATACGTGTTTACAAACATAGAATAAATCCTCACCTTCGGGCAGGAAGGCACATAGTGAGAACTTTTTTAAATATATTCAATCTTCAGGACATATGGTACGATGAAACTTCTTGCCCGCGATAGTTGTAACATAGTAGTTATTCAAGGTAAACTAGGGAAAGATTATGTTTAACAACACAGGGATAGTGGTAACTCCTTGAACTTAGTTTGGATTTGTTATAAAATTATAATGAGAATAAATTGAGAATAAGGGGTATGCAAGTCACCCATTATATTTATAAATATGGAGGTATTTTTAGATGTCAGCACCTAACCTTAAGATCGAAAATCTTCATGTAGCTATTGAAGGAAAAGAAATTATCAAAGATTTTAACCTTGAAATTAACGGTGGGGAAATACACGCAATTATGGGACCTAACGGTACGGGGAAATCTACCCTTGCTTCTGCTATTATGGGGCATCCTAAATATGAAATTACGAGCGGTAAAGTCTTTTTAGACGGAGAAGACGTTTTGGATATGGAAGTAGATGAGCGTGCAAGAGCGGGGCTTTTCCTGGCTATGCAGTACCCGAGTGAAATCGCTGGCGTAACAAATGCTGATTTCATGCGTTCAGCCATTAATGCAGGCCGAGAAGAAGGAAAAGAAATCTCTCTTATGAAATTTATCCGCAAAATGGATGAAAAAATGGACGTTCTTGATATGGACCAGGCTTTCTCCCAGCGTTACCTGAATGAAGGCTTTTCCGGTGGAGAGAAAAAGCGTAACGAAATTCTTCAGCTTCTTATGCTTGAACCAAAGATCGCTATTCTTGATGAAATTGACTCTGGTCTTGATATTGATGCCTTAAAAGTCGTTTCTAATGGAGTTAACGACATGAGAGGGCCTGAGTTTGGCTGTTTAATTATCACTCACTACCAGCGTCTATTGAACTACATCACTCCTGATAAAGTCCATGTCATGATGCAAGGACGTATTGTGAAAACCGGCGGGGCAGAACTTGCTGAGCGCCTGGAAGCAGAAGGCTATGACTGGATTAAAGAAGAGCTTGGCATTGAAGATGAAAAAGTCGGCCAAGAAACGCAAGCGTAGGAGGTTATATCATGTCAGTGGATACTAAGTTGACGTTCGACGAACAATATATCAGAGATTTTTCAAAAGGAAAGGGCGAACCTGAGTGGCTGACTGAACAACGAGTGGCTGCCTATCAGCTTGCGGAAAAGCTTGGTTTGCCAAAACCGGAAAAGACCAATATTACAAAATGGAATTTCACTGAATTTAAACATGAGGGCAAGCCTTCTGAAACTTTTGATAAAGTGGAAGACCTTGATGAAAATATTCAAAAGCTTATCGATAAGAGCTCTGGTGAACAAAATGTAATTGTTTATCGTGACGGGGTTCCGGTTTATAAAAATGTAAGCAGTGCTTTAGAAGAGCAGGGTGTCGTTTTTACCGATATGCAGACAGCAGTCCAAAACCATGGAGAGCTTGTGAAAAAGTACTTTATGGGCAAAGCGGTTGATGTAGATGAGCATCGCTTAACTGCACTTCACGTAGCTCTTATGAATGGCGGTACCTTCCTCTATGTGCCAAAGAACGTAGAGATCACAGTGCCTCTTCAAACGATTAACTGGCAAGAGGACGGGGAAGCTGCTCTTTTCAACCATGTGATTGTGGCTGCTGAAGATAACAGCAAGGTGACATTTATAGAGAACTACGTGTCATTTAATAAAGAAGCTGCAGCTGTAGCAAATAATGTAGCAGAAGTATATGCAGGACCTGGATCCAACATTACATTCTGCGGCGTAGATAATTTCGAAAAAGGCGTGACCACTTACACAAACCGTCGTGGCCACGTAGAGAAAGATGGAAGAATTGACTGGGTGCTTGGCCAAATGAACGAAGGAAATACTGTTTCTGAAAACATTACTCTCCTCGTTGGAGATGGATCCTATGGAGACACGAAAACAGTGACCATCGGACGCGGGGAGCAGAGCCAAAACTTTGTTTCCAATATGGTTCATTACGGCAAGAATTCCCGTGGATATATCTTGACTCATGGAGTCATGAAGGATAAAGCAAGCTCAATCTTCAATGGGATTACAAAGATTGAGCATGGGGCAACTAAGTCTGACGGAGTACAGACAGAACGTGTTCTTATGCTAAGCGAGAAAGCACGGGGAGACGCCAACCCGATCCTTTTGATTGATGAAGATGATGTTACGGCAGGACACGCAGCATCAGTTGGACAAATTGATCCAATGCAAATGTTCTACATGATGAGCCGCGGGATATCCCGTACAGAAGCCGAACGCTTGATTATTTTTGGTTTCCTGGCGCCTGTAGTAAACGAACTGCCTATTGAATCTGTAAGAAACAGCCTTACTGAACTTATTGAAAGGAAGGTTTACTAATGGATGTACGTGAAATCCGCAAGATGTTTCCCATCTTGGATCAGGAGGTCAATGGCCATCCTTTAGTATATTTAGACAGCTCAGCCACTTCTCAAAAGCCTGTACAGGTGATTGAGAAGGTGGATGACTATTACCGCCGGTATAACTCCAACGTACACCGTGGTGTCCACACCCTAGGAACACTGGCTACTGAAGGCTATGAAGGAGCAAGGGAAAAGGTCAGGGCTTTCATTAATGCCAAAAGTACAGAAGAGATCGTGTTTACGAGGGGGGCAACAGCTGCCCTTAACCTGGTAGCTTCAAGCTACGCCCGCGACAACCTCTCAGAAGGCGATGAGATTGTTATTACACAAATGGAGCATCATAGTAATATCATTCCCTGGCAGCAGGCAGCTAAGGCTACAGGAGCCACTTTGAAGTATATTCCTATGCAGGAAGACGGATCCATTTCTCTTGAAGATGTAAGAGAAACGGTTACGGATAATACAAAAATTGTAGCTGTAATCCAGGTTTCCAATGTATTAGGTACAATCAATCCGGTAAAAGAAATTACGTCTATCGCTCATGAAAAAGGGGCAGTATCCGTAATAGATGGCGCACAAAGCATTCCTCATATGAAAGTGGATGTGCAGGATATAGATTGTGATTTCCTGGCATTTTCCGGTCATAAGATGTGTGGGCCAACTGGAATCGGGGTATTGTATGGTAAAAAACAGTGGCTGAATAACATGGAGCCCGTTGAATTTGGCGGCGAAATGATCGATTTTGTTGATTGGCAGGAATCTACCTGGAAGGAGCTTCCGTGGAAGTTTGAAGGTGGAACCCCAATTATCGGAGGAGCCATTGGTCTGGCAGCAGCCATTGATTTTCTGAACGAAATAGGGCTTGATAATATTGAAGAGCATGAAACGAAGCTCGTCAATTATGCAATCGAAAGGCTTCAAGACGAAGTGAAAGGATTGCAGATATATGGTCCGCAAAAACGGGCTGGGATTGTCACTTTTAATGTAGACAACGTCCATCCTCATGACCTGGCAACCGTTCTTGATTCTGAAGGAATAGCAGTCCGGGCAGGCCATCATTGTGCCCAGCCGCTAATGAGGTGGCTGAAGGCGACAGCAACTGCTCGTGCCAGCTTTTATTTATATAACACCGATGAAGATGTTGATGCTCTAGTGAAAGGCCTAATAAAAACAAAGGAGTATTTCGGTGATGTCTTTGCATAGTAACAATCTAGATACCCTATACCGGCAAGTTATCATGGATCACTATAAGAATCCCCGAAACCGCGGAGGTATTGAGGGAGATACGTTAACAGTGAACATGAATAATCCTACATGCGGAGACCGCATTGAACTTCAAATGCAAGTGGAGGATGGAAAGATTTCTGAAGCTAAGTTTTCAGGTGAAGGCTGTTCGATCAGTTTATCCTCTGCTTCTATGATGACTGAAGTAATTAAGGGAAGACCTGTCGAAGAAGCGCTTGAACTAGCAGATATTTTCTCCAAGATGATGCAGGGAGAAGATTATGATGATGAAAAATACGACCTTGGTGATATAGAAGCCCTTCAAGGGGTGCAGAAGTTTCCTGCACGAATTAAATGTGCAACCTTAGCATGGAAGGCCATGGAAAAAGGATTAAATAACGAAGAAGAATAGGAAGAAGGCGTTTTGTACCTGAAGAAGAAAGTTAGGTACAGAAGGCTGACTTCGGGACTTGGGATTTTATAAGCATGCATCGCATGCTACTTTTAAGGAGGGTTTTCACATGGCTAAGAAAATGCCTGAAATCGGCGAATATAAATACGGCTTTCATGACAAAGACGTATCGATTTATCGTTCAGAGCGCGGGCTTACTGAAGAGATAGTCCGTCAAATTTCAAAAATCAAAGAAGAGCCGGAATGGATGCTGAACTTCCGGTTGAAGTCTCTAGAGCAGTTTTACAAAATGCCTATGCCTCAGTGGGGCGGAGATCTTGCAGAATTGAAGTTCGATGAGATCACTTATTATGTTAAGCCTTCTGAGCGCTCCGAAAAGTCTTGGGACGAAGTACCAGAAGAAATTAAGAACACATTTGATAAATTGGGGATTCCTGAAGCAGAACAGAAATATCTTGCTGGTGTATCCGCTCAGTATGAATCAGAAGTGGTCTATCACAATATGCAAGAAGACCTTGAAGCTCAAGGAATTATCTTTAAAGATACGGATACAGCGATGAAAGAGGACGAAGAAATTTTCCGTAAGCACTTTGGTACAGTGATTCCTCCATCGGATAACAAATTTGCTGCCTTGAATTCAGCTGTGTGGTCCGGCGGATCCTTTATCTATGTTCCAAAAGGCGTGAAAACTGATACACCTCTACAGGCTTATTTCCGTATTAACTCTGAGAACATGGGTCAGTTTGAGCGTACACTTATTATTGCGGATGAAGGCAGCTCTGTACACTATGTAGAAGGATGTACAGCGCCAGTTTATTCCACAAACTCTCTGCATAGTGCAGTGGTTGAAATCATCGTTAAAAAGGACGCTTACTGCCGTTATACAACCATCCAGAACTGGGCACCTAACATCTTTAACCTGGTAACAAAGCGTGCAGTTGCTGAAGCTGGTGCTACCATGGAGTGGGTTGACGGTAATATCGGTTCAAAGCTGACGATGAAGTATCCAGCCGTCATTATGAAAGGCGAAGGAGCAAAAGGTACAATTCTTTCCATTGCCATTGCCGGGAAAGGGCAGCATCAGGATGCCGGTGCAAAGGTAATGCATTTAGCACCGAATTGCTCTTCAACCATCGTTTCAAAATCAATTTCTAAACACGGGGGTAAGGTAACGTATCGGGGAATTGCTCACTTTGGACGTAAGTCTGAAGGATCCAAGTCCAAGATTGAGTGTGATACTCTTATCATGGACAACGAGTCTACCTCCGATACAATTCCTTACAACGAAATTCTTAATAACAACATTACTCTTGAGCACGAAGCGACAGTTTCTAAAGTGTCAGAGGATCAGTTATTTTATTTGATGAGCCGCGGAATTTCTGAAGAAGAAGCGACAGAAATGATCGTAATGGGCTTTATCGAACCATTTACAAAAGAACTGCCAATGGAGTATGCGGTAGAGATGAACCGTCTTATCCGCTTTGAAATGGAAGGTTCCATCGGGTAAGTCCATTATGACGGCAGCCATGGAAAAGCGAACCCAGATGGGTTCGCTTTTTCTTATGTTTAAGACTTTCAATTTAAAAAAACAGGTGTATGTATTATACTGCTAAGGGAAAATGAGTGGGAACGATAATCAGCTAATTTGGAGGGGCAATCTATGATTTACGTTGGAGTCACAGGCTGGGGGGATCATGATACCCTTTACAGCAAGGGAACGCGCCCAGGTGAGAAATTAAAAGAGTACGGCAGTCATTTTCCTACTGTTGAAGTAGATGCATCTTTTTACGCGGTGCAACCGCAACGAAACTATGAAAAATGGGTGAGGGAAACACCAGATAATTTCAGATTTGTTGTGAAAGCTTACCAGGGCATGACAGGACATGAACGAAAAGAGATCCCATTTGCTTCAAAAGAGGAAATGTACGAAGCATATCTTGAGTCACTAGGACCGGTCATTGAGAGCGGGAAACTTGCGATGGTACTTTGTCAGTTTCCACCCTGGTTCGACTGTAATAAAGAAAATGTAGAGTTCCTCCGCTACACAAAGGATAAATTAGGAACACTCCCGGCAGCTTTGGAATTTAGGAATAATACCTGGTTTTCACCAGAATATTATAATAAGACCTTAGAGTTTATGGAGCGTGAAGAGTGGATTCACAGTATTTGTGACGAGCCGCAAATTGGAGAAGCTTCCGTGCCGACCGTTTTACACCCCACTCATTCTGAAAAAACTCTTATACGTCTTCACGGAAGGAACCATGAAGCGTGGAAAAAGCCAGCCAAAGGAGATAAGTGGAGAGAAACTCGCTATCTTTATAATTATTCGAGGAATGAATTAAACGAATGGCTGGAGAATATTGATAAAATAAAAGACACAACCAAAGATATTTATATGCTCTTTAATAATAATTCTGGCGGAGATGCAGCACCAAATGCAAAATCGTTTTTGGAATTGGCTGGAATCTCTTATGAAGGACTAAATCCAAAACAGCTGAGCTTGTTTGAAGATCATAAAGAAAGTGGGAAGAGTCCTTGAGAGCACCAATGAAAGGATGGCTGTTGTTTTTGCTCTCCCTCTCACCACTCTGGCTAAGAGTGTAAGGGAAAGGGCATGATTTGAAAACGAAGGCGGTGAAGCTATGGCAGACTATCCAATTTATATTTACCATACTAACGATTTACACAGTCACTTATCTCAGTGGCCTTTGGCTGCGGGGTTTTTGAATCACCAGGATAAGTATCATAAAACTCGTAAAGAAACAGCTCTATTCTTTGATATAGGAGATCATGCAGACCGGGTACACCCTATTACAGAAGGAACAAAAGGGAAGGGCAATGTCAGGCTGCTGAATAAAACGCCTATCCATCATGTAACCATAGGAAACAATGAAGGAATCACTTTTTCAAAGGAAGATTTGGATCATTTATATGATGAGGCAGACTTTACGGTTCTCGCAGCTAACTTGTTTGAAAAGGATGGAAGTCGCCCCAGTTGGGCCAAGCCCTATGATTTCATAACTGTTGAGAATGAGACGGTGATAGGCATCATTGGAGTAACGGTGCCGTTTTATCCATTCTACGACCAATTGGGCTGGCAGATAAAGGACCCGGAGACTCTATTACCATCGCTGGTGAGCGAGGTGAAACAAAAGGCTGATATTATCATTCTCCTGTCTCACCTTGGTTATCATAATGATGAGAAAATTGCCCGGGAACATAAGGATATAGATGTAATCCTTGGTGCTCATACTCATAATCTTTTAAAAACAGCACAGAGTATCAGTGGCACGTTAGTGGCTCAGTGCGGAAAGCACGGTTACTATGCGGGACAGATACGTTTGCTTGTTGACGAGGAAACAAAAAGGGTGAAACACAAGGAAGGAGGAGCCATAGACGTCAGCCACCATCCTATGTGTGAAGATACGCAAGTACTTATGGAAGAGCTGCAGATAGAATCAAGTAAGGTTATGGAAACTCCCATTGTTGAACTTAAGCAGCCATTGGAAATTTCATGGACCGAACCTTCAGAGTTTGCCGATATGCTGGCAACAGGTGTGAGAGAATGGTGCGGCACAGAAGTAGCGATGATTAATTCAGGACTGCTTCTTGAATCATTATCTCCTGGGGTGATTACGAGAAGAGAACTTCATCGGCTCTGTCCTCACCCAATCAACCCTTGTATCGTAAAAGTTAAGGGAGCAGTATTAAAGGAAACAATTCATGCAGCATTTACAGAAAAAATGATCCACCTTCCATTAAAAGGATTTGGATTTCGCGGAGAAATGCTGGGGAGAATGGCTTTCAGCGGAATGGAAGTCCATACCACACCTGGAGGCAATGGACACACGCGTGTAGATGGTATCTACATCAATGGCAAAGCTATCGAATTACAAGAATATTACTCGGTAGCGACTGCTGACATGTTTACGTTTGGTCCCTTGTACCCTGGACTGTCCCAGGCTGAATACAAGGAATACTTCATGCCTGAGTTAATGAGAGATATACTGGCAAAAACACTAAAAGACTACGCCTAGGACCTTTCTCTTTTGTAAACACCTTCTCTGATGGCACGTGAGATGATTACTCTGCATATAGTAGGGGCGAGAGGTGTATAGGAGGGGGGCGTTAAATAATGATGAAAATGGAGCCTGTTGAAATACAAGGAAAACTGTTTAAAGCTGTCACTGTAGATTTACCGAAGACCAAACTAATGGCAGTGACGAATGAAAAAGGATATATTATGTGCGGAGCGCTGGACGTAGGCTTATTAAACGCCAAGTTAAAAGATCGTAAAGTCATAGCTGGCCGAGCCGTGGGAGTCAGGAGCATAGAAGAGCTTCTGGAGGCTCCTCTTGAATCTGTTACAGTCGAAGCAGAGAAGATGGGCATTACGAAAGGCATGCCAGGTAAAGAAGCACTGCTTAAAATGGTATGAATAACTGACCGGTTTATTGAGACCGGTCTTTTCCTTTAGGAAACCACGGTGGTTTCCTATTTTTTATGCCCTTTTAAAGAGGTAGGCACGAGATTCCTTTCAGCTCGCTTGTAACGGTGTCATCTTTGCGGTGGACAGGAGCGGTGGCAGCTGTTTTGCGATCAACAAACGGACTCTCTTTGTCTGTCTGGTAAGCTGGATTTTTTGAAAGCAACGAGCATTTATTTACAGTAGGAGGCCTTTTTTCAAGCGCACGGGGGCAGACAAAATTTGCGAGACTTTGTGTAAAACAGGCAGAGTAAGAGTAGAGAAAAAATTTGTGGCAGGTGTTACAATGGGAAGTAATGATTTAACAGAAGGGCGGTACAAGGCATGCAGCAATATTTGGACCTATGTCGGCATATCTTAGACAATGGAACGAAAAAAGAAGACAGGACAGGAACGGGAACAATAAGCACCTTTGGCTATCAAACCAGGTTTAATCTTCAAGAAGGGTTCCCTGTTATTACAACGAAGAAGCTCCATCTCCGTTCTATCATCCACGAACTCCTCTGGTTTTTAAAAGGGGACACCAACGTGAAATATCTGCAGGATAATAACGTAAGAATTTGGAATGAGTGGGCTGATGAAGATGGTGAGCTTGGCCCTATATACGGAAAGCAATGGAGATCCTGGGAGGGAGCAAACGGACGGACGGTTGACCAAATATCTGATGTAATTAACCAAATTAAAAATAATCCTGACTCCAGAAGATTAATTGTTAATGCATGGAACGCTGCTGAAATTGAGGATATGGCTCTGGCTCCCTGCCACTGCCTGTTTCAATTCTACGTGGTAGACGGCAAGCTTTCCTGCCAGCTGTATCAGCGGAGCGCCGATGTGTTTCTGGGTGTCCCCTTTAATATTGCATCATACGCTCTCTTAACAAAAATGATTGCCCAGGTTTGTGACCTGGAGGCACATGAATTTATCCATACCTTTGGGGATGCGCATATTTATTTAAACCATGTAGAACAAATACAGCTTCAATTAACAAGAGAGCCTCGACCCCTCCCGACAATGGGAATAAATCCAAAGGTAAAATCGATTTTTGATTTTACTATTGATGATTTCATTTTAAAAGGGTACGACCCTCATCCACATATTAAAGGAGAAGTTTCTGTATGATTTCGTTTATTGTAGCGATGGACAAGCAAGGAGTTATTGGGAAAGACAATAAGCTGCCATGGCACCTGCCGGCCGATTTAAAGCACTTCAAAGAGACGACGATTGAATCACCTATTGTCATGGGAAGAAAAACCTTTGAATCCATTGGAAAACCTCTTCCAAAAAGGACAAACGTTATTTTAACCAAAGATGAGAACTATACAGCAGAAGGGTGTGAAATCATTCATTCCCCTGAGGACGTTCATAATTACGGAGATGATCATGGAGAGGTTTTTGTAATTGGAGGAGCTAAGGTGTTTGAAGAGCTCTTTCCTGAAGCTGAAAAATTGTACCTTACAATAATAGATGAGAAATTTGATGGCGATACCTACTTTCCAGACTGGAATGAGGAAGAATGGAAGCTAATCGAGGAAAAGGAAGGAACAGTGGATGAGAAAAATAAGTATCCACACCGGTTTCTAACTTATAAAAGAAAAGGCTAGGATAAAGGGAGATCTTCCCTTTTATACACCATGGTAGGAAAAAGGATAAGTATATACCCCGTCCCCTCTTGCATACACATGAAGTAGGCAAAGGGGGCATTTTTATGGGGAAGCACAGAAGATGGAAAAGACAAAAAGGACCCCTCCCATTTCGGTATGTCTTTTTGCTTTCGTCAATAATCTTTATTGCGCTCACAATTCAGGGATTGTGGCTGGTGGATCAGGGGATCCGTCCAACCTTAATTGCAATTGCAAAAACAGAAACACAAAAAATTGCTACTCAGGCTATAAATGATGCTATTTCAAAGAAAATTGTAGAAAACATTGATATGGAAGAGCTCATGGTCATTGAGAAGGATAACCAAGGAAATATTACATCCGTAGGCTTTAATCCTCAGGTTTCAAACAGGGTGCTTTCTGAAGCTACGTTAAGGGTACAAAAGTATTTAAAAATGGTAGAAGAGGGCAAAATTGAGGATTTAGGTCTCCCGGATGGAATAGAGATGGAGTTTGATAAAGAAACTTTTACTGAAAACGGCATTATTCATATGATCCCCCTTGGGCAGGCGACCAATAATGCCCTGCTCGCTCATTTAGGCCCTAAGGTTCCTGTACGTTTTACAGCGATTGGTGATGTAAAAGCAACGATGACTGAGTCAATTTATGAGTCAGGAATCAATAACACCTATATAAGGGTTTCCCTTGATCTGGAAGTAGACGTCAAAGTCGTTATCCCTTTTGCCACTGATGACGCAGTAGTGCCAACCTCAATTCCTATCGGCATGGTGTTTGTTTCTGGTCAGGTACCGGAGTTTTACAATCAAGGGCAAGGTGATATGCCGGCACCGGCAATCATACAGGAAAAGGATCTTGAAGATATTATCCATCCTAGAGAAGAGAATGAAGAAGAGACTCTTGAAGTTCCTGATCAGGAGATGGAAATAGTCCCTGACTAAAAAGAAAACCATAGGAGATATTTTAAGAGAGTGTCCCAAAAGCGTAAACTTTTGCGGAAAACTCTCTTTTTTTGGTTGTGATATTTGTTATAAAATGCTCCATAAGCATCTAAGGATACAAGCGCGTCAGCCACTCCTGTTTTCTTCATTTGCAATTGCGGTGCCTCGTAAAAACACCCTGGGGAATCCTTGGCGCGTGTTATCTCACAGGCGTCACGCGATTTTACAATCAAATGACTTATTATTGATTTTCCTTTTTTTTGCAAAAAAGGAGGAAAGGTATTAGTTACATAGAACATTTGTAAGGAGGAAGAGTAAGGGATATTTACACAAACATCAAGTCATTTAGAAAAAAACGTTTTGACAATGGTTATAATAAAAAATATAATGAGATAACGAATTGTCAAAAAAAGTCGAAAAGGAGGAAAGTTCACAACTCAAACGCTGTGCAAGGGTGGAAAAAGAAGATAATACATCTAGTCTAACTTGTATTTTTCTGAATATTCTTTATTGTAGTAACCAATCTAAAAAGAGATGAAGGGGGAAGGTTCCCATGAGAGAGCAGTGGGGAACTAGAGCAGGTTTTATTTTAGCGGCCGTAGGTTCGGCTATTGGCCTGGGCAACATTTGGCGGTTCCCGGCAGTAGCATATGAAAACGGCGGCGGGGCATTCTTTATTCCTTATTTATTTGCATTGTTAACTGCAGGTATTCCGTTGTTGATTCTGGAATTTACTATCGGTCACAAGTATCGCGGATCTGCACCGCTGAGTTATGCGCGGATGAACAGAAAGGCAGAATGGATCGGATGGTGGGCTGTATTTGTCTCGTTTGTCATTTCAACCTACTACGCTGTCATTATTGCTTGGGCAATGTCTTACAGTGTTTTCGCCATTAACCAGACATGGGGAGAGGATACTGAAGGATTTTTATTCGGGGATTACTTAAACCTTGCCGAGGTGCCCGGACAGGTAGGAAGCTTTGTCCCTGGTGTTTTAATACCATTAATTATTGTCTGGGTCGTAACACTTGGTGTGTTATTTAGAGGGGTTCAAAAAGGAATTGAGTGGGCTAACCGTATTTTTATTCCAACACTTGTTGTCTTATTCTTAATTATAGTTATTCGTGCGGTTACGCTGCCAGGAGCTGTAGACGGTCTCCAGGCATTTTTCGAACCTAACTTTGAAACTATTACATCAGGAAGTGTATGGGTCGCGGCATACGGACAAATTTTCTTTAGTTTGTCGATAGCCTTTGCCATTATGATCACGTATTCCAGTTATCTTCCAAAGAAATCTGACATCACAAACAATGCCTTTATTACAGGATTTAGTAATTCAAGCTTTGAATTACTTGCAGGTATTGGAGTGTTTGCTGCCCTTGGTTTTATGGCCATGCAGGCAGGCGTTGGTGTATCTGAAGTAGTAGCCGGTGGTATTGGCCTTGCTTTTGTGGTCTTTCCAATGATAATAAATGAGTTTCCGGCTTTAAACGGACTGTTTGGCTTTTTGTTCTTTGCCTCACTTGTCCTTGCAGGTTTATCATCTTTAATCTCAATTTCTGAAACTTACGTCAAAGGGATCTCTGAAAAGTTTGGAATTTCCAGAGCAAAGGCTGTAACGATTGGTGGAGGGATTGCAGCATTGATCTCCTTGGTCTTTGCTACGCAAGGTGGATTGTTCTTCCTCGATGCTGCGGATTACTTTATTAACCAGTTTGGTATAGCCTTTATTGGTCTCGTCCAGGTAGTGGCTATAGCGTGGATCATGCGTAAGCTTAATGTGTTTCAGGATCACGCCAATGGTATTTCGGATATCCGTCTTGGTCTTTGGTGGAAGGTTTGTTTAGGCGTCATTACACCAGTTGTTTTAGGGTACATGATGTTTGATCTCTTCAGAACAAACCTTCTTGGTCTGTTTGATACTGAAACCGGTAACTATGAAGGATATTCAGATGCATTTATTCTTTGGGGCGGTTGGGCTGTAGCTGCCTTTGCAATTATTGCAGGGTTTGTCTTTATGGCAATCCGCTGGAGAGATCGTGACATAATTGATGAAGATGATTCAAAAGAAAGGGAGGGATGATAGCTATGACTGGCAGCGCACTGTTTATGATGATTTTAGGGATGATGATTATCTGGGGCGGTATGGCAGGAAGCATAATCCACGCCCGCAGAGTATCAAAGAATAAACGTTAAAAAAGCAGGGGAGAAAAGCTCCCCTGCTTTATTTTTTTCTTCTTTCTTGCTTTTCCCAGGAACGAAGGTTTGGGTACGGGTCAAAAGACCATTCAGTGTAGCCATTATCCCTATACATCCCGTAATGGAGGTGAGGAGGGAATTTTCCCTGGGTGCCCGGCTTTCCGTATCCGGAGCTTCCGACATACCCAATAACAGTACCTGGTTCAACAAGTGTCCCTTTTTTAATGTCCTTTTCAAAACCGCTTAAATGTGCGTAGTAATGATAAACATTGTTGTTGTCCCTGATTCCAATCCGCCAGCCTCCAAACCTGTTCCAGCCTTTCAGTTCAACGACACCATATGTGGTAGAGCGAACCGGCGTGTTGTACCCTGCAAAAATATCGGTTCCTTCATGTATTCTTCTTCCGCCCCACCCTCTACGATCTCCCCACGTACTGCGGTAACTATAGTTATAGTTTAAAGGGACAGGGAAAACCCGGTCATCGAGGTCAAGCTTTTGATGTTTTTGATATAGATCTGCATGGCCTTTAATGATGTTGACTGCCTGGTCCCGCTGATAGTAGTCCCACAAGCCGATTTCTATATTATCGTCATCATGGCCGTAAGAGGCTAAATAGCTGGCAAAGGTAAATAATATATCCATGTCGTTTGTCCGGGAAGCCTTGCCATCCTGATCTCCATCAAGACCAATCCCTTCAAATAAGGCTAAAGAATAAGGGTCTTCATCTTCCCAATCGGGGTTTAACGGCCCCGCCCACTCTTTGGGAGCATAAAAGATACTGATAAGTCCTTCCGTTTCTTCCCTGTCTTTTCTGGCCCGCCGTATTCCTCTTTCATAAGCGTCTACGGCTGCCAGCCAGTACCAGGGAACGTAAGTAACGGCTTCCATCTGTTTATAAAGGGTCATACGTCCTTTATAAATATCATCAGCTGACATTTCTTCTGCTGCAATACCTTGATGGAGAGGCAAAGAAAGACAAATGATTATAGCTGATATAAAAATAAGGAAAAATCGTTTCATGTCTATACTCCTACCTTTCAGAAACGGTATCTGCTTGTTAGTGTGACCTATTTATTTAAAAAAGATAAAGACAATCATTGGAAACAAACAGGATGTTTGGTAGAAAAGTTCTGAACGTGTTAAAGTATAAAAAGAACAGGAAGCAGAGAGTTCCATTACTGTTACATAGCGCTCTGCCTTTCCTCCAATACAGTACAATTTACTGGAGTGATGAAGCTTGGCTAAGCAAGAAGAATACATTCGGAAACCAGAATGGTTGAAGATTAAGCTTAATACAAACGAATCCTATAAAGGCTTAAAGAAAATGATGCGTGAAAAAAACCTCCATACCGTGTGTGAGGAGGCAAAATGCCCTAATATTCATGAGTGCTGGGCAGAACGAAAAACGGCAACTTTTATGATTCTTGGCGATGTATGTACAAGAGCCTGTCGTTTTTGTGCAGTAAAAACGGGCCTCCCTACTGAATTAGATTGGGATGAACCAGAACGAGTGGCTGAGTCTGTTGAGCAGATGGGGCTTAAACATGCAGTAATTACAGCAGTAGCCCGCGACGATTTAAAGGATGGCGGAGCAGCTGTGTTTGCTGAAACTGTCCGTGCAGTACGCCGGCGGAATCCATACTGTACGATTGAGGTACTGCCTTCTGATATGATGGGAATGGAAGAGAATTTAAAAACTTTAATGGAAGCACGGCCAAATATTTTAAATCACAATATCGAAACGGTAAAACGCCTTACTCCAAGAGTAAGAGCCCGGGCTACCTATGACCGTTCACTTGAATTCCTCCGCTATGCAAAAGAGCTGCATTCTGACATCCCGACAAAATCCAGCTTGATGATCGGTCTAGGGGAAACAAAGGAAGAAATTATTGAAACAATGGACGATCTGCGGGCACACGATGTGGATATTATGACAATCGGACAATATTTGCAGCCATCTAAAAAGCATCTGAAGGTTCAGAAATACTACCATCCAGATGAGTTTGCCGAGCTAAGAGAAATTGCTATGTCCAAAGGATTTAAGCATTGTGAAGCCGGACCGCTTGTTCGTTCGTCCTATCACGCAGATGAACAGGTTAACGAAGCACAGGTGAATGAAGAAGCTCAAAAGTATCAGGCAGAACAGCAATTTTAATCGGATTTCTTTTCTATCTTGAAAAAGAACCGCTCCTATTTATTGAATGGGAGCGGTTCTTGCTAATTCTCCGTCTTCTTCTGCATCAAATCGGTTATCCAAGTACTTTGTAGATGGTGGCTGTTCTGTTGATTCCACCATATCTTCAATGGTTTGGGAGAGGATTTTCTGAATATCTCTTGTTTGCGGGCCTACGGTTTGAAAACGCTCAATGTCTTCCATCATCGCTGGATTATCCGTGATATAGACTTCATAATAGTAGGGCACCATTGCTTCTGCCACCATCTTGGTCTGCTGAGCTACAACATCCCGGTCGTCCCGTTCTGTGTCATATGCAACTAATACATGATGGTTTGTAACAAGAACACATGCTTCCTCTACCGGTGTGGTTTTGACAAGCATTTGACTAATCCCTTCAGCAGATTGCTGGCGATTTATATAATCTGTTGTTTTTGGTGTGTGTTCGAGTGCTTCTTCGTTTTTCTTATGCCTTACCATCCCAAAATGCTGAGGATCTCCCTGGGTTTCGTCGGTGACGTAATTAAGGTGATTCTCCGGCTCATGTACCTGAAGAGGATTGGGTTGAGCTTCTCCCCCGAACATTTGACCACAGCCGCCCAGCATAAGACAGCCAGATAAAACGGCAGCGGTTAAAACTCCTTTTTTCATCTGAAACACCTCCTTACTTGTAGTATTCTTCTCAGTTCAGAAAAACATGATGGTAAATACTAGGACTCAGCATTAATGAGAGAAAGAGACATTGAGCTGTAATGGTAAGTTGCAAAAATAATTAATGAAATCAAAAATTTTAGCAATGAATAGATTGTGGTACAATAGACAAGGTAAGCGAGGTGAGAAGTGTGGTAAGCATTCAAAACCAGCAATATGAAGTGATTAATGATTTCAGGAACGGATGGAATGAGGAAGAGTTTATCGGCCGGTACAGTGAAGTATTAAATAAGTATGACTACATCGTTGGAGACTGGGGGCATAGCCAGCTTCGACTGAGAGGCTTTTTTGAAGATACCCACAAAAAGGCGACATTTGATACAAAAATTAGTACATTAGATGAATATATATATGAATACTGCAATTTTGGCTGTGCTTATTTTGTCTTGAAAAAAATCCGGAACTCCGACTAGGATCCGGGTTTTTTTAGTTAGGCTATGGTAAAGGAGAATTTTTAGATAAACGCGCGAGCCATTAGCGGGAATAGCAGAGCTGAAGATACCCCAAGGTTGTATCCCCTTGGAGCTGAGGCATGCTTTAGGTATAGAAAGACACCATGAATAATGGAATGAAGCATGAATGGACCTCGCGCTCGAACCTTTAGGGCAGTTGAATGTAACAAGCCTTTGGTTAAGAAGTGGTGGGAGGATGATTTGCTCGTTCATACTCAAGGTCTCTATATGGTTCATCCGGCCAGTAGTCCTTACCTGAGACCGATTGTCCATCAGTTCGTTGTTTTTCATGGTTTGAGGGATCTGTATAATACGAGTCCCTCTTTTCAGAATGCGATTGTTTCTTCATAACAGCAGTCTCCTCCATCTTTTTATTCTTATTAGTTAGTCAGGATTAATGAAATTATTCATCAAGCTAAGGAGAGACTGATCCTAGGGTAATATAAGCCTTCCAAGCAGACCCATTTCTTATGTCAAAAAAAGAAGCCTGCGGCAAGTACTTGCTGCAGGCTTCTTTGACCTTTTTTATACAACTTCATATAAGAAAGAGCGGAGTTCAGAAGCTTCTTCTTCATTTAAACGGTAGGCGTGTTCAATATATCCCGGTTCCTCTAAATCATCGGATCCAACAATGGCAAAACGGTTTGATTGCATATCAAGGACAATTTGTTTTCCGTAATGACGGCCGCTTGAAATGATTGCCAGGTCGAAGCGTTGGCTTTCACCCATGAAGCTTACAAATCTCGTTTTTGTTTCTTCGATATCGTCATATAGAAAAAATCTTTCTTCTGACATCTAATGTCCTCCTTTATGAGGGAAAGAAGAGATCTACTCTTCCTCCATAATAAGGTGAGGCTTATTCTCCAGGTGGTGATGTGCTTTAATATATCTGACTGTGCGGGTTTTGGCACGCATGACGATGGAATCTGTTTCGGCAAGGTCTCCGCCTAGAAAGCGGACACCTTGCAGGAGTTCCCCGGATGAAACCCCTGATGCTGCAAAGATAGCATCATCACCTTTTACAAGGTCATTGAGCTGGAGCACCTGAGTGGGATCTTCAAGTCCCATATCCCGGCATCGCTGCTCTTCTTCTTCATTAGATGGCACAAGGCGAGCCTGCATGTCTCCTCCCAATGCTTTGATAGCGGCAGCGGAGATAACACCCTCAGGCGCGCCACCTGTACCCACAAATAAGTCAATTCCCGTTTGGGGCAGGGCAGTTGCAATGGAGGCTCCTACATCACCATCTCCAAACAGCTTGACTCTTGCTCCTTTTTTTCGTACTCGTTCCACAATTTCATCATGACGTTCACGTTCCTGGATAATAACAGTAAGGTCACGAACACGTTTATTATTCATTTTGGCTATAATATCAATTGTTTTTTCAATAGGATCATCGATACGGACAAGGCCGGCAGCTTTTGGACCAACCACGATTTTTTCCATATACATATCCGGAGCATGAAGAAGTGTTCCTCTATCAGCTACAGCAATGACCGCCATAGCGTTAGGGTGTCCTTTGGCAACAATGTTTGTCCCTTCAAGTGGATCAACAGCAATATCCACTTCAGGACCGTTGCCGTTTCCAACTTCCTCTCCTATGTAAAGCATTGGTGCTTCATCAAGTTCTCCTTCTCCAATCACAACTGTCCCCTTACAGCTGACAGAATCAAACATGGTTCTCATGGCAGTTGTTGCAGCGTCATCTGCTTCAATCTTTAATCCGCGGCCAAGCCATTGTGCTGAGGCTAAGGCAGCAGCTTCTGTAACACGTACAATCTCTAATGCTAACTCTCGCTCCACTTTGATACCCTCCGAACTTTATTATAATAAAATGGTTTATTTGTTAGTGAAAGAAGTCATGTCTATCCTACCATAATTTTGTCCCGCGTACGTAATGTCAATGATCTGCTTGTATACATGAGGGGCTAGGTGAGCAAAAAAGTTATGCTATACTTATACATAAATCAATAAGAGAGCGGGGGAGACAATGTATTTTGTGGATCGAAACCAAATTGAAAACAACCTTATATATATAGAAGAGTTACGTCAAGTGTTTCAATCAAATACTCTTACTGATTCTGAGGTTGGAAAATTAGCCTTAGAGCGTATCACTCATGGTTTCATTGAAGCTTTCATTGATGTAGGAAACCAGATGATTGACGGTTTTATCATGAGGGACCCAGGAAGTTATGAAGATATTTTGGATATATTAAACGACGAAAAAGTCATTCCTGAAAACGAGGCGGAATCGTTTAAAGAAGTGATACGGCTGCGAAAAGATCTCGTATCAAGCTACACAAAGATAGATCATCATCACTTTCAACAGGTGCTGGAGAAAAACATAGAAGTCGTGCATGCCTTTCCAGGCCACGTCAGGTCATACTTAGAAAAAGAATTAGGACCGGTTTCTGCTTTTCTGCCTGAGAATGAAAACAAGGAGGGAAAGTAAATGCCATATGTGAGCCTTGCATTAAAGGCGCAACATAACGGACTGTCTGTAAACAAAAAGAACCAGTTAATCAGAAGGTTTACAGAAGTACTCAAAGACACATTGGGGAAAAATCCTGCTACTACACTCGTTGTCATCCACGAAGATGACGAAGAGTCAGCAAATAGGGACAACACCTCCCTTTTATATCAGGTGACAAGTGAAAAAGGACGCCCGACCGAGGATGAAAAAGATACCTTACGCGAAGAAGGTATTCGCATTTTAAAAGAAATTCTTGAGCATGGAGATGATCCAGTCGACATCCAAATTAAAGAAATCAGCACTGATAACTGGGGGCTTGGCGGGGAAAGCATTACGGAAAAAAGAAAAAAAGAATAGAAAGGCTTTAAAACCAACAGCTTTTTTTATAGAGAGCTCTAGTGGGTATGGGAGCGCTGATGACTGGTGATGCAATTACTGGCCAGCTCCCATCAGGTTCAACACATAGCAGATCAGAAAGGAAGAGATAGATGACGGCATACAAGGGATACTTAATCGATTTAGATGGCACTGTGTACAGAGGAAAAGAGATCATACCCGAAGCAGTAGAATTTGTAAGCTCTTTAAAAGAGCAGAATCTTCCTTACTTGTTTGTGACAAACAATTCCTCAGAAACTCCAGAAAGCGTAGCACAAAAACTTCAAAACATGGGCATTCCCTGTGAAACAAAACATGTCTTTACCTCTAGTATGGCTACCGCATCTTATTTAACTGAGCAAAGGGAAAAACAATCCGCCTACGTCATTGGTGAAGATGGTATCCAAAAGGCTCTTGAGCAGGCGGGCATCACTTATGAAGAAGATCAACCAGGGTTTGTAGTGATGGGGATAGACCGGGGCATTACATATGAAAAGCTTGCCAAAGCAGCACTGGCTGTAAGAAATGGAGCTCGTTTTATTGCGACAAACAAGGATGTCTCACTGCCATCTGAAAGAGGACTGCTGCCTGGAAATGGTTCATTTGTGTCAGTTATTTCTCTTTCCACAGGTGTAGAGCCGACAGTGATTGGAAAACCGGAATCCATTATTGTCGAGCAAGCCCTGGAAAGAATAAACTTGTCCAAAGAAGAGGTGCTGATGGTCGGTGACAACTATGATACCGATATCCTGGCAGGTATCAATGGAGGCATTGATACATTAATGGTGCACACGGGTGTTACGACTGCAGAGCAATTAAAGGAAAAACAGGAGCAGCCGACACATGTTGTTTCTTCCTTAAAGGAATGGAAGATTTAAAAAGACAGAGACATTGACAAAGCAAGGTTAAAAAATAAACATTTTGACACAGATCTGTCTTCATGAACCGCTAAAGCAGAAAACCGAACCATTCAAAAAATGGGTCGGTTTTCTGCTTTTTTGTACCAGCCTCGTTCCAACTTGTGCAGGAGGCCATACATTTAAGAGGTCCCCTTCACCGTTGCCATGATTGGAACCGGTGATCCCGGCTTGGCAAAATTAAGGGGTCCAGAAGGCTTCCGGCTTTTAAAAAATTATTCTACATTGGCTGCACGGTGGGCGAGTCTGCTTGAAGCTGCAGCTGCAATAGCCCCGACAATGTCATCGAGAAAAGTATGACATTCACCAGTGGATTTATCATTAAGTTTTTTCAGGATCCCTGGTTTCACTTTGTCGATATAACCGTAGTTTGTAAAACCAATAGAGCCGTAAACATTAACAATTGAAAGAGCAATAATCTCATCAATGCCATACAAGCCTTCGTCGTTTTCTAAGATTTCCTGCAGCGGCTCGGTTATTGCTTTTTTTTCAGTTAATCGATCCAGCTCTATCCCTGTAATAATAGCGTTTTGCACCTCCCGTTTTCCCAATACATGCTCCACGTTGGCTTTGCACGCTTCCATCGTAAGTTCTGGGAAGTATTGAGATTGAAGAAAATGTACTAATTCAGCGATCTTATCCGTCGTGACTCCTCTTTCCTTTAGTAATGAAATTGCTGTTTCCTTAAGAGGATGGTGCTGATAAACCATTTATATCACCTGTCTTTTTTATTCTTTTGCTCTCTGGAATTTACAAGACTCTGCTCTCTTAGTGTGTCTTAATGCAGAGAGGATATCCCTTCTTTGTGAAAGGTTTCCGTGTATGGGTCATAAACTATTATATGAACTAAAAAGGAGAGGTGACCGGGCTTTGTTTGAAAGGAATGTATATGACGGATACGGGCTGTACTGCAGAGAAAGGTTCCAGGCTGGCATGTACGAAGGATTTTCAGCTGACAGCGGAACATACATTTTTGTGCCGAAACTGGAAACAGGAAGAGGAACCCTGAAAGAAAAAATCTCATGGGCGGAAGCACTGAAACAAAACGGCGGCATACAGGTTGCACAGTTTGTTCAATCTGTTAATGGCCGTGAAACGATTCCGATTGATGGCGAACAAAGAATGCTGTTTTATATTCCCGAGGAGAAAAGAACAGTCGGTCACATGACAGAAACCGGCTCTTCCCTGGGGATGTTTCATAAACAAGGGAGTCATCTGGGTACTGCTTCAGATTCTTCGACTGTATCGTTTGGCATGAGATGGAGTCAGTGGTGGGAAATGAGAATTGACCAGCTAGAAAGCTGGTATGCAAAAGTAAGCCAGCAAACTGACTTTACTTCCTTTGACCGCTGGTTCATTTTAACGTTTCCCTATTACCTGGGATTAACTGAAAACGCAATTCAATGGCTGAGGGAGATGGAGAGCAGCCGGGGGTATTCAGCAAAAGAAGGAGGATCATTAAGTCACTTTCGTTTTACAGAGGGAACGTGGCTGACAGTGGATCCGGAAAGAACTGAAGTGAAACTGCCGTCCGACTGGCTCTATGACCACCCTGCAAGAGATGTGGCAGAATGGCTGCGAGAGGCGTTTTTTCAACAGGAGCCAACTCAGCGAATAGAGTCCTTTTTACACCACTACCTTCAGCACAATGCGTTTACAGACCGGGATTGGATGATGGTGTTTGGAAGGCTTGTTTTTCCTTATTTATATATTGAGCAGGTGGAAAAGCACTATATGTATGAAAGCTCCACTCTTGGCAAAGAAATGGAATGGAGTGTTGAGGAGATATGGGAACGAGAAGGTATTTACCTGGAACAGCTCGGGGAGCTTGGTAGAAACCTGGGACGGAATTGGCCGGGTAAAATAGATTGGATTCTTCAAAGAGAGGGACGGCTGCGATAGCCCCTCTTTTTTTTGATCTTACATTACGTAGAGAAATAGAAAGTGCGATAGAAATGGCCAGCATATTTTTCGTTAACAAAAAGTGAGAAAAGTGTCTACCCTCTTGTAAAAAGTACGGGAAAATTCTATAATGTCCATTATAGTGAGACAATTGTTCGTCTCTTATATACATTCTTTCCATTCCGCATAAAATTGACAATGATTTAAGTTATGTGTGATGATATAAATTATTTGCATCAATGGAAAAAAGGAAAGCAGAGATAGATGAAGTAAGGAGTGGGGAGACCATGAATAGCAGAGTTGGTATAGGATTACTTGGGTTAGGGACGGTAGGAAGCGGTGTGATCCAAATTATTAAGGAACACCAGGAAGAGCTTCAACACCAAGTAGGGAGTCCTATTACGATAGAGAAGGTTCTTGTTAAGGACGTAGAAAAACAAAGATCAATAGAGATTGACACAGATAAGTTAACCACTTCACCTGACGAGGTTATTTCCGATCCTGATGTGGATGTTGTCATTGAAGTGATGGGCGGTATTCATGAAGCCAGAGAATACATTCTTAAAGCCCTTCAGCAGAAAAAGCACATCGTGACTGCTAATAAGGACTTAATGGCACTTTACGGGCCGGAATTGTTAAAGGCTGCCTCGGAAAACCAATGTGATATTTTTTATGAAGCGAGTGTAGCAGGCGGCATTCCTGTTATTCGCAGCCTTGTAGAAGGCCTTTCCTCAGACCGCATTACAAAAATTATGGGGATAGTTAATGGAACTACTAATTATATTTTGACAAAGATGAGCCAGGAAGGCAGGTCTTATGAAGAAGTTCTTGCAGAAGCCAAAGAACTGGGCTTTGCCGAAAGTGACCCTACCTCTGATGTGGAGGGACTTGATGCAGCCAGAAAAATCACCATTTTAGCAAACTTAAGTTTTGCAACCAATGTGGATTTGGAAGATGTAGTGGTGAGAGGGATTACGACTGTTACTTTAGAAGACATCGAGTATTGTGAGCAGCTTGGTTATACTATTAAGCTTATTGGTTTAGCCCAGCGTGATGAAGGAAAGCTTGAGCTTACAGTACAGCCGACGCTTATTCCTAGTTCTCACCCTCTTGCCTCCGTCAATGACGAATACAATGCTGTCTACGTTTACGGAGAGGCTGTAGGTGAAACGATGTTTTACGGCCCTGGAGCTGGTTCATTGCCAACTGCTACAGCAGTAGTATCTGACCTGGTTACCGTTGTAAAAAACATGAAGCTTGGAGTCAATGGAAGAAGTATTACCGGGCCTTTGCACAGCAAAGAAATGAAATCAGATGAGGAATCTAAAGCTAAATATTTCCTGCGTCTTCATGTCAAAGATGAAACCGGCACGTTTGCTACTTTGACTTCTTTATTTTCCAAGCATGACGTCAGCTTTGAAAAGTTACTTCAATGGCCGATAAAAGGAGAAGAAACAGCGGAAGTAGTGATCATCACTCATCAGACTACTCGCGCAACTTATGAAGAAATCTACAAGAAATTAGAGGAGCTTGATATTGTACTGGACGTTAAAAGTACTTATCGAGTTGAGGGAGGAAACTAAGATGAGCAGCTGGAAAGGTTTGCTTCACACATACAAAGATTATTTGCCGGTCAATGAAAACACACCAACGCTTTCACTTAATGAAGGGAACACCCCGCTGATCCACCTTGAAACTCTTTCAGAGGAGTGGGGGGTAGAGGCATATGTGAAAGTTGAAGGAGCGAACCCGACAGGCTCTTTTAAGGATAGAGGGATGGTAATGGCCGTCGCTAAAGCAAAAGAAGAAGGCAGTAAAGCAATTATTTGTGCCTCCACGGGGAATACTTCTGCTGCAGCTGCTGCCTATGGTGCTCGTGCTGGACTGCGTTGTATTGTAGTGATTCCTGAAGGGAAGATCGCTTTAGGAAAATTGGCGCAGGCTGTGATGTATGGTGCTGAAGTGTTTGAAATTCAGGGCAACTTTGACAACGCTCTGGATATTGTTCGTTCCATCAGCGAAAAAGAAGCTGTGACTCTCGTAAATTCCGTCAATCCGTACAGAATTGAAGGACAAAAAACAGCTGCCTTTGAAATCTGCGATGTTTTAGGGAAAGCCCCTGATGTACTTTCTATCCCTGTTGGAAATGCGGGGAATATTACGGCCTACTGGAAAGGCTTCAAAGAGTATGATGAGCAAAAGGGGACAGGCCTTCCAAAGATGAGAGGATTTGAAGCGGAAGGTGCTGCAGCCATTGTGAAAAATGAAGTTATTAAAGAACCTGAAACCATTGCAACAGCTATTCGGATTGGGAACCCGGCCAGCTGGTCCCAGGCAGTAAACGCTGCGGAAGAGTCAAATGGTGAAATTGACATGGTGACCGATGAAGAAATTTTAGAAGCCTACCAGCTCCTTGCTCAAAAGGAAGGAATCTTTGCTGAACCAGCTTCATGTGCTTCCATTGCCGGCTTGATGAAGAAAATTAAGAGCGGGGACGTAAAGAAAGGTTCGCAGGTTGTATGCGTGCTGACTGGAAATGGCTTAAAAGATCCAAGTACAGCCATTGATACAGTAACTGTAAAACCAACTGTTCTTCCAAACAAGGAGGAGGCATTTTTAGAACATATTAGAGGAGGTGTAGCTCATGGAAAGTGATATGCTGGTGATTAGAGTACCTGCCAGCTCTGCTAATCTCGGGCCTGGTTTTGATTCGATTGGATTAGCTGTTGACCGTTATATTACGCTAGAAGTTGAGAAAGCAGATGAGTGGCATTTTTCCACGGAATCAAAGGTGCTTGAAGGCGTCCCAACGGGCAAAGATAATGTGATTTATGAAGTTGCGGAGTATGTAGCACGGAAAATGGACCGTGAGCTTCCCCCTTGCCATGTTCATATGATCAGCGATATTCCTTTAGCCAGAGGACTTGGAAGCAGTGCTGCAGCTATTATTGCTGCTATTGAACTTGCTGATCAAATGCTTGGAACAGAACTGACAAAAGCTGAAAAGCTTCGCCTTGCCAGTCTGTGGGAAGGCCACCCTGATAATGTAGGCCCTTGTTTGTATGGCGGTTTAATCGTGGGAACTCATTCTCCGGACAACACTGATATTGTTCCTTGCGGAGTTCCGGATGTTGATATCGTCCTTATGGTTCCCGATAACGAGCTGATGACAAAAGAAGCCAGAGGCATTCTTCCTCGCCAGCTTGAGTTTCATCAAGCGATTAAGGGCAGCAGCTTAAGCAACGTCCTGGTAGCTGCTTTATTAAAAGAGGATTGGGCTCTGCTTGGTAAAATGATGGGCAGAGATGTGTTTCACCATCCTTACCGTTCGAAGCTTATTCCGGGGCTCACTGATATACTGAAAAATGTCAAAGACTACGGAGCGTATGGAGCAGCATTAAGTGGTGCAGGTCCTACAATTATTTGTCTTGCTCCTTTCGGAAAGGGATCTGAAGTTCAAAGAGCTTTACAAGAGGATTTTCCGCAATTTAATGTTGAAACAGCAAGGCCTGCCCCATTTGGTTCAACAGTTAAATACGTAAAAAACCGTAAAAACATCACAGTTTCTTAATAAACAAAAGACCAGCTGTCAGGGGAGACAAGCTGGTCTTTTGTGTTCAGGGTGCCAGGCACCTCAGTTGCGAGTAACAAAGGAGAAATAGACAGAAAGCTTGGTTTCGGCAAGGGGAAGAGTCAATGATAAATGTTACAAAGGCCGGATGTTCTGCTAGGTGCCAGGCACCAAAAAAAGGCCAGGCCTTCTCGGCCTGACCTTTTCTGTTCATATATTAAAATACTTGCTCGATCTCTACTACCCCAGGTACTTCTTCAAGAAGGGCACGCTCAATACCGGCTTTCAACGTAATTGTAGAAGAAGGGCAAGATCCGCAAGCACCCAATAGGCGTACTTTAACAATTCCATCCTCAACGTCTACTAGTTCCACATCACCGCCGTCACGAAGCAAGAACGGGCGTAATTTTTCTAATACTTCTTGCACTTGTGCGTGCATGTCAGTTGTTTCTGGCATTAAGAACAACTCCTTTCTATACTTCTATTATAATATCCACAGATGAAAAAATCTATGAGCTGAGTGACTTATAAAACATTTTACTATCTAAAGATGTTAGATACAATAAAAAAGGGTTAAAACTTTATAAGTATTCCTTTTTCAGAAAAAACGTTAGGGTGAGGGGAAATCATATGAGCAAAGTTCTTACTATTAAAGTGTATGGTGCAGAAAAGAAATGTCCCAGCTGTATTAATATGCCTTCTGCATTTGAGACGAAAGAGTGGCTTGAAGCTGCTTTAACAAGGAAGTACCCGGAGCGGGACTTTGAATTTTTCTATGTTGACATTGAAAACCCTGGGGAAGGGAAAGACAAAGAAGTCGCAAAGCAGATTTTTGAAAATGACTTATTGTACCCTTTAGTAACAATTGAAAATGAAATTGTTGCAGAAGGGGATCCTCGTTTGAACCGAATTTCTAAAAAGATCGAAGAGCTGTACCAGTCCTAAAGTAAAAAAGACATGGCAGAGAAGCCATGTCTTACTTTATTCCACTAAACCAGGCTTGATTATACTCCGGAGTGATGCTTATACATCCAGAGAACCCCGCTTTTTAACAGACGTGCAACTCTTCCGGTTACTGCAGCCTTATCACCCATAAGCCCAAATCCATGCTTTTTCCCCAGGGAGCCTAAAACCCCTTTTAGTTTGATAGTTGGCAAGGTTTCAGGGATGGACTCATTGTTCCATCTCTTTTTCAGTACCATGGCAATCTGTTCTCCCTGGCCTTCAGCAAGCTGGGCGCTTGGGGCATGAGGGAGGCTTGCACAGTCTCCTACCACAAAGACGTTTTCATCCTGTGGCAAGTGATGGTGTGGTGTTAAAACAACTCTTCCCGATTTATCCTTTTCAGTGTCAAGCTCGCGTACAACCTTACCAGGCTGAATGCCGGCAGTCCATATGATGGCCTGGGACTCAATCCGATCCTCATGATTGTATAACGCTCCTTGTTCAACACGAGTAATGTTGGAGTTACTAATAACCTCCACATCATGTTTGATAAACCAATTTTGCACATAAGTACTTAGACGTTGAGGGAACATAGGAAGAATTGTGTCGCCCCGGTCAAACAATTTAATATTTAAGTCGGAACGGCTCTCACGTAACTCACTCGCAAGTTCTACTCCGCTTAATCCTGCACCGACAATGGACACATCAGATCGTGGAGGAAGATTACTCAGTGCTTCATAAGTTCTCCGAGTTTCCTCCATACTTTGGATGCTGTATGTATAGTCCTCTGCGCCAGGTACACCGTGATATTTATCTTCACTTCCAACGCCAATAATTAAGTAATCATATTCCAGTGTATCATCGCCCTCAAAGTGAAGGACTCTGTTCTGAAGATCAATGGATTCAACCGTGCCATAGTGGAGGTTGAGCCGTTCGTGATCTGGAAAAGGCACACGTATCTCCTGGTCTGATTCTGTACCCGCTGCCAGGGCATAATATTCGGTCTTCATACAGTGATACGGCAGTTTATCTATTAAAATTAATTCTACATCGTCAGGTAAATCATTTGGTAATAACCGTTGCATTATTCTCATTCCACCATAGCCACCGCCTAAGATGACAAGCTTTTTCATAGACTGAACTCCCCTTTTCTCTGTAATGGCTTTTAAACTTGTTTGCATAAAGGGAATAAGCTGATTAAGAAACTTTTCCCTTGTAGGCTCTTCACATGTCGCTAAATGATAATAAAAATGACTATTAATAATATGACTCCATCTCGACACGTTTATGGAGGTGTTTAATTCTCCGCGTTTCATTCCCTGCTCAAGAAGCTGCTCCCATCTTCTCAATAATAACGAATCGCTTTCCACAACGTGTCTCCAGACTTGCCGAGTCAGTACTGGATTTATATTATAATCCCCTAATAAATAATTTAGATGAGCCCTTATTTGAGAGGATAAGGACATACGGTACAATCCGTACCTATGTATATATTGATCCACCTGATCGAGGCGCTGCTCTGCCAAAGCCTGCATCACTGATTCTTTAGTTGGAAAATGGTTGAAGAAGGTGCCTTTTGCCACCTCGGCTGCTTCCGTAATTTCCTGAACGGTTGTTTGCTCGAAACCCTTCTCACGAAAAAGATGCACAGCTTCTTTAATTATTTTCTTTCTTGTCTGTTCTTTTTTCTCCGAACGTTTCATTGGTATATCTCTCCATTCCCATTCCAGGCAAAAATAAAAAGGAAAACGGTAAAATTTTTGAGGCGTTTTCACAAAAAGCCTAAAAGGTATGTTGAGGTAAAAAAATAAATGATTTGAGTCTTTATTCCTACAATCCTTCTTGCTATGTAAAAAGTGACCTTAGTCAGTTAAATTATAACGATTTTATGTCAATTTTACAACAAACTTCGTAACTTCTTGCTCCTTAGATTCTTACGTCTTCTTCAAATTAAGGAAAAGGAAGATGGATTGACTTATTCTTGACCTAAGGGTAGGATAATTTGAGAGTAGTAAAGAGGTGAGTGTAAAATGAGACCAATTATAGAATTTTGCTTAAGTAATTTGGCCAGCGGTACTCATAAGGCGATGGAAGAGCTGGAAAAGGACCCTAACCTTGATATTATAGAATACGGCTGTCTTGGAAACTGTGGACAATGTGCAATGGACATGTTTGCTTTAGTGAATGGAGAAGTAGTGACAGGAGAAAGCACCACTGAACTAGTCCAAAATGTTTATCAGTATTTAGAGGAAAACCCAATGTTTTAATGTTAGGCGCCCTTCGCATAAGAAGGCGCTTTTTTTTTTGACAAAGTTCCTCTTTATGCTGCAAAACAGGCGTTCAGCGACAGGGTAAGCAAAAAATTCGGAAGTTAATAATGGAATTACTCTAAGCACCGGCGCTTCCCCTGTTGGCACAGTTTATTTTCTTCGTTATACTTTCAAGAAAAGGAGGGCAGGAAGATGAAGCTGATACCTTTTGAAAATACGTGGCCTTATGACAAAATGATGGAGGATATATATCTTAATGAGTGCCCTTATTGTCACCAGCACAACGTCCTCACCCATATGAGTGTAGAGGATTTGGAACGGGCAAAAGAGGAAATCAAAACAAACATGGTTCTGCCATGCTGTCATACAAAAATGATTATCCTGAAAGCGGATGAGGATTATTTCTGGACCACTGACCACTTGCGGAAATGAGGAATGAAGATGAAATTTACAAAGATGCACGGGCTGGGAAACAGTTATATTTATGTAGATCTTTTTGAAGAGGAGCTTGAGGAGGATAAGCTCTCTTACCTTGCCATGGCAGTTGCTGATAAAAATAAAGGCATCGGTTCAGACGGTTTGATTCTCGTTGGTCCTTCTGAGAGTGCAGATGTGAAAATGCGAATATTTAATGCTGATGGATCCGAAGCCAGAAATTGTGGAAATGGCTTAAGGTGTGTAGCTAAGTTTGCCTTTGAAAAAGGCTATGTAAGTGAAGAACAATTCACGATAGAAACGTTAGGAGGTCTTGTTAATGCTGAAGTTCATCAAAAAGACGGAACGGTGGAGTTAGTAACGATTGACATGGGGCCTCCCCGTCTGAAAAAGAAGGATCTTCCTATGACAGGCAATCCAGAAGAAGAAACGGTCAATGAAGAAGTAGAGGTTATGGGCAAAAAAATGTACATGACAGGCGTGTCCATGGGAAATCCCCATGCCGTCTTTTTTGTGGACAACATCAATGAAGCTCCTGTTGAAACAATTGGACCAGCCCTTGAAAAGGACTCCATGTTCCCGGAATGGGCAAACATTGAATTTGTAGAACAAGTGAGTGAGAATGAGATCCATTTCAGGGTATGGGAAAGAGGATCTGGTATTACACAGGCCTGCGGCACCGGGGCATGTGCAGCTGTCGTTGCTTCCGTCTTAAATGGTGAATCTACAAAAGGAGAAGAAGTAACTGTGCATCTTTTGGGCGGTGATCTCCAAATAACCTGGGCGGAAGACGGACACATCTGGATGACAGGTCCCGCGGTTACAGTGTGTGAGGGAACTTATAGTACAGCTATTTAAAAAGGACGCTGCATAAGCAGCGTTCTTTTTTTGGCTGCTCTCTTCAGGACTAATAATACAAGCCGAAAAGAAAACTGTACTTATGTTTAAGGTAGCAGCAGCTGTGCATTCTTTACCAGTATTAAAAAGAGGGTGACCCATAAGATAAACTTTAGGGACACCCTCGAAAGGCTTAATATTCTTTAATTACATTATAGAAGGTATCACGTTCAATCGGCTGTTTGTTGGCCCCTTTAATGAAGTGAACCAGTTCTTTTCTTGTTAGTCCTTGTGACGTTAACGCTCCTACAGAATGAGAAATACGTTCTTCAATTAATGTTCCGTGTATATCATCAGCTCCGAAGGTAAGAGCCATCTGAGTAAGCTGTGGACCAATGTTGATCCAGTACGCCTTAATGTGGTCAAAGTTATCAAGCATTAAACGGGAAATAGCAACGGTTCTCATATCATCAAAAGCAGTGGTTCTTCTTGTCCAGCTGGCATTTACTGTTCTTGGCTGCATGGCAAGAGGAATAAACACCATAAAACCATTGGTTTTGTCTTGAAGCTGGCGCAGACGGTCCATATGAATCAAGCGTTCTTCAAAGGATTCAATAGAGCCGTATAACATAGTTGCATGAGTTTTCATTCCGAGATCATGAGCAATCTCATGGGCTTCCAGCCACTGGTCAGTGGATGCCTTGTCAGGGCTCATTTTTGCACGGTAACGCTCCGTGAGGATTTCTGCTCCTCCTCCTGGAAGTGTATCTAAGCCGGCCTTTTGTAATTCCTGGAGAACTTCACGCATTGAGAGACCGGAAATTCGTGAGAAAAACTCAATTTCAGCACCTGTATAAGCTTTGATGGCTGCCTGAGGGTAATGCTTTTTAAGAGACCTTATGGTGTCAAGATAATAATCGAAACCGACTTCGGTGTTATGACCTCCGACAATATGAAACTCTTGAATATTGTCATTCCACCGTTCCTCCACATACTTAAGTAAGGCTTCTTCATCCATTGTATAAGCGCCTTCCTGTCCAGGTTTGCGCTTAAACCCGCAAAAGCCGCAATTAGCTTCGCATACATTGGTAGGGTTAATGTACATATTTTCAATAAAGTAGACGTTGTTTCCGTTTTTCTTTTCTGTCACCTGGTTTGCAAGCTGAGCTACTCCAAGCAGGTCTGGAGTATCGTATAAGTAAAGGCCATCTTCTATAGATAAGCGTTCACCACTATGAACCTTATCGGCAATTTCTTTCAAGTTGGTATCATTGAGGATGAGAGACATGATAAACCTCCGTTTTAAATAAAATAAAAAAGATACATTCTTATGCAATGTATAGAGATAATAAATAAGGTATATAACAATCAGATAGTATAATAAGATGTATAAACACATTATACATTTCAAGGCAGGGAAATAAAAGAGAGATGAGTAGAGATACGAAATAATACTTTATGGAAATTCGTATTAATAACCGTTTCCTTACCAATTTTATAATTGTTTTTTTATGGAAATTAATATAAAATTGATGTATTAGTGGATAACTTTGTTAACAGAAAGGAAGATTAATGAAGGGGTGAGAGTAGATGAAAGAAAAAGCCAGTTATGAAAAGCAACAAGTTCAATTGGAAAAGTTGCGTGAGAAGATGGTGAGCGCTGCTCTTACACATGGAATTCATCACCCCATTGTTCTTCATTACAGCAAACAAGTTGATGCAAAGCACAATCTGCTGATGGAAATGGCAAAAGAACAAAATGTGAATTCAACTTTAACTGATTGTCAGATGGTATAAATCGTTTGGGTTGAATCTGTTATCTAAAAACGATACACTTACCTTAATCATAGATGTGTTAAGAAATCTGGTTTTCAAAGCTTGCAGTAAAAGCAGCTGGAAATCCTTAAAGGAGGGTATCCATTGATTAATATTTCAGAAGCAGCAATAAACCGTGTTAAGCAAATGATGGAAGAAGAAGGCGAAAGCCTGAAACTACGCATCGGTGTTAAAGGTGGCGGTTGCAGCGGTTTATCTTATGGAATGGGTTTTGACAATGAAGCCCAAGAAGGAGATACTGAGCTTGAAATTGATGGCTTGCAAGTACTTGTAGATGAAGAAAGCGCGCCTGTTATTAAAGGCTTGCAGATTGATTATAAAGAAAACATGATGGGCGGCGGATTTACGATAGATAATCCTAACGCCATAGCAAGCTGCGGCTGTGGAAGTTCTTTCCGGACAGCTGCTAACGCGGGCACACCTGAAGATTGCTAAATATGGTGTGAAGATGAGGCAAAAAAGATCTGAAGCCTTTCAGCAGAACCTTCTGTTGGAAGGCTTTTTTACTAATGGTTGAGAAATTCACTGTTTAACTAAATTGTGAAGATAAGGAGGGGTAGATGTGAACGAACAGGAAGCAAAAGAAGAGCTAGAGAAAATGCGAACAGGTGAGAAGGAAGAACTTATAGTTACAAAGGAACATTTTCTGTCATTTAGAGAAGTTCTGGTAGCTCAGGATGACTTTCAGGCATTTCGTGGAAGAGCCGGGCACTACGGGAAAGTCATTTATACATATGAGCCTGGATGGACAAAATAAAGGATCCCGCTTTATGGCGGAATCCTTTATTTTATTTAGAACATATGTGAACTGTGTCCAGGCTGAACCTTAGCCCCTGGATCCATGTATGCTTTTGCGTTGTTGACTGCTGTGGGAGCTTCTCCAAAGCCGGAAGCAATAAGCTTGACTTTTCCATCGTAGGTCGTCACATCTCCGGCAGCGTATATCCCTTTAAGGTTTGTTTCCATTTTAGTATTAACTTTAATGGCATTCTTTTCGATTTCTAAGCCCCATTCTTTAATTGGGCCGAGAGAAGAAATAAAACCAAAGTTAACAATCAAAACGTCAACATCTACAGTTTGTTCTCTGTCTCCTTTAACTTCCTTTAAAACAACCTGGTTAATTTTACCTCCTTTTCCCTTAAGCTCTTTAATAGCAAATGGCGTTAAAATATTAACTCCAGAGTTTTCGAGCTCTTGAACGCTATGTTCATGGGCACGGAATTTGCTTCTGCGGTGAACAAGTGTCACGTCAGCAATCGGATCGAGCATATTAGCCCAGTCAACAGCAGAGTCTCCCCCGCCGCAAATCATTACTTTTTGGCCGGCGAACTTCTTAATATCCTGGACGAAGTAATGGAGATTGGATCCTTCATATTCTTCAGCCCCATCAACTTCAAGCTTTCTTGGCTTGAACGCTCCCACCCCTGCGGTAATGATGATAGTACGAGTGTGATGGATTTCTTTATCTGTTTTCACTTTATATGTCTTATCACCAAGCTGTTCCACGTCTTCTACCGCTTGTTCAAGGACGACTGTGGGGTGAAATGGATTCATTTGGGCAATAAGGTTATCTACAAGTTCCTGTGCACGGACTTTGGGGAAGCCGGCAACATCGTAAATATATTTTTCTGGATAAAGAGCCGACAGCTGACCGCCTAATTGAGGCATACTTTCGATAATTTTCACTTTTGCCTGGCGCATTCCACCATAAAAAGCTGTAAAAAGCCCTGTTGGCCCGCCTCCTATAATGGTTATATCATATAGTTCCTGATCTTCTTTCACAATTGCCACCTCCGCTGACGATTCACGTATCTTTTCTTTCTATTGTCATACTTATTGCTATTATAAGCGTATAGACCTTTTATTAAAAGGAAGACGCATAATAGAAGGCTTTAAAGAGGAACCATACGATAGAAGTCAAAGAATGAATGGTTTTAGTGTGAGCACTCGAGAACGAAAAAATAAGAGAATAGTGGAAGTTTTAAAAAACGGTTGAAAAAAGCTCGGAAAACAAATATCATATTAGGTGTGATTTGTGACTATTTTGCGAAAAATTGTCTCTTTGTGCTTTTGTACGTGAAACGATTCACAAGCGCGAGGGATAAGACTTTAAAAGAGAGATCAACCCTATACTTACATGTAATATGGGCAGAGAGAGCAGAGTAATGAAAATATTCATAGGAAAATGGAGATGTGATCAAAGTGGCACGTAAACCAAATATCGTAATTTTAGGGGCGGGATATGCTGGGATGATTACAGCAACTCGCTTGAACAAAGAGTTAGACGCTAACGAGGCAAACGTGACTTTAGTTAACAAGCATGACTACCACTACCAAACAACCTGGCTTCATGAACCGGCAGCAGGAACTCTTCACCCTGAAAAAACACGCATGAAAATCAGTGATGTTCTTAACATGAGCAAAGTGAATTTCGTACAAGATGAAGTGGTGGAAGTAAATCGTGAAGAAAAGAAAGTGGCTTTAAAAGGCAAAAGTGACATTGATTATGATTATCTAGTTATCGGATTAGGAGCTGTACCGGAGACTTTTGGAGTACCGGGAGTGTTTGAACACGCTTTCAGTAAATGGACTGTTGATGGTGTTCGCCAAATTAAAGATCACATTGAGTACCAATTTGCAAAATATAACAATGAAGAAGAGCCAGATGATGCAAGCTTGACGTTTATTGTAGCAGGAGCTGGATTTACCGGTATTGAGTTTATCGGGGAGCTAAGTGAACGTGTGCCCGAGTTATGCCAGGAATACGATATACCTAGAAATAAAGTAAAAATGTATGTTATTGAAGCTGCACCAACAGCACTTCCAGGATTTGACCCTGAGCTTGTTGAGTATGGCATGAATCTCCTTGAAAACCGTGGCGTAGAATTTAAAATTAACACTCCTATCAGTGAAGTGACGTCTGAAGGTGTCGTCTTAAAAAGTGGAGAAGAAATTAAAGCAGGTACGGTCGTGTGGGCTACAGGTGTACGCGGAAACCCTGTTATCGAGAAATCCGGTTTTGAAGCTATGAGAGGCCGTGTGAAAGTTGAAAAGGACCTTAGAGCACCGGAACATGATGATGTCTTCATTATCGGTGACTGTGCATTAATTATTAATGAAGAAATTAACCGTCCTTATCCTCCAACTGCTCAAATTGCCATGCAGCAGGCTGCAGTAGTTGCGAAAAATCTTAAGGCACTTATTAAAGACGATGCTTTGCATGAGTTTACTCCGGAAATTAAAGGAACCGTCGCTTCATTGGGTGGAAAAGAAGCCATTGGTGTTGTAGGGAATAAAAAACTCTACGGAAATTCTGCTAATTTCATGAAAAAAATGATTGATAATCGTTACTTGTTCCTTCTTGGCGGACCAGCCCTAGTCCTCAAAAAAGGAAAGAACCCATTCTAGGATCAGATGAAAGAGGAGTTTACCAAGATTCTTGGTAAACTCCTCTTATTTAGTGTTGTGGAGTTTCCCGTAAAAGACCAGGAACCTTTTGCAGCTATGTCTGGAGAGGATTTGCCAAAGAGATCCTCTAAAGTATGACAGTACTTTTACAATTTCCTTAATGCTCTTTTTTAGAATATAAGTTTATGGTATATTATCAGAAAATTCCAATTACAAGGAGAGAGAAGAGTATGAGCGTAAGCCAGAAAGCAGAAAAGTTTAGTGAAAAGTGTGTATATTGTGAAGGAAGAGGGTACTTTCAGTTAATTCTCGGTGGTTCTGAAACGTGTGATAATTGTGGTGGAAATGGCATCACATCAAATGTAAAAAGGTAGTTGGGATCCGAGAAATGAAGAGGGAGAGGAAAGTCTTTGATAAAAGGTTGAATTACTGTAACAAAATTGGAGAAAAGTCTAGCCTCATAGATATTGACGCTTCTCGTCTCCTTCTGTAAACTAACAGTGACGCGGAGGTGAAAGAGTAGTGATTAGCAGTTTACCCCAGTTGATCATTTCTATGATTTTATTTTTGATTTTGTTTTTTGGGATAGGTTTTTTGCTCAATATGATTTTACGTTCCACCTGGATTATGGCAATTATATATCCGATCATCGTGATTATGATCGTCGATAATATAAGTTTCTATGATTATATTCTTGCTCCTGTTTCTTCATTTGCTGCATTAGGACAGGACCTGGCTGCACTTCACATGGCAGATGTACTTATTTTATCATGTGGCATGGCTGGTGCTGTTATCGCAGGAATTATTATTAGAATGCTTAGAGTCAGAGGGTACCAAATGTTTTAAATGAAAGCTTCTCTATGGGATAGAGAGGCTTTTTTTGTTGTTTTTAAAACAAGGAAGTCTGCATTCTTTTTAACTAAGCTGAAACAGCTGTAGATTTCAGTGGGGAAGCATCAGTCGAAGCAACTACAGTAGCTGAATCTTTCTCTGCAGCTTGGAAGACAATATAAAAGGTGTAAGAGGGTGAATTTGTACCTTTAGAATACTTCATCTGAAAAGCTTTTGGGAAAGTCTCTTTTTTCCTGTTCAAAAAACGAGCTCCTCTTTAAAGAATAAATGTCCGTCAATTTGGGCAGGATGTTTTGATAAGAGGAGTGATTACAATGGAACCCATGAAAACCGTGGGAAGACGAGTAACGATGAGTGTACTGGTACTTGCAGCCTTTATGTTTACTGTCGATCAGATATCAGGTGTAAAGCCCGCTGATATATCAAACTGGCTCGAGGAACAACCTTTGCCTTGGAAGGCTCCTCAGGTTGATCATATAAAAGAAGCAGGCTATAAAAGCAGCAGGCTTAACTATAAAGGAAGTTTTCAAGACCAAACGGGTCTTTCATCTGAAAAAGAGACAATGACCTTAAGTCAACAGCCGCTGAAAAATTATCCTGCCAAACATGTAGTGGCTACCGGCTATACAGCAGGCCCTGAATCTACAGGGAAAAGTCCCGGTCATCCTGCCTACGGCATTACATACTCAGGAGTGGAGGCACGCAGGGATGTTGTCTCGACAATCGCAGCTGACCCGGAACATTTCCCCATTGGGACTGTGCTGTATATTCCTGAATATGGTTACGGAGTAGTGGCTGATACAGGTTCTGCTATAAAGGGTATGAAAATTGACTTGTTCTACGAAACAACTGATGAGGTATTTGAAGAATGGGGAAAGCGTGAGCTTGAAGTCTATGTAATAAGAGAAGGAAAGGGACGCCTTGATGAGCAGGATTATATACAGATTAACAGTCAAATAAAAGCTTCATTATAAAAACTCGCCCACCGGGCGAGTTTTATCTTTTATAAAAGGAAGTATATAAAGGATCTTTGTGATCTACTGGGGGGAAATGCTCAGGATGCAAAAGAGAAGCAAGTTTTTTAAGGCCGATTAACAGGCGGGGAGATGGTCTGCAGTACAAAGGTTCTTCAAGAATATGAATTCTTCCGTTTTGCACAGCCCTCATGTCTTTCCAGTTTGGACGTTTACGTACTATTTTTGGATTAATTTTGGAAGTCTGAACCCCTACCCAAGCCAGGCATATATGGTCAGGGTTCTGCTCTCTTATCTCTTCCCAGGTTATTTGGAGGCTTGGTTCCTTTTTGTGTTCAAATATATTAACCCCTCCGGCAAGCCTGCTGATCGTGGAAAGCCAGTTGCCTCCTCCTGGAGTGAAGACTGGTTTGGGCCACCACTCCCAGTATAGTCTGACCGGCTCAAGCTTTGCGGAACGACTTTTGTAAAAATGAATCACTTCGTCGAAACGTTCATTTATTCTTTTTGCTTCCTGTTCTTTTGAAACTGCCTCCCCAAGCAGAAGCATGTCTTTTTTAATGTCATTTAAAGAATTAGGTTCAAGTACTATAAATGGAATATCCATTTGTTTAAGAGCTTCAACATTTTTTTCCATCCCCGGAACACTGAGGGAGGCAAGAACTAGATCGGGCTTAAGCTTACTTACTTTTTCCATATTAATAGAAAGGTCTGGACCAAGTCGTGGAAGGGATTGGATTGATTCCGGCCAGTCTGAAAAGTCATCCACTCCCACCAAGTAATCAGTCAGTCCAAGGTATGCTGCTAATTCTGTATTACTGGGACAAAGAGAAACAAGGCGCATAATAGCCGCTTCCTTTCTAACGTATTAATTAATAAGGGATTAGTATGGCATTAGCTACTAAAGCAATAATGATTCCAAGAAGGGCTCCAAAGAAAACTTCAATTGGCTGATGTCCCAAAAGCTCTTTTAGCTCTTCTCGCTTCTCTGTTTCCTCTTTTTTCTGCCACGTTTTTGCTTCATTAACAAACTTGTGGAAATCATCAACTAGCTGGTTTAATACGGTTGCATGATAGCCGGCATGTCTTCGGACCCCAGTAGCATCAAACATTACAATTACCCCGAAAATGGTAGTAATTGCAAATAATGAAGAACCAAAGCCATGATCTAATCCGACAGCAGTGGCTAACGCTGTAACGGCAGCTGAATGGGAACTGGGCATCCCGCCAGTACTGGTCACAAGAGTCATATCCCATTTTCTTGTGGCAGCAAAAGCAAGGGGAACCTTGACTGCTTGAGCAAAGATTATAGAAAATAATGCGACCCATAGAGGAAAATTCGAAAGTATTTCCATGAAAGAAGAACGTCCTTTCTTGAAGAAAAATTTAGTGTGAGTGTACATCCCGCTCAAAACGAGAGAAAAAACAGAAAGTGAGGCGTCGTTTCTAGATGTACTTAATGTTTTTTGTTCTCCTCTATAGATACCAAATTATAATAAAGTTAAAACTTTATCATTAAAGGGAGTGCTGGTATACTACTAGAAAGAAAAAATATTCCTATTTGTTAGAATATTTGCTTACTCTGAGGAAGGCTTTATTTTTACGCTTTTTTATAAAGAGGGCTCTATTAAAGGCGAATTTAATTTTTGATAAGTCACTTGATGGAAATAAACAAAGCCTTTATAAAAATAGGGTTTCTACTCAGTATAACATATGCTCGACGGGCTCATCCATGAGGTGATGAAGTAAAGATATGAGGAGAACAAAGCTTTTAGGAGCATATGCGTTAAAAATAGAAAAAATGTGATAAATTTACAAGGGATTTGGCGATTTATGAAGAAGATATCTAGTACTTAAAACATGAATCAATAATTCGGTGTTTTCAAAAAAGAAATTAAGGGAATACCTTATTTCATGTTTTAAACGGGAATTGGGGAGTCAGGGTATTTAGTAGTAGAACTGTTTCACTCATTCGTTAAAACAGCATGACAGAGTTCTTGTGTGCTTAGACGCGTATCACAAGAGCTATCTTACACACAGAGATGGTGATAACACTTATACAAAGGATAAAGAGGATATACCGCATTGAGAAAATTCAGGGCATTTAGTATGATTTTTAGATAGTGCAGGCTACTCCCTGTGCTTTCATGAAGTTAGGAGGCAGAAGACTCTGGATGAATACGTTTAATAGGGTAATCAGCATTCTCGATCGGTCTTTGATGAAAATAGAGGAGCTTATCTTAAGCTTTGCAATTATTGTCATTTCTGTAATGGTTATTGGTAACGTACTTAGCAGAACATTCACGGGAGCAAGCTGGGCGTTTAATGAAGAAATCAGTCGCTTTGCTCTTTTTTTAGCTACTTTTATTGGGATTAGTTACGTAGCAAGAAAAGGAAGGCATATCAGTATGTCAGCTTTTTTCGACCTTGCTCCGCATAAGATCAGGAAAGCTTTGGCAATCATTATCCCTTTAATCACAGCAATTGTATTGTTTGTTCTTGCTTATTATGCTTACGGCTACATGGCTTCTGTCAGGGACTCAGGACGAGTTACCGCCGCTCTGCGTTTCCCTTATTATTGGATGCTGATTGCAGTTCCCCTTGGGTTTGTTCTCGGAGGTATTCAATTTTTACGAAACGCATGGATCAATATCAAAGAGAAGGATGTTTACTTAGCTACTGATAAGAAAGATTATGATCGAACAGATGGAGCAATTTAAAATTTAAAGAGAGAGGAAAGTCTTATGGTTACTACACTCTTAGCCATCATGGTAATCTTTTTATTCCTGGGATTTCCAATGATGATTCCACTGATTCTTGCTCCTCTTGTTGTTGTACTATTCTTTTTTCCAAATGTAGACCCCATATTTATGGTGCAGCAAATGATGGAGGGGATATCATCATACGTGCTGCTCGCTGTTCCACTTTTTATTTTTGCTGCTGACATTATGTCCACAGGGAAAACCTCGAAAAGGCTCCTTGATTTTGTTGGCGCATTTGTGGGGCATTTGCGGGGCGGGTATGCGATAACTACGGCTGCTGCCTGTACCCTGTTTGGCTCTATATCCGGATCGACGCAGGCTACGGTTGTTGCGATTGGTAAGCCAATGAGGGAGAGGCTGCTTAAAGTAGGATATAAGGATTCCAGTGCTATTGCTTTAATCATTAATGCAAGTGATATTGCACTTCTTATTCCGCCAAGTATTGGAATGATCATTTACGCCCTCATTTCGGGTACATCGGTTGGGGAACTGTTTATAGCCGGTATTGGCCCCGGGTTACTGATCTTTTTATTCTTTGCGATATATGCATACATACATGCAAAGATTTTTAACATTCCGTTAGCCGAAAAAACAACATGGAATGCACGATTCAAGCTTACAGGCAAGGCCCTGTTTCCACTAGGTTTCCCAGTTATTATTGTAGGGGGGATCTATACAGGGATTTTCACGCCTACAGAGGCTGCTGGGATATCAGTGCTGTATGCTATAGTATTAGAGGTTTTAATCTTCCGGTCCATCAAAATTACACAAATTCCAAGTATAGCGTTATCAACTGGTCTTGTTACATCCGCTGTGTTTGTTTTAGTTGCCGGAGGACAAGCTTTTGCCTGGGTGATCCAGTTTGCACGAATTCCTCAGTTGATTACTGATGCTTTTCTCGGTGGTGACCCTTCGGCTGTATACGTTCTAGTCATTGTGGCCATTTTCTTCTTTATAGGATGTATGTTTGTTGATCCGATAGTAGTAATTTTAATACTTACTCCAATATTTTATCCTGCAGCTATGCAGGCAGGAGTTGATCCTGTTCATTTAGGGGTGGTTATTACGTTCCAGGCTGCGCTAGGCTCAGCAACACCACCGTTTGGGGTGGACATATTTACCGCAAGTGCGGTGTTTAATAAGTCTTATCTAGACGTTATCCGAGGAACACCGCCTTACATTGTAATGCTGCTGATTGTGTCAATTTTAGTTATTATGTTTGAAGAGATTTCTCTTTTCTATCGCTTCTTATAAGCGGCAGATGTTGAGTTATAGATTAAAGAAAAACATAGGGGGTAATTTAGATGGATTTTAGAAAGAAACCTTGGTTAATGGCAGGCTCAGCTTTTCTCCTTACTGCTGCAATTGCTGGATGCGGGAATGGCGGGGATGACGCTGCCGAAGATAATGGAGATGCTGGCGGCGACGGAGAAACATATGAATGGCGCTTTGTAACTGAAGAGAACCAAGGACAGGTTCAATATGAGTATGCTGAGGAATTTGCTGAAAGGCTAAATGAAAAGTCCGATGGTCAAATTAACATTGATGTCTATGAGTTTGGCGGCCTTGGAAGTGAAGTTGACCAAGTGGAGCAACTTCAAAGCGGCGTTGTTGAATTTGCAATCGTGTCACCAGGCTTTACTGGAACAATGGTAGAAGAGGGTCAATTGTTTGCCCTGCAATTCTTGTTCCCGGATGACGTAGCCGAGACTCAAGAAGTGCTTGAAACAAGTGAAGCGCTCAATACACACCTGGCTGAAAAATACGAAGAACATAATATTAAGCCTTTATCATTCTGGACAGAGGGTGCTATGCAATGGACAGGAAGCACACAGCTGCGTACACCAGATGATTTCCAAGGGTTTGCAATGAGAACACAAGAATCTCCGTTAATTATGGAGTCTTATCGTCAATACGGTGCTGACCCTACAGCCATGAGCTGGAGTGAGCTATATACAGGTCTTCAGCAAGGAACTGTTGACGGCCAGGAAAACCCGATCTTCTTTATTGAGGATGCAGGCTTCCATGAAGTTCAAGATCACATGACTATTTCGAACCACAATAACTATGTAGCTATGACTACAGTAAATCCTGGTTTCTACAATGACCTTCCTGAAGATATTCAAGCAATGATTGATGAAACTGTGGAAGAAATGAAGGAAGTAGGATTTGATCTTCAGGACCAAATGAATGAAGAACTTCTTGATGCGATTATTGAAAATGAAGACTATCCAACTGACGTATATGAGCTTAATGAAGATGAGCGTGAGCAGTTCAGGGAGCTGGCTGAACCTATGCGTGACTACTTCAGAGAGAATGGCGGCGAAGATGCGGCAGAAATTCTAGACATGTTAGAAGAAGAAATCGAAGAAGTTACTGGTGAAGAAGCTTAAATTAATAAAGGGGAGGTGTCTCATAAGGTCACATTGCAGTGGCCTGGATGAGACACTTTCTTTTTTAGAAGAAATATTACATTTGCCGGTATAAAACACGTAAAAGAGTCGCTCTCCTGATCAAAGTGCCAGTTGGCTACGTTAGCGAGTGTAACTTTGAACAACTACCTACTGAAAACAAAAAAAGGGAACTCTCACCGGATTGAGAGTCCCTTATTAATTTAACTGGGTTTAGTCCCAGCTTTTTTTATGGATTATGAAACTGATTGTTGTCTTGGTGATTGAAAGTGGGTGTGACGTTTTCTTATTAGATAATATATTTTATAGCCGGCTCCTGCAGAAAGGACAGTGAAAATAATATCTTTTACTAATGGAGCCGCCATCCAGGCCCAAACCATTGAATAGCTGAAGCCTTCTGGTGCTTCTGCAATAAATAAATAAGCATAATACATGTAATTCGTTCCCAATAGATAATTAATTGTAAGACCGACAAATGCTGCTATGAAAAATGTTGGTAAACCAGGACTTTGTTTGGACTCAATTAATTTTCCGACAACGTAAGCAACGAGAATGAATGAAAGAATAAATCCGAATGTCGGGCTGACAAAGGTTCGCAGTCCCCCGGAAAATTGAGCGAAGACAGGCATGCCTACAAGACCGATTAACGTATAGATAATCATAGATAAGGATCCAAGGCGGCTGCCAAGGACAATACCGGCAAGAATAGCAATGATAGGCTGGAGGGTTATGGGGACACCTCCAACAACGAGAAAAGCCGTGATGTTTGCTCCTACCCCCATGAGAGCAGCAAACATTGCTACTAAAATAATGTCTAGCGGTTTAAATTTCAAGGGACCACCTTCCTTAGTACATTGTCGTATTTTAATCCTACTCAAATATGACTCTTTCGTCAACTTATTTTTTTGTTTGGTTAACAATGCGTTTTTTACTACTTTGTCTGGACGAAAAGCGGTGAAGATTCATGGGGACGTCACAATAGGAAGGGCAAGTGATCTTGCCGCCGAATCACTCTTATGGAATAATACAAGCTGAAAGCCATTTAGAGACTACAAATCATGGGGGAAATAGATTTGAATCGAACTAAATTTTTATTGCAGACTTCAGCTATTTTTGCAGTCATTGGTACAATTATGGGATCACACATGGCAGGCGCGGGATCAATGGCATTACGGCCAATTCATGCTCATATTTTGGTGGTTGGCTGGCTGTCATTATTTGCATTTGCTGCGTATTATCGGATGTTTCCTGTTCCTAAATCCTCAAAGCTTGCAACGGTCCATGTATGGACAGCATTTTTTGGATCAATTGGCCTGAGCGGAGGCATGTGGGCTTATTATTTTATACCAGGCTCTACGGTCACTCTCATGGCGTTTATCATCGGGGGAACAATTCTGGCAGTGAGTTTCATTTTGTTTGCTGTCATGACATTTGTTCACGGTAAGTACATTACAGACGCACAATAAAAAAGGGCTGAGCTCAAAAGTGAATGTTTGAGCTCAGCCCTTTTTATAATGTCTTAAGATCTGACTTTGCCTGCTTCCGCTGAAGGGAGAGGAGAGTGTTGATTGATACGAGATAGGGTAAGCCATAAGACGAAAGCGCTTATGATAAAAAGCCCCCCTGATACGATAAAAACAAATGGGATATGGAAAAAAGAGGCGACTGTTCCCCCCATAACAGGCCCAACAACATTCCCCAGAAACCGGAAGCTTTGATTATATCCCATTACCTCCCCTTGCACAGTTACAGGGCAAGCTTGTCGAATGTAGGCTGTCATGCAAGGGATTAACCCGCCTACCTGCACACCAAACAAAAAACGCAGGAGTACAAGCTGCCATATCTCTGTAACAAAGGCCTGGGGGATAAAAAAGACTGCAGATAAAATAAGCAATATGAGCAGTACCTTTTCATGACCTATTTTGTCTCCGAGCTGTCCCCATTTTCGTGCGGCGACCAAGCTTCCAAGACCAGTTACTGAGAAAACAAAACCAGCCATAAAAGCAATGTTTTCAGTTGAGTTTAACTCATTTACATACAAGGCGAGCAGAGGCTGGACGCTAAAATTAGCTGTTTGCATCACTAGTGAAATAATCATAACGATGAGCAGGACAGGATGGGTAAAAACATGGCGGAAAATTTCTTTTTTACTGTAGGATCTTTCTTCTTCTCCTTCTTCCTTGTACACCACTTCCTTTACTCCGAAAACAACGAGTACTGTCGATAATGCAATAACAATAGATGTAATAACAAAGGTCAACGCAAAGCCAGTCGTATCTGCCAATACTCCTCCCATAAGAGGACCAAGCAGTCCCCCGGCAACCGTGCCAGTCTGCAGGGTGCCGAGCTTTTCACCAGCCGTTTCTTTACTGCTCTGTGCCGAGATCAGGGCAATGGCGGTGGGGATAAAACCTGTAACGATTCCCATGAACAGCCGGAGCAAGAAAAGTCCCATAACGGATTCAACAAAACCCATCAAGAAAATGCTTATGGATATACCGAGTCCCGTGATGACTAAAATCGACTTCCGACCGTAACGATCCCCAAAACGGCCCCATAAAGGAGCAAAAAAGAATGCCACTAAAAAGGTAACACCAAAGACATACCCGGCCCATCGTTGTACATAGGCATCAGAAAAGTCACCGAGTGTTTCTATATATAAAGATATAAAAGGAAGAACCATCGTAGCACTGGCTGCTACAAAAAAATTGGCAAACCACATAATTTTTAAATTGCGGCTTGCAATACGTTCAGAATTAATAAGTAATCACCCTCAAAAATACATCACACATGACTGTGTTTATTTCGTATCACTAAATATTGTACCCTATATAATATTTTATGAAAAGTCTTATGACCTGCTGAGCGTGATATGCTACCATGATAAGGAAAGGAAGGGATGGCTGTGGAAAAAGTGTATCATGCTACAGAATCCAGACCGCTCTGGTTGTTTTTATTTGTACTGACGGTTTGGTATGCATTTTATTTTGAGTTTCAAATTCCCGTTCTACCATACTTATTGCCACTATTACCTGTTTACTTTTTGTTGGTTACATATGAACTTCAAGTAGAAGAGGACATCATCCGCATCAAAACTAAAGTGTTTAATTTTACAATTAAAGAAAAGACAGCTGAGCCTGAAAACATAAAAGAAATGGTCATTTTATACATGAAATGGGCTCAAAAAGGTGTGCTTATCAGATTGCATAAAGGGATGAGGTGGCGTGTGATCCAATATACCCCGACAGATTACGATGAAGCTCTCAAGCAATTTGCCCGAAGCCACCAGGTGCCTGTGATGATTCATGGAGACCCTCCCAACCAATAAGAAACCTGTAAAAAAGGGCTTTCCCTGGGGAAGGAGAGGATGGATGCAATGAAAAACGCAATGGAAGGAATTGTTGCACATATACTAAAGGAACATGTGCATCATTTGTATTTACCATGTACTTGTGAAGAATGTCAGCAGGACGTGGCAGCACTGGCTCTCAATCAACTTCCATCCCATTATGTCCGCTCCACAGAAGGAGAAGCCTATATTAGGGCAAAGTACATGGAGGATCAGGAAAAAGGCTGTTGTCCTGGGAGCACTTGCCAAAGCCGCGATAAAGGTATCAGAAAACACAAGCCATCAGTAATCTCCACCTATAACCAGTGTATTCTTATTAAAATTCGGGGATAGGTAAAGAAAAGGACAAAAAGTGGGGAAGTATCAAAATGATAAAAGAGTTAGCCACGCCAATCATTATTTCTCATCGTGGTGTAACCAATTTAGGCGCACAGGAAAACACGATCGAATCCTTTAACCAGGCGATTGCCGGCGGGGCCGATTATGTTGAAACGGATATTAGACGTACAAAGGATGGTTATTTAGTTTGTTTCCATGATAAGAAATGGAACAAGGTTCCTGTCGGGGCTTTAACCTATAAGGAATGGATCATGCAGACAGGTCTTCTTGGCTGGACTCCTCCTTTATTAGAGGATGTTCTTGACGCATGCAGAGGAAAGATCAGGTTGAATTTGGAAGTGAAAGAACCGGGTCTTGAAAAAGATATCATCAAAACGGCCAGTGGTCGTTTTCCTCTTAAACATCTGTTAATTTCTTCGTTTAATGATGATATTTTAGTAAGGGTAAAAGAAATTGACTCTCAAGTTCCTACGGGACTTTTGCTTGGCAAAAATGTATTTCAACACAGATTCAGGTTGACGGCTTACCAGCAGGACATCTTTCCAGAAAGAAGATTAATTAAAACAAAAGCTGATATAGTATGCCCTAACTACCGTGTCCTCAGGCTGAATTTTTTAAAAAGAATGCATGCCTTACAAAAGCCTGTGTATGTATGGACGGTCAATCATCCAAAAAGAATGGTTGATCTTGTGAATAAAGGGGCAGATGGCCTTATTACCGATTATGTAAAGCTTGCCGGTGAACTGTTTGGCAAAAAGGAAATCACAGAAGATAAAGGAAAAACATCGTAAATGATTGTATTAAGATAGCAAACCATAGTATCATCATAATCACACTAGCATATATAAAGAGGATTTCCTCTTTAAAGAATAAGGAGTGATTTCATGCCAAGCGTAGAAAGTTTTGAGCTTGATCACAATATTGTAAAGGCCCCGTATATTCGCCATGCAGGCGTTCAAAAAGTTGGGAGTGACGGTTACGTTAACAAGTACGATATTCGTTTTTGTCAGCCTAACAAACAAAACCTTCAGCCTCCTGTCATTCATACGCTGGAGCACTTGCTCGCTCTGAATGTCCGTCGTTTCACAGAAGAGTATGATCATTTTGAAGTGATTGACCTTTCTCCAATGGGATGTCAGACTGGCTTTTATCTTATTATGAATGGTGAGCCTTCAATTGAAGAACTTATTGATGTCCTGAAAAAAACTATGGAATATTCTATTGAGCTTGAAGAGGTGCCGGCCGCTAACGAAGAACAGTGCGGGCAGGCTAAGCTTCATAACCTTGAAGGTGCAAAAAAGTGGATGAAGTACTGGCTTGAACAGGATGCCGAATCATTGAAAGAAGTATTTTAAACAAACGTTTGTTTAATGGACGCTTCCTCTCCTGAAGAGGGAGCGTCTTTTATATTGCAAGTATATTACAAACAAGTAAGGTGCCAGGCACCTTACTTTCGTTGCTGTTTAAAGTAATCATTTGCTTTTTGAATAATTTCCACTAGGTCCAGTTCGTCGGAGGAAGTGATGTTTGTTTTTAAGAGAGCGTGCATCATCTCCAAAGAATTCAGGTCACTCTCTTCGGTGTTAGAGGCTGTGCAGTCAGAGGGCACAATGGTTTTGTAGTGGCGCATGTAGGCGTCATTTACCGTAAAGTGAACACACATGTTGCCTGCAAACCCGGCAATAATCAACGTTTTTACTTCTAGATAATCGAGTAGCAGATCAAGAGGAGTAGCAAAAAAAGCTGAGAACTGAGGTTTTAAAACAAAATAGTCATCTTCCTCTGGAAGAAGCAATTCTACGATAGGCTTGCCACGTACATTATTTTCAAGACAATGGTCAACGAGCTGTCTGAAATCACTTTGCCATCTTCCATAATTGTCATTTACATAAATGACAGGAACGTCGTAAGATTTTACTCTTCTTTTTAATTTTGCTATTTTTTTAGCGGCTGGAAGAGACTGTTCAAATAATTTCTCTCCATCTTCAAATTCCATATCATTTATCGTGTCTATTAATAAAAGAGCAACAGAGGCTTTTTCAGGTACATGCTCAGGGTTATCTTCACTTTTTTTTGAAGCATCCACTGGTTTATGTTCTGCCATTTTTCAGTCACCTGCCTTGAGAATAGCAATTTTATAGTAAGGAGCTGGGTATATCATTGTGCAACCGTAACAAGTGTTTTAACACAAATAGAGCGTAGTTTAGTATTCCCCAATAGGTGGAAGAGAAAACGAGAGAAGTCCTCAGAATTTTTAAAAAGGAACCTCAGTTTTTCGTATTAATATGATATGATTAACGATACGAAAACTATTTCCTCTGCGGTTTTAAAAACAGAGAGAAACGGCAGAGGCTGAGAAGCAACGTTGGGAAAGGAGTCAGTGAGATGGAGGAGAAGGAACTAGAAATTTTACATCTTGTTGAAGAAAACGCCAGATTGGATGTACCTACACTGGCCAGGATGGTAGACGTGAGTGAAGAGAAAGTTAATGGAATCCTGGCGAAGCTTCAGGAAGAAAAAATTATCTTAAGCTACAATGCAGTGATCGACTGGAGCAAGGTTGATGATCACCCTGGGGTTACAGCTATGATTGATGTGAAAGTTACACCACAACGAGGAGTAGGCTTTGATGAAGTAGCTGAGCGTATCTACAGATTTTCTGAGGTGAAAGCATTATACCTTGTGTCAGGCGCTTATGACCTTCAAGTAGTCATAGAGGGAAAAACGATGAATGAAATTTCCAACTTTGTCTCAAGTAAGTTATCAACACTTGATTCAGTTATATCCACAACTACACATTTTCAGCTCAAAACATATAAACACGATGGGGTAGTGTTTGATGACGGCGAAGAAGACAAAAGAATCGTGGTTTCGCCATGACTTTCTCATCGGTTAAAAATAAACAGCGCTTATCGGACTCAGTGCAACGAATAAAGCCATCAGGAATCCGGCGTTTTTTTGACCTTGCCTCCACCATGGATAATGTTATTTCTTTAGGTGTTGGGGAGCCTGATTTTGTAACTCCGTGGAATGTTCGTGAGGCAAGCATTAATTCCATGGAGAGAGGGCATACAGCATATACGGCAAATGCTGGCTTACTGGAACTGCGACAGGAAATTTCCAAATATATGAAACAGCGTTTTCAAGTTTCGTACCAGCCTGAGGATGAAGTTCTCGTTACTGTCGGAGCCAGTGAAGGAATAGACCTGGCTGTCAGGGCCATCGTTAATCCAGGTGATGAAGTGATTGTGGTGGAACCCAGCTTTGTCTCCTATGCGCCAATTGTTTCATTGGCCGGTGGTGTGCCAGTACCTATTGGTACAAAAAAAGAGAACGATTTCAAGCTGACACCTTCCCAATTGGAAGAGGCAATTACAGCGAGAACGAAAGCAATCATTCTTTGTTTCCCTAATAATCCAACTGGGGCCACTATGACTGAGAATGAGTTAAAAGAGATTGCTTACCTAGTGGAAAAGCATGACCTTCTCGTTTTATCTGATGAAATTTACGCGGAACTCAGCTATGATGAGCCGCATTATAGTTTCCCGCGCTGTGAAGGAATGTGGGACCGGACGATCTTGATATCTGGGTTTTCCAAAGCCTTCGCTATGACAGGGTGGCGTCTTGGGTTTATCTGTGGACCAGAAGATATCGTTTCAGCTATGCTGAAAATCCATCAGTATACAATGATGTGTGCATCTACACTGGCTCAGCATGGAGCCATTGAGGCTCTTCAAAACGGACAGGAAGATGTAAGTCGTATGGTTACCAGTTATAGACAAAGAAGGAACTATTTAGTGAAGGCTTTCGATGAGATTGGACTCCCTTGTCATTTTCCTGGAGGGGCATTTTATGCTTTTCCGGATATTAGCCCGACAGGAATGAACGCTGAGGAATTTGCTGAGCAGCTTTTAGTAGAAGAACAAGTAGCCGTGGTGCCGGGGGATGTATTTGGAGAAGGCGGTGAAACTCACATCCGCTGCTCTTATGCTACTTCACTCGATTCTTTGCGGACAGCTATCGAACGAATGGGTGCTTTCCTGGAGCGTCACAAAATAAATTAAATAGTGTTAGGAAGAAAGGCCGCACAATAAAGCGGCCTATTTTTTATGAAAAAATGATAAAAAGAAAAAACCGAAGGCTTCACTGCATTTGCATGCAGCAGGCCTTCGGTTTTTTTCCGGTTACTACTTTAAAGCTGGGGGAAGCTTTTAAAGTGTACTACCGGAGAAAGGGGAGAAAAAGATTACTGGATTCACAGCCTCTTCAACAGAGAAAACAAAGCAGCGGGCTTTGCCTCATGAAAGAGGGGGAATAGCATTAATAGTATTCCCGCAATTCTATAAAATAATCCACTATTTTTTAAAAAAGGTGCCTGGCACCAAAATTGGCTGTAATATATTTTTTTCAGCGGGTGCTGTTCCTCTCGCAATCAGGCGACGATGGAGGTTGCAGCTCCAAATATCACTGGCACTTTCAGTTTAGAGTATTCCAAGCACATTTAAGAAAGCAATGGCAATCGCGATTGGGGCAATGTAACGAATAGTTATAAACCACACTTGGAAGAAGCCGGACCCTAAATTAGAACTGCGTAAAAGCTCCTCCTGCAATACTGACTTACTCATTTTTAACGGAACAAATATTGAAATCAGCAATGCGCCAAGAGGCAGAAGAATATTGGAAACTAGAAAGTCTAATTGATTAAAAAAAGTATCTCCAAAAATAAGCCATTCACCAAGAAGTCCAAATGACAAATTAGATGGAATTCCAATCAGGAAAATAATGAGACCCATGCTCCAAGCCATTTTCTTTCGTTTTGCCGGATCGCTTTTAGATGTTGTAGCTACAACAATTTCTAACAGTGAAAAGGCTGAGGTCAAAGTAGCGAATAATAATAAAGCAAGAAACATGGATAAAAACACAGAGCCAAAAGCCATTTCACTAAACACAGCAGGCAGAACAGTGAAAATGAGACTAGGCCCTTCATCTGGTTCAAGTCCAAATGCAAAAACTCCCGGGAATATCGCCAATCCGGCAAGAACAGCGATGAATACACTGAGACCTACTATGGATGCAGCAGAACGGACAAGATCGTCTTTTTTAGACAAGTAGGAGCTGTATGTTACCATAATAGACACCCCAAGGCTTAAGGAAAAGAAAGCCTGTCCCAGTGCAAAAAGAATCGTTTCGCTTGTCACTTCACTCCAATCTGGCTGAAGGAAAAACGTTACTCCTTCCATTGCGCCTTCCAAGGTTACGGAACGAATCACAAGGATAAGAAACAGGATAAACAACAGTGGCATCATCAGGGTGCTCGCCCGTTCAATTCCTTTTTGGATTCCCCCTTGGACAATTAAGATCGTGATGAGCATAAATCCAAGATGGGCCGCACCAACTTCCCAGTGATTTGAGATAATGCTCCCAAATAACTCACCGAAATCTCCGGTTGCCGGATCAGTCAATCCCCCAGTTAAGCTCCGGATAAAGTACGTAAGAATCCAGCCGCCGACCACTGAGTAAAAGGAAAGGAGAAGAAAGGAGGTTACCACTCCAAGTATCCCAATTCCGTGCCACAAGCTGTTGGGAGCAATTTCCTTATACGCTTGAATGGCATTCTTGTTGGTACGCCGGCCAATGACAAACTCAGCCAGTAATAACGAAGTCCCCAATAATAAGGTGAAAAGTAGAAAAATAACAAAAAATGCACCGCCGCCGTTGGTTCCAGCTACATAAGGAAGTCGCCAAATAGCTCCAAGCCCTATGGCCGAACCGGCAGCAGCTAAAATAAAACCGATCTTAGAAGACCATTGTTCTCCTCGATTAGCCATAAAAATATTCTCTCCTTTTGAATTCTCAACATGGTTCACAATAGCTATGTAGAGACTGTTTGTCAACTTTTATATTTTTCCGGGAAGGCACAGCGCAGGCCTTTTACAAAAGGTGTTTACACTACTGGTATTGATGGAATAAGTATTATATCCAAATTGCTGTGTTAAGCCACCTGTGATATACTTTATAGGTTAAAAAATAGTTAGGAGATGTTTTCATGTCGGTACAGCAATATGAAGTAGGTAGTATCGTTGAAGGGAAAGTAACTGGGATTAAACCGTTTGGTGCTTTTGTGGCTCTTGATGACCAGAAACAAGGACTTGTACACATTTCAGAAGTGACTCACGGCTTCGTGAAAGATATTAATGATGTTCTATCCGTAGGAGATGAAGTGCAAGTAAAAATCAAATCAATTGATAATGAGTCAGGAAAGATTTCCCTTTCCATTAAAGATACTCAGCCAGCCCCAGAAGGAAAAGGAGCTCCACGTCGCGAAGGCGGCAATAAGCCAAACAACCGAAGTGGCGCTGCAGCCGGAACTCAACAGAAAAGTCAGGGGTTTAATACCCTTGAAGACAAGCTTAAGGACTGGTTGAAGCAATCAAATGAGATTCAAGCAGACCTGAACAAAAGAGTTCGCAAATAAGCACTATAAAAACGTCCGGGGTGAAAGCTCGGACTTTTTTATTTTATAGTCAGTGTTACAGGAGAGGGAGCAGGGTTGAAGAAAGGGGTGAATCTTGTTTAAATCCCCCCCCGGCACATTTCAGCTCTCAGCTATGCAGAGGAAGAAGAAAAAGCATAAAAGCCCGAAGCGATAGCTCCGGGCGGGCTGTACATAGTGAAGCAGGCATGAACAATTGACAGGCGTTAGCGTTGTGTTTCTGGGCTTCTTTGAAGCTCGCTCTCAGGTTTAAATAAGATAGAGATACAATAGATCCCTGCAATTCCTACAATTGCATAGATTACACGGGAAATGGCTGCTGCTTGACCACCGAAGATTGCTGCGACAAGGTCAAAACCAAAAAATCCAATAAGTCCCCAATTAATTGCTCCGATCATGGCGAGAACCAAAGCTGTACGTTGTATTCCGCTCATTATTCTTCACCTCCCTTTACTTTTTCCACCCTTCATCTTAAAGAAAATAGGACGAAAACTTCCCCCATAAGCAGGGAATAGGGTCTGTAGGTATAGAATGAAATAAAGAGAAGTACTTTATGCATGTAACCTTCATTTTTTTGAGTATCTTATTTTTTTACCCTGTGATTTTATGTAAGAAAGCATTATACAGGGATTGCTTTTCGATTAAAGGTAAGACAGGCACAACCAATATGTCTATTTACTGGAGGCTGCAATGAAAGAATTTACTTTTCAAAACACAACGAGACTGCATTTTGGAAAAGGAATGATTACCAATCTGGGAAAAGAAGCGAAATCTTTTGGTGACAATGTTCTCCTTGTATATGGAGGAGGAAGCATTAAGAAAAATGGAATTTATGATGAAGTGATGAGCGAATTAAAGAGCCAGAACATAAAGGTGACAGAGCTTTCTGGAGTGGAGCCAAATCCAAGACTCTCTACGGTAAATAGAGGGGTGCAGCTTGCAAAAGAAAATAATATCGACCTTCTTCTTGCAGTAGGCGGCGGAAGTGTAATTGATTGCACCAAGGCCATTGCTGTAGGGGCCGCAAGCGATGTTGACGTATGGGATGTCGTCACGAAAAAAGCAAAGCCGGACAAAGCTTTGCCGCTGGGCACAGTGCTCACCTTGGCAGCAACCGGTTCAGAAATGAATCCTAATTCAGTAATTACAAACTGGGAGACGAATGAAAAACATGGGTGGGCCCATCCTCTTGTTTACCCTGCTTTTTCCATACTGGATCCTGTTTATACTTATTCTGTGCCTGCTGATCAAACAGCATTTGGAATTATTGATATGATGAGCCACGTTATTGAAACCTACTTCCATGTGGAAACAAACACACCGGTGCAAGACCAATTGGCAGAATCTCTACTTAGGGTTTGCGTTGAGACAGGCCCTAAATTAATGGCTGAACCAGAAAATTATGAATACCGGGAAACTATTATGTACTGTGGAACCATGGCTTTAAATGGCGTACTTCAAATGGGAGCCCGCGGTGACTGGGGAACACATAACCTGGAGCATGCCGTGTCAGCAGTGCATGATATACCCCACGCCGGAGGACTAGCTGTTTTATTTCCAAACTGGCTTAAGCAGACCATTGAAAAAGAGGTAGGAATCACGCGTATGTCTCGTTTGGCAGAGCAGGTTTTTAATGTAGATAAGAGCAATAAAAGTGAAAGAGATGCTGCATTGGAAGGAATCGATAAGCTCCAGGAATTCTGGGTTAATCTGGGAGCTCCAAGCCGCCTGAAAGATTATAATATTGGAGAAGACAGTTTGGGAACAATAGCAGATAAGGCCTTAATCAATGGCTCGTATGGTTCGTTTTTAACACAGGACAGAGAGGTTGTTGAAAAAATTCTCAGAGACTCATTATAAAGAATAAAATATATTTTAAGCTGAAGACGGTTACAATTGGAAAACGTCTTGATTTGTCAGTTTGGCTTCTTTACATTGATAGAAGACGTTGTTAGAAATAGGAGGGAAAATGCTATGGGCAATCAACTAAACTTGGATTACAGTAATGCTTTGGAATTTGTGAGAGAAGAAGAAATCAGTCAGCTGCAAGGAGCCGTTACCCAGGCTCACGAGGCTCTTCATAATAAAACAGGTGCAGGAAATGACTTTTTGGGATGGGTGGATCTGCCGGCAGATTATGATAAAGGGGAATTTTCACGCATTCAGCAAGCCGCCGACAAAATTAGCGAGGACTCTGATGTACTTATAGTGATAGGTATTGGCGGTTCATACTTAGGAGCCAAAGCAGCGTTGGAGAGCTTACACCATACCTTTAGAAATCAGCTTCCAAAAGAACAGCGTAAAGGCCCGGAAATTTACTTTGCCGGACATCATATTAGTCCTTCTTATGTAAACGATTTGCTTCACATCATTGAAGGGAAGGATGTATCACTGAACGTAATATCTAAATCAGGGACTACGACCGAGCCTGCCATTGCGTTTCGCATTTTCCGTGAGTGGCTGGAAAATAAGTATGGTAAAGAAGAAGCAGCGTCAAGGATTTATGCGACGACCGACAGAGAAAAAGGAGCTTTAAAAACACTTGCTTCTGAAGAAGGGTTTGAATCATTTGTCGTACCAGATGATGTAGGCGGTCGTTATTCTGTCTTAACGGCTGTGGGACTTCTGCCGATTGCTGCGTCCGGTCTTGACATCGAAAGCATGATGAAAGGTGCAGCAGATGCACGAAAAGCTCTTTCCACAGACAGCCTGGAAAAAAATGAGGCGTACCAATATGCGGCCTTACGCCATGCTCTTTACCAAAAAGGTAATACCATCGAGCTTCTTGTAAATTATGAGCCAAGGCTTCAGTATGTATCTGAGTGGTGGAAGCAGCTATTTGGCGAAAGTGAAGGAAAAGATGGAAAAGGATTGTTCCCGGCTTCGGTTAATTTTTCTACAGATCTTCATTCCATGGGACAATACGTGCAGGATGGCCGTCGTCACCTGTTCGAGACTGTCCTGCAAATTGAAGAGCCGGGCAATGACATTACCTTAAAAGAAAATAAAAGCGATTTAGACGGCTTAAACTATCTTTCCGGCGAAACAATGAACTTTGTAAATAAAAAAGCGTTTGAAGGTACTCTTTTAGCTCACACCGATGGAAAGGTACCTAATTTGATTGTTACGATTCCAGAAATGAATGAGTACCATTTTGGTTACCTGGTTTACTTTTTTGAAAAAGCTTGCGCGATCAGCGGCTATCTTTTAGGTGTTAACCCGTTTGACCAGCCAGGAGTAGAGGATTATAAGAAAAACATGTTTGCTTTGCTTGGAAAACCTGGATTTGAAGAGCAGAAGCAAGAGCTTGAAAACCGCTTGAAAAAATAACAGCCAGCCCGGTTCTGAATGATCAGGACCGGTTTTTTTACTGTGGATACGTCCCGTCCTTCTTGATGTATGAAAAAGGATAGAAATGTCGAAGCTAACCAGGTAAAGGGGGTAATCGACAATGATCCAACTGCAGTCAAGAATTGAAGAACATAAATTCAAAATGGAAACATTAAAGGAAAAATTGCATCCATTAGGGTATGGAATTGGAGGAAATTGGGATTATGATCATGGTTACTTTGACTATAAAATAGACGATGACCATGGATACCATTTCCTGAGGCTGCCTTTTCGGGCTATTGATGGAGAGGTTGAAACAAAAGGTGTAACTGTGGAGCTTGGACGCCCGTTTTTATTAACTCATCAATATGAGGAAGGGATTGATGATGTCGTCTACAACTATAATGCCTTATTCAACCAGTTCCAAAAGCCGGTTGTACACGATGCGGCCGTTCCTAACAAGTACTTAGAAACAGGCCGTTTGTTAATAGAAGAGCTGGAAGCCACATTGTTAACTTAATGGTCAACAAAGAGAATGGAGTCTTCCTGGGACACAAAAAAAGGAGCATTAGGATTTAACAGCATTTTCCCCTGTCTTTTTACACCGAGAGGCAGCTTGCCTTCTTTTCTGAATTCGTGTAAAAGCTCTTCAAAGGAAAGCCCAACCCAATCATCCTTTATTTCAGTCATCTTGAGGTTATACTGGTCCTCATGCTCAAGTAAATCGGTTATGATACTTGCTACTCCAGGATAAACCGTACTTCCGCTCATCAAAAGGCTGGTCACATAAGTCGATTCTATGACTTCATCTGCACCGGCTCTTTTTGCATTGGCGAGAAGTTCAGGAGTTAATATTTCAACAGTTACCATTGCCTTATCGTTATTGCTTTTCACTGCCAGAAGAGTCAAGATCGTCCGTGCATCGCTGTCTTGTTCATTCATTGATCTTCCTGCGGTTATGAGTACACTTGCAGCTTTGGAGATATTCGCCTTCTTCAGGGTTTCATCTATGTTAGGATTCCCTTGAATAAAGTGAACACTTGAGTGACGGGGAAAGGGAGGCTGCTGAAGAGTTTCGTCAATGAGGACAATTTCTCTTTGAGCATGTTGCCTCTGCAGCTCTTTGATCACCTGCCTGCTTTTTTCATTCCAGCCAATGACAATGCAGTGGTTCTCATAACGGCAGGAAAGCTTCCCCTGACGCCATTGTGTTTCCTCTGTAACGGTAGTGGCAGCCAAGGATGTAACAAAAAAGGTGACAAATCCAATCCCAAATAAAATAAGGATGATAGCAATAACGCGCCCAATCGTGCTATCAGGTACAAGGTCGCCGTATCCCACTGTAGAAGCACTGACTATGGCCCACCAGACGGCATCAAAGTAAGTGGGAAAGGTATGTGGCTCCAGCCGGTGCATCAGCCAGCTTATACTAATAATAATGATCCCAATTACTAAAAATAGTCTGGTTAGCAAGTGAGACTTAGCAAAATGCTGAGTAAGCTTATGAAAAGGAAGCATTTACATACATCCTCCAGACAAAAAAGAGTAGTAGCTTCAGTATAGCCAACCTCTTGTTCATTCAACCTTCATCTGCTATAGTTAGGAACGGACAGAGAGGAAGCGGGTGATAGAGAATGATTCAAGCACTGATTTTTGGGATTGCCGTTTTTTTAGGGTGGATCCTTCTCGATTGGGTGAAAGAAAAGAAGCTGAGAAAAGAAAAAATAAGAGAAGCGGCGGTTACTGCTGTATTTGGGGTTATTGGCTGGCTGATTCTTGACTTTATTTTATAAATTGACAACTTAAAGAAAACAATATATAATAAAACATATCTGAATAATAGGAAATGGGGCATTAGCTCAGCTGGGAGAGCGCTACACTGGCAGTGTAGAGGTCAGCGGTTCGAGCCCGCTATGCTCCACCATACATAATTACAACGTAACCTTTGAGGTTACGTTTTTTTGTCTTTTTCACTCAGTATATCTTTGTTCGCCCCATACTTGAGACTATATTCGTTACCGTAAGGTGTGTGTTTAATAAATAGGTTTCTTTGCAGAACTTGGTTTCATTGATTTCCTGATCCGATTTGTCATATAGTTAGTTAAAGGTGGAAAATTACTCCTGACTTTAAGGGTATCCTGCTTTTTTAGTTTCTTTGAATACTGTCCTATTTATTTTGCAGGAGTGGTTACATGTATAATAAGTTTTTAAAAACTGGGTCGGCAATTATTATTATTTTTTTAATTATTTATTTAGGGACGCTCATTGACTGGATCTTTATCCCTCTGCTTGTATTCTTCCAAACAGTCTTTTTTCCCATTGTAATAGCAGGAATACTATTTTACATATTTAGGCCTATTGTTCACAGGTTGAGTAAGAAAATACCGAGAACACTTGCGATTTTACTATTATTTTTCGGCTTTGCCGCTTTAATTGTAGCTCTCCTTTCACTTATTGTTCCTGAGATAGAAAATCAAATGAATAGTCTAGTCAACAGCATGCCAGTAATTATTTCTGAAATGCAGCAACTGCTTATACAAATTCAGCAGCATGAACTGGTCCAACGATTTGATTTAACGGAATTCTTTCAAGTTGAAGAGCAGGTAGAGCAAGCAGGATCTATTATTAACAACATTATGTCGAATATTGTACCTAACACTTTAAGCTTTGTCGGTGCCGTGTTTAATGTATTAATCGCCCTGTTTGTTATTCCTTTTATTCTTTTTTACTTGTTAAAAGAAGGGGAAAAGTTTCCAAATAGTATTCTTCGTTTTATTCAGGAGAAAGATAATAAAAAAGAAGCGAGCCGTATTCTTAGTGGTATGGATAAGATGTTAAGTAATTATATCCAAGGAATTCTTATCGTTTGTTCCTTTATAGGAATTCTTTGTTACATTGCATTTACGCTTATTGGGTTGGATTATGCATTAATTCTTGCGCTCTTTGCCATGATTACCAACGTAATTCCATACGTCGGTCCCTGGATTGGTGCGGTGCCTGCCGTTATAGTCGGGATCTTGCAATCTCCATTTATGGCTCTGCTTGTGATTATTATTATTGTGATCATTCAACAAATTGAAAGCATTCTGCTTCAACCACAGGTGATGGGCAAAAAGCTTTCAATGCACCCGGTGACTGTATTGATTTTAGTGCTTGTAGCGGGACAATTTTTGGGTATTGTCGGGATGCTGCTTGCCGTTCCGACGTATGCCGTCAGCAAGGTATTTGTCACCCATCTCCATCGGCTATGGCAAGTGAAACAACAGGAAAATAAGCTTAAAGATACCTAACAATCGTTGTGGGAAAATGAACGGTTGATGAGAGAGTAATCTTAAAAAGATAATTATACAGAACTAAGAAGAGCGGCTGCATTTCCTATGTCACCGCTCTTCTTTGTGTAATTTTATACCTTAACACCCAGTGCAAGTGTCTTTAATATGTAGGCGAGTTTCCTCTCCTTCACCAATAATTTGATACGCCTCGTTTCCTGCGAAACAACCTTTATGGTAACCACCAGGTGTAGAGAACCCTGTGATAAGTAAGAGTTCAACTCACTGTCCTATAAAAGGTGATAAAGAAGAAAGAAGATATTCAGAAGGAGGAAGCTGGGAGGGGTAAGGGCAGATAAAACATAAAAGCAGGACCCTTCAAAACGAAACTAACCGTCTGTGGTATACGTGTCTTTGTCGGTTATATCTTTTCGTAAAGAAGTATTGCGAATCAGTCTAAGAAGAGGGCGGATAAACAAGAAAATACTTCCTAGTAAATAAGCCACCATGCCAAATATTTCTGTTTGAGAAGAAAAGTTCAGCAAACTTCCAATAACAAATAAGATGCCAATGAGCAGGTCGTTAATGACAGTAATGACCTTATATCTTCTATAAAAATACAGCCGAAAGCGTCCTGCTTTTACATCTAGATACTCTTTTCCTTCTTGAATTTGCGGCATAAAATCCTCCTTTCTCAAACTGGACAAGAAGAATAATACCCGTTCAAGAAGGGAAGTAAACTATTTACATGTCTTGAGAAGACAAAGCCAGACGCAGAAGAACTACCATTATATTAATGAAACTACAGAGGACCCGCGTTAATGTGAATTACTGGAAAAATACTCAATTGGACTGCTTCACACTAAATACGGTGATTGTAAGGAGGATGATTACCATTCCAAAAACTTGAATGGTTGTCAAATGATCTCCAAGAAGCAAAACGCCAAATAATGAAGCTGTTACCGGCTCTACCATAGCGACCATCGAAGCAGTTGTCGGGGTAGTCCGCCGAATTCCAATTACATAAAATATAAATGAAAGTCCAGCCCCCACTAAAAGCTTAAGAGAAACAACATATCTTTTTGTTATAATAATTCTTTAAGCCCGTTCTACGGCTCCATCTTCTTAACTGATAAATTAAAATTTCGATATAAAAAGCAAATTAAATTATGAATTAGCTGATGATCATGCTATTGTTTCAATGATAGAAAAAAACTGGAGTTAGTATCGTACTTGAAAGTGTCCTGCCGGCATATGCGGATATCTGTTTGCTTCTTATAGAAGAAGAGAGCTGCAGGGTAAAGACATTGCTGCTTTCAAAAAGGCAATCCCCCCGCATCCAAGAAATCTACCAGGTACGTAGAACAATGCCAATGGTTAGTCAGCTGTAACTTTCACTTTACTGAATAAAAGTTATTTTTGCTTGAATTTTAGTACATAGCACAGGAGGAACTCATGATTGACATACGAGAGGTAAAACCAGAGGAAATTGATAATGTAGCCGCATTTTTGCTCCCCACCATGGCAGAAGTTTATCCTTTTCCTTTAAGCGATAACGCTAAAAAAGATATTACCGAGATGGAAAGACTGTTTATTAATAATGATAAAGCCATTTTTTTAGCAGCTTTTTCTGAAGGGAATGTTTTGGGAACAATTGCTGTCCGGCCATATGACGACAGAATTACCGCTTTACAAGGGCGGTATTGCTTACCGGACACCTGTGAAATTATTAAATGTTACGTAAAAAGTGATAGCCGCAAGCAAGGAATTGGTTCAAGGTTATATGATAGAGCTGTCAGGTTTTGTGTCGAATCCGGCTATCAAACAATGTATCTTCATACACATGAGTTTTTACCTGGAGGACTAACTTTCTGGGAGAAGAAAGGTTTTTTAATTGTGAGAGATGAGAATGACAGGCTGGAGACTGTTCACATGGAAAAAAAGGTAGCTTTCTGCTGAATCCATGTCTGCTTTTTAAGTCTGCCTGTTGCTAAGAGAGTTCGACATTTTTCATAGTGTATTTGTATGTAATAAAAGCGTCAAAAAGTGCCTGGATAATACCTTGTAAGACATAAAATGATTACCTATAATTGTAAATATTACATCCTTTAGATGAGGAGTGGGGAAAATGCAAGAGCTGGATAAAGTGGATTTTTCTATCCTGGGATTTTTGCAGGAAAATGGGAAACGCCCTTACAGTAATATTGCTGATATACTAGGGGTTAGTGAAGGGACAGTCCGTTCCCGCGTTAAAAAAATGCAGGAAAATGGGGTCTTTGAATTTGTGGTTCATACGAATCCTGACAAGGTGGGCCTACATGTTCAGGCAATTATCGGTTTCTCAACACAGCTGGGGAAACAAGAGGATATTGCCATAAAGCTTAAGAGCTTTCAGGAAGTCCGTTTTGTCGGAGCTTTTTCCGGTATGCATGATTTAATTATACAGGCTTATTTTAGAAACAATGAATCCCTCGTTCATTTTGTGAATCATCAATTATCACAATTAGAGGGGATTCAATCAATAGATGTCAGCGTGGAACTAAAGGAATATAAAGATTCTTTTTCATATGTTCTCCCAGAAGGCAAGGATAAGGAGAGCGGCATGGAAGCAGATTCAAAGAAAGCTATCTAACAGTAAAAAGAGCAACTCTCTATAAAACGATTCATAGCAGGCAGAGTAGAGTTGGTTCTCTCCTTTATAATATAGAATAAAAGTGTGGAAAGGAGTAAAAGTACATGGAAAATGGCAACATTGCATTTATTGCCGGCCATGCAAGACTTCCAGAAGGCATGGCGGCGCAAAGTGTGTTTAATACGTTGACAGTTACAGCAGAAGTAGACAGAAAGTATGGAGTGATACTTCAAGCCTCCTGTACTCTGGCGACAGAACATGGAAGGGAATATATTCATCATTTGTTAAGAGGATACAGTCTCAAGGACAGTGTAGAAATTATACTAAGAGCGGTGGAAACCCACTATCATGGAAAAGCAAAGAACGCAATTTTAGCAGCCATTAAAGATCTACATATTCAGTTTCATACACACTTTCTAAGAAATAAGTAAACAAGTCTGAACATTGACATAATTTCAAAAGGAGTATACAGTATTAGGTGGATACTCCTTCTCTTCTAGTCAGGCAGCCCCTGACAGGGCCAGAGAAGGGAAAGGTAAAATTTTTTTAATCATACTGAGTAGCCTATGATTCTTCAGGAAGAGTGAAGAGCATTTACAAATAGGTTATAGCCAGTCACCCCGCCTGAAAAAGGAGAAGACTGGCTTTTTTGCATTTTAATCAGGGAATAGGAGGAAGCTAATGTACGATTATGCGATTATAGGTGGTGGAATTGTTGGCCTTTCTGTAGGGCACTCCCTAACAAAAAGGTTCCCTGGGGCCTCCATTTTAATGATTGAAAAAGAAGAAAGCTGGGCCTCTCACCAAACTGGTCATAACAGTGGCGTTATTCACTCTGGAATTTATTATAAACCAGGAAGCTACAAAGCAAGGTTCGCAAAGGCGGGCAATCAATCGATGGTAGAGTTTTGCCAAGAGCATAACATTGACCATGATGTCTGCGGAAAGGTTATTGTTGCCACTAATGACCAGGAGCTGCCACGTTTAGATAATCTCTACAAACGTGGGTTGGAGAACGGCTTAAACATTAGAAAAATAAGCAGGGAAGAGCTGAAGGAAAAGGAACCTAACGTGAACGGCCTTGCAGCGATTCATGTTCCTTCAGCAGGAATTGTTAATTTCAAGCAGGTCAGTGAGACTTTTGCTTCGCTGATTGAAGAGGGCGGAGGGACAATGCTTCTTAATACTGAGGTTCAAAATATTACAGAGGAGGAGTCCCAGGTAACCATAGAGACACAGCACAGCACCTATCGAGCCAAAACGTTAATTAATTGTGCCGGTCTTCACAGTGATAGAATAGCAAGAAAAACGGGCTATCATACAGACATGAAAGTGATCCCGTTTCGAGGAGAGTATTATACTCTTAAAGAGGAAAAAAGGGGACTTGTTAAAAATCTTGTCTATCCTGTGCCTAACCCAGACTTCCCATTTCTAGGAGTCCACTTTACGAGAATGATAGATGGAGAAGTAGAAGCGGGACCCAATGCAGTTCTTAGCTTTAAACGAGAAGGATACAGAAAGACTGATTTTTTACTTAAAGATTTCATGGAAGTCATGGGGTACAGCGGCTTTTGGAAACTGGCAAGAAATTATGTGAAAGAAGGATCAGAAGAAATGATTCGCTCATTCAGCAAAGCTAAGTTTGTAGAAAGCCTCCAAAAGCTGATTCCTGAAATAACCGGAGATGACTTGGATCCTGCACCGGCGGGAGTAAGAGCACAAGCTTTAAAGGCAGATGGAAGCCTTGTCGATGACTTTCATATTGTGACTGGGAAAAACAGCTTTCACATTTGTAACGCTCCTTCACCAGCAGCCACAGCTTCTATCCAGATCGGTGAAGAAGTGACAAGGTTGATAGGCATGAAGAAAGAAAATGCTCTCACCAGTCAATCATAGTAAATGATAGAATATTTTGAATATATGTTGACATTAGTTTTAAGCTGTTTTACACTGTAATCAGTTACCCATTCACCTTCTCAGGGTAGAACCTGAAGAATCGTGAATGAAGGAATACGCGAATTCACCTATATAACTCTTCAGCTGTTTAGTTACTATGACTCTATTTCCGTAGAGCATAACCAGTAATCTAAAGCCAGTTGTACTGTGCAACCTCACAGTATAGCTGGCTTTTTATGTTTAATTTTAGAGGAGGAATGAACAATGAGTATGCTTGAACAGGATGTAAAAAGAGATTTTGTAAAGGAAGAGAACACGTTTCGAGTAAGTAAGCATCCGCAAAGCAACCGACTGTATCATATTGAAATTAGTGATGCTGTGGTAAGACAATTCTTTTCCGAGCTAAAGGATATGAGCACAGAAAGACTGGAATATGTGCCTTACAACCGATTTATCGCAGCGGCAAAGCTTGAAGAAGTTGCAGGACCCTCTTTTTCCCAAACGATCAACAGTATTCTCCATGACAGGGCATCAGGGGGATTTACTATAGGAGTTAAAGAACAAACGAATGACGTAGCTGAATATATCCTATTCTCCACTGCTTTAAGTCATTTAATAGGAGAGCCCAACTTCGATGCCATGTCAGGAAAGTATTATGCAAGGTTTACCGTGAAGGATACAGATAACAGTGATTCTTATTTAAGGCAGGCTTATAGACGGTTTACCTTACACACTGACGGGACATTTGTAGATGAACCAACTGACTGGCTGCTAATGATGAAAATGGCTGAAGAACATGCGGTTGGAGGAGAATCAAGGCTTCTGCACCTGGATGATTGGAAGGAGCTTGAGCGTTTTACTAAAGATCCTTTAGCTTCTTACGAATTTACTTACAAAGCTCCTGCAAGTAAAAATGTACAAGAAGAAGTAAAACGTAAAACCTTTTTCCTGAAAAATAACAACCCTTGCATTTGCTTTATCGACCAATTTGCTTATCCTGAATCTATTCAACAGGCAAAGTATTTACGTGATCTTTCTTCTTCTATGGAGGAAGATGAAAATGTCATTGAGTTAAACCTTCCTACAGGGAATCTGGTTATGCTGAATAATTTATTCTGGCTGCATGGCAGAGCAGCTTTTGAGAAAAATGTTCACCTTCACAGAGAGCTGCTTCGCCAGCGAGGGCAATTCTTAAAGTAAGTAAATACTGAAGGAAAGCATGCTGGAAGCTTCTGGTATGCTTTTATTTATGGATCTGTAACGGATAAAGGGAAATGTTTTATGGCAGAATCTGCAGGTGCCATACCAGCGTTGTCTCATCTCACCGAGGATGCGAGAGAAAGGCTGGGATGGATTGTCTACTTGAGCCTTTGGGTTCAAAGCAGAGAAGGGCCAGACGAAGATTTTACAAAGATAGATAAAAGGAAATGGTTTCTCCCATATAGAAGAAATGTAAATGACATTTTTAGTCGTAAGGAGGATGCTATGAATATTGCAGTAGTTGGGGCAGGAGCTATTGGAAGTTATCTTGGCGGCATGTTGAGCAATGAAAGAATGAATGTTTCATTGATTGCCAGAGGAGAACATCTTAAGCATATGAAGGAAAATGGTCTGATTTTAAAAACAAACAACCACGAAAAAACCATAAAAGCAACGTTTACTGATTCTATGGATGTCATAAAAGGGGCAGACCTTATTTTGTTTACGGTTAAATCACCGGATACGTTAAAGACAGCCAGGGAAATGATGCCTTTTGTCAAAAAGGAGGCATCAATCCTTACCTTTCAAAATGGAGTGAGCAACGAAGAAGTATTAGCTGATCTTTATGGAGAGAAGCAGGTGTTATCTGGTGCTGCACATATTTCTGCCCAGGTAGATTCTCCAGGCGCAGTGAAACAAGAAGGGAATCATTTATTTTTTATTGGAAGTCTATCAGATGATAACTGTCAAAAAGCGGATGAGGTCGTTCAGTTGTTTGAAATCAGCGGGATCAATACAAGGTCAAGCGACCGCATCATTGAAAGAAAATGGCGAAAGTCTCTTTGGAATGTCACTTTTAATCCTCTGTCTGCTGTAACTGGAGCTGCTGTAGGCGAGATATTAGATTCTCCTGAATTAAATAAAACAGCAGAGCTGGTATTAAAGGAAATCGTAGAAGTAGCAAAGAAAGCAAATATTAAAGTGACTAAAAAAGCAATAGATCAAGTATTCGCTGATGCCGCCTTAGTACGACATCACAAAACCTCTATGCTTCAGGATAGAGAAAAGGGCAAGCCCATGGAGGTTGAAGCATTATGCGGGTATTTCGTTAAAAAGGCGAGAAGGTTAGAAGTGGATACGCCTGTTTTGGAAACGCTTTACTCTATATTGACGTTTATAGATGTAAGGAAAGGCTGATGGCTCCCATGAGTATATTCCATTTCCCGTTTGCTTCATTCACTACTGATCATGAAACTACCATACAGTCCTTAAACGAAGCTGCATTTGAACTTTTCCAGGGGAAAGTCACAGCGGGTGACAACGCTGATTCTGTCTTTTCTGATTTTCGCACTGATCAAGAATCATTTTTAGGGAAACTGCAAGATCAATGTTTTCTATTTTTTATGCGAAAAACAAATTATCCTTCTACTAATGGCATTTTTAACTATATAGCAGTGCCAGGGGAAGAATACGCTGGAATGAAGGAGAAGATTAAGGAACTTAATAAGTCAAACCGTGAGCTCGATGCCATCATTGAAAGCTCCTATGATGGTATATACATCACAGATCATGAAGGAAATACATTAAAAACAAATTCAGCCATAGAAAGAATATCAGGCATCCCCAAACACTACTACATAGGAAAAAACGTCCATGATCTTATGAAAAGAGGGATATTAAAAGAATCCGTCACCACAAAAGTATTGAAAGCAAAAGAAACGGTGAATGTCGTACAAAAGAATTTTAATCAGAAAAAAACGGTAATGACGGGCAGCCCTATTTTTAATGAAAACGGGGAAATTGAGAAAATTGTAACCAACATTCGAGATTTGTCAGAATTAAATGAGCTGCATGAACAACTAAATGAAGTACAGCAATTAAATAAAAAATACGAACAGCAGCTTGAAAGGCTTAAAGCCTATACAAAGGAAGATCCTGAGGTAGTAATTAAAAGCGAAAAGATGCTGGACCTCTTTAACACCGCAGAAAGATTAGCTCATGTAGATACGACGGTGCTCATTTTAGGAGAAACGGGTGTAGGGAAAGATGTATTAGCCAGGCACTTGTATCGCGTGAGCAATCGCTACGACAGTGGAAACTTTATTAAAATTAATTGCGGTGCTCTTCCTAAAGACTTGCTGGAATCTGAATTATTTGGATATGAGGCCGGGGCCTTTTCAGGAGCCAGCCGCTCAGGAAAACCCGGGTTGTTTGAAATGGCAGATAGAGGTTTTTTATTTATGGATGAAGTAGGAGAAATGCCCGAACCACTGCAGGTGAAGTTTCTCAGGGTCCTTCAAGAAAAGGAGATTCAGCGAATCGGTGGAACAAAAACAAAAAAAGTAGATGTTAGAGTAATAGCAGCCACAAATAAGGATTTAAAAAAGATGGTAAAGGAAGGGACGTTCCGAGAAGATCTATATTACCGTCTGCACGTAGTGCCGGTTTTTGTGCCGCCACTCAGGGAGCGAAAAGAAGATATTTTGCCTTTGGTGCAGTCCTTAGTTAATAAATACAACAAAAAATATGAAATGAATAAAACAGCAGACCGTACATTAACAGAATTTTTTCTAAGGTATCACTGGCCTGGGAACGTCAGAGAGTTATCTAATCTGGTTGAACGTATGATGATAACCTGTCCCGCAAAGAGTTTATCCTTTGACGACCTTCCAGACGAATATAAAGAAGGATATGAATATGTCCCCGAGAGTACATTACTTCCTTTAAAGAAAAGCGTGGAAGAAGCAGAAAAAAAGGTATTATCTACAGCGGTAAAAAAATGGTCTACAACTTATGAAATTGCTGAACACCTGGAAACCAGCCAGGCAACAGTCGTAAGAAAACTAAAAAAATATGGACTTTCTATTGATACGGAAACCCTGTAATTCATTTTTGGTTCATAATACAAAAGTGAATTACAGAAAATAGAGTTAATTCAGAAAATAATTCAAAAATGAATCTTCGGTTTTTGCTTGAAATATGAAAGCGCTGTTATATAGCGCTTTTTTATTTGGCACGAATCTTGCTTATATATAAGGTGTATGAAAAAGAACATAAGGAGCGTGTCAAAATGGTAGCTACAGCTAGCGAAGTGTCTCAAATGAAAACGATGATTCGAAACTTTGTGGAAAATGAAGTAGAACCTTATGCTCAGCAAATAGAAGAAGAAGATAAAATACCTCAGCATCTTGTAGAGAAAGCGAAAGAATTAGGGCTTTTTGGCCTCAGCATTCCAGAAGAATACGGGGGAATCGGCCTTGATACATGCGGGAAGGCCGTAGTGCTAGAGCAGTTAGGCAGAACACATAATGGATATGTTTCGTTAATTAGCGCACATACAGGAATCGGCAGCACGGGTTTAGTAAGGCTGGGATCAGACCACCTTAAACAAAAATATCTTCCGGATATGGCATCAGGTAATTTAATAGGAGCGTTTGCCTTGTCAGAACCGGGAGCCGGATCTGATGCAACAAACTTATCCACCCGGGCAGAAAAGGCAGGGAATAAATGGATACTAAATGGAATGAAACATTTTATAACCAATGGTCCCATTGCAGACGTTATCACAGTGTTTGCTGTAACTGATAAGGAAAAAGGAGCCAAAGGCGGCATTACCGCATTTTTAGTTGAAAAAGATTTCCCAGGGTTTAGCGTGGGAGCGGAAGATAAAAAAATGGGTCTCCGAGGTTCTTACACTTCACAGATCATATTTGAAGACTGTGTGGTGCCAGAGGAGAATGTGATTGGTGAAGTAGGAATGGGATATGTCTCTGCGTTAACAATCCTGGGCGAAGGCAGGGTAGGCCTGGCCGCACGAGCTGTAGGATCTTCAGAGAAGCTGATTGAAATGTCAGCTGAATATGCCTTAGAGCGAGTACAGTTTGGACAGCCTATAGCAGATAACCAAGGAATTCAATGGATGCTTGCAGATATGGCTACAGAAACAGAAGCTGCCAAGCAATTAACAATGAATGCGGCAAGGATGATTGATGAAGGTAAAAAAGCAATCAAGGAAGCATCAATGGCAAAAATGTACGCTTCAGAGGTATTTAACAAAGTAGCAGATAAAGCAGTTCAAATTCATGGGGGTATGGGTTACATTGCTGAGTATCCAGTTGAAAGATTTTACCGGGATGCCCGAATTACAAAGATTTATGAAGGAACAAATGAGATTCAGAGAATAATAGTCGCCAAGCACATTCTAAATGAAGCAAAAAAATAAGGAGGAAGAAGATTGAAAAAACGTTGGCATGCTTTTTATCCAGAGGATATTCCTGAAGAAATTGAAATACCTTCTATTAGCCTCTATGAACTCTTAAACAGGTCAGCGAAGGATTACCCGGAACAAGCAGCGATAATTGATGACAATCAAACAATTTCCTATCAGGAGTTTAAGGAAAAGGTAGATTGTCTTGCTGCTTCGTTATCTCAGCTTGGGTTTAAAAAAGGAGACCGGGCTGCACTGATGTTTCCTAACTCAGCTGAATATTGTGTTTGTTATTATGCAGTCCTTCGATTAGGAGGTATTGTTGTCCAGGTTAACCCGATGTATCAAATAGGGGAGCTGGAGTATTTATTAGAAAATTCACGGTCTTCCTGGTTTTTTAGTAACTACTTTCAGCGAGGGAAGATGTCAGAAATAAAAATCTCACAGATTACAAAAAATATTTATACCGTAAACGATGAAAAAGACACTTTAGGTGAAGAAGAATACAGCCTGTATGACTTGATAGAAAGGGGCCAATCTAAGGAGGTTCCTGAAGTATCTATTGCACCGAAAAAAGATTTGGCTGTCCTTCAATATACTGGAGGAACGACTGGAAAAAGCAAGGGTGTAATGCTCACTCACTTCAATTTAGTAGCGAACGTGTATCAAAGCTTCATTTTTACAACAAACGGTTTAAAGCGTCCCGGGGAGAGAGTGTTGGCGGTGTCACCATTTTTTCACGTGTACGGTATGACTAGTTGTTTAAACCTTGGAGTGATGAGGTCCGCTGCAATTATATGTATGAAACGGTTTGATATCGATCATTTTATTGACATTATGAAAAAGCATAAACCCACCCTGTTTTCCGGTGTTCCTACCATGTATATTGCGATCATCAATCATCCTGAAGCATCACCGGAAATCTTACGTTCATTAAAGAGATGTATTTCCGGGTCTGCCCCAATGCCAGTTGAGTTAATGAGAGAGTTTGAGGAGAAAACCAATTCACCAATCATTGAAGGATACGGGTTATCAGAATGTTCACCAGTATCTCACCGGAATCCAGTAGGGGACCATCGAAAGCCGGGAAGCATTGGAATACCGCTGCCTAACACTGAAGCGAAGGTTGTGGAGCAGCATAATGGAGAGGAAGAAGTACCTGTTGGAGAAGTAGGAGAACTCGTGATAAAGGGACCCCAAGTCATGAAAGGCTACTGGAATAATGAAGAAGAAACATCTCTTGCCCTTCGTAATGGCTGGTTGTATACGGGTGATTTGGCCACCATGGATTCTGAGGGATACTTCTATATTGTTGGAAGGAAAAAAGATTTAATTATCGCGAGTGGCTACAATATCTATCCAGCAGAAGTCGAGGAAGTTTTATATGAACACCCTGCGATAAAGGAAGTATGTGTGTTTGGCGTACCAAGCTCTTACAGAGGGGAAACCGTAAAAGCTGTGATTGTACCGAGGGATAACATGAATCCTGAAGAAGAGGAGATTATTGAATGGTGTTCCACAAGACTGGCACGCTACAAAATTCCAAAGGAAATTGCTTTTCGCAGCGAACTTCCTAAAACTACGGTCGGCAAAGTGTTAAGAAGAAAACTAGTAGATGAAGAGATTACCAAGAGCAAGGAACAGATGAATAACCCTTAAGAAGAACAAAAAAATGGAGGGCTGCAACGATGAGTGTTGACCAAATAAAAGAAATCGGTGTCATAGGTTCCGGAGCGATGGGTTCTCAAATTGCAATGGTAGCTGCACTATCTGGATTCGACGTTAAGCTGCAGGACATTAATGAAGAGAGCCTGGGACAAGCCGAAAAAGAGCTGCGGTTCCGGTTAAATAAAAGGGCAGAAAAAGGCAAGGTTTCTGAACAGGAAGTAGAGGAGGCTTTTTCCCGTTTAACCTTTTTATCTTCCCTGGAGGATGCTGTAAAAAACAGTGATTTTGTTATTGAAGCAATTATTGAAAACGTTGAAGTGAAAAAAGAACTTTTCGAAAAGCTGGACAAGCTTGCTCCTCCACATGCCATTTTATCGACAAACAGCTCTACGATTGTCAGTTCTAAAGTTGCCCACCATACTAATCGGCCAGAAAAAGTTTGCAACTTTCACTTTTTTAATCCGGCATTGGTCATGGAAATGGTCGAAGTGGTTCAAGGTCCTCATACGTCAGAAGAAACAGCTCAAACCGCTTTTGAATTAGCGAAGAAATTAAATAAAACACCTATTCTTTTGAAAAAAGAAATATCAGGGTTTGTGGCGAACCGTATCCTTGGAAAGGTAATGAATGAAGCCATTTATCTGTATGAAAATGAAATCGCGACAGCAGAAGAGATCGACCTTGCCTGTACAAAAGCATTAAACCATCCGATTGGTCCCTTTGCATTAATTGATTTAACGGGATTAGATGTTCATTATAGCGTGAGAGAGCAACGATATAAGGAATCTGGCAATGAAGAGGATAAACCCTCACAGATTATTATAGATAAAGTTAACAAAGGAGAGCTAGGGAGGAAGACTGGCAAAGGATTCTATTCTTATAGCTGAAATATTCAAAACTTTCAAAATGAAATCAGGAGGTACAAATGACATTTCAACACATTTTAGTCGAAAAAGAAGAGCAGCTTGCGTTAATTACGATTAACAGGCCGGAAGTTAGAAATGCGATTAATAAAGAAACGTTAGATGAGATTGTGACTTCACTGGAGAGCATAAAAAACGATGATCAAATCAGATGCGTTATTTTTACTGGGCAGGGAGAAAGATCATTCGCTGCAGGCGCAGACATTTCCCAGCTAACAGAGAAAACAGCTTCAGACGCCTTAACAAACAATGGCATGCAGCAAGTTTATGATTACATTGAAAGCTATGAAAAACCAACGATTGCCATGGTAAATGGGTATGCTCTTGGAGGCGGATGTGAGCTTGCAATGGCATGTGATATTCGGGTGGCTTCTACTGCAGCTAAATTTGGATTACCTGAGCTAAACCTTTCAATTATCCCCGGAGCAGGAGGTACACAAAGACTGTCAAGACTTGTTGGAAAAGGGAAGGCCATGGAATGGATTCTTACTGGAAAAATCATTTCCAGCGAGGAAGCCATGCAATTTGGATTAGTAAGTGACACCGCATCTCCTCAGGAACTATTTGAGAAGACAAAGGCCATTGCTGACCAAATCCTCGCAAAGGGCCCATTGGCAGTGAAGCTGGCCAAGCTATCCGTTCACTCAGGTTATGAAACGGACATGAAAACGGGATTGATGATTGAAAAGCTCTCACAGGCAATCTTGTTTAACTCGGATGACAAGAGAGAAGGGACCACAGCATTTTTAGAAAAAAGAAAACCAGAATTTAAAGGTGTATAAGGAGGAGATCCTATGTCCGGTTCGTCGCAGACCCTAAGACAACGCTTTGAAACAAGTCCTTTCTTTTCTCACTTAGGTTTTGAAATATTGGACGCTGGAAAAGACGTCATTTTATTAAAACTGCCAATAAAAAAATATTTGTTAAACACGAACCAGACAGTGCATGGCGGTGTCTACGCTACGATGCTTGATAACATTATGAGCCTGGCAGTGCGGCAGGCTGTGGAGAAAGATATTGTGACCGTTAACATGAATATTAATTTTTTAGCCCCAGTCAAAGAAGGAGATATCGTGGCATCTGCAAAGATTCTTCATCAGGGGTACCGGATTGTAACGTGTGAGAGTGAGATGTACAGCCATGAAGATGTACTGCTGGCAAAAGGCACAGGGACATTTAAAGTGAAAAAATCTACATAAGGAGGTAAATAAGATGAATGTATTTGTAATCATGAAAAGAACCTTTGACACTGAGGAAAAAATAGTAATTAAAAATGGAATGATCGATGATGACGGAGTTGAATTTATTATTAACCCTTATGATGAATATGCGATCGAGGAGGCTATACAGCTTCGAGACAAGCATGGTGGAGAGGTAACAGTAATCACAGCGGGCGATGAAGATGCTGAAAAGGAACTAAGAACGGCTCTCGCCATGGGAGCGGACAAGGCGGTTTTACTAGATACAGAGGATGTAGATGAGGAAATCGACCACTTCACCATTTCTGAAATATTAACAGCCTATTTAAAAGACAAGGACGCAGATATTATTTTAAGCGGGAATGTGGCGGTAGATGACGGGGCAGGACAGGTTGGTCCCCGTATTGCTGAAAGACTGGGCATCAACCAATTAACTACGATCACAAAGCTCGACATTGAGGGACAAGCAGTAACAGCAGAAAGGGATGTTGAAGGGGATATTGAAATTGTTGAAACCTCTCTCCCGTTGCTTGTTACTTGTCAGCAAGGGTTAAATGAACCAAGATATCCTTCCTTGCCAGGGATTATGAAAGCGAAGAAAAAACCATTAGAAACATTGGATCTGGATGATTTAGATCTTGAGGAAGAGGATGTAGAAGCTAAGACTTCCACGACAGGAAGGTTTTTACCCCCGGAAAAAGGAGAGGGCAAAATCCTGGAGGGAGAAATTGAAAATCAAGTCCAAGAGCTTGTAAAGCACTTGAGAGAAGAAGCAAAAGTTATTTAATGGAGGGATTTACTATGAAAAAAATACTAGTATTGGGTGAGATCCGTGATAGAGAGCTTCGTAATGTTTCCCTTGAGGCAGTCGCAGCAGCACGTAAGGCCGTGAACGATGGCGAGGTCGTTGGTATTCTTTTTGGGAACAAGGCGAGCGAGTTTGCCAGTGAAATGATCAAGCACGGAGTGGATCGTATGATTGTTTCCGAGCAGGAGGAACTTGAACAATATACCACAGATGCTTACAAACAAGCATGTCTTCAATTACTTGAAGACGAAAAGCCAGATGGAATGCTATTATGCCATACTTCCTCAGGAAAAGACCTGGCTCCTCGAATAGCCGCCGCCTTAAAAACAGGTCTGGTGTCCGATGTGACTGATATTGAAGGTGAAGGGGAGGATCTCGTCTTTACCCGTCCTATCTATTCAGGAAAAGCGTTTGAACAGAAGAGTATGAAAAGCGATTTGATGCTGGCAACCATTCGTCCTAACAACATTCCCGCTTTGAAAAAAGACGAGTCCAGAGAGGGAGATGTCTCTTCTGTTACTTTCGACATTAAAGATTTGCGGACAGTTATCAAAGATGTTGTAAAGAAAACAAGCGGCGGTATTGATCTATCGGAAGCGAAGGTGATTGTTGCGGGCGGCAGGGGAGTAAAGAGTGAAGAGGGATTTAAGCCTTTAGAAGAGCTTGCTGAGGTATTAGGCGGTGCGGTAGGTGCTTCAAGAGGAGCATGCGATGCTGAATACTGCGATTATTCTTTACAAATCGGCCAGACAGGCAAGGTTGTAACACCTGATTTATATATCGCAGCAGGGTTATCGGGCGCAATACAGCATCTGGCAGGGATGTCCAGCTCTAAAATTATTGTAGCAATTAACAAGGATCCGGAAGCCCCTATATTTGAAGTAGCTGATTATGGAATCGTAGGCGATTTATTTGAAGTGATTCCGCTGCTCACAGAGCAATTCAAGAAGGCATTAATGGCACAAGCTTAATTGGAGGTAGGCTAATGAAACGAATTGGAGTGGTGGGAGCAGGGACAATGGGAAGAGGAATATGCTATGAAGCTGCTCTCGCCGGCTTTCATACAGTTCTTCATGATGTACACTCATCTTCCCTGGAAAACGCTCGAACCTATATTGAAGAGCTTTTCGAGAAAAATATAAAGAAAAACTATATATCTGCTAACCAGGCTGCTGAAGCCCTTGAGAGGATTTCTTATACCACTTCACTAGATGAAGCCGGCTTTGAGGCAGACATAGTCATAGAAGCTGTCCTTGAAATTATGGAGCTTAAAACAGAAATTTTTCAGCAGCTTGATGAGATTACACCCAGCCATACAATATTAGCAACCAACACTTCAACCATGAGCCCTACAGAGATTGGAGCACAAACCAGGCGTCCTGATCGCTGCGTAGCCATGCATTTTTTTAACCCGGTGCATAGAATGAAGCTCATTGAAGTGGTCCGCGGGCTGGAAACGTCGCAGGAGACAGTAGACAAGGTATTTGAAGCAGGGAGACGTATGAAGAAAGAATGCGTTACTATAAACGAGTTTCCTGGCTTTGCTGTCAGCAGGATGAACTGCTTAATTGGAAATGAAGCAATGAATATGGTCATGGAGGGGGTGGCCACTCCAGAAGATATAGATAAATCTATGAAACTAGGATTAAACCACCCTATGGGCCCATTAGAGCTGGCAGATTTAGTCGGATTAGATACACGCCTGCGCAATATGGAGTATTTATACAAAACACTGGGAGAGAAATACCGCCCTTGCCCCCTATTAGTAAAATATGTTAAAGCAGGAAGGCTTGGAAGAAAGACGGGAAGAGGGTTTTATCAATATTCCTGAGGAGTGGTCACACATGAACTTTCAGCTGGATGAAGATCTTGTATTGCTTAAGAAAAACATTAGAGATTTTGTTGCAAATGAAGTTGATCCTTTATCTATGCAAATAGAAGAGGATGACCAAATTCCGGATATAATCGTGGAAAAGTCTAAAGACATAGGATTGTTTGGACTAAGTATTCCAGAAGAATACGGCGGATTAGGAATCGGAATGATAGGTAAGTGCGCTTTATATGAAGAGATCGGGAAAACTCACAACGGCTATACTACGTTAATCGGTGCCCACTCAGGGATTGGATCGGTTGGAATCGTAGAGATGGGAACTGAAGAACAAAAACAGAAATATTTGCCTGACATGGCATCCGGGGAAAAAATCGGCGCTTTTGCACTAACGGAGCCTTCTGCCGGCTCCCACGCTACCAACTTAAAAACTACGGCAGTCAAAAAGGGAGATAAATATATTTTAAATGGCACAAAGCATTATATTACAAATGCCCCCATTGCAGATGTTTTCACTGTCATGGCTGTCACGGATGCATCCAAAGGACCTAAAGGAATCACATCCTTTATTGTAGAAAAAAACTTCCCTGGTTTTAAGGTTGGCGCAATTGAGAAGAAGATGGGACTAAAAGGCTCTCAGTCTGCTGAAATATTTTTTGAAGACTGCGAGGTGCCGGAGGAAAACGTTCTTGGAGAAGAAGGACAGGGGTATGTAAACGCATTAAAGATTCTAGCTAATGGACGGGCCGGTCTGGCGGCACGCAACCTTGGTTCTTGTCAAAAGCTGTTGGATATGTGCATGGAATTTTCTGAAGAAAGAGAACAGTTTAAGGTCCCTATCATTGAGCACCAGGCAGTGGCTCATATGATAGCGGAAATGGCAATGGATATCGAGGCACTACGGTCGTTTACGTATCGCATTGCCTGGATGGTAGAAGAAGGACAAAAAGTAATTAAAGAAGCTGCCATGCTCAAGCTTTTTGGCTCCGAAGTATATCACAGGGTGGCAGATAAAGCTGTTCAGGTGCATGGGGGCATTGGATATATTCAAGAATATCCAATTGAAAGATTCTACAGAGATGCCAGGATAACAAGAATCTATGAAGGAACCTCTGAAATTCAAAAAAATATTATTTCAGGTCAATTGAGAAAGGAATATCAGCGGTAAATCGGAAAAAGGATGAAAAACTGACAAAGGAAGAGGAGGGGTACGAATGAGAGAAGAAGAAATTGTAATAGTCAGTGCAGTGAGGACGGCAATCGGCAGGTACGGAGGTACCCTAAAAGATACTAATTCTGGCTATTTAGCTTCTGCGGTGATTCAAGAAGCGATTAGCCGAGCGGAGCTCTCTCCTGAACAAGTGGATGAAGTCATTTTGGGAGAAGTTAGGCAAACAACTAAATCATCCAACGTAGCAAGAGTAGCGGCTTTAAGAGCCGGTCTTCCTGCAGAAACACCTGGATATACAATTAATAGATTGTGTGCCTCCTCATTGCAGGCAGTGGCTTCCGGGGCACAGCAAATTTTGACAGGGCAGGGAGATATTATTGTTGCCGGGGGAACTGAAAATATGAGCGATGCTCCTCATTACTTAAGAGATGCCCGATTTGGCGGGACCCCCAAACTAGTTGATTCCAATACAGAAAATGGCCAACAGCCAATGGAAATATACGGTGAAGAACTAGGGATGGGAAAAACCGCTGAAAATGTAGCAGAAAGATACAACATTTTACGAGAAGATCAGGATGCTTTTGCTTTGCAAAGTCAGGAAAGAGCTAAAAATGCTCAAGAAGCAGGTATTTTTGAGGAAGAAATTGTACCGGTCAGTGTCCGTGAAAAAAAAGAAACAAAGCTGTTCACTATAGATGAACATCCACGGCCTTCTACAACGATTGACAAATTGAAAAACCTAAAGCCTGCTTTTAAAAAAGATGGCACTGTCACTGCCGGTAATGCTTGTGGAAGGAATGACGGCGCAGCAGCACTTCTGCTAATGAGCCGTTCTAAAGCACAAGAGCTTGGTATAAAGCCGATGGCTAAAATAACCGGCTGGAGTGTGGCCGGAGTAGATCCTGAGGTAATGGGCGTCGGACCGATTCCAGCGGTACAAAAACTTCTGAAACAGACCGGGGAAAGTCTGAATAACATTGGAAGGATTGAACTTAATGAAGCATTTGCCTCTCAAGCATTAGCCGTCATTCGAGAGCTGTCTCTCCCGGCTGAAAAGGTTAATGTAAATGGTGGAGCAATTGCCCTTGGTCATCCGTTAGGAGCGACAGGAGCGAGAATTCTGACTACCTTGCTATATGAATTAAAGCGGAGTGAAGAGAAAAAAGGAATAGCTACTTTATGTGTTGGCGGCGGCCAGGGCATGGCAATGATGGTTGAGACAATTTGACCACATTTATGACAGCGTTTTCAAAGGGTTAACACTATTTTAGCTGAATGAAGAAGGGTATTCAGGCTGCCAGTCTCGTGGAGGGGATTTCATTAGTCCCCAATCAAAGGGGGGATTTTTCATGAAGACTAATGAAACTGACAAGATTGATCTAAGAGTTGATGAGGAGGAACGAAGTAACCTGGAGGAGGTACTTGACCAGGAAAACGGCTGGTCACGTGCCTATCGTACCTGGCGGCTTTTCCTTTCTGCTATTTGTATAGGACTGGCTTTTTACATTCTGTATTCTGCTGCTTTTGGCGGTATGCCAGCGTGGCAGCATAGAGCGGTATTTACTTCCCTTGCCCTTTTCCTCTGTTTCAGTTTTGTTCCTTATAAAAAGGGACGAAATAGATTACATCCTGTGTTTGACCTCGTTCCATTATTATTGTCTGCAGCATTGGTCGCATTTACGTTCCTTGCTTACCCGGAGGTGTCAATGCGCGGAGGGAACGTCTTACCAATGGACATCGCTGCAGGAACTCTAATGATGGCTTTAATTATCGAAGGTGTTAGAAGAACTGTAGGAATTGCTATGGCCTCGCTCACTTTGTTTTTCATTATCTATGTGTTTGCAGGTCCTTATTTTCCCGGTCTGGCTGGTCATCCGGGGTACAGCTTTAACCGACTAATTGACACGATGTTTATTTCTACAAACGGAATTTTTTCAGACCCTATTTACATTGCTTCCACTGTCTTAATTTTGTTCCTGCTTTTTGCATCCATTTTATTGCGGACGGGAGCTGGGCAATTCTTTATTGATTTTGCTTTCTCTCTCACCGGAAGATTACGTGGTGGCCCTGCTCTTGCTTCAGTTCTTTCAAGTGGAATGATGGGGACAATTACAGGAAACGGGGTAGCAAACGCCACCATGACGGGACCTTTTACGATCCCTCTTATGCGGAAAGTAGGATATTCAAGAAACTTCTCAGGCGGTGTTGAGGCAGTAGCCTCCCAGGGAGGGCAGATTATGCCGCCAATAATGGGAGCAGCTGCTTTTATTATGGCAGAGTACACAGGAATTCCTTTTATACAAATTGCGGCTTATGCTCTGATTCCTGCTCTCCTGTACTTCTTCATGGCGAGCTTAATGATTTATTTACAAGCACGAAAGCAGGGGCTTGAAGGCTTGCCGAAGACACAGCTTCCAAACTTTTGGGAAGTCATCTTTAAAAGAGGATATTTAATGCTCCCTCTTATCCTCATTGTGGTCATGATGATCCAAGGTTACAGTCCTATGAGGGCAGGAATGTGGGCAATCGTGTCCTTGTGTTTAATAAGCTTACTCAGAAAAGAAACACGGTTATCATTTGTCAAATTTCTTGGTGCCATTGAACAAGGTATAAAAAACTCCATTTCAACGATTATGGCCTGTGCAGGAGCTGGTATTATCACCGGTGCGGTCATTATGACAGGGTTAGGAACAAGGTTCTCCCGACTCGCAGTTGATCTATCAGGAGGAGAACTGCTGCCACTGCTTCTGTTAATCATGGTGGCGTCTATTATTCTAGGTATGGGGATGCCCACCGTTTCTGCCTATGTTATTTTGGCAACAGTAGCTGTCGGTGGTTTAACACAAGTTGGTGTACCGGTAATTGCAGCTCACCTGTTTGTATTCTATTTTGGAATATTCTCAGGAATTACTCCTCCTGTGGCAATCACGTCCTATATTACGGCGGGGATTGCAAGGGGAGAGCCGATGCGGACATCCTTTCAGTCAATGAGAATAGGGATTGCAGGATTTCTGCTTCCTTATATGTTTATTTATAACCCTACCCTTCTTTTGGAAGGAAGCACACCTACTATTATTTTAGGAGTAGGAACGGCAACGATAGGACTTGTTTCCTTTGCGTGTTTCATACAGGGTTATGCGGTTTCAGCAACTAACCTTTTGCAAAGAATCACATTCCTGGCAGCAGCCCTCCTGCTTGTAGCCTTTGAACCGGTCACAGATGGGCTTGGTATACTTCTCTTTCTTGGAGTCTTTATGTACCAATGGATAAAAAATAAAATGAGCTTCGCTCGAAGTTCACAAGAAGGGAGCAGAAGAAATGGAAGATCTGAAAGGGAAAGTAGCACTGGTTAGTGGTGGTGCAAGGGGCCTTGGATTCGAAATTGCTCTTACTCTGGCGGAAGCAGGCTGTACGGTTTGCGTATGCTCCAGACGTATTGAGGTTGAAGGCCGTGCTGTGCAAGTCTTAAAAGAAACAGGTCAGGAAGTATATGCCGAACCCTGTGACGTCACCCAAAAGGACCAGATTGAACATTTCATTCAGAATATTTTAAATAAATACGAGCGGATAGATATCTTAGTGAACAACAGCGGAGCAACATGGGGGGCCTCTGTTGAAGATATGCCGGAGGAGGCATGGGATAAAGTAATGAACGTAAATGTAAAAGGACCTTTTCTTCTTTCCCAGCGAGTAGGAAAGGTGATGAAAGAACAAGGCTACGGAAAAATCATTAACGTTGCCTCCGTAGCTGGATTAAAAGCAGAGCCTCCTGAAGTACTGGATGCCATAGGGTACAGTACGAGCAAAGCAGCTGTCATTCACTTTACCAAGGACCTTGCAAGAAAGTGGGCTTCTCATAATATTTACGTTAATGCCATTGCACCCGGATTCTTTAAGAGTGACATGACAAAAGGAATTCTTGAAGAAAAAGAAGAGCAAATAAAAAAAGGCATACCACTGCAACGCATTGGTGAGCCGCCTTTATTACGCGGACCCATTTTATTTTTAGCATCTTCAGCGAGTGATTTCGTAACAGGCCATACTCTCCCAGTCGATGGGGGTGCTCATCTATAAAATAGGCAGTAAAGAAAAGAGGATATTGTTTTGCCAAGTCTCAAAGAACGAGAGATAAATCGAGAGAAGCTTTTATCATTTACGCTATTTATCAATGTTCTCATCATGGTAATGAATACATCTATGTTTACCATAGCAGTACCTGAAATTCAATCAGATTTTCAACTCACAGCTTCATTGGCAGCCTGGATGGTTACCAGCTATTCTGTTTGTTTCGCGGTAGGCACACTCTTATATGGCCGCCTTACTGCTTTTTTTTCCATCCCTTCCTTACTCACTATTGGTCTTGGGCTATTAGGCATTGGCTCTGTAGCAGGAATGCTTGGAGACAGCTATCCAGTCCTTGTGGCAGCACGCGTCATTCAGGCAGGAGGAACTTCGGCTATTTCAGCGCTTGGCATTGTAGTCGTTTCCCGTTATTTTCCAATAGGGGAAAGAAACAAGGCAATCGCTATGATAGCCTCTGCCTCTGCCTTGGGATTTGGCCTGGGGCCTTTATTAGGCGGGGTGATTAGTGATTATCTGGGCTGGCGATATTTGTTTACTGTAAGCTTACTTGGAGTTTTAACGATCCCTATTTATCGGCGCTATATTCCCTCTCGTGTAGAGAGGAATGGAAGCTTTGATATTACAGGCTTTCTATTATTCAGTATCTCTATTATTTCACTTTTGTTGGTTGTTTCTTCTGGCGTGCTTTGGTATTTGCTCGGGGCGTTATGCTTTCCTCTTTTCTTATTTCACATTAAAAGAAAACAGGATCCCTTTCTACCACTGTCAATGCTTCAGGATCGTATTTATCAAAAGGCCCTGTTTTTAGCTTTTACCATTTTCTTTATTCACTTTTCTATTTTATTTGTGACCCCTTTGTTACTCGTTCACATACATGGTAAAAGTATAGCCGCTGTAGGCTGGATCGTATTTCTAGGCGCGCTGGCCTCTACTATTGTTATGAAGTTTTTGGGTGAACACGTGGAGAGAATCGGCTTGCCTAGGATTATTGGCTTAAGCGCAGTGTGTATGCTGGCTGGGACGTTCCTCTTTTCAGGCTTTGGAGATCGTTACCCTTTACTTGTCACCTTCTTCTTTTTTGTTTCAAGCACAGGGTTTTCCTGCATCACCATGGGAATGTCCAATTTCATGACAAGATACTTGCACCCAGAACAGATGACATCGGGGTACGGAACGATACAGTTAATTCAGTTTTCTGGAGGAGCTTTTGGTGTGGCACTGACCGGGAAGATTCTGGAAATACCTTTTGCTTCTGATGCTTTGTGGAACGCCTTCTGGCAAGACGGCAGCCAGGCATACAGTAACGCTTATTCCCTGCTCTTCATTGCCGCAATTGTCGCGTTTGCTGTGTTTCTTCCTTTTTATATGCAAACTCATCAAATGAAATTAAATCATAAAAATACAGATTCATTCTCTAAAGAAAATCATGCCTATATGAACAAAAATAAGGTCTCTCGTTCACAGGCTCAGGATTGATTGATCACTTATAAAGAGGAGGGAAAGAATGATTGATCGGCCATGGTATAAACATTATCCGCCAGGGGTTGAAAAAGAGGTTTCTATCCCAACGGCGTCTTTGTCTTCTTTATTAAAAAAAGCTTTTAAAAAAAGGCCCACAAACACGGCTGTTATTGATGGGCCAGTGCGGTGGAGTTATCAGAAGTTGTACGAAAAAGTTCTTTCATTCTCTCATTCCCTGTTTGTAAAAGGGTTTAAGCCGGGTGACCGGGCTTTGATAAAACTTTTTAATAGTAAAGAGTACATCGTCGCTTATTTTGCTGTAATAAGACTTGGAGGGACTGTTGTACAAGCGAATCCTCTTTATACGAGTGAGGAGTTAAGAGAGTTAATTAATGATTCAAAGGCCAGCTGGGCAATCAGCCATGCCGAACATGCTGACAAAATTCAGCGAGCGGATCGCAGGAATAAGCTTGGAGTAGTCCTTGTCTCTGCCGCTCAATCCAGCGGTGATACAGAGTCTTTCGAAGCCATGATCGAAAATGGAAACCCTGCTCTGGCTCCTGAGCATGATATCAACCCTTACGAAGATGTAGCTGTGCTGCAATATACGGGAGGCACGACCGGCAAAAGCAAAGGAGTTATGCTCACCCATCAGAACATTTTCTCCAATGTCTATCAAAACTATCATTTTACTGTGAAAGATATTAGTGAAGAGGGAGAGAAACTGCTTGGTGTATCACCTTTTTACCACGTCTATGGAATGAGTGCTGTCATGCTCCTGGCTGTATTCAGAGGTTCCACCATAATCTGTATTTCCCGCTTTGACCCAAAGAAGTTCCTTGAAATTATTCGAAAAGAAAGACCTACCTTGTTTTCCGGTGTTCCGACTGTTTATGCGGCTCTTTTAAAACAGCCTGAGGCTACAGAAGAAACGATGAAATCTCTGAAATTATGCATGGCTGGTTCTGCCCCTCTTCCGTTGGAAGTAATTAGAGCTTTTGAAGAAAAAACTGGAGCCGTCATTTTAGAAGGATACGGGCTGTCAGAAACCTCTCCGACTACTCATCGGAACCCTGCACAGGGAGTCAGAAAAGCAGGAAGTATCGGCATCCCGGTTCCTAACACGGATTGTAAGATTGTCGATCAGTTTACTGGCGAAAAAGAAATGCCAGTTGGGGAAGTGGGTGAATTAGTCATAAAAGGTCCTCAGGTAATGAAAGGATACTGGCAAAGAGAAGAAGATACAAAGAGGACACTGGTGAACGGCTGGCTGTATACAGGGGACTTGGCCCGAATGGATAAAGACGGCTATTTTTATATCGTAGGACGAAAAAAAGAGTTAATTATTGCCAGTGGGTACAATGTTTATCCTAGAGAAATAGAAAATGTGCTTTATGAACATCCTTCTATTCAAGAAGCAGCGGTGTACGGGATACCAGATGAATACAGGGGGGAAACCGTGCAGGCAGCGGTTGTATTGAAAGATCAAGGTTTCATAGATAAAGAGGAGCTTAGAATGTGGTTAAAAGAAAGACTCGCAGTGTACAAGGTGCCAACAAAGATAGACATTTTACCCTCACTGCCGAAAACAAGCGTAGGAAAAATATTAAAACGAACACTCCAAAATCAAGCGAAAGAAAACCAGCTTTTAAAGTAAGGCTGCGAGACCAGGTTTTCAAGCACTTACAGGGAGCACCCTGAATAACAAAAGAAAGAGGGATAAGTATGAAACGTTATGGATTAATTGCAGGGGCAGCGGGCATGTTGATGATCACTGGATGCGGAGGGGAAAGCGCAGGAGGTAATTCTGAGAGTGATTTGATGCATTCACATATTTCAGGGCCTACAGCTTCTGGCTGGTATCCTCTTTCCACTTTGATGACTGATATATGGATGGATGATATAGAAGGGGCAAATATAACTGTTGTGGAGGGAGGAGCGATAGGAAATATTCGTGATGTGAACCAGGGAACAGAAATGCTGACAGGGATGGCCTTTGCTTCTGATTTTGCCGATGCTATTGAAGGGCGAGGATCGTTTGAAGGAGACCCTCAAGAAAATATAAAAGGACTAGCTGTGCTGTATCCTACGTTATGGAATTTTGCTGTATTGGATTCCAGTCCTTATGAAACAATTGAAGAAGCTCTGGAAAACGGAGCAGACATCATTCCGGGAGAAGCTAATGATGCCAGTTCTCAAACAGCTGAACGTGTGTTTGAGGCAATGGGTTATACGACTGAAGATATTGAAGCAAACGGCGGAAGTGTAACATATAACGGCTACGGAGATGCCAACAACCAAATGAGAGATGGCGGGATTGATATGGTCGTACAAGGAGGGTCACCCTATGTAACAGGATTAAGTGAGCTGGACACGACCAACCCTGTCCGTCCTCTCCCAATACCCGAAGATGCCTTGCAAGAGCTGGATGAAGCAGGATACGGATATAATGTTGAAATGTCAATTCCCGCTGGCTCTTATTCTAATTTAGAAGAGGATGTACCAACTGTTTCAACCATGGCTATGGTAGTCGTAAATGAAGATATGGATGAAGAGACTGTTTACGAGCTCACAAAATCCCTTTGGGAGAACCTTGAACGTTTTCAGGACGAACAGCCAAACAGAGGGGATTATTTTGATCCAGAGCTAGGTTATCACGGCCTGGTAGACCCGGATGAAAACATGCATCCTGGAGCAAAACGATACTACGAAGAGATTGGAGTTGTAGAGTAAGGAAAACACTCCTGACTGTACAAGGATAAATGGGTTGGAGGAGGAGGGGAATTGTTTTTCCCCTCCGATTTTCAGAAAAACACGGATGTTTGTGACCGGCATTTAGGTGAAACAGCCTGCTGGCGGGGTGTTTTCGTTAATAGAAATTTTCCCTTCATTATAGAAACCAACTTGGAATGGATAATAGCAGAAAGTGAGGGAGCAAGGAATGACGACGATTAATTTAATTGGCTTTCTTTTAGTAACTCTATATGCTCTGTATTTATTTTACACTCTAGTAAAAACACGTTACGAATATATTAAACTTGGAAAGAAGGCTGAGTTTGAACATACGGCAAAAGAGCGTTGGAACGCCATTATTGAAAACGTTTTCGGGCAGAAGAAACTGCTCAAGGACAAGAAAAGCGGCATCATTCATGTCATGTTCTTTTACGGCTTTTTGCTTGTTCAGTTTAGTGCCATTGATGTGATTTGGAAAGGGCTGAATCCGGGGTCCCACCTCCCGTTGGGTCCGGTGTACCCTGTTTTCACTTTGTTTCAGGAAGCTGTCGTTGTCATGATTTTGGTGGCGGTCGTCTGGGCCTTTCACCGCCGCTATATTGAAAAGCTTGTCCGCCTGAAACGAAATTGGAAAGCAGGACTGGTCCTGATTTTTATCGGCGGCCTGATGGTGTCAAAGCTGGTCGCCAAAGGAGCGGAAATGGTGTGGCTGGGGAAATCCCTGACCGGGTTTGAGCCGATCGCTTCGGTGATTGGGGGTGCCCTTTCCCCATTATCGGCCACGGCGGCCGGAGCCATCTTCTACGTGGCCTGGTGGGTTCATCTGCTCATTTTACTGACCTTCCTGGTGTATGTGCCTCAGTCCAAGCACGCCCACTTACTCGCAGGACCGGCAAATGTCTGGTTCGGGCGCACCAATAAGGTAGGACAGCTGTCAAAGATTGATTTTGAAGACGAGTCCCAGGAAGAGTTCGGGGTCGGGCGCATTGAAAACTTTAACCAGAAACAGCTGCTTGACCTATACGCCTGTGTGGAGTGCGGGCGCTGCACGAATATGTGTCCGGCGACGGGCACCGGGAAGATCTTATCCCCGATGGACCTGCTTCTGAAAATGCGGGATCATCTCACCGAGAAAGGCGCGGCTGTCACTTCCAAGTCCCCGTGGCTTCCAGCGTACGCGTTCAGTAACACGAAAGGAAACCAGCTTGCCTCCCAGGGAGCCGAAGAAGCAGCCGCTTCCTTTGAACAGGTGAACCTGATTGGCGATGTCATCACGGAGGAAGAACTCTGGGCCTGTACAACGTGTCGAAACTGTGAGGACCAGTGCCCGGTAATGAATGAGCACGTCGATAAGATTATTGACATGCGCCGTTATCTTGTCTTAACCGAAGGTAAGATGGACTCAGAAGCCCAGCGTGCGATGACGAATATTGAACGCCAGGGGAACCCGTGGGGCATTAACCGCAAAGAGCGTGAGAACTGGCGGGAAAGCCGGGACGATGTCGACGCGCCGACGATCAAAGAAATGAAAAAACGCGGGGAAGAGTTTGAGTACCTGTTCTTTGTGGGATCCATGGGCTCCTATGACAAGAGAAGTCAAAAGATAGCCCAGTCCTTTGCGAAACTGATGAATGAAGCGGGTGTGAAGTTTGCGATTCTTGGAAACAAGGAAAAGAACTCCGGCGACACGCCAAGACGGATTGGAAACGAGTTTCTGTTTCAGGAGCTTGCGACGGCAAACATTGACACGTTCCAGAAAAATGATGTGAAAAAGATCGTCACGATTGATCCTCACGCCTACAATACGTTTAAAAATGAATATCCTGACTTCGGACTGGAAGAAGACGTGGAAGTCTATCACCATACCGAGCTTCTCGCTGAGCTGGTCCGGGAAGGCAAGCTGAAGCCGACCCATGAAATCAAGGAAACGATCACGTATCACGATTCCTGTTACCTGGGCCGCTACAATGACGTGTATGATCCTCCAAGAGAAATTTTAAAAGCCATTCCAGGGCTTACGGTCGTGGAAATGGAGCGAAACCGTGAGGACGGTATGTGCTGCGGAGCCGGCGGCGGCATGATGTGGATGGAAGAAGAAGCGGGGCAGCGGGTGAACGTCGCCCGGGCAGAGCAGGCGATGGAAGTGAGCCCGTCCATGATTGGAAGCGGGTGCCCGTACTGCCTGACGATGCTGAGTGACGGGACCAAAGCCAAGGAAGTGGAAGATGATATTTCCACCCTGGATATTGCTGAAATTCTTGAAAAAGCAGTTATAAATACAAAAGAAAGAGATATTGTCGCCACTTGATGAAAAAGTTTGCTTTTATTGTGAATGGATAGGGAAGGGTTCCTATATATAGATTCAGCCTGACACACATGCTTAAATAGAAGAATGAGAAGAGTCATGAAAGGCATGGCTCTTCTTTTTGGGGTAATTGTTGGGGACACGATCCTTTTAGGTGGGAGAAAAACCTATAATAGAATAAAATGTTTCGATTTCATCACTCCCGTTTTCCATGTGCATAGGATATAGCAAAATGTAAACGGAGAGATGAAAGATGGGACAGAGAAAATCAAAAAAGTCAAAAACAGCTGTCAAAGTTTCCCCTGCTGAAAAGCATGCCCATACTATGAAGGTGGTTACCTCTGAAACTTGCTTTTCCTGTAAAAAGCAGTGCGCAAGAGGGATTGCATACATGGAAAAAATGAGTCAACCTGGAGCAATTGGAAAAGGAGTTCCTTGTATTCTGACGAAAGGAAGGGCTCCTGGTAGAAGGTAATGATTCTAAAAAAATGGAGATCTAAACTAAAGGTCTCTGTTTTTTTTATGGTTATTTTTTTGAATCTGATAAAGGTTGATATGGATTGTTAATAAGTTATTTGATTAAAAATCATAGTAGGTATGCCAACGAGAATCGCATGTTTTTTCGAGAAAGCTGTAGCAACCTGAGAATAGAAGACACCATGAAGGCGAAACAAGTGAAACATGAAGGAATGGCGCAATTTCTGGCCTTTTAGGTGCAAGCGAGCATCTATTAATGAAAAACAACAACAAAATGTAACAAAGCCATTTTTTTAAAAGAAGCTATGTAAAGGGGGATTATTTCCTTTTAAACGGAGCATTTCATCAGAAGAAAGGAAATGTCGAAACATATATTGAATCTAATTAAAGAAGAAATTTTTTATGAAGAAGGCAACCTTTCTTAGTGGGGTGATGAAAATGTTTACGAAAGTCATTGAACCCAGGGTTTCAGAAACCGATGGAGCCGGCCATATCAATAACACCACGTTACCAGTGTGGCTGGAATCTGGCAGAGACGAGATCTTTAAGCTTTTCACTCCGGATTTATCTTTTGATAACTGGAGGTGCGTGATACTCAAAATGGAGGTGGAATATGTAAGCCAGATTTATTATGGCTATCCAGTCGAAGTGAGAACGTGGGTTTCTGACGTTGGGAATTCAAGTTTCAAACTCTATGAGGAGATTCATCAAAACAATGAGCTGTGTGCTATAGGAAAAGCAGTCTACGTCAATTTTGATTTCTCTGTGCAGCAAAGTCAGCCGATTTCAAAGGAGATTAGAATAGAGCTGGAAAAACATAAAATCACTCATTAATACGTGTACCGAAAAAACATTTGGCTGTTGGCCAAGTGTTTTTTCAGGTTTTTCTTGGAAATACGAGCGGAGGAGACATAGATATGCCAGGTATTTCAGTTTTTTTTATTTATTCTTTTGTATTCCCATTATTACCTGCGATAAATAGGTTATGAGATTGGTATTAGAGGGAATTCAATAAGGAATAAAGATAGCAAGCAATTTAGTAAGGGGGAGCAGTATGGCTGACAAACCGGATAAGTGGAAGTTTTTAAACCGGACCTTTTGGATCTCATTTTCTATCATTTTCATTTTTGCGATTTGGGGGGCGATAGCTCCAGAAGCACTGGCAGCCAATGCTACGGCAGCCTATGACTTTATCGCTGATACCTTTGGCTGGTTTTATTTAGCTTTTGTGTTTTGTTTAATTATTTTCAACTTGTACTTAGCTTTTAGTAAATACGGAAGAATAAGACTGGGAGGAGATGACACCAGGCCTAAGTATCCGTTTTTTACATGGATTGCCATGTTGTTCAGCTGTGGTTTTGGTGTAAGTATTGTATTTTGGGGTGTAGCAGAACCGATGACTCACTTCGGGAGCCCGCCGCCTTTTGAAGGAGGTATTGAAGCTGGAACAAATGAAGCTGCGAGAGAAGCCATGTGGAGTGCATTTTTTAACAATGGCATTCATCAATGGGCCTCGTTTACTTTCGTTGGACTGGCTATTTCTTATTTTATATACAGACAAGAAGAGCGGAGTCTGATTAGTGACACGATGAATCCTGTGATTGGTGACACTGGCAAAAAGCCGCTTCGAAGTACGATTGATATTATCGCCGTGATTGCTACGGTGATGGGAGTGGCAACAACCTTGGGATTAAGTGTCCTCCAGATAAACGGAGGTTTGTCAGCTGTATTCGATGCTCCGGCAGGAATCGCTACACAGGTCATTATCGTTTTAGTCATGTTTGTTTTCTTTTTAATCTCAACCATATCGGGCCTGGATCGAGGAATTAAATACTTAAGTAACACGAATTTAGCGTTGGCGTTAATTCTTATGGTTACCGTGCTTATCATAGGGCCAACAGGCTATATCCTCAATACCATCACCACTGGAATCGGCGATTACATGCAGAATTTCTTTCAAGCAAGCTTGCGCCTGGATCATTATACTGAAGGAACCTGGGTCCAGGACTGGCCTATCTATTACTGGGCCTGGACTATTGCCTGGTCACCATTTGTCGGCATGTTTGTTGCGCGAATCTCTCGTGGGAGAACGGTAAGAGAGTTCGTCCTTGGCGTTATGGTAGTCCCTCCATTTCTAGGTATTATATGGATTGGGATTTTTGGAGGAACGGCTATGAATATGGACCTTTTTCAGGGGACGGATATAGCAGGGGCTGTTGCTGCGGATGAAACAACTGCTTTATTTTCGATGCTTGAAAACCTCCCTCTGGGAGCCATTCTATCAGTTCTGTCAATCTGCTTATTATTTACCTTTTTAGTAACATCGGCAGACTCAGCGACCTTCGTTCTTGGCATGATGACTTCAAAAGGTGACACAAACCCAACAGTTACCGTAAAAGTAATTTGGGGAACACTTATTGCTTTCCTTGCGGTGGTTTTGATTATAAGTGCAGGCTTAGAAGGACTTCAAACGGCTTCACTGATCGGTGCCTTGCCATTTTCTATCGTATTATTCATTGTTGCTGTTTCTCTGTTTATTTCCATTCAGCAGGACTACCGGGAAACCCGACAAAGGAAGGATATAGAAAAACACCGGAAAATTGCTGAGCATCTTGAAGAAGAAGAGTAAACTTAAAGGATCAGGGCTGCCATAAGTCGTTCATATCGGCTTTAAGGCAGCCCTATTTTTTCGACTCAATTTCATTCGGTTTTTCACTCTATAAATTTGACAGAGCACTATACAGTAAAAGCAGGTACCTAAGAAGGAATCAATCAAGGAGCACTGAACTTTATGAAGAAGGAAACGGTTAAACTTGCCAGGAAGAGGAGTTGAAAATTGTGGAAGAAAAAGTTGGGGAGTGTACGGCTTGTGGTTGTTCCATCTATTGTGAGAACGGCTTTTTAAACGGAGTGAACAGTGAAGAGAGGATGCTTTATTGTTTTGCTTGCTATGAAGGTTGCCAAGAGGGTCAAAGATAACCTGATAAACTATGATCTTTGTCACAGAACCTCCTGTGAAGATCCTTTATCCTTAACGCAGAGGTTAATTTAAGGAGGGGTTCATAGGTGTTTTGTTATCAATGTGAGCAAACTTTAAAAGGCGGCTGCCAGGTGATCGGGGTCTGTGGGAAAAATGAAGACATTGCAAGCATGCAGGATACAATGGTTTTTGCACTAAAAGGAATTGCAGCATATGCCACTCATGCCAGACAGCTAGGGTATAGTGATCCGGAAGTAGATGCCGTCACTCACGAAGCGTTATATATGACGTTAACGAATTCAAATTTTAACATGCAGGAACATATAGATATGGCAATGAAAGTGGGAAGGGCTGCGGTCAAGGTTATGGAGCTTCTCGATCAAGCACACACTGCAAAGCTCGGGACACCAGAGCCTGTTACGGTTTCTCAAAACAAAGTAGAAGGCAAAGCAATTATTGTCACGGGTCATAATCTATTTGCGCTGGAAGAATTGTTAAAGCAATCAGAGGGAAAAGGAATCAATGTTTACACTCATTCTGAGATGCTGCCGGCTCATGGATACCCGGCTTTGAAGAAATATCCCCATTTAAAAGGAAACATCGGAAAGGCATGGTTTGACCAGCGACGCCTTTTCAAAAAATTTAAGGGTGCTATTTTAGCGACTACAAACTGCGTAATGCCTATAAAAGGCAGCTACTCTGATCGTTTCTATTCCTACGATATTGCGGGCTTAGAGGGAGTCCATAAAATAGAAAATGACGACTTCACTCCACTAATTGAAAAGGCTCTATCATTAGAAGACGCAGATATGGAGAGCGAGGCAACATTAAAGACCGGATATCACCATGAAACAGTCATCGGGCTAGGACCAGAAATTATTGACGCAGTCAAAGAAGGGAAAATCAAAAGATTTTTCGTCATCGCAGGCTGCGACGCTCCGGGTCCTGGCGGCGACTATTATAGAGAGTTGGCCACATCCCTTCCAAACAATACCGTAATTATGACAACCTCTTGCGGGAAATTCCGTTTTAATGATGTTGAGTATGGAACCATTGAAGGAACCGATATCCCCAGGTTTATTGATTTAGGTCAGTGTAACAACTCGGTATCTACGGTAAAAATCGCTCTTGCTCTTGCAGAGGCATTTGAATGCGAAGTAAACGAGCTGCCTGTAAGTATCGTTCTTTCCTGGTTTGAGCAAAAGGCCGTGGCTATACTGCTTGGATTGTTTAGTTTAGGCATTAAAGATATTCGTATAGGACCGAAGCCTCCAGAATTTATAACGCCAGGAGTGCTTAGCTTTTTACAGGAATCTTTTGGGTTAAAGCTGATTGGCAATGCGGAAGAAGACATGAATGACATGCTTGCATTCAATTAAAAGTACAGTTCTTTTTGGAGGCCTTTAAACAGGCCTCTTTTTTTATGAGCAAAAATCAAGAGTTTATAAAAAAGCACTGGAGGGTAGAAGGGGAACAAGTCATTTACAAACATACTGTATGTATAACAAAAGGAAGGTGGTTTCATGCGCCGGACAAAGGAGGAAGCTGCGCAGACCCGAGAAGCAATTATTGATGCAGCAGAAGAGTTGTTTATTAAAAGAGGGTATGAGTCAACCTCCCTGACAGACATTGCAAATTCAGCTGGAATAACAAGAGGGGCGGTACATTGGCATTTTCAAAACAAGGAGGGATTGTTAAAAGCGATAAGAGAAAGAATCGAGCTTCCTTTAGAACAGCTTACGGAACTTTTATCAAGCAATGACCTGGTCGATCCTTTGGAGGCGCTGGCAGATACAATAGGATCTATTCTCCATAAATATCAGTCTGACATTCGGCTGAGACAGCTTACAAGACTGCTATTACAGTATGAGCTTAATAGAGAGAATAGTGAGTCGGATGAAAAATCTATGGAACACCACGCGCGTGAGGTAGTAACAGAAGTTCTTGTACGTGCCCAGCGAAAAAGTCCCTTTCCAGTACATTGGACGCCAGAGTCAGGTGCATTAGCTTTTGTAGGGCTGGTCAGCGGACTTCTTTCTGAATGGGTGAGAGGTAACACTGATTATGAGTTGGTACCTCAGGTAGAAAATGTCGTATGTTCGGTTTTGACCACGTGGGGAGCGGAGCTTTCTGGCCTTCCTGAAACTTCAAAAAAAAGTGTTAACGAATAAATAAAAAATACAAGAATAGGAGGAATACACATGCAAACGGAAGCAAATACAAAGGAACTCATTTACTTATATGCTTTTGTCCCGACAAATGAAACAAAGGAAAACTCTCTTTCTTCAATGACAGGGATTGATCCTGATTATGACATAGAATTTATAGAATTCAATGAGGTTACCGCAGTAACTTGTCTCGTAAAAGAGGAAGATTTCTCCGAGGAAGTATTGCAGCGAAAAGTGGATGATATGAAATGGCTCCAAAAGCATGCTTTTCATCATCATGAGAAGATGAATGCTTTAAACGAAATCTACACGGTCATTCCATTGAAATTTGGCACAATCTACGAAGATAAAGAAAGCTTAAAAGAGATAGTAGAGACTCATAAAGAGAATATTACGTCCGTATTTAAGGAGCTTGGCAAAAAAGAAGAATGGAACATCAAGATTTACACCGACAAATCATCCTTTACGAAAGAAGTTGAGGAAAACAGTCCGAAGGTCAAAGAGAAAATAGAGGAAATAAAAGATTTACCAAAAGGTAAACAATTTTTTGAAAAGAAGAAGCTGAAAGATTTTATAGAAAAGCAGGCAGAAAAAGAGATTGATGAATACTGTGAGAGCATTCATGAGCAGCTTGCCGCTTTCAGCAGTGATGAAGAAGTAAAGAAAAACTGGGAGAGAAAGCTTACCGGAAGGAAAGACGATATGTGCTGGAACGGCGCCTACTTATTTCCGAAAGAGGAGGTGGAGAGGGCGTTACAAATCATTGAAACAGAGCGAGAAAAGGCAGATAAAAATGAATCAGATTTCTCCTATGAAGTCACCGGGCCTTGGCCTGCATACCACTTTTCCAATTTTACAGAGAGAGGCGAATAAACATGGCAGGAGAATCTTTGCAGACAAAAGATGTTTCTCTCTTAGATGTTCTTGATGCTGTGCTTGAAAAAGGAGTGGTATTAAAGGGGGATCTCACTATTTCAATTGCAGGTGTTGATTTAGTCTATCTGGATTTAAGAGTGCTGCTGGCTTCCGTAGAAACTCTTGTGCAGGCAAGGGACAAGGAACTGAAGGAGTTCAGAGAGGAAACAATAGATTTTTCATAAATACAAAGGAGGTGTTTCGTAGTGGCAGATCAGGAATTGGTTAATGAACATAAGCCCACGGGAAAAATTGCTTTGGATCCTGAAAAAGCTGAAGAAGGTCTTTCACAGCTTGTGATGACGGTTATTGAGCTGCTTCGCCAGCTCGTTGAGCGTCAAGCCATGAGGCGTGTGGAAAGTGGAAGCCTGACAGAAGAGGAAATTGAAAAAGTGGGAGAAGCATTGATGAATCTAGAGGAAAAAATGGAAGAATTAAAAGAAATTTTTAATTTGGATGATGACGACTTAAATATAGACTTAGGTCCCCTCGGAAATTTGATGTAGCTGTTAGAATCATACCAGCAAGAAAGGAAGCGTGATCGTATGAGCGAGATTCAGCAAGCAGGAAATCACCCGACAAATTTAGTCGGCGGTCTGGTGGATGTTCTGGAAACAGTGTTGGATAAAGGAGTAGTTATAGCAGGAGACATCAAGGTTAATTTAGCAGAAGTGGAGCTTCTAACGATTAAAATACGCCTTCTTGTTGCATCTGTCGATAAAGCTAAGGAAATGGGCATCGACTGGTGGGAAAATGACCCTCACTATTCTTCCAAAGCAATTAAGATGGAAGAAGAAAACAGAGAGCTTCAAGAACGCGTGAAGCAATTAGAAGAAAATATGGAAGGAAATCCAGTTACAAGCAGGGGAGGACAGGAAAGGTGAAAAACAATAACCTGCTAAATGATATCATGCAGCTGGTGCATAGTTTAGAAGATACAGATCATTCCGTAACGAAGCGGGTGGAGGAAAGGAAAATCGGGGAAGGGAAAGATGCTTCTACTATAAAAACCGAGTACACGTTTCAAGCAAAAGCGGGACTTCCTAATGAAGAAGAGATAAAGAAAATAATAAATGATTCATCTCGTACGAAGCGGTTAAAATAAAAAGCTATCCTTTTACTATTAAAGTTCAGGAAACAAAGCAGATGGCATAGAAAAAGCCAGGATATGAGATACCCTGGCTTTTCCTTTACCTATATGCGCTTTTGAGAGAATGTTTTTTTCAATTACATATAAATCACGCAGAATCTGAATACTTTATTTTCGGCCCTTTGTTTTTATTTCTTTTCTTGGCCTGTACTTCTTTGTTAGCAGATAAATAAAAGGAATATCCCATCAGCATGATTACTATGGAGAAAGGAAAAGCTGCAATAATAAGAACGTTTTGCAGGCCGTCTGTTCCTCCAAAGTATACAATGATGGCTGCCATGGCTGATAAGCATAATCCCCAAACAATTTTCACCGATCTTGAAGGGTTTAATGAGCCGGAGGTAGATAGCATACCCAGCACAAATGTTGCAGAATCAGCTGAAGTAATGAAAAAGATGGCAATGACTACGATCGTTAGAAACGATAGAAGGGTCCCTAGCGGATAATGCTCTAGAACAGCAAAGGTGGTCGTTTCCATTGAATAATCGGAAATTGCTGTAATGCCTGATTGCTGGATGTCCAGTGCTGACACGCCGAATACAGCAAAAAAGATAAAGCAGACAAACGCAGGCACAAATAGAACACCAAGCATAAACTCTTTTATCGTACGTCCTTTTGAGATTCTTGCAATAAAAATTCCAACAAACGGAGACCAGGAGATCCACCAGGCCCAATAGAAAATCTTCCAGTTATCAATCCATGTGCGATTTTCCTCGTTTAAAGGCTCCATTTCAAAACTCATATCAAAAAAGTTGGCAATGTATCCCCCGAGTGAATGGGTGAACATGTTCATGATATACACTGTAGGACCCACAATTAATAGTAGAACCATTAGTAAAAAGCCCAGAATCATATTGATGTTACTTAAATACTTAATTCCTTTGCTTAAGCCAGACCATGCTGAAATAATAAATAATACAGTTGCTACCACTAGGATTAGCAATTGAAAGCCATAGTTACTCGGTGTGTTGATGAGATAGGCTAACCCTTCATTGATTTGCGCAGACCCAAAGCCAAGAGTTGCAGCTACCCCTACCACTGTTGCAATGATGGCCAGAGTGTCAATCAACCTCCCCAGGGTCCCCTCCATACGTTCTTTCCCAAAAATAGGAACAAGTGTCGCGCTGATTAAACCAGGATAACCTTTGTGAAACTTAAAATATGCTAACACTAAAGCTACAAGGGCATAGACGGCCCAAGCATGAACTCCCCAGTGAAAAAAAGAATACTGAAGGGATTCTTTAATAGCTTGAGATGTCCCCTCCTCACCGCTGGGGCTGCTTATGAAAGCATGAGAGATGGGTTCAGCCGTTGTCCAAAAAATCAATCCTATTCCCATTCCGGCACTAAACAACATAGCAAACCATGTGGGAAGGCTGAATTCAGGCTTGTCACTGTCCTTGCCTAGCTTTATTTTATTAAATCTTGAAAATATTAAGTAAATGCAAAAGGCTAGTATGACCATAATCAGCAGGATATAATACCATCCAAACCAGTCAGAGATAAAAGCAGTTGTCGTCAGTGTCACACTTTCCAAATGCTCAGGAGCTGCAGCTCCCCAGAGTACAAACAAGCCGCAAATAGCAAGTCCGTACCAAAAAACTAATGTTGCATGTTTCATATACTCACCTCGAAGATAGTTTTATAGTTTTGAAAATCAGAAGAGATGATAGAGGGTTTTTCAGCAACAGTTTCATATGTTACACATCTTTTAAATTGATTGCAAACCGGAATTTATTAAATATTCGACAATAAAAACACATAAAACGACATTAACACTGTTCTGAAGTACATTTGAAATTAATTCTAAGACTTTCCTACTGCCTTACATCCATTCAATACAAAAAAGGCCAAAGGAATCGGCTGAATTCTCCTTCTCTTTTCCACTTCCTTTACCCCTGATGATTGTATCTCCCAACTAAAAGAAAGCCGTCCTCACAAAGCCAGAAAGCCGCCACGAGCTTTATTCAGGAATGCTGATTATTCAAAAATTAAAAAACTGTCACTGGCCTTCACTGGCTTTCACTGAATGTCACTGAGCATTCTAAACCGCACTCACCCGCTCTCAGTGTGTTTGGAGAATCTTTCTAACCACTGGTACTATTTTACTTGCTCGCGAAAACTGTGAAGGAGGAATACCATTGTCTAAAAATAAAATTGCAATTGTAGATACTGATATTCATGAACGTATTCAATATAAAGATATACTAGATTATTTAGATGAGCCGTATAAACATTACATTGCCAACTGTCATTGGATCCAGGAAAAGCATATGCCCTATACACAGCCGGCCACAGCCGGAGTGGACAGAGCTGATGCGATTCTTCCTGACGGCAGGCCGGCCGGAACTGACCTGCCTTTTATGCAAAAGCAGCTATTAGATGATATTGGCCATGAGTTCGGTATTTTAACCGGTGCGTTAGATCCATCTCCATCATCTATGCATGGCTGGTACGAGATGGCTGCAGCTCTAGCTTCAGCTTACAATGATTGGCAAATTGAAAACTGGCTCGAAAAGGATGACCGTTTATATGGATCTGTCCATATTGCGGCCCAGGAACCTCATAATGCTGTAAAAGAGATTGAGAGAGTCGGCTCTCATCCAAAAATGGTTCAGGTACTCCTTCCAATTGATGACATTATGTGGGGAGATCCGTATTATCATCCGATATTTGAAGCGGCTGAAAAACATGACCTAATGATCGGTATGCATCACAATGAACCGCCGGTTTATTACGGCAAATGGCCAAGATACTTCATTGAGTGGCATACGTTAATCCCTACTGCTCACATGAAACAAATCACCAACATGATCTTTAACGGTGTATTTGATAAGTTTCCAAACCTTGGTCTTATCATGATCGAAGGAGGATTCACCTGGGTTCCGCACCTTATGTGGAAAATGGACCAGCAATATCGTGACTTGCGACATGAAGTGCCATGGCTGAAAAGAAAACCTAGTCAAATTATGAAAGAACAAATTCGAGTGACCACTCAGCCTGCAGAAGAGTTGAATAAGAAGGAGTTTATGTCACTTATAGAGCAGATGGGAACGGACGAAATTCTGTGCTTCTCCACTGATTATCCCCACTGGGACTTTGACTCTCCTGACCGTGCGCTTCCAAGTATGGACCCGGAACTTAAGAAAAAAATATTCGCAGACAACGCAAAGGCATTTTATCCTAAGCTGCCTAAGACGAGGGAGGGATAATTATGAAAGAGCAAATCGTTTGTAAAACGTCTGACGTACAGCCTGGTGAAATCAAAGAGTCGTATTTTGGAAAACAAAATATCGTGGTGTGCCGGACACCAGACGGAGAGTTCTATGCCTTTATGAATCAATGCATTCATCAAGGAGCTCGTCTTGAGAAAGGTTTAATATGCGGAGCAACGACAAGTAATAGTAAGCCGGGAAGCTATGACTACTGTCACAAAGGAGAAATTCTACGCTGCCCTTGGCATGGGAGAGAATTTGATATTAAAAATGAAGGCAGAATGCTGGCTGCCCCTGAAAAAAAGCTGGCACATTTTCAAGTACGCGTGGAAGATGAAAACGTCATTGTCTATAAATAACACACAGTAAGGTGATAAAAATGACCCAAGAAAATAACGTAGTGGATGCCATTATTATTGGCGGAGGGCCAGTAGGTTTATTTACAGCTTTCTACGGAGGCATGCGTGAAATGTCCGTGAAAGTCATTGACAGCCTGCCTCAGTTAGGCGGCCAGCTGATGGCTCTTTATCCTGAAAAATATATTTATGATGTGGCTGGTTTTCCAAAAGTGTTAGCCAAAGATCTGATTAACCAGCTAGAAGAACAGGCAAAGCAGTTTAATCCTGAAGTATGTCTGGAGGAAAATGTTCAATATGTTGAGAAACTTGACGAGCAGTTGTTCAAAGTAACCTCCACAAAAGCTGTTCATTACTCCAGGACCGTGATCATTACAGGGGGCGCAGGTGCATTTCAACCAAGGCGTCTTAAAGATGAAAGTTCATATAAGTATGAGGGGAATAATCTTTTTTACTCGATTACAGACCTGCAGGCATATCAGGACAAAAGAGTTTGCGTTGCCGGTGGAGGAGATTCTGCCGTGGACTGGGCACTTATGCTTGAGGATATTGCAAGTGAAGTTACACTTATTCACCGCAGAGATAAATTCAGGGCTCATGAACACAGCGTAAATCAATTGAGGGAGTCAAGTGTACGGATAAAAACTCCCGTAGTGATAGAGGAATTAATAGGCAAGGATGACTACATTGAGACAGTTGTTCTTAAAGAAAGCAAGGGAGAAGACACAGAACACCTTGAAATAGACTCCCTGGTTGTAAACCATGGGTTTTTATCAAGCCTTGGAGCTATTAAAGAATGGGGACTGGAAATCGAAAAGAACTCAATAGTAGTCAACCAGAAAATGGAAACGAATATCCCGGGTATATACGCAGCCGGTGATATTGCTACCTATGACGGGAAAGTAAAGCTAATTGCCTCAGGCTTCGGCGAAGCCCCGACAGCAATTAGCCAGGCAAAGCATTATATAGATCCTGAAACGAAAGTTCAGCCCCCTCATAGTACCAGTGTGATGGCCTAAAGAGGAAAAACCATTAACTCAGCAATATGATTTACACACAAGGAGGTTACCAATGTATCATAAAAAAATGTATATAGACGGAAGCTGGGTGTCAGCCGTATCTGGTCAAACCCGGACCATTATCAACCCCTTTAACCAAGAAGTCATTGCAGAAGTGCCAGAAGGGGATGAGCAGGATACAAAGGCTGCTATTAGTGCTGCAAGAAAAGCGTTTGATTCAGGAGAATGGCGCCGTACAACCGGAACGGAACGAGGCAAATTAGTCACAAAAGTTGCTGAATTCATTGAGAGGGATAAAAAAGAGCTCGCGGAGCTTGAAACCCTGGACACCGGAAAAACGTTGACGGAAAGCTATGCCGACATGGACGATATTATAGAAGTCTTTCGGTACTACGGAGGTCTGGCAGACAAAGATGGCGGGGAAATCATTGATTCCCCTATACCTGATTCTACAAGCAAAATTGTTCGGGAACCAGTGGGTGTGTGCGGGCAAATTACGCCGTGGAATTATCCTCTTCTGCAGGCAGCGTGGAAGATAGCTCCTGCATTGGCTGCAGGCAACACTATTATTGTTAAACCAAGTGAAATTACCCCTCTCACTACCATTAAAGTAACCGAATTAATAGAAGAAACCGGTATTCCAAATGGGGTAGTAAATCTGGTGCTTGGAAACGGAGCAAAAACGGGCCAGACTCTGTCTGAAAGTCATGACGTTGATCTTATTTCCTTTACCGGCGGCATTGAAACAGGCAGAAAGGTAATGACAGCTGCTACGGGAAACTTTAAAAAGATAGCTTTGGAACTTGGAGGGAAAAACCCTAACGTAGTGTTTGAAGATGCTGATTTTGAAACAGCGGTTGACCAGGCATTAAATGCAGTCTTTTTCCATGCTGGCCAAGTATGCTCGGCAGGTGCTCGCCTCCTTGTTCAAGACACGATTCATGATGAATTTGTGGAGGCTTTAGTAAGCCGGACGAAGAATATTAAACTTGGCAGCGGGTTTGTTGACTCTACACAATCTGGTCCACTTATTTCAAAGGAACATCGTGAAAAAGTAGAAAAATATGTTGAAACCGGTCTGAAAGAAGGAGCTAACCTTATTGCCGGCGGAAAACGGCCAGAACAAAAAGAGCTTCAAGGCGGCTTTTTCTTTGAACCTACTATATTTACAAATTGTGATACTTCTATGGAGATTGTACAGGAAGAAACATTTGGTCCTATCTTAACAATAGAGAAATTCAACACGGAGGAACAAGCGGTTACCCTGGCAAATGATTCCAAGTATGGGCTTGCCGGTGCAGTTTGGACAACTGACATAAAAAAAGCTCAAAGAGTATCTAGCCTGCTTCGCATGGGAACAGTTTGGATTAATGATTTCCATCCTTATTTCGCTCAAGCGCCATGGGGAGGATATAAATCTTCAGGGATAGGCAGAGAATTGGGGAAACAAGGGTTAGAAGAATATACCGAAGTTAAACACGTATTTGAGAATACAGCTCCTCAGCCTCTCAACTGGTTCTAATCAGACAAATAGTAAGTTCCAGTTATAATAAATTGTTTTGTGGGGTATCTGTCATATAGGACAGGCCCCTTCAAACTGTAAGGATTCAAATCTTTTATAAGTGACCTTATAGATGATACTAAATATATTCATTTCCCATTTCACGTCAACTCCAAAAAGAGTTGATTTTTATTTTAGGCTCTGTTAAAGGCGAATGATGATTCTTTTTAAGTCATTTGATTGTAGATAAAGCTCGAGGCGCCTATAGGCATAGAAGACACCGTGAAGGGAACTGCGAATGAAGTAGATTTCGCCTGTGGATCTTTAGGTGGATGCAAGCGTCACTTCACAAAAGTCCACAGCAAAATGTAACAAAGCCTTACTGTAAGAAGATGATAGCCATTTGGGCTGTCAGCCATTGTGGAAGACACAATGAATATGTAGAAAACTTTCTAGTAAGAGTTTAACGATTTAGGTTAAAATTAATTTGCTTAGGATATAACATGTATTTAAAGACTATATTAGGGTGGAGAGGGACATGAACAAAAAGCAGCTACACCACTTAGTTCCAAGCTATAATAAAAATTTGTTCAGGCAGGACTTTATAGCCGGTCTTACTCTATTCGTTATGCTTATACCTCAAGGGATGGCTTATGCTATGCTGGCTGGCGTCCCGCCAGAAATGGGTTTGTATGCCTCCACGATCCCTCTTATTATCTATGCCATTTTTGGCTCGTCTAAACATTTGTCGGTAGGACCTGTCGCTGTTTCTTCCTTGCTGGTTTTTACAGGGGTTTCTGTATTTGCAGAACCTGGTTCCGCTGAATATATCTCTTATGTTCTTATTCTTGCTGTTATGGTTGGTTTTATACAACTATTATTAGGGTTATTTAGAGCCGGGTTTATTGTAAAGTTCATCCCTCATTCTGTGCTGAGCGGTTACACATCAGCTGTAGCTATCGTCATTGGGATAAGTCAAATAGAACATATTTTAGGAATAAATTTGGGGAACTATTTGCAGGTACAAGTCATACTACTTGAGTTATTTAATAGATTATCAGACGTTCATTTCACAACAGTAGCTATAGGTCTGGCCAGTATCCTGCTACTATTTATCTTCAAAAAAATTCACCCTCGAATCCCAGGTCCTTTGCTCATTGTTCTCTTGTCAATCGGGGCTGTCTCTGTACTTGGCCTGGAGGATACCGGAATTCAAATTGTAGGGGACGTACCAGGAGGATTTCCTTCCTTGGTATTTCCAAACTTGACTTTGGATAACGTACAATTACTGTTTCCAATGGCTCTTACGATAGCTCTTATTGGCTTTATGGAGTCACTGGCTATTGCAAAGGCAGTGGCCAGTAAAGAAAAATATACAGTTAAGCCAAACAAAGAATTAAAAGCGCTGGGCCTTGCGAATATTGCAGGATCTTTCTTTCAATCTTTTCCTGTAAACGGAAGTTTCTCCAGAACAGCAGTCAACCATGAAACCGGGGGTGCCACTCAGTTTACCTCAGTTATTACCGCCTGTGGTGTTTTGGTTACCTTGCTCTTTTTTACATCTTACTTTTATTATTTACCAAACGCTGTTCTTGCTTCTATTATTATCATGGCCGTATACAAGCTGATCGACACTAAGCAAATGAAATACCTGTTTAAAGTCAAACCTTTTGAAGGCTGGGTATGGGTATTTACCTTTTTTGTGACATTATTTGTTGGAATACAATGGGGAATTATTTTAGGAGCAGTATTCACCCTTCTTATATTAGTTAGGAGAAGTGCTAAGCCTAATGTAGTAGAGGTAGGTTATTTGGAAGAAGAGCAAGCGTTCCGCGCAGTAAATCGTTTTCCTGGAGCAAAAACAGTGAAAAACGTCTTGCTGATAAGAATAGATTCTAATATTCATTTTGCTAATATAAATTATCTGGAGGAAGAAATAAAAAGTCTTCACTTGGAAAAGCCGGAAGCAAAATGGATCATGATGGAAATGTCCGGTGTGAACGATATTGATACAGTAGCAGCGCGGAGCCTGGAAGAGATCGTTGAACGTTTCCAAAGGAAAGGGATACGTTTTTGGTTTGCCAATGTGAAAGGCCAGGTCAGAGATACGATAAACAAAGCTGGCTGGGAAAAACATTTAGAAGAACAAGTAAGTTATCTGCCATTAGATCAGTTGTTAAAGGAAAAGGGAATTAATGATTTTTCAAAGCTTGCAAAGTCCCCTAAGCACGATGCTCACGATGATTATATGATCTAACGAAGGTAGACATAAACACCCACCGCTTAGCATTTAAGTCATAATCAAAAAGGAGCAGACTTCCTCTTCATGAAAAGGGAGCTGCTCCTTTTTTAAGGCACTATAATAACATCCTCAAAAGAAATTTCCTGCCCCCCCTTAATGAGAGTTTCATGATCGTGGCTGACAAGAACGACTTTTATTTGATGTGTCCCTTCATCTAAATGACCTAAATTGTACGTATTTGCATAGATTCTTGCTTCCTGGTTGCCATTAACATAAAGGTGAGCATGCCCTTCCAGAATTTCTGAATGAAGAACAGAAGCGTCACGGCTAAAATGAAAATTTTCAGTTTCAAGCTCTACCAGCCATTGGCCCGCTTCTTGTCCAACAGAACCAGAGATTGCCGGAGGGGGTGCGGTTTCAGGAACTTCTTTTAATGAATGGTGATGGGCATGATCATTTTCACTCATAGACATGACAAAATGACTGTTTAAGGTATAGAAATAAAGTGTGGTTCCAACAAAAGTAAAAAGAACGATAAAGCTGACTATTCGGTACAAAAAATCACCTCTTTCCGTCAACAAGCTTAGGGACGGTTTTTCTTATCAGCAACCCTGCAATAAGCAAAACAGCTCCGCTTGCTAAAAAAGCCAGATCATAAAGCAGTGGATTTTCGGCATCTGGACGAACGCGGTGAATTTGGAGAATATGGTGGTTAATAATCCCTTCAATTAAATTAAAAGTACCGCCGCCAATCAATAATCCGCTTATCACGTAACGAATTCCTTTTGACAGATCTGTCGGTTTTCCTCCTAGCCATAGAATTAAGGCTCCTGCAATCATGGTAATGGTAACGGCAAAATGAAAGATCCCATCACTTATAATTTCTATCGTTCTATCTGGACTTAAGACGACACTATGCCATTGCAGGAGCTGGTGAAAAATAATACCGTCCAAAGCTCCTAAAAAGCCAAATCCAAGCAGGAAACTGCCAACGTTTAAATATTTTTTCCGCACTTCAATTGTCATTCTATTTATTCTCCTCCTTGCGCTAACGCTTTCCTCTTCCATATTTACCCTAATTCTTCTATATGTGCATCTGTATTTCCTTTATGGGGTGCCTGGCACCCAGATAGTCTGTAATATAGAAATCCCTTAATGACTGGATTTTCTATGCTTTTATGTTACAACCGAAGCAGGGTGCCAGGCACTCCAAATTAAAAAAAGACATACTGGAGACAGTATGTCTTTTGCGTAAACAGAATTTCTGTTCTGTACATTATTTAGGTATTCCATTTCCTCTAAAAATATCTTATACTAGAAACAGATCCTCTGTTTAGGATGTCATGCCCTACTCACACACAGGGCGAAGATCTACCAATCTTTTTTTGGGGTATTCCTTTGTGGAATACCTTCTTTTTTTTTCTCTGTCTATATATAGAGCTAATTTTTAAAAGAGCAGTGCTCTTTTCTTTATTATTTCTAAGTTGATTTCATTATATAACTAAATATTAAGCTAAACAATATATTGATTAGATTGAAATGATATCAAAAATAGATTGATTCAAAGGAGCGAGCAGTTTGGAACTAAGACAGATTCAATATTTTATTGAAGTTGCTAAACAAGAACACGTTACTGAAGCTGCTTTGTCACTGAATGTAGCCCAATCTGCTGTTAGTCGTCAAATCTTTAAGCTCGAGGAAGAATTAGGAGTGAACTTGTTTATCCGAGAAGGGAGAAATGTTAAGTTAACTCCAATTGGAAAAATGTTTTTGGAGCATATGGAGGAAGCCATACATGTTATTGATAATGCAAAAAGGGAGGTTCAAGAATATCTGGATCCTGAAAAAGGGATCGCGAGAATCGGCTTTCCAACGAGTATGGCGAATTATACGATGCCGACAGCTATTTCTTCTTTCCGGAAAAAATACCCTCAAGTTAAGTTCGAATTAAAACAAGGTTCTTATTACAATCTGATTGACTCCGTCATAAAGGGAGAAATTGATATGGCTCTTCTTGGGCCATTGCCTAAAAATGAAAAGATAAAAGGAGACATATTGTTTGTAGAAGACATAGTAGCACTCCTGCCATCAGACCATCCACTAGCAGACCAGTCTTCCTTATCTCTTGACCAATTACGAGAGGATTCATTTGTTTTATTCCCACCGGGATTTATATTGCGTGAAATTATTGTAGACGCCTGTCTCCAATTAGGGTTTGAACCTAGTGTTTCCTTCGAAGGTGAAGATGTGGACGCTATAAAAGGATTAGTCTCCGCAGGATTAGGAATAACCCTTCTCCCGGAAATCACTCTAATTGACGGGATTCCAAGGTCCACCGTGAAAGTGCCAATTACAAAACAGAGAGTTACTCGTACGGTAGGAGTCATTGTTTCAAATGAAAGAAAAATCCTTCCGACGGAAAAACTTTTTTATGAGTTTTTAAAAGATTTCTTTTCTATGTTGGGGAGTTTTGGAAAATAATTACACTGGCTCTTACAAGAAGCAGGCAGTATCTACTTTTAAAAAAACCGTGTTTTCTATATAGAAACACGGTCTTTGGACTTTCATTTAAATAGACGAGACCAGGTAATCTTCCAGAGCCTGCTGTAAACTTCCCTTTGTCTTTGCCTGAGAATGAATTTGAATGCCAAGCTTGGTAATTTCCATTACTATTTCTGGTCCAAGCCCTGTAATGACGCATTCGCACCCCATCATTTTAGTTTCATCAATCATTTTCATCAAATGAGAGAGGACTCCTTTTTCCACGGATGTAATTCCTGAAAAGTCCATAATCAATGTTTGGATTCTCAGTCTTTCAATTTCATTTAGAATTTTCTCTTCTATGATATTAGCCCTTGATAAATTAATCTCTCTTATTAACGGAACGACACCAACAGTTGACGTTACAGGTATGATTGGGACAGACAGCTCTTCAACAATCTTCCTCTGTGATTCAATCAACTGGTCCTTATAAGCAGAATAACTGAGAAAAAAGCCGTTTAGGAACTGATCAATGCGGTCATTTACTTGTTCCTCAAGCTCATAGAAGTTTTTATAAGATTCGCCTTCTCTTTCTAAGTCATATCGCTGAAGGAAATTCCACACTGTTCTGCGGATGGCCTGTACCCATTCCAGCTTAAAGGCCAATGTTAAATCTTGAGAGGCCCAGGATATGCCTTCCTTTTGGGCAAATTCGTCAAGGGATTTCAACTCTCCGCTAAGTACGTACATGACTAATGTATGCGCATTGTTGAGAAGATCAATGTTTCCGATTAAAAGAATATCGTGAATTTTTTCCCGGACGTTTACTGCTTCGCTTAATAGTTTTTCTTGAAACGCTGATCTCTGAGAAGTGAAATAATCTATATACTCTTCTTCCAAAATAAGGCCCATTCCGAATCACTCCTATTGTAGATTGAATAGGTATCATTTATTTTATCGTAACAATGTTTGAGTGGAAATACCATTTGAAAAAAAAAAAGCAAGGTGGTCAGAAAAAATTTTCCAACTGGCCTTCTATTTGCAAAAGTTATTCTTTTATTTGAATTACAATCTTTCCGCTCGCATGATGTGACTCACTTAAGCTGTGGGCTTCTTGAAGCCCGTGTTCATGAAAAGGGAATATTTTGTTAATCACCGGCTTTACCTCTCCGGTCTGATACAGGTCAGCAAGCTGCTGAAGCTGCTTTCCATTTTCTTTGAGCCAGTGAAACGAAGCATCCACTCCATACTTCCTCGCTTCCTCCTCGGAGGGAGGTTCTACAATAGAAACAAGCTTTCCATTTTCTTTCAATACTTTGTAGCTCTTTGACTGAACATCTCCACCAACAGCATCCAGGACAAAATCTATGTTTTCAACAGCTTCACTAAAGTCCTCTTCCTTATAGTTGATGGTTTGATCAGCGCCAAGAGATGTAACAAGGTCTTCATTTTTGCCGCTAGCAGTCGTTACCACGTATGCACCGATATGCTTGGCAATCTGAATAGCGAAATTTCCAACCCCGCCGGCTCCTGCGTGAATGAGCACTCTCTGTCCTTCTTGTACTTCTCCTAAATCCTGAATACATTGTAAGGCTGTTAAACCGGCTAACGGGATTGCGGCTCCTTCTTCAAAGCTCATCTCATCAGGCATTTTTGCAAGTCTCTCTTCCTCTACAGCTACATACTCAGCATACGTACCATGCCTGGTCGTTGCAGGGCGAGTAAAAACCCTGTCTCCTTTTTGAAATCCTTTTACTTTGCTCCCTGTCTCTGTAATAATGCCTGCTGCATCCCAGCCAAGGGTAATAGGGAATTCAAATGGAAACATTTCTTTTAAATATCCCTCCCGCATTTTCCAGTCAATAGGGTTCACAGATGTAGCATGTATTTCGACTAAAACCTGATCTTCATTAATCGAAGGGGTGTTAACCGTTGTTTCTTTCAATTCTTCTTTTCCGCCGTATTGGTTAATAACAATTGCTTTCATGTTCATCTCTCCCTCTAATTCATATTTCAGGTAAAAGAGTAGCTTCCCACTTTTTCTTTTATTTTAAACATGATCGCAAAATAAGAAGAAACAGCAAAGAAAAAGTATCATATGGAAGAAAGAAAGACAAATATTCTGGCTCCTGACCGCCAGGGCATTAGTAAATCAGCTGCTGGCGGAAACGAAATGCTTGGCAAGAAAATAACAAGCATGGCAGGAGGGAGAACATGAGAAGGTAATTGAGAAACAGTGTCTTCTACAGGTTTTTATGGAGGTTTACATATTGTTGGGAAACAGTAACAAACTCTTTTACGGCAAAAGATAAATATTTATCCTTTTTCCAAATCATCCCGAGCTCCAGGTTGATGGCGCATTCAGATAAAGGGATACTGGTTACCTCTTTATTATTGATGTCACGGCAAATCCTGCTGGGGAGCAAAGCCACCCCTAACTTTGCTTCCACCATCCCCAACAAGAAGTCTTTTTGAGAACTTTCACACACTACATTAGGGTGAAAGTTGTGTTTAGAGCATTCATTGATGATTTGGTCATATAAAGAGAAGTCTTTGCGGTACAAGACAAAAGGTTCGTCTGCTAACTCGGAAAAAGACACGTCACCTTTTTTAGACAAAGGGTGATCCTTATAAACAACAAGCTCAAGGGGATCCTGTAAGACGTTCACAACTTCGAAGGAAGAACTGTGTGCTGGCAAAGTACATATTAATCCAATATCCAGGGAGCCTTCTTTTACACCTTGTTTAATTTTTTTTGTCCCCACCTCTGTTAAAGTGATTTTTACTAAAGGGTACAGCTCCTTATAATGACTGATTAACTTAGAGAAAAATGCTGCACCAACAATGGGGGGGATACCAATTTTCACTTCTCCGCTCTTAAGGTCCATGACATCATTTAGTTCAGTTGTTAAGTTTCTAAAGGCAGCTAAAACAGTTTTAGCGTTGATAAGCACTGCTTGTCCGGCATCAGTTAAGTCCAGTTGTTTTGAAGATCGGTAAAATAATGGCACGCCTAATTCTTCTTCTAAGTTTTTAATAGCTTTACTAATGGATGGCTGAGAAACATGGAGGGTTTGGGAGGCTTTTGTAAAGCTTAAGTGTTTGGCTACTTCCGAAAAATACTCTAAATGCCTAATGTCCATTGAGTAACACTCCTTTTCCTTTATAGTTAAAATGCATATTGGTAATAACAAATATGTATTTCATTTATAGGTTGTATTCAGTTTATAATAAGTTTCACAAAGGTGCCACCCCAGAAAAAAAGGGTGGAGCTGGGAATGAAGCAGAAAGGAGGAGATCATAATGTGGCGCGATTACAGCTTGCTTATTTTTCAATTATTTCTTTTGTGGCTGATTAATGAGGCAGGGTACCTTTTAGTGGATGTTTTTAATCTTTCTTTACCAGGAAACGTCATGGCGATGCTTATACTTGTCAGTTTATTAGCTTCAGGCATTATTCCTCTGAATTTTGTAGAGAGAGCCGCTAATCTCCTCATTAAACATTTAGCTTTCTTTTTTATACCTATTGCCGTTGGTTTAATGAACTTTGGAGAATTCTTTCTGCAACATGGTCTAATTCTGGTTTTAGGCTTGATTATTAGTACAGGGATAGGAATGTTTATTACGGGATTTATATCGCAATATCTAGCTAAAAAGAAGGAGGGGGCCGGTTATGGTGATACCAGTAACAGCTGCTAGTATACTTCTGACGGTAGGAGTGTATATGCTTTCTAGAAAGGTCGGAAAAAGGTTTCCTTCGCCTTTTACAACACCTGTCTTTTTCAGTACAACGATTCTTATATGTATTTTTCTCTTAGGCGGTGTTTCCTATGAACAGTATGAACCGGCAAAAGAGATCATGACGTATTTGTTAGGTCCGGCGACGGCTGCGCTAGCTGTACCTTTATATAAGAATAGAAAGCTAATCATGGAGTACAGTCTGATTTGGGGGGCAGGCTTGGTTCTGGGCTCATTAGCAGCCATCCTTTCAATCACAGCCATCGCTAAACTATCTGGCCTGTCTGATTCAATTGTTGCTTCTCTAACTGTGAAATCGGCAACTGTGCCTATTGCAGTGGAAACGACGACGCTCATAAATGGGGATCCTTCACTTGCAGCAGCTTTTGTGGTGGCGACAGGAACGATCGGCGGGATGGTCGGGCCCTGGCTGCTAACAAGGTTAAACATTTCCCATCCAGTGTCCCGCGGTCTGTCCATGGGCACGATCGCCCATGGGCAAGGGACAGCTGAAATTGCAAGAGAAGGTCAGCTTCAAGGTGCTATGGCAGGAACAGCTATGGGACTTGCCGCCATATTTATCTCTATCGTAGTCCCTTTACTCTTTTAACTTTCGCTGTGTTGCACTCTTGTGATATAAGTTTCTACAAAAACAATGCCGCGTTCAAGATTACGTTTTTTGGCGTACCTTATCTTTTATAGCAGGTTCCTTGTTTCGCTGCCGAAAATTGCTTAAAGGAAGTCTCAACATCATATCTCCCCATTCAAGAAAACGAAAGGGTGAAAAAGGGGAAAGATAATGACTTCCAAAGCTCTTCAAGCTTGACAGATGAATAAATACAATGATCAATACAATGATTATCCCATAAAGGCCTAGAAACGCTGCGGAAATCATGAAAGCAAACCGAAGAATCCTAATGGCAATACTAATGTTATACACAGGAAGAGTAAAGGAGGCGATAGCTGTTAACGCCACAACAATGATCATAATAGGACTTACAATGCCTGCTCTTACCGCAGCATCACCGATCACGATGCCGCCGACTATTCCAATCGTCTGTCCGACCATGCGGGGCAGCCGGATTCCTGCTTCCCTTAATAGTTCTAGCGTAATTTCCATAACAATGGCTTCCATAAAAGAGGGAAAAGGAACTCCCTCTCTAGAAGCAGCAATTGACAAGGCTAAGGTTGTTGGAATCATACCCTGATGAAAGGACACTAAGGCAATATATAACGCAGGTAAAAAGACAGCGATAAAGACGGCACCAGTACGGAGGGTGCGTATGAGTGTACTGATAATCCAGTTTTCATAATAATCTTCGGGCGATTTAAAAAAGTGCGGAAAAAGAATGGGCTGGATCATCGCATAGGGAGTGCCATCCAATAGAAGAGCGACATGGCCACTGCTGAGAAAGGAAGCAGCCTTGTCGGGACGTTCTGTATAAAGAGAGGTGGGGAAGATAGACAATTGATTGTCTTTAATAAATTCTTCCACCATACCAAGCTCTTGAATGTTATCAAACTCAATGCATTGTATTCTATATCTGATTTCTTCTACCACGTTCTCGTCTGCCAAGCCTTTAATATAGCCAATAGACAGCCTGGTTTTTGAACGTTCACCGACCTTTTCATATTCAAAGGTGAGGTTTGGGTCTTTCAGCCTTCTGCGCAAAAGCATTACATTTGTCTCAATGTTTTCCGTAAATCCGTCTCTGGGCCCTCTTACGACCACTTCTGTTTCAGGCTGCTCCACCGAGCGTTCTGTAAAAGAGATAGCTTCAATGGTAAGAGCTTGTTTACAACCATCAATAATGAGAACAGTGTGTCCTGAAAAAAATTTATCAAGAAGAGAATCAAGCTGCCCTTCTGCTTCTACGGAAGAAACAGGGAGAATATGACTTGAAATTTCAGTTAAGAGGCCCGTTTCATTGTATTTTTCCAGAAGAGTTTCATCCATTTCCATTAGAGGACGAAGGATATCCCGATCAATCAGTTGTTCATCTGCAAGCCCTTCAAGAAAAAACAAACATGCTTTTCTTTTTCCAGCAACGCCGAAATACCGCTGATTTATTTCTTCACTGCTGCCAATAGCTTCTTTTATGAAAGAGCTGTCTTTTTTGAGGTCTCCTGAAAAGCAGAGATCCAGGTCATTTTTCGGTTTTGGTGTTGTCTCTTTTAGTTGGTTTCGTAAAAATTTTCTTCGTTGCAGCAATGTTTTCATTGTATCTCTCTTCCTTGTAAGAGAATTAATCTTTTTCCAATGTTTCAATCAGCATTTGGTGGCGAATCTCCACGTTTGCATCAATTGTAACTGTAGCTTTTGAGAAGCCTCCATCTGGTGTGTCCCATGTATCCTTGACGGCCTGCCAGTAAGAATAGTTACTATGTTTTATTTCAGTTATCATTTCAAAAATATCAATGTGATATTCATCCTGCATTTTATTAATAATATTCTCCGCTTGTTTTTTTATTTTTTCTTCTACTCTCGCTGACATGTGGCGTACTGTTTCTGAGTCACTTAAGTCAATATCATGGCCCCACAATTCAGCAGCATGTCCTTCGGCGGTAATCTTGACATGAAAATGATCGCTGCCGTTTTTTCTTTCATAAGTAATATCACTAGAAGCATCATCAATTTCAAAAACAAATCTTTTACCTTTGCTCCTGTCACCTTTTACTTCAACAATCCCTTTTTCTGCTCCGCCAGTAATCCAGTTGTAACCTTCAATATCTTCATCCAGCAAATAGTCAATAAATTGATTTTTCATTCCATGCATGATTCCTCCTCCTTGAAGAATCAATTCGCCATCCTCTGATTTGAAAATGCAAGGGAGGAGGTAGCTTCTTCGTCCAACGACTCGTTCTAACACCTCACCAACTTCCATTCGTTCTACCATGGGAAGAACAAAAGGGTGATTTTCACTGATGAAATCAATATACTGACTAGGTACTTTTTCAGGAACAGGCCTGGACTGAAGAATGTCACTTGCTTTCTCCTTTGAAATTAACAGGAGTGTTCTGCGCCTCATTTCATGGTCTCTGATAAACAAATCCAGTATCTCCTCCATGTATCCTTCTTCAAGAAGCTTGCGATTAATAATGAGAACCTTTAGATGTTCATAGTTTAATCTTCGGCTTGTCTTTGTATTTAATTTTCGAATGACTTTGAAATTTGTCATCTCTGTGGCAGTTAAATTAATAAATGAATCTTCACCAGGCGGTTCCTCCTGTGCGGTTTCTTCTACGCCAGGTATAGCAACTTGATGAGTCACTTCCAAGCCATTCTCCGCGTCTCCACCTGCCGGGGGATCAAAGCTTACTCCAAGGACAAATCCAATTTCCTCTATTTCACTTCTGTCCCAGCAGGAGGAAAGAAGAATAGAAAGCAGCAGTAATAGTAGACAAGCTGAAATCTTTTTCAAATCCACTCACCTGCATATTTGTTTTTAAGTTGAAAGGCTCTTGTTTTTTTGTTTTTTTCTTACCATAATAGTGAATCCTGTGACCAGCAGCACTGTGAGAATTAATAAGAGTCCCGAGTAATTCAAATATTCAACGAAGCTTTGCAATTCTGCTTCATTTTCAGGAAAAAACGTAACAAGGAAGATAATAAAAGCAAATACACCGGGTAGCCACGGGGTTTGTTTGTTTGTCAAAAAAATCTCTCGAGTGACTTGTACGGACAAAAAGAATAACAGCATAACAGAGGTAAAGATACTTAGTACCCATATCGCTAAAAAAATAGATTCCACCCTTTCAAAGATTCCGCCCAGCTCAATTTCCTTGGCTACTTCAATCGTTGGAAAAACAATGATTTTAGAAGTTTCAACGGAAAAAATGGTGTAGGTTATGATTACAATAATGGAGTAAATGAGGGAAGTAATTCCCATACTCGCCATTAATGGTGTACTTTTTACCTCATTTTTGTGTAAAAAACCGAGTAGAAAAAATAGAGGAACTACTGAGTTTAAGGCAAACAATGGAATAAAGATTCCATCAAACATATGAAATACACCTTCTGGCATCACAGGAAGCACCTTTTCAACTTCAACATTACCTATGTTTAAAATAGAAACACCGATTAACGCTGAAACAATGGTAGGAACAAACAAAATATTTAAAAATATAATCCCTTCAATGCCTTTCGAAGCAGCATAGGCACTTATGACTAACATGGCCATTACAAGCACTTCAGTAGGCGTCTGATCGAGCAGATACATTTTAGAGGCAATCCCAAAATAACGAAGTACTACAGCAGATGTGAAAATAAAATATATAATGAAAATAGGAACCAGGAGAAAAGCTATCCATTTGCTGAAGGGGCCTTTAAGTAAATACTCGAAAACATTTTCCCGGGTGAAATTTTTTTGCAGGGCGACACATAAATAAATTAAGGCCATGATAACAACGCCGGCTAACAGGACAGTCATCCACCCATCTGGGGTATCAAGTCTCGAGGCAAGATCCCTCGGAAGTGTTAAGATCCCTACTCCAAAGCTGTATGATATAAGGGTGCAGCCCAGTTCAGATGCCTTCATTTCAAATTGATGAGGTTTCGTACTCACGATTGGTCATCCGCTTTTTTCTGGTGAGGGATGTTAACAGCTTGAGCTGAAAAGGTTTTGGCGGGCTCTGTGCTTTCATTTTCTTCTCGTTGCCTTCTTCTTTGATTACTTTCTCTCATCCAAGGCAGAAGCGTGGCATTGAACAATTTATTAAACAGGTATTGAGAAGACCAGATAACAAGAGCGGTTACCAGCGCGATTTCAAATACTTCAGCATCAGGTATAATCCTGAGAAAAAGGTAAAAATAAAGAAACTTCTCCATTCTGCTCTCCTCCTTGTTGTATTAAGATGTGTAAATCAGGAATAATTATGCAGGGCATACACCATAGGGAAAATATTACTTCATATTGAGTGCATAATAGAGGGCAGACTAAGCAAGGAACTGCTTCAGAGAGGTAAAAGGGTAGAGAATTACTTCAATTCCACAAAGAGTTTTTGTGTCAATCTAACAAACTCCCTCCCTGAAGGAAGTTAATGTTATAAACTATACTAGGGACATCAACACATAACAGGAGGCATTGGATTGGGTAAACGTATATTTCTTTTCTTAACAACTAATATCATGGTCATAACCACGATTTTTATTGTCTGGTCGCTCATTACTTCTTTTACCGATTTAGAGAGAACATATGATACAGGCGGCCCTGGTCTGGGCATTGATTACGTGTCCTTAATGGCATTCAGCTTATTAGCAGGGTTTTTGGGTTCATTTATATCCTTGGCCATGTCACGTTATATTGCAAAGAAAATGATGAGAGTGAAAGTGCTGGATCCAGATGGTCCATTGTCTTCTCAGGAGAGAGCAGTGGTGGAAAAGGTACACCGTTTTTCGCGGGCTGCGGGGCTGTCCCATATGCCAGAGGTTGGTATTTATCAATCTTCTGAAGTGAATGCATTTGCGACTGGTCCAACAAAGAAGCGTTCTCTAGTCGCTGTTTCATCCGGCCTTTTAAACCATATGGATGATGCAGCAGTGGAAGGAGTCATTGCTCATGAAGTAGCTCACGTTTCAAACGGAGATATGGTAACAATGACATTGCTGCAAGGAATAATAAACACATTTGTCATCTTTTTCGCAAGAATTGCTGCAATTCTTGTTTCCAGGCTGGTTCGTTCAGAAATGCAGACTGTTGTTCGTTTTGCCGCTATCTTTATTTTTCAAATTTTATTTTCCATCCTTGGAAGTCTTGTAGTGACCGCGTACTCCAGGTACAGGGAATTTCATGCAGACCGGGGAGGAGCGGACTTAGCGGGACGTGATAAAATGGCTCATGCCCTGAGATCGTTGAAAACTCATGTTAACCGAGCTCAGGTTAATGACCGTACCGATGATTCGGCCGTACAGACGATGAAAATCAACGGAAAAGGCGGTATGGCAAGGCTTTTCTCGACTCACCCTGATCTTGATGAAAGAATTGCCCGTCTTGAAGAGAGATAGTAGTAAATGTAAGAAGCTGGTCTATGAAAACATAGATCAGCTTTTTTTATAAGAGGAACTACACAAGGCAGTATAAGAATAGTTGTCAAAAGCTAAAGAAGTCCAGTCTATCCTTGAGTTCTAACGCGTCTTTTTATCGGCAAACGATTTTTTGATTTATAATAAATAATATTTTGTTTAAAAAGGGTAGCTGTTACACAGTACGTAATGGTATCATAACGTGGAATATTTCAAAAGCAGGTGATGGATTGGGGTTATTTAGATTATTAATCGTTATTTTAGCTGCGGTTTATTCTGCAGGTTTAGTACGTTTTCAGGAATGGAGCCAGCTATTGTTTTTTTCGGTCTTACTCACAGTGTTTTTAGTTATCACGCAAACCATAGAAGTGAAGAATGAAAATTCCCAAACGTAATTAAGCTATTAAATTAGTTTTTTATTATATCCTCTCTTCCAAAAAAGGAAGGGGGGTTTTTAAAAGTGCTTTAATACGGTAATATTATACACTCTTTAAAACACACATCCTTCCTTTATGAGCAAAGTCAATTCACATAATGTACATAATAATGTTGTCTTTGATTGCTGAAGCTGTTCATTATATTTCTCATTTCTTTTTTGTTAAGATGTTTGTGAAATATGAGGATTAGGCATGAGGTTTCACAAAGCCAGTCAGACACAAACAATAACCTCACAAAGGAGACAAAGTAATGGATCATTTATTCAGTAATTACAAAATAAAAGGATTAGAACTTAAAAATCGAGTCGTTATGCCACCCATGTGCCAGTATTCAGTTACAAAAAAAGACGGTGTGCCAAATGAATGGCATTATATTCATTATGTGAGCAGGGCTGTCGGAGGAACTGGTTTAATTATCATTGAGATGACTGATGTGGAACCGGATGGACGAATATCGGATTATGACCTGGGACTGTGGTCAGATGAACAAATCCCTGCCTTTGCCCGCATTATTGATGAGGCACACAGGCACGGAGCAAAGGCAGGGATTCAAATAGCTCACGCTGGAAGGAAAGCTGAGGATGCAGAAGAGCCGGTTGCTCCCTCGGCGATTCGTTTTAGTGAGAAATATAAGGTTCCCCGGGAATTAACGACAGACGAAGTAAAAGAGATGGTAGAGAAGTTTCGTCTGGCTGTGCGACGTGCTGTCAAAGCCGGAGTGGATACTATTGAAATTCACGGTGCTCATGGATACCTTATTCATCAATTTCAGTCTCCTCTCACAAATAAAAGAACGGATGAATATGGAGAAGACCGAGCCAGGTTTGGCAAAGAAGTTATTAAGGCTGCAAAAAGTGAAATGCCAGAGGATATGCCTTTAATCATGCGAATTTCTGCAATGGAATATGTGGAAGGAGGCTATGGGATCAAAGAGAGCATAAGCTTTTCAAAAGAATATCAGCAAGCAGGGGTTGATATGTTTCACATTAGTGCCGGCGGTGAGGGGGAAATTGCGGCCGCAGGCAAGCCAGGAACCCATGCGGCATACCAGGTCCCTTTAGCCAGAGAAATTAAAGATTCGTTACAGGTGCCTGTTATCGCAGTAGGACGCTTGGATGAACCTCATCTGGCAAACGCTGTTGTTGGAAATCAAGATGGAGACCTTGTGGCCGTGGGAAGAGGAATGCTGAGAAATCCTTATTGGACCCTGGAAGCTGCCGCTGCTTTAAATAAAGAGATAGATGTACCTAAACAGTATTTAACGGGATTTCCAAGTAAATAACGTACCACGTTCAAATAATAAAGCTGCCTCGGGCAGCTTTTTTTTACTAAGGGTGCACAATAATTTTTCATATAGTACCTACCTTGATATGTAGAATAACTACGTTAGGGAAAGCATTTTATATTTCGAAAGGAGGTTTGCATACACCGAGGTTATAACAAAGCCAGCAAGATATATGCCTGAAGTGAAAATGATATTCCAGCCATTCAAATAATGAACTCTTCCGAAAACGAGGGCTATATATTCAAGAGCACTAAAGAGAATTGTGAAAAATACTATTAATGTAATCCTTGAAAATTGATACTTAATGATCGCCGTAACAAATAAGCAAGCCATGAGAGGAAAGTATCCAAGATTCAAAGGAAAGGCAGACAAAGATTCATTTTTTTCAATATAGGGTTCTGTATACCAAAAAATATTCATACCCCAATCATTAGAAACAAAGGCTATGGCAATCCCAAGAGGAACAAAGAGAATAATGACTTCAGGGAATTTTCGCCAAAGAACAAAAAGAATAATCCATGGAAGTACAAACCCGAAGAATATGTTAAAAAGCATAGCGTCCTCCATTTTCACCCAGAAGTAATAAGAATAGTATCCCCCGTTTTTTATAAAAAGATGAGTGAAAAACAAAGGAAAAGACCAGGATAGGATAGGATGAAATCGTACACCTTATCTATATAGAATAGTAAAGGGATGGATAAGGAAATATGGTATATCTATTGCTGGTCCTCGGATTTGTGCTGCTCGTAAAAGGAGCTGATTACTTTGTCGAAAGCACGGCTGCGATCGCAAAGCTGCTCCGAATCTCGCCTTTGCTTGTGGGTCTTACAATCGTAGCATTTGGCACAGGTGCACCAGAAGCAACAGTAAGTATCATAGCTGCATTGGAAGGAAGTGCAGGAGTAACCCTTGGTAATGTGGTAGGAAGCAATATCATTAATATAGCTCTTGTCGTAGGTGTAACGGCATTTCTCTCTCCATTAAAGGTTACAAATGCTACCATTAAAAAGGAGATTCCTTTTGCCTTTCTGGCATGTATTGTGCTGCTTGTTTTGATGAGTGATCAGTATCTTGAAAACACTGCTGTGAACGTCATTACCAGGGGAGACGGCATCATTTTTCTTTTGTTTTTTGCTATATTTTTGTATTACGTCATAGAAGCAGCGAGAAATAATCGCAGCCAAATGGAAAAAGAGATCACCGAACAACCGGATAAACGGAAATGGGGAAGACATATTCTTTTCTCCACAGGAGGACTTGCGGCAATCATTTTTGGAGGATATCTGGTGGTAGAAAGCAGTACTGAAATTGCAATCAGGTTTGGCATGAGTGAAACACTGGTGGGACTGACGATTGTAGCTATCGGCTCATCTTTGCCGGAACTGGTTATTTCAGTAACTGCTGCGTTAAAAAAAGAAAGTGAAATTGCCTTAGGAAACATAGTCGGCAGTTCAATCTTTAATATCCTCTTTGTCCTTGGAGCTGCGTCTCTTATTATTCCTCTTCCAGTAGAAACTAAAATATATTTTGATGTCATTGTTATGTTGATTTTGACGATAGTGTTGTTTATTTTTTCCCGTACTGAATGTAAGGTTGGGAAACTGGAAGGATTATTGCTGGTAGCGGCCTACATTGGTTACCTTGTTTATATTATTATCCGAAATTAAAAATGCTCTGTTTTCTTTTCTTAAAAGAATTCAGGGCATTTTTTTATTTACATTCTTTTGCCTCGTAAAGAAACAAGATAATGGAAAATTCTGATTGACCACTATGGTCGATAGTGTTATGATTTATAGACCATAATGGTCTATTTTGCACAGTAGTGAAATAAATGAGTAAGAGGGGAGATAAATGAAGGCATGTCCGAGACGTTTAACAACTTAGAAGGTGAAAAGCAGCAGCGGATATTAAATGCCGCACTGCAGGAATTTGCTGAGCACGAATTTGATCAGGCTTCTACTAATCGTATCGTAAAAAAAGCAGGGATCGGCAAGGGGATGTTGTTTTATTATTTTAAGAATAAACAAGAATTGTACCGCTACCTTGTAAAGTATAGTCTGGATGTAACAATCAACCGTTATATTAAAAAGATTAATGAAGAAGAAAGAGATTTTATTGAACGATTTAAACATGCTTCGAAGATGAAGATGCAAGCTTTTGCTGATCATCCTCACGTATTTCAATTTATGGGGGCACTGCTGCTGAGTGATAAGGAACAACTGCCAAAGGAATTACATGCCGAAATTTTAAAGCTTCAGACACTTGGCAACTCAATTTTATACAAAAATATCGACTACTCTTTTTTTCGAAAGGATATTGACGTAGACAAGGCATTTAAGCTGATCCGATGGTCGATGGAAGGCTATCAAAATGAACTGCTTAACAAGCTTAAAGGAAAGCCTTTTACCTCAGTGGATATTGAACCTTATTGGGAGGAGTTTGACGAGTATCTGGAGATCTTAAAAACAAGCTTTTATAAGTAAGGGGAGGCAGAAAAATGAATGTTCTGCAAACGAAAAGCTTAACCAAAAGGTTTGGAAAGGTTATGGCACTGGATGGCGTAAATATGGAAGTGAAAGAGGGGGAGGTTTACGGGTTTATCGGCCCGAATGGAGCAGGAAAGTCTACAACGATCCGGATATTATTAGGCGTATTAAAGGCCACAAGCGGTGAGGCCAGGATCTTTGGAAAAGATGCATGGAAAGATGCTGTGGAGCTTCATAAACGACTTGCATATGTACCAGGAGACGTTAATTTATGGCCTAACTTAACGGGAGGAGAGGTCATTGATTTGTTTGTGAAATTACGAGGAGCGGGTGATCAAAGCCGACGGGAGGAATTAATAGAAAGATTTGATTTTGATCCTTCAAAAAAATGCCGAGCGTATTCAAAAGGAAATCGGCAAAAGGTCGCTTTAATTTCTGCGTTGTCCTCGGAAGCGGATCTTTATATTTTTGATGAGCCTACTTCAGGCCTGGATCCATTAATGGAACGAGTTTTTCAAGAATGCGTTCAGGAAGCAAAGACACAAGGGAAAAGTGTCATACTTTCAAGCCATATCCTTTCAGAAGTAGAAAGGTTATGTGACCAGGTAGGGATTATCAGGCAGGGCAAAATGATAGAATCAGGCTCCTTAAAGGAACTTCGGCATTTGACAAGGACCAGTCTTTCAGTGGAAACCAAAGAGCCAATCACAGCAATTGAAGAGGTAAAAGGAGTTTATCATATAGAAAAGAAAGAACAGGCTCTTTCCTTTCAAGTAAATACAGAGGACCTGGACCAAGTAATAAAATATATAAGTCAGTTTGGAGTAGTTAAACTGGAAAGTGCTCCTCCCACACTGGAGGATTTATTTATGCGCCATTATGAAACTTCCTCTTCTTCTCGGGAAAGGAACGGAGGGGAGTCTTAATGAGTGAAAAGCTGTTTAAGAATACAGGAAAGGCAGCCTCCTTTTATTTTAAAAAAGACCGGTTCAGAATTACCGTTTGGCTGATCGCTTTAGCAGGCCTTACCTTTGTGACAGCTTTAGCTTTTACAGACCTTTACCAAAATGAGCAAGAACGGCAGGCCATAGCCGATACAATGCACAATCCAGCTATGACTGCTATGGTAGGCCAGGGATATGGTTTGGATAACTATACTACAGGTGCGATGATGGCTCATCAGATGCTCCTTTTTACTGCTGTTACGGTAGCCATCATGAGTATTCTTCTTCTTGTTCGTTCTACAAGAGCTGATGAGGAAGCCGGGAGGGTAGAACTTATTCGTTCACTTCCTTCTGGAAGATTAGCTCCTACAACGGCAGCGGTTATGGTATTGTTTGTGGTTAATCTGTTGGTAGCGTTAGTGATTGGTCTCGGTCTGTACTCGTTTGGAATTGAGAGCATGGATTTAGAAGGGTCTTTATTATACGGAGCAGCTTTAGGGGCTACAGGAATATTCTTCACAAGTCTCACCGCGATTTTCGCTCAACTACTAAATAACTCAAGAGGTGTGATAGGGTTTTCGTTTGCTGTGCTCGGGCTTTCTTATCTGATTCGGGCTATTGGAGATGTAGGCAATCAGACTTTGTCCTGGGCATCCCCATTAGGGTGGATTTTAGGAACAGAAGTATATGTATCTAACTACTGGTGGCCTATCATAGTCACGTTGGTTATTTCGATTATATTATTCATTGTTGCTCTTTATTTGCAAGCCATTCGTGACATCGGTGCGGGTTTTTTTCCGGAAAGGCCAGGAAAAAGCCGGGGATCAGGCTCTTTGCTTAGTCCATTGGGCCTAGCTTTCAGATTGCAGAGAGTCAGCTTGATTACCTGGGGAGTCGGCATGTTTGTTCTTGGTGTATCCTATGGATCAGTACTGGGAGACTTGGAAGCATTTATTGAAGGGATCGAGATGATGGAAGAAATGCTTCCAGCCATAGAGGGATTTACTTTAACTGAGCAATTTATCACAATGCTGATGGCAATTATGGCTATGATCTCCACGATTCCAGCACTTATGGCAGTTTTAAAAATTGTAAGTGAAGAGAAGAAAAATCGAATAGACCATATACTAAGCCGCAGTGTATCTAGAAACGGCCTCCTTGGCAGTTACTTGCTTATTTCAGTTATTGTTTCTTTTGTTATGATGTCACTTGCTATTACCGGTCTATGGATTGCAGGGAATATTTCTATGGAGGAGGGCCTTGCTTTTGAAACCCTATATAGCGCAGGGATGGTTTACCTCCCGGCAATTTGGTTCATGGTTTCGATTGCTGTACTCCTGATTGGAAAAGCCCCTAATGCTGTGTCGGCTGTTTGGGGTTACTTGCTTTATTCCTTTATTGTTGTCTACCTGGGAGGGCTTCTGCAATTTGAAGAGTGGCTTTCTGCCCTCTCACCATATGGGCATGTGCCACAGCTCCCGGTAGAGGATGTGAATGTTACTGCTCTCGCCACCCTAACCTTTCTAACGGTCCTATGCCTTTGGGCTGGGTATATTGCATATAACAAAAGAGACATTCACGGATAATCATGGTGCCAGGCACCAGAACGGATTGTAACATTCTTTCGGGGAAAAGGTTGAAATAAGGGGGCAGCACATGACAAGGGAAAGTGGTGCCAGGCACCTATGAATACAGTAGGCGTAGACATCGGGGGCACAAATATTCGAGCGGTGTTACTAAATGAGAAACAAGAAATTTTAAATGAAGAAATTAGAAGTACTCATCCCGAAAGAGGGCCTAAAGAGATTATTGAGGAAATTAATGAAATAACAGCATTTGTTAAAGAAAATGAAAAGGTAGGAGGGATAGGGATAGGAAGCCCTGGCCCTTTAGATCCTTGGAAAGGGGTTATAAAGAGTCCCCCAAACCTGCCTGGATGGGAGAACGTTCCCTTAAAAGAAATGATGGAACAATACTGGGGGGTTCCTGTATTGGTTGAAAATGATGCAAATTGTGCTGCTCTTGCAGAAGCTGTGAACGGTATAGGCGCTGATGCTGAAAGTATATTCTACCTTACGGTTAGCACAGGCGTTGGAGGCTCTTATATTGTAAACAAGGAAATCGTTCATGGTAAAGATGGATTTTCAGGAGAAGTCGGTTATATGATGATGAATTCCGGCAAAAGCTTTAAAGATGCAGTAAGTGGAAAAGCATTGGAAAAGCAATGCCATAGAGCGGGTATACCAGGAAATGTAAGAGAACTCTTTTATTTAGCCGAAGTGGAAAAGGAAGAAGTATCAGCAGGAATTGTGGATAAATTTACTACAAACCTGTCTATACTGCTTGCGAATGTCATCTTTTTATTAAACCCCGATAAGCTCATCTTGGGAGGAGGAGTGATGGCTTCTTCATCATACTTTTTAGGCCAGCTCAAGGAAAAGACAAATCATCTGGTCTACCCGAGATTTAAGAAAGAGGCCGAGATTTACGAAGCCTTGTCGGGGCAAAAGGCAGGGGCGATAGGGGCCGCTCTCCTCCCCCATTACAGATAGACCTCACTTATTTTACCTCCTTCAAATAAAATGCGGCTAATAGCTAACATTATATAAGAAGGGGGTGAAGAGGGTGAGCCATAAAAACTCAAAGAAAAGTGGAAGCTCGTTTATAAACGAGGCCTACCGTTCACAAAAAAGCCCAGATGAACCTGGAAGCACAGAGCCGGCAAAAGAAAGATCATTTCAACAAAAAAAGAGGTAAATAAAAAAGGTGGTCTCAATGAAAATCTTTGAGACCGTCTTTTTTTTCATAGGTTCTGTTGAAGATCAAGATTGACTTTTTTTTAATCATTTCAAAGATCGGCCCTTTCGGGAAAAGCAGGAGTCGAACGAAAATAGATAGTAAGCCGAAAGGATATGGGTAAATGTATAATGCCCAAATGAGCTCCTGGTATTCTAAGTCACGTATACCACTACATGGGGCGCACCAATGAAAAAATCGTGGACCTGGGATTATTCTTACACAAAGAAGGGAAAATACAAGCTGGAAATAAGACTTATGATTGAGTAGAAGGGGAGAAACCATGGATAAAAAGGGGACACTGGCAGAGGCTTTATCACTCCATTTTTGGCAGTCGGTAGACCAGAAAATCAGAAAAGATCACACCATACAAAAGGAACTGTATCATTACACCGGTTTAGATAGTTTAATGGGTATGGTAGAAACAAACAATTTGTGGATGAGCAGAGGAACTTTTTTAAATGACTCAAATGAACTTATTTATATAGAAGGAATTATTAATAAAGTATTGGGACAGGTCGAAAATAAGCTGACGGATAATTTCGGGGAAGATACATATATACAGGAACTGAAAAAGTTATTTATTTTAGAATTAAAACAGACCTGGCAAAGGTTTATGGAGAAGATAGACCTTGACGATTTTGAAGTATATATATTCTCCCTGACCGAAAATAAAGACTCTTTGGCTCTATGGTATAACTACGCAAAAGGAGACGGATACAATATCGGCTTTTCCTCTGGTGACATGCTGAAAAAAATTAATGATTTTTCCAGTCATTTTGCTCGTGAATATACCTTAGTGTATGGAAGGGTAATATACGACAGAAGAGAACAAGAACAAATAGTTATGGATTTTCTCATGGAAACCTTTCAATACCTATCACATCTTCACCCTCAGTATACTCTGCAAGAAATAGGGGGAGAGTTGTCAGAACATTTCTTTTCTATACTAGCAACTTGTTCGATCTTTTTTAAGGATGAGGCTTTTAAAAGTGAAGAAGAATATCGAATTGCACTTCCACGAAAGCTCACTACCAAAGAGAGGGGCCCAGAGGTTTTCTTCCGGGCTTCAAATGGAGTAATCATCCCGTTTATTACGATTCATTTTCCAGAGAAACTTCCTATAAAGCGTGTGACAATCGGTCCGAAAAATAACATAGACATTGCTAAAGCAGGAATGGAGTATTACTTAAAAAGTAAGGGATATGAAACGGAGAGGATGGTTATTAGTAAGTCCGTTGCTTCACTGAGGTATTAATTCTTTTATGCAGGGGTTAGATTAGGTAAAATAAATGTATTTTCAGTGAATAAGAAACGAAAAACAGCGCAGCCTTAGATTCTTCGGATCTTACGACAAAATGTGATAATTGATTTCAAATGCTCCCCCATCCAATAGGAGGGATGCTCTACATTTGAAGAAATAAATTAATAATCTATGGATCTATGAACTTGCTAATTTGGGATAAGTCATGTAGTATGAATGTAGAATTTCACAAGATATTGTGTGTTTTGTTATCAATAAAACTATATATTGTTTGCCTTGAGATGAGATGCCGTTTGGCGTAAAAGGGAATTTGGTGAAAATCCAAGACTGCCCCCGCAACTGTAAGTGCTGACGAAATGAGTCGTATCCACTGTATAAATAAACTTCATCGGTTTTTATACGGGAAGGAGCTCATGGACGGAAGACGCACAAGTCAGGAGACCTGTCTTATCTTAAGATGTTTCACCTTCTTCGGGGATTGAGAAGATGAAACGGTGGCACAGGGAAAGACCAAAGTATCTTTCTCCATTACTTGCTATCGTTTCATCCGCTCACATTAATTTGAGCGGATTTTTTTAATTCGAAAAAACATCAGGAGCGGTGAGACGACAACGGCCAGCTTAGTATTAAGCAGGAATAAGGAGGAAGAGAAATGACAGTACATGTTAAAGAGGAATTACATGAAGTGATGGATACAATAGATAAAGCTTTTGATCGTTACAATTTTAATGCAAAGGAAATCAAAGACTACGTCACATCTTTTATCGGAACGGATAAAGACGTGAACCATCAAGCTATGCTCTATGCATTAAACCAAATACAAATGGATCAGCCAGACTGGACGTTTGTTGCAGCACGGCTCTGTTTAAATGAACTATACAAGCAGGCGTCTTTACATAGAGGGTACAGCACGGAGAGACGATATGGAAGTTTGTATAAGCTAATAAAAACGTTACGTGAGAAAGGAATCTATTCCGGTCATTTGTTAGCAGCATATTCTGAACAGGAAATGAAGGAATTAGAACAGGAAATTGAGCCCAAGCGAGATGAGTTGTTTACTTACATAGGTTTATTTTTACTGGCAGATCGGTATTTAGCGAGAGATCATGAGGGGAAAGTATTTGAGCTGCCGCAGGAGCGGTTTATGATCATTGCTATGACCCTTATGCAGAAGGAAGAAAAAACCAAAAGGCTGGAAAAGGTAAAGGAAGCATATTGGGCACTAAGCAATTTGTATATGACTGTTGCGACTCCTACTTTATCTAATGCAGGAAAAAGTTTTGGTCAAATGTCTTCTTGTTTTATAGATACAGTTGATGATTCACTTGATAGTATTTACCTGAATAACTGGGATATTGCCCGCCTCAGCAAGGATGGCGGGGGGATTGGCATTTATTATGGGAAGGTAAGAGCTTTAGGATCAGATATAAAGAAGTTTAAAGGTAATTCCTCTGGAGTGGTGCCGTGGATCAGGCTGATTAATGACACAGCTGTGAGTGTGGACCAGCTGGGACAGCGTCAAGGGGCGGTGGCTATTTATTTAGACTTATTCCACAAGGACATTATGAACGGCTTTCTTGACTTAAAAACAAATAATGGTGATGAAAGAAGGAAAGCTCACGATATTTTTACCGGGGTTACGATACCTGACCTATTTATGCGTAAGTTACAGGAAACAGATGAGAACGGGAGAAGCATAGGCGAATGGCATGTGTTTTGTCCTCACCAGGTGAAACAAATCATGGGCTGGAAGAGTGAAGATGGCACTCCGGTTGGTCTTGAAGACTTTTATGACGAGGAAGATCGCAAATATTTTACGGAAAAGTATGAACAAGCAGTCAATCACCCTCTTCTTCCGCGAAAGACTTACCGAGCCATGGATATCATGGCAAGAATTATGGTGGCACAGCTTGAAACAGGAACACCTTACATGCTCTACCGGGATGAAGTAAATCGTCAAAATCCAAACAAGCATTTGAAAGGGGAGGGAAGAACCTCTATCTATTGCAGTAATTTATGCACTGAAATCACACAGAATATGTCACCTTCTCCCATAAGTCAAGAGTATGAAGACGAAGAGGGAAACATTGTAATTGTCCGTAAACCAGGAGATTTTGTGGTGTGTAATTTATCTTCTATTAATCTTCCTGCAGCAGTAAGGGATGATGTCTTAGAAAGGCTGATACCTATTCAAATGAGGATGCTTGATAACGTTATTGACTTAAACAACATTCCAGTCGGTCAGGCGCAAGTTACCAACAGAAAGTACAGGGCTGTGGGTCTTGGAACGTTTGGCTGGCACCACCTTTTGGCACTAAAAGGAATCCAGTGGGAATCTGAGAAGTCTGTGGAATACGCAGATAAAATATATGAAGACATCGCCTATCTTACGATTCAATCTTCAATGGAACTGGCAAAAGAAAAAGGGGCTTATAGTAAGTTTCAAGGTTCGGAGTGGGAAACAGGTCTTTATTTTGAGCGAAGAGGCTATACGTCAAAACGGTGGCAGGAATTACAGGAAGACGTGGCTGCTACTGGAGTGAGAAACGGATGGATGATGGCTGTAGCTCCTAATTCTTCTACTGCCAAAATCGGTGGATCCACAGATGGAATTGACCCGTTGTACGCAGTGGAATTTGCTGAAGAAAAGAAGAACTTTAAGTTTAAGGTAACAGCACCAGACTTAAATCACCATACGTATCTCTATTACCAACGGGCCCGCCATGAACTGGACCAGATTTGGAGCATCAGGCAAAACGCTGCCAGACAGCGCCATATTGATCAGTCAATAAGCTTTAATATTTATGTCCGTCATGACATTAAGGCTAAAGAGTTGCTCAACCTTCATTTTGAAGCTTGGAAACAGGGCTTGAAAACCACTTATTATGTACGGAGCACTTCCCAGTCAGAAATTGAAGAGTGTGAAGCCTGTCACAGCTAACTTAACCTATTTTAGGAGGGATCGAAATGTCCTCATTGTCAAAAGTGAAATTAATGAATCCAGCAGCCCCGAATAAATCTACAGGCATTATTAATGGACAGTCTTCAGGGCTGCTTAACTGGAATGATATAGCTTATCCACAAATGTATGATCTATATCAGACTCTCCTTTCGAACTTCTGGAAGGCTCAGGAAATTAATATGCAGGATGATATTAAACAGTGGGATCATTTAAGTGAGGTTGAAAAAGATGTCTTCCTGAGAATCAATACTCAGCTTGCCTCATTGGACAGCCTGCAAACGCCAACCATGAGCCAGGTAATGGATTATGTGACAGATTCCAGCTTTAAAGCAATTTTTGCAGTTGTAGCCCAGCAAGAAGCTGTCCATAACGAGTCCTACTCTTATGTGTTGAGTTCCCTTGTTCCTTTACGTGAGCAGAATGAAAGGTTCAACCAGGCCAAAGAGGATCCTATTGTTCGCAAAAGAAATCAATTGATTTTAGAGGCCTACGAGAGTTTTCGAGAAGAGCCGACGCCACAAGCGCTCTTTAAATTAGCCATTAATTCAATTAATTTAGAAGGTATTTATTTTTATGCTGGTTTTGCTTTTTTCTATCACTTGGCCCGTCAGCAAAAAATGCTGAAAACAAGCACGATGATTAGTTATATTCAGCGGGATGAAATGCAGCATGCATACTTTATTTCTCAGTTTGTACGGATTTTGCTGGCGGAAAATCCCGAGCTCCATACAGACAAGAACATTGCCTATGTCTATGACACCATCGGGCATGCCGTCGAACTGGAAAAAGAATGGGCACATTACATTCTTAAAGAGGTCGAAGGTATCGATTTAGATGAATTTGAAGAATATGTAGAGTATTTAGCAAATAAACGTCTGCGTCAATTAGGACTGAACAATCTTTATGAAGAAAAGGACAACCCCATGCCGTGGATCCAAGTATACAGCGATGAAATGATCAATGAAACGAAATCAGATTTCTTTGAACAAAAATCAAGGACCTATTCGAAAGTTACTCAGTCAAATGGATTTGACGAGCTGTAAGATACCATGAAAGCGGCTGTTATTTACGCATCAGTGACCGGGAACACCGAAGAGCTGGCAGAACTGATTAAGAAGTATTTGGAAATGCGAGACATCGACGTAGTCTCTTATCCTTCAGCCCTCTTTCCATTATCACAGCTTCAGGACTTTCAAATCGTAGCAGTTGGGACATACACCTGGGGAAATGGGGAGATTCCTCGTGAAATGAGAGACCTCTATACGGCCTTTGAGGAACATGGAAGCAAGAAACTAACCACTGGGGTGTTTGGAACAGGCGACAGCTTGTTTCCGAGATACTGCGGAGCAGTCAATGAATTCCGGGACATGCTGTACGTATGTACGAATCTCGCTGTCACGTTAAAAGTGGAGCTTACACCTCAGAAAAAGGATGATCAGCGGTGTGAAAGATTCGTAGATTCCCTCGTGAAAAAACAAAGGGAGAGTGAAAGAAATGAGCGTTTTTGAACGTTTGGAAGCAAGGCGGGCAGTGCGAAATTACATACCCAAAGAGGTAGAAAAAGAAAAAATAGAATCCCTGCTCTACGCAGCTACCCTGGCTCCAAATGATAGAATGAGAGAGCCGTGGAGTTTTTATGTGATACAGGGGAAGGCAAAGAAAGAATATGAATCTTTAGCTTATGAATATTTACAAGAACGTTTTCCAACGAAGCCAAAGCTAGTAGACAGTTCCATGAAAGCAGTGACACAAACGCCTGTCATTATTGTTGTCACATCAGACACTCTTCCAAAGGCGTCTGATTCTACAGACAATGAATATGCTGTGTGCTGTGCGATTCATTCAATGTGGCTTGCAGCTGAGGAACAGGGGTTAGGTTTTGTCTGGAGAACAAGGGGAGTTGGTCTTGTCCACGACGAACGTCTTCATCATTTTATAGGTTCGCCACAAGACAAAAAGGTAGTTGGAACGGTATTTTTAGGTTACCCGGAAAACAGCGAGGGAGCAGAAAAAAAGAAGAAACGCACACCATACGAAGAAAAAACTGTATGGCTATAACTATGGTGCCTGGCACCGGCAGGAGCTGTAACACAAAATCCATTTAAAGCCCCAGTATGAGCGGGAAATATATTACAACCGTTTATGGTGCCAGGCACCCCAAAAAGAAGTGTTCAATTTCCTGGAAATTGAACACTTCTTTTTGTTTGAGAAGATAACTCAAGAAAAATGGTTTTATAACGATAATAATGAAAGAGAATACAAAAGGGCTATGTTAAAAAGAGTTGGATTTTGGTTTGCAATGGTTTCAAAGGGTCAATGACAAACAGCGCTGACCCCATCACCTATCCTGTTACTTTTAAACCTTACCATGGCTAATTTACTATAAAGCGGGGGAGCAAAGATGGACAAAACATCTTTTATCGGAATTATTATAGCGATAGCAGCTATTGGAGTAGGAATGGTAATGAAAGGCGTAAGTGCAGCAGCCTTATTTAACCCGGCCGCGTTATTAATCATCTTTGCCGGGACAGCGGCAGCTGTCATTATCGCCTTTCCTATGTCAACTATCAAAAACGTTCCTAACCTTTTTAAAATTATCTTTACACAAAAGAAAGGGCCTGACCTGAAGTCCCTCATCAACACTTTTACTGACATGTCTTCCTTTGTCAGAAGAGAAGGTCTTTTATCATTAGAGCAGGAAATCGAGAAAACAGAGGATCCTTTTTTAAAGTCCGGCCTTAGGCTTGCCGTAGATGGACAGTCTCCAGATTTTATTAGAGACGTATTAACAGAGAAGGTTTATGCCATGGAGGAAAGGCACAAGGAAGGAGCTTCTGTTTTCACACAGGCCGGTACTTACGCACCGACCTTGGGTGTTCTTGGAGCTGTTATTGGGTTAATTGCAGCTTTAGGATATATGGAAGATACGGAAGCCTTAGGGCATGCCATCGCAGCTGCATTTATGGCAACTTTGTTTGGTATTTTTTCAGGGTACATGCTGTGGCATCCTTTTGCTAACAAACTAAAAGAGAAATCTAAGAAGGAAGTGCAGGAAAAGCATCTCATTATTGAAGGGATTGTGTCTATTACCCATGGTGAATCTCCAATGGTCGTTAGAGATAAGCTGGGATCCTTTTTATCTCATTCCGAGTTAAAGAAATTAATTGAGAGTGAAGGAGAAAAGGAGGAAAACAGTGCGGAAACAGAAACAGCATAATGACGAGCACGTTGATGAATCATGGTTAATTCCTTACGCTGATATGCTTACTCTCCTTCTTGCCTTATTTATTGTTCTTTTTGCAGCTAGTGAAATTGAGAGTGAGAAATTTCAGGAAATAGCCCAGGTCTTTCAATCTGAATTTGCAGGTGGAGAAGGGATATTAGATAACGAGCCAACTCCTCCAGAACTGCCAGTATCCTCATCAGACACTCAAGATAAAGAAAGTGATGGTCTGCCGGAGCTTCGAGAGTTGGAATCATTAGAACAAGAAATTAACCAGTACATAGTTAGTAGAAATCTTGAAAATATGCTGGAAACTAATCTTACAGATGAAGGTCTTCTTCTTACTCTGCTTGATAATGTATTCTTTGATACAGGAAGTGCTAATGTCAAATTGGAAGGAGCAGAGGTAGCGAGAGAAATTTCAGAACTTCTGTATACAGAGCCGACTCATGAAGTTGTGGTCAGCGGCCACACTGATGACCGGCCTATTTCCACCAGCGAATTTCAATCAAACTGGGAATTAAGTGTGATAAGAGCAGTAAATTTTATGAGCCTTCTTTTGGAAAACAATAAACTTGATCCCCTTCAATTCAGTGCCAAAGGTTTTGGAGAGCACCGCCCGATCGCCGAGAATGATAGTCCGGAAAACAAGGCGAAAAACAGAAGAGTAGAAGTATTAATTTTGCCTAACCAATCAATAGATACTAATAGTGAGTATTAAGAAAACGTTTCTGAATGGAACGTTTTTTTTATTTTTCCTTTCCGCTCGCGGGTAACCTGTTATAATATTAACGAACGATCGTTAACCGGGAGATGATAAGTGTGAGTGCCCAAAAAATAAAAGATGCCGCCTTACGATCTTTTGCCCAATACGGGTTTGAGGGAGCATCTTTAGCTGTCATTGCTGATGAGACAGGTTTAAAGAAACAATCAATATATGCCCATTTTGAGGGGAAGGACGATTTATTTCTGCAAACCTTGAAAAGTGCTGCAGAAAAAGAACTTCATAAGCTGGAGGTTTTTTTGCAATCCCATTTTGAAGAGCCTCTTCACGATTTCTTATACAAAGTGTTATTAAATTACATTGATAGATACCGCAATGATTGTAATATGAAGTTTTGGCTGCGTGTGTCCTTTTTCCCGCCTTCTCATTTACATCATACGGTTATTGACTATGTTAACAAACACATTGCTAAAGTAGATTTACTATTCCTTGATCGTTTTTTGAAAGCTGTGGAGATAAATGAAGTAAGGTACCAGGACATTGAGTCGATGACCATGGCTTTTTCTTCTTTAATTGATTCTATATGTGTAGAGCTGGTCTACGGAAGCAAAGAGAGGACAGAAAAAAAACTGGAAGCCTCGTGGAGAATATATTGGAATGGAATTGCGGATAACTTTTCATAAGGTAGTTCTTACGCTTGAAAGAAACTTTTGCAAGTAGTATAGATAAGGACGGGGAACCGGCCGTTGGTAATGGAGGACGCAGGTATGTATCACGCCAAGTCTAGGAAAGACAAAATGGCATTATTTTTCACGATTTTCTGGCCGATTATGGTGACACAAGTAAGTTTTTTTGCGATGAATTTAGTTGATACGATGATGTCCGGTCGTGTTGGGACAGACGACTTGGCTGGAGTCGCAATGGGATCCAGTTTGTGGATGCCTATTTTTACTGGAATAAACGGGGTGCTGCTGGCTGTTACTCCTATAGTGGCCCAGCTCATAGGAAAAGGAGACAAGAAAAGCATAACAAACTCAGTGAATCAAGGTCTCTATCTATCCCTTGTGTTAGCTATTCTTGTTATTCTTTGTGGAGCCATGTTTCTTCATCCCATCATCACATTGATGAACCTGGCTCCAGCAGTTGAACATATTACTTTCCATTATTTAGTCGGCTTGTCATTAGGAATTATTCCCTTATTTGCAGCGAATGTTTTACGTTATTTTTTTGACGCTCAAGGTTATACACGCATCACAATGATAATTACTGTCCTGGCCGTACCGTTTAATGTTCTTCTTAACTATGGATTTATCTTCGGTGGATTTGGTCTTCCTATGCTTGGTGGTATTGGTGCAGGTTATGCCACTGCTTTAACCTATTGGATCATTTTTATATTAAGCATATGGATGACGTTTCGAATGGAGGTCATCCGTCGGTATAAGCTATTTGTAAATTGGGCGGTGCCCTCCTGGAAAGCCTGGAAAGAGCAGCTGGCCATTGGCATTCCGATAGGTCTGTCTATCTTTTTTGAAGCCAGCATTTTTTCTGTTGTAACATTGTTAATTGGAACCATGTTCAGCACCATAACTATTGCAGCACATCAAATAGCCTTTAGCTTCACATCACTTATTTTTATGATCCCGTTAAGCATTTCAATGGCCTTAACAATCGTTGTGGGCTTCTCCGTTGGTGGAGAAAGGTGGAGTGCAGCCAGGGAATACGGACGTTTGGGAGTGGTTGGGGCAATAGGAATCCTTGCCATTGGCTCAGTTTTCCTTTTCTTTTTACGTGAACCAATTGCTTATCTCTATACTGATGACCGGACTGTTGTCACCCTTGCAGCCCAGTTTTTTATCTTCGCGATTTTTTATCAGATTTCTGATGCTGCCCAATCAGCTCTTCAAGGAGTATTAAGAGGGTACAAAGATGTAAAAGTCCCTTTTATTACAGCTTTTATTTCATACTGGATCATAGGGATTCCTTCCGGCTATCTCCTTGCATCCTACACACCTTTGGGACCTTTTGGTTTCTGGATTGGCATCACAATAGGTCTTACTTGTGCAGCAGCAGGATTTTTCATACGTTTAAGAGTCATACAAGCAAGGGCTGAACATCTGCCTGAGGGTGAGCAAGCATTGCCCTAGTGATGAACAGTATGTGAAGCCACTCCTTTTTCTAAAGAAGATTACATTTTTATGAATTTGAGAGGGCCTTTACCCAGCTCAACACAACCCTATGGTACAATTAAAAAAATTGATTCTTAGAAACTTTGAAACATATTGAGATTTTCAAAGAGACTTGGCATAAGGGGGAATGAAAGTTGAAGCTTTGGTTTAAGAAGATATCAGTTATCCTTATAACCTTTATGACTCTTGGTGTGTACATTCCTCCTACATACTTGGATTCCAGCTCATCTGCTTCAGCTAAAGAAGAGAAATCAGGCAGTGATGAGCAGCATTATTCTGCCGCTGAAATAGAAGAGTATTCGGAAATCATTGCTCAGGACTATGAAGAAAACATTGAAGTGTTGGATGACGAGCATTTTATAGATATTATTGTTGAACAAGCGAAAGAACAGTCTGTAAAAAAGCTCGGCCCTAAAATTTTAAAACAAGTTGAAGCTGACTTTATGACTGACATTCTCCCTAGTATTGAGAATGTTCTTAAAGACCTGGTAGAAGAAGCAGGGATGGAAGAAAGCAAATCCTATGTCATTACAGAAGAGCCTTCTCAAGGAAGCGGAGAAAAGATATTTAATGTGTATGATGATAAGAATAAAAAAGACATTGCAAAATTTCATGTGAGACGGGATCTTCGTCCTAAAGAAGGATATTGGTTTAATTTTCACTATCACTTACATGAAGATAACTTTGAAGAACACCATCAGATTGGAGACGTATACTGGGATAAAAACACTCCTCCAAAATGGATGACTTAATTGAAAGGACAAGCTGGCGCATGGAGCAGCTTGCCCTTTTTTTGTTTATTACGGATGAATTTATTTATTGCATTAATTGCTGGCAAAGCCCTGAAGCTGGTTTCGCATTTGCAGGCTGCATGGCTGATTAGGGATTGTGTTGAGTAAAGCTTTGGAATTGTGGAGCGCGCTGTCTTGAAAAGCCTTGCTGCAGGTTTAGAAATTTCCTTGCTGGTTAAATGGATGATCCATATGTGAAGACCTCCTAGAATAAGATTCGTTTTACTTATGGAAATAATTTGTGAAATATACGACATAAAAAATGCTGCGTACTGAATAAGAAAAACACCTCCTGGACAGATACCCAGAAGGCGTACTTTTAATTTTCTCCAGGAAGAAAGTGTTTGTGTATTTCGTAACAGGCAGTCAATCTATTTGCCACCGGGGTCCACAGTAGCTTTTGACGTTCAAACCCACTAAGAAGTTACCTTTCATGATAGTTGTTAATTTAATAAAGGATAAGAAGAACGCTCTTCTGTAAAGATTTTCTTTTCAATAAAACCTTGCAGTAATGAAACTGCTTCTTGGGAATCCCTGCCGACTGCCCTTATTGTTATCTTATCCTGAGCTTTTAAAAAAGCAGAAGTGCTTATGAGGCTTTTACAATTAATGACTGTTGTGCTCGTTTCCAATACAATGTAGCTGTCAAATTGATTCGCCGTTTGTACAAGCTGCAGGATCCTTTCATAGCAGATTTTCTCTTTCCCTTCAATGTTAAGTGATGCAGATGCTTCCATACGATCCCTTCCTTTCAAAGGTAAATGTAAAAAACCAGCGGCTTGAAAGAGACAGTGAAAAGAGTAAAAGTGTGGCTTACTCCACACGTGAACCAGGGAAGCAAATTACCTGTTAGTTTTAGCAACAAAATTAACAGGTGTAAGTAATTATAAGCATAAAAAGATCAAAAGAGGGTTATTTCGTAAGGAAATATTCCAATGTTTTGGAATTTGGCAGGACTCATATTGGACAGGCATTGCCTTGACGTTCCCAAAGTACATACAGATTCAGCTTATATTTCATACAGTTCTTACCTGTCAAATATGATTTTACTGATGTATTCACTTTATTTAACAGGATAATGGAATCGTGCAGAGAACCTATGTAGAGGATACCAGATAAAAAGGAGTGGGCTTTTATATGGAGGATACAAGTTTTGCAATACATCCGGGGGCTAAAAAGAAAATAGCAGGAACTGCTTTTAGGGATATAGGCAATCTTATTTCTTATTCCCTCAGCGAGAATAAAAGCTTCATAGGGAAATGTGAGGCAGGGATGATCCAAATTCTTTTTTACAGGGAAGATATTGTCAGAATTATAATGGATCCCAAAAAAGAACCATCTTTATCTTCCAGTCATGCTGTCATTGTGGAACCAGAAAAAGTTGACCTAAGAGTACACGATGAAGACTCGTATGTCACAATCCAGTCACCTTTATTAACACTTTTTTTATATAAAAATCCATTTCGGATTAAGGTTGAGGATAAGAGCGGAAGGACTTTGGTATCAGAAAAAGAAAAAGGAATGGGCCACAGTGCAGGAGGTGAAGTGATCTGTTATAAGGAAATGGAGAGAGAAGACCATTTTTATGGATTTGGTGAGAAAACCAGTTTCCTTGATAAAAGAGGAGAGAAGATGACCATGTGGAATTCAGATGTCTTTGCTCCTCACAATCCTGAAATTGATGCTTTATATGAATCCATCCCATATTTTATGACAGTAAATCAGGGAAAGGCCTATGGCATTTTCTTTGATAACACCTATAAAACTACTTTTGACATGAAGACCTATGAGGAAACGTATTCTTTTTCGGCTGAAGGGGGGCTCATCAATTATTATTTGATGGCTGGACCAGAGCCAAAGGACGTGATTACCCAGTACTCCTATTTAACTGGACGCATGCCCCTGCCACCCAAATGGGCGATAGGATACCATCAGTCCAGGTACAGCTATGAAACAGAAGAAGAAGTAAGGGAACTGGTTAAAAATTTTAAGGAAAAGCAAATTCCATTAGATGCGGTTTACTTAGATATTCATTATATGAATGGATATAGAGTGTTTACCTTTGATGAAGAACGTTACCCGGATCCAGGTAAGTTAATGAATGATTTAAAAAAAGAGGGCATTCATGTTGTACCCATTGTGGACCCTGGAGTCAAAACAGACCCGGAATATCCGTCCTATCTGGAAGGTGTTAAAGGAGACCATTTTTGCAAGTATGTAGATGAAAAAATGTATAACGGGGATGTTTGGCCGGGAAACAGCGCATTTCCAGACTTCACAAATGAAAAAACTCGTAAGTGGTGGGGAGATAAGCACGATTTTTATGTGGACAAGGGAATTGAAGGCATCTGGAATGATATGAACGAACCCGCCGTTTTTAATGAAACAAAAACAATGGATACTGAGGTCATGCATGGAAACGACGGCGATCCTAAAACACACAGGGAACTTCATAATGTTTATGGACTGCTAATGGGGAAAGCGACATATGAAGGAATGAAGGCCCAGTTGAATGGGAAGAGGCCCTTTTTACTGACCCGTGCAGGGTATTCGGGAGTTCAGAGGTATGCAGCAGTTTGGACGGGTGATAATCGAAGTTTTTGGGAGCACCTTCAAATGGCACTGCCCATGTGCATGAATCTAGGAGTCTCCGGAGTTCCTTTTTGCGGGCCGGATGTAGGTGGATTTGCTCATGATGCTACTGGCCAGTTATTAGCACGCTGGACACAAGTAGGAGCCTTCACTCCTTTTTTCAGAAACCACTCAGCATTAGATACCGTAAGGCAGGAACCATGGAGTTTCGGGAAAGAAATAGAAGGTATCGTAAAGAAATATATAGATCTTCGGTATGTTTGGATGCCGCACCTTTATACTCTTTTTAAAGAAGCAAGTACTAACGGAATCCCGGTAATGAGACCCTTATTTTTAGAATACCCGCAAGACAAGGAAACCACCAATTTGTCAGATGAATTTATGATCGGTGACTCTGTCATCGTTGCTCCGATTCTTCAGCCTGATAAAAATCACCGAGCGGTTTACCTGCCTGAAGGAACCTGGATTGATTATTGGACAGGCGAGGAATACCGAGGATCCGATTATCATCTTGTGAAAGCACCCCTAGATATACTTCCTATTTTCATTAAAAAGGGTGCGATAATTGCTCTTGGAGAGAAAAAAATGTCGACTGAACAGAAGGAGGAAAAAATTACTTTTCACGTTTATCCTTCTTCAAACGGCGAAGAGTACTATTTTTATGAAGACGATGGAAGTACATTTAATTACAGGGAAGGAAAGATGTATGAAGGCGTTTTGAGGTACCAGGTAATTGGAAATGTTATTGATCTTACCTTTGAAACAAAAGTAAATGCTTATGAGCCTGACTTTGAATTAGAAGTGGTAATACACAGCGAGAATGAAGAGTTAACGCTAAAGATTAATGGAGAAGAAAAAGGAAAGACAGATGGGCGCTCTCGTATGATTAAAGCCAGCCTGCTGTAAAATATTTATCGGAAGGTCCCTATTCAGGGCTTTCCGGTATTTTTTATGTATGAATAACCTTTTACGGGGCTTTTCTTCTTCTTAGGTAATGTGAGTTTTCATTCGGTACATATATTGGTATAACTGGGAGGAGTCCTCACCACGTTTTGAAGCATGTAGTGTGTCTGTTTGTAAAAATAAAATAGAATGATTTCTTTCGTACTTTTAGCTAGGAGGAATGAGAAATGACCCAAACACCCTGGTGGAAAAAAAGCGTTGTATATCAAATTTACCCAAGAAGCTTTAATGACAGCAACGGAGACGGAATTGGAGACATTCCGGGAATGATTCAGAAGCTTGACTACATAAAGGAATTAGGAATTGACGTTATCTGGCTTTCCCCCGTATATGATTCCCCAAATGACGATAATGGTTACGATATACGAGATTACCAGGCTATCATGAATGAATTTGGAACCATGGAGGATTTTGATCTTCTCCTTCAGCAAATTCATGAACGGGGCATGAAGCTTGTAATGGATCTGGTTGTCAACCATACTTCTGATGAGCATGAATGGTTCATTGAGTCACGCTCTTCTGCAAAAAGTCCGAAACGGGACTATTACATTTGGAAAAAAGGAATAGACGGAAGAGAACCAACCAATTGGGCTTCCAATTTCGGAGGTTCTGCGTGGGAGTATGATGAAAGTACAGAGGAATATTATCTTCATTTATTCAGTAAAAAACAACCGGATTTAAATTGGGAAAACCCTCTTCTTCGTGAAGACATATATCAAATGATGAAATGGTGGCTGGATAAAGGGGTAGACGGCTTTCGAATGGACGTCATTAACTTTATTTCAAAAGACCAGCGCTATCCCGATGGAGAGGTGAAGCCTGGAAACAAGTATGCATCCGGCTCTAGCTACTTCAAAAACGGCCCAAGAATTCATGAGTTTCTTCAGGAAATGTACACAAAAGTTCTGTCCCACTATGACACCATGACGGTAGGAGAAATGCCGGGAGTTGGAGTTGAGGAAGGAAAGCTGTACACAGCCGAAGAAAGAAAAGAACTTAATATGGTTTTTCATTTTGAGCATATGGGTCTTGGTGACGGAGAACATGGGAAATGGTCAGCCCTTTCCTGGAAGCTTACAGATTTGAAGAGAATTATGACAAAGTGGCAAAAAGGGCTGGATCAAAAAGGGTGGAACAGTCTTTACTGGAACAACCACGATCAGCCTCGGGTGGTGTCAAGGTTTGGTAATGATAATGAAAAATTTCGTGAGAAGTCTGCTAAAATGTTGGCAACCTGCCTGCATGGAATGAAAGGCACTCCCTATGTGTATCAAGGAGAAGAAATAGGGATGACAAATGTGGCTTTTCCGACAATTGAGGATTATGAAGACATTGAAACCTTGAATTGGTATAAGGAGCAAAAAGAAAAAGGTATCGAAGAAGCAGAAATGATGAGAGCTATTTATGCCAGGGGCCGGGATAATGCCCGTACACCTATGCAATGGAATGACAGCAAGCACGCAGGGTTTACTACTGGAGTTCCATGGCTTCAAGTTAATCCAAATTATAAAAGGATTAACGTAGCGAACTCTTTAAACGACCCTCATTCGGTTTTTTACTATTACAAAAGCCTAATAGAATTAAGAAAAAAGGATGAAACAATTGTTCATGGGAGCTATCATTTGCTTCTTCCTGATGATGAGGAAGTGTATGCCTACACTCGAACTTACAAGGACGATATGCTTCTTATCGTCTGTAATTTCAGCTCCTCTGTTCAGAATCGGTCATTTAAAGAGCTGGCCGAAAAGAAAGTAGATCGTATTCTTTCAAATGAAGATTCTAAACAAACGTATTCCTTAGAAAACGTGGAGCTCTCACCCTATGAAGCCTTTATTTATCGCCTGACATAACATTCGTGGAAAGACTATGGCAAAGGAATGAGTGCCATAGTCTTTTTGTAAATAAAATTACCTCTGTTATTCACTTCATGATAATCTTGTTAGTATGACAGTCAGGGGAAGGAGAAAAATATATGACTAATCGTCTGGCTTATTTTGCAGTAATGCTAGGGGCAGCTTTATGGGGAAGCACTGGTTTATTTGTCCAAAACTTGTATACATATGGTTTTACTCCCTGGGAAGTTGTGGCAATTCGCTTGCTTTTTTCAGCTCTGCTGATAACACTGGCCTTAGGAATATACAGACGGGATCTGCTTAGGTTTCAGTTAAAGGATATCCCGCTTTTTATTGGTACTGGCATTGTCAGCATTGCCTTCTTTAATTATTTCTTTTTTACTGTAATGGAGGCTGCGTCTGTGTCGCTGGCTGTTGTTCTTTTATACACGGGCCCGGTTTTTGTAGCAGTCATGGCTCGTTTTATTTTTAAAGAGCCTTTCACCGTGACCAAGGCCCTGGCTCTACTTGTTATGGTCCTTGGCTGTGCTTATACAGTAGGAATGCTTCCTCTGGGTTCTGAAAGCATAGGGATCATGGCCATTCTTTTTGGTATTGCTTCCGGATTTTTTTACGCCTTGTACAGTATTTTCGGGAAATTTTTAAGCGGACGATACCACTCTCTGACCATCACTGCATACTCTTTAATTTTTGGCTCTGTTTTTTTACTTTTCACAAGCCCCATTATGAGTAAAGCACACTTATTAACTGAACCAGGAGTTCTTTTAAACGGACTTGGTTTAGCTTTGTTTGCTACTGTTTGTGCTTATTTTCTTTATACAGCGGGTTTAACATATATCGAATCAAGCAGGGCTGCCATCCTTTCAATTATTGAACCGGTAGTGGCAATTGCCATAGGTGTTCTTGTGTTTGGAGATATTCTTTCTGGGTGGCAAACGGTTGGTATTCTTCTGATTTTTGGAGCCATCGCCTTGACAGTGTATGGACACGTTCTCTTTAACATGGCGTTTCCACGCGAAAAAAAGACTAGAACGTTAAATGAATAATGAGGGAACTGTTTGAGGAACAGAGAGAAAAAAGCTATTCCTGCGTTATGGTAATACCTGTATGTAGTCAGGGCATAATACTTTTAAAGGAGTATAAGGAGGTTATTACTTTGAAAGTACCGACTACCCCTTGGACTCTGCTGTCTAAGGTTTATAAAGAAGTGCTCCCCGACGTTCGTTTATGTTTAGGAAGCTGGAGGCAGCGGGCCATGGAAATCCCTAATAATGAATTACGTACCCAGGCCCTGTCCAGTTTAACGGAAAAAGCCTTTCATTGTGAAGGCGGAGCAGTTTACGGGTTATTGGCAGGTGAAGAAAGAAATAAGATTATTACATTTATTGTAGCCTATCAAACCATCAGTGATTATTTAGATAATCTCTGTGACAGAAGCACTTCATTAGATGAAAATGACTTTAGAGCGCTTCATCAGGCTATGTATCATGCGCTAAGTCCAGGAGCAGAACCTGTGAATTATTATAGGTATCGTGAAGATCAAGATGACGGTGGGTATTTACAAGCTCTTGTTACGACATGCCAGAATGTTTTGCGAGAACTCCCTGGATTTCCAAACGTACAAAAAGCGATGCACCATCTGGCGAATTATTATTGTGATCTGCAAGTGTTTAAGCATGTGGAGCCTGAGAAGAGAGTGGGTCTGCTGGAGAGCTGGTTTGCCGATCATAAAGACGACTTACCTTCTATGACCTGGTACGAGTTTTCAGCATGTGCAGGTTCAACGTTAGGGATATTCTGTTTTGCAGCTTATGCTGCAAAAGATCGTTTAAGTCACGAAGAAGTATCCCAGCTGAAAGCAGGATATTTTCCGTGGGTTCAAGGTCTTCATATTCTCCTTGACTATTTTATTGACCAGGAAGAAGACAGAATGGAACAGGATTTAAACTTTGTTTCTTATTATCCAAGTGACGAAGAAATGGTTAAGCGAATGAAGCATATTAAAGAAAAGGCAGAAGAAAGTATTCGAAACCTGCCTGACTGGAAGTTTCACAAGCTTATAAATAAAGGTCTTATTGCTATTTATCTGGCCGATAAAAAAGTACAGAGGGATAAGGAGATTAAGAATAAAGCGAAACAGTTTATTCGTTTTGGAGGCCTTCCCACTCTTTTCTTTTATCTAAACAGCTGGGTATTTCGAAAAGCATAAAGAAAATGCTGTCAGGTGAATATCACTTTGACAGCATTTCTCTTTTTTAAGGCTGTATAATTAGCGTTTCCAGTCTCGGAGTCCCTTCAGCCAATCCCATGGCAGTCACTGAATAAGCCTGCCCTCCACTGAATTGCAAATTACGCAGAGTCATGACCGGCACCGCAGTTCCGGCAGAACGAACTTCAAGCGTGTAAGAACCGGGAGAGAGTTCAGCGTACTCCGTCACCTCACCAAAAGATACATCACTGAAAATAACTTCTCCCTCTTCTTCAGTAATGTCTACAGCAGGTGCGTCTGGAGAGAGATGCCAAAACCTGACCATGGCAGCATCGGCAGGAGCTTCCTGAGCCTCTGTTACCTCATAAAAGTCCAAGTTGTCTAGCGTTCCTCCAACCGCAAAGGTGTAGTGTTCATCCTCTTCTAACGAAACAGTCCCGCTTAAAACTGGTGTTTCTGTCTGTCCTGCCTTATAAATCTCAATTTCATGCTCTCCTTCAGGGAATGTAAGATACCTGCTTAAAATTTGATAAGACACATTATCAAAAACCTGCTCTCCATTCACATATACATCAATGGCCGGGGTGCCAGGAGAAGCGTGAAGGAACCTTACTAACGCTTGGTCCTGTCTTCGTTTATGGTCAAAAGAAGGACCTGGAATCCCTTGCGTTTTGGCCATTAACTGCTGCATGCATTGAAAGTGCAGCTTGTAGTAGTGAATATGCAACCGTGGATCTCTGTACTTATAAAAGTCTGCCATGAGGTTATAACAAAGGCACTGCTGCACAAGAGACGGGTGAAAGGGATACATAAAAACACTCCTTTGTAAAAGAATTGCCCAGAGTAGCATATGCACAAAAAGTGAGGAAGTGTTTCAAATCCCAAAAGAACTTTTTGCATGAAAAGAAAAGGAACAGGCACACTATAGGAAAAATATCCTTTACCTTCCTTTTACTAAATTGAAGATACAGAGAGGATAGAAGGTGAGTACCATGAGGAATGTTTTTCTAGTATTTTTTGTGCTTTTATTATGTTCATGTAGTGGAACTGAAAAAGAAGAATATGAGCCGGATATTCAAGCCAACGATACAAACCCCAGTAAGAATGTTGTTATGATTATCATTGATACGATGATGGGGAGTTCCCTCGATAAAAGCATGGAAGAAGGGAATGTTCCTGCTCTTGAGTTTCTGGTAAATAAAGGTCAGTACTATAAGGATCTGGTAGTGCCTTTTCCCAGTATGTCAGTAACAGTGGAAAGTACTTTAGTTACCGGTGAAATGGCAGATAAACATCGAGTGCCGGGTTTATCCTGGTATGACCAGCAAAGTGACAGGGTTGTTAATTACGGGTCCACTGTTCCTTTTTGGATAAGGAATGGTTTTTCGGAAGGGATATTTGACGTCTTCTACCGGCTGAATAACGAGCATTTAAGTAAAGATGTCAGTACAGTCTTTGAAGAGCTAGAACGCCGAGGACATACTTCAGGAAGCATAAATGCATTAATATACCGTGGGGGTCACCGCCATGAACTGAACATGCCTCCATTAACGAAAGAGCTTACAGATCTTCCATCCTCCATTTACACAAGCGGACCAGACATCTTAGCCTTTGGGCAATTTGAGAAGCCAGGGATTCTAAAAAGAAAGCAGTTTAGTGATGGGGTTTTTCAACGTCTCGGCTTACATGATAAATATACTGTAGAAGTAACTCAGGAGTTAATAAAGGAAAATATCCAGCCTGATTTTATGCTTTTGTTTCTACCTGACAACGATAAAAAAAATCATAAACACGGTCCCCATTACCGACGGGGCCTTGAAGCTGCGGAAGGTCACCTTCAAGACATTTTAAACAGCTATGGCAGCTGGGAGAAGGCTCTGGAAGAGAACATCTTTATCGTACTTGGTGACCACGGGGCAGATAAACTACTTCCTGAAAAAGAGGAAGTGGCCATCGATTTAGACCATTTATTGTCTTCTTTTTCAATTGCCAAACTTGGCCAGCCTGTAAGTGACGGGGACATTGCTCTAGGAGTAAATCAGAGGATGACTTATGTCTATGATGTCCATAACCAGGGAATTCTTCCTGAAGTGATAGAGGCGTCGTTAGAAGAAGAAGGGATCGATTTAGCCGTCTGGGAAGAGGATGGGTGGATGAAAGCTTTCAGCCCTGACCACAAGGGAGAATTAAGATTTAAAAGAGGAGACGTGTGGAAGGATCGCTACAACCAAGGTTGGGAGATAGAAGGCAACGAAGAAATTCTGACGCTTGATCTGGAAAAGGAAAAGAAACAAGTCAAGTACGTTGACTACCCCGACGTCTTGAATCAGCTGGAGTCTGCCCTTGCGAGTCATGAGACACCTAAAGTTATATTGGCGGCTAAGCCAGGACACTCTTTTCTCGCCGAAGGGATTACTGTTCATGAGGATGGCGGAGAACATGGGGGTCTTCATAAAAATGACCTGTTAGCAGCGATGGTGATTGCAGGCACAGAAAAAGAGCCGGCTTCTCTTAGAATGGTTGATCTGAAAGAATACGTTCTTGACCTGTTTGATAATGAAGAAACAAAATAAGCGGCCGGGTGAATAAAGAGACAAAAATATAGAAATCAATGAGCTGCCCTTAACGGATTAGAGTTATGGGGGGGTTATTTACCAAAAGCCAGAGTAGAAATAAAAAAAGCGGCGAAAAAAGCCGCTTTTTTTATTACAATTATGTTACATCCTCTATGGGTGCCAGGCACCGACTGCAGAATGTTACTTTCTTTTTGCTGCTTCTTTGATCATGTCTGTCGTCAGCTCGTCTTCAAAAAGATGCTCGTACTCGAACGCGAAAATTGAGTGTAGAAATTCGCTCATCAAGTCTTTTATATAAAGCAGGGCTTTAAGCAATTTGTCATACCTCCTATAGTAAGTTTATTTATGAACGGGGAACCTGTGGTTGTATGAGTTGGAGAATCCACTTTTTTAAATCAACGATGCGCCGAAATTCAGGTGCTGTATCAGTCCCTGCAACCATCATCGGAATAAGTGAATCGTTCGAATGGAATCCCCCGTGGCTTGCTCCTCCTGCATGGGAAGGAGTACTTTCACTGATGAATTCATAGCCTGGCTTCACAGAGGCTGCAATAAACTCTCCATTATGGGAATGAAGAGCGCTATATAAGCGTGCCAAAGCATCTGGAAACCGGCCAAAGGAAACTGCATTCTCATGTAGGTGTAAATCTAACAGGGAATAATCGCCCTCGATTTCCCATGTTTGATTGTATTCATCAACCCAGGGCCCTTCATACTTAAATTGACAGTTTTTATTATTACCTCCAGCAGTCACTTCAATCCATTCACCTTTTTTCCAGGCAATCATTTCTATTCTTGTATCCTTTTGGAGCTTCTCAACAAGTAGAGAAAGGGGAACCTCAGAAGGAGATAAAGTATAAATAAAGCAGGACCTCAAGTTGGGAGCAAGTACCACTTGGTCTTCCTTCCTGACTCCATTTCTTAGCTTAGTGATTTTTAAGGGAGACAACAGTTTCCGTAAGTCTACTAACGCTGTTTTACTGTCTTCATTTACATGAGATTGTCCGTTATCGCCAATTAAAATCCAAACCGCGCTTTCTAAAGCCTCTTCCCAGGAGGGAAAGGTGTTTAAAATAGTTTCAAGCTGTTTATCCATGTCTTTAATTCCTTGTATGTCCATCGGGCCATGTTTGTGTACATTTTTATCATGGTCAGGTAAATAAACTATGGAAAAAGAAGGCAAGGTCTCATTTTCAATCAAATGAGAAAACTCCTGTACAGAAAAATTATTATTAAATCCGTATTTACTCCAGATCCTCCCGTACTTTCTTAAAGGGCTGAGCTGGGCAAGTCGTCCATAAACAAAAGTAGAGGCGGCGTTTGTAGTGATTTTTTTCTCAAATGCTACAAAAAAACGGATGAGAGAAGGAATAGTAATAGTTTGAGAAGTTTTTCCCCGGTGTACGAGAGGATTTATGGAAGCGGATGATTGTCCCTGTTCGTGAAGTTCTTCATGTATGGTTTTTACTCTTTCATTTAAGTGGGAATTATTAAGGTGGTATAAGACATCGTACATGCTCCTCGTAAGTCCTAGTTTCATCAACTCCATAATATGGGTTCCATAGTTAATGATTCTATTTTCAGCAACGCTGTACCAGGCTAAAGCTGGTACATGATGATGGTTTGAATAATGACCAGTCAGCAAGGTGCTCTCTACGTTTACTGACATGGTAGGATAGGGAGCCACAATGTCTGGATAATAGTTGGCTGTTTCCATAAAGAATGAAAAAGCAGGAAGGTTCTCTTCTTGCAACGCTTTTTGAAAAGGTTTATCCATCAATGTATCAAGCATTATCATAATTACTTTTTTTGATGAAACTCTGTGGGGATTCATTACGATCATCCTTTTTATTAATATAATTTTCTTCAAGATGGAAAATTACATGTTGCGCTGTCTATGTTATTAACGAGTGACCTCCAGTGATTATACCTTCCCCTTAAAATCGGGGACTTTGAGGAAGGGACTTCAGGATGGCTGCTTACGTAAAGATAATGAAGTAAAGATTCCCACAACCTCTAATAAAAGGGAAGAGACCAGATTGTAAGTCATATTTAGTTTGGAACAACAGAAACAAATTATGTAAAAAAAACAGCCTTTATAAAAAGGCTGAAAAGCATCATTATCCAACTGAAGTGAACACTTGAAGATGACGAGGTAAAACCGTAAACTGAAAATCCTTTACTCGATGTTCATCCCCATCCAAGTTCAGGCTGATTTGTTGGGGGATTGTAAAGGAGCCAGCTTGAATGGTCGTATGCTGAATAATGGTCGCTTTATTAGGGACCTGTAAAAGCTCACAAAGAAGAACGAGCAGTAAAGCCGCACGGCTGCTTGCTTTACAAGTCAGGAGATGAAAGTGGGCATCCCTGTTTTTATTACTTTTTATCAAGCGCTCAAAGGGTCCCACCCCATTTCCGTTCATGATTAAAAATAATGAAAGGTCTGAGAGCAGTTCTTGCGAAGGAAGATTAATTGAGATGGGGTAGGATTGTTTAGACATAATAAAGGTTTTTAAGAAACAAAATACATATGCCCATTCTCCAATGTGAGCTTTCAGATAAGACGGAGTTTTATAAGTGATATCAGAAAGCCAGCCAGCTGAAGCGATATTAGCGAAATACTTATCACCGAATTTGCCTATGTCAATCGCCTTTGTCTGTCCATTTCTGATGACTTGGAATACCTCCTCCATTTGTGAAGGCATACCAATATATTTTGCAAATTCGTTGCTGGTTCCTAGAGGGATAACGGCGATAACAGGCCTATGCTGTTCTGTTGCCAGGGTTTGAAGAGAGCTGTTAACTGTCCCGTCACCACCAGCAATAAATATCGCATCCCATTTCTTTTGGCAGGCTTCTTTAATGGGATGTTCAATTTTTTGAAAGTCAGTTAACTGGTGAATTATAAGCTGGTATCCTAATTGGGTCAATCTTTCAACAATAAAAGGAAAGGCGTTGTGTCTCTTTTTCTTTCCTGATTGTGGATTATATATAAATAGTGCTTTTTTGCTTAATGTTTTCATGAATATACCCCGTTTACATTTTAATGAAGTATTCGTATTTTGTTCTATCAAGCATTATTTATAAAGGTTTTAAGGTGAATAATATTGACAAATAAGGAGAAAAAGAGCGGAGAGAGGAACTAAAATACTGTACAGCCAGTTTTAAGGGAAGAAGCAATGATACACGTCCCTCCTCCTCATTGTTAAATTTCTATGTTAGGTTTTATAACATCATCACCCAAATCCATCTTAAGGAACGATAAAATAAAATTTGTCGGGATTTTATTTTAAATATGTATTTTATATACAACAAAAAGTTTCTATGGTATTGGGGTGAGAGTGTATGGAAGAACAACAGAAAATAAGCAGAAGAATATTATTACTGACAACTCTTGCAATGGTTTTCTCGTTTACTGTTTGGGCTTCTTTATCGCCCTTAGCGAATCAATTTGAGACGATTTACGGGTTAACGGCAACGCAGACCAGTGTCTTAGTAGCAATCCCCGTGCTCTTAGGGTCTGTTATGAGAGTGCCGCTTGGAATTCTAACTGACCAGCATGGGGGCAGAAAGGTTTTCACTGCTTTGTTGATTTTTACCGTTATTCCCTTGATAGGCATTGGTTTTGCTGATTCATACTACTCTTTGTTAATTTGGGCGTTCTTTTTAGGTATGTCGGGGGCTTGTTTTGCAGTTTCCATCACCTTTGTAGCAAAGTGGACTCCAACAGAAAAGCAGGGAACGGCATTAGGGATAAATGGAATGGGAAATATAGGAACGGCTCTTGCCGGGGCCGCTTTGCCTACCATCGCTGTGGTGTACGGTGTGCAGTGGGCTTTTTGGATACTGGTTATTCCCATCGTTATGATGGCCTTCATGATTTGGTACTGGACTCCGGAAACCCCAAAGCCAGCTGAAAAGAAAACATTAGCAGGGACACTTTCGGTATTAAAGCATAAAGACAGTATTATTTTTTCTTTGTTTTATTTCGTAACGTTTGGTGCATTTGTAGCTTTTGGTATTTATCTGCCGACGTTATTAATGTCTCTCCACGATCTTAGCGCTGTCGATGCAGGGGCCAGAGCAGCTGGTTTTGTAATTTTAGCGACTCTTGTTCGGCCTTTTGGGGGGTATGCAGGCGATAAAATTGGAGCTGGAAAAGCAATAACGGTTGTATTTATAGGGATTACATTAGGAGGATTAGTACTTACTTTTGGCTTGGAAAACATGGCTTTAATGACGGCTGCCTGCTTGCTGATTGCCCTCATGTGCGGGATAGGAAACGGAGCGATCTTTAAACTCGTACCAGAGAAGTTCCCGAAATCAACGGGTGCGGTAACTGGAATTGTCGGGGCGGCAGGAGGACTTGGGGGTTTTTTCCCGCCAATCCTGCTTGGAATCGTCCAAGACGTAACAGGTACCTATATGCTTGGGTTTCTGCTCCTGTCTATTCTGGCTCTTGTTTGTTTTGTCATTAATATAAAACAATACGACAACACAAAATACACAAGGTTAGTAGATGTAAAAGCTGGCTCCTAGAAATAAACGCTTAATCCTTTATTGAGATTAAGCGTTTTTTTGTATGAATTAGAATCTTCTAAGTGAGAAGGAAGAATACAGACAAGAGAGAATAACATATCCAAGGGAGGTGTGTTATGAAACTGAGCTTTATGATAGCGTCTTTGTCCGCGGTTGTCGTTTTTACTCTTAGTCTGATCACTGGCAGTTGGTACTTCCTTATATATATATCAGGCTCCTTGGGTGTTATGAGCTTGTTCCTGGCTTTATTCGTTTATTTAGATTCGGTATTGCAGGATAACAAAGAATCCTTCTTTTCCGAGTACGGAGTAAAAAAAGATAGAAGGGAAGCGGCGAAAGTACATGCAGCTGCTTCTGTTCCCAACCTGACAGTTGCACTTATATATTTATTTGTCTCCCACTTTATTTTTTAGTAAAGCTTGCGGCTCATCCTCTCCCGAAGGGGTCTTACACGTTTATCTATAATAAAGTGACTTGTGAAAAACATTCACCTTTAACAGAGCCTATAGGAAAAGCCAGAAATGAGGTGTTTTTTGTCACTTCTGGCTTACAATTTTTCTCCTCCGGCGGGCGTTCGATTTCTTCTACTTCACTAAACTTCATCTTTCCTTGCTATTACCTCTCCCATTATTTATTGTAAACGCCTTCAACTTTTAGAAAGAGAAGACGATAAAAAATATAAGGAGTTAGAAAATTCTATATTTTTTGAAGGAGAGAGAATAATGGGATTGAAAGGAAGGCTGCTATTCCTGTGTTTGGTTACATTAATTGTTCCCATGAGTATTTTAGGGTGGGTAAGTTACAAAACCGCAGAAGCTGAACTTACACAAGCAGGCGAGGTCAATTTAGAAAACAATGTTAATCTTGCCATGGAATTAATTAATAGTATGCAAAGGGATGTGGAAGCCGGCGGACTGTCTTCAGAGGAGGCACAGGAGATGGTAAAGGAAAGTCTGGTCGGAGTGTTGCAGGAAGATGGGAGCCGCATGATCACAGAACAAATTGACCTTGGGGAACATGGTTATTTTTACATAATAGACAGGGACGGGACACTGCTTGCCCACCCATTGTTAGAGGGGGATAACATTTGGGGGGAACAAGGAGAAGATGGCTCCTTTTTTATTCAAAATGTTATTGAAGAGGCCGCCACCGGCGGCGGGTTTGTCTCTTATGACTGGCCGCTCCCTGATAATCCGGAGCAATCTGCTCCTAAAATTATTTATTCCAGTCTTGATGAAGAGTGGGGATGGGTGGTTGCAGCAGGCTCCTATTATGTTGATTATAATGGAGGAGCTCAGGGAGTTCTGCATGCTTTATTGCTGACGGTTGTTATTTCTACACTTGTTGGTGGAGGAATCATTTTTTATTTTGCAAACCGTATCTCCAGGCCTGTAAAAGAAATAGAAAAAGAGCTTACGGAAATAGCAAATGGAGTATTGAGCAGAAAAGAGCTAAGAATAACAAGAAGGGATGAAATAGGTTCTCTTGGAACGCAAGTAAACATGATGAAACAGTCTATACGCTCTATTATCAAAAATGTTAATGAAGCAGGTGAACAAGTTTCAGCAATGGCACAGGAGCTTAATGCTGCGACAAATGAAAACACGCGTGCCTCAGAATTGATCTCCTCCTCGATACAGGAGGTAAGTGATTATGCCGGAGAACAAATAGTGGCCAGCAGAACAAATTCTGGAATTATGAATGAAATTAGTAATACCATTGACCAGCTGAATAGAGAAATGACAGCTGTCCGGCAGTCAAATACAAGTGCTAACGCCAACACAGAAACGGGAAAAGAAATGGTGAGAACCCTTGTAGAACAAATGAAAACCCTCCAGGAGACGGCTATTTCTACAAGTAAAGAGATGGAACAACTGAAAGATAAATCCGCTCAAATTAATTATATTATTACTATTATTACTGATATAGCAGATCAAACAAATCTCTTGGCATTAAACGCAGCCATTGAAGCGGCAAGAGCAGGTGAACAAGGAAAAGGATTTGCTGTGGTAGCTGATGAAGTGAGGAAATTAGCAGAACAGTCCAGCGATTCGGCTAAGGAAATCAGGGCATTAATCGGCGATATTCAGGCAGGGGTTGAAAACTCAGTCAAGGCTATCGAAGTAAACAATAAACATGTGGAAGAGTGCCAGACAACCACCGTTCACACGGGTAAAGAATTCAACAGTATAGAAGAGGCTGTGACGTTGATAAATACGCATGTAAACAAAGTAACCTCCTTACTAAGAGAGGTTGTAGGGAAGACTGGCAAATCTTTAGAAAGTATTCAAAAAGCAGAAGAGGGCGTCAGCCACACCGCACAAGAGGTGGAGCAAGTAGCTGCAGCTACAGAAGAGCAAAGCGCTTCAATGGAGGAAATCAATGCTTCAGCTGAGAATTTAAGACAAGTTTCTGAAGACATGCAGAAAACAATTAATAAATTTTCACTAACAAAATAAAAAGGTCTAAAAAAGCACTCTCTAAAATTAAAAAGAGAGTGTTTTTTTTTTTTAACTCTGGTAAAAATATTTTGTTTCTGCTCTATAAGACAGGCTTAAGATTCTTCCATCGCGTACTAGCGGCGGCCTCCAACGAATCGTTGAGCCATTTACCACTTTATCCTATTCTTCTTTTCCAGTGTGCTCTATCTTTTGCTTCCTTGTTGAAGAGATGAGTACTGATTGTTAAGATAAGCATCGTGTTACATTACATCATTACATTTATTGGAGGTTTTATTTAATGCGTAAGTGGGTAGGAGCTCTTTCTGTGTCTATGGCTGTTATAATCTTTGGTGCAAACGAAACGGAGGCATCAAGTTCGCATACAGTGCAAAGCGGTGATACGCTCTGGTCCATTGCAAACAATCATGATGTAAGTGTCGAGGAAATTAAGAATACGAATAATAAAAGTGAGAGCATGATCCACGTTGGTGAATCCTTGCAAATTCCTTCGACTGACAATGAACAGGATCATAGCCCATCAGCGAATGAATATAGCGGTACTGCGAGTGAGGAGGATAAGCGTTTGTTATCCCAGTTAGTTACAGCTGAAGCAACTGGTGAGCCATATGAAGGTCAAGTAGCTGTGGCTGAAGTGGTACTTAATCGCGTAGAAAGCTCTCAGTTTCCAAATACTATTCAAGGTGTCATTCATGAGCAAGGACAATTTACGCCTGTTCAAAACGGATCAATTAACCAGGTCCCTACAGACACTGCAGAGAGAGCAGTAGAAGAGGCGTTGAACAATAGTGGGCAAGGGCATGGTTCTTTATTCTTCTACAATCCTCAAACAGCAACAAACTTATGGAATGCAACAAGAGAAGAGACAAAAACAATCGGCAATCACGTATTTTCAAAATAAATTCTATATCAAAAATCACTAATCAGAGTGTTCAAAGAGAGACTGTCACAAAAGTAATTTTGCTGACAGTCTCTTTTTTGAAGAGGAAAATGAACTCTGGCTGCTTGATCGCTATGTATTCGCGCCAAATACTCTTTATTTACAATCAAATAACTAAAAAGAATTAACAATCGCCTTTAACAGAGCCCAAAAAATTAATAACCTCTGCTCGTAATTTTTAGACACAAGTGATAAAGTAAGTAAATGAAAAAGGGCGAATGTTATGAAAATCTTTTTGTATAAGAACGTAGAGAGAGGTGAAAGAGATGGAGAAAAACCTGGTTCCATCTATTGTAAAAGATCAGCACCTTGTTAAGCGAAGAAGAGAACAAATGGTTAATGCGGCTGTCGTGTTACTGAAAAAGAAAGGTTTTGACAGAATTACAACAAGAGAGATTGCCAAGGAAGCAGGCTTTAGTATTGGGACACTTTATGAATACATAGGAAGAAAAGAAGATATTTTATATCTAGTATGTGATTCAATCTTTGAAGAAGTACGTGATCGCCTTGAAGCCAGTTTGACGAAAGGCGGAAATGGCATTGATTCACTAGAAGAGGTTATTTCTTCTTTATTTAAAGTGATGGATGAAATGCAGGACGAGGTTCTGGTGATGTACCAGGAAACAAAATCCCTCCCCAAAAATGCTCTTCCTTATGTTCTTAAAAAGGACGAGGAGTTAACAAAAATTATTGAAGAAACGATATTAAATGTTAGGGAAGCAGGCGGGATTGCCCTTTCCGATAAAGAGTGCTGGCTCCTTGCTCATAACATTATTGTCAGCGGGCAAATGTGGACCTTCAGACGGTGGGCTCTTCGAAAAACGTGTACCTTGGAAGAGTATACAAAGATGCAGGTTAATTTATTGCTGCATAAATTGGTTTAAACAATAGGATAGCGGGCTGTCCCATGTCCCAAAAGCTTTATCAGCATTGAAAAAATTGCAGCGTCACTATGGGACAACCCCTTTATGACGGGAGAGAACTAGTAGTGCCTGTTTTGATTTCAGATATTTCCCAATTTTGATAATGAAATTTTCTTAATATTATGATATAGTGAGTAAAGATAATATCTCCTTGTACATGTAAGAAATGGTTTTTATTTACCACCAACCTGAACGATTGTTCAGTCTGCAGTCATAAGAGGAGAGTACAAAGTGAGACTAGATTCCAAAATAATGAAAGCCTTTACATAGGCAGGGAGGATTGTTATGAGCAGCATTAAAGCAGATATGGCAGGGAACTTGTGGAAGGTATTAGTCGGGGAAGGGGATCAAGTCAAAGCAGGAGAAGAGGTTGCCATTTTAGAATCAATGAAAATGGAAATCCCTATTGCTGCTGGTAAAGACGGAGTGGTTAAGAAGCTACTTAAGCAAGAAGGTGATTTTATCAATGAGGGTGATGATTTGATAGAGTTAGAGTAAAGGCGGGTCGAGTAAAAGGCCAGAGGAAATGAACATTGCCCCCCCAGAAGAATGACAGGTAGAAATTACTTATGAACTCACTTTCCTTATATTCACACTATAGATTGAGAGAGGTGACAGTTCGTGGAGGATGTAATTAAATTATTAAATTGTTCAATTGATAATTTAAATGAGCTGGAACGGGAAATAAAAGGATTAAATGAAAAAGAGTTAGAAACAGTAGCATCTGCATATCCATTTAACCACCACTTTCTTGAAATGATTGATAGCTTATCCAAATGGAAGAGAGAGATTGAAAAAGTAAACACTAACTAAGGATTATTCATTATAATTTAAGAAGGGATGGTGTTCAAAAGCTTTACTTTTGAACACCATCCCTTCTTTTTAGTTGAGCATGCCAAAGTCTTCTTTTGGCAAGATAAATACCACAATGAAGCCGAAGAGATGTGAACACTTATATATGAACTCAACTCATTTCTGACTTATTAAATATAGTTTCTTCGATAGATTGGTGTATGATTCCTGTCATTTCTTTTATTTCTTGTTCCGATGCACAAAGAGGCGGCATAAAGATCAGCGTGTCACCAAGAGGACGAGACAGCATGCCATTTTTTCTCATCGTTAATGTTGTTTGATAAGCTATTCTGTCTTCAAAAGGAAAAGATTCTTTCGTTTGTTTGTCCTTTACTAGTTCAATTCCCACCATAAAGCCAAGTTGACGTACATCCCCTGCATGAGGGAGCTGTTCTATAGGTTGTAATGTTTCTGATAACACCCCTGCTTTTCTCTGCACACTATCCACGATGTTTTCTTTTTCAAACAGTTCTAAGTTAGCCAGAGCTGCGGCACAGCCAAGCTGGTTTCCAGTATAAGAATGACCATGAAAAAGGGTCTTTAATTTCGTGTAATCATCATAAAAAGCCTGATGAACTTTTTCTGTTGTTAAGGTTGCGGCAATTGGAAGGTAGCCCCCGGTTATTCCTTTTGCAACCGTCATAATGTCAGGCTTGATGTTCTCGTGCTCTACAGCAAACATTTTCCCTGTTCTGCCAAAGCCTGTGGCTACCTCATCAACAATCAATAACACGTTATATTCCCGGCAAAGGCGTTCCACTTCCTTATAGAAACCTTCAGGCATAACTTTCATGCCGCCTGCTCCTTGAATTTTCGATTCCATGATGAGGCCGGCAATTTCTTTATGATGGTTTTCGAAAGTATCCCTGAGAGCCTGCAGGGAATCCTTCATCGCTTCGCCAGCATTTCCGCTAGGATGACGATATACATCAGGAAAGGGCACCTTCAAGCTGTTAAACATCAATGGATTATATATTTTGTGAAAAAGGTCCACAGCCCCTACACTAATTGCACCCACTGTATCGCCATGATAACCGTTAGTAAAAGTTACAAATTTAGTTTTCTTGCCATTCCCCTGGTTGTACCAATATTGAAAGGCCATCTTTAAAGCAATTTCAATAGCTTCTGCTCCGCTGTCGGAATAAAACACCCTTTTTAAATTAGTAGGAGAGAGAGCTATTAATTTTTCTGCCAGTAATGTTGCAGGAACGTTCGAGGCACCTAGCAGGGTAGAGTGGGCAATGGAATCAAGCTGATCTTTAATGGCCTGATCAATTTCCTGTTTCTTATGACCATGAACATTAACCCATAGGGAAGAGTATCCGTCGTAGTATTCTTTTCCGTATATATCTGTTAGCTTTACACCTTCTCCATCTTTAATGATTAATGGATCCTGCTCGTAATCTTTCATTTGGGTAAAAGGAAGCCACAAATATTCCTTGCTTATCTCAATTAGTTTGTCTGGGTTAACCAATTGTTTTCACCTCTCAGTATGTTTACTAATTTTTCTGTTTCAATAAAAGGGGCCAGTGTTGCAAGTAAATCGGCAGAGCCTATTTTTTCTTCTATCTCGCGGACTTCCGGGATCGATCCCAGCACCGGGGCAAACTGCTGAATGTATCGAATGTTTTCTTCTTCTATAAAAGTTTTTTCAGCAGGGACATTGGAGAATATAACCCCCGCTATCGTCAGGCCTTTGGATTTTGCATAAGAGATTGTCTGCAGGGTATGGTTTATGGTCCCTAAATTAGGACGAGCCACAATGAGAAGAGGTAATCCCGCTTCTTTGGCTAAATCGGCCATGTCTTTCTGTTCATTTATAGGGACCGACAGGCCGCCTGCTCCTTCCATAAGAATTGAGTTGTATTTACGAGAAAGATGTCTCATCGTCTCAAAAATGACTGGGAAATCGATTGTTGTACCGGCTAGCCTGCTGGCAAGATGAGGAGAACAGGGTGGTTCAAAAAGATAGGCTGAAAGATTGCTGCTCGCCTCTCTAACACCTGATTTTTTATACATCTCCACGTCAGGAGCAAGAGAGTGTCCTCCATCCTGGGAAATCGTACCCGTTTGTATTGGCTTAAAAGGCACAACATTAAACCCTCTTTCACGCAGTAATTGATAAAGAAGACAGGTAACAATTGTTTTTCCTACTTCTGTGTCTGTCCCTGTTACAAAAAAACCATTCACTGACGTTCCCTCCCTAAATGTAAACTTGAATATATATTTGGTTGACAATAAAGGTATAAAAATTGGTTTCAAGGCTTTAAAGGTCCCTTGTCACATAAAGGTAAAGAGAATGATAGGTAGCTGGAATTCTTTGATCCTCAGTTAGGAAATTGTCATTGTATGTCTCAATCATTTCTTTAAACAAAGAAATGGATTGACTGTAATGGTGGTTGTTGCTGTTTGATGCACCGATTTCTTTTACACTTTTCAAAAACGCTTTTACATCAGGAAAAAGCTCAACGTGCCTTTCTTCTGTTCCGTGGAAGGAGAAATGTTCTTTATCTATACCGGCCTCTAACATAGCAAAGAGATCCTGTAATGAATAAAAATCCTGGCTGACCTTCACTCTTTTGGTATAAGAAAGTCGTTCAACTGCCCATTTCACAGCTTGATTCAGTTCACAAAAGGTAGAGGAGCCGAAGGTGGAAAAAAGAAATAAGCCTCCCTCATTTACATGCCTGCACGTTTTAACGAGAGTTTCCGGAAGGTAATTGAACCATTGAAAAGCGGCATTCGAAATAACTAAGTCATAGGTGTTTTCAATAGTGAACGCTTCAAAATCTGCACAATGAAAGGAAACATTATCATTGGTAACATACCTTTTTGCTGTCTCAACCATTCCTGGAGCCAGATCGACAGCATCAATTGAGGCGTCAGGATACAAATTTGCAAGCTTTTTTGTCATGGTGCCTGTCCCAGAGCCAATTTCTAAAATGGAAAGAGGTTGTTTTTCCAGTTGGTTCTCACAATAATCAAGAAGATGATTGGCCATCTTTCTTTGTACGATTGCATGGTCATTATAGGTTGCTGCTTTGTCGGAAAATCTTTTTTTTACAAGTGTTTTATTTATCATGACACGACCTCACTGGTACAAGTAATAATCTTAGCTGACGTCTCTGGTAATGAGAAAAAAGGTAAGTGGCCGCACTCTAATTCGTGAAATGTACCATCAGGTAAATGACCTGCCAGGTTGATGGCAGCTTCAATTGGTATAATCCTGTCGTATTTTCCATGGATAATGTGTACGGGAACATGTATGCAGTGAAGCTTTTCTCTTACATCTTTTTCAAGTAAATAATCAAGTCCGATCTTCAAATCCGTTAGAGGCTTGTTTCGTTGAGTTTGCTGCTTGAAAAAGGAATCTAAGGAATGCTTTTTTTTATCGGCTCTTGAAAACATTTTCCGGTGAAAGGACTCAAGGACAGTGTCTGCATTTGCTGTTAGACTGTCTCTCATTTTTTCAACCGAGCGATTGCTCCATCCATAAGAAACATTGGCTGCAGAATCTTTTGTGAAGCGGGGTGTTGCGCTAAAAAGATACATGTTTTCTATATTCCCAACTTTCTTTGAAGCTGCCTCGAGGGCTGCAATTGAGCCTAATGACCAAGCAACAAGAGTAACAGAGTCAAATTGTTGCAGTGTATATTCAACTCTCTGGTCAATATCATTGACAGAGGAAAGATGAAACCAGGAAAGGTGCTCTGTATGGACCGTTTTCGGCAGGAAAGGGAGAAGAGGCTCCCAAATGGTCTCGTTCATAGCCCATCCTGTTAAAAAGATAAAAGCTGAACTCATGTTATCACCCCGAGTTCTTTTCCAATTCTTTTTATGACCTGGCATGCGCGTACCAAATCTTCATCACTGTGAACAGCCATAGTGCTTAAACGTATTCTTGCTTCCCCAGGGGGAACGGTAGGAGGTCGGATAGCAACAGCAGATATTCCTTCTTCCATAAGCAAAGAACTAAAGGTGAGCGTGGTTTCATTGTCTCCTGTCAGGATAGGGACAATATGGGAAGCAGATAAACAGGTATTAAAGCCTGCGTCAGTTAGTATGCTTCGTACCATCTTGCTTTTACGAAGCAGGTTCCTTCGTCTTTCTTCATCATTCTGCACCAGAGTGATAGAAGCCTGAATAGCTCCAAGAACAGCAGGCGGGAGACCGGTAGAAAAAATAAAACTTCTCATTTTATTTACCAGGTACTGAATCACAGTCTGGTCCGCCACCACATATGCCCCGAAAGAACCTAAGGCTTTTCCGCAAGTCCCTACAAACAGGTCGATTTCTTCCTCCACCTTTTGCTGGTAGGAGTAACCCCGGCCAAAAGGTCCGTATATACCGCTGCTGTGTGCTTCATCAACAATTAAAAATGCTCCGTAATGTTTTTTTAACGTAACTATGTCCTCTAACGGGGCAAAATCACCATCCATGCTGAAAAGGCTGTCTGTAATAATAATCTTGTTTTCTATATCTTTGTCTTTTTTTAAAAGGCTTTCAAGATGGTTCATGTCATTGTGGTTATAACGTCTTTTCTTTGCTCTGCTTAAAACAATGCCGTCAATGATACTAGCGTGATTTAACTTGTCACTGTAGACAACGGCATTTCTGGAAGCAAGCGCAGATATAGCCCCTACATTTGCAGTGTAGCCGTTATGTACAATTAAAGCAGAATCACGTTGCTTCCATGATGTAATAGCTTGTTCAGTTTCTTCATAAAGTGGGTGGCTGCCCACGATGAGACGAGAGGAGGAAGCACTGGCTCCATAATCATGAATGGCTTGTAAAGCACCTTGTTTTACTTCATCATGGCCGGCTAACCCTAAATAGTCATTAGACGAAAAGTTAAGCATCAGTTTACCATTTCTTCGTATCCACCCCTTTTCTAACGGTTTATGAGAAACAAGACTTCTTGTTAGTGACTGTTTTGCTATGTCTTCTAACTCATTATTGATAGTTTGATAGAGAGGTGACTTTGTCCTTTGCCTCATAGTTTCACCTGCCTTTTCTTCCTATCATACAAGATAAGTTAAATAATGTTAACCTTTAAATTTAAAAGGTTAACAATTAACGATGGAACGGGTAAGAAACTGATTCAGGAATTAGAGACCAGCTCAAAGACATGGTATGATTGAATGGGAAAAATACTTACCTAATAGGCTGCCAGTGGAGGTCGCTTTATGAAACAGAAACAACAAAAGAATCAATCAAGGATAGAAGATAAGCATGTTCTTATCGTTACCTCTGTAGAGGCTGAAAAAGAGGCAGTAAAACGAGGGCTTCAAAATACCGGAAAATTTACCGTCATCTCAGGAGGGGTCGGCCCTATGGCCGCAGCGGCAAGTACTGCGGCAGCTATTGCCGCCCACCCATATGATTATGTAGTAGTGATGGGTATTGCAGGCGGCTTTAAAGGGAGAGCGCCGGTCCGGTCTATTGTTGTAGCGACAGAGTTAATAGCTTCCGATATGGGGGCGGAAACCGAGGATACGTTTTTAAGCCTTGATGACTTAGGCCTTGGTACTTCTTCCATAGAAGCCGATCGTGCTATATCGGAAGACCTTGCCCTTTGCTTTAACCATAGGCAGGTTCCAGTATACCGGGGTGCTGTTTTAACTTCTGCGACCGTTACGGGAACGAAACAGAAAGAAGAGGTACTGAGGAGACGTTATTCCAATGCTGCAGCTGAAGCAATGGAAGGGTTCGGGGCAGCTACTGCTGCCGCGCAAAGGGGCATACCAATTCTTGAAATCCGCTCTATTTCTAATGAAGTTGGGCCAAGAAACAGAGAGGCCTGGGATATAAAAGGAGCGCTCTCTTCCTTAGAGACAGCTGGCGCAGTTTTAAAGGAGGCTTTTTTAAAATGAATATTGCATACTCACCGTGTCCAAATGATACATTTGTATTTCATGCCTGGGCTCATGGATTACTTCCTGAGGCACCAAAGCTTAATGTTACATACGCTGATATTGATAAAACAAACCAGTGGGCTATGAATAATGAAGGGCCTGAGATTATGAAGATTTCCTATGGAGCCCTCCCATGGGTATTAGACGATTACAATCTGATTCCTTGCGGAGGTGCTCTGGGAAGAGGGTGTGGGCCTCTCGTTTTGTTGAAAGACCAAAGTGAAAACCCCGCTTCCCTTTCTGGAAAAAAAGTTGCTGTTCCCAGTGAGAGATCGACAGCTTATTTGCTATTTCGTTTATGGGCCGCGCAAAACGTCCCAGATGGATTGGGAGAAATTGTGGTCCTTCCTTTCAATGAAATTATGCCAGCAGTCCGAGACGGGAAAATTGATGCTGGGCTTGTGATACATGAAGCCAGGTTTACATATCAACACTACAATTTATCCTTGATGGCAGACTTAGGAGAGTGGTGGGAAAAGGATACAGGACTGCCAATACCTTTAGGAGCGATTATTGCCCGTCGTTCCCTTAACGTGGATGACGTAACAAAATGGATCAGAAAATCGGTACAGTATGCCTGGTCCAATCCTGCTGAGTCTGATGCATATGTTATGGAGCATGCTCAGGAAATGTCTGCTGAAGTAGCAAAACAGCACATTGACTTATATGTAAACAAGTTTACTGAAGACTTAGGAGAAGAAGGGTATGCTGCTGTAAGAGCTTTATTAGGAAGAGCTGCCAAAGAAGGACTGGTACCGTCTATAAAGGGAGGTTCTTTGTAACAGGTGAAAAAATCCGGCTCCCTTTGAGTAGAAGCCGGATGATTCTTCCGGTTGTTTGTAGAAAAGCGTGTATGTTCAGAAGGGAGGAGCTGTTTCTTTCCACTGTTTTCTTTGAGAAGCCTGGAGATAGACAGCCCCGGCACCGGCTATGAACGTAAGAACTGCTGAGAGCAGGAAAGCACTTAAGTAAGACTGAGTAAAGTCAATAAGAAAGCCTGTAATAATTGGAGAAATAAGCTGGCCTATGCTGAATAGCAAAGTAATAAATCCCATAGCTACCGGCACAAATTTCACTCTGACATAATCTCCCGCGCTTGCGTTCATTATTGTTGGTACACCCCAGAGCGTTATTCCGTATAAAAGAACCTGTACCAAAATAAGCCCGCTGTGGGTGGAAATGCTCAAAAACACCAGCATAAAAAACTGGATAAAATAAACGAAAGCAAGAGCCGGCATTCTCCCAATTTTGTCAGAGACGGAGCCCCAAATAAAGCCGCTGACTATACTGGCTGCTCCGGCTGCAGCAAAAAACAGTCCAGCCTGGCTGCTGGTAAACCCTCTGTCGACAATAAGGTAATCAACGAGGAAGGTAGAAAAAATTAAGTAGGCAATTCCCCACAAAAAATAGAGTATGCCAATAAACCATAAAGTCTTATTGCGATACACAGTATCCGTTTTTAATACTTCCTCAGCTCCCTCACGATCCGCCGGGTTCTTCTTTTCTTTTCTGGAAGCTATAGGGCTCAGGTTGATATCAGACGGAGTATTTCGTAGAAAAAGAGCATGCAAAACGGCGATTATAATTACTGTGGTGGATAAGATATACCAGCTGAGCCGCCATCCTGAACCGTCAGCAATTTCAACGATAACTGGAACTACTATTCCGCTGAATACAATACCAAAGCCTGCTCCGGCCATGACAATCCCCATTACCATTCCACGCATCTTAGGGGAAAACCATTGGCCGATTAAGCCGAGGGACGGGACATATGCTCCACCGCTTCCTACCCCAATGAAAAAGCAGCCAATGTAAGCTTGAACAAAGGATGAAGCATTTGCAGTAACAATCATTGCTAAACCAATAAGAAGCAAGGAAACTATAATGACTCGTTTGGCTTGAAATCGAATGACAAAATAACCGACACTAGTAACTGAAAGTAAGTATCCTAGAAAGATGGATGAGGCAATGAACCCGGTTTCACGGTAATCAAAGTGAAGGCCTTCTCTCATAAATGGAAGAATGGCTCCAAATGAAAAACGCCCAAATCCTAAGCAGGCAAACACACTGAGTACGATTAGAAACAGGATCAGCCACCCTTTATGTACGCGCATAATTCTCAGCTCCTTACATACTAAGAATAGGTATAATGTGCTGGATTGTCCATTCTTTTAAGCAAGGTTTTGGCAGATAAGAAGACGGGTTAAATTAAACTTTATATGGGAGGGAAACGTAATGGATGTACTTGAAGCAATTAAAACAAGAAGAAGCACAGGTCTGGTTTCACAGGAGCCTGTACCTGAGAGCCTCATTGAACAAATACTTGAAGCAGGAACCTGGGCCCCGAGTCATCACCAGACCGAGCCGTGGAAGTTCTTTGTCATGACAGGGGAGGGGAGAAAGCCTTTAGGAGAAGTGCTGGCAGACATTGCAAAAGAGGGAATGGATGAACCTTCTTCAGAGGAAAATGTAAAAAAGCTTGAGAAAACAAAAGAAAAGCCCTTCAGAGCCCCTGTAGTAATAGCAGTCGCTGTTGAACCTAGCGATAATCCAAAAGCGATTCAAGTGGAAGAGTACGGTGCTGTATTTGCTGCCACTCAAAATATGCTTTTAGCTGCCCATGCTTTAGGGCTGGGAGGGTTCTGGAGGACAGGAAAGCCATGCTACCATTCAAAAATGAAAAAGCTTTTTGGTCTTTCTGAAAATGGTGATATCCTGGGTTTTCTTTACATCGGATATCCTCAAAAAAAGAACCCTGAAGGGAAAAGAAGACCTTACCATGAAAGTACAAAATGGATACAAAAGGAAGATGATTTCAATTAACCAGCAGGGCACTTCCTGCTTGCTTTGATATACTGTTACTCATTGACAACATAATACCGAGGAGTGGAAGTCATGTCCGAACCGATTTTAGATATTACCCAAAACCCACATAAGAAAGCAAAGCCGGATCCTGAACAATTGAGCTTCGGAAAAGTTTTTACCGACCATATGCTTACCATGGAATTTTCGAGAGATAAAGGGTGGCATAGTCCACAAATCGTCCCTTATGAACCTGTGTCTCTTGACCCGGCAGCGATGATCCTTCATTACGGACAAACCGTGTTTGAAGGCCTTAAAGCTTATCGGGGGGCTGATAATCAAATCCTGCTGTTCCGCCCGAAAAAGAACTTTGAACGCTTAAACCGTTCTAGTGACAGGATGAGTATTCCTCCTGTCAATGAAGAACTGATGTTGGAGTACTTAAAGCAGCTGATCAGCCTTGAAAAGGACTGGGTACCGGCAGCGGAAGGTACATCCTTATACATTCGCCCTTTCATTATTGCAACTGAACCAAACTTAGCGGTCGCGCCATCCTATTCGTACACATTAATGATTATTTTATCCCCGGTAGGTTCCTACTACCCGGAAGGGATACATCCAGTCAGCATTAACGTAGAATCTGAATACACAAGAGCAGTTAGGGGCGGCACAGGAACGGCGAAAACAGCCGGGAATTATTCAGCGGCCTACAAAGCTCAGGAAAGGGCAACAGAAAAGGGGCACGCTCAAGTTCTTTGGCTTGATGGCGTTGAAAAGAAATATATTGAAGAAGTAGGCAGCATGAACGTTTTCTTTAAAATCAAGGGTGAAGTTATTACTCCCGAGCTCAACGGCAGTATTTTAGAAGGGATTACCAGAACTTCTATCATTGAGATGCTGAAAGATTGGGAAATACCTGTAAGTGAAAGAAAGATCACCATGGAAGAAATCCACCAGGCTTATGAGGAAGGAACCCTGGAGGAAGCGTTTGGTACTGGGACGGCAGCTGTAATCTCGCCAATTGGTGAGCTTCATTGGGAAGACAAAGCGATGGTGATTAACCACAGACAGACAGGCGAATTATCTAAATCCTTATATGATACGTTAACAAGTATTCAAACGGGCAAGCTTGAAGATCCTTACGGATGGACAATAAAAATAGACTAAAAAAAGAGAACGAGGTGATAACCCTCGTTCTCTTTTTATGCCCAGTGTGTAAGGTTAATGAAAGAAACGGCTGATAAATGATAATAGCATGATCCCGGCAATTACAAAGCAGACAATAACCAGGACTTTTTCTTGATCTGTCGTTTTCTTTCCCTGTTCTGTATTTTCATTCATATAATAACCTCCTGCCATAAGCGTGTGAAAACATTGCTGTTATCTGCCCCGTGCGTATTCAGCATTGAAGATAAACAGTCTCATTAAGAGAAACAAAGAAGGTACGAGGAGAAGAAGACCTGCAAGGAAAGCAAGAATAAGGGATATGCCCATTTCCGGACTGGTAACATTTTCATAAATGGTAATATGCGGGTAGAGAATGTAGGGAAGATGAGTGTATCCATAACCAAAAAATGCAAATCCATATTGGAAACAAACTAAGAGAAAAGCAATCCCCATAAATTTTCTTTTATATATACAGAGGATCGCTGCTAAAAATGCCAGCAAAGATAATACAAACAGCCACCCTTCCTCCACCATAGCCTGAAAATGCTCAGGATTATGGGTGCTTAAGGTTAAAAACACTAAAAAGCTCAAAAAAATGGTAGGTCCTCCCCAAATTAAAGAAAATTTCCTCATGAGTTCAAAGGCATCCTTATCTTTCGCTACGTTGGCGTAATAGGTTAAAAATGAGGCACTGATAAAAAGCACACTGACAATCGCAAGCATAACGACAATCCATGAATACGGACTTACAAACAGTTCACCTAGAAGCAGCTGGACAATTGAATCGTCCACTGTGATAAATCCACCTTCTGAAATGGTTAGGACAGTTGATAAAGCTGCTGGGATCAAAAGCCCGGTGATACCGTACAAAAATAAATATACGTTGCTTTCTCTGGCACCATAGTTTGCAAACGCATAAAATGACCCTCGGATAGCAAGAAGCACTAAAGCAATGCTGCCTGGAACAAGTAGAGCCGTTCCAAAGTAAAAGGCTGAAGCCGGAAAAAAACCGACTAGACCAATCATAAAAAATACAAGGAATACATTGGTGACTTCCCATACAGGAGAAAGGTAACGGTCAATCACCTGCCTGATTGTATGCTTTTTGTTTGTCACCTTGGCATAGTAGGAATAAAACCCAGCTCCAAAATCTATCGAACCGATAATCAGGTATCCATATAAAAACACCCACAAGACGGAAATACCGATTGTTTCTATCACACCGAGCACCTACTTTTTCTATAAAATAATGTTTTGATTTTCGATTTCTGATTCCACGGTCTTCTTTTTAAACAAGCGGATCAGGATGATAGGCAGTAATATAGCAAGGGCTAAATATAAAGAAGAAAAAAGAAGAAGCATTTCAAAAACGTGTTCAGAGGTAGTAGCCGCTTCTGCCACAGTCAGATACCCCCGTAAAATCCATGGCTGTCTGCCTACTTCAGTCATAATCCATCCAAACTCAATAGAAAGAATAGAAAGAGGAGCACAAATGATAATGGCTCGCAGCAACCACTTGTTTAACGAGTTAAACCGATTAAAGTAGTAAAAAACTAAATAGGCAAAAGCCACGGCAGCAAGAAACATACCAATTGTTATCATTAGGTTAAAGAAATAATGGATATAGAGAGGAGGCCAAAGTTCTTCAGGAAAGTCGTTTAACCCAACAACTTCAGCTGTCGGCCGGTTAAACGCCAAGATGCTTAGTGCGTAAGGAATACGTATACCAAACTTTACTTCCTGCTCATCAGGGTCCAGAATTCCTCCTAACAATAAGGTGGCACGATCCTCTGTTTCAAAATGCCATTCCGCAGCAGCCAGCTTTTCAGGCTGATAAACTGCGAGGAATTTTCCTCCAATGTCTCCATTTACAATAGTGGCAATTGAGAATACGAAACATCCAATCATGGCTAAGTGAAGAGCTTTTTTGTAATAGATGTGTGTCTTTCCTCGAAGGATATGAAAAGCTGCGATAGCAGCTAACAAGAAAGCTCCGGTTAAATACGCGGTGGTGAGTACATGGGAAACCTTAGAAGGCATAGCAGGGTTAAACATAGCTACTAAAGGCTGGACGTTCATAATTGTACCTTCTGCCAGATCAAATCCTTGAGGAGTATTCATAAAAGCGTTCACACTTGTAATAAAAAAAGCAGACGCCGATGAACCAATAATGATGGGAATGGATAAAAGCCAGTGGTATATAGGATTCTTGAACCTCTCCCACGTATATAAATAAATTCCCAGAAATATAGCTTCAAAAAAGAAAGCGAAGGTTTCCATAAATAAAGGGAGACTAATGACGTGGCCTGCGGCCTGCATGAAGCTTGGCCACAATAATGATAATTGAAAACCGATGATTGTTCCTGTCACGACCCCAACAGCTACTAATATCGTGTATCCTCTCGTCCACCGGCGTGCCAGCAATATGTAATGGGGGTCCTTTTTTTTGATTCCAACCAGTTCAGCAATGGATATAAAAATTGGCAGGCCTACGCCAATGGTAGCCATCACAATATGAAAGGCCAGGGTCACAAATGTTAATAATCGGCTTAGCACTACCGGATCATCGATCATTCTTCTCCTCCTCCATCGTATTCATTCTCTGTAGCATACGGCTCCTTAGATCTGCTTACCCAAAAGAAAAAAACAGCTAAAGAAATGAAAATTACCATGACGGGCAAGATCATAATCATGAAATTATTGATCACTGTACCATCCTCCTCTTAATGCTCTTAGTATGACTGCATAAATGTGGAAATATGTAGGGTGAGAAAAATCAGGATAGTGGGAGAAGGTTTGTTGCATGTGATGAACTGAATAAAGCTTTCTTTCATTAGAGAAAATAAAAGGGGTTGATCAGGAGGTGAAACGATGAGGGACTCATTTGCCGTTCATGAAGCAATGGAAGCCCATGAAATCCTGAACTTCAAGACTGTCTGTCTGTTAAAGGCCAAAATGATGCAGGGTATTGTCTTTGATCAGGATTTACGGGCGTTGATGGAACAGGATGTTCAACAATCAATTCTGGATATAAAGGAACTGGAGCGTTTGTATCAGGAAGGAAATATGCAGTAAAGGAGAATAAAGGATGAATGAAGATTTTTTAGACCCGATTAATGCTGTTGGAATGCCTGATCAGGCTGATTCAGCTATAGCCTTAGATTTTCTGTTGACTGCTAAAACAGGGGTAAGATACTATTCTATGGCTTTAACAGAAACAGCAACACCAGAGTTAAGGACAGCATTAATTAATCAAATGACAGCCGCGATTAACCTTCATGGGCAAATATCACAGCTTATGATGAATAAGGGTTGGCTTAGGCCGTTTGATGTGAAAGAGCAGTTTGAACTAGATATAAAATCTGCACAAACAGCAGTGGAGATAGCAAATTTAACTCTCTTCCCTAATGATACAGATCGGTTAGGAACGTTTGCGACTCCATATGAATAATTAACCTGTAGGAGGAAGAGGAATGAAAGCAGTGACATATCAAGGGATCAAGGATGTAAGAGTCAAAGAAGTCCCTGCTCCCAAAATCGAAAAACCAGATGACATTATTGTCAAATTAACCACAACTGCTATATGCGGCTCTGATCTTCACCTTATTCATGGAATGATTCCTAATTTTCCAGAAGATTATATTATTGGCCATGAGCCACAGGGTATTGTAGAAGAAACAGGTCCGGAAGTAACCAAAGTTAAAAAAGGGGATCGGGTCATCATTCCTTTTAACGTCAGCTGTGGAGAATGCTGGTTTTGTCAGCATGAATTAGAAAGTCAGTGTGATAATTCAAATGAAAATGGGGACATGGGAGCTTATTTTGGATACTCAGATACAGCAGGTGGGTATCCGGGCGGACAAGCTGAATATATGAGAGTGCCCTATGGAAATTTCGTTCCTTTCAAAATCCCTGAAGATAGTGAAATTGAAGATGAAAAGCTGGTTCTCCTTTCTGATGTCATGCCCACGGCCTATTGGAGTGTTGATAACGCCGGGGTGAAAAAGGGAGATACAGTAATTATTCTTGGGTGCGGACCTGTCGGTCTTATGGCTCAAAAGTTTGCCTGGCTGAAAGGAGCAGAAAGGGTCATAGCCGTCGATTACGTGGATTATCGTCTTCAGCATGCCAAGCGGACAAATAATGTAGAAATCATAAACTTTGAGCAGCAAAAAGAAATAGGGTTACACTTGAAGGAAATGACCAATGGCGGCGCGGAAGTAGTAATTGATTGTGTAGGCATGGACGGTAAGATGACTCCCCTTGAATTTTTGGCGACAGGAATGAAATTACATGGCGGTTCCATGAGTGCGATTACTATGGCAGCTCAGGCTGTGAGAAAAGCAGGTACTATTCAATTAACGGGCATATATGGAATGCGTTATAATGCTTTTCCTCTTGGCGACATATTTCAGCGCAACGTCAATATAAAAACCGGCCAGGCTCCAGTGATTCATTATATGCCTGCCCTTTACAAAATGATTGCTGAAGGAACAGTCGATCCTGGGGATATTATTACTCACGTCCTGCCGTTAGAAGAAGCAAAACATGGGTATGAAGTGTTTGATACAAAAACAGAAGACTGTATAAAAGTCGTATTAAAACCGTAAAAAGAATTGATGTAGAGTATCTCTGGTGCCCAGAGGTGCTTTTTTATTTAATTATTTTTGAAGGGCGTTGTTACATTTTGCTGTTTATTTTCCTCCGCATACGCTGACGGAAGGTACGGTCTTATACAAGGAGTGTAAGTATGATAAAACTACAAACTCTTTATGCTGTGAGAAGCTCTTCTCACAGTTTTTTTTACATAACCTTGGAAATGTACCCTAGGGCTCATCGGCTCACTCGATTCCCAAAGACATTTTGGGCTATATTTATAAAAACAATGCCTGCCATTAACAATACCTTATAAAAATAGCCCCCATTTTACTAAATGAGGGACTTTTAAGTTTCTTTTGCTCTAACGTCTTACGATCAAAACATCACGTTTTGCGTTTCTAGCAACTTGTTCAGAAACACTGCCGATGACAAATCTTTCTACAGCTCCCAGCCCAGTTGCGCCGACAACAATCAAATCAGCCTGCCATTTGTCTGCAATTTCTCTGCCGAGCATGACTTTAGGGGAACCAAAATCCAGGGAGGTTTCTACATTCTCGATCCCGATTTCAACGGCTTCTTTTTTATATTGACCCAAAAGCTGCTGTCCTGTATCTTCTATCCAGTTAGTGAAATTCGGGCTGTATGGCTCGATTCGCGAAAAGGAGCGGAGATCCACGACATGGGAAATGATGAGACGTGCTTTAGACTTTTTGCTAATCTTTAACGCCTTTTCGAAGGCACGTCTTGCCCCTTCTGAGCCATCAACAGCTACTAAAACATTCTTATATTGTAAAGTCATCTTTGTTTCCTCCTATGAAAAATGATATAAACTAATCAGTAGACTTACGAACAATTAATACGTCGCAATCAGCACGACGGGCAATGTTTTCCGAAACGCTGCCAAGAAAGATCCGCTGTGCTGCGTTAATGCCTGTAGCCCCGACTATGATTACGTCAGCTTCATGTTTTCTGGCAATTTCCGTTGGTATTTTCACTTTGGGTGTTCCATACTCAAGGACGGTTTCCACGTTGTTGATTCCACTATTGATTGCTTTTTCTTTATAATTTTCAAGCAGTTCTTCACCGTACTTTTTAGCTCTGAGAAATGCGGCGTCATCATATTGTTCGAGGGAAGAGGTAATTCTTGTATCTACGACATGGGAAATGATCAACTTAGCATCGTTTTCTTTGGCCAGCTCAAATCCTTTTTTGAGGGCTTGAAAGGATTCTTCTGAACTATCAACAGCTGCTAGAATCGATTTATATTCTTGGTCCATGTTTACTGCCTCCTTATAAAAACTCTCTATACTCATATTATAAAAAAAGAGAAGGGAGCAAGGTGTGAGATCTGTCACACTTTATGGGTTTTAATTTTTGTGACCAGAAATATATTTTGAGGCATCTGACTATTCATTGATTAAAAAACTTTTATCCTTTAAAGTAAAAGAATATATTAGTAAGGAGAAATTTATATGAGTGAAATAAAAGGTAAGCTAGAAAACGGGAAAAATGCAGTAGGAAATAAACCTGAGATTTGTGTGCCCTTGATTGGTAAGGAGGAGCAAGAAATCATGCAGGAGCTTGAAAAGATAGTGAAAGATAAACCAGACATTATAGAATGGCGGGCAGATTTCTTTAAGGGCTTATCTAATGTTGAAAAAGTAATTTCCACCCTGCAAAAAATCAAAGAGAGTGGTAATGAAATACCCATTTTATTTACGGTTAGAAGTGAAAAAGAAGGAGGACAACCTGCAAATATTGGGGCAGAGGAGAAAATGGAAGTGTTTGCACAAGTTTGTGCAAGCGGATACGTTTCTTTTGTTGACTACGAATTAGCCAATAATCATGAAAGTATAGCAAGGCTTAGGCGTGTTTCGAAGGAAAATGGTGTTAAACTGCTCATTTCCCACCATAACTTTGAGGAAACCCCGGAATTGTCAGAAATGATCTCCAAATGTAAAGAAGCAGAATTATTACAGGCTGATATTGTTAAAATTGCTGTGATGCCAAATAATATGGATGATGTTCTTTTGTTGTTGGAAGCAACAAATAAATTATCTAAATTGTTAAGTGTCCCATTAGTAACAATTTCAATGGGCAAGTATGGAGCCATAACAAGGATGCTAGGCTGGGTCTTTGGTTCAGCAATGACTTTTGCAGTTGGGGAGCAGAGTTCAGCACCAGGTCAAATACCAATAGAGAAACTTAAAGAAATGATTAAACTAGCAGATGAATCAATGTCTTAACCTTTTATTACCTCCTGTAGTTGGAAAAGAATATTTCCAGCTAGGGAGGATTTTTGTTATGAAAACAAAAACAAAAAGAACTCAATTGGATAATTCCAATGTAAGTTCTCTATTAAGAAAAGTAATAGAGTTTTGTATAAGAGTCTTCTATGCAGAAAAGACAGAAATCGTTTCACCCAAAAGTAAGTAAAGCTCGTTTTCTAACTCTTTCTCTGTTGCCTGATACAGCTGTCTGCCATCAGACATTTTATAAATATTGTGGTGCAAAAGGATATCAATCATTTCATTTTTATTGATGTAGTTTGATGTAACAGTAAAAGACATAGAAATCATACCCCCTAATATGTAAGCGCTTTCAATTTAATTATAGTTTATCTCTATGAACCTGTCAATTTGCAATTACAAAAATTAGTAAATGAATATATTATTTTCTTACTCCATTTTTTCTTCGACATTTTTATTAGCATACTAATAAAAAAGAATAGCTTCTATTACCATATATATATGATGATTATCTCATTTACATTAGGAAAAGAAAGGAGTATACTCGTTAATTGTTTAGGAGGCTAACTATTTATGAAAAAGTTAGAGGAAAATTTGAGCTATAATATAGGAGTGCTGGCTCATCTGTTGCGTAATCACCACAACCAGGTGTTGATGAGTTTTGATCTGAGTTTTTCGCAAGCTAAAGTTCTTTATTTTTTGCATGAGTTTGGCGAGCAAAGCCAATCTTCTCTGCAAAAACGGTTATATATACAGCCTTCATCTATGAATGGCCTGGTAGAATCAATGGTTAAGAAGAACCTTATTGAAAAAAAAGAAAGCCAGCTTGACCGAAGGACAAAGCTCATTTCTTTGACTGAAAAGGGCATAGAAACAGAAGGAAGACTGCGAGAAGTAAGAGAAGAGGTTGAAACCGACCTTGTGAGCGACTTTGAGCCGCCAGAAAGGGAATTGCTTCTTAGCTGGCTTAAGAAAATGACTCTGAGAATGCAGCAAAGAAACGGACAGAATGAAAAGGAGTTAAAGTAATGAAAAAGCAAAGTGACCAGCTTGGAACTGAGCCGATTCCCAAGCTATTAAGAAACATCTCCGTCCCTGCTATGATAGGGATGTTTGTCATGGCTTTATATAACGTAGTTGATACAATCTTTATTTCTCATGGTGTTGGTCTGGATGCGGTAGCAGGAGTGACGATTGCCTTCCCCGTTATGATGATTATGATGGCTGTAGCAGCGGCTTTTGGAATGGGTGGCGCTTCGGTCATTTCACGGCGGCTTGGTGCCCAGAAGAAAGATGATGCGGATAAAGTATTAGGAAATATTCTGTTTATGATTCTTATGATAGGGGCTGTTTCCTTCATAGGAGCTTTCACGATCATTGAGCCGCTTGCCCAATTGTTTGGAGCGACTCCTGAAGTTCTTTCCTATGCAGTAGAGTACCTGTTTCCGATTCTTATTGGGTCCGTTTTCTTTGCTTTTGGTTTTACGGCAAATGCCATTATTCGATCAGAAGGGAATTCCCGTTTTGCCATGTTGACGCTGGTCATCCCTTCGATTCTGAATATTATTTTAAGCCCCATTTTTATTTTTGTATTTAACATGGGTGTAGGCGGGGCTGCAATAGCTACTGTTTTGTCACAAGGAATTATAAGTGTCATCGTTCTATGGTATTTCCTGACAGGACGGAGTACATTAACGATTAAGGTTGAAAATCTGCTTCCTCAATGGGTGATTATCAAGGAAGTGGCTGTTATAGGGTTTCCTGCTTTTGTCCGTCAGTCATCTGGAAGCGTAATGATGATAGCAATAAACACAATGCTTATTCGTTATGGCGGCGAATTTTATGTCAGTGTGTTTGGTATTGTTCAAAGAATAGCGATGTTTACGTTGATGCCAATGATGGGGATTCTTCAGGGGATGCAGCCTATCGTAGGGTATAATTACGGAGCAAAACAATACGGGAGAATGAGGGAAACCATTCTTCTAAGCTTTAAAGTTGTAACAGTTATATCAACTTTTATTTTTGTACTAATGATTGCAGTGCCTGCCCCATTTATGAGAGTCTTTACAAGTGATCCTGCAACGATTGAATCTGGTGTGGAGGCTATAAAAATTATGTTTGCTGCAGCCTTTTTGATTGGAGCGCAGGTGTTAAGCGGCGGATTATACCAGGCATTGGGCATGGCTAAACCAGCTCTTGTGTTATCAATGGCAAGGCAAATATTGTTTTTGATTCCTTTGGTCCTTATCCTGCCATCATTTTTAGGGGTGTATGGTGTATGGATAGCTTTCCCGCTTGCAGATATCCTTGCTTGCGCACTAGCTGCCATTTTCTTATGGAAAGACAGAGACTTGTTTTTTAAGAAAAAAGATAGAGATAATACAATGAAACAGGAAGTAAAAGCCTAGAATAGAAATCTAATAAAAGCTGTATATAAATCCTCCAAAGGGCCGGTCCGATATAAGAACTGGTCCTTTTTTGTAAGGACCAAAGCAGGTTTTCTCCCATTAAGGTAGAGAAAACGACAAGGAATTTAGATTTGCTATAGACAAAAAGTAGAAAAACAAATAAAATAAATATTCAGAATAATTTTTCAAATTATAAGGAGGGAAGGTAAGAGAATAAAAAATAAAATGGGTGATTGTTAAAAAACGTAAGAGAAGTATTCATGCCCTTTTGGCTTTAATATTTCCTTATGAATAAGAAAGGGGAAGAGACATGAGCAATCTTAGGGAGAGAGCTTTAGCTCTGCACAAAGAGCATAGAGGAAAGTTACATGTGAATGTTAAAATGCCTGTTAATGACGGAAATGATCTTAGCCTTGTCTACTCCCCTGGAGTAGCTGAACCGTGTAAAGAAATTGCCGAAGATCCTGAAAAAATTTATGACTATACGAGCAAAAGTAATCTAGTAGGTGTAGTCTCAAATGGTTCGGCCGTTTTAGGATTGGGAAATATTGGAGCAGGAGCTTCCATGCCAGTAATGGAGGGGAAAGCAGCATTATTTAAGGAATTTGCAGGCCTTGATGCCTTTCCAATTTGTTTGGAGGAGTCAGACCCTGAAAAATTAATCCAGACAATTAAAATGCTGGAGCCCACTTTTGGAGGTATAAATTTAGAAGACATTGCTGCACCTGATTGCTTTTTGATTGAGCAAAGGTTAAAAGAGGAAATGAATATTCCTGTTTTTCATGATGACCAGCATGGAACAGCCATTGTGACTGCTGCAGGTCTTATTAATGCCTTGAGGATCGTGGATAAAAAGGTGGAAAATATCAAGGTGGTTATTAACGGTGCCGGATCTGCAGGTGTAGCTGTTACCAAGCTGTTAAGAACAATAGGAATAAATAATATCATCATCTGCGATTCTATCGGGCCGATTTATAAAGGACGGACTGAAAGAATGACCCCGGTAAAAGAGGAATTAGCAGAGTTGACCAATAGTCAGAGCGTGCAGGGCAGTTTGGAGGATGCCATTATCGGAGCCGATGTGTTTATTGGCGTATCGGTGGCGGGAGCCCTCACACAAGAAATGGTGGAAGAAATGAGTGAGGACAGCATTATATTTGCCATGGCTAATCCTGTTCCTGAGATCATGCCTGCTGAAGCAATAGCTGCTGGAGCGAAGGTAATAGGGACAGGCAGGTCTGATTTACCTAACCAGGTAAATAATGTTCTGGCCTTTCCAGGTATTTTCCGGGGTGCACTGGACTGCCGGGCATCTACAATTAATGAGGAAATGAAGCTGGCAGCCGTGTATAGTATAGCGGACCTTATACCAGAGTGGGAGCTATCTCCTGAGTATATTATTCCTCAGCCATTTGATAAAAGAGTGGTGCCAGCGGTGAGGGGGGCAGTAATTGACGCAGCCATCAATTCTGGCGCTGCCCTTCTGAAGAAGGGAAATGAGTGTGTGAAGACAGGAATGTAATCTGTTTGTAAATAGGTGAAAGGAGTTAGAAGGTTTTGTTCTAACTCCTTTCTCTATTTACAGAGTGAAGAGGAAAGTGAATGGATACCAGGTATGAAACAAACACTACATAAAAAAATACAGGGTGATCGGCGTTGAAGAAAAACAAGGTGACTAAGCTGACGAATCATGAACCATTTGAGGTGAACACGATCATTGAAAGATTAGGATTTACAAAAAATTTTCGCTCAGCTACTGCAGAGGAGTGGTATGTATTTATACCCGGCTTTGAAGATCCTTCCCTTGGAGGGGCACCAGCAAAGGTGTTTATCCAATACGATCTACAAGGAAACAGAGATGTGTTTATCAATACCACGATTATAATAAATAACCCCGAACTGCACCAGCAAGAAAAGAGCCTGCTCATTCAGCAGATAGCTGACGAACTGATCAACAGGCTGGTAGGGTACGCAGATACGCTTCTTACAGTACACGCAGGAGAAAATAGTTACGATGCAGAATATATTAAAGAGTAAGTCATAAACATAACGGTCACATCTTAAAAGATTGAGCATACTCATGGAAGAAAAAAGGCACAAATATTTTGGAATGGTCATTTCTGCCTTCTTATTGACTTTCACCATTTACTGCATTAAAATTTTCACCATAATATGTGACCTTCATAAAAAAGGAAGTTGTTATAAATGGGACCAAAAGTTTATCCGTTAAGAGAGCGAAATATTGTTTTAATAGGTTTTATGGGTGTGGGAAAAACAAGTGTAGGTTCTTTGCTTGCCAAAAAGCTGTTTCGTGATTTTATAGACATAGATCAGGAAATAGAAAAAAAGTATAGTATGAAGGTGCCGGATATATTTAAAGAACTGGGAGAAAAGAAATTCAGAGAAATGGAAAGGGAAATGACGATCAGCTGGTGCAGGGATACTCGCTTAAAAGTCATTTCTTTAGGTGGAGGAGCATACGCACAGCCTGATATCAGAAAGGTGTGCTTAGAATCTAATATTGTTATTTCTTTAGATTTGACGTGGGATTCCTGGAAAGACCGGCTTGATCTGATTATAGACAGCCGCCCTGTGCTTCAAAACAAAAGTCTGGAAGAAATTGAAGCTCTATATAAAGAAAGAGAACAAATGTATAAGCTTAACAGCTTTGAAGTAGAAACCGATGAGAAAGACGTTGAAGAGGTTGTTGATTATATCGTAAGCTCGTTAAAGCTAGGTTGGGAATTGTACCAGCCACAGCCGGAATAAATGAGAGGTCCGGGCCTAATATATAGTGGCCCGGACCTCTTTTATTTGTCATCAATAATAATGTAGGTAGCTCTGACAGGACCATGGACGCCGACAACTAAATTTAACTCAATATCAGCACTGTTGCTTGGACCTGAAATGAAGTTGACACATGAAGCTATATTACTGCCTCTTTCGATTTCATGATGAATGAAAGAAGCAGCCTGGGTCATTCTTGGTACAATCGAGCTTTTAGGAATAAGGGCAATATAGTTTGTTGGCAGTAAACTTACTGATCGTCCTTTACCAGAGCCGCTAAACAAAACCACTGTTCCTGATTCGGCCAATGTTATATCACTAAAGGTGATTCCTACGTCAGCTTTTTCAGCCATCTGGACATTTTCTTCTCTTGAAAGGGTGGGCTCCCATGTAAATGAATCTATATCCTGCTCTGGGCATTCTTTTGTAAAAAACTCAGAGAGCCCATATTCGACAAACCGCTCATCTTTCCAGGTGACAAGAGAAGAAGCATTTAGATTCTTTAGTTCTTGGCGTATGGTTTCTTTTAAATCAGACACAGAGGTTTCTACAAGCTGAGTGTGAATAGCTAAGCATTGTTTTTTCAGTACCTCAACAAGCTCCTCCTGGTTGGCATCACTTAACACATCCCACTGGGGAGAGTTTTTCCATACAGGGCGAGCCACTGGGTCAGTTTTACGTGGACGGTCTAATTTATTTGCAATCATTCCTAAAAAGCTGTCTTTGTTTTCCACGGTTCCTTTGTTCATGATTGACCCTCCTTCCGGTGCTTTTTAAACCAATCTCTGAAAGAATCTTTTTTAGGAGCAGGAAGGTCGCGAATATCAGTCCACGGCTTCATTGGTCCCGGGCCTCTGGAAATAATTTCGTTTCTGGCGAAAGGAACAGTCATTTGCGGGGCTGACTTTACACCAATACGATACCAGGTGGAAGAAGTGGCTACCATTTCAAATCCTCTCATTGCCATTCTTTCTCCAAAGCTTGTTTTCTTTTCTTCCTCGACGATCTTTCGACGATGGCTGATTAGAAGCTCATGAAGAGGAATTTTTACCGGACAGGCATCTGTGCATGCAGCGCATAAAGAAGAGGCATAAGGCAATTCTTTATAATCGTCATAGCCCCCCAAAAGAGGTGTAAGCACTGCTCCAATGGGTCCGGGATAGATAGAACCGTAGGAGTGACCGCCTACATGTCTGTAAACAGGGCATACATTAATACAGGCAGCACAACGAATACAGTGAAGGGCAGATTGAAATTCTGTTCCCAGGATATTCGAGCGGCCATTATCAACAATCACCAGGTGAAATTCTTCAGGTCCGTCTGCATCTTGTTCATCTTTTGGGCCTGTAAGTCCTGTAATATAGCTTGTCAGCTTTTGGCCGACAGCGCTTCGGCATAACAAGGAGACCAATATATCAAGTTCTTCCCACGTTGGAACAATTCTTTCCATCCCCATAACAGCAATCTGAGTTTTGGGAAGGGCGGAAACGAGTCTTGCATTTCCTTCATTTGTCACGAGAGAAATGGAACCTGATTCTGCAACGGCAAAATTACAGCCAGTAATACCCAGGTCAGCAGACAAAAATTCTTTCCTAAGCATCTCTCTTGCAAAGAGTGTAAGCTCTTCTGGTTTTTCAGTGTTGGTGTAGCCCTTTTTTTCACGAAAAGTATCACGAATTTGTTCTTTATTTTTGTGGAGAGCCGGGACAACGATATGGGAAGGAGGGTCGTGATCGTCAATTTGAAGAATGTATTCACCAAGATCCGTTTCAATCACTTCACAACCCATCTCTTCCAAGACGTGATTCATGTTGATTTCTTCTGTGACCATGGACTTTGATTTAACGATCTTTTTAGCTTCTTTAGTCTGAGCTACTTTTTTTATATAGTCATTTGCCTCTTCCGGTGTCTGAGCAAAAAAGACATGACCCCCTCGGCTGCTGAGGTTTTCAGCCAGCTGCTCAAGGTAATAATCAAGGTTTTCTAACGTATGTGAACGGATTTCTTCACCAAGCTCCCGCCATTTCTCCCAGTCACCCAATTCTTCAGAGGCTTTCTCACGCCTGTCCTGCATGCGTTCCTGCGCTCCGGCTACAGCTTTTCGCATAAAGCTGTTTTGGATGCCGTCTTCAACCCGTCCAAAAAAATCTTTTTCTCCTATTTTCATTGGCATGTTATTTCACCTCGTTATTCAAAACTTCGGCAATATGCATTACTTTAATTGATTTCCCTAAGCGGTTAATCCGACCGCCGATATTCATCAGACAACCGCAGTCTCCCCCAATGAGAATTTCTGCTCCTGTCTCCTCTATGTGGGCTACTTTCTCATCTACCATTTGTTCGGAAATTGGTGTCATTTTCACAGAGAAAGTTCCCCCGAACCCGCAGCAGTCCTGGCTGTTAGGAAGTTCTTTTATCTCTAAGTCCTCCACTTTTGAAAGAAGGTTTTGGGGAGCGTCAGTCACCTTTAACAGCCGGGTCATATGACAGGATTTATGGTAAGCAGCTGAAGCGGGAAGTCTTGCAGAAATTTCTTCAACCTTTACTACTTCCACGAGAAACTGCGTAAGCTCATATGATTTCCTGCTTAGATTTTTTGCTTTATCCGCCCATTCCTTGTCCTTGCTTAATAAGTGCTCATATTCTTTTACCATGGCTATACAAGAACCAGAGGGAGCTACAACATAATCAGCATCCTCAAACACTTCAATGAAATGTTTAGCGATACTTTTCGACTCTTTATGATAACCGCTGTTATAGGCTGGCTGCCCGCAGCACGTTTGGTTTATTGGGAAATCCACTTCACATCCATACTTTTCAAGCAGCTCGACTGTACTCTTTCCAACGTTTGAGTACATTACATCAGCTAAGCATGTAATAAATAATGAGACTTTCATTCTAATCCCCTCGCCTTTTGAGAAATCGCTTACAAAGATCTTTACAGCCATTTTAACAGAGTAATGTTAGAAAATGCTTTATTTTTTGATAATAATAGATAAAGAATTGTTTTATTCTGGCGTATAACGTGTTTTTTTCTTTATTGACGGTTTCGAAACCTGATTTATACTTAAAGCTATAATGGCAAACTGGGATCTTTTTAACGGAGATAGAAAAGGAAGAAATTATTCATATATGTGAAAGAATGGAACCATAATAAAGTATACTTACTAAGTTTCCTGATAAGGAGGCAGAAGATGAAGCTTTTTCTTCTTTGCAGTTTAGGCATAGTTACTTTCTCTATGACAGCAGGTCTGGATAAAGGTCATAATGTCTTATTACTGCCTTCAGTGGTCTGCAGCGATGGGGAAATCATTCCAGAAGCGTTTGATTTTTTATATGCTCCGGGGAAAACAGGGACACCATATTTCTCCGTTGTAAATATAGAAAAAGCAGTGAATATTGAATTTATATCTGATGAGTCGGTTGCACTTATGTTAAAATATTTATTGTCTTTACCCGTGAAATTCCAGTCTACTTTTATCTTTGATGAGATTGTTGAGAAGTCATATCAAAGGTAAAGGAGGACAACGTATGGAAAGCAGAGCTGGTAATGAAACGAAAGAAGCTCTACGCGGCCTGACTGTAGGGGTTATCTTAATGATCGTTGGTTTTGCGATTGCTCATTATGTTTTCGGTATGCCTTTTTTTCCAAATTAAAAATACAAGAGGAGCTGTTACTTCACATGGCTCCTCTTTCCTTTTAAACGAGCCGTGGATAAGCACCTTTAGATGAATAAGGAGACAAGGAGATTTTTTACATATGATTTTTACTAACAAGAAAATAACAGCTGGACTGGCGTTAATGATGTTTGTTATATCCTTCCTTATCGGTAGTTGGACTTTTGCCATTGATTTTGATATTTTTCATTGGTTTCAAGGGATAACAGAAACAGCGTTCGGCCAGTGGCTCTATAATGCAGCACTCATCTTTTCAAGCCTTGGGGCCCCGGAGATCATTCTATTTGTCACCATATTTTCAGCACTGGTACTCTGGATAAAAAAGTATAGATTTGAAGCTTTGTCATTTGTACTGCTTACCGGTACTGGAATTGTTTTTAATTATCTTTTAAAAGTATTTTTTCAAAGAGAACGGCCGGGAGAAGCGCGAAGCATAGAAGTTTTCCAATTTAGTCTGGATATTCCGTCCTTTAGCTTTCCAAGCGGACATACGATGCGTATTACGCTTTTATGCTTATTGCTTTTTTATGTATGGGACAGGGTCATTAGAAAAGGCGGGATGGTAAAAGGCACCGTCATTCTTCTTCTTTTTGTTATTGCTATTGGAACCTCGCTGGCTCGGGTGGTCCTTGGCTGGCATTACCCAACTGATATCCTGGCCGCTATATTGTTTTCACTTGGTTTATTTCTTTTGTTTTATTCTGGTGAAGAGAAACTTAGAGGTAAATTCCAACAAAGCTTTCTTGTGAAGTAACTAGTCAACAAAGGATATTATTTATGGTGGGAGCTGGTACAGTGGAAAAAGGAAGCGTAGTTTCATTAAATACTGGCAAGGCAAAAAAATTAAGCCATCAAGGGGAAAAAGAAATATTGTCTGGTATCTACAAGGAGGCAGTAAAAGAGAAGGCCCTCTATTTATCCTTTTCTAACCTTGCTGGAGATGAACAGGCTGATCTGGTAAATCATGGAGGAGCAGATAAGGCTGTATGTGTGTATCCATTTGAACACTATAAGTATTGGAAAAACAGGTTTCCAGGCTCTTGGCCATCAGGATCCTTTGGTGAAAATGTAACTTTACAAGGCTATACGGAAACGAATACGTGCATTGGAGATATATTTCGGTGGGGGGAAGCCCTTGTAGAAGTAGCTCAGCCGAGAAAGCCCTGTCATAAGCTGGCCAAACGCCATGGAATTAAAGAACTGCCTTTGGATGTACAAAATACGGGTTATACTGGCTTTTACGTCCGAGTTTTGGAAGAAGGATATGTGTCGAAGAATGATTTGTTTATCCTTAAGGATAGAGGTTCAGATGTCTCAATAGATTTTGTGAATCAAATTACCTACCATCATCAACCTGATCAAAAACGCCTGAAAAGGTTGACTGAGCTTCCACAGCTTACTGATAGTTGGAGACTTTCATTTGAAAAGAAATTAAAAAAATTAGAAGAAATGTAAAACATTACAACGTGGCGTTCAATTCTTTTAAAGTTTTCAATGAATTGAGCGCTAATTTTGTATGATAAAATATAATCAATACGTTGAGAAAAAACATAAAAGCTGAACATTAACCAAAACTTTTGATATAGTGTCTTTAGCAGAAATGCAGAACAGTGGCTGACGGAAAATAAAGTGGTATCCTGCCACCAGTAGTCACAGCCGGGGAGAGTTCCATGCGAGAGATCTTAGAAAGAGTTAGAAAGTCTATTGGGCTCCAAGCCTGGATGACAATATTAATATGCATTGTGCTGGTTGTATCCCTTGCCTTAACCGGAGTGTTCGCGGGCAATTACACGACACATCAAACACGCGAGCATCAGGCTGATAAGGTTATGTCGATAGCGAGAAGTGTAAGTTGGTCGGAAGCAGTACAAGAAAGCTTACATAATGAAGAGGCTGATGAACATGTCCAAGCCTACACTCGTACCGTTCAGGAAGATACAGAGGTAGAATACATTGTGGTTATGAATATGGAAGGTTTACGTTTTTCCCATCCAGTACAAGACAGAATTGGAGAATACTTTGTGGGGAACGATGAATCGAGAGCTTTTACCGGGGAAAGCTATACGTCCATTGCAGAAGGGACATTAGGGGAATCACTACGTGCCTTTGTTCCCGTATGGTCTGGTGACGAGCAAATAGGAGTCGTTTCTGTGGGGATTTTAATTGATAACATTGAGGAAGAAGTGTTAGAGTCTCAATCCGTTGTATTCTTTGGCACATTGATGGGTCTTTTAGTAGGACTTTTAGGAGCTCTTGCTCTGGCCCAAAGAGTGAAACAAACCATGCACGGTCTGGAACCTCAAGAAATTGCTCAGTTGGTTAAAGAACGAGATGCCATGCTTGCATCAGTACGGGAAGGGATTATTGCTGTAAATGATAAAGGTGAAGTCGTCGTTGCGAATGAAGAGGCTAAAGAGTATTTCCAGCGAGCAGGTTTTATGAAAGACCCTATCGGAGAACAAATTGATACCTTTCTCCCTGAGCTCGGAATGAAAAACATTATCGAAAATGAAAAAGGCGAGTATGATCGTGAGGAAACACTAGGCAACATAGATATTATTATCAGCAGGGTTCCTGTCATAACTGATAAAAAGATTGTAGGGGCAGTAGCAACATTTAGAGAGAAAACAGAGCTTACTACATTAATTGACCAGCTTACTGACGCTAAAACTTACGCAGAAACCTTGCGTGTCCATACACACGAATTTATGAACCGTCTTCACGTGATGTCCGCCATGGTTCATACTGAGTCATATGAGGAATTAAAGGAGTATATTGATCAAATCTCCAAGAATTATCAAAAGGAAATCGGCTCTGTTTCCCGCCTTGTAAAGGATCCTGTATTAGCTGGGTATATACTGAACAAAATGAGTCAACTGAGAGAAGAGGGTGTGACCGTAGATCTTAAAGGAGAATATCCGTTACCTGACTTAAAGGATTCAGAGCAGATGGATGGTTTAATTACAATTATTGGGAACTTAAGTGAAAATGCTTATGAAGCAGTTAAAAATCAAGAGGAAAAGAAAGTAACATTTACTGTAAATTATGAAGAGGGTTATTTTTATTTTAATGTCCAGGATAACGGACATGGAATTGACCCTTCCGATAAAGACTATATATTTGAAAAAGGCAGATCAGGAAAAGGACAGAATCGTGGGTACGGCTTGTACTTAACAAAGAGAGCCCTTGATAACTTAAATGGGTCAGTGGAAGTCATATCTGAAAAAGAAGAAGGTACGACATTTACAGTGAAAGTTCCTTATAAAGGGGAAGAAGTATGATAAATGTGTTAATAGTAGAAGACGATCCGATGGTTGCAAAGTTTAATAAAATTTATCTTGAAAAAATTAATGGTTTTCATGCGGCGGGTATTGTTCATAATGTCAAAGAAGCATGGAAGGTTTTGAAACAAGAGAAAATCGATCTTCTTTTATTGGATGTTTACATGACTGACGATACTGGTCTTGATATGCTCGTTGAATTGCGAAGAGAAGGCAGTAATATTGATGCAATTGTCATTACGGCTGCCAATGATAACACCTCTATAAAAACAGCTTTACGCTATGGAGCGGTTGATTATTTAATTAAACCCTTTGACTTTGAAAGATTTAAAGAATCTTTACTTCAATACAAAAAGAAAGCTGAATTAATGAAAGATGAGCAGGCTGTCAGCCAGGAGGATCTGGATGCATTTCTTTTAAGAAAAAAAAGATCTAATTATAATCCCCTGGAACTGCCTAAAGGGCTTACAGAAGTTACTTTTGCTATCATTGCTAAACAAATTCTTGACTGGGAAAAGACATCGTTTTCCACAGCCGATGTGGCCAAAGAAACGGGGATATCACGTGTGTCTACGCGAAAATACTTACAGCACCTTGTGGATATAGAAATATTGCTTGTCCAGGTGAGTTATCAAACGACGGGGAGACCCCTACATAGATATCGCCTGAAATCAGAAAAAAAGGATGTGCTTCAGTCTTTTGTAGCCTCTGTTGACTAGGACTGGATACATTGTGAGAATATCTAAATGTAATGTCAGTACATGCTGTGGAGAAAGGATTTTCAACAGCATGTTTTTACTGTTTAAACCAATTAATTCTATAAGTATACTGTCATATTTTCAAAACAATTTACTTAGACAATCTGTCTGCTCCATGCTTTACTTATCCAGATGCCAGGAATGTACTTGGGTTCATTTTAATAAGAAAAAAATCTGTTACTTGTAACATTTGTTTCTATAAAATTCTTAAAATAAGAAATATATTTGATTTTTTTACTTACAAAAGGTTTGTAATAGTTACAAAAGATATACTTCGACAAAATATTCAATTAATCTTACAGTAAGCGTTTACAGGAAGGGTGAAAAAGCTTATGGAAAAAAGTTCACTTACATCGTCGATTTGGAAAAGTCTATGGGCTTCTTCAACTCAAACAAAGAAATTGTTAACCTTTTCTCAATTTAAGGAAATGGGTAACAAGAAGAACGGTGCTGATTCACAAGAAAAGAATACTGATGCGAACACTTCATCCGGTGGTCCTCAAGGTCCGTCTGGAGATTCAAATAAGCCTGCTTATACTCGTGCACAATTAGTAGGTCTTATTTTAGGGCCATTATTATTTGCCCTGACACTTATGTTTTTCAGGCCGGAAGGATTATCTCCCGAAGGGCTTGCAGTGCTGGCGGTCACAATGTGGATAGCAACATGGTGGATCACGGAAGCCATACCTATTCCGGCTACCTCGCTCCTGCCTATTATTCTCCTGCCTATTACAGGAGCATTAGATGGCGACACGGTTGTATCAGCTTACGGAAATGATATTATTTTCTTATTCCTTGGTGGATTTTTTGTGGCACTGGCTATGGAAAAATGGAACCTTCACAAGCGGATGGCCTTAGCAATTATTGCTCTTATTGGAACAAGTACGCAAAGAATTATTCTTGGTTTTATGCTTGCCACGGGTTTTCTCTCCATGTGGGTTTCAAATACGGCTTCCGTAATGATGATGATTCCTATTGGACTAGCTATCACTTATCAGGTTTCAGAAGCGTTAAAAGGTGATAAGGGCAGTGAAAGTGAAATTAAGAAATTCGAGAAAGCCATCATCTTTGGTATTGGGTACGCAGGGACAGCTGGGGGATTAGGTACGTTGATAGGTACACCGCCAAACATTATCCTTGCTGGTACTGTTAATGAATTATTTGATATGGAAATTACCTTTGCCAGCTGGATGGCATTCGCAGCCCCTTTAGTATTTATATTGCTAATCGGTACATGGTTTTATCTTACGAGAGTTATCTATCCAATCAAACTTAAACAACTGCCAGGTGGAAAAGAGCTTATACAACGTGAAAGAAAAGCCCTTGGCGGAATTACTCACGAAGAAAAAGCAGTACTTGCTGTCTTCTTGTTTGCAGCGTTTATGTGGATTACACGAACGTTCTTATGGGATGCAGATGGAATCGTAGAAATCCCAGGTCTTACGGATGGTATGATCGCTATTACGGCTACCATTTTGTTGTTCTTAATTCCAGCGGGACAAGGAAAAGAAGCAAAGATTTTGGATTGGAAAGATTCAAAAGAGATTCCTTGGGGAATCCTGCTCTTGTTCGGCGGTGGTTTGGCTATAGCTGCCGGCTTTAGTGAAACAGGACTTTCCGGATGGATTGGAGAGCAGCTGACAGTTCTTGAAGGTATGAACTTTATCTTAATTGTCCTTGTAGCAACAGCTTTGGTATTGTTCTTAACAGAAATCACTTCAAATACTGCAACGGGAACGATGATCCTGCCAGTAGTTGCATCTCTTGCGATTGCTTTAAACATCCACCCGTACGCCCTGATGGTACCTTGTGCGATGGCAGCTAACTGTGCATTTATGCTTCCAGTTGGAACACCGCCAAACGCCATTATCTTTGGGACAGGGAAACTGAAGATTATTGAAATGGTAAAGAACGGTTTCTGGATAAATATTGTTGCTATTATTCTCATTGTGCTTGCTGTGACTTTCTGGCTTCCAATGCTATGGGGAATCGATCTCCAGCAGGGGCTCTAATTATAACAAAATAGTCATTACCCTAATAAAACAGGTCCGCCAGGTTGATCATATAACAGCGGGCCTGTTTTTTTTACGTTTGGAAAGCGTATTGGTTTTGTTTTATAAAAATATACGTTATTTTATACTTATGTCACTAAAAAAAGGTTAGTAACGTATGAAAAGTGTAAGGTGACGTTATTCGATAATAAGGAGTGAGAGCTGTGGATCTGAAAGAGCTAAAAGGGGTTCACCATGTTTCAGCTATAACCGGGGACGCAAAGAAGAACTATGAGTTTTATACAAATATTTTAGGCATGAGACTTGTGAAAAAAACTGTAAACCAAGATGACACCTCTGTATATCATTTGTTTTATGCTGATGAAAGAGGAAATCCGGGAACAGATTTAACATTTTTTGAAATTCCGAACGCAGGAAGCACTCATTATGGAACAAACAGTATTTCCACTACCTCCTTACGAGTTGCAACTGATGCATCCTTAGATTACTGGGAAAATCGTTTTAATGAGTATGACGTAGAACATGACGGCATCACACAGCAGTCAGGAAGAGCGGTTTTGCCGTTCCGTGATTTTGAAGGCCAGCGGCTCGTTCTGGTATCAGATGAGAAAAATAAAGGAGTCCCTGCCGGAAAGCCTTGGGAAAAAAGCCCGGTTCCTTCAGAACACGGCATAAGAGGGTTGGGTCCTGTCACGTTGACTGTGTCCAGGCCGGAGCTTACAGCCAGTGTACTAACGGATCTTTTAAGCTTTAAGGAAACAGGAACCTTCACTTCTGCAAAAGGCTCATCCACCATTAGAGTGTTTGAAACCGGAGAAGGAGGAACAGGAGGAGAAGTGTTTCTGGAAGAAAATAATGATCTTCCGAGAGAAAGACCAGGGAGAGGCAGTGTGCACCATGTCGCTTTTCGTGTAGAGAATGAAGAAGAGCTGAGAAAATGGGAACAGTTTTTCAATGATAATAACCTTCCCAATTCTGGATTTGTGGAGAGGTACTATTTCCGTTCATTATATTTTCGGGAAGCAAACGGGATTCTTTTTGAGCTTGCCACAGACGGACCTGGTTTTGAAGGGGATGAGCCGTTTGAAACCTTGGGAGAAAGCCTGGCGCTCCCTCCTTATTTAGAGAATCAAAGAGAATCCATTGAAGCACGACTGAAGCCCCTTGATACAAAACAATAAGTGTTAAAAGGCCAAAGAGAGGAGAACGAGGATGGAACATATTTATAACAAAGGAAGTAACACAGACGCGCCAACATTATTGCTCCTCCACGGAACAGGGGGGGATGAACGTGATTTACTGCCACTGGCACAAATGATAGCTCCAGAAGCTTCTGTATTGGGAGTACGGGGGGACGTGCTTGAAAATGGAATGCCCCGTTTCTTTCGGCGTCTTGCAGAAGGTGTATTTGATGAGGAAGACCTGGTCTTTCGCACCAGAGAACTGCATGAATTTATAGACGAATGTGCAGGGAAATATGGCTTTGATCGTCAAAATGTTGTCGCAGTAGGATATTCCAATGGGGCAAACATTGCAGCAAGTTTGCTGTATCATTATGAAAATTCTCTATCAGGAGCAGCTCTTTTTCATGCCATGGTACCCCGCCGCGGGGTAGAGCTTCCTTCATTAAATAAAATCCCTGTTTTCATCGGGGCAGGCAAACAAGATCCCCTTATTCCTGCTGAGCAGACAAAAGAGCTTAGTCGCCACTTACAGGAGGCGGGAGCTCCAGTTACTGAGTACTGGACAGAAGGTGGTCACCAGCTGATAAGAGAGGAAGTAGAAGAAGCAAAAAAATGGTTTGAACAATATTTTTGATTTAGACCAATAAGTAAACATCTGATAAGCAGAGAAAAGAAAAAGACAGGGAGGGAAGAAGAGTGGAGAATTTCCAGGCATTTGTAATAAATAAGGAAAACGAAAAAGTAACAAGAGACATCAAGACATTAAGCCTGTCAGATTTGCCTGAAGGAGAGGTCACCATCCAGGTTGCGTACTCAAGTGTGAATTTTAAAGATGGGTTTGTTGCCATCCAGGGGCAGTTTGTAGAGAGTTATCCGCTGGTTCCAGGAATCGACCTCGCTGGAAGAGTCATGGAGTCGAAAGATGAGCGATACCAAGAAGGCGATGAAGTTATTGTTACGAGCTATGATCTAGGGACCGGGCACCACGGAGGGTTCAGTGAGGTTGCTCGTGTGCCTGGAGACTGGGTGGTTCCCCTGCCTAAAGGGCTTAGTATGAAAGAAGCAATGATCCTCGGCACGGCAGGATTTACGGCTGGCTTATCCGTTCAGCGCCTGGAAGAGAATAACCTTAAACCGGAAAACGGTCCTGTCTTAGTTGCAGGAGCAACCGGTGGAGTCGGCAGTATTGCTGTCGATATTCTTGCAAACAGAGGATACCACGTGACAGCCAGTACCGGAAAAACAGATGAAAAAGATTACCTGAAGAAGCTTGGAGCCCGGGAAGTTATCCACAGAGAAGAAATTGTGGATAATGAAGGAAATCCAATGCGTGAAGAGCGCTGGGCTGCTGCCGTAGATCCAGTGGGAGGGCAGACTCTTCAGTATATATTAAGCACTCTTCAATATGGAGGCTCTGTTGCTACGAGCGGGTTGACTGGTGGGACAGACGTTTCGACGAAGGTCTTTCCTTTTATATCAAGAGGCATTAACTGGCTGGGGATTGACTCAGTGACGTGTCCTATGGATAGTAGAAAAAAAGTCTGGGAGAGACTAGGGCATGACTTGAAGCCCAGTCACTTAAATGACGAGATTGTAAGTGAAATATCCCTAAATGAACTTCCTCACGTGTTAGAAGATATATTACAAGGGAAAGTCCGGGGACGTACAATTGTTACATTAAACAAATAAAACAGAAAGTCAGGCTGAAAGCCTGGCTTTTTTATGAAAGGTTATAACAGAAACCCGGCTTCCTTTAGTGATTTTTCGGTTTCAATTAGTATTTTTTCCTCAGGGGCTTCAATCGTGTGCAAGTGAACACCACCAGTTAATTCTGAAAGAAGAGTTGCCTCCGTCTCAGTAAATTTTTTTATGAATTCATGTACATCCCTTCTGCATGCAATCATAAGAGAAGCGGTGATATCACCATAAAGCTGATGCTCTACTGTCACATCCAAGACAGTGGCTCCCTGGTCTACAATGATTTGCAGCTCCTCTTGAGTTACATTCTTATCAGCCGAGTGACAGCAGGCTATTTTTTTTCTAAACGCATTCGGTCTTGAAGGAGACATCATAAGATATCCCTGTGAAGTAGAAAGTATAGGAGTATTTCTGGCTTTTAATATAGAAATATCCTGGACAATGACTTGGCGACTTACATTCGTTTTTTTTGCTAAAACGCTACCTGTAATGGGCTCGTGAGCTGTTTTAAGCCACTCTAAGAGAAGCTTTCTTCTATCCTCCCCTATTAATTTTTCTTTCATATTCTCCCCCCTGTCATTTCCCGGCTGGCCAGGTTTTGGATTATTTCCGCGGCTTTTTCAATATCATCTTTTGTTGTGAATTTTCCCATGGAAAGACGGATCAGACCATGTGCTTCCTCTGTTGACCTCCCTAAAGCAATCATGGAGGCTGGTGGAGAAGAGCTCCCCGCACGACAGGCACTTCCAGTAGAAACAGCAATCCCCCGGCGATTGAGCTCAAGCATGATATATTGGCCTTCTCTTTGATCAAAACGCAAAGCAAAGTGTCCTGGAATCCTTTTATCAGGATGGCCTTCTAGGATGATTGATTCCTCCGAGAGCACAGCTTTCGTAAAGTAATCACTCAGCTTCCTTACTTTCTTTACAATATCTGTTTGTATAGAAATAGTTTCCTCGGCTGCAGCAGCAAATGCGGCTATTCCGGCAGTGTCTACTGTTCCGGGTCTCAATCCTTTTTCATGAGACGTATGAGGAAAAAAAGAATCCCAACTCGTTTGCGGGGAGATATAGCAAGCCCCTGCACCCTTTGGTCCGTAGACTTTATGAGAGGAAATAGAGAAGGAATCAAGATGTGCTTCCTTTACTGGTATCATGATTTTTCCAAAGGTTTGGACACAATCACTATGAAACAAGGCTCCATGCTCTTTTACTATGTCACCAATGCTTTCAAGGTCCTGAATGGTACCCAGTTCTGCACTTGCATGTCCGATAGAGACCAAAACGGTCTTTTCCTGTAACAGTTCCTGCAAATGGGATAAACATACTTGGCCATATTCATTTACTCTGACTTTTGAAACAGTAAAGCCTTGTGATTCTAAGTAAGCAAAGGTTTGTAACACAGATGGATGCTCAAGAGGAGTAGTGACAAGCTGTTTTCCTTTATGTCTGTTTCCCTTGGCAAGGGCAATTAAAGCAGAACTGTTAGCTTCTGAACCACAGCCTGTGAAATAAATACTGCGAGGGATGACAGAAAGCAGAGAAGCTATTGTTGCTCGCGCTGATTCGATAATAGAAGCAGCATCTGTTCCGTAGGTATGAAGACTGCTAGCGTTGCCAAAATAATGTGTAGAAACGTGCATATATGTTTTTAAAGCAAGATCGGACATGGGTGTAGCAGCAGAATAATCTAAATAAATCATGATATCACCTTTAATTTTGTCTTGTATTTATTGTAAAGTTGTGTAAACATAAGTGTCAAGACACATGTTAAGATTCGGAGTGAAGGAAATGGAGCATCATGCAGATGTGGTTGTGATTGGAAGTGGTTTAGCAGGATTGGTTGCAGCTGAATCTTTAGGTTCTTCCTGTCAGGTGACCATAATAACAAAGGGAAGAAGGCAGCAAAGCAACTCGTTTTTAGCTCAGGGAGGGATTGCAGCAGCAATAGGAGCAAACGATCACTGGAAGCTCCATTATCAAGATACGCTGTCGGCAGGGGGAGCTCATCAACGAAGAAGAATGGTAAAAAAGCTTGTCCAGAATGGCCCTGATATTACAAAATGGTGCCAGTCGAAAGGGATTATTTTTGATATTGATTCAGCCGGGAACATGGCCCTAGGAAAAGAAGGCGCTCATCAAAGAAGGAGAATCCTTCACGCGGGTGGTGATGCAACAGGGGCCGTCATGGTATCTTCATTTCTAAAAACTGTTGAAGACTATGTTACTTGGCGGGAAGATGAAACAGCCTATGAATTGATTGTCCATGAAGGAGAGTGCCGAGGGGTACGTACGGTTACACCGGAAGGTCATTATCATACATACTTTTCAAAAGCTGTCATATTAGCTGCGGGAGGAGCCGGTCAGTTATATCCAGTCACTTCGAACGGCAAGCAGGCAACTGGGGATGGATATTCCCTTGCTTACATGGGCGGGGCTCTGCTGACTGACTTAGAAATGGTTCAGTTTCATCCCACAGTGACAAGAGGGGACAATGGTAATACTTTCTTAGTTTCAGAGGCAGTGAGAGGGGAAGGGGCACGCCTGATCACAAAAGAAGGAATCCCTATTATGGAAAATCATCCGTTAAAAGATCTGGCACCTCGGGATATTGTGGCAAGAGAAGTAACCAAGTGGAGAAATAATGGGCATAAAGTATTTTTGGACATTCAACATATAGTTGATTTTTCAACAAGGTTCCCAACGATATATAGCTGGTGCAGTGACAACCAAGTTTCATTTTCAGGCGGGAAAATCCCGATAGAGACGGGGGCTCACTTTAACATGGGAGGCGTGGTCGTAAATAGCAGAGGGCAGACAACTCTGCCAGGACTGTTTGCCGCAGGAGAGACAACTTATACAGGTATTCACGGGGCAAACAGGCTTGCCAGTAACTCTCTCCTGGAGGCATGCGGGTTTGCAAGATGGTGTGCCGAAGAAGTGAAGAAAATGGTAGAGATGAAATATGATTTTCCAGGTGAGCCAGCGGAAGAGAGGAAGAAACCTTCCTTCACTAAAAGACATCTTCCATCCAAAGAAGACATAAAACAGAACATGCATGATGGAGCTGGTGTGATCAGGCATGAGCTGGCCATGAAGAGATCGTTAAACTGGTGTAAAAGACATTTACAGGGTATCGGAGACAGCTTTGTGCCCGCAACATCTGAGGAAGCAGAAATAAGGCATATGCTTGTCACCAGCTCTTTAGTATTGGAGAGTGCACTATGTCGTGAAGAAAGCCTCGGGGCTCATTACCGTAACGATAGTCAAAACAGGAAAAGAAAAAAAGAGTGGATGTGTCATAACGGTATGACAAAAACACTGATAAAAGCGAGCAAACCGCCTGAAGGAGGCTTTTGAGAAAAGTGAATAGCATTTTGTTGAGGGAAGAAATAGCTAGATTTTTAAAAGAAGATATTGGGGCACAGGACCTTGCATCGGAAATTATTTTTTCAAAAGAGGATTATTCTAAAGGAACGTGGGTTTGCAAAGAACCTGGCATTGCTGCAGGCCTGGAAGTAGTAAAAGAAGGATACCGGTTCATTTCACATGACATTGAAGTAACCTTTTTCATAAGAGAAGGGGAAGAAATGAAAAAAGGCCAGACGATAGGAGAGGTAGAAGGTCCTGTGCAACTCTTATTAAGCGGAGAGAGAGTCATGCTTAATCTTTTTCAGCGTATGAGCGGAATTGCAACCCTTACAGCACAGGCAGTAAGTAAATTATCCGAAGGGAAGACAAGGGTTTGTGATACAAGAAAAACCACGCCTGGTCTGCGAATGTTTGAGAAAGAAGCAGTTCGCATAGGGGGAGGGTTTAATCACCGTTTTGGTCTCCATGACGCAGTGATGGTTAAGGATAACCATATAAAAGCTGCCGGAGGCATTTCAAAAGCAATAGAAAAAGTAAGGAAACACATTGGGCCGACTGTAAAAGTTGAAGTTGAAACCACAAATCAGAAAGAAATAGAAGAAGCTGTGGTAAGCGGAGCAGATATTATTATGTTTGATAACTTTACCCCTGAAGAGATAGAAAGAACGATATCATTAGTACCTTCCTCCATACTGACTGAAGCTTCAGGAGGAATCAGTTTATCAAATTTAGATAAATACAGTCAGTGCGGTGTAGATTTTATTTCCATGGGATGCTTAACTCATTCAGCCCCATCCCTTGATATTAGTTTTAATTTGGAGGTAAAAGCATATGAGCTTTCTTGAGATGATTGAACAAATCCCTCGTCTACCAGAACATTATTTGCAGATGAATCAGGAAGAACTGCGTGAAAGGGTGATGACACATAAGAAGAGGCTGGGTCAGCGCCTTTATATTCCCGGCCATCACTACCAAAAAGACGAAGTAATAGAATTTGCTGATGACACGGGAGACTCATTGCAGCTTGCCAGGCTGTCTGAGCAAAACAATAAGGCAGAGTATGTGATCTTTTTGGGCGTGCATTTTATGGCTGAAACAGCCGACATTCTTACTTCTGACGATCAAAAGGTAATTCTGCCTGACTTACGGGCAGGCTGTTCTATGGCCGATATGGCCGATATCGACCAGACAGAAAAAGCGTGGGAAAAACTCATGGAGCTTTTTGAAGATACTATTGTTCCTCTGACGTATGTGAACAGCACCGCAGCCATAAAAGCTTTTTGCGGAAAATATGGAGGGGCCACGGTTACTTCTTCTAATGCAGGTGTGATGTTTGATTGGGCACTCAGCCAAAAAAAGAGGGTCCTGTTTTTGCCCGATCAGCATCTTGGGCGCAATACTGCTTATGATAAGGGTATCCCTCTTGAGAACATGGCTGTCTGGGATCCGATCAAAGGCAGCCTTGAATATGAGGGGAGTATTGAAGACATTCAAGTTATTCTATGGAAAGGGCATTGTTCTGTCCATGAAAAATTTACCGTGAACCAAATCCAAACCTTAAGGGCCGCTGATCCGGAAATAAAGATTATCGTTCATCCAGAATGCTCCTGGGAGGTCGTTCAGGCTGCTGACTACAACGGTTCGACGAACAAGATTATAACGACAATAGAGCAGGCTCCAGCTGGAAGCAAATGGGCTGTTGGAACCGAAATGAACCTGGTTCAGCGTCTAAAACATACTCATCAAAATAAAGAAATACATTCCTTAAACCCTGCCATGTGTCCTTGTTTAACAATGAACAGAATTGATCTCCCTCATTTGCTGTGGTCCCTTGATTCAATAGACAGGAACCATCCCCATCACATTATCAAAGTGGATAAGGACACAGCCGCTTTTGCGAAGACAGCATTGGAGCGAATGCTTTCCTTTGCTTAACCAAACAAAGAGCGTAAGCCGTCTCATGAGAGAGACGGCTTACGCTTATTATGAGATAACTGCAAATTATATATATTCAATGGGAGGTGCAGTATGTTATATTTGTGGGAAAGGGAGGGATTTTGAATGGAAAGCTATCTCCTGTGTAACATAAGGGAAAATCAAAAGACAATCACACTTAAAGCTGAGAAACTTGTTATGTATCTTCAAAGCAAATGGATTGAAGCTTTCGATGAGAATGGACATGTGTACTATTTGCTGTTTTACAAAAATGACTATCTCACATGGATGAAGCCAGTCTGCCAAAACAGACATTCCCACCTGGAACAATCCTTTAAAAAGGGTATGACTTTTCCAGCGCCCCACCCTTTTCTCGTTAATCTGCTTTCAACTAAAGAAGCATTTCCGAAAGTGGCTGTATCTCATCTCCCTGAAAAACTCCAAAAAAGCTATACTCCTCATGAAACCTCTCTTATTCTTACCTTCTTAGATTCTTTTGAATCAAAAGAATCTATTTTTAAACCAATCCAGTCAATTTATTATAAATACAGGCGAAACGGCCAAATGTTTGCAGGCTACCGGATCATTCGAATTCTTCAGGACTTTATGCCAGAACACTCCTGGGTGAAAGATATTGCAAGTTCCTTTGAGTTTGAAAAATATAACAGTATGTATCACTTAGTTTCAGAGGAGCTGATGGAAAAGGATCCGTTATTTTCCGAAAAGTCTTTGTTTAAAAGCGCAGAAGAAGAAGATTCTTTTCGCTTATTGGAATTAATGAAGAAAGAAAATCGCCTTCTCGATCACACAGCCCTGTCCCTGGAAGCTTACCGGAAGTTCAAATCATTATCATCCTATACTCTTATGAAATCTTTACTAGAGGACGCTTTTTCAGTGACCGAACAAATTTATATTATAGAAGAGCTAAAGGGTATAAGTGATAAAAACAATCACATCCTTCAAGATCTCTTACACCTCTACCTAAAAGAAAATGAAGTAGAAAAATTGTGTAACTTAATTGCTCAAGATGCCATTACGCTTACGGTTGAACAAAGAAATTCATTTGAGAATATGCTTCTTACTATGGACTTTAAAGAAAACCGGGTACAGGTAGAGAAGCTGAATTCTTATCTTCTTCCTATTTTAAACGCCAACTCCCTCAAAGCCAGTGAGCTTCTTCTAAACTGTGTCAGCCGTCTGCTTTCTGAATATGACATCTCTTATGTCATGGAATGGCTTGAGCCGTTAAAACCCAATGAGGAAGCAGGGAAGCTTTACTATACTTTTGAAAAGATGAGCCGTTTAGTAGATGACCCGGATCAGCAATTTTTGTTAGGGGAACTATATTATGAGTTCCAACGTTTTGACGCAGCGATTGACTGTTTCAGCTGGCAAATGGAGCTGGATAAAACCGATCCTAAACCAGTACAATGGCTTTCAAAGATTTATTTGGAAACTGGGAAAGAAGATGAATCAAAAGCGTATCAGCAGCTTTACCAGGAGATGTCAAAGGAAGCGTAAACAACATCATGGGTCTCCCTTTAGATAGATGGATGGCAGCCTCTTTTAAGAGGACTACACTTTTAATTACGGGGTAATTAATCTAAAGAAAAAGGCGGTTGAGAAGTTGTTCTCAACCGCCTGATTAAAAAAGTGTGGTCACGTAAGCATTTTGTAATATCCTTCAGCTGAAACCGTTTGGGAAAACTCTTTATTCTGCTTTATCAAAGGAATTATTCCTTTACAAGTCTGAATCTGTAACGGCTCCTTTTGCACTCGAAGACACAAGTTTTGAATATTTACCAAGAATCCCTGTTTTGTATTTAGATTCTAATGGTTTCCACTCTCTCATCCTTTTATCAATTTCTTCTGAAGAGATGTTAATATTGATTTCCTGGGTTTCACTGTCGATAACTATCGGATCGCCATCCTTTAATATAGCGATCGGTCCTCCGGCTTGAGCTTCTGGTGCAATATGGCCGATAACGAATCCGTGAGAGCCACCTGAAAAACGGCCGTCCGTGAGGAGGGCAACCTTCCCTCCCAATCCTTTTCCAACAATCATAGAGGTTGGTGACAGCATCTCAGGCATTCCAGGTCCGCCTTTTGGCCCTACATTCCTAATGACCAATACATCACCTTCTTGTATTTCATTGCCCATAATTGCTTCCGTTGCTGAAGCTTCACTGTCAAACACTTTAGCTTTCCCATCAAATCTGGTGATTTCAAGACCTGACATTTTGGCCACCGCTCCTTCAGGTGCGAGGTTCCCGCGGAGTACAACCAGGGGACCTGTTTTTTTGATAGGACGGTCCAAAGGAAAGATAATATCTTGATCTTCTTTTAGAGATGGCGCTTCATCCAGGTTTTCAGCGAGCGTTTTTCCAGTCACTGTTAAGCAGTCCCCATGAAGAAGTTCTTTTTCTAGTAATAGCTTCATCACTCCCGGAACACCGCCGATCTCATATAAGTCCTGCATGACATATTTTCCGCTTGGTTTCAGGTTGGCGATATGCGGCACTTTCTCTCTTATTTTTTCAAAATCCTCGTAAGCAAGATCTATACCGGCTGAATGGGCAATAGCTAACAGGTGTAAGAAAGCATTCGTAGAACCGCCTAACGCCATCACTACAGTAATCGCATTTTCGAAGGCTTTTTTCGTCATGATGTCTTTAGGATAAATATCTTTTTCAAGAAGGCGGACCACCATTTCTCCTGCCTGTCGGCATTCTGTTTCCTTATACTCATAAATAGCAGGAGTAGAAGAAGACCCTGGAATGCTCATACCAAGTGCTTCTACAGCAGCAGCCATCGTATTGGCTGTGTACATGCCGCCACATGCGCCGGCCCCTGGACAGGAATGGCATTCAACCTGGTGAAGCTCTTCGTCATTGATTGTTCCCTGGTGATACTTACCCACAGCTTCAAAGGAAGAGACAATATCCAGGTCCTCTCCGTTTAATTTACCAGGCTGAATGGTGCCTCCGTACACGTAAACGGCAGGAATATTCATACGACCAATGGAAATAAGGCAGGCTGGAGTAGTCTTGTCACAGCCTCCAATGGCTACCACACCGTCAAATCTCTCAGCCCCTGTTACAGTTTCAATTGAATCTGCAATGACTTCTCTGCTCGGTAAGGAAAAATTCATGCCTTCGTGTCCCATGGCAATGCCATCGGAAACAGTAATGGTATTAAAAATTAAGGGAGCACCTCCGCTTTCAGACACTCCTTCTTTTGTTTCGCGAGCAAGCTTATCGATATGTATATTACATGGCGTCACTTCACTCCAAGTGCTCGCTACTCCTATTTGAGGTTTTTTGAAATCCTCGTCTTTGAACCCAACGGCCCGAAGCATAGCTCTGTTAGGGGTCTTGTTCACACCTTCGCTTATCACTTTACTGCGTATGCGCAGATCTTTTTTTTCCGACATATAATCACCCTTTCTGAATTGTTTGAAGTCCCTGTCCCAACCATACTTGAAACAAAATTATCAGTCAATTATATAAGGTTCAAACTTTTCCTCTCAGAGCCGATGAATAATATAGGTGTTAGACACAATAAGAGATATGTACTTCTTCTTTCCAGTGTTTGCACGAAAATTTTTCAGCGGGGGGTCTTACATGAAGAAGAGAATAAGACAGCTGACAGGTGAAGGGTCACTTAGAAAGAAGCTGATAGCCTGTTTTTTGCTAGTTGGTCTGCTTCCTATGATTATTTCTACATATTTTGTCTATCAATCAAGCAGTGATGAAATCGTTGCTAAGGAACAAGAGTCCATGGAAAGCATCGCAGCAGGCACAGCCGATGCTATGGAACGGTGGCTTGACAGACGAATGGGAGAAATAAAACTAACAGCACAGACCGAGGCGATAGAATCATTAGATACACAAGCCCAGCTTCGGCTTATGCACCGTGTCAAAGAACAAAATGAAACCTATGAAACCGTAGTATTTACTGATCCTGAAGGAATAGTAAGGGCACACACTACAGAGGGAAATATTGGACAATTAAATTTAGCTGATCGAGACTACTTTCAAAATGGCATGGATGGAAAAGATACGATTTCCAGTGTGCTGGAATCCAATGCTACCGGGAACAGAATTGTGGTCGTGGCTACACCAGTGAGAGAACAAAGCGGAGAAATTACCGGGGTGTTATCTGCTTCTGTAAACTTTGAAGAATTGATTTATCAGTTTCTTGATGAAGAGTCTTCAAATATTGGTGGACTGCCTCTTCTCATAGACGATCAGGATATCATTCAGCTTTCTCCGGATGAAGAACAGATCGGGCTAGTAACCAATGAAACAGGACTAAGCCAGGAATGGCTCACTGCTTTTGAAAGCGGTAAACAAGAAACAGGGGCTACAGTATTGAGCAGAAATGGGCAAGACGTCCTTTTAGCCTTTGCGCCGATTTCTTTAGCGGGTTATGGTCTATATATGGTTACCCCCATGGAAACCGTGCTGGCTGTATCTTCTGACATTTTTATGCAGACAGTCATTATAATTACCATGGCGGCTTTCATTATAATTTTCATGGCCTGGTTTATTGCTCAAAGAATAAGCAAGCCTGTGAAAGCAGTAACAGAGGAAGTGAGAAAAGTTGCAGCGGGTGATATAAGCGGGCAAAAAATTTCAGTCTCCTCTAATGATGAGATTGGTGAATTGGCGGAAAATGTAAATCATATGACAGCAAATCTCAAGAAGCTGATCAAGCAGGTTGATGAAAGTGCAGAACTTGTAGCTGCATCCTCAGAACAGCTTACTGCAAGTGCTGAACAATCAAGCAAATCATCAGAAGAAATAACGAATGCCATGCAAGAAGTAGCAGCAGGTTCGGAACAGCAAAACACCGGTGTTCAAGAAAGCCAGTTATCAATGGAGGAAGTTACGAAAGGGGTACAGCAGGTCGCAGAATCCTTCGCAGCCATTTCTGAAAGTTCCAATACGACTATTGAAAAAGCAGAAGAAGGAGGGCAATTTGTACAGCAAACCCTGGAGAAAATGGAAACGATCAATACGTCAGTGAATCAATCTAGTTCAATAAATCAATCATTAAGTAATCACTCAAAAGAGATTGAAAAGATATTGGGAGTGATTACTGATATTGCAGAACAAACTAATCTTCTAGCTTTAAACGCTGCCATAGAAGCTGCCCGGGCAGGTGAAGAAGGACGAGGATTTGCAGTAGTGGCTGAAGAAGTGAGAAAGCTGGCGGAAGGATCTCAAAAGTCCTCTAAGCAAATAGCAAGGATTATCGGAGAAATTCAGCGGGACATGGAAAGATCAATTAACTCGATGAGCAAAGTGACTAAGGATGTAGAAGAAGGGTTAGAGGTGGCTAAAGGCACAAAAGAAAAGTTTGAGGATATTATAGAAAACACGACACTAGTGGCAGAACAAATCGAAAATCTGGCTGCCACCTCTGAAGAAATGTCCGCAGGTACTCAGCAAGTGTCTGCTTCCTTTGAAGAGATAGCGAAGGTTATTCAAGACACGACATCAAGCACTCGTCACGTAGCTTCGTCCTCTGAAGAACAACTTGCTTCTGTTCAAGAAATAAATTCATCAGCTCAGTCATTGCGTGATATGTCCATCCGTCTTAATGAAGTGATAAAAGAATTCAAGGTAAAATAAATGACAGAGAGGGGTTGTATTGTCCCATAAGTCAGGGTGGCTGCATTTTTATTTAACTTCATCAGCTGAAAAAGTCTCTTGGGACAGCCCTCTTTCCCTGGTGAGGAGATAAAAAACTTGTTTTGGTTCCATCTTTTAAGGGAACAAAAGACAAAAACAGTTACCTTAGTCTTTAATTAGTTGGAGAGATCATATGGCCATTCAAAAGAAAAGCGTGTTCCTATTCTATCTTGCAAGTATTATTCTTATTGCAGTCAGCTATGCTGCCCATACTCCTGAAATTATCTCACCAGCAGAGGGAGTTACTTTTACATTTAGTGACTTTCTACTCTTATTTGCAATGAAAACATTGCTTTTTGTTCTACTCATTCTTACTTCATTTCTTGGTCTGCCTTTCCTGTTTCTGCCTCTTATCATTTGGCAGATTGGTGCAGCTGGTGCTGAAAGCCCCCTGAGCCCACTAAGCTACTATAGTATGTCATTTGTACCGATAGCATTGAATCTTTTTGTAATGTTTATTGTGTTTATGTTTACCATTTACCATGTCAGGATGCTTTTCCGGTTTTTAAGAGACCGCAGTGAAAAAGAAAACCTGAAAGGATTATACATATCCTTTTCAAAAAGGTATCTCCCTATTATATTTATCCTCATTTTTGTATCTTCAATAGCAGAAGCATTAGTCGCAAATATGCAGTATTTATAGGAAAGTAGATTTTTAAAAGAGAAAAGACTGAGCATGATATCCGATCATGCTCAGTCTTTTCTCTTTTATTATTTATATAGATTGGCGCTCAGAGGTATAAGCTAGTGCATCAGCAATACTGTAAAAGCAAAGCTGAACATCTCTTTTCCCTTCTTTTGCAGATTTAACAAGGCAGTAATGTTCCTCCATTTTTTCAACAGTCAGTTGATCATTAATTTTGTAGTTTTGCATACTTATCACCTCCATTAAGTAGTAGAAATTGAAAATAAAAGGTCTCCGAGAACAGAGGCCCCTATTCATTAAGAGAAAATCTGACCAAAATCTGCATGGAGTTACTCAAGGGGTATTACTTCTTTACACAGGCTCTCTTCTTTATAATTTATATTAACATCATAATTAAGTGAAAATCAATACTAATTTATAACTGTTATTAATAAAAGTGATTTTAAAATAGACATTGTTATGCTAAATAGTTCATGAAACACTATGTAATAGGGTTTATGCATGGAAAACCTTTTCTGGGTGACACAGAAAAAGCACAGTTTCATTCATAGGAATTGATTTAAAGAAGAAAAGTATTTTCATTCACGTTAGTTCATTCCCAATTAGAAAGTATATATCCATTTTTTTCGGTGTCTCCTCTCAGTCTGTGATAGAAGACAAAACGTCTAACTTCTTATGAATTTACTGCACAATTTGTTAAGTGAATGTTCTAACTGCCTGGTGATAGCATTGATAGCAATACAGGTAAAGGAGCTGATGTTTTGACTTACGTGTCTTCTACTAAAGCGAATAATGAAAAGGAAGAGCTGCTGGATATGGACAGGGCCCATCTTTGGCATCATATGTCTCCTCATAATGATCATCCGCATGTTTTTATAGAAGGAAAAGCCAGCTGGATTAAGGATATTGACGGAAATGAGTATTTAGACGGCATGTCTGGCCTATGGTGCGTTAATATAGGGCACGGTCGTGAGGAAGTAGCCAGGGTAGCAGCGGCTCAAATGTCAAAATTAGCATTTGCTCCTTTATCGCAAAGCCATGTTCCTGCAATAGAGTTATCGGGAAAGCTTAATGAATGGCTGCAAGGAGATTATAAAATTTTCTTTTCTAACTCTGGTTCTGATGCCAATGAGGTAGCGTTCAAGATTGCAAGGCAGTATTTTGCACAGACCGGAAAAGGAACAAAATATAAGTTTATATCAAGATACAGGGCGTATCACGGGAATTCTATGGGAGCTATGGGGGCTACTGGACAAGCTGAAAGGAAAGTGAAATATGAGCCGGGCGGTGAAGGGTTTAAGCATGCTGCTCCCCCTTATTGCTATCGTTGTCCTTTTGGACAGGAAAAAGGTCATTGTAAGATGGAGTGCGCTAAAGCGATAGATGAGATGATCGAGTGGGAGGGAGAGGAAACTGTAGCCGGAGTCATCTTAGAGCCTGTGATTACAGGCGGGGGCGTTATCGTTCCGCCGCCAGAATATTTGAAAGAGATTCGTGAAATATGTGATCGGAGGAATGTCCTTTTAATTGTTGACGAGGTGATTTGCGGCTTTGGGCGCTCTGGAGAAAAGTTTGGCCACCAGAACTTTGGGGTGGAACCTGACATTGTTTCAATGGCAAAGGGTATGACCAGCGCTTATGCGCCATTGTCTGCGACAGCTGTTTCCTCACATCTCTATGCACCTTTTAAAGAGAAGGGAAAGACGAATCATTTTCGTCATGTTAATACATTTGGAGGTAACCCTGTTTCATGTGCTATTGCGTTAAAAAATCTGGAAATATTAGAAAGAGAACAATTAATCAAACAGGCAAAAGATAAGGGAAAGTATTTAACAGAGCGCCTTGCCGCACTAACAGAGCTTTCCTTAGTAGGAGATGTTCGCACATTTGGATTAACAGCTGGGATTGAATTAGTAGAAGATAAAAAAACAAAAGTGCCTGCTTCTCTAGAGAAGGTGGCCAATGTGCTGGCAATGTGCAAGAAACATAACATATTAATAGGGAAAAATGGAGATACCGTACCTCACCATAATAATGTCATCACTGTGGCTCCTCCTTTTGTTACGACGAAAGAGGAACTAGATCTTATTGTTGAAACACTATATGTAAGCATTAATAATTCAAGCAAGTAGAAAAAAGGCTGCCTGGGTCAGCCTTTTTTTTATCTTGAAAAAGAGACTGAATATTTAAATATTATTCGTTATGATATCTGACGCTTGAAGCTCCTGAAACTAGTGAGATATTTACACTTTGTACAGAATGCTTAGGACAATCTACACAAAATGTCACATGGAGGATGAAGTGTTTTTTTATAAAATGATCACCAAGATAGTAAGAAACAATTTCTTCTTACAAGGAGTGATTCATTTGTCAGATCAAGTGAAAATAGGGATTATTCAAGCATCTCATGAGGTGCATGGTGATGAACCGGTTGAAGTTCACAAGGAAAAGGCTATTGAAAAGCATATAGAGCTTATAAAAGAGGCTGCCGCTGATGGAGCTCAGATTATAGGGCTGCAAGAAATTTTTTATGGACCATACTTTTGCGCTGAACAAAATACAAAATGGTATGGAGCAGCTGAACAAATACCCGAAGGCCCCACTACTAAACGTTTTCAAGCGCTTGCCAAGGATCTTCAAGTAGTTATCATCCTTCCAATTTATGAAAGAGAAGGTATTTCCACATATTACAATACAGCAGCCGTCATTGATGCAGATGGTACTTATTTAGGAAAATATCGAAAAAATCATATACCTCATGTAGCGGCAGACAACAAAGGACATGGATTTTGGGAGAAGTATTACTTTAAGCCGGGAAATCTGGGCTACCCAGTCTTCGATACTGCTTATGCCAAGGTAGGAGTCTACATCTGCTATGACCGCCACTTTCCAGAAGGAGCAAGGCTTCTTGGATTGCACGGGGCTGAAGTAGTCTTCAATCCATCAGCTACTGTTGCGGGTTTATCAGAATATTTGTGGAAGCTTGAACAGCCCGCTCATGCTGTAGCTAATGGCTACTATCTCGCAGCAATTAATCGAGTGGGAACGGAAACTCCGTGGGAGATGGGAGAATTCTATGGCCAGTCCTATGTCGTAGACCCCCGTGGGAATTTCTTAGCCGTGGCAAGTCGGGATCAAGATGAAGTGGTCATAGCAGAAATGGATAAGAAGAAGATCCGTGAAGTAAGAGACACGTGGCAATTTTACCGTGACCGCCGTCCTGAAACCTACGAGAGTATGACTGCATTAATCCCTTAAGAAAAGGAGTGGAGTATATGGGAGGTCCAAACAAGAAATCATGGATTTCATTGGAGGACATTAAGAAGAATTTTATGGAAGAACGACGGGGGATGCCGGACAAAGAAGCGATGGATGAGGCAAACCGATGCCTCTACTGTTATGACGCTCCTTGTATCACTGCCTGTCCGACGGGTATTGATATTCCTAAGTTTATCAAAAGAATTTCTACAGGAGACTTGAAGGGCTCTTCTAAAACAATAATGGAAGCGAACCCTGTAGGAGCCAGCTGTTCACGAGTTTGCCCAACAGAAGAACTGTGTGAGGGAGCGTGTGTGTTAAATCATGCCTCTACCCCTATAATGATTGGTGACTTACAAAGATATGCCACAGACTGGGCAATGAAAAATGAGCAGGAGTTTTTTAAAAAAGGTGAAGCGCTGGGGAAGAGTATTGCAGTTGTAGGTGGAGGGCCGGCGGGGTTGTCCGCGGCTCGTGAGCTGGCCCGTTTTGGGTATGAAGTGACAATCTTTGAAGCCAAAGAGAAAGCAGGAGGGTTAAATACTTACGGAATTGTATCCTTCAGACTCCCACAAAAAATTTCAGCCTGGGAGGTTGAACAGGTTGAAAAGCTTGGAGTGAAAATCAAAACAGGTGTGAAAGTCGGGAAGAATGTTTCAGCAGAAGAACTCCAGAAGAATTATGATGCTGTCGTGCTGGCAGTTGGAATGAGTAAGGTTCCAGCTTTGGGCATTAAAGGAGAAACTAGTAAGGATGTTTATGATGCTATTGACTTTGTAGAAAAAACAAAAACTGAAGAGTTAACAAATGAACTTTCTGGAAAACGTGTAGCTGTAATCGGGGCCGGAAACACCGCTGTCGACGCGGCAACCTGTGCTAAGAGACTTGGAGCAGAATTGGTCAAAATGGTCTATAGAAGAACCGAAAAGGAAATGACAGCTTACCAGTTTGTATATGAATTTGCTAAACAGGATGGAATAGAGTTTAGCTGGCTCACTTCTCCTCTTTCTATCTTAGAAGGGCCGGATGGTGAAATGAAGGGGCTGGAATGTATAAAGACGGAACTAGGTAAACCTGATGAGGAGGGGAGAAGGCGTCCGGTCCCTATACCAGGAACCGAATTTATATTGGAAGTTGATGTAGTCATTAAAGCTATCGGTCAAACACGGCATTTATCATTAGTAGAACAGTTTGGCCTTTCTCATAATGAGGGTGTGGTTATTGTCGATCATGAAACGATGACAACATCGAAAGAAGGTGTCTTTGCTGCGGGGGATGTGGTATTTGGGAACGGCCAGGGTGAAGCCATGGTAGTGACAGCAGCAGAGCAAGGGAAGAAGGCAGCCTACAATGTGCATAAAAAGCTGATCAATCAGTCAGTAGAGGTTTTAGGATAGTAATGATTAATAAGAAAGAATAAGGAGGAACCACAATGGCAGATTTACAGACCAATCTAGCAGGCATAAAATCTCCTAACCCTTTCTGGCTTGCCTCAGCACCGCCGACAAATAGCGGGTATCAAGTCCAAAGAGCCTTTGAAGCGGGATGGGGGGGAGCTGTCTGGAAAACACTTGGTGATCCTATATTAAATGTTTCATCCCGTTTTGCAGCCACCTCTTTTAATGGTCAAAAAGTTGCCGGTTTTAACAACATTGAGTTAATTACAGACCGTCCCTTGGAAGTTAATTTAAAAGAGATTGAAGAGACGAAGAAAAAGTTTCCTAATCATGCTGTAGTAGCTTCATTAATGGTTGAGCCTAAGCAGGAAAAATGGCATGAAATTGTAAAAAAAGTTGAAGCTGCCGGCGTCGATGGTTTGGAATTGAATTTTGGTTGTCCTCACGGAATGGCAGAAAGAGGCATGGGGGCAGCGTCTGGACAGGTGCCTGAACTTGTACAAAAGCAGACGGAGTGGGTAAAAGAAGTTGCAACATCTCCGGTTATAGTCAAGCTTACTCCAAATATCACGGATATCACTTATACGGCCCATGCAGCTGTGCAAGGGGGAGCAGATGCAGTCAGTATGATTAACACAATTAATAGTCTGGCCGGAGTTGATCTGGATTCATGGGATACTGTACCTAATGTTGCAGGAAAAGGAGCCCACGGAGGGTATTGCGGCCCGGCAGTAAAGCCTATTGCCTTAAATATGGTCGCAGAATGTGCACGACGTTTGGATATAGATGTTCCAATATCTGGAATGGGAGGGGTTTCAAGCTGGAGAGAAGCAGTAGAGTTTATGCTTATGGGAGCCTCAAACGTTCAAGTCTGTACAGCTGCCATGCATCATGGATTCAGAATTGTAGAAGACATGATCGATGGTCTAAGCAACTATTTAGATGATAAAGGAATAGATTCTTTGCAGGGGATAATTGGGAAATCTGTTCCTAACTACTCAGACTGGGGTGATTTGGATTTAAACCACCGTGTTGTGGCCCGTATCAATAATGATACCTGTATTAACTGCAATAAGTGTCATATCGCATGTGAGGATACGTCCCATCAATGTATTGATATGATGACAGACACCGAGGGCCAGTCCGTACTAAAAGTCAGAGAAGAAGATTGTGTAGGGTGCAACCTTTGTTCCATAGTGTGTCCCGTTGATGGAGCGATTGATATGGTGCAGGTACCCAGTAAAACTGGAGAAGGTTCAATGACCTGGAATGAACGCCAGACTGTGTTATCCAAAATGGCTGAAATGCCTGTGAAATAAAAAGGAGGAATTAGATGTCAAAAAAATTGATAACAAATGGGACAATCGTGACAGCCAGTGAAGTGTATGAAGGTGATGTCTTGATCGAAGGAGGAAAAGTTTCAGCTATTGGAAAAAATCTTGCCAGGGAGGGAGCTGAAGTAATTGATGCCAAGCAACATTATTTGTTCCCTGGAGGCATAGATCCTCATACTCATCTTGAAATGCCTTTTGGAGGAACAGTAACAAAGGACGACTTTGAAACAGGAACGATAGCCGCCGCTTTTGGCGGAACCACCACTATTATTGATTTCTGTCTTACTGAAAAAGGAAAACCTCTAAAGGAGGCAATTGATGTTTGGCATAACAAGTCAAAAGACAAAGCAGTGGTTGACTACAGTTTTCATTTAATGATTGGGGAGATAAATGAAGAAGTTCTCAGCCAACTTCCGGAAGTAATTGAAGAAGAAGGCATCACCTCTTTCAAAGTGTTTATGGCGTATAAAGATGTGTTTCAGGCTGATGATGAAACTTTATACCAGACATTAATTGCAGCCAAAGAGTTGGGAGCTCTCGTGATGGTTCATGCTGAAAATGGTGATGTGATCCATTACTTAACGAAGAAGGCTCTTGAAGAAGGAAAGACCGATCCTATCTATCACGCTCTGACTCGCCCTCCAGAAGCTGAAGGGGAAGCGACTGGAAGAGCTGCACAGCTTACACATATGGCTGATTCCCAGCTATATGTAGTCCATGTTTCCTGTAATGAAGCAGTAGAGAAAATTTCCGAAGCGAGAAGAAAGGGGGCCGAGATTTATGGAGAGACATGCCCCCAATACCTGGTTCTTGATCAGTCATATATGGAAAAGCCTGATTTTGAGGGAGCGAAGTATGTATGGTCTCCTCCACTGCGGGATAAATCAAACCAAGAATTATTATGGCGTGCTTTAAAGAATGGAGAGTTACAAACTATTGGATCAGACCAATGTTCCTTTGATTTCAAAGGGCAAAAGGACCTTGGGAGAGGTGACTTTACAAAAATCCCTAATGGCGGACCGATAATAGAAGACCGTTTCAGTCTCCTATATTCAGAAGGGGTTGCCAAAGGAAGGATTTCACTGCAGAAGTTTGTTGAGATTACGTCGACAAATACGGCAAGATTATTTGGCCTTGCACCGGAAAAAGGAACAATCGCTGTTGGAAGTGACGCTGATATTGTAATTTTTAATCCTGATGCTTCAAGAACTATCTCAGCAAAAACTCACCGTATGGCTGTTGACTATAGTGCCTTTGAAGGTATGGAGGTAGAAGGAGAAATCGTTTCAGTATTATCGAGAGGTGATTTCATTGTTAAAAACAAAGAACTCACCGCTGTAGCTGGAAGAGGAGAATTTCTTAAACGGAAAAAATTTAATACTTCAGAGAAATCAGAAGAAAGACTTACTGTCATGTAAAAAGGGATTAGGTCTTTGCTGAATTCCCCCTGCTAAAACTCCCAGCTTGCAAAGATAAATATACACAGATGCCAGCCCGAATGAATGCCCCTTTCATATATCTGAATATTCAGTAATAGGAGGATGAACATGAAAAAAGATAGTTATTTAAAATCTCCGGATTTGCTGCCTGTAAAGCACTCTGGAAAGAAGATAAGCACATTTGGGTTTTCTGTGATGTGGGTAGGAATGGCTGTGGTACTTGCTGCCTTTGCCATCGGGGGTGAAGGGATAATAAATTTACCGCTTGGCATGGTGCTTCTTGCTACGCTTATCGGGACGATTGCGATAGGCTTGTTTATTACAATCGTTGGTGATATTGGAATTGAACATGGACTCTCTTTTCCTGTTTATATGAGAGCGCCATTCGGAACGGTTGGCACCCATCTCCCCTCTATTACCAGAGGGGTAACAGCATCTTTCTGGTTTGGGATTAATACGTTTTTTGGTTCAACAGCTATTAACGGAATATTAAACATTTTGACAGGATTTGATAACTGGCTTCTTTGCTATGCAGTATTTGCCACTGTACAGCTTGTAAATACAGCTATTGGGATCAAAGCAGTAGAAAGATTTGCAGACTTAGCAGCTCCTGTTATTATTCTTATCTCCATATGGATGTTCTATGTGCTTTCAGGATCAGCAACCTCGCAAGGAAATAATATTTGGACATGGGTAGAAGCTCCTGTCTCGGGGACTTCTGCATTGATGGCATTTATCGTGGTTATTTTTGCTAACATGGGTTTTTGGGCAACTCTGGGAGCAGATATCCCCTCAATTTCCAGGTTCATTAAAGCTCCAAAGAATGAAAGAAGCTGGCTGAAAAGAAACAAAGGTACGCTTGTGGGCAGTGTCGTTGTGCTTCCAATCATTCAAACCTTCATCGTCAGCATCGGTGCTGTAGCTTACATTTCACTTGGGGTGTTTGACCCTGTAGAAGCTTTGCAACAGACAGCTACTGGAGCAGCGCTGGCGGTATTACTTCTTATGATAGTCTTTTCTCAGTGGTCAACAAACACATCAGCAAATGTAATTCCTGCTGCAACAATTTTTTCAAACGTAGGTGGCCCTAAAGTTCCGTTTTATGTTGGGGTATTTATGGCTGGGGTGATAGGTACTGTTGTACAGCCCTGGAACCTATTTAATATTCTTGTCCCATTTCTTTTAATTATTGGAGGCATTCTCTCGGCAATAGTAGGGATTTTAATCGTAGACTACTATATTATTCGCAAACGCCGGGTAAATGTCCCTGATTTATATAAAAGTGATGGCCAATACGCTTATTACAAAGGAATTAATGCAGCTGGATTTATCGCATGGACCATCGGCGGAATCAGTGCCTATCTATTCATGGATTTTTCCTTTATTGTCGGTTTGGCAGCTGGAGGCACAAGCTATTACATTCTGGCAAAATACTGGTGGTTTAAGAAGTATAATCAAGCTGAACTTGAAGATGAAAATGATGAGAAGTACCTTGGGATCACTGTGGGAAGAGACTGGGTGATTGAAGAAGAAGCGGTGGGAGCAGAAGATCATGTAGGGGAGGCAGACGAAGAAGTTGCCGGCACGGGGACGGTATAAAAGTTCAGCTTCATAGATTAATGTCTGGGCAGTAAATTCTTAAAATCGGACAGGAGGAATAGGATGAGAGAACATGAGGGATACATGGATGAAAAAAATGAAATCGATAGACTGCTCGAAGAAGGGTATGCAATTTCAGGGGTGATAGAAAACCTTGAAGGAGCTTTTGTAAACTTTACAAAAGATACAGAGATGGTACAGCTTCACATTCAAAATTCAGATGCCAGGAAATACTTCTCCTTTGTGCTGATGAAACAAAAAGAACAATTTAACAGGTAAAGAGGCTGGCACAAATCAGCCTTACTTTAAAAAAAGTGTACCGATTACTCTAATAGGATAATCGGTACACTTTTTATTGGTCATAGACGAGTGGTAATGTGCCGGGCGGTATATGTTTCCACGCTCCTCACCTTTAATTATTAGTGGAATTAAATGAACCGAAACGGTATTCATATGCGTAAAGAGCCATCTCTAATGAGAGACGTTTTGGATTTTCTAATATATCATGGCCTAGGAGTTCTTCAATTTTTTCCAACCGGTTATATAGAGTTTGACGAACAATAAAAAGAGAAGAGGCTGTTTCTTGTTTTGCACCAAGGCAGGATAGATAGGTTTGGAGTGTCTGTAGAAGAACTCTTGATTTATCAGGGCTTTCAAAAAGAAGTGGTTCTAGATATTCATTTATAAAGTCATCCAGCTCTCCCCTTTCATCCATTTGAAGAATGCTGCGATAAATATGAAGGTTTTCATAAAAAGGGATGTTCATAGGGCCGATCTTTTGTTGAATTCGAAGCGTTTCTTTTGCGGTGCTAAAGCTATTTTGTATATCTTTACTTGATGTAACATATTTACCAAAGGCAAGCTGCTCATACATTTTTGCTTGGCCTTCTTGTTCTGTTTTTTGAAGCCTTTTGTAGCATTCATAGACTCGCTGAGGAAAAGATACTGTTGAATTTCCAGCCGTATTAATGAGGACATACACGATGAAATTTTGTAGAATAGCAGGAATAAATAATATCTTCTTTGCTTCAAAATATGATCTGGCTACCATGGATTTTTGGATAAAATAAGAGTCAAAGCTTTGCTGGTTCACATGGATGGAAGTTTTATCAATCACACATACGGAGCCTTCTGTGAAAGAAACACCAGGATGCAATTCCATTAGTTTCGTAGTCAGCTCTTCCTCGTCATGGGATCCCATAAGCCAGTCATGAACCCATGCCTCTTCCTCATATCTTTTTCTCTCTTCTATATAAACAGTGCGCATGACTTCTTGAGCTGCTGCCGTGGCACAGCGATCAGCTGCCAGTTCATTAAATTCTGTTATTTCCTTACCAGGTGAGTAAAAAATCAGATCAGCGAAATGATGTCCTAAAATAGTAACTGGTTTACACAAAATAGAAGATGCTGGAAGAGGTGACTGTTTATTTATCCATTCATTTATGAAATGTTGTTGTTGTTTAGTTGAAAGTGGAGGGAAAAAGTAACTGTCTCCCTGGATAGGTACAAAGAAAACATGAAGTGATGTCAAACGATGAAACTCCTTTAATAGTGCGTAAAGTCCTTTTCCATTTAAAAGACATTCATTAAGTGCAGTAGAAACATTCTCAATATCTTTAAGCATGTAATGATAATGATTAATGAAAAAGCTGTGAAGATCCTGTGTGATATCTATATACCTTACTTCCTCATGAAACAGAATCAGAGGAAAATCATGCTCCTTTGCTAAATTGATCATACTATCGGGCAGTGTAGAAGTGTATGTTCCAAGCTCTATGCATAACCCTGAGGCATTGCTTTCAATTAGCTGCTGCAAAAACGTATAAGAAAGCGTCTCGTCATCATGCCATCCTATACCGGTGGTAAGTATAAGTTCGTTTCCGTTAAGAAGTTCTTTTACTTCCGTAACCTCCATGATATGAACCCAGGAGACAGGGCGAGTAAGGGATTGGTCGTTTCCTATGAGAGACACATGTTGAAAAAGGGGACGGGTTAAAATATCACGAATTGTAATTTGGGTTACGGGCCGAAGTAATTCTGTATTAGTACTCATAAATTCCTCCTTTAAACGATTATGTTCACCAGGTAGAAATTGTACAGGTTGTCTACTAAGTTACATTAATTGGATAATCCTTTTGTTTTAGTGTATATAACAATTAGCTGAATAACAGGCGGTTTGTAATGTATTCTCACAAAAAAATTCAAGATTTAGTAAGCGACAAGTTGTCAATATTTAGGGATGAAAATTAATATTATAAAAGGCTACAAAAGAGAAAAAACAGGAAAAAGTCGAAATCAAATGATTTAAAAGCAAGACTGGATCGGGTAAAATGAATGGGAAATTAAAAGATGGAGTGTGAATCTTTGAAAAAACTTTTACTATTTTGCTTGTTTCTAAGTGTTCCTTCCGCTGTGTATTTATATTATGAAGTCGCTGCAGGAGATGAAGAAGCAATCGTCCGAGTGGAGGGCCATGAGCTGTCTGTTCATCAAAGCCCTCTTATCACTGAGGGAACAGTGTTTCTTCCTGTTAAAGATATAGCAGAGGAAGCAGGTTATGAAATTGATAGACTTTCCGATAATGAAGAGATAGTCATATACAAGGGTGAAAGAGAAATTTCCTTTCGTGTGGGTGGAAATACGGCAAGAGTAAATGAAGAAAATGCAGATCTCCCATCAACTTATGTCAGTGAAGAAGGAAGCCTTATGGCAGAAACAGCTTTTTTTGAAGAAATACTCAAACTTGAGACCGTGTGGGATAGCAGCAGCCTTACTGCTGATCTCTATCTGCCAAGAGAGATGAAAGTAAACGGGGTAATAGAATCAGCAGAACAATATTTGGACACTCCTTATGAATTTGGGGCTTCCCCTCATACAGTCGATTATTTTGATTGTTCCTCTTTTACGCAGAGAGTGTATAAAGAGAATGGTATATCCCTGCCTCGCGTCTCTAGAAACCAAATTAGAGCGGGAGACCAAGTTAACAAAAGTGAAATAAAAAAAGGAGACTTGGTTTTTTTTGATACAGAAGAAGATGATACTATTAATCATGTAGCAATATATATCGATTCAGAAACCTTACTCCATGCTACCGATACGAACGGGGTTGATTATACTCCTTACACCGACTACTGGAAGGATAGTTATGCCGGAGCTGCAAGAGTCATAGATTAGAATTGTGCTGAAAAAAGGAACCCAGATATTAGAGCCCCCCCCCCCGTATTTGACGGGGGGTTATTTTTTCTGTGGTGAAGAAGAGCTCCAGTTCCAACAGTTTGAGAGTCAGCTTCCTTTGGTTTGAGTGAAATTTTTTGTGAAAAAGGTTGAAAAATAGGAGAAAATAGTGTTTCTTGAAAAATCACAAAAATAAGTGCAAACTATTAAGAAATGTGAATTCTGAAATACAGTAAGAAACTGAGTACATAAAGAGGTCCAAGGGAGGCAGCGAGGTATGAATTTTGATGAGGTTTTTGAAAGAAAACAAACAAACTCAATGAAATGGGATTTATTAAAGGAACGATATCAATCAGAAGATCTATGGCCAATGTGGGTGGCTGACATGGACTTTCAAGCTCCACCACCGGTTTTAGATGCGATGAGACAGGTAGTAGACCACGGAATTTTCGGTTACCATGCACGGCCTGGTTCCTTGCGTGAAGTAACAGCCGGGTGGCTGAAGAAAAGATTCCAGTGGAAAGTTCAAAAAGAAGATTTTGTTTTTACGCCAGGAGTAGTCCCTGCAATCAGTCATCTGATTAAGACATTTACTGCTAAAGGGGATCAAGTTATTATCCAAACACCTGTTTATTATCCTTTTTATTCACTTATCAAAAATAGTGAAAGAACTCTTGTAAAAAACCCTCTAAAAGAAACTCAAGAAGGGTTTGTCATGGACCTTGAAGACCTGGAAGAAAAAATGAAGGCTGGAGCTAAGATGCTCCTTTTATGCAGTCCCCACAATCCAATTGGACGTGTCTGGAAAAAAGAAGAGCTAAGAAAAGTTGGGGAATTAGCCGAAAAATACAATGTACTTGTTGTTTCTGATGAAATTCATGCTGATCTTATATTAAAAGGAGAACATGTGCCCTTTGCTAAGGTTAATAACGATTTAGATGTTTCAGTTATTACTTGTATGGCCCCGAGTAAAACGTTTAATTTGGCTGCTCTGCAGCTGTCCTACGTAATATTTCAGGATAGTGAAGAAAGAAAGTCCTATGAAAAACATTTAAGTAATGAATTTGTCGGCATTGATAACCCGTTTGCTACTGTTGCTGCTGAAGCCGCCTACCTTCATGGAGAACCATGGCTTGAAGCACTTCTTGAATACATTAAGGGCAATGTGGAATTAGTTAAGCAAGATATTGAAACAAATATGCCAAAGATAAAAGTAGTTGAGCCGGAAGGTACATATTTAATCTGGCTGGACTTTAGAGAGTTTGGTATGTCCGGATTGGAGCTCCAGGAGTGGCTTAGAAAAGAAGGAAATCTTGCGTTGAGTGATGGGCATATTTTTGGCCCAGAAGGCAGTGGTTTTGCCCGCATGAATCTTGCATGCCCAAGGTCTCATGTGGAGGAGGGTCTTCGTCGACTTAATCAAGCCTATAAATCATATAAAATGAAATAAACAGGGGTTTTAGCAGGAAGGTTCTATTTCTTCCCGAAATAGAATGCGTATAGGCTCGGGAAAGAGAGAACCTGGAGAAAGTTTGTTGTAAAGGGGCTTATAGGATGGAGAAGGAAGTACTGCAGGATTTTATAATCCAACAATGCAAAATAGAATTAAAACGGGACTTAACAACAGGTGAAAAAGAGTTTTTGCAGTGGATGGTCACAAGAAAAGATGCAGGGGATAAAAAGCAAGCATCATTAAGGCTTTGTTAAACAAATAGTAAGAAAAAGGCGGGCTGCAGAGAGAGCCTGCCTTTTTTTAATTATGGTACAATTAAAGAAAAGATACGGTCGTTTAGGAGTGATGGAATGAAGACGTTTCGGCTTGTAGCTATGCAATTGGTACTTTCTGAAGAGGACAAAATTATTCAAGAAGCTCTTCCATTGCAGGATGGATTAATCATAAATCGTGAAGAGAAAAACAGCCTTTGGTTAATTGAAGCAGTGATCCCCAAAGAGAAACAAGAATTATTTGAGAAATGGAAAGAAACTCAGGAAAAGTTTGTGGTAGAAGTTACGATAACTGACGAGAGAAACGACCCCGCCACAATGACTGCTCAGGTAAGGGATGTTATTACATTATCTAATTCTATAAGTGTTTTATTTGATGGGAAAATGGCAGTACAAAAAGATGATGTCTTTAATGTCATTCTTGAAGGCCTCATTGAAGACGGTTTTTCGGGAGAAAATCTTTTAGAGGAGTTCAAGAACAGAAAAGAAGACCAAGGCTCATGGTCTCACAGAGTTGCGGAAAACTTATACAAAGAAGTAAAAGGAGAAAGAAGCGAGGATTCCCGCTCCTAACATCAAATCCCCTTTACTCCATCATGTCGAGAAAATGAGGAGTGACAAATCCTTCAATAAGTGCTGCAATAATAATAAGTGGAACGACCACTCCAAAGTAAGTTTTAAAAGCCTGCCCGATCCTGAGTGTCAACTCAATGGAATCCCTGTTAGGGGAAAAGATTTTCTTGGCAATACTCAGGCTAATATATATTCCTGCTGCACTGCATAAAAACAAGCCGATCATTTCAATTATTCCATGGGGAAGGATCCCTAAAGCGAATACAGAAAGAGGGTTTTCCCCAGCTGCTTGTGTAAAGGCTAACACAACGCTTACGGATAAGCCGGTAATGACAGGGCTGAGAGCTGGCAGGAAAAGGACAGGAATAAATCCAAGGATTATAACGAAGAAAGAAACTTGAAGATTATTTAAAACGATGACCCAAAACAAAGTTGAATGTTCTGCGTCTGGACCCGCTCCCATATTTTCAAATTGCGCTCCCAATTGTTCCATGGCTGCATGAACGATTGGAGGATTGCTTATCAGAAATATATAGCCTCCGGCAGCGATGGCTAACGTAAGAATAAAGACAATGAGAAAAGGGAGTTTATAAATATCTTTAGCTTTCTCCCATTCTTTTTGATAAAACTCTTTCATCGTGAATAACTCCTTTAACAACTCCTTTGCTGAGCATACATACAGGATTAATGAACTGTTCAGCAGGGAAAGAGTAATACTGAAAATCTCGTTCCCTCGTGCTTTAAAAAGCAAACATAACCAGTAAAAAAAGCTTGTTGTATTACGTTACAGTTTAAGTGAATAATCAGGAATGGTATGATGATAAACAAAGTAACGGAATTTTATTTTGGTGCAAGAGATGAGGCAGGTACAATGAATGTTTTTACTTTCCATGATTATTACAACAATCAAGTTAAACTAGCCTTTTCTTCCAATCCTTTTTCAGAGCAGCCAGGCCATGTTTGGGTGATTTGTGTGTATAAGAACCGTTGGCTTCTTACTCATCATCCTAGAAGAGGTCTTGAGTTTCCTGGTGGAAAGGTTGAAGCTGGGGAAACTCCTCAAGAAGCTGCCAAACGTGAAGTGTGGGAGGAAACAGGAGGAGAAGTGAACACCATTGAATACATTGGGCAATATGAGGTAAAAGGGAAAGCTGATACAGTGGTCAAAAATATTTATTTTGCCACCATTGAAGACTTAATTGAAAAAGCTGATTACATGGAAACAAAAGGACCAGTTATATTAGAAAACCTTCCAAGAGACCGGAAGAGCCTTTCAAATTATAGCTTTATTATGAAAGACGAAGTACTTACACATTCTTTGCAATTCTTGTCTGATAATGGATTGCTTCCTGCCTCACAACAAAGAGACCTACCGAGCTAAGAACTCCACCCCAATTGTTAGACACATCATCTAACAATTGGTTTTTTTTATGGCTGAATTTAAGATGGAAGGGAAGTTACAAGTTGTTACTCCTGCTTGAATAGAAACGAGGAATAAAAAGTATCGTATATACCACATCCATTCGTTAAGAGGGAAGTGATCGTTAATGTCTCCGTCCCAAACGATTGGCAGAATAACATTTACCACTTCCTCTTGAAAAAAGCCTTTTTCAATTGCTGTATAAAGGGGAGTATAGAAAATAGGACGAGTTCCCTTGGCTGCTTTAACGGTTTCCTTTGAAGAAGTAAGGATGCGTGCCGTTGCAGGAACAATTGCCGATGGAAACAGAACAAGAGCGCCTTGGTTCAGCAATCCTCTCATAGATACTCCCCGTGAGTGTTTTTAGGATGGTGTTAGGGGAAAAGAGATTGGATGCTGGCCCCTATAATAAAACAAAGGAGAGGATGAACATTGGTTACCTTTCAACAAATACCATCCACGTCTAGTACTGTTAATCTGTATGAAGTGACTTATCAAAGTGGCCCTTATCAAGTAAAAGGGTGCCTGGGAAAGCCTGTTAAACAGACTGCCATATTACCAGGTCTGTTATATCTACGCGGAGGATATAAATCATTCGGCATGGTTAGCAAGGAGTGGGTAACCACACTTGCAAAAGAGGGATATGTAGTGTTTGCCCCATACTACCGGGGAAATGAAGGAGGAGAAGGTTCAGAAGATTTCATTGGGGAGGATCGGGAGGATGCTGCAGCTGCATTTGATATATTAGCCGGTCTTGAGGAGGTTGATGAGAGAAGAATTCATGTAATGGGTTTTTCAAGAGGGGGAGCAATGGCTTTGTTCACAGCCATTTCCAGGCCTCAGTCTTCTTCTGTGATAGTATGGAGCGGTGTAACCGATATGCGGATGACATATGAGGAAAGGGAGGATTTACAAAAAACATTTCGAAAGGTTACAGGTGGCACTCCTGCTCAAGAGCCGGAAGAATATGAAAGGCGGACCCCTTTAAAGTATATTGAAAATTTATCCGTCCCATTGTTAATTATCCACAGCAGAAAAGATGAGAATGTTTCAATCAATCATGCTTACTTACTCCAACGGGAAATGGAAAAATATGAAACCCCATGCGAAGCAAAAATATATAATGATTTTTCTCATCATCTAAATGACCTTGATCGTAAGAAGGTACTTCAAGAGGCTTGTGACTGGATGAAAAAATGGGAGGGAAACAAAAGAAAAGACGCCTCTAAGGCGCCTTTTTCATCATTTAAATTGTAGGTCCCGCATTTTTAATTTCTTCTAGAGTATTTTCAAACTTTGAGAAGTTCTGTTTGAATTTAGAAGCAAGCTCTTTTGCTTTTTTCTCGTAAGCTTCAGGGTCTTCCCACGTTTGCTTTGGCTGCAGGACTTCGTCTGGTACTCCTGGACACTGAACAGGAATATTTAAGCCAAAGATTGGATCTACGGCTGTTTCCACAGAATCAAGCTCACCTTGAAGTGCGGATTGAATCATAGCCCGAGTATAAGGAAGGTTCATTCTCTTTCCGACTCCGTATGGACCGCCGGACCAACCGGTGTTGACTAAGAAAACCTGAACGTTATGCTGAGTGATCTTTTCTCCGAGCATTTCAGCATAGTGAGAAGCTTCTAATGGGAGGAAAGGAGAACCAAAGCATGTTGAGAAAGTTGCTTCAGGCTCCGTTACCCCTCTTTCAGTACCAGCCAGCTTACTCGTATAACCGCTTAAGAAATGGTACATTGCCTGTTCTTTTGTTAACTTGCTGATAGGAGGCAGGACGCCAAACGCATCAGCAGTTAAAAAGATAATCGTTGATGGATGACCGGCCATACTTGGCACAAGAGCATTATCAATATTATCAAGAGGGTAGGCTGCACGCGTGTTTTCCGTCAAAGCAGTATCTTCATAGTCAGGCTTTCCCGTTTTCGCGTCAACCATTACATTTTCAAGAACTGAACCAAAACGGATCGCATCCCAGATTTGTGGTTCCTTGTCATAAGAAAGATTCACACACTTTGCGTAGCAGCCGCCTTCGATATTAAAGACACCGTTATTTGACCAGCCATGTTCATCATCACCAATTAAAAAACGATGAGGGTCAGCTGAAAGAGTCGTTTTCCCTGTACCTGAAAGCCCGAAGAATAATGCTACATCACCTTCTTCTCCTACGTTTGCAGAGCAGTGCATCGGTAGAACATCCTTTTCCGGGAGAAGGTAGTTCATTACTGAAAAGATTGACTTCTTCATTTCCCCTGCGTATTCCGTTCCACCGATCAATACAATTCTCTCTTCAAAAGAAACGATGATAAACGTTTCCGATTTCGTGCCATCAACCTCGGGGTCAGCCTTAAATTCAGGAGCAGAGATAATCGTAAATTCAGCTTCATGGCGGTCAAGTTCGTCTTCAGTTGGACGAATGAAAAGCTGCTTTGCAAACAGGTTATGCCAGGCGTATTCATTTATGATCTGAAGAGGAAGACGGTAAGCAGGGTCAACACCAGCATATCCCCGTGTAACAAATACTTCGTCTTTTTCTTGAAGGTGAGCAAGCACTTTTTTATACAGGTTAGAAAAAATTTCTTTATCAATGGGCTGGTTGACAGGACCCCAGTCCACTTTTTCACGTGCAGGAGACTCATCAACAATATATTTATCTTTAGGAGAGCGGCCAGTATATTTTCCGGTATCTACACTAAGGGCTCCAGAAGCTGTCAGTTTCCCTTCGTTCCTCATTAAAGATTTCTCTACTAATTTAGAAACAGGCAAATCATAAAGGACATTTCCCCCGTGTAACACATTTTTTAATTCGGTAGTGAAGCAAACGGTATTATTCATGGCAGCAAAATCCTTTCTATCCAAAAAGTTAAAATTAAAGTAACCTTTATCCTCTATGTTGAAATTAGTATAACACATTTAAATATATAGTCTATACTATTTTTAAAAATTTAAGTGTGTTTATGATTTTTTTGGAAAAAAGCCCAGTAAAAGCGGCTCTCTGGGGATGGTTTAATATTAGAGTATGGATCACTGTGTTTTATGTACCTTATGTTAGTCCTTTTACCTTTTGTGGAATATGTGGCTACAACGATATTTTTTACTTCCTATAATTAAATGTGCTTTTTGGAAATTATTCTGTTTATTTTCATGATGCTGTGAGGTAGAAAGATACTATAAAAGAAGAGGAAGGTGGACGCTATGGCAGCCAGCTGGTCAAATAAATCTTACATCGTCTTTTATGACAGTTTATGTCCTTTGTGTAAAAAAACAAAGAGATACTTTGAACGTCTGGATTGGTTCAATCGAATGCATTGGGTTTCTATTCATGAACCTGGATTGAAAGAGAAATTTCCATTTTTACAGCAGCAAAAAATTCAAGAAGAGATTCACTTTATTGTCAACGGGACGTACCTGTATACAGGTTTTGAAGCGGTACGAAGAATGATGCTCTTAATGCCGTCTACTTCTCTTATCGGGGCACTTCTGTATTCTCCCGGAATGTTGAAAGCCGGCCGGAGATCCTACAAATGGATTGCAAAAAATCGTTATTCCATGCTGAATGAAACATGTGAAGGCGGTGCTTGCTCGATTCAGCAAAGATCGAATTAAGTTATGCTATTTTTAAAAAAGGTAACGTATTTCTTTGGAACAGCTTATAGATGTTTCTAAGTTGACATCGCAATGTGACTACGTTATGATATGTCGCGAACGGATACTCTTATCCCGAGTTGGTGGAGGGACAGGCCCTGTGAAACCCAGCAACCACCCCAGTGAAATGGGGGAAAGGTGCTAACCTGGCAAGACAGTTTGTCTTGGAAGATAAGAGGCGAAAAAGGTGAAACGATCAAAGCCCTTTTCCTCGCCAAGGAAAAGGGTTTTATGCTATACGATCAGTCTTATAAGATCGTATGAAAATAAGGAGTGCTGACCAAAGCCGCCTTGTTTAGATTTTTCTTTCTCCTTTTACACTTGCCGCATCTGGGAATGAGTGCCGTATTATTCGTAATCGGAAAAGGAGGATATAATTAGATGGAAGCAAAAGGAAAAAGACTTTTCACATCAGAATCTGTAACAGAAGGCCATCCAGATAAAATTTGTGACCAGATCTCAGACGCTATTCTGGATGAAATCTTAAAAGAAGATCCAAATGCAAGGGTAGCATGTGAAACAACAGTTAACACAGGCTTAGTACTGGTGGCAGGTGAAATTACGACATCTACATATGTCGATATCCCTAAAATTGCAAGAGAAACGTTAAAGAACATTGGGTATACAAGGGCAAAGTATGGTTTTGACTATGAGACGTGTGCCGTTTTAACGTCCATTGATGAGCAGTCAGCTGATATAGCCCAGGGTGTGGACAAAGCACTTGAAGCAAGAGAAGGAAGTATGACAGAGGAAGAAATTGAGGCAATTGGGGCCGGAGATCAAGGATTAATGTTTGGTTATGCAGATAACGAAACAAAAGAGCTTATGCCTTTGCCTATTTCACTTTCTCATAAGCTTGCCCGCCGTCTCACGGAGGTACGTAAAAAAGAAATTCTTCCATATTTACGTCCTGACGGAAAGACTCAGGTAACGATTGAATACGGTGAAGATGGAAAGCCAGTCAGAGTGGATACCATTGTTATTTCTTCCCAGCATCATGCGGATGTGACGCTTGAGCAGATTGACCTCGATTTGAAGGAGCATGTCATTGAGCCAGTAGTCCCTGCAGAACTATTAGATGCAGAAACGAAATACTTTATTAACCCTACAGGCCGTTTTGTTATTGGCGGACCCCAAGGTGATGCTGGCTTGACCGGCCGTAAGATTATTGTTGATACGTATGGAGGGTATGCCCGCCACGGAGGTGGAGCGTTTTCCGGTAAGGATCCTACAAAGGTCGACCGTTCTGCTTCTTATGCTGCCCGCTATGTTGCAAAGAACATCGTTGCAGCAGAATTGGCAGACAAATGTGAAGTTCAGCTTGCTTACGCAATCGGAGTAGCACAGCCAGTATCCATTTCAATCGAAACATTTGGCACAGGAAAAGTTTCAGAAGAAACACTTGTAAACGTGGTGCGGGAAAACTTTGACCTGAGACCGGCAGGTATTATTAAAATGATGGACCTTCGTCGTCCCATTTATAAGCAGACTGCTGCCTACGGCCATTTTGGACGGACCGATATCGAGCTTCCATGGGAAAGCACCGATAAAGCAGAAGCGTTGTCATCCATGGCCCAGCAATATGAATAAGTAAAAAAACAGGCTGTTGAGAAGTCTTTCTCAGCAGCCTGTTTTTCAATGAGTCGGCTTATTCAATTCACCAAGTCCGTGCCTGCCAGGATATTGTCTGACTCTTTATCCTGCAGGTATCTGGAACATATGTGAAAGCTCAAAAAAAACCATGATCATATATCATGGTTAAAGGTGAAGTACTATTGATCATAAGATCTTAATTTTTCTCTGAGAAAAGCTTGTTCTTTTTCAACGATTGTCCTGAAATGATCCTGGTTCGTAGCTTTAAAAATTGCAAATGCGTTGTTGCAGCAGGAGAGAGCCTCGTCGTAATCATTGAGTAATACCAGGTTTTTTCCTTTTTGATAATAAAGTTCTCCAAGTATATAAAGACTTCGTGCGTGCAAGGATAAGGTAATACCTTCTTCACAACAAGAAATAGACTCTTCATAATCTTTTACTTTTGTAAGCGATTTAGATAATGTGTACAAAAGTCTGATTGGAATCGATGGATCTTTAATTCTTTGAAACGCCTGTAATTGCTTTAAGGTTTTTTCACAGATTGCAATAGCTTCTTCGCACTTATCCTCAAGGTTGAGAATAACAGCCATGCTATTAAATATTTCCCCTTTTCGTTCTGTAAAAACAGACAGTTCATCTATCCGTAACGATTGCTGAAGCAATGACAGGGCATTAGCTGGATCCTTATCTACATGGTAAGCACAGATTCCTTTGTGCCACAAAAAGAACTGAAGATTAGACCCAGACTGAAAAAGCGGATTATTTCTTTCTTGTTCCATGACATTCCTGACTTCCTTATAATCCTGAGAGGTAATAAGTTCTCTGATCTGATAACACACCTCTTCGGCATAATAGGGCCGGTCAGACCGCAGATCATCAAAAAAGTAATAAATATCGGTGCCCAGGCGTTCAGCAATTTCAAAAAGAGTATTTGAATAAGGGATTATTGTTCCATTTTCTATTTTACTGATTTGAGCTTGAGTACATATTCCTTTGGCTAAGTCTGCTTGGGTCATTTTTTGATATTTTCTTAGTTCGTAGATCTTTCTACCTACTCTTGAGAAATCCATAGGATCCTCACTCCCCCGCTATGCTTAAAATTATTTTACTCTATGTTTTCAAGAGAAGGAAGAAGAAAATTGTGGTTTTTTTAACAGGATGCTGAATAAAAGGGATTTTTCAAAATTATTCAGTGATTATAATAGGAAGTAGGAGAGGGAGGGGAAGAAATTGATCATCTTACCATTTGTATTTATTGGGGGAACGTTTGGCAGTCTTGTGTTACTTAATAAACATATTAATAAAAAGGAAGCTGAGGAGAACAGATCTTCCTTACGTGAGCTGCCTTACTATCATTGATAAAATACAAAAAGAAGAGGAAGGCTGCCCTTCCTCTTCTTTTTGTATTGGCTTTGGTACATCTTGTTGCTGATACTCGTTAAAAGACAACCCCTTGCATTTAAAGAAACGTGCTACAACAATTGATCTTCACTTCATGTGCTATTAAAAAGATGCAGTGACATCTTCTCTGCTAAGCTCCATCTTACTTTCCTGCATTTCTCTGTAATACTGTCCTTTATCCCGATATGATTGCCTGACTCTTTCCATTTCTTTTACATCTTCTTCATTCAGCTCTCTGACAACTTTTGCCGGTCTGCCTAAAGCAAGAGTATTAGGGGGAATTTTCTTCCCAGGCGGAATTAGGCTTCCTGCTCCTACGAAGGCACCTTCACCAACCTCTGCCTTATCAAGTATTTGCGCTCCCATCCCTACGAGGGCTCCTTTTCGTATAATGCAGCTATGTAGAAGAGCCATATGACCTATGGTCACATCATCCTCCAGGAGCAGTGTATTTTCCGGACTCTGATGGAGAACCGAATTGTCTTGTATATTTACTCGGCTGCCGATAATAGTGGGGGCTACATCCCCTCGGATGGCAGTATTAAACCATACACTTGAGTCTTCCCCAATTGTTACATCACCTGTAATAGTCACGTATTCAGAAATATAAGCACTCTTAGCTATCTTGGGCGATTTCCCTTTAAATGGATAAAACATAACATCCCTTCCTTTTTGTAAGATAGTACTGTAAGTGTAGCAAATAACATGTAAAATAAATAGAATAGAGACAGCTGTTATCTAGTAACGCGGAAGTCGACTTTCTTGAAAGGCAGGACAATCCAAATGAAGAAATGGAACAGCGAACATGCTATCGGAGTAGTAATCATAATTCACGGGGCTGGCGAGCATCATGGACGCTATCGCTGGGTCATAGATAAATTTAATAAGGAACGTTTGCATGTGGTAGCAGGTGATTTGCCAGGGCAAGGCCAGACTCGTGGAAAGCGGGGCCATATAGATAGTTTTGATCAATATATAGATACAATTTATAACTGGTATAAGGAAGCTGCTGAATATGACCTCCCGGTATTTTTATATGGTCACAGCATGGGAGGATTAATTGCGATTCGCTCAGTGATGGAGAAGCATATGCCAATGAAGGGAATCATTTTGTCATCCCCTTGTCTTGGCTTATACGAATATCCAGGAAAAATGAAGGAATGGGCAACGAAGCTTCTTCACAGAGTTACCCCTACATGGGGCGGTGAATCAGGGATCCGCACAGAATACGTAACGAGAAGCCCGGAAATCAGAGAAGCCTACAGGAATGATGAACTCCGGGTCACAAAGGTGAGTTACCGCTGGTATCAGGAATTAATTAAAGCAATGAGAATCAGCTTGATGGAAGCTGAGCGCTTCCCGGATGTTCCTCTTCTCACTATGGTTTCCGGTGACGATTATGTAGTTGATAAATATGCCGCTCATCGCTGGTTTAATCAGCTAACAACCAGTGACCGCTCTTTGAGGGAATGGAAAGGGCTATACCATGAACTATTGAACGAACCAGAAAGGGATTTGATCTTCCGGTATGTTATACGATTCATCCATACAAGGTTGGAAGAGTAATCAGTAGTTTTGTGAATCAAAGCATGGTATCTTGATTAAATGAACAAATAAGTTTTAGGAGGACCAACGTTGAAAGTTCCAACTCAACCATGGACGATACTATATAAATTAAACAAAGAAACGATACCAGCCGCTCATTACTTTTTAAAAGAATGGAAGAAAAAAGCCAGCGTAATTCCTAATCAGGAACTAAGAGAGCAAGCTTTGGACAGCCTTTCAAAAAAATATTTTCATTGTGAGGGTGGCTCGGCCTTTGGATTGCTCGCCGGTCAGAGACAAAATCAAGTCATTCAGTTTATGGTAGCCTACCAGACAATCTGTGATTACTTAGATAACTTATGTGATCAAAGTGAATCACTGGACCCGAACGATTTCAGGACTCTCCATGATGCCTTGGACGATGCCTTGACACCTGGTGCAGAGCTTAAAAACTATTACTATTACAGAGAAGAGCAGGAAGACGGCGGTTACCTTCATTCCCTTATTGAAACATGTCAAAATACGTTAAGAACGTTTCCTGGTTTTCCAATGGCACAAGAGGATATGAGAGAGCTGTCTTCTTACTATCAGGACCTCCAGGTTTATAAGCATGTAAAAAAGGAAGAAAGAGAGCCTCTCTTAAAAGAGTGGTATAAGAAACATGAAGACGTAATGCCAGATTTAACATGGTATGAGTTTTCTTCTGCCACCGCCTCCACGCTTGGTGTATATACTCTTGCCGGATATGCGGCCCGCGGGGAAGGAACGCCCTGGCTTTTTTCTAACATTAAAAATGCCTACTTTCCAGCTGTTCAGGGTCTTCATATATTACTAGATTATTTTATCGATCAAGAAGAGGACCACGCGGATGATGAACTTAATTTTATAAACTACTATGGAAATGAAGACGAGATGGTGCACCGTATGCATTTTTTTATGGATAAGGTGAAAACCAGTATTGAGAGACTTCCAGACCAAAAGTTTCATCAATTAATTTACCAGGGAGTTATCGCAATTTATCTAACAGATAATAAAGTCCAGTTGAACAAGGAAATGAAAGAAACAGCCAAACAAATCGTTCGATTTGGCGGCTTGTCATCAAGATTCTTTTATGTGAATAGCTGGGTATTTCGAAAAATTAAATAAAAAAGAAAATTGAAAAAGAGGCTGACTCTGCTGTCAGCCTCTTTTTTCTATTGTCACGATAAAGGGGGGGTTATTCATTTGATTCGTAAACTGGTAACGTAAAACATGAGCTTCCTGCTGATCCAGGCTTTCAGTATAGGACAGAAGCTTATCACGTTCAATTTGTCCTTCTGCATGGCCATGATAAATGACGAGAATAATCAATCCCCCATCAGGCATAATGCGAAGAAGGTTTTTTACTGCGGTGATTGTTGTTTGAGGAGACGTGGTGATTGTTTTATCGCCTCCAGGGAGGTACCCAAGATTAAAGATAGCTGCTTTTAGTTTGGAGTGTTCCGAGTTGGGAATAACGTCTGCTGCCTTGCAATGACTTTGTTGGAGCAGTGTAACGTGACCCTCTAAGCCCGCCTTTTTAAGGCGTTCTTTTGTACTTTGTATCGCTTCTGGCTGAATATCAAAGCTGTAGACTCTGCCACTTTCACCTGTACGTTCAGCCAAGTATAACGTGTCGTGTCCATTCCCGGCAGTGGCGTCAACTGCTATATCGCCTTTCCGGACAACCAAATCTATGAGATGGCGGGCAAAAGGGAGAATGCGGTATAGATTCATGTTCCCCTCACCTCGCTTGGATGAAAGTATTTTCCTTGCCATGTATCCCTTTTTTTAAATTCTGCTTCTATTGCATTTAACACTTTCCATTTGTTCATGCTCCACATTGGACCTACTAATAAATCAGCAGGTGCATCTCCTGTCAGACGATGAACAATCACCTGAGGAGGAAGGAGTTCAAGCTGGTCAACCACAAGACTCACATATTCATCAAAGTCCATAAACTCTACAAGACCTTTTTCATATTGCTTAATCATAGGGGTTTTTTTCATCAGGTGAAGAAGATGAATCTTAATTCCCTGGATATCAAGCTTGGACACTTCTCGGACAGTTTCTCGCATCATCTCATTTGTTTCCAATGGCAGGCCATTGATAATATGGCAGCAAACCCGGATTCCGTGTTTTCTAAGTTTATTGACACCTTCAATATAACAGGCATAATCATGAGCTCTGTTAATAAGCAGAGAGGTTTTTTCATGTACAGTTTGGAGACCCAGTTCTACCCATAAATAGGTGCGTTGATTAAGTTCAGCGAGATACTCTACTACATCCTCAGGGAGACAATCAGGGCGAGTGGCAATGGAAAGGCCGACAACGCCTTCCTGTTGTAAAATGAGTTCATACATTTCTCTTAACTCTTCCACGGGAGCATAGGTGTTGCTAAAGGCTTGGAAATAGCCAATGTATTTTCCATTTTTCCATTTTTTATGCATACGTTCTTTTATCCCATGAAATTGCGTAAGAAGGTCGTCTTTGCGGTCACCTGCAAAATCACCTGAACCTCTTTGGGAGCAAAAAGTACATCCCCCAGACGCTACCTTTCCGTCTCGGTTTGGGCAATCAAATCCTCCGTCCAAAGGTACTTTAAAAATCTTTTCTCCAAAATGGCTGCGAAGCTCATGATTCCATGTATGATAACGTTTATCTCCCCATAGCTGAGGAGTGGTTTGATTAGCATTAATAGACATTATTTTCTCTCCTTGTCAGTGTAATCTTGTCTTCCTTTATTGGTGACAAGAGAGTCCTAGTAGGAACAGTACGTCTTATTGTAGCATGACTGCTTAATGGGAGAAAGTTGATGGGCTGCCTCAAGAGAAAGCAAAACTTTTCAGAAGCAGGCTGCTGTTCGTATCAGTGGACAAGGAAAGCCTTCTTGCTAAACGTCAGCCTTTCCCATACAATCAATTCGAAAGTCGAAATAGGGGAGAGAGGGAATGCCTAAATCGATCTGGCTTTTAACCATCGGCATGATGATTAACGTAACAGGGATATCTTTCATCTGGCCTTTAAACACTATATTTATTCACCAGGAATTAGGCAAGCCTTTAACGCTGGCAGGGCTGGTCCTCGTTTTTAATGCTGGAGCCGGTGTAGTTGGCAGTCTGGCAGGAGGCCGGCTTTTTGATAGAATAGGCGGATATTATACAATCATTTTAGGAATATGTATTACCATTGCCAGCTCCGTTGCTCTATCTCTTTACCATACATTTTATATTTATGCATCGCTTTTGGCGGGCATTGGTCTTGGAACTGGGATGGTTTTTCCTGCCCTTTATGCCCTGGCAGCAAGTGTCTGGCCTGAAGGTGGAAGACGCCCTTTTAACGCGATGTATGTTTCTCAAAATGTCGGGGTGGCAATTGGAACAGCGTCGGCAGGGGTGATTGCCTCTTTGAGAATTGATTTGATATTCCTTGCCACGGCCCTGACGTATGTATTGTTTTTAGGGCTTGTCTTGTACTCATATAATAGATTGTCTGTGAGAAACTCTTCTTTTTCTGGTGTAGCAATAGCAGTTGAATCTGCCCCTGTGAAAAGCAAGAAAAGAATCCGGTCTCTCATTTTATTGTCCAGTGCATTCCTAATTTGCTGGATAGCTTATGTGCAATGGCAGTCAAATATTTCTGTTCATGTGCAAAACCTTGGTATTTCACTGGCAGAATACAGCATGCTATGGACCATTAATGGTGTTATGATCGTTGTTTTTCAGCCATTCATGGCTTTATTTATCAAAAAAGCAGTGAAAAGCTTAAAGGCACAAATAGTAACTGGAATCGTTATTTTTATGATTTCCTTTTACGTTCTTTCCCAAGCCGAGGTATTTACTGCTTTTGTTATCGCTATGGTGATTTTAACCATTGGAGAAATGTTTGTGTGGCCGGCAGTACCTACAGTTGCTCATCAACTGGCACCAAAAGGAAGAGAAGGGTATTATCAGGGTATTATAAACAGCGTAGCTACTGGAGGACGAATGATAGGACCGTTCGCTGGGGGAATAACCGTAGATTTAGTAGGGATTGAATTTTTATTTATTTTGCTGTTGTTCATGTTCTTTATTGCGATAGCAGCCGCAGCCACCTATGATCTTCCCCTTAAGCAAGGAAAAAAGAAACCGCAGCAATACACGGGAAAGATTATGTTTATATCCTTTAGGGTTTGGTGAAAATACTTAAAACCGCAACCTTGACAGGAATTTAGTAAATCCATAAAATATCAAGTATTAGTATGTAAAGCAAAGCTAGTTGTTATACGATTTCATTAATAGACAGCGACGTAGCAGAAGGACTAGTAGCATTGTATCTGGGAGCAGAGAGTTGACGGCTGGTGCGAGTCAATCAAGGAGCAATGTGAACTCACCTTTTAGTCTCAAAAGCGAAAGGGTTAGTAGCTTTTGACGCAGCTCTGCGTTATGGAGGAATAAGTGAGTGCTTTTTTAATAGGCACTAAACAGGGTGGTACCGCGGGAATTGACAGCCTCTCGTCCCTATCGTTTAACGCTAGGGATGGGAGGTTTTTTTACGTGCAAGAAACATGAGTCATAATTTGCCTTTATAAAAAGCTAATAAAATACTTATAAATTTTGAGGAGGACCACACATGGCATTTTCCCATGAAAACATTGAAAAGAAATGGCAGGAATATTGGGAACAAAATAAGACGTTTAAAACAGAAGAAGAAGAAGGAAAGCCTAAATTCTACGCTCTTGATATGTTTCCGTACCCTTCAGGCGCGGGTCTTCATGTCGGGCACCCGGAAGGATACACAGCAACTGACATTTTATCAAGAATGAAAAGAATGCAAGGATATAACGTCCTCCATCCCATGGGATGGGATGCATTTGGACTGCCGGCGGAGCAGTATGCCCTTGATACAGGAAAACACCCTAGAGAATTTACACAGACAAATATAGATAATTTTCGCCGCCAGATTAAATCATTAGGCTTCTCCTATGATTGGGACCGGGAAATTGATACAACAGACCCAAATTATTATAAGTGGACTCAGTGGATCTTTTTACAATTGTATAAAAAAGGGCTTGCCTATATGGATGAAATTGCTGTTAACTGGTGCCCGGCACTTGGTACTGTTCTTGCGAATGAGGAAGTAGTAGACGGGAAAAGTGAACGAGGTGGCCATCCCGTTGAAAGACGTCCCATGAAGCAATGGATGCTTAAAATAACAGCATACGCAGACCGTCTGCTAGAAGATTTAGAGGAACTGGACTGGCCGGAAAGCGTCAAAGATATGCAGCGCAATTGGATTGGCCGCTCTGAAGGAGCAGACGTGCACTTTACCATTGATGGAACAGACAAGTCATTCACCGTATTTACAACTCGCCCTGATACCCTATACGGAGCTACGTACTGCGTCTTTGCTCCTGAACATGAGCTTATTGAAAAAATTGTAACCCCAGAGCAGGCTGATAAGGTAAAAGAATACCAGCAAAAAGTAGCCACAAAAAGTGACTTGGAACGTACAGAGCTTCAAAAAGAGAAAACAGGGGTCTTTACGGGTGCTTATGCAGTGAACCCGGTAAATGGTGAAAAGCTTCCAATCTGGATTGCCGATTATGTACTTGTCAGCTACGGAAGCGGAGCCATTATGGCAGTGCCGGCTCATGACGAGCGCGACTATGAGTTTGCAAAACAGTTTGACCTGCCTATTAGAGAAGTAGTAGAAGGCGGTAATATTGAGGAAGAAGCCTATACGGAAGACGGTCCCCATGTCAATTCTGGTTTCTTAAACGGGCTAGGTAAAGAAGAAGCGATTAAAAAAATGATCGAGTGGCTGGAAGAAGAAAAGAAGGGCACAAAACAAATTACCTACCGCTTACGGGACTGGCTGTTCAGCCGCCAACGGTACTGGGGAGAACCCATTCCAATTATTCATTGGGAGGACGGATCGATGTCTCCTGTTCCAGAAAAAGAGCTGCCTCTTGAGCTTCCTGAACTGGATGAGTTCAAGCCGTCAGGAACTGGTGAATCCCCCCTTGCAAATGCAGAGGGCTGGCTTGAAGTAACAGATCCTGAGACAGGCATGAGAGGCCGCAGGGAAACAAATACGATGCCTCAGTGGGCAGGGAGCTGCTGGTACTATCTGCGGTATATCGACCCACAAAACAGTAAGGAAATCGCTGACCAGCAAAAAGTGAACCGCTGGCTGCCAGTGGATATTTACATTGGCGGGGCAGAGCATGCTGTTCTTCACCTTCTTTACGCCCGCTTTTGGCATAAGGTGCTTTATGATATTGGTGTTGTCCCTACTAAGGAGCCATTTCAGCGATTATATAACCAGGGGATGATCCTTGGGGAAAACAACGAAAAAATGAGCAAATCAAAAGGAAACGTAGTGAATCCAGATGAGATTGTAACCAGCCACGGGGCGGACACCCTTCGTCTGTATGAAATGTTTATGGGACCTCTTGACGCCTCGATTGCATGGTCAGAAAATGGCCTGGATGGAGCAAAACGATTTTTAGACAGAGTGTGGCGCTTGCTTGTGACTGACGATGAGAAACTTAGCAATGCTGTTACTGAAGACGAAGGCAGCAAGGAGTTTGCTCGTACTTATCACAAAGCTGTTCAAAAGGTTACAGAGGAGTTTGAAAACCTCCGCTTTAATACAGGGATCAGTCAGCTGATGGTGTTTATCAATGAAGCCTACAAGCAGGATAAGCTTCCTAAAGAGTATGTGGAAGGCTTTGTTAAGCTTCTTTCACCAGTAGCCCCTCACATTTCGGAAGAGCTCTGGGAAAAGCTTGGCAATAATGAAAGCATCGCCTACCAAGAATGGCCGTCATATGAGGAAAGCATGCTGGTGGAAAATGAAGTAGAAATTGTTCTGCAAGTTAATGGAAAAGTCCGTTCCAAAACAGTTGTTCCTGCAGATGCCGACAGAGAACAAATGGAAGCTCTTGCAAAAGAAGACGAGAAGATTCAAAGTGCAATTGAAGGAAAAGCGATCCGCAAAGTCATTGCGGTTCCAGGGAAACTGGTAAATATCGTTGCTAATTAAGAGAAAAGGCCGCTCGCTAATCGTTTACATTCGTTTAGCGGGCAGCCTTTTTTGTTGAGAAGAAAGTTTATCAGAATAATGGGAAGAGAGAGCCATCTGAAGTTGAATAATCCAAATCTATAGCAGGAACCTGTAATCCCCTCACGTCTATTTTACTGTGTATAAATGAAAGTTATGTGTATAATTTTGTGGGTAACTAAGAAACTTTTGCACAATCTTTAAAAATACTAAGGTTAAACCCTTAAAGTAAGGCATTGCTTATCCACAAAGAAGTAAGATAGTTATCCACATTATGTGAATAACTATCTTGAGGAACCTTGGTTATGCTCGAGAGCCTGCTCAGCAGCACTTTGTCCTGCAGTAAAGCCTGTAGAAAACGCTACCGTTATATTAAAGCCGCCAGTATATCCATGGATATCAAGAACTTCCCCACAAAAGTACAGTCCTTGCTTTAATCTGGATTCCATTCGTTTCGGATGAATCTCTTTTATGGAAACTCCGCCTCCAGTTACAAACGCTTCTTCAATGCTTAACGTCCCATGAACATGAAAACGGAAGTCATGGAGAAGCTGTGCCAGTCTGCGAAGGTCCTGATTATTTGTTTCCCCAAGAGGCACAGATTCCTTAATTTCTGATTGGTGTAAGTAAAATGAAAGCAGACGTTCAGGAGCCATGCCACGCAATGCATTTTTAACAGCTTTGTTTGCCAGCTCTTTCTTTCTTTTGATTAATTCCTGAAAAAATTCTTCTTCATTTTTATCAGGCTCTATGGAGAGCCCCATTTCGATCGAGTCCACCGGAAACTTTTTAAGTGCTTTCACAACATATTGGCTGCAGCGAAGAGCAATCGGACCGGAAACCCCAAAATGAGTAAAAATCATATCACCACGGTGAGATTTAATTGGCTTTCCTTTAGGGTTATACACAGTAAGTTCTGCCCCTTGAAGAGATAAGCCTTGAAGAGATTTTTCTTTAATAAAGCTCTCCTCCGAAGTAATCGGAACTTCTGTAGGGTAGAGCTCTGTAATTGTGTGACCAGCTGCTTTGGCCCATGGATATCCGTCACCGGTTGAGCCGGTATGAGGAACAGATTTTCCCCCTGTAGCGATGATAACTGCATTCGCATCAATCGATTCTTTGTTTTGAAGCGTTATGCCAAGAACTTTTTTATCACTGTACCTGATTTTTTCCACAGGAGTGTCTGTTAAAGTCTCTACCCCAAGTTCCTTCATTTTATTCAATAAAGTTCTTACCACCGTTATTGCCTTATCATTTACCGGAAACATCCGTCCCATGTCTTCCTCTTTTAAAGAGATTCCCATTCCTTCAAAAAATGCGATAATATCCTCGTTGTTAAAAATCGAAAATGGACTGTGCATAAACTTCCCATTGCCAGGAATATGAGCAATCAGATCTTTTGTCTCCATTCTATTTGTGACATTGCAGCGTCCGCCGCCAGAGATAGCAAGCTTTCGACCGAGTTTTTTACCTTTATCAACAAGGAGAACGCTTGCACCATTTTTTGCGGCTCCAATAGAGGCCATCAGTCCTGAAGGGCCTCCCCCAATAACAATTACATCATATTTCATCGATCTATCTCCTTTTCCTGTATAACGGTTACATACCAAGTGTACTATGGTTGCTAAACAATAAATTGTAACGATATCATAACAAAGGAGAGAGAGCATTGCGACTTGAGACATTTTTTATGAAAAACGGGTTGAAGTTGTGGAAAGAAGAGGGTATACAAAAAAGGGGAGGAGGATTAGGATGTTAACAAAACTTTCAATTAATACTGCTACAAGAGACGAAATGACTGATATAACTAGTAAAGTAAAGAACTTCATCAAAGAAAGTAATGTAGTTTCAGGTATTGTGACAGTCTATACAGCCCATACTACAGCAGGCATTACTGTAAACGAAAATGCAGATCCAGATGTCAAACATGATATGCTTATGAGGCTTGACGAGGTGTATCCCTGGGATCATTCTAAGTATCGTCATGCAGAAGGGAATTCAGCCTCACATTTAAAAGCGAGTACAGTAGGAACACAGCAAACGTTAATCATAGAACAGGGAGAAATAATCCTCGGAACGTGGCAGGGAATCTACTTTTGCGAATTTGATGGACCGCGGACCAGAACTGTATATGTTAAGGTTATGAATGAAGAATAAGCCATAATTGGAGAGGGCAAGGGATTATAATCAGTTGTCCTCTCTTTTGTATGGAAGGTCTGCAATATTATAAATTTCCTAGTCGTTTTTATAGTCTTGTTAAGGCAGCACATATAAACCTTTTTGAGAAAGTACATAATTGGAGATGAAGGAATGGGAGATTCAAAATTTTTACGTGGGACGATGATCATGTCGTTGTCTACATTTTTATCTAAGTTCTTAGGAATGATCTATGTCTTTCCTTTTGTTGCGCTTGTTGGAAACCAGGGAATGGCCTTATACCAGTATGGGTACCTTCCATACACTCTCTTATTGAGTTTAGCAACACTAGGAGTGCCGATGGCTGTATCCAAGTTTATCTCCAAGTATAATGCTCTGGGAGATTACCGCACGGGCCAGAGGTTGTTTCAATCAGGGCTTATTTTTATGACGATCACAGGGTTTATCGCATTTATTTTATTATTTATGATGGCGCCAACGGTTGCAGGCTGGATTATTAGTGATCCTGATGATTTAAGCGGTAATGCTCTATCAGATGTTGTATTTACAATTCGAATGGTCAGTGTGGCTCTTCTGATTATCCCTGCTATGGCAGTGATTCGTGGTTACTTTCAGGGGTTTCAATCTATGGGGCCGACAGCTGTATCCCAGGTTGTAGAGCAGATCGTACGAATTATTTTCATATTATCAATGGCTTATTCCATCCTCTATATTTGGGACGGGGAACTTGGAACTGCAGTTGGGTTTGCTACCTTCGGAGCGTTTGTCGGAGGAATTGGAGCGCTGGCTGTTCTGTTGTATTACTGGAAAAAAAGAAAACATTTCATTAACAAAAAAATCGAGGAAAGCACTGTCGATCACAATATTTCCTTGCCGTCTATGTACAAGGAGCTTATTTCCTACGCGCTTCCTATTTCGTTTGTAGGATTAGCCATCCCTTTATTTCAGCTGGTAGACCTTTTTTCTTTCAATAATGCATTAATTAACTCCGGGGCATTTATTCAAGGAGAGGCAGAAACTGCTTTTGGTGCTTACTCTGGTTCAGCGCACAAATTAATTTTAATCCCAGTTGCTCTGGCGACTGCTATGTCTGTCACCTTGATCCCGACTATTACAAACTCCTTTACAAATAAGGACCATAAGCTATTGCAAAGCCAAATCACGCAGACTTACCAAATTATTTTATTTCTGTCGATTCCGGCAGCAGTAGGTTTATCCATTTTGTCTTATCCATCGTTTGGTGTGCTATTTGGTTTTGAAGACGTATCCGTTGGAGGATATATCCTAAGATACTACGCACCGGTAGCTATATTCTTTTCGTTATTTTCAGTAACCGCAGCAATTTTGCAAGGAATGAACTTGCAAAAATTTGCTGTCGTTTCGCTGACCATCGGGGTAGTCTTGAAGTTGTCTTTAAACTACTGGTTTGTATTTATCATGGGGCCTGTTGGAAGCATTATGGCCACTTATATTGGATATGCTGCGGCGATTACGATTAATGTATGGGCAATAGGAAAGTATGCAAAATACGACTATACACTCCTCGTGAAAAGATTCGGCCTTATTGTAGTGCTTGTTGCAGTAATGGGAATAGCCGTCTGGATTGTACAGGGAGGAGCCATGGTCCTCTTTCCATTAGATTCTTGGTTTAATGCATTCCTTATTCTTGCATTTAGTGTCTTTACAGGAGGAGTCCTGTACTTGGCAGCGAGCATGAAAACAGGATTGGCGGGAAAGGTGCTCGGGCATCGTTTTTCTATCTTAAAAACAGGGGACAAGTCATAGAAGGTGCAAGGCGTCATTTATTGTTCACAATAAGGGAGTATCACTTGCAAAGGTAGTGGAAAGGGCTAATGTGCTGACTCCTTTTGTCGAGCGTTAATAGAGGAATAGCCCCTTCATCCTCTTTCTCTAAGTGAAACAGGGTGATATAATAAGACAAACTACAGGTCGTTAATCTGTGGATAGATTGGGAGAAATTGGGGGAGGCCATGAAGTTAGAAAGGTATAAGGATTTTGACTGGATTCTGATTGGAGCGGTCTTTTTATTAAGTTTCTTCGGGATTATCATGGTTTACAGTGCCAGTTACCCACTGGGAATCGACCTTGCCGATGATCCTGCTTATTTCTTTAAAAGACAATTGGTGTGGTTTATCGTAGGAGCGCTTTTATTTCTTGTTGTAATGCATTTTCCTTACCGCATGTATCGTAAGCTGACTCCTTTTATTATAACTGCTTCTATCATTATGCTTGTGCTCGTCCTTTTGGTGGGACTGGAAATTAATGGGGCTCAACGGTGGTTGGGAGTAGGTGGCTTTCGAATTCAGCCCTCTGAATTTGTAAAGCTTGGCATTGTTATATACTTAGCTCAAGTTTATTCTCAAAAGCAGCAATATATCAACTTATTTATTAAAGGGGTTATCCCCCCACTAGTAGTGGTAGTGTTTATTTTTACGTTGATCATGCTTCAACCGGATTTGGGGACAGCCACAGCAATTCTGCTGGTGACCGTTATTATTGTCTTCTTATCAGGAGCTCGTTTCCGTCACCTTGCTGTGCTGGGGGGGCTTTCTGCTGTTGTTGTAGCCTGGCTGGCATTTCAGGCTCCTTACCGGGTCCAGCGTTTAGTAGCCTTTAGAGATCCTTTTGAATTTGCTAGTGATGCTGGCGGCTATCAGTTGGTACAATCATATATAGCCATCGCTCACGGCGGAATAACCGGAACGGGTTTAGGTCAAAGTGTACAAAAACTTCATTATCTTCCGGAGCCTCACACTGACTTTATTCTGGCAGTAATAGCTGAAGAACTAGGAATGCTGGGAGTAGGGTTTCTATTAATCTGTCTCCTCGTTATAGCTGTTAGAGGACTTATGATCGGAATTCGCTGCAAGAACACATTTGGAACGCTGCTTGCTTTGGGTATTATTTTTCAAATGATGAGTCAGGCTATTTTTAATGGCGGGGCAGTAACAGGACTTCTTCCTATTACAGGGATTACCCTTCCTTTTATCAGTTATGGCGGATCATCTCTTTTGGTATCTTTAGTCGCAGCAGGTATATTAGCTAACATCTCCAGAGAGAATTCGAAGGAAAAAAGGCTTGCTGAACAAGAGCCTGCTCATTATTCTAAAAAGCCTCATCAGGCTAAAGCGCATCACCTATAAGTAATCGGAAAGAACGTTGTCAGCCAAAGGCGGACAGCGTTTTTCATTCATTAGGATTCATGATTAAAAAGAGGAGGGTGTAAATTGTTACTGGTAGGATACGGGAAACTGGGAAGAGCGGTAGCTGTATCAAAAAACAATGATCCTGTTAATGTCTATAATCGAACTGAAAGCAAAATAAAAGAAGAGAAAGAGGCTAATCTTATATACTGCGGACCGGAAAAGTTTCACTTATTTTCCAGTGTGCTATTGTGTCTGCCTCCGCAAGCTTATGAGTCTTTCTTTGAAAATTATGGAAGTTATTTTAAAGAGGGAGCCATTATATACCATACAGCAACAGCAATGATGCGAAGTGAAGTCCAGCCTTTAGCTAAAGGGTTGAAGGTAGTCCCATGCAAGTTCGCAGGCCATGCCTTACAATCAATAGAAGACCGAAGTGGCGGCGTATTTGTTATTTCAAGGGGTTACCGGGAGGAGAAAGAAGCGCTGGAGGACTGGCTTTCTTCTTCTTTTAAAGTAATAGAAGGAAAGGAAGAAGATGTCCTTGAAGCAAATAAGGCTTCGACTGAAGAAGCAATGAGAATGGTCTATTCTCTGCAAAAAAGGCTGGAGAAATCCTCTCTTCCTGATGAAGCAGCAAAGCAGATTATTACTCAAATTCCTCGAGGGGTAATTAAGTCGTATTTACAAGGGAATCATGGCCATTTTGCCAAGAAAGTCCTTGATGAGCTAACGAGCGAAGGTGAGGAGAGAAAGGAATGCGATTAGATAAATTACTGGCTAACATAGGCTATGGAAGCCGAAAAGAAGTGAAAAAAATGCTGAAACAAGGAGGTGTTCTAATCGACGGGGTCCCTGCTAAAGGTGGGAATGAACATGTAGAGCCTGAAAAACAGGAGATTAGTGTATTTGGGGAGCCTATTGAATATCAGGAATATATTTATCTAATGATGAATAAGCCCGCTGGTGTGATTTCAGCAACCGAGGATGAGGTCCAGGAAACAGTGATAGATCTTCTAGAATTTGAAGATGCCGTACGAGGAATATTTCCTATAGGGCGCCTTGATAAAGACACAACTGGACTGCTTCTTCTTACGAATGATGGGAAATTTTCACACGCTCTGACTTCACCGAAAAAAGGATTAACCAAAACATATGAAGCGCTGATCAACGAGCCGATAACGGAAGACGATGTGCTTGAATTTCGCGACGGGGTTTATTTAGACGATGGCTATAAAACAAAGCCGGCCGTATTAAGCCGAAAAGAAAATGGCCAGCCCAATGAAATTACACTGGTCATAACAGAAGGTAAGTTTCATCAAGTGAAGCGTATGTTTGAATCAGTGGGAAAAAAGGTGCTGCAGCTTAAGCGTACGCACATTGGATCCTTGCCATTGGACGAAGATCTTGAGCCAGGAGAGTACCGTGAAATGGACAAGGATGATGTAGAAAAGCTTCTCGAAGAAGCGTACCAGAAACCCGCAGATTAATTTTATTGTGCGTTTTTGCGTTGCTGAACTTCTGTTTTCTTTCAGAATTGGCCTCCATTTATCTCATGCTCTACAGAAAAAGAGAAAATAGGCTGGGGGAGAGCTGGTGATCCCCCATCGTGTAGTTGTTTCAAAAGGTTGTACCTGTTAAAAATTAAAACAAAAAAAACCGGCCAGACGGCCGGAATATATATAAGAATCGTTACAAGTATTGTAATCAGGATACTTTTGTTTTCTTTTTGGTTGTGGTCCAGGTCCCTCGTGACGGGCTTTGGACAAGGTTGTTATATTCCAGAACATTCAAGTCGCGCTGTATGGTGCGCGGGGTGATACCGAACTCATCAACCAATTCCCTGGTTGTCACTGACCCCCTTCTCTTAATATAGAGGTAAATGGACTTAATTCGGGTAAGCATACGGTCGGTTGAAGTTCTCAAAAAACCACTCCTTAACCTTTATTATGGTTGGAACAACCTGTTACCTGGGCCTCTCTCTTTTTATTACTATATTGATAAGGAGCTCTAACATGCTTCTTCTTTTGTCCTAATGCATATGACTTATATTTTATGGGACAAAATAGAAAAGCGTATGCACAAGAGCCGATAGTCTTATCAATAGCCCTGGTTACTATTTTATTGTACAATAATTCCGAACATTTGGCAAAAAAATCAACTTATAATTCAGGAAGGATGAAAAAAATGACTATAAATTGGATGGACGAAGTCCTGCAAAGAAAAGAAAAAATTTTAAGTGAAACGAGTGAGTTTCTTTCATTTCCAAGCATATTAGATGAAACGACGGCAGCACCGAACGCTCCTTTTGGAAAAAAAGTGGCTGAAGCACTGGAATACATATTAGAAAAAGGGACGAAAGACGGGTTTTCCACTAAAAATGTAGAAGGGTATGCGGGCCATATACATTATGGTTCATACAAAGAAACTGTAGGGGTGCTATGCCATGTTGATGTAGTGCCACCAGGGGACGGATGGACTAATGATCCATTTAGCCCGGTAATTAAAGACGGTAAACTCTTTGCACGCGGGGCGATTGATGACAAGGGACCGACAATGGCTGCCTATTTTGCTCTGCAGTTGATTAAGGATCTTGAACTGCCACTATCAAAAAACATAAGGTTAATCATCGGGGCGGACGAGGAAAGCGAGTGGAGATGTGTCAAACGCTACTTTGAAGAGGAACCAGTACCTGATACAGGTTTTGCTCCTGATGCTGAGTTCCCTGTTATATTCGCAGAAAAGGGCATTTGTGATTTTTTCTTTAAGGGGGCAGGAAGCAAATCAAAAGATGGGAAAGCTGACTTCCATTTAGATAAATTTAATGCTGGTCACCGCTTGAACATGGTGCCTGAGAAGGCGGAGGCTCACATTACGGCTGAGAGCGAACAGAAAGCATCAGATGTGGCTGAACGTTTTGAATCTTTCCTGAAAAAAGAAGAGGTCACAGGCAGGAAGGAAAGAAGTGGAGATACACTGGTGTTAACACTCGAAGGTAAAGCCGCACATGGCTCTCTTCCTCAGCAAGGAATCAATGCTGGCGTATTAATGGCCCAATTTCTAAATAAGGTACCAATGGATAAACGAGGACGGTCGTTTGTCGAACTCATTAGTACCCATTTTTCCGATTTTGTAGGAGAAAAAGCCGGTATCGAAATAGAAGATGAGGTAAGCGGCCATTTGACAATCAACCCAGGACTCGTCCGGTACAATGAAGAGACAGATGAGCTTGGTGTAAATATTCGCTACCCCGTAAAAGCGTCTTACGAGACAATTAAAGCTCAATTGGAGCACATCGCCCAGAAGTTTGAGAATAAAATAGATGTGGCGGCTCACAAAGGCCCTCATTTTGTTGATCCTGAAGACCCGTTAGTTCAAACTCTCCAAAAAGTGTATGAAAAGTACACAGAGGACAAGTCGTCTCCTATTGCAATAGGAGGGGGGACTTATGCAAGAGCTATGACCTCTGGCGTTGCTTTTGGCCCTCTTTTCCCAGGGAGAGAAGAAGTGGCACACCAAAGAGATGAACATATTTTTGTGGAAGATTTATTGAAGTGCACAGCTATTTATGCGGAAGCGTTGTACGAGCTTTCAAAAAAATAAATGAAGCGCCCGAAAACCGGGCGCTTCATTTATTAGGAGCTGACTAGAATTCAAACAGGTCTGTTGATAAGTAACGCTCTCCTGTATCACAGGTGATAGCAACGACTGTTTCCTCTGGGGTTAGACGTTTAGCAACTTCTAATGCTGCAAAGCACGCTGCACCCGAAGACGGCCCAACAAGTATTCCCTCTTTTGCGGCAAGCTCCCGTGTGGTTTGGTAGGCATCTTCATCGGTTATTTTGAAAATTTCATCGTAAACCTCCTGGTTCAGGACTGGAGGGATAAAGCCTGGGCTGGTGCCTACGAGCTTATGTGGCCCTGGTTTGCCTCCTGATAATACAGGAGACCCAAAAGGCTCCACTACATGAGCAGTCATGCAGGGGAAGAATTTCTTTAATTCCTCGGCTGTTCCCGTAATTGTGCCTCCTGTTCCCGAAGCTGCTACAAATGCACTTAAAGGCTTTTGTATATCTTCTTCTACTGCTTCTTTGATTTCCACAGCCGTTGTTTTTCGATGTGCATTTGGATTGGCTTCATTCTCAAACTGCATAGGCAAATAACTGTTGGGTATTTCTTGTGCCAGCTCGTGAGCTTTGTCAATGGCTCCGGGCATCTTTAGATCTCCTGGGGTTAACACGACTTCTGCCCCGTATGCCTTCAGAAGGTTTATTCTTTCCAAGGACATCGTATCAGGCATGACAAGAATGGACCGATAGCCTCTTGCAGAAGCATTCATTGCTAAGCCAATTCCTGTATTTCCTGAAGTTGGTTCAATAATTGTTGTATGCTGATTTATAAGTCCGGCTTTTTCTCCTTCAACAATCATATTTTTAGCTGCTCTGTCTTTTACACTGCCACTTGGGTTTTGAAACTCCAGTTTAAGGTATACAGAGGCACCAGTATTGCCGGGTAATCTATTCAGTTTTAGAAGAGGAGTATGTCCTACGAGGTCCGACATGTTGTTGACCACTCTCATTATTTCACTTCCTTCTTGGATGCAGCATCTTATAACGTAGAAGAACACTGTTAGTTTGTATATTCTTCAATATTTTATCATAATTGAAATTACAAATCCTATCCCTGATCTGACGTAAGAAAAGAGTAAAGCAAAATGAAAGGCGTGTTGTAAGTGTATAAAGGAGTTATGTTTGATATGGATAATACCTTATTATCCTCTACGATAGATTTTAAAAGAATGAGAAAGGATTGTTTCCAAGTTGTAACCAAATACCATGAGGAAGGCTCAACGCTTTTTTCTCCGGACACTGCCGCTCCTGCTGAAATGATAGAATGGGGAAAAAAGCAAGGAAACAAAACAGGTAACCACGCAATGGTTGAGGAAATGCTGGCCTGTGTAGAGGAATGTGAGAAAGAAGGCATGAAAGAAGCGGCCTTAGAGCCTGGGGCAAAAGAGATTCTTTCTTACCTTTTAACTAAAAAATATCATGTGGTGGTTGTTACTAACAATGCCACAGCCTCAGCCGAGTATGCTTTAAAAAGGACAGGAGTGGACCACCTTTTTAAGGACATCATAGGCAGAGATAAAATGAAAGCTTTAAAGCCATCCTCTGACTCAGTCATGTCTGTTTTAAAAAAGAATCCTGCTATTCCTGCAAAAGGGTGGCTTATGGTGGGGGATTCCTGGATTGACGGGAAAGCGGCAAACGGAGCAGAGGTCCCCTTTATATTGTATAAAGGACAAAGGGAAGAGATAAGAGAAAAAGGGGTAAAACTCTTGTCACATATCCAGCACTTAAATGAATTATACAAAATCTGTTAAGTCAAAATATAAAGGAGGAATGGCCCTTGGCACAGCATCCACATTATTTCATTGGCCTGACTGTCTCTGAGGAAGCAAGGAGAGATCTTCATACGATGGAGCAGCGATACTCACAAACCTTATTATTTAAAAAGTGGGTGCATCCCCAGGATTATCATCTTACATTGGCTTTTTTAGGGGGAAGCTCCGATTCACAAATTGAGAAGGTGAAACAAGAGGTGAGAGAATATGTGAAGGATGTCCCACCTTTCTCCCTGGCTTTAAAAGGAGTTGGAACATTTGGCAAAAAAGAGGAGCCTAGAATATTCTGGGCGGGTGTGACAGACCCAAAAGAACTTCACATCCTGCAGCGGCAGGTTGTTCACGCCTGTGAGACACTTGGTTTTACTTTTGACAATAAGCCCTTTCGTCCTCACATCACACTTTCGAGAAAGTGGAAGGGAAAAGGGTCTTATCAAAAAAATGTAGAAGAATTACAGGTAGAAAAAGATTTAACTTCTAGCTCATGGAAGGTGACAAACTGTGTTCTTTTTCGGACTCACTTAGACCGGACACCGAAATACGAGATCATGGCCACCTTTCCTTTTGGGAACGTGGAGGAGGAATAATGGACGTAATCAGAACGATTTTGCATATTGCTATTTTATACGGTTTTTATGTATTAGGAAGCTGGATTCAGGAATTGTTTAATTTAGTGATACCAGGAAGTATTATAGGAATGCTTCTCCTGCTGTTTCTTTTTTTTACAAAAGTATTGACTCCTAAAATGGTGGAGAGAGGAGCAGTCTCTCTCCTTTCTCATATGCCTATTTTGTTTTTGCCCATTACGATTGGCATTATAGAATTTCTGGATGTTCTTTCGGGAGGTGGAGTGCTGCTGATCATTGTGGCGCTTATTAGTACAGTGATTGTAATGGTCGTTTCATCATTATTCAGTCAAATACTAGCTAAAAGGAGGGAGAGACAGCTTGAACGAATGGTGGATTAGCCTGATTGCAGTGGCTGCTACCCTGGGTACATACCGGCTGGGGATATCTTTGTATCGGATGCTTCCAAGCCCGTTTATGCTGCCGCTGTTAAGCTCTACATTTCTGATTGTAATTTTTCTTTTAATCACCGATATATCCTATGATACATACATGATTGGCGGACAATGGATTGAAAGCCTGTTAGGCCCTGCTATTGTGGCACTCGCATACCCCCTTTATAAGCAGGCGGAAATGTTAAAAAAATATTTTTGGCCAATAATTGGTGGAGTTTTGCTGGGAGCCTTTGTGGGGATTCTGTCAGGGATCTATTTAGCAAGGTTATTTGGTATTGAAGAATTTCTTTTGTTTTCGTTAGTACCAAAGTCTGTAACTACTCCGGTAGCAATGGAAGTTGCAGCTTCAATAGGCGGCGCCCCACCCCTGGCAGCTGTTTTTGTGATGGTTGCAGGGATAGGCGGTGTTGTCCTCTCAGGTTATTTATTCAAACTTTGTAAAATTGATCATTTTCTTGGGAAAGGAATAGGCCTTGGGGCTGCATCTCATGCCATTGGCACGGCGAAAGCTTTGGAAAATAATGAAAAAGAGGGCGCCGCAAGTTCCATTGCTATGACGTTAAGCGCAGTTGTTGTTTCCATCTTAGCCCCGCTTATCATAAGTTTTCTATATTGATTGGCGTCTGCCAGAGAAGAAATAACCAGGTTCTTAGTATCTGGCTGATCAAAAGTTAAATGACTGTATGGTATAATGAGGAAAATCTGAATTGAACAAACTTCGTTGGAGGTTGCATGAGTGGCTCACTTGATTAAGCTAGACGATTACATTTCCAGGTACCAATTAGATTTACAAAGATATCCGAGCCAGTTTACCCGTTTAAAAAAAGAGCGGTGGGAGCTTTTAAAAGGCTCCTGGATCCAAGAAAATACAACAAGGCTTGAGAACAAAAAAGAAGATGTTTACGATGACTGGTTTGAAGACGTCAATAAAGGGTTTGTAGCAAAGACTTTTGAAAAAGTAAAAAAGCTTCGAAAGCCTGTAAAAGAAGATGGTGCGGGAGAAGACACTTCATTCTCCTATTTAAGGGGAAAAACAAAAGAAGATATCAGGGAAATATTTTATTATGAGTTATTTCAATCTCAGTTAAAGTGGGCCAGCTCATCTTTATTAGAAAAGTCAAGAGTTCATCCTCGCTATAGGTATGATTATCGTCTTCGGGATTTTTTAAGAGACTTTCCTGACAATTACTTCTTTATGTATTATCCAGTTTTCGTAGTAAAAGGTGCACCTGTAGAAATGGAAATCATTATTTTGTCACCCACTGAAGTATGGTGTTTATCTATTCTTGAAGGCAAAGACCACAGTGTGTTTGAAGCATCATCTGACCGCTTCTGGGATGAGTACATTGATCAAGAAAGAAAAAAAAGGCTGAGCCCTTTACTCTCTCTAAATCGAATGTCAGCAATTATAAAGGCAGTTATGAAAGAAGAAGGGTTCTTTATGCCTGTCAGGCAAGGAGTACTTGCGCCTTCATCCATGATTGATAATAAAATCATGGGAACCAAGGTAGAAATGATTGATAAACGGACTTATTCCGAATGGCTTACTAAAATGAAGCGACATCCTTCTCCTGTCAAAGGACTGCAGCTTAAGACAGCAGCTGCCTTATTAAAGCATACTCATACTGTAGCTTCAGAGAGAGAAAGTACGGAGGATAAGGAAAATCCTGATGATCACCTTTCCTTTTCTGAAGGATATGGAAATAATAAATAAAAAAGAAAGTCGGTCTCCCTGAAAAGAGAGATGACTTTCTTCATTAGCTGAACACAATTGTTTTATTACCATGAACGAGGACTTTGTCATCGTTGTGCCACTCTACAGCTCTGGCAAGCGCAATTTTTTCAACATTACGGCCTCCAATTTTCAAGTCGGCAATAGAGTATCGGTGGTTTACCCGAAGAACTTCCTGTTCAATGATCGGTCCTTCATCTAAGTCATCAGTCACATAATGAGCCGTGGCCCCAATAAGTTTGACCCCTCGGTTGAAGGCTTTTTTGTACGGATTAGCTCCAATAAAAGCCGGTAAAAACGAGTGGTGGATGTTAATAATTTTATGGGTGAAGTGGGATACAAACTGGGGTGAAAGAATCTGCATGTACCTGGCAAGGACAATGAAGTCAATGTCAAGATCTTTTAATAATTCTATTGTTTCCTCTTCAGCATCGCGCTTATTTCCTTTACTAACGGGAATATGATAAAAAGGGACGCCATACGATTCTACAGTAGCTTGTAAGTCTGGATGGTTGCTGATAATTGCAGGGATATCCACTTGCAGTTCCCCAGAGCGCCATTTCCAGAGCAATTCCAATAGGCAATGATCTTCTTTGGAGACAAAGATTGCCATCCTTTTTATCTTTCTTTCACTTTCAATTCGCCAGCTCATATCGAAACGATCTCCAACCTCACTAAAACGCTCTTGAATCAAAGGGAAGTTGTGATCAAAGTCTTCCAGGTCAAATTCAATCCTCATGAAAAACATACCGCCTTCTGGATCGGTACTATATTGATCAGATTGAACAATGTTAGCATTGTAGTTATATAAGAAATTTGAAACTGCTGAGACAATGCCCGGCTGGTCAGCGCATGATATTAATACTCTAGCACGGTCTTGTTTCTTACTTTGTAGCATTTTTCTATCCTCCGTTATTCTCTTGTATCAGTTACGGGTTATACTATACCACTCCTTATGTTGAAAAAAAAGCGCCCGTTTTTATAAAGCACAGTTTCTTGAAAGGACTGATGCTTTATGTTCACCGCAGACATAGGCAGCCTGAAATAATCCAATGAATTCAACAAGGGGGAAGCCAATGAAAACAGTTCTGCAAAAAAGCAGCCATGCACGTATTAAGGCCTGGTTTGAAACCCTTTCAAAGATAGTGGTGGAAAGCACCTCTCCAATTGAAGAAACACAATGGCAGTTGGTTCAAAAGCAAAAGAACAGCAACCGGGATACTGACATTCTTGCTTCTTTCTCTATTACTGGAAACAGGCTCATCTTTACTCTCGATTATCCTCTTGTTATGGGTGAAGGGTATTTTGTTATTACTCCCTCTGGTGCCCGCATTCGGGTACTGTCGGGCTCAGCTGTGAGAACAGAAGAGTTTGACAGGTTGTATGCTTACCACGGGAATGACCTTGGAGCAGTATGGGGACCGTCTTATACGGAGTTTGCCGTCTGGGCGCCTACTGCTGAAAAGGTATCTCTGCTTTTATACAATGCTGAAGCATCTCGCCCTAAAATCAGTCTGTTAATGAATAAAACAGAGAAGGGAGTATGGAGATATACACTAAAAGGCAACCATGAGGGGCTATTATACACTTACCAGGTGTTTGTTAATGGAGTCTGGCATGAAACGGTTGATCCTTATGCTAAATCGTTGACTGCAAATGGACGCCACGGAGCGGTTATTCGCACATCTGAAGATTCATTAAGGCCTGAGCGCCCGCCATTCATATCTCCTGTTGATGCGATTATTTACGAGGCTCATGTCCGAGATATGACCACCCACCTCAAAAGTGGAGTGAGGGAAAAAGGAAAATACAGCGGGCTGGCAGAACGGGGAACGAGAATAGAAAGAGAAAATATTACTACTGCTCTTGAGCATATTATTGAAATGGGAGTTACGCATGTTCAACTTCTTCCAGTTAATGATTTTGGAAGCGTAGATGAAAACCGTCCGTTTATGAATTATAATTGGGGATATGATGCTACCCACCATTTTTCACCTGAAGGAAGTTATGCTACAGACCCCGATAATCCATTTTCACGTATAGAGGAACTTAAGAATCTTATCCATACATTCCATGAAGCGGGGCTTCGAGTAGTGCTTGATGTTGTATTCAATCATGTTTATATAAAAGAAGATTCTCCATTTGAAAAACTCGTCCCAGGGTACTACTTCAGGTATGATGAACATGGTTTACCATCAGATGGTACAGGAGTAGGAAATGACACGGCTTCCGAGCGGGCAATGATGAGGAAATACATTGTGGATTGTATTTCCTATTGGGCTGAAGAATATCAAGTTGATGGGTTCCGTTTTGACTTAATGGGAATCCATGACATAAAAACGATGAAGGCTGTCCGGCAGGCAGTAAACCAAATCGATTCTTCTATTCTTATCTACGGGGAAGGGTGGGATATGCCTACACCCATTCCCTATGAGGAAAAAGCGATTATGGCCCACGGGAAACATTTGGAAGGGATTGGGTTTTTTAATGATGCTTTTCGAGAAGCGATGAAGGGAAGCTCCTTTAATATAAAAGAACGAGGCTTCATTAATGGGAAGAGAGAAGCAGAAATAGAAGTAGAGAAATACATGCACGGCAGCATCCCACTGCAAACTGGAGCTCCTTCTTTGTTTACAGACCCAGCTCAATCTATTAATTATATAGAATGTCATGATAATATGACTGTTTGGGATCAATTGAAGGTTTCCGTGCCAGAAGCAAATGAAAGACTGTATGAGAAGATGCAAAGGCTCGCCCTTACCGCTGTGCTCACCGCTCAGGGTATTCCTTTTATTCATGCAGGTCAGGAGTTTTGCAGAACAAAACATGGACATGTAAACAGCTACAATGCCCCCGATTGGCTGAATCAAATGGATTGGGAAAGGAAAAAGCAATACCGTAAGACAGTGGAGTACGTAAAAGGACTTATTAAAATTAGAAAAGAAATACCGGCTCTGCGATTAAGGGATCAGGAAGAAATTCAAAAGAGGTTTTCTTATATTCAGACACCCCCGCATGTGGTCGGATTTCATATAAAGAGACTCTCGGAGGAAGAAGATTTTAAAGAACTGATTGTCTTTTTAAATGGGGCATGGGAAAAGGTAGAAGTGTCTTTGCCGAAAGGTATCAAATCTTGTCAAGTTATCGTTGACGATCAAAGAGCAAGTTTGATACCATTAAAAACAATTGACAGCAGTACTATTGCTGTTCCGGCAATAAGTGCTACGATATTGTATCGATAAAGCAGAGTCCTCTTTTTATTGACTCTGCTTCATTATATAATAGACATTTAAGGTTATATTCTCCACGCCCGTTACGGCAAATAATGTATAAAGGATTTCGTCATGAAAAACACGGATTACTATATGAAAACGAGGGTGAAGTTATTGAAACCGCTACTTGGAGAAGGTTGGGATCTCGAACCAGCCGGAGGGGCCACTGGTGAAGCGTACATAGCACATGATGGAGAGAGGAAGCTTTTCTTAAAGAGAAATTCATCTCCCTTTTTAGCTGTGTTGTCTGCTGAAGGAATTGTACCAAAGCTGTTATGGACAAAACGGTTGGAAAATGGAGATGTGATTACCGCTCAACAATGGGTTTATGGACGGGAGTTAAGTGCTCATGAAATGACAAGGGTGGATGTTGCAAAGCTGTTAAGCAAAATCCATTCATCAAGTGAACTGCTGGATATGTTCAAACGAATAGGTAATGAACCTTTAACACCTTCCAGCATTGTAGAAGATTTGCAGAATCAGATTCTTCAGGCGGGACTTTCTCACCCGATGCTCCAGGAAGCTGTCACTTATCTTTCTTCAATGAGAGAAAAAGTCGCTCCTCCTGAAATGGTCGTGTGTCATTGTGATATCAACCATAATAACTGGATTATTAGTGAAAAAGAGCATCTCTATCTTATTGATTGGGACGGGGCAACCGTAGCAGATCCTGCATTGGATCTTGGGTTACTGCTTTATGAATATCTTCCCAAGAACCAGTGGGGAGTATGGCTTAAGTCATATGGCGTTATACTTGATGATCAGCTTGAAGTTAGAATGCATTGGTATGTTATTTCTCATGTATTATCTGCCTTGCTTTTTCATCTCCAGCAAGGCGAAACTGAGGAGATCGAAAGATGGAATAAAGAAATAAGAAAACTATTAACGACCAATCGCTTATTTCCTGAAAAATAAGGTATTTCCCGGGGAATAGAATCATTTCCTGTCGGAAGTCTGTCCTCCTGAATACCAGGAGGCTTTTTGTCTGTCATCCCCTGTTTTATAACTAAAACATGATTGATCCTTAACATTGAAAAAAAACAGGCGGGGACGAAAGAGCAATGGAGAGAGGTTCTTAGAAAAGACGTAAAAAAGGAGGAAATCATAATGAGACTTAGGAATAAGCCATGGGCTATGGAATACTTACAGTCACATCCTGAGTATGTCATCACTAACCCTGAAGATGGTCAATCGTGGCAACAGCATTTTGGGACCGACCATCCCCTGCATGTGGAAGTAGGAACTGGCAAAGGGAAGTTTTTAAAGGATATGAGCGAAAAATATCCTGATATTAATTTTATAGGTGTCGAAAAATATGAGAGTGTTCTCGTTTCCGGTGTCGAGAAAGCAGTAGAAAGTAAGCCTTCAAATCTTGCATTCGTCCATGGCGATGTAAATAACATCTTTGATTATTTTAAAGAAAATGAAATCGACCAATTATATATAAATTTTACTGATCCGTGGCCAAAAGCACGACATGAAAAGAGACGACTAACCTACAAGGATTTCCTGAGTAAGTATAAAAAAGTATTAAAAAACAATGGAGAAATTCATTTTAAAACAGACAATCAGGGACTATTTGAATATTCTATTGAAAGCATGTCCAGCTTTGGAATGATTCTTAAAAATATAAGCCTGGATCTGCATAGAAGCAGCTGGGATGACAATGTAATGACGGAGTATGAAGAAAAGTTCTCCAAGAAAAATTATAGAATTTATCGTTTAGAAGCTCAATTTGAAAAACCCTCCTCTACATAAAAGGAGGGTTTTCGCATGGAGTCGAAGAAATAAGAACTAGAGAGCACCACGTAATAAATGTAAACGAATGTAAAAGGAGGAGAGCAAGTGGAACAATTAACGATTGGAGATTATACGTTAACATGGCTTCGAGGAGGAGTCACACATTTGGACGGCGGAGCCATGTTTGGTGTTGTGCCAAAACCGCTATGGTCAAAGTTATATCCAGCAAATGAGAACAATCAAATTGAACTCAGGTCAGATCCTATTTTGGTTCAAGGCAAGGGAAAGAACTTTCTGATTGAAGCCGGGCTTGGAAACGACCGTTTTTCGAAAAAGCAATTGAGAAATTATGCGATTACCGAAGAATCTCTTATCCTAGAAGGTTTAGACACAATGGGCCTATCTCCGGACGATATTGATGGTGTGTTAATGACTCATATGCATTTTGACCATTGTGCCGGCTTAGTGCATAAAGAAGAAGACAAGGACGTACCTTTTTTTAAAAATGCAGTAATCTATACTTCAGAAATAGAGTGGGAGGAAACAAGAAACCCTAATATCCGATCAAAAAATACATACTGGGAGCAAAATTGGAAGCCCATAGAACACCAGGTTCAAACGTTCAAACAGCAAACAGAGGTGCTTCCGGGCATAACGATGATCCATACGGGAGGTCATAGTGCAGGGCACAGTATTGTTACGATTGAACAGGGGGAGGACATGCTCATTCATATGGCCGATATCATGGGTACTCATGCACATAAAAATGTGCTCTGGGTAATGGCATTTGATGATTATCCAATGGATTCAATTGAAGCGAAGAGAAAATGGATGGATATTGGATATAACAACGAAGCATGGTTTAGTTTTTATCATGATTATAAGTACAGAGCCATTCAATTTGATGGGCAGGGAGAAATAAAGAGTAGTATTACAAGGGAAATATAAAGAGCAAAGTCTGAACAGGAAGCAGAAGCTTCCTGTTTTTTTATGGTTATTTCACCCAGTTTTACAGTTGGATGACTCCATGTTTTTCTCCTATAAAAGGGGAGGGCAATATAAGGAGTCCTGCCACTAAAATTTGTCATTTTGGGCACCTTATAAGTAGAAATGAACGGAAATACATTTCACTTTAAAGGAGAGAAAGAAAATTAGTACAATACGACGCGGAAAAAAAGAAAACTCAAAAGTAGACTGGACAGTATTTGGGTTATCTGGAGGACTATTGCTACTGTTTGCCTTATTATCTTTTATTAGTATGGAGGCAGTAGGTTTATTTGTAAGTGAAACGTTTGCCTGGTCTGCTGCTTATTTTGGGGCATTTTGGCAGGTTCTTATGCTGGCTACGTTTGCAGTTGCTATTGTATTAGCTTTTTCGACCTACGGTAAAGTGCGATTAGGAAATACAAGCTCTCCTGAGTTAAGCAATTTTAAATGGATTTCAATTATCATGGCTACTTTGTTAGCAGGAGGGGGAGTGTTTTGGGCCGCAGCGGAGCCAATGTATCACTTCATGGAAGTACCTCCATTGCGCGGGGGAATTACTGAAGGAACACAGGAGGCGGTAGCACCTGCCTTATCCCAAAGCTTTATGCACTGGGGGTTTTTAGCCTGGGCAATTTTGGGGACCATTAGTGCAGTCGTAATGATGTACGGATATTATCATAAAGGAATGCCGATGAAACCTCGAACTCTCTTATATCCGATGTTTGGGAGAAGGTTAAATGAGAGCGTGTGGGGAAAAGTGATCGATGCTTTTTCCATCATTGCCGTGGCTGCCGGTACGATAGGACCGATTGGTTTTCTTGGACTTCAGGCAAGCTATGGGTTGGAAGCACTTTTTGGGATACCGGATATTTTTATGACGCAGCTCGGCATTATTATTGGAGTGGTAGCTATTTCAACTGTTTCAGCTGTAACAGGTTTGCATAAAGGAATACAGCTGTTAAGCCGGTTTAATGTTACTTTAGCCATTGTTCTAATGCTGGCTGTATTAATTTTGGGTCCGGGAGGCTTTATTATTGATTCTTTTATTTCTTCTTTTGGAACCTATGTTCATCAATTCATACCAATGAGCACTTATCGGGGAGACCAGGGATGGCTCAGCTTTTGGACGCTCTTCTTTTGGGGATGGTTTATCGGGTATGGACCGATGATGGCTATGCTTATCAGCCGGATATCCAGGGGACGGACAATCCGGGAAATTGTCATAGCGGTAGGGATTATTGCTCCGGTCGTAACAACATTCTGGTTTACCATTGTCGGAGGGAGCGGTATCTTTTTTGAATTGAATAACCCTGGTTCAGTTTCTAACGCTCTAAATGAAGCAGGAATGCCGGCATCAATGATCGCCATTACTGAACAACTACCTTTAGCGGTCATAATTTCTCCATTGTTTTTATTGTTAACGGTTTTGTTTGTGGTAACCACAGCTGATTCGATGGCTTACACCATTGCTATGGGAGTTACCGGACAAGGAAATCCTGGCAAAAGCATGAGAATTTTTTGGGCAATCCTCATGGGGACGATTGCGGTTATCCTGCTTTATCTAGGGGAAGGCAGCATTGACGCCCTGCAATCATTTATCGTCGTTACTGCTGTACCGGTCAGTATTTTATTATTCCCTATGTTATGGCTTGCCCCGAGAGCAGCAAGGAAATTGGCTGAAGAACAGGGCCTGGTTACCCCTTCTAAAAGGTCCTAAAAAAATCGCCCCGCTCATAAGGCCTCCTTCCTCAATAGGATGAAAGAGCATGAATGTTTTTGGTTATTTTTGATTGAAATTGACTTAAAATGATTGATCATGATCGGGTGTGGGTATATAATTACAATGTAAGCGATTAAATGAGGGGGGGAGTATATGCTTCATATAGAAAGAAAAGAAATAATTTTGTCTGTATTAAAGAGTAAAGAAGTAGTTTCTGTTCAGGAACTTGTTGATGCAACACAAGCTTCTGAATCAACCATTCGCCGGGACCTTACAGATCTTGAAAAAGAGAACTATTTGAAAAGAGTTCATGGCGGTGCCTCTCTCCTTCGCAAAAAGAAAGAAGAATTAACTGTAGCAGAAAAAAAGGTAAGAAATATAGAAGAAAAAAAAGCCATAGCAGAATATGCTGCCAGCTTAATTAATACAGGAGAAAGTATTTTTTTAGATGCAGGAACTTCCACTATTGAGATGATTCCTCACCTTGCGGAAAAGAAAGTGGTGGTTGTGACAACAGGTGTTTATCATGTTCCTCTCTTGCTTGAACATAACATAGAAACCTATGTAGCAGGAGGCCATCTTAAACAAAATACCGGTGCTTTAGTTGGGACGAAAGCATTGCTTTCACTGAGAGAATACCGGTTTGATAAATGCTTTTTAGGAATTAACGGTGTGCATCCAATACATGGGTATACCACTCCTGATCCTGAGGAAGCAACTGTAAAACAGACTGCCCTGTCGTTAGCAGCTAAAGCATATGTCCTGGCAGATTCATCTAAGTTCAGCGAAGCTGTTTTTGCTTCAGTAGCTCCTATAGAACAGGCAGCTATTGTAACAACTGATTCATTACATGAACATCGAATAGAGGAGTTAATAGAAAAGACAGAAATTAAGGTGGTCAATCAACTATGATTTACACTCTCACTTTAAATCCCGCAGTAGATTACATTGTCAATGTTTCAAATTTTGAAATTGGACAAGTAAACAGGGCATCAAAAGAAAGTAAGTTTGCTGGTGGAAAAGGCATTAATGTTTCAAGGGTGTTAACGAAGCTGGAAAAAGAAAGTACTGCTCTTGGATTTATCGGAGGATTTACCGGCCAATATATTCAAACGGCTTTAGATAAGGAGAAAATCCCCTCTGAATTCATTCAGGTAAACGGTGATACAAGAATTAACATGAAGTTAAAGACAGAAGAGGAGTCTGAAATCAATGGTATTTCACCAGCCATTTCAGATGAAAATATAAACAGCTTGAAAGAGCAGCTTGGCCATCTGAACAATACAGATATGTTGGTGCTTGCAGGCAGTGTCCCGGATACTGTGTCTTCTTCAATCTACACAGAAATTATAGATATGGTAAAAGAAAGAAATGTAAAGGTGTTTGTGGATACGAGCGGACCGGCATTAAATGAAGTAATGAAAACAGGCCCCTTTTTTATTAAGCCGAATCATCATGAATTAGCTGAACTTCTTGATGTACCAGTCAACACAGTAGAAGAGGCAGCCCATTTTGGAAAAAAAGCTCTTGAAAAGTGGGATATTACTCATCTTTTAATTTCAATGGCTGGTAAAGGAGCCGTTTATATTTCAAAAAATGAGCTTATGCATGCCACTGTCCCTTCAGGTAATGTAGTTAACTCGGTAGGGGCTGGAGATTCTATGGTTGCTGGATTTATAGCCGGCTTTGAAGAAGGACTTCCCATAGAAGAAGTTCTGGCAACAGCGGTAGCCGCTGGCAGCGGGACAGCTTTTTCAAATGGTTTTTGTACAAAGGATCTCGTACATTCATTGAAAAAGAACATTAAGATTACATCTCTCCAACAATAAATACTAGAGAGGATGAAAGAGATGAAAATTACAGAGCTTCTCAAAGCTGATACGATACAGCTCGACTTGCAAAGCTCTTCAAAAGAAGAAGTTATTGATGAATTAATTGGTACTCTTGATAAAGCGGGGCGTTTACATGACCCTAAAGGATATAAAGAGGCCATTGTCGCCCGTGAAGAACAGAGCAGCACAGGAATAGGAGAAGGAGTAGCCATTCCTCATGCGAAAACAAGTGCTGTAAAAACACCTGCCATTGCTTTTGGGCGATCTCAAAGCGGACTGGATTACGATTCTTTGGACGGCCAGCCTGCTCATTTATTCTTTATGATTGCTGCCAGTGAAGGGGCAAATCAAACACATTTAGAAACGTTATCACGTTTGTCCACCCTGCTGATGGACCAGGATTTCCGTTCCATCCTGTTGAAAGCTTCAACAAAAGAAGAGATTCTGATTGCCATTGATGAAAAAGAAAAAGAAAAGCTTGGCGGAGAAGAAGAAGAGGAAACAGGTACGCCTAAGGAAGAGTCTGGAAAAAGGATTCTTGCAGTTACGGGCTGCCCTACAGGGATAGCCCACACGTATATGGCAGCTGATGCCTTGAAAGATAAAGCAAAAGAACTGGGTATTTCTATTAAAGTAGAAACAGCTGGCTCAGGCGGAGTGAAAAACAAATTAACTTCTCAGGAAATTGAGGAAGCTGACGCGATTATTGTAGCAGCTGATACGAAAATTGAGATGGAGCGTTTCAGCGGCAAGCCGGTCATTCAAACAGGAGTGACCGATGGAATTCGTAAACCACATGACCTTCTTGAAAAAGCTGTCAAAGGAGAGGCTCCTATCTATAAAGGGAGCGGAGAAGGAGAAAAGTCCGAGGAAGGGGAACAAACTCGAGGAGGGTTTGGACGAGGCATATACAAGCATCTTATGAACGGTGTTTCCAACATGCTTCCTTTTGTTATCGGCGGTGGTATTTTAATTGCAATATCCTTCTTCTTTGGAATTGAATCAGCAGACCCTGCCCACCCTGACTACAATCCTTTTGCTGCAGCCTTGATGTCGATCGGCGGTGATCATGCCTTTGGACTAATGGTGGCGGTTCTTGCTGGTTTTATCGCCATGAGTATTGCTGACCGCCCGGGGTTTGCTCCTGGTATGATAGGCGGGTTTATGGCAACAACTGGAGATGCAGGGTTTTTAGGCGGTTTAATTGCAGGTTTCTTAGCAGGTTATGTCGTCATCGGCGTTAAACGACTTTTGGCTAATCTTCCAAAAGTCTTTGATGGGATTAAAACCATTCTTTTTTACCCATTGATTAGCATTTTTGTTGTTGGTATTCTCATGTATTTTGTGATTATAGGGCCAATCAGTGCTTTTAATACGTTCTTGGAAGGATGGCTGGGCGGCATGGGTACAGGAAACATCGTTCTTCTTGGTATTATCCTTGGAGGAATGATGGCTGTGGACATGGGCGGGCCAATTAATAAAGCAGCCTTCACCTTCGGAATTGCAATGATTGAAGCCGGAAACTTCGGTCCCCATGCAGCAATTATGGCTGGCGGTATGGTTCCTCCTCTGGGACTTGCCTTAGCAACTACATTCTTTAAAAGCAAGTTCACAAAAGATGAAAGAAATGCCGGGGTAAGTAACTATTTCCTTGGGTCCTTCTTTATAACTGAAGGGGCGATTCCTTTTGCAGCTGCAGATCCAGGACGAGTGATTCCTTCGATCGTGATCGGTTCAGCAACTGCTGGAGGACTGGCCATGTTCTTTAATGCCGGGCTGCCGGCCCCTCATGGCGGGATCTTTGTTATCCCGACAATCCAAGGAAGTCCTCTTGCTTATTTATTAGCCATCGTCATTGGAGCGGTAGTAACTGCGCTGTTAGTCGGATTCTGGAAAAAACCAGTTACTAAGTGATAAAGAAAAGGTGTCTCCATAAGGTCATACTGATTAGTGACCGGAAGAGACACCTTTTTCTATTGCCTGTTGGTAAGAAAAGGCCATGAGTTCGAATGAAGCATGGATATGTATTACAGACGTACGAAATATAAAGCAAAAAGAGAGTGTCGCGAAAAGTCAGGCTTTTGGCGACACTCTCAATAATAATTATGAAGATAACTCAAGAATGGTTCCTGTTTTTGCATCTACTACAAAATCCATTTGCTTTGTTTCGTCCTGTTCAGTGCTGGATATTCCGCCGCGATAGACTTTATAAACAAGGTTATCTTTATTGTATTTTTCGGGAGTCATATGGATCCATGATCCGTTAACCGGGATGTGGTCCTGCACGTTTTGTTTAACTACTTTAAGCGCTTTTTCAGGAGAAATATGTTCCCCGCCAATTTTGTCTTTCAGCAGGTAGCCTGCTAAAAAGCCAAGTCCTACACCAATAAGAATATCTCTGATTTTCATGCTTTCCCACCCTTTCTTATCAAGTAATTTCAAGTATAACTCACATCTATTAAATTTCCAATTAAATGCTTTATTACTATTCCTTTTTTTTCCTGTGTTGTCGAAGAGCAGGAAGGAAAGTAGATAAAAAACTATTATTTCTGTAAAATGGTAAAAGAATATTTAGATGAAGGGAGCTTATTATGAATCAAGAAACTCGTGAGATGTTTAAGACATTAACTGAATTACCTGGAGCCCCTGGGTTTGAACATGAGGTACGGAAATACGTTCGACAAGAACTTGAAAAATATAGTGATGAAATCGTGCAGGATCGCCTCGGAGGAATCTTTGGGGTAAAGAAAGGAAATGAGGAAGACCCAAAAGTCATGGTGGCAGGTCACATGGACGAAGTGGGCTTTATGGTTACTTCTATTAGTGAGAAAGGACTTATTCGCTTTCAGACCCTTGGAGGATGGTGGAGCCAGGTTCTTTTAGCGCAGCGTGTTGAAATTATTACGGAACAAGGGCCTGTTATAGGAGTAATAGGGTCAACGCCGCCTCATCTGTTAGAAGAGGCACAGCGTAAAAAACCGATGGACATCAAAAAAATGTACATAGATATTGGTGCAGATAATAAAAAAGATGCAGAAAGCATCGGTATCAAGCCTGGTCAGCAAGTCGTGCCTGTCTGTCCTTTTACTCCTATGGCCAATGAAAAGAAAATTCTTGCAAAATCGTGGGATAATCGGTATGGTGTTGGGCTGTCAATTGAACTTTTAAAAGAGCTGAAAGATGAAGCCATTCCTAACACTCTATATTCCGGCTCTACGGTACAGGAAGAAGTGGGGCTTCGTGGGGCGGCAGTAGCTGCGCAAATGATAAAGCCAGACATTTTCTATGCTCTTGACGCCAGTCCTGCAAATGATGCTACAGGCGGAAAGCAAGCCTTTGGTCATTTGGGTAAAGGAGCGTTAGTACGAATTTATGATCGTACAATGATTACTCACCGTGGCATGAGAGAGTTTGTTCTTGATACGGCAGAAAGCAACAATATCAATTATCAGTTCTTTATCTCTCAAGGAGGTACAGATGCAGGAAGAGTCCATATGTCTAATGATGGCGTTCCATCAGCCGTAATAGGAGTATGCTCTCGATATATCCATACAGCAGCATCAATTCTTCATATCGATGATTATGCCGCTGCTAAAGAACTCATTACCAAGCTAGTGCGAACAACCGACAAGAATGCTTTGGAACAGATCCGCAGCCAGGTTTAATATAGTTGCTTCCCAGGAAGACCGCTCCTAAAGCGGTCTTTTTTTTTGAAGGGTCAGTTTTTCTAATAACACGACTTCTTGGTGACAGAGCCTTTTGGAAAAGCCCTTGATGAGCGTTAAGAAAACCGTAAGGCTCCTGCTTCATACGTTTAACCTTTGAATAAATCGGTAAAGAGATAACTAATCTTTATGGAAGGGTGTGTAAACTTTGAAAGCAGTTACTTATCAAGGGCTCGATGATATTCAAGTAAAGGAAATGGAAGACCCTAAAATACAAACAGGTGACGACATGGTTATTCGGATAACGGCATCAGGGATCTGCGGATCAGATTTACATCTTTATAAGAATGGGATTCCTTTGGAAGAAGATTACATTATAGGGCACGAGCCAATGGGGATCGTGGAGGAAGTTGGTCCGGAAGTAAAGAACTTGAAAAAAGGTGACCGAGTTGTTATTCCTTTTAATGTGAGCTGCGGAACTTGCTTTTATTGTGAGCACCAAATGGAAAGTCAATGTGATGAAGCAAACCCTCATGCGGATAATGGCGGCCTTTTTGGATACTCTAAGCAATTCGGAAACTATCCTGGCGGACAGGCTGAGTTTTTAAGAGTGCCTTATGCAGACCAGACTTCATTTAAAGTTCCAGAAAGCAGTGAGCTGGATGATGAAAGTGTCTTATTTTTGTCTGATGTAATTCCGACTTCCTGGTGGAGCGTGGAAAAGGTTAAAAAAGGTGATACTGTCCTTGTGCTGGGCTGCGGTCCTATTGGGCTCATGACTCAAAAGCTGGCCTGGATAAAAGGAGCAGAAAGGGTAATTGCAGTGGATCATGTGCCGCACAGACTAGAGCACGCAAGAAGAACAAACAATGTGGAAGTTTATAATATGAAGGAAACAAAGGAAATAGGAGCACTGCTTCATGAAGAAACAAAAGGCGGTGCTGATGTAGTGGTGGATTGTGTAGGGATGGACGGAACCGTTCACCCAGAAGAGGAGTTCGGTTCTGATGCTGATAACCAGGCTGGTACAATCAGTCCAATTGTGACAGCTTCTCAAGCTGTCAGGAAATTTGGTTTGATTCAGTTAACAGGTGTATATGCTTCGGCAGCTAACGATTTTCCTCTAGGAGATTTATTTGGACGAAACGTGTCTCTAAAAATGGGGCAGGCACCAGTGGTTCATATGATGCCTAAGCTATATGAAATGGTTGAAAATCGTGAGTTTGACCCAACGGATATTATCACTCACCGGATGTCCATTGATGAAGCTCCCGAAGCATACAAGATTTTTGACAAAAAAGAAGACGGCAACATTAAAGTAGTGTTGAAGCCGTAAACTCAGAATCCCTTTATAGGGATTTCGGGGCTGTTGAGAAATTCTTCTCAACAGCCTTTTTTGAATTAATAAATCGATTATTCAGATAAATAAAGTGTATTTAAGGTAACTAATCCATTAGAAAAACAATCCATATTTTTCAAGTGCTACAGACGGACACTTGTACCTTTAGGTGCAAGCGAGTGTATAACTGAACAATCAACTAAATTTTTTGTTTAAAGTTAGTCTATACTTTTAGTACATGGAGTTTAGTAATCACGCTTAATGTGTGAGGGGGAGTATTATGCTTATAGGAGTCGGTTCAACGAATAAAGCGAAAATAAAAGCTGTGGAAGATGCTCTTCAAGAGTGCAGGATTGATATTCAGGGAATAAACGCGCCATCTCAAGTCAGAGACCAGCCGTTAACTGATGAAGAAACAAAAGAGGGGGCAGTAAACAGGGCGATTTACTGTATTAAGCAAAATAAAGATATAGTGATAGGAATTGGACTTGAAGGGGGGGTCACGAAGATGGAAGACGGCTTGTTTTTGTGTAATTGGGGAGCACTTGCGGACCAGGAGGGGAGAATTATTACAGCCTCCGGGGCAAGAATCTTACTACCGGAAAATGCTGAGGAAGACATAGAGGCAGGTCTTGAATTAAAAGATATAATAGAAAAGATTACAGGAAGAAAAAATGTACATCAAAGCGAGGGAGCTGCAGGGCTTTTGACAGCTGGATTCGTACATAGAAATGAGTTGTTTTCCCATGTTATCAGACTCCTGTATGGACAATGGGTGTATCAAAAAGCGGAAGTAGAAGGTGACCAGAGGGGGAGATAAACACTACCAGCTCCCTCTGTGAGCAGTCATTGCTCACGAGGAAGCTGATGTGTTGTCTAGGACATAACAGGCATCGTGAAGGCAAATGGCAGCTTGATCAAATTCTGCCATTTCCTTCTGATAAAGCGTTTAGAAGCTAGGTACTTTTTAATTGGCTTCAAAAACGTAGGAAAGAGCTTTTAAAGCTTGTTCTTTTGTTTCAACTACAACATTTGCTTTGTTTGCAAGCTCTTTTACAGGGTGATGGAGCTCTTTAGGTCTTACGATAATTAATGGCTTATTTAAAGCTATGGCTGTAGCAGCGTCCATAGCTGTGTTCCATTGTTTGTACTTCTCTCCAAACAATGCGATTACCACATCTGCTTTTTGCAGAAGGATTTGAGTACGGAGATTATTAAATGCTGATGCAGCTTCATCCTTAAAGATGTTGTCTGGCTGTTCACCTAGAATTTCTTCTCCAATATTATCGGACCGGTCATGATTTTCCATAGGGCCAAAAAATTGTAAAGGAAGCTCCAATTCACTGGCAGCCTTTCGAAATTCTTCCCGCCAGTTATCATGGATTTGTCCTGCTAAGTATACATTAAGTTCCAAAAGTGGTTCCTCCTCATTTTCGTATTTTTCTGATTCCATCTAACTATAATATTCTTGTAAAGGTATTTGCAAACAAGTATGATAATAATCAGGCACATAAATTGTCACATTTACAATAAAGGGAGAGGAAAGGCATGAAGGACTTTTTTTTACGTAAAGGTGTAAAGTTATCTGTAAAGACATACGGGGTGACTGCACTGAGTTTCATGGCTTTGGGGCTTTTTTCCTCTTTAATCATAGGTTTAATCATGAGAACGTTAGGGGAGCAGTTAGGAAACTATCCTATTGGTCCTTTTTTTGAGGATATGGGCACACTGGCCATGGGATTAATGGGACCGGCTATCGGTGCAGCTGTGGCCTATGGGTTAAATGCTCCTCGTCTGGTTTTATTTGCGGCTATTGTGAGCGGCGCCGCGGGCGCAGAACTGGGCGGGCCTGCTGGAGCTTTTATCGCTGCACTGTTGTCAACAGAAATAGGAAAGCTTGTTTCCAAAGAAACGAGAGTAGATATCATTGTTACGCCCTTTGTGACTATTTTAACTGGGTTTACGGTTGCGAACTGGCTCGGACCGGTGATTAATTCAGGATTAGTTCAGTTCGGCCAGTTAATCATGTGGGCAACAGAACAACAGCCCTTTGTGATGGGTATTCTTGTAGCCAGTTTAATGGGACTTGCCTTAACAGCTCCTATTTCAAGTGCTGCTATAGCCATTATGCTGGAGCTTGAAGGTCTGGCAGCGGGGGCTGCTACAGTAGGCTGTGCGGCACAGATGGTTGGGTTTGCTGTAAGCAGTTACAGAGAAAATGGAATGTCAGGGCTAGCTGCACTAGGGATCGGCACCTCTATGCTTCAGGCACCCAACGCATTAAAAAACCCTCTCATCCTCATTCCTCCTACTATAGCAGGAGCTGTTCTTGCACCGCTTTCAACGATGGTCTTTTTTATGGAGAATAATGCCGCTGGAGCTGGAATGGGGACAAGCGGACTTGTTGGGCAGATCATGACCTTTTCTGTCATGGGGTTTTCAGGTGATGTTCTGTTAGCGGTTCTTCTTCTGCATGTTGCAGGGCCTGCCATTATTTGTTTACTTGTTTCCGAGTGGATGCGAAAGAAAAATTGGATTAAACTAGGAGATATGAAAATCGAACAAGGATAAGAAGGAGGGCTATTAACGGTGGAAGCTTTACTTACAGAAAGTGATTTTGAAAAAGCGATACAAGGAGAAAAAGTAATTGTTCTGTTTTCTGCTGATTGGTGTCCGAACCTGTCTTACCAGGCATAGAAGAGAAATATCGTGATTTTACTTTTTACCATGCCGATCGCGATGAATTAATAGAAATCTGCCAGGAATATGATGTGTATGGTATCCCTAGTTTTATTGCTTTCCATCGTGGGAAAGAAGTTCATCGTTTTGTAGATAAAAAAAGAAAAACAGAAGAGCAAATTATTGAATTTATAAAAGATACAATAGAAAAGCTTTAACAAAAAGACTCTCCGTGCTTTCCGGCAGCCGATTTTGGGAGAGTCTTTCTCAATGGCCAAATCTTCTTGTGAGCCGGCTGCTGGCATACTGGATACAGGCCGGGGCCACAATAGTTGGGAATGGAATTTACACATGTTAAAATAAACCGATAGACGGATCCGGACAATTGAGGTGAGATGATTGAGTATTAAAGACATAAATGATTTAAAAGAGGTTTTAGAGAAAAGACTGGGAGGAAAAGATAAGTCGATCAGCTTTGATAAGGAGCAAAGTGTGCTCCGGGTAGAATATCTCCCCCTTAAAAAAGGGGTAGACCTTGACTTAAACAAACTTTTAGCAAAATACGAAAACAAGCAGGAAAAAGCAATAGATGAAATTGTCTATTACATTACCACTTCCTTTGAAGCAATGAACAAAAGAATTACGTTAAAAGGGAAAGAATCCTATATATATCCAGTGATTCGTTCCACTTCCTTTCCTATAGAAACAAAAGACGGACACCCGCTTTTAAATGAAGAGCATACAGCAGAAACGAGAATTTACTATGCTCTTGACATGGGGGAAGCTTATACGATGCTTGACAAGGGAACATTGGAGCGGGAAGGAATGAGCTTTGAGGAAATCAAAGAAACAGCACAATTTAACCTGCGTGCCTTATCCTACAACATTAAAGAAGACCAGGTAGCGGGAAATCGTTTTTATTTTATTAATTCTAATGATGGATATGATGCAAGCAAGATCCTGAATGAGGCGCTTTTAGAAAAGCTAGAGAGAGACGCAGAAGGTGATTTGGCTTTAGCAGTCCCTCACCAGGATGTTCTGATTGTGGCTGACATTCAAAATGAACAAGGGTATGATGTTCTTGGACAGATGGCCTTTAAGTTTTTTGGAGAAGGCCGGGTTCCTATTACAGCACTTCCTTTTCTTTATGAGAAAGGTCGTTTAGAGCCAATCTTCATCCTTGCCCGCAAGAAGCCTAAGGAGTAGGAAATGAGCTGTAAGTATGTGTTACAATATACCTTGGCTTAATAACTGAATATACGGCATAAAAAGGAGTTTTTGAAGATGAATATTTTTTACAATGGCACAGGAATAGGAGACGTGCTCCTTGTTTCACTAAAAGAAATCCCTAAGGAAGAACGTTTAGTAGAGCGTAAGGGAGATGTAGCACGTTTATTTGACAAAAGAAACGGTCAAACAGTGGGCTTTAATATATTTAACATTTCTAACATCAAATCCATTAATGGTACGGGAATGCTTCCTCTTACTGATGAATTGCTTGAAGCGATAAATAAAGCACTGGAACACAACGAATTTGAGGAAACAATAGAAGCTCCAAAGGAATCAAACTTTGTAGTAGGTTATGTGAAGGAAAAAAGTAAACACCCTGACGCTGATAAGTTAAGTGTCTGCCAGGTAGACGTTGGAGAAGAAACACTTCAGATTGTGTGCGGAGCACCAAACATTGAAGAAGGCCAAAAGGTACCTGTTGCAATGGTTGGAGCCTCTATGCCAACGGGAATGAACATTAAAGCTGCAAAGTTAAGAGGCGTGGAATCAACTGGAATGATCTGTTCTGCCAAAGAATTGGTTCTTCCGGATGCACCACGCGAGAAGGGGATATTGGTTCTGGATGATCGCTTTAAAGTTGGAGAGGATTTTCTAGAGCAGTATCACGGTTAAGTGAAGATACGACTTATGTATGAGTTTTCAAAAAAACCATTGGCAGGGGCTAGTGGTTTTTTTTGTCCTTCGTTAAAATAAGAGTACCTCTGTCAGTGCTGGTGAGGGAGAAGGAATAGGTTAAAAAAGAATATGATTAACAATAACTATAGAAAAAGAAACGGGTGATGAAAGACGTGCCTTTTAGCTTTCAAGAAATGATGAAAAAAATGCAGAAGTTTTTTTTCGGAGAAGAGGAGAGCACTTTTCCCTCTTCAAAGCAGGAACAAAAGCCCGAACGATCCTATGGAAGGGTTCATTCTGAAGGTGAAGTAGGAGCAAAAATGCTTCACCAGTATCCTGAAAAAGGGAATTTCCGTTTTCCATTGAACGTTGATGATACCCATCCGCCCCGGAATCGAAAGCCAGTTACCCAAAAGACGAATAACAGTCCTTCCCCTATTAAGGACAGGAAAATTTCAAATAGTAAGGGAGCAGATGCCAACTCTACCAATATATTTCGCAATCCTGCAGATAAAGAGGTTTTTCAGAAAAGGAATATCAAAAAGAAGAATGATGAAATAGGGGAAATAAAAAAAACGGAGCAGGTACAAAGGAAAGAAGAAAATGACAGTGCCCAGAACAAATCGTTGTTTTCCGGAACAAACTTTGAGCCGCAAAGCATACCTTCACCGGTTTTTGGCTATGAAAAGGTTCCTCTCCATCAAGATTACTTAAAAAAGAGATCGGGGAAAATGTCCTACCAAACATCTGAAAGAAGTATACCCTCCCCTTCGATTTCAAGTGAAAAAGAAGAAGGGTATCTTGCTGAGAGAAAAAAAGAGAAGACAGGAAGAGTATATAATACAGCAGCTACTTCAATAGAAGAGGTCGCAGTCATCTCCGAATTGCTCCACAGAGCTCAAAGGCCGAACCCAGAGCCTAGAAAGGTAGAAAGATACTATGTAGGGAGCCTTGAGGAAGGAAAAATAACCCGCCCGCCTGAAAGGGATTCTGAAGAGGGTCCAGAAGAAAGCTTTCACAAAGAGAGTTTCCAAGAGTCAGAGAAGGAGTATGTAAGCCAAATACGTGCAGAAAAAGCAGAGGGGTTTAACGATTCTGCTTGGCAAACGACCGAAGATCAAACAGCTTTAGAAGCTCACGAGGAGGAGACCCTGCAAGAGAGCGTGGAAAGCTCTTATTTTGGAGAAGAGAAATCCATCTCTAAGTTAGAAGGAGAGGTTTCTACACAAGAAGAAGGAAAAGAAAAAAAGCACACCGCTTTTGATCAAGCTTCCAGCTTCCCTGAAGTGGAAACACCCTCTCCTCATAAAAGCGAACCGGTGATTGCTCAGAAAGATACCATTGAAAACGGACTGAGTAATTCAGGGAAAGAAACGGCTCCTCAAGCCGCCAGGAAAGCAGCAACAGAAGTTCGTTCTTTACAAAAGGGAGAAAAAACGAACATGGCGAAAAGGAAGAATGAGACTGGGCAACCATCTGTTCCTTTCAACGTCCTTATGTATCCAAAAGACCGCATGAAATCAGAGAAGAAAAAGAACTCTCACTCCGGGAGAGGCAGTAATGGATATACAAAGCCAAGTATACAATTGTTAAATATCCCGCCTAGAAAAGAGAGCTCGGGTGAAAATGCTTTAGCTGAGCAGCGAGAACTTCTGGAAAGAACCCTTCATAACTTTAATGTTGATGCAAAGGTGGTAGAAGTAACACAAGGACCTTCTGTAACGAGATTTGAAGTACAGCCAGCTCCAGGAGTAAAGGTAAACAAAGTAACCAACCTGACAGACGATATAAAAATGGCAATGGCTGCAAAGGATCTCAGAATGGAAGCTCCGATACCAGGGAAGAATGCAATCGGTATAGAAGTGCCTAACCCTGAAAGCACCCCGGTGTTTCTCCGTGAAATATTAAGGCATGAATCTTTTATAAGAAATGAGTCTCCTTTAGCAGTTGCCTTGGGACTGGATATTTCTGGGGGTCCGATCGTAGCTGATTTACAGAAGATGCCCCACGGGTTAATAGCTGGAGCTACTGGTTCTGGAAAGAGTGTGTGTATAAATTCCATATTATTAAGTCTTCTGTTCAAGGCTTCACCGGAAGAAGTAAAGCTTATGCTTATTGATCCTAAGATGGTTGAACTTGCTTCGTATAGGGAAATCCCTCATTTAGTCACTCCTGTCATTAATGACGCGAAAGAAGCAACAGCAGGATTGAAATGGGCTGTTCAGGAAATGGACACTCGTTATGAGAAACTGGCTCACGAAGGTGTTAGGGATATAAAGAAATACAACGAAAAAGTTACAAAAAAAGGACGCCCTGAAGATAAAATGCCTTATATGGTCATAATCATCGATGAGCTTGCAGACTTAATGATGGTCTCGCCTCAGGATGTAGAGGATGCAGTTTGCCGAATTGCCCAAAAGGCAAGGGCGTGTGGCATGCACCTGCTTTTAGCTACTCAAAGACCTTCTGTGGATGTCATTACAGGATTAATTAAGGCCAATATTCCAACCAGGGTTGCCTTTTCAGTTTCCTCCCAGGTCGATTCAAGGACGATTCTTGATATGAGCGGGGCTGAAAGATTAATAGGAAAGGGGGATATGCTTTTCCACGCAAATGGAGCCTCCAAGCCGTTACGCGTCCAGGGAACCTTTGTATCAGATGAAGAAATTGACCTGGTAACAGAGCATGTACGCCGTCAGCAAAAACCTGCGTATTTCCTTAAAAGAGAAGAGCTTGTCAAAAAATATCAACGCCAGGAAGTAGAGGACGATTTATTTATGGATGCCTGTGAGTTTGTAACAGAGCAGGGCAGTGCCTCTTCATCACTTCTGCAAAGGCAGTTCTCCATTGGATTTAACCGGGCGGCAAGGTTAATTGATATGATGGAAGCAAAAGGAATTATATCGGAAGCAATGGGTACAAAGCCAAGGAGAGTGCTGCTTTCTATGGAGGATATCGAAGAGAAGGTTCTTCAGGAGGAAGCATAAAAAGGAAGAGAACTTGTCTTCTTCTCAAAGGTTCTATATGATAGATATTAACACAAAATAATCCTACTAACTGTTGCAGCATCTAATCAGTAATGTTCACGAACTGCTCTTTTGTGTAGATAGAAATGAACACCATTTGACGATACTTCCTAAAGGGGGCAATCTCATGGAGCAGATTCAGTTGAACGACCTTTTAGAATTCTTCTCCCCAGAATGGATATCCCTTCTGAGTGTTGAAGAGCGAGATGTACCAATAGTGTTACAAGATGGATTAGGGAATTTAGAAAAGAAGGACTTACTTGAAATTGTAGAAGCTGTCATTATGCAGCAAGGTGAGCGCACGGTCCAAAATTAGCTTACAAGATTTTCTTTAAAGCCCGTGACATTATGTTGTTCACGGGCTTTTACCAATGAAATATGCAGACAAGGCTAAGGAGTAGGAACTTATGAAGGAAATTGGATTGAAGCTAGAGGGAAAAATCAAGCGTTTAACGAATAAAACGTTTAAATTTGATGAAAGAGTAGGAGAAGGCTGGTTTTCTGCTGTTTATTTTCTGAAAACACGTGAAATAGCGGAAAAATATAAGCCTGACAGTCAGGTTACAATGCAGTTCTTTCAAAAGCAGCATGCTGTATTGTGCGGTACCGATGAGGTAATAGCTTTAATCAAGACTTTTGCCAAAGACCCGGAAGAGCTTGAAATTCGTTCACTTGAAGATGGAGATAAAATTAAGCCTTATGAAACAGTCCTGACGATTACAGGTGCTTATCAGAATTTTGGCTTTCTAGAAGGCATTATTGATGGAATTTTTGCCCGCCGGACTTCTGTTGCTACAAATGTTTATAATGTCGTGAAATCAGGGCGTAAATCTGGTATTCAGAAACCCATTATTTTCATGGGAGACAGGGATGATCATTTTACCCAGCAAGCAGGTGACGGATATGCAGCTTATATCGGCGGATCGAGAGCACAAGCAACCCATGCGATGAATGAATGGTGGGGGAAAAAAGGCATGGGCACAATGCCTCATGCATTAATTCAACTATTTAACGGAGACCTTGTTGAAGCTGCAAGAGCATATAAAGAAACGTATCCTGATGACGATTTAATTGCGCTGGTTGATTATAACAATGATGTGGTTACCGATTCCTTAAAAGTGGCCAGGGAATTTGGCTCGGAGTTAAAAGGAGTAAGAGTCGATACTTCTAATAATATGGTAGACCAGTATTTTTGCCGAAATCCCGAAGTAATGGGCTCCTTTGATCCTAGAGGAGTTAACCAGGAATTAATTTTTGCTCTCCGCCGTGCGTTAGACAATGAGGGATATGATCATGTGAGGATTATGGCGAGCGGCGGCTTTACAGCTGAAAGGATTGCTTCCTATGAAGCCGCAGAAGTTCCAATTGATATATACGGGGTAGGGAGCAGCCTGCTGAAAATAAACATAGGCTTCACTGGTGATAATGTAATACTAAATGGAAAACATGAGGCTAAAGCAGGAAGAGAACTGAGAGAAAACCCTAGACTGGAACTCATTGATTATTAAAGATGGTAATGGTATGAAGGAGGTCTCGGAATATATGCAGCAGGACGTTTCAAATTTCAAAGCGTACCGGGACCAAAAACAAACAGAAGCTGATCAGGCCTTACATGAATTATATGAAAGCTATTTTTCCTGGCTCGAGAAAAATACGAATCTGCGCGAAAAAGTTCGTGCCAAACACATTTTCAAAGAAAAGACTGACATGCACCCTGATAAATTGAATGAGACGTCCTGGCTTCTTCAATTTGAACATTGGTTCGCTTTTGATTATGTTACAGTCATAGGTTCTAAAATGTTCGATTTATACGTCCGAAAAAACCAAGGATATATGACCAAAAAGATGTTGGAGCTTTCCGGCCTTATTATGACTTCGGCGATCCAGCCTTTTCAAACGACTGTCAACGAAAGAGAAAGAGGGTTTGTAAAGGGAGTAGATCCTGTAACTGGGATCAAGTTAACAGTCTATTCCTTAGACTGGCTTCCATTAGGCGATTTAAAGGAGGGAGACTACAGTCTTCTCAGGTATATTCGCTGTGGTTTTCGGGATACATTAATTGCTCCACCTGCTCCTATAAAAAATGCCAAACAAGCTTTTGTGATCCAACAGATGAAAGAGCAGCACGGGTTACATGAGAATCTCCAATGGCTGCGTTTTCTGAAAGAAGGGGGAGTTTCTTACCTCGCTTACATGAAAGAGTGATCCAATTCAGAGCAGTAAGGTATATTTCATTCATACCCGGCTTTTCATTCTTTGAAAGACCTCTCGGGCAGAGAGCCCTGAGGTCTTTTTATGCAACAAATCACATTGCTTAATTAAATGAATATAATTAGAAATATAAGGGTAAAGGAAGAGCAGTTTTGCATTAACCATGACTAAAGACAGGGGGTATCCCTCATTTGTTAAGAGCTCAGTTTTTGCTATAATAGTAAAGGTTCACTTACATACAGGAGATATTTACTCAACAGCAGTGTACTTTCCTGTACTTTTAAAGAGCAGGATTGAAGATGGAGGTCCAGTATTATGACTAATTATCACTTTATAGGGATTAAAGGCTCCGGGATGAGCGCTTTAGCTCAAATCCTTTACGATATGAAAGAAAACGTACAGGGTTCAGATGTGCCTAAACGCTTTTTTACGCAGGTTCCCTTAGAAAACAAAGGGATACCAATTTATGAATTCAGCAGTGACAACATCAAGGAAGGCCAGACGTTAATTGCCTCTCCTGCTTATGGAAGTGATCATGAAGAGGTACAGAAAGCAGAGGAGTTAAACATTCCGGTACATCTTTATCCTACTTTTTTAGGTCAATTCATCAAGAATTTCACTTCTGTAGCTGTTACCGGTTCTCACGGGAAAACATCTACAACAGGTTTGCTTGCTCATGTATTAGAAGAGTATAAGCCAACATCCTATCTTATTGGTGATGGAACAGGCAAAGGTGAAGAGAACAGTAACTTTTTTGTATTTGAAGCATGTGAATATAGAAGGCACTTTCTTAATTATGAGCCGGATTACGCTATCATGACTAATATAGATTTTGATCACCCTGATTATTTTGAAGATGTGGATGACGTGGTAAGCGCTTTCCAGGAAATGGCACGCCAAGTGAACAAAGCGATTATCGCCTGTGGAGATGATGATCACCTGCAGGCTTTAAATGCAAATGTACCTATTGTGTTTTATGGTATTGAAGGAAAGCACGATTTTAATGCAGAGAACATCAGAACAGGTGAAAAAGGGACCACTTTTGATGTTCTCATCCGCGGAGACAGATTTGGCACCTTCACGATACCTGGGTTTGGCAATCATAATGTCTTAAATGCCTTGGCTGTTATTGCCTTGTGTCACTATGAAGAAGTCCCGGCCCAAGTACTCAAAGAAAGGCTTGCAACCTTTCCAGGAGTAAAACGGCGTTTTACAGAGAAGGAAGTAGGACACCAAATCTTAATAGATGATTATGCCCATCATCCGACAGAAATTAAAGCTACACTGGAAGCAGGCCAGCAAAAGTATCCAGAGAGAGAGGTAGTGGCAGTGTTCCAACCTCATACTTATACCAGGACCAGCAGGTTTTTGGATGAGTTTGCTGAAAGCTTAAAGGTTGCAGATTCTGTGTATTTGTGTGATATTTTCAGTTCTGCTCGGGAACAAAATGGGAAGCTCACCATTGAAGATTTACAGGATAAGATTCCTAACTCCAAGCTAATTACTGAAAAAACAATTGATCAGCTGAAAAAGCATGAAGATGGTGTGCTCTTGTTTATGGGAGCTGGAGACATCCAAAAGTTTCAAAAGGCTTATGAAGAAGTTTTATAACGTCAAAGAAGGCAGGCTCAAAAATAATAGCCGGCCTTCTTTTTTGTTTATTTTATGAACGATTAGGGGGCCGGGAGGCGGGATGCCTTCAGCTTTATCCGCCCTTTCAAAGAGCAAGGTGAACGCAGCGAGGAAATGCTTATTTATTTTATAAAAGCTTATCATTTCCTTTATTACCGGAAAAAGACTATCCTTTTAAGTTTTCAGGGTTTAACTGCTCCAGTTCAGGAAGGACAAACCGTCCGTCTTTGCGAATGAGTTTGTCGTCGAAATACATCTCCCCTCCTCCGTAATCGCTTCGTTGTATGGCAACAATATCCCAGTGGATAGCTGAGTCGTTGCCATTCGGAGCTTCGTCGTAACATTGGCCAGGGGTAAAATGAAAGCTTCCATCAATCTTTTCGTCAAATAATATATCTTTCATCGGATGCTGTATATAGGGGTTAACTCCGATAGCAAACTCCCCGATATAGCGGGCCCCTTCATCTGTATCAAGGATTTCATTCAGGCGTGCAGTATCATTAGCACTGGCTTGTGTGATTTTTCCTTCCTCAAACGTAAAGGTGACATTTTCAAATGTTTTACCTTGATAAGGAGAAGGAGTATTATAGGTAATGACACCGTTCACAGAATGTTTGACTGGTGCTGTAAAGACTTCTCCATCAGGAATATTAAATTCTCCAGCACATTTAATAGCAGGAATGTCTTTAATAGAAAAGGACAGGTTGGTTCCTGGGCCGGTAATTCTTACATTGTCTGTTTCATTCATTAACGAGACAAGTGCATCCATTGCCTGGTCCATCTTCTGATAGTCAAGGTTACAGACATCAAAGTAGAAATTTTCAAATCCTTCTGTGCTCATGTTCGCAAGCTGCGCCATAGATGAAGTAGGGTAGCGAAGAACACACCATTTAGTTTGAGGCACCCGAATATTTCTATGTACTTTGGTTTGAATCGTTCTTCCTTGCAGAGACATCTTATCAGCCGGGATATCTGACAATTCGGCAATATTATCTCCAGCTCTAAGACCAATATAAGCATCCATCTTTTCCATCACTGCTGCTTCAAAATCGGCCATCAATTCATACTGTGCCTCTGTTCCTTCCATGAGCAGAGCACGGTCTATTGTATAGTCCTTAAGCGTGACAAAAGGCTGCCCGCCAACCGAGTATGCTTCTTTTACAAGAGATTTGACGAGGGGAGGCTGAAGACCGAAATTTTCAATGAGCAGCCTTTCTCCCTTTTGCAGACGAACAGAATGCTGGATAAGATTTTTAGCTAATTGTTGAATACGTGGGTCGTGCATAATTTTATCCCCCCTGAAATGTATCTTTTGTGGCTAAGCAGACAAGATTATTTTACCAAATAACAAGAAAGTCGATACCTTTTAAATACTGTAAAAAATAATTGTGACTTTTAACAGGATTTAGAATGTTATTGTAGAATTGATTTTTAACCTTCTTTTTGAGAAGCTGTATTTCTAGACAACTTGGGTTTTGAAAAGTAATAATTGTGGTAAATGTTTGAGTAGGAGGTGCTATCAGTCATGGAACTAGTTTACATAAGTGCTCTTATTGTTGCACTTGCCTTTGCAGCGCTTGTTGTGTATGTTATAAAAACACTTAAAGCAGCGAATAGTACCATTGATCGTGTAGCTAATACACTAGACAATTTTGAAAAACAGATCAAGGGGATTACAACTGAAACAGAACATCTGATGGAAAAAACAAATAAAATAGCTGATGATGTGCAGTATAAATCTGACTCATTGAATAGTTTATTTGTTTCTTTAAAGGATGTTGGAGATTCCTTGCAGACTATGAATCGTTCCTTCAAGGATGTTTCCACTACCGTTTCACAACAATCCCAGCAGCGTTCTGAGGAAGTAGCCAAGGTTGTCCAATGGGGAAATGCAGCAATCGATTTATATGCAAAATGGAAGGATAAAAAAAGGCAGAAAGACTTAGAAAAACAGCTGAAAGAAACAAAACCAAGGGGGTAACTTATCATGGCAGAAATTAATACTAAGGATTTTCTTATTGGAACATTAATCGGTGGAATTGTAGGAGCTTCCGCGGCTTTGTTGACAGCTCCAAAGGCAGGCAAGGAATTGCGTACAGATCTAACAGATGGAGCACAGTCTGCTAAAGAAAGAACCAGTAACTATGCAAATAACGCTTACCAAAAAGGAAATGAGTGGGCAAGCTATGCCAAAGAAAAATCAAACAATATTGCCCAAACAGTTACCGACCAGTCTAACCAGATTTACGGAAGAGTAAAAGAGGCTGCCGGAACATTGAAAAAAGAAGCTGAGGATACACAAAAAACAGCTGAAGAACTTGCTCAGGATCTTGCAAACGACATGAAAGAATCTGGAGAGGAAATTGACCAAACTGTCCAAAGCGAAGTAAAAGATATTCAACAGTCCATTGAAGAAGAAGCTGAGCAAAGCTTAAAGGGTACGGAAGAAAACAAAGAAGAACCTAACCGTTACTAACAGACAGGGAGAGACAAGCATGAGCTTAGTCAAGCTGAATGAGGTCGAAGAATTTAATAACGCCTTATCGAACGAGGAGAAGGTGCTTATCTTTAAGAATAGCGTTACGTGTTCTATAAGTGAGGCAGCATTTAAGGAATTAGAAGCGTTCACAAAGGACCATCCTGAAAGCCGTTTTTTTTATCTCAATGTTCAAGATGCACGCCCCTTATCTGACCATATAGCTGAAACCTTTGATGTGAAGCATGAATCTCCACAGGCCTTGATTATTCGAAGAAACAATGTAGTATGGCATGATTCCCATTGGAGAGTGACATCTCAAATGTTAGATCAAAAATGGGAAGAGGCATAAGAGTCATAAAAAGGCATTCCTTACTGGGTGACTACCTGTTCAGTAATGGAATGTTTTTTTTGATGTATCTGCCTGGCAGAAGAAAAAAGCGGCCCACTGTGTCTGATCATTGTTTAGTGTTTTTTGTTGTTTAAGGAGCTACATAAAAGGATAAAACACTTTATCGCTTAAAAGCGTTTAATTAATAAAGAAAAAAAGGATGACATGGTCCGCTTCATCGTTTATAATAATCCCTAACACCAAAAAGGCATACCGCAGAAAAAAAGGGAGTGGAGTAGAGAATGAGTAACGAACGATTGGACAATTTAAGGGAACAACTAGATGACGTTAACTTAAAATTACTTGATTTAATTAATGAAAGAGCAAAACTAGCTCAAGAAATAGGGGAAGTAAAAAGCAGATCTGGACAGAAACGTTTTGACCCGGTTAGGGAAAGAAAGATGTTGGATCTTATTGCTGAAAATAATGAAGGCCCTTTTGAGACTTCGACTCTTCAGCATTTATTTAAACAAATATTTAAAGCAAGCCTTGAGCTTCAAGAAGATGATAACCAAAAAGCCTTGCTTGTTTCCAGAAAGAAGCATCCTGAAAATACAATTATAGACCTAAAAGGTGAAACATTAGGAAACGGGCAGCAGCGTTTGATTATGGGACCTTGTTCGGTAGAGAGCTATGATCAAGTATATGCTGTAGCAAAAGCAATGAAAGAGCAAGGGTTAACATTGCTACGTGGGGGTGCGTTTAAACCTCGTACTTCTCCTTACGATTTCCAGGGGCTTGGAGAAGAAGGATACCAAATTCTGCGTCAGGTAGCAGATGAGCTTGATATGGTTGTTATTAGTGAGGTAGTCAGCCCAGCACACGTAGAAATGGCTGTAAAGTACGTAGATGTTATCCAAATTGGCGCAAGAAACATGCACAGCTTCGAGCTTTTAAAAGAAGTGGGTAATGTAAATAAACCAGTTCTCTTAAAAAGAGGTCTTTCTGCAACAATTGATGAATTCATTAAAGCAGCAGAATATATCATTGCCAATGGAAATGAACAAATTATTCTTTGTGAAAGAGGAATCCGCACATACGAAAAAGCAACAAGAAATACGTTAGATATTTCTGCAGTACCAATTCTTAAACAGGAAACTCATTTGCCTGTGGTAGTCGATGTAACTCACTCCACCGGACGCCGCGATTTATTGCTTCCAACAGCAAAAGCAGCTCTGGCTATTGGGGCAGATGCGGTTATGGCTGAGGTTCATCCTGACCCTGCGGTTGCTCTTTCCGACTCCGCTCAGCAAATGGATATTCCAACCTTTGATAAGTTTGTCAAAGACCTTCGTGAACAAGGATTATATAAAGGATAAAGGTAAGAAGGGCGTCCCAAAAGTCTGGCTTTTGGTGACGCCCTTTTTTTGATAAGGAATAGGTTAAAGCAAGGGAAAAGGGACAATTCCTCTACGTTAAGGAGGGAGGCTGACGTTTTCAGCTCACTTCATCACACTCGGTTACCTTCGTCGGAAGCAAACATCTCAAGACCTTAGAGAAAATAAAAATATAACGAATGTTTCAAAAGAGAGACAGATTGAAACAGCAGAAAGTGATTTTTTTGAAAAAAACTCTGTAAAAATAATAAAAATTACCGATATAACGGGGGAAGGAATTGCGGAACCTCCTTAAGTTATAATATGATAACACTACGTGAGTAAGTGCTTTTAAGGAAAAAAGAGGAGGATTTCTAGTGAATACAACCATTTATGATGTAGCACACGAAGCAGGAGTATCCATGGCCACGGTATCTAGAGTCGTAAATGGCAATCCCAATGTTAAACCTGCAACGAGAAAGAAAGTGTTAGATGCCATTGAGCGGCTTGGCTACCGGCCTAACGCAGTGGCACGTGGGCTTGCCAGTAAAAAAACAACAACGGTTGGCGTGATTATCCCAGACATCTCCAGTATCTTTTTTGCAGAACTAGCTAGAGGGATAGAAGATATCGCCACGATGTATAAGTATAATATTATTCTTTGTAACTCCGACCAAAATAAAGATAAAGAAATTCATCTCATTAATACTCTTCTGGAAAAACAAGTTGATGGAATCTTATTTATGGGTGGAGAAATTACTGATGAGCACGCGGAACAATTCAAACTGTCTCCTGTTCCAGTTGTTTTAGCCGCAACTCTTGATGAAAAAGGAGAAATCCCTTCTGTAAATATTGATTATCAGCAAGCGGCCTTTGATGCGGTAACTGCTTTAATTGAAAAGGGGCATCAAAGAGTAGGCATGGTGTCAGGATCTTTAGAAGATCCAGTCAACGGTTACCAGAAATTCAGCGGATACAGAAAAGCTCATGAAAACGCAGAAATTGAATTTGATGAAACATTAGTAGCTGTCGGAGATTATTCATATCACGCAGGAATGGATGCAGCAAAATCATTAAATAAGCAGGAAAACCCTCCTACCGCTGTATTTGCAGCAACGGATGAAATGGCATTAGGTGTTATCCACGGTTTTCAGGATGAGGGGATAAAAGTTCCTGAAGATGTAGAAGTAGTGGGCTTTGATAACACTCGTTTAGCAACCATGGTTAGGCCTACGTTAACAACTGTAGTGCAACCTATGTATGATATCGGTGCTGTTTCTATGAGACTCCTGACTAAATTCATGAATAAAGAAGAAGTAGACGACCAGATTGTGGTTCTTCCCCATCGTATCGAATATCGACAGTCTACAAAATAAGCATTCATGGAACACTTGTTGTAATTTTACCCTTTAATCATTGTGTTCCAGACAGGGAGAAGTTTATGAAAAAACTTGATCTTTTAACCCCGATAGGGATATTTTTGGGGATTACAACAATTTTATTTGCCATATTTACAAATGCGGGAATTGGATCTGTAGTTTTTTTCATACAGTTAGCTGCTTTCCTGATTGTGATTGGTGGATTGTTCGCGGCTTTACTCATTAATTTTTCGATACAGGATATCAAGGCGCTGCCAAAAGTAATGAGAGAGGTATTTCGTCATGAGCCTCAGAATCTTAGAGACTTAATAAATACATTTACACATCTGTCAACAGTAGCAAGAAGAGAGGGTCTCCTTGCTTTGGAAGCAAGCTCTGAAGAGGTGGAGGACCCTTTTATCCGAAAGGGAGTTATGCTGTCTGTTGATGGACTGGAGCCCGAAGTAATAAAAGATATTATGACAGCCGAAATTATTGCTATGGAAGAGCGCCATAGAAAGGGAAGGCTTATATTTCTTAAAGCAGGGGAGTATGCCCCTGCCTGGGGTATGATCGGTACGCTGGTCGGTTTGGTGCTTATGCTTCAGCAGCTGGAAGATCCGGCAAGCCTGGGGCCAAATATGGCTCTTGCACTCATTACTACGTTGTATGGAACAATCCTTGCTAATCTGGTTTTTTTGCCTATGGCAAGCAAGCTCGCCCAGAAATCAGAGGATGAAATTTTTTCCAAACAAATAGTTATTGAAGGAATCATTGGCATTCAATCAGGCCAAAACCCCAAAATACTTGAGGAAAAGCTTAGTGCCTTCGTTCACTACGATAAGAAAAAGGAAGAATCCGAGAATGAAGGGGAGGAACTTGTAAATGAGGCGTAGGAGACAAGAAGAAGAGGAAAAAGGGTCTCCCAGGTGGATGACTACTTTCTCGGATATGATTTTGCTAGTTCTTGTTTTCTTCGTGATGCTGTTCTCTATGTCGGTAGTAGATGCACAAAAATTCAGAAGTCTGGCGGAATCCTTCCAGCAAAATGATATACTCGATCATCAGTCATCTATCATTGATTTAAATGACCAGCTTGACGAGTCCTCAGCAACTGAAAGTGAAGAAAAAATTGAAGGCGTGGAAGACGAAGAATCTGAAGGGTATACTTTGGAGTCTTTGTTAGAAGAGGTTGAACAATACTTAGAAGACAATGACTTAGATGAAATGATTACCGCAAGGCAAGAGGAAAGAGGAGTGGTTCTTACTTTACAGGAAAGATTGTTGTTTGAAACAGGAGAAGCTGACATTATTGAAGATGCTGCACCTTTCCTAAAAAAAGTAGGTACGTTACTAACCTCTCTTCCTAACGAAGTAACTGTGGAAGGACATACGGACAACCGTCCGATTTCAACCTATCGGTACCCTTCAAATTGGGAGTTATCCGGAGCAAGAGCCAGCAGCGTTATTCGTCATATTCTTCAAGAAAATGAATTGGATGATGAACGTTTTTTAGCGATCGGGTATGGAGACACACGGCCGGTAGCACCAAACGATACGCCTGAGAACTTACAAGAAAACAGGCGGGTGGTTATCATTATCTCCGACCCCTCATATGAAGAGTAAAAGTCCTGGGAAAACGTCCAGGATTTTTTGTTAGGCTTTGTTAAATGTTGTTGAATTTCTTTAACAGACGCCCTTGCACTCAAGGTACTCCGGTCTGCCCTTAGCTTCCTCGGGAAAACAACCCTGTGGGGTCTTTGGCATATGAGATTTTCGAAGACGTCTCTGCTTGATTACAATCAAGTGGCTTATAATCATCATCCTTGGCCTGTAGCAGAGCCTTTTATTCAAAAAATTTTTGTTTATAATATGTAACATCACGTACTAAAGAGCAGGAGAGTGAAAAAATGAACTGGGGCATTATCGGAGCTATGGATGAAGAAGTAGCCGAGCTTAGAAAAGAAATGAATATAGAGGTAACCCAACAAATTGCTCATGTAATGTTTTACAAAGGAACCCTTAACGGAAGAGATATCGTATTATGCAAATCAGGTGTCGGAAAGGTGAATGGGGCGCTGACCGCTCAATTACTCATCGATCACTTTCAAGTAAACGTAATTGTCTTTACTGGAGTAGCTGGTGCTTTAGATCCAAAATTAAATATAGAGGATATAGTAATCTCATCTTCCTGCCAGCAGCATGACCTGGATGCTACCGCCTTAGGATTCAGCCGGGGAGAGGTTCCGATGTTTTCACGGGAATCGGTGTTTAAAGCTGATGAAATGCTGATTAATCAAGCACTCGCTGCTGGAAAACATTTGTCAGACGTGGAGGTATATACCGGCAAAATACTGAGCGGGGACCAATTTATTGCGGACAAGAAAGAGGTTGAGGACCTTTTTTTGACTTTTGGCGGGAAATGCGTAGAAATGGAGGGAGCTGCAGTAGCTCATGCAGCTGTTGTAAATGAGGTACCTTTCTTAATTATCAGATCAATGAGTGACAAAGCAGATGGAGAAGCTACCATAAATTTTGCTGAATTTACAAAGAGAGCGTCAGCCCGTGCAGTCAGCATCATTAAAGGAATGTTATCAGAAAGGTAAGAAACGCAGCCCCAAAATATATTTTTTTCAGGGCTGCGTCCCGTATTTCTACTTTTTTTCGTTTCGGATATGATAAAGAGCCTTCTCCAGGTTTTTATGGTTTTTTTCAGTGATTTCGCTTTTTCTCGGGATAGGTGCGTACATATTCATAGGGTCTTCCCATTTGACCGGAAGGGGGACAGGAGATTTTTCCTTCCATTTTTGAATCCAGCCTTCAGGAAGAGATCCTTCAGCTGTATGAAGGGAATTAATCATTTCAAGCCAAATCATAGACCAGGCCCTGGGAACAACACGCCAAATATCGTAGCCTCCGCCTCCAACAGCAATCCATCGTCCTTCACAGTATTCATGGGCCAGCTTATGAGCGATCCTTGGTATTTCTTTGTAGATACGAATAGTTGATGACAAGTGTGTCAAAGGATCAAGGTAATGAGCATCTGCTCCATTTTGGGTGAGAATGACATCAGGCTTAAAGAATTCAATGACTTCTCGAAAAGAGGTTTCATATACTTCAAGAAAGGATTCGTCTTCTGTAAACGCATCCACGGGAACGTTAATGGAAAAACCAAACCCTTGTCCTTGCCCTTTTTCGTTCACACTTCCCGTACCAGGAAAAAGGTATCTTCCTGTTTCATGGATGGAAAGAGTACATACATCTGATTCCTCATAAAACGCCCATTGCACTCCGTCCCCGTGATGGGCATCTGTATCCACATAAAGAACTCTTGCCCCATATTTTTTTCGCATATATTCAATTGCTATAGAACTGTCATTATAAATACAAAATCCCGATGCTTTTCCCCTGAATCCGTGGTGAAGGCCTCCGCCAAGATTTAACGCATGTAAAGACTTACCTTCCATAACTAAGTCAACGGCAGTTAACGTGCCTCCCACAAGTAAAGCTGCTGCCTCATGCATATTTTTAAATATAGGAGTGTCGTCTGTTCCAATTCCGTAATTATTAGCTATTCCGAGACTGAGCTCACCTTTCCCTGCTGCTTTGACAGCATCCATGTAGCCTTTATCATGGATAAGACCAATTTCTTCATCTGTGGCCATTCTAGGGGGGACAATTTCGTTTTTCTGAATGGCACCAAGCTCTTTTAATAAATCAAATGTTAAATTTAAACGAACATGGTTAAAGGGATGGTCTTCGCTGAATTTATACGTGAGCTGATCTTCTGAGTAAACAAACAAAGCTTCGTGCATCATAAGCCAGGCTCCAGTTGGATAGGCCAGTATATTTCAAATCCTTTGGATTTAATAGCCTTGATAACCCCCCTTGGGTCCATTGTCTGTACGCGAACAGTAATAATCTTATAGCTTACGTCCTTGTGTGGATATACAAGGACACTGGTGACATTTACGTTGTTTTCTCTTAAAATATTAGCAATTTCTGCAAGTTGGCCAGATATATTTGGTACCTTAATTTCTATTTGTGAGCTTGGCTGGTGAGCCCCTGTTAATTCAACCAATGTATGCAGAATATCAGTACCAGTAATAAGCCCTAAAAATTTATCGTCTTCTGCTGCAATCGGGAGGCAATTGATCTGGTGTTCGTACAAAACCGATGCTACTTCTTCCACAAAATCAAGAGGATGAGCAGTAATAACCGGGTATTTCATAATAGTTGAGACTGGTTTCTGATAGTCTTCTAAATGTTCATTCGTATGGAATATAGAAGGACTGGCATCTCGGACATCTCGATCGGAAACAATTCCTGCAATCGTATTATCTTCTTCTAAGATTGGAATGTGACGTATTCTATGCTTTTCAAGAAGAAGCATAGCCTCTTCAATTGTTGCATCTTTACCAAGAGTAACAGCATCTTTCTTCATAATTTCTTCTACCAACATAGTCATCACCTCTTTAAAGCGCTTTCAGATCCATAATAGGTTGAGTAATTAATACATAAACCTGTTTGTAAACCGTACAGCATCAAATTCTTGAATGTCATTGGTTTTAACTCTGCTCCCGATTCTGACCATCAGGCAGTTTGCAGGATGGGAGCTGATTTCAGGGTCATCTGTAGCCATCCATTCAAGTCCCCCGGCATTCATCATTTTTTCCATTACTTTTCGGTATTCCCAAACTGAGAGCCCGCTGCCTTTTAAATCCCAGTGCCAATAATATTCAGTTGTAATAACAATATAATCTTCCATTGCATCATCAAGCATGGACAGTTCAAGCAGGCCAGTGCCCAGCTTCGCTCCTCTGTAGCCATCAGCCACTTCTATGGCGCCTAATTCTAATAAATTATCCATTTTCGCATTCGACCAGCGTTCCATAGGATCTGGATAAACAAACGTCACATATCCTATGACTGTGTTTCCGTCTACAGCTACATTAATGCGGCCTTCAGGAAGGTCGGCAATCCCAATCAGTGCTTTCTTTTGTTCTTCAGGCTTTCGAAAAGCTATTAACCCTTCGTGAAATTCGTATTCATTAAGTTTTTTTCCAGAAATCGGTCCTTCAAGTAAAATGGTTCGATCTTGGAAATTCACCTCATTTGAATAGTATCTTTTCTTATGGATCATGGAAGTACCACCTTTTATGATTGGTAAGATGTGAACTATCACAATTATACATGACTAGATTTTCTATGGTTACATTTTACCGAAATTCGGTTACAAGATACACAATTTTGACAAAATTCCACTTATCTTTGAATTTAAAATTGAAGAAAAATTCATAATATATTATACTACTTATGAAGAGAGAACTTCAAAAGAGAGGAAGATGGTATATGAACGTGCAAACGCTTCCACCAAAGGATGGAAAATTCAATCTTGAAAGTTACGAAGAAGCGGCTAAGAACTTTAATTGGTCAGAAGCAGAGAAAAATTTCTCCTGGAGTGATACAGGAAAGGTTAACTTGGCCCATGAAGCCATCGATCGCTATGCTGACTCTCCTGATAAAAAAGATCAGGTCGCTTTATATTATAGTGATGCTAATAGAGACGAAAAGTATACTTTCTCCGAAATGAAAGAAATGACAAATAAGGCTGCAAACATTTTTAAGGAAGCAGGTATCACAAAAGGTGATCGCTTGTTCATCTTTATGCCCCGTTCTCCAGAGCTTTACTTTGCGGTCCTTGGTGCTATAAAGCTAGGGGCAATTGTCGGCCCATTGTTTGAAGCATTTATGGAAGGTGCTGTCCGGGACAGACTAGAAGACAGTGACGCCAAAGCACTGGTTACTACACCAGATTTGCTTGAACGTGTTCCTGTTGATGATCTTCCAAACTTAAATACAGTATTTATCCAAGGGGATAATGTAAAAGAAGAAGGTCCTTACTTAGATTATAGTGCTCGTCTTGACAAGGCAAGCGGCGAATTTGAAGTTGAATGGGTTGATCGTGAGGATGGACTAATCCTTCACTATACTTCGGGATCTACCGGTAAACCAAAAGGTGTACTTCATGTACACAATGCAATGCTTCAACATTACCAGACAGCTAAATGGGTTCTTGATCTTAAAGAAGACGACGTGTACTGGTGCACAGCGGACCCTGGCTGGGTCACAGGAACATCCTATGGTATTTTTGGACCTTGGCTCGTAGGTGCTACTAACGTAGTAAGAGGAGGCCGCTTTAGCCCGCAGGATTGGTATTCCACGTTAGAAAAATACAAGGTGACAGTCTGGTATAGTGCTCCTACAGCATTCCGTATGCTTATGAGTGCAGGTGATGAACTGATGAAAGAGTATGACTTATCTTCTCTTCGTCACATCTTGAGTGTAGGGGAGCCATTAAATCCGGAAGTAGTTCGCTGGGGTGAAAAAGTCTTTAACCTTCGGATTCATGATACATGGTGGATGACTGAAACTGGGGCTCAAATGATTTGTAACTATCCTAGCATGACAATTAAGCCTGGATCCATGGGCAAGCCTATACCAGGTGTGAAGGCTGCAATCATTGATGACCAAGGGAATGAGTTGCCGCCAAACCGGATGGGGAACCTTGCGATTGAAAAAGGATGGCCATCCATGATGAGAACGATCTGGAATAATGAAGAGAAGTATAATAGTTACTTTGAGATTGATGGATGGTATGTCTCCGGGGATTCTGCTTACATGGATGAAGACGGATACTTTTGGTTCCAGGGTCGTATTGACGACGTCATTATGACAGCTGGAGAGAGAGTTGGTCCGTTTGAAGTAGAAAGTAAACTGGTGGAACATCCAGCAGTTGCTGAAGCTGGTGTTATTGGTAAGCCTGATCCTGTCCGGGGAGAAATTATTAAAGCATTTGTAGCATTAAGAGACGGCTATGAAGTTACAGAAGATTTAAAAGAAGAAATCCGTACCTTTGTGAAAAAAGGGTTGGCTGCTCATGCTGCGCCTAGGGAGATCGAATTCCGAGATAAGCTTCCTAAAACACGCAGTGGTAAGATCATGCGCCGCGTATTGAAAGCTTGGGAGCTTGATTTACCAACAGGTGATTTATCTACAATGGAAGATTAATGGGAAAGCGCTGGGGACAAAACCCAGCTAGAGAAGAGCCTTCACCATCGGTGAGGGCTCTTTTTTTGATTACAGTATTCTAATGGGTGATTGTTCAAAGGTACACTTATGTTTACCTAAAAGGCACAAGTGCTCGTCCGTTCAAGCTTCCTTTCATTTGCTTTCACGGTGTCTTCTATGCACCTAAAAGGCACAAGTGCGACATGCGTTCAAGCTTCATTTCATTCGCCTTCACGGTGTCTCGCCGGCAAGGGTTTGGCTAACCACAGGCGAGATATACGGGAAGCGTAAGATCGACGTGGAGCTGAGCCAGTCACGAGAATTCTGAAGGATAATTTGCATGTCCTCGGATGTCGATGGGAGGCAAGGAAAAAGTGAAAAGCGAACTAGAGTTTGCCCTGATGGCGGTGAACTTGAGAAAGTACACCCTCCAGTCGGGTAATCAAACAGTATTGAATCCATAAATAAGGCTCCAATTATCAAAAGACGATAATGGAGCCTTATTTCCTTAGGTGAGACATGTTTGTTCCAGTCACTTTTTCTGCAAAAAATATAGTTAGTCGTCTTCATCATCCGATTCTGATCCGTCTTCACTGTTTTCCTGATCTTCAGCATTGGTATCCGCTTGATTTTCCTCGTTGTCAGCGTCTTCGTCATCTGACTCTTCTGCACCGTTATCAGCGGAATTGGAAGAAGCCTCTTCTTCTCCATTCGTATCGGAGGATGAGGCTTCTTCTTCATTGTTGTCCGAGCTGGTGTCATCTGACTCTTCTGGACTGTTATCAGCGGAATTGGAAGAAGCCTCTTCTTCTCCATTCGTATCGGAGGATGAGGCTTCTTCTTCATTGTTGTCCGAGCTGGTGTCATCTGACTCTTCTGCACTGTTATCAGAGGAATCGGAAGGAGCCTCTTCTTCTCCATTCGTATCGGAGGATGAGGCTTCTTCTTCATTGTTGGAACTTGTGTCATCTGACTCTTCTGCACCGTTATCAGAGGAACCGGAAGAAGCCTCTTCTTCTCCATTCGTTTCGGATGGTGAGGGCTCTTCTTCATTGTTGTTCGAACTGGTGTCACTTGACTCTTCCGTACCATTGCTATTTGTATCGGAGTTCTGATTCTCCTCGCTTGGTTCTGATGAGGAGCTTTCTTCATCACTGCTGTCGGAGCTGGTGTCACTGGATTCACTTGTAGGATTTTCTGATGAGTTATCCTCCTGGCCGCTGTCAGCAGCGGCGGAGGAATCCTCTTCATTATTTGAAGAGTTGCTTGTGTCTCCTTCTCCTTCGTTTATATTGGATTCTTCTTCATTGTTTTCCTCAGACTCTGAAGAGTCGCCTGTTTCGTCTGCTTCTTCGTTATTATTATCAGTTTCTTCTTCTGAATAGTTATTCCCTTCATCATCGTTATTGCCATTAGAGCCGTTGTCTTCAGAGTCCTCATCCTCTGTAGAGCCGCTGCTTCCTGATCCTTCTCCAACTGCAGTAGAGGAGGAAGAGGACTCTCTTCCCGCAGAATCTACAGCGGTGACATAATAAGCACTACTACCAGAGCCTAAATTGTACGAGGTGTTTGTATTCCCTTTAGAAACACCGACTGGTGAAAAAGATCCGCTCTCTGAAGACGCCTGGTAGATGCGGTAGCCTACAATGTCGTTATCAGAATGCTGGGACCAGGTGAGTTCTCCGCTGTTGATAGAAATATTTGATACAGAGGAAGGAGTGCGTCCATTATCAGGAGCTTCCACGTCCGGAATAACGTTATCCCAGTTGTCAGGTAAATAATCACTAATATCCTCATCTTCATCAATATCAAAATATTCTTCTTTAACAGCAATGCCGTTGTCAGTAAACTCTGATGGCGTATCATCAAGGGCCCGGTATGGAGTGCCATCAATCGTTACGTACTCTACTTCACTTAAACTGTCATCTTCTTCAGTCGGGAGAAATTCTTCATTAAATAAATCTTCTGTTACCAGGTCTGCTTCCTCACACAGATCGGAAGGCAGCATGCCTGATATCCCGCAAATCTCCTGACTTACAACACCATCTGGCTGTTCAAAAGTATCTTCTATTCCCAATGCTTCTGGATCACCTTCATAGGCAGCGTTCATGAAGTCTGCCCATATCCTTTGGGTTCTCCAGCTATAGCCTCTGCCGTTATGTCTTTCAGCAAGGGATTGAGGAATATCATAGCCCAGCCACACACCAAAGGTCACATTTGGGTTAAAGCCAACAAACCAGGCATCATGGATTTCATTTGTCGTTCCTGTTTTTCCAGCCCAGTCACCTTCAAAGTCTAACATGTCCGGAAGGGAAGTGGCTGTTCCTTCCTCTGTGCCCAGCACGTCTCGTAAAATGTCCAGCATAAGATAAGCAGTTTGGGCAGAAAACACTTCTCTAGGTTCCGGTTCATGCTCATATATCACTTCGCCGTCATGGGTTTCAATTCGGTCGATAATATACGAATCGTTATATTGTCCGTCGTTAGCAAATAAGCTGTAAGCAGCCGTGTTCTGCTCCACGGTTGCACCGTTGGTTAAACCACCAATAGCGCCTGACTCGTATGGATCATTCTCGTCTAGATTTGTAAATCCCATATTGATCAAGTCTTCCCGGGCATCTTCATGCTCTACACGCTGCAATGCTTTTACAGCAGGGATATTTTGAGAACGAACCAGTGATTCACGAACAGGGATAAATCCTTCGTATTCATCGCTGTTGAAGTTTGTGATCTCATCACCAGTACTATAGGTGCTGGGTACGTCAGGCACAATGGTTCCAGGCTGAAGTTCTCCCCGGTCCATAGCTGGTCCATATGCTAAAAGGGGCTTCATGGTGGAACCGTTTTGTCTAAACCCTTGGGTGGCATGATTCATGCTTTCTCTTGAGTGATCGCGCCCTCCGACAAAACTAATAATAGCGCCTGTGCGATTATCTATCATAACAGCTCCGACTTCCTCTGGTTCTACTTCACCATCTTCTCCTTGCCTGTCCGGGCCAAACCATTCAACATTATCCACGGCTTCCTGCATATTATCATAAATATCCTTGTTTACAGTGGTATGCACTTGATACCCGCCGTTAGCAAGTTTCACTCGAGCATCCTCATGGTAGGATAATATTGTTTCCTGCCGTTCTTCTTCGTCCATTCCTTCTATATCTACACCGTCTTCTTCAATCAATTGTTCTCTTATAATTTGGATAGCACGGCGCTGTGCTTCATTAGTTAAATAAGGATATTCATCGAATGTTCTCGGGCGAGGGTCAGCCAGGCTTTCTTCAATGTCATAAGCCTGTGCTTCCTCGTATTCCTCTTCTGTAATATAGCCGCTGGCTTTCATTCTGTTTAAGACTGTCTGCATGCGGTTAAGACCGGCATCAAAGCTGTCTTTCACTTCACCTGTTGATGTAAACGGGGTATATCCAAAAGGGTTTTGGGGCAGACCTGCTATAAAAGCTGCTTGTGGAATATTTAGTTCAGCAGCGTCTACACCGAAAATTCCTTCTGCAGCTGCTTGTACGCCCGCAATATTTTGTCCGTTAGAGTTTCGGCCGAAAGGCACGATGTTTAAGTATGCTTCAAGAATATCTTCCTTTTCAAAGAATTCTTCCATTCTCATCGCTAGCATTATTTCTCTCGCCTTGCGGTCAAAGGAAACTTCATTGCTAAGCATTTGGTTTTTTACGATTTGCTGTGTTAACGTACTTCCTCCTGTTTGATTGGCTGCTCCAGTGATTTCTTGGAAAGTCGCTCGCATGATTGCTTTCGGTACGATACCATCATGTTCGAAAAAATATTCATCTTCTGTGGCGATGATAGCATTCACCAGATTATCAGATACTTCGTCAACTTCTATATCTCGCCTTTCCAAATCAGAACTAATTTCTCCTAAGTAAACCTCGTCGGCAAAATAAATTTCACTGGTTTCTTCATAGTCATAGAGCTCTTCTTCCATTTCGTCAAAGGAGCGAGCTGGCTCGTCTTCAACCAGGGAAACAAAATACCCGGCACCTGCTCCCCCAATAAAAAACGTTCCCATAAGTAAAAGGACAAAAAGAATTAAAATAAGATTCCAGACAACATAAGATGTTATATTCAGTCCTCTGACGACAGGAAGGTCTTTCCATTCATCGGTTTTTGCATTTAACCTCTCAAAAAAACTTTTCATTCTTGTATTCCCCCCAAAAAACATCAATCGTATTATAGCATAGACCATACATTCCTACATGAAGTGAAAGTAGGCTTTACAACCAGTTTGACAATCATTTAGAGATTTGGTACAAAAGGATTATCTACATAAAAATATTGAAGTGATGACAGATTGAAGTAGCATAGATTTCCCTGTTACAGAGAGCCGGCGGCTGGTGAAAGCTGGTACATAAATCTTTTTGCGAAATACGTTCTTGAGCTTCCTCGCCCTTATTGATAGGGGAGAGGACGGGATTGTTCCCGATATCTAAACGAAGTGGAAAGCAGGCACTTTCAGCTTTCAAAAAGGGTGGTACCGCGGCCAACTCGTCCCTTGTCTTGGGACGAGTTTTTTGTATTATTCTTGGCTCTCTTAAAGGTGATGGCACTAACAGCACGCTGTCCGTCTTTCGAATAAGACGTTTCTTACGGGAGTTTGTGCAGAAATATCATATAAGGCTAACTGTGCATATGAAGAAGATATATGTACTACTTTGTAACTAAGTATCCTTCTATACTTATACCCGATAATATACCCGATAATCTTACTTTTTAAAGGAGAGAAGATGATGAACATTTTAGAGGAACTAGAATTCAGAGGTCTTGTAAACCAGGTAACGGACAGGGAGGGGCTGGAGTCTCTGCTTAAGAAAGAGCAAGTAACGCTCTACTGTGGGTTTGACCCGACAGGAGACAGTCTGCATATTGGACACTTGCTGACAATTATTACCCTGCGCCGCTTTCAGCTGGCAGGTCATAAACCGCTGGCTCTTGTTGGCGGGGCAACGGGCCTGATCGGAGATCCAAGTGGGAAAAACGCTGAAAGAACACTAAATGAAGAGGAGATAGTTAAATCCTACAGCGACAGAATTAAAGGGCAGCTGGAAAAGTATTTAAGCTTTGATGGCGGAGATAAAGCAGAACTTGTGAATAACTATGACTGGATCGGTGAAATGAACGTAGTTCAGTTCCTGCGTGATGTCGGTAAGCATTTTGGGCTTAATTATATGCTTGCAAAAGAATCAGTAGAGTCAAGAATTAAGACAGGTATTTCTTTTACGGAGTTCAGCTATCAAATACTACAATCATATGACTTCTACAGACTCTATGAGGAAAAAGGCTGTAAACTTCAGCTCGGAGGAAGTGATCAGTGGGGCAATATCACTGCAGGGCTTGAGTTGATCAGAAAGATGAAAGGCCAGGAAGAAGAGGAAAGAGCCGAAGCTTTCGGATTTACTATTCCCCTTGTAACCAAAGCTGATGGTACGAAATTCGGCAAGACTGAAGGAGGTGCCATCTGGCTTGATCCTGAAAAAACATCGCCTTACGAGTTTTATCAATTCTTAATCAATACTGACGATCGAGATGTATTGAAGTTCCTAAAATATTTTACGTTTCTTTCAGAGGAAAAATTGTCTGCTTTAGAAAAAGAAGCAGCAGAACGTCCTGAGGAGCGCGCTGCCCAAATTAGGCTAGCCGAAGAAGTCACACGCTTTGTCCACGGAGAGGAAGCATTACAGCAGGCTCAAAACATCAGTCAAGCATTATTTGGCGGAGGGGATTTAAAAACCTTAACAGCTAATGAAATCAAGCAAGGTTTTAAAGATGTTCCTACCTTTGTGGCAGAAGAAGAAGGGTACGGACTAATAGATCTTCTTGTGGAAGCAGGAATTTCTTCCTCGAAAAGACAAGCTAGAGAGGATATTAAAAACGGAGCCGTCTACATTAATGGTGACCGCTGCCAGGATATGCAAAAGACCATCAGTCAGGGAGACAAAATCGATGGAGCGTTTACAATTATTAGAAGAGGGAAGAAGAAATACTTCTTAATACAATATGCTTAAAAAAGAGGAGGCCGTTTCATCATCTCCTTCATAAAGAAGAAAAGAGCCAGTAATCCTGAAGCTGCTGGCTCTTTTCTATTTTTCTATTGAATTGAAAAGAAAAAACCTGCCGTAATGGCAGGTTTTTGATATTAACGAGAGTAGAACTCAACGATAAGAGCTTCAGTGATTTCAGCTGGAAGCTCAGAGCGCTCAGGGTAGCGGGAAAAGCTGCCTTCAAGCTTCTCTTCGTCGAAAGTAACAAAGTCAGGAACGAAGTTGTTAGCTTCTACTGCTTCTTTAATAGAAGAGTTGTTGCGAGATTTTTCACGAACACCGATAACTTGTCCTGGAGCTACACGGTAAGATGGAATATCTACACGTCCGCCATCAACAGTGATATGACCGTGGTTAACAAGCTGGCGCGCTGCACGACGAGTGCGGGCAAGTCCTAAACGGTACACAAGGTTGTCCAGACGGGACTCAAGAAGGATCATGAAGTTTTCACCATGAACACCTTTCATTTTGCCTGCAATATCAAATGTGCGACGGAATTGACGCTCATTTAAGCCGTACATAAAACGAAGCTTCTGCTTTTCTTGAAGCTGCTGGCCGTACTCAGAAAGCTTTTTCCGTTGAGTAGGTCCGTGCTCACCTGGTGCATATGGGCGTTTTTCTAATTCTTTTCCTGTGCCGCTCAAAGAAATTCCAAGACGGCGGGATTTTTTCCAAGATGGTCCTGTATAGCGTGCCATACAAAGACTCCCCCTTTATATTTTAAAGTTATGGAAAAAAGAACAACAATGATAATCTCCTGACATGCTCATTTTGTTTTCATGCACCTTCGCCTCGACAGCTAGAGGTTACCTGATACACCTCAACCCGTTTTCAGCCGCTGGGTTAAGAGGAACAAAATGATGAGGGTTAACACATCAAGTTTATCCAGGCTGTCTTTTTTTACACAAGGGAGATTATATAATGAATAAGAAGGAAAGTCAATCATCCTGGACAACTATCTTTATAGAAGGCTGGAAGGTCGTTGTCTTCATTCTCACTAAAGGTGACGGATCAGGACGTCCACAAACTCCTCTAGATAGAGTGTCTCTTCTTCTGTAAAACGGTTTTTTTCCGGGCTGTCGATATCTAAGACTCCAAGTAATTCTCCTTCTTTGAGCAGTGGAACAACAACTTCAGAACGTGAAGCAGCATCACAGGCGATATGCCCTGGAAAAGCATGCACGTCATCTACTCTAATCGTCTTACGTTCAGCGGCAGAAGTTCCGCACACACCCTTTCCAAGTGGAATTCTTACACAGGCAGGAAGACCATGAAACGGGCCGAGTACAAGTTCTCCTTCTTTATAAAGATAAAAGCCTGCCCAGTTCACCCGGTCCAGAAATTGATTTAATAAAGCTGAAGCATTTGCTAAATTAGCAGTCATGTCCCTTTCTCCGCTCAGGAGAGCATCAAGTTGTTTGTTTAAGGTGGTGTAGCTGTCTTTAAGAGAATCATTATATTGTACTGGTTTAAACATTTTTTTCACCTGCTTTATAGTTTTTTAATACCTTTCGTAGAGAAATCTGACTAAAAGAGGGCAGAACTGTCGAGAAGTTTCAAAAGGAAATAAAAGTAAGAAACAGAATATATACTTTATGAAACTGAGCTGGAAAGGGAGGACCTTCCATGAGTAAAAAAGAAGGAATGACGAAAAGAAAAGTGATGGATGCAGCTACCTTTCTCTTTAACACCAAAGGATTTCACGGCACTTCTGTGAGGGCAATTGCTGAGAAAGCAAACATTAATGTTTCCTTAATTTCTTACTACTTTGGAGGAAAGCAAGGTCTCCTTGAAAATTTAATGACCGATTATCTTGAAGGGTATTTGCACACCCTTGAAAAAGAAGCGGAAAGGCTTACTGAGCTAGGGGCCAGGCGAACATTGCTAAATATTATGGAAAGCTCTCTTGAATACATGCAGAAAAACCATCAACGTTCCCGCTTTGTTCTTCGGGAAATGACATTGGATTCAGTGCTGGTCAGAGAACTTATGAGCACCTATTTTATGAAAGAAAAGCACATGTACTCACTAGTGATTCAACATGGCATTAAGCAAGGGATCTTTGCCAGGGCTCCTTTAGACTGGACAGTAATGTATGTCAGGGGAATGGTGACAATGCCCTTTCTCCATCCACAGTATATTAGAGAAGTATTTCATTTGCAGCCCCAGGAATCTTATTTCCTGAAAGTATATCTGAAAGAATTGTCTCACTGGGTCGATCATCATTTAATCCATGATATCGAAACATCAGCAGCTTCCTTATAGAGCCCCTGATCAGAGCAGCTGGCTGCTGCCCTGCATCATTTCCTTTGCCTGGTGAGCATCCGATCCATAGATCAAGGGAATGTTTCGTTTCATTGCTTCATCAGCAACCCAGGAAGGGGGATAAGGCTCCCTGCATAAAGGCTTTGCTGTCCCAGCCCCATTATAATCCAATTCATACCCCTGGTCCTGGATCGCATTCAATATAGCAAGGATAGGTTCTTTAGGAGCTGTGTTGCCAGTAAACTTTTTCTGGAATTTGCGTACTAAAGTCATGTGTCCGATTCGGCCAGGCTTGTAAGCGCCAAGATCGCTGTATATCGACTTTAGTACGGTTTCGTAGTATTTATCAGCTACACCTTCTACGCTCCCAAATATAGTAGTTAATTCCTGAAAAGAATCAGGGCTGTAGTCAAGACATATGTATTCGTTTTTCTGTTTTTTTTTCAAAAAGTGCACGGAGAGAATAGCATCATCCAAACGAGGGCCGAATTCATTTAAAAAAGCCTTGACTTCGCTCTCAAAACCCTCAATATAATCAACTTCCAGTCCTGTCTTGATCAGGATGTCAGATGTATATTTCATTTTTACTCTTTCGATCTCTTGGAAATAAGAATCCAGCTGTCGGAATTCCATTGCACTGTCTTTCTCGGGAACAGGGTCTTCAAAGTTTAGAGGAAGGGGAGCATGCTCGGCAAAAGTGATGGTTTTCAGACCGGCTTTCATCGCTTCTTCTACATATTTCTCCAAGGGATCCAGTGTTCCATGGGGACAAAATGGTGTGTGAACATGGCCGTCACGATCAACAATCATAGTGTTTACCTCCCATTTTATTTCCCTTTACAGGCGAAGGGAATTTTTTCGTTTGTTTACATGGAAATGACTTCAAAAATAATCTTATCATGTTATCATTATAATAAGTGTATTCTTCTATGATCTTTTATAAAGAACGTTTCTGTTCTTTGTGAGTTTTTTATAGAAGAAGAAGGAATTTGATGTTTTATGTAGAAAAAAATCAACTTAATGAGTTTTGATAGGTAAAACTGCTTTACAGCAGCTCGGAATATAATAAGTGTTAAAAGTCAGTCAATCAAGAGATTGTGCCTACCTTATTGGTGTGGAGAAACTGGAGTGAGGTCATATGATATATGTGGTTATCAGCATTGCTGTTATCTTTGCGGTAGTGATTATCAGCGGTTCGGTTTTACGGAAAAATATTTATAAAGAAGTAGACCGAATAGAACGCTGGAAATCAGACGTTACAAATCGTCCCGTTGCTGAAGAAATATCCAGGGTAAAGGGATTAACGATTTCAGGAGAAACAGAAGAAAAGTTTGAGTCCTGGCGAAAGGATTGGGATGATATCATTGATGTCCATCTTCCGGACATAGAGGAAGCTCTCTTTGATATTGAAGAATGGGCAAATAAGTATCGTTTCAAAAAATCAAAAGAGCTGATAAAGGCTGTAGAGGTCCAGCTTGAGGAAATTGAAAACCAGATTGATAATATAATGACAGATGTAAATGAACTAGTACATAGTGAAGAGAAGAACCGCTCAGACATAGGCGAAGTTAAGGAAAAATACCAGGATGTCAAAAAGTACATTTCTCTTCATTGGCGTTCGTTTGGCAAGGCAGGTAATCACTTTGAAAAGAAGTTAAAGGAAGTAGAAGAAGGTTTCTCCCATTTTGAAGAAGAGACATTGGATGGGAATTACCTTCAGGCCAGGACAGTCCTTACCAATGTGAAAGAAGAGCTTTCTTTAATGAAAGAACAATCAGAAGAAATTCCTTCGCTTTTAATCGAAATTGAATCGGATTTTCCAGCCGAGCTGAAGGATATTGAAGCTGGCATGGAGGATATGAGAGAAAAAGGATACCAGCTTGATAACTTTTCTTTTGAAAAGGACATCCAGGCATATCGCGAAGAACTTCCAAAGCTGGTCAAAGATGTAGAAAATTTAGAGCTTCAGAAAGTGAGAGACCGGCTGGAGGAGCTTCATCGCAATCTTGAGGGAATCTACACGTCCCTGGAAGAAGAAGTCGATGCAAGAGAGTATGTTGAATCCACGATCCTAAGCATTAAAAATGACGTGGAAAGACTTCAATACCAGCTGCAGGAGCTGGGCCATGAACGAGGAAAGGTAGAACTAAGCTACCGCATCCCTGAAGATGAGGTTAATCGTCAGCAAAAAGTAAAAAAAGAGTTTGAACAAGCTGATAAATCATGGCGTGTCTTTAAGGATTTATTCGAGAACAAAAAGCAGTCCTTTACATCCTTAAAGAATATGCTTAAAGACTTAAGCAGTGACCTCAGCCAAATTGATAAAATGATTCGTGCGTCAAAAGAGACGCTTTATACGTTAAGAAAAGATGAGCTAAAAGCTCTTGATAATTTGAAGGAGCTTCGTAAACAAATGGTTCAGGAAAAACTGGCTCTTCAAAAGAGCAGGCTTCCATACGTTCCAGGATCTCTTGTCGATGAAATGGAAAAAGCTGATGAGATGTTGTCTCTTGCTTCTAAGCGTCTTCAGGATCTTCCGTTAGAAATGAATAAAGTATATGAGGAAGTAGAAAAAGCAAGCTTGCAGCTTCAAAAAGCTTCAAATTATTTAAGAGAAACCATTGAGAAGGCAGAGCTCTCAGAGTCACTGATTCAATACGGTAATCGCTTCAGACGACAATCACCTGAAGTAGAGGAAGCTTTAATGCATGCTGAACAAAAGTTTCGTCAAGGCTCCTATGAAGCAGCTGTGAATCTAGCATTGCCTGCGTTAGAGAAAAAAGAGCCACAAGTGCTGGAAAAAGTAAAGGAACGAGCAAAGGAGAGGGCATAAAGCCTTCTCTTTTTTATTTCTTTCACTAAAAGTAATACGGGAAGGAATACATACTGTGTTATTCGTAGTTTCCTGCGGTATACTAAATGTAACAATGAGGATGCTTATGAAAAAATCTGCCTCAAGGAGGCAGAAATGATTTGGCTCCTGATGGTACCACGCTTTTGCAGATGAAATGCTTAACGGGATAGAAGAACAGGAGTAACAGAAAAGTCCTTTGCAGTTTGGGGAGGTCCCTTTACCTGAAGTAAATCCAGATTGATAAAAGAATTTTTTTCTAATTTTGAAGCATGTGAAGTACTATACTTATTTGAGTTAAAACAGGAGTAGTGCAATAAATTCCTGCTGAAAGAAACCTTGTAGAACGGTCCCTGTAGAGCGCAGAAGCGCTTTTTTTCTTTAAGACGGGAAAAGACTTACTATCTCGAATATAAAGATGAATTATGCTATTATATATTGTTGCAAACTAGACCATGCATAACCTAAAAGGGGTTTTTACAATGATATATTTGGATAATAGTGCCACCACATCACCTTATCCAGAAGCAGTAAATACATTCACCCAAGTATCTCAGCAATTTTTTGGAAACCCTTCTTCTCTTCATTCGGTAGGGCTGGACACAGAGATGCTATTAACCAAGGCAAGAAGCTCGATAGCCAGGCTTCTTCATATTACCCCTTCAGAATTAATCTTCACCTCTGGAGGAACTGAGGGGAACAATCTTGCTATTAAAGGAGCTGCATTGGAACACCAAGGAAGAGGAAGACATGTAATTACTACAGAAGTAGAACATCCTTCTGTGAAAGAAGCTTTTTCTCATTTGGAGAAAATTGGATTTGAAGTAACCTGGCTTCCGGTGAATAAGGATGGGCGGTTGGAGGTCGAAACTCTGGTTGAATCACTAAGAGAGGATACCATTCTTGTGTCTGTCATCCATGTGAATAATGAAATGGGGACAATTCAGCCAATTGAAGAAATCGGCACAGTTTTAAAGGACTGGCCCAAAGCTGTTTTTCATGTGGATCATGTACAGGGAATGACCAAAGTTCCTTTATCGTTTAAAGAGGCCCATATAGATTTATGTACTTTTTCAGCTCATAAGTTCCATGGGTTAAAAGGAACAGGAGCAATCTATATTCGAAGTGGCGTAAAGCTGTCACCTCTTTTTCATGGGGGCAGTCAGGAGCTTGCTCATCGTCCTGGGACAGAAAATGTAGCTGGCATTGCTGCTATGGCGAAAGCATTAAGGCTCTCTCTGGAAAAAAAGGAAAAAGAGAGAGACAAAATGGAGCGGCTGAAAGAAAAATTGATGAATGCATTGGATAGAGTAGAAGGAGTATATGTTAATACTCCACGGAAAGGGAGTGCCCCTCATATTGTTAATTTTTCCATACCAGGGGTGAAGCCTGAGGTGCTCATCCAGGCACTGACCAAAAAAGATATACATGTTTCAACAAGGTCAGCTTGTTCTTCGCGATTACATGAACCGAGTGAGGTACTACTTGCAGCAGGTAAGAGTAGAGCACGGGCAGAGAGTGCCATTAGAGTGAGCTTTTCTTTGGAAACGACAGAAGCGGAAATTGAAGCTTTGTTAGGGGAATTACATTTTCAAATACCAGAATTATTGAAAGTTATGGGAGCGAATAAAAAATGATTTATGACCACATTTTAGTGAGATATGGTGAACTGGCTTTAAAAGGAAAAAACAGAACTGCTTTTGAAAAGCAGCTGCAAAGAAATATTAAGCATGCCCTGACGGCTCACCCGACGAGCAAGATCAAACGTACTTTTGGCCGTATGTTAATAGAAATTCATGATGAAGATCCAAATGAAATGCTCGAAAAGCTGAAGCATGTGTTCGGAATTTCTTCCTTCTCTTTAGCCATAAAAACTGAAAATGAGGAAGGGAAAATAAAAGAGGGGGCCCTTCAGGCCTTCTTAAACCACATTCCCAAGGCTGCTACATTTAAAGTCAGTGCACGTCGTACGTATAAACCTTTTCCGATCCCTTCCCAGCAGTTAAATCCTGTGGTAGGAGCTCATATTCTAAGAAATACAGAAGGGGTAACAGTAGATGTACACAACCCGGATGTTGAAATTACAGTTGAAGTAAGAGAACAAGGCACGTATATAAGCTGTGGAAGAATAGAAGGAGCGGGAGGACTTCCTGTTGGAACAAGCGGAATGGTTATGCTAATGCTTTCCGGCGGGATAGACAGTCCGGTGGCCGGGTATATGGCCCTTAAACGAGGAGTGGACCTGGAAGCCGTTCATTTTCACAGTCCTCCTTACACAAATGAACGAGCACGCAAGAAGGTGGAGGACCTTACACAGATCTTGACGAAATTTGGGGGGAAGATTAAGCTTCACATTGTCCCTTTTACAGACACGCAAAAAGCGATCCATCAACATATTCCTTCAAGCTATGCAATGACTGTGATGAGAAGGATGATGCTGAGAATTACTGCTCAAATTGCTGAAAATAGAGGAGCAAAAGCGATCGTTAATGGGGAAAGCCTAGGACAGGTTGCCTCCCAGACGCTTGACAGTATGCATTCTATCAATGAAGTGACGAACCTTCCCATTCTGCGCCCCCTTGTCACCATGGATAAGCAAGAAGTCATTCAAATTGCCCATCAGATTGACACGTATCAGACATCAATTCTGCCATACGAGGATTGCTGTACAATCTTTTTGCCTTCTGATTCTAAAACGAAGCCAAACAGGGAAAAATCAAATCGTTTTGAAAACCGCTTTGATTTTCAGCCTTTTATCGAAGAGGCTGTGCAGAAGGTAGAAACGATTGAAATGGGCCCTGCTTCTGGCAAAAAAGAAAATGTGCTCGATGACTTATTATAAGATTCTCTAGTAAGAAAAAAGGGTGCAAAAAAACAAAAAAACATTTTGGTAATCTGAATGGTGTTACATTTTTCGTAATGATGGCATTCGTTCTCTTCGTTGTCTGAAAAATCCTTTTCATTCATGAATTACCTATATTTTTACTACATGAACAAGGGGCTCCAGGTAAAGGCTAGTTGATGAGGAGGTGAGAAAGATGGCTAACAATAACTCATCAAATCGCTTGGTTGTACCTGGAGTCCAACAAGCTCTTGACGAAATGAAATATGAGATTGCTCAAGAATTCGGAGTGAACTTAGGAGCTGACACTACTTCCAGAGGCAACGGTTCTGTTGGCGGAGAAATTACAAAGCGTTTAGTTCAAATGTCCGAACAGCAATTTAGCAATGGACAGCAGCAACAATAAAAATTGAATAATATGGCTATATAAGGAGAAGGCATGGCCTTCTCCTTTTGTGAGTTTATGCATTTTCTAAGAAGAACAGCAACGCAGTATCCTTTTGAGTTGAAAACCCTGCTTACTTTTGGGAAGATGAAGACTAGAACACGAAGATACGGGGTGAGAAGAGCGGTGGGCACACTTTGGTATAACGGCAAGATTTATACAATGAATGATGAGAGTGAATCAGTAGAAGCCGTTGTTACACATAATGGACGAATTAAGGCTGTTGGTACTAAAAACGAAATGAAAAATAAATGGAACGAAACGATTACCACATACGTAGATCTTAAAGGAGGCGTTGTATTCCCCGGGTTTGTCGACAGTCATTTACATATGATTGGTTATGGTGAGAGTATGCTTCGCCTGGATTTATCTCAATTGAAGTCTGCTGACGATATGAAAAAAGCTCTGCTTGAAAAAGCAAGGGAGTTAAAACGGGGGCAGTGGCTTTTAGGAGAGGGGTGGAATGAAAACAATTTTCCGGACAGAAAAATTTTTCACCGTCAAGAACTGGATGAAATTGCTCCTGACAATCCAGTAGTTCTTACAAGAGTATGCCGTCACGCAATCCTGGCGAATTCTAAGGCCCTTGAACTTGGCGAGGTTACTGCAGAGACAGAAAATCCTTCTGGAGGGGTTATTGTAAGAGATAATGAGGGAGAGGCGACAGGTTATTTACTGGATGCAGCTCAGGAACTAGTAAGAGAAGCAGTACCAGAAGTAACCGATGAGTATTTAGAGGCAGCTTTAACGGCAGCATTGGATGATATGGTGAAAAAAGGACTTGTGGGCGGCCATACAGAGGATTTGAATTATTACGGAGGGTTTGCTCAAACATTTGATACCTTTACTAAGGTGATCGATGGCAAGAAAAGAAAATTCAGAGCCCATTTACTCGTGCATCATGAAGTGATCGAAGATATGAAAAACAAAGGGTTTACATATGGAGAAGTAAATGAATATCTTTCCTTTGGCGGGATGAAAATCTTTGCCGATGGAGCCCTTGGCGGCAGAACTGCCTTGTTACGACAACCTTACAATGATGCACCTGAAACTTCTGGTGTAGCCATGCATACGAGAGATGAATTAAAAGAGCTTGTTAAAAAAGCCCGATCTTTTGAAATGCCAGTTGCCATCCATACGATTGGAGATTTGGCATTGGAATATGCGATAGAAGCAGTGGAGGAGTATCCGGCTCCCCCACATACAATGGACCGCTTTATCCACCTGCAGATTGCTCCATCAGACCTTAGGGAACGACTTAAAAGCCTTCCGGTTGCATTAGATATTCAGCCGAGGTTTGTCGCTTCTGATTTTCCTTGGGTCGAAGAGCGCCTTGGTACATGGAGGCTGCCATATTCTTTTGCATGGAAAACTCTTCTTAAGGAGGGATTAAACTGTGCTGGAGGATCGGATGCTCCCATTGAACCAGTGGATCCCCTGTTAGGAATACATGCAGCAGTCACCAGAAAAAGCCCGGGGGAAGACCATGAAGGTTATATGCCGGAGCAGAAACTGACTCCCTTCGAAGCAGTCAGCTTGTTTACAACAGGAAGCGCCAAAGCCATTGGAAAAGAAGAAACCTACGGAAAAATACTTCCAGGTTATGCAGCGGATTTCACGGTATTAGATAAAGATATTCTTACTGCTCAACCTGATGAGATTTTGACTGCCAGTGTGCTTCAGACTGTTATAGATGAGACAATAGTATATCAAAAAGAGGAAGAGGAGGATTAAATATGAATGGGAAACGTTGGATAGCTTTGGGCATTGCCGCATTATTGTTACTAGTCTCTGTGTCCTTTCAATTTGTTTCAACAATAGCAACAGGTAACTTTGAAGGGATGTTTGAGGCAGGAGATGAGCCATGGGAAGAGCATATTGTAGAAGATGGCAGTGAGCTGGGAAGAATCGCTGTGATCGACCTTGAAGGCGTTATTCAAGATACAGGTACAGACCAAGGATTGTTTTCTGGAGGGTATAACCATAGAGAATTTCTTTATATGCTTGAACGTGCCGGAGAAAACAACGATATTGAAGGGATAATAATTAATGTGAATACGCCTGGCGGAGGGGTCGTTGAAAGTGCAGAAATTCATGATCGCATCGTAGAAATCCAGGAAGAACAGGGGAAACCCGTGTATGTGACGATGGGCAACCAGGCTGCTTCTGGCGGCTATTACGTGGCTGCCCCGGCTGATCGAATCATAGCTCATCCTGCAACCATTACCGGTTCCATTGGCGTGATTATGCAAAATATAAATATAACAGAACTAGCTGATGATCTAGGAGTAGACTTTACAACAATCCAAAGCGGACCATACAAAGACATTATGTCAGCGACCAGGGAAATGACTGACGACGAAGAAGAAATTTTGCAAAGCATCATTGATGAATTTTACGATGATTTCGTTACAGTTATTGATAATGGCCGAGATAATCTGACGGAACAAGAGGTGCGAGAGTTAGGAGATGGCCGCATCTATTCCGGCACCCAGGCTCACGAAGTAGGCTTAGTTGATGACTTAGGAACACTTGCAAATGCCATTGACATCATGAAAGAGGAATATGGTTTAGAAGGAAGCCAGGTTGTCCGTTTTGAGCCGACTTTTCGTTTTAACCAGTTTTTAGGAGTAACAGCCAGAAATTTAGTTGTCAGTGATATGGAGCTGCTTGGGATAAATAAACTTCTCACCGAACCTAATGCTCCTAGAGCCATGTATTTGTACACGGAATAGGAGGGGGAAGTGACTATGGATACTACGTATAACGGAGAGGAAACAAGATCTCCTGAACGAGAAGAAAGCCTAAGACAGGAGGCAGTCTTAGAGGAAAGCCAAAGATATGCAGGGTTTTGGATGAGATTTTGGGCTTACATTACAGATCTCATTATTGTATTTAGTATCAACGGACTTCTGCTCATACCATTTGCCTTTACAGAAGGAAATAACATGAACCTGTTTGGTTTTTTAACAGCCCAAGGAATTATTTCGAGTTTGTCAGCATATATATACTTCCTTTTGATGACAAAATACTTAGGGCAGACTCTTGGAAAGATGCTTTTTGGTTTGAGGGTTATAAAAAAAGACAATGGTGTTTTAAAATGGTCTGATGTCCTGTTTAGGGAAGTGGTCGGACGGTTTATTCACAGGAGCCTTGTTATTACTAATATTCTATATATCGTGGTGGGCTTCACAAATGAAAAGCAAGGAATTCATGATATGTTCTCCGATACACGGGTCATTCATGAAAGAAAGTAAGAGAGGGGCACAGCCGCTCTCTTTTTTACGTTCAATGAAAAGTTACGCTGCCTGGTTAAGCAGTGGGGCAGCCATACCATATGTCAACAAAGCACCTTTTGATGGAAATATGAAATAAATGCAATTCGTTTTACAAAACCAAAGACAAAATGGCAAACAAGTTTAAAGAAAATATTGGTTGTCAATAATGAAGGAAAAAAAGGTGGATATTATGATATGGATGTGGTGGGCGTTAGGCATAATAGTAGCACTGCTAATCTTGCTATTAATCACCCCAATTCGTCTTGATGTTACATATTGGCATAATGGGGACGATGACCAGCTCACGATAAAAATAACAGTGTGGAAGGTCATTTCCAAAACCATTGAAGTCCCTGTTATTGCTATAGACAAAGAATCCCCCTCCTTGGTTTTTAAAGAAGAGGTAAAAGGAGCGGGCGGGGACAAAGAATATATCCGAAAAGAAACGCCAAATGAATTAGTAGAGCAAGTACGTGAGCTTAACCGGTGGCTGCAGCAGATTGTCGGTCTGCACCGAATTGCCCGCCGCTTTTTAAAACATGTAAAAGTTAAACGATTTAACTGGAGCAGCAGCCTTGGGGCTGGGGATGCCAGCACGACCGGATGGCTTTCCGGACTGATTTGGTCCATAAAAGGATCAATGGCGGGTCTGTTGTCTTCATATCTTACGTTAAAATGTATTCCGGAGCTTAAAGTAGACCCCATTTTTCAGGGATGGGCTTCAAAAACTCATTTAGAATGCATGGTAACTCTTCAATTAGGGCATGCTATTTTTGCGGGAATATTAGTTGTGCGTCACACAAAAGGAGAATTCAGTTCGCTTTTTGTAAAGCACAGGCGTTCGGAATCACATAAAAAGGAGGCATAACAGTGTCTGAACATCCAATACAAGGTCTTATGAAAACAGCGATGGAAAATTTAAAAGGGATGGTAGACGTTAACACCATTGTTGGCGATCCCGTTGAAAGTCCTGACGGAAGTGTCATTGTCCCTGTTTCAAAAGTAGGTTTTGGTTTTGCTGCCGGAGGAAGCCAGTTTATCATGTCTGAGAAGAATGAAGAAGTAGAAATCCCTTTTGGCGGTGGTAGCGGGGGCGGAGTTTCAATTACTCCTATTGCTTTTCTCGTTGTTAACTCTACAGGGATAAAAATGATTCACCTGGATAATAGTACCCACCTTTATGAGAAGCTAATGGAGTTCGCTCCGCAGGTGGTAGAAAAAATTCAGCAAATGGTAAACAGCGGTCAAAATCAAAGCGGCGGAATGACCCCGCCAACACAGTCTCAAAATAATCAAACCCCGCCTTTATAAGAAAAATGGCCTGTCCTTCATGCAGGCCGTTTTTTTATACGTTTTGTTACATGTTGTGGTTGACTAAAGACGTTCGCTTACACATTTATTAAATAATTATCCTAAAAAGTGATGACCCTAAAATGGTAAATGCTTGAAACAGGGGCGGCTGTCATTCTAAGATGGACAGGAAGATATTTCAGGGAGGAGATCATATGGCAAAAGTAACTTTTAAAGGCAACCCGATGACATTACTAGGAGAAGAAGTAAAAGAAGGGGACACCGCTCCGGACTTTACAGTATTAGCAAACGATTTGAGCAAGGTTTCGCTCATGGACTCAAAAGGAAAGGTAAGACTGATTAGTGTTATCCCCTCTATTGATACAGGAGTATGTGCAGAACAGACTCGCCGATTTAACGAAGAAGCAGCCAATCTGGATAATGTAGAGGTACTCACTATCAGCTGTGACCTTCCTTTTGCACAGAGACGCTGGACGGCAGATAAGGATATCGAAAATGTCCAGACACTGTCCGATCATAAGGATCTTTCATTCGGAAAGGCTTATGGCGTTGTTATGGAAGAGTTAAGGTTGTTGGCTCGATCTATTTTTGTAATCGACAGCAACGATAAAGTAACGTATACGGAGTACGTTTCAGAAGGTACAGATCACCCTGATTATGCCGCTGCAATAGAGGCAGTAAAAAAAAGTGGGTAAAAGTTATCCCCTAGAAAAAAGAGATTTGAAAAAAAGCGTTCTTTAGGGACGCTTTTTTTTTGAAATAATGTTTTTGTAGAATCCTAAAAATTAGGTTTAATATGGTAGAATTAAGATAAATTGTCTAGTGGAAGGGTTGTTTTAATGAAAGTTCGTTACTTGCAAATTTCTGATCTTCATTTTCAGTTTCTTAATTATGATACCGAGGTAATGAGAGATAAGTTAATTAATTATTTAATGGAATTAAAGAGTAAAGGAGAATTTAATTTTCTTTTAGTCACGGGAGATATTGGTCACCGTGGAGACAATTACAATGTGGATATAAAGGATTATTTATATAAGATAATTGAAGGGCTTAATTTATCCAAAAAAGACGTTCACTTAATACCTGGTAATCACGATATAACAAGAAATCAACCTAGATCATTAATAATTAATCAGATTGTAAAAGATTGTAAAAACCCTTCAGAAGAGATTGAAAATTTACAAGAGGATACTTATAACCTTTTGTTAAACGGTCAAAAACAATTTTTTGATTTTTACAAGGATTTTATGGGAATAGAATATCCAAAAGATGATTTACATTTCGTTTCACATTCTGATAATTGTAATATTTTATTAATGAATACTTGTTTAGTCTCTCACAAAAAAGGTGAAGAAGGAGAACTCTTAATCAATAGAAGAAAATTTTATAAGGCAATAAAGAACATGGGGCAAGGTAGTAAAGGGGTTAGTTCCTTAAATGTTGCTATTGGTCATCATACATTAGATTGCTTAAATCAAATAGATAGAAAAGCTATTATGGCACATTTTGAAGATTACAACATTGATATTTATATGGCTGGGCATGTTCATGATCCTTCTTACAATATTACTTCAAACCAAAGTGATAATCCATTCTTAGAATTGGTTAGTGGAGCAATTACAGCGGATGAATACGCAGTACCTGGCTTTCTTGTAGTAGAGGTAGATTTGAAGAATGGAGATACAGAAGCTAATTATCATATTTGGAATAAGGCACATCAATATTGGACAACAAATAATCAAGTGGGAAGAAAAACTCGTCAAGATGGTAAGTTGTCTTACACAATTGAAAGACTAAAAAATAACAACTTTAATGAAAAAGAAGTACTAGAAGAAGAAAGTGAAATAATAGATGAAGATGAATTTAAGCAATTTATTGTTGATTTTCATGAAAAGAATGCAGTAAACAAAACAACAGGTCAGACCACGTTGGAGAATAGGGTTGAATTAGAAAAAAAATTTTATGATATGAAGTGTGGAGAAACGTTTAAAAATAAGTTTGAGAGCTATTCAAAGTATTTTGGTGTTATTAATCAAATTATGGAATCCACTTCATATGTTAGCGCTGATAAAAAAGATTTGATTGCAGAAATAGTAATTGATAAGTATTTAGAATTTCATAACCATTATAGTAATGGGGATGAGATATTTATTAAAATCTTAAGTGAAATTCATGAAGAGAATTGGGAATTATTCCCTTACTCAAAAGCGTTAACAAAAAAATATGTTAGAATACTTATTTGCTGGTGTATTTATGAATGTGAGATTTTTAATGATAATAAAAGGAATTTAATAGAATGAACGTTACCGAATTTGAATGTTCCTCAAATGTCCTTGTTGGTTCTTGTCTTTTATATAAACATAAAGATAATTTTATTGAATTTGGCGGCGATTTAATTTCTCTTAAGGAGGTAGCTCTCAAGGAAGGTAATTTTAGGAGGATAAGCATGAATTATTTTTTATTAACCAAATACCACTCAGTTGAAGAAAATGTATTATTCACTTCTAAAATTCTGTATGAGTTGTTAGAGCATGAAAAACACATTGATCAGCTTTTTTTAGATTTTGCTAATAAAAGGAATATAAAAATCAACATCAATATAGAGAGAATCCTCTACTTGTCTTTAACATTTTTGTTTTCCTTAGGAAAGGTAAAGTTTAATGACCATATGATAAAAAGAATAGATACTGGAGAAGAATGGATATGATTTTAAAAGAACTGTATGTGTTTAATGCTAGTGAAGAGCGTTTAATAAAAAATATTAAATTTAATGAGATAGGTGTGAACATAATACTTGGGGAAAAGAGGGAGGATGAAGATGAAACAAATGGAGTCGGCAAATCAACGATGGTTGACTGCTTATCTTTTCTAATCGGAAAATCTATACCAGAATTTTATTCTAACAACGAGCAATTACTCAAAAGAAACATTATTATTATTTTAGAAGTTGAAGCGGGTGATAGAAAGTTATTTTTGGCAAGAGCCTTTAATTCCCCTAAGTACGGATATTATTTAGATGCGCCCTCTATATCCTTTGATCTCATTGAATGGGAAAAATATGGGATAAAAAAATACAAACAATTGGTCGAAGAAATAATGTTTGCTAATAGCAAAGAGGAAGATATTAGTTTTTCAGCTTTACGTGAATATATAATTAGAGATGAAAAAACAGGGTTTAATGATATTTTTCTTTCCAACAGGAATGCACTAAACCAACATAGGTTACTTAGTTATTTATTTACCCTCCCTTATAAGGCTGAAAAAAATATTAAAAGTTATAAAGATCAAATAGAGAAGTTGAATAACGAAATAAAATTAATAGAATCTATGCATATAAATCTAGGTGAATTAAAGGTAAAGGAAGAAGAGTTGACCAACGTAATTAGTGAGTACGATAAACTAATTAAAGAAGCAAAAACTTCAGATCAATACAATGAAGATTCCAATAAGTATTCTGCAATCAAAAAACAATTAAACAAAACACAAAGTGAAATATTTGAAAGTGAGCATATAAGAAGACAATATTTAAAAAACATCAGTGATTTAAAGGAAAAAGTCAATGAAATTAAGCAACTTGAAAATATTGAAGGTTTCTATCAGGATTTGGTAGGTTATTTCCCAGAGGAAGTAAAACTAAATTATGAACAAGTTAAAGAATTTTACGATTTTATGGTCGAAAGTAGAGGGAGTTATTTCCAAGATAAAATTTCTAAACTGAACTCAAATTTAAAAAAACTCTACTTAAAAAAAGAAGATCTTGAAAGGGAACTAGAAGAAAGGTCTAAAATTTTTAAAAGTAATACTTTTATAGAAGATATTTCCATTGTGATGGATAACAAGAGAAGAAGTGAGATTCAATTAGCTGAAGTGAGGGTTAGAATTAACGATTACAACAAAAAAAATCAACTTTTTGATAAGATAAATGACATACAACAAGAAATTTTTAGAGTAAATTCAATGCACTATGAGGAATTTCAAGCCTACGCATATAAAAAAGAGCAGATCAAAAGCCTGTTTAATGAACTAATGGAAGTTACATATGATCAAAGTGGTTTTTTAGAGTTTGAATATGACAACCGAATTGGTAATTCTAAGAAAACAACAACAGGAAGAATAAAAATAACTTGTTCTATTCCAGATGAGCGATCGCACGGTAGGCTTCACATGAAAATAAATATATTTGACCTAAGTTGGTTTTTATACAGGTGTCTTAATAATTTTAAATTAAATTTTTTAATCCATGATGGGTCATACTCTAACCCTGACCCTTATGTAAAGGGAGCTTTACTGAAGTATATTGATAAAAAGCTGAGGCAAAATTTAAGAGGGCAATATTTTGTAACGATAAATAAAACAGAGCTTTTAGAAAAAGATTTAATAGAGTTTGAAGAACAAAAATTAATTGTGGCGAAGCTAGATAGACTAGATGAAAATAATAATAGATTTTTTGGATTTAAATTTTAAATACTTCTGTAAACCACATAATATTAGGGTTTTAAATTTGTTGGTTACATGAAGGCTTTACAGCTACATTGAATCACACACTCCTGATTATGAAGCTGTGTTAAATCATTTAAAAGAGCATACAAACGGGTAGGTACCCATAAGTTGTGCATAGGTGTTTCCTTTTCAGGAAACACCTTGTTACTTTATCCAGGACCTTATGGCGTCAATATCGCTTAGTGATGTTCCTCAGCCATGGCTATGGCCTTTGTTTCATGCACGGTTCCAAAAGGGTGCTCTGGAGGTGCATAGATAGTGTAAAGCTTTAGAGGTTGGTTCCCGGTATTGGTTAGATTGTGCCACATTCCTGCAGGTACCATGATAGCGTAGTCTGCAAAAGCTTCTTCTTCAAAATCCAATTGATCTTCGGTTTCTCCCATTTGAACGAGTCCTTGCCCCTCTTCTATGCGTAGAAATTGATCAACATCAGGGTGCACTTCCAATCCAATATCATCACCAACATCGATGCTCATAAGAGTTACCTGCAAGTGCTCCCCTGTCCATATGGCTGTTCGAAAGTTATTGTTTTCTTCCACAGCTTCTTCAATATCAACGACGAACGGTTCCTTTCCATAGTCATTTATCCGCGTATCTGCCTGGTCTCTTAAAAAGCCAAGTTGAGCCGTTTGTGCTTGATTCTCGTATAAAACCCGGGCAAGAGTATTTTGAATAAATGGGTGAAGAGTAAGTAAACAACTCTTTTGATATGCATCTTCCCCCTTGATTTCTTTTTCATAAGCTTTTTCGAGTCCTTCTTGATAGTTGTTAAATGAATCCTTTTCAATTTGGTACACAGGCTTCTTGCCAGTGATAGCGGTATAAAGAGAGGTGAGTTCCCTTACGTGTCGTCTTTTGTTTTCTGCAGCTTGAAAAAGGTCATTCCTATTTTTTTGGTTTGGCGCTATCTGAGCTAAACGGCTGTAAAGATCAGTAGTAGAAGCTTCTCCTTTTATCCCAGCAAGCAAGGCTTCCAGTACTTGACGATTTGTTCCTTGGGGCTCTTGCCATTTAGAGCGTAAGGAATGTCTTGCATTTTCAACATAATAAGGGCTCTGATATACCATAGGCACATAATACATATTGGATCATCCTTTCACCGTTTATGAAAGTATCATATGCCTAATTCATAAGAACGTACTTCTATAAAACATGTGTGATGTAAAAACCTGCATGTTTCGTGTTTCCCTCTGCTGTAAGGGTCTCACGTCTCACTTCTAAAAGGTTTCTTTTCAAAGGAGGTTTTGCTATACTGTCGAAATGGATAAGTATCGGAGAGTAGAGGAAAGGAAAGATGAAAATGGAACCGACAACGAAAGTTGAAAAGCTCTATGCTTTAATAGATGATATGGCAGTAACAATACAGGAGCACACTGATCGAACGTACCTGGAGTCGCTGGCGGAAGCAGGCGAAAATTTATTCCAGGGGAAAGTGGTACAAGAGATTCCAGAGAACCATAAAGATAAACTGGAAAAACAGCTTCAAGAAGAAACTCCAGAAGAAATCAAAAGAGAAGAAATCAGAAAAGCATTTCAGCTTGCAGTGATTAAAGGAATGAAAGAGGCAGTGCAGCCCCACCATGCCATGACGCCGGATGCTGTTGCGTTATTTATGGGATATCTTGTCCAAAAGCTGGTAAAGAAAAAGGAACATGTGACCCTTCTGGACCCGGCGCTTGGAACCGCCAACTTAACAACAGCAGTATTAAACCAGTTGAGCAAGGAAGCAGTAACGTATGGAGTGGAGGCAGATGAAACGCTGTTAAAACTGGCTTTTGTTATTTCCAACCTCCAGGAATATGAGGTGGAGCTATTTCATCAAGACAGCATCGAGCAGCTTTCGGTCCCTCCTGTAGATGTAATTGTTTCAGATCTTCCAGTGGGGTATTATCCTAAAGAGCATGTAGCTGAAAACTTTGAGCTTAAAGCAAAAAAGGGGCAATCCTATGTTCATCATTTAATGATTGAAAAATCAGTGCAATCATTAAAAGAAAGCGGTTATATGGTCCTTCTTATTCCAAACTTTATGTTTGAAAGCGAAGAAGCTTCCGCGTTAAATGAATATATAAAGAAACATGCTATCACTTTGGGGCTGCTGCAGCTTCCAAGTTCCATGTTTAAATCAGAACAATTTGGAAAAAGCATCTGGATTTTACAAAAGAAAGGGAAAGAGGCTGTCCAGCCTCGCCAGGCCCTGCTCGCAGAGCTTCCGTCTTTTACACGCCAGGATGCTTTACTGGATATGGTGCGCCAAATTGATAAGTGGTTCAGAGATGAATTAAATATTGACTAATAACTATGGGTCTTTCTTTATGAAGAAAGGCCTTTTTATTTTTGTTCGCGCTTACTTGTCTGAATATCAAGAAAGGTATGAATATGGTTGATATAGCAGGGGTTTTCTTGCATTTTATTTCTACAGGTGTTTACAATGATGAAAGGAAATTCTGGATAAAAGAGTAGATAGTTGATATCTGGAGAAATTATTTCTATAAACTATATTTTATTTAAAACATGCGGGGTAAAAAAGGAGCGTCAATCTATGTCAAAAATCATGGCAATTAATGCAGGAAGTTCTTCTCTTAAATTTCAGCTTTTAAATATGCCTGAAGAAGAAGTACTAACAAAAGGCCTGGTAGAGAGAATAGGGCTGGACAATCCACAGCTGACAATCGAAGTGGAAGGTGAAAAGAAAAAAGAGACATTTTCTATTCCTGACCATGAAGCTGCTGTAAAGAAGCTGCTCGACAGCCTTACTGCTAATGGGATTATTCAATCTCTAGATGAGATTGATGGAATCGGCCACCGTGTCGTTCATGGGGGCGAAAAGTTTTCTGATTCTGTTTTGATTAATGAGGAAGTTCTTGCAGGCATTGAGGAAGTTTCCGAATTGGCTCCTCTTCATAATCCAGCTAATATTGTAGGCATTCGTGCTTTTAAAGAAGTCCTTCCGGAGGTTCCGGCAGTGGCAGTGTTTGATACAGCTTTCCATCAAACCATGGAAAAAGAAAAATACCTATACAGCATTCCTTATGATTATTATGAAAAATACGGAATCCGTAAATACGGATTCCACGGTACCTCACATAAATATGTAAGCGAAAGAGCAGCAGAGCTACTTGATAAGCCTGCCGAAGACTTGAAGCTCATTTCTTGTCATATCGGCAATGGAGCCAGCATTACAGCAATCGATGGGGGGAAGTCTGTGGATACATCCATGGGGTTTACACCGTTAGCTGGTGTGACCATGGGGACGCGTTCCGGCAACATTGATCCAGCTTTAATTCCTTATCTTATGGAAAAGACAGGAAAAGAAGCAGGAGAGATCGTTAACATCTTAAACAAGGAAAGTGGGATGCTTGGTTTAAGTGGTTTTTCAAGTGACCTTCGTGATATTGAAGAAAAAGCAGGTCATGGTGATAAACAAGCACAGACTGCCTTAAACATTTTTACTACCCGCATTCATAAGTATATCGGCACCTACGCAGCGAGTATGAATGGCGTGGATGCAGTGATCTTTACAGCCGGCGTTGGAGAAAATAGTGATGTGGTCAGAAAAAAGGTACTAAAAGGATTTGAGTTTCTTGGCCTCTATTTTGATGAATCAAAGAACAATGTACGCGGCCAAGAGGCTTTCTTAACGACAGAGGAATCCCCGGTAAAAGCCCTTATTATTCCTACAAATGAAGAGGTTATGCTGGCGCGTGATACAGTTCGGCTGAGCAGCTGATTAAACAAAAGATCCTTGTGATACCACAAGGGTCTTTTCACGTATAATAAAAGTAGAGGGAAAGTGTATGTATGGTAAAGTTGAAGGGCTATGCTTTTTAAACTATACACATTGTGATATGAATAATATAGTGTTATCAGACAAAGGAGGGTAACCAGTGACCTTAACCAATTTAGAAGAAAAGCGCCTCTATGAAATAGAACGGTGGGAGGATGAATTCTTTTCACACGTGCCCACTGATTTTGAAGTTACATATCAAAGGCTTTACAGAGAAGGCTTTAAAAAGCTGCCAGAAAAGAGAAAACAAAAGTTACTTGATACCGTAGATAAATTTTTATTTTATGCTCAGTCTTTAACCTTGAATTCTCGTTTTCACCAAGAAGCAACAGAGCGAATTATTACTCAAGCAAGGATATTTAATGAAGAAGTTAAGGAAATTCAAGATATGAAGAGCTTAAAGCTTCATCAGCTCCATTTTATCCATTCGCAGCAGGCGGCGAAGCAGCGTCTCATTTCTTTAGGGCAAGGGGGACTGTCGGGGGCCGGAGGAGTACTGCTTATCGGTGCTGACCTTCCTGCTATGCTTATTATTAATTTACGGGCCGTGCAGCTTACGGCGTTAACTTTTGGCTATGACTTACGAAAACCTTATGAAATGATGCTTGCGATCAAAGTATTCCATGTAGCATCTTTGCCAAAAGGCATGCAAAAGAAAGCTTGGGAAGAGGTGTTACTGGAGTTGGAAGAAGAAGATCCAGATTATCCTTTCTTCTACGGAGGAAAAGAAGAAGTCATTAATCCTTCCTGGTTCCAGCAGCCGTTAAGGCAAGTCGGGAAAGCGGCTGTCATTACCTTAGCGAGGAAGAAGCTGATTCAAGGCATACCTGTTGCCGGCATGTTGATCGGTGCAGCGGTAAATTATAATTTTTCGTGCCAGGTAACTGAAGTTGCAAAAAACTTCTACGAAAAACGCTATTTATATGAAAAAAGCCGTATGTAGGCAAGAAGCTGCTTTTCTTTAAAAGGCAGGTGCTGAAGATAGAGGCTGGGATAAAACACGGCTAAGAGAAGAGACTCTGAAAAGTAATATAAGGTGTCAGCCGGCAAAACGACTTGATTCATGTTATAATCTTTAAACATAAGGATACCTCCGATTTTGTTAGGTTGTGGTGATGTAACTTTATCAGAAGGTATCCTTTTTGTGTACATACACGTTGATGGTTCAAACATCACGAGATGCCTGAACGGATGTCACACTTGTGCCTTTAGGGTCAAGCGAGTGTATTTTTAACAATCAACCAACAGAATTATAATATAAGTAAGGGCCCTCACCGACGGTGAAGGCCTTTCTATTGTGTGCCCGGCATGGGTATAAACTCTAGGGTTAAAGTCCCGAACGGTGAAGGTCGTTGTAACCGCTAGTCAAAGGCAAGGGTGTCCAGGGTGACCTGGAATCTGAAGGAAGCCGGAGACAAACTTCCGCCCCGAGGAATACGAACCTCATAGAAGGCTGTCTGTCTGGGATGAGTCTGCAATACAAGACAAAGCCCCAACGACCAAAGGGATAGACAGTAAATGAGGCGGGGATATGGAAGGGAAGTTTATGCCCTTACCCGGGGAGGTCTGATGGGAACGCCGCACACATGCGGTAACCGATTCTCAAAGAATCGCTGAACCATCAGAAGTCAGCCGAAGCCATAGTACCTTACCTTCCGGAAGGTAAGGGAAGGGCTGAATCATAAAATGAGTACCATTTCCCTGGCGTACGCGTCATCCGCTGACACAGAATAGACCAACTACCTACGAAAGAGAAGTGAAGTCTTCGAGGGCGCAGGTAGGGTGGAGGATGGTCGCCACACAAAAGAACGAAATGGTCACGTGGAGGGTGAGCAACATGTTGGAACACATTCTACACCGAAACAATCTGAATGCCGCCTACTACAAGGTGACAAAGAATAAAGGAAGTCACGGCGTTGATGGAGTTCCCACTTCCGAACTGAAAGCTCAGATTTCGGAAGAATGGGACACCATCCACGACCAACTTCTGAAGGGTACGTACCAACCGTCTCCCGTCCGTCGAATCGAAATCCCGAAAACGAACGGAGGCAAACGGAAGTTAGGTATCCCTACGGTGATGGATCGTACGATCCAACAAGCGCTCAACCTCTATCTTCAATCGATGTATGACCCTAAGTTTTCTCCGCAAAGCTATGGGTTCCGACCAGGAAAGCGAGCACATGATGCGGTGAGACAGGCGAAAGCCTATATCAATGAGGGGTACACCTGGGTGATAGACATCGACCTCGAGAAATTCTTCGACCAGGTTAACCATGACCGGTTGATGCGAACGCTAAGCTTCCGCATTAAAGACCCCCGGGTGCTTCGTCTTATCCGAAAATACCTCCAAGCAGGCATTATGGAAGGTGGGCTCACGACCCCAAACCGAAAAGGAACACCACAGGGAAGTCCATTAAGCCCACTCCTTTCTAATATTGTGCTCGATGAACTGGATAAAGAATTGGAATCCAGAGGGCTTCGCTTCGTTCGGTTTGCCGATGACTGCCAAATATATGCAGGTTCTAAACGAGCCGCCGAGCGAATCCTCAGGAATATGACAACTTTCATCGAAAAGACGTTAAAACTCAAGGTAAACCGAGAGAAAAGTGCGGTGAGCCGCCCGTGGAAACGTAAGTTTCTCGGATTCAGCTTTACACCTTCGGTGAAAGGTAAGGCTAGAGTGCGTGTCCATAATGATTCGGTTCATAAGGCTAAGGAACGTCTGCGTCAACTGACAAGTCGAAAATGGAGTACCGATATGAAATACCGAATTGAGAAAATCAATACATTTCTTACAGGATGGTATAACTACTTTCAGTTGGCAGAAACGCCATCCATTTTCAAAAGACTGATGGAATGGTTGAGAAGAAGACTCCGAATGATTCGATGGAAGGAATGGAAGCTGCCCAAAACAAAGGTGAAGAATCTGATGGCACTGGGAGTGACAAAGGCGAAAGCCTTGGAATGGGGAAACACAAGAAAAGGCTACTGGCGTATAGCCAGCAGCCCTATTCTCCATCGCACACTCAATGACCATTATTGGCAGCGTATGGGTTTGAAATCATTGAATTAACGTTAGAATTTTATGAAACCGCCGTATACGGAACCGTACGTACGGTGGTGTGAGAGGACGGAGGTTAGTCACCTCCTCCTACTCGATTAACTGAGTTTTGTCCCAGCTTCTTTTTAGTAACTTTTTATTATCTATTCGATTCAAAGCGAGCTTTAATGTAACGTGATGTGCTGAGTTGTTCGATACCAGATCCAAAGATCATTTATAATTGAAGCCAATTCCGCGATTTCCAGATTCAGCCTGCAAGAGGTTTCAAAGTCTTCTTCCTTATCAAGCATTGCTTGTTTCTTATTAATGATGTTCTCAATTTCTTGTATACGCTCAGGAATTTTCCCTCGTATTTCCTCCCACTTTTCCAGGATTACTTCCTGACAGGCTGGAGAATAATTCTCCCACTCAGTTTCTAATTGAGGAAGAGAAATGCCGAGTCTTTGATCATGAATAAATCGGTATGGCAACGGGAACCCTCCTAACTGTACACGTTTTTGCTATTTTATCATAAACAACCAAAAGCTTGGACAAAGCAAGGAACAACTTCAATAAAAAGAAATGAAATTCTCTGTAGACTTTTTTACCTGCCTGATTATATGATAAAGAAGGCTTGCGACATTGCAGCGGGCAAGGGCAGGGAGCAAGTTGAATTAACAGGATTTATATTTTTTAAAATTTTTTCTCGATACCTATTGCAAAAATATAAGTATGTGGTAAAGTATTGAATAAACATAAGTTGAATTGAAAAAACATGCATTAAAAACAAAGAGGAGCTTCCTCTTATTTCTTTGAAAATGAATGTATAAAAATAATTACTAAGGTATTTATATTCACGATATACACGGAGGGATTATTAATGAGTAAAAAGAAAGTAGTACTTGCATATTCTGGAGGATTAGATACATCAGTAGCGATCCGGTGGCTTACTGACCAAGGATGGGACGTAGTAGCGGTAGGACTTGACGTCGGTGAAGGAAAAGATTTGGATTTCGTAAAAGAAAAAGCGTTGAAGGTAGGCGCTATTCAGTCTTATACAATTGATGCAAAGAAAGAATACGCGGAAGACTTCGTTCTTCCTGCACTTCAAGCACATGCATTATATGAGCAGAAGTATCCGCTTGTATCGGCTTTGTCCAGACCTCTCATTTCTAAAAAGCTTGTAGAAATTGCTGAACAGACAGGAGCCGATGCTGTGGCTCATGGATGTACTGGAAAAGGGAACGACCAGGTAAGGTTTGAAGTATCTATCCAGGCACTAAATCCAGACCTTGAAGTCCTTGCACCTGTAAGAGACTGGGGCTGGTCAAGAGATGAAGAAATCGAATACGCCAAACAAAACAATGTGCCTGTACCCGTGAATTTAGACAACCCATACTCTGTCGACCAGAACCTTTGGGGAAGAAGTAATGAGTGTGGAATTCTTGAAGACCCATGGGCAACGCCTCCAGAAGGAGCTTATGAGCTGACCAAGCCTCTAGAAGAGACTCCTGACGAAGCGGAAGTCATTGAAATTGAATTCCAGCAAGGGAAGCCTGTAGCCATTGATGGTAAAGCTTATCAGCTTGATGACCTTATCCTTTACTTGAATGAGATAGCCGGCAAGCACGGTGTTGGCAGAATCGACCATGTAGAAAACAGAATGGTAGGGATTAAGTCAAGAGAAGTATATGAGTGTCCGGGTGCTATGACGTTAATTAAAGCACACAAAGAACTAGAGGACCTTACTCTTGCTAAAGAAGTAGCACATTTTAAGCCCATGATTGAACAAAAGCTTACAGAAGTTATTTATAACGGCCTATGGTTCTCTCAGCTTACTCCAGCCCTTCAAGCATTCCTTGCTGAGACGCAAAAAAACGTCACTGGCGTAGTCAGAGTGAAATTGTTTAAAGGGCATGCAGTAGTAGAAGGCAGAAAGTCAGAATTCTCCCTGTACAATGAGAAGCTTGCAACCTATACACCAGATGACGAGTTTGACCATAGTGCGGCAGTAGGGTTTATTTCCCTATGGGGTCTGCCTACCAAGGTTCAAAGCATGGTAAATAAAAAGGGTGTAAACGTATGACCAAGCTTTGGGGAGGACGTTTCACAAAGAGTGCAGAAGAGTGGGTGGATGCCTTTGGGGCATCCATCCCTTTTGATCAAAAGTTAGTGGAAGAAGACATCCAGGGAAGTCTTGCTCATGTAAAAATGCTGACAAAGTGTGAAATCCTTTCTAAAGAAGAAGGAGAAAAGATTCAACAAGGATTACATACGCTTTTAAAAAAAGCAAAAAATAATGAGCTTGAATATTCTGTGCAAAATGAAGATATTCATTTAAACCTGGAAAAGCTGCTGATTGATGAAATAGGTTCCGTAGGAGGCAAGCTTCATACGGGAAGAAGCAGAAACGATCAGGTAGCTACAGATATTCACTTATATTTACGAAACCATACAAAAGAAATTATGGAACTTATAAAACAGTTTCAAAAAGCCATTCTCGGCCAGGCTGAGGAGCATGTCGAGACGTTAATTCCAGGGTATACACATTTACAGCGTGCACAGCCTGTTTCTTTCGCTCATCATTTAATGGCATATTTCTGGATGCTTGAGCGTGATTACTCACGCCTTGAAGATGGCCTGAAAAGAATAAATGTGTCCCCTCTGGGGGCAGGTGCCCTGGCAGGTACTACTTTCCCTATTGATCGTGTATTTTCTGCTGAGCTTTTAGAGTTTGACGGCATTTATGAAAACAGCCTGGATGCTGTAAGTGACAGGGATTTTATTATTGAGTTTCTCGGTACGGGTTCAACGATTATGATGCACCTTTCCCGTTTGGCAGAAGAGTTTATTCTCTGGTCAACCCAGGAATTTCAGTTTATAGAGCTGGATGACACGTTTGCGACTGGAAGCAGTATTATGCCTCAAAAGAAAAACCCGGACATGGCTGAATTGATTCGGGGCAAAACCGGTCGGGTATATGGAAGCCTGTTTTCTTTATTAACAACGTTAAAAGGACTGCCTTTAGCTTATAATAAAGACATGCAAGAGGATAAGGAAGGCGTATTTGATGCCGTTACTACACTTACTGGTTCACTGAAAATCTTTACTGGCATGGTTGAAACGATGACTGTTAATAAAGAGAAAATGATAAACGCCACTCATTCTGATTTTTCCAATGCAACTGAGCTGGCTGATTATCTTGCCGGAAAAGGAATGCCGTTTAGAGAAGCACATGAGGTTGTAGGGAAGCTTGTCCTTCAATGTATTCAACAAAACAAATATCTTCTGGATCTTTCCTTTGATGAATATAAGGATGCAAGTACGTTGTTTGAAGAAGACATTTACAATGTTCTTCAGCCCAAGACTGTTGTGGAGAGAAGAAACAGTGCTGGAGGAACGGGCTTTGAACAAGTCAAAAAAGCGATTGAATCAGGCAAAGAAAAAGTTAATCAAAAAGAACAATAAAAAACGGGTGTCCAAAAAGGACATCCGCTTTTTTACATCATGTACATTATGAGTCTTTACGTACGATAAGAACATCGCATTTTGCGTGGCGTGCGATCGCTTCTGATACACTGCCGATTAACATGCGCTCCACCGCATTTAATCCAGTTGCTCCAGTGATAATAAGATCTGCCTCCACTTTTTTTGCTACGTCTTTTGGGATTTTCACTTTAGGTGAACCAAAATCGACGATTGTGCTGACGGTTTCCACACCGGCAGCCTCAGCTTCTGTTTTATATTGATCCAACAGGTCTTTTCCATACATTTCTGCCCTGCTGACCACTGTGCGGTCGTATTGTTCAATAGTAGCAAAGGTACGTGTATCAATAATATGAGCGATCACTAATTCTGCCTTGTTTTCTTTAGCGAATAAATAAGAACGCTGTAAAGCCCTTTTGGCTTCTTTCGAACCATCCACGGCGACTAAAATTTTTTTGTATTGAGACATGTTACCTTCACCCCCTTTGTGATATACCCATTCTATTAATCTATTATACCATGTAAGGGGTTACATTTTGAACTGTCATAAAAAAACTGATAGTAGCTCATCTTATAAAACGAGGGAACCATCCTCAGAAGGGAGAGATGAAGAGTGGATAAACAACAAAAGCAGCAATTTCACTATGAGCATGAAGGGGAAGAATATGTCCATAATCAACTTTTGGACTATTACCATGTTGGCTCGGACACTTCTCAGCGTCTTGAGACCAATGAAGAAGGCCACTCTGCAAACATGAAAGCATAGAGTGGACAAGCCCTCTGTCTTCAGAGGGCTTTCTTACTAGGGAAGAGTGAATATTTGAATTTAAAATTTAACTCATAGTATGATTTAAGAAAGAGAGAACTAGGAACGCTGGGTCGAAGGAGGAGCTTCCATGCGTCATGCAATTATCACTGCAGGCTCAAAAGGCTTGGGGAGAAAAGTCACGGAGACGTTTTTAAATAAAGGGTACGCTGTGACCGTGAGTTACCGAAGCGACATACGGGCAGTGCAGGCCTTAAAAGAGCAATACCACGATAAGCTTGGTCAAATACATATCGTTCAGGGAGATGTAACAAAAAAAGAAGATTTAGCACGGATTGTAAGTGAAGGAGTAAACCGGTTTGGACGAATTGATGTGTTAGTGAATAATGCTGGACCTTATGTATTTGAACGGAAAAAGTTAATGGATTATAAGCCGGAAGAGTGGCATGAAATGGTAGACGGGAACCTGACTTCTATGTTTTATCTATTTCAGCATGTTGTTCCCCACATGCGCGAGCAGAAGTATGGAAGGATCATTACATATGGGTTCCAGGGGGCCGGCGACGCACCTGGATGGCTGTACCGTTCTGCTTATGCTGCGTCCAAAGTAGGTCTTGTTTCTCTAATGAAGTCAGTTGCACTGGAAGAAGCCGAAAATGGTATCACCGTGAACATGGTTTGTCCAGGGGTAATTACTGAAGAGAATAAAGAGGCAAGTATTCAGGAGGCGAAAGGGAAAACCGATAACATAACACCGGTAGGGAGGCCGGGAACCGGTGGAGACATTGCAAGGACGATTGCGTTCTTATGCGAGGAAGATTCGGATATGATCACAGGATCAGTAATAGAAGTAACAGGGGGAGTAGACGTTCTGCATAAATACAGGGGAAAAGCAGAGGAATAAGTATAAAATAAAAAAATATCGGCAAATTATGGATGAGGTGATTTCATGAGAAGCTTGCCGGTATTTTTGACAATGGCATTTCTGCTTTGTGGTATTTTTGCTCCATCAGTAGTCTATGCCGATGAATTAATGGAAAATTTCTCTTTTCGGGTAACTCTTGAGGCTGATGGAGACGTTTATCATTGGGAATTTGACAGCCCAGGAACATATGAATGGCATCATGGTGACAAAGTCCTTCATGGTGAGAAGGCGAAACCTAATGTAGAAAAAGTTTTTGCTTTGCTTGATTTATCTGAAGAAGCAGAGGCTGAAGAGTTAGCAGTCCGCCTTAAAAACGGTCCCTTTCCGGATTTAGAGCGTTTTGATATACGGTGGAGAAACGGAGAAAGCCAGTTATACAGCTGGGTTTGGGAAAAGAATTAAAAAGAAAAGAGCCTTTATACCTGATATGATGTAAATAAATGAAAATACCTCTTTCCTCTAATGTTTACAGTGAGGGAAGAGGTATTTTTTATTACTGTTGCAGGCTTTGATTTCTAAAAATTCATTGAAAAACAAATTTTTTGTCATATAATAATGTAAGGAAAAACCCCAACGTCATAGTGGATGCAGCCGAGGGAATGGAGACTGCTTATTTAGTAGTGGAAACGCCTTCGTGTCAGCAGAAACGGGAGAAATTGTCCTGTTTAAAGGAGGCAAAGTGATGAGAATCGTTACATATTTAGATAAGCACCTGGAGGAACTGCTACTTGTCATATTTACAGGTATTATGGTAGGTGTTATTGCTCTCCAGGTGTTTATGCGGTATTTTTTAGGCAGTTCATTAGCATGGTCTGAAGAGCTGGCAAGGTACTGCTTTATCTGGCTAGTTTATATCGGGATAAGTTATGGAGTGAAAAAACAGAGACATATTAAAGTTGATGTCTTGCTTTTACTTTTAAAAGAAAGAGGCAAGATTTTATTACACATGGCAGCTAATCTATGTTTCTTATCATTTGCCGTGTTTGTAGTAATATATGGCTATAGAATAACGGAAAGCTTATTATTGTTTGGGCAAACATCACCTTCCTTGAACCTGCCTATGGGAGTGGTATACGCGGCTGCGCCAATTGGGATGAGCTTAACAGCTGTCAGGATCATTCAGCAAATGTATTTGCAGCTAAAGGCCCTATTAGGAAAAGAAGAGTTTTACGTAAAAACAGAACTTGATGACGCTTTAGAAAGAGGAGATGTAGAACAACCCCTGCCTGAGAAATTTAAAGGAAGCAGAGGCTAAGAATGACCTCAAAGGAAGGGAGGAAATATATTGACTACTTTAGTTTTATTTGGCAGCTTTGCTTTCTTTTTGCTCCTTAGCGTTCCTATTGGGATCGCTTTAGGTCTTGCTTCGTTAATAGCTATTATTTATTCAGGGACATTGCCAGTTGAGTTTTTAGTCCAAGGACTAATTACTTCGATAGATTCATTTCCGTTAATGGCTGTGCCTTTTTTTATACTAGCTGGCGAAATTATGGGGAAAGGCGGGGTGTCTGAAAGGTTATTTAATGTAGCCAATTCTCTTGTAGGAAACAAAACAGGAGGATTTGCTATTGCCACAATTATTACTTGTATGTTTTTTGCAGCAATTTCGGGTTCTGGACCCGCTACAGTTGCAGCTATAGGGGGAATTATGATTCCTGCTATGGTAAGGCAGGGATATGATAAAAAGTTCGCAACGGCTACCGTAGCTGCAGCCGGCTCACTTGGAGTCATTATTCCCCCGAGTATACCTATGGTTATATACGGGGTAACAGGAAGTACTTCAATCGGCAATTTATTTATTGCGGGGATTATCCCCGGTTTACTTGTAGGAGGAGCTCTTATTCTTTATGCTTACTTATATTCCAAAAAGATGGGATACAGGGGCCTTGAGAAAAAAACTTCAATAAAAGGAATAGGAAAAGCTGTATGGGATGCTAAATGGGCTTTGTTAATTCCTGTTATTATTTTAGGAGGAATTTACGGGGGAGTTTTCACTCCTACTGAAGCAGCTGTTGTCGCTGTGGTTTACGGGTTGTTTGCCGGGATCGTGCTTTACCGGGAACTTAAGCTTACAATGCTTCCTAAGGTATTTGCTGATGCGGCTTTAACTACGGCTACCGTCCTTATTATAGTAGGGACTGCTACTGCCTTTGGACGCCTGCTAACAGTTGAACAAATTCCTAATCAAGTAGCTGAAGGCATGATGTCAGTATCTCAAAACCCACTTATTATCATACTTATGATAACAGTACTCCTTCTTGTTGTAGGGTGCTTCATGGATACGCTCGCTGCTATAATCATACTTACCCCTATTTTACTTCCGATTGCCGTTAATTTAGGGTATGATCCTGTTCATTTCGGAATTATTATGATTGTTAACTTAGCAGTAGGATTTATTACTCCTCCCCTTGGGGTTAATTTATTTGTAGGAGCGGGGATCTCCGGCCTTTCAATTGAATCACTGTCCAAGGCTGTAGTCCCTTACTTTGTCGCTATGATTTTAACTTTACTAATTATTATCTTTATTCCGGAACTTTCCACCTACTTGCCGCAATTTAGAAACTAGAATACAAGACAAGCTGAACTGAACCCAATTGTTCGTAACATATTACAATTGGGAGCAGTTTTTTTATGCAAAACTAGTAACCGGGTTTGACAAAAGGAGAGGTTTAACCTTTGAATTGAAAAGGAAACTTTGAAATAGAGGGAAAATTATGTTAAGTAAGGAATAGGGAATTTTTCCACTATACTATGAAAGTAAGGGAGTGTTTCGAATGAAAGTTACTTATCATGGACATTCTGTTGTAGCTATTGAAACGAACGGAAAGAAAATCATAATTGATCCTTTTATTACAGGGAATGGTATGTGTGATTTAGAAGCGGGAAACGTAGAGGCAGATGTGATCCTGCTTACCCATGGACATAATGATCATGTAGGAGATACGGTAGAGTTAGCAAAAAAGAATGATGCACTCGTAGTAGCTCCTTTTGAATTGGCTACTTATTTAGGATGGCAAGGGGTAAATACCCATCCAATGCACATTGGCGGGGGCCACGATTTTGATTTCGGTCATGTTAAGCTTACACAAGCCTTCCATGGCTCTGCTTACACAGAAGAAGAAAACCAGCGCATTGTATATACAGGCATGCCGGCAGGAATCCTATTTACAGCAGAAGGGAAAACAATCTACCATATGGGGGATACAGGGCTTTTCTCTGACATAAAATTAATTGCAGAACGCACAAAAGTAGATTTGCTGTTTGTGCCTATTGGTGACAACTTCACCATGGGACCGGAAGATGCCAAGACAGCTGTAGAATGGATTAGCCCTGAGTACACCGTTCCTATGCACTATAACACTATGCCTGTGATTAAACAGGACCCCAAGAAATTCGTAGATTCTCTTGAAGATACGAAAGGGAAAGCATTAGAAGCTGGAGAATCTATCGAACTGTAGACTTTTCCCCAGCAATAGCCCTCTGCTCTTAAAGCAGAGGGTGTCTTTTTGTGTATTTTTAAAGACACTTAATCAACCTGATATAAAACAACGTAAGGTTGGTTCTTCCGTGTCTTGATTTACAAGACCCCCAACTTTATAATGAAAAGTAGTACAGTGACCGCATTTTAATGAAACAGATCAGATAACTGACAAGGGGGGCTTCCAGTGGCAACCAAGCACGAACAAATTTTACAGCATATTACTGAACTTGGCGTGGGAGAGAAAATTTCAGTGCGCCAAATTGCAAAGTTTCTGAATGTAAGTGAAGGAACAGCTTACAGGGCGATTAAGGATGCAGAAAATCAAGGCCTGGTAACAACCATTGAGCGAGTGGGGACAATTAGGATAGAAAAGAAGCAAAAGGACAATATTGAAAAACTGACATACGCTGAAGTTGTTAACATAGTGGACGGGCATGTACTTGGAGGAAGGAATGGACTGCACAAAACGTTAAATCGGTTTGTCATCGGCGCGATGAAGCTTGAGGCAATGATGAGGTACGTAGAAGCAGGAAATCTTTTAATTGTAGGGAACCGTTATCAAGTACATAAGCTTGCTCTCGAGGCAGGCTCGGCTGTTCTCATTACAGGAGGGTTTGATACAAACGAAGATGTGATTGAACTGGCGGATGAGCTTGAACTGCCTGTCATTACAACGAGCTATGATACCTTTACTGTCGCTGCAATGATTAATCGGGCGATATATGATCAGTTGATTAAAAAGGAAATTGCAGTCGTTGATGACATTTTAATTCCTCTTCAGGATACCTACTTTATGACCACAGAGAATACAGTAGAAAAGTGGCATGAACTAAACGAGCGGACAGGCCACAGCCGCTATCCTGTCATAGATGAAGACATGAAAGTAAAAGGAATGGTTGCAGCCAAGGATGTACTGGGAGCTCAGTATCACATTCCTATCGAAAAAGTAATGACTAAATCGCCAATTACAGTGAATGAAAGAACATCCATTGCTTCCGTAGCTCATGTGATGGTTTGGGAAGGAATTGAACTGCTTCCTGTTATTGATCACCACAGTAAGCTTCTTGGTGTCATCAGCAGACAAGACGTGTTAAAAGCTTTGCAGATGATCCAACGGCAGCCCCATGTTGGTGAAACGATTGAAGATACAATTACAAGCAGGTTTCATGATACAACTACAGGCTCTGAATATGACTTCCAATGTGAAGTTTCTCCTCAAATGACCAATCACCTAGGTATGCTTTCATACGGTGTTATTACCACCCTCGTTACAGAAACAGGCAGCAGAGTCCTCCGGCAATACAAAAGAGGAGACCTGGTTGTAGAAAATATTACACTGTATTTCATTAAGCCTGTCCAGATAGAAAGTACCATTGAAACAAAAGGAAGAGTGCTTGAAGTAGGGAGAAAATACGGGAAAATGGATGTAGAGTTGTACCATGAAGGAAAGATTGTAGGTAAAGCTTTGTTAATGGCACAGCTTTTAGAAAGATAGAATAGAAAAAAGCATGAGCCGGCGTCTTAGCTGCCGGTCATGCTTTAAAAACGTAGCCTTATGCTTTCACACGTGCATCTTCTGCTTCTTTTTCGACAAAAGGAAGGTAGTGCTTATAGCCTTTGTATCCTAGTAAAACATTTGCTCCTCCAAGCAGGATGAATACGAGGCCAATAATCAATTCGAGATTGCTTCTTGGCGTTAAGGCAAGGTTTAAACCAAAAGCTGCGACAAACGTTCCCAAAGCCATCGTGGCTTTCATTTGCTGCCACCTTTTCTCGGCGGGAGCTTTCGTTCGGATAACTTTTGCTTTATAAAATATATACATAGCAACAGCTAGGACAATTATCACGACAAGTATTTGTGTCATAGGACCCCTCCTGGATGTTTTCTGTCTTTCATTTTACCTTCCCCGACTCAAAATGCCAAATGCTTTTTAAGAAAAGCCGACTTGGCAGCATGAAATTTGTGTGACAAGATATAGTAAGTAATCAGGGCCGTCATTGGTTGTAACGAATGAAAGTGAGGGGTATTGATGAAAAAAGAGATAATAGAAATGATCAACATGTATAACAAGATCATTATTCACCGCCACGAAAGCCCGGATCCTGATGCCCTTGGTTCACAGGGAGGGCTTGCCCGGCTGCTAAAAGACACCTTTCCAGAAAAAGAGGTCTATGTGACTGGGGAGGAAGAGCCTTCCTTAACCTTTCTCCTGAAGATGGATACTGTGGAAGATAAAACATATCAAGGCTCCCTTGTCATTGTATGTGATACAGCAAACCAGGAGAGGGTCAGTGATAAGCGATATAGGCTAGGTGATAAAATCATTAAAATTGATCACCACCCAAATGATGAGCCCTATGGCGACATCGTATGGGTAGATACTTCTGCAAGCTCCACCAGTGAAATGATCACCGAGCTGTACATGGAGGTTCAGGAGGAATGGAACCTGACAAAGGAGTCAGCCCGTCTTCTTTATGCAGGGATTGTGGGGGACACAGGTCGTTTTCGATTTCCTAACACGACAGCAAAGACCCTCCAGTTTACAGCGGAACTTATAAAAATTGATTTTGACAGAACTGAGCTATATACAAAGATGTATGAAAAGCCGGAAAATCTGGTTCGTTTTCAAGGAAGAGTGCTGCAGGATTTTGAAATGCGGAAAAGCGGATTAGGGATATCGTATTTACCTCAAAGTCTCCTGAAAGAATGTAAGGTGTCTTTAAATGAATCTTCGGCAGTGGTGAACTCATTTAGTGAAGTAGAAGGAATCAAGGCCTGGGTCTTTTTTGTAGAAAACGAAGATGGAAGTTATCGTGTGCGGCTTCGTTCAAAAGGGCCGATCATTAATAAGGTCGCTGCACAATTTGATGGGGGAGGACATCCTATGGCTGCAGGGGCAAAGGCAAGGAATACAGCCGAAACAAAAGAAATTATCTCTCTTCTTGAAAAAGAGTGCCTGCAATACTCCTTTATATAGGAGCCTTTGCTTCTCATCGCCAGTACTGTTAGTTTTTTGAGTGGTATTGTTAAGTGAGAGGAATTTTACAAAGGGGAAACACTTGGTCTTACAGAGCCAAAAATGAAAGAATCCCGGCAGATAAGCCGGGGTTCTATTATTCTTTTTTATTGCTCGGTATAAACCAGGACCCTAAATCTGTAATATCCTCGTACACATCAATTCCTTGTTTTTGAAGTTCTTTTCGTATCATGGCTGTAACTTCCTTCGATTCCGCAAAAGCAGAGTATCCTGCTTTAATCTTATCTACTTTCTGAAGCGCGAGTTCTTTTCGGTTCATGACCATTTCCTTACCAGTCATATCCAAACCAACACACCTCCTCTAAGTGAATGGTAGGTTCAAGGGAAGGCAACATTTGATAAACAAGGGTGCCTCTTCTACATTATACTCTTCCCTCTATTATAACTAAAATATCAAGTTTTGTAGCCTGTTTTTATTATTTTTTAAAACGATTGTGCTTAGCGGTTTTTGGGGTTGATTTTTAGATGTAGTTCTAATGTAGTGTACATATATATTTGTTCCACTTTTACATGGTACAACTGCTCACCTACTAAGAATTCTTTGTTTTCAATCGTCTTTATCATTAGTTCTTTATTTGTAACCACACTTTCTATGTCACTATTTTTTATGCCTTTCAGCTCATTTTCTATTTGCTGTCTAAGTTCATGGAGAGTGAGTTCGCTTAAACGGATTCTTTCTTCGTTTGTGAAATATACAAGGATTTCTTGAATGGTTAATTTCTTTTCGTTTTCTTCGTTTAATTTTTTTTCTTCACTTCTAAGCATTTCAATCGTTTCCTGTTGGGCTTCAATAGTAAGCTGCTGTTTTTTTAAATCTATAATCAATTTTTCATGAATTGCACCAAATTCATATAAAAAAAAACCCCATCCAAAGAGAGCGCCTATTACGAAGCCAGCAAATAGACGCTGCCACCCAGGGTGTTTGTAGTAGGGAGGAATTCTCATGGGCTTAAATGCTCCTGCGTAATCCACTGAATAAGAACTGTGCCAGTGTTAGCTCCTCCTAAGGCTGCAAGAATCATAAAAATCGTCCGGTACATGTCATCATGTGTGCCGTAAAAGAGTCCTCTTTCTAATGACGTAATGGCATCAAATGTACCGCCGATAGCTGCTACCAGAGCCCAGATTTTCAAGCTTGCGGCCAAGTCATGAATAGTTGATAAAGGAGGCTTTCCGATAAGGAACGCGCCAATTCCTCCAATAATAGCACCGCCTATAATGACGCCAAAGGCGACGAAGAAATCAATCACCAGAGTAGCAATAAAGTCACGGTTCAGCATTGCTATTGCTCCTTTCTATTCCTCACAATTTATGGGGAAGGGGACAAGGGTCCTTTTACTAAATATAGTTGCCTGTTTAGAGGAATATGCTTGTTTTCAAAGAGGAAGCTCTTCATACTTATAGTAATAACCGAGAAAGAAAGGGCGGATTGATTTGGCTTTCGTCCATTTACATATTCATACAGAATACAGTTTATTAAAAAGTACGGCCAGGATAGATGAACTTGTACAAAGAGCTAAGAAACTAAATATGGGCGCTTTAGCGATCACAGATAAAAACGTCCTCCATGGAATTGTCCCTTTTTATAAAGCTTGTAAAAAGGAGGGTATTAAGCCTTTAGCAGGCATTGAACTGGACATTCAAATAGGCCGAGAAAATGCCTATCCACTGGTATTTCTAGCAGAAAACCAAAGTGGATATCAAAACCTTTTGCAGCTGGCTACAACAGCTAATAAGCAAGCAGCAGAACCATTTCTTACATTCGAAGAACTTCAAGGAAGCCTGGAAGGAGTCATATGCCTGATTCCCTGGGGCGAAAGTGAACTGTTTTTTTCCATTCAGCAGAGGGAAAAAGAAAGGATCCTTTCCCTTGTGGACAAACTCAAACACTTATTTTCTGAAGGTTACCTGTATATGGAATGGTCCCCTCAGGGAACAGAGAGAGAAAAACGAACCTGGGAAAAAGCAGCGGAAAGGTTTGAGATTCCCATGGCAGCTGGGGCTAACGTTCATGTCATTGACGAAGATGAAAATGAAACCAGATCTGCCTTGGAAGCAATTAAAGAAGGAAAGAGTCTAAAAGAAGTTAAAGAGAATGCAGACCCTTCTCGAGGAAGGTTTTGTACAGAAGAGGGAATCAGAAAAAGAGGCGCTCCAGAAAAAGCCCTGCAAAACACAGAAAACATTGCAAACCGATGCAGCTGGGAGCTTCCTCTTGGTGAACTGAACATGCCAAGATTCCCTCTTCCACATGGAATAAGCACAGAAAAAGAGCTGAAAAGGCTGTGTGAAGAGGGGGCTGTGAAGAGGTACGGCAGCCTGAATGAAGAGATAAGAAAACGCCTTCAAAAGGAACTGGAAACGATTAACGAGATGGGGTTTGCCGATTACTTCCTCATTGTATGGGACTTTATCTCCTATGCAAAAAATAGGGGGATTCTTGTGGGCCCTGGGAGAGGATCGGCAGCAGGATCTCTAGTAGCTTATGTATTGTTTATCACAGAAATAGATCCATTGAAATATAACCTGATCTTTGAACGTTTTTTAAACCCGGAGAGAATCTCACTTCCCGACATTGATATAGATTTTCCTGATTATCGCCGGGAAGAAGTGATTTCTTATGTTGTTGAAAAATATGGAAAAAACCACGTGGCACAGATTGTGACGTTTGGGACATTTGGGGCTCGTGCTGCGATAAGAGATGTTGGTAAGATTCTGGAGACTCCTCAAGGCTTAATCGATCGATTAGCCTCTATGATCCCGCCTGAAAGTACAAGCTTACCTAAAGCGGCTGAGGAAAATCCTGAGCTGCTCGAGATATTGCGAAAGGATAAAGAGGCCAAGGCTGTTTTCGCTTTAGCTTCAAAAGTTGAGGGCCTGCCAAGGCATACATCTATTCATGCTGCTGGAATAGTGATGAGTCAGACACCGCTTTATGAGATTACAGCACTTTCAGAGAGGAAAAATGATACGTTAGTTACCCAATTTCCGATGAATGATCTCGAAGAGCTGGGACTTCTGAAGATGGATTTTCTCGGATTAAAAAACCTAACGCTTATAGAGAAAATCATTCTCTCTGTGAAACGAAGAACAGGCAAAACAATGATCATAAATGAGATACCATTAAACGATTCACTCACCTTTGAGTATTTAGCAAAGGGGGATACTACAGGAGTCTTTCAACTGGAGTCAGAAGGAATGAGGCAAGTGCTGAAAAACCTTCACCCAACTTCCTTTGAGGATATAGTCGCTGTCAATGCACTTTACAGGCCAGGTCCCATGGAGAACATTCCTGTCTATATTGACGGTAAACACAGCAAAAGACCAATAACATATCCTCATGAAAAGCTGCGCTCAATTCTGGAACCAACTTACGGAGTAATCATTTATCAGGAACAAATCATGAAAATAGCAGAAGAACTTGCAGGATATACCTTAGCGGAAGCCGACCTTTTACGCCGGGCGGTGAGTAAGAAGGATAGAGAAATACTTGAAAAAGAACGCCTTCATTTCGTAGAGAGGGCAGCCAAACAAGGTATTAGCAATGAGACTGCTGAAAGAGTTTACAGCTTAGTTGTTCGTTTTGCTGATTATGGCTTCAACCGGAGCCATGCAGTTGCATACAGTTTCATTGCATATCAGTTGGCTTATCTTAAAGCTCACTATCCGGCAGACTTTTATGCAGCACTCATTACTACGAATATAAATAACTCTCAAAAGGTAGGACTGTACTTAAGAGAAGCCAAGCATCATGGGCTGCAAGTTACGCCTCCTTCAATCAACAAAAGCCAATTGGGATTTTCGGCTGCTGGGGAAGAAATAGTGTTTGGCTTAATAGGAATTAAACATCTAGGGAAAAATGGAGTCAAAGCAATCCTTCAAGCAAGGATGAAGGGGAATTTTAAAAGCTTCATCGATTTTTTTATGAAGGTGGATGCTGGCAGTATTGAACGCAGGGGGATAGAATCCTTGATTAAGGCTGGTGCATTCGATGAGCTGGGGAAGGATAGGGCTGTTTTACTGGCTTCTTTGGATGCAGCTATTGAATTTGCGGAATTTCAGAGGGATATTGGCAGTTTATTTGAACAGGGAGAAGCCGATTTTCGCTATATAGATCAGGAGCCCTTTACAGACATTGAAAAATATGAAGGAGAAAAAGAAGTGACAGGGTTTTACCTAAGTGGCCATCCCCTTTCCCAGTATCAGAAAGTAATTGCCCCGTTTCAGCCAGTGCCCCTTGCAGAGAACCTTGGTGGCGACAGGGGAACAAAAGCTTTGGCAGGGATTATCGAACAACTGTCAACCATCCGCACTAAAACTGGACAGAAAATGGCTTTTTTGAGTATGACTGATGGTGAAGGAGTCTGTGACGTTGTAGTCTTTCCAGACCTTTACCGCAGAGCAGGTTCATTGCTTACCCTTCAGTCTCCCATACTGGCCGTTGGGGTTCCGGACAAAAAAAGCCAGGGAAATAAACTTCTTGCAAACAGCATCTTTCACCTTGATGACCTTTTAAAAGATGCAAGCAAGAATTTATATTTAAAAATCAGTCCCGAGCAGGACAACCATCAAATCCTTCAGCAGGTGAAGAAGGTGATAAATTCTTACCCGGGACCTGTGCCTGTTCAACTCTTTTATGAAAAAGAAAAAAAAATGATCCAGCTGTCCGATGAAAACCGCGTGAATGCTACAGAGAGGTGCATTTCACAGTTACAGTTTATTTTATCTTCTGAACACGTTGTTTTAAAAGCAGAGTAAAAGGGTGAACAACTCCTTTAGTTTTGTTATAATAAGGACAGTTTTTCAAGTGGTCTGACCAATATGGATCAGAATGGGACGGATAGTCCCTTATATACTTATGAATTGCTTAAACACATAAAAGGAGAGTGGAGAGTGTGTCTACGTTAAGAGAAGAAGCTTTACATCTTCATAAAGTAAATCAAGGAAAATTGGAATCGAAAGCCAAGGTGCCTGTCCAAAATGCACGTGACTTAAGTTTGGCGTATTCCCCGGGAGTTGCTGAGCCATGCAAAGCAATCTTTGATGACCAGCAGAAAGTATTTGATTATACAATGAAAGGCAATATGGTTGCTGTAGTTTCTGATGGTTCAGCTGTACTGGGTCTTGGAAATATTGGTGCTGAAGCATCCCTGCCTGTAATGGAAGGAAAAGCTGTTCTCTTTAAGTCCTTTGCAGGAGTGGACGCTTTCCCTATCTGCCTTGGTACCTCTGATGTCGATAAAATTGTAGAGACAGTAAAACTCCTTGAGCCGACATTTGGTGGTGTGAATTTAGAGGACATTGCAGCTCCAAATTGCTTTATTATCGAAGAAAGATTAAAAAAAGAGGCAAATATTCCTGTGTTCCACGATGACCAGCATGGAACAGCAATTGTGACTGCCGCTGGCTTAATTAACGCTTTGAAGGTAACTGGAAAATCATTATCAGAAATTCGTGTCGTTATCAATGGAGCTGGTTCAGCAGGTATTGCTATTATCAAGCTGCTACAGCGTCTCGGAGTTCGTGATGTCATTTTATGTGACTCAAAGGGAGCCATTTTTGAAGGCCGTTCATACGGGATGAATGATGTGAAATCTGAAATTGCTAAAGTTACAAATAAAGATAATGCAGAAGGATCACTAGAGGACGTTGTTAAAAACACTGATGTATTTATTGGTGTATCCGTAGCTGGGGCGTTAACCGAAGAAATGGTTAAATCTATGAACCAGGATCCGATCATCTTTGCCATGGCTAATCCGGACCCTGAAATTCTTCCGGACACTGCAAAAGAAGCAGGAGCAAGTGTCGTCGGTACTGGACGCTCCGACTTTCCTAACCAAGTGAACAACGTTCTTGCATTCCCGGGAATTTTCCGCGGAGCCTTGGATGTAAATGCAACCCACATTAACGAAGAAATGAAAAAAGCAGCTGTTTATGCAATTGCAGAACTTATTGATGAAAGAGACGTGACTCCTGATTACGTTATCCCGGCGCCATTTGATGGCAGAGTTGCCCCTGCAGTGGCTGCCGCTGTAGCAAAAGCAGCTATGGAAACAGGAGTGGCCAGAAAGAACGTGGATCCTGAAAAAGTAGCTGAGAAAACTAGAGAACTTTCAATTATTGACAAAGAGCAATAAAATGATTCGATAATAAAGATGTTTTCCTGGTTGAAAAATTGAAATATGGCGGTGATGATGATTATGTCATCACAAGAAAAGGTATACATTGAAGTTATTAAGGAAATAAATCGAATGATTCATACGAATGGCTTAAAGAGCGGAGACAAACTTCCCTCGGAACGAGAAATGAGTGATCGGCTTCATGTCGGTCGCTCTTCTGTTCGTGAAGCCTTCCGATCCCTCGAACTTCTTGACCTGATCGAAACTAGGCGTGGAGAAGGTACGTTTATGAAAGAGGCAGGAGGAAAGCGCCTTGTAGAAATAATTGCTTCTTTTATTCTTAAGGATGAAAAAGCCCGCCGTGACCTTGCAGAAACAAGAAAAGTAGTAGAAGTCGAAGCGCTTCGTCTAGCCTGCTGCAGAGCAAGGCAAGAGGAAATCGAAGAGCTTGAGGATTTGCTTGCTTCATATGAGGGAAAAGTGAAGTGTGGTACGCTTCCTTTTGAGGAAGATTATCTTTTTCATAAAAAGCTTGTTAAACTTTCAGGAAATCATTTAATGCATCAAATATGGATTCCCTTAGTAGAGTACACAAAAGCTGCGTTAAAAGAATCTTTATCCAGGCCTGGAAGACCCTCTCATTCCTATGAAGAACATGTCCAGATTTACAAAGCACTTAAATCCAGAGATGAGAATAAAGCGATTAAAGCACTAAGTGATCATTTAGAAAATAGTGCATTTTAGGCTCCAAGAATTTTTTATGGGTAAAACAACTCCTTTTTCTACAATTTCCCCTATGCTGAGTACATAAAAACAGGCTGGGTGTGAACAGGGCGAAAAAAGGGAAGATCTGTCCCCTTTAGGGGAAAGAGTTGTTTTTTTAAAGCGATATGATAATCTATCTAATAACCTTTTTAATTGCTAAATAGAATGGTGAGGAGTCATTACGTATAGATAAGGAGGTGTCTGTGTGCTAAAAGATTTTTTCTCTAAAAAAAGAAAGTATGCCACGGTTCCATCTGAACGAGAACAGCCGAGGAAGATGAATGAAGGAGTTATGACAAAGTGTCCTGAATGCAAAACGATCGTGTATTCAAAAGAGTTAAAGAAAAATGACATGGTCTGTCAAAGTTGTGCACATCATTTTTCTATGACTGCTTACGAACGAATCGAGTGTTTATGTGATGAAGGCACCTTTGTGGAATTAAACGGATATTTGTCATCTGCCAATCCACTTTCTTTTCCTGACTATGAAGAGAAGCTTGAAAAAGATAAACAAAAAACAGAATTAAATGAAGCGGTCGTTACGGGAGAAGGGTTAATTCAGGGGTATCGCTGCATTATTAGTGTAATGGACTCAAGGTTTCGAATGGGAAGTATGGGCTCTGTGGTCGGTGAGAAAATTACACGTGCAATAGAACAGGCCATTGATAAGCGGCTTCCATTTATTATGTTTTCTGCTTCAGGAGGAGCTCGGATGCAGGAAGGTGTACTAAGCTTGATGCAAATGGCAAAAACGAGTTCTGCATTGAGAAGACTGTCAGAAGAAGGACTTTTATATATTTCTGTATTTACTCATCCGACAACAGGCGGTGTTTCTGCCAGCTTTGCGTCCTTAGGAGATTATAACCTATCAGAACCAAAGGCTTTAATTGGGTTTGCCGGAAGAAGAATTATCGAGCAGACCATTAGAGAGGAGCTTCCGCAAGACTTTCAAACTGCAGAGTTTTTATTAAAACACGGACAGCTCGATAAAGTGGTACCCAGGGGGGAAATGCGGGAAACTCTGGCAAAAATACTAGATCTGCATACACCGGATACAGAGTAAGGAGGTGGAAGCATTGAATGGCAACTTGCCTTTTGAAAAACCAGTGGTTGAATTAAGAGAGAAGATCAAAGAGCTTAAATCCTTTACCGAAGAAAAAGATATCGATTTAAGCGGTGAAATTGAAACATTGGAAGCACGGCTTGTTCAGCTGGAAAAAGATGTCTATGGAAACCTGAAGCCGTGGGAGCGGGTGCAAATTGCCCGTCACGGAGAAAGACCTACAACTATGGAATACATAGAAGAGTTGTTCACGGACTTTCTTGAACTCCATGGAGACCGTCTTTATGGAGACGATGAAGCGATCGTTGGCGGAATTGCGAAGTACAAGGGCCGTCCTGTTACGGTAGTGGGTCATCAACGGGGAAAGGATACTAAAGAAAACATCCGCAGAAACTTTGGTATGCCCCACCCTGAAGGTTATCGAAAAGCGATCAGGCTTATGAAGCAAGCAGAAAAATTTAACAGACCTATTATTTGTTTTATTGATACGAAAGGAGCCTTTCCCGGTAAAGCAGCAGAGGAGAGAGGTCAAAGTGAAGCGATTGCGCGCAATCTGTTTGAAATGGCTGGATTGACTGTTCCTGTCGTCTGTATTGTTATTGGGGAAGGGGGAAGTGGCGGGGCCCTTGCCCTAGGTGTAGGCAACCATATTCATATGCTGGAAAACTCCACATACTCTGTCATCTCACCGGAAGGAGCAGCTTCTATTTTGTGGAAAGACTCCTCCTACGCCCAAAAAGCAGCAGAAACAATGAGGATTACAGCACCGGATTTAAAAGAGTTAGGTATCTTGGAGGAAGTGATTTCTGAGATACAAGGTGGAGCGCACCAGGATTTAAAGAAACAGGCTGCATTGATCGATGAGACTCTGTTTCGTTCGTTAGAGGAACTTTCATCTCTGAAACCTGAAGAACTTGTTTCTCAGCGCTATGAGAAGTACAAAGCAATTGGACAGTTAGCTGATGACAACGTCATAATTGACAGTTAAATTTGGAAAGTGCTTACTCGTAGCAAGAGAAGCACTTTTTTCTTTGCATGAAAGGCTTTTCAAATGATTAAATGTTATAGGGATGTATGAAAGTTGTTTTCATTTCCCTGATAAATGGGGAAAATTGGATAGGGTCAGCCTTTTTTTGTACAATAAAGAAAAGATAACCGAGGAGGTTAATAATGAAGCGTATTGGAGTACTTACCAGCGGTGGAGACTCTCCTGGAATGAATGCAGCGGTCAGAGCTGTTGTTCGTAAAGCAATCTTTAATAATGTGGAAGTATACGGAATTTATTATGGATACGCCGGTTTAATTTCAGGAGACATAAAAAAATTGGAAATCGGTGACGTAGGTGATATTATTCACCGAGGCGGCACGATGCTTTATACAGCTCGCTGTGAGGAGTTTAAAACAGAAGAGGGCAGAGAGAAAGCCGTCGCCCAATTAAAAGAATTTGGTATTGAAGGTTTGGTTGTGATTGGAGGAGACGGTTCTTTCAGAGGAGCTGAAAAATTATCTGAACTAGGGTTTCCTACCATAGGGGTGCCGGGAACTATTGATAATGACATCCCTGGTACTGACTTTACCATTGGCTTTGACACAGCTCTCAACACAGTAATCGATGCAATTGACAAAATCAGGGATACGGCAACTTCTCATGAGAGGACGTATGTAGTGGAAGTGATGGGGAGAGATGCGGGCGACCTTGCTTTATGGGCAGGACTGGCCGATGGGGCCGAATCTATTATCATTCCTGAAGAGCCCTATAATATGGACAGGATTGTAGAGCGCCTAAAAAGAGGACATGAACGCGGGAAAAAGCACAGTATTATAATCGTAGCAGAAGGCGTGGGCAGCGGGCCCGAATTTGGTAAAAAAATTCAGGACGCCACGAGCTTTGAGACCAGAGTCACGGTTCTTGGCCATATTCAGCGGGGCGGATCACCTACCGGCTTTGACCGAGTACTGGCAAGCCGACTTGGCGGAAAAGCCGTTGAAATTCTATTAGAGGGTGCAGCAGGCCAGATGGTCGGTATCAAAAATAACAAGGAATATTACCAGTCGATCTCATCTGCCTTATCCGAGAAGCGTGAGCTAGACCTTGAACTGTATCGGCTTTCTCAGGAACTTTCAATTTAAGGCTCACAGCAGGTAAGCGAATAAGTAATCGTGTATAGATAAAAGGAGGATAACATGAGAAAAACGAAAATTGTATGTACTATCGGTCCAGCCAGTGAACAGGTTGATACGCTGGTAAAGCTGATTGAAGCAGGCATGAATGTCGCACGCTTGAACTTTTCCCACGGCGATTTTGAGGAACACGGCGCACGCATCAAAAATATTCGTGAAGCCTCAAAAAGAACAGGGAAAACCGTTGCTATTCTATTGGATACAAAAGGACCGGAAATCCGCACTAATACCATGGAAAACGGAGCTATTCATCTAGAAAAAGGACAGAACCTTCTTGTTTCAACAGATGAAGTTATTGGAACACCTGAAAAGATTTCTGTTACTTACAAAGGGATTACAAATGATTTGGAAAAAGGAAAGAAAATTCTCCTTGATGATGGTTTAATTGAACTTGAGGTTCTGGAAGTCAGAAACACAGAAGTCCTTACAAGGGTGCTAAATAATGGGGAGCTTAAAAATAAGAAAGGAGTTAACCTTCCGAATGTGAAGCTTAACTTGCCTGGAATAACAGAAAAGGATGCTGAGGATATCGTTTTTGGCATTGAACAAAAAGTAGACTTCATTGCAGCGTCTTTTGTTCGGAGAGCTGAAGACGTCCTTGAGATCCGTGAGCTACTTGAACAAAGGAAAGCAGAAGACATTCACATCATCCCAAAGATTGAAAACCAGGAAGGCATTGATAATATTAATGAAATTCTGGAAGTTTCTGACGGCCTGATGGTTGCCCGTGGAGACATGGGTGTAGAGATTCCGCCTGAAGAGGTTCCTCTTGTACAAAAAAGCTTAATCAAGAAGTGTAATACGATTGCAAAACCGGTAATAACAGCCACACAGATGCTTGATTCCATGCAGAGAAACCCACGGCCGACACGGGCAGAAGCAAGTGACGTAGCTAATGCTATTTTTGATGGTACGGATGCTATTATGCTGTCTGGGGAAACAGCGGCGGGAGATTACCCGGTGGAAGCTGTGCAGACGATGAGTGATATTGCTACACGAGCCGAATCTGCACTTGATTACAAAACAATCCTAGACAAACGCACGAAAGAAAGCCGCACGTCTATTACGAACTCAATCAGTCAATCTGTCTCTCATACAGCATTAAACCTAAATGCCTCCGCAATCCTTTCAGCAACAGAAAGTGGGCACACGGCAAGAATGGTTTCCAAGTATCGTCCTAAGTCCCGGATCATCGCTGTCACAAGCAATGAGCACGTGATGAGACGTCTTTCCCTTGTATGGGGAGTCATTCCAGTAATGGGGACTGAAGCAGCCAGCACTGATGAAATGCTTGATATTACCGTACAGGAAGCATTGAAATCTGGAAATGTGGATCACGGGGACCTTGTAGTGATTACGGCTGGAGTCCCTGTTGGTGAATCAGGTACAACAAATATTATGAAAGTACACGTTATTGGGGAAATTGCCGCTAAAGGACAAGGCATTGGAAGAAAAACAGCTGCAGGGAAAGTGATTGTGGCGAGAACTGCAGAAGAAGCGAACCAAAAAGCGACACCTGGCTGCATTCTTGTGACCTACAGCACTGATAAAGATTTAATGTCTGCTTTTGAAAAAGCTGCAGCTGTGATTACAGAAGAAGGCGGTCTCACTTCTCATGCAGCAGTGGTGGGAATTAATCTGGGGATTCCGGTTGTAGTTGGAGTGGAAAATGCTCTTCAGCTTTTCGAGGATGGAGAAGAAGTAACGATAGATAGTGCGCATGGAGATATTTATAGAGGGCACGCCAGTGTGCTCTAATACATGGGAGAAGGCAGATGCCTTCTCCTTTTTCCTGAGCTCTGTGAAAGGCGAATGGTTCATTTTTATAAGTCATTTGAGTGTAGATAAACGCTCGAGACGCCTTGAAGAATACTAAGAGTCGAAGATCACGCAGGGCGGTTTTCCCGAGGAAGGCAATGCCCTGGGAATAGAAGACAATTGAATGCCGCATTTTACTTCGGGTGTAAAGGAAGCGTCTTTCTCAAAAGCCAACAACAATATGAACAAAGCTAAAGAGAAACCCGGGTTAAAACTTAGGAATAAGAAATGATAAAAGGTATACTTGGGTATAGATAAGATCACTCTTCAAAGGGAAGAACAAGAAAGCGGGGAACAAATATGGGGAAAATATTAGTTTTGTTATTGATTATAGTGCCGGCCTTGGAAATCGGAGTACTGCTTCTTTCAGGAAATTACCTTGGCGTATGGCCTACAGTTCTTCTTGTTATTTTAACAGGCGTGCTTGGCGCCTGGCTTGCCAAAAGAGAAGGACTACAAACCATTCGCACAGCACAGCTGCAAATGCAGCAGGGTGAGGTACCGAGCAATCTGATTTTGGACGGCCTCTGCATTCTTGTGGGCGGGGTGGTACTTCTCACGCCAGGGTTTATTACCGACGCCCTCGGCTTTTTACTATTAATACCTTTCACAAGAGGGTATTTTAAGGGAGTGTTCCAGAGAGTATTCTCAAAGCTTACCCAATCAGGAAACATCGTGTTTATACGCAGGAAATGAATCGGTTCTTCCTGGCGCTTCAAAAGTGAAGTGATTTATAAAGTGTGGTACGATAAATGAGAAAGACTATGGGGAAGGATGTTACAACAACTTGATATCACAGGCAACAATATTCATGCTTATCCTGCTGGCCATTGGAGTAATCGGAAAGAACCAATCCCTTGTTGTGGCAATCCTGGTATTACTGGCACTGAAATGGACTGGTGCAGGAGACAAGGTGTTTCCTTTTATGCAGGCAAAAGGAATTAATATAGCAGTCACCATTTTAACAATAGCTGTCCTTGTTCCTATCGTAACTGGTGAAATCGGCTTTAAGCAGTTAGGTGATGCAATGAAGTCAGTTTATGCCTGGGTAGCTCTGGGAGCAGGAATTACAGTCGCTCTTATTGCAAAGGGAGGAGTGGATCTTCTTCAGAACGACCCTCATATTACTGCTGCGCTTGTGATTGGGACGATACTGGCAGTTGCTCTTTTCAACGGTGTAGCTGTAGGCCCTTTAATTGGTGCAGGAATAGCTTATTATGCAATGAAAGCGGTCGAAATTTTTTCAGGCGGAGGCGGCTGAAAAAAGGCAGAAGCAGGAGCGGGCAGGAACCAAAGTAATGGTATTCTCCCGCAATCCAAACTTATCTGAATAATTAAATTAGTTAAACTTTTTCGAGAGTTAAAGTTAATTCTCATGAATAAGTTCACAAAAGTTTAAAAAATGTTTATAATTGATACTGGGTGTAATGTTCTTCCTACATAGCCTATTGATTAAGCACGTTCAATTAGGCGGGGTACATGAAGGAACGACTTTGGTCGAATTCTTCCTGAAACAGACTAAGCAGTCTAAACTCTTCGGTTACGTAGGTATGATAGGGTTCCCCCTTGCTGAACGTGAAAATGTAAGCATTTACGATTTTCAAACCTTTTGGAAATCGCAAACTTTTTCGGTGAAGGAGAGGTTGAAATGAGCACAACTCGTGGTCTTGAAGGCGTTGTTGCAACAACTTCCAGTGTTAGTTCAATTATCGATGATGTATTAACTTATCAAGGGTATGACATTGATGATTTAACTGATAATGCTAGCTTTGAGGAGGTTATTTACCTCCTTTGGAACGGTCGTCTACCAAAGAAAGATGAATTGGAAGAGTTGACGAAAAATTTAGCAAGTGATATGGAAGTCCCTAAAGAAGTGTTTGACTATATGAAGTCTTACCCTATCGATAAGGTACACCCTATGGCAGCTCTTCGCACAGCTGTTTCACAGCTTGCTTTATACGACGAAGAAGCTGATGAAATGACTGAAGAGGCTAACCGTCGCAAAGCAATTCGCCTGCAAGCAAGAATTCCTGCAATCGTTACAGGCTTTGCCCGTATCAGAAATGGCAAGGAGCCTATTTTGCCTAAAAAGGAACTCAGCTTTGCAGCAAACTTCTTATACATGCTTAATGGAGAAGAACCAGATGAAATTTCAGAGACTGCTTTTAACAAGGCGTTAGTCCTTCACGCTGATCATGAGCTTAATGCTTCTACTTTTACAGCTCGTGTGTGTGTAGCTACATTGTCTGATGTGTACTCCGGTATTACTTCTGCCATCGGAGCCTTAAAAGGCCCGCTTCATGGCGGAGCTAATGAACGCGTCATGTCAACACTTATGGATATTGGGGAAGTTGACAACGTGGAGCCATACATCCGTAAAGCTCTAGATAATAAAGAGAAGATTATGGGATTTGGACACCGGGTATACAAGAATGGGGACCCTAGAGCAAAACATTTGCGTGACATGTCCAAAAAGCTCACAAGTATCACTGGAGAGTCAAAATGGTATGATATGTCTGTAAAGGTAGAAGAAATGGTAGTGGGTGAAAAAGGCTTACTTCCTAACGTTGATTTCTATTCTGCTTCTGTGTACCACAGCCTGGGAATCGATCATGATTTGTTTACCCCTATCTTTGCAACGAGCCGTGTTTCTGGCTGGCTTGCCCATATTCTTGAGCAGTACAGTGATAATCGTTTAATTCGCCCAAGAGCTGAGTATGTCGGGCCTGACAAACAAGCGTACGTCCCCTTAAACGAACGCTAGTGTTTAAGAGAGAGTATTCTCTCTCTTACTACATATAGTAAGTAAGAATTTAAGACAGCTGGCTGCTAAACAAGTGATCAATCAGCTGAGCTCTTTTGTATCACCAAGGAATTAACAAGTTAACAATTTAGCTAGGAGGAATGTAACAATGTCTAATGGAGAGAAGATTACCACAAATAATGGAGTTTTAAATGTACCTAATAACCCTGTGATCCCTTTTATTGAAGGTGACGGAATTGGCCCGGATATTTGGGCAGCTGCACAGAAAGTTTTAGATGCGGCCGTTGAGAAAGCATATAATGGCGAGAAAAAAATTGAGTGGAAAGAAATCCTTGTAGGGGAAAAAGCCTACAACAACACAGGTGAGTGGCTTCCAGAGGAATCCCTGGATGCAATCCGTGAGTATCTGATTGCTATTAAAGGACCTTTAACAACTCCTATCGGAGGCGGGATTCGTTCTTTAAACGTAGCGCTTCGTCAAAAGCTTGACCTTTATACTTGCTTGCGCCCTGTACGCCACTTTACTAACGTACCTTCTCCTGTTAAACGCCCAGAAGAGGTAGACATGGTAATTTTCCGTGAGAATACTGAGGATATTTATGCGGGAATTGAGTTTAAAGAAGGCACGGATGATGTGAAAAAAGTAGTTGATTTCCTAATTAACGAAATGGGCTCTAACAATATTCGTTTCCCAGAAACTTCTGGTATCGGAATTAAGCCTGTCTCAAAAGAGGGTACAGAGCGAATCGTTCGTTCTGCTATTAACTATGCCCTTCAAGAAGGTCGCAAAAGCGTAACACTTGTTCATAAAGGAAACATCATGAAGTTTACAGAAGGTGCTTTTAAGAACTGGGGCTACGAGCTTGCTGAGCGCGAGTTTGGGGATAAAGTATTCACATGGGCTCAGTACGATGAAATTGTAGAAAGAGAAGGAAAAGAAGCAGCCAATAACGCACAAGACGAAGCTGAAAAAGCTGGAAAGATTATCATTAAAGACTCTATTGCTGATATCTTCTTACAGCAAATCCTTACTCGTCCAAAGGACCATGATGTAGTTGCTACAATGAACTTAAACGGTGACTATATTTCTGATGCTTTGGCAGCACAGGTTGGCGGTATCGGAATCGCTCCTGGAGCAAACATTAACTACGATACGGGCCATGCGATTTTTGAAGCCACTCATGGAACTGCACCTAAATACGCCGGCCTTAACAAAGTAAATCCTTCTTCTGTTATTTTGTCTGGAGAATTATTGCTCCGTCATCTTGGCTGGACAGAAGCTGCTGAATTAATCTTAGGTGCAATGGATAAGACAATTGAAAGCAAAGTAGTTACCTATGACTTTGCACGCCTAATGGATGGTGCAAAAGAAGTTAAGACTTCTGAGTTTGGTGAAGAGCTAATTAAAAATATGTAATTCCTGGGGAGGTACTGCACATGGCAATTAAACGCAGAAAAGTATCTGTGATCGGCGGAGGTTTTACTGGTGCAACAACAGCCCTAATGGTTGCTCAGAAGGAATTAGGAGACGTAGTGCTTGTGGACATTCCTGATATGGAAGGACCAACAAAGGGGAAAGCACTTGATATGCTCGAATCTACTCCAGTTCAAGGAGTGGATTCCAACGTAGTCGGGACCTCAAAATATGAAGACACTGCTGGATCTGATGTAGTTGTTATTACTGCAGGTATTGCAAGAAAACCTGGCATGAGCCGTGATGACCTTGTAAATACAAATGCAAAAATCATGAAGTCAGTGACAAAAGAAGTAGTAAAGTATTCCCCTGATTGTTATATCATAGTACTTACTAATCCTGCTGACGCTATGACGTATACTGTGTTTAAAGAGTCAGGTTTCCCTAAAAACCGCGTAATGGGACAATCCGGTGTATTGGATACTGCACGTTTCCGTACCTTTGTCGCTCAAGAACTGAATATTTCTGTCGAAGATATCCAGGGGTTTGTTCTAGGGGGCCATGGAGACGACATGGTACCATTAATTCGCTATTCAAGTGCGGGGGGAGTTCCTTTAACTAAGCTTCTGCCTCAAGATCGTATTGATGCGATTGTAGAACGCACTCGAAAAGGCGGCGGGGAAATCGTTCAGCTTTTAGGCAACGGAAGTGCCTATTATGCGCCAGCTGCCTCCTTGACTCAAATGGTTGAGGCCATTTTGAAAGACAAGAAACGTGTTCTCCCATCAATAGCTTACCTAGAAGGGGAGTATGGATATGAAGACTTGTATGTCGGAGTTCCTACCATTCTAGGTGGCGATGGTGTAGAAAAAATTATTGAGCTCGATCTTACTGAGGAAGAAGCAACAGAGCTTTCTAAGTCAGTAGAATCTGTAAAAAGCGTGATGACTGCATTGCCAAAAGATTAATGAGCAAAGCTTGTTCGGGAAGTTTTCCGGGCAAGCTTTTTTTCATATTCAGTCAACTGTGTAAATGCCCTTGGCAGATAGAAGGGAAGATAGGAGAGTATTGTTTATCTATAATAAGGATAGTAAGATAAAGAAAGAATAGGGGATTATATTTCTTGCCGTTAAGATCATGTTCTGGTGACAGGGGTGCCAGATACAGATGGAGGAGAATTACATATTATGGCTCAGCGGTTACTTGTAGTAGATGATGAAGAGTCGATTGTTACCTTGATTAAATTTAACCTTGAACAAGCAGGATACAAGGTAGACACAGCTATGGACGGTTCAGAGGCTTTTAGTAAGGCCCAGAATCAAGAGTTTGACCTTATCGTACTTGATTTAATGATACCAGAAATGGACGGACTTGAAGTGTGCAGGCAAATTAGACAAGAGAAGATTAATACTCCCATCTTAATGGTGACAGCAAAAGATGAGGAATTCGATAAAGTCCTGGGTCTGGAGCTTGGTGCTGATGATTACATGACCAAGCCGTTCAGCCCCCGAGAGCTCGTAGCAAGGGTCAGAGCAATATTAAGAAGAGTTGAAAACAGAAGCAATAATAGTTCCTATGGAAATCAAGCATCCAAGGAAGAAATCAAAATTGGTCATTTGCTAATATACCCTGAAAATTATCAAGCCTTGGTTAATAAGGAGCCATTAGAATTAACGCCTAAAGAATTTGAGCTGCTTCTTTATTTAGCTGTGAATAAAGAAAGGGTACTAACCCGGGATCAACTGTTAAACGCTGTCTGGAACTATGAATTTGTTGGAGATACGAGAATTGTGGATGTGCATATCAGTCATCTTCGAGAAAAAATTGAACCTAATACAAAGAAGCCTGTGTATATTAAAACCGTGAGAGGTCTTGGATATAAATTAGAGGAGCCTTCTTCCTTATGAAAAAACTTAGAACAAGATTAATGATAGGCTTTCTCTCTGTCATTTTTCTTGTCCTTGTTATTCTAGGTTTCTTAGTGGGCGAAGTCGTAAAAAGCTCCTATCTGGACCAGCTTACAGATAGACTTGAGAGAGAAGCCGAGCTGGCAGCTCTAACGATTTCTGAACGAGGTGGTGATGAGTGGCAGTCCCTTGCTGTAGACATTAGCGAGAGCCTTGGGACTAGAGTTACCATATTGAACTCAGCAGGCACAGTCATTGGCGAATCAGAGAGAACACCGGTGGGAATGGAAAATCATTCAGACCGCCCTGAAATAATGAATGCGGGAGAAAGCGGTACTCACCATGTTCGTTATAGTACGACTGTTGAGGCAGAACTTCTTTACTTTGCACTTCCTCTTGAATTAAATGGAGAGGTGGAGGGATATTTAAGACTTGGGCTGCCCGTAGAGCATGTAAATGAAATGAATCGTCAGATCTGGATTTTTATTGGACTTACATTTACTGTCGCTTTTTTCGTTATTCTATCCCTTAATTACCGGATTGCCAGCCAGCTTACGAAGCCTATCGGGCAAGTAACAAAGGTTGCAAATGAGTTAGCAAAAGGAAACTTTAACGCCAGAACGTATTCTGGGTCAAAGGATGAAGTCGGACAGCTTACGAGATCCATTAATGTTCTTGCTTATAACCTGGGTCAGATTACAAAAAGGTATCAGACGCAGCAGGAGCGTTTAGAGGCTTTAATTGATAATATGGGCAGCGGATTAATATTTATTAATGATCGTGGTGATATTACACTCATAAATCAGGCTTGTAAGGACATTTTTAATGAAAATACAGATGAATGGCAGGATGTTTTGTATTATGAAGTGATTCATGAAAAAGAGCTAATAAAATTCATTCAAAGTGTTCTCTTAACTGAGCAAAAAGACAGGCAGCAGGTAACCATTTCTGCTCCTTTGGAGATGAAATATTATGACGTTTACGGAGCACCGGTCATTGGTGCACGTAATAAACTGCGAGGGATTGTTCTGGTTCTTCATGACATCTCCGAGCTGAAAAAATTAGAACAAGTACGAAAAGATTTTGTTGCTAATGTTTCTCATGAATTAAGAACCCCTGTTACCTCTGTAAAGGGATTCGCTGAAACTCTCCTTGATGGTGCCATGGAAAACCCTGAGCTTAGGAAACAATTTCTTGATATTATTTGGAAAGAAAGTGACCGGCTGCAGGACTTGATAAGTGAGCTGCTGGAGCTGTCAAAGATTGAGCAGGAGCACTTTCTGCTGCATGTACAGCAGGTAAATATTGCAGCCCTTACTAAGGAAGTGACAGATCTTCTTCTCCCTAAGGCCAAAGAGAAAGATATCACTGTAACTAGTAAGGGAGATGGAAAAGCTCTTATGAATGGAGACCCTGCTCGCTTAAAACAAATTTTAATAAATATTATTAATAATTCCATTGTTTACACCCCTGTTAAAGGCAACATCCTTGTAGAAGTAACGAGTGAAGACAAACAGATCAAGGTCTCAGTTACTGATACTGGCATTGGGATTAGTCAAGAACATATAAAACGAATTTTTGAACGCTTTTACAGAATAGAAAAAGCAAGAAGCCGAAATTCAGGAGGGACAGGACTGGGGTTAGCCATTGTTAAACACCTGGTAGAGGCTCATCAAGGGAAAATTGAAGTAGATAGCACATTAGGTAAAGGGACCACATTTACTCTAACCTTTCCAAAAGAATTGATATAAAGTAAATTTTACCTAATCTTTACTTTCTCTTCATATCTCCTTAACAAATTAACGGTAGGATAATAATAGAACGGCTCATATTTCCTTTATTGGACGAAAGCCCCCCTTGGCCTTCGTCCTTATTTGTGTCTGAATATTACTTTAGGTGTAAAGAAATCCATATTCAGTAAAAGGTTTTCATAATTTAGGAGAAAATTTGATAGAAACATAGGACCCTACTCTTCTTTGTTCTATAATAGAAAGGTATATCTTATTTATAAAAAAAGAGATGAAATCATAAATAGGATACATAAGGTTATAAGGAAAGACAGGGGGGAATGAAGTGGTAACCATTAAGCAGTTAATCCTAGGTTTTTTTGCACTGATTGGTGTTGTTATCTTAGCTTTATTTTTAATTACAGGCTGGTATACGGTCGATGAATCAGAACAAGCAGCATTAATTACCTTTGGAGCAGTGGAAGAAACAGTCTCAGAGCCGGGTCTGAACTTTAAGCTGCCTTGGCCGGTGCAAAGGGTAGAAATACTTCCTATTTCTACGAACAGCCTAAGGGTTGGGTATGTGGAAGAGGATGGAGAAGTGACCGAATACACAGATGAGGCAAAAATGATCACCGGGGATGAAAATATCCTATTTGCCGATTTAGTCGTGCAATGGAGAATAACGGATGTGGAGAGGTATTTATTTAACGTCGATGATCCTGAACGAATTTTACATAACGCTACCTCTGCATCTTTACGTGGGGTCATTGGAAGCTCACTAATCGATGATGTATTAACAGATCAACGGCCGGAAGTAGAAGGGAAAGTCTTTGATAATTTAACTGGGCTTATTGACCACTATGACATTGGGATCACCGTCCTCGATGTAAAGCTTCAGGACGTAGAACTTCCAACTGAAGAGGTAAGACGTGCCTTTACTGAAGTAACTGATGCGAGAGAAGAACGGTTAACAAAGATTAATCAGGCTAATAGATACAGGAACCAGGAAATAAATGAAGCTGAAGGGGAACAGGATGCGATAATTTCCCGTGCTGAGGGACAGCGAGCAGAAAGAATAGAAAGAGCCAGAGGGGATGCTTCACGTTTTAACGCTCTCTACGAAGAATATCAAAATAATCCTGAAGTTACGAGGCAGAGGCTTGTTTTAGAAACGCTCGAAGATGTGCTTCCAGGCACAGATATTTTTATTCTGGACAGCAATCAGGACACAGTAAACTACTTGCCTCTCCGTCCTATGGAGCAACGTGAAGAGGAAGCTGTACTGGCTGATCAAGGAAGAAGCAATGATTCGGAGGAAGTGGAAGAGCCTGAAGAACCTGTGGAAGAGCCTGATGAGGAAGAACTACAGGAAAACGTAGATGAAGAAGAACCAGATTCAGTGGAAGAAGACGAACAGGAGGAAGGAGGGAACAGCTGATGGGAGACAATAATATAGTAAACTTTAACGAAAAAAGAGGGCCTGAAAATATAGGGAAATGGATTAAGAAGGCTATTGTCCTTGTTGTTTTGCTTGCCCTTCTTATCATAGGAATTTCTAACCTGTTTATCGTGGAACAAGGGGAGTACAAAGTAGTACGGCAGTTTGGAGAGGTTGTGAGAATTGAAGAAGAGCCGGGGCTTAATGTGAAAATCCCCTTTATCCAGACTGTTTCTTCTCTTCCAAAATATCAAATGAGCTACGATGTCAATCCTGCTGAAATAAACACAAGGGATAAAAAGAGAATGCTGGTTGATAATTATGCTGTATGGCGTGTGGAGGACCCACGGGCTATGATTGGAAATGCCAGAACCATAGAAAACGCAGAATCTATTATGTCTAATTTTATTTTTTCAGTCATTAGGGCAGAATTAGGGCAGATGGATTATGATGAAATAATAAATGAGGAAGAGTCAGGCCGGGGTGACTTTAATGAACGGGTGACAGAAAGAGTAAATGAGCTTCTAGCCCGTGATAATTACGGCATTATTATTACAGATGTAAGGATGAAGAGAACGGACCTTCCTGAAGACAACGAGCTGGCTATTCATCGGCGGATGATCTCTGAAAGGGAGTCTACAGCACAGGAGTACCTTTCACAAGGGGATGCAGAGGCCAACCGTATACGTGCAAATACGGATCGGGAAGTCCAGGAAATAATCTCAACGGCTGAAGCGGATGCAAGTGAGATTATTGGTGAAGGTGAAGCAGAAGCAGCCAGAGTATATAATGCGGCTTTTGGAAGGGACACGGAATTTTATGAACTATACCGTACTCTTGAAAGCTACCGTACTACAATTGAAGATGAAACGGTCATTACTTTGCCAGCCGATTCACCATATGCCCGAATACTGATGGGTTATATAGACTAAGTAAAAAAGCTCTCTTCCTATAACAGGCAGAGAGCTTTTTAAAACGTCTGGCAAACGAAAAACAGAATGAGTTCCTGAGTCTGACCTGAGGGGAACGGATATGATAAAATAACTCTACATGAGATGTGAAACATTGTAACTTATACAGAGAGAGGAGCTTTCTCCATGAGTAAGCTTATTTTAATTGACGGAAACAGTATTGCCTACCGGGCTTTTTTTGCACTGCCCCTTTTAAATAATGAAAAAGGGGTATACACCAACGCGGTTTACGGGTTTACTACGATGCTACTGAAAGTAATTGAAGAAGAAAAGCCGTCTCATATGCTTGTAGCGTTTGACGCAGGCAAGACAACTTTTCGTCATAAGACTTATGAAAAATACAAATCCGGGCGCCAAAAGACTCCACCTGAGCTTTCTGAGCAGCTTCCTCTTATTAGAGAGGTGCTGGATGCGTTCAACATATCAAGGTTTGAAATTGAGAACTATGAAGCTGACGACATTATTGGTACTCTGTCGAAGGAAGCAGAAACACAAAATTGGGAAGTGAAAGTTTACTCAGGAGATAAAGATCTGCTTCAGCTCGTTAGTGAAAAGACGAATGTCGCTTTAACCAGAAAAGGGATTACCAATGTAGAAACGTATGACATGAATGCGATAGAAGAGAAATATGGCTTCCATCCCGAGCAAATTATCGATATGAAGGGTCTTATGGGGGATAGTTCTGATAACATCCCTGGTGTTCCCGGAATAGGAGAAAAGACAGCCATTAAATTACTCAAACAATTCGGCACGATTGAAAAAGTACTTGACTCGATCAACGAAATTTCTGGAAAAAAAATGAAGGAGCGTCTTGAGGAAAATAAAGACCAGGCAATTATGAGCAAAGAGCTGGCTACCATTGATCGTGACTCACCTGTTGATGTGGACCTTTCCACAGTCACATTTGGTGAGTATGATTCAAAGGAGGTTACAAGGATTTTTAAAGAACTTGAATTTTCAAGCCTCCTTGAAAGGTTTGATGACGGAGAAACGGAAGTTCAAGAGGATTTAAAGGATGTTACCTACAGCAGCGTGGAGGAAGTAACAAAGGACATCCTGGTTTCTCCTTCAGCGTTAGTTGTTGAAGTGCCTCAAGAAAACTATCACCAGGCTGATATATGGGGCATAGCCCTGGTAAATGAAAAAGGACGGTATTACATTCCTGCAAAGGTTGCCATGGAATCTGAAGTTTTCAGAGAGTGGGCAGCCGATGAGACCACAGAGAAACTAATGTTTGATACGAAACGGGCAGTCGTAGCCCTTGGCTGGAAAGGTATTGTTCTGGCCGGTGTCAATTTTGACATGTTAATTGCTTCCTATTTAATTGATCCTTCATCCTCCTCACATGAGCTTGCGGATATCGCTTCTAGATACAAGAAAAAAATTGTCGACCAGGATGACGCTGTTTACGGAAAAGGAGCAAAGCGGGCAGAACCAAAAGAAAATATTCTGGCAGAGCACCTAGTTCGTAAAGGTGAAACAATATTTACTTTAAAAGAAGAACTTGAGAAAGATCTGAAAGAAAACGAGCAGCATGACCTTTTTTCAAATCTTGAATTACCTTTGTCGCTGATTCTTGGGAACATGGAAACGACAGGTGTACAGGTTGATGCAGAGCAGCTTGAAAAAATGGGGACGGAATTAGATAAAACATTAAAGGAGCTTGAAAAAGAAATTCATGCCCTGGCGGGAACTGAGTTTAATATTAATTCACCGAAACAGCTTGGACCTATCCTTTTTGAAAAATTGAATCTTCCTCCTATCAAGAAAACAAAAACAGGGTATTCTACGTCAGCTGACGTTTTAGAGAAGCTTCAAGACAGGCATGAAATTATTCCTAAGCTTCTTCATTACCGTCAGGTTTCTAAATTGAAATCAACGTATGTAGATGGGTTGTTAAAGGTTATTCATCCTGAGACAAACAAAATTCATACGACCTTTAATCAGGCAATTACCCAAACGGGACGGTTAAGCTCAACAGAGCCCAACCTGCAAAATATCCCAATTCGTTTAGAAGAGGGCAGAAAGATTCGCAGAGCTTTTGTCTCGTCGGAAGATAATTGGGTCATACTTGCAGCTGACTATTCACAGATTGAACTGAGAGTTTTAGCTCATATGGCAGGGGATAAAGGATTACTGGAAGCTTTTCAAAACAATATGGATGTGCATACAAAGACAGCGATGGATGTTTTTCACGTGGAAGAAGACGGAGTTACTGCTGACATGAGAAGAAGTGCCAAAGCAGTTAATTTTGGAATCGTCTATGGTATCAGCGATTATGGTTTATCTCAAAGCCTTGGTATAACTCGTAAAGAGGCTCAGGAATTCATAGATCGTTATTTAGAAAGCTATCCCAAAGTGAAGGAATACATGGAAAACAGTAAAGAAGAAGCAAGAGAAAAGGGTTTCGTCACAACACTTATGCACCGCCGCCGCTATCTCCCTGATATTACAAGCCGCAATTTCAACCGCAGAAGCTTTGCCGAGCGGACGGCTATGAATACACCAATACAGGGAACGGCTGCTGATATTATTAAGAAAGCAATGGTGGATGTAAGTGAGCGAATGGAGCAGGAAAAGGTGAAAAGCCGCCTGCTTTTACAGGTGCACGATGAACTGATTTTTGAAGTGCCATCTGAAGAACTGGAGATCATGAAAGAGCTTGTTACAGAAGAAATGGAACAAACCATTTCACTTGAGGTGCCATTAAAGGCAGACGTTTCATACGGAGATACCTGGTATGATGCAAAATAAGGAGAGAGATACATGCCTGAACTTCCTGAGGTAGAAACAGTAAAAGAAACGCTCACCCAGCTTATCAAAGGGAAAGAAATCAAAGAGGTTACCATAACCTGGCCAAAAATTATAAAAAGACCCGATGATCAGGAAGCTTTTCGGACTCTTATTCATGGGCAAACAATTCATGAAATTACAAGACGAGGTAAGTTCTTAAAATTTCATCTGGACGATCTCGTTCTTGTTTCCCACCTTCGAATGGAAGGCCGTTACGAAATGTCTGATGGACAAGAAGCAGATAAACATACACATGTGCGCTTTTTATTTACCGATGGAACTGAGCTCAGATACAGGGATGTACGTAAATTCGGAACCATGCATCTTTTTGAAAAAGGGACGGAAGAGGCTGCTCTTCCCCTTGCTCAGCTCGGTCCTGAACCTCTAACGCCGAACTTTACACCTGATGTATTGAAAAGGTCATTTGAAAAAACGACCCGCAATGTTAAAGCGGTCCTTCTTGATCAAAAAGCAGTAGCTGGACTTGGGAATATTTACGTGGATGAAGCCTTATTTAAAGCTGGAATCAGACCTAATGCCAAAGCAAGCACCTTAAATGATGAGAAGTTAAGAAGACTTCATCAAACCATTGTGGAGACACTTCAGGAAGCTGTAGATAAGGGTGGAAGCTCCGTTCGCTCATATGTAAACAGCAAAGGTGACATGGGCATGTTTCAGCTTCATCTCTATGTATATGGAAGGCAAGGGGAAGAATGCAGAAACTGTATGACTCCAATCGAAAAGCTGGTTGTAGCTGGCAGAGGCACTCATTTTTGCCCTGAATGCCAGCCAGAAAAATAAATGTTGAAAATAGGAAGTGACTTTTGTTTGCCGATGAACATCGGATAGGCTCCTGCCATATACTTATCGTAAAGTATGCGATGGAGAGGAGCTTATCTGTATGGCAGAAGTCCTTTCATTGTTGGTGCTTGCCTTCGCCGTAAGTTTAGATAGCTTTGGAGTCGGGTTAACCTATGGGTTGAGAAAAATGAAGCTTCCATTAAGAGCTCTCATTTTTATCGCCGGATGTTCAGCAGTATCAGTGCTTATAGCCTCAGGATTTGGCACGATCATTCAGCGCTATGTATCATCAGACTTTGCTGAATCTGTCGGAGGCATAATATTGATCATGATTGGCGTCTGGGCAATTTATCAAGTACTTAAACCATCAGAAGGGAAAGAAGAGCAACAGAAGACAGTCAAAGAAAAAGACGGGTTTTTCATAAATTTTGAAATTAAATGGCTGGGACTTGTAATTAGCATACTAAAAAAGCCTACAGCTGCAGATGTGGATGGGTCAGGGACTATCAGTCTCCGTGAAGCATTTTTATTAGGAATCGCTTTATCACTGGATGCGTTTGGAGCAGGGATTGGTGCCTCTTTAATTGGAATCAGCCCTATTTTTCTTGCTGGTACTGTAGCTTTTATGTGTGCTTTTTTTGTAACACTTGGTATGAAAGGCGGTTACAGGCTGTCAGGAGTAAACTGGGTGAAAAGCATGTCTTTTCTCCCCGGGGTGCTGTTGATTGTGCTTGGTGTTTTAAACTTGTAACAGGACTTTCTTTCCATTGCGGCAAGAGAGTCTTCTTTACATAAATTGTACCTGCCGTTCACAAAGAAAGGAGGGGGTTCATGTGATTATAGGATTAACAGGCGGAATTGCAAGCGGTAAAAGCTTTGTTGCTGGTTTGATGGAAGAATGGGGACTTCCGGTTGTCGATGCTGATAAAATAGCACGGGAAGTAGCCGAACCGGGAGAGCAGGCTTATGAACAAATTATAGAAGCCTTTGGCTCAAATATTGTAAACATTGACGGAACTATCAATCGCAAATCCCTTGGTAAATTAATTTTTGAAGATGATAAACGCCGGGAGATTTTAAACCAAATTATGCACCCGGCCATCCGTTCTAAAATGATTGAAGAGAAAGAGATACTTCAGGATAAAGGACATGAGCATATCGTATTTGACCTTCCGCTTCTAATTGAAAACCAGCTTCACTTCATGGTGGATAAAGTGCTCCTGGTATATGTGGAAGATGAAATTCAGCTTGCACGTTTAATGGAGAGAGATCAATCAAGCGAAGAGGATGCGCTTAATCGAATACGGTCGCAAATGCCTTTAATTAAAAAAAGAGAATTTGCCGATAAAGTGATCGATAATGGCGGTTCAAGAGAAGATACTAAAAAACAGTTGAAGAATGTATTAGCGAATTGGAAACTCCCTATAGTTGACTAGAAAAAAGCTTTAAATTCTAAGGTTTTCCTTGGTTTTTAAAGCTTTTTTTTGTTTCTCGTACATACTATAGAAAGAAAAGACTAAAAGATGAGATTCTTTACATATCTCGTTTCAGAAAAAATTGTCATCTTTATCGTACCGTTTTCATAAAAACTATAGTCCGATGAAACCTCTTTGTGTTATACTAATTTTAACAAAAGGTTATTTAGTATATCACAAATAACAGAGGAGGCTTCCTTTATGACGGTTAAGGTAGCAGTAAATGGGTTTGGAAGAATTGGAAGAATGGTTTTTAGAAAAGCAATCCTTGATGACAAATTAGATATGGTGGCCATTAACGCAAGTTATCCTGCGGAAACATTAGCCCACCTTTTAAAATATGATACGATTCACGGCGTTTTTGATGCGGAGGTTATTGCGAAAGACGATAAATTATTTATAAATGGAAAAGAGATTGTACTTCTTCAAAAGCGTGATCCAAAAGAGCTTCCATGGAAGGAGCTTGGTGTAGATATCGTTATTGAAGCAACCGGGAAGTTCAAGTCAAAAGAAACAGCTGGGCTTCATATTGAAGCAGGAGCAAAGAAAGTCATTATTACAGCCCCTGGAAAAAATGAAGATGTAACGATCGTAATGGGTGTAAACGAAGAAGACTATAACCCTGAAAAACATGATGTTGTGTCCAATGCGTCCTGCACTACTAACTGCTTGGCACCTGTCGTAAAAGTACTGGAAAAACAATTTGGAATTGAAACAGGAATGATGACTACCGTACATTCTTATACAAATGACCAAAAGAACATTGATAATCCTCACAAGGATTTAAGAAGAGCAAGAGCCTGCGGCCAGTCAATCATCCCTACTTCTACAGGAGCTGCTAAAGCACTTTCAAAAGTCCTTCCTGAACTTGAAGGGAAAATGAATGGCATGGCTTTAAGAGTTCCGACCCCTAACGTCTCTCTTGTTGACTTAGTTGTCGACTTGAAAAAGAATGTAACAGTTGAAGAGGTAAACAAGGCATTTGAAACAGCTGCAAACGGTGAATTGAAAGGAATACTCGCTTATAACAATGATCCTCTTGTTTCTGTTGATTATAATGGAAATGAGAACTCCTCCATTATCGATGGCTTGTCTACGATGGTAATGAATGACAGACAAGTAAAGGTGCTTGCATGGTATGACAATGAGTGGGGATATTCCTGCCGGGTTGTTGATCTTGTGAACCATGTAGCGAACGGAATTAATAAAACATCACCGGTTGGGGCATAAATATACAAAGAGCATCAGGAAGCCTGGTGCTCTTTTACTGATTTTCTGCATAATCATCCATTATAAAAAAATGAAGTAAAACGTATGAATAAGGAGAAAATTAAAGAAAATATAAAAATATCATTACGTTATTGCAAAAATTGAGTAAAGGAAGTATACTAAATTTCGTGAACTTCGACTAAGCTGTATAAGGAACTGTTGTTACTGAAAGGGTTAGGGCCTCTGAGAACTAACTTTCCCCCGTAGTAACGATTTCCTCCATGCTTGAGTATGCATGAAGTATTTTTAAATGAGGGGGATGCCGCTTATGGATACAATGGGAAGACATGTCATTGCGGAACTTTGGGGTTGCAGTATTGAGAAATTAAACGATTTAAATTATATTGAACAGGTCTTTGTAGATGCAGCTTTACGGGCAGGTGCCGAAGTAAGAGAAGTGGCTTTTCATAAATTTGCTCCACACGGTGTAAGCGGGGTAGTGATTATTTCCGAATCTCATCTTACAATCCACAGCTTTCCAGAACATGGGTATGCAAGCATTGATGTATACACATGTGGAGATCGCATCGATCCAAATGTGGCTTCAAATTATATTTCTGAAGCGCTCGGTGCCGAAACTCAAGAAGTAGTAGAAGTCCCAAGAGGAATGGGACCTGTACAAGTAAAGAAGCCAATCGCAAAAGTATTATAACCTATAAATAAAAAGGGGTGCCTTCGTGGCACCCTTTTTCATATTTTTCCTTACCTATGAAAAAGTTGTCTAACTCCAATAGAAAATGGGTGTGTTTGCTTCCTTTCCAAACCTCTTGTATGAATGATATGATAGTATGAAGAGAATTGGAGAAGAAGGTCACCTGGGTAGCAACCAGGGTCAAACTGGAGATGATGTTATGCTTTGTCCAGCATGCCATTCAAACGCAACCAGAGTATTGGACTCAAGGCCAAGCAATGAAGGCCGTTCAATTCGCCGCCGAAGAGAATGTGAATCCTGCCACTACCGTTTTACGACTTTTGAAGTGGTTGAAGAGCTTCCCTTGATTGTAGTCAAAAAAGGCGGGGAAAGAGAAGAGTTCAGCAGGGAAAAGATTCTTCGTGGGCTGATAAGAGCCTGCGAGAAGCGTCCGGTTGCGCTTGAAACATTGGAAGCAATAGTAAATGACGTAGAGAAACAATTACGAGGAGACGGAAAATCAGAAGTGATGAGTGAAGAAATTGGAGAGCTGGTTATGGAAAGACTGGCTTCAGTGGATGATGTCGCTTATGTAAGGTTTGCTTCTGTGTACCGTCAATTTAAAGATATTAATGTATTTATTAATGAACTTAAGGAATTAATTAACAAGGATGAAAAAAAAGAGTAAGACGACGGAGCTTAGGGCGCACCGCTTTAGCTCCTTTTTTTGTATGTGATATTTTTTCATAGATGCAATAATAAATTTATAATAACAAGCTTTCAGTGAAAGGAATAAATAAGGGGGAGGAACATGAGCTGGCATTGGAAAGAGCTACTTCCTATCGACCGCTATTGTGTCCGAACAGATGAAAAGCCATGCGAAGGAGATCAAAAAGTATTAAGTCTATTATATCAGCCTTTAATCGGTTCCATGGCAGTAAGTCTGTACATGACACTTGCGAGCAAACTGGAGAAAGATTCCTACTGGAGCGATGAGTCAAACCATCAAGAGCTGATGCTGGTAATGGGAGCTGCGTTAAACCAGATATTTGAGGAAAGGCGAAAACTGGAAGGGATAGGTTTGCTTCGTACCTATAAGCAAGCTGAAGATGGTTCATCACTGTTTATCTATGAACTGCAGGCTCCAATGTCTCCCAAGCAATTTTTTCAAAATGACGTGCTTAGTGTTTTCCTTTACAATAGATTAGGAAAAGAGAAGTACCGAAAGACGAGAGACCGTTTTATGTTAGATACGATAGATGAATCCTCGTGCACAGAAATCACGTCTTCTTTTAACGAAGTATTTGCATCCTTGCATCATTCAGAAATGGTAATGCAAAATCAGGAAGCACAAGAAATGATCATGGCAGAAGAAAAGGGAAAAGGCTTTGCTCAGCGCCCGGCAGGAAAGGATCCATTTCTGGATCAAAGCAGCTTTGACTTTGAGCTTCTTAAAGCAGACTTGCCGGCATTTATCAAGACAGAAGACATACTCAGTGAAGAAGCCAAAGATGCGATTGCCCGTCTTGCTTTTGTATATCGGCTTGGTCCCTTAGAGATGAGCAAGCTGATTCAACAGTCTCTTGTTGGCGGGGAAACGTTGGAAATTAATGAACTAAGGAAGAAGGTTCAGGACTGGTATCGTTTTGAGTATGGTCCTGAGCCGCCTGCTTTAGCATATAGAACCCATCCTGCCAAACATCGTATAATGGAAGAAAAAGAGCCTGTAACAGAGGAAGAAAAGATGATTCACTTTTATGAATCGACTTCTCCGGTGATGCTCCTTGAAAGCATATCAGACGGGGCAAAGGTGCCCCTTGCTGATATTAAAATTGTAGAATCCTTAATCCTGGAGTATCGCCTGCAGCCTGGTGTGGTAAATGTCCTTATTGATTATGTAATGAAAACGAACAATATGAAGCTTAACAAAACCCTAATCCAAAAGATAGCAGGTCACTGGTCGCGTAAGCAATTAAACACGGTGAAAGAGGCCATGAACCTGGCTAAGGAAGAAAACAAATCGAAAAAAGCGTTAGCTGAAAAAGCAAATACAAAGCAAGGTGCTGCCTCCGGAAACAGTCGTCCTTATCGTCAGCAAGTTCGTAAAGACAAACTGCCTAAATGGCTGACGGAGGAGCAAGAATCCAAGGAAAAGGTTTCTACAGATTCTGGTCGAAAAGAAATGGAAATCGAAAAGCAGCGTTTTGAAGAGATGATGAAAAAAAGGCAGGAGAACCGTAAGAATAGAGGTGAATCATAATGAATTCCATCCGGTCAGCTCTTGAAAATATAATGAAGGATCAAAAATGGGAAAACCGGTATGATCGTCTTAAGCAGGATGTTTACCAATATTCTCGAGTCCAAGAGTTCTTACGAAAGAATGAGGAGATCCCGGAAAAAGAGCTTGAGAACAATATTGGAAAATTATACGAGTTTAAAAAAGAGTGGGAAAATTGTGATGCATGTCCTGGTCTTGAGCATTGCCCAAACCTTCTAACTGGGTACCAGCCGGCACTTTTTACGGAGAGAGGGAAGCTGGAAATCAGATATAACTCTTGCCAGCTGAAGCAGCGGGAGGATGAACGTAAACGACTGCAAAAACTTATCAAAAGCCTGTATGTACCAAGAGACATTTTAGATGCTACCTTTGAACAAGTAGAACAGGATCATGATACCAGATTGACTGCTAGTAATGCAGCCTTAGCCTTTGCATTAAATGCGCAGCCTGGAGAAAACGGCAGAGGGTTATATTTATACGGAAAGTTTGGAGTAGGCAAAACCTATTTAATGGGAGCAGTAATGAATGAACTGGCTCAGCGTCATATTGCAAGCATGATTGTGTATGTGCCTGATTTCTTCAGGGAGATGAAGCAATCAGTTTCTGATGGGACAGTTCAGGAAAAGCTCGATGAAGTGAAAAGAGCTCCTGTGCTAATATTGGATGACATTGGTGCGGAAACCATGTCCGGCTGGGTGAGGGATGATATTTTAGGTGTGATATTACATTATCGAATGATGGAAAAGCTTCCAACCTTATTCACATCTAATTATGATTACGAAGAGCTTGAAGAGCATTTAGCCTATTCCCAAAAAGGCGGAATTGAACAGTTAAAGGCAAAGAGAATCATGGAAAGAATTAAACCGTTAACCACTCCAGTTTTTATTGAAGGAAAGAATCGAAGAGAATATAGCTGACATCCCACATTAATTTGAGCTTTCCAGTGGAAGATGGATAGGAGCTGTTAAGATTTTTTCTTAACAGCTCTTTTGCGTAGGCAGCGACAAGAAGACTAGCTGAAAACAGCCGTTGTCTGGGTAATGTTTTTATTTTCGAGACAGACTTGCTGTTTTCACCAGGGGAGCGGCAAGCATAGATGCTACCTTTGCTGAATTTAACTTACTGTTTATTGCTTTTTCAAATAAACGAGTGCCGGCAATTTTTGTTAGACGGTCGTATCCTCTGTTATCCAATTGTTCCCAGGCTCTTCTAAGAACTAAGGAACGATGGTAACTTTTTCGCAAAGGCTTTGTTAATTCCTCGTATTTCCCTTTGCCAATAATATCCTGGGCAGCGTAGATCCCTGTCAGAATAGACGAAAATTGTCCAAAACCGAGAAATGGCATAACGCTTCCAAAGCAATTTCCAGTAAGGAAGGTGTTTCCTATTCTGGGGTAGTGGCATATCCCAAGCTTGTAATGATTCACCTCAAACCTGTCCTTCATCACTAGATCCTGTTTCAGAGCTTTGGTTGCTTTATTGTGAAACCGTGATAGTAAAGCATGTGAATCATATGTGGTTGTTGATTTATATTCAGGGTACCCAAGTGCCATGTGAGCTTCATCCTTGGAAAATGGAATAATATAGGCGTAGGATAGCGGTGAAATGTTGTTATCCAGCCATATCAGAGGAGTACCAGGATCAAAGTTTCCCGATATCATTCCACCAGTAAGGGTGACATTTATGTCATTTTGAAATTCTGAGATATCCATAGCATAATCAGCATCCCCTGTAGCTAAAATGACATGGGTATAACCTTGTACTAGATCTTTATAGGAGCAGGTGGAGTGAAAACGTACAGGGGTTTTTACTTGTTCTTCCAGCTGCTTTTCTAAGGAGTAAGATGCCCTTCCTCTTTTAATGGTGTGTCCAAAATGCCCGTGGATTTCAGCTTGCTTCTCCGGAGAAGTAATAATAATTTTTTTAATATGTGACTCGGGTTTTATGTAAATATTATGACTTTCCGCTAAGTAAGTGATGCAATCGGTAACAGGAGTTAATAAATTTAAAAATATCTCGCCGTTTACAAAACGATCTCCTGTCTCTCCTCTTTTTTCATAAATGTCAAAAGGAATTCCATTTCTTTCGAGGATAATAGCACTGGTTAGTCCCGCGACTCCCGCCCCCATAATTGCGACTTTCATTAATGTCCTCCTTATACTCTTGCTCTTTATTGCCCTCCTTAGGCTTAACGATTTTCATTTTCCTTATTCTCTATTATTTTCGTAAAGCTGAATAACTACTTATACCTGATTAAAAGCAGAAAGTATTTCTGCACAAAAACGGATTTAGTTTGTACATTAAGGGCTTACAGTTGAGTCTTCTCCTATTTATCTTAAAAGAGACAGAAAGGACGTTTATACGATGCGTCTTGTTTTCTCTGTTAGGTAATCTTCACGTTTTTGTGATACGATTAACGTAATGTTCACATAACCATTACTACTATTGATTCAGATATCCATAGAAGGCTCCATACCCAGCCTTTTCCTTGCCGGGCTGGACAGACAATCAATGTAAGCAGTTGGGGGAATGAAAGATGAGTATAGATGCAATTTTAGAAAAAGCTGTAAACGGAGAGCGTTTGACTCAAGAAGATGCGGTTCGTTTATATGAGAGTGATGAAATTGAAAAAATGGGAGCGGCCGCTAATGAAGTGATGAAAAAGTGGCATCCCGAACCAATCACAACGTTTGTGATTGGGAGGAATGTCAATTACACCAATTTCTGTGATACGTACTGCCGTTTTTGCGCTTTTTATAGAGCACCCGGTTCTTCTGAAGGATACGTATTAAGTGATGAAGAAATTTTTCAAAAAATCCAGGAAACCCAGGACGTTAATGGAACTGAAATTTTAATGCAAGGCGGCACAAACCCGGACCTTCCATTTAGTTATTACACTGACCTTCTTCGTAATATTAAGAAGCGCTTCCCTGGAATAACTATGCATTCTTTTTCTCCTGCAGAGATTTTTAAAATGGTTGAAGTTTCTGGTCTGACTCTTGAAGAGGTCTTAAGAGATCTCCATGAAGCAGGCCTGGATTCAGTACCTGGCGGAGGTGCAGAGATTCTTACCGAAGAAACTCGCAAAAAGGTCAGCAGACTGAAGTGTACCCACGATCAGTGGCTTGAATGCATGAAAACCGTAAAGAAAGTCGGTATGCATGGGACAGCGACAATGGTAATAGGATTAGGGGAATCCAATGAAGAAAGAGCTCTTCATTTGCAAAGAATTCGTGATGCACAGGATGAAGCCGATTGTTTCCTGGCTTTCATTTCATGGACATTCCAGCCAGATAATACAAATATGAAGGGCGAGAAAATCACTCCAGAAGGTTATTTGAAGAATGTGGCTATCTCTCGCCTGTTCCTTGACAATATTGCTAATTTCCAGTCCTCTTGGGTTACAATGGGGCCGGAAGTCGGAAAGAGATCTCTTGAATTCGGCTGTAATGATTTTGGGAGTACAATGATGGAGGAAAACGTTGTTTCAGCAGCTGGAACAACTCACAAAGTAAATACTAATGAAATCCTTCAGCTTATCAGAGAAGCAGGGAAAATCCCGGCTCAGCGTGATACAAAGTATAATACTCTTAAAGTCTTTGAAGGAGACCAGTCTGCTGAGAAAGATTTCATTATGCAAAACTAACTAAAAAAAGCGCCTATTCAGGCGCTTTTTTTAGTTACTAGTCTGATTGATTCAGAGACTGACGAAAGCTCTTACCCTAAAGGGAACGACAGTGATTACGAACAATTGTATATAAGGGACCGGGCTGTGAAAAAGCCTTCCTAAAACGAAGGGAGATGGGGTTCAAAAAAACGGCATGTTTCTCAGCATGTCCCCATATGTATATAACAGGAACCAAGACTGTACATACGAGAGGATGACTGGAGCCTGTGGGGGCAAGGAGGTATTAACATGTTTTCAATCATGTTTAATTGTAAAGAAGAGAGCAGTCACGTATACAATCTATTCGAAAAAGAAGTATCCGAGTTTGAAGAAAAAGGATTAAATATAGGAAGTATAACAAAAAAGGACAGCACTCTGTTTTGGTCCTATAATGGAACAAAAGAAGAATGGGAACATGGGATTCTCCCATATATTTCAGCCGTACTCACTAAGCATATTGTAGATACAAAGGAGTCTGAATGGCTTCTTACAAACATTCAGGAGGTCTTTTTATACAACGATGTGGAAGTAGCTGCCGAAATTTTGGAGATGGCTTTTTCCGTTCTGGACGGAAAAAAAGCCGAAATGCCGGTTTATTCTCATTTTTATCATAGAGAATGTTTTATTTATCAGCCCCTGCTGGAGGATTTGAGAAGAAATAAACAGCTGCAGTGGGAACCTTTCCTGACGTTTAGAATCGGGAAGTACTTTTCCTGTCTTCTACACGCCCTTGAATGTACGATTGATGAGTATAAATGGGAACAGGAATATCAGACAATGGTTGAAAGTTTTCGGGATTTCGTTAATAGAACGGTCCCGGCCGTACCTGTGGTTCACCTGGTGTACGGTGAAAAAGTGAGATTTTTTGATGAAAACTATAATGAAATTACTACACAAATGAGGATGCGCTGTCTCGTTAAAGACTTGGTATTTGAGAAAGAGCTTCTCCCGGAAGAAATGGTTATCAGTCCTCTTGTCAGCATGGCTCCGGAACTGCTGCATATTTATAGTAACTCGGACGAACACGGAGTCATTCAAACATTGCAGGCTGTATTTCAGGAAAGGGTAAAGGTATACCCTCTTCATTTCATGAGCAGTCTAAATTTAAAGCAAATCCAGTAAGGGACATGAATTTCTCTTCAGAATTGTGCTTGATTTTATTTTTTAATCTCTCTATAATTACTACCATAATGAATGACGGGAAAATGTAGGGAAGAGGACAAGAGATGTAATGTACGGATGACAGAGAGGGAAGCCTGTGGCTGGAAGCTTCCTATCGCGGAATTGCTTCTTACCACCTCTGAACATCAGCAGGGAACAGACTGTCTTAGTAACTGCTGACGCCTGCCAGGCGTTATCTGGTCTTGAGCTGCTTTTTTAGTTAAAGAAGCGGAAAAAAGGGTGGAACCACGGGCCACACTCGTCCCTTATGAGGGACGAGTGTTTTTTTTTGTGTCTGAAAATCTTTCTTTTCCATTTCAATTGTTAAGTGAATACATTATTTCCCAGTCCATGTATGTGAACGATTTAAGAGGAGTGAAGAGAATGTCTGAACAAGTAAAAATTACCTTTCCAGACGGCACTGTAAAAGAATTTGAACATGGAGTGACAACAGAGGAAATTGCCTCTTCTATCAGTCCAGGGCTGAAAAAACAGGCTGTAGCTGGTAAATTAAGCGGCCAGGAGATTGATTTACGTACCCCTATAAAAGAGGACGGGGAAATTGAAATCATTACCCTGAAGAACCAAGAAGGAATAGAAATTCTCCGTCACAGTACGGCTCATCTTATGGCTCAGGCTCTAAAGCGTTTATATAAAGATGTAAAGCTTGGTGTAGGGCCAGTCATAGAAAATGGCTTTTACTATGATATTGATATGCCTGAAACCATCCACCCAGAGGATCTTCCAAAAATAGAAAAAGAGATGCAAAAAATCATTGATGAAAATCATGAAATTATACGTAAGGAAGTGTCCAGGGAAGATGCAAAGGAAATGTACCAGGAAATCGGTGATGACCTGAAGCTTGAGCTGATTGATGCAATTCCTCAAGGAGAGACTGTAACGATTTATGAACAGGGTGAATTCTTTGATTTGTGCCGGGGTGTCCATGTGCCAAGTACCGGAAAATTAAAGAAATTTAAGCTGATGAATATATCTGGTGCCTATTGGCGCGGAGACAGCAACAATAAGATGCTGCAGCGTGTATATGGAACTGCTTTTCCAAAGCAGAATGAGCTTGATGAGTATTTGAAAATGATCGAAGAAGCAAAAGAAAGAGATCATCGTAAGCTTGGAAAAGAGCTTGATATCTTTGCCGTCAGTCAAAAAGTAGGGCAAGGTCTCCCTCTTTGGCTGCCAAAAGGAGCTACGGTCCGCAGAGTAATTGAACGCTACATCGTTGACTTGGAAGAGCGATTAGGCTACGAACATGTGTATACGCCTGTACTGGGAAGCGTAGAGCTTTACAAAACCTCAGGCCACTGGGATCACTATCAAGATGACATGTTTCCTACTATGGAGATGGATAACGAAGACTTAGTCCTGCGCCCAATGAATTGTCCTCACCATATGATGATTTATAAGAACCAGCTTCACAGTTACCGGAACCTTCCAGTCCGAATCGCCGAGCTTGGTACGATGCATCGCCATGAGATGTCAGGTGCTCTTGCCGGCCTCCAGAGAGTCAGGGCCATGACATTGAATGATGCTCATATTTTCTGCCGGCCGGACCAGTTGAAAGATGAATTTGTACGGGTAGTTGAACTTGTCCAAAACGTATATAAAGACTTTGGTATTGAGGATTACTATTTCCGTCTTTCCTATCGCGATCCGGAAGATAAAGAAAAGTATGTGGATAATGATGAAATGTGGACAAAGTCCCAGGCTCTTCTTAAAGAAGCAATGGATGACATGAACGTGGAATACGTGGAAGCAGAAGGAGAAGCGGCATTTTATGGACCAAAGCTTGATGTGCAAGTGAAAACGGCTTTAGGGAAAGATGAAACGCTCTCTACCGTACAGTTAGATTTCCATCTGCCGAATCGTTTTGACTTAACATATATTGGTGAAGATGGCCAGGAACATCGTCCTGTTGTTATCCATCGCGGGGTAGTATCAACCATGGAGCGTTTTGTTGCTTTCTTAATTGAAGAGTACAAAGGCGCATTTCCAACGTGGCTTGCTCCAGTGCAAGCAAAGGTGATTCCAGTATCTGCCCAGGTTCATATGGAATATGCCAAACAGGTAGAGGATAAGCTGCGTCAAGCCGGAGTGCGGGTAGAAGTGGATACAAGAGATGAAAAAATCGGTTATAAAATCCGTGAAGCTCAAATGAAGAAAGTGCCTTATATGCTTGTCCTCGGAGATAAAGAGATAGAGGCCGAAGGTGTTAATGTACGCAAATATGGTGAGCAAAAATCTGAGTCAGTTTCATTAAAACAGTTTATAGAAAAAATCACTACTGAGATTTCTGATCGTTCAAAGAAGCAATAAAAATATACTTGATTTATGTGACAGATTAAGATAATATATTTTCTTGGGACATCATTCCCTATTGAACCCATTGAAATTAGAAATGAATTGACACCTTCAGTTCATTATGATAATGTTAGATGGTAATGAATAAATAAGGAACCAAAGCAAGCAGAAGCGCCCGCTTCTCACCTGATTGACGCACAAGGCTGTTGACAGGTATGGTGGTATTAATACTGCGTATTATACAGACATCATGTGGGCGCCCTATGTGCGCCTGCATTTTTTTTGCCCAAAGGGCTGATGTTCTGTAGAGAAAAGAAGGGTCATCCTTCTGACACAGCCAGCCATAAAAAAGAACGGTAAACCTGCTGATTGATAAGTGACGTCTAGACTGACATTCGCAATTTGGCGTTTGTGCTTATGAATGCTTTGATTCACAAATTCTTTGGAGGTGGCTCATTATTCGTAAAGATATGAAACTCAATGACGGAATTCGCGCTCGCGAAGTACGCCTCATTGATGCAAGTGGCGAACAACTTGGGGTAAAGTCCAAAAGTGAAGCTTTAGAAATGGCTCAAAATGCAAACCTTGACCTAGTTATGGTGGCTCCAAATGCTAAGCCTCCGGTATGCCGGATCATGGATTACGGCAAGTACCGCTATGAGCAGCAAAAGAAAGAAAAAGAGGCTCGGAAGAAGCAAACTGTTATTAACATTAAGGAAGTGCGTTTAAGTCCTAACATTGAAAAGCATGACTTTGACACAAAGCTTCGAAATGCACGGAAGTTTTTGACCAAGGGAGATAAGGTGAAAGCAGCGATTCGTTTTCGCGGCAGAATGATCACCCACTCGGAGATCGGAAAAGAAGTTCTCGAGCGCTTGGCAAAAGAGTGTGAAGATGTGGCCACAGTAGAAACAAAGCCTAAGATGGAAGGCCGGAGCATGTTCTTGATTCTTGCTCCAAAGAATGAAAAGGATAAGAAAGATAACGAGTAATATAGAGCTGGTTTAACGTCTGCTACAGACATAAGCAGCAAGTGATTACATTTATTATCCAAGGCTCAACACAAAGATTTAAGGAGGAAATTACGATGCCTAAAATGAAAACGCACAGCGGCGCAGCGAAGCGCTTTAGAAAAACAGGAAATGGAAAGTTAAAGCGCAGCCATGCTTTCACAAGCCATATGTTCCGTAATAAATCTGAAAAGCAAAAGCGTAACCTAAGCAAAACTGGTTATGTGGATGAAAGTGACCAAAAGCGTATCAAAGACTTAATGCCTTACAAGTAAAACTATAATAAATTGATTTAATAAAGGAGGGGTTTACGATGCCAAGAGTTAAAGGCGGATATGTCGCTCGTCGTCGTCGTAAGAAAGTATTAAAACTCGCAAAAGGATATCATGGTTCTAAACACCGTTTATTTAAGACTGCACAAGGACAAGTAATGAAGTCTTTGGAGTATGCTTATCGTGACCGTCGCCAAAAGAAACGTGACTTCCGTAAGCTTTGGATTACACGTATCAATGCGGCAGCTCGTACAAACGGTCTATCCTACAGCCGCTTAATGCATGGCCTTAAGCAAGCTGATATCAATATTAACCGTAAAATGCTTGCTGATATTGCTGTAAATGATGAGAAAGCTTTTGCAGAATTAGCTGATAAAGCAAAATCAAGCTTGAAGTAATCTATCTTTCATAGCTTATTTTAAAAAGGCGCCCCGGTTTGGCGCCTTTTTGCTTTGGAAGAAAAGGTACTGCTAATCGGTATCTGCTTTCATAAGCAGAGAATGATTTTCTGAAAAAATTTCACAACTGTGAAAAATAACCATTCATTAGAAAGAATGAAGAGTATAATGGAATATATAGCAGGAAGTTATATCTTTATCATGAACGTAATTGCAGGGTCGCTTTTTATAATAGATAAACAAAGAGCGCGTAAAAAAGGAAGAAGGATTCCAGAGAAAACCTTGTTTCTGTGTGCTTTTTTAGGCGGGACTCCGAGTATTATATTTCTTATGTACGTTATTCGCCATAAAACCAGAAAGAAGAAGTTTTCAACAGGCATACCTGTTCTCCTGTTATTTCAGGTGTTACTAATAACAGCTGCAGTGGTTGCCACGGTAGTTTAAGCATAGATATGTATAAAGGAGGGCAGCCAATGGAGAGCAACATAGAATCTATACTTTATTACATCGAAGTGAGCGGCTGGTTAGCTCCTGTTCTTTTTATTGTTTTCCATGTTATCAGACAGTTCTTTTTTATTCCGGTGGCAGTAGTATGCATCATTGGCGGAATGCTTTTCGGTACAATCTATGGAACGATTTATTCTGTTGTGGGACTCCTTGCTGTAAGTATCGCTTTTTATGGAGTAGTGTCCTTTTTTCCATTTATTAGGGAGAAGATAAGGTATTGGAAAGAAAAATGGCTCGGAGGGAAAGAGGAAATTACGATTCCGGAAATTATGCTGCTCAGAATGATGCCTTTCATTCATTTTCATTTACTTAATGCCTATGTTATGGAAATGACAGGAAGCTTCCGCGGGTATGTGAAGTTAGCGTTTTTTGCCAGTATCCCACCTGCTCTGGTTTATACTTCTTTTGGCCATGTGATGAGAGAAATGCCATGGTATGCAAGTCTTTTTATGACAGCTGTTCTTATTTCTTTATTTTTTATTTCACGAAACAAGCATTTATTTTATAAGGTGAAAGAGTTTCTGCCGAATCGTTCTGCCTCATAAAAAAACTTGCTGCTTCTCCTAAGCAGCAAGTTTTATTTTTCAGTTTTTCGAAGAAATTCTTTTACCGGACTTTTCCACTCCACAGAGGCATGGGGATATTCTGAAAGTATTTCTCGTTCAATAAACTCAAAGTCTTTACGATCCAGGCCTTTGAGCCTGTCGATATTTTTAGGCCACATGGAGACAGAAATGACTTCAAAAGCATCTTCAGTGGTTCCCAGGAATTTTTCCCCCTCAAACATAACGCCTTTGTAAGTGAGAGAAAAGTTTTTGCGGACGTCTTGTTTGTCATCCAGAAAGTAAAAATCTCTTTTTTCATGGGCGAGTTCAAGCTTTCGCTTGGGATTGAAAATATATTTTATTAAAGCATAGATAAGAATTATAATCGCAATGATAATAATGGCACGAAAGAGCAAAGCCATATTGGTTTTCTCCTTCCTATAACATATTGATGACTCAAAACAAAGCAGGCACAGTCCGCAAAGTGGACAAGCAGTATGCCGAACATTGTTTGTCCTGTTCCTTATTGTATACGAAAATAAAGTAAGATAGTTTCACTTTTGATTAAATTTGAAATTTCTTCACGGCTCATTTAAATCTCTCTTGTGATAAAGGAGTGTACATAATGAATATTACCCGACTTTTTACTTTGCAAAAACAATTAGATGATCGAATTCTAGAAGAGCATCGTTTGAAGAGAGAGGATCTTTTTTCTTCAAAAATTCTTGCTCTGGAAGTTGAGATTGGTGAATTGGCTAATGAAACAAGATGTTTTAAGTACTGGAGTCAAAAACCGCCTTCTTCAAAAAGTGTTATTTTGGAAGAATATGTCGATGGTCTACATTTTATTTTGTCCCTTGGTATTGATGGAGGATGGCAAAGAGATACTATAGAAGCAGGAGAGCCTTCTTCCACCTTGACAGAGAATTTTCATAAGGTGTTTGAAGCAATTTTTTCCTTAAGACAAGAACCGAAAAAAGAGTCCTTTGTGACCTTGCTGGTTGTATACCTGGGTTTAGGTAAGGCCCTTGGTTTTTCTCCAGAAGAAGTAAAAGAAGCCTATATAGAAAAAAACCAAAAGAATCACGAAAGACAAAATGAAGGGTATTAATCGTGGTTGGTAAATCTACGTATTACAGGAAAAATATTTGAGTCACTCACAAAATATCGTTATACTGAATGCAGGGTTTTCTAAGCGTGGACTTAGTAATGATCCGGCTGCTTTTTGCAGTTGAGATACATAAGGAGGTTTCTATATGACAAAGCTTGATGAAACTCTTGAAATGTTAAAAGAACTTACGGATGCAAACGGTATTCCAGGAAACGAGCGTGAGCCTCGGGAAGCAATGAAGAAATTCATTGAGCCGTACGCTGATGAAATAACAACTGATAATTTAGGAAGCTTGATTGCCAAAAAAGTTGGAAAAGCAGGTGGTCCTAAGATAATGGTAGCCGGCCACCTCGACGAAATTGGATTTATGGTAACGAGCATTGATGATAATGGTTTTGTGAAGTTTCAAACCGTCGGCGGCTGGTGGGAACAGGTGATGCTTGCTCAACGTGTTACCATCATGACTTCTAAAGGGAATATCTCCGGTGTCATAGGTTCAAAGCCTCCACACATCCTTCCGGCAGATCAGAGAAAGAAACCGGTTGATAAGAAGGATATGTTTATTGATATAGGAGCGACAAGCAAGGAAGAAGCTGAGGAATTTGGAGTGAAACCGGGAGACTCTATTGTTCCGGTGTGCGATTTTACAGTGTTAAAAAATGAAAAAATGCTTATGGCTAAAGCATGGGATAATAGAATAGGGTGTGCCATTGCGATAGAAGTATTAAAGCAGCTGGAAGGTGAATCCCATCCAAATGAAGTATATGGAGTAGGGACCGTTCAAGAAGAGGTAGGTCTTAGAGGAGCGCGGACCTCTGCTCATGCTATTAAACCAGACATTGGCTTTGGGGTTGATGTAGGCATTGCTGGCGATACACCAGGGGTAACAGAAAAAGATGCCCTTGCTAAAATGGGGAAGGGTCCCCAGGTGCTCGTTTATGATGCCTCTATGGTATCTCATAAAGGGGTTCGCGACTTTGTCACGGAAACGGCAGACGAACTAGGTATTCCTTATCAGTTTGATGTCGTTGCAGCCGGAGGCACAGATTCGGGGGCGATTCATTTAACTGGAGAAGGTGTCCCTTCTTTATCGATCACTGTGCCTACTCGGTATATCCATACTCATGCCGGCATTTTGCATAGAGATGATTTTGAAAATGCTGTAAAACTCATCGTAGCTGTCATTAAAAAGCTGGATGCAGATAAAGTTAAAGAAATTACTTTTGGCTAAAAAGAAAGAGAACGCACCTGGATATTGAAGGGGGCGTTCTCTTTCTTTTATGAAACAGTATGAAAAAAATGAAAAACTTCACATCGCCATTGAGGAAGTGCCATGTACTTCCTTACTGCTGCAGACCTTCACTGATCTGCTGAATGACTTGTTCTTTGTCATCCTCACTTGCCTGACGCCAATATACTTCAAAGAGCACTCCTAGACCTGGGAGCATTTTTTCTTCCCCGTTTTGAAGTGCATCAGAAATTGTAGCCTCAACTTCCTGTTCGCTGCTTCCAGAAACATTAGCTAAAATCGCTTGACGTAAATTAAAGGACATGTAAGCTTCCTCCCTTTTTTGATAGTATTAGATATGTTACTTATTAAAGATAGCCATAGTATTCCTAAATAAAGGGTAAATATGTAATAGAAGAAAAAATTCACATAAGGAGCGGCTTGTTATGAAAAGGATTGAGTCAGCAAAAAATCCAAAGATTAAACATATAAAAAGACTTCATAAACGAAAACAGCGTGAAAAAGATAATCAATTTTTTATAGAGGGTCCCCACTTAGTGGAAGAAGCATTACATTATGATGCCACGGTTCAGGAAGTTTTTTTAGAGGAGGAATTTAGTGTTCCTTCCTCGTGGGATTTTAAAGATATACCAGTTACTTTTGTCCCGGAAGCTGTAATGAAAGAGATGAGTGCCACTGAAACGCCTCAAGGAGTAGCGGCGGTTTGCAATATGACGTCTGTCTCCAACTTAACGCTGGAGCAGGGTCGTTACCTTTTTATTGACGGCATTCAGGACCCTGGGAATCTAGGGACAATTATTCGCACTGCAGATGCTGCCGGGTTGACCGCTGTCATTTTGGGAGAGGGGACAGTAGATCTCTATAATGATAAAGTTCTTCGATCTACCCAGGGCTCCGTATTTCACCTTCCAATCGTAAGAGGAGACCTGGAAGACTGGGTAGAGAAATGCAAGAAAAAGAATATTCCGGTGTTTGGGACGGGAATTGAGATGGGTACTACTCACACAGCTATTGAACCCCAGGAAACTTTTGCCCTGCTAATTGGTAATGAAGGAAGCGGAGTTAGTGAATTCCTGCTGGCCAAATCCGATCAGAATTTATATATACCGATTCACGGAAAAGCCGAGTCTTTAAATGCTGCTGTAGCAGCGGGAATTTTACTGTATCACCTGAAGGGGTAGTATTTATTTGCAGGCTTTCATTGATTGGGGAATTAAATTTTTCAGTGGATATCACGCTTTTACCTACAATCAAATTAAAAAATCAACATTCTCCTGTTACAGAGCTCTTTTAGTAAAAAGGAGAAAGAGAGAGGAGGCAAATTTTCCTATCTTTTGGGGAGGGTTGGTTTTTTAGTTTTAACTCCTTTTCACTCTGGGAAAGGCATTATTGAAACCATTCCAGAGGAGGCATGTAATCATGAATGTAAGAGAAGTTATGAGTACCAATGTTGATGTATGCCAAGTGAATGATAATGTAGCTGATGTTGCAAAGAAAATGAAGGAACTGAATGTAGGTTCTATTCCGGTAGTGGACAACAATAAACTTGTAGGGACTATTACCGACCGGGATATCGTTATTCGTTATGTGGCGGAAGATTCACCTTCTTCCCAGGCTGGAGATATCATGAGTTCTGAGCTGGTGACGGCTTCACCAGAAATGGATGTTAAAGAAGTAGCACAGCTAATGGAAGAACACAAGATCCGTCGCCTTCCTGTGAAAGAAAATGACGATATCGTGGGTATCATCACATTAGGTGACATAGCTGTTGATGAACACACGAAAGAACAGGCAAAAGCAGCGCTGGATGATATTATGCAAGGGTCAAAGCGTGATCAATAATTAGATACGGAGTACCAGTGAATGCTGGTACTCTTTTTTAATGGAATGAATGATCCCGAGGCGTCTGGTCATTGGGCTGAGAGAAGTCCTGGATAAATGAATGGAAAGGAAAGCTTGCAATGGAGGCTAAACTTTTCTATAATTGAATCACAATTTAAACCCCTAAAGACTGCGACGGAGAGTAGTAGGCAGGAATTTGCTCATACAGGGAGGAAATGTTATAAACTGGAAGCATTTCTATGAACAAGCTGTTGAATTCACTCCTGAGTCGGCGCCGGATGATGAGTTCCTTGAGCTTATTAAGGCAGCATCGGTTTTATACAAACCGTTATCAAAATGAAGCGAACCGTTTACATAGAATAAGCTGAAGCAAACGGTTAAAAAGGGTGGTACCGCGACCGAAACCTTCGTCCCTTTCTAGGGAGGGGGTTTTTTTTGTGGGAAATTATAGTATACGAAATGAGATAAAGGAGGCAAGCAGCCTTGATTGAGCGATTAGAAGAGTTAGAAGAAGAAGCATTACAACAGGTAGAAGAAGCTGCGAGTGTAAAAGAGTTAGAAGCCGTGCGAGTGAAGTATCTTGGGAAAAAAGGTCCTATTACAGAAGTGCTGCGGGGAATGGGAAAGCTCTCAGCAGAAGAGCGTCCTAAGGTCGGCCAAAAGGCAAATGAAGTTCGAGAAGCTATACAGGCAAGACTGGAGGAGAGAACAAAAGGACTCGAAGAGAAAGCATTAGAGGAAAAGCTTTCATCAGAGAGCATAGATGTTACTCTTCCTGGGCGCCCGATAAAAAAAGGAGCTCGCCATCCGTTAACAGCAGTGGTTGAAGAGGTTGAGGACATTTTTATTGGCATGGGATTTAAAGTGACAGAAGGTCCGGAAGTAGAAACTGATTATTATAACTTTGAAAAGTTAAATCTCCCGAAAGATCATCCTGCCCGTGATATGCAGGATTCATTCTATATTACACCGGATTTGCTGCTGCGAACCCAAACTTCTCCGGTACAGGCAAGAACAATGGAAAAGCATGAGGGCAAAGGCCCGGTAAAGATCGTTTGCCCGGGTAAGGTCTACCGACGAGACGATGATGATGCCACTCATTCTCACCAGTTTATGCAAATCGAAGGATTGTACGTCGATAAAGATGTAAAGATGAGTGACCTTAAAGGGGTATTAGAGACATTTGTAAAGAAATATTTCGGTCCAGACCGCAGTATCAGGCTTCGCCCTAGTTTTTTTCCATTCACAGAACCATCTGTAGAAGTAGATGTCTCTTGCGGTTTGTGCCAGGGACAAGGATGCCGGGTTTGTAAGCATTCAGGATGGATTGAAGTGTTAGGAGCCGGAATGGTTCATCCACGCGTGTTAGAAATGAGTGGATTTGATCCAGAGGAGTACAGTGGCTTTGCATTTGGGATGGGTGTAGAACGATTTGCTCTTCTTCGCTATGGAATCGATGACATCAGACATTTTTATACAAACGATTTACGGTTTTTAGAACAGTTCAAACGCTCATAAGGAGGAAATACGCATGTTAGTCTCATATCGCTGGTTACAGGATTATATAGATTTATCTGATATGACTCCGTCTGAAGTCGCTGAAAAGCTGACAAGAGGCGGGATAGAAGTAGATATTCTTCATGAATTAAACCAAGGAGTTGAAAACGTAGTTATAGGTAGTGTGACTTCTTGTGAACAACATCCAAATGCTGATAAATTAAATCTTTGTCAGGTTAAAATTGGGGAAGATGTTTCTCAAATTGTGTGCGGGGCTCCTAACGTGGCTGCAGGCCAAAAGGTGGCCGTTGCAAAGCCAGGCGCTAAACTGCCTGGAGGAGTAAAAATAAAACGAACAAAGCTTAGAGGCGAATCATCAGAAGGAATGATCTGTTCCTTGCAGGAGCTTGGTATAGAACCAAAATTAGTGGCAAAAGAGTTTGCAGACGGTATTTTTGTTTTTCCTCAGGAGTGCGAAGAGGGTGCTGATGCTCTTGAGGCATTGAGCCTGAATGATACTGTGCTGGAGCTTGATTTAACACCTAACCGTGCTGATTGTTTAAGCATGATAGGTGTAGCTTATGAGATGGCTGCCCTGTTAGATCGTCAAGTAAAATTGCCGGATACCACCCATCATGAAGATGAAGAGAAGGCTTCAAACTTCGTGTCAGTTGAGGTGGAAAATAGTGAAGACAACCCATACTATGGTGCTAAAGTGATAAAGGATGTAACCATCTCCCCTTCTCCCCTTTGGCTGCAAAACCGTCTGGTTGCTGCTGGAATCAGACCGATTAATAATGTAGTGGACATTACTAACTTTGTGCTATTAGAATACGGTCAGCCTCTACACGCTTTTGATTATGACCGCTTTGGTTCTTCTGAGATTGTTGTACGCCGGGCCAAAGAAGGAGAGAAAATAATTACTCTTGATGAGGAAGAAAGAATATTATCGCCGGATCATTTGGTTATTACAAATGGCAAGGAAGCCACAGCCTTAGCTGGGGTGATGGGAGGAGCTTTTTCAGAGGTGACAAATGAGACAAAGACTGTCCTTTTGGAAGCCGCGTACTTTAACCCATCTTTAGTTCGAAAAGCTTCAAGGGACCATAGTCTTCGGAGTGAATCGAGCAGCAGATTTGAAAAAGGAATTGATCTATTCCGGGTAGAGCAGGCAGCAGAAAGAGCAGCAAAGCTTATGGAAGACCTTGCAGGCGGCAAAGTCCTTGAAGGGATAGTAGAGAAAGATAGCCGTGACAAATCAAAGCCTGTGATTACCACTACAGTTACTCGTATAAACAGTCTTTTAGGAATGGAACTGTCTCAAAGTGATATGATTGATATTTTCAGACGCCTTCGCCTTGATGTTACCGAACAAGGGCATTCTCTTGAAGTCAGCATTCCATCAAGACGGCCTGATTTAAGAATTGAAGAGGATCTAGTGGAGGAAGTCGCACGTTTGTATGGTTATGACTATATTCCAACAACACTGCCGGCAGGAGCCACGACACCAGGTTCCCTTACCGACTATCAGGCAAAAAGAAGACAGGTCCGCAGATATTTAGAAAGCAGCGGACTTCATGAAACGATTAACTACTCATTAACAAGTCCTGAAAAAGTGAACCGGTTTGCGACCGAAAAAACAAAACATACTGTAAATGTTTCAATGCCTATGAGTGAAGAACGAAGTGTAATGAGAACAAGTCTCCTCCCTCATATAATAGATGCCATTCAGTATAATCATAATCGGCAGCTTCACAATACTGCTATCTTTGAGATAGGTTCTATTTTCCTGACTGATCAGGAACAGCTGGCAGAACAGCCTGAAGAAAAGGAGATGCTCGCTGGTGCCATTACTGGTCTGTGGGAAACTCATATGTGGCAGGGAGAGAAGAAGGAAGTTGACTTTTATGTCCTTAAAGGAATACTGGAAGGTATGTTCGAAGAACTGGGCCTGGAAAATGAAATATCATTCAAGCCGCTGAAACTTGAAGATATGCATCCAGGAAGAACAGCAGAAATACTGCTTGGTGGAGAACATGCAGGTTTTATAGGACAAGTTCATCCTTCACTCGAAAAATTGTACGATATTAAAGCAACGTACGTTTTCCAGGTAAATCTCCAATTTATTCTTTCTTTTAAAGGCGAAAACCTTCGTTATCAAACGCTTCCTCGCTATCCTTCGATAGGAAGAGATATCGCCCTGGTCCTTAATGAGGATGTACCTGCTGGTGAAGTGAAAGCAGTTATTAGAAAAGCTGGAGGTTCTCTCCTGCGAAAGGTAAGTCTTTTTGATTTGTATCAAGGCGAGCATATGGAAAAAGGAAAGAAATCTCTTGCCTTTTCACTGCTCTACCTTGATCCTGAACGGACATTGACTGATGAAGAAGTAACAAAGGTACATGAACATGTCCTTGAAGAATTAAAAAGTAACGTAGGCGCTGTGTTAAGAGCATAAGGAATCATAAGTAAAAAAGCTTCCTCCTTTGATTGGAGGAAGCTTTTTTATTGTTTCAGCAGTCATCCTTGAAGAAAGAAAGGATTTAAGAGATGGATGTCGAAAAAGAGTAAAAATGGAGTAATTTTGTCTTAGTGAACGTTTACCCTATGGTAAAATAATAGATAAGTGAAGATGAAAATGATTTAACATGTATTAAGCAGGGAAATACATCTCTTAGCACGTGACGGAAAGGAGAATAATTTTCATCCTTTCTTTTATTCTGTTATGATAAAAGCTAGGGATTTTGGAGAGAATAGGGGGCTTATCGGTGTCTGAAGGAAATAAAAAACAAAAAACAACAGTTAGTATATATGGCCAGCAATATACCATTGTCGGCAAAGAATCATCAAGCCACGTAGTACGTGTTGCAGAATACGTGGATCATAAGATGAGAGAAATAAAGAACAGTAATCCCTACTTAGATACGACAAAGCTTGCGGTACTCACTTCCATAAATTTAGTTGATGAGCATTTAAAGCTCTTAGAGAAACTAAAAGAGTATGAAAATGAAGAGAATGAAAAGGATCGATAATTATGCTTAGTTTGTTAATTATATTATTTTTGTTTATGAGCTTTTTGATAGGTCTCCGGCGTGGATTCGTGCTGCAGCTGGTTCACCTTGTCAGTATATTTATTTCTTTCTTTGTTGCTTATATTTTTTATAGAGATGTTGCTGAATTCCTAAGATTGTGGCTTCCTTATCCGCATTTCTCTACTGATAATGGTACTGTAGCCATGTTGATCTCATCTTTTGACTTTGAATCAGTCTATTATGCAGGGATCTCTTTCGTTTTGCTTTTTTTTATCACCAAGATTCTTTTGCAAATCATAGGCTCCATGCTGGATTTTGTCTCTCACATCCCTATTCTTCGCACCTTTAATCGCTGGCTTGGGGGCGTTCTTGGTCTGTTGGAAACATACTTGATTATTTTTATTCTTTTAATTGCCGCAGCACTGCTGCCTGTTGATTTTATCCAGGAAAGTATCGCTAATTCTTCCATGGCCAGATTAATGGTTGAAAATACACCTATATTGTCTGATTGGCTTCAAAATTTATGGTCTCAGGGTATATAGATAACAATGCTTCTCTCGCAGGTGAGAAGCTTTTTCATGTATTAAGATAGCAAATAGACCAAGATTATGAGTAGAAAAGGGGATCAGGATGAATAAAAAGGAAATGATTCAGCTTTTGGAAAAAATAGCTGTTTATATGGAAATCAAGGGTGAAAATCCATTTAAAGTATCCGCTTACCGGAAAGCTGCCGGAGCTCTTGAAAAAGATGAACGGACACTTGGTGAAATTCACGATCCTTCTGAACTGTCCGGCATCGGCAAAGGGACGGCTTCTGTTATTGAAGAATTAAGAGAAACAGGTACCTCCGAGCTTTTAGAAGAGCTGAAAAAGGATATACCAGAAGGACTTCTTGCTTTGTTAAAGCTTCCAGGTCTTGGAGGGAAAAAGATTGGACGGCTATATCAAGAACTTGGTGTGGTAGATGTGCAGACATTAAAAGCAGCGTGTGAGGAAGAAAAGGTGCAAAAACTTTCCGGGTTTGGCGCGAAGTCTGAGGAAAAAATATTGGCTACGATTGAGGAAGTCGGATCGAGACCGGAGCGGCTGCCTCTGGCATATATGATGGAGATCGCGGATTGGGTGGACACAAGGCTGGAAGGCCTAAAAGGAATAATTAGGTATGAAAGAGCAGGGAGTCTTCGGCGTATAGAAGAAACTGTCAAGGATCTTGATTACATTATTGCAGTAGAAGATGCAGAAGAGGTAAGAAGACAGCTTGTAGAAATGGAGAGTGTAACCAATATTATTGCTGATGGGACCTCAAAGGTTTCTTTGGAAGTTTCATTTGATTTTACCGTTGGAATTGACTTTCGCTTAGTAAAGGATGAAGAATTTGCCACCACCCTTCATCATTTTACAGGATCAAAAGAACACAACGTTCTTATGAGGCAGCTCGCGAAAGCACAAGGAGAGAAAGTGAGTGAGTATGGAGTTGAATCTCTGGATTCAGGTAAAGTGAAAACCTTTGCTTCAGAAAAAGAATTTTATAAGCATTTTAACCTGTATTATATCCCTCCCGAAGCGAGAAGCGGCCTTCATGAAACAGAAATTTTTAAAGAACCAAAGGAATTACTTCAAATAAATGATATACGCGCTGACCTTCATATGCATACAACGTGGAGTGACGGTGGTTATTCAGTAAAGGAAATGGCAGAGGCAGCACGTGAAAGAGGTTATGAATATATTGCGATTACCGATCATTCTAAATTTCTTCAGGTAGCTAATGGCCTGAATGAAGATCGATTGAAAAGGCAGCAAGAAGAAATTCAACGTGTTAACGAAACGATGGATGATATCACGATTTTTTCTGGAATTGAAATGGATATTCGACCCGATGGTACTTTGGACTTTGAGGACGAGACATTAAAGGAGATTGATTTTGTCATTGCTTCCATTCATTCCTCTTTTTCTCAAAAAAGAGAAACGATTATGAAAAGGCTGGAAACTGCTTTAACAAATCCTTACGTCAATCTGATTGCTCATCCTACGGGAAGGTTGATCGGACGCCGTGAAGGTTATGATGTAGATGTAGAGCAGTTAATTGAAAAAGCCGCCAAGACAGGAACAGCCTTAGAATTGAATGCGAACCCTCACAGGCTGGATTTATCTGCTAAGTGGCTGAAATTGGCGGCTGAAAAGGGAGCTGTCATTTCTATCAATACGGATTCCCACCAAACCAGCACCTTTACGTATATGGAGGTTGGAGCAGGGTTTGCACGTAAGGCTATGCTGACAAAAGATCAAGTTCTGAACACCTGGTCAAAAGACGACTTTCTATCGTTTGTAAATAAAAAGCAAAACAACTCAGGAGAGAAGTAAAAGAATATGACAACTAAAGAAAACAAACGTTTGAAATGCTGGAAAAGGAGGAGGCTTTTTTGTTAGAAAGAGTGCTGCGTGTATTAGAATATGACAAAATGAAACAACAGCTTAAAGCTCATATTGCTTCTTCTCTTGGAAGAAAAAAAGCAGAGGAACTACAGCCTTTAACGGATCTTGAAACCGTGAAGAAAGAGCAAAAGCGGACGTATGAAGGTACAAAAGTTCTTCGTTTAAAGGGACAGGCTCCTCTTGGAGGGATCCATGATATCCAGCCACAAATTAAGCGTGCGAACATTGGTGGTATGCTCAACGCCGAAGAGTTACGGGATGTAGCAGATACTATCTATGGCGGCAGACGCTTGCGCACATTCATTCAAAACATGGTTGAGGAGGAAGTGTCTTTACCTTTATTAGATGAGTTAACAAGCGCCATCATTCCATTAACAGAGGTTGAAAAAAACATTAAACAGTGTATTGATGAGCATTCTGAGGTTCTTGATTCTGCAAGTGATTCTTTGAGAAATATAAGACAAAATATTAGAAGTCATGAATCTTCGGTGCGATCCAAGCTGGATCAAATCATTCGGTCTTCCAGCAATCAAAAGAAACTGTCTGACACGATAGTGACGATAAGAAATGATCGGTATGTGATTCCAGTAAAGCAAGAATACAGAGGGGCTTTTGGAGGAATCGTTCACGACCAGTCAGCATCTGGAGCAACATTATTTATCGAGCCTCAATCTGTGGTTTCAATCAATAACCTGCTAAGAGAAGCACGAGTGAAAGAAAGACAGGAAATTGAACGGATACTCATGGAGTTATCAGGATTAATAAATGAGCATGGGGAGGAGCTGCTCAGCAATATTGAAGTGCTTGCTGAGCTTGATTTTCTTTTTGCGAAAGCTTACTATGCAAAAGAAATTAAGGGCACGCAGCCTTCTTTAAATGAGGAGGGCCGCCTTGAATTTCTGAAAGCCCGTCATCCTCTTCTTTCCGAAGAGGAGGTCGTTCCTATTGATGTAGAGCTTGGAGGTTCATTTTCTTCCTTGATCATAACCGGTCCGAATACCGGAGGAAAGACAGTCACTTTGAAAACAGTAGGCCTGCTGTCTTTAATGGCTCAATCCGGCCTTTTCCTTCCGGTAGAGGAAGGGTCGGAAGCTTCAGTTTTTTCTCAGGTTTTTGCTGATATTGGAGATGAACAGTCTATTGAACAAAATTTAAGCACATTTTCTTCCCATATGACTAATATCGTAAACATTTTAAAACATGTCGATCATAAAAGCCTGGTTCTATTTGATGAAATAGGGGCAGGAACTGATCCGACGGAAGGAGCTGCCCTGGCTGTTTCAATTCTGGACTATGTGTACAGTACTGGTGCTAAGTTAGTAGCGACTACCCACTACAGTGAACTCAAGGGATATGCTTACAATCGAAAAGGCGTAATGAATGCAAGTGTGGAATTCAATGTTGAAACCTTAAGCCCAACGTATCGTCTCCTTATCGGTGTGCCGGGCCGAAGTAACGCTTTTGCGATTTCCCGGCGCCTCGGGCTGGATGAATCGATCATTGCAGCTGCAGAGAACGAAGTAACAGCTGATTCACGTCAAGTGGAGCAGATGATCACCTCACTTGATGAAAGACGAAAAGCTGCTGAAATGGAAAGAGAGGAAGCTGAGGCTCATCGTAGGGAAGCAGAAAAGCTTCATGAAGAGCTTGAGCATAAGCTGGCAGAAGTGGAAGAGAAAAGGTCAGGTATTTTACAGGAAGCTGAAGATAAAGCTGAAAAAGAAGTGAAAAAGGCACGAAAAGAAGCAGAAAGCATTATCAGTGATCTGCGGCGTTTACAAAAAGAAGGATTGTCTGTTAAAGAGCATGAACTTATCAGTGCAAAAAAACGAATGGATAAAGCAGCACCCGAACTTACTACCAAAACAAAACAAATAAAAAAACAAGCTAAGAAAAAAGAAGCTCTTAACCCCGGAGATGAGGTAAAAGTATTGAGCTTCGGCCAAAAGGGGCAGATTATTAAGCAGGTAAACGAGACGGAGTTTCAGGTCCAATTAGGAATTATGAAAATGAATGTAAAAAAAGAAGATATGGAGAAGGTTAAAGGAGAAAGGGCTAAATCTCAGCCTAAGCCGATAGCTTCCGTGTCTTCGGCAGGACAAGCAGTAAAACCAGAACTGGATCTGCGTGGAGAACGCTTCGATGAAGCGATGAGAAAAGTAGAGAAGTATTTAGATGAGGCTGTTCTTGCCGGGTACAACCAGGTTCATATTATTCACGGAAAAGGAACGGGGGCTTTGCGTAAAGGCGTAAAGGACTTGTTAAAGAAACACCCGAGTGTGAGCGGAACTCGTGACGGAGGTATGAATGAGGGCGGGCTTGGTAATACAGTGGTTGATTTAAAATAATAGCCTTGTACACTTATAGAGGGCTGGTGGCAGACGTGGAGGAGCTATTTGAAAATCCATTTATACAAACAGCAGGCCAATACAGTGTAGCGGTATTGGCGTTGATCGTATGCCTGACTATTTTCGAATTTTTAACTCCCTATAAAAATTGGGAAGAAATCAAAGCTGGAAACATGGCCGTAGCTCTAGCCACAGGCGGGAAGATATTTGGGGTAGCAAATATCTTCCACTTTTCTATTTTGCATAACGATTCTATTTTGGTCATGTTAGTATGGGGGGCATTCGGGTTTGCTTTGCTTATGTTAGGATATATGATATTTGAATTCTTAACTCCAATGTTTAAAGTGGATGAGGAAATAGAAAATGGGAATAAGGCAGTAGGGTTTATCGCCTTTGTTTTGTCAACAGGGCTTTCTTTTGTTATCGGGGGAGGAATTAATTCGATGTAACGAAAGAGAGCTTGATTTAGGATGAGGAGGATCAGTTGTGGAAACACTATGGAAAGTCTTAATTGTTTGTTGTATCGGATTTATGTTGGCAGGGGTTATTTACTTAACATTTTTCGTATAATTATGGAAATTCAGGGAGGGGAGTCCTCCTTTCATCTTATTATTTCGAATATTCATTATAATTTGTCAAAAATTTTAAATAACCAGTTTAAAATTGTAAACGCTTCCATTAGAATGTAAGTATAAGGGAGGAGTTTTAAAAAGAAGGAGGACTTTAAAATAAAAGGAGATGGGGAAATGGTAAAGGAAAAATTATGGCTGGAAAGTTACCCGCAGGAGATACCTTCAACTCTAGAGTATGAAAATCGTTCTTTGCAATCATTTTTACAAGAAGCAGCACGAGAGAATCCTGAAAAACAAGCTTTTCATTTTATGGGTAAGGATATGACCTATAAAGAGGTCTACGGAGATGCTCTGAGATTTGCAAATCAACTGCAAAGCCTTGGAGTGAATAAGGGAGATCGTGTTGCCATTATGCTTGCCAACACCCCTCAATCGGTTATTTGTTATTACGGTGCTTTATTAGCAGGGGCCGTCGTAGTACAAACAAATCCATTATACGTCGAACGGGAGATCGAGCACCAAATGATCGATTCTGGTGCAAAGGTTATGGTATGTCTTGATATTCTTTACCCCAGAGTAGAAAAGGTATGGAAAAAAACTTCTTTAGAATATGTAGTGGTAACTAGTATTAAGGATTACCTGCCTTTCCCTAAAAATGTAATTTATCCTTTCGTGCAGAAAAAGAACACCGGTATCAAGGTTAATATTTCGTATAACAGCAAAACACTCCATTTTCCGTCTCTTCTTTCAGAGGGGGAAGAGAAGGAGCTTGATATACCGATTGACCCAAAAGAAGATCTTGCTTTATTACAATACACCGGGGGGACCACCGGACCGGCAAAAGGTGTGATGCTTACTCATTACAACCTGGTAGCAAATACGCTTCAATGCAGGGCATGGATGTACAAAATGAAAAAAGGAGAAGAACGGGTTCTGGCTGCATTACCGTTTTTTCATGTGTACGGTATGACCGTTGTAATGAATTTATCTATCATGTATTTGACGAAAATGATTATCCTTCCTAAATTTGACCCGAAACAAGTGTTAAAGGCGATTCAAAAACATAAGGTAAGTCTGTTCCCTGGAGCTCCTACTATGTATGTCGGTCTTATTAATGAACCTGATATCGAGAAATATGATCTCTCTTCTATCGAAGCATGTCTCAGCGGTTCGGCTCCTCTTCCAGTGGAGGTTCAACAGCAGTTTGAGAAGCTGACTGGCGGAAAACTGGTTGAGGGATATGGATTAACAGAAACCTCCCCAGTAGCTGTCTCCACCCCGATTTGGGGGAAAAGAAAAGCCGGAAGCATAGGGGTGCCATGGCCTGATACCGAGGTGACCGTTCTTTCGGCAGAAACAGGTGAAACAGCTGAGCCAGGTGAAATAGGTGAACTTATGATCAGGGGACCGCAGGTAATGAAAGGCTATTACAACAAGCCTGAGGATACAGCTGCATCTTTTAAGGAAGACTGGTTTTTAACAGGCGATATGGGTTACATGGATGAAGAAGGGTACTTTTATATCGTAGATCGGAAAAAAGACATGATTATTGCTGGTGGCTTTAACATTTATCCAAGAGAGATAGAGGAAGTGCTGTACGAACATGAAGCCGTTCAGGAAGCAGCCGTAATCGGTGTGCCTGACACGTATAGAGGAGAAACCGTGAAAGCATTTGTCGTACTAAAAAAAGGAAAAAACGTAACAGAAGAAGAACTTGAAAAGTTCTGCCGGGAAAATTTAGCTGCATTTAAAGTGCCTCGTTTATATGAATTTAAAGAAGAGCTTCCAAAGACAATGGTTGGAAAAATCCTTCGTCGGGCGCTTGTGGAAGAGGAAGAAAAAAAGCGTAAAGAAAATGAGGATTCATTAAAAAAAGGAAGCTAATGATGTAAGCCGCCGTACCATCGGCGGTTTATTTATTGCAGATGGAGAAGGTGCCAGGCACCAATTTGGGACTGTAACAAGTTCAAGGGGGCATCTCGTGTCATGGGAAAGTAATATGACAATGAGAGCTGGTGCCAGGCACCATTATAAAAAAATTGTAAAAAAGGATTTAAAAATGAACGACTATTCAGTACAATGGGGATAGAGGAGAAATACCTTTAGAGAGGAGAGGGTGAGGGAGGATCTTGAATGGTAAAAGAACTGCAGAGAAAATGGGAATCTAAATATCCGCCTGAAATTTCAACAAATATTGAATATCCAAAAAGAACTCTTCAATCCTTTTTAAAACAAACGGCAGAAGAGTATCCAAATCATAAAGCCCTGTATTTTTATGGGAAAGAGTGGACATATTTGGAGCTCTATGAAGAGTCTGTTACATTTGCCGGCCAACTTCAAGACCTGGGTGTAAAGAAAGGTGATCGGGTAGCCATCATGCTTCCTAACACTCCCCAGTCTGTCATTAGTTATTATGGAACATTGTTAGCAGGAGCAGTGGTAGTGCAGACCAATCCCCTTTACATGGAGCGGGAGCTCTTACATCAGATGACTGATTCAGGAGCTAAGGTTATGATCTGCCTGGATCTACTTTACCCCCGTGTGATGAAAGTTAAGGAAGAGACACAGCTTGAACATATTGTCGTAACAAAAATAAAAGACTGCCTGCCTTTCCCAAAAAATGTGTTATACCCACTAACGCAAAGAAAAAGTGCAAAGGTTAAAGTAGACATTTCCTACAATCATTTTATCCACTCTTTTTCATCCTTGCTGAAAAAAGGATCCTTTAAGGAAATCGAGGATGAGGTGGATCCAGTTGAAGATCTAGCCCTTCTACAATATACCGGAGGGACTACTGGCCTTGCGAAAGGTGTTATGCTATCGCACTATAACTTAGTAGCTAACACTACTCAATGTTTAAGCTGGATGTATCAAATGGAAAAAGGAAAGGAAAAAACATTAGCTGTTCTGCCTTTTTTCCATGTTTACGGTATGACAGTTTCCATGAACCTTTCGGTTATGAATGGATCACAAATGGTGATTCTCCCTAAGTTTGACCCAAAAGAGGTTCTACAAATGATTCAGAAACATAAGATAACCACCTTCCCAGGTGCGCCAACGATGTATATTTCACTTTTAAATCACCCTGACCTTGAGAAATTCGACCTATCGTCTATTAAGGCATGTATCAGCGGTTCTTCTCCGCTTCCCGTTGAAGTACAGCACCAATTTGAATCTGTGACGGGCGGCAAGCTTGTAGAGGGATTTGGATTAACTGAAAGTTCCCCGGTAACGCATTGTAATTTAATCTGGGGGGAGAGAAAAGAAGGAAGCATTGGTCTTCCGTGGCCCAATACGGACGCTGCAATCCTTTCACAGGAAAGTGAAGACTTCGGCGAGCCTGGAGAAATTGGGGAGTTAATTATAAGAGGACCGCAGGTAATGAAGGGATACTGGAACCGTCCAGAAGAAACAGCTGCTACTTTCTTTGACGAATGGCTGAAAACGGGAGACATGGGTTACATGGATGAAGAGGGTTTTTTCTACATTGTTGACCGGAAGAAGGATATGATTATTGCCAGTGGATTTAATATCTATCCTCGTGAGATTGAAGAGGTACTGTATGAACATCATGCAGTTCAAGAAGCTGTAGTGATTGGAGTGCCTGACCCGTACCGCGGGGAAACGGTAAAAGCATTTATCGTAACAAAGGAAGGAATGACTCTCACGGAAGGCGAACTTAACAAGTATTGCAGAGAGAATCTTGCTTCCTACAAAGTTCCAAAGATATATGAATTTCGAAGTGAGCTTCCTAAGACTATGGTGGGAAAGGTTCTCCGCCGGGTTCTTGTGGAAGAGGAAAAAGAGAAACGAGCACAGGCTAAAGAAAAGAGTCATCAGAAAACTTCCTGAAATCCTGGAATTAAGATTGACAGTTTATAAATGTTTTCATAAAATAAAAGAAAGATGAATGAACGGTCATTCATTACATCGTGAATTACATCGCAAAGAATGAATGGGAGAAAGGAAGACTAAGATGAGTAAACGAAAAGGACCGAAATACGAACAAATTATAGAAGCGGCCGTTCGTGTTATTGCAAAAAATGGCTACCACCACGCACAAGTTTCAAAAATCGCCAAAGAGGCAGGTGTAGCAGACGGCACCATTTATCTCTACTTTAAAAATAAAGAAGACATCCTCATTTCACTTTTTGACGAAAAGATGGGCACGTTCGTCAGTAAAATCAGAGAGGAATTGTCAACAGTGGAGTCAGCTGCAGAAAAGCTGTCGGTCCTAATCAAGCTTCATTTTAAACAATTGGCCGCTGACAAGCATTTAGCTGTGGTTACCCAATTAGAATTAAGGCAGTCTCACAGCGATTTGCGTCAGCAGATCAATGAAATATTGAAAGATTACTTATCTTTAATGGAAGAAGTAATCATAGAAGGCAAGGAATCTGGAAGCTTTTCTTCTTCGTTGAACGAAAAGCTATCAAGACAAATGGTCTTTGGAACTTTAGATGAAGTGGTAACAAACTGGGTTATGAAAGAATGTAAATATGATCTGGAAGAATTAGCTGAACCTGTTTATTCTATGCTTTTAAATGGTTTTAAAACCAATGCTGAAAGCACGGTAGAAATGTAACAGCTATAAGAAACGAAGAGGGGGACAGCCTTTGTTATGTCATATTTGTCTATAAGAAAGGAACATAAGATTGGGTATATTACCATAAATCGGCCCCCGGCTAATGCTCTAGCCAAAGCATTGCTGGAAGACTTTGAGAAAGCAATAGAAGAGCTTGAACAAGATACAGAGGTAAAGGTTATTATTTTACATGGGGAAGGTAAATTCTTTGCAGCGGGAGCTGATATTAAAGAATTTACACAGGTGAAGAATGAAGAAGAGTTCGCCCGGTTAGCAAAAAACGGGCAGCTTTTATTCGAACGATTGGAAGCCCTTACAAAACCGGTGATCGCGGCTATCCATGGAGCTGCTCTGGGAGGGGGATTGGAGCTTGCCATGGCTTGCCACATAAGGATCGCAACCGAAGAAGCAAAGCTCGGGCTGCCAGAGCTTAACCTTGGAATCATTCCTGGTTTTGCCGGCACCCAGAGGCTGACCCATATAGCAGGCAGTGCAAAAGCAGCTGAAATGATGCTGAGCGGCGAGCCCATAACAGGGAGAGAAGCAAAGGCCGCAGGACTAGTAAATCAAGTATGTGCAGAAGGCGAGCATTTGGAAACAGCTGTAAAGCTTGCAGAAAAGATAGCTTCCAAGAGTGCCGTGAACATTCGCATGATTATGGAGCTGCTCTCTTACAGCAAAGGAGAGGACTTTAGAAAAGGAGTCGAAAGAGAAGCAGAGCTTTTTGGAGAATCGCATGGAACACATGACAGTAAAGAAGGAATCACTGCTTTTCTTGAAAAAAGGAAACCTCAATTTAAAGACCACTAAGCAAATTTATTTTACTAGGGAGGGATAGTAATGAATATTTTTGTCATTATGAAACGCACATTTGACACGGAAGAGAAAATTGTAATTAACAACGGGGCAATTGATGAAGAGGGAGCAGAGTTTATCATTAATCCCTATGACGAGTACGCTATAGAGGAAGCCATTGTTTTACGAGAAGCTCATGGCGGGGAAGTGACAGTCATAACTGTAGGGGATGAGGAAGCAGAAAAGGAGCTCCGTACCGCTCTGGCAATGGGAGCAGACAAAGCCGTTTTACTGGACATTGAGGATATTGATGGTGAAATTGATCATTTCAGTGTCTCAACTATGCTCACGGCATACTTAAAAGACCAGGAGTATGACATTATCCTGGGGGGAAATGTTGCCGTTGATGATGGAGCTGGACAGGTAGCACCTCGTGTAGCCGAAGGTCTTGGAATTAATCAAGTAACAACGATTACAAAGCTTACAGTCGATGGAGATAAAGCAACAATTGAAAGGGATGTAGAAGGGGACATCGAAATTGTAGAAACTGCTCTTCCTCTTCTGGTGACTTGCCAGCAAGGGTTGAATGAACCAAGGTATCCATCACTTCCAGGGATTATGAAAGCAAAGAAAAAGCCATTAGAGACGCTTGACCTGGATGATTTAGATCTTGAGGAAGAAGACGTAGAAGCAAAGACTAAAACGACTGACCGCTTTCTCCCTCCGGAAAAAGGAGAAGGGAAAATTCTTGAAGGCGATGTTAACGATCAGGTAAAGGAATTAATTGACCTATTGAAAAATGAAGCAAAAGTTGTCTAAGGAGGGATTTAGAATGGCTAAAAAAGTAATTGTTCTGGGAGAAACCCGCGATGGGGAAATTAGAAATGTAACCTTTGAAGCAATCGCAGCAGCTAAAAAGGTTGCTGATGGAGGAGAAGTAGTCGGTGTTCTCTTTGGAGAGAACGCGAGTGGCTTTGCGAATGAAATGATTCATTACGGGGCAGACCGTGTGCTGACTTCAGAGCATTCAGACTTAAAGCAGTATACCACTGACGCTTATCAGCAGGCAATTTTACAAGTGTGTGATCAAGAAAGCCCAGAGGGGATTATCTTTGGCCATACTTCTTCAGGGAAGGATCTTGCTCCCCGACTGGCTGCTAAACTTGGGTCAGGACTTGTATCCGACGCTGTGGACATAGAGATAGAGGGAGGCACGGCGGTTTTTACCCGTCCTATTTATTCAGGTAAAGCTTTTGAAAAGAAATCTATCGAGGATGGGCTCGTATTTGCTACCATTCGCCCCAACAATATCGCTTCTTTAGAGAAAGATGAGGCAAGAAGCGGAGAGGTACAGTCTATTGACGTAGATATCAAGGATTTACGCACCATCATTAAAGAGGTAGTGAAGAAAACGGCCGGCGGCGTAGACTTATCTGAAGCGAAGGTCATTGTTGCCGGCGGCCGTGGAGTTAAAAGTGATGAAGGGTTTAAGCCACTTTATGAACTTGCTGAAGTGTTAGGCGGGGCTGTAGGGGCATCCCGGGGTGCCTGCGATGCCGAGTATTGTGACTACGCTTTGCAAATTGGGCAGACAGGTAAAGTGGTAACTCCTGACCTTTACATTGCGGCTGGTCTTTCCGGGGCTATTCAGCATTTGGCGGGAATGTCCAATTCCAAGGTCATCGTTGCGATTAACAAAGATCCTGAAGCGCCTATTTTTGAAGTAGCAGACTATGGTATAGTAGGCGACCTGTTTGAAGTTATTCCGCTTCTTACTGAAGAGTTTAAGAAAGTTACAGCGTAAGACAAAGAAGGGTGTCCCAAAAGCCTGCTTTTGGTGCTACCCTTCTTTTTGTTTCCTGTTCAGGGCACATAGAATGTCCAGTTTTATATTTTTATTTTCGGGTATTCTAACTAGTGCAAGTTATTCGCTTCTATCATTTGGCAATGCTATAATGCATATGTGTAACTAAAGTGTTGACCAAAGGAGGATTATAATGGCAATTGTAAATGTAACTGATCAAAACTTTGCGGAAGAAACATCTGCGGGGGTAGTTCTTGCAGATTTTTGGGCTCCGTGGTGCGGACCTTGTAAAATGATTGCGCCTGTTTTAGAGGAACTTGATTCTGAAATGGGAGACAAAGTGAAAATTGCTAAACTTGATGTAGACGAAAACCAGGAAACTGCTGGGAAATATGGGGTAATGAGTATCCCGACTCTCCTTGTATTCAAAGAAGGAGAAGTAGTCGAGCAAGTGGTTGGATTCCAGCCAAAAGAGCAATTGGAAGAACTGCTTAATAAACATCTGTAAGAAAAAACGAACTGGTGGCAGAAGACGTTTGCCACCAGTTTTTTATGTGAATTAATATGTTTACATTGCACTCTTCTTTTTTAAAAGGCTTTGTTAAAGGCTGATGTGGATTTTATAAGGCCTTTGATTGTAGATAAAAACGCTCGACACCATTGGGATAAGCCGAAGATACAATTGACTGAATAGTATTACTTGCTGTTCCTCCTTTATAAGACAGCTTTTATGCAGTATGATTAAGCCGGGAATAATAAATAGCCTCTCAAGAAAATACAAAGAGGTGGAAGCTATGAGTCAACTTAAAGAGAAGCTGGCAGTCTTGCCTGATCAGCCAGGCTGCTATTTGATGAAAAATAAAAACAAAACTGTAATCTATGTAGGAAAAGCAAAGGTACTGAAGAATAGAGTTCGCTCCTATTTTACTGGTTCTCACGATGGAAAAACTCAAAGACTGGTTAGCGAAATCAGAGACTTTGAATATATTATCACTTCTTCAAACCTGGAAGCTCTCATACTAGAGATGAACTTAATAAAGAAATATGAACCAAAGTACAACGTCTTGTTAAAAGATGACAAATCGTATCCTTATTTAAAAATCACTAACGACACTCATCCTCGTTTACTTACAACAAGAAAAGTAAAAAAGGATGGCGGGAAATATTTTGGTCCCTATCCAAATGCTTTTGCAGCAAACGAAACAAAGAAGTTACTGGACCGTCTGTATCCCTTAAGAAAATGCAGGACGCTGCCAGACAGGGTGTGCCTCTATTATCACATAGGCCAGTGCCTTGCCCCATGTGAATTTCCGGTCAGTAAAGAGCAAAACAAGGAAATGGTTCAGGAAATTGTACGCTTTTTAAATAATGGCCATCAGGACGTAAAGGCTGAACTGCAGGAGAAAATGAATGTTGCTGCAGAGGAGCTGAACTTCGAACGCGCCAAAGAACTAAGAGACATGGTGCAGCACATCGATTCGGTTATGGAAAAACAAAAAATGATGATTAAAGACCAGACTGACAGAGATATCTTTGCTTATTCCTTTGACAAAGGTTGGATTTGTGTGCAGGTTTTCTTTGTGCGTCAGGGGAAATTGATTGAAAGGGATGTTTCGGTATTTCCTTATTATCAAGATGCAGAGGATGCATTTTTAACCTTTCTTGGACAATTCTATTTAAAGGCAGAGCACATTAAGCCAAAGGAAATTTTTATCCCTGCCCATTTAGATCGAGAAATGGTTGAAAAGCTGCTTGAAGTGAAGGTATATCAGCCTAAGCGGGGAGAAAAGCTGGAATTGGTAAAGCTTGCCGAAAAGAATGCAGAAGCCGCTTTAAAAGAACGTTTTGCTCTTATAGAACGGGATGAAGAGAGAACAATTAAAGCGGTGGAGAAGCTGGGGGAAGCTTTAGGAATAGATACTCCTCATCACATCGAAGCGTTTGATAACTCGAATATTCAAGGAGCCGATCCGGTTGCTGCCATGGTAACGTTTATAGATGGAAAGCCGAGTAAGAAAGATTACCGGAAATATAAAGTACGAAGTGTAAAAGGTCCTGATGATTATGCCTCTATGAAAGAAGTAGTACGAAGGAGATATCTGCGACTGTTGAAAGAGCAGTCTCCCCTGCCTGATCTCATTGTTATTGATGGAGGAAAAGGCCAGCTTTCAGCAGCCCAAAGTGTTTTAAAGGATGAACTTGACCTATTGACCCCTGTTGTTGGTCTGGCAAAGGATGAAAAGCATAAAACGGCCCAGCTGGTTATGGGAGACCCTCCTGAGTTTGTCACACTTAAACGGGACAGCCCGGAGTTTTACCTCTTGCAGCGGGTGCAAGATGAGGTCCATCGCTTTGCTATTACCTTCCACAGACAGAAACGAGGCAAAACAATGTTTACCTCTGTTTTGGATGATGTTCCAGGGGTGGGGGAAAAGAGAAAACGAAGCTTGTTAAAGCATTTTGGTTCTGTAAAGAAAATGAAAGAGGCCTCTTTGGAGGATTTTCGCCATGCCTCTATCCCAGACAAAGTTGCAAAAGATATTATGCAGCGATTAAATGAAGAATAAGAGCAGCGGTCCCTTTTCAGGATCCACTGCTCTTTTTTCTTGTTTTTCTTGTTTCTCTTCCGAAGTAATCCTTAGGATCCCAATGAACTTCAAAGAGTACTTTGGTTTTTTTATCAGTAATAAATGTTTCGGCAGGGCAGCTGGTTAACCGCTCTAGCTGCTCAGCCAGAAAGCCCGCTTCCAGGTGGCGGTCAAACGAAGCTTTTTTTCCTCCTGCCAGGTGTGGAAGTTCTAGTTCTATAAGAATTTCGCTTTTCTTTTCTTTTAATATATGAACTTCTCCCCATCCGGCTTTCACGAAAAACTCTTTAATTTCATCAATGGATTCCAATGGGAAATTCCTTGCCAGGGATTTCCCGCCCCAATATAGTATCTCGCTATGTTCTTTTCCTAAAAGCTCAGGAAGAAGAGTGTCGCGGATAAGCTCATATCCAAACTCTGTATATGACTGATTCTCTTTTTCCATAAAAGGCCCCCACTTTCTCTATCTATATTATAGCGGGTTTCAGCTATTTTCTCTATAGAATCTCGGCAGGATAAATGGTATACTTAGGCCCGAAACTTGTCGGAGGTTGAACATAATGAAAACACGTCTAGCAAAGTTCATGTCGCCATTTCGCTTTATTATAGTTGCATATATTATTACTATGTTTTTAATCAGTCTCCTTCTATGGATGCCGATTTCTCAGCAGCCAGGTGTTAACCTGACTTATTTTGAAGCGCTGTTCACCTCCATATCGGCTGTAAGTGTAACTGGATTGACAGTGGTAGATGTTTCTCAGACCTATAGCTACGTAGGTGTCTTTTTTTTGGCTGTGGCCATTCAGCTGGGCGGAATCGGCATTATGACTCTGGGCACTTTTGTCTGGCTGTTGTTTGGACAGAAGATTAATCTTTCAAGAAGATTATTAATTATGGTGGATCAGAACCAGTATCAATTTTCAGGCATGGTGAAGCTGATGCGTGGAATTTTGCTGACCGCCCTTGCCATCGAATTAATAGGTGCCTTAATCCTGGGGACATATTACATCCAATACTTTGATTCTGTGGGACAGGCATATTATCAGGGGGCCTTTGCTGCATTATCAGCGTTTACCAATGCTGGCTTTGATGTGACAGGGCAATCATTAATTCCATTTGCTGACGATTATTATGTTCAATTTATAGTTATATTGCTTATCTTTTCCGGTGCTATCGGATTTCCTGTTTTAATGGAGTTGAAAGAATACTTTTCCTCAAAAGACAGGCAATTTAAATTCAGCTTATTTACAAAAGTAACTGTTACTACTTATTTTCTTGTCTTCATTATTGGGGTATTTGGTCTTTGGGCTTTTGAGCGAAATTATTACTATGTAGGTATGGAGTGGCACCAGCAGCTGTTTTTTAACCTGTTTAATTCAGCAACAGCAAGAAGTGCAGGACTGGCCACAATGGATATATCTGAGTATACGCTCCCGACGCTTCTTTTTCTCTCCGCTTTGATGATTATAGGGGCGAGTCCTTCAAGTGTGGGCGGGGGGATCCGAACGACCACACTGGCCGTTATGTTTTTAACCATTCGAAGCTTTGCACTTGGAAAAAGTGACGTTAAAGTATTTGGCAGAGAGGTTCACCCAGAAGACAGGCAGAAAGCGTTTATTGTGTTATCCTTCTTTTTCGTTGGACTTGTCTCCGCAGTAACCATGATCACAGCCCTGGAGAGAGAAAATCAAAATGTCGAGCTTATAGATGTTATTTTTGAAACCAGTTCTGCTTTTGGAACATGCGGCCTGTCCACTGGGATAACAGCAGACTTGAGCATGCCGAGTCAAATTATCCTCCTGTTCCTCATGTTTGTCGGTAGAGTGGGAATTCTAGTATTTTTATTTTCTGTAAAGAAAAAAGATACAAAGACTCATTATAAATATCCAACAGAACGAATGATTATCGGATAAAAAGAGGAAATGGAAGGTAAACAGAGGGCTGTCACCCTCTGTTTTTCTATTAGTGGATAATCAATGCATAACAGGAAGAAAAATAGGTATACGCTTTCTTGACGAGCATGGAAAGTGGGAGTACAATAAATTTGTCAGATTTATGGCGAAATTAGAGACATATATGCAAGTGAACAGGTCTCTAAAGTGGTTTTTAACTGTAGCTTTTTGTGCGTTAAAGTAGAAAAGAGAATCAGGTGAGCATTCGCTCATTCTATGATCCTCACAAAGGCTGAGAGTACTTGGATGTAATTATTGATGTGGAAGGCAATTTATCAGGAGAGCATACATAACCGCTTAATTGCAGTAAACTGATTTGCATCGGCAAACTAACTGCTTTTTCTTTAGCTCCCCAGTTCGTTCTTCCATACTCAAACAGGGAGGTTGTTTCATAGAGGAAAGTATAGAGAGAATAGTAGGAGAAACGACAACAAAGGTTAAAAAAACATTTTGTGGGGGGACACAGGCATGGCAGGGAATCGTGAATTTTTCAATCGTCGACTGCATTCATTGCTAGGAGTTATTCCAGTTGGGATCTTTTTAATTCAACACTTAATTGTTAACCACTTTGCGGTGTATGGAGCAAGCTCATTTAACCAGGCTGCTCACTTTATGGAAGGGCTTCCCTTTAGATATGCACTTGAACTGTTAATCATCTTTATTCCACTTCTATATCATGCAATTTATGGACTGTACATAGCATTCCAGGGCAAAAGTAATACAAGGCGCTATGGGTATTTTCGTAACTGGATGTTTTTACTTCAAAGAATCACTGGAGTATTCCTTCTTATTTTCATTGCGTGGCACGTATGGGAAACGAGAATACAAGCAGCTCTGGGCGTGGAAGTAAATTATGATATGATGGCGGACATTTTAAGCAGCCCGTTTATGCTTGTTTTCTATATAGCCGGTGTGGTAGCTGCAACGTTCCACTTTTCTAATGGGCTTTGGTCTTTCTTGGTATCTTGGGGAATTACAATCACCCCTCGTTCCCAAAAAATTGCAACCTACGCAACAATCGGTGTTTTTGTCATTTTAACGTTCATCGGCGTGCGTGCAATCTTTGCATTTATCAACCCTGAATTAGCGAATATTTAAGGAGTGAGTGGACATGAGCAATGGAAAAATTATCGTAGTGGGTGGCGGTCTTGCTGGTCTTATGGCGACCATCAAAGCTGCAGAAGCAGGTGTCCAGGTAGACCTTTTATCCTTGGTTCCTGTTAAACGTTCTCACTCTGTATGTGCACAAGGCGGAATTAATGGTGCAGTAAATACAAAAGGGGAAGGGGATTCTCCTTGGGAACACTTTGATGATTCTGTTTACGGTGGAGACTTTCTTGCAAATCAGCCTCCGGTAAAAGCAATGACAGAAGCGGCACCTGGCATTATTCATCTTATGGATCGCATGGGTGTAATGTTTAACCGTACTCCGGAAGGTCTTCTAGATTTCCGCCGTTTTGGTGGAACCCAGCATCACAGAACGGCCTTTGCAGGAGCGACTACTGGTCAGCAGCTTCTTTATGCATTGGACGAGCAGGTCCGTCGTTATGAAGTAGCTGGCCTTGTTACAAAGTATGAGGGCTGGGAATTTCTTTCAGCCGTAATGGATGATGAAGGTGTTTGCCGAGGCGTTACCGGTCAAAACCTTCAAAGCATGGAAATTCAAAGCTTCCGCGGTGACGCTGTTATTATGGCAACGGGCGGACCAGGAATCATCTTTGGAAAGTCAACGAACTCCATCATCAACACAGGCTATGCAGCAGCTGCTCTTTATAAGCAGGGCGTCTACTATGCTAATGGAGAATTTATTCAAATTCACCCGACTGCTATTCCGGGAGACGATAAGCTTCGTCTAATGAGTGAATCAGCACGTGGTGAAGGCGGACGCGTCTGGACCTATAAAGACGGTAAACCTTGGTATTTCCTGGAAGAGAAATATCCTGCATATGGTAACTTGGTACCTCGTGATATTGCTACTCGTGAAATTTTTAATGTCTGTGTGGAGCAGAAGCTTGGCATTAACGGGGAAAACATGGTTTATCTCGACCTCTCTCATAAAGATCCTAAGGAGCTTGATATCAAACTCGGTGGAATTATGGAAATTTATGAAAAGTTCATGGGAGATGATCCTCGTAAGGTTCCTATGAAAATATTCCCTGCGGTTCACTATTCAATGGGCGGCATGTGGATTGATTACGACCAAATGACAAATATCCCGGGATTGTTTGCTGCGGGTGAGTGTGATTATTCACAGCATGGTGCGAACCGCTTAGGGGCTAACTCTTTATTATCAGCGATTTATGGCGGAATGGTAGCCGGACCGAAAGCTGTGGAGTACATGAAAGGCCTTGATAAATCGGCTGAAGATATGTCCTCTTCTATTTACGAGTCACAAGTGAAGAAAGAAGAAGAACTTCATGATAAAATAATGAATATGGATGGCGAAGAAAATGCCTACGTCCTTCATAAAGAACTTGGCGAATGGATGACTGACAATGTGACAGTAGTGCGTGAGAATGAAAATCTCCTAAAAACTGATGAAAAGATTCAGGAACTGCTTGAGCGTTGGGAAAACATTAATATGAGTGACACAGCAAAATGGAGCAACCAGGCTGCTACATTTACACGCCAGCTTCATGGGATGCTTCATCTTGCCAGAGTGATTACACTTGGTGCTTATAACCGTAATGAATCACGTGGAGCTCACTATAAGCCTGAGTTCCCAGATCGGAACGATGAAGAATGGTTGAAAACAACTAAGGCTAAATATAACCCAGCGAAGGACGCTCCTGATTTCGAATATGAAGACGTCGATGTATCTCTTATTACACCGCGGAAGCGTGATTATTCAAAAGCAAAAGCGGGCAACAAACAAGGAGCTGGTAAATCATGAGTGAAGATAAAAAAATTCGCTTGATCGTCACCCGCCAAGAAGGACCGGATAAGGAGCCATTTGAGGAAGAATTTGAAGTCACCCATCGCCCGAACATGAATGTGATTTCTGCATTGATGGAGATTCGCAGAAATCCTGTAAATAAAAACGGCAAAGAAACAAATCCAATAATCTGGGACATGAACTGCCTTGAAGAAGTATGCGGGGCATGTTCTATGGTGATAAATGGTAAGCCGCGTCAATCATGTACGGCATTAGTGGATCAGCTTGAACAGCCAATTCGCTTGGAGCCTATGAAAACCTTCCCTGTCATCCGTGACTTAATGGTAGACAGAAGCCGGATGTTTGATTCTTTGAAAAAGGTGAAGGCATGGATTCCTATTGATGGAACATACGATTTAGGACCTGGGCCTCGAATGGCAGAAAACAAGCGCCAATGGGCTTATGAGCTTTCAAAATGTATGACGTGCGGAGTTTGTTTAGAAGCATGTCCGAATGTAAATGAGCGCTCTAACTTCATCGGGCCGGCTCCACTTTCCCAAGTTCGTTTGTTTAATGCTCACCCAACTGGTGAGATGAATAGTGCTGAACGTTTAGAAACAATTATGGGAGATGGAGGACTAGGAAACTGCAGTAATTCTCAAAACTGTGTACAATCTTGTCCAAAGGGTATTCCTTTAACAACTTCCATTGCGGCTCTAAACCGTTCTTCAACAGTGCAGTCTTTCAAAAACTTCTTTGGCAGTGACAAGCAGTAATTCAGTAATTGTATAATTATAAGAAGGCCTCTTTCATAGAGGCCTTGCTTAATTTATAGATTCATATACTTAAAGAGAAAGGGTTAACGAGATGGCCAAAACAATACCGTATATAAAAAATTTTAATGAGTGGGTGAATGAGTTCTCATTCAGTGCAGAAGTGAAAGTCCGTTTTTCGGAAACTGATGCTTTTGGGCACTTAAATAATACAAACGCATTTGTGTATTTTGAAGAAGCCAGAATTGATTTTTTTAAGCATTTAGGTTTAATGGATGAGTGGTTGAAAGAAGAAAGTGCCACGATTGTGGTTACTGCCGACCTCCAGTGCAATTACTTGAGACAGGTTTTCTTTGATGAGAAATTATCCGTGTATGTAAAAGTCAACCATGTTGGAAACACATCACTTGATATACACTATCTTGCTGTGAATAACGAGGGCTCCTACTGTTTAACTGGACGTGGAGCAATCGTTCAAATTTCAAAATTCAGCGGTAAGCCGGTGCCCTGGGATGTGGAAGTGCTCTCAGATCTAAAAGAGAAGCAGGCAAGCCTCCAATAAGAAAAGATTATAGGTACCAGCTTATTTTTTATAATAAATGATGGCTATGTTTGAGAACAGGTAACGGTTAAACAATTGATAACATAGGATATGGGTGACTAAGTTCTTTCTTCAATGATATGCACCTCTAAGAAAACCAGGTTAGAGGAGACTGCAGTCTATGCCAGAAAGGGTGACATCATTGAAAGAAATGGAACGCGGCCCGCGCTCTCTTCTTACCAAGCGGGAGCGAGAAGTATTTGAACTTCTTGTTCAAGATAAAACAACAAAAGAAATCGCCGGCCAATTATATATTAGTGAAAAAACGGTCAGAAACCACATCTCAAATACGATGCAAAAACTGGGGGTAAAGGGGCGCTCCCAGGCCGTAATTGAATTAATCAGGCTTGGCGAGATTCAAATTTAATAAGTGCCGGCTGCTCTCTTTGAGGGGCCGGTGTTTTTTATTGGGTAAAAGCGGCCCAGGACCATTATTTGGTCAAAATATGTAATATTACCGAAAGAGTGTTTAATACTTGTTTGGATAAATGCACAATGCTATAATAACTTTGAAATAAGGGTTATTGCCTAAACTGAAAACGCAAACATGATTTACGTGTTACTGATACGATCAGGCATGAGTAAATAAGTGATTGACCATATAAAGAATCATTTTCGCTTCTTTATAAGGTTCATTCATTTTACTCATGCCTTTTTTTATGCTTTCAGCTCATCTTTTAGGTTGAAAACCGCATGTTTGTGGTAACGTAAGTAAAGGACATTATAAATAACAGGAAGGCTTCCTTATTCCTTACTCACTAAAATAAAACAAATAGTAAAGGGGTTATTATCATGCAAGAGCAAACGTTTACAATTACTGATGAAACTGGAATTCATGCACGGCCGGCAACCCAGCTTGTCAATAAAGCAGGTCAGTACTCTTCTGACATTACCTTGGAATACAACGGTAAATCTGTGAACTTAAAATCAATCATGGGCGTCATGTCTCTTGGAGTTGGCAAAGGAGCAGAAGTCACAGTGAAAGCAGAAGGCTCTGATGAAGAAGAAGCGCTTAACGGTGTGGCAGAAGTAATTAAAGAGGGGTTAGGAGAATAATGTCTTTAAACCTTACTGGTATTGCCGCCTCTAAAGGCATTGCCATTGCCAAAGCATTCTTATTGGAAACACCGGAAATGGATCTTTCAAAGAAGGAAGTAACAGATACGGATCAAGAGATTAAGCGTTTTAACGACTCCCTTGATAAAGCCAAAGAAGAACTCCAGCTCATCAAAGAGAAGACGTTAAAAGAGATGGGAGAAGACAAGGCTGAGATTTTTTCAGCTCATCTTCTTGTCTTATCAGATCCGGAAATTATCGATGGAGTCACGAACAAAATTAAAGAGGACAACGTGAACGCTGAATTTGCGATGAAAGAAGTTTCTGACACGTTTGTTTCCTTGTTTGAAAACATGGATAACGAATACATGAAAGAACGGGCTGCCGATATCCGTGATGTATCTAAACGTGTTCTTCTTCACCTTTTAGGTGTGGAGAACACAAGTTTAGCCACAATTGATGAAGAAACAGTAGTAATCGCTGAAGATTTAACGCCTTCAGATACTGCCCAATTAAACTTAACATACATTCGCGGGTTTGCTACGGACATTGGCGGTCGTACGTCCCATTCTGCTATCATGGCTCGTTCCATGGAAATCCCTGCCGTGGTAGGAACAAAAAATGCCACAGAGACAGTGAAAAACGGAGATCTTGTTATTGTAGACGGCTTGGAAGGCGATGTGCTGATCAACCCGGAAGAAGAGGTAGTCAAACAATACCGGGAAAAGCTTGAAACATTCAACGCTCAACGAAAAGAATGGGAAAAGCTAATCAATGAACCATCAGAAACAAAGGACGGCCATGAAGTAGAGCTGGCAGCCAACATTGGGACTCCAAATGATATGGAGGGTGTGCTAAGCAATGGAGCTCAAGGAATTGGGTTGTACCGTACCGAGTTTCTGTATATGGGAAGAGACCAGCTTCCAACAGAAGAAGAGCAGTTTGAAGCGTATAAAACAGTAGTCAAAAAGATGGAAGGCAAACCGGTAGTCATCCGAACCCTTGATATTGGAGGAGACAAAGAGCTCCCATATCTTGACCTTCCAGAAGAAATGAATCCATTTTTAGGATTTAGAGCGATACGACTATGCTTGGAACGGACAGATATTTTCCGTACACAGCTTCGTGCTCTTTTACGGGCAAGCTCTTATGGAAACTTGAAAATCATGTTTCCAATGGTAGCCACCCTAGAAGAAGTTAGGCAGGCTAAAATGATTTTAGCAGAAGAAAGAGAACAGCTGATTGAAGAAGCAATCGCTGTTTCCGAGGATATTGAAGTAGGAATCATGGTTGAGATCCCTTCCACAGCTGTGGCAGCAGAACTGTTTGCAAAAGAAGTTGACTTTTTCAGCATCGGCACTAATGATTTGATTCAGTATACACTTGCTGCTGACCGTATGAGTGAAAAAGTATCACATTTATATCAGCCTTACCATCCTGCCATTTTACGACTGGTGAAAAGTGTAATTGAAGCAGCTCACAAGGAAGGAAAATGGGCTGGAATGTGTGGTGAAATGGCTGGGGAAGAAACGGCTGTTCCCCTTTTATTAGGTCTAGGACTGGATGAATTTAGTATGAGTGCTACTTCTGTGCTTCCAGCCAGATCACAAATCAGAAGCTTAACTAAAAAAGATGCAGAAAAGCTAGTAGAGGAAGCTTTAACGTTATCTACAGCTGATGAAGTGGCAGAGTTAGTGAAAGAAAAGGGTTTTATCTAGTTCAATCCTTCCTCATTTAGGATATCCTGCAGAGTACCATGCCGCCTGAAGTAAGCAGGCGGCATTTTTTTTGGGTGAAATGACTTTTTTTTCGCCGCTGCATATAGTGATAGTAAGACTCGGAGTTCACGTAATGTTCCTCTTAAAGGCTTGCAATTTCAAAGGAAAACAGAGAAAATAAAACCAGATTGTGAATCTCGGGAGGCTGTAGAATGGCGGACATAACCCAAGTTGCAGATATAGAAAAATCCTTGCGAAGAGTATCGTATATTGTTAAGCAGCGCGGCAGGGAAATATTAGACCAGTTTCCTATTACCCCCCCTCAATTTGTAGCCTTGCAATGGCTCCATGAAAGTGGGGATATGACCATAGGAGATCTATCTAACAAAATGTACCTTGCCTGCAGCACCACAACTGATTTGGTTGATCGAATGGAGAAGAATGAACTTGTTGAAAGAGTCAAAGATACAAAAGACCGTCGTGTTGTCAGGATTCATCTTCTTGAAAAAGGGGAAAGTATTATCCGGGAAGTCATACGGAAACGGCAGGAGTATTTAGCAGATGTACTCATCCATTTCTCCGAAGAAGAAGTGAACTCACTAGAGAAGAACCTTTCGTCCCTTCACCAGGTGATGATAGATAATGACCAGAGAGGGTGATAAATTTTCCTTCTCGTAAGTGGTAAAATCATATAGAAATTGAGGGAATGTAAGTGGACCAACCAATTGGTGTAATTGATTCAGGGCTTGGCGGCTTAACTGTTGCAAAAGAGATAGCAAGACAGCTGCCTAAAGAAAAGATGATATATATTGGGGATACTGCTCGCTGTCCATACGGGCCTCGTCCTACTGAAGAAGTGCGTACATATACGTGGCAAATGATTGACCGGTTGATGGACAAGGATATAAAAATGCTTGTGATTGCCTGTAATACAGCCACAGCTGTGGTTCTTGAGGAAGTAAGACAGGAACTTCCTATTCCCGTGGTCGGCGTTGTTCAGCCTGGTGCCATTGCAGCACTAAAGCTAACTCAGACAGACCACGTGGCAGTGATAGGAACAAACGGTACGATAACGAGCCGGGCATATGAACGGGCGCTTAAGACAATAAACGCACAAATAAAAATAGAAAGCTTGGCGTGCCCTCCGTTTGTTCCTCTTGTTGAGCAAGGAATGTGTGAAGGGGAAGAAGCTTTAACTATTGTAAAGCAAACATTGGCTCCGTTAAAAGGGAAATCATTTGATACTTTAATTCTGGGGTGCACCCATTATCCACTTCTTTACGATGTCATCCAACAAGCCGTCGGGGATGATATTATACTCATTTCTTCTGGAGATGAAACGGCCAGGGAAGTAAGTACTTTGCTTTATCACAATGGTCTTCAGTTTACAAGTGACCGTGAGCCTGAACATATTTTTTATACGACAGGGTCTTCTGAACAGTTTCGCACGATCGCGAACCGCTGGCTGGATGTAAAAATAGATAAGGTGAATCCTATTACTTTGGAAGCCATATCATAATAGGATTAAGGGTTTAGAGGATTTCCCAACAGTTTATCTTGTTGGCGAAACCCTCTTTTTTATTACCATATTACCAATCGGTGGCGTCTTTTAATAAGTTCGAGCTTATAGGGCATAAGCATGTTCTAAGCCCCGTCTTTTTCATTCCCATCACGGTTTCTTTTGCTCGGAGGCAGCATAGCAGTTTGTTAGCCCGCATCTCTTTCCTCTTTTTTGTGACTATACCTGTTAAGCCCTGGAAAGTTTTTTTGCTATCAATACGGCCCCTATATAAAATGCTTGGTCTATTTCAACCTGATACTCGTATACATAAAAGTACAAACAGGTATGGGAGGGAATAGATCATGAAGAGAGCAATCATCAAAGGGGTGTCTGGAGCAGCTGTCCTTGGTCTGTTGTTAAGCGGGTGCGGCTTTGGGAATAATGAAGCTGGTCAAGAAATGGACTCCCCTCAAATTGATTATATAGATGAGGGGACTGAATTAGAAATGGAGGCAGGAAATGAGGTCGAGGGCACCTCTGAAGAAGAGGGATCAGAATCAGAAGAGGGATCAGCAGAAATAAGTGAGGAAACAGTTGATAGAGAAATATATTTGTTAGACGAAGATGGGATGGTTGTTCCCCAAACCTTGTCGCTGCCAAAAGAGGAGGGCGCGCTTAGACAGGCGTTAGAATACCTGGTCATTGATGGCCCTGTTACTCAAATGATTCCAAATGGCTTTCAAGCCGTACTGCCTCCTGGCACAGAGATAGATGTTCATTTAACAGAGGACGGAACAGCAGTGGCGGACTTTTCTCCAGAATTTGAAGAATACCCGGCAGATAAAGAACTATCCATCCTTCAATCCATTACATGGACATTGACACAATTTGAGAACGTAGAGGAAGTTCAAATTAGGATTAATGGCTATGATCAAGAAGTAATGCCTGTAAATGAAACGCCTATTGGGGATGGGTTAAGCAGGTCGAATGGGATCAATCTTGAAACAGGAAACGCAAGCGATCTTACCCAAAGTGAAAGTGTTTCGGTGTATTTCCTCTCTCAAAAGGGAGAGGAAGTATACTACGTCCCAGTCACTCGCAGGGTAGACCGGGAAAAAGACCAAATGGAGAGTGTGGTTGAAGAATTGTTGGAGGGACCTGAGCACAAGAGTTCTTTGTTATCGGACTTTAGAAATGGAGTAGAGTTAACAGAGGAACCGACTGTTGAAGATGGCGTTGTCTCCCTTACTTTTAATGATCAAATTTTAAGCGAACTTGAAGGCACCGCTATTTCAAATCATGTGTTGAACACTCTGGCACTTTCCTTTACTGAACTAGAGGGTATCGAGGAAGTAGCAGTCAGTGTAGATGGTACAGATGAAGTTCTAACTACTTCTGGCGAGGTTTTGGCCGAGCCTGTTTCCAGACCTGCCCAGGTCAATACAGGAGAATTTTAGAACTTCTAATCAAAGTCTGCTATAATCAATTAGGAATCAGAGAAGGTGGCTCTGCTTAAGCTGCCTTCTTTCATTTTCGTAAGCGGAAATTTCCTGTTTTTTCTTGCTGGAGATAGTGTAATACATATACATAAGGCGATCAAAAGAAAGAGATACTTGAAGACGAGGAGGCAAACAAGATGACAAGGATAGACGGCAGAGAAACAAACCAGTTACGACCTGTAACAATAGATAATGACTTTTTAAAACACCCGGAAGGTTCCGTGCTTATAACGATTGGAGATACGAAAGTTATCTGCACAGCCAGTATTGAGGAACGGGTGCCTCCATTTATGAGAGGAGAAGGGAAAGGCTGGGTAACCGCTGAGTATTCCATGCTTCCAAGGGCTACGGAACAAAGAAACATACGAGAAGCAGCAAAAGGCAAGCTTACAGGAAGAACAATGGAAATCCAAAGGTTAATTGGGCGGGCTCTTCGTTCTGTAGTGGAACTTAGCAAGCTTGGAGAAAGAACGGTCTGGGTAGACTGTGATGTAATTCAGGCAGATGGCGGTACAAGAACGGCATCAATCACCGGAGCATTTGTTGCAATGGTCCTTGCACTGAAAGGTCACGTGGATAATGGCAAACTGAAAGAGCTTCCTGTAAAGGAATATTTAGCTGCTGTTTCTGTAGGAGTTGACCCTGAAAGAGGCGAGTTGCTAGACTTATGCTATGAAGAGGATTCCGCTGCGGACGTAGATATGAATATCGTAATGACCGGTAATGGTGAATTTGTAGAGCTTCAAGGTACAGGAGAAGAAGCTACATTCTCCAGAGCGCAGCTTAATCACCTGCTGGAGCTGGGGGAAAAAGGGATAAAGGAATTATTTCTTATCCAAAGAGAAGCAATTGGAGATGCTTCTGCGTTAATTAACACGAAAACAAAGAATGAGGAATCAACGGATGAAAAAGATCATTCTAGCTTCAAAAAATAAGGGAAAGATTAAAGAACTGGAAGAAATGCTTGAAGGGGAAAATATAAAAGTCACTTCATTGTTAGACGTGGAATTTGAAGATATAGCCGAAACAGGAGAGACCTTTGCTGAAAATGCTAAGATCAAAGCAGAGGCAGCAGCACAAGCTTTTCATTCCCCTGCAGTGGCAGATGATTCCGGCTTGGAAATAGATGCATTACAGGGCAGGCCTGGTGTCTATTCTGCAAGGTATGCAGGTGAAGAGAAAAGTGACGAAAAAAACATGGATAAGGTTCTGCAGGAATTGCAAAACGTTCCGGTTAACCAAAGAAGTGCCCGCTTTGTTAGTACCATTGCTGTAGCGGTGCCTGGCAAGGAGACTCTGATTGTAGAAGGTATAGTTAATGGCGTAATCACTGACAAAAAGCAAGGGGACAAGGGATTTGGATACGATCCGATCTTTTACGTGCCAGAGCTGGGCAAGACGATGGCAGAGCTGCCTCCTGAAGAGAAAAACAGAATAAGTCACCGGAAACGAGCGTTAGAAAAATTGCAAAAAAGATGGAAAGATATTCTTTAAAAAGTGAGGGTTATGTGTGAAGCTGCTAGTAATGAGTGACAGCCATGGGGTCAAAAAAGAAGTAACAGAGGTAAAGATGCGCCATCAGGAAGTGGAGCATGTTATTCATTGTGGTGATTCTGAATTGTCGACGGACGCTCCTGAACTTAAAGGAGTGCTGGCTGTAAAGGGGAACTGTGACATAGGGGATTTTCCTGAGGAACGAGTTGAACAATTAGGGGATCTGACGGTTTTTGTAGCTCATGGCCATTTATATAACATCAAAATGAGTCTTGCTTCTTTGACTTACCGGGCAGAAGAAGCAGGAGCAAATGTTGCTTTTTTTGGCCATTCGCATCAAGCAGGTGTACTTGAGGAGAATGGAGTCGTTTATGTTAATCCAGGCAGCCTGCTTTTGCCTCGCGGCTATCCAGTCGCTTCGTATGCTATCGTAGAAGCTGAGAATAATAAGGTTTTATCAGTTTCTTTCTATGAGCAGGGAAGCGGAAAAGAAATAACGGAATTATCCAGAAAATTTTAGTTCAAAGGGAAAAGGAGATTTTTTTATTTTCTCCTTTATTTCCCCCTTGACTGTTAGCGGCTGATGAGTTATATTAATATATGTCGCCGATGAGTTCTTGCTTATTTTCATGTCCCAGTAGCTCAGCAGGATAGAGCAACGGCCTTCTAAGCCGTCGGTCGGGAGTTCGAATCTCTCCTGGGACGCCACTTATATTGCTTACATAATATTTTAGCCTTCCTTACACAACAAGGAAGGCTTTTTTAGTTTTGGCTCTAATAAAGGTGATTGTTAATTTTTAAAAGTCATTTGATTATAAATAAGAGCGCGAGACGCCTTCGGAAATAGCATTAGCAGAAAGGGAAAACCAACAATAAAAGGTAACAAAGCCTTTATTTTGTCATTTCATGCTTTACGTGCGAGTTATTAAGCAATTACCCCAGAGTCTGTACGGTCTCTTTTCATAAAACTATATTGATATTATATCCCTTCCCCTCTCTCTATGTTTTTCATGACCTTACAACTAGGAAAGTATTTTTTCTTTTTACACAACATTCAATTAATGAATATAAAAAAATGAAGACATTGAACCCTTTAACAATAATACTGAAAGCGTTATCATAAGAAATTATATAATTTGAATCGTCGGATAATTTTTAAAAAGTGGTTGACCACTTACCCTAATGGGCGTATTATAAACGTCAAACACATTTTGTAGTCAAGAGAAGAACAATTGCCCTCTGCAGGAGAACAAAAGGGCAATAATGATATAATTTGTGAACCTATTATCAGTTAGATTTTTTCGAATATTTAAGCAGACATCAGGGGTGATTAGAGTGGGTGAACAATGGATCTATTTAAACGGAGAGTTTGTAAAAAAGGAAGATGCTAAGATCTCTGTTTATGATCATGGCTTTCTTTATGGAGATGGAGTGTTTGAAGGGATACGCGTATATCATGGGAATGTCTACAAACTAGAAGAGCATTTAGAGCGTCTCTTCAATTCAGCTAAATCAATTATGCTGAATATTCCATACACAATGGATGAATTAACAGACATTATTGTTCAAACCCTCAAAAAAAATGCATTGCGGGATGCATATATACGCCTGGTGGTCTCTCGTGGAGTAGGAAACCTGGGGTTAGATCCAACTACCTGTGCAAAGCCGCAGCTGATTGTAATAGCTGAAGAGCTTGCCATATATCCTAAAGAATTATATGAAAGAGGGCTTGAAATTGTCACAGTGGCTACCCGGCGGAACCGACCGGATGTATTGAGCCCAAAAGTGAAATCTCTAAACTATTTAAATAATATATTAGTTAAGATAGAAGCCAGTCTGGCAGGAGTAAGTGAAGCATTAATGCTGAACAATGAAGGGTATGTAGCAGAAGGTTCCGCAGACAATGTCTTTATTTTGAGAAAAGGCGTATTGTTAACTCCTCCAGGATACATCGGGGCACTAGAAGGAATTACAAGAAACGCAATTGTGGACCTTGCTCTAGATATGGGCTATGAAGTAAAAGAAGAGCCATTTACCAGACACGATGTCTACACAGCAGATGAAGTATTTTTAACAGGGACAGCTGCTGAAGTGATTGCGGTTGTAAAAGTCGACGGCCGTGAAGTTGGAGAGGGGAAACCTGGTCCAGAGACACAGCGTTTACTGAAAGCTTTCCGTCAAAAAGTCGTAGAAGACGGAGTGAAAGTTTACTCTAAAGAATCAGAAGTAGAAGTAGGATAGCAGAGAGAGATGCAGTGGGAGAGATAAAGATGCGAAGCGACATGATAAAAAAAGGGATTGACCGCGCTCCTCACCGGAGCCTGCTTAGAGCTACAGGGGTAACAGAAGAGGATATGGATAAGCCGTTTATCGGCGTTTGTAATTCATATATAGATATCATTCCAGGACATATGCACTTAAATAAATTTGCTGAAGTGGCGAAGGAAGCAATCCGTGAAGCGGGAGCTATCCCATTTGAATTCAATACCATTGGAGTGGATGATGGAATAGCGATGGGACACATAGGGATGAGATATTCTCTACCCAGCAGAGAAATTATCTGTGATGCAGCAGAAACAGTGATTAATGCCCATTGGTTTGACGGAGTGTTCTTTATTCCTAACTGTGACAAAATCACGCCGGGAATGCTTATGGCTTCAGTAAGAACCAATGTCCCTTCCGTTTTTGTCTCTGGTGGGCCAATGGAGGCCGGAAGAACAAAAGAAGGAAAATCCCTTTCTCTTGTTTCTGTCTTTGAAGGAGTTGGAGCTGTAGGATCAGGCAAAATGACAAGGGAAGAGCTTCTCGAAATTGAGCAGTCTGCCTGTCCTACTTGCGGTTCTTGCTCAGGAATGTTCACAGCTAACTCTATGAACTCGTTAATGGAGATGCTAGGCTTGGCACTTCCTGGAAACGGAACACTGGTAGCCACATCTGAAGAAAGGCATCAGTTGATCAAGGATGCAGCTAAGCATTTAGTAGAGTTGATTAAAAAGGATATTCGTCCAAGAGATATCGTTACAAAAGAGACGATTGATGATGCGTTTGCTCTTGATATGGCAATGGGCGGGTCAACAAATACAGTACTCCATACCCTGGCCATCGCAAATGAAGCAGAAATCGACTATGATCTCCGACGAATTAACGAGGTCGCAGAGAGAGTCCCTTATTTAAGTAAAATTAGTCCTGCTTCTGATTATTCCATGGATGATGTCCATAAAGCAGGGGGAGTATCAGCGATTATTAAAGAGCTGGCACAAATTGATGGAGCTATACATCCTGACAGGATCACAATCACAGGAAAAAGCATTTACGAAAACGTAAAAGATGCAGAAATTCTGAATGATGACGTGATAAGGCGCAAAGGCAATGAATACAGCCCTGTGGGCGGTCTTTCCATCTTATACGGAAACCTTGCTCCTGATGGGGCAGTAATCAAGGTTGGAGCTGTTGATCCTTCTATTAAAAGATTCGAAGGTGAAGCCATTGTTTTCGAATCCCAGGACGAAGCAATTGAAGGCATTAACAACGGGACCGTTAAAGAAGGGCACGTAGTGGTCATTCGCTATGAAGGACCTAAAGGCGGGCCGGGAATGCCAGAAATGCTTACACCGACTTCTTCTATAAGCGGACGGGGGCTAGGAACAAAGGTTGCTTTGTTAACCGATGGACGCTTTTCAGGAGCATCGCGGGGCATATCAATTGGCCATATTTCGCCGGAAGCTGCTGAAGGAGGACCCATTGCATTTATCGAAAGTGGGGACAAAATAACAATCGACCTTCCTAATCGAGGATTACATGTAGATCTATCAGACGAAGAACTTGCTGAGAGAATGGAAGGATGGTCGGAGCCGGAACCAAAAGTGAAAAAAGGGTATCTTGCCCGTTATTCTAAATTAGTTACTTCTGCTAACACTGGCGGAGTAATGAAGTACTAATTTCATAAAAAACACGCAGAAGAGGAAAAGTAGCTATTGAAAAAGGAACCAACAGAGAGCCGTGGATGCTGAGATACGGTGCTTCCTTCAATAGTGAACTCACCTCTGAGTGTCGGTATGAAAGGCAACAAGTAATACCGGCCGAGTAAGTGACATAAGTTCTCTTACTCGTTATCAAAAAGAGACGACGATGATTTCGTCGCCGCTGAGGCAGTGCAATATCTGTGTGCTGTGAAGAAGGGTGGTACCGTGGAAAGGAGACCTTTTCACCCCTTTAGTCGATTGTTTCGGCTTTTATAGGGGAGAGAAGGTTTTTTTCATGCCTTGATAAGCGCCGTAGAACTGAAAATCCCAGATAAATAGTCTACTTCCTGGAGTAAAATGTCAGAAAACCACATATAAGGAGGAGGCAATCATGAGTACGAAAGCAGAGGAGAAAAAAGAAATGCGAATGGAAGAAGAAAACCAAGAAATCACAGGGTCAAGTATGCTTATCCGTGCACTGGCTAAGGAAAATGTTGATGTAATTTTTGGGTATCCGGGAGGAGCAATTCTCCCAACATATGATGAGATTTACCGCACAGGCATTCGCCATATTTTGGCACGGCATGAGCAGGGCGCCATTCATGCAGCTGAAGGTTATGCCAGAGTGTCTGGGAAGCCTGGTGTATGTGTTGTTACCTCTGGGCCCGGGGCAACGAACGTAGTAACTGGCATCGCGGATGCAATGATTGATTCACTGCCTCTTGTTGTCATTACAGGACAGGTAGCAACTTCTGTTATCGGTACGGATGCTTTCCAAGAAGCTGATATGATCGGTGTTACCATGCCGATTACAAAGCACAACTACCAAGTGCGCAGTATTAAGGAACTGCCTCGTGTGATTAAGGAAGCCTTTCACATTGCAACTACGGGTAGACCTGGACCGGTCCTCATTGACTTGCCTAAGGATGTATCTATAGATAGTGGTTTGTTTGACTATGATCAAAAGCTTGAGCTTCCAGGCTACCAGCCGACTGTGGTGCCGAATAAGATTCAAATCAAAAAGCTGACAGATGCTGTGACGGAAGCTGAGCGACCGGTTATTTTAACAGGAGCAGGCATCCTTCATGCCCATGCTTCTTCAGAGCTTTTCTCCTATGTTGAACAGCAGAAGATTCCAGTGGTTAGTACTCTGCTGGGATTGGGAGCCTTTCCTGGAGACCATGAACTCTTTCTAGGAATGGCGGGCATGCACGGAATGTATGCCGCAAACATGGCTCTTCATAAATGTGACCTTTTGATTAATGTGGGAGCTCGATTTGACGATCGTCTAACGGGCAGCCTGGCTCATTTTGCTCCAGAAGCGAAAGTGGCGCACATCGATATTGATCCCGCAGAAATCGGAAAAAATATCGACACCCAGATTCCTGTCGTTGGAGATGCGAAAAAGGCACTGGAAATGATGATTCAAGCTAATGGCAAGCCTTCTCAATGCGATGAGTGGAAGAAAGAGGTGAAATCCTGGTGTCAGGAATATCCTCTCTGGTACGAAAAAGAAGAGGGGATTATTAAGCCTCAGGAATTAATGGAATTGGTGTATGAGGTCACTGAGGGAGAAGCCATTGTTACGACTGATGTGGGCCAGCATCAAATGTGGGCTGCGCAGTATTATAAATTCAATAAGCCAAACCGTTGGGTGACTTCCGGAGGTTTAGGCACTATGGGATTTGGCTTCCCATCCGCCATAGGGGCACAATTTGCTGAACCGGAGACTCCAGTGGTATCCGTGCTGGGGGATGCGGGCTTTCAGATGACAGCCCAGGAACTTTCTATCCTTCAGGAGCTTAACCTCCCTGTGAAGATAATCCTGGTTAATAATGCATCTCTTGGGATGGTGAGACAATGGCAGCAGCTCTTCTATGAAGAACGCTACTCAAATTCTCTGTTTCCAATCCAGCCTGACTTTGTAAAACTAGCAGAAGCTTACAGCATTAAAGCTCAGAAGGTTGATGATCCAAGTGAGGTAAAAGAGGTGCTTCGTGAAGCAATGGCATACGATGGTCCGATGCTGTTGGACTTCCGAGTGAAGAAGGATGAAAATGTTTATCCTATGATCGCCCCAGGAAAAGGGCATCACGAAATGGAGGGGATCAAACCATGAAAAGAACAATCATAGCTACTGTTAACAACACATCAGGTGTGTTAAACCGAATTACCGGGCTTTTTGCCAGAAGGCATTTTAACATAGAGAGTATCACTGTAGGAATCACTGAGAATCCATCTATTTCAAGGATGACATTTGTGGTAAATGTTGATGACCACCGGTCTCTTGACCAAGTGATCAAACAGCTTAATAAGCAGGTGGACGTACTAAAAGTCCGTGACATTTCCGACGAAGCAATTGTCGCCAGAGAGCTGGCATTAATTAAGGTGGTTGCTTCTCCCCAGCACCGGGGGGAACTAGCATCCCTTGCTGCTCCATTTAGAGCTTCAATTATTGATGTTGGCAGAGAAAGTGTCACGATTCAGGTGACAGGAGACCACCAAAAGGTGGAAGCTCTTATTGATTTGTTAAAGCCTTATGGAATTAAAGAGCTAGCAAGAACCGGGATTACCGCCTTCAAACGCGGAACTAAGAAAAGTGTTTTTGAGGGTTCAAGGTATTCTATTATCAATTAACTAAATTATATAAAAAAAGGGAGAGATTTATTATGGCAAAGGTATTTTACAATGGAGATATTAACGAGGCAGTATTACAAGACAAAACAGTTGCAGTAGTAGGATATGGTTCTCAGGGCCATGCTCATTCCCAGAACCTTCGCGAAAGTGGAGTAAACGTAGTCATCGGTCTTCGTCCAGGAAAATCATGGGATAAAGCAGAAGAAGATGGGTTTGAAGTACTTACCGTGCGTGAAGCTGCAGCCAAAGCTGATGTAATTATGGTACTTCTTCCAGACGAATATCAGCCAACCACATACAAAAATGAAATCGAGCCAGAATTGACTGAAGGTAAGTCTCTTGTATTTGCACACGGATTCAATATTCACTTTAACCAGGTTGTTCCTCCAGAAAATGTTGACGTATTTATGGTCGCTCCAAAAGGTCCGGGTCACATTGTAAGACGTACATTTGAAGATGGGGCTGGCGTGCCGGCACTTATTGCTGTATACCAGGATGCAACAGGAAATGCAAAAGACTTGGCTCTTGCTTATGCAAAGCAAATCGGCGGCGGAAGAGCTGGAATCCTTGAAACTACTTTCCAAGAGGAAACTGAAACAGATTTGTTTGGTGAGCAGGCAGTACTTTGCGGTGGTACTTCGGCATTAGTGAAAGCTGGTTTTGAAACTTTAGTAGAAGCAGGATATCAGCCTGAGGTTGCTTACTTTGAGTGCTTACACGAATTAAAACTAATTGTTGACCTTATGTACGAAGGCGGCCTTGAAGGAATGCGTTATTCCATTTCTGATACAGCACAATGGGGCGATTTCCAGGCAGGTCCACGTGTTGTTACCGAGGATACAAAAGATGCTATGCGCGGTATTCTTTCAGACATTCAAACTGGAAAATTTGCTAAAGGCTGGATCCTTGAAAACCAGGCTAACCGCCCAGAGTTTAATGCAACAAATGATAGAGAAAACAAGCACCTTATCGAAGAAGTGGGTCGTGAGCTGCGTGAAATGATGCCATTTGTTAAAGGACGATCTAAAGGAGTGGTAGGAAGTGCAAAAAATTAACGTCTTTGATACGACACTTCGCGATGGAGAACAGTCTCCGGGAGTTAATTTAAACTTTGAAGAAAAAATGGAAATTGCCAAGCAATTAGAGCGGCTCGGTGTTGATATTATTGAGGCAGGATTTCCTGCCTCCTCCCAAGGAGATTTCAGGTCAGTAAAAGCGATAGCTGATCAGGTAAAAGGAAGCTCTGTAACGGGTTTATCTCGTTCTTTGAAAAAAGATATCGATGTGTCGTGGGAAGCGTTAAAAGGAGGGGCTGAACCAAGACTGCATGTATTTATAGCCACTTCGCCCATTCATATGACTCATAAACTGCAAATGACTCCTGACCAAGTCATCGAGCAGGCAGTAGAAGCTGTTACGTACGCTAAAAAGAGGTTTCCTCATGTACAGTGGTCAGCGGAAGATGCTTGCCGATCTGATTTAGACTTCCTTGTCAGAATTATAGAAAAAGTCATTGACGCAGGAGCGGAGGTTATTAATCTTCCTGATACTGTAGGATACATCACTCCAGAAGAAATAAAGAACATGTTCAGCTATATTAAGACCAATGTTCCTAATAGTGACAAAGCTAAGCTGTCAGCGCACTGTCATGATGATCTTGGAATGGCTGTTGCGAATTCACTTGCTGCGATTGAAGGCGGGGCAGAGCAAGTAGAGTGCACCATAAATGGTATAGGTGAGCGAGCGGGCAATGCTTCTTTGGAAGAAATTGCAGTAGCATTGAAAATCAGAAATGATTTCTATCAGGCTACCACGGGGCTAACGCTACATGAAATTAAGAAAACCAGCAGCCTGGTAAGTAAATTAACTGGCATGGTAGTCCCTAATAATAAGGCTGTTGTGGGAGACAATGCGTTTGCTCATGAATCTGGCATTCATCAAGACGGCGTGTTGAAAGAGAAGACAACTTATGAAATTATCACTCCTGAGCTTGTCGGTGTAAACGCAAACCGAATGGTTCTTGGAAAGCTTTCCGGACGTCATGCCTTTAAAGAAAAAGTTAGGGACCTAGGCTACACAGCATCTGATGAAGAGATAAACAAAGTCTTTAAATCCTTTAAAGAGCTGGCAGATAAGAAAAAGGAAGTTACTGATGAGGATATTTTCGCGCTTATGACTGATGAAAAGGTGGGAGCGGCTGTTAAGTATTTTGAAGTGGAAACCCTTCAGGTTAATTACGGGACGAACAATATACCAACAGCTACGGTAACCATGAGAAATCCTAACCACGAAGTGATCCAGGAGGCTGCAACAGGTTCTGGTAGTGTAGAAGCTGTTTATAACACTCTAGAGCGGATTATCGGGCAAGAAGTTACCTTAACAGACTACCGGATTCAATCGATCAGCGGGGGCCGAGATGCGTTAGCTGAAGTGTTTGTAAAAGTTGAATTTCAAGGGATTGAGTCTACGGGAAGAGGCACAGCCCATGATGTGTTAGAAGCGTCAGCAAAAGCGTATATCAATGCAGTAAACAGGATTTTAAACCGTAAGAGCGGAGAAGAACAAAAAGCTGAAAAAGTTCAAATTTAACAGAGCCAAACCAATAAGGGGAGAATGTACATGAATAAACGTATTACTGTCCTTCCCGGGGATGGAATAGGCCCGGAAGTAGTAGAGGGAGCTATTAAAGTGCTTGATGAAGTGGCGGATTTATATGGCCACAAATTCGATTATAATTACGAAAAAATTGGGGGAGTTGCTATTGATCAAGAAAATACTCCTCTCCCTGAACAGACAGTCAATGCATGTAAGGAAAGTGACGGAGTACTTTTGGGCGCTGTAGGGGGGCCGAAGTGGGATACTCTTCCAGGTGATATGCGTCCTGAAACAGGACTGTTAGGCTTGAGAAAGGCCTTGAATCTTTTTGCTAACCTTCGTCCTGTTACTGGTCATGAAAGTCTAACTGATTCTTCTACGCTTCGTAAAGAAGTGGTAGATGGAGTAGATCTAATGATCGTGCGTGAACTTACAGGAGGACTTTACTTTGGAGTTCCAAAAGAACGTCGCCAGGAAGACGACGAGGAAGCAGCAGTAGATACTCTTTCTTATAAGCGTTCAGAGGTTGAAAGAATTGTACGTCGTGCTTTTGAATTAGCTAAAGTAAGAAGAAAGAAAGTAACTTCTGTTGACAAAGCAAATGTTCTGGAAACGAGCAGGCTGTGGAGAGAAGTAGCTGAGGAAGTCAGCAAGGATTATCCGGAGATTGAAATTGAGCATATGCTCGTGGATAACGCAGCCATGCAGCTTATCAGAGATCCGAAGCAATTTGATGTTGTAGTAACAGAAAATATGTTCGGTGACATTTTAAGTGATGAAGCATCCATGCTGACCGGTTCTTTAGGAATGCTTCCATCGGCAAGCATTGGAAGCGGAGGCCCAGGTCTCTATGAACCAGTACATGGATCAGCTCCTGATATCGCGGGAGAGAAAAAAGCTAATCCGTTAGCAACCATTGCTTCAACAGCAATGATGTTAAAGTATTCTTTTAATATGGTAGAAGAAGCAGAAGCTCTTGACGCTGCTCTAGCTGAAGTGCTGACTCAAGGACACCGTACCGGAGACATCGCAAAGCCGGAAGATAAAGTATTAAACACAGAAGAAATGACTGAAAAAGTAATTGATCTTCTGCGCAAGCAGGTCAAAGCAGCTCCAAGTTCATAATCAGGGATAATTGGAAGGAAAGAGAGGGGAACATAATGGCACCAAAAACTATTATAGAAAAGATCTGGGATCGTCATACTGTCAAAGCGGAAGAGGGAAAGCCGGATCTTTTGTATATAGACTTGCACTTGGTTCATGAAGTAACATCTCCCCAGGCTTTTGAAGGTCTTCGTCTGGCTGAGAGAAAGGTTCGCCGTCCGGATTTAACATTTGCAACGATGGATCATAACGTTCCTACCACGGACCGTTTAAATATTACAGATGCGATTGCCAAAAAACAAATGGAAACTCTGTCAGCAAACTGTGAAGAATTCGGCATAGAAATTGCTGATTTAAACAGCCCGAATAATGGAATCGTTCACGTAATCGGGCCCGAATTGGGCCTGACGCATCCTGGTAAAACCATTGTTTGTGGAGATAGTCATACATCTACTCATGGAGCGTTTGGCGCATTGGCATTTGGCATCGGCACAAGTGAAGTGGAGCACGTGCTGGCTACTCAAACGTTATGGCAGTCTAAACCAAAAACGATGGAAGTCCGGGTCAACGGCCGACTTGAAGATGGGGTTACTGCTAAGGATATTATTCTTGCCGTCATTGCTAAATTCGGTGTCGATTTCGGCACAGGACATGTCGTAGAGTATACCGGCGAAGCGATCAAAGGATTAACGATGGAAGAACGAATGACCATCTGTAACATGTCAATTGAAGCGGGTGCAAAAGCAGGATTAATCAGTCCCGACCAGGTAACTTTTGATTACTTGGAAGGCAGAGAGAAAGTGCCAAGTGGAGAAGAGTTTGAGAAGAAAGTAGCGGAGTGGAAAGACCTTGCCACTGATGAAGGAGCTGCGTATGACGCAGTATTAGAAATCAACAGTGATGAAATCGAGCCTATGGTTACATGGGGAACTAATCCTTCCCAGGGCATCGGAGTTAACGGACAAGTGCCGGATCCTGAGCAAGCCGAGGGTGTTGAAAAGAAAGCAATTCAGCAGTCTTTGGAATACATGGATTTAAAACCAGGCACTAAGGTTACGGATATCGAAATTCAGCATGTATTCATTGGTTCCTGTACAAACTCTCGTCTCAGTGATTTAAGAGCAGCTGCAAAAGTGGCGAAGGGACGCAAGGTTGCAGATGGAGTCAGAGCTATCGTTGTGCCGGGCTCCCAAAATGTTAAGAAAGCAGCTGAAGCTGAGGGCTTGGATCAAATTTTTACAGAAGCCGGGTTTGAATGGCGCGAGTCAGGATGCAGTATGTGTTTAAGCATGAACCCTGATTTTGTTCCTGAAGGAGAACGTTGCGCATCTACCTCCAACAGAAATTTTGAGGGGCGCCAAGGAAAAGGAGCACGTACCCACTTAGTCAGCCCTGCAATGGCTGCCGGAGCAGCTGTTACTGGAAAGTTTGTTGATGTAAGAACATTGGAAAATACACCAGTTTAATATATACAAAGAAGGTGGAAGCATGGAACCGATTATTGTTCATACTGGAAAACCGGCAGTACTAAACAGAGTAAATGTGGATACAGATCAGATTATCCCCAAGCAATTTTTAAAAAGAGTAGAGCGTACCGGTTTTGGTCAATACCTGTTTTTTGACTGGCGCTTTAATGCTGACGGCACAGACAATGAAGATTTTGAACTGAATAAGCCAGAAGCAAAAGGAGCAAGCATCCTGATTGCTGATCATAATTTTGGCTGCGGCTCCTCAAGAGAGCATGCACCATGGGCACTGCAAGACTATGGATTTAAGGTTATCATTTCACCTAGTTTTGCGGATATTTTTTACAATAATTGCTTTAAAAATGGTATCCTTCCCATTCGTTTGCCTGAAGAGACAGTATATACTCTCATGGAAAACAGTAAGGCTGAGCAAAATGAAATAACTGTAGACCTGGAAAATCAAACGGTTAAAGATCAAAGCGGGTATCAAACTAGTTTTGAAGTGGACTCTTACTGGAAAGAAATGCTGTTAAAGGGCTGGGATGAAATCAGTCTTACTCTCCAATATGGTGATGATATTTCAGCATATGAAGAAAAAGTTCAAGCATAACACTAAGAAAGAGGCATCCATGGCGGCTGCCTCTTTTCTCTGGTAACATACCAGTGCTTTACACATACTTAGCCATAATATAAGGACAAGTTATAGAAAAAAATCTAAATGTACATTATTGGTTTGTTTTTATATACATAAGTTGCTACACTAGCGATACAATGAGGAAATGCTGGCAGGAGGCCTATAGTATGGGACAGGAAAATGAAAAGGGAAAGGTCATTCAATTTCCAGGGGCTGCTAACACGTTAGTTGAACGTGGGCTGGATCATTTAAAAAAGGGCAACCCAAAAGAAGGGGTTGCAATGTTTCAAGAAGCTTTGGCCCATGACCCTGATAATGAGCAAGCTTCGTATGGTCTTCTTTTAGCATACGCAGACGCTGGAGACTTAAAAGAAGGAAAACGTTTAGCAGAGACAATGCTCCAGGAGGCAAAGGGAGAATATTTTGAGGTGCTTCAAGTTTATATATCCATTTTAGCGCAACTGGGAGAATACAAAAAGGTTGTCAGCACTCTTGAAGCCGTCCAAAGTGAAACGAGATTTCCCGCTCATTTAGCTGAGCCGTTTTTTGAAATGATGGCTTTATCGAAGTCTATGATAGAGGCTGATGAACAAAGTCGGACACTTGTAGAAGATGAAGAAGAACTGCAAATGAGCAGGGAGGCTGCAGGTACAGCATTAAATTTATTAACAAGTGGATCGTTTGAGCAGCAGTGGCAAGCACTGTCTCTTTTAAAAGGAGAAAAGTCTTCCATAGAACTGAGAGATTTTGAGCAAGTGATGAAATCTGAGAAGGCATTCCCTGTCATTAAGAGCTTCATATTGCTTCTCTTAAAGGACCGGGGAATATCACAAGAAGTGACGATAGTGAAAAAAGAAATGGGGATAACTGTCGTTCCTGAAGAGCTGCCTTCCTTTGAGGAAATTGAACCCGTTCCTTCTATCTTTTCACTTTTAGATGAACACCTGGGTCAAAGTGATCCTTCATTATTTAATACAGCTCATCACCTTTTAAAACAAATTTCCCTGCATTATTATCCTTTTTCATTAGAACCAAAGGAAGCAGGAGCCTGGGCGGCGGCTATTCACCATGAAGCTGCCACACATTTCGGGCAGGAGCCAGACGTCCAAGAGCTCGCACGTTTATATGAAACGGATGAGACATGCTGTCAAAAGTTAAAAGATGAGCTGCAACAGTTAAATACGGAAGAGTTTCTTACTTAGTAGTATTTCAATGAACCATAAACATATGAATATTTTACCTGTCCTTGCCACAGACCCATTTATCATTGAAATGAAAGGTTATTATGTTATAATGTAGTGGTTGTAAAAGAAGCGTATAGTTGAGAATTAACCTATGAAACTTGGAGGGAAAGTATAAATGAGTTCAAATTGGGAAAAGTTAGAAGGAAACCAGGGGATACTAACCGTTGATGTAGAAGCGGCAAAAGTCGATGAAGCCCTGGACCAAGCGTTTAAAAAAGTACGTAAGCAAGTTAACGTACCTGGATTCCGTAAAGGAAAGGTTCCACGCGGGATCTTCGAACAAAGATTCGGCGTTGAATCTTTGTACCAGGATGCGTTGGATATCCTTCTTCCACAAGCCTATTCAGAGGCTGTCGAAGAAACAGGAATTGAGCCTGTAGATCGTCCTGAAATTGATATCGATGAAATGGAAAAAGGAAAAAACCTTACATTCAAAGCAACGGTTACGGTAAAACCGGAAGTTGAATTGGGAGAATACAAAGGTCTTGAAGTCGAAGAATTTGATATTTCAGTGGCTGACGAAGATCTTGAAAATGAACTGAAACAGCTTCAGGAAAAGCATGCTGAACTTGTTGTTGTGGAAGATGGCGAGATCCAAGAAGGCGACACTGCTGTCTTTGATTTTGAAGGCTTTGTAGAGGGTGAAGCGTTCGAAGGCGGACAAGCTGAAAACTATTCTCTAGAAATTGGTTCTGGTCAATTCATTCCTGGTTTTGAGGAGCAGCTTGTCGGCCTTAAAGCAGGCGAAGAAAAAGATGTGGAGGTAAACTTCCCTGAAGAGTACCATTCCGAAGATCTTGCAGGTAAAGCAGCTACCTTTAAAGTCAAAATTCATGACATCAAGCGTAAAGAGCTGCCAGAGCTCGATGATGAGTTTGCCAAAGATGTAAATGAAGAAGTTGAAAGTCTTGAAGAATTAAAACAAGATATTGAAAAACGTCTGAAGCATGATAAAGAGCATGCGAAAGAGCATCACGAACGCGATGCGGTTGTAGAAAAAGCAGCAGAAAATGCGACGATTGATATTCCGGATGCAATGATTGACACGGAAACAGACCGCATGATGCAGGAGTTCAGCCAGCGTCTGCAGGCACAGGGAATGTCAATGGATATGTACTATCAATTCTCTGGAACAGACGAAGAAGGCATGAAAGAGCAATTTAAGGAAGAAGCAGAAAAGCGTGTGAAAATGAACCTTACTCTCGAAGCAATCGCTGAAGCAGAGAACATTGAAGTATCTGATGAAGATGTGGATAAAGAGCTTGAAAAAATGGCTGAAACGTACCAGCGCTCAAAAGATGAAATTAAAAACCTTCTTGCTATGCAAGGCGGAGATGACGCGTTAAAAGGTGATCTTAAAGTGCAAAAAGCCATTGACCTCCTTGTAGAAAACAGCAAGGTTGTAGAAAAGAAAGAAGAAGCTGAGAGTGAAGAGGCGTAATTTAATAGATAAAAGCATTAACAAGGCACGGACTAACGTGCCTTGTTTCTTCTTCTAAAAAAACAGAGACAAAAAGCATAAATTCATAACATTTATACTTTTTGCACATAATATTTTTTTCCTGTATAAAAAGAGGAAATTGGCAGTTCTTATTGAATGTAAAGAAATATGAAGTTTATCTTACATGATAAAGGTATAATACATAGAAATGAGGCTAACACTTTCAATGGTTGGCTTAAAGCATGCAGGTTTACATATGAGTTCCCTTTTGGTTTAAAAAGGTTGAAAAGCAGGAAAAAGAGGAAAAAAGAACCCTTTAGGTATAATGTTTCTAATCAGCTTGTATGTGTGATACAATTCAGGAACATCATCTTCCGGCGTGCGGTTTTTCAGCCTGAAAGAAGTCTGTGAAGGGAAGATAACGAAATGAAGAATCTTTTTGACTTCGTAGCGTAAGGCTATAAAGAGAATAGATTGTCCCGCTTAGATAGAGAAAGGACTCTTTCTTCTTCTTAAATACTTGCACAGACCAAAGAATTTTCAATGCTTTTTCCTTGTACTAGAGATAGGATTCTCGTGTACAATATATAAGTAAGGGGTGACAAGAATGTTTAAATTTAATGAAGAAAAAGGACAGCTGAAATGTTCTTTTTGCGGAAAAACACAAGATCAGGTTCGGAAGCTAGTAGCAGGTCCTGGTGTATATATATGCGATGAGTGTATCGAGCTTTGCACGGAAATTGTAGAAGAAGAATTAGGCACTGAAGAGGAAGTGGAATTTGAAGAAATTCCAAAACCATACGAAATAAACGAGATCCTTGATGATTATGTAATTGGGCAAGAAAGAGCTAAAAAATCTTTGTCTGTTGCGGTTTATAATCACTATAAGCGGGTAAATTCCGGGGCCAAAACCTCGGAAGACGTCGAGCTTGCTAAGAGTAATATTTGTATGATTGGACCTACCGGAAGCGGGAAAACCTTGCTTGCTCAAACGTTGGCAAGAATCTTAAATGTACCGTTTGCCATCGCTGACGCCACTTCTTTAACTGAAGCCGGTTATGTAGGGGAGGATGTTGAAAACATTCTTCTTAAGCTAATCCAGGCAGCTGACTATGACGTGGAAAAAGCGGAAAAAGGCATTATCTACATTGACGAAATAGACAAAGTAGCCAGAAAATCAGAAAATCCGTCTATTACTAGAGATGTTTCCGGTGAGGGTGTACAGCAGGCACTATTAAAGATTCTTGAAGGTACAACAGCAAGTGTTCCGCCTCAAGGGGGAAGAAAGCACCCTCATCAGGAATTTATTCAAATTGACACGAGTAATGTTCTCTTTATTTGTGGAGGCGCCTTTGACGGAATAGACCAGATCATTAAACAGCGTCTTGGCAAGCAAGTGATTGGATTTGGATCAGAGTCTGAAAAAGCAGACCTTGAAAAAGATGAGTATTTGAGCAGAATACTGCCGGAAGACTTGCTTCGCTACGGTTTAATCCCAGAGTTCATCGGAAGGCTTCCAGTTATTTCAAGTCTTGAACAGCTTGATGAGGAAGCACTCGTTGAAATCCTTACCAAGCCAAAAAATGCGTTAGTTAAACAATATCAAAAGCTCCTTGAGCTTGATGAAGTAGAACTTGAATTCTCAGAGGAAGCTCTTAGAGAAATTGCACGTAAAGCAATTGAAAGGAAAACTGGAGCTCGTGGCCTACGATCTATTATTGAAGGCATCATGCTTGATGTCATGTATGATCTTCCTTCAAAAGAGGAAATTGCTACTTGTACGATCACAGCTGAATGTGTCACGGGCGAAGGAACTCCAATCCTGAAAACAAAAGAAGGCGAAGAAGTAACGTTAAAGTCACCAAAGGAAAGTGCGTAAACACATAGGAATACCCCGGGCTTCCGGGGTGTTTTGTTTTTTTTATTATCAATGTCCTTTTTCTTTAATACATACAGCAGATTCCATTCCTTTTTATCATCTCTGGTATCCCTTTGAATGAATTGCAGGACCTCAAGCAATACTAACAGGGACTGAGAATAGATCATGAAGGAGGATCTGCCATGAATTTTACGGCTGTGGCTTTGTTGATCCAACTCGTTTTTGGAATCATCATCGGCCTGTATTTTTGGAACCTGCTAAAAAATCAAAGAACACAACGAGTCTCTATTGACAGAGAGTCTCGTAAAGAAATGGATCAATTACGTAAGCTAAGATCGGTAAAACTAAGCGAGCCTTTGGCTGAAAAAGTCAGGCCAGGGAACTTTGATGAAATTATCGGACAGGAAGAGGGGGTTAGAGCTTTAAAAGCAGCTCTGTGCGGCCCTAACCCTCAGCATGTTATTGTGTATGGACCGCCAGGCGTGGGGAAAACAGCTGCAGCCAGAGTGGTGCTTGAAGAAGCCAAAAAAAATACGCACTCTCCTTTTTCAAAAGAAGCAGTGTTTGTAGAGGTGGACGGTACTACTGCACGCTTTGATGAAAGAGGTATCGCTGACCCTTTAATTGGTTCAGTACATGATCCTATTTACCAAGGAGCGGGAGCTATGGGACAGGCGGGGATTCCCCAGCCTAAGCAGGGAGCCGTGACGAAAGCACATGGAGGAATGCTTTTTATTGATGAAATTGGCGAATTGCATTCCATCCAATTGAATAAACTGTTAAAAGTACTGGAAGATAGAAAAGTTTTTCTTGAGAGTGCTTATTATAATGAAGAAAATCAACAAATTCCCCGCCACATACATGATATTTTTCAAAATGGCCTTCCGGCTGACTTTCGCCTTGTGGGGGCAACGACGAGAAACCCGGAAGAAATCCCGCCGGCCATTCGCTCACGCTGTTTAGAAATCTTTTTTCGAGCTCTACAGCCAGATGAAATGCAGGTCATTGCCAAAAAGGCTTCAGAGAAAATGGGCATTGACATTGAAGAGAAAGCCCTGGAACTTGTTGCTAAATATGCACAAAACGGCCGGGAAGCTGTGAATACAATCCAAATTGCCTCTGGCCTTGCTTCCGGAGATAACCGAAAGATTATAACGGCAAGTGATATAGAATGGGTTGTCCATTCCAGCAGGCTAACCCCGAGACCTGAACGAAAAATTCATGAGCACCCTGCTGTTGGGTATGTAAATGGACTAGCGGTGTATGGTTCGGGTATGGGAATGCTGTTAGAAATTGAAGCAACGGCCAGAAAAGTAGAAGGCAAAGGAGATATTACTGTTACAGGGATTGCGGAGGAAGAGAATTCTGGGACACAAATCCGTTCCATTCGCAGAAAAAGCATGGCCAAAAGTTCTGTTGAAAATGTATTAACCGTATTGCGCTCGCTCCATGTTCCTGTGCAGGATTACTCCATTCATATTAATTTTCCAGGAGGGACACCTGTTGATGGTCCGTCAGCCGGTGTGGCAATGGCAATTGCCATTTATTCTGCGATAAAAGGATTAAAAGTGAAAAATACGATTGCCATGACTGGTGAAATTGGGATTATGGGATCCGTGAAGCCTGTTGGCGGTATCGTACCTAAGGTAGAAGCTGCCCTTAAAGCTGGTGCTGATACTGTGATTATTCCAAAAGAGAATGATCAAACTGTCTTGCACCGCCATGATAACCTTACTGTGATACCTGTCGCGAGCCTTAACGAAGTCATGAAGCTTGCACTAGTAGAAGAAGTGAGAGAGAAAAATGAAGAGGAAGCCGTAGTGCCGGCAACAGGATCTTTTTCTCCCATCGGAATATAGGACAGCTTTAAGCACAGGGCTCTAGATAGACAAAGGCAGATTCAGTAAGATAAAATTAATAAAGACGTTGTAAGCGGTAAATTAAAAATGCCCGCAATGCTGTTCATTTTCATGGTAAGCGGGCTTTTTATACATAGGTACATGCCTATATTTCAGAAACTTTTAGCTGCCGGTTTTCAATATAATCAGGCAGAAAAACAAGAAAAATAGAGAAATACGAGGCGAAGAAGAAAGCTTTTTTCTCCTGTTGAAGAGCTTTTATCTCTAATAGCAGAACTATTCTTTTATTTAACCCCAGACTAAATAAAGAGGGTATTTTCTGCTTACAAATTGTTAGGATACTTGGGGGTGCAGAAATTGAGTGAACAAAATAAAAGAATCATACCACTGCTTCCGCTTCGCGGCCTGCTTGTTTTTCCGACCATGGTCATGCATTTAGATGTAGGACGAGATAAGTCCGTTCAAGCGTTGGAGCAGGCAATGGTGGACGATAACGAAATTTTATTAACGACACAAACCGATCTTTCCATCGATGAACCGGATATAAAAGATATATACCATGTAGGGACTCTTGCGAAAGTCAAACAAATGCTAAAGCTTCCTAATGGAACAATCAGAGTGCTGGTGGAAGGTTTGCAGAGAGCGCAAATCGAGAGATTCCTTGATAATGAAGAGTACTTTGAAGTTGAAATGAAAGTCCTCAATGTAACAGAAGAGGAGGATACAGAAGAGAAAGCTTTAATGCGGACGGTTCTTCAACAATTTGAGCAATACGTAAAGATGTCAAAGAAAGTCTCCAGTGAAACATTGGCTTCCGTACAGGATATCGGTGAGCCGGGACGGATGGCGGATATAGTGGCCTCCCATCTGCCTTTAAAGGTTTCGGAAAAGCAAGAGCTCCTTGAGACTGTACCTGTATCTGATCGTCTGATGAAAATCATTGATATTTTAAACAGTGAAAAAGAAGTGTTGGGACTTGAAAAGAAAATCGGGCAAAGAGTTAAAAAGTCCATGGAAAAGACTCAAAAGGAATACTATTTAAGAGAACAAATGAAGGCCATCCAAAAAGAATTGGGTGATAAAGAAGGAAAAGGCGGGGAAGTAGAAGAGTTAAGGGAAAAGATCGAGGCTTCCGACATGCCTGAAAATGTAGAGGATAAGGCACTGAGAGAGTTAGACAGGTATGAGAAGATGCCCGGAACATCAGCAGAAAGCTCTGTCATTCGTAACTACATCGACTGGCTACTAAATCTTCCATGGAAAAGTGAAACGACTGACAGACTTGATGTTAATCACGCCCAAAACATTCTTGATACTGACCACTATGGACTTGATAAAGTAAAAGAAAGAGTGCTTGAGTATCTGGCGGTCCAGCAACTGACAAAAGAACTGAAAGGTCCGATTCTTTGTCTTGCAGGTCCTCCAGGGGTTGGTAAGACCTCTCTTGCCAGGTCTATTGCACGTTCTTTAGAAAGAGAATTTGTCCGGATTTCACTTGGCGGGGTAAGAGATGAAGCAGAAATTCGCGGTCATCGTCGCACGTACGTGGGGGCTATGCCTGGGCGTATTATACAAGGGATGAAAAAAGCGGGAACGGTTAACCCTGTTTTTTTACTCGATGAGATTGATAAAATGGCCAATGATTTTCGGGGGGACCCTGCTTCTGCCATGCTTGAAGTGTTAGACCCTGAGCAAAATAATTCTTTTGCTGATCACTTTATTGAAGAGCCTTTTGACTTATCTAAGGTGATGTTTATTACCACCGCAAACAATGTTGGAACAATCCCTGAACCTCTGCTTGACCGAATGGAAATCATAACGATTGCAGGGTATACAGAGGTTGAAAAGCAAATGATTGCAAAAGAATACCTTCTGCCTAAACAAGTAAAGGAACATGGTTTGACCAAGGGCACGATTCAGGTTAAGGATGAAGCATTATTAAAGGTTATTCGTTATTATACTCGTGAGGCTGGTGTCCGAAGCCTGGAAAGACAGCTTGCTACAGTATGCAGGAAAGCAGCTAAGATCATCGTGTCGGGTGAAAAGAAGAAAGTGGTTGTCACTGAGAATACAGTAGAAGAGATGCTTGGCAAACCCCAATACCGATATGGAAAAGCGGAAGAGGAAGACCAGGTGGGTGCTGCCACGGGGCTGGCGTATACCTCTGCAGGAGGAAATACGTTATCGATTGAAGTGTCCCTTGCCAAAGGAAAGGGTGAATTGACGTTAACAGGGAAACTTGGGGATGTGATGAAGGAATCTGCCCAGGCTGCTTTCAGCTATATTCGCTCCAAATCCGATGAGCTTCAGATTGACCCCGGTTTCCATGAAAATCTTGATATTCACATCCATGTTCCGGAAGGAGCAACTCCTAAAGATGGTCCGTCTGCAGGGATTACAATGGCTACAGCTTTAATTTCTGCCTTAACCGGAAAAAAAGTAAGAAAAGAAGTGGGCATGACCGGGGAAATTACATTACGCGGCAGAGTGCTTCCTATCGGGGGTTTAAAAGAAAAGGCGATGAGTGCACATCGGGCAGGCCTGAAAACAATTCTTTTACCAAAGGATAATGAAAAAGATTTGGAAGACATTCCAAAGAGTGTACGAGACGGTTTGGAGTTTATTTCGGTTTCACATCTAGATGAGGTATTAAAGTATGCGTTAGTGGGAGAGGGAAATGAGAGTAAAAGTAACAAAAGCTGAAATTGTAACTAGTGCAGTCAAGCCTGAACAATACCCAAATACAGGGCTGCCGGAAATTGCTTTAGCAGGCCGCTCAAATGTGGGTAAGTCATCTTTTATTAATAAAGTACTAAATAGAAAAAATCTTGCCAGGACATCTTCTACCCCAGGGAAAACAAGAACTCTTAATTTCTTTAATATAAATGACAGATTACTGTTTGTTGACGTTCCTGGTTATGGCTTTGCCAAAGTAGGGAAGGGTGAACGGGCTGCCTGGGGTAAGATGATTGAACTGTATATGCAGACCAGGGAAGAACTTAGAGGAGTAGTACTCCTTGTGGACATTCGTCATAAACCAACAGGTGATGATCAGCAAATGTATGACTATTTAAAGCATTTTGAAATACCGGTGCTTGTTGTGGCTACAAAGGCTGACAAAGTGCCAAAATCAAAAATTCAAAAACATGTGAAGCAAGTAAAAGAAACATTGGAAGTTGAACCAGAGGATAAAGTGATTTTGTTTTCTGCAGAAACTGCACAGGGAAAAGAAGAAGTATGGAAAGAGCTTTACAGGTTAATCGAAAAGTAAAAAGACAAGAAGCCAGATGGCTTCTTGTCTTTTGCATAGAGAAAGGTTTTGGAAGATCTGCTCTGCATTCCTAAACAGGATCCTTCCTCACTCTGTTTCTCGGAAGAAAGAAAAGGCAGCAAAACGCTATATCCTTAACAGTAACTCCGCTTTTAACGGAAATTTTATCTACTTTTTGCTTTTTTATTATGGAAAAATATAAAGTACATGCCAAGTATCAGAAGGAGAAACGGCCAAAATGTTTGAAAGGTTCCTGCAAGTTCAGTACCTGCCAAACGAAAAAGCTCGTCAGCAAAAAAAGCGCCAGCACCAAGTAGAATAAAGACTGTACCAGCTGCCAGCCCTTCCTTTCTTGTTTTCATGTATGTAAAAACAAAGGCCACACCAATTAAAAGAGGGTACATTCCCCAATAGTCCGGCCACGCATCAATAAATGATAAAGCATGAAAATGAAGAGCAAGAAGAATAAGAACACTTCCTGGAAATATATTGTTGTCATTTGAAACCAGGCCTTGGCATAAAAAAGCCAGCCCAATAATCAATAAAACGGTCGGCCATTGCATAAGCTGTTCTGAAAAAGGTAATTGAAACTCATCCATAATAAACAATAGTGCAGTTCCTATTAAAAGGACTCCAGGAAAGGTTCCTTTTTTGCTCATAAATGTCTCCTCCTGTCGTATTGTAATATTGAAGAGAGTAAGAAGAGTTTAGTAGTTGTAGATGGCTACTATAGCTCTTTGTATGTATGAATGAATAAAAACGTGCCTGCAGTACCTATTAAAATAAGGATGAAAAAGCAGAGCCGCACAGTTCATCTCCCTGTTTCTCATAGTAACATAAGCATTCAGCTGCTGTTCACAATTTATTTTTTGTGTTCTGACTAGGACATGTTATAATTGTCGAAGAGTAAAAGAGCTGCTTAATTTGTTGGTAAATTGAATGTGTAGTTCTGTTCAGGCAGAACCTATATAAAGGGTAAGTTATAATGATGTGAGAGTAGATCAAAGGTATTTCACATCGTGCTATATTTTGTGGGGGTGGAACAACCAATGCATATCCTCGTTGCTGGATTAGATTACAAAACAACCCCTGTAGAGATACGTGAACAATTTTCTTTTCAGGAAAATGAGCTGCCGGAGGCTCTTCAAGCATTACGAGACATGAAGAGTGTGCTGGAGTGTACGATTGTTTCTACATGTAACCGAACTGAAATTTATACAGTAGTAGATCAGCTGCATACTGGACGTCATTTTACTAAAAAATTTATGTCTCAGTGGTTTGATCTTCCTGTGGAAGAGTTCGGTCCTTATGTGAACATTCGGGAAAACGATGCGGCTATTCAACATTTGTTCCGTGTAGTTACAGGCTTGGACTCAATGATTCTTGGAGAAACCCAGATTCTCGGACAAGTAAAAGACAGCTTTTCAATGGCTCAGGAACAGCAGGCGACAGGCACTGTCTTTAATGAACTGTTTAAACAAGCAGTTACGTTTGCAAAAAGGGCGCACCGCGAAACAGAGATTAACGACAATCCTGTTTCTGTTAGTTATGCGGCTGTTGAGCTTGGAAAGAAAATTTTTGGTGATTTTCAAGGAAAGCAGGTTTTGATATTAGGTGCAGGGAAAATGAGTGAGCTGACAGCAAAGCATTTGCATGCAAATGGTGCTGAACAGGTTACTGTGGTGAACCGCACGTATGCAAAGGCTGCAGAATTAGCTGAAAAGTTTTTAGGACAAGCTGAAAGCATGGATAATCTAAAATCCTGTCTGGCGACAGCAGACATCTTAATTTCCTCTACCGGTGCAGAAGAATATGTAATTACTAAGCCCTTTCTTCAAAGCATCCAGAAGCAGAGAAAAGGGCGTCCGCTGTTTATGGTAGACATAGCTGTCCCCCGTGACCTTGATCCGGCCTTATCTCAGATTGACAGTGTCTTTCTTTATGATATTGATGACTTGCAGGACATTGTTCAAGCCAATCTTGCTGAACGAAAGAAGGAAGCCGCTAAGATTGAAGAAATGATTGAGGATGAAATAGGAATATTCAAAGAATGGGTTCAAACTCTTGGAGTTGTGCCTATCATTTCAGCACTTCGTACAAAAGCTTTAAGCATTCAGGCTGAAACAATGGAAAGCATTGAACGAAAACTGCCTGAATTGTCTGAGCGGGATAAGAAGGTCCTTCGCAAACATACAAAGAGTATTATCAATCAAATGCTTCGTGATCCTATTACCAGAGTAAAAGAGCTGGCTGGCGAACCGGACGCTGAAGAATCTTTGGCCCTTTTTACAGAAATCTTTGCTCTTGAAGATGAAGTGGAAACGGCACGAGAAGCCGAGAAGGGTCAAGCCAAAGTTGAAGAGGCAGAAAAGAAATGGACAAAGAAAAAGAAACTGCTTCCATATACTTACGCGAAAGATGTAATCGTCCGCTCTTAGGAGAGGGGTTTTCTGCTAGTGGTTGCTACAGCAAATGTGATTTATGTTGTAACCATCGTTTTATATAGTTTAAGTGTTCTCGGGTATTTTCTTGATTTTCTACAGAGCAACCGGAGGGTGAATCAAATCGCCTTCTGGTTGCTTTCTATCGTATGGATATTGCAAACACTGTTTTTTATTATTAGAGCTGTCCAATATGATCGTCTGCCTGTTATTACCCCTTTTGAGGGGCTGTTTTTTTATGCGTGGCTTCTTGTCACCCTATCACTCATTATTAACTGGTCTTTTCGGGTAGATTTTTTAGTGTTTTTTACAAATGTAGTTGGTTTTATTATTATGTCGTTTAGTTTGTTTGCCCCAAGCGGGGATGTGCCAGACCAGTTAACAGACTTGTTGATATCTGAGCTTTTGGTTATTCATGTGTCCTTTATCCTTCTTTCCTATGCCGCTTTTACGCTGGCTTTTGTATTCTCGGTTTTGTATATGTTTCAGCACCAGCTTCTTAAGCAAAAACAGTGGGGAAAAAGGTTATTGAGAATGGAAAACCTGCCGAAAATGGAAAGACTCACATTTGTGATGACGACTTTTGGTTTTCCCTTTCTCCTTATTGGGTTAATTCTTGGCTTCGTTTGGGCATCCACGCAACTAAACGCATTGCCTATTCTAGATGTCAAGGTATTAGGTTCTATCGCTATCTTAATCCTGTATGGGATCTATTTATACTTCTGGGTGGTAAAGAACCAGAGAGGCTATTCAATGGCTTATCTTAATGTGGCAGGTTTTCTGGTGGTGTTAATCAATTATTTCTTGTTTGGGCAGTTAACGGAGTTTCACCTATGGGATGAATAGTACAGCACTCATTATTTTTCCAGTTATAAAAGCACCTTTCTATGTCCATCCTCTAGAAAAAGGAAGCAGGCCAGGTAATACTGCAGGCATAAAAGGTGTTTTTCTGTATGCCTGTTAAAAAAATATTCTTATACTTTTTGATTGTATCTTGTCTATTCGTGTAGAATAGAAATCGAAACTTAGGAAAGTGGAGGCGTAGTATGCGAAAAATCGTTATTGGTTCTAGAAAAAGTAATCTTGCCTTGAAACAAACTGAATGGGTTATTAATGAATTAAAAAAATATAATCTTCCTTATGAATTTGAGATAAAAAAGATTGTTACCAAAGGAGATAAGATTTTAGATGTAACCTTATCTAAAGTTGGAGGGAAGGGTCTGTTTGTAAAAGAAATTGAACAGGCCATGAGAGACAAGGAAATAGATCTGGCCGTTCACAGTCTAAAAGATATGCCTGGGGAATTACAAGAAGAATTTACTATAGGAGCAATTACAAACCGCGTAGACCCTCGTGATGTACTTATATCAAACGACCATATTCGTTTTGATGACTTAGAGCCTGGATCTATTGTCGGAACAAGCAGCCTGCGGAGATCCGCTCAAATCTTGGCAAGGCGCCCTGATTTAAAGGTGCAGTGGATCCGTGGAAACATTGAAACACGTCTTCGAAAGCTGAGAGAAGAGAACTTCGATGCTATTATTCTAGCTGCTGCCGGTCTTGAGAGAATGGGCTGGGAAAATGAAATGATTACAGAATTTTTAGAGCCTGACGTTTGTCTTCCGGCTGTCGGTCAAGGTGCCTTAGGCATTGAATGCCGCAAAGATGATCAGGAGGTCATTGACCTTCTTCAACATATTCATGAGGAAGGTGTGGCTAAGCGAGTACTTGCTGAACGAGCCTTCCTTCAAAGCGTTGAAGGCGGCTGTCAAGTACCGATTGCGGGGTATGCTACCTTAAATGAAAACGGGGAGATTTTGTTATCAGCCCTCGTTGGCGAGCCTGATGGTTCTGTTATTTTACAAGAAACAGAGACTGGAACCGATCCTGAAAAGCTAGGAAAAGCAGTAGCAGAAAAATTAAAGAAAAGAGGGGCAATTGAAATTCTGGACCGTGTTAAAGCGGAGCTGGATCAGTCATGAAGCCAGGCTTCCTGGCCGGTAAAAAAGTACTGGTTACCAGGCAGCAGACCCAAGCGTCAGTGATTGTCAGAAGAATTGAGGAGCAAGGTGGAAAAGCCGAAGTCCTTCCTTTGATTCGGCTGGAAAAAGCAGAACGGTGGCAGGATTTGATTCAAATGTTTCATGATCTGACCAAGTACAGCTGGATAATTCTTACTAGTGCAAACGCTGTTCATTACTTTTTTGAAGCAATTTCAGAAGCAGAAGCCGTACTTCCGGCACAGTGCCGTTTTGCAGTCGTCGGGGAAAAAACAAAACAGGCACTTCTCAAATATGGACGTGAAGCCTCTTTTGTACCCTCAAAATTTATAGGAGAGGTATTGGCGGAAGAGTTGTCATCTCTTCTGGACGACGAGGACCGGGTAGTGATTCCAAAAAGCAATAAAGCTAGAACAGTGGTTGCTGATACACTTAGGAAACAGGGAATCTTTGTTCAAGAAGTTCCTCTTTATAGAAATGTTGCAGAAAGAGCTTCAGCTCCAGCTTTAAAGGAACTGATACAGGGTGGAGAGATTGACATTTTGACGTTTGCCAGTCCAAGCGCGGTGCAGGCGTTCACAAATCTTTTAGAGGATGATGACTGGAAGCGGTGGGTGAAAGAGGTTCCAGTTATTTGTATTGGCCCGGTGACAAAAGCTGAAGCAGAAAGAAAGGGTTTTTCATCCATCTATTCAGCTCAGCATTATACGGTTGATGGCATGATGGAGGCAATGAGAGAAATCAAGGGGGTAAGAGGATAATGGAAACAAATTTTCATAGACACAGAAGATTAAGAAAAACACCTGGACTACGGGCCATGGTTCGAGAAACTTTTTTACGAAAGGAAGATTTAATTTATCCAATCTTCGTTGTAGAAGGGGAAAAGGTAAAGAATGAGGTTCCTTCCATGCCTGGAGTGTACCAGCTTTCTCTTGATCTGTTAAATGTGGAAATGAATCAAGTGGAGGACCTTGATATTCCAGCTGTTATCGTTTTTGGCGTTCCAGGAGAAAAGGATGACTGCGGTTCCGAGGCTTATGCAGAAAACGGCATCGTACAGCGGGCAGTGCGTCAAATTAAGGAAAACAATCCCTCACTTACAGTGATTGCTGATACATGCTTATGTCAATTTACCGATCATGGGCACTGTGGTGTCATTGAAAATGGAGAGGTATTGAATGATCCTTCACTTGCCCTTCTGACGAAGACGGCAGTCTCACAGGCAAAAGCCGGCGCGGATATTATTGCCCCTTCAAATATGATGGATGGCTTTGTTGCTGCTATTAGAAAAGGTCTGGATGAAGCCGGATACATTGATATTCCAATCATGTCCTACGCTGTTAAGTTTTCCTCAGCATTTTACGGTCCTTTCAGGGATGCGGCTCATAGTTCTCCTCAGTTTGGCGATCGTAATTCCTACCAGATGGACCCTCCTAACAGGCTTGAGGCTCTGAGAGAAGCGAATTCTGATGTAGAAGAGGGAGCAGATTTTTTAATCGTGAAACCGGCCCTCTCTTATTTGGATATTATGCGTGAAGTAAAGGATTCTACCGGATACCCTGTAGTGGCTTATAATGTATCTGGGGAATATTCTATGATTAAAGGAGCAGCAATGAATGGCTGGATTAATGAAAGGGAAATTGTCCTTGAAAAGTTGACCAGTATGAAAAGAGCTGGTGCGGATTTAATCATAACTTATTTTGCAAAAGACGCTGCCAGATGGATAGACGAAGAAAAATAAAAAGAGAAGGTGGAAATAATCCGCCTTCTCTCTTTCTCTATTACGTAATTAAATAGGTGCAATAAGACAAGGTAAGGAAATTTTGATACCCTATAAGGGAATGCTTAACGAAAACGAGAGAATGGAAATTATGAAATGAGGTGCTTGCATGAAATCTTTTGAAAAATCCAAGGCAGCATTTAACAAAGCCGAGCCACTGATGCCAGGTGGAGTGAACAGCCCTGTTAGAGCATATAAAGGGGTAAAACATGACCCTGTATACATGGAAAGAGGAGAAGGAGCCCGAATTTTTGATTTGGATGGAAATGAATACATTGACTACGTGTTATCATGGGGACCTCTCATTCTTGGACATGCTGACTCACATGTAGTAGAACAGCTGAAGACGGTTACAGAAAAAGGAACGAGCTTCGGAGCAAGTCATGAAATGGAAATTAAACTTGCAGAGCTTGTAATTGAGCGAGTTCCTTCTATTGAAGTGGTTAGAATGGTAAACTCAGGCACAGAAGCAACAATGAGTGCATTACGTTTGGCCAGAGGGTACACAGGGAGAAATAAAATTGTAAAAATGGAAGGCTGTTACCACGGTCACGGGGATTCTCTATTGATCAAAGCAGGATCAGGTGTTGCCACTCTAGGGCTGCCGGACAGTCCAGGTGTCCCTAAAGGGGTAGCAGAAAATACACTGACCGTTCCATACAATGATATTGAAAGCCTAAAGCTGGCCTTTGAGAAGTTTGGTGACGACATTGCTGGAGTCATTCTAGAGCCGGTAGCAGGGAATATGGGAGTCGTTCCTCCTAAGGCGGGATTTTTGGAAGAGGTCAGGCAGCTGACAGAAGAAAAGGGAAGCCTTCTTATCTTTGATGAAGTGATGACAGGATTTAGAACCGGCTACCACTGTGCTCAAGGAGAGTTTGGAGTCACACCTGACCTTACCTGCTTAGGAAAAGTTATTGGAGGAGGTCTTCCGGTAGGTGCCTTTGGAGGCAAAAGAGAAATCATGGAACAAATTGCCCCAAGCGGTCCCATATATCAGGCAGGGACCTTGTCAGGTAATCCCCTTGCTATGACTGCAGGATTTGAAACGCTGAACCAGCTTACTGAGGAGAATTATGAAACATTTAATAAACTGGGCAAGCGTTTGGCAGAAGGGTTATCTGAAGCCGCAGAACGCCATGGAATCCCACATACTACAAATCATGCAGGTTCTATGGTAGGCTTCTTCTTCACAAACGAAGAAGTTGTGGACTTTGAGAGTGCCCGCACTTCAGATTTAGACTTGTTTGCAAAATATTTCAAAGAAATGATGCAGCAAGGTATCTCTCTTCCTCCATCTCAGTTTGAAGGGATGTTTTTATCAACGAAGCACACAGAAGAAGATATTGAAGCGACAATTAACGCAGCAGAAAAAGCTTTTGAGAAAATCAAATAAGAATAAAACCCTCTGGCCGAGCCAGGGGGTTTTTTTGGAAGCTGAGTACTTGTCCCAGGGTAACCACTTTACTTTCTTCTTGAAAAGGAGTGTTCACCTGGTAGATAGAATGACTACCGACCTGACAAAACAAAAGAGAGGGAATAGGGAAGAAACAATGAGATTATTCATAAAAACTTCTTTGAGGTCATAGAGTGTAATTGTACACCCAGCCCTGAAACGGACAGCTAGAACTTAATAGAAGACTGTGTTGATTATGTGAAATAAAGGAGGACGTTATTGTGACTCATGAGCATGCCTCAACCCTTTCCTTTAATATTGAGGAGTCTGTTTGGCTGAATAAAGGCCAAAAAATCCAGGAAATTATCTCTCTGGGACTAGAACCAGACATTAGAATTGAGGAACATGAAGAACAGGTAGTGATTAAGGGTGGTCTCCATTTAAAGGGAGAATACTATATTCAAGACAAAGAGGAAGATTCTTTACAAGATGACCATCGGGCTAACTTACAAGTAGTAGAAGAAGCTACAGTAAATAAAAATGGAGAAGCAGAGATTGAACATTTCTTTCCCATTGACGTCACCATTCCTTTACATCGTATACAGAACTTAGATGATATTTTCGTACAGGTTGAAGGATTTGATTATGACCTTCCTGACCCTGGGTGTATTCAGCTAACAGCCGATATAACTATATCTGGCATGAAAGAAGAGCATAAAAGTGGAAAACAGAAATCAAGCCGTCCCTACACTGAAAATTGGCCTGAGTCATTTCCTTCCTTTTTCACCGAAGCAAAAAAGGAAGCCGATCAGCCGAGGTATGAACAAGAGGAAGATGTAGAAGTAAAAGAAAGGGATAATATCTTCCCGTCAATGAAGCAAGGTAATGAAGAAATCCAAGAGAGGAATACGGAGCTTCCCGAAGCTGAAGAAAGTGAAAGTCAGGTAAGTGTCTATTATAAAAAGGATCCAGAAGAGTTGGCAGCCTATAAAGAGGTTAGTGAACGGACTAGCAGCCTAGAAGAGAATCAAAGACTGAAAGCAGTAGAGCCAGAAGAAAAAGCTGAGCAAACAGAAGAAACAGAGGAAATAGAGGAAACAGAAGAAACAGAAGAAACAATAGAAACAGAGGAATATCCTGAAGATCAGGTGCGGCATCAAGAGATAACAGAGGAGGAGCTGATTGAGCCTGAAGAGGAAAAAACCGTTCCTTTGAACAGGGAAGAAGAACAAACCGTGGTTTCTTTTGAGCCGAGATCAGAAGAACAGGAAAAAAGTGAGGAAGCTGAAGAACAAGAGACTGAGCCGGCTGTATCCTCTTCCACTAAGGATGAGAACTCTTTATATTTAACAAAGGTACTCACGAAGGGCGAAGAGGAATTTTCCCGATTGAAAATGTGCATCATTCAAGAAAATGAATCGCTAGATACCATTGCGAAAAGATATGATCTTACAACTTCTCATCTCCTTAGAGTAAACAGGCTGGATAGTGAACATATTGAAGAAGGAGAAATTCTGTATATTCCTGTAACAGCCTCTCGAAAAAATGAATCTTGAAATTAAGCAGACCCTGCAGAGTTACGGGTTAAAGCCAAACAAGTGGGAAAGGATTGGAAACGTCTATAAGGTTGAATGCTATCAGGGAACCTTTGCTTTGAAACAATCACAGTTTCCAGCTGATTCCCTGGATCGTTTTTTACAAACCATGCGTTACTTTGAGAGAGAGCAAATATACTCTGTTGTTCCTTTATATCCAAACCGCTACGGAGACTTTGCAGTACAAGGAAGTAACGCCACGTATTACCTTATGCCCTGGGTGCTTGAAGACACGAGACACGCTGCCGGGAAAGAAGAACGTATACTTGAGACGCTGGGACTTATGCATCGATTTAGCGAAAGAATGGAAGAAAGTGCAGATGAGTACGTAACTTCTTTTGGGGAACAAGTGCAGCGAAAAAAGGAAAGGGAATTGTTAGAACTGGAACGATATGCTGATGAAATAGAACGCAAACATTACTTCTCTCCTTTTGAGCTTGCGGTCCTGACTCATTTTCCTTTTATCCATCAGCTTTACCAGGAATCACAAAAGCACTTTAACACCTGGCTTGAGATCAGCAGAGAAAAACAGCAAGTTCGGACTGTGAGGTGCCATGGATGTCCATCAGTAGAACATGCAGTCATAGACAGCCAGCGAAACACGTATTTAATTAACTTTGAAAAAACAAGAGACGACAGTCCGGCATGGGACCTCGCATATTTTTTTAGGGACAGCTTTGAAAAGGGGTTATGGGACAACATAGATGCTTATCGTTGGATAACGGTATATGAAAAACAGTTTCCATTAGCGGAAGCGGATCGTTCCTTATTTTTGAGCCACCTGCTTTCTCCCTATTCGTTGATTTCTCCTATAAAAGAATATCAAGCAAAGAGGTCAAGGGCCTTAGAAAAAGAGTATGTCAGGTTGGTGGAGCTTCACGTCCGGCTGTATAAACGCTTATATGGCTTTTCCTCTCATTTATACGAGCAGCATTATAAACAATCCCCTTCCTGAGCGGAAGGGGATTGTTTTCTAATAGGAAGTGACCAACCGTGTATGATTAAGATGTAAAAAGGAAATACAAGTAAAGAATAAGGAGAAATATCAAAAGGAAAACGTCTACTGTAGTGGGGAGAAATAACGTTCTGAGTAACTGAAAGCAGACCAAAGGCAAAAGGAGCTGTGCAAAAGCCTGCCGCAGCCGCTTCATCCATAAAGGCCAGCGAAACCGGCGCTTTTTTTTCTTGTGCGGGGGCTTATATGGAGGGGGACCGTAATAACCTGGATAATGTCCCATAAAATCAAGACTCCTTCAAAGTATTATTGTATAGTTTATGCACGTACGTTTGAATTGTTGCGGAGAAGTGAGCTGATAGAAACAAGTAACAAAAACACACGAATCATTGACGAAAAAAACAGTTTAAGAGTAAAATATAATATAATACTGTAGTGTTATACATACATTTATAATCATGCTATGAGAGGAAGAAGTACATTCCTATCCACCTTCAGAGAGAGGAACTCCAGGCTGTAAAGTTCCTTAGGCAGGAAGAATGGAAAGTCATCCTTGAGCAGCTTCTTTGAACAGAACAGTAGGAGAAGCCGGGAACATCCGTTATCTGTCCAGAGTGTACAGCATTGCTTTATACATATGTTGCTGTGAACAAAGGTGGCACCGCGAATGGCTCTCTTCGTCCTTTGATGAGGAGAGTCTTTTTTTATGATATTTTTTAGTGATGGTACTCAAATTGATGTCATAACAGCAATCAGGAAGATGGATGACAAACGTCTCAACTGATGCTAATTAAGGAGTGAGAATGAATATGTCGAATAAAGAAGTTTCAATGCCTACAAAATATAATCCTCAGGAAACTGAAGCAAAATGGTATCCGTACTGGCTTGAAGGGAAGTTCTTTGAAGCAGAAAGAGATGAAAAGAAAGAACCTTACACGATAGTTATCCCTCCCCCAAACGTTACGGGCCGTTTACATTTAGGACACGCCTGGGATGCAACGCTGCAGGATATTATTGCCCGGTCAAAAAGGATGCAGGGCTACGATATGCTTTGGCTTCCAGGCATGGATCACGCCGGGATTGCAACACAGGCAAAGGTGGAAGGCAAGCTCAAAGAAGAAGGTAAAAGCCGTTATGATCTTGGAAGAGAAAAGTTCCTTGAAACTTCTTGGGAATGGAAAAAAGAATATGCAGACTTTATCCGTCAACAGTGGTCTAAAGTTGGTTTGTCGCTGGACTACTCACGTGAACGTTTTACCTTGGACGAAGGACTTTCCCAGGCAGTAAAAGAAGTATTTGTCCGACTCTATAACAAAGGATTAATTTACCGGGGAGAATATATTATTAACTGGGACCCATCGACCCAGACGGCTTTATCAGATATTGAAGTGGAGTATAAGGACCTGCAGGGTCACTTTTATCATATGAAATATCCTTTGGCTGATGGTTCCGGCCGCCACATTGAAGTCGCGACAACTCGACCTGAAACGATGCTTGGAGATACTGCGGTGGCTGTTCATCCAGAGGATGAACGATATAAAGACCTGATCGGAAAGAAAGTGACTCTCCCTATTGTAGGGAGAGAAATAGAAATTGTGGCTGATGATTATGTAGATATGGAATTTGGATCCGGAGCTGTGAAGATCACTCCTGCCCATGATCCTAATGATTTTGAAATTGGAAACCGCCATAACCTTGAGCGAGTTCTTGTGATGGATGAAGGCGGAAAAATGAATGAAAATGCAGGGAAATACCAGGGATTGGATCGGTTTGAATGTCGAAAGCAAATTGTAAAAGATCTTCAGGATGAAGGGATTCTGTTTGAAATTGAAGATCATGTACACTCTGTCGGACATTCAGAAAGAAGCGGGGCGGTAGTCGAGCCATATTTATCTACCCAGTGGTTTGTAAAAATGGAGCCTTTGGCAGACGCAGCACTTGACCTGCAGAAGAAAGAGGAAGAAAAAGTTCACTTTGTACCTGACCGTTTTGAAAAAACCTATCTAAGATGGATGGAAAATATCCGTGACTGGTGTATTTCCCGTCAGCTGTGGTGGGGACACAGAATTCCTGCCTGGTATCACAAGGAAACAGGTGAGTTACATGTAAGTACAGAGCCACCTGCTGACAGTGAGAACTGGGAGCAGGATGAAGACGTGCTTGATACATGGTTCAGTTCTGCACTATGGCCTTTTTCCACTATGGGATGGCCGGATGAAGAAGCAGAAGATTACAAACGCTACTATCCTACAGACGTCCTTGTTACTGGTTATGATATTATCTTCTTCTGGGTTTCACGGATGATCTTTCAAGGCCTTGAGTTTACTGGCAAGCGTCCGTTTAAGGACGTACTGATCCATGGCCTGGTGCGTGATGCGGAAGGCAGGAAAATGAGCAAATCTCTTGGTAACGGGGTAGACCCGATGGATGTCATTGATAAATACGGAGCAGATGCCCTGCGCTTCTTCCTTGCGACAAGCACCAGTCCAGGAAATGACCTTCGTTTTCACTGGGAGAAGGTAGAGTCTACTTGGAACTTTGGGAACAAGATATGGAATGCCTCTCGATTTGCTCTCATGAACATGGAAGGGTTAAGCTATGAAAACATCGATATAAGCGGAGAAAAAACAATCGCTGACCGCTGGATTCTCACTCGGCTGCAGGAAACCATCGATGATGTAACGCGCTTGATGGATACCTATGAATTTGGCGAAGTAGGACGTCTTCTTTACAACTTTATTTGGGATGATCTGTGTGACTGGTACATTGAAATGGCGAAGCTCCCGCTTTATGGGGAAGATGAAGAAGCGAAGAAAACCACACGATCTGTGCTGGCTTACGTTCTTGATCAGACCATGCGTCTTCTCCATCCGTTTATGCCGTTTATTACAGAGGAAATTTGGCAGCATCTTCCCCACAAAGGAAAGTCGATTACTGTGGCTTCCTGGCCGACATCTGAGCAAAATCTAAAGGATACAAGCGCAGTAAAGGATATGGAGCTGTTAAAAGAGATCATCCGTTCCGTACGTAACACAAGAGCAGAAATGAACGTTCCCCCTAGCAAAGAAATTGAAATTCAAATACAGGCAGCAAATGAAGAGAGACTAAATCAGCTGGAAAGAGGCAAGGCCTATCTTGAAAAATTCTGTAACCCTGAAACGATGACGATAGGAACAAACCTTACTCCACCTGACAAATCTCTTTCTCAGGTGTTGACAGGAGCAGAATTATTTCTTCCGCTGGCAGGGCTTATCGATTTGGAAGAGGAAATTGCCCGTTTGGAAAAAGAAAAAGAAAAACTTAATAAAGAAGTAGAGCGGGTGCAAAAGAAGCTTTCAAATGAAGGATTTGTCAAAAAAGCTCCTCAGAAAGTCGTTGATGAAGAAAAAGCAAAAGAACAGGATTATTTGGAAAAACGAGATAAGGTGATTGCAAGAATTGAGGAGCTGAAAGCGTAGGAGTTAGTATGACAGGGATGCCACCGCATATATTCCGCGGTGGCTCTTTGTTCATTTAAGAAGGGAGAAACAACAATGAATACATATGAGGAAGCGAAAGAATGGTTACATAGCCTTGTGCCTTTAGGAATCAAGCCAGGATTAGAAAGAGTAAACTATATGCTGGATGCCCTTGGAAATCCTGAGCGGAGTATTAAGTCTATTCAAGTGGGCGGGACAAATGGAAAAGGATCGACGGTTACTTTTTTAAGGTACATGATGAACGAAGCCGGCCTTGAAGTCGGGACTTTTACCTCTCCTTATATCACCCATTTCCGCGAAAGAATTTCAGTTAACGGACATTCAATATCCAAAGAAGATTTCCTTGAATATGCAGCGGCTGTGAAACCTTTGACAGAGCAGCTTGCTACTACACCTCTTGGAGCACCAACAGAGTTTGAAGTCCTGACAGTGATTGCTGCTCTTTACTTTGCAAAAAAGGCTTACCCAGATGTTGTGATTTGGGAAGTAGGCTTAGGAGGGAGATTCGACTCTACCACTGCTATGCACCCAATGGTTAGTGTGATCACAAATGTAGGTCACGATCACCAGCATATTTTAGGAGAGACCATTCCGGAGATTGCAAAAGAAAAAGCAGGGATTGTAAAATCCGGCGTGCCTCTGATTACGTGCGAAGATAAGCCAGAAGCTCTTGCCATATTTAAAGAGACCGTGGAGCAAAATCGCACGAAAATGTATACATTAGGAAAAGAATTTTTTATAAACAATAATAATGAGGCTGAAACTGGCTCGAGCTTTTCTTTTTCTTCTATGTTCAAACATTACCCTGAGCTCCGTATTGAGATGGAAGGTGAGCATCAAGTGAAAAACGCTGCTGCTGCTCTGATGGCGATTGGGTATTTAAAAATGTTTTATGCTCTTCCCGTGGATGACGATCACATCAGTAACGGGCTGAAAAAGGCGAACTGGCCGGGAAGGTTTGAAATTATTAAGGAAAAGCCAACAATCATCCTTGATGGAGCTCATAACAAAGAGGGAATGGAAAGTTTGGCCAAAGCGCTGAATAGACGTTACCCTGATAAAGCTGTGCATATTATCTTTGCTATGACAAAAGAAAAGAACGCCTATGAACTCCTTTTGCCCTTGTCATCTCTTCGCATAGGGTCTGCTTTTGCAGCACCGTTTGATTTTCCAAGGGCTGCTTCTCCAGCTGAAATAAAAGAGAAGTCTCCTTTTGAGATGCAGGAAGTGCCAAATTGGCAGACGGCTATGGAGGAAGCAAAGAAATCTGCATCCATGAATGATGTCATTGTCATTTGTGGGTCCTTATACTTCATTTCTGAAATAAAACAGTAAATAAGAAGCCGGATGTTCATTTATAAAGAACATCTGGCTTTTTTAATAAAAGCTCCTTAAGAAGAAGTTATACACGTTTAAAAAAAGTTTTTATGGTACAATAAATTGAACAACTTGGAAAAAACTTGATAAAATAATTCACTATAATGAAAGGCAGGTGTTGTGGTGGCCTGGATCTTAGGAGTCTATTTTTTTATGGCAGGTCTTACAATGGGTTCATTTTTCAATGTGGCTGGTTTGCGAGTTCCCATTGGTACTTCGGTAGTTTCTCCTCGTTCTCATTGCCCTTCTTGTCATACCCCATTAACGTTCATTGACTTAATTCCTTTCTTTTCCTACTTCTTTCTAAAAGGCAAGTGTCGCACATGCCGTATTTCCATATCCCTCTTTTACCCGCTTATAGAGCTTTCCACCGGGCTCTTGTTTTTATCTGCCTGGCTTGTATTTGGCTTTACATGGGAGCTTGCACTATCGCTTGTTTTTCTTTCCATGTGCATGATTATTACTGTAAGTGACCTGGCATACATGATTATTCCTGATAAGGTACTCCTTACTGCTGGGGGCGTTCTTCTATTTTTAAGAATGAGCGTCGCTCCATTAGATCCATGGTGGGGTCCGTTTGCAGGAGCTTTCACAGGCTTTGTTCTCCTTTATGTTATCGCCCTGGTAAGCAATGGGGGAATCGGAGGTGGAGATATTAAGCTGTTTGCTGTCCTTGGCCTTATGTTTGGCTGGAAAGAAGTACTTCTCGTCTTTTTCTTATCCATATGTATAGGCAGTATGATAGGTGGAATAGGAATGATAACAGGCCGGGTAGCAAAGGGGAAGCCTCTCCCTTTTGGCCCCTTTATCGTCTTAGGAGCTTTGATTTGCCTTTTCAGTGGTGAAAAAGTCATAAAGTGGTATACAGGCTTATACTTATAAATAAGTGGTTAAGGTTAGGTAAATAAATTGTTGAAGATGTCAGAACGAACAGACTAAAAAGTCCTGAACAAGGCGACAAATGTCTTGTTCTTTTTTACAAGGCGTATGATAAGGTGAAATCAGTACAGAGGACAGGCTAATGAACAGAAAGGCTACGTGGGAAGGGGTTTATGTTCATGAGTAAAGATAATAATAACCGTCTCTCCTTTAAGTTGTATGGTAAGGATGAAGAGAAAGAAAGGGAGTCCAAGCCTCTTTCTTTTACGGAAAAAGAGGATGGAAAGGAGAAGGAAGATGACGATTCGTCCCCGCAGCTGAAAGTCATTGACTTTGGAAAAAAGAAAAAACAATGGAAAGAAAAGACAGCCCCCTTTTGGGATGATGGTAAGAGAGATTTGAGTCCCGGCCTCCCCTTTAATCGTAAAAAAAAGAAAAATGAACGACGCTTTCAGGATACTTTCAAAGGTTTGCCGTTAAAGATATCTATGATTATTGGCGGAGCAATGGTTATGGGATTATTGTTTGGCTTTATTGTTCTTCATTTATTAACTGGCAGCCCAGGAGGCGAAGCGAGCACATCTTCCTCTGCACTTCCTGCCTCAGCTGAACAGTCTTCTGCAGTTGCTGCTTCCTATAACAATGAGTTGAATCTTAATATAGTGCAGGCTGGAGCTTTTTCGACTCTTGAAAAAGGAGAAGAGATGAAAGCAGGGTTAGAACAGAAAGGGTTCCCAACATTATTAACCGACGACGGTGATTTATATTATTTGCTGGTAGGGATGATGCCCTCCCGGGAAAATGCTTCTGTAATGCAGTCTTATTATAATGAGCAGGGAAGTGAAGTATTCCTGAAAACCAGAAACATACCTGCTCCTGTTCTGGATTCATGGAGTGATGACGGTAAGCTTTGGTTTGAAAAGAGCCGCTCTTCACTGGAGAGCTTACTTGACCAATCAGGAAGCGCTATAAGCAGTTCCGCAAGTGTGGAGCTGTCGCAAGATGCAGCCGAAGCAGAGCAGTTATACGAGAAAGTGAAAGGAGAAATTCCCGAAGAAGGACAGGCTTTCTTTGAAAACTTAAAAATAGCTTTTGAAAAAGCTGAAAATGGCTCCTCTGCACAAGAGAGTCATCAGGAAGCAATGAAAACAGTACTTTCTTATGAGAAATTTATTGAAGGTGTAGAATAGAACAAACGTTTCTCGAAGGTTTCAGAATATTATTGAAAATATATGGGGCATTTGGTAAACTAGACCTGCACCTTGTACAATAGATACATTACGTATCTTATTGAAAAGGTGGTTGCCCCTTATGAATTCTCTTATTTTAGCCTCAGGATCCCCCCGGCGCAAAGAACTTCTTTCCACACTAGGTTTTTCCTTCACAGTCGTAAAAAGCAACATCCCCGAGGAAATAATTCCTGGTAATTCTCCTGCAAGTACGGTAGAACGCTTAGCTGTTCATAAAGCAAAGCATGTAGCAAAAGACTTCCCAGAGAGTGTAGTTATTGGTGCAGATACAGTTGTAGTATTCAATAATACGATTCTGGGCAAGCCAAAGAGTGAAAAAGAGGCCAGAACAATGTTAGCGGATTTATCTGATGCTACGCACCACGTTTATACCGGCGTATCGATAATTTCTCCTGAACAAACATTTTCCTTTCACCAGAAGACAGATGTGACTTTTTATCCTTTACGTTCTGAAGAAATAGAAAGTTACGTGAAGACAAAAGATCCTTTTGATAAAGCAGGAAGTTACGGAATTCAAGGCATAGGCTCCTTTTTAGTGAAAGAAATACATGGTGATTACTTTAATGTTGTCGGGCTTCCTGTTGCTCGTTTAGTGAGAGAACTAAGAAAATATGACGTTTATCCCTATTTTAATAACTGAGGAATCGGTCTCTTCTCCCTGCAGAAGAGGGGAAGGGATCGGCCCTTACCATATTAAAGGAGGAAACAATTTGACAGATTCTTCATTTCTTATTAAGGATGTGCCATTACGTGAAAGACCAAGGGAAAAGATGGTAAAAGAAGGTCCAGACCGGCTCTCTACAAATGAATTGTTAGCGATCCTGCTCCGTACCGGTACCAAAAACGCATCGGTGATGCACGTTGCTCAGGAACTGCTTTATCAATTCGACAGTCTTCACCTTTTAAAGGAAGCCACCATAGAAGAGCTCACTAAAGTAAAAGGGATAGGTATTTCAAAGGCGGTGGAAATCAGAGCTGCTCTTGAGCTTGGCAAAAGAATCTATACATATCAGGCAGATGAACGCTACGTCATTCGGAGTCCAGAAGATGTGTCCAGATATGTAATGGAAGAAATGCGGTTTTTAACACAGGAACATTTCGTCGTTCTTTGTCTGAATACAAAAAATCAAGTTCTTCATCGACAAACTCTTTTTATAGGAAGTTTAAATTCAAGCATTGTCCATCCAAGAGAATTGTTTAAAGAAGCGTTAAAACGTTCAGCCGCTTCGGTAATATGCCTTCATAATCACCCCTCAGGAGACCCCACACCAAGTAAAGAGGATATTGAAGTGACCAAACGCTTAATTGAATGTGGACGAATCATAGGAATAGAAGTCCTTGATCATGTCATTATTGGGGACAGGCAATTTATCAGCTTGAAGGAAAAAGGCTGTATATAGTAAAGTACTCTACCCCTATCAGGAATAACCTCTCTAATTCCCACTTTTCTAGGTCTCAGTCCCTCCATTGATTTTCTATTACTCATACAAAATAATTAAATTTTCAAAACCAAACGTTTAGGCTATTTTTTTTTAATAAGATTAAGTATAATAAAGACTAGTTGTGAAATTCGGCTTATGTGAAGAGCATTTTCCCTTATATTTCACATCTTTTACTGAAGGCAGAGGCATTCAGAGGAGGATGGACCAAGGCAGCAGGGTCTTCGCTTACCAAAGCGAATGATAAGGAGATGCTCTCATTTTTGTGCCAAAAGATGGAAAGTTCCTGTATAAGATGAACACATGTTTTCTAAAAAGGGACAAACAAAAACTGTAATTAAAATGAATAAATAGAAAGTGAACAATGAAGGGAGATACATAGATGTTGGGTGGTTTTTCAAGAGATCTTGGTATCGATTTAGGTACCGCAAATACACTTGTGTACGTTAAGGGTAAAGGAGTCGTTGTCAGAGAGCCTTCAGTGGTTGCCATGCGTACCGATACTGGTACGATTGAAGCGGTGGGTAATGATGCTAAAAACATGATTGGCCGTACACCTGGGAATATAGTAGCGGTCCGGCCAATGAAAGACGGTGTGATTGCTGATTTTGACACAACTGCTACAATGATGAATTATTTTATTAATCAAGCTCAAAAAAACCGTTCCATGTTTACCCGTAAGCCCAATGTAATGGTCTGTGTGCCTTCAGGAATCACCGCCGTGGAAAAGAGAGCGGTTGAGGATGCGACGAAACAAGCCGGTGCCCGTGAGGCATTTACGATAGAAGAACCGTTTGCCGCTGCGATTGGTGCCGATTTACCTGTGTGGGAGCCAACCGGAAGCATGGTTGTCGACATTGGCGGCGGAACAACAGAAGTAGCTATTATCTCTTTAGGCGGCATCGTTACGAGCCAATCAATCAGAGTAGCTGGTGATGAGATGGATGATTCAATTATCAATCATGTGAAAAAAACGTACAACCTGATGATTGGAGAAAGAACGTCTGAAGCTCTTAAAATGGAAGTTGGGTCAGCAGGCTCACCTGAGGGAGTAGAGGATATGGAAATCAGGGGAAGAGATTTAGTGTCCGGTCTCCCTAAAACGATTTCCATTACAGCTGAAGAAATTTCAGGGGCACTCCAGGATACCGTGAGCACAATTGTGGAAAATGTAAAAAGTACGCTGGAACAGACTCCGCCGGAACTAGCGGCAGACATTATGGACCGGGGGATCGTTTTGACTGGCGGTGGGGCGCTGCTTCGGAATATGGATAAGGTGTTGAGTGAAGAAACAAACATGCCTGTCCATGTAGCAGAAAATCCTTTGGATTGTGTGGCAATTGGTACAGGAAAAGCACTTGAAAACTTGCATCTGTTTCATTCAAAAGCAGGCATTACTTCGCGATCTAACCGTAAGTTACAATAAAGTAGGTGTCCGTTTATGCCTCATTTCTTTTCAAATAAGCGCCTGATTATATTAATGGTTTCCATTATCATCCTGGTGGCATTGATCGGTTTTTCCCTCAGAGAAAGGGAAACAGTAACATGGCCTGAGCAGTTTGCCCGAGATTCCGTAGGCGTTGTACAATCAGTATTCAGCAGGCCCGCTCATTATGTAGCAGGCGTCTTTGAAAACGTGCAAGACTTACGTAATGTGTATGAAGAAAATCAATTGCTGAAATCCCGTCTTGATGAGTATGCAGCCACCTCAGCCGAGCTTCAAACTTTGAAGCAGGAAAATGAAACTTTAAAAAGCATGATAGATGCCGAAGAAAGTCTCTCTGATTACGTCATGCGTTCTGCCATGGTGATACATCGCTCACCTGACCAATGGACAGAGGTTATTGGAATTAACCGGGGTTCCCAGCATGGAATAGAAAGGAATATGGCTGTCATCACGCCTGAGGGGCTTGTTGGTAAGGTACAGAATGTCTCACAATTTACTTCAACAGTTCAACTATTATCTGATGATAGCCGAACAAACCGAGTTTCTGCTATGATTCACACAGATGAAGACCCGGTCTTTGCTTTTGTGGAAGGCTGGGATGAAGACAGGGAAGGTCTTCTACTCAGAAAGATTGAATCGGAAGCTGAAATAGAGCCGGGACAACTAGTCAGTACGTCGGGACTGGGAGGTATTTTTCCTCGCGGACTTGTTATTGGTGAGATTGTTGAAGTGGAACCGGATGAATATGGTCTTACTATGAACGCGGTTGTAGAGCCTGCAGCTAATTATCATAATATTGATTACGTAAGTGTCATAGAGCGAACAACCGATAATTTGGAAGATTCCATGCTGCAAGAATATTTAGAGGATGAAGCAGATGAATCGGAAGAAGCGATCGAAGAGCAAATGACAGAGGAGGGGGGAGAGTAATGAATCGGTATATTCTTCCTGCTCTCCTGGTTTTTTTATTTTTAATTGAAAGTACCTGGTTCCAAATTTTTTTTCCTCCTTCTTTAACTGAGGAGGCCATATTTGTTCCCAGGTTTGTATTAATAGTCATTGTGTTAATCTCGATTTTTCGCGGTCCTTTGATAGGTGTTTTATATGGCGTGGGAGCTGGAGTTTTTTATGATTTTGTATTTACAGATTTAATTGGAATATATATGTTTGGTTTGGGGCTTGTAGCCTATATATGTGCGTTTTCTTATACGTCGGTCAAGAGGAGCCTGCCTTTGCTTACTGGCGTTTTGTTGTTAGCAGTTATTATTTTTGAGATACTTACGTATGGACTGCATTCTGTAATTGGCCTGACAGCGATGGAGTGGGCTGTTTTTCTAAATACAAGACTGCTTCCATCTCTTTTATTAAATGGTGTGATCGGCATTCTTATGCTGTTTCCACTGCAGGCTTTCTTTGAAAAAATGGAAAAACAAGAGGAACTCAGGCAAAGATAGAAAAAAGTCGAAACATACGAGAAACACAGACTGCTATGCAGGAATATCACTTTTCTATGTGGAATGTATTACTGTTAACTGAAAAAACAACACAATGTATAGGTTTTGCCGCAACAAATTTTTTTTGGGGGGTCCCATTATGAAAAGAAACTTTTGGGGACCGTCCTTGGCTATACTAATGTGGAACATTGTAACTTAGGTATAAATTAGAAATGGGCCTCTAAATAGGATAACAACTGTTCAAAAGATAAAGAGCAGCATTGTAAATGAAAACTCTCAAAGCAACTTGGATGTGCCCGTAGAGGTGAGGCAGATGAAAACAGGTTCAAAACGAAATTTAGTGACGATTAAAGGTACCAAGGATGGGCTGACAATCCTTTTAGATGACCAGTGCTCTTTTGAAGCACTCATGGAAGAACTTACAGAAAAAGTAGCAGATAAGCAGGCGTTTGGCAATGGACCTGAAGTTGAAGTAAAAGTAGACACAGGGTATCGCTATTTGCAGGAGGATCATCGAAACAAAATCCAGCAGATCATTGAAGGTACAGGAGTCATAAAGATCCAGGACATCATTTCCCAGGTGATTTCCACTGAAGAAGCTGAAAAAATGAAAGAAGAATCCTCCATAACATCCATTGCTCGGATCATTAGATCAGGACAGGTTCTTCGCATTCAAGGTGATGCTCTTTTGTTAGGTGATATTAACCCTGGTGGTACAGTCGAGGCTACAGGGAATGTGTTTGTTATGGGAACCTTAAAAGGAACAGTCCGTGCCGGAGTAGATGGAAATGAGGATACTGTTATATGTGCTTCAGTGATGGAACCTAATCAGTTATCAATAGGTAACACCATTTATTATGCTCCTGATCGGTATGAGGATGAAAAAGATAATGAATATACAAATGAAGAACCGGTCTATGCATACATACATCGGGAAACAAAAGAAGTAGCTTTTGAAAAAACTCGACAGCTGGGTCAACTTTACCCGCATGTGGCAAACGGAACATTCGAAGGATTATAAAACGTGAGATCATATGAAGGTATAAATGTAAATTGTCATCTTACTTATCGAGGCAAAGACAGAAGAAACATTGATGAGAGAAGACAGCTGCTGTTACGTCAGTAAGGAGGAATTGCTGTGGGAGAGGCTATTGTTATTACATCGGGAAAAGGCGGAGTCGGTAAAACGACCACATCAGCGAACATTGGAACAGCCTTAGCATTGCAGGGGAAACATGTTTGTTTAGTAGATACAGATATCGGCCTTAGAAATTTGGATGTCATTATGGGGTTGGAGAATCGAATTATATATGATTTGGTAGATGTGGCAGAAGGCCGTTGTAAAGTCCCGCAAGCTCTTATTAAAGATAAGAGGTTTGACTGCCTGCATTTACTGCCGGCTGCTCAGACAAGTGACAAATCAGCAGTGGATGCTGATCAAATGAAAAAAATAGTTGAAGAACTTAAGCCGGATTATGATTATGTATTAATTGACTGTCCTGCTGGTATTGAACAAGGATACAAAAATGCAGTTGCCGGAGCAGATCGAGCGATTGTGGTGACAACGCCGGATGTAGCTGCAGTAAGAGATGCAGACCGGATTATTGGTCTTTTAGAACAGGAAAAATCAATTGAGCCTCCTAAATTAGTTGTAAATCGTGTGAAGACTCACATGATGAAAGAGGAAGATCTTCTTGATGTCGATGATGTGGTTTCTATTCTTGCAATTGATCTATTAGGAATGGTAGTTGATGATGAAGAGGTGTTAAGAGCTGCTCAAAAAGGTGAGCCTATTGCTACCAATCCCAATACAAAAGCAGCTATGTGTTATAGAAATATAGCACGGCGTATTTTAGGTGAATCTGTTCCTTTAATATCTATTGATGAGAAAAAGGGCTTCATGGCAAAAGTGAAAAGTTTTTTCGGAATGAGAGCCTAGTGAACTTCCCGTCTGGAACTCTGTGAGGATACAGTTTGTTCAGGCGGGTTTATTGACAACAATTAATCAAAAACATTTGATTAATTGTTGTCAATGGGTTCAGGTTGTTGTATAGTATATATAGATCAATAATATTTGATGAGGTGGAAAAATGGAAAAAGCGGCCGCTATTAAGACGTCGGAAGAAGCGTTTTCCCTTTATGAAAAAAAATTCAAAGCCCTTGCTGATCAAAAGCGTCTAATGATCATGTATGAATTAACCAGCCGTGGAGAAACGTGTGTGTGTGACTTGATGGACATTTTTGATATGTCTCAATCGAAGCTTTCATATCACTTGAAAGTATTAAAAGAAGCAGGGCTTATTCTTCAAGAAACAAAAGGAACGTGGAGCTATTACCGGCTCAACCAGCAGGAAGTAAATAAGCTATTATCTGAAGAGTTGTGCTGTCTGTTTCGTTGATATTGAAAGTAAAAAGTGACGTAAGTCATTTTTTTACTTTGTAAATCAAAAAAAATTGATTTAATAGGAGGGCAAAAAATGAACGCTCACATCGGTTTACATGTTACTAACCTGAAGAAATCCATTGATTTTTACACAGATCTTTTTGGAGAAAATCCTGTTAAGGTAAAAGAAAATTACGCTAAGTTTATGCCTGAAAATTTAGCTCTTATCTTCACTTTGAATCTTGTTAATGAAGTACATGGAAACCAAGTCGGTCACTTTGGAATTCAAGTGAAAAGTGGAGAAGTGCTCCTAAAACATAAAGAGCGTCTAGTTAAAGCAGGATCTCAGATTACAGAAGAAATGAACACAAACTGTTGTTATGCACTGCAGGATAAATTTTGGATAAATGACCCGGACGGTAATGAATGGGAGTTTTTTTATACAAAGAACAAGGATAGTCAAGAAGACCTGGATGATGTTGGTGGCTGCTATGTATCTCAATAGAAAATTGGTGCAGGAATGGACTGTCACATTAGCTTTTCAACTGAAATAATTTATGAACCTGGCATATAGGGTTCCCTTCTGGCAGAAACAAAGGTTATTTAAATTTCTGAGAGTCCCTATATTTTACCTGGCTTATCTGAATGTGGTATATTTTTAGTAAGAACCTCATTCTCCCTCCATTACCTTACCTAAACATCTTTGATTTCCTTATTTTAAAGGCTCTGTTAATGGCTAATGTTAATTTTTTGTAAGTCATTTTGTTGATATAAAAGCGTGAAGACCTTCGGGGATAGCAGGTGCAGAAGAAGCCAGCGAACGTTATCTAAAAGAAGCTGAAGGGGTCGCACTTGTACCTTAGGTGCAAGTAAGCGTCTTTTTTCAACAATCAACAACAAATTGTAACAAAGCCATTAAAAAAAGAGTATTGATTATGTTTTTTTCGGGAAAAGTATGAAATGGCGATAACTGGTCATACTGGATAAGAGATTTGTTAGGAAGTGCACTCTGAAGGGAGGGCCTGATATGATTAGCAAACATGAGTATTTAACACCTGAAGATATAGAAAAGCTTGAAAATCTCCAGGCTAAAGTCAAAGATGTTAATGAAGTTGAAGATCTTAAACGCTATACGACGCAAATGACAATCATCTACGAAAAAGCACGTTTGCGAAACAGTCTGCCAAAAGACGCGCAAGAGAATTAAGTTATCACTCTGATTTCAGGGGTGATTTTTTTTATGCAAATTACTATTAAACTATTGTTCAAATGATATGTTCTTTGACAGTATTTATACATAATTGACCTTCCTAAAATTAAATGGAAAAGACTTCTGCTTGCCGTTTCTATCTCTCCTCACTTCTGGAATAAAACAAAAGGACAAGTCATAAACATGAAGCAAGAGAATCCCGCCAGGGGAGGGGCCGATAATGTCTAAGAAGCTTTCCAAGGTTAAAAGAGAAGCAGATGCAAAGCGAAGAGGGATAGAAGGAAGGATGAGAGACAGGGAAAGAGAAAAAGAAAAAGACGTAACTCCCACCAATTTTGGCTATTACCCCAGTCATGATGAAATGCCTCAGCATGAGCCGGAATTTTACTCATGGAGAGAGACTGAACAAAAGACAGAAGCACAGCCCAAAAGCAGATATCTATTTGTGATGCAGGGCCTTGCTGCATTATGCTTATTCTTGCTTATCGGTATATTATTCAAAACAAGTCATCCAGCATTTGAAGGTGCCAGAGAATATATAGAAGCTTCCTATCAAAATGAATTTCAATTTGCTGCTGTTTCAAGTTGGTATGAAGAAAGATTTGGGGAACCTTTGGCACTTATGCCTAAGCCAGAGGACGAGCAACCAGCAGCAGAACCAGCAGATGCCTACCAGGCAGAATATGCTGTGCCTGCATCAGGAAAAGTAACAGAATCATTTACTGAAAATGGTAAAGGGATCATGCTTGAAACCATTGGTGCTGCTGATGTGGAAGCTGTGCGGGGAGGAATTGTCATTCATGCAGGCCCTCATGAAGAATGGGAATTAGCGGTAGCTGTGCAGCACTATGATGGTGGGGAATCATGGTATGGAATGCTGGAAGAAGTTGAAGTTAAGCTTTATGATCACATTCAAGCTGGTGAAAACATCGGGCAAGTGAATACTCAAGAAGGAAGTGAATCGGGAATATTTTACTTCGCGTTAAAAGAAGAGGATCAATACATTGATCCGAGCGAAGTGATTTCTTTTGATTAGCGTTTTGCAAAAAATACGAATCCATCCTCTATTTTGGGTAGTAATAGCAACTGGAATTGTGACAGGATACTTTTATGAAATTCTTATGTTATTTTTTATCGTTTTCGTTCATGAGCTGGGACACGCGTTTATGGCCCATAAGTATAAGTGGCGTATTAAAAAAATAGAGCTTCTTCCCTTCGGGGGAGTTGCCGAAATAAATGAATATGGAAACAGGCCGCTGAAAGAGGAAGTAGCTGTGACCATCGCCGGGCCAATTCAGCATGTGCTGCTGGCTGGCCTTTCCTTTATTATGCTGCTTACTCCATACTGGGATGCGGCAGACCATCAAACCTTTTTGTTTCATAATGGAGTTATTTTCTTCTTTAACCTTCTTCCTGTCTGGCCCCTTGATGGGGGTAAGCTCCTTTTTTTTGCCAGTACTGCTTTTATGCCTTATCGTAAAGCTCAAAAATATTTTCTTGTACTCTCCTTTTGCATTTTGGTATTTTTAACAATAGGTACAATTCTTTCATTCCCCTATCATTTACAATCATGGGTCATTTTGTTATTTCTATATATTTCTCATTATTTAGAACGGAAGCAGCAGCCGTATGGGTTTTTCAGGTTTTTATTAGAAAGAAACAGAATGTTTGTAAAGGGTGTTCTTCCATCAAGAACAGAAAAAGTCTCTCAACACACAAGACTGATTGATGCTGCTAAGATGATTCGAAAAAATGCACATACGATGTTCCTGATCGTAGAAAACGGGGAAAAGGTATCGGAAGAAGAGCTTCTTTATGGTATTACCAGAGAAAATGTTGGCATGAAGTCTTTCAGCACCTTCCTTACCTCAGACAAAAGGTAATGGAAGGTTTTTGTTATGGGAAGGATATGTTGAGGAGCAGATCGTTTATAATAGAGAGGAAAGCCAGGGAATAAGCCGGCAGAAGATCGGCTGTTTATGCATTTTATCATGTTTATCCGGGAAAAAGGAAAGGCAATGAAACAAACAGAGGTCTTATAATAAAGAAAAATCGGGATAGAGAGTCTCTTCGACAGGGGGCGCATACATTGAGAGAGGTTATTTTAAATACCGCAACTCTAGAAAAAAGAGCTGCAATTAAAGAAAATGGACAAGTAGCAGAAATTTTAATTGAAAGACAACAAGAAGAGCGTTTAGTAGGAAATGTCTACAAAGGCAGGGTAGTGAATGTACTCCCTGGCATGCAGGCGGCCTTTGTGGATATAGGCCGCAGTAAAAACGGATTTCTATATCGCGATGAGGTCCTTGCATATCAGCGGCTTAATGAAGAAGAGGATACAAAGAGAAAGAGAAACATCTCCGAATTTGTCCATGAGGGACAAGAAATCATTGTCCAGGTAACGAAAGAGGAGTTTGGCACCAAAGGAGCCCGTTTGACAGGAGTGGTCTCACTTCCGGGGAAATACATTGTATATATGCCCTCCGGCAACTATGTAGGGGTTTCTAAGAAGATGTCTGCTGAAGAAATAAGGGAAGAGTGGAGAAGACATGGGCACGATATGAAAAAAGCAGAGGAAGGAATGATTATTCGTACAATCTGTGAAGGGTTAGCTATTGATGACGTGAAAGAAGACCTGGCGTATTTACGAAAAGACTGGGAAGAAATATGTAACAGTGGCAGAGATGTTAAGCCTCCGGCTGTGCTTCATCAAGAAGGAGGCATAGTAGAAAGGATCATCAGGGACTTTCCCATTACTACTATCAGCCGTATTCTGGTCGACAATCCGGTGGACAGCCAGCACATCAAGCATCTTCTTCGGCACGACCCAAAAGATACACACAAGGTAGAATTGTATAAAGGAACAGAGAATATATTTTCTGTGCACGGAGTAGAAAAGGAACTTGAAAGAGCTCTCCGGAGGCAGGTATGGTTAAAAAACGGCTCCTATCTTATGATTGACCAGACAGAGGCCTTGACCGTTATTGATGTCAATACAGGAAGGTTTACTGGAAGTGACAATCTGCAGGAAACCATTAAGAAAACAAACATTGAAGCGATTAAGGAAATAACAAAGCAGCTCCGTCTAAGAGATATATCCGGGATTGTCATTATAGATTTTATTGATATGAAAAATGAGACAGACCAAGAGGAAGTTCTTCAGGCCTTTAAACATGCATTAAGAAAAGACCGAACGAAAACAAACGTAGCCGGGATGACCAAGCTTGGTCTCGTGGAGATGACGAGGAAAAAAGTTAGACAGAATTTAAATGATACTCTTTCAGATCGCTGTAGTGTGTGTGTTGGGAAAGGCACAGAACCATCTGCTGAAGCACTGGCTGCAAGAACTGATCGTCTTATTCATGAATATCGTTTCATGGAAGAGGAAGCTATGCTGTTAGAAGTGCCGGCTAAGGTTCTTTCTTTTTTAAATGATAAAAACAGCCACTACTATGTTCATGAACTGGAGAAACGGTATGGTTTTAAAATTTACCTGTCAGAAGCTCTCCCTCATATTCATGAGGAAATTCATGTGAGGCTGCTGGCAAGCGAGGAGACGGTGAAGGAGCGGGCAAAAAAATTAAAACGCAGTAAGTAAGGCGTATGATGTGATATTGACATTGGAATCTTATTTGTGATATGATCTTTTTTGTTAGTCGTTTGGTAAGCACCCAAACTACAACCGCACAAATGAAGGTTTTTAAGCCCGTCAGGCACCTGCATTGGCGAGTCTGAGTATAATAGGAGGTGCAGAAATGTACGCAATCATTGAAACTGGTGGTAAACAGATCAAAGTCGAAGAAGGCCAGGAAGTTTACATCGAAAAACTGGATGCTTCTGCAGGCGAAGAAGTAACTTTTGACAAAGTATTGGTTGTTGGCGGAGATGACATGAAAGTCGGCGCTCCATTTGTAGATGGTGCCAGTGTAACTGGAAAAGTTGACAAGCATGGCCGTCAAAAGAAAGTGATCGTATGGAAGTTCAAGAAAAGAAAGAACTACCGTCGTAAGATCGGTCACCGTCAGCCATATACTAAAGTTGTAATCAACAAAATTAATGCGTAAGGGACAATCACATGATTGAAATAGTGATTGAGCGGAATAGCAATCGTGCAATTCATTCGTTTTCCATGTCGGGGCACGCGGAATCCGGTCCTTATGGACAAGATATTGTCTGTGCAGGCGCTTCTGCAGTCTCCCTTGGAGCGGTGAATGGAATTTCCGCCTTATGCAATATTGAATTAGATGTAGATATGAGTGACAATGGGGGATATCTCCGCTGCACGGTTCCGTCTCATGTAAGCGGTCGTGTATTTGAGGATGTCCAGCTTCTATTAGAAGGAATGCTGGTGTCTCTTCACTCCATTGCCGAAGAATACGGCGATTACATGACTATTGCTGAAAATCAAGGAGGTGAATGACATGTTGAAAATGAATCTTCAGTTCTTCGCTCAGAAAAAAGGGGTAGGTAGTACAAAGAACGGTCGTGACTCTATCTCTAAGCGTCTTGGAACCAAGCGTGGAGACGGCCAATTTGTAACTGGCGGCTCTATCCTAGTTCGCCAAAGAGGAACGCGTATCTACCCAGGTACAAACGTTGGCATCGGCGGTGACGACACGTTGTTCTCAAAAGTAGACGGCGTTGTGAAGTTTGAGCGTCTTGGTAAAAAGCGCAAACAAGTAAGCGTATATCCAAAAGAAGCATAAGCAGAAAGAAACTCTCGGTCTAGTAATAGACCGGGAGTTTTTTTTAGAACTCTTTTGTTAAAGCGAGCGGAGGGAACAGCAGCAAAGCAGAAGGCAGCATGTTGAGACAAAAAGCAGCTGAAAAAGGTACAATGGAATCAGGGAGATTTTGAAAAGAATAACTAGGAGGTAAGCAATGAAAATTACGGTTATTGGATACTGGCACGGCTATCCGGGGGCCGGAGAAGCAACCTCTGGATATTTATTTGAAGAAGAAGGATACAAAATGCTGGTAGACTGTGGAAGTGGTGTTGTTTCATCTTTGCAGCAGTATATTGACTTAAAAGACCTGGATAGTGTAGTTCTTTCTCATTACCACAATGACCATATCGCAGACATTGGAGTCCTGCATTATCACAGAGTACTATCTTTTTACGGAGAAGGGGTTGAGAAACCATTAACCATATATGGACACCAGGAAGATTCACAAGGTTTTTCTGCTCTCTCCTATAAAAATCTGGCTGCCGCTTTTCCATACACAGATCAGGCAACTCTAATGGCAGGCCCTTTTACAATTACATTTGTGAAAACTTCTCATCCCGCTGCTTGTTACGGCATGCGAATTTCCACAGAAAAGGGTTCTGTATTTTATACAGCGGATACTGGATATATGCCCGCTCTTGCTTCCCATGCACAGGACTGTGACCTAATGATAGCTGAATGCAGTCTGTTTGCCGGACAAGACGGAACAGCAGCTGGCCACATGAACAGCCATGAAGCAGGAAAACTGGCAGATGCAGCGAAAGTAAAAGAACTTTTACTTACTCACCTTCCCCACTTTGGAAACCATAAGCAGCTGGTAAGTGAAGCGAAGGAATATTTTCAAGGCAATGTTGAAACTGCGCATGCCGGCTGGAAAAAAACAATTGAACAATAAACAAGGCAAGAAGCTTCCTGAATATACAGGGAGCTTTTTTAGTGCACTGCTGAAGAGGAGGACTACTAAGAGGATAAATTCTAACTATAAAACTGACAATGAGATAAATATAAAAAGTTTGAATTGTAAATTTACTTTTAATAAATTAATAGATTTCTTTGCGCAATCTTTACAATTTCACAATATCTCCTTTACGAAGCTTCCCTATAATTGCAATTGTGAGCGATAGATACATACATCGTGAGACAAAGAACATACCTATTGGGAGAAAAGGGAGGAAATTGACAGATGAACACAAAGAGTTGGCTCTTAGTTCTTTTGATGGCAGCGGCTGTGCCGGCTGTAGCGGCTTGTGGAGAAGGAGAAGAAGGGGGAGCTTCTGAGGAGGCTGCCACGAGCGGGGCGGAAGAAACAGAAGACAATGGCAGCGGGGAAGACAATGAGGCTGGTGAAGAACTTAGCGGAACCGTTGCAATTGACGGATCTGGCACCGTATACCCTTTAATGGCTCGGATTGCTGAAGAGTTTATGATAAATGAACAGGAAGGTGTAAGTGTGGAAGTCAGCCGCGCAGGAACAAGCGCGGGCATGCAAAGGTTTGTGAACGGTGAAACCGACTTATCAAATGCTTCCCGGGAAATTAGAGAGGAAGAAATTGAGGAACTAGAAGCAAACGGTATTGAATCGAGAGAATACAAAGTAGCGTTAGATGGATTAACGATTGTTATCCATCCAGGTAATGACTGGGCAAATGAAATGACAGAAGAAGAAATAAAAGAAATCTTTGTTACCGGAAATATCAATGAAAGTGATGAGATCATGTGGTCTGACATTCGCTCTGACTGGCCTGATGAACAGGTGAATTTCTACGGCCCTAATGAGAACCATGGAACCAACGAATTTTTTGTAGAGGAGATTATTGATGAACAGGATCTTGTCCAGACAATCAACCTTCAACAAGAGTATTCTACCCTTGTCACTTTAATTTCAGAGGATGAGAATGCCATTGGTTTCTTTGGCTATGGGTATTATGCGAATAATACAGATGAGCTTGAAGCAGTTGCGATTGACTTTGGAGACGGACCGGTAGAACCCTCTTTGGATACAATCGAAGAAGATGGGGAGTACGGGCCATTTACCCGGCCTGTTTTTACAAATGTGAGTATTAACTCTGCACAAGAAAAGCCAGAAGTAAAAGCATTCGCTGAATATGTATTTGAAGTAGCCGATGATTTGGCTGGTGACACTGGATTTGCTCCTCTTCCAGAGGAAGAGCTCAATGAACAGCTTGAAGATGTACAATCTATTCAATAGGTTTCATAAGGAAAAGCAGATGAGAAGCAGCTTTGCTTTTCATCTGTTTATAAATATTCACAAAATGTGACGGTTCGTTGTGAAAGGAGGCAGCTGCTTGTGCCAAAGACATCAAGCGTGCAAGATATCATTAAAAACAAAAAACAGTCCAAAAATGCGTTACGAATTGTTGAAAAAACGATTCCGGTATTATTATTTGCAGCTGCATTTGTATCGGTAATCACTACTGTAGGAATTGTTTTTACTCTTATAGGCGAAACAATCATGTTTTTTAGAGAGGTATCATTTTTTGAATTTTTTTCAGGAACGGTTTTGAGGCCCCTTAGCCCGGTTGATCCTCAATTTAGTATACTCCCTTTAATCATGGGGACGTTGATGACTACTCTAATAGCTGTCCTGGTGGCTGTGCCGATTGGCCTGACCACAGCTATTTATTTAAGCGAATATGCTTCGAAGAGAGCAAGAAAAGTGTTGAAGCCAATGATTGAAGTTTTAGCAGGAATACCAACAATTGTTTATGGTTTCTTTGCCTTTACATTCGTGACTCCAGTCTTAAGAGATGTCATTCCAGGACTATCAGCTACCAATGCGTTAAGCCCGGGCATCGTCATGGGAATAATGATCATCCCACTTGTGGCTTCTCTTTCTGAAGATGCTATGAATTCTGTGCCGAATTCCATGAGAGAAGGGGCAATGGCATTAGGTGCCACCCAATTAGAAGTGACGTTTCGTGTTGTTATTCCTGCTGCAATTTCAGGCATTATTGCCTCCTTTGTCTTGGGCATTTCCAGAGCGATTGGCGAGACAATGATTGTTACGATTGCAAGCGGGAGTTCTAAAAATTTAACCTTTGATATCACCCAATCCATGCAGACAATGACTGCTTACATTGTAGAAGTTACCAGTGGAGATGCCGCAGCGGGTACTCCTATATACTACAGTATTTATGCAGTGGCCATGACGTTATTCGTTTTTACTTTGACCATGAATATGCTTGCAAGATACATCAGCAAGAGATTCAGGGAGGTGTATTAAGCAATTGAGCATAAAGCAGCCAGAAATGAAACAAGAGGAATATATTGATCTTGACCTTGTAAACCGAAAAATGAACAAGCGTCTCATGTTGAATAAAGTAGTAAAGTACTTGTTCCTGGTTTCTACATTTATAGGGCTGGTCGTCCTGGCTATTCTGTTATATCGCGTAACTATGGACAGCGCAGGCTGGATTGATTGGCAGTTTTTAACTGACAGATTTTCAACAAATCCGGAGATTGCCGGGATCAGAGGGGCTATTACAGGGACTTTATGGCTGATGCTTATAGTGGGGCCTGTAACTATGATACTTGGCATAAGTACTGCCATTTATTTAGAAGAGTATGCCAAAAGGGGGCGTCTCCATTCTTTTATCCAAACCAACATTGCTAATTTAGCAGGTGTCCCCTCTATTGTTTTTGGTATTTTAGGACTTACTGTATTTGTAAGAATGTTTGGCTTTGGGGCGAGCGTCCTTGCTGGTGCTTTAACGATGTCGCTCCTTGTTCTGCCAATTGTCGTAGTTTCCGCTCAGGAAGCCATTCGATCTGTGCCAGGATTTCTGCGTGAAGCGTCTTACGGGATGGGGGCAACAAAGTGGCAGACGATAAAGAATGTAGTACTTCCTGCTTCCATACCTGGGATTGCTACAGGAGTAATCCTTGCACTTTCCCGAGCTATAGGGGAGACAGCACCACTTGTAGTCCTGGGTATTCCTGCATTGTTAATTCCTGTACCCTCGGGGCCAATGGACAACTTTACAGCTCTGCCAATGCAAATATATTACTGGACCATTGATGCTGTGCTCGTTCATGAATACGCGAACTTAGCTGCAGCTACTATCGTTGTCCTGCTTCTCGTTTTGTTTTTATTAAATTCTTTGGCAATCCTCATTCGGGCAAAGTTTCAAAAGCGATATTAATTTTAAGGAGACTGATTGATCATGGAGACAACCTTACGGAAATACCGTGAAATTAAAATTGAGAAAAAGCAAAATGAATCGCCGGTGTCGAAGGATAACAAAGTGATATATGATACAAGAGGCCTAAATTTATGGTACGGGGAGACTCAGGCATTAAAAAACATTGACCTGCCTATTCAGGAAAATCATGTAACAGCGATTATCGGTCCATCAGGATGCGGGAAATCTACGTATATTAAAACATTAAATAGAATGGTTGAACTTGTTCCTAGTGTGAGAACCGCCGGTGAAATCCTTTACAGAGGCAAGAATATTTTTGAGCGCTCTTACCGTGTAGAAGAGCTTCGCACCCGTGTAGGAATGGTATTTCAAAAGCCAAACCCATTCCCAAAATCTATTTTTGAAAACGTGGCTTATGGGCCAAAGGTGCATGGAATTAGAGATAAGAAGATTCTTAAGGATATAGTGGAGAAAAGCTTAAAGGGAGCGGCAATTTGGGATGAAGTGAAGGATCGATTAAATGAAAATGCTTACGGGTTATCCGGAGGCCAGCAACAGAGACTATGTATTGCAAGGTGCCTGGCTATTGAACCGGATGTTATTTTAATGGACGAACCAACGTCAGCGTTGGATCCAAAATCTACTCTTAAAGTAGAAGAGCTCGTACAGGAGCTGAAGAAAAATTACTCCATTGTTATTGTCACCCATAATATGCAGCAGGCAGCTCGTATTTCTGATAAAACAGCCTTTTTCCTAAATGGAGAGGTGGTAGAGTTTGACCAGACAGACAGAGTGTTTTCCACTCCTCAAGATTTACGGACTGAAGATTATATTACAGGCCGTTTTGGATAAAAGAAAGTGAGGGGTAGCATTGGGTATGAGAGAGCATTATATGAAAGAGCTGGAGAATTTACGGTCTACCCTTTTAGAAATGGGTGAACTCGCAACTGACGCTTTTGAGCAAGTTATTTACGCCTTGCGTAATAATGACCAGATTATGACTGAATATGTTATATCCAGTGATTATGTGATTAATCAAAAGGAAACCTCTATCAATGAAACAGTTACTCTTATAATTGCAAAACAGCAGCCTGTAGCAAGCGACTTGCGATCGGTGATTGTTGCACTGAAAATTTCCAGTGACCTTGAACGAGTAGGGGACTTGGCAGTAGATATGGCCAAAGGAGGAAAGCGCCTAAAAAAAGGAGCTTTAACAGACGAAAGAATAGAGTTATGTGTCCTTGCAGAACAAGCGTGCGACATGCTTAAGAAAGCCTTGCGTGCATACAATGAAGGAAATGTTCTTGCAGCCCAAAGAATAGCACAGGAAGATGACTTAATTGATACGAAGTATGCTTTATTTATTCGAAATCTCTTTCAGCTTGTCCCTAACACAGGAATAGTTGAGGAAGTCACACAGTTAGCATTTATTGGGCGGTACATTGAGAGAATTGCTGACTATGCAACAAATATTGCTGAATGGATTGTTTATGAGGCAAACGGAAAGTATTTCGATCTTAATTAAAAAGAGACAGAAAAAAGAGGAAATCTTATATTGTCTTTTGTGTCTCCTCTTTTATCTCTCTATTGTATGACGGTTTTGCAAACAAATGATAAATTTCGTCGTTAATAGTTTGTCTTCCTTCTAACTTGTATTATAATGAAGCAGGGTAATTACTTACACTTACATACATTACAGGAGGAAGAAACATGCTGGACATAATGCTCAATATCCACCGCTCAGTTTGGCTTTTACTTGTTATCGTTTTTGTGATTGCGTACATAAACCTAACAAAAGGCAAAGAAAAAGGGTATAAGATTCCTCATCATATCGCTCGTTTGTTTTATGTACTTATGATCGTTTCAGGTGTTTATTTATTAATTTCTTATGGCTTTCCGATTAACTATACTGTTAAATCGATCTTGGCTCTTTGGCTTATCTATTTAATGGAAGTAATCCTTGGCCGTACAAAAAGAGGAGAGCTTACCGGGAGTCAGCGTACGTACTACTGGGTGCAGTTTGCGATTGCTCTTATTCTCATAATCATGATAGGCTACAATGTTATACTATAAAAACACAGCGGGTTGCCCGCTGTGTTTTTTGTATGCTTATGAAATTTTCTGTGCTACCTGAAGTTTCCTATTAGTATAAATAAGAAGGTAAGTCAGCTAAATTTTAGAGGCGGGGAGAGCAGGAACGTGCAATTTCATTTCCTTGGTTTTACGGTAAGTTTCCAGAATAGAGTGTACACAGTGAAAGAACAAGAAAAAGCGTTTCGCGTGTCTGCTTTAGATAAGCGATTCTATGAAGGGAGGGAGTTGGCTTTTTTAAAGTATCTTAGAAACAAGGGAAGTGCAATTTAACTAAGCTGAAGCTGATATTCAAGAGGCTGTGACAAGGCCCAGATAATGACTCATCATCGGTGAGAGCTCTTTTTTTGTTTTCAGTATTCTATTGGCTGTTTGTTCAAAGATACACTTGCATGCACCTAAAGGTACAAGTGCGCCCTCCGTTCAAGCTTCATTTCACTCTCATTCACGGTGTCTTCTATGCTGGAGACAAGGTTTCAGCTAACCGGGGAAGATTACCCCGCTGGATCTCCGGGGAGTGATCTCGGGATTTTGGAACAATCAACGACAGCCCTACAGCAATTTTATATCCAAAAATAAGGCTCCAATTATCAAAAACGATAATTGGAGCCTTATTTATTTTGGTGAGACAGTTTTGTCCCAGACTCTTATTATTAGCTCTAGGAATTAGGGTCAATAATTTGTGAACGGAATTGACCTTTAAGCTTTTCTTCGTAATATTGCTCTCTATCATCAACGGTCTGTGAGGAAAGAGCAACATAAATGTGACTGGGAATATCGTGAAAGATATGGGTGACGTTGTTGTCAAACTTAACATACAAGGTATACGTTTTTTCATCATAGCTGACTGAGTTGATAGTGGCTCCTGCTACATGATCACTTCTATTTGTCATCTGTCAGCCTCCTCTTTAGTAGAATTTATCTTACCCTTTCCCTTTAGTCTCCGGGAGAAAACTTTATATTCAGGGCTATGAAAATATCGTATGCAAAAGGAAAGAGTGAAAAGAATTGTAATTTAGTCGATATGAAGAATAAGGAAAAATGATGAGCAGGTAAGTCTTCCTTTAATAATGGTTCTGTTCTATGCAAGGGAAATGTTGATTTTTTATAAGTGATTGATTGTAGATAAAAGCGCGAGACACCTTATCCCACGAGCCGAAGATCCCGCATGATGTTTTTTCTAAGGAAGACGAAACCATGCCCGAGGCGTAAAAGACACCGGGAATGCAAGTGAAGAGATCTCACACTTGTAACTTTGGGTGCAAGGAAGCATCTTTTACCGAAAAATCAACAACAAAATGTAACACTATGGTTTGGCAACAGATTCTTCATAGCGAGCTTTCCCTCTTTTCTTTGAGGAAAAGACGTATTTTAGCTAATTGAGGTGGATCCTATGAATAACAATGAATACTTAGATGTGTTTATAGAAGAAAGTCAGGAACATATTCAAGCGATCAATGATAACGTGCTTCGTTTGGAAAGTGATCCTGCTGATTTGTCAGTAGTTGGAGAAGTGTTCCGTTCAGCTCATACGTTAAAAGGTATGTCTGCCACGATGGGATATCAGGATTTAGCTCTGCTTACCCATTCAATGGAAAATGTTCTCGATCTTGTAAGAAACAATGAAATGGGCGTTACCTCTCAAGTTATTGATATCATCTTTGAGGCTGTAGATGCCTTAGAGGAAATGGTCATTGATATCTCCCAGGGAGGAGAGGGAAAGAAAGATATTCAGGATATTGCAGCGAATCTTGAGTGCATTCAGCAGGGGAATCAAGGTGAAGACAGCAGTCCCTTACAGGAAATAGCAGCAGTCAAAGATCAGGACATCCTTAAACAAACTGAACACTCCTATGATCAATTTGAAAGCACAGTACTAGTACAGTCATTAGAACAAAATTATAATGTCTTTGAAATCAAAGTAATGCTTGATAATCAAACCATGCTGAAGGCGGCCCGCGTTTTTATGGTATTTGAGGTGTTTGAAGGTGTTGGAGAAGTAGTGAAATCCAGCCCACCCGTTGAAATTTTAGAGAATGAAGACTTTGAAAACGAGTTTATTGTCACACTTCTTTCTCAGGAAGAGGGCGAAACGATAAAAGCCCAAATAGAAAGTATCTCAGAAGTAGAGGAAGTACATATTCACTCAGTAACAAAAGAAGAGATAACTAGGCAAGAGGACACAGTAAAAAGTAATGAAGAAAACAACAAGGAAAAAACCCCTCCATTTACGAATGAGGGGGAGAATAAAAAAATAGAGAAATCTGGCGGTGAGGTAAACAAAACAATCAGAGTGAACATTGAACGTTTGGATGTTCTCATGAATTTATTTGAGGAGCTGGTGATTGATCGTGGACGTTTGGAGCAGATTTCTTCTGAACTAAACAATCATGAGCTCAATGAGACGGTAGAACATATGTCAAGGATTTCAGGGGATTTGCAAGAAATCATTCTGACGATGAGAATGATGCCGGTTGAACAGGTATTTAACCGTTTCCCTCGAATGGTTCGCAGCTTGTCTAAAGAACTAGGGAAACAATTAAAGCTTGAAGTCATCGGCGCGGAAACAGAGCTTGATCGGACGATTATTGATGAAATCGGTGATCCGCTGGTTCATTTAATTCGAAATTCCATTGATCATGGCATTGAAAGCCCGGAAGTAAGAAGAGAAGCCGGAAAGCCGGAAGAAGGGAAAATCATCTTAAAGGCTTACCATAGTGGAAATAATGTCTTTATTGAAATAGAGGACGATGGAGCAGGAATAAATAAGCAAAAAGTGCTTCAAAAAGCGTTGGAAAATGAAGTGGTGACGGAAGAAGAAGCAGGAAAGATGAGTGACCAGCAAGTCTACAATCTTTTGTTTGCTTCAGGTTTTAGTACAGCGGATGAAGTAACGGATGTATCTGGGCGTGGAGTTGGGTTAGATGTAGTGAGGAATACGTTTGAAACGTTAGGAGGATCTGTAACTGTTGATTCTATAGAAGGAAAAGGATCAATTTTTTCCATTCAACTGCCATTAACTCTTTCTATAATTGATGTCTTATTAGTAGAGGTCGGAGAGGAGAAATATGGTTTGCCCTTATCCTCTATAGTAGAAACGGCGATTATAAATAAAGAAGACATTTACAATTATCATGGCCAGAAAGTAATTGATTTTAGAGGGAAGATAGTTCCTTTGGTTTTTCTCTCGAGTATTTTTGATATATCAAAAGAGAAGCTGGAGAACCAGATTCATTCCCTGGTAATTGTGAAAAAAGGTGAAAAACTGGCTGGCCTCATTGTTGACTCCCTGATCGGACAGCATGATGTCGTGCTAAAATCATTAGGAAATTACCTTTCAAATGTTTTTGCTATTTCTGGTGCGACAATTTTGGGAGACGGCCAAGTAGCACTGATTGTAGATACGAACGCACTGGTTAAATAAATTCCGTAAAGGCAAGGATGAATGTTAGTGTTTTCATTATGATGAATATCAATATGGAATTCCCTTCCAGTCAGGGGGAGTCTATATTATAAACAATAACAGCCTGTAAGAGACCTAATTTAGGAAAGGGGGTACCATGTATGACTACGGAAACTCTTAATGACCAATTAAAGATGATTATTTTTCAATTGGGTCAAGAAGAATACGCCATAAACGTTACCTACGTACAGTCCATAGAACGAATGCAAAATGTAACAAGAATTCCTGGGGTCCAGCCTTTTATTATAGGAGTCATGAATTTAAGAGGGGTGATTACACCTGTGATTGACCTTAGAAAACGATTTGGGCTTGAAGAGAAACATGCTGATGAATCTACCAGGATTTTGATGATTACCCTTGAGGAAATAGAAGCAGGATTAGTTGTAGACGGAGCGAATGATGTACTGGATATACTAGTCGATAAAGTTGAGTCTCCGCCAGAAATTATAGGAGGAGTGAAAGAAGACTATCTAGAGGGTATTGTTAACTTGGATGGAAGGTTCTTAACTCTCTTAAATCTTGAAAAAGTATTAAGTGAATAATAGAATCAGCAATAGGAAGCAAGCTTTCATTTATGATTGCTTGCTTTTTTAGAGCTAATATAAGGATGAAATGCTCTGTTTGCTGTATTATCTAACAACCTAATAATTATGAAACAACGTAAAGGAAGGGTAGTATGAAATATTATTTTATGGTTGCTGCTTTGCTTCTGATCTCTGGTTGTCAAACGACAGAACCGCCAGCAGAAATAACTCAGGACAACCTTTTATCTGTACACTATATTGATGTTGGCCAAGGGGATGCTACTTTATTTGACGCACCTGATGGTACAATATTAATTGATACTGGACGCCATGACAGAGAAGAAGTAGTACCATACTTACAGAAAGCAGGAATTGAAGAAATCGATCTTGTCATTGGTACACATCCCCACGCTGATCATATCGGACAAATGGAAGAGGTGCTGGCGTCCTTTCCTGTGGATGAGGTCTGGATGTCAGGAGGGGAACATACAACAGCAACCTTTGAACGAACTTTGGATGCTATCATAGAGTCAGAGGCTAATTACCATGAACCAAGGAGAGGAGAAGAATATGTCATTGGAGATTTATCAGTGGATGTCCTTCACCCAGATGAACTGACAGGAGATTTAAACGAGGATTCAGTAAGCGTTCGTATTTCCTATGACAGCATTTCATTTATTGTAACAGGTGATGCTGAGGAGGAAGGAGAAGCAGCAATGGTTAGAGAAAGCAGGGAACAGCTGCATGCGGATATATTAAAGCTTGGCCACCATGGTTCGAGTACCTCTACGAATCCAGACTTTCTCTCGGCTGTTGCTCCTGAAGTAGCTCTGTATTCCGCTGGAAGAGCAAACGAATACGGTCATCCTCATAATGAAGTTATTGAGAGAGTAGAGGGAGCAGGCATTCCTGTATTAGGAACACCAGAACATGGGACAATCTTAGTTATTACTGATGGTGAGGAATACTGGCTGGAAGCAGAACATGAAAATGAAGAGCTTCAAGAAGCACTGGAAGCGTCCTGAAAAATTCGCTATGAGTGTCATCGGTTCTGCTAGTATAGATGAAGACGATAGGCAGGTTTAGGGTACACCACTGCCTTCCAGCAGTTTCAGTACTTGAAAGAAATGAGTCTCAGGATAAATCTAATAACCTTAGAGACCCATCGTTTAGATAGTTCTTACCTATCACTATGATTCTATTCATGTATAATATCATTTCAGAAACATCTGTCACCGTTATCCTTGCAGAAAAAGAAAAATCCTTTGCAACCAGTGCAAGGATAAAAGGGGGGACACCTTGAAAGAGAGTTGCTTTCATGGACGCCACTTCATGGTACCAAAGGAATGGTTAAGCAATTATGAATCGATGGCGGTGAAGGTGTAAATGCTATATCTAATACAGCAAGAAACTTATTCCGTTTTATAAAATCAAAGTATCAAGCATAGGGAATCCGTTACAAAAAGTTCCAAAATGGTTGCTTTGTTATTGCTTACGTGCAGGCATTTTTTTTTCACCATTGCATAGGTATTAATAAGGCCACCGAGAAAACTTACTATTCAGCAAATGATTGTTATTGGAGCATTTTTATTCCCTTATTGAGAAAGGTAGTGTATGATTTTTCTAAGCTGATAATCAATGAAACTATTCAATTGATTGAAGAACGATAAGGAGAGAAATAGATGCAAGCCATTGTTGCTGAAAAGGGGAACCAGGCTCAAAAGCTTGCAGCCCCGTTTAAACATAAAAAAAGAGGTAATCATATAGAAATTTCTCCTTGTGATACGTTTCCGCAAGGAGCCTTTTTGACTTGGTGTTCTGGTCATTTATTTGAAATGGTGGGTCCTGACGAATTAAATCCCCAGTACAAAAAATGGAAGCTTGATACACTGCCCATTATTCCTGAAACATTTAAATACAAGGTGATAAAGGAAAAAGCAAAAAGGTACCAGGCTGTCAAAGAAGTTCTTCTCAACCCTAAGGTAAAAGAAATCATTGCTGCAGGCGACCCTGGGAGAGAAGGGGAACTTATCGTCGAGCTTGTGATCCAGCAAAGCGGAGTGAAAAAGCCGGTAAAGAGAGTATGGGCTCAGTCGCTGGAAAAAAAGGCAGTAAAAAGAGCGTTTGAGAACTTAATTGATATTGAAGAAACACGTCCACTTTATTTTGAAGCCCTGGCAAGAAGCCATGCAGACTGGCTTGTCGGGATGAATATGAGCAGAGCCTATACATTATTAATTCAACAAAATGGCGGAAGTCGTTCTGTCTATTCAGCCGGAAGGGTGCAGACACCGACGCTGGCCATGATTGTCAACCGAGAAAAAGAAATCCTGTCTTTTGAATCGAAGCCCTTTTATGAAGTGATTGGACAATTTCGTTTTGAAAATAAAGTTTTTGAAGGGAAATATCAGACAGAAGACAATGAGAGCAGACTGTTTCAAAAGGAGCTCGCGGAAAAGATAAAAGAGGAGACGAGCGGGAAAGAAGCACGAATTGAAAAGGTAAAAAAGGAAACGAAAAAAGAGCCGCCTCCCCAGTTTTTTAAACTTTCTACTCTTCAAGAAACAGCAAACAAGATATTTAAGTTTTCTGCGAAAAGAACTCTTGATCTGGCTCAATCATTATATGAAAAGTCCTTAATCTCTTATCCGAGGACGAACAGTGAATTTATTTCAGAAGAGGAGGCACGGTCCTTTCCTCAATTTCTTCAGCAAGTGAAACAGCTGGAACCATACAGAGACATAGCTTCAAACATCCAAAGGGATGTAATGAAGGACAGAAGATATGTAAACGCCAAAAAAGTCACCGATCATTATGCGATCATCCCTACTGAAAATGTTCCTTCTTTACATGAGCTGTCCGCAGACGAACGAAAGATATATGATTTAATCGTTAAGCGGGTAATTGCAGCTCATTATTATCCTGCAGAATTTTATCATACGCTTATTGTGACCCGAGTAGAAACTCACCTCTTTTACACAAAGGGCAAGCAGATGATAAAGGAAGGATGGAGAAGTACCCTTCAAAAAAGCCAGAAGAAGGATGAAAGAGATGTCTATCTGCCCGTTTTGCAGGAGAACGAAACCGGTCTTTGTGCAAGATCAGAAGTGAAAGAGGGCAAAACCACGCCTCCTAAACGGTACACGGAGGGAGAACTCATTTCATCCATGGCTAATGCCGGACGTAAAATTGAAGATCAGCAATTAAAGGCTGTATTAAAAGAAACAAGAGGGCTTGGAGAGGAAGCAACGAGAGCTGGTATTATTGAACGACTGAAGGCTCTTTCCTATATCAGACAAGAAAAACATAGAATTATCCCTACAGAAAAAGCTTTCATTCTTGTGGAGGCAGTGAATGGTACTGTGCTTGCTTCGGCAGAGCTCACAGCAAGGTGGGAACAGCGTTTGAGTGAAATAGGGCAGGGAAAGGCTGATGCGAAGGCTTTTATCGATAATGCCAAAAAACTATCTGATAAATTAGTGAAGGATGCAATCAATCACTCTTCTTCCTGGGATATTTCTGAATCCATAGAAGCCTTGGACAACAGGGAAAACAGTGTATCTCTTGGGCAGTGTCCTAAGTGCGGAGCTGGGGTCGTGGATAAAACAAAACTGTATGGCTGCAGTGCTTATAACAAAAATGGCTGTGACTTTATTGTAAGTAAAAGGCTCCTTGGAAAGAAAATCAGTGAAACAAATATAAAAAAATTATTAAGCAGCGGAAAAACAAATCTAATTAAAGGGTTTAAAGGGAAAAGCGAGTTTAACGCTTATCTCACTTGGAAGGAAAAATCTCAGGGGACGATCACTTTTCAGTTTGAGAAACAAAAAAGAAAACAGCATGTCAATTAAACATGGGATATAAAGCAGTTGTTAAAAAGCCCTTTACCTCAGGTAAAGGGCTTTTTTTATCGACTATTTCATTAACTATATTTATCACGGTGCTTTTTTTAAAGAGGGCTTAGGAATCATCTCAAAAATTTGACCGGACTCAAAAACCTCTGCTATTTCTGCAAGCCAATCATAGTATTCAATTGCATACTCCACTTTTTTCAGGAGATGATCAGCTTCTTTTCTTATTTCCTCTTCCGGGCTTTCTTCCCGCAATGTAAGAAGTTCCTCTTTTGATTCATTTAATTCTTCAATGTTCATGTCGGATACATGCTTCCAGCGTTCTGCAAACATATCAGCAAAGCTTTGATACCAGTCATCCTTAAACTGGTACAAATCTTTGCGTTCGCCTTTTTTCAAAACCTTTTTCACTGCTCTCATATCAAGCAGGTATCTTACTCCCGTAGACATGCTCGTTTTGCTCATTTGCAGATCTTCTTTTAATTCATCTAAAGTTAAGGGCCTATTTGAAAAGTACAGCGAGCCGTAGATCCGACCTGTTGACAAAGGAATACCGTTATAATTCATGCTTCTTGCTAGCGATTCCACTGACCGTTCCTTGGACTGTAAAAGAAACTCTTCATTTAATTCTTTTGATTCCGGCATGTAGGACAACCCTTTCATTAATGGTAAGGCTTTAATCTAAATACGTTTTATGACTTTCTTTTATAGTAAGTACATTAACACTAAAAGTAAATTAAAGCTATTTCCAGCAATACTTAGGTATTTACATGTAAATGATAGAAAATATATGGGTGTATTGCGTACAGTATATACTGTACAAAATTTACGCAAAAAAACTCACTATATGGAATTTGTTTCGTAATTTTGCAAAGAGTATAATTAGCTAGGTGTTCTATATTAGGAAAAAAGAACTAGACGATGTTGAAACGAGGTGTCAAGTTTGTCTAAGCCCAAAATCAAGGTAAATCAGTTGACAAAGATTTTTGGGAAGTCCCCTAAACAAGCAATGGAGCTGCTGAAACAGGGAAAAACCAAAGAGGAGATATTAAAGGAAACTGGAATGGGAGTAGGGGTTAACCAGGCTACATTTGAAGTCAAGAATGGTGAAATATTTGTCATCATGGGCTTGTCTGGAAGCGGAAAATCAACTTTGGTCAGAATGTTAAATCGATTAATAGATCCATCTTTTGGAGAAATCTACATTGACGATGATGAAATCGTGAAACTGAAGCCAGATAAGCTTAGAGAAGTACGACGGAAAAAAATGAGTATGGTGTTTCAAAACTTTGCATTATTTCCTCATAGAACTGTGCTCGATAACACAGAGTATGGGCTTGAGGTTCAAGGCGTCCCTAAAAGTGAACGAGAGAAAAAGGCTACAACATCACTGGAGCTAGTCGGGTTAAAAGGGTACGAACAAAGCTATCCATCTGAATTAAGTGGTGGAATGCAGCAAAGAGTGGGACTTGCCAGGGCCTTGGCTAATGATCCGGATATTTTGTTAATGGATGAAGCTTTTAGTGCTCTCGATCCCTTGATCCGAAAGGACATGCAAGATGAGCTTCTTGAATTACAGGAGTCAATGGAGAAAACCATCGTCTTTATTACTCATGATCTTGATGAAGCGTTAAGAATTGGAGATCGTATTGCGCTCATGAAAGATGGAGCAATTGTACAGATAGGGACTCCAGAAGAAATCATGATGAATCCGGCAAATGACTATGTTGAAAGATTTGTTGAAGACGTAGACCTTTCAAAGGTGCTGACGGCTTCACATGTCATGAAACGGCCCGAAACTATTCCAAAAGACCGTGGAGTCCGTGTTGCTTTGCAGATGATGAAGGACGCTGGCGTCTCAAGCTTGTATGTTACTGATAAAAAGAAACGATACGCCGGGGCCGTAACAGTGGATGATGCTGCAAATGCAGTGAAAAATAATCAATCTCTTGAAGACATTTTACTTACGGATCTTCCGGAAGTGGCGCCTGATACATTACTAAATGACATGTTTGACAAAATGGCCTCGTCTCCCCTGCCGGTTCCGGTAATTAATGAAGAAGGCAAGATTCTCGGAATTATTGTCAGGTCTAAAGTAATAGGAGCACTATCAGGGAGCGATGAACATTTAAACGAAGTGAGGGGAGTTAAATGACCATACTAATGTACCAAATTCCCCTGGGAGCTTGGGTAGATCGATTCGTTGATTTTTTAACAGATAACTTTGCTTTTATTTTTGAGGGAGCGGCTATCCTTATAAACTGGATTGTAAGCGGCATTGCTTCCATACTTGCATTTGCTCCGGCTTTACTTCTGATTGCAATATTCACTGCGCTGGCGTGGTGGACAAGCAGGTGGCCGATAGGAATATTTACCGGACTTGGTCTTCTCTTGATTTACAACCTTGGATACTGGGACGGCACGATTTTAACGCTCTCCCTTGTATTAACAGCAGTATTTATTTCAATTGTCATAGGTGTTCCTATCGGGATATGGAGTTCTCAAAATAATACTGTAAAAAACGTTTTAACTCCTATCCTGGATTTCATGCAGACGATGCCTGCTTTTGTATATTTAATTCCAGCTATCCTTTTCTTTGGTATTGGAATGGTTCCTGGAATTATAGCTTCTGTCGTTTTTGCGATGCCGCCAACAATCCGGCTCACAAACTTAGGAATCCGCCAGGTTCCTGATGAACTGGTGGAAGCTTCAAACGCCTTTGGCTCAACCAGGTGGCAAAAGCTGAAAAAAGTCCAGCTGCCTCTTGCTACTCCGACGATAATGGCTGGTATTAATCAAAGTATTATGCTTGCTTTGTCCATGGTTGTCATCGCTTCATTGGTAGGTGCTCCTGGACTTGGGACTGATGTATACAGAGCGGTAACGCAAATTCAGGTGGGTACCGGGTTTGAGGCAGGATTGTCGATTGTCATTCTTGCAATCATGCTGGACAGAATATCTCAAAATCTTGGCCGAAGAAATAGTAAAGAATAAACTCTTACCTGTATTTTATGTAACAGGTAATTGTAAATAAATCATTGACTAAGAAGAGGGGTTTTTACTTATGAAGAACAAACGCTTTTTAGCACTTGGAGGAGCTGTTAGTTTTGCTTTGGTTCTTGGTGCATGCGGAGATGGAGATGTCGTTGATGAGCTTGAAGAGGGTGCTCCAGAGGAAGAGACAGACGAAGCTGCTGAAGGTGACGAAGAGAGAGGAACTCTTAATATTGGTTTAAATAACTGGGCAGAAAACGTGGCAGTATCTAATATGTGGAAAGTCATCCTTGAAGAACAAGGATATGATGTAGAGCTGACAATGCTTGAAAAAGCACCGGTATGGCAGGGGGTTGCTCAGGGGGACCTTGATATTGCTCCTGAAGTATGGCTTCCTATTACCGATGAGCCTCTTTATGAAGAATATGAGGATCAAATTGAACTTCGAGAAATATGGTATGAAGGAACAGGCCTTGGGCTAGTAGTACCTGAATATGTAGACATAGACAGCATTGAAGAACTAAATGACCACGCAGATGAAATGGATGGACGCATCATCGGTATTGACCCGGGAGCCAGTCTTATGCGTTTGTCCAATGAAGCTGTGGAAGAATATGATCTTGATTACGATCTGGTTGACAGTTCAGAACCAGCAATGATGACTGAATTAGACAGTGCCTACCAAAACGAAGAACCCATTGTGGTCACTCTTTGGAATCCTCATTGGGCCTTTGCGGATTATGATTTAAAGTATCTGGATGATCCAGAGAATGTTTATGGTGATCCAGATGATATCTATTATATGACAAGAACCGGGTTTGAGGATGACCATGCAGAGGTTGTAGAATGGTTTGATGCCTGGCATATGGATGACGACTCTTTAGGCGAACTTATGTCGGTAATTAACGATGCTGACGATGAGGAAGAAGGGGCAAGAGAGTGGATTGAAGACAATCGTGAACTGGTTGATGAATGGTTAGGAGAAGAATAGACAAAAATTGATGTAAAAAATCCTGCAGAGCTTATATCTGCAGGATTTTTTAAATTTTCATCATATTAAGCTTTTTCTCAACTTTTCTTCAAACTTAATATTTACATAAGCTTTCACAAAACGCTCTCTTTTCATTGTGTCTTCCACACGAAGAAAAAGGGCTCTTTTTTGTCTTTCGCTTAGAGGAAGCGTATTCCAGCGTGTTAACGCTTCCGTTTCAAGATCCTCCTCAATTTGCCGTCGCAGAAGGAGGTCATGAATTCTCTCTTCTCTTTCTTCCTCTTTTGATTTAGCTTCTGGAAGTGCTTTTAACAATTCATCATAAGCTGATTGCAGTCTCTCCATTCTAGCTCTGGAAATCTGGTCTGCCGTATTATGTATTTCCCGTAGCAGTTCTTGTTTAAGTGAGTGCAAGTCAATAGTTTGAGGGGAAGCAGGCTCGGCATCCGGTGGGAAAGGCCGGAGTTCAAAATGGTTGGGAAGTTCGTTAAAGATGCCTTCGAGAGACCATTTTTTGTCGCGTTGTTTTTTTATGAACAACCCTATTTTGACATCTAATTCCTCATAAATTTTTTCATTATCAGTTCTGTTAATGTAATGGATATTTCTTTCTTCGAGTTTTTTAAACCAGCCATCTACAGTGTTAACATGCTTGCCGATTTCCTTGGCAAAATCACTGATTTTCCAGTACTGATTCATCTCTTAATCACCTCTTTGTGGACAATATGTGGTACTAAAATCATACCCCGATAATGAGGATAAGGCAAAGCTAATTTCAGGGAAGGAAATCTTAAATTCTTATGACCAATATATGGAACACTCAGTGGGTCGAAATATTAACCTGCCCTTTTAGAACAAGGGTTTCGTGTTTTCTGCCAAGATCATAATAGCTTTTTCTGGACTGATCGGTCACCATTTTTAGTTTGAAAGATGAAGTGAGGGGTATAGCCAAAGTAAGAATCGAAAAGCAGTAAGGAGGAAGATGAAATGCCAACTCAACCTGTAGGAGAAAAAAGAGACGACAATCAAACAACTGAATATGGCAGAAGAGATCCTAATCCAAAACCAAAATCAAAATCACAAGAAACCCAAAGCAAATCTGAGAACACCATGGGAAAAAAGGTAGCGAATAAATTAAAAAGTAAGGAATTTATCCAAGGTGCAGTTGTAGGAGGAATTGTTGGTACGGCTACTACCATGCTGACCTCTCCTAAGAGCGGTAAAGAAGTACGCCAAGGCATCACTGATAATTATGAAAAGACAGCACAAAAAGGAAAAGAGGCCTACGAGCGTACTGCTCAAAAAGGAAAAGATAAAGTACAGGGATTGAAAGATCAATCCACCCAGGGAGTGGAAAAGCTTAAAGGGAAAGTAGGTCAGGTACAGGAGGATGTACAAAACTGGACTTCTCAAAAACAGGAAGCAATTGCTGATAATCTAAAAGACAAAGCATCCAGATTCTCTAAAAATGGTGCTTCTCAAGAAGAGGAGGAGCCAAACAACGAAGCTAGTGAAGAAGATACTTCCTATATGGATGAAGATTCAGAAAATGAGAATCAAGAAGTTTACCATGAAGAAGGCGAAGAGATGGAAGAAGAATCTGGTGAAGAAGAAGAGGAATCAGAAGAAGAGGAATCAGAAGAAGAATATGAGGAAGATGAGTACGAGGATGAAGATGAATACGATGAAGATGAGCTTGAAGACGACGACGATGACGATGAGGAAGATGAACAGCGATAAAGAGTTGTATATTCCCAGTGGAGAAAGACATCAGTGAACTTACTTACGTGGGAATAACCATCCTTTATTATCGATTCATCTCTCTAATATCGGCACTGATAAGAAGGATGCTCCATCTGACTTCTATACATGTACCGATAGGGAGCAAGAAAGGTGGTGTTGACTCTTTTATGGCTGAAAATTCCGATCAAAATAAAAATAACAGTAATGGAAAACGTGCTGCCCTTGTAGCTGGAGGAATAGGCCTTGCTGGCGCCTCCTTATCACTTGTTAATAAAAAAGTGCGTAAAAAAGCGAAAAAAGCAAAAGAACACACCAAAGAAGAAATAAAAGATCAGGCCAAAGATACGGTTGACGACATGCCTCAGACGAAGAATGCGGCTGCAGCGACAGCTGTCGGCAAAAAGTTCTACAACCTTTTTGAAAAAGTAAGAAAGACCAAAGAGGAAGTCAAGGATGAGCTTCAGGATAAAGGCGAAGAAGCCAAAGAAAACCTTGAAGACGCGAAGGGGCAGCTGAAAGAAAAAGGTGAAGAGGCCAAAGAAAATCTCCAAGGAGCTAAAGATGAGATGCAAGGCAAAGGAAATGACTCACAAAACAAAGCAGGAGGCATCAAGGGTAAGGTAAAGGAACAAGGCGAAAACATGAAAGAAGAGCTGAAGGATAATGCCTTGACCAATCCTGATGACTCCAATGATGATGAGGGAATAAAAAAGCCCAGTGATATTAAAGGCCCGATGGATGTAAAAGGAGCCAACGATATTAAAGGGGCAACTGATATTAAAAAAGTAGATTAAGGAGTGAAGAATAATGGCTATTCAGAAAAGCACAGATACTTCAAGTCTAGCAGAAGTCATTGACCGAATTCTTGATAAGGGCGTTGTCATTGATCTTTATGCTCGTATTTCTCTAGTAGGTATTGAACTTATTACGATTGAAGCTCGCGTAGTTATTGCAAGTGTGGATACTTGGCTGCGCTATGCAGAAGCAGTTGGGCTATTAAGAGATGAGGTACAGGGAGAAATTGATGAAGAAGTCGGAGACGATGGGCGAGGAGCCAACCAGCTTAACTTTGCGTAGGAATAAATAACAATTCTGGCATATACGAAATTCGTATATGCCGGTTCTCTTTATAATTTAACAAGCTTTTCATAAGAAGCTTAGTCTCCAAAACAGAGGTGTAGATGAATGGCTAGTAAACTTGAAGAAGTAATTAATACTGTTAAAAGTTTTTTTCGTGAGAATGTTTACCCGGTTTATCGTATAACATCCATAGTCACTGAAGAGAAACATTGGGAAGTAGAACTGGAAGTCATAGAAGAAAAAGAATATATGAAAAAATACGGCAGGGATCAATTGATTGGAGTATATCAGGCGCGTGTTAACGAGGAGATGGAAATCGTAGCTTTTGAAAGGAAAAGCTTAAGACAAAGAACGGCAACACTAGAAGCGGAAGAGAGGGGGTAACAGGGATGGCAGCAGAAAATATAGACACCAAGGAAGAAAAAGACGAACAAGCTGAAGACAAAAGAAGTGCACAGCCGCAAAAGAAGAAAAAAGGGCAAGAAGAATCAACCTCCTCTTCAAAAGAGAAAGCATCTAGTAGTACCAAGAAAGAGAAAGCGGACTCCAGCAAAAAAAATACAAGCAGCCGGAAAAAACCTACAGTGAGTGAAAGAAGAAAGATTGGTTCTCCTAAAGTAAACAAGCCGAACACAGGAGAACGTAAAACCTATCCATCTGCAGAGGAACAAAAGAGAAAGCAAACAAAAAGCAAGAAGAAGAATGAGCAGAAAGACCAGCAGCAAGAGAAAGCAAAGGAAAATATTCAGAATAAGAAAGAAGATAGCGAGGACATCAAACAAAACAATCAATCACAGGATAGTAATAATTCCAAACAAAGAGAGCATCATCGTAACGTAGATATGGCGAACTTTGTAGAAACCTCTAAAATAAAGGAAATTTCTAATCGGTCAAAGATGTATCTGGAAGCAGGATATCCAGTCCATTTTATTGGTCCAGCCGGTGTAGGGAAAACATCTCTGGCACTTCATATTGCTCGTCAATACGACCAGCCTATCATGCTCTTGCAGGGAAATCATGAAATGTCCAACTCTGATCTCTTAGGAGGTATGACAGGATATACGAGCAGCAAAGTTATTGATAACTATGTAAGGGCTGTGTATAAAAAGCAGGAAGAAGTTAATGAAAAGTGGAGCAAAGGGCGCTTGGTGGAAGCTGTCAAAAATGGTTACACATTAGTTTATGATGAATTTACTCGTTCTCGTCCAGAAACGAATAATTTATTTTTATCTGTTTTGGAAGAAGGAATATTGCCGTTATATGGAACAAAACAAAATGAAAGCTTCGTTCGTGTCCATCCGAATTTCAAAGTTATATTTACGAGCAATCCAGAAGAGTATGCTGGAGTATATGAATCTCAGGATGCATTATTAGACCGTTTGATAACAATGGAGTTGGATGCTGGTCATAACAGCAATACAGAGCTTGACATTGTTAAAGAAAGAACAGATATATCGGATGATGAAGCAGAGCTGATTGTCAATCTAGTGAAGAAGATAAGGCAGCGTTGTGATGAGGAAGATGAACAAGGACCGAGCTATAGAGCTTCAATTATGATCAGTGAAATAGCAGCGAAAAATGATATTTCTATTCGTTCATCGGATGAGGATTTCATACGGCTGTGTAAAGATGTACTGGGGGCTGTCGTATCCAAATGTTTCGAAGGCGACAGCATTGAAGAAGCTGAAGATATGGTAGAAGAGGAATTGAGAAAGGGCTAGGGGGAAGCAAAATGAGTACAGAGTCAGGAAAATATCTGTTTTGTATAATTCAGACAAACGAAGAGAAAACATTCGGAAAAGCAAAATTAGCTGGCGAACATCGAAAAGTCTATACCATTTCTCATAAGGGTGTATCCATGGTAGTTGCCGATGCCCCCGTAGAAATCTATGAACCATCACGTCAGAATGTGAAGGCACATCAGGAAATGGTAGCTTCTGTGATGGAGCAATTTACCGTGATCCCTATGAGCTTTGGAAATGTGTTAAAAGGTGAAGAAGATGTAAAGATTCTTTTAGAAAAACTTCTTCCTCAATGTGATGAGATTTTTCCACGTATAGACAATAAAATTGAAGTCGGACTTAAGTTAATCGGAAAGAAAGAGTGGATAGAAAAACAGGCTAAAGAACAGCCGGCTTTGAAGCATCTGGAGTCCAATGTGGCTCAGCGCAATAAGGATGCAGGCTATTACGAAAAAATTCGTCTAGGAGAAGCAGCACGCAATTTCATGGTAGCTTTGCAGGTGGAATTTGAAGAAGAGGTATTTAATCCTCTTGCTAAAATTGCTGATGCTGCAAAGAGTAATGAAGCGATTAGTGAGCGAATGCTATTGAACGGAGCATTTCTTGTGGATAAAGAAAAAGAGGAAGAATTTGATAAAAAGGTAAATGAATTGTACGAGAAATGGAAAGAACAAATCGACTTTAAATATACTGGTCCTTGGCCTGCTTATAATTTTATTGATATTAAATTAAAAGCAGCGGAGGGTGTGTAATGATTCGTAAATTGTTCACTTGGCCTCTAGACACAGTTGTATGGGTTGGTGAAAAGGTGAAAGAAGAAGTGGACAAAGAATTATACGATGTGGAACACATCCAAAAAAAACTCGCTCACCTTCAAATGATGCTTGAGATGGAAGAAATTTCAGAAGAAGCCTATCAGGAGCAGGAAGAGGTTTTGCTGGCACGATACCGTATTGCCAAGAAAGCTGAACAGGAGAGACTAAGAGAAAGCCTGGAAGAATAGGGGGAGCATCATGCAAGTTGAAGCGGGCACTAGTAAGCTTATCTATTTATATGCATTTATTCCAACGGAGGAATATGAAGAAAATCCTTTACCCCATTTGAAAGGAATTGACCCACAGCATTCAATGGAGTGCATCGTGTTTGACCAGATTACTGCCATTACATGCCTGGTCAAACATGAAGATTTTTCTGAAGAAGTGTTGCAGAAAAAAGTAGAAAACATGGGGTGGCTGCAGGATAAAGCATTTCATCACCATGAAAAGATGAATGCTTTACATAACAGATATACGGTCATTCCTTTGAAGTTCGGGACGCTTTATGAAAATGAAGATCGAGTAAAAGAGGTCATGGACACTAACAAAGAAGGCATTATGGCTCAGTTTATTAAACTGAAAAATCAACAGGAATGGAACGTTAAAATCTACACAGCCAAAAAGAAATTTATTGAGGAGGTTGAGGTTAGCAGTCCAGAAATAGAAAAAAAGAAACAAGAAATCAAAGATCTTCCCAGAGGAAAACAGTATTTTGAAAAAAAGAAAATGAGTCAATTTGTTGAAAATGAAGCTGACAAGGAGATTGACAGGTTTTGTGAGTGTTTTCATGAACAAATGACTTCATATAGCAAAGAAGAAGAGGTGAAAAAAAACTGGGAAAGAAACCTCACTGGACGAAAAGATGATATGTGCTGGAATGGAGCTTATTTAATACCCAAAGAAAAAGTAGAACAGACGCTTGCATTCATTAAAAAAATAAAAGATGAGCATGAGAATTTCACTTTTGAAATCACCGGCCCTTGGCCCGCGTATCATTTTTCTAACTTTACGGAACGAGGTGAAACAAATGGCGGGTGAATCCTTACAGACAAAAGACGTTTCTCTTCTAGATGTATTAGATGCAGTTCTTGAAAAAGGAGTGGTTTTACGAGGTGATATAACGATCTCAATAGCAGGGGTAGACCTGGTCTATTTGGATTTAAGGATATTGCTTTCTTCAGTAGAAACTTTGATTCAGGCACGTGAGGAAGAGCTGAAAAAGACAATCAATGAAGAAAGAATAAATTTTACAGGTGAGTAAGGAGTGATTTATCATGGCAGACCAAGAGCTAGTTGAAAAACATAATCCATCTGGACGAATTTCTCTGGATCCGGAAAAGGCAGAAGAAGGGTTGTCCCAGCTTGTTATGACCGTCATTGAACTCCTGCGCCAATTAGTCGAACGTCAGGCAATGAGGCGCGTCGAAAATGGCAGCTTAACGGATGAAGAAATAGAAAAAGTAGGGGAAGCTCTAATGAATTTAGAGGAGAAGATGGAAGAACTAAAGGAAATCTTCAACTTAGATGATGATGATTTGAATATTGATCTTGGACCACTAGGCAATTTGATGTAATAAGCAAAATCTAATCATATGATGAAAAGGAGAGTGATCACATGGATGAGATCAAACATCCAGCTCACCAATCAAGCAACCTCGTAGATGTGTTGGAAACGGTCCTGGACAAAGGGGTAGTCATTGCAGGTGACATTAAATTGAACTTAGCGGAGGTAGAGCTGATTACGATTAAAATTCGTCTTCTTGTAGCCTCTGTAGATAAAGCGAAAGAAATGGGTATTGACTGGTGGGAAAGTGATCCGCATTATTCCTCGAAAGCAATACGGATAGAGGAGGAGAATCAGCAGCTTCAAGAAAGAATTAAACAGCTGGAAGAACGTGTCGAAGGACAGCTGGAAGAACAGGAAAACAAAGGAGGCTGATTGATGAAAAAGAAGGATTTTTTTAAAGACCTGAAGCAGATAATCAGGGATTTAGAAAATCAGGATCAATCTATCGTGGGGAGGACAGAGGAAAAAAAGCTTGGACGGGGAAAGCGAGGCCCCACTTTGAGGTCAGAGTACGTGCTGAGAGCCAAAGTGGGGATCCAGGATGAGCAAAATAAAAGACAAGAAAGAGAGTGAGTTTGATTGACATCCTGCCCAGTTTTCCTTTTGTCATTCTTTTATCGTGCTATTGTTCCTTTTGATGATAGGTCCATTTCCTCCATAATGCTTCCATTGGTCCCTGGCTTCTTTTTGAAAGCCATAGAGTGCTGAACACGACTTGTAAAAGATAAATTCCTATGGCTATTAAGATGCTTTCCACGATGTTCACAGAACCAAACAGACCAAAACCAAAGCCGTAAAAGATAAAAACAAGAATAACAGACTGCATAAGATAGTTTGTCAATGCCATACGCCCAACAGCAGCCAAGGGCACGAGCGCTTTGAGGCTCTTTATTCGTTGAATAAGAAGAACAAAGAAAGAGACGTAACAGAGCATAAGCAAAGGTCCGGCGATAATGTTCAGGCCGTCAGCCAAGCTTACGGCTAAGGAATATGGGATAGGAAAGAGATCAAACAATAAGAAGGTATAAATAGATGTAAGCAATATCCCGCTCCAGAAAGAATGAATGAAAAGGTTTCTCCATTTCTTTTGATACTCCTCTGCTTTAGTAAACCACTCTTGTTTTCCGAAATATAAACCGATAAGAAAAATACCTAACACATTCGGAACGGTTAAGAATAGGTTAAGGAGAACGTAAAATACTTCTTCCTGAATACGAAAAGCGAGAATCTCCCCGTACGTGCCTTCAGAAAACACTTGGTAAGCAGCTGCAATGTTATTTTGTATGTCAGCCCCCATGGCGTTTCCTTTCATTGTCAGAGCAATGGACGACAGGAAAAAAAGCAGACTTAATACTATCCACGAAACCCCTAATAGTGCTATGCCCCATGTAAGAATTACCTTTGGATTTTTATCAATAAACAGAAGGAGAAAAAAACCTGCTACAGCATAAGTATGTAAGATATCGCCAGACCATATGAAGATCAGGTGAATGAGTCCAAGAATCAGTAAAAAAGTCATTCTTCGCTTAAAAAAGGAATTTCCGTCTAAACCCCTTTGAACAATTCTGGAATAAAAGAAATAAAAGCCTAAGCCAAATAAAAGAGAAAACATAGGATAAAATTTTCCATTTACAAAAAATTCAATAACAAAATGGCCTGTCTGCTCAAGAAAAGGTGCTTCCCCTAAGGGTTCAGGTACAGTAGCACCCTGCTTTTGAAATAGAGGTGACTTGAAAAACAAAATATTTGCAAGCAATATCCCAAGAAGGGCAAAACCTCTGATGACGTCAATGGACACTACTCTTTCTTTGCTTCTGGAAGCCTCCAGGTTCATCATTTCCACTCCCTTGTTTAGAAATTCTTACCTTGTCATCGTACATGATTCTACTCAGTAAAAAAACTAAAAAGAAGACTCTCTTGATCATTCCATCTGAAAAAGGATTTGTTAAAGGAGGTTAGCGCTATAAATAGAAGTTGTTTGATTTGATCCGGGGAAGTGTTCCAACTCTCTTCATATCAGCAGAGAGGTCTTTTGTTATGGAGAAAAATGACTGTCCAGTATAGACAACGAAGAAAGAAGTATAAAAGAATGCGTCTACCTCAAACTAAGTAAAATGGAGGTGGTGCAATGATTAGGAAGATATGTCGATTAGCTGTTTTCCTTGTGTGTTTATTGTTTTCTTTAGGATTCGTCTCCTCATTGGCAGCGGCCCCACAGCCTGATGATCCGGAGGATATTCCACAATTAGAGGGGGGCCCTGAATATGCAGAAAGAGATCCTTCACCGGTGGAGATTGGTATTTTACACCAGCAGTACCCTGAAACGGTGATCTACAGAGGGTCTCCCGATGTGAGCCAGGTTGCTTTGACTTTTGATGACGGTCCGGACCCAAGATTCACACCAGAAATACTTGATATCTTGCAAAAGTTTGACGTCCCAGCTACTTTTTTTGTCCTGGGTGCTAGAGCCGAACGTTACCCGGAAACGATTTTACGAATGGAAAATGAAGGCCATGTTATTGGGAACCATACCTTCTGGCATCCTAACCTTGTAATAGAAGGAGTAGGACGATTAGATTGGGAACTTCCCCAGGCAGAACAAGTCATAGAGGAAACAGTCGGTTATCGCCCTCTGTTATTTCGTGCTCCTTATGGAAATCTTAACGAGGACATTGTGGAAAGACTTGCCGACTTTGGAAACGTTGCAGTCGGATGGACAGTCGATTCCCAAGATTGGCGTCAACTTTCCGGAGATGAAATAGCAGCAAACGTTTTGACCAATACACAGCCCGGGGACGTCATTTTAATGCATGACGGCGGGAATTGGGATCAGGATCTTACAGGAACAGTTGAATCCTTACGGACGATTATTCCAGAGCTTCAAGCACAAGGAATTGAATTTGTTACGATCCCTGAGATGTTTAATATACCAAGGGCCAAATAAATTTTTTCACCTTGTCTGTCTGATTAAGGACCGTTCTCAGACAGACATTTTTGTGAATGAAGACAGCTGTTATGGCCGATGGTAATCCTCTTCTGATCAATAAATGAATAAAAATTGTGAACGACACTCGAGGAAGGTTGTATGTCCATGTTCGTTTGGATATGATAGGCTATGACAACCTAGTCATAGGAGGGAAACAAAATGAAAGCTTTACATACAGCACTGCCAGCCTTGATAGCGTTTGGAGTATTGTCAGCATGTGGTCAAGATCAAGAAGAGGCACAGGAGCAATCAGAACAGCCTGCAAGCGGCGAGGAACAAGTGGAAGCAATTGAAGTTGAAATTTTAACCGAGAAATCTCAAGAGCCAGGAGAAGAATTTGAGCTTAAAGCGCTTGTTACCCAGGGGGACGAAAAAGTAAACGACGCAAATGAGGTTGTGTTTGAAGTTTGGAAAGAAGGCGAAAAAGAAGAAAGTGATATGGTGGAAGCTACTGACGTAAATGATGGTATATATACTGCTCCTTATACCATTGAAGAAGTTGGTGAGTTTGTTATACAGCCGCACGTGACAGCCAGAGGTATGCATAGGATGCCGACTCAAACCATTTCGACAGGAGACGCTGAAGAGGAGCACTCCGCCCATGGGGATCACGAAGATGGAGATGACCATGACCACCATCATGAGCACGATTCTGATATCCTATCCGTTGATTTTGCTGCAAAAGAAGGGGAAGAAGACGGGGAATCATTATCTTTAATCGCAGACATTGAAAAAGAAAATGAAACATTAACAGAAGCTGAAGTACAGTTTGAAATTTGGCAGCATGGAGACGAGGCTCATAGCTGGGTGAAAGCAGATGAAATAGATCCGGGCAGCTATCATGCAGATCATTTATTTGAAGAAGAAGGAGAGTATCATATCGTCATTCATATTGAAAATGAGGAGCTTCATGAGCACATATCAGAAAGTGTTGAAGTTAAATAATTTTTCACGGTGAAAAAGTCTGCCCTTTCGGCAGGCTTTTTTTTGGTCGAACCCCCCCAAACTTAAGGACAGACAAAATGAATTTAGGTAGTTATATAAAAAATCGATTAATTTTTATTTTAAAAGTTAATCTGAGCGGGAAGGGAGAGAATAAGCAACTTAGAAAGGGGAACATATTTATGAAAAAAACAGCTTTGCGTATGTTTGGAACCTTAAGCATGGGGTCTGTGTTAATCTTTGCGACGGCATGTAATGAGGGAGCAGGTTCGGATTTGGAAAACGAAGCAGAAGGAGAAGAAACCAGCGGAGAAGATGTTGAGGAAATAAACGGAGAAGATGAAAGTGAAGATATTAATAATGATCAGGACATTGATAATGAAGAAGGTGATGACAGCCAGGAAGAGGAAAACGGAGATATTGAATCGGATGATAATAATGAAGAGGGAGACCGTTCAGAATTCGCTGAAGAGCCAGAGGAAATGAATGAGCAAGCTTCCGAGAATGTAATGACGGACAATACAAAAAATGTAACCCGCCTTAATGAAGAAGACCCTGTTTCTTTTTCAATCATGGCATCTCAAACACTTTGGCCTGCTACACATTCTGAAAACCAGCCCGGAACTGTCATTCTTGCTCCAGAGGATGAGTGGCAGGCAGCTTTAGCAAGCTTACACCTGGTGCATCACCCAAATAACGGGCCGGTCTTACTTACAGAAAATGGTGAGCTGTCAGATGATGTTCTTGACGAAATAGAACGCCTTAATCCTCAGGGGAATGAAAATGGAACAGAAGTCCTTATTGTTGGTCAAGAAAGTGAAAACATTGAGGAGGAGTTAAACGATTATGAAGTAGAGTCAATTAATGAAGAAAACCATGCAGCCTTGGCCAAGCAGGTTGATGATCATTTTTCCGAAATCACTGGTGAATACAGTGAGACTGTTTTGATCGGTTCTATGGAGGAAGACCATAAAGAACTAACCATTACAGCCGGAAATTGGATTTCCCATATGGATGGGCCGCTCCTCTATGTAGAGGAAGGAGAAATTCCTTCAGAAACCGCTGAAGCGATAGAAGGAAGAGAAGATGTGAAAATGTACGTCCTTGGCTCGGAAGATGTGATTTCAGATGAGATTGTGGAGGATTTAGAGGCAGCCGGTGAAGTAGAACGCATTGAGGGACAAGATCCGACAGAGCTTTCCATTGCTTTTGCTCAATTCAGGGATGATGATAATGACTTTGGATGGGGAGCTGATGAGCCAGGTAAAAGTGTTTCTTTTGTATCAACGGAAACACCAAGCATAGCGATTGCAGCCGCTCCTTTTGGCCATCTAGGTAAACATGCTCCAATGGTTTGGCTTGAAGAGGGTGAACTGAACGAAGAGGTATATGAATATTTAGCTGAATTGAAACCATTGTATGAAGAAAATCCAATGGAAGGTCCTTATAGTCATGCGTACGTAATGGGAGACACTGAGACAATTTCTTTCGAACAGCAAGGTATCATTGATGAAAAGCTGGAGATAGCCCCAGAGAATGAAGAAGATGCTCATGGAGCTCACGGAACAGAGGCTGAAGAACATGAGAATGGAGATGAAAATGGTACTGTAGAAGAGGATGCAGAAAGCGAACAAGGAGAAACCACAGAAAATGAAGGCTCTGAAATAGATGAAAGTGAAAACGAGAATGAAAATGATGAGGAAGAGGACAACAATGAAGACGAAATAGACAACGAAGAGAATGATGAGTAAGGACACCCCCTTTATCATGAATGACAAGTAAAATCCTTCTTTCCTTTGTTTTACTAGCATTGATTAACTTGGTGTAAGACATGTTAAGTAACGAAAGGGGGATTTCATCATGGCAGTGGATGTGCTTTGTGAAGTAAGCAACTGTACGTATTGGGACGAAGGTAATAAGTGTGCAGCAGACCGAATTTATGTAGTAAGCCACACGGGAAAGATAGCTGAAGACCAACACGAAACAGATTGTAAAACCTTTCAACCGGAACAACATTAACCACTTAAAAGGGATGCTTTTTCAGCATCCCTTTTTTGCTTATATAGCCATAATTGATGGAGGATACAGACTTCTTACCTCTATACGTAAAGGGGAAAATGGTGTATTATTTTTATCAGACTTTAGAAGAATTAAGGTGATGGCCTGGTGGCTGGATTAAATACAGAAACAAATGAAAAACAGTACGATATCAATATGCTCTTTGTTCTTTTCTTATTTGCAGTGGTCAGCTGCTTATATATTTTTTATGCTCAGCAAATGCCACAGTATAGTGAAAATTTTGCTGTTCGCCAGCTGATTTTTTATTTTGTAGCTTTTGGTTTGGCAATTGCTGTGCTGCATTTTGACTTTGAATACTATGCCAACATCTCCTGGGTGCTTTACGGGATTGGGTTACTAATGCTGCTTGTATTAGAACTTGCTCCTCAGTCGATTGCACCAACGATTGCGGGGGCTGTAAGGTGGTTCAGGGTTCCTGTTATAGGATCTTTCCAACCCTCAGAACTAGTGAAAATTTTTCTCATCATTACATTGAGCACTGTGATTTACAAACATAACCTCAATAAAACGGAAAATAGCCTGAAAGCTGATTTTTGGCTGTTGGCCAAAATGATACTCATTATTATTCCTCCGGTGTTTTTACTCCAGCGCCAGCCTGATATGGGGATGGTAATGATGACGGCTGCTATCTTTGTTTCCTTGATTCTTGTTTCAGGAATTTCATATAAATTGGTGTCAGTCATCATTGGCGGGCCGATATTAATGATCATCGGCTTTATCGCTGCATTTTTTCGTTTTCCTCACTTAGTTGAACAGTACTTTTTTAGTAATATCTCTGATTATCAGGTAAGAAGGTTTTATGGATGGTTAAACCCTGCCGAGTTTTCAGATGAAGGGTATCATACGATGCAGGCTATGACAGCCATAGGATCAGGAAGGCTTTACGGCAATCCCGAAGCAGATGTTTACATTCCTGAAGCTCACACGGATTTTATATTTGCAGTTATCGGAGGAGAACATGGCTTTCTTGGGGCAGCATTTGTTATTACGTTGTATTTTGTCCTTTTGTATCAGATTATGATGACGGCTCTTCGCTGCCATAATAGCTTTGGGACCTATCTATGTGCTGGAATTATAGGGATGCTCGCTTTTCAAGTGTTCCAAAATGTAGGCATGAATCTCGGCCTTCTTCCTGTTACAGGCTTCACCCTGCCTTTACTAAGTTACGGAGGAAGCTCACTTATGGCTACCATGTTCGCCATAGGAATTGTTTTAAGTGTAAGATATCATTCAAAGACATATTTCTTTGATAGTAATAAGCAATAGAAAAGCCCTGATTGGCGCTGGTGATTTTAAATTAACCGGCTGCCAAAAAGGGCTTTTTTTAACCTAGTTTTTTTGAACTCTCCTGTGGTTCAATTGCTGGATGAGAATGTAAGGACAGCTTACTGGTCATATTTTCAACAGTTTTGATTAAGGTGTCAAGTTTCTTTTCCATCCGGTACAGCAGATAAAAAGAAATGACCACGGCAAAGCTGTAATCGCCTATTGCTGTAAACCAAGTCTCCATATTCTGTGCCTTCCTCTCCCTGCAGAGTAAAAATCAACCCCAAAACAATATTGTTTTGGGGCATAGAGAAAACCATAATATTAGCTTGCTAAAATTGTGTCTACCGAACGACTCACAATGCGAGCGTCTCGTTTTGCCACGAGATTACCTCCATTTGATATGAATCCATTCCCTGCAATGACGGCATCCATGGCAGCACTGACTGTTTCTTCAGTCAAATTATCTAGAGGGTTATCGAGAGCGATCGTTACGATGTTTCCCAGCTCGTTTTCGAAACGTAATTCCAAGCGTTTTGTCATCTTGTTATCCTCCTTCTGGTGTTAAAGATTATTGGGCCAGATCATACTGATTTACACGGTAAGAACTGATAACCGTATATCCCTGCAGTGGTGCGAGGGTCTCTACAATACTGATAAGAACTTCGTTGGAGACGTCTGTTTTGATGTTGTTAAAATGTTTGCTCATATACGTGGGCTTTCCTTCAAGGTCAGTACCCGTTTCAAAAACGATGGTTAGACGTGAGTCAAGAGTCAGTTCGTTCATTTTCTCACCCCCTTTCACTATCTACATAGCAACCATGACTGGAGAAGGAGGAAAAGAAATGTAAAAGATAACTGTGTGGTTTGGCAAAGTGAAAAGGAGGGAAAGTATCACTTGATATAAAAAGGAGTGTGAAGTAATGAATGTTCTTATTGTAGGAGCAAATGGAAAAGTGGCCAGACACAGTCTCCGTCACTTTAAGGATTCTGATAAACACGAAGCTGTCGCGATGATCCGGAAAGAAGAACAGGCTTCAGAGCTCAAAGAGCTTGGTGCAGCAGAAACAGTGATAGCAGATTTGGAAGGAGATATTTCGCATGCATTTAAAGGGATAGATGCAGTGATTTTTGCAGCCGGTTCTGGTCCCCACACAGGAGCTGATAAAACGGTGCTCATTGATTTATGGGGGGCGATTAAAACAATTGATGAAGCGAAGAAGCAAGGAGTCAATCGTTTTGTAATGATAAGTGCAATTAATGTAGACGATCCGGAGGAAGCCCCGGAAAAAATGCGTCACTACGTGGTAGCAAAAAAATTAGCAGATGATCATTTAAAAGCTAGCGGTTTAGACTATACGATTGTAAGACCTGGGCCTCTTACCAATAATGAACCGACCGGGCAGCTTTTATTAGAGGAGAAAATCGGACATCGAAACGGGGAAATCACTCGTGGGGACGTAGGCCATGTCGTTTTTGAAACGGTAGATAAGAAAAACACCCACAACAAAGTGTTTGAAATTCTTAATGGAGAAACGCTGTTAGAAGAAGCTATCCAGCATGTATAAGGTTCAATGAGATGGAGTCCCGATTGTAATGATCGGGACTTTTTTCGTGCATTAGAAAATGGTATTCTCCATGTATTCTTCATATTTAAAAAATACAATAGTGATGGTAAGCAAAAAATAACCCAATTCCATGTTTTTTCTTTAAAATAGAGAAGAAAGGGGGAGAGGTAGTTGCAAAAACAAGAATTCAACATTAAGGGGATGACTTGTGCCTCCTGTGTAAATAGAGTAGAGAAAGTTGTTTCGAGAGTAGAAGGGGTTTCATCAGTACATGTTAATTTGGCGACCTCTAAAGCTATGATAACAGCAGAGGAAGAAATAAATCAGGAAGCAGTACAAAAAGCAGTGGAGAAAGCAGGCTTTGAAGCGGAACCAGCAGATAACATAGACAAACAGACAGAAAATCTTCACTTTAAGATAGAAGGAATGAGCTGTGCTTCCTGTGTGAACCGAATAGAGAAAATGATATCAAAAAAAGACGGAGTTCAGTCTGTAAGTGTAAACCTGGCTGCAGGGCAGGCACAAGTGGAAACATACAAAGGAGCAGTCCCGGCCGGTGAGATAGAAAAAAGCATAGAAAAAGCCGGGTTTTCCGCATCACTATTAAATACAAAAGTCCAAGAGAAAGAAGCGAAAGGTGATTCTCAAGAAGAAGAGGCGTCTCACCTTAAAAAAAGCTTTTTGTGGAGTGCGGTTGTGACCACTATTGTATTAATTGGAAGTATTCCCCATATGATGCATGAGTGGGGAAACTGGGTCCCGGTCTGGCTCTCTTCCCCATTTTTATTGCTGATCTTAACAACATATGTGCAGCTTGGCCCCGGGTGGCGTTTTTATCACAACAGCTATAAAGTGTTAAAGCATGGGTCAGCGGATATGAATGTATTAGTAGCGATGGGAACCACTTCTGCCTGGCTGTACAGCGGGGCAATGACCCTATTCCCAGGTACACTGACCGCTGCAGGATTTCCGTATCAACTTTATTACGATGTAACAACAGTTATCACCACGTTAATTCTTTTAGGGCGTTATTTTGAGGCGAAAGCCAAGGGTAAAACATCTACAGCCATCAGGAAGCTTATGAATATGCAAGCTAAGACTGCCAGAATTGTTAGAGGAAATGAAGAAATGGAGGTGCCGGTGGAGCAGGTTCAGGTTGGTGATCTGATAAGTGTTCAGCCAGGTGAAAGAGTTCCTGTTGACGGAAGTGTGACTCGGGGTGCTTCTTCAATAGATGAATCCATGTTAACTGGTGAATCCCTTCCTGTAGAGAAAAGAGAAGGGGATGAAGTTATTGGTGCTACAATTAATCAAACGGGCCACTTTACTTTTAAAGCGACGAAAATAGGCAAGGAAACAGCCCTTTCACAAATCATTAGGTTGGTAAATGAGGCACAGGGCTCAAAGGCTCCGATACAGAGAGTTGTTGACGTAGTATCTGCCTATTTTGTTCCTGCGGTTGTACTCATTGCTTTTATCACATTTGTCATATGGTTTTTTGCCGGGCCAGAGCCGACATTTATTTTTGCCTTGACAACCTTTATTGCTGTCTTGATTATTGCTTGTCCTTGTGCCTTGGGGCTTGCAACTCCTACAGCCATTATGGTGGGCACTGAAAAAGGGGCTGACAATGGCATTTTGATTAAAGATGCGGAAAGCCTTGAACGTGTCCATAAGGTAGATGTTGTGGTGCTGGATAAGACAGGGACCATTACAGAAGGAAAGCCTAAGCTGACAGATGTTCTCCCGGCCAAAGGATTTGATGAAGATACATTATTAATACAGGCTGCCTCTGTTGAGAAAGGGTCAGAGCATCCGCTGGGAAAAGCGATTGTAGAAGGAGCAAAGGAAAAAAATCTTTCCCTGCAAGACCCTGATCATTTTCAGGCACTGGTTGGCCGCGGACTTGAAGCAAATTTAAATTCAAACAAGGTATTAATTGGAAATGAGAAGCTGATGAAGGAACGAACCATAGATATTTCAGACTATAGTGAACAAGCTACTGAGTTAGCTGAACAAGGGAAAACCCCTATGTACATTGCAGTTAACGGGACGTTTGCAGGTCTGGTGGCTGTTGCTGATACGTTGAAAGAAAATGCAGTACACGCCGTCCGCTCTCTTCACCAAATGAATTTAGAAGTGGTCATGCTTACTGGCGATAATGAAAAAACGGCTAAAGCCATTGCCAAAGAGGCAGGGATTACACGTTTTATTGGGGAGGTTCTTCCAGAAGATAAAGCAGCTGAGATAAAGAACCTTCAAGGGGAAGGAAAAAAAGTGGCAATGGTTGGAGACGGCATTAATGATGCTCCAGCTTTGGCACAAGCCGATGTCGGTATAGCTATTGGAACAGGTACAGACGTGGCAATGGAAACTGCAAGTATCACGTTGATGCAGGGAAATATTGAAAAAGTGGCTACTTCTATTAAGCTGTCAAAAGCTACGATGAGAATGATCTGGCAAAACCTTGGGTGGGCTTTTGGGTATAATATTCTTTTGATTCCGGTAGCTGCGGGTTTATTGTACCCTACTGCAGGAATCCTGTTAAATCCGATGCTCGCTGGTGCAGCCATGGCTTTCAGCTCTGTATCTGTGCTGTTAAACACTTTGAGGCTTCGAAGATTCAAAGCAGTGCCTTCCAGGTAAGACGAAAAAGGGCTTTAAGGTGTGCCTCGCTTTCTGGTGAGGCATGTTTGTAGGACCCATTATTTCAGAAACGTGACATTTATCTGAAGACAGTGTGTATGTATTGAAGTGCCTGTCCTATTCATGAGAAAATAGGAACCATCAACTTGGATAGAAAAATTGGGGGATGAGTATGTCAAAGAAGCGTAGATTTATTATGCGCTCTTCTGTGCTTGGGGTATTGGCCGTAACACTTGCCTACGTATTTTATACAAACTTTATACAAGAAGAACAAACTCTTGTTCAAGAAGGAGATGCTGCCCCGAATTTCTCCCTTTACAATATGGAAGGGGAACAGGTAGAGCTTGCAGATTATGAAGGGCAGGGTGTGTTCTTAAACTTTTGGGGAACATTTTGTCCGCCTTGTGAAGACGAAATGCCTTATATGGAAAATCAATATGAGGTATATGAAGATCAAGGAGTTGAAATTTTAGCAGTGAATGTTGGGGAGTCTGACTTGGTGATTGATCGTTTTGTCAGCCGGCATGCCTTAACATTTCCTATTCTACTGGATGAAGAGCAAGCTGTTCTTGATCATTATGGTGTAGGCCCCTTGCCTTCTACTTTTTTAATTGATGCAGAAGGGGAAGTAGTGGATGTTATCACTGGCGGAATGACAGAAGAGCATGTAGCCGAATATATGGAAAGAATAGCTCCTTCCACATAAAACATAACAACAAGCTGTGCCACCCGGTTTTTAATGAAGCCGGGTGGCATTTTCAAAAGGGAGCGGATCTTAGCAGATAGGCAGGGACGCAAATATGGAAAGAGATATTACGTTTAAAGCAGTATGGGCAGGCTTTTTTATCTTTATTTTTATTGGCTTTATGATCCTTATTTTTGGTATGGGAGAAGAAAGATGGTTTTATCTCCTGTCCCTTTTTGGTGTGGAGAATATATTCTTTGAGCTTATCGCAGGGATAGTCGGCGGAGGGATTTTTGCGGGTCTTACCTGGCTTTTCTATAAATTCAGCCGGGCTTCCTTTCCAAAAAATGAACAAACAACCTTGATTCTGCAATTAATGAATAAAAGGTTCGGCATAGCTACCATCGCCTGGGGGGCAGGGGTTTCTGAGGAGTTTTTATTTCGAGGAGTTCTTCTTGGCTTACTTTGGATTCACTTTAATGAAATATGGGCTCTTTTGATATCTTCTCTTATTTTTATGGCTTTGCATATTCCCCAATACAAAGGTAGTTTGGTTATGCATACCATTGTTCTGATGATGGGATTATTTCTTGGATGGCTTTTTATTCAGACAGGAACGTTATGGGCTCCAATTATGGCTCATGCTGTGTACAACGGAGTGATCTCTTATTTAATTAAATATAGAATGCTACCTATAGAAAATGGCAGATAGGGAAGGGGGAAGAGGTTTGGAAGAGATTACATCAGCAGAAGAACTTGAGAAGGTCCTTGATGGTAACATGCAAGAAGCCCTTTTACTTTTAATTAAGGCGCCACGTTGTACGGTCTGTGAAGCAGTAGAGCAGCAGCTAACCAGTTTCATGAAGGCGTATTCCTCAGTAAAAGGAAACAAAATTTCCTTGGAAAAAATGCCTTCTGTATCTGGGGAATTTCTGGTTTTTACAGCTCCTACTATTCTGATCTTTAAAGGAGGGAAAGAAGTTTGGCGTGGGTCTCGGTTCATTTCTTATGAAGAGATAAAAAGGGTTCTTCGCAACATGTAAAGAGGCTGGATAGTAAAAAAATATTTATAAATTCAGAAAAGAAGCTGTTATTTCCAAGGAAATAACAGCTTCTTTTCATAGCAAACAGATAGGTACAGTTTGTTTTGAGATCGGCGGGTAGACTGTTTGTTTTAAAGAAATTGAGTAATATCAAGAAGACTTCCGTTTTTTAGAGAAGGATCGTTTAAGAGATTTTCCAGCGCTTCAGCTGCTTTCTCCGGAGGAAGCAGCTGGCCTTTTTCCTTGTAGGCGCGAAACTGTTCTACTTCCTTAAATTCTTCTTTTGTTGTCGCCCGAATCGCTTCCTGCATGGAAGTGTCCACGATCCCTGGAGCGAAGGAATAGATTAGCACAGGGTTATTTCCTTGCTCTTCCTGTTCGAGGGCGGCTGTCTGCGTGTAAAGGTCTAAACCAGCCTTAGCGCTGCAATACGCTGTCCATCCATATATAGGCTGCTTTCCAGCGCCGGATGAGATATTTACAACTTTCTTGTTGGCTTCAAACTCCTTACTATGCTTAATAAATTGTGAGGTGAGTATCATTGGTGCTGTAAGGTTTACTTGAATGTTTTTTGCTATGTCTGCTGGTTTTGTATCTTCAGCCGGAGAGACGGGATCAATCATGCCGGCGTTATTTATTAAAATAATTTCATTTGACTCTTCGTGGGAAATAACTTGAAAGACAGCTTCCATTACTTGCTCAGCCTGGTTAGTATCAGAAAGGTCAGCAGAAAAGAAGTCAACCGCTGCTCCTTTTCCTTTGGCTTCTTCTATAATAGCCGTACTCTTTGTTCTAGATATCAAAAATAAGTGATGGCCAGGCTTTAAAAAACGGGAAGCGACAGCTTGTCCAATCCCTTTTGAAGCTCCTGTAATAATAATATGCTTCATTTTCGATTCCTCCTTTGAGATAGTAGAGTGGTTTGTTGCCATGGTAGCAGATTTTGGCATCCTTTTTCCAAAAAAAGAAAGCTGTTCGTTTGACAGCTTTCTTTTATTCCTGCTCCTGGTGTTCTTTAAATGCTTCAATAGCCCTTCTTCTTTCTTCCTCTGGAATGTCATAGTAATAGATTCCATTTTCTGTTGTGCTTTCACCATTTAGCTCAAATGTTTCCATATTACTTTCTGCCCCTTGGTATTGCTGGTAAATACTTTGTATCTCATCAAAGGTCATATTTGTTTCGACATTGTTTCCGAGGATATCCAACAGCTGATTCGCCTGGACAATAGATTGAAAAGAAGAAGCCCGTTCAGCTAATGCTTCGATAACCTGACGCTGTCTTTCGTTTCTCCCCAGGTCTCCTCTCGGATCTTCTCTCCTCATGCGCACATAGTGGAGTGCTCGTTCCCCATCTAGTTCAATAGTTCCTTCAGGATAATGGTAAGTATTCTCTCCTATTTCATCACCTTGATCGAATTCAAAGGGATTATCTACTTCAATCCCTCCCAAGGCGTCTACAAGTTCTCGAAATCCATTCATATTCGATTGGATCACGTAATCAAACTCATGTTCTAGAAACTCTTCGGTTGTTTCAACGACTAGAGGAGTTCCTTCGTAGGCATACGTGTGGTTAATTTTATCCGGCTGATTCCTCCCAGGAATGTCCACTCGTGTGTCTCTTGGAATATTCAACATAACAACTGATTCATCAGCCTGATTCACAGAAACAGGCATAATCACATCAGCTCTTCCTGGATCATCCGGTCTGTCTCCAATACCAATTAAAAGGAAGCTTACACTGTCAGCTTGCGTAAGGTCATTTTCCACGTCTTCCTGTTCAACGGAAAAAGATTCACTTTCTTCGGGAGTACTCTGTTGTTCTGATTCTGCGCTAAAGTTCTCATTCATCTGTTCCATGCTTTGTTCTGCTTGCTGATAAAGGTAGAAAGCATAGCCTGCGGCTGCACCAAATATCAGTGTGATTGATAAAAGAAATATAAGAGTGATTTTTTTCCACATGTAATCTACCTTTCAAGAAAACCGTATGTTAAGTATTTGTGTGATAACTGTCACATGCCAAGAGTCCTTTTCTAAGTATGATAGAAGCAGGATCAATGGTACTCTTATCCCCTTTTTTACTTTTGATAAATCCTTAATTAGAGGGATAGAAGAAAACAAGACTTATCTTTTCGCAAGAAGCTCCTTTTGCAGGGCGGTTAATCTGCGGATCACTATAAGTAAACAAATACCTGATAGAACGAAAAGAACCTCTGAAACAATAAAGTTTTGGGTGTCGTTCAGAAGGAATTCAATCGTTTCTCCTTCTGTCCAGAAATTTACCGGATTTGATGCTAAGTAAGAAGATATGAACGTGATCCACCAGACAAAAATAATCAAAGTGTGTCCTTTATTTGGGTAATTGTTGTTTTTTTGCTTCAGGTGGCTGGTATAAAGGTGGAACATAGATATGAGGGGGAGAACCAGGTTTACGAGTGGAATGAAATAAAAAGCAACTCCCCACCCAGGTGTATAAACTACTCCCTCAAGATCCATGATGCGGGCATTTTCATGCATCCGGTAAAGCCAGAATAAGTAAAAGACGATTGAAACCATAAATATGAGGGTGTTAGGCAGATGAATAAATAAACTGATCATCCCGAGTGTTTCCATGTCGCTGCTGCTAATCTGATCAAACGTTGTGCCAGGATCGTACGCATTAAAAATACCAGCTTCAATAAGACTTGCTGCAATAGATATGATTGAAAATAAAATTGTCAAAACAATAAAAATAACAGAAACCTTTGCTCTTCGGCCAGGATCTTTTGAATGTTTGTTATGTAGGGCTTCTTGTTCCATATTGTCCTCCTTGCATTTTTTTCATAGCAGGAAAAATTCCTGCCATAGACCATACTACAATATTTTTGGCCGTTAGGTTAGAGAAAAAATAGAATAGGCAGGGAGTGGAGGGGAGTGCGGGGAAGTAAGAAGAGTATAATACTAGAAAGTTGAGGAGGTACACGTGCAAAATATTAAAAACACAGTAATGGAAGTAGTGTTAGCTGTTCTTCCTATTACTTTTGTTGTCATTATCCTTCAGTTCTCCCTTTTATGGATGCCTGCTGAAATATTTTTTCAATTTTTGGCAGGGGTGGTGATGGTAAGTGTTGGTCTTATCTTATTTCTTCTGGGAGTTCATGTAGGACTGCTTCCTGTAGGAGAGATGATCGGGGCCGCACTGCCTAAGACAAAAAAGATCAGTTTAATTATCTTTTTCGGTTTTTTATTAGGCTTTGTGGTTACCTTGGCAGAGCCTGATGTTAGGGTGCTGGCCTTACAAGTGGATTTGGTATCCGGAGGAGAGGTCTCTCGAAGCCTTCTTATTTATTCTGTTGCAGCCGGAGTAGGGGTTTTTGTCGCTTTGGCAATGGCCAGAATTATATTAAATATAAAAATTACTTATCTCCTTGCAGCAGGATATGGCCTTGTCTTTTTACTAGCTGCTTTCACGCCAGCTCATTTTGTTCCGATTTCTTTTGACGCTGGCGGAGTTACCACCGGCCCAATGACTGTGCCATTTATTTTAGCTTTAGGGATAGGGGTTGCTTCGGTTCTCCGGGGAAAATCGGCTTCCAGCGATGGTTTTGGACTTGTTGCCCTTGCATCTATCGGGCCGATTATTGCTGTTTTGCTATTAGGGGTGTTTGGTGGATGATTGAGAATTTATTTTATGGATTTTCCCATGTGTTAGTTGAAGTCTTTTTTGCATTAATCCCCCTTGTCGTATTTTTTGCTTTATTTCAGCTTATTTATCTGAAACTTCCTTTGAAGAGGCTTCTTAATATCGGTGTGGGTATAATTTTAACGTTTTTTGGGCTTGCTTTTTTCCTTCAGGGTGTTCATATAGGTTTTTTGCCGGCTGGGGAAGCCATGGGGGCAATTCTCGGCGAGCTGCCAAACAGGTGGATATTGATTCCAGTCGGGTTTGTACTGGGTTTTGTGGCTACCTTTGCTGAGCCTGCCGTACGAATTCTAAACCACGAAGTAGAAAAGGTGTCAGGCGGGTACATTTCCCAAAGAGTGTTATTGTTTACTTTGTCAATTGGAGTAGGTATATCAATTGCCCTGTCAATGGTTAGAATTCTGGTTGGAATACCCTTGTGGTATTTTATTATTCCTGGATACCTGGCTGCTCTGGTTATGATGAGGTTTTCCTCAAGGACCTTTACATCTGTCGCTTTTGATTCTGGCGGGGTGGCCACTGGTCCAATGACGGTAACCTTTATTCTCGCGATGGCCGTAGGAATCGCTGGGACAGTGGAAGGGAGAGATCCTTTGCTGGATGGATTTGGTATGATTGCGATGGTAGCCCTTGCTCCAATTTTAGCTGTTTTAACATTAGGCCTACTTTATGGACGTGAGGAGAAGAAAAATGAAGATGACATTAAATCTGAGGCATAAATTAGTCGTTTCGATTCTGAAAAAAGGTTATGCAAGAAAAGTGGTAAAGGCTGCCAAGGAAGCGGGAGCTGAGGGTGCGACCATATTATTTGCAAGAGGAACCGGTATCCATGAAAAGAATAATATTCTGGGCATTACTAATGAACCTGAGAAAGAGGTCGTCCTTATCCTAATAGAAGACAAAAAGGAAGAAGAAACATTAAACAGGATTGTGCCTGCAGGAAAGCTGGATCGTCCAGGATATGGAATTAGCTTTGTTCTTCCAACAAAGGGCATAGGAGGTATTGTACATCTGATGGACAAGCTTCAGGATGTACAAATGAATCAGGAAAGTGAGGGAGAGAGGATAGTGAATGAAAGTACTGGAACAGAGTATTTAGAAAGCTCTATTCATTACGATCTGATTGTCAGTATTGTTAATAAGGGGCAATCAGAAAAAGTCGTAGATGCTTCCTGGGAGGCAGGTGCAGAAGGCGGGACCATCTTAAACGGCAGGGGAACAGGTATTCATGAAAAAGCAAAGCTCTTTTCGATCCCAATTGAACCAGAAAAAGAAGTCATCTTGACACTGATCGACCGGAGCAAGACTGAGCAGGTTCTTGCAGCAATTACAGAAAAAGCAGAACTTGACAAGCCGGGAAAGGGAATTGCCTTTGTCTTGGGAGTGGACAAGACCGTAGGTATTAATCATATTCTGAATAAGATGGTTAATGAAAAATTTAAATCAGATAAGAAGATTAAAACAAAGAAAAACCCCAAATAATATTCCATCCTAAATAATTCCATCCTCTGGCTGAGATAGAAATAAGGTTTAAGGTTTTCTCTTCACAGGAAGAAGAAAAGAGCAAGCCTTTTGGCAGACATGTTTTCAGGGGGAAGCAGCCATGGCTATTGATGCGATTATAACAGGACTGGTGTTTATCACGATTCACCTTTTAGCAAATAATATATTACCAGTTGCCAGGGTCAGGCAGTTAAAGTGGCTTTCGTTTTCCGGCGGAGTTGCTTGCGCCTATGTATTTGTTTATATTCTGCCTGCTTTGCACGAGGAACAGCAGGATTTTGGCGCCCAGACCACTGAAGAATTTGTCATGGAGTCGGAGCTCTATTTCTTTGGTTTATTGGGCCTTTTAATGTTTTACGGCATGCAAAAAGCTGTGGATGCCCGTAATGAGAAGCAGGGTGAAAAAGGGAAATCAGGCTCCTTTTTCTGGGTGCAGATCATATTCTTTTCTATCTATAATTTTATGATCGCCTACATCGTTATTGCCACTGAGGTGGAAGGCATTCAAGCTGTCTTCTATTCTACAGCGATTGGGCTTCATTTTATGGCCATCGCACATGATTTATGGCGAGAAGATAAGGAGCGTTATAATCGGACAGGGCGTTTTGTTCTGGCTGGAGGCATTATAGCAGGATGGATCATGGGTATGATGGTAACTCTTTCTTCTTTTGTTCTTTCTATCATCTTTGCTTTTGTATCTGGGGCAATTATATTAAACGTCCTCAAGAATGAGCTTCCATCGGAAAGAAACGCTCATTTTCCAACGTTTGCACTTGGGGCCATGTCGTACACATTGTTTGTTATGGGGATTAAATTTTTCTTTGAATGGTAGATGACTGTTTTATTGGAGGAAGCTTCTCGTAACGAGAAGCTTTTTTATAATGTTTGTCTGGACGGATTGAAGGTTAGATAAAAAAGAGAACACTTGAAAAGGAGGAAGCGTAAGGTGGGCAAAAAGTCAGATGGAAATTTAACAGGCATGGTTTTCATTGTTTCAGCTGCAGTTGTGACTCTTATCACCTTGTGGGGATTTATTTGGCCTGAGCATATGGAGATGAATATGGCTTCCGCTTTGGAAGTAGTGATAGATACATTCGGTTGGTTTTACGTAATGGCAACCGCTCTACTCGTTTTTTTCTGTTTTTATCTAGGGCTTGGCCCCTACCGTTACGTTAAGCTTGGGAAAAAAGACGATGAGCCTGAGTATTCTTACTATACATGGATCGGAATGTTATTTGCAGCTGGTATGGGTGTGGGTCTTGTGTTTTGGGGTGTGGCTGAACCAATGTCTCATTTTGTAAATCCTCCTGAAGGAGTTGAACCGGGGACACAGCATGCTGCCGAGACGGGCCTTCTTTATGGTGTGTTTCATTGGGGGATTCACCCATGGTCTATTTACGCAACAGTGGCACTGGCACTGGCTATTGCAAAGTTTAGAAAGAACCTCCCTGGCTTAATAAGTTCAGCCTTCTATCCTATTCTTGGGGAGAAAGTAAAAGGACCTATTGGAAAATGGATAGACATTATTGCTGTAGTAAGTACAGTGATAGGGATTGCTACCTCTCTTGGACTGAGTACAATGCAGGTGGGAGGAGGTCTGTCCCAGGTTATAGGGCTGGATAATGACAACTTTCTGCAAATGAGTATTATTGCCATCATTACCGTTGTGTTTTTAACATCTGTACTTACCGGCATCAATAAAGGAATGAAATACCTGAGTATAGGAAACCTCACCCTTGCCGGCATTTTAATGGTGACCGTAATTATTGTTGGTCCCACTCTATTTATTATGGAACATTTTACAATGACGGTCGGTTCGTATATAAGTAATTTTGTTTCTTTGTCCTTTTTTACCACTCCTTACACAGACAATGAGTGGGTAGGCGAATGGACTTTTTTCTATTGGGCTTGGCTTATTTCCTGGAGTCCTTTTGTTGGTACGTTTATAGCAAGAGTGTCAAAAGGAAGGACAGTACAGGAATTCATATTCGGGGTATTATTTGTACCTACAGCTGTCTCTGCTCTGTGGTTTGTAGCTTTTGGAGGCTCAGGACTTCACCTTGACGTAACTACGGGTGCTGGTTTATCTCAGCTGATCAGTGAGGAGCCGGAAGCAGGATTGTTTATTGTCCTGGAAACATTGCCTCTAGGTTTTATATTAAGTGTAGCTGCATTGATTTTAATTACAATCTTTTTTATTACATCTGCAAATTCAGCAACCTATGTACTTGGTGTATTTTCTTCACGCGGAAATCTGGAGCCGGCAAACACAATTCTTGTCGTGTGGGGATTATTGATTTCAGCGATCGCTGCAGCCTTACTGCTAAGCGGAGGCATTGAAGGATTACAAGCAATTGCCATTACCATCGCTCTGCCCTTTACTGTGATTTTGTTAGGAATGGTTTTCGCTATCCATCGATCTTTGAAAGAGGGCTATCAACAAGAGCCTATTGGTGTGAAAAAGGAAGAAGAATAAGAACTTCTCTGTTTGTTCCCCGTTTTCTTTTCCTAGTCCTGGGGAAATAACACTACAGATTGCTTTCCTTGGAGGGACGAGAAGTGGAAAAAATGTACATTAATGGTAACTTTGTAGAAAGTGAAACCCATGAATATATTGATGTAGAAAATCCGGCCACTGAAGAAATTTTGGGAAGGGTTCCTAACGGAAACGAAGATGACGTGGAAGAAGCTGTAAAGGCGGCATCTCGGGCACAAAGAGAGTGGGGAAAACGCCCGGCAATAGAAAGGGGGAAGTACTTACTTTTTATTGCTGACAGGCTTGAAGAAAGAAAAGAGGAGTTTGCTCAGCTCCTCACTAAGGAACAAGGAAAAACACTGCCACTTGCCCGCGATGAAATGGATATTACAATTGAATATTTCCGGTATATGGCCGGATGGGCTAGACGATACGAAGGTGATGTCATTAACAGTGACCGCCAAAATGAAAATATTATTTTGTTAAAGAAACCAATTGGTGTGGTTGCAGGAGTTGTACCGTGGAATTTTCCGATGTTTGTATTGGCAAGAAAGGTTGCTCCTGCCTTGATAACCGGGTGTTCCATTATCATTAAGCCGAGTCAGCAAACCCCGTTAACCGCTGTTACATTTTCAGAGATTATTCATGAATCAGAGCTGCCTCCAGGGATCTTTCAATTAGTTACTGGAACCGGTTCCTCTGTTGGCACTCCTCTGGCTTCACACAAGAAAGTAAGCATGATTTCTTTAACAGGCAGTACTCCAGCTGGTTCAAAAGTAATGGAGGCTGCCGCGCGAAACGTAACAAAAGTAAATCTCGAGCTTGGGGGAAAAGCTCCAGCTATCGTCAGTAAGCATGCTGACCTGGATCTTGCTGCAGAAAAAATAATTGAATCACGCATTATTAACTCTGGACAAGTGTGCACGAATGCTGAGCGGGTTTATGTGCAGGAAGAAGTAGCAGATGAATTTATAGATAAAATTGTAACAAAAGCAAAGGAAATACGTTACGGGAATCCCCTGGTTAAGGAAGACATAGAAATGGGGCCGCTTGTAAGTAAGAATCAGCTGGATTCTGTTTCGGAAGCGGTGGAAAAAGCAAAAGCAGCTGGTGCAAAAGTACTGGCAGGCGGACAGAGAGCAGATACAGAAAAGGGTTATTTCTTTGAACCAACGATATTAACCAATGTAGGTCAAGAGATGGATATCATGCAGGAAGAAATTTTTGGTCCGGTTCTCCCTATTACGACGTATCACTCTTTTTCAGAAGCCATCGTCATGGCAAATGATTCAGAATACGGCCTTTCATCTTCTATCTTTACAGAAAATTATCATGAAGTTATGCAGGGTGTTAATGAATTGGAATTTGGTGAAGTTTTTGTAAATCGTGAGAATTTTGAAGCGTTGCAAGGATTTCATGCTGGCTGGAGAAAATCAGGAATAGGCGGTGCTGATGGAAAGCGTGGATTAGAAGAATTTCTTATTACTACTGTAGCGTATATGGAATACGAACGTTAAGAAAATGATCAAGAAAAAGACATCTAGCGAAAGAGAATCTTTGCAAATTACAGAAAATGCATTGACAGGTTTCTGAAATCAGCGTATATTCATGTTTGTGTTGGAAAAACGTAATATTTCTCGTTAGGTGAGGCTCCTGTACGGAGAGACGCTGCTGCCCAAAAATGTCCAAAGACGCCAATGGGTCAACAGGAACCATCGATATAAGGTGGTTTTTAATGCAGCTGGCATAGCCCTATGCCGTACAGTGCTAAAGCTCTACGAATGGGTAGCATGTTCTGTTTTGAGCATTTTTGTGCTGATTTAATAAGCGCTCTCCATTTGTGGAGGGCGCTTTTTCTTTTTCAGCAAAGAAGTCGTTTTAGAAAAAATTTTAGGAGGTGAGGGAATTTTATGGACAGCAGTCCGGATTCCAGTTTTAGGTGCAGTGCAGTATATAAAGCTTTTAAGTCAGTGCGAGGATCGATTCCCTCATTTTGTATACTTTCAAAAACAAAGTAAATTAATGAATCAGGGACTCTATCCTCTTTTAAGAAGGAGGGAGAGCAATGGTTAAGTTAAATGATCATACTAGAGAAGAGTATATGAATAATATACTCGATATTTTGGAAAACAAAGCAATTGAGCAATTTAGAAATGCTTTTTTAGAGCTCCATCCAGCTGACCAGGTGGATCTTTTCAGCCGCCTGGATGAAGAAAAAAGAGCTCGTGTCTATGAATATCTAAGCCCGGAAGAATTTGCAGCTATCTTTGAAGGACTGGAAGTAGAGGATCAAAAAGAGATCGCTCTGGAGCTGGATAAAGAGTACGCTGCAGAGATGTTTAACAACATGTACGCAGATGATGTAGCAGATTTCCTCGGTGAACTGCAGGAGGAGAAAGTATCTGCTATTTTAAAAGCAATGGATAAAGAGGATGCCCAGGATGTTAAAGAGCTTATGGCTTATGAGGAAGGTACAGCCGGGGCAATAATGACCAAAGAGTTTATCTCTATTAAGGCTGCTGATACGGTGGCAGATGTGATCGAACTATTACGTAGAGAAGGCCCAGAGGCAGAAACGGTTTACTACTTGTATGTAACTGACGAGTACAATAAACTGGCTGGTGTTGTGTCTCTTCGTGATCTGATTATTGCAGCAACGGATGAACCGATTATAAATATCATCAGTACGCGAGTGGTCTCGGTGCATGAGAACACTGACCAGGAAGAAGTGGCCAACCTCATCCAGAAATATGATTTCCTGGCGGCACCAGTGGTAACAAGTACAAATGAACTTGTAGGAATTGTAACTGTTGATGATGTTATTGATGTTATTGAAGAAGAAGCTACCGAAGATCTTGGGGAATTCTCTGCTTCAAGAGGGGCAACAGACGTAAATGTTACAGCTTTCGAAGCAGCTAAAAAGAGGTCACCCTGGATTATTCTGCTGATGTTTTTTGGTATGATAACTGCTGGAGTGATTGGCCAGTTTGAGGAAACATTGGAGGCAATTGTTATTCTATCGGCTTTTATCCCGTTAATTATGGATTCAGCTGGTAATACGGGAACTCAATCACTAGCCGTTGTGGTCCGTGGTCTTGCAACAGGTTCTTTAGAGAAGAAGGGTCTTTTTAAAATCCTTCGAAGAGAGCTTGGCACTGGGATGATGATTGGTTTAGCATGTGCGATAGTACTCATGGGCTTGATCCCTATTTTATATGATGGCAACATCTTATTAGCCTTTATAGTTGGAACTTCTATTTTCCTTTCTTTAACCATATCTACAGTTATAGGTGCAACGGTTCCACTGATTATTAATAAATTAAAGCTTGATCCTGCTATCGCTTCTGGCCCGTTCATTACCACAGTAAATGATATTCTTGGACTGCTGATTTACTTTAGCATAGCAACTTCTCTTCTTCAGTATTTATAAAAACATGGGCGTGAATCGGAAAATGCGGAAGCCGGAGATTCGTACAATGAATCTCCGGCTTTCTTCATTCAAAACATGCAAAAAAACTTAAATGCTGGATAGATTTATTGGTTTTTGTGTAAAAATGGCTAATAGTTCAAAATCTTTATTTACAAAGGGTTTTTTTGTCAAGTAGAATGAGAGTAAGAGTAAAGGGGGCGATTCTTTTGTTCAAAAGGAATCAATTTTCAAACGAAGGCATGGAAAGTTGGAAAATTGCTGTTCAGGAAGCTGTCAATAACGTTGTGGCTGAGTCATTGCTTCTTCCTCCTGACCAACGAACGGAGCTCCAGCTTTTAGACATCATGAAAAAGCATTGGAGAGATGAGGTTTCTCCTCTATGGTTTACCAGTGATACCCTTTACTATTTGTGGCTCATCCATGCTGCGAACCACCTCCTTCCTCGCATTGAAAATGAAGATGGTTACCTGGCCGGATATGTACAATATAAAGAGTTTCCGAGAGCCCTTTCTACGAAACATTTGACAGTGCCTCTTGTGCGAGAGCAGCGGCTGCTGAAAGGGTATGTGTTTGAAAAAGAGGCCACGGTTAATATTCAGATTGCAGAAGCCGTTTCTGAAATGATAATACACAGTGAGTCCTCTTCTCCTAGTCATATTGCTATTTTTAATATAGAAGCGGGAAAGTGGTCAATTTATAGAATGAATAAAAGAAAAGTATATTAATAGCCTGCTCATTCGTATAAGGATGAGCAGGCTTTTTATAGCTGCTTAGCAGACAGTATAGAGTTAACCAGGTGACGAGGAGAAAAATCTCCTGTCGTAAGAACGGATTTTGTCTTGCCTTTATGAAAAAGCAGACGGGTGATTTCCTTGGAGGATAAACCTAGATAGTGGTAATAAAGTGTTTCTTCCTGCAGCCACTCCAAGAACTCTTTTTTCTTTTCCAATGCTTCTCTTCCTTTAGGGACAATGCCAGCGTGCCCGCAGAATACGGTGCCAACCTTTAACGTGAGGACTTTCTCAAGGGACGCAATCATATCAGGAACTGATTCTTCCTTCATTCCATATTTTAAATGAGTGCCCAGAAATAAATCACCGGTATAGAGATTAGTAGTGTCTGAATCATATAAAACATAATGGTCAAACGAATGTCCTGGTGTATAAATGACTTCAAATGTTTTGGAATCAATTTGCAAGCGTTTATCAGCTGTTTTTCCATCGAAGAAACTGTGAGGATTTCCCCACATTGCTTTACGGTAAAAGGGAAGGTCAAAGCCCTTTTTTAACTCAGCTTTTGTCTGCTCACCCATGTAAACAGAAGCTCCAGTTGCTTCTGCCAGACTCTTTATATTGCCAGAATGGTCTTCATGATGATGGGTTAAGAAGATGCCGGAGGGCCTGACAGCATGAGCAAGCTGAAAGGCTGCCTCAGAGGCGCAGGGAGGCCCTGAATCCACCATTAAGCCGGGGGGAGCGTACAGATAAAAGTGAAAAACTTGCCCGAACAACTCCACGCTGCCTTGTATATAGTAAATGTCTTTATGTTTCTTTAAAGAGGTGGATACTTTTCTAAACATTCTAAAAGACCTTCTTCCAATAATAACTTTTCTTTTAGCTCTATAAATACAAGCGGTGGCAGAAACATGACGCTCTCCAAAAGATATGGGTCAACACACTAAGCAGTCAATGCAGATTGTTGGAAAGGAAACAAAGCAAAATTAAAGAAGCATCAAAAGGCAGTTATATAAATAAAGAAGATAAATAACCGGCTAAAAATAAAATAATGCCCGGGCTTTTCTAGTATAGATACTGTTTCGGTGCTAAAGGTGGAAAAAGTGATGAAAGCACCAAAAAAGCCCAACCCCAGGAAACGTACAATGCATCATCATAAGCTTTAAGGGCAATCGCCTGAAAATAAAACCAAAGACAAAGCCGAGTCTCAGAGAACCCACAAGGTTTACGATGACCATAGCTACAGGGATTGGAGGCTCAGGAAAAACGACTTCTAAGCCATACGCCCGCCAGATACCTTGCAACGGCTCCTGACCCACCGCCTGTTATCACCCAGAAAATATTCATCGTGTGGTCACCTCGTGGCTTTTTGGTTCCTGTCCTATTTTCAGACCAAGAAAGCATCCTGTAAATCCAAATGTCAAACCGCCAATAAGAGAAACAGATAGATAGACCATCGGCTGGGCCATAGGGTGAATACCCGCTAGAAAAAGGTATCAGCAGCCAGAGTTGACATTGTAGTAAATCCCCCGCAAAAGTCTGCGCCAAACCCTGTCTTTACCCATTCTTTAGAGGGAGATATATGTAATAAGGCCGGCAAACCAACCAAGAAGAAAGCTTCCTAAAATATTTTCTATAATGGTTCCAATTGGGTATCCTAAGAAAAGTGTTTGAAAGTTAATGATATAACGAAAATACCTCCGTGCTGCCCCGCCAATAAATACAGCAGCAATGGTTATCCATTCATGGTTTTCCACCTGCAGACACAAAAGGCGGGTGACAATACCCTCATAAGAATATATATTACCATGGAAGCAGGCAGCATACAAAAGTGAGCGGTAATGTGTGATGGGCTCATACCAGGTACAGCACAAAAGCAATAAAAAAATAGTCTAATCTCAACAATAGACTATTTCAGCGTTTTCAAGAGAAGGCTCAGCTCCTCAGGATTTGTAAGCATATCCGCCAGGGTATATTTATCAAGAACGCTTAAATAGGCGTGAAGGGCTTCCTTAAGTACGCCTTTAAGGCGGCATCTACCTGATAAAATGCAAGTATTCTTTTCAGCGTTAAAGCATTCAACTAAGTCCAGGTTATCTTCTGTTTGCCTGACAACCCATCCTAAGTGAATGTCCTCAGGATCTTTGGCAAGACGTATACCGCCATTTCTTCCTTTTATGGTAGTAATAAGACCAGTTTTAGCTAGTTCGTGGGCCACCTTTGTTAAATGGTGGTAGGAAATATTATAGCTATCAGAAATTTCCCGAATACTTGTTAATGAGGGACGGGGAACAGTAGCTAAATAAATAAGAACTCTTAGCGAATAATCTGTATAGATTGTAAGTTGCATAACATCCCTTCCTTTGCGAAGAAAGCGGGATAAGGAAAGTGTATAATAACTTCCTATATCCTATAAAATCAGTGTAATACAGTGAAAATTTATTTACCAATACTAAGTGCAATTATCTTACATAGTTTTTACTGGAAAAACGTTCTTTTTCAGCTCTCTTTGCTCGGGTTTAGGGAAAGATAGAGAAGGGGAAAAGAAGTTTTAGTGAAAAATAAATTACAGCCAGGTGTTGTAAAGGAGGGAACAGGACCGCCAGGGCGGCCTTACATGTATGAAGAAATTATTGAAGAAGCTTTTTTGGCTCATTCCTTTAGCAGTCATGGTGTACGGTATTTATAAGCCGCTGCCCAAAGGTCTTTCTTACCGGGGAAAGATTCATAAGGACAGTGGTATCCGTTTCCATTATAATCTGCGTTATGATACTGAACAGCAAAGCCATTGGGAAACACCATTATATGACAAAGTATGTTCAATGATAGAAGAGGCTGAGGAATTTATCGTTTGTGATTTGTTTTTATTTAATGATTACTACAAAGAAAAAGTAAAGTTCCCTCCTCTGGCTGATCAATTAACAGAGGAACTCATCCGAAAGAAACAAGATAAACCTCAGATGAGAATCTTATTTATCACTGATCCCGTAAACACTGTGTACGGATCCCATGAGTCTCCTCATATAGAAAGGTTAAAAGAGCATGGGGTAGAGGTAGTGATAACAAAGCTTGAGCTTCTCCGGGATTCCAATCCGTTGTTTTCAGGATTTTGGAGGAGTTATATACGATGGCTTGGAGTGAGAGGTCAGGGATGGCTCCCGCATCCAGTGAGCTCAGTGCACCCTCAGCTGACCCTTCGAGCTTATTTGTATATGTTTAATATAAAAGCGAACCATCGAAAAGTAATTCTTACTGAAAAAGAGGGACTGATAACCTCTGCTAATCCTCATGATGCAAGTGCCTACCATGCAAATATTGGCTATTCTTTCAGAGGGAGAATGATTCAAGACATATTGGAAACTGAAAAATCAGTCGTTGATTATTGCGGAGTTCATGAGCTTCCGGTATGGAAGCCAGGATCTTCCTCACCTGTAGAAGAAAGTGAAGCCTCCGTTCAAGTCTTAACCGAGGGGCAAATATGGAAGGATACATTGAAGGTAGTAGAGGATGCTCAGCCTGGTGATGAGCTTTTAATAGCGACTCTCTATTTATCAGAGAGAAAAATGATTAGTCAGCTGGTTAATGCAGCAAGGCGCGGGGTGAAAGTAAAGATAATCTTTGATCAGAACATGGAAGCTTTCGGTCAGTCTAAAATAGGGCTCCCTAATGTGCCAGTAGCTGAAGAGCTTAAGAACAGAACTGCTGACAAAATCAAGATACGATGGTATGAAACAAAGGGAGAGCAGTTTCATCCTAAGATGCTTATTTTAAAACGGGGTGAACAAGCGAGCATTATTGCAGGATCAGCAAACTTCACTCGAAGGAACCTGAAAAATTTAAATCTGGAGTCAAATGTTAAGATCCAAGGCAATGTCAGCAATGAGGCAATCAAGGACTCCATAGCGTTTTTTAATCGTCTCTGGAACAACAAAGATGGCTTGCATACCGCTGCTTATGAAACATACAAAAGCTCTTCCCGATTTTTAAAATTCATTTACCGTATCCAAAAGTTCCTGAAATTATCTACCTACTAATAAAAAGGCTGCCACAAAACCCAACTAGTAAGAAGGGGCCTCACCATCGGTGGGAGCCTTTTCTTTTATCCAGTATTCTAGTAGTTGCATGTTCAAAAATACACTCGCCTGCACCTAAAAGGCCCAAGTGCGACATCCGTGAAAGCTTCCTGTCATTCGCTTTCACGGTGTCTTCTATGGCCCGGGCAAGGTGTCAGTCAACCGGGGAAGGTCACTCACCTCTGTTTCTCCTGGTCGCTGGTATTTCTTTTGTAAGTCCTGGTACACTTTGTGGGTGGCTTTCGTTGAAGACGAGCCTATTTACGTAGAGGTTCAAGCGAGCGTCTGTGGCAGTTAAGGATTGTCTTATATATAACTAAAAAACTGATGTTGAGAAGATAAAAAAAGGGTGGGCCCCTTATGGCCTCACCCTTTTCTTATTACTTTTCTTTATCTTCTGGTTTGTTCTTTCTGTTTATTAATTTTTTTCTAGGTTCTTTCTTTTGTTCTGCTGGGGAAGACGATGTATCACGGTTGAAGTCCTCTATTTCTTCCTCAAGCTCCATAAGAATTTCTTCTTTCAATCGTCTTCGTTCACGTTCTCGAGCCTGGTTCTTTTCTTTCTTTAGGTCCTGGATAAACATTTTCATCATAGAGACAACCATAACAAGCATGATTAATGAAAATGGCAGGGCAGCCACAATAGATGCGGTTTGGAGTCCCTCAAGGCCGCCAGAAAGAAGCAGGACCGCTGCTGTGCCGGCAATTAAGAAGCCCCATGCCAGCTTTACATACAAGGTAGGATTCAAGCTTCCCTGCGACGTCATGGCTCCCAGCGTATAGGAGGCTGAATCGGCAGATGTGATAAAGAAAATAACAATGAGAATAACCGCCAGCGCACTCATAATGCCGCCAAGGGGAAATTCAGCCAGAGTGGCAAAGAGAGCAAGCTCTACAGTATCCATGACAATCGCGGCAATGCCTGCATCATGAAAGATTTCCTGATATAGAGCAGAGCCGCCAAAGGCTGTAAACCAAACGACAGCCAGGAGAGAGGGAACAATTAAGACGCCAGCTACGAATTCCCTGATTGTTCGTCCTCTTGAAATACGGGCAATGAACAGTCCCATGAATGGTGCCCAGGCAATATGCCAGGCCCAATAGAAAATTGTAAAGGAACCGAGCCACACACTGTCAGAAAAAGGTGTCAGCGTTAAACTCATAGGGACAAGATTGGCAATATAGCCGCCAAGAGTGGTGGTAATATTTTCAAAAATATAAACGGTTGGCCCGACGGCAATCATAAACAGCAGCAGGATCGCTCCGACTGTCAGGTTGATAACGCTTAAGTAACGAATGCCCTTGTTTACGCCGGTTGCAGCTGAGAACATAAACAAAAAAGCTACGATCCCAATAATAATCATTTGGGTGACAACGTTGTTTGGGATGTTTGTTAAATAGGAGAGCCCTCCGCTGATTTGCATGGCACTAAGACCGAACGTGGTAGCAACTCCTGTGGAGGTTGCAAGAACAGCAAAGATATCGATGCCTTTTCCAAAGGCTCCGTAAGCTCTGTTTCCTACTAGTGGGTAAAAGGCAGAACTGATAAGAGCCGGCTGGTCTTTTCGAAACTGCACATAGCCTAAAGCTAGAGCAACCAGGGAGAAAATGGCCCATGGATGAAAAGCCCAGTGATAAACTCCGTATCGAAGCCCCAGTTGGGCTGCCTGTGCTTCGGTTTCTACGTCCTGACCAAGAGGAGTATCTACATAATAAAGTACTGGTTCAGCAACCCCCCAAAAGATAAATCCCACGCCAATACCTGCTGAAAACAGCATTCCAAGCCACGTATAGAATTTATACTCGGGCCGGTCTTCTGGTTTACCGAGCCGCAGCTTTCCAAAAGGACTGACGGCTAAGAAAATAACAAAGGCCACAAAAAAAGCAGCAACAATCATATAAAACCAGCCAAAGGTTTCGATTGTAAAGTTAAGGGCTGCCGTGGCTGTAGCTTCTAAATGGGAAGGTCGAATAAAACCCCAGGCAACAAATGCCGCAACTAAAATAGCCGACACTGTAAAGACGATGTCCGGCTTTTTTGTTTCATAAGTATACTTTTCTTCACTCATAATCTCCCTCCAATGAATTAAGATGTAGGTAACAGGGCATTATTATTCAATGTACCCAGAGAGCTGAATGGGAAAAGGACAGATTGTTTGAAAAAGGGAAAGAAAAGGGGAATAGTACAGCCTCGTTTGATAAGTGTCAGCACCGTTCACTTACTCTTTTGTTATGGCTGTATTATTCCCTATCTTAATTAAGTACAAACGGAACTTACGTAACTGCTTCAAAACGTTTTAAATCATTTTTGTGCCCAATTACAATTAAAATATCATCTTTATAGATTTTGTCATGAGCAAGCGGGGAAATATTAATATCTCTTCCTCTTCTAATTGCTAAAACAGTCACGCCGTATTTGGCACGGATATCTAAATCAATAAGCGAGCGATTGTGTATAGAATTAGAAACGCCTATCTCTACAATGGCATATTCTTCAGAAAGTTCGATGGAATCAATAACCTTATCAGAAATAAGGTGCTGGGCTATGCGGTTTCCCATGTCATGTTCAGGATGGATGATCTTATCAGCGCCTATTTTTTCTAATACTTTGTGATGATTGTAGTTCTGGGCTTTGACCCACACTTGCTTAATATCCATATCTTTTAAGAGCAGGGTGCATAAAATACTGGCTTGAAGGTTATCGCCGATGGCTACGATCACGTGGTCAAAGTTTCCCACACCTAAACTGCGAAGTGATTTCTCATCAGTTCCATCTGCTACTGCGCTGTGGGTAGAATAATTAACCATCTCACTGACTTTATCTTCAACAACATCGATTGCCAGTACCTCATGCCCGAGCCTATATAATTCTCTGCAGACACTTACGCCAAAACGTCCTAATCCTATGACGGCAAATTGCTTTTTCACCATGTTCCCCTCTTTCTTAAAACATCCTCGCAGCACAGATCCGGGACGGCGTGGCCCAGTCATATGCTTCTAGCTCTTACAGTCAAATAAATACTGCCACTAGATACGATAAGTGGAAAACAATGGTTTGTCAATTTTAGACTTGAGGGGCTCTGTTTTCAGTTTAATGCTGTCATTCCTCAGGAAAGCTCAGCTATGAAGGACAGACTCTTGCTCTAAAGGGGATTTTCCTTTGAAATAAGCATCCATCGAATGGCGTGCCTGCCTTTTTAAATTGGCGTTTAAGTAGCTGATTGATCCTTCATAGCCACGGCAAGTGTACGTATAACGGGAAAACATTCCATCATTCTCTACAAAAAAAGCTTTCATTTTCCGCTGGTGCATAAATGATTTCACTTTTCGTGCATCCTCATGAAGGGAGCGAAGAGATTCATTAATCAAGAGATAATAAGGATCCTTCAGCTTAAAGGGACCTTTTTCAATTAATTGCAAATCCCTCTCAAGCACTTTTTTTACAAGAGGCAGGAGAATGCTATAGTGAAGCATAATATGTTCTTCCTCTTTCACGTGCATGACTCTCACTCCTTTTCCCTTTGTGCGAACGTATGTTTGTTTATTTATTATTATAGCTATGGGGGGATTTTTATACAAGAAAAAAGTAAAGAGGGGAAAATATTGGAGGAAGAAAGGATAAGCATGCAGGACAAAAAACAGGAAAAAAGAATGGCTCTCACTCTGTTTTGGTGAGAGCCATGTCTTATAGGAGACCATTTTGGTTCCAGCGCCCCGTTTATCCAGGAAAGACAAAGTGAAATACAACAGAAAGTAAGGCTACAAAGAAGACGGAGATAAGAGAAAAGAGAAGGGTAGGCTTAAATACTTCCGCGTCTTTTCCTTTCAGTCCTGCTGTGCTCGTTCCCAGGATAACATTTGCCGGTGAAATAGAATTCCCGATAGCCCCGCCGGCAGACTGAGCTGCAATGAGATGAGAAAGCCTGAGCTCATCCATTGTTTGGGAAACCGACCCGTGAAGCGGTGAAAACAAGATATTGGACGAAGTGTTAGAGGATGTCATAAACGACCCTATGACCCCAATTAAACTTGCTAAAGCGACATAAACAGCAGGAGGGGAGACTTCAGCAATACCTAAGGCGAGAACTGTTGTCTGTCCGGAGTTTTCAAGAACCTGAGTCATCGTTAAAAAGGCAGAAATGGCAAGTGATGCGCCGACAGCATTGTCCTTAAACCCGGTGAGAATATCCTTGCCTGCATTGTTGTCGTATTTTCCTAACTTTTTATACCAGAAGTAACCAAAAATGACGGAGATGAACAAGTACATTCCTGGATGAGTAAGAGGAGCGATCGGCGAATAGGCTTCTTCAGCTTCCTGTTCAAATCCATACCCTGTTTCAACAGCTGGGAAAGGAGGGCCGAATTCAAACTGATCAAGAAAATCATGGATAAACGGAATGCCAAGCATAAGAATTGAAAGCCCTGTTAATACGTAGTAGGGCATAAAGGCTTTGTGCAGTCCCATGTCTGCTTTTGGCTCGTCGTCATCGGAATCACTTTCTTCGAGAATGTCTGATTCATCTTCGAGATCTGTTTTTTCCTTGTACTTGTCTCTTCTAGCCATTAGAAATAACACACCCAGGGCTACGGAAGCTGGAACAAAGTTACTTAAAGTCGGGTTAATCTGAGTCAAGGCAACCTGGCCGCCGCCATGGATGGCGGAAATGATAATGACGACCCAGAAGCCTTCTTTTACACCTTTCCATTTCGCAAACAGCCAGCAGATCATAAAGCCGGCAATAATATTTGGAATCCATAATAGTATTCCTGTGTATAAGAGTGTAAGACTTTGTTCCTGAAGCTCAATAACGTTAATGGTTGCAATCCACCCTACGGCTAACGTGCCAAACATATTAGCCCAGGCATGACCGATAAGTGGAATAACAACGGCTGTTACAGGTTTCACGCCTAAACCGATCAGAAGAGGCGCAACAACAGCAATCGGAGCTCCAAAGCCTGCGATTCCTTGAAGAAAAGAGGCAAACACCCAGCCAAAAGCGAGGATGAGAAACAAATAATTACGGCTATGTTCCTGGATTCCTTCCCGTATGGCAGTAAAGGCTCCTGCTTCTTTTGTCGTTTGATAAAGAAGAAGGGCAGGCCAGACGACAAGAAGAATAAAGAAAGCATCCCACAGTCCCTGACCCACACCTACAGCCACGTTATCGAGCGGGGCCTCGTATAATAGAAAGGCTGAAGCGGCAGCAACAGCCAGAGCAACCCCACCGGCTAACTGTCCGGACCACTTCAACACAACAAGCATGATTAAGAGAAGCACCAGGGGCAGCACAGCTACACCCCAGTGCAGAAGATCTACCGGTAGTTCTTCCATGATGCAAACCTCCAATGTAAGATTAGAATATTACCAGGATAAAGCAATCCCGTCTCCTCTGGGATCAGCACCGGCACTATAGACTCCGGTTTTCTCATCGATCACAATGCCTTGAGCATGTCCCATTTGCTGAGAAAAGCTCTCAGCTTTTTCAATTTCGTGGCCGCGGTTTGCAAGTTCCCCCGCTATTGAATCTGGTATTCTGCTTTCTAGCTTTAAAGAGGAGCTGTCTTCACCCCACGTGCGGCCGTAAAGCCACCGAGGTGCTTCGATAGCCTGCTGGATGTCATAACCAAACTCCACTACACGGGTGAACAAAGCGGCCTGGGTCTGTGGCTGTCCTTCTCCTCCCATTGTTCCAAACAGCATAAAGGGCTTGCCTTCTTTAGTAGCCATCGCTGGTATAATAGTATGAAAGGTTCTTTTTTCAGGCTCTAATGCATTTGGATGCTCAGCATCAAGCTCAAAGAAGGAACCGCGGTTTTGTAAAAGAATCCCTGTATCTTCAGGAACAAATCCTGAACCAAACTCATGGTAAATACTTTGAATCAACGAGCAGGCATTTCCTTCACTGTCAACAGCTGCCATGAATGTTGTATCCTTGCTTGTACTTACCTTTGGCATTTCCGGAAGCTTGTCTAATGGGTAAGCTTTTCTCCACTCAAGTTTTTCAATGATTTTATCGGTATGCTCTTCAGACAGCAGCTTTTCAACAGGAATTGACAAGAACTCGGGATCTGTTACCCATTCGTCTCGATAATGAAAAGACAGCTTGGCGGCTTCTGCCATGAGGTGATAATAGTCCGAAGTGTGATCCCCAATGGAGGGAAGGTCAAATTTCTTTAACACGTTTAACATCATTAATGTAGCCAGACCTTGAGTATTAGGGTGAAGCTCATGGATTTCATAAGAACCATACGACGTCGAGGCTGGTTTTTCCCAGGTAGACTCGTGATTGGAGAAATCCTCAAGCGTAAGGACTCCGCCTTCTTTTTGAAGACTTTGAACAATCTTTTCCGCGAGATCTCCCTGGTAGAAAACTTCTGCTCCTTTTTCCGCAATCAAAGCAAGCGATTGGGCAAGATCAGGCTGTTTGAAAACCGCTCCTTCAGCGACAGGCTTCCCGTCAGGAAGAAAGATGTCAGCTGTTTTGGGATGCTGACTCAGCACCTCCTGTTTATCAAAGATAAACTGAGCTACCTTAGAAGAGATAGGAAACCCATTTTGGGCATAATGGATGGCATCAGTAAACAAATCCTTCCATTTCATTTGTCCATATTGCTGATGGAGGTCTTCCCACGCCTTTACAGTACCAGGGACCGTATTAGAGGACAGAGGGCCTCGGTCGGGGATTTCGTCATAACCTTTTTCTTTGTAAAAATCAATAGCAGCATTCCGGCCTGATCTGCCGCTGCCATTGATAGCTTGAATATTTGATTCTTTCCTGTCTGAAATGATAGAAAATAAATCTCCGCCTAGACCTGCCATATGAGGGAGGACTACACATAAGACTGCATTCATGCTGATCGCAGCATCTACCGCGTGTCCTCCCTGCTGAAGAATTGATTTTCCTGCCTGAGTGGCAAGATAATGGGGAGACGTCACAGCCCCCTGTGTTCCTCGAACAGCAGGGCGTCCCGTCTGGGTAAATTCGTGACGCCCTCCTTTTTTTACGTGGCTTTCCATATTAAAAACCTCCTTAGGGTATAAATAATTGCTAAATATAGGAAAATGCTCCTATAGTGCTTTCTTCAGAGTGTATTTCCTTCCTATAAGAATTAAAAACATTGAAACTAAAAAAACTAGAAATTAAGAAAGAAAGGGAGAATAAAATGAAAATAAAAGTTTTATGTTCAGGGTTTGAGCCTTTTGGAGGCTTGGAAGTCAATCCAACAGTGCAGCTGGTTAAAGAGCTGGAAGAAGAGCAGCCATGGGCTCATATAGAGCTTAAAAGCATAGAGCTGCCTGTCGTATATGAAACGTGTGCCCAATCACTGCTTGAGGCAATAGAGAAAGAAAAACCGGATATTATCATTTCCTGCGGTCTCGCTTATGGGAGAAGTGCTATCAGTCTTGAGAGGATAGGGATCAATATTCAAGACACAAAGGGAGAAGGTGAAAAAGGGGATAACACGGGGGAAAAGCCAGTGGACAAACCTATTCACATGAACGGTCCGGACGGTTTATTTTCAACTCTCCCCCTTCGGAAGATGTTGGAGGCTCTTCAGCAAAACGGAATACCGGCTGAGATCTCAAATACAGCAGGTACATATATTTGTAATACCACTTTATACCAGGTTCTTTATTTTCTTAGAGAAAAAGAAATAACGGCCAAAGCAGGGTTTATCCACTTTCCGGCCATCCCAGAGATGACCTTGGACCGCCCTCATCTTCCTTCCATGACATTTACTTATCAAAAAAAAGCATTAATGGTAGCCGTGCAAGCAGCCGCAGAAGGCTATTACAGGTAAACAAGCATTGGGTATATAGATACAAGTCGTTTTGAAACGAAAGGAGAAGGGTAGACACAAAACAAGTTCATAATTCCAGAATATATTCAGGGTAAGGAGAGGAAAAATCCAGCTGAAAAGAGAAGTTATTACGTACTTCAGGAATGGCAGCACCCGTTATGCATGTAATTTTTTAGAAAAAAGTAAAGAGAACAGGTATAAGTAAGGTCCATTGGAAATAATTTTATAAACAACAACAATTTTACATCTATGAAAAAACAGCCCAGAGGCTTAAGTAATTATTCCTGAAGACCAAATGAAAGAGTTTAAGGCAAGCGTCAGGCGGGTATCTTTTAATTAACAATTAAAAAAACATCCGAGCCTCTACATCCGCGCGTCACCCGCCAATTCATAGGGAAACGAAACTATATTTCGGTTCAGATAGGGGGTTCGACGAACATGCTACATCCAACACATGAACAGCACTTTATGAAAAAAGTAAAGTCCATGAAGCATGGCAGACGTCCGACTAGACAGGTCCTTCAATCACTGTACGCAAAAATGATGATGGAATACGCCGTCTTTAACTTTAATAAAGAGCGGTTGCAGCGCATGATTGATGAGGCATTGGATGAAAGAGATGAATCTAGATTTTTAGTACTGACTGAAAGCTATTACGACCTCATGGAAAATTACAAACACGGAAAAGTAATATCTGAGCAGGGCTATGAATTAGAGCTAGATTTTGATACTAATTAGAAGCGCCGCCCCCTAACACGGGGCAGCGTTTTTTTTGAGCTGAGGCTTTGTTCTTCTTCTTGGAAATGATAGCAATAAAATATATACTTGTAACAAAGACTATGATTATTGGGTTGTGGTTCAGTGGCACAGTTTGTTTGGATAACCAAAATATACATCGTAATAAAGCAAATCGGTAAGAGAGAACATGGTGAGGTGACACAAAGATGATCTTATCAGATCAAACGATTCGAGAAATGATGGAGGAAGGCAGCTTAGCCATTACTCCAATGACAGAGCATCAAATCCAGCCCGCTTCTGTAGATATCCGCTTGGGAACACATTTCTTAAAAATAGATGAAAATTCTATTGAATCCATTGCCCTAGACAAACCAGCAAAGTATGTAGAATTTGAAAGTGAAGAAGTAGTCATCCCTCCAAATTCTTTTTTACTGGCAACTACTACGGAGTACATAAAGCTCCCTGATCACTTAACGGCATTTGTTGAGGGGAGAAGTTCTATAGGAAGGATGGGGCTGTTTATTCAAAATGCAGGCTGGGTTGATCCTGGATTTGAAGGAGAAATTACATTAGAGCTCTACAATGCAAATCGCCTTCCTATCCGTTTGACCTCAGGCCGAAGAATAGCCCAGCTAGTGTTTGCGTTAATGGATAAAAAAGCAGGGCAACCATACAGTGGAAAGTACCAGGGCCAGCGAAACGCAGTTGGAAGCCAGGTATATTTAGATAAAGAAGCAAATGAATAGGGAAACTTGAAAAAGAGGCGGAAAGCCTCTTTTTTCGTTAGAAAAGCGATACATATGGGGAGAAATTGATAGGAACACTAGGCGTGAGAATGCTATAATGGACGATGGTGTTTTTTTACGTTATGATGTAAAAATATTTAAGAATGCTGACTAAGAGAGAAATGTGATCTCTTCTTTGTAAGGCTCTGCTTAAAACCATTGTGGTTTTGCTGTAAGCTTCACCTGGCTGCTTTTCCATCTTGCCGGATATTGAGGCTGCCTGTTTTCAGGAGACCTCTTACGGATGCAGAAATTCTCCACAAAGAGGGAGGGCTGAAAGCTTAAGACTGCACGACCATTAATTTTCTAACGGGGCCCATTATAAATTTCAGGCAGCTTGTTTTGAATAAGACTGCGTTTAGTATAAGTGCATGACTTGTAGAGAGAAAGGAAGGAAGCGCGATGAGTTTCCAGGAGGATAAAGCTGTAGTAGTCTTTAGCGGCGGCCAAGACAGCACTACATGCCTTTTTTGGGCTTTAGAGCGGTTTAAAGAGGTAAGTGCTGTTACGTTTCAATATGGACAGCGTCACAGCAATGAAATTGATGTAGCAAAGGATATTGCCAAAGAGCTTGGAGTTGAACACCATGTGCTGGATATGGAATTACTGAACCAGCTGTCACCAAGCGCTCTTACCCGGGCGGATATCGAGATGGAAGAAGGAAAAGACGGCCAGCCGCCCAATACATTTGTAGAGGGAAGAAATCTGCTATTCTTGTCCTTTGCCGCCATTTTTGCAAAGCAGCAGGGCGCAAAACATGTAATTACAGGAGTATGTGAAACAGATTATAGCGGATACCCGGACTGCCGGGATATATTTATCAAGTCTTTAAACGTTTCATTAAACTTATCAATGGACAATGAATTTGTTCTTCATACGCCTCTCATGTGGCTCGATAAAGCAGAAACATGGGAACTTGCTGATAAAATGGGAAGACTGGATTATGTAAAGAATAAGACACTAACATGCTACGAGGGAATTCGTGGTGATGGCTGCGGCGAGTGCCCCGCATGTGTGCTTCGTCAAAGAGGCTATCAACAATATATAGAGGAAAAGGGGAGTGAGTAATTATGCTTCACCAATCCTATCCCCAAGTAAACCATCAATTTCGATATGAACTTAATAAGGACATGCATATGGCTGCCGCTCACTTTATTCCTAATGAGCAGGCAGGCAAGTGTCAGGATATTCACGGTCACACGTATGTCATCAATGTTACGATAGCTGGAGACAGCCTTGATGAATCAGGATTTTTAGTTAATTTTCAATTATTGAAAGAAATTGTTCATAAACGGTATGATCATACTTTATTGAATGATCATGATGAATATGCTTCTCAAGAAGATTCTAATCAATTTCCTACGACTGAAGTAGTGGCTCGTGTGATCTGGGAAAGAATTCAAAAGGAACTTGACCAGCATTTGAATCATCCGCGCTGCCTCCAGGTCTTTGTTCGGGAAACGCCGACAAGTTACGTGGTATACAGGCCGAAGGAGGAGGACTTCTCTGAATGAAGAAAGTTCCTGTATTAGAAATATTCGGGCCAACCATTCAAGGGGAAGGAATGGTCATTGGCCAAAAAACAATGTTTGTGAGAACGTCCGGCTGTGATTACCGGTGCAGCTGGTGTGATTCAGCTTTCACCTGGGATGGAAGCCAAAAACCTGACATGATGAAAACAGACGAAATTGTGGACCGGTTAAACGACCTGGCACCTGGACGTTTCAGTCATGTAACGATTTCGGGAGGCAATCCGGCTCTGCATGAAGGGATCGGCCACCTTGTGCAGACTCTTAAAAAACAGGGAATCAAGACGGCTGTGGAAACACAGGGAAGCATGTGGCAGGAATGGATGCTCGATATTGATGAAGTAACGTTATCACCCAAGCCTCCAAGTTCTAACATGAAAACAAACTGGCAACAGCTTGACTTTTATGTTGAAAGGTTAAAAGAAGAAGGCAAAGGACAAGCTAGCTTTAAAATTGTTATTTTTAATATAGAGGATTTAACGTATGCACTAGCTGTTCACCAAAGATACCCCCACGTTCCTTTCTTTTTACAAGCAGGGAATGAAGATGTAAAAGAGGCAGATGATCAAAGTGTGAGGGACCGGCTGTTAACCAAATATGAATGGCTGGTAGACGCAGTAACGAAATCTGAGGATTTCAATAATGTGAAGGTGCTGCCTCAACTTCACGCTTTGTTATGGGGAAATAAGCAGGGAGTGTAAGACGAAAGGAGACTAAGGATGTCAGGGAGAAAAGAAACTGACTTAACTGAGGTTACACATCTGGGGAGCCAAAATACAGCATATCAGTTTGATTATGATCCTTCTGTGTTAGAAACCTTTGATAATCATCATCCGAAAAGAGATTATTTTGTGAAATTTAATTGCCCTGAGTTTACCACTCTATGTCCTAAAACTGGTCAGCCTGATTTTGCTACTGTGTATATCAGCTATATCCCGGATATTAAGATGGTGGAAAGCAAGTCGCTAAAATTGTATTTATTCAGTTTTAGAAATCACGGAGATTTCCATGAAGATGCAATGAATATTATTCTAAACGACCTTGTGGATTTGATGGATCCACGCTATATCGAAGTATGGGGGAAATTCACCCCAAGAGGCGGCATTTCAATAGATCCTTATGTGAACTATGGAAAGCCTGGCACGAAGTATGAAGAAATGGCAGAGTACAGACTCATGAACCATGATATGAATCCGGAAACGGTTGATAATCGCTAATAACGAGCATTGTCAGGGAATTCTTCAGGGCGTGACCTTGCAGAAATAAATAGCACAACAAGTAAAGGAGGTGTCTCGAAAGGTCACATGATTAGTGATCTGGATGAGACACCTTTTTGTATTATGGTTGAATATTTGCGTTATGCCATTGTTTTGAAGCAATGGACCAGTACCACAAAAACAGGGTGGTAAGAAAAGATTCTTTACCACCCTGAAGACCTCAAAAGAGGGATTGCCTTTATTTTATTCCTTATTCTCCGGCTCATGTTCCTTGTCTTTCCGCAAAGACAATCTTGCTTCTTTTTTTAGGACTGACATATCTTCATGAATCTTTCCATATACCTCACTGCCTCTTACCAGCAGCTGGCTTTTTTGCTCTTCAATTCTGGATTTTAATCTAGATGGGATATTTTTGACTTTCCCTGCTGTATCAGCAGCTTTCATTCTGGAAGTCTTGCCGTCTGCAGGGGCAAAGAGCAGGGTAAGCCCTGCTCCAAGAAGAGCACCTAAACCTGCGCCGGCACTTAGAGAAAATAAACGGCTGGGCTGTTTAGGGATATGGCTTTCCTTCATCATGGGTTGCCTGCTCCTTGTTGTTGGAATTCATCCTTTAACGTTTTTCTTTTCTGTGCAAGGAAATAAGTGAGAGCCAGCGCTCCGTACAACCCGCCCATGTTTTTCTCTTTTACCTTAGAAGAGCCCTCAGTGGAGTCTTTCTTAAAGGAGTTAGTGATGTCTACCAAAGAAGAAGAAAGTCTTTGTGACGCTTCCCCGGTATCTCTTACGATATGAAAAATCGGATTCAAATCATCCATTTTCTGGTTTAAGTCTAGAATCGTCTCATTGCTGTTATGGAGGATAACTTCAGTCTGCTTTGAAATTTCATCCATTTGATCAGGAAGCTTACCGACGGTCTCCTCAACCCCCCCCAGTACTTTTGTAAGGGAGTTCAAAGCTTTAATAAGGAAGATGACTAAAATTAAAAACGCGATTGCAAAAACTAATACTCCAATGCCTAATAGATCCATAAAAATTCCTCCTGCTCACATTAATTAAAATATGGTATACATAACTTATTCGCCAGGTTCTCCATTTTCCCTTTGTTCATCGATAAAATCCAACATGTCAGCTATATATTCGCCGACAAGAGGAGCGGAAACGAATAAGTTAAGGATGAATATAAGTAAAGCCAAAAAAATTGCTGTCCCTAACGTAAGTCCCACGCCGCGGGCTATCCCGGCAATTAGGTTTGTTTTTATTACTTCTTTGGGACTTGTGAAGTGATAAGCCATATCCTTAAAGCGCCCTTTTGTCGTCACTTCATCAAGACGGTCAGCAATTTTTTCTAAGCGTGTTACTTCCTCATGCTCCGGGCGGCGTCTTGTTTTCTCTAGACGTTTTTCCGTTTTGGGTGGATTGTCGTTAGATTGATGATTTTGGTCTTCTGCCACTATGTTCTCCTCCTTATTGAAACCAAAAAAACGTGTATAAGGTTTCCTTACCCTGTACATTCCTGTTTCAAACAGAAAGAAGAGGACAAGCAGTAGAACAAAAAAATTAAAGAGGGCACCCCATTTAAGGGAGACCCTCGCCATTACGTCAAGTGCACGTATGCGTTCCTCATCATTGGCTCTTTCAGGACGTAAGCATCAAATACCATTTTTAAGGCTTCATCCTCATCACCAATGCTTCTCTTTATCTCTTCAAACGTGTGATGGAGAAAACGGTCGGTCTCCAAAAGTTTTTTCATTCTGCTCTCTTGATAGCTCATCTTTATCACCTCAATTGGTCGGAGCTTGTTGTACTACTATTATATGCAAAAATTCAATTTGCGTCTCCGTACCTTGTTTATTTTATGCATGAACTGTGGAAATTAATCGATTATATTCAAAAGCTGAGCGGATATCTTTTTCGGTGATTCCTCCAGCGTCCACCGTAGTCAATCGGACAGTGACCTCTGTATGGTTTATGGTTAGATGTGGATGGTGGTTTACTGTTTCGGCGTGTGCAGCAATTTTGTTGACAAAATGAATACCATTAAGAAAAGCCGAGAATGTATACACTCGCTCTATGGTTTTTTCATCCGCCTGTTTCCATCCGTTAAGACTTTTGATTTTCTCTTCAACAATTTCATTAGCTAATATCATCGGTCTCCCTTCTTATAGTATCCAAATTTATCCTTTGGTGCTTCCGCTATCTCTTCATATCTTCATTATACCACTAAGAAAAGAATTTCAAACGAAAGACCTCTTGCTTCACCTGAAAAATTTTAAAAATTTAGAAAAAAGTAAGGAACTCCCCTTATATTTACTTTCCTATATTTCCTTCCTGTAGTAATGAGAAGAAAAAGAGTGTGAAAAGGTACGAAGGGAGGAATAATAAAATAACCAAGGAGGGGTAAAGAGTGAAGGTTGCGAGCATGCCGCAGGTAAAAACAGATTTTGATACATTAAAAGAGGTCATCGTATGTTCTCCTAGAGCGATGGAAATTCAGGAAGTCATCAACGATACACAGGAAGAATATGCAGGGTCAAATATTGATAAGAAAGAAGCAGTAAAACAGCATAATAACATGATCGAAGTGTTTGAAAGAGAACAGGTAAAGGTTCATACACTGGCTGTAGACGAGGCTCTGCCTGAACAAGTCTACACCAGGGATTTAGGAGTAGTGATTGACAATACCCTGGTTGTAGGAAAAATGAAGCAAAACATTCGAAAGAAAGAGACAGAAGTATTCAAAGGCTGGTTGAAAGAACATGGAATAACATATTATGAGATTACAAAAGGAGCCTTAGAAGGCGGAGATGTGGTAATAAGCAAGAATAATATCTACGTTGGACAAAGCGGGAGAACGGAAGCTTCTGCTATTGAAGAGCTTGCTGCTTTATTTCCTGGGAGAAGGGTGGAGAAAGTCCCAATCGAAGACAAGTATCTGCATTTAGACTGTGTGTTTAATCCTTTTTCCGAAGAATATGCGCTGTTGTATCCCAATGCCATGTCTGAAGAGTGGGCCGATACATTGCGTTCAAGGTATAAATGCATAGAAGTCACAGAGGATGAGCAGTTTAACCTTGGTGTCAATATCTTTTCAATCGGTCATAATACAGTAATCAGCCAGGACAAGTGTAAAAGAATTAATAAAGAATTACGTAATGCAGGCTTTACGGTGTACGAAGTATCCTTTTCTGAAATTATTAAGTCAGGTGGATGTTTTCGTTGTGTTACCTTTCCTATCTCCAGACAGTAAGTCTCATTGGAATTTCCGGTGAGGCTTTTTCATTTTTTAAGTGTGCGTATAAAGGAGAGAAGTTAGAAAAAACTTGAGCAAAAAACGAGGAAAGAATACAATGGAGAAAGAAACTATAAACTTTTTTCATAAAAGAAGAAAAATTCCTGAAAGAGAAATTGACAAAGTGAAAAATTTTACATAGAATTTAATTACAGACTGACCAGTCGGTCTAAACCTGACCGGATGTAAGCGTTTAAAAAAATGATAGAAATGGCAAAGAGGGTGAAGGAATGTTTACGAAAGTGTTAATAGCCAATCGAGGGGAAATTGCAGTTAGAATTATCAGAGCTTGCAGAGAGCTTGGCATTGAAACAGTAGCCGTTCACTCTGAAGCGGATAAAGAAGCCCTGCATGTCCTCATGGCAGATGAAGCTTACTGCATTGGTCCTCATTCATCAGCTGAGAGCTACTTAAAGAAAACGAACCTTGTAGCCACGGCACTGAAGACAGGGGCAGAAGCGATTCACCCAGGCTACGGTTTCCTGGCTGAAAACGCAGAGTTTGCCGAGATGTGTGCTGACCATGATATTACATTTATCGGCCCATCGCCTGAAGCGATAAATAAAATGGGGGCAAAGGCCGTTGCGCGTGAAACAATGGCAGAGGCCGGAGTGCCGATAGTTCCAGGGACAGACGGAATTATTGAAGAAGAATCAGAAGCTCTCAAAACCGCTGAAGAAATAGGATACCCGGTGATTGTCAAGGCTACAGCAGGCGGCGGAGGAAAAGGAATGCGGGTAGCATATGAAGCAGGTGAGCTGAAAAAAGCCATTTCTATGGCCCAGCAGGAAGCTGCCACCGCATTTGGAAACCCGGGTGTGTATCTAGAGAAATTTGTGGAAGAACCTCGCCACGTCGAAATTCAGGTTATGGCTGACTCCCACGGAAATGTTGTTCATTTTGGCGAGCGGGATTGTTCCATTCAAAGGCGTCATCAAAAGCTGGTTGAAGAAGCACCCTCTCCAGCTTTAGACGAAGACATCAGAGAAGCGATGGGAACTGCTGCAGTAAAAGCAGCCCAGGCTGTTAATTACTGTGGTGCGGGGACTGTAGAGTTTTTATTAGATAAGCACAAAAACTTCTATTTTATGGAAATGAATACGAGAATACAGGTAGAACATCCAGTAACCGAAGAAGTCACTGGCATAGACCTTATAAAAGAACAAATTAAAGCAGCGGCAGGAGAAAAGCTTTCTGTAAGTCAAGAAGAAATTGTGATTGATGGCTGGGCTATCGAATGCCGTATCAATGCAGAAAATCCGGAAAAAGGATTTATGCCTTCACCAGGGAAGCTTGATATGTACCTTCCTCCTGGCGGATTAGGTGTCCGCATTGATAGTGCAATGTATCCTGGCTTTACGATTACACCTTTCTATGATTCCATGGTGGCCAAGCTTATTGTCAGAGGCAAAACAAGGGAAGAAGCCATTTCACGAATGAAAAGAGCGTTAATGGAATTTGTCGTTGAAGGAGTAGACACGACCATCCCTTTCCATTTAAAACTAATGGAAAACGAAGACTTTGTAAACGGCACCTTTGATACTAGCTTTCTCGATAAGACAAAGCTTTTATAAGGGAGGTAATTTGGGAAAGAGCAGGTGATGAACATGGCCGAGAAACCAACCAAGGAGCGCATCACAGAAGCTGCTTTAAAACTTTTTGAAGAATATGGTTTTCATGCTGTGACAGTGGACAAAATTGTGAGAGAAAGCCGGACGTCAAAGGGCGGCTTTTACCATAATTTTAAATCAAAAGACGAGCTTCTATATACCATCCATGATTCATTTATTACATATGTGCTTGATAAAGCTGTAGAAGCTCATTCGAGGTACGGAACTCCAACAGAGAAGCTGTACGCAACGGTAAGGTCATTTGTTAAAATGTTTGAAATGTACAGAGCTCATGTAACAGTTTTCTATCAGGAGAGTCTATATCTTGCTCCGGAGTATTTTACCGAAATAAAAAAGAAAAGAAACAAGTATAAAGAGCTGATGTTTTCAGTGGTGAGAGAAGGAATTACCGAAGGGGAGTTTAGAAAGGAAATTCCTGTTCCGATCATGTCCATGGCAATTTTTGGAATGATAAACTGGACCTATAAATGGTATAAAGATACAGGAGAATATTCAGTTAATGATATTGCTGATATCTATGCAGATTTAATTTTGCATTCTGTGCTCACTAAAACAGCTTTGGAAAATCCGGCCTATCAAAGGTTATTTTTACGTCCTACAAATTTCAGCAGCCTTTAAAAGGAGTGAATGAACATGTTTAAAGTAAATGAAATAAAAGAATTGATCAGAGCCATAGACAACTCATCTATTGGCGAGGTTGAGATCCGCGGAGAAAATAAAGAAAAAATCACCATCCGTAAAGAAGGTGTCCAACAGACAGTGAGCGTACCGCAAGCGGCAGTGCAGCCAGCGCCAGTACCGGCCCCGCAGCCGGAACAGCCGAAAGCAGAAGAGCCAAAGCAAGACCAAGGTAGTGAAAAGTCAAAAAATGAAACGACAAGCAAACAAAATGATGATTCATTAAAGAAAATTACCTCTCCAATGGTAGGAACGTTTTATGAATCGCCGAATCCAGAGTCTGATCCTTACGTAAAAGAAGGAGACAAAGTCTCTCCGGATACAGTAGTTTGTATTGTAGAGGCAATGAAGCTAATGAATGAACTTGAAGCAGAAGTAAGCGGGGAAATTGTTGAGGTTCTTGTGGAAAATGGAGAACTTGTTGAATATGGACAGCCCCTTTTTCTTGTTAAGCCGAACTAGTACACCTTTAAAGGGCCTGTTATGAAAGCAGGCCCTTTTTTATACCCAGCCGTGCTTTATGGAGAAGAAGAAGGAATGAGACGGCTTTTTAAATCCCCTTTTTAGCACGGTTTCAAATACTTACACAATTACAGTTTTTAAGGAGGATGCAGTATGGATGATATGTTTTCAAAAATAGAAGAAATGGAACTTCGGCGGGAAAAGGTTAAGTTAGGCGGAGGGGTCAAGAGAATTGATGCCCAGCATGACAGGGGAAAGCTTACTGCCAGAGAAAGAATTGACGTGTTAGTAGACGAGGGAAGTTTCGTAGAATTGAATCCTTTTATTGAAAACAGAGGGATGGATTTTGGGGGTGCCGAATCACCTGGAGAAGGAGTGGTGACAGGGTACGCGAAAATCAATGGAAAAACGATATTTCTATTTGCCCAGGATTTCACAGTCTTTGGAGGCGCCCTTGGAGAGATGCACGCTCTAAAAATTGCGAAAATTATGGATTTAGCAGCGGAGAACGGAGCACCTATTATCGGGTTGAATGATTCAGGAGGCGCCCGCATTCAAGAAGGTGTGTTGTCTTTGGATGGCTACGGACATGTCTTTTATCGTAATTCTATATACTCCGGAGTCGTCCCGCAAATTTCAGTCATAATGGGCCCGTGTGCCGGGGGAGCTGTATATTCTCCAGCCATTACAGATTTTGTGTTCATGGTTGAAAAAACTAGCCAGATGTTTATTACGGGTCCAAAAGTGATCGAAAGTGTCACCGGTGCCAACATTAACAGTGAAGATCTGGGCGGAGCTGCCGTTCATTCCACCAAAAGCGGGAATGCCCATTTTACAGCATCTTCAGAAGAAGAGGTACTCGGAGAAGTGAGACGCCTCATCAGTTATCTTCCTTCAAATTTTGAAGAAAAACCTCCAAAGGCAGAAAAAAACAACTCCAGGGATACTGAGGACCGGGTGGATGAATTATTGGATATAGTACCTGTAGACAGCATGAAAGTTTATGACGTACGAAAGGTTATTGCCAAGGTTGTGGATAATGAAGATTTCATGGAAGTTCAGGCGGGGTTTGCTAAAAATATAGTGGTAGGCTTTGGAAGAATTAACGGGGAAACAGTAGGAGTGGTGGCTAACAATCCTAAAATGATGGCCGGGGGGTTAGACATTGATTCGTCAGATAAATGCTCTCGTTTTATCAGGTTTTGTGACTGCTTCAACATCCCTCTTATTACATTTGAAGATGTAAGCGGTTTTATACCTGGGGTGCAGCAGGAACACGGGGGAATTATACGTCACGGGGCCAAAATTCTGTATGCCTATTCGGAAGCAACAGTGCCAAAGCTGACAGTCATTTTAAGAAAGGCTTTTGGAGGAGCTTATGTTGCGTTAAATAGTAAGGCCATAGGCGCGGATTTAGTATATGCATGGCCAAACGCCGAAATAGCCGTGATGGGCCCTGGGGGGGCAGCCAATATTATTTTTGCTAAAGAAATTAAGGAAAGCAGCGATCCTGAAAGAACCCGTAAGGAAAAAATAGAAGAATACAGAGAACGATTTGCCAACCCTTATATTGCTGCGAGAAATGGGATGGTGGATGATGTCATTGATCCAAGAGACACGAGAAAGGTACTGGCAAGTGCCCTTGAAATGCTGAAAAATAAAAAGAAAGAAAATCCAAAGAAAAAGCATGGCAATATTCCACTCTAGGAAAGAAGGTGAAAAACATGAATCAAGAGGATGTTAAAAAAACAATGGAACAAATTTGTGACTTCTCTATTCCGTCTACAGCCTCCTGGAAGGAAACAGCAGAGAAATCGTTAAAAGGAGCCTCCTATGAGCGCAAGCTCCTTACCCAGACTTACGAAGGGATTACGATCCATACCCTTTACAGAAAAGAGGATATTGACGGCTTGCCATTTATAAATGCTATGCCAGGAGAGTTTCCCTATACACGGGGTACTTCACCTTCGCTTCCTTTGAAAACACCCTGGGAGATTTCACAGGAAATAAGAGAAAGTACGCCGGAGAGATTCCACTTGGCATTAAAGCATGATATTCAACGAGGTCAAAATTCTGTGGTCATTATGCTGGACCAAAATGCAAAGCTTGGAACCGATCCATTTGATGGCAAAGAAGCAGCGGGAAAAGAAGGACTTTCCATTTGTAATGCAGAGGATATAAAAACGGCTTTACAAAGCATAGAAGCGGCAGACGTTCCTTTTCATGTGGATACAGGGGAGCATCCTCTTCCTGTTTTTTCCCTTTTTTTAGCAGCTTTAGATGGAAACGTTAAAGAGCTGAAAGGAAGTATAGCGGCTGATCCTTTTGGTGCCTGGGTAGTAAAAGGAGAGTTAACGTATGAACTTGACAAGATTTTTAATGGGATGGCTGAAATCGTTCGGTGGTGTCAGGAGGAAGAGTGCCCGGTGAAAACGATACTTGTTTCCACTTCTCCCTATCATAATGGAGGGGCAAGCGCAGTTGAAGAGTTAGCTTATGCACTGGCTACAGCAGTAACTTATATTGAAGAATTAAAGGAACGGAGAATTCCTCCTGAGGAGGCTTCGAAAAGGGTTCGTTTTCAATTTTCTATTGGGTCAGATTATTTTTTAGAAATAGCAAAGCTGAGAGCAGCTCGATCTTTGTGGGCGAACGTTATGGCAGCCTATACAGAGGACGAGATGGCGAGGAAGATGAATATCCATGCAAGAACCTCTTCTTGGACAAAGACACTGTATGATCCATATGTCAATATACTAAGAGCCTCATCGGAAGCCTTCTCAGCAGCAATTGGACAGGCAGACAGTATACAGGTGAGCCCATTTGATGAAAGCTTCCAAAAACCTACCTCATTTTCCCGCCGAATAGCAAGAAATACCCAGGTGATTTTGCAGGAAGAAGCACATATAGGGAAAACGGCAGACGCGGCAGGGGGTTCGTATTATATTGAAACAATGACAAATGAACTGGCAGAGAAAGCATGGAAATTGTTTCAGGAAATAGAACAGAATGGTGGAATGAAAAAAGCGATAGAAAACGGAGCAGTACAAAAAAGGGTAGAAGACATTTCCTCAAGAAAAGAAATTGATATAGATCACCGCAAAAAGGTATTTGTTGGTACGAATCAATACCCCGACATAGAGGAAAATCCAGTAAGCTTCATTCCGGAAGATGACAGTCAAGAGATCGAAGAATTTGTGCAGAAGACGACCTCAAAAAAGAAAGCGGAAGATATTGAGGAAAGAGAAACTAGAGATTCAATCGTTTACGAGGGAATTGAGCGAGCGAAAAAAGGGTGGACCCTTGGCCAGATCGCAACGTGGTGTGGAAAGCAGGTGCCAGGAAACGAGATTACATCTATTGAACAAAAAAGAGGAGCAGAACGATTTGAGACTCTCCGCAAAAATGCACTGGCCTTTGAAGAAAAGTCGGGGAAACCATTGAAAACGTTCCTGGTTAACTTAGGAGAACTTCGCGATTATAAGCCTCGTGCTGATTTTGTTACTGGATTTTTTCAGACAGGCGGGTTTAAAGTAGTCGCTGAAAACGGTTCACTGCACGTTCAAGAGGCAGTTGAAAAAGCAATTAAAGCCAATGCTCCGTTTGTTGTTTTGTGCGGCAAAGAAGAGGATTACTCTACAATGGCTCCTGAAATTATTGAAGGAATCAAAAAGACAGATCCAACCGTTACTGTGATGATTGCAGGTAAAACACCTGACTCCCTGCACACCATTCTTACGGAAAAAGGGCTGGATGGCACAGTTTCTCTAGGGTCGAACGCCTATGAACTTCTGAAAACACTCCAACAAAAGAAAGGAGCTGAAACATATGAGCAGGCCTGACTTCACGAAAATAAGCTATCGGCCCCAAGAGTATCCTGCCAAACCGGAATTAGAAAGCTTTTCTTCTTCTGAGGGCAGCTTCGAAACTGTTGAAAAAATTCCAGTAAAAAAGGTATACAGTCAAGAGGATATAAAAGACTTTAAGCACGTTGACTATGTATCTGGCATTCCTCCATTTTTAAGAGGTCCATACCCTGCCATGTATAAAACACGCCCTTGGACGGTACGCCAGTATGCTGGTTACTCGACTGCTGAAGAATCCAATGCATTTTACCGGAGAAATCTGGAGGCAGGACAAAAAGGACTGTCAATTGCCTTTGATCTCGCAACGCACAGAGGATATGATTCAGATCATCCCCGTGTGGTAGGAGATGTGGGAAAAGCAGGGGTAGCTGTGGACTCTATACTGGATATGAAGATTCTTTTTGATGGCATTCCTTTAAATGAAATGTCAGTGTCTATGACGATGAACGGGGCAGTTCTCCCTGTAATGGCTTTTTATATTGTCGCCGCAGAAGAACAAGGAGTAAGTCAGCAACAACTAACCGGTACAATTCAAAATGATATATTAAAAGAATATATGGTGAGAAATACGTATATTTATCCTCCTGATATGTCCATGAGAATTATTGCAGATATTTTTAAATACACGTCAGAACATATGCCGAAATTTAACAGCATTTCTATATCAGGCTATCATATGCAGGAAGCTGGAGCTACAGCAGACTTGGAGCTGGGTTATACTCTTGCGGACGGTCTTGAGTATGTTCGAACAGGATTGAAAGCAGGAATTGACATTGACTCTTTTGCACCTCGGCTATCTTTTTTCTGGGCTATAGGGATGAATTATTACATGGAGATAGCAAAAATGAGAGCAGCCAGGCTTCTTTGGGCAAAATTAATGAAGTCTTTCCAGCCCAAAAACGAAAAGTCAATGGCTCTTAGAACCCACTCTCAAACTTCAGGCTGGAGCTTAACTGAGCAGGATCCATATAACAACGTGATTCGGACAAACATTGAAGCAATGGCGGCAGCTTTAGGGCATACTCAGTCCCTTCATACCAATGCTTTGGATGAAGCGATTGCCCTGCCTACAGACTTTTCTGCCAGAATCGCCCGTAATACTCAGCTTTACTTACAAGAAGAAACCGGGATTACCAATGTGGTTGATCCTTGGGGTGGGTCGTATTATGTGGAAACTCTTACGGCCCAGCTTGCTAAAAAAGCCTGGGATCATATTCAGGAAGTGGATGATTTAGGAGGCATGTCAAAAGCAATAGAAACTGGCCTTCCTAAAATGAGAATTGAAGAAGCGGCTGCCAGAAGGCAGGCTCATATTGACTCCGGCAAGGAAACTGTCGTTGGGATTAATAAGTACCGTCTTGAACAGGAAGAGCCTCTTGATATATTAGACATTGATAACAGTGCAGTAAGAGCTGCCCAAATAAAAAGGCTGGAAAAGCTTCGGGAAGAGAGAAATGAAGCAATGGTGAAAGAGGCCCTTCAGGCTTTAGGAGATTCCGCTGAGTCAGGTAAAGGGAATCTACTAGAGCTTGCGGTTGAAGCAGCGAGGGCAAGAGCAAGCCTTGGAGAGATTTCTGATGCTATTGAAGAAAAGGCTGGCCGCCACCAGGCAGTAACCCGCTCAATCAGCGGGGTTTACATTGCAGAGTACGGAGAGGAGGAGCTTATGAAGGAGGTGCGTGAGCTTACGGATGAATTTGCCCAGAGAGAAGGAAGGCGTCCTCGTATTATGGTAGCTAAAATGGGACAGGACGGCCATGACAGGGGAGCAAAAGTAATCTCCACAGCATTTGCTGACTTAGGATTTGATGTAGACATCGGTCCGTTGTTTCAAACGCCTCAAGAAGCAGCTGTCCAGGCGGTAGAGAATGACGTCCATATCCTTGGAATGAGCTCATTGGCAGCAGGGCACAAAACTCTCCTGCCAGAAGTCATAGCTGAACTAAGAAAGCTTGGCCGAGAAGATATAGTGGTGGTTATAGGTGGTGTGATTCCGGCACAGGACTATGAATTCTTAAAGAAACAAGGCGCAGCTGCGATCTTTGGACCAGGTACTGTAATTCCAGCAGCAGCTAAACAAGTCCTAGAAGAAGTGAATCAAAGAATAGAAGAGGAAGTATAATGAAGCGGCAAAGTCCCCTGTATGTTTCGAAAAGGGATGGAGGATAAGAGAGTCCATGCAGCGAAAGGGGCAAGTGTACATGGAAAATAAATACCAGGAAAACCGAAATCACCCGAAAAGAAGGAGAACTCTGTCAGTAGAGCAATATGTAGAAGGTGTATTAAACGGTGACAGGGCCACTATCGCCAGGGCTATAACCTTAGTTGAAAGCAATTCACCCAAGTATTTTCATAAATCACAGGAAGTGTTAAGGCATTTAATGCCCTATACAGGAAATTCGATTCGTTTAGGAATTACCGGTGTGCCAGGAGCCGGTAAAAGCACGCTGATTGAATCACTTGGCACAAAGCTTTGTGACAGGGGCCATCATGTAGCGGTCCTAGCGGTAGATCCTTCTTCAAGTGTAAGTAAAGGCAGTATTCTTGGTGATAAGACGAGAATGGAGAAGCTTTCCAAACATCAGCAAGCCTTTGTAAGGCCCTCTCCTTCTGGGGGGACACTCGGGGGAGTATCCAGAAAAAGCCGGGAAACGATGTTAATTTGTGAAGCGGCAGGCTATGACGTTATTATTGTAGAAACAGTTGGTGTCGGCCAAAGTGAAATAACTGTGCGTTCCATGGTAGATTTCTTCTTAGTTCTGATGCTAACTGGAGCAGGAGATGAACTGCAGGGAATGAAAAAAGGAGTCATGGAAATTGCGGATGCTCTTTTCATTAATAAAGCAGACGGCCCAAATAAACAGACAGCTGAAAATGCGAAGGCTGAGTATAATCGTCTTCTTCACTTTCTTCAGCCGGCTACACATGGATGGGAAACTAAAGCCTATACAATTTCCGCTTTAACGGGAAACGGAATTGATGACATGTGGAATGTAATTAACAAATACAAAGAAAAGACCTTGGAATCAGGTGTTTTTCAGAAACGAAGGCAGAATCAGCTTTCAGAATGGATGGACTCTTTGATTGAAGAACAGTTAAAAAGGGACTTCTATGAAAACCCGTATATTAAAGAGATCTTAACAGACACGAAGAAGAAAGTAACAGAGGGGACGCTCCCGCCTGCCCAGGCAGCTGAAAAGTTGCTTAGTGAATATAGTAAAAATAAGTAGATTTCTCTAATAGAGAGGTCTGCTTTTTTGTTTCAGCTTCAGTAAATAATGGTAAAATAGTTCTAAGAAAAGGGTTGCTGCTTACCTTAAGGAGGGTATTCTTAATGGGTGACTATAGCCGCACGAGCTGTACCCAAAAGGGATTGAAAACAAAGAAGAAGCTGACTTTGTAAAAAGCCTGGGCTTTCATTATGTACAAGGGTATTATTTTGGAAAGCCCAATTATTGCCCTCTTCCTAACAAAACAACCAAGTCGTCTTGATTGAACTTATGTAGGACGTAAAGACTGTTTGGTGCACATGGAACAGTCTTTACACTATTTCTTACATTGAAGACCCCATGACCATAGCGGTTACACCTACTACACCTAGTACGATAGGAAGGTTTTTGGCCATATACTGACGGTTGGGCATCCTGCTGATGATCCAAAAGCTTCGGTCAGCTATGAAGAATAACATAGCTGCAATCATAGCCATAATTGTAATGTCAATATTGTAAGTGAATAAATAGGCAAGTGATCCCCCGATCAGGTGAAGGATAAAAGAAATCGTATTGAAATGTTTTTCAGCCTGACGAGCAAGAAAGTCAGCGATAAAGGATACGATAGAGCCAAAGAACACAATGGGTATTAAGGAGAAAAATCCATAGATAGTATAGCTTTGCAGAATCATTCCAATTTGGTTTGCACCTGAAGTTGTCTGGATGGGAAACAGCATTCCCATAATAAACATAAACAGTGTCCAAACAGCAAGTCCTGTTAGTAGTTTATTCATGATGATCTTCGCCTCCGTTACCAGCTATCAAATTTTATCAGATGTCATTCGTTCGTTATATATCCTTCTTTTTAGACTTATAAACGGCCAAATCTATCATACATACGTAAATGGGTAAAATAATGAGAAAAAGGGAAAGAAAGTGAATGACAGCAGGCTAATGATAAAAATTGACTGGCAAACAGGAAAGCCAGCTGACTGGAAGGTATTTGCGGTAAGAAATTCAGATCATGAACCAGGTAGATAAAATAGAAAGGACTGAGAGAGGATGGGAAAGCAATTAATATTATTTATGCATCCTGACAAAGATAGTTTTAACGGAGCCATTTTACAAAAAGTGAAAGAAACGTTTCAAAGCAGCGGGGAAGAAGTAAAGATAAGAGATATTCACCAGCTGGCCTTATCTCCTGTGTTATCAAGAAAAGAATATAAAGATTCTCTTCAAGGCATATATCCTCGAGAAGTAAAAGAAGAACATAGATATATGGAGTGGGCAGACAAGATAACGATTATTTTTCCACTTTGGTGGGGAACATTTCCAGCCGTGGGAAAAGGGTATCTTGACCGTATTCTTTCATATGGGTTTGCTTATGAATTGGACGGAGAGGATCCGATCGGAAAAATGAAAGGAAAGGAAGTTGGTGTTATTTATACAACCGGCTCTCCTAAAGAAGAGTATGAGGGCAGCGGGATGGCGGATAGTGTAAATAAAGTGATGGATGAAGCCATTTTCTCCTTTTGCGGCTTTACTCCCCTTCCACCTCTTCATTTTGGCAATGCAGTGTTAGCAAGTGAAGAAGAGCATGAGGAGATGCTTTCTCAGGCAAAAGAGTACATCAAGAAATATTATTTAAACTAATCTTACTTTCGTTTTCCAGTCTGATTACAATAACGTGTCTGCAAAATAAGTAATGTTCTTTTCTACATACCTAACTTTCCCTCCAGCTTTTTACTTTCCCTTTTCCACAGGAGGGCAGGAAAAAGCTTCTGTATAAAGACAAAAGTGGAATGCAGCAAGGTAGAAAAAAATATGCAGGTTAACGTAAGGGATCTCATTGAATAAATATGTAAAGAAAGTCGTAATTCCCCTCACTGAGGACTTTACGACCTTCTTTAGACAAAAGGATATGAAGAGAGATCCTCTCTTTTCATAAATAAATACTAGGTGAAGTTTATTAATGCTTTACGTTTTACGCTTCTACAATCTTTGCAGAGGACAGGGGCAAATGAAAGACTTGTTTTTCTTTCGTTTGCGTATGGTAATATACAATCAAGTATTCTGGCTCCTTCAAGAACGTACCAGTTTGTAAATAATGGCTTAATGAGAAATCAAGAAGCTCAGTTACTGAATGCTTGTGAAGTTCTTTTTCCGACGCCTGAAGACTTTCAAAGGAAGGCCCTGCCAGCGACGGAGCATGTGCCAGACTTTTGAGGAGAGAGGAATGCTCTTTTTTTGATAAGCTATGCTCCCACCATACCTTTCTAGGTTTGTGCTTTTGATGAAGGAAATAATCATACTTCATTAAACCTTCAATGACAGATAAATGTTCTGTATCTATATCTAATAAAAATTCATGAAGGCGAAGGAAAAGGTCTTCAAGCTGATGCCCTATTCTGCTCCAGCCCTGCTTTTCCCAGTAGTCACCGAAATCCTGAAAGAAGTCAAAAGGAGTTGAAAAGGTGTGTTCTACCAGGTATTCAATTGTATGATCCATCCGGTGATCATTCCAGTACTTTTCTAACACGTCTTCCACTCGCTTAATTCGGGAAATATCACTAAAGCTTAGTATATTGTTTTTCAGCATTTCATATGGCGCGTGATCCATATAGACGTAACCGTAGTCTTCGGCTCGAAGACGCAGGCCAGTTCCCCGGAGCATTTTTAAAAAGCCGAGCTGCAGCTCTTCAGGCCGCATCTCAAATACGTCGTTAAATGTCTGTTTAAAACGCGTATAATCTTCCTCCGGCAAACCAGCGATTAAATCGAGATGCTGGTCGATTTTGCCCCCCTCTTTTACCATCGTTACTGTCCGCTGAAGCTTTTTGAAGTTTTGTCTTCGTTTTACAAGCTCATTGGTAGCATCATTTGTTGATTGAACACCAATTTCAAAGCGAAACAGGCCTTTGGGGGCATTTTTATTAAGGAAATCTAAGACTTCAGGGCGCATGATATCTGCTGTAATTTCAAACTGGAATTGACACCCTTTATGGTTTTTAATAAGGAAATCAAAGATTTCTAGGGCATAGTCTCTCTTAATATTGAAGGTGCGGTCGACAAACTTAATCATTTTAGCCCCGTTATCAATTAAGTACAAGAGATCGTCTTTGATTTTTTCCATATCAAAATATCTGACTCCGGTTTCAATGGAGGATAAGCAAAATTGACAGCTGAAAGGGCACCCTCGAGAGGTTTCAAAATACGTGATTCGTTTTCCAAGCTCACTGAGATCTTCTGCAAAGCGGTATGGTGAATTCATTTCGTTTAAATTAAATTTGGGACGAGGAGGTGAAATAACAACTTCTCCGTCTTTTCGGTAGGCTGTTCCAAAAAGGAAATGATATTTTTGCTCTCCCTCTATTTCCTGTAAAAGGTGCTTAAATGATTCTTCCCCTTCACCCATGACAATAAAATCAACCTCAGGAATCCTTTCCATCCAGTACTTTGTGTCGTAGGAAACTTCGGGTCCGCCCAAAACAATCGTGAGCTCTGGCCGGATTTTTTTAAGCATGCTTACGACCTGAATGGTTTCTTCTATGTTCCAAATATAACAGGAAAAACCAATGACATCCGGCTCTTTTTCAAATAGGCTGGTTACGATATTCATTGCCGGGTCTTTAATGGTATACTCAGCCATTTCTAATTGATAATCAGGTTCAGCATAGGCTTTTAAGCAGCGCAGAGCCAAACATGTATGAATATATTTTGCATTTAACGTACTAATTACGACTTTCATAAGATCCCTCTTTCTATGTGACGCGACCTTTTTAAAGAGGTGGGTATGTTTTTAAAAGAAGATCGTTCGCCATTTATGCTAGGAGTATGATACCATATTTCTGTTGTCTTTACAGGCTGGCATTGTTTAACGGTTTGATAAAACAGAGGTTTATCATAGGAAAAGGCGAAAAAGAAAAGGATATGATACATATGATGACATTTACCCCGTGGCTTTTTTATTTACTTCTTTCGGTTACCATTATTATTCTTGTGTTAGGATTAGGCTGGCTCATGCAAAAAGGTATAAAAAATTTGAAGAAGGAAGGCAGTAAACGCTGGGAACGAGGCGGAGCGGTTCTCCTCGCTATTCTGATGATTGGGTTTTACTTTTGGATAGCTGAAGGGTTTACAGACAGGGCTTCCTACGGGGAAACCATTGTTACTCCGCAAGGATTCGAACAGGTAGAAGAGGGTCAGAAGGTGTTGATTCCTTTTTCTTCTTATTTAGTAATCGAAAGGTTATATGAATTTGGCTTTGCCGCGCAGGAAGAAGTGAATGGAGAAGTGATAAACATTCGTTTGTTTATTGAAGATCCGCCTTCTTTATTACAAGAGTTTCCGGAATGTATTGATGGGGATGGCGTGTTTACTAACCATGCTCGTTTTGATTTTAGAGGATGCTACGAAGGGCATTGGCAGTCAGCAATCGTAGAAGAGCTTCAGCAAGAAGATTCTTTAGAACAAGCCTCAAGAGATATTGAAGGCATGTTCCCGTATTTTTCAGTAGGGCTCGGATCTGAATAAGGAAAAGACGGTAAAAGGGCAGGATTCTTTCCATAATGGAGAGAATCCTTTTTTGTACTGCTAATTTATTACTATATGAAAACAGGAAGGTGTGCGAAGAACATGAAGTTTGTGACAGCAAGAATCGGAGAATATGAAACAGCAGGTGTGGTAACAGTACAGGAGCAGATCATTGATTTAAAGCAGGCTCAGTTTGCGATGAAAAATGAAGTCTCCATTCCTGAAACGGTCGCAGGGATTATTGAAGAGGGCGTAGAAGTGATGGTGGAAATTAAGAAAGTAGTAGAGTGGGCTTCTCACCAGAAAGAAAGTAAAACGAATGGAATTTATTCATTATCAGATAAAGACGTGAGTCTTAAAGCACCTATCCCTCAGCCGCCTAAGAACGTCCTTTGTATTGGCAAAAATTATGCAGATCATGCTGCAGAAATGGGTGCAGAAAATCTTCCTTCTCACCCAATTGTCTTCACGAAAGCCCCGACCACGATTATCGGTCCAGAAGAGGAAATTGATCCCCATAAAGAGGTAACAAGTGAATTGGATTATGAAGGTGAAATTGGAGTGGTTATTGGCAGAAGGGGAAGAGGAATCTCGAAAGAGGAAGCAAAGGATTATATTTTCGGGTATACGCTCATCAATGATATTACAGCAAGAGACCTTCAACAAAATCATAAACAATTCTTTCTAGGGAAGAGTTTAGATACAAGCTGCCCGATGGGACCTTATATCGTCCATAAAGATTCTGTTTCTCATCCTGATAAGCTGGAGCTGACAACAAAAGTTAATGGGGAGGTACGTCAGCAAGGGAATACTTCTCAGCTTATTTTTGATATTCCAACCCTTATACATATTCTGTCTAAAGGAATGACCCTTGAACCAGGGGATGTAATTGCTACAGGGACCCCTGCAGGAGTAGGAAAAGGGTTTACTCCTCCGAAATTCCTGCAGCCAGGAGATGAGATTGAAATTACTGTTAAAGATATTGGTACATTGATAAATCGAATAAAAAAATAAAAACAACGTCCCGTTCAATGATTGAGCGGGACGTTGTTTTGTGCTTACGCTTTTCTTACTGTGTTGTTACTTTCTTTTTCTTGAGGGCTTTTCGGCCTTGAGGCATATCAGGCATTTCATTTACTGAAACGACTTCTTCCACCTTTTTCTTAGGCTTCGTCCAGTATTGTTCGTTTCCTGGCAGATCATCAAACCAAGCTGCATTTTCAGGGTAGTCGAGAACCATAAACTTCCCATATTCCTCATCTCGGGATTGGTGATATTTAAGATATGCTTTTCCGTCTTCAATGCCAAGGATTTCAATTTTTCCTGAAGTATGACTCATGGACAAACGAATTCTTTTTCCTAGTCCGCTTGTTTTCGCTTTAGCGGCTTCTACAGCATCATACGCCTCTTTTAAGGTAAGTACAAAATCATTGTTACCGGCAACAGGGCGGTTAATAAAGAAGTAATAAGGAGTTACTCCTGCCCAGGAAAGCTTATCAAGCAATTCTGCCAGATCATCCGGATTATCATTAATCCCTTTTAATACTGGCGTTTGATTTACGACAATTGCCCCTGCTTTATGCAATGCATCAAAGCCTTTTTTAGCTTCAGCCGTGATTTCACGAGGATGGTTTACGTGAGCCATAATATATATTCTATTGTCTGGCGTAGAGTACTCACTGATTAATTTTAACAATTCTTCATCCTCATAAATACGCATTGGATTAAATACAGGAAGCTTTGAACCGATGCGAATAATTTTCACATGAGGAATCTCACGTAGCTTTTCAATGATGTAGCGCAGCTTTTTCGTTGCAAGAATAAGAGGATCTCCCCCTGTAAGCAGCACGTTATTGATTTCAGGAGTATTTCGGATGTATTCAATTCCTGGATCAACGTCTGACATGGCTTCTTTTACATCATTTCTGAATAAACGTTTGCGGAAACAGTAACGACAATAGGCTCCGCAAACCTCGGAACAGATCAAAAGAGCAGTCGTTTTATACTTATGCTGGCACCCTGGTGCTGCATAGTTTGTATCTTCATCTGATGCATCCCAGCGTCCATACTCTTCAAGTTCTCCTTCGTTAGGAATAACAAGGTTTTTTATCGGATCATTAGGATCCTCCCAGTTAATTAAACTTAAATAGTACTCATTTACCCGGAAAACAAATTTGTCAGTAATTTTTTTCAGTTTTGCCCGCTCTTCTTCTGGGATTTCTTTAATCTTATCGATATCCATAATGTACTTCGGCTGTGCCATAGGATCACCTTCCCTTGTGGTAATAACCGCCTTAGTAAGACGGTTGTTTTCAAAGAATAAGAGAGTTATAAGGCTTTGAAATATGTAAATGACTCTGTAAGGAATCAATTTACAGCTATATAGATTAAAACATATGAGTTCAAAAACGTCAAAAAAGAAAGAAAACTTTAATAAAGGGGGAAAAATGAAGGGAAAATTTCGGTATATTGGACATACAATGTGTATATGAAGTTTGACTTTCTTTTTCGTTTATACAATGAAACTAATATTTCATTTAATTTCTTGTTTTTTTGAAATTATAATTTCATTTATTAAGAAAGTATGAATAATTGCCTTCACATTCGGGTAGTGTTACCATATAATGAAATTAACAATTCATACATTGAGGTAAAAGAAAAAGAAATTTCAAAAGTGAGGGAATGAAAGAAAATGGCTATTGAGAAGAGGCAGCATCCAGTCATGGAGCTGGCAGAACGAACGAAAGGCTCCTATGAATTTATGGAAGAGGCAAAAAAAGTAATGCCTGGCGGTGTAACAGCTAACATTAAGCACTTTGCGCCGTATCCTATTGTCATGAAGCATGGGAAAGGAGCCTACCTTACAGACGTAGATAATAATCAGTATATTGATTATCTAATGAGCTACGGAGCTCTTATGACTGGCCATGGGGATGAAGAAGTAAAAAAGGCAGTGATCAGGCAGGTGGAAGAAGACGGAACATGGCTGTTTGGTACTCCTCATGAGCTGGAAATCAAGATGGGGAAAAAGCTGCAAGAGTATTATCCAAGCATGGAGCTTCTTCGTTACACTAATTCAGGGACAGAAGCCACACTTCTTGCTATACGCCTTGCTGCAGCTTTTACTGGTAAACAAAAAGTGGCCAAGTTTGAGGGACATTACCACGGAGGCTATGACCAAATGCTTGTCAGTGTCAATCCGTCAGTTGACGACGCAGGGGAAGAGGATGAACCAAAAGGTATAGCAGAATCTAAAGGCATGTGTCCATCTACAGTTAGAAATACGGTGGTCCTTCCCTTTAATAATTTAAAAGCTTGTAAAAAGATTTTAAAAGCGAGAAAAGATGAAATTGGTTGTGTCATGATTGAACCTGTACAGGCTGGTTTTATCCCCGCTGAAAGGGAATTTATTCATGGGCTGCGTAAAATTACTGAAGAGCTTGGTATGGTATTAATTTTTGATGAAGTGAAAACAGGCTTTCGAGTAGCGCTTGGAGGCGCACAGTCAATTTATAATGTGAAGCCAGATATTACTACGTTAGGGAAAGCAGTAGGAGGCGGCTACCCTGTTGGAATGGTTGGAGGCAAAAAAGAAATTATGATGATGAGTGCGCCGACAAAAGGAGCAGATGTTTTTGACAGCAGTCAAAGTAAAGCCTCTACTGCGAATGATGTTTTATTTCACAGCGGCACGTACAATGGCCACCCTTCCATTCTGGCTGCGGGGTTAGCTACCATAGAAATACTTGAGAAGAAAAGTGATGAAGTATTCTCCTTAACCACCTATTTAAAACAGAGGCTGGAATTAACATTTAAGCGCTATAAAATACCAATGAAGGCAGTTGGCGTGGGCTCAATTTTTAGTGTAGTATTAACTGATAAGAAGAAAATTTCACACTACCGGGACCTTCAAAACACAGACCTGCAAACAAGAAAAAAGATAGATATTGAGCTGTTAAAAGAGGGGATTTATACAAAGCCTTTAAATCGTTACAGTCTATCAACCGCTCATACAAAAAAAGAAGTGGATGAAACAGTTAAAGCCTATGAAAGGGTGCTCTCTAAGATAAGCAGTTGTCTATAAATCTTAAAATGCAGTAGGTGTGAGCAAAAATAGATTCCCTCCTTTTATACCAGTTCAGAAGGTTTTGGCTACAAAGGGATGAGAGACCATGCTGGAAAGTGAAGTGTATCAGCGCATCATTGATCTTCAGGATGAAATGAGCAAATCTCAAAAGAAAATCGCAAATTATTTAATTAACAATCCAGAAACGGCTCCCTTTTTGACAGCTTCTAAGCTCGCTAAAAACGTGGAGGTTGGTGAGGCTACAGTAGTTCGATTCGCTGTCTTCTTAGATTACAAGGGATACCCAGATTTGCAGCGTCACTTGCAGGAAGCACTGCAAAGAAAATGGACTTCAGCAGAGGTCTTTGCAAGAACAACTGATAAAGAAGATCAGCCTGAAAATGCTGTAACAGAGATATTAGCAGATGATATTCAAAACTTGAATACAACTCTTCAACAAATGGACTCCAAGGTTTTTCATGAAGCAGTGAACGATATCATTCACGCCAAACGTATTTATATCATTGCATATCGAAGTGCGGCCAGTTTAGGTCTTTTCTTAGAATTTTATTTAGACCTGGTTTTGCAGAATACTGAAATGGTGACACAGGCTGATGGAGTTTCAGAGCATTTGCTTGACATCACTGATGAAGACCTTGTGATAGGCTTTGGTTTTTCCAGATATACAAAAAGAACAGTAGAAGTGCTAAAGTATGTCAAGCAGCAAGGTGCTAAAACATTGGTCATTACAGACCATTTAATGTCGCCCCTTGTACCATACGGAGACCGAAAGCTCCTGGCGTCAACGGAGATTAATTCATTTATAGACTCGTTTAGCGCCCCTTTGAGCATAGTAAGTGCTTTAATTACTGCGGTAACCCGTTCAGAGCATGAGAAAGTAGCGGTGCGTTTAAAAGAGTTAGAGGAATTATGGGGGACATTTGATGTCTTTCATGATTAATAGAAAAAACTGTGCGGTTTTACTCGCACAGTTTTTTTGTTGTTATGCTGTTTGCTGTTTGCTTCCACGGTTGCGGAAATGGTGAATAATACCGATAATAACCAGAATTGCTATCCCCGGTAGAGAAATCATTAAGTTTCCAGGGTAGATAGCCATAAGGCCTCCGGCTAATAACAAAATCCGTTCAATGATATTTGGCTTAGCAAAGTAGTAACCCATTAATGAGGCACTTACACCGGCCATACCAATCAAAGCAGTCAATACTGCTGGAATAAGCGTCATAGCCGTAGCATCCTCAAGCACCAGCACTGGATTATATACAAAGGCGTACGGGATGATGAAGGCTGCAATGGCAAGCTTTAAGGCATTTACCCCGGCTGCCATTGGATTGGCCCTGGCTATCCCGGCCCCTGCATAAGCGGCCAAACAAACAGGGGGTGTAATATCTGCCACAATACCAAAATAGAAAACAAAGAAGTGAGCTGCAATATCTGGGACACCAAACTGAATCAATGCTGGAGCAGCGATAGAGGCAGTCACAACATAGTTGGCTGTTGTTGGCAGACCCATACCAAGCAAAATACAAGCAATCATTGTATAGAACAATAGTAAGAAGAAGTTCCCTGCAGCCAAATCCAGGATAGCGCCTGCAAGTTTACCGCCCAGTCCTGAGAAGGTAACGACGCCCACGATGATCCCGGCTGTGGCACACGCAGCAATGACAGGGAGGGCAATTCGAGCACCCTTTTCAAACGCCCATAACAGATCGCGGAGGGACATTCTTGTATCTTTCCGGAATAAGCTGACCACAAAGGCTGTAACGATACCTGACATGGCAGCAAAAGTAGCTGTATAGCCCATCAATAGCAGTGCTACGATAGCAACCAAAGGAGCGATCAAGTCCATTCTTTTTAAAATACCCTTAAAGGACGGAAGCTCCGATTTAGGCAGTCCGTAGATTCCTTGTTTTTTGGCCTGAAAATGTGTTCCCATAAATACACCAGAAAAGTAAAGCATGGCAGGGACGATAGCAACTAAAATGATTTCACTGTACGGCACACCTGTGTATTCTGCCATGATAAAAGCTGCAGCCCCCATAATAGGCGGCATAATCTGTCCACCGGTAGAAGCAGAGGCTTCTGCAGCAGCAGAAAATTCAGGTTTGAATCCTGCGCGTTTCATCATGGGAATTGTAAAGGAACCCGAACTTACCGTATTGGCAACAGAACTTCCTGTTACCATCCCTTGAAGGGCACTGGCTGACACGGCAGCTTTTGCCGTTCCACCTGTAAATCGGCCCGTAGCTCCAAAGGCCAGGTCGTTAAAGAATTTTCCAATACCACTTTGGACGAGCATCACTCCAAAGAATAAGAAGAGGTAAATGAAAGTGGATGAAATTTGTATCGGGGTGCTAAAAATCCCTTCGGTAGTAAAGAAAAGACGTGTTGTCAATCTTTCCCATGTAAACCCGCCGTGAGAGAAAGCGCCCAATCCGGCCCAGTCGCCATAAACCCCATACAAAATCGCGCCCAGCGCGATGATAACAATGGGAAGCCCGACAGCACGTCGTGTAGCCTCAAGCAGTAAGACGACTGCCGTGACAGCAACTAGCGTATCAAAATCTGTATACCCAGCGACAATTGAACTGCTGACTAACGTTTCATAATTCCAAATGATATGGAAATTACAATATAAAGCTATGGCAGCAAGGAGTACATCGTACCAGGGGACACCCGGCTTTTTTGTCATGGAGCGCTTGATCGGATATAAGATAAAAATCAGCGCCAATCCTGTACCAAGATGGATAGCTCCCTGGACAATCGAAACATAGGGACCATTAACTGCTGTATATAAGTGGAATATAGTGAGGGAGATCCCCACAATAGCAACGACCCATCCCCATTTCATCAAGTTCTGCCGATAGGCAGACTCTTTATCATATTTAGATATGATTTCCTGCTCTTTCAACTGGTTCTCCTGAGCATCCACTTGTTCGGTTATGGAGGTCCCGCTGCCTGATTTATTTTCCTTCTTATTATCTTTGTCAGTCATTCACTCACCACCTTTTGTAGTATAAAAGTACCTTTAATGTATGTAGGCTGCAAAGTAGAAGTATCAGTAAGCATGCAGGAGAAAGGAATCACCATCATCATAACAAAAATGAATCGCTATGTCTCTTCATTTTAATAGGCTGAAATACCTTAATTCCCATAATATTCTCATTATTTAAAGAAGAAAGTAAAAAACGGGCCAGATCGGCCCGTTTCTACTGAGATTAGTCTAGAAGACCTTCTTCTTCAAAGTAGCGCTCTGCTCCTGGGTGAAGAGGGAGATCATCAGATCCATTCATAACATTTTCTTTTGTAGTATGCTGACCTTGAGTATGACTGATTTCATCTGCGTTTTCATAAAGGGCACGAGTGATTTCGTAGCCTAGCTCTTCACTTACCTGATCAGTAGATCCTACAAGAACTGCGTATGCCGTTACAGTCATAGCTGACTCTTCCATAAAGTCGTAGCTGTCAGCTTCGATTTCCATTCTTTCATAGCCGCTGTTCGCTTCTACTTCATCAAGAATATCGTCAGAGATTGAAATAATTCTTAAATCACGCTGATTGCTTAACTCATCAATTGTGCTGTCTGGAAGACCTAACAATCCAAAGGAAGCATCGATATTACCGTCTTGAATCTGGCCGGCAGCATCGCCAAATCCTTCTTCATAAGCATTGTAGTCTCCGTCTTCAAGACCAGCAGCTTCAAGGATTAAGCGGGCAGCTTCCTGTGTTCCCGACCCTGGAGGCCCGATTGCTACATTAGCTCCTTCAAGATCTTCAACGCTTTCAATACCAGACCCTTCAGTAGTTACAATTTGCATAACCTCCGGGTAAATGTGTCCCATAAATCCAACGTTTTCTACAGCATGGCCCTCAAACTCACCTTCGCCATTTATAGCATCCTGTGCAGGAAGGTGAACAGTCATACCAAGCTGCATTTCTCCTCTTGAGATTTGAGCAAGGTTGTCCACAGAGGCACCAGAAGAGACAGAACTTACATCAAAGTCCTCATATTCAACGTGGTTATTCATAACATTAGCCATTTCCTGGCCTAGCGGGTAGTATGTACCCCCTGTGCTCCCAGTTCCTAATTGAAGTCTTGTCATTTCATCCCCGGCAGCTTCTCCATCATCTTCTGCTGCGTCATCTTCTGTTTCTTCAGTGTCTGGAGCGTCTTCAGCACCCTCATCTACACCGTCTTCAGCTTCCCCGCAAGCTGCTAGAAACAGGCCGAAAGTAAGCAGCATGACAAGCAAAAATGAAAACTTAGATTTCATCTTGTTTCCCCCTTTATATTTTGTCTGAAGTGAACGTAGGTTCACGCTTTAATTAAAGCAAAATTGCCTATAAAAGTAAAGGACAACAACCAAAAGACCTAGTTTATTTGGATATTTTTTACACTAAACACATTGTTTTTGACAGATGTTTGTGAATTTTGCAAAAGTTGTTCACCTGGAAGCAGTATTGAGCATAAGTTACCTGGTACTTGCGGAAGAAAAAGAATGATTCGAGAGCAGGTTAGACAGGCAGAGTAGGTTACCATATATGATATAATAGTTATATTTTTATCATATAATATCAGTAGGTGATCACATGCCAAAGGGAAAATTTTTCACAATTGGATACGGGATTATAGTTGTTTTTATTATTATATATTTAGGAACGCTGATTGATTTTATTTTTACCCCGATTGTCGTCCTGATTCAAACCTTGTTTGCCCCAATTATTCTGGCCGGGGTGCTGTATTACCTGGGAAGGCCAGTTGTAAAGGTTTTAAGCAGGAGGATGCCAAGGGTCGCAGCTATTCTTCTTTTGTATTTAGGCGGGGCCGGTCTCATTTCTTTTTTAATTTACCTGATAGGTCCTGAATTACAGCGTCAGTTCTATAGTTTTGTAAATAATGTACCGTTTTTTATCAATGAAATACGGTATATGATTATTGAGCTTCAGAATAATGAATGGATTAATAATTTTATTGAACAGAATGAAGAACTGAGTATTGAAGAACTTACCCGCCAGGCAGCCGAGTATCTAAATGACTTTGCAGGACAATTAGGCAGCAATTTAGCGAGTCTTTTTGGGGCAATTGCTAATTTCCTTATAATAATAGTTATCATTCCTTTCATCCTTTTTTATATGTTAAAAGAAGGAGAGAAGGCGCCTAATATGGTGTTGAAGCTTCTGCCGCTTAAGCATCAGCAGGAGGGCAGGAAAGTGTTATCAGATATGGATAACGCATTAAGTTCTTACATACAAGGACAGATTATTGTGAGCTTTTGTGTTGGCGTGCTAGTTTATATTGGCTATCTAATCATTGGACTAGATTACTCCCTCGTTTTGGCATTGGTGGCCATGTTTACAAACGTGATACCGTTTATCGGCCCATGGATTGGAACGTTTCCAGGCGTTATTGTCGGTCTGTTGCATTCGCCATTGATGGCGTTATTAGTTATAATTATAGTAGTTGTCGTCCAGCAAATAGAGAGCAATGTAATTGCCCCTCAGGTGATGGGAAGAAAGCTTTCCATTCACCCATTAACAATTATTCTCCTGCTCCTGGTGGCAGGCCGTTTTGCAGGGTTGATAGGACTTCTTCTTGCTGTGCCCACTTATGCGGTAGGAAAAGTCATTGTCAGTCATACTTACCGATTGTTGAAATTAAGAAAGCCCCCTGAGGAGGACGGCAAATTGTAATAGGAAAGAGGGTGGGAAAATGAGCTATCACCTAGATGGTGTCGAACAACTCGATTATGCAGAATTAAAGGAGATCTTTGACCAAAAGAAGTCTTCACCGATTCTTATTGACGTGAGGGAGCCTGAGGAATATATTGAGCGGCATATTCCCAACGTCCCGTTAATCCCAATGCAAAGCATCCCAGAGAGAATAGAAGAATTTCATAAGGATGCGGAATACATCTTTATATGCAGGAGCGGGACAAGGAGTCATCATGTCGCCTTATATTTTAAAGACAACGGAATTGAAAATGTAAAAAACTTTGCCGGTGGAATGCTTGCCTGGGAAAGTGAAACAGAATCCGGCTGGGAAGGGCAAGTAAGAGACATAGAGGGACTATACTCCAGGCAGACATAATGAAAGAACCTGATGATAAGCTTATCGTCAGGTTCTTTTTTTAGGTAATAGAGCTATCGTTAGTTTAGTGGAGAAGAAAAGAGGAAATTAGAAAAGCAAGGAGTAATTGGAGCAGCTGTGAGAATAAAGGTGACCGGCTGCTATGATGGCTGAGAAGCAAAGGAGAGGGTTAACATGTTATGGACGATTATTGGAGTGCTCATCGCATTATGGCTATTAGGATTCTTATTTGAAATTGCCGGAGGATTAATCCACATTTTACTTGTTGTCGCCTTAGTTGTTTTAATCTTTAGAATGATAACAGGAAGAAGGCCTTGATAAAAGCAAGGAAAACATTTCAAAAAAATGGATAACGCTTTATAATGAAAAGAGGGCTCTGTCCCTCTTTTTTTTATGAATGGAGGGCAGAAGCCTAAAAATAAATAAAGCAAGAATGTGAGGGGGATAGAAGTGAATCTGATAGTATCTGGTATCTTTTCTGCTTTCCTGTTTTCAGGCCAATTATCAGCTCCTTTTAGTTGGGAAGACAGCACTCCGGCAAAAGAAGCAGATCGAGAGGACATAGCAGGCCAAAACCAAATTGAAGAAATAAATGAGAGAGAAGAACAGTCATTTCATGAATCTTCTTTAGAAGAACCTGAATTATACATAGATGGGCAGCGCCAAATATACACCCCTTTTTTTAAGGAAGGAGAGTTATTCCTGCCATTACCGGCAGCGATTCAGGCTCTTTCTCAATACGAAGAGTATGGAAGCGGGGAGGGAGAAGTTGCTGAGCCGTTTGATTATATTAAAGAACGTTCAATGGTTGAAGAAGTGGAAGGTCAAGAAGCAGTCAACATTGAAGCGCTGCAGGATCTGGGTATGAAGGCCTCATGGTATGATAATCCAGACCATCTTCATTTGGAAACTGGAAACCTTCTTGGAATTGAGGGAGTAAGTGTAGGGGATTCAGTTCAGGCAGTAGATAGGAAATTTGATATTCATTGGAACACAGGGTTTGGCCAGGCTGCTGACTACGTAGGATTTTATGGTGGAAACAATGAATTTGTGTATACAGATAGGTATGGGATAAAAAGAACAGGCCAAGTGCCGGATGTTCAATTTGAGGTAATGGACGACTATATTACATACATTATGATGGCCTCTGCTGATTATTCTACTTCCAAAGGCGTGTCTCCTGGGGATCCTCTATCCGAAGTACAAAGAGTTTATGGTCGGGATCATGAAACCGAATTAATAGACGGAAACAGAGTCTATATCTATGAAGTGGACCATGGCAGCCTTTGGTTTATAGGCGACAAAGAAGAAGATAGCATTCAAAGAATTGCATTATGGGATAAATAGTTTACAGAGTCTAAGCCAGAGTATTTTTTCCCTGTCAGGAAAAAGTGTTTATATTTAAACAAGTAGGGTAAGTAAATAATAAATATTCTGATAGGGGGAAATAGAGTAATGGCAAAAAGATTAGTAATGTTATCAAGTATTGCAACAGCAGTTGCTGGAATTGTAGCTTACGTAATGAAGAATGAAGAAAGAAAAGAAAAGGTTATGCATGCATCACAGCGGTTAGTAGCTAAAGCTAAAGGACAAGCAAAAGAGGATGAAGATGCAGAATTAAATGAAAAGGTAGGACATTCTGATCCTTATGATATTGATGATAACAACATGGTAGCTGAAGGGGCTCAAACCTCAGTGTTCCATTATAATAAAGCTCAAGATCGCGAGGATGAAGATCCGGCTAAATCCCCGGCAGGTGCTAAGGTAAGTGACGTGTGATAAAATTTTTACACCATGACCGTGTAGATAGAAGACAAGGGAGCTACTTCCCTTGTCTTCTTCATATTCAGCCAAAAGGCTGCCTGAACCAGGCAGCCCTTTTCCCTGTGGACAAAGACCATACATAGAAAAAGAAAAAAACCCCATTCTAAGTAAAAAGGGATGTGCTAGAATGATTGCTGTACAAGATGCTAAACTGCGTGGAATTCCTTCCCTTATCATAGCAGATGAAGAAAAGAAGTCTCTCCCTTTACCAACCGTTATTTTTTGGCATGGTTTTACAAGTGCAAAAGAGCATAACCTTCATTATGCTTTTTTATTGGCTAAAGAAGGTCTTCGTGTTATACTCCCTGATGCGCTATATCACGGAGACAGAGGGGAAGGGGTTTCTCAGAAAAAACTAAGCCTGTCATTTTGGGCTATTGTTCTTCAGGGGATCCGGGACTCAAGTGCCGTTCGGGATGCCTTGGAAGAGCGGAAGTTAATAGCAGACGGGCGTTTATTTATGGCAGGCACTTCTATGGGAGGCATTCTGACAAGCGGTGCGCTTGCCGCATTTAACTGGGTTAGAGGAGGAGCTGTGTTAATGGGAAACCCGTCCTGGGAAACATTTGCCCGTCAACAAATCAGCCGACTTACTCAAGAAGGTGTTTTAAATCTAAGTGTTGAGGAAACGGAAAAGCAAGTAGCTGCTCTGCGCCCTTACGATATATCAACGCAGGTTGAGAAATTTAAGGACAGGCCTCTCTTTTTTTGGCACGGTAAACTTGATGATGTGGTGCCTTATCATAGTGCCTATACATTTTACCAGGCTTTACATGAAGCCGTAGATGTTCAGGAAGACAATGCGGTATTTCACCTTGAACCAGCTTCAGGTCATAAGGTGACAAGAGAAGGCATGTTAGCTATGGTTAAATGGGTGGCTGGAAAGATTTGAACGAAGAAACTTAGTGTGAAGTCGTCCTCTTCTTTCACCGATGTAGAGAAGCAGCAGACGAATTATTTATATTGCCGAGGTGTCAGTTTATGATTACGAAGAGTTCAACATTAATGCAGGAAGTACAAAAGGTAGGAGTCATTGTAGTCTCGGCTATTATTATGGCAATTGGGCTGAACATGTTTTTAATTCCTGCTCAAGTTTTTGCAAGCGGGTTAACGGGTGTCGCTCAGCTCCTTGCACAATTCCTGCCACTATCAACGGGTATTCTTCTATTTATTCTCAATGTGCCGGTTGCTATATTGGGCTGGTTAAAAGTTGGGAAGCTTTTTACATTTTACAGTTTTATGCATGTAGCTTTAACTACATTTTTCCTTGAGACATTACCAATCATACAATTATCACCTGATATTTTGTTAAACGGGGTGTTTGGCGGCGTTATCACAGCAGTAGGGGCAGCCTTTGCCTTGAAATGGGGGGCTTCAGCGGGCGGTCTTGATATCATAGCTCTTATTCTTGCAAAATTAAGTGACCGCCCCGTTGGTACGTATTTCTTTTTGCTCAATGCTTTGATTGTATTAGGAGCAGGCTTTCTGATTGACTGGGAAAGCGCCTTATATACTCTCGTGGCCCTTTATGTAAGTTCAAGGGTTATTGACGCTATTCATACTAGGCATGTAAAAGTAACAGCAATGATCGTTACGAAAAAACCAGATGAGCTGAGAGCGGCCATTCATAAACACATTACAAGAGGGATAACAAGAATTCCTGCCAAGGGTGGATTTGACTCTTCGGATAAGGAAGTTATGATGATTGTTATAACCAGATATGAATTGTATGCCTTGCAACAGGTTCTTCAGGAGGTAGACCCTGATGCGTTCACAAATATCCTTACTACAACTAGTATTCTTGGAGTGTTTCGCAAAGATAACTAATGGAAATTGCGATCTTAATGAGCCCAATGGGTATTCTGTTTCTGTCTAGAGGAAAGGCATTTTTCTGTTTTTACACATGATATGATAGAGGAACAGGAGAGGATAGAGGGGGAGCGTCATGAAGCATTTGGGCTTGTTGTTATTACTATTTCTTGCAACAGCATGCGGTTCAACACAAATGAATGAAGATGATTCTTCAAAGGAAGGAGAAACAGCGATGGGCAACGGCTGGGAGCTTTCTGCAGAGATCGACGAAAGGGAAGAAACAGTAGATTGGTCATTAACTCTTCAAAATACTGGAGAAGAAGCTCTTCGTTTATTTTTTCGCACCAGCCAGCAAGTGGAAGTGGTTGTAACAGCGGAAGATGGTGAAGAACTCTATCGCTATTCAGAGGGAATGATGTTTACCCAGGTGTTAACAGAGAAAGTAATTCAGGGAAATGAAAGTCATACCTGGGAAGGGAATATTGAAAAACGAAAGTTGGATTCCGGGGAAAATAAAGTACGCTTATCAGTAACCGCGTCTGAAGTTAATGATGAAGCTGTTCAAGAAGAGGAAATGACGATCTACAAGACAGTCGCAATAGAGTAAGCTGAAAATGAAGTAATTCGCATGCGAGAAGCGTCAGCGATAACGAATGCTAGTCTTTGTCAGTGATTTAGATGAAGAAAGGGGCTGGGATAATACAGTCTCTGAAAAGTAAAAACGGTGCCAATTATCGCTTGTCGATAGTTGGCACCGTTTTGTTGATCTAAAATAGGCTTGGTCGATGATGAGGGCCCTTCTTATTAGCTAGGTTTTGTCACGGTCTCTTTTTATATTGTGCCACATTTTCAATCTCGATTGATGGTTGGAAACTATTTATATATGCTTTGCAATCTTTTCTATGCAGGAGCTCCAAAGTTTATTTATATCTTCTGGCTGAGAAAGGTTTACATTGTTTTTATCATCAGAGTGGGGGGACGGAATAGGTTTTGTACCGTACCAATAAGTTTTCCAGGGCTCTTTTGTTATATTATTCATTCGCCTGCCTCCTCACTTATTCCAGTTGAAACCATCTTGCTAGTTCATCTTCTGTTGATTTGTCAAACAGAGGAAGGTTATTAGCAAGTACTTCATCATTTAGTGTTTTTTTGTCCTTGATCAGCCGATCAATTTTTTCTTCAATAGTTCCTTTTACAACGAGAGTGTGGACGGTAACGTCTGAAGTTTGGCCAAGACGATATGCTCTGTCTGTTGCTTGTTGTTCAACAGCAGGATTCCACCAGCGGTCATAATGAATAACATGAGTAGCTTCTGTCAAATTAAGCCCCACGCCACCGGCTTTTAAGGAAAGAATAAAAACTGCACACCCCTCGTGTTCTTTGAACATCTTAATTTGGTTTTCTCTTGCATGCCTGGACAAAGAACCATACAAGTAGAATACAGGTATATCCATGTGATAATTGAGCTCTTTTTCTATTAAGGAGCCCATTTCTGTATATTGTGTAAAGACAAGGACTTTTTCATCCAGGTTTTTAATATTATCAAGGAGATAAAGAAAATAATCCCATTTCTTGGAACGGTGAGATTCTAATCTTTTTTGTTTTAAATATTGAGCTGGATGATTACATATTTGCTTAAGATGTGTAAAAGCTGCAAAAACTGCTCCTCTTCGTGCTGTCTCATTTTTTCCCTGTACTCCCCGGAGTAAGTTATTAACAACGGCTTGATATAAAGCCGCCTGCTCTTCTGTTAAGCCAAGTAAATGAGTTTGTTCCTTTTTCTTTGGAAGCTGAAGGTGTAAGGAGTCATCGCTCTTTTTTCTTCGTAATAGGCAGGGGGCAATAAGAGTTTGCAGTTTTTGTATTGCCTGTTGCTTTTTTTCTTCCTTATCATCTTGCAAGGGTTGGATAATGTCTTTTTCAAATTGAGCTTTTGATCCAAGGTATCCTCTGTTTAACAGGTCAAGAATTGACCACAGTTCATGGAGACGATTTTCAACTGGTGTACCGGTTAAGGCGACTTTATGAACAGCTTTAAGCTTTGCTGCACTCTTTCTTTGTTTTGACTGCAGATTTTTAAGATACTGGGCCTCATCAAAAATCAGACCGTTCCAGATAATAGCTTTTAGGATGTTCTCGTCTCTAGCCGCCAGCCCATAGGAAGTAATGATCACATCAGCGTTCTGGCTGAGAAGTTCCTCGCTTGTCACAGACCTGTCTTTTCCATAGTGAACGTGAACGTTTGTAAAAGGAGCAAATTGTTGAAATTCTTCCTTCCAATTTTCAATTAAAGAAGTAGGTGCAAGTAATAGAAAAGGAGAGGAAGAGAGACGGCTATTTTGGGAAAGAACAGTAACTATATATGCAATCGTCTGTACTGTTTTTCCAAGCCCCATGTCATCAGCAAGACAGCAGCCAAGACCGAGCCGCCTTTGCTGGATAAGCCAGGAGTATCCGGCATGCTGATAAGGTCGAAGTTCTCCCTTAAAGGATGCTGGAGGAGATAGTAACACAGGATCCTGTCGGTAAGCTCTTTCCAACAATGTTGATATATCTCCTTCCCAGGCAGAGTACCACTCCTCTTTAGAAACAGAGGAAGAGCTTTCCACGTCTCGTACTGCCATTTTCATGACTTGCTGCATAGGTTGCTGCTGAATCTTCTTGTACCATGCTTCCATGAGGTCAGGATCCCATACAACCCATTGATTATTCCAGGTAAGGATTCGTTCCTGCTGCTCAATAAGAAGAAGAAATTCTTCTTTTGGCAGCATGAAATCCCCAATTTGAATGTCATATTGTAAAGAAGCTGGATCATCCCAGTTGATCAGGGGGTCTACTGTCGAATGGTAAGGCTGACCCTTCATGATTATGTTATCGGGCTGTTTTTTAATGGTAACAGATTTAGGAACCAGTACAGCGATATCCTGCTTCTTCAATTCACCCGCTTCTTGAAGTAAAAAGATGCCAGCCTCAGCCCTTGATAAGCGTATCCTTCCTTTATGGAGAGAAAATTCTTGAAGGGAAGGAGCAATCTCTTTAAGATCCTTCAGCGCCCGGATAAAGTAAGGAACAGGGTTTTCTTTCCAAGGGTGAAGCCCTCGAGAAATGTCTTCTATATTTACTGTAACATCAGAGGAAGTTTTATCCTGTAAAAAGATTTCCATCTCCCACTCTTTAGACATGTTTACGGGTTCAGTAATAGAAACAGCAAGTTGGAAGGGATACGGTTGAAACCAAGACAATAGCGGCTTTTGCTCAGGATCCCATGGAGTATCTTTTGAAAAGCCAGGGTCAAGATGCCGTTGGGCATCCATGTGCTCCATATCTTTTATAAGCGATGACCGCAGTGTATCATTTTTTTCTAACGTATTTCTTATAATGAAATCTGCGGTCCGATGAGTAAGCTGTGAAAAAGAGCTATCTGATAGAAATGGAGGAAATCGCTTTTCTTGAGAGTCAGATATTTCGGCCGCTGCCGCAGCAGGAGGCATAGCTTCAAACCACTTTTGGGTGTTTATGCCTTTCAGGTACCAATGTCCATCTTGTCCCGGAAAAAACGACTTGTCTTTTAAAAGTGAAATCATTTCTTGGAAGAAGTCAAGCCAGTACTGAGCGTCCTTTCCTAATAGAATGTTTCCTTCTTCCGCCTGGCTTCTAAGAGCAGATGCTCGTTTTAAAAACAGGTCATTATATTCTATTGCGACGCCTTCTATCAAAAAGGAAGACAGGCTTTCTACACTATGATTGCTTGCGGTATTAAAGGAAAGAAGAGCTTGAAAGACCCCTGATTCACTTTCCCCCTCGCCATTTTTAACCGGTACTGTTACTTTTGTTTCCACAGAAGAAATCATTGTCCCAAAATAACTTTCTTTTTCTTCATAAAAAACTAAGGGAGCCCATTCTTCTATAGGAAAAAGAAAGGGAAACCTGCCGTAGGCAGTGGCGGGAGACATGGATCCTTTCTCGCACCAGGCCACCCATTTGCCCGGCTGGCTGTATGTTATATGGAGGATAGGGGGACTTATATTATTTAGCTGGCTCAATGGCTTTCAACTCCCTGATAAGGGCTTGATACGTACTGTATCTTTGTTTGACTTGGTTTAAAAAAATCTGAAAAGCTTCCGGTCGTTCGAGAGAAATATAGATTCGCTTCATATTCTTTAATAGGACGATGGCTTCTTGGTATGCAGTAAGATTTTTCTTTTTTATGCATTGTAAAAAGTATTGGTGATATAGAGCCAGCGTTTGTTCGGGAAAATCGTGTTCAGAAGCTGCTAGCAGCTGCCTTTCTTCATCAGTCATGTTTCCTGGCGATTTTTGAATGCTCAATAAATGTCTTAATCCTCTAGAGTATAACTTTTCCTGGGAGATAAGCCGGACATACAGCTTTTTGGTTTCGACTTCTTGAAGGCTGGCTTCTAACCTTGGAAGAATATACTCAAGGATTCGTTCTTTGGAAAGTGCAGAGTTTTTTTGCTGTTTGTTAAACTTCAGCAATCCCGGCCGGGCGACCCACTTATCCCATAGGTCAAGCTCTTCTGGAGAAAGATTGTACTTTTGTAAAAATAACTCCCTCTTATAAAAAAGAAGCTGGGTCTTACGATAGATTGCTTGATCAGTAAAAAGCTCATGTAAAAAGGCTTCTAAGAAGCTCCAATCACTTGAAGCATACATGGATTGTAAGTGAAATAAGAGTACTTCCGGCTCCAGCCTGCCTTTCCAGGGAACGAGGTATCCCAGGCTTTTTTCTTTTTCGCCTTTATGCATGGCCATTGCCGAGGCAGCCAGGGCAGGAGATAAATCAAACGGAAATTCTTTAGAAATAGCTGCTGTCCGCTTCTCGATTTTATGTACCTGAGTGTGTTGTTGACGCGAGATAGCCCATAAAAGCAGTAACGCCTGGTAAGGAGTATAGGAAAAAGAGAAAGAAAGTGCGTATTGATCAAATAAATAGTTCGTCAGCCATTCATGAAATTCGTCTGGTTCATCCTCTGTTTGAAAAAACAAAATCTCACATTCAAGGAAGAAAGACGATAAAAATTCTTTCAGGTGTTTGTCATGTGTATCTCTTCCATTGTTAGGAAAAGAATGGAATAAAGAGAAGATAGATTCTATGAAAGTAAGACAGCTTATAATTTTCTTGCTGGGTTCACTTTGCCCATTGTAAATAAACCGCCAGTCTGCAGCTAGATTTTTGTTTTTTTCACCGTTATGTGCTTGAAAAACTTGGAAAATATTAGCTGCCCTTTTTTCTTGCCTTGCTGCCTCGTTGAGCATGAAAGAATGATAAGGGGCATATTTTTCTTCGCCGCCTAAATGTGTGCTAAATAACGCAAGAGCCCACAGATGTGAGCATGGGAATGGGGCACTGCACGTGCATGTGGAGTTCGTAAACTCCATACGGTCAAAGACAGGGATATGATGTTCACAGTCTTGTAAGACGTGTCCCGAAAAGACAGATGAAGAGGTATGGACCATGAAAAGCAATTGTTTATGTAAGAGTCTTTCCCCTGATTGTTTAGTCTGCTCTGAAAATAACTGACTGACTGATGGGGAAATACGATCGTCTTGTAGGGATGAGAAAACCAATCTTATTCACCTGCCTATTTGTTCAGTAGTTATATTTTAGTCATCTGGGAGGAAATACTCAACCGCTTATTCATGTCTGTTTGGCTGAAAAAGAAAGTAGACTGCCTTTTCAACGGCAGGAAAGACGGGTTTCGGCGACATGTCGCCTCTCTTTCTCTGTTTTTTTTCTTTTAAAATTTGTTCATATTTTTGGTGATTTTACTAAAAATATGCTCGCTTGCCCCTTAGGGTACAAGTACGGGCACGTGCATGTCTTCAGCTTAAAAACACCCTGAGGGATCTTCTTTTTATGCTATTCCCGAAGGAGTTTCATGCTTTTATTTTATCAACATTAGTCATTCACTGAACCTATTTACATAGGGGACAGTGATTTTATCAAAAAAAAGGCGTAAGAAGCGTAAGAATTAAAATTGATCCTAAGACCACGAGGATAAGGTTCCCGCCCAAAAAAGCCAGAATGAATGCAGCAGCTGCTCCAAGAACGCCAAACCAGGGGGATTCGTGTATAAAGAGTATGCCAGGGAAAATAAGAGCACCCAGTGCTGCAAAGGGGACGTTTTTTAAAATACCCTCAAGTCTTGGGGGTATGGCTTTAGCGTTTAAAAAGACGAGAGGGACCATTCTGGGAATATAGGTTACTACTGCCATTCCTAGAATGATAAGCAAAAGAGAAGATGACATGTTTAAGGGCCCCTTTCTTTAATAGGATCTGATTTTTGCTGAGACGTTTTCTTAGGTTCAAGCCACTCAATAGCAATAGAGGCAAGAAGTGTTGCTAAAATGATGGACCACCCTTCGGCTAAAAACAAACTGAACGTTCCGTTTAATACAGCTGCAAAGACCGCAAGAGCCAGGACCTTCCTGTGTTTTTTGAGCGAAGGAGCGAGAAGGGCAATAAACAAAGCATAAAGGGCAAAGGTTAAGCTTTGCTGGAGCGTTTCGGGTAAAAGTGACCCTACGGTGTGGCCCACTCCTGTATTAATCACCCAGCTTAAGTAGGAAACGATAAATACGCCAAATATATATGAAGAGGTTACATTCCCTTCTTTTGTGGATGTAACAGCAAATACTTCATCGGTTAATCCAAACGAATAGGCCGCCTTCTTCCAAGGATGGTCAGGCACTGCTTTCTCATTTAAAGAAGCACTCATTAAAAAGTGGCGGATATTGACTATAAACGTAGTGAAAATGATTTCCAAGGCGCCGGTCCCAATGGCAAGGAGACTCAGAGCCATGTACTGTGCTGCGCCAGCAAAAACAAAAATACTCATCGCAAGGGCTTCCCCCATCGATAAGCCTGTGGTTTCAGCTAAGAAACCAAATGTTACGGCTGCGGGAAGGTAACCTAACGCAATAGGCAGCCCATCTCTTATTCCCGACGCAAACGTATTTTCGGGAAAGGCAAGAGCAATTCTCATGACAAGGCTCCTCTCAAGTCGTTTTGTTGTCTATATGTAGAGAAAAGTATGTTACAATATACCATATTATTGTATGTTATAGCATACACTTTCACAAGGTGATAAAAGTGGAAAAAAATCAACTAAATACATTGATCGGACGAAAGGTAAAAGAAGTACGCAAGAGAAAAGGGTTAACGTTGGATCAAGCTGCAGGAATGACAGGGGTAAGCAAACCAATGCTCGGTCAAATTGAAAGGGGAATCTCCAATCCCACAGTCAGTACTCTCTGGAAGATAGCGTCAGGCCTTGATGAAGCGTTTAGTACATTCATTGAAGAGCCTAAGCCTGACATTATACACATTAGAGCAGAGGAGCTTCAAGAGCTGGACGGAGGCCATGGTGGTTTTGTCGTTCATCCTGTATTCCCAAAGGAACGTGATCGGTCCTTTGAAGTCTTTTATATCAAACTAAAAAGGGGCGGTCACTATCATTCTCATGCTCATCAGGATGGAGTAGAAGAAAGCTTATTCATTAGTGAGGGAGAAGTGGAGGTAATGATTCAAGAAAAGATATATACGCTTAAGAAAGGGGACGCGTTCAGGTTCCAGGCAAACGTTGACCATTCTTACAGAAATGGGGGGAAAGATCAGGCAGTCATGACGTTGATTATTCACTATCAAAAAGAGAGATTTCTATAAAGAGGATTTGTTAAAGAGCCTGTAACAGTCCTAAAAAAGGCAGCCATTGTAGAAGGCCGCCTCATTAAAACCGGAATCCATACCGCTTAGAGACAACATCGTAGAAGCCAAGTGAATTATACAGGGCTTTAGTAGCCGCATTGTTAACTCCTGTTTCAAGCTCTATTCCTTTAATATCATTGTTTTCAGCCCAATAAATTATTTTTAGGAGAAGACGTTTTGCAATCCCTTGATTTCGATGCTCTTTATGGACATACAGATCATTAAGCCAAAGGTAATATCCACCTTTGTTTAATCCTACTCCAATATTTAAAAAAGCAACCCCAAGCACATTTCCATTACTCTCAGCTACGAAAATATGAGCTTGTGATCCTTCTTCCAAAGCTAAATTGATTGCATTCAGGAGAAGGTCGTAAGCATTCTCTTCTCCTAGGGCATCCATCTGCCCCATAAGTAATTGGGCGATTTCCTCGCGTAATGGCTGTTCTGCATCCTTGGGCACTTCGTAAATTTTCATTCCTGCTCCCTCTCTTCATAAAGAAAATCGATCAAAAGGCATTCTAGGTAATATATATGAGAAAAATAGTAGTATAAACAAACATTATTATCTTATCACAGGTTGAAGAAAAGGGTCAGGATTGTTTTATCACTTCTGTAATTTTAGCTGCAGAAGGAAAATCAAATTGGCTTTTTCCCACATAACGGTATGTTATGAAACCGTCGTTTGATATAAGGAACAAGCTGTGCTTTGCAATATTAGCCCCGTCTATGCCGATGCTTTGGTAGACATCAAACTTTTTAATAACAGACCTGTCTTCATCAATCAGCATAGGAAAAGGGACTTTATGTTTTTGAGCATACTCTTGTACTGGCTCCGGCTTTTGCCCAAAAACAGTCCACAGTTGAACATTTTCCTTGCGTATTTCATTATAAATCTCAGTGAGCTTCCCGAGCTCTTTTCGGCTGTTCGGTCACCATGTTCCTCGCATAAAATAAAGAAGAACAGCCTCTTCGCGAAAATTTTCAATGTTATGCTTCTCCCCGTGTATGTCCGGGAGACTAAAAGGCGGGCATGGATCTCCTTGCTTCAGTCCTTTAGTTTTGCCAAACATTCCATTTCTCCCCTCTCTAATCCTTCTCTTCCTATAGTACAAGCCTCATTGTTAAAAATGAAGCCTGACTTTTTATTTTAAGTGAACGATATAAGCTGGGAACAAAGAAAGTTCGTTCTCTCTCATCGAGAAGGGGATGGCAGTCTTAAACGATCTTCAAGAAAAAGAGCAATCCCATCTTCCTCGTTTGTGAGGGTCACTTCATTGGCGATGTTTTTTAATTCAGATATTGCATTCCCCATCGCCACTCCTATTCCTGCTTCCTCTATCATCTCCAAGTCGTTATCCTCATCTCCAAAAGCGATAACGTTTTCCATTGAAATGTTGCAGTATTCGGTGACCAGTTCCAAGCCTGCGGCTTTGTTGTTTCCTGTTTTGATAATTTCAAGCATGTGAAAAGGAGCTCCCCAGGATCTTTGATGAACACCTTTTGCATGCTTGTTGCCCAGAAGGCTTTGTAAAAGTTCAGCGTCTTCTTTTTCTTTCGGGTAAACGAGAAGTGAAGTAGGGTCTTTATCTAGGATATGTTTTAGATTCCCATAGGCTGCCGGGCTTGTTCCCATGGAAAAAAGGTCAACAAACTGCTCATCGTAGTCATGAACGTATACGTCATCGACTACTTCGGCCATAATATTTTGTACGTTAAATGCCTGGCACGTATCAATAATGGTCTGAGCGACATTTAAATCCAGCGGGGAATGTTTCCCTTTGAAAGAGTAATCGGCTGGGTGATGTACAAAAGCACCATTAAAGTTGACGATAGGAGTATCGAGAGCAAGCTCCTGGTAATACATCTGGCTTGCTCGAAAAGGCCTTCCAGTTGCAATGGCCACAGCATGTCCGGCTTTTCTGGCTTCCCGTAATGCATGAAGGGAGCGTTTTGAAATTGTCTTATTGTCAGTAAGCAGAGTTCCGTCCAGGTCAAGGACAATTAAATGTCTATCCATAATTATACCCTCCGTTGTTGTTTATTGATTTAGCATAGAATTTGCTTGATAATAAGCTGGCCCCATCTTGTTCAATGGATTGTAAAAAAACGAGAAAGAAATAGGGCAGAATCCTATCAGAAGTAATTAAAAAATGTGCTATAGTAGTACATGGAGTTAGCCTTGTCTAACCTGTAACCTTCCATACCATACATTAAGGAGGCGAAAAAGGGATGGGAGAATTCTTTTCTACTTTTTCAATTCGAGCCCTTTGGACTCCGGAACTTTTCATCATATTGCTGGGGCTTATTGTTTTATATTATTTACTTATTGAAAAATGGAGCGTTCACTTTATCAATTCAAAGCCTGTACCGATGAAACAAAAAGTTTATTTCGGCCTGGCTCTTGCGGCGCTTTATTTAGGATGGGGAAGCCCGTTGTATGTAGCCGGGCACATGATATTGTCTCTCCATATGGCTCAAATGCTGTTTGCTTACTTTGTAGCTGTGCCATTGTTCATTGCTTCGATGCCTAAGTGGTTTTTACAGACCGTGATGCATCGCTGGAAAAAGCGGTCACCGGTAAGCTACAAAATTATTATGAGCCCGATCGTAGGGCTGATTACCTTTAATGCTCTCTTTTCTTTTTACCACTTTCCGTTTGTTTTTGATACTCTTATGCTTTCTCCAGGTTGGCACAGTGTTTATGAAATAGCACTTTTTGCCGGTGCATGGCTTATGTGGTGGCACATGATTGCCCCGCTGCCTGACAAAGACCAGCTTCCGGAGCTTCGCAGGATAGCATATATTTTTGGAAACTCTGTGTTAATCACTCCTGCGTGTGCTCTTATTATTTTTGCTGGGGAGCCTTTGTATGCTACCTATACAGATTCTGCTTTCTGGGCAAACGTGATGGCCTATTGTCTGCCGGCTGGTGCCACTGTTCCGGCTGGAATGTTTAACTGGTCAGATGGATTTCAATATCTTGATACATTGAACGACCAGCAGCTGGCAGGTGTCACAATGAAGATTGTCCAGGAAATCACCTATGGAGTAATGATGGGAGTGATTTTTAAACAATGGCTTACAAAAGAAAAGACACAAGACGGTGAACTGACGATTAGTGATTTACCTACTGCCAATTTGAATCAGCTAAAGGGTCAATAAACCGTATACTACAAAAGCAACAACAGCTGCCCTGGCTTCAGAGGAACATGGGCAGGCATTGCAGATACAGGGGGAGACTTATGCGCAACACGCAACTATTGATATTCATGGGAATTATACTGATTTTTCTCCTAAGTGGATGCGGATGGCTTTATGCCAGCCCGGCTGCAGAAAGTGAATATGACATTTCAGAAGCAGACATGCAGGTTGAGGATTTTGAGTATACAAACCAGCATGGAGAATCTTTTGGGCTTTCTGAACTTGAAGGTGACTACTGGCTTGCGAGTATGATCTTTACCCGCTGTCCGAGCGTATGTCCTTTAATGACACCTAATAAACTTAATTTGCAGGGAGAGTTGGAAGAAGAGGGCGTACCTGTACAGATTGTTTCATTTACAGTGGACCCTGAATTTGATACGCCGGAACGGCTTTTAAATTACGGTGAAAATTACAATGTAGACTTTAGTAACTGGAATTTCCTCACAGGGTACTCAGATGAGGAAATAGAAGAATTTGCTCAGTCCTCTTTTAGAAGTGTAGTCCAAAAGGTGCCTGAAGAAGAGGACATTGTCCATGCTACTAGTTTCTTTTTGGTTGATGGGGAAGGACAAGTCATCAGAAAATATGATGGGCTTGATAATGATACTTCTCCAATTGTTGAGGATTTGAAATACCTTACAGGTTCATAGGGAAGCATTTTAATTGGATTGACATTGAATAACTGATACACTGTCTTGGGACCTGAAAAAAGCAGTAATCGGTTCGAGCTGATGTATATGTTAAAGGAGAGACCCCTATGAAAAAAGTTTATCCAAGGCTCCTCTTAGCTGGGCTGCTGGCCCTTGCAGTTATGATGCTTGCGGCCTGCGGAGAAGAGGAAGAGGAACTGGCTCTTCATGATGAAAATTATGAAGAAATCAGTCTTGTGAATAAAGAGCAGCCAACCGTGCTGTTTCATTTTACTGGCGTTGGCTGAGGCCTCTGCCAACAGCAGCTCGTGCAGCTGCAGCAAGAACTTGATCGTTTTGAGGATGTGGATGTGGATATCTATGGCATAAGCGTTGACTCACCAGGCCACCATGAAGAATTTAAGGAAGCTGCTGGCATTACTTATTCCTTTCTATCAGACCCAAATCAGGAAGTAATAGAAATTGTTGATATGTCTGACGGGGATATTTCTTATAGAGGTTTTTCAATTCTTGATGAAAATGGAGAAAAGATTTATTCTCATGTTAATGATTTGTTTGGTGAGCAAATAGATGACACAGAAGAACGGATCCGTGAGGCTTTGAACGAATAAATTATGAAAGAACCTGCTTGTAAAGAGCAGGTTTTTTTTTTGCTTTTTTACGAAAAATGCCAGGAGAAAACGAAGAGTCAGCAGCCAATTTATTCCTTTCGCACAGGGCAGGTACATAGGTGAATAGGTGTAACAGGGTCAGCAAATTAGAAAAAAAATAAAAAAATAGTAAAAATACAGTTGAATTAATTTTTATTCAAATTTATAATAAGACACAACGAAAAACGCATAAAGATAAAAAGAGGTGCAATTTTATGAGAGTTGCGATTATAGGAGCGACAGGTTATGGAGGAGCAGAACTTATTCGTTTGCTTCATGGTCATCCCCATATTACGGAGATTACGTTTCATTCTTCAAGCCAGGAAGGCAAAGCAATGGAGGAAAGCTATCCGCATTTGAGCGATTTATATACATCTCAGCTTCAGGAGATTGATCCAGAAACGATCGGAAAGGAAGCTGACATTGTATTTTTATCAACTCCTCCTGGAGTGTCTGCTGAATATAGCGGAAAGCTTATTGAAAACGGAGCTAAAGTCATAGACCTTTCCGGTGACCTGAGATTGAAGGAGAAAGATGTCTATGAATCTTGGTATGAGAGAGACTCTGCAGATACGGAACTATTGAATGAAGCGGTATACGGGTTAACAGAATGGAATCGTGAAGGAATTAAAGCCAGTTCATTATTATCCAACCCGGGGTGCTATCCGACAGCAACACTGCTTGGTTTAGGCCCGCTCATCAGCGAAAAACTAATCGACCTAGACACGCTTATTATTGACGCAAAGTCCGGAACGACCGGGGCAGGGAGGTCGCCTTCAGCCATTACGCATTTCAGCGAGATGAACGATAATTTCAAAGTTTATAAGGTTAATGAACACAAACATATCCCCGAAATTGAACAGACTCTAAAAGGCTGGAGCGAATCAGACGTAACTGTCACCTTTACTCCGCACCTTGTGCCGATGACAAGAGGTATTATGGCCACAATGTATGGAAAAGCGACGATGTCTGTTACAGAAAACCAGCTTAGAGAATTGTATGAAGAGATGTATAAAGATGCACCTTTTATACGAATCAGAGAAGACGGAAAATACCCGTCCACAAAAGAAGTCTATGGCACGAATTACTGTGATATTGGTCTAACCTACGATGAACGAACCGGCAGAATTACAATCGTCTCAGTCATAGATAATTTAGTGAAAGGGGCTTCAGGGCAAGCCATACAAAACATGAATCTTATGCTAGGTTTTGAAGAAAACGAGGGATTAAACCAAGTACCGGTTTACCCTTAATTAATTAGCTTTGGAGGGAAGTATAGTGAGCATCGCAGAAGAAACGAAGTCAATTGTTGAAGTGGAAAAGGGCAGCATTATCAGTCCTGCCGGATTTACAGCAGGAGGAGTCCATACAAAGGTGAAAAGAAAACGAAATGACTTAGGTGCGATCTTCTGTGACGTGCCTGCATCAAGTGCAGCGGTCTATACGTTAAATCCAATTCAAGCAGCACCCCTTGCTGTAACAAAGGAAAGCATTGCAGCGGAAGGAAAGCTGCAAGCGATTGTGGTAAACAGTGGCAATGCTAATTCGTGTACGGGAGAACAAGGATTGAAGGATGCTTATGAAATGCGCAAAAAAAGCTCTGAGGCTTTCAACGTGCCAGAACACTATGTAGCTGTAACCTCAACAGGCGTTATTGGCGAAATGCTTCAAATGAATAAGATCCTTCCGGGTGTAGAGGCCATTGAAACAAAAGGGAGCTTTAAGGATGCTGATTCATTTAACGAAGCCATTATGACCACTGATACGATGAAGAAGCATGCCTGCTACCAAATGAACGTTGATGGGAAGAAAGTGACCATTGGAGGAGTAGCAAAAGGATCAGGAATGATTCATCCGAACATGGCAACAATGCTAAGCTTTATTACAACCGATGCAAATATTGAACCCTCTTATTTACAGCAGGCACTGTCTGAGGTAACCAATACTACCTTTAACAGAATTACGGTAGACGGTGATACATCAACCAATGATATGGTGGTCGTTATGGCAAGCGGTAAATCTGAAAATGAACCCCTTCACCCTGAGCATCCTGACTGGAGCCTTTTTGTAAAAGGGTTATCACTCACGTGTGAAAGCCTGGCAAAAAAGATCGCAAGAGACGGTGAAGGAGCCACCAAGCTTATAGAAGTGGAAGTAAAGGGAGCAGCATCTGATGAAGAAGCAGGCAAGGTAGCAAAGCAAATTGTCGGTTCTGACTTAGTGAAGACAGCTGTTTACGGAACTGATGCGAATTGGGGAAGAATTATTGTTGCTATAGGGTCCACTGACGCCAAAATTGATCCTGATAATATTGATATATCAATCGGGAGCATTCCTACCTTAAAAAACAGTCAGCCGGTCTGGTTTTCCGAAGAGCAGGCAACAGAATATCTAACAAATGAAGAAGTAACGATTCATGTTGATTTGAATGTTGGAGAGGGAACTGGCAAAGCCTGGGGGTGTGATTTGACATATGACTATGTACGGATAAACGCGGGCTACCGAACGTAAATGCCCAAAAATGAAAAGGGGGGAGATTGATGAAGGAGATCGTCGTAATTAAATGTGGAGGCTCTACAGTTGATGAATTAAACGAAGAATTCTTCAAAGGGATCGTGGCGATGCAAACGGCTGGAAAATATCCAATAATTGTTCATGGCGGCGGACCAGCAATTAATTCAATGCTTGAAAAGCTTGAAGTGGAGATACAATTTATTGACGGACTTCGGAAAACGACACCTGCCGTTTTAGAGGTTGCCGAGATGGTATTAAGCGGAAAGGTGAATAAGCAAATCGTTCAAGGACTTCAAAGAGCTGGAGGGAAAGGTCTTGGCATTTCAGGCTGTGATGGCTCTCTACTACAGGCGGTTCCCGTAGATCTTGCTTCCCTGGGTCTTGTTGGCCAAATAAACAAAGTGAATGTTTCATTGCTTCATAGTTTATTGAAAGAAGGGACCATCCCAGTTCTTTCTCCGATTGCATGTACTGAAGAAGGGGATCACCTTAATGTAAATGCTGATGCTGCAGCTTCTTCTGTTGCCAACTACATGAAAGCCCAAGAACTTGTCTTTGTGACAGATGTTGACGGGGTGTTAAAAGATGGGCAGCTTCTTGAAGTCTTATCTGCTGCACAGGTGCAGGAGCTCATAGATGATGGAACGGTGTACGGAGGAATGATACCGAAAGTAAAAGCTGCTATTGACAGTCTGCAGGGGGAAATTGAAAAAGTTGTGATTGCAGGCGGTAAGGCAGACTCCAGAAACGAAGATGGCACACTAAAAGGAACAGCAATTGTGAAGGAAGCAACAGCAACCCTCTAAGCAAAGAAAGGTGAAGCTCGATGGAAATGATACAAGAGACAAAAACAAGTTTGTTTCCTACGTATAAACGCTGGGAGATAGCATTTGAAAAAGCAGAAGGATGTCACATTACCGCGGAAACCGGAAAAGTATACCTTGATTTTATGGCTGGAATAGGCGTTGTGAATGTAGGTCATGGGAATCCCAATGTTATCGCATCGGTAGAAAAGCAGCTATCTAAAGGCTGGCACGGCTCAAACCTGTTTCATTTTGAAATTCAGGAGAAAGTGGCTTCCTTATTAACAAAGCATTCGGCAGGAGATCTTGTCTTCTTTTGCAATAGCGGGGCAGAAGCTAACGAAGCTGCCATTAAACTCGCCCGGAAGCATACGCAGCGTACGAAGATTCTGAGCTTCAAGCAATCTTTTCATGGAAGAACCTATGGAACAATGGCTGCTACCGGCCAGGATAAGATTCATGAAGGTTTTGGTCCTATGCTGGACGGTTTTATGTACCTTCCTTACAATGATCTTGCAGCGGTGGAAAGAGAAATGGATAAAGAAACAGCAGCTGTAATTCTTGAAATAGTCCAGGGAGAAGGCGGTGTTGTTCCTGGAGAAGATGCATTTTTACATGGAGTACAAAAGCTTGCACAAGAACACGGTGCACTGCTTATCGTGGATGAGGTGCAGACAGGGATTGGTCGGACAGGAAAGCTATTTGCTTATGAGCATGCAAATCTCAGTCCGGACATTGTTACGGCAGCAAAAGGTCTAGGGAATGGCTTTCCCGTAGGAGCAATCATCGGCAAAGAAAAGCTAAAGGACGCCTTTGGGCCAGGAAGTCATGGATCAACGTTTGGCGGAAACCCTCTGGCTATGGCTGCAGCCGAAGCGACATTATTAGAGGTGCTGAACGACGGGTTTTTACAAGAGACTGAAGAAAAGGGAGAATATCTTTTCAGTCTTCTCACGGAGGAAGTTGGCCGTATTCCCGGTGTTAAAGCCATCAGAGGCAGGGGACTTATGGCAGGAATTGAGTGTGAAAGAGAAGCTGCTCCCTATATTTTAAAACTTCAGGAAAAAGGAGTACTTTGCATTCCGGCCGGAACACATGTCATTAGGCTGCTTCCGCCACTAACAATTACAAAAGAACAGCTTCTCCAAGGTGTAGAAGCGATCAAAAACGTAATAAGCGAATAAAAAAGAAAACCATTTGACATCCAGATGGATAGGAGGGAAAGGCATGAAAGGCTTTCTAAAGTTGGAGAATGGAGAAATATTTGAAGGAGAGTTAAGCGGCAATACGGACAAAGAAGTGTATGGAGAAGCCGTGTTCTTTACAGGAATGACAGGTTACCAGGAAGTGATGACTGACCCTTCCTTTAACGGCCAAGTAGTGGTTTTTACCTATCCCCTAATCGGAAATTACGGCATCAATCTTACAGACAATGAAAGTAAAAAGCCGCAGCCGGCAGCTCTTGTGATGAGCGAGTGCCACAAAACAGGACACCATTACGCGTGTGATAAAACGGTTGAAAAAGAAGCGGCAGAGGCAGGAATTCCTATATTAACAGGTCTGGATACGAGAGCTCTCGTAAAACGAATTCGCGAGCATGGAGACATGGGGGCAGTGATCACCACAAATCCTGAAAAAATCGATGTTGCCAGCTTTACTCCTATTGGTGAAAGGCAGCTTGTGGCTGATGCAGCTGTGAAAAAGGCAGAAACCTTTGGGGAAGGCAATCATCACGTTGTACTTGTAGATTTCGGCTATAAAGAATCTATGGTTACTTCATTAGTCGAGCAGGGATGCAAGGTTACTGTCGTACCGTACGATATGGCTGAAGAAGAGATCCATCAGCTGAATCCGGATGGCCTTCTTTTCTCCAATGGACCAGGAAATCCTAAACAGCTTAATTCATATTTGCCGGCATACAAACGTTTAGCGGAGACATACCCAACACTTGGCATCTGCCTTGGTCATCAACTCCTGGCTTTAGCGTTTGGAGGAGACACTGAAAAACTAAGGTTTGGCCACCGGGGAGCAAATCAGCCTGTACAGGATCTGGAAACGAAGAAAGTGTATATAACTTCCCAAAACCACAGCTATGTTGTGAAAGAAAATACTCTTAACGAAAGTGATTTTTCTATCCTTTTTAAGAACATTAATGATGGTTCAATTGAAGGTCTGGTTCATAATACACTTCCAATCATCACTGTTCAATTCCATCCGGAAGCACACCCGGGACCAGCTGACAGTGAAGAGATCTTTCACAAATTTATGGAACAACTGAGAAGCAAAGGGAGAGAGACAGCGTATGCCTAAAAATCAAGAAATAAAAAAAGTTCTGGTTATTGGCTCAGGGCCCATTGTTATCGGGCAGGCTGCTGAGTTTGACTATTCTGGAACACAGGCGTGCCTTGCCTTGAGAGAAGAAGGAATAGAAGTCATATTAATAAATAATAACCCGGCTACTGTTATGACTGATGAGTCTTGTGCAGATAAGGTTTATTTTGAACCTTTAACTGTAGAATCAGTAGAGAACATCATTGCAAAGGAACAGCCTGATGGACTGCTGGCAACCCTCGGGGGACAGACAGGATTAAATCTAGCCCTTTCTTTGCACAAGCAGGATATATTAAGCAAGTATAACGTGGAGCTTCTTGGAACGCCTATTGAATCCATTATCAAAGGGGAAGATCGGGAAGCCTTTCGGGATTTAATGAAGCAATTGGATGAGCCTGTTCCTGAAAGTGAAATCGTTGAAACCAAAGAGCAGGCTTTGAAATTTGCAGCCTCTGTCGGCTATCCGATTATTGTGCGCCCGGCTTATACTCTTGGAGGGGGCGGAGGAGGCATCGCCCAAGATGAAGAGGAGCTTTTATACATTATTGAAGGCGGATTGGAAGCAAGTCCGATTCATCAGTGCCTCGTAGAGAAAAGTATTGCCGGCTTTAAAGAAGTTGAATATGAAGTGATGCGTGATGACAATGACACATGCATTACCGTATGTAATATGGAAAATATTGATCCGGTTGGGGTTCACACGGGAGATTCCATCGTAGTGGCACCTTCCCAGACACTCACCGATGTCGAATACCAGATGCTTAGAGCCTCATCGTTAAAAGTAATCAGAGCATTGGGGATTGTGGGCGGCTGTAATATTCAGTTTGCTCTGGACCCTTACAGCAAACAATATTATTTAATCGAAGTAAATCCCCGGGTAAGCCGTTCTTCTGCCCTTGCTTCAAAAGCCACTGGATATCCGATTGCAAGGATGGCTGCTAAAATCAGCCTGGGTTATCATCTTCATGAACTGCTGAACCCGGTAACAGGCCATACTTATGCCAGCTTTGAACCAGCCTTGGACTATGTTGTTCTTAAGTTTCCTCGCTGGCCTTTTGATAAATTCAAGCAGGCTGACAGAAAGCTTGGAACGCAGATGAAAGCAACTGGTGAAGTAATGGCCATTGAACGAAATTTAGAATCGGCTCTTCAAAAGGCTGTCCGCTCCTTGGAACTTAAGGTCGACGGTCTCAGTCTCCCAAGTCTGCAGGACGCTTCGATAAGTGACCTTTGGACGGCACTAAAAGGACAGGATGATCAGCGGTTCTTTATTATTATGGAGCTGATCAGAAGAGATGTTTCAATTGAAGAGATTCATAAGGAAACGCAAATTAATCTCTTTTTCTTATCAAATTGGGAATATCTTGTGTCCTTAGAAAAGAAAGTTCAGAACATAGGTTGGAGTTCTGTCGATCCTTCTCTTCTTTTGGAGCTCAAAAAAGCTGGTTTCACTGACCAATGGCTCGCCGGGCAGTGGGAGACAAAAAGCAGCGAAATTTATGAAAAAAGGAAACAATTGGATCTCCTTCCTTCTTATCACATGGTTGATACATGTGCAGCTGAATTTACAGCTTCTACTGCTTATTACTATTCAAGCTGGTATAAAGAAAGCGATGTAGAGGTGAACACCGGAAAGAAAAAAATATTAATAGTAGGTTCCGGGCCAATCAGAATAGGGCAAGGAATTGAATTTGATTATTGTTCTGTTCACGGAGCAAAAGCGGTGCAAAAAGCTGGATATGAAGCAATTATCATGAACAATAACCCTGAGACCGTAAGTACAGATTATGAAATGGCAGACCGCCTGTATTTTGACCCGTTGACATCTGAAGACGTTCTGCATGTCGCAGAGCTTGAAGGTGTAGAAGGAATCGTCGTACAGCTTGGCGGCCAGACAGGGATTTCACTAACAGAGGCACTTGAAGAAGCGGGACAGCATGTCTTTGGAACAACTTCGGATATCATTGACCAGCTTGAAGACCGGGGAAGATTTTATGAGTTTATGAGCGACGTGAACGTGCGACACATTCCTGGTGTAACAGGCTATGATAAAGAAGATGTCATTCAGAAAGCTTCAGAAGTAGGGTTTCCTGTTCTTCTTCGTCCTTCCTATGTCATTGGCGGCCAGGGGATGACTATTCATTCAGATGAAAAGGAATTAGCGGAATATCTCTCTCAAAAGGGGAATGACATTGAATTTCCTATTCTTATAGATGCTTATATGCCTGGAACAGAGCTGGAAATTGATGTTTTAACAGATGGAACAGATATTTATATCCCGGGAATGTTTGAGCATGTAGAGCCTGCCGGCGTACATTCCGGTGATTCCATGGCGGTAACTCCTCCTTTTACCTTGAGTGAAGATGTAAAAGAGAAGGTTGCTCAAATCGCAAGCAGCATTGCAAAAGGCATGGATTTTAAAGGGATTTTTAATATTCAATTTGTACTTGATAACAATGAGCTGTTTGTCATTGAGATAAATCCGCGTGCTTCAAGGACAGTGCCTATTCTTTCAAAGGTTACTGGATTTAACATGATAGAGGCAACCATTGGTCTTCTTCTTGGCAAGTCTGTTACAGAGGTAACTGGTGGTCATACAGGACTTGGAAAAGAAACACCATACTTTACAGTAAAGGCGCCGGTGTTTTCTAATAACAAGCTTGCTGGATTAGACCCGATTCTGGAAGCAGAAATGAAGTCAACCGGAGAACTTATCAGCATTGCAGAGACCACAGAACAAGCGTTTAATAAAGCTTTTGCCTGGTCTGAAAGTGAAATCCCCCTTTTGTATAAAAAGAAGGGAATCGTCTATTGCGACATTGCCTCCGAGTGGAAAGATGCATGCGAGGAGACGTTACAGACTCTTGTGAAACAAGGATATACACTAGCGGCCCAAAAAGCAGCAGATGGTGTAACACAAATGGATTTCCAGGATTGGATTCAAAGGGAAGAGAGTGTCGCCTTAGTGAGCATTCCTCCAAGAGGCCACCAAACAGGAAAAGAATACAGGCAGGCTTCTCTTAAATTCAGAAAGACGATTGTGACGAACCCGTCCACATTAAAAGTGATGGTTGATGCCATGAACGGAGAGAAAAGTAAAGAAACTTCCATTCAAGAATGGTTATCTGCGGTCTCTACCACAGTTTAAAAAGGAAGTGAAGATATGCAACAGCAAGTACAAGACAAAAAAGCTGCTTCTCTGCAAGGTAGAGATGTATTAACACTCCTGGACTTTACACCAGAGGAGATTTATGCTCTGCTTCAGTCAGCAGAAGAGTTGAAAGCCCAGCAGAAAGAGGGAAAGTGCCCTCAGCTGCTGGCAGGGAAATCTTTGGGAATGATCTTTGAAAATTCTTCCACGAGAACCCGTGTGTCTTTTGAAGTTGGAATGACACAATTAGGAGGGCATGCCCTGTTTTTAAGCCCTCGCGATCTACAAATTGGAAGAGGAGAGCCAATCAAAGATACGGCGAAAGTGCTCTCTAGGTATGTTGATGCGATAATGGTCCGGACGAATTCTCATGAGAAAGTGGCTGAACTCGCTGAGCATGCTGATGTACCTGTTATTAATGCCTTAACTGATTGGTACCATCCGTGCCAGGCGCTGGCGGATCTGTTGACAGTCAAAGAGCAAAAAGAAACTCTAAAAGGCTTAAAGACGGCATTTGTAGGTGACGGTAACAATGTCGCTCACTCCTGGATGATTGCCTGCGCAAAAATGGGAATGGATGTATATGTGGCAACTCCATCTGGATATGAGCCAAACAAAGAGGTTGTAAAAGAAGTTGAAACAATTGCAGCTTCGACAAATAGTAAGGTTGTGTTGACCAAGGATCCTGTTGAAGCGGTAAAAGATGCAGATGTGATCTACACCGATGTGTGGGCAAGCATGGGGTATGAAGAGGAACAAACAAGACGTGAAGAGTCCTTTAAAGGATTTCAGGTAAACAGTGATCTTGTAAAAAATGCAAAGGATGATTACATCTTCCTGCACTGTCTGCCTGCTCATAGAGGTGAAGAAGTAAGTGCAGAGGTAATCGATGGGCCACAATCTATGGTATACGATGAAGCGGAAAACCGTCTGCACGTCCAAAAAGCAATCCTTGCAGCAACAATAAAGTAAAGATAAGAAAAGCTGTGGTGAACCGTTGGTTTCACCGCAGTTTTTTTGTTTTTTTGGAGAACCTATTTTTTTATTACAACCTAATGTTATAAATGTAACGATCAAGCAACAACATCATAACCCCGTTTCTCCTTCGTCTCATACCCCTCACCTGAATTGCCTAAATTTAGATACCAAACTGAGGCAAAGTAGTTATCGGTCAACATCCTTCATCATTTAGCATTGTATATAGCTGTGACTAGAAAAGTCATGGCTATTTCTGTTGTTAATCTAGTTGGCAGTCCAACCTCTTTTGGGATTTTTACATAGAGTATAGCAACCCATGCAATAAAGGAGGTTTATGCGATGTATGCTGGTTATGGATTTCCACTTCTGGTGGTGCTGTTTATCCTGCTGATCATTATCGGTGCTGCTTATTGTTAAAAAGCATCTAAGCCTGTGAAAGGAGGGGGAGACAGTTGGAAAGCTATCAAAAACTTATGGAAGTTCTAGTGAAAAAAACAATGGAGAAATATAATATCGAACCCGATAAAGTAAATCTTTCTAATGAAGAAAAAAACGAGCTTAGGAATGTAGTTACTGGTTTACAAAAAGAGGTTGATGAATTCCTTAAAAAGCAAGTAGTTGTCAGTGAGAAAGAGGAAGAAAAAGGCGATAAAAAGCCTCAAAACCTTAAAAAAAGAAAAAAATAAACGAATAACCTAAGGTCTTTGTCCAAACTTTCAGTAAAAAGCCTCATATGATGAAAATGAAGATAAACAAGGAGGTGTTTTCGTTGAGTTGCAAATGCAGAGCATGCAGAATAAAAGATAAAGATACAAAAAGAACTGAATGGAGAGCATTAGATGATGTTAAGCATCCGCTAGCGAAAGATGATGCGACCCAAAGCGGTCAATTTGATAATAAAACAATTCAGCTTTCTGATGAGTGTATCCTGGTAAAGGATTCAGCTGATGTGACAATCCGTACTACAGATACAAAAGCAGCAGTCAGCCTGCAAGCAGGTATCCAGGCTGCGATTATCTTGATCATTTCAATAGCAATAGGTGACGATGCAGAGGTTCCAGAATTCACGCAGGAGCTTATCCAAAAAGTAAAAACAAAACAGTTAAATTATCAAAAAACTATTGTTGAAAATTCAAGAGGTGTGGATATTAGAACGACTGACACACAAGTAGCGGTAAATATCCAGTTAATGCTTCAACTATTATTGGCAATCGCCGTAATTGTTGACATTCTTTAAAAGATAAGCAGGTTGTTCCCCCCCTGTACCAAAGTGAACACTCGGGGGGAAACAGCCTTTTTTTGCATGCGATGAGAAACTATCGAAATGGAGGGAATGTTACAGCACAATATCGGAGGCGGGGATAAATATTCATTCTGAGGCGTATGATGAAAAGAGGAGGCGATCATATGTCTTTTGAAGAATACAAAGCTTTAAAAGAACAATCAGAAAGTAATCTGACTCTGCACGGGGTAAAAAGGCTAGAAGAGTTAGCCCAGCACTACGAGGAGTCTGGGGCAAACTTTCTTCCTTATTCCCCAGAAAAAGAAGAAAGCTGATAATTTATACCTTTCTTACGTGTCTTCTCGTGATAGTATGAAATAAAACAAAGATACTGGAGTTGACGTAGGAGGGTTGGACGTGGCAATAAGACACTTGCTTCTTGGCACTTTCATTTTTTGTGTCGTTGCTTTGTTTTCATTTTTACTGCTTTTTCAAGGACTCGGCTTAAACGAAACAATTTCTGTGCTGGCAGCCTTGCTCCTCGCTTTTGCAGCTGAATGGGTCTACAGAAAGAACACTCAATGAAAAAATGAACTTTTTAAGTAAACGAAATTAATTTGTGTACATACCCCTACTGATTTAATGAAACTCACTTGACGATTAAGGGAGATAATGCTTGAATAAAGCTTGAGGCAACCATTTCAGTAAATGAGGTGACATCATGGATCAAGAACTTAATATGAAATTTATGCAAATCGCAATGGCTCACGTGCAAGAAGGAAGAGGTCTTCTTGAAAGTAAGGGAATTGAACTGGATATGCATGATCTTCAGCCAGCACTTGAATTGTTAATGAGTGTTATGGGAGAAGCATACGAATTAGGATATGAAGATGGAAAGAAGGAAAAAGAATAACAACTGCCCCCTTTGGTTCTTACGCCAGAGGGTTTTTAAATTTCGTAATAGTTTTTGCCCGGCTGTAATGGCTAGTAGTATCGATTATTTCCTTCAGCCTTTTAACCTGCGTTCAGCAGAGAAATGAGGACGGTATACCAAATGCTTTGTCCTAATGTTATCTCTGCAAGCAAGACACTGTAATCAAGTGAAATGAGCTGAAGCACAGAGATTCTAACATTTACATTTGAAAGAATTTTTCCCCTCTCTCGATAGTCTGCACAATCAATCAACGTATGAATACAAGAAAGTGTAATGTTTATTAGTTGGTTTCCTATCACAGAAGAAGGGCATATGGCATAGAATACGTTGTGACAATGCGAGAGGGAGGAAGTTTCATGTATCAATATGTTCCTTATCGAAGCAGCAGTGAGTCTCAGCGATACTTTCCGGTACTGCCATTTTTAGCAGGCTTAGCAGTCAGTCCGTTAATCTTTGGAGGATATGGTGGGGGATACGGAGGCTACGGACCATCTTATGGACCAATTTATGGTCCTCATTACGGTCCTTCATTCGGCCCATCCTATGGACCGCAGTTTGGTCCGGTATATGGTGGCTACGGGTCAAGTCCATTTTATTAATAACGGAAGATCAAGAAGCTGTTGAAGCAAGTATGACAGCTTCTTTTTTTATGTATATCTCTCTTTTGTCTCAATACCTTTATCACACCAAGCTGTGCTTAGTAGACAAGAAATGAGAAATCCTCTAAAATTAAAACCAGGTCATAACAATTAGTGATAATAATAGCAGCTGTAAAATAATAAAAAATAAGGAACAAAACCAGCAAGCTGTAGGAAAGAAATAGGGGGGACAGGTATGAGGCAAGCCGGAATCTTAGGTATAGGAAGCTTTACTGAGGGACGGGAAATAACTAATAAAGAGTTTGAGAAAGTTCTAGATACAAACGATGAATGGATTAAAACGAGAACTGGGATCGAAAGAAGAGTATTTGCCCACGATGATATAGATACATCTGACATGTGTTACCACGCAGCTGTAGAAGCTTTGGAGGATGCAGATCTTCCGGCAGAAAAACTTGATTTGATTCTTGTAGCAACCGTAACACCTGATTACCCGTTTCCGTCTGTTTCTGCGTTGATTCAAGAAAGGCTTGGAGCAAAGAATGCATCAGCGATGGATGTAAGTGCTGCGTGTGCAGGCTTCATATACGGAATGGCAACCGGACAGCAGTTTATACAAACAGGAGCTTATGAGAATGTGCTTGTTATTGGTGCTGAAAAGCTGTCTAAGGTTGTTGACATGCAGGATAGAAACACAGCTGTCTTATTTGGTGACGGAGCAGGTGCAGTCATTCTCGGACCGGTATCAGAAGGACGGGGAATCCTTTCATTTGACCTTGGTGCTGATGGAGCAGGTGCCATGCACATTTACCAGGATCCGTACCTTACTATGAATGGAAGAGAAGTATTTAAATTTGCCGTAAGACAGATGGGTGAGTCATCTATGAAGGTCGTTGAAAAAGCCGGTCTTACAAAGGATGATGTGGACTTTCTTATTCCTCATCAGGCAAACATCAGAATAATGGAAGCTGCCCGCCAGCGACTGGACCTGCCGGAAGAAAAAATGTCCGTAACCGTTAAAAAATACGGGAATACATCTTCTTCTTCAATTCCAATTGCTCTGGTTGAAGAAGTGAAAAATGGTAAAATAAAAGAAGATGATCTGGTTGTGATGGTAGGTTTTGGTTCCGGGCTTGTCTGGGGAGCCATGGCCATCCGCTGGGGAAAATAAAAAGCTTTAGAAGAGGACGGGTGAACGCGGTCTGACTTTTCGGTTTCTCCGCGTAAAGGAGGAACAAAAGTCTCTGGGGTTGCAAGGCAGCGGGAGCGTTTGAAAGGCCGCGTTTACTGCAACCATGATTACATGAAAAGTAACCAGATATACTCGAAGCAATTTACTTTTAATTTGCCACTACGTAAAGGAGAGAGAAAAGAATGAGCGATACCCCTCGTGTAGTGATTACTGGAATGGGAACTGTTAATCCAATGGGAAATGATTTAGAAACAACGTGGGAGAACATTACAGCTGGAAAATCTGGTGTCGGAGAATTGACTCGTTTGGACAAAAATGATTTTCCAATGAAAATAGCTGCCGAAGTAAAAGACTTTGACCCAGGCGCTTTCATGGATAAAAAAGAAGCGAGAAAGATGGACCGATTCACTCAGTTTGCTGTAGCTTCTTCTTTGATGGCTCTTAAAGATGCCAACCTTGAAATTACGGAGGAAATCGCAGGAAGAACAGGCGTATGGATTGGGTCAGGCATTGGCGGTATGGAAACATATGAACAGCAGTTCAGGCTTTTTCAAAAAAAGGGATACCGCAGAGTCAGCCCGTTTTTTGTGCCGATGATGATACCAGACATGGCTTCTGGACAAGTATCCATTGTGACAGGGGCCAAAGGAATTAATTCTTGTACAGTAACCGCGTGTGCTTCTGGGACGAACTCCATTGGAGATGCGTTTAAGGTTATTCAGCGTGGCGATGCTGATATTATGATCACAGGCGGAGCAGAAGCGCCAATTACAAGCATGGCTGTTGCTGGGTTTAGTACGGCGAAAGCTATAACGACAAGTGAGGATGCAGAAACTGCCTCCCGTCCTTTTGATAAGGACCGCAGTGGATTTGTCATGGGAGAAGGAGCAGGTATTGTCATCCTGGAGTCGTTAGAGTCAGCCCAAAAGCGGGGAGCACCAATTTATGCAGAAATCATCGGCTATGGGGCCACAGGAGATGCATACCATATTACGGCTCCTGCACCGGAAGGAGAGGGCGGTGCCCGGGCAATGACTCAGGCAATTAATGATTCAGGTTTAAAACCCGAGCAATTCCAGTATATGAATGCCCATGGAACCAGTACTCCTTATAATGATAAATTTGAAACTATGGCCCTTAAACAAGTGTTTGGCGACCACGCTTATAACCTTGCAGTGAGCTCTACCAAGTCAATGACCGGGCATCTTTTAGGAGCAGCCGGAGGCATAGAAGCTATTTTTACGATTAAAGCAATTAAAGACGGAATTATCCCTCCAACAATTAATTATGACACACCAGATCCTGATTGTGATTTGGATTATGTGCCCAATGAAAGCCGTAAGCAGGACATAGAAGCTGCACTTAGTAACTCTTTAGGCTTTGGCGGCCACAATGCTACAATTGCATTTAAACGCTTTGAAGAGTAGCTTGACTAAAAGCCATAAGAAAAGGCCGGGATTAAACCCAGCTAATAAGAAGGGCCCTCACCGTGGTGAGAGCCTTTTCTTGTCTCCAGTATACTAGTAGTTACTTGTTCAAAAATACACTCGCTTGAATCTTAAGGCACAAGGACGACATCTGTTCCAAACTTCATTTCATTCGCTTTCACGGTGTCTTCTATGCCCCGGGCAAGGCTTCAGCTAGCCGGGTGAACCCCACGGCGGATCTTCAGCTCTTGCTTTTCCCGCAGGCATCTCGTGATTGAACCATCAACGTCTATGTACACAAAAAGGATACCTTCTGATAAAGTTACATCACCACAACCTAACAGAATCGGAGGTTTCCTTATGTTTAAAGATGATAACATGAATCAAGTCGTTTTGCCGATGGACCTTTCTTATAAACTCCAGGAAAATGATGTTACTTTCTTTTACCGTCAATGCTCTCGTTGAAGCCATACCCGGTGAAGCATTAAGTGCTTCCTTCGTTCAACCGGTTGTCCGTCCTATGACCCAAGTGTGATGGCGAAGCTGATCCTTTGCGCTTATACACAATCCACTATTTCCGGAAGAAAAATTGAGGGCAAGCAGCCGGTTGTGGAAAAGAGATTAAAGATGAGACAATCTTCATTGGGCACGAAGGGCGACGCCACAGGCTGTCTATGGGAAGCGTAAGATCGACGGGGATCCAGTCTTAGGATTCCTGTAGTCTAATTTGCGCACCGACCAGCGGATAACCAAACAGGTTTGAATCCAAAAATAAGGCTCTAATTATCAAAAAAGATAATCGGAGCCTTATTTACTTAGGTGAGCCAGTTTTGTCCCACCATCCTTAGTTTTCTTTAAAAAAATCTTCGATAGCTCGTTCATTTGTCGTTTGGTCCCACGTAATGACATCTCCTGCATGACTATATGTTTCATACTGGTAGGTATTCTCAAGGGGAAACACGTCTGTTTCAAGTTCCGTGTAAGGAGTATGAACCAAATTATTTACCCAGCTGAACATAGAAGAAGTGGACATGTTTGTTTCGCTGCGGTTACGCAGTAAATTTACCAAAGTTGAAATCTCTTCTTTGTTCGGTAATGATAGTGTTTCTTGAAACAATGTCCTTTCTATTTCCTCACGTATCTTATTACGGCTATAGCTGTTCTCTTTCCCATTAAGAGTATGAAGAAGCATAACTGTCTGACTGCCATCCAAGGTATCAGGCAGATCTTGTCCAACATCTAAGTAAGGCAGAGGATCATCCAGCAAACTGATATTAGAGGTGAGGCGTGATTCCATTTCTTTTGTATTAAAACCTTGTGGCACAAGAAAATCGATCAAGTCTGCCACTCCTTTTGGAGGGAATAAAGCATAATAAGTAATGTTTACTCCAAAATGATCTTCTATGGTTTCTATTAAAAGTTCAATACCACCATAAGAATATGCCAATTTCAATTTATGGTCAGGACCTCCAGGGATGGAAACATAACTGTCTTCTAATAGTAGTGCATGCCGTAATTTTTCTTCTTTATGTGAGTAATTGGCTAGTGATATCGTCTGAGGGGTTACATGATCGTCATCCTCTTTGCCAAGCCCAACAAATAGAACAATTTCCTCGTTCCCGGAAGGTGGGTCTGCAAGAGCCGTACTATTTGCTTGATTTGCAAAGCCTTTATGGTCCATTTGTTCGTTTTGAGTAAAGGTTTGGAAATAAAAGGTGAATATAATTGCAAGAATCAAGAGGCTGACTGAGCTAAGGAAGAAGACCGGTTTAAATGCGAATAGTTTCTTCTTGTCTTCGCTTTCCAAAATATTGACCTCCCTTACATCCACACTAGATTATAGCAGATTACAGCTATTTATGTAGAGGGATATTTTAATTTTATTCTTTTAAGAATGTTTGTCTTTTCCAATGTTAATCGATTAAAGAATAGCCCTGATGAGGATTCACCAGGGCTGGATGACATTCCATATTTATCTTATTTGGGTTTACTTCCGGCGGGAAAGTTCTTTAGCGTAGGAAAGAGCTTCTGATTTGTTTGTAATGAAGCCATCAAAATAGGCTTTCTCGGCTTGGAATAAGAGATCTCGAAAAAGAGGCCCAGGTTGAAGACCTAATCCTTTTAAATCATTTCCGTCCAGAAGCTTTGGAAGAGAGGATCTTTTTATTATATATTCCTTTATCAATTCTGAGGATATTTTTTTCTCTTTTACGGTAAAGAATGAATAGGCAAAAAATAAGGCATCGTTTGTAAAAGAAAAAAATTGATCATGAATTTCTCCAAGTGAATAAGGTGAAAAACGAGTTTCTTTTTCAAGCAGAGTAACCGCTTCTTCAAGGATTTGATTATAGTGGCGGTTAGCTGCATAGGTTTGTGCACGAAGCAAATTTTCTTTGTCAGCTGAAAACAGGGCCATAAGACACATAAACCATTTATTTTGTGCAGAAAGGAGTTCCTTATACTCTTTAAAACAGAATTCAATTGTGTGAAGCAATGCTTTGGTTTCTTCTGTGCAGTCTGCACCCGGAAGAAAGTGTTTCAGTACATCAAGATCTTTCAGCCTTGGAACAGCTTGTACAGGGTTTACTTGCCTGAGCAGAATTTTAATTTCATTTGCAATTCTGTCCTTGGAGAGGGAAGAGACCGCTGACATCGAATGTCGTGCAAATTTTTCTGTCTCCACGTCAAATCGAAACCCAAAACGGATCTCAAAGCGAATTCCCCGTAAAATTCGGGTTGGGTCTTCAATGAAGCTTAAGTTGTGAAGGACTTTAAGTCGTTTGTTTTTAATATCCTCTAGACCGTTATAAAAGTCGATCAACTGCCCGAAGTTTCCTTCGTTAAGCTCAATGGCCATGGCGTTAATGGTAAAGTCCCTGCGGTACAAATCTTCTTTCAGGTTAGATAACTGTACTTCTGGCAGGGCTCCGGGAAAATTATAATACTCGGTTCTGGAGCTTGTAATATCGATTTTGAACCCTTTTGGCAACGTAATTACAGCTGTACCAAAAGATTCATGTTTTTTAAGTTCCCCTTTTACTTGTGAGGAGAGCTTCTCTGCAAAGGAAATTCCGTTTCCTTCTACTACGATATCTACATCATAATTAGGACGTCCCATGATCAGATCTCTTACAATTCCACCGATCATATATACTTTAAGTTCCAAGGCATCTGCGAGATGGCTGACTTCTTCGAGGAAATCAAAGATCTCTTCTGGCAGATGATCATTCATTTCTTTGGCTAAATTGCGCTCTTCTTCTAATGCATGTTGAAGCTCCTTGCTGTGAAGAACTTCAATGACATTTGTACGAGAAACAATTCCTACAACCTTTTCATCGTCAACTACGGGGAGTCTCCCTACATTATGGCGGATCATGACCTCCTGAATTTCTTCGAGAGTCGTTTTGGGTCCAATGGATAGTGGGTTTGTGCTCATATACCCTTTCACTGGAGCATGACCAAGACCATGATGAGTGGCTTTATCAATGTCTCTCCTTGAAATGATGCCGATAAGCTTATCATTTTCACCCATAACAGGAAAGCCAGTATGACCAAAACGAAACATCATTTGTTTCACTTCTTCTACTTTCATGTCAGGAGGAATAGACTTCACAGGACTTGACATCATAACGTCTGCCGTTATGGCAGGCTTAACCGTTATTTTCAAATTAGAGACAAGGTTATCTTTAAGGCTTTTAAGCTCAGGGTCCTTCACAGAAGCAGAAGCCGCCTTTTCATGGCCGCCACCGCCAAATCGATTGATGAGAGGCAGAACGTCAATTCGGTTGGTTGAAGAGCGGGCCACAATAAACGCTTTGTTTCCCATCTTAGAAACAGCAAATACAGCATCAGTCCCCGTTGTTTGCAAAAGCTTGGTTACAACCGTTGATAAGCCTCCCACAAAGTTTTCCTGTTCGTGCCATGTCACCATCATCGTTAAACCTTGGAAGTGATACTCTTTTCCGTTGGAGAGGAGCTCGTGCAGCAATTCCTGCTGGTTATATGAAAGACCTTGCTCTGAAAAACGATTGACCAGCTCGAGGTTTAACCCTTGTTCCATCAAATAAACGGCTGTTTTCATGTCGCGAATGGTGGTAGTAGAATAAGACAATGATCCTGTATCAGTATATAGGCCAAGTCCAAACAAAGTAGCTTCAAAATCCGTGATGGAAACCTCTTGTCTTTGTATTTCCTCTAGAAGGAGGGTGACAGCTGCTCCAGTCGGTTCAAGAACTGATGTATCGCCTTTTATGTCGCCTTCTTTAGAAGGATGATGATCAAAAACAGTAATATAGGGATCAGTGCATTCTTTTAAAAAGGAACCTATTCTGTTAGGTGAAGCTGTGTCAACAATAATGAGGTGAGTAACGTTCTCCCAGGAAATATCTTTTGCTTTATAAAAATCAAACATATCACGGTATATAGCCAGAAAGCCTTCAACCGGAGGGATTTGTTTATCGCTCAAGGCAAGCATGGCATCGGGATACAGTTTTTTTGCTGCTATCATGCTCGCAAGGCCATCAAAATCTAAATTGGTATGTGATACAATAACTTCCATTTTTTCCTCCTCTGACACTGTCAATAGCAATTCTACTTGTTCTGCGTATGTAGATGTAGAATGTATATTTCCCTTATTTCTGCTTTTTTAACGTCGTGATGAAGGCGTGAAATTCTTTTAATGAAAGAGAAAGAATAGCTTCTACATTATTTTGTTCGGGAGGAACTTCCACTTGATCAAAATACTTCATGATTTCTTCAATTTGGTCTTTTTGTTCCTTATACAGTCGCAGAGAAGTGAAACTAGTTTCAATTCCTAAATGAGAAGCTCTGGCGTTTAAGTCAGTAATCAGGGCATCGAATTCTTTTACTTTGTTATAGTATTGCTGAAGCTGGCGGTCTCGATTTGTGGACATCCTTAATTCTCCTAACTCCCTTAAGTTAGTTACATTTTAGTTGAACCATAGAACACCTGTAAACGAAAAAGAGAGCCCTTTGCTGTGTGTTATGGATGAATAATGGGTGTACTTCAAAATGTTGGGACTTTTTGAAGGGGAATAATACGAACGTGGCGAAAGGTTAAGAAAATATGATAGAAGCAAATTTGCTTTAGAGGAATGATTCTATAAGTAAAGGAGAGGAGAATGCTTGTAAGATTCTTTATTTTACTAGTAGGTTTTGGATTATCAGTGGCGGGTGGGATCAGTCTTCTGGCGTATATGAATTACATGGCAGCAGGATATACCTTTTATTCGTATGTGGAATTCATCGTGCACCGAGTTGAATTCTATATTTTTGTTCTCGGCCTTCTTTTTATAGCAGTCAGCATTTATTTTCCACAAAGAATGCGAGGGAACAAAGAATAAAAGAAAAGTTCAGACAAAGCAAGGTTATGGAATAAATTGGGTTGCCTCTGACTATACTGTGGGTACAAAGCGCTTAGAGTTAGGAGGCTGAAGGTATGGTCCAGGTAAGAGATGTTTGGATTAATTGGTTTGAAGGAGAAGAAAACGGGTACAACGTCTGTCCTTTTCATGAATGGCGAAGCGAAGATCGTGTGGAAGTGCTTGATCAGGCTGTGGTGGTCAAGGTAACAGAACGGTTGTTTAATTATATTGAAAATCGACTCGAAGACTTGCCTGATACTCTGTTGAAGGACGTGTACCAAAAAAGTTCTTTAAGAAAGAATATGTCCCGGGTCACTCTGGATTACTGTTTTATCGCTTGCGATGGGACAAGAATTATAGCCGTGGATACATTGGGATATAACACACCAATACGCAAAAGCCGACTCACCCCAAGACAAGAACAAATCATTTATGATCTGCTGGCTGAAGAAAATGAAAAAGAATACGATATTACTGAGGCAATGCCGGAAAAGGAATATCACATATTATCTCCACACCCACAGTATATGGAAGGATTAACGAGAAAAGAACGTCAATTGAAACAACTTTTGTTTATGGCTGTTGACCAGCTTTATACAACCGGCAACGAAGCTGAAATTCGTTACTGGTACACGGAATGGAAACCAACGAGCTATCCGGTGATTCAAACGATGGATAAGGACGAAGTATGGCATGCATTGTATGAAGAAATCCAAACAGGCTGGACAAGCCGCCACTACGAACTTTGTGAAGCGATGATTAAAGGTCAGCCCTTTTTTGAAAAGCTGTGGGATATGCAGCATGAAGAGAGCATTAAGAAAAATTAAACGAACAGACCCCCTGTCATCACACTTATGCTTTGAATCTAATATGTGAACGTTTAGGATTCACATTTACAGGTGTTAGATTCTTTTTTATAATAGAAGTTGAATGAATAGATTTGATGGCAGGGAGGTTTTGAGATGGACGGGTTAGCTTATTTGGTTATGCAGATCTTAACCGTCGTATATGCAGTAGGGACCATCGCACTTGCATTATTAGTTGGTAAAGTTTGGAAAAAGAGAAACGGCTATTAATACTTATTGATACTTATTTTTGAAGAATAAGATGAAAAAAGAGAACTCTGTTCCGTTAACAGAGTTCTCTTTTTTCATTTCCAGTTATTTGTGCTATCTTCTTTTTCGGCCAAGGCCCATTGCTCGCTCTGCTTTGGCTAACGTCTTAAAGGCTTTTCTATTCGCTCTTTCTGCCCCTTCGTCAAGGATGTTATCAAGTTCCTGTGAATCAATGAGTTCATTATATCTTTCTTGGATAGGACGCAGGATTTCAATAACAACTTCCCCAACCTCCTGTTTGAAATCACCATACCCTTTGCCAGCATATCTGCTTTCAATCTCCTCTAGACTTTCACCGGTTCCTAAAGACAAAATCGACATCAGATTAGATACTCCAGGTTTTTCTTCACGGTTAAAGCGGATCTCGTTTTCAGAATCAGTTACGGCACTTTTAATTTTTTTCATAATTGTTTTTTCATCATCAAGCATAGATATAAATGCTTTTTGGTTTTCGTCTGATTTACTCATTTTCTTCACAGGATTCTGTAAAGACATGATTCTTGCGCCTACCTTAGGGATTTGTACCTCTGGAATTGAAAAAATATCATTATATTTCCGGTTAAATCTTTCAGCAAGGTTCCGGGTAAGTTCCAAGTGCTGCTTTTGGTCCTCGCCAACTGGTACAATATCTGTCTGATACAGAAGAATGTCTGCTGCCATCAAAGGAGGATACGTTAATAAAGCAGAGGAGACAGCTTCTTTTCCTTCCGACTTATCTTTAAATTGCGTCATCCTTTCAAGTTCCCCAATGTAAGATACACATTGCATAATCCAGGCAAGCTGCGCGTGAGCAGGAACCTCGGATTGAATAAATAGTGTAGATTTTTGTGGATCAATACCTACGGCTAAGTATAGAGCAGCGAGGCTTTTTATATTTTTACGGAGGGTTATTTTATCCTGAGGCACGGTAATCGCATGCTGGTCAACGATACAAAAAAAGCACTCATTATCCTCCTGCATATCTACAAAGTGCTTCATGGCACCCAGATAATTGCCGAGAGTCAATGTGCCGCTCGGCTGTATGCCAGAAAATACTGTTTTCATGATTTGTCATCCCTTCTTCTCCTAAAATACAATTGGTCATTTTCAACAGGGAGAAACTAAGAACCCCTGTAGTTTACAACTTGAGTCCTATCAAATACTTAGTTTGCTTTGTGATTGATCTCTTACCATATTACCCGAAACTCTTTCCTCTCGTAAACCGGACACCTAAAGTTTACATGCCGCTCCTCTTTTGCGCATAGCATGTTAGAAAGAAGGGGACAAAGGGGGGCACCGGTGTGAATGTCTTGCTTTTTTCAATGTCCGGATGTAACGGTTCTGATCGTGCTGCGCTTGCTGTCAAAGAGGAAGGAAAAGCGTATGGAATGAAAATCAAGGTTGTTGACCCTTTAAAAGAATACGTTCCAGGGGCCCACCAATTTTTAAAGAAGAGAACACTTCTTAAAGAAAACAGTTCGAAGATCGCTGGATATATAGAGAAGTATTTGGAGGCTTGGGCTAGATATCTTTTTAAGAAAATGTATCCATGGCTTGATAAGGTTTCTAGAAAGGCTGATTTGTTTGTAAGTATTCACCCGCTTTATACGTATCTCCTGGCATTATACAAAAGCGAGCGCAAAAGCAGCATACCTTTATACGGTGTGAATGCAAATTTCACCCTGGAGAGGATGCACGATGTAAAAGGTGTGAATGCCATTATCACTCCTTTTCCGTTTGCAGAGGCAGGCAGTAATACAAGCGCACCTGTAGTCCCTCTGGGTATGCCTGTCATGTCAGCTGACAGCATAAAGAATACAAAAGAAGGAGCAAGGACGGAATTCTCTCTTTCATCTGATAAAAAAATAATAACAATTGTAGAAGGGGAGGAAGGGATCTCATATTCAAGAATGTGGAAACAGCTTTCAAAGGTGCCGGTGCCATGTACCTTCCTCTTACTAACTGCAAGGAGTTCAAAGGCAGCTTCCTTCTACTTTAAAACTAGTCATTCCGGCCATGATATACGCATTGTACCTCATACAACAAAATATTATGAGTATCTTCTTACAAGCGATATTGTCATAGGAAGAGGCGATGCTGTAACCAGCAGTGAAGCCCTCTCCTTAAAAATCCCTTTTATCTGTTTGCCGTCGCGAAAAGATGTAGAGAAAGAAAACCCTTTGCTGTTACAAGAAAGAAATGCAGCTCTCGCCACTGAAAATTATAAAGAAGTGAAGGAAAGAGCATCAGACTTACTTTTGAATCCTTTTTTGTATCAAAGAATGCAAAAGTCTGGGTATGAATTTATTAAAGATTCGGCTGCTCCATCAATTGTCAGGTATTTATTCAGGGAAGGTGTCAGGGGTCAAAGGAGAAAGCTTCCCCCGTACTTAACTCTCATTTGACGTTTGATCCTTTTTTCTTTTCTCCCACAGTAACCCTCCATAGAAAAGACAGGCCAAAAGAAGGGGAATGATGAGCATCCATCCAGGATCTCTGTTTCCCTGGTATGTATACAAGACTACACCTCCAATGATAATAGAAAGAACAGTTAAGATGACCCGGTACCACCAGATTCTCAAGAGCAGGGCTCCTTTCAAAAAATAATAGAGGGACATAAAATAAAATCCCGGACCCGGAGAGGAGAGCATGATGAAAACAGGTAAAGGCAGACTCATATTTGTTTTGTTTTGCGGGCTGTTTTTTTTATTGGGGTTAATGTATCAAAATTGGGAAGCGCCGGTCAAAGAAGTTGTTCAGCCCATTGAAAAAGAAGGAATAGAAGCCGGGATGAAAGCACCTGACTTCTCCCTGCCTTCTCTTGCAGGAGGAGAGGTGACGTTATCTGATTATTACGGAGAAACCGTCATTCTTACCTTTTTTACTACGTGGTGCAGTGTTTGCCAGGAAGAGCTTCCTGCCTTGTCTCAACTGTACCAGGAGGAAAAAGGAACAGGAATAAAAATGTTTGCGGTTAATGTTGCGGCACAAGAAGCACAAGGAAAGGACCTAGAGAACTTCTCCCGTCATTTTCAATTATCAATGCCTGTTTTAATCGACAAAACCGGAACGTCTTCTCAAAAGTACCAGGTAACCGGAGTGCCAATGACTTATATCATTGATGCAGAGGGGAAAATAGAAAAAAGATACTTCGGGCCTGTGCATCAAGAGGAACTTAAGAAACACTTTAGAAAAAATTGACAATAGTCTCCTGCTGCCATACGATGAAACACAGATATGTTACTTAAGACGGCAGCAGGAGGGCTAATCATGGGATTTATCCTGGCTTTGTTAACAGGGCTTTGTTTTGCGATCAGCAACATCTTAGTAAGAAAAGGGATGGCCCATTCACAAAAAGATAATGGAGTACTGACAACGTTATTGGTGAATCTTATCGTATTGGGGGGTGCCGCTTTACTTTTCAGACTCCTTACAGAAGGACAGCCAATAACTTGGCAGGGGTTAGGGTGGTTTGCCCTGGCAGGTGTATTTACAACATTTCTTGGGAGAACCACTTTATTTATGAGTTTTCGGCATATTGGACCAACGAGGGGAACAGCTGTTAAGAACAGTGCGCCTATGTTCACCGTACTTTTTGCTGTGCTTTTTTTGGGAGAAGCAGTGGCAGGTCTTCCCTTGGTTGGTATCATTCTTGTATTATGCGGCCTTTTCATCCAGGGTTATTATATGGTTCAGCAAGGCCCAGATTTATCTGTGGATAAAGGAAGAGAGAGAAAGGGTTACTTCATAGCGCTGACTTCTGCCGTTGTGTTTGGGATCGGTCAGGCTTTTCGGAAGCCAGGAATGGAGAGCATGTCGGACCCGTTTTTAGGAGCGTTTATTTCGGCTTCAGTAGCTTCGATACTATTTTTATCCGTGGAAGCAAGGGAAACGCGTATCTTTACTCAAATAAAGCGGCAGATAAAAGCAAAAAACATATATTATATAGGAGCTGGTGTCTTTACAAGCTTTGCTATGATCTGTTTTTTTTCTGCAATTATGTTTATACCAGTTTCTTATGTAGCTGTGGTAGCTGCATTAGAGCCCATGTTGACTATTATTTTAAGTAAACTGTTTCTTAGGCAGGAGGAGAAAATTTATGGGTATACATTGGCAGCCGCTTTCACAATTGTAGGCGGAGTAGCTATGATCATCCTTTTTACTTAAGGAAAACTGAAATGAACGAGGTTGACAACAACCAGATAAAAAATGACCCTCACCTGCTGGTGAGAGTCATTTTTCATTTTTCTTGTTTTACATGGCACCTCGCTTGCACTTAAATACGGTGCGCCACCAGTTCAAGTTCAATTTCACTCGCTTTTTACGATGACTTGTTTATTTAAGCAATGAATATTAAATATGAGGAGACAAAATAAAAAACAATCAATACAGCTGAAGGCAGGGGATAAAAAGTAATATGATCCTTGCGTCCTCGAAAGATAGACAAGAGGACGATAGCTGACAGAATTGTTACAGCAACTGCCGTAATCATATGAACATCACTTACAGCCTGAAGAATTGGAGCAGGCTGATAAGCCAAATCTGTGACAAACAACAAAATAATGTTAAAGAGGTTACTTCCAAGAATGGAGCCTAAAGCTAGGTTGTGGTTCTTTAATTGAAGAGCCACTAGCACTGAGACAGCCTCTGGCAAGGATGTGGAAGCTGCAATAAGGAAGCTTCCTACAAAGCTTGAGCCCAGGCCCGTAATGACAGCAATCTGATCTCCTGTAATTGTAAGAACAGAACCGGCAAGCAGTATGATTACTGCAGCAATAAGAAACCCTATCTTTGCTCGCTTTAACGAAATGGCGTGTGTATGGTAGTCTGATTCCTCTTCATTCCCCTGGACCGGGGCTTCTCCTTTTACTCTGCTGATTAAAACCATCCCGCCTATATACACGGCAAGAATAAGAAGAGAATCAAGGCCAATGCCAAGAATGGAAATATCGGTTCTGACAAAGAGAGCAAAGATGACCATTAAGCCTAAAAACATTCCTAAACTTGATGTATAAGCATGAGATTTAGAAGTTTGACCAAAGAGCTTTTCCTTACGGTAAAACAAATCAAATACTGCGATGATCAGCAGGTTAAACATATTGCTTCCTAATACATTTCCAACAGCAATGTCTGGATTATCAAGCACAACGGCTGTTAAACTGGTTGTCACTTCAGGAAGGGAGGTTGCCCCTGCTAAAAGAAGCGTTCCTACCAGCAATCCTCCAAGCTTTGACTTCTCACTTAAGACATCGGCATAAGTGGAAAGTTTGATTGCGGCCAGCACGGTGAAAATGGCGGCAATAGTAAATAAAAAGAACGCCATAGTGTTTGTCTCCTTTTCCCTCCGTAATAGTAAGGACATTTTCAGGCCTTTTCATTAGAAAAAGGAGGGAGCTTTTACCACAAAAAAAGACCCTTTTATAAAAGCCTTCTGGTTTTCTCCGCCCAAAAAGCTTTCATAAAAAGGTCTTGCGTACCTTGAGTCACATGGACTTCAAAGCTCAACGGACCGAGTGAGAAACTCACTGTCATGACGACCCGCCAACCATTTGGACGCTACTCCCCTTTAAATGAACCTTGTTTACAAGCTAAACATACCACCGCTTTCGTACCCAGTCAATGGAAAATTTTGAATAATTGGCCGTTTTATTCATGGGAAAAGGCATGAATAAATAAAACCTAACACCGGAAAACAAAATACTTTATCTATATAGAAAACAAGTTTAAAATAAATAGGTGAAAGTAACATTTTGAAAATTTATACTATTGTCCAGCCCTTTGCTGGAATTTGGGAGGAGAGGTAAGATGAAGTATTTTGCAGCATTTTTACCAATGAAAGATAAGGAGCTTAGTGACAAATACAGACAAGCTCATTTAGATTTCTTAAACAAACTAAAAGACGAAGGAACGATCCCTGCTTATGGACGCTTTGTAGATGGCGCAGGAGGATTGGTCATCTATAAAGGAGAATCCCAGCAAGAAGTTGAAGAACTGGTGAAGCAGGATCCATTTGTGTCCGAAGGGGCAAGAGATTTTGAAGTCCATGAATGGGCATTGGTGTCTGATCACTGGAAATAAAGAGCCGGAAGGAGGAAGATCAATGACAAAATTAGCATACATAGGGCTTGGGAATATGGGACTTCCCATGGCTGTAAATCTTGTGAAAGCTGGCTATGAAGTCTACGGCAAAAACCGTTCTCAAGGAAAAGAAGAGAAGTTTGCCGGACAAGGCGGAAAAGTGGGGAAATCTGTTAGCCAATTGGCAAAAGAAGCTGATGTTGTCATGACATGTCTGCCTATGCCGGATGATGTGGAGAATATGATTCTGGGGAAAGACGGCCTTCTTGAACATGCGAAAGAAGGATTGACGATCATTGATTTTAGTACGGTTTCCCCAGAACTGAATGTGAAAATTTATGAACAGGCTAATGAGAAAGGGGTGCACTTTTTAGATGCACCGATTAGCGGAGGCACAACTGGGGCAGAAGCAGCAACTTTAGCCATTATGGTTGGCGGGGATGAGAAGGTGTTTCAGGAAGTCACCCCAATTCTTGAAACAGTCGGCGAGAATATTACATATGCCGGCCCATCCGGCAGCGGGACGAAAGTGAAGCTGATCAACCAGTATTTTGTCGGTATGCATACCATGGCTGTAAGTGAAGCGATGCATCTGGCGACTGAAGCTGGTATTGACCGGGACCTTCTTTATAGTGTTCTTAGTAAAAGTTTTGCTCAGAGCAGAATTTATGACAGGCATTATCCTGATTTTATTGCCAAAGAGCAGTACACACCAGGCTTTGCCCTTGAACTCCTTCATAAAGACCTTAGACTGATGAGTGCAATGGCTGAGGAAGCAAATGTTTCTTTAGAATTTGGTCAAAGTATAACCAAGGCTTTTGCAAAAGCAGAAGAGATGGAATTAGGTAAAGAAGACATGAGCGCTTTATACAAATATGTAAAAAGCAAATAACAAAAAAGCCATCAAGCCTTGTTAAAGGGGGTTGATGGCTTTTTTAATTTACTTGGCTGATCACCCGATATTTGGTAAAGCTACACCGATTCTTTAAGCTTTCTTTCATAAAGAGCTTTCTCAATCATTCCATCCAGCTGTTTCAGCTTTTCATAAGCCTTTTCTTCGGAAATGCGGCGGTAATGGTGACGTCCGTTTGGTTCCTCGTCCATTTCATCTGCGAGTGCGACGACTCGCTGAAGGTTACTTCGGTTTAAATCGGCTTCAGGCAGATAAGAGTCTGTGTGAAGCAGAATTGCTAATGCAATCTCTTTTGCAAAACGCCGGTCTTCACCAAGCCTCACTAATAATTTATGAGCCCGTTCAGCTCCCTTGATGGCGTGAATGTCATTTTCTTTATATAAATTAAAGTCCCACTCTCCATTTTTATACCACGTATAATGCCCCATATCATGAAGGAAGGCTGCTTTTGCAGCAAGGTCGGGATTCACTCCGTATTCGTGAGAAAGACGAAATGCGTGATAGGAGGCAGAAATGGCATGGGCCAGACCAGCTCGCTTTACATATTTTTGGGCAATCGGGTGATTAAATATTTGTAATAGCGTTACTTGTCTCATACCAAAATCCCTCCTATACTTTTAGTCTCTTCTAAATATATTTTTACTATTATAACGATTTCCAAACATACTTGCAAGTGAAATTTAAACGTTTTAGTTTACCGCTGCCTATATTATCTTAGTCACAATATATACAAGGTATTCGTCACAATTTAAATTGCATTTTACTGGTTTTCTTCAATATAGACAGGGAAAACAAACCTTGCGACGAGAAATAATAAAAAATTGCGAGAGAAGGGAGATAATGACATATCGCGGGAGGAGTAACAAAGAAAGTTGGAAAAGAAATGAAATTTTTCCCTAAATCTATTGGTATGCAATCTTGAGCGTAGTATAATTTTGGAAGAAAGTATATTGAAAATGATATTTATTCCAAATATTTGTCAGGAAATTAGGAATCAGAATGTGAACTATACATAAAAGGGGCAGTGTGAAAATGAAAAAATATGCTATAGGAGCAGGGACAGCATTGTTGTCTACCGTGTTGTTTATCTCTCCTGAATCTGCAAAAGCTGAAGAAACGTCTGACGTTGGACAGCATAGTCATAAAGTATCAGAAGCAAAAGAAAGAGAATTGCCAGAAAGAATGCTGCGTTTTCGTTATGAGTCCGGTTACACCTTTGAATATCCAGATGCAGTTCGAGGGACGTTTGTAACCGGACACTCAGCAGGTGGCTCCAAGTTTAATGAACTTATTGAATTGACAAACGAAACGGAGCTAAACGCGATGGTTATTGATGTCAAGGATGATCATGGCCACCTGACATTCAGGCCAAACGAAGATTCTCCGTACATGGATATCAGCCAGGAATGGATTAATGACCCTGAGGAAATGATGGCTACCCTCGAAGAACATGAAATATATCCGATAGCTCGTGTGGTTGTTTTTAAAGATACTGTACTAGCAGAAGAAAGACCGGAATGGTCTTTCACTCAAGATGGGGAAGTATGGAAAAATAACAGAGGAGAAGCCTTTGTGAACCCGTTTGTTGAAGAAGTTTGGGATTATAACATTGACATTGCTGAAAAAGCAGCCCAGCTGGGTTTCCAGGAAATTCAGTTTGACTATGTGCGTTTTCCGGAAGGATTTGAAAACAGGTACGATGTGTTAGATTATGACCATGGAAATTACGCTGACAGTGATGATGATGTGGAAGCGAGAGTGGATGCTGTATCCGACTTTGTGGCACATGCCAGGGAGAGGCTAGGAGGCGCCTATGATGTAGATGTTTCGGTTGATGTTTTTGGTTATGCATTTACAGTGGAAAACGCTCCCGGCATTGGACAGAATATCGTTAAAATTTCAGAAAATGTAGATGTTATTTCTTCTATGATTTATCCGAGTCACTGGACTCCTCACTTTGGATTAGACAAGCCGGACTTGTACCCATACGAACTGACCGATGCCTATGCTCAAGTAGAAAATGAAGTGCTGGGACAGCTTGATGACCCACCGGTATCAAGACCTTGGATTCAGGACTTCACAGCGAGCTACCTTGGGGCCGGTAACTATATCCCTTATGGAGTAGAAGAGGTGGAAGCTCAAATCAGGGCCTTAAACGAAAATGGCATTGATGAATTCCTGCTGTGGAATGCAAGTAATAATTATACCGAAGGGGTAGATTACACTCCATTAGATTAAAACAAAAAGGATGTCTTATTCCAGTCCAATACTCGTGACAGGAATGAGGCGTCTTTTTTAATGGCTACATTAGGTTACATATAGTATTCTGTAAAAAAGACCTTAGGGAGAATAATGACTTTGGTGCAGTATGGATAAAAGGTGGAAGGGTGCGGAAACTAAAGTCAGGTGGTTCCAAAATAATCAGAATTCTCGTATAATGTAGTGGAGAAGACAAATGGAGGTTATAGTAACCATATGAATTGGTACGAAAAGCTGAACCAGTATTTCCCTATAGAAGAAATGAAGTCGAAGGAGCATATGGAGCTGCTTTTAAAAGAAAAAGGTGACATTTACCGTAAAGATGAAGGCCCTCATCATGTCATTATGTATGTGGAAACAGAAGACTTTGTCTTCATTGACTATCTATTTGTTTCGAAGAAAAGCCGGGGACAAGGCTTGGGCCATAAGCTTATAGATAAGTTGAAGAAAAAAGGAAAACCAATTATACTTGAAGTAGAGCCACTAGACTACGAAGACACAGATAGTGAAAAAAGACTTCGTTTTTATCAGCGGGAAGGGTTTAAACATGCAAAGTCGATAGGCTATAGCCGCCGTTCCTTAGCAACTAAAGAAGTGAACACGTTAGAGATTTTATATTGGTCTCCAGGGAATGAATCAGAGGAAACCATTTATGAGAAGATGAAGCACACTTATGAAAACATTCATACGTACAAGGACCAGCAGTTATATGGAGAATCCTATCAGGATGTTGATGAAGTTCTGACTTACACTGAAAAGGCATCAGAACGGAAGAAAGAAGAAGTTTAGAACTGCTCATCCTCTATGGTTTCAAGGTACCATCCTCTTTTTGTCAGAGCATGTTCTAATATTGGTTGTCAATCAAGCAAAGTGTATTCTGAACATCTCTTTCACAAGGAGGGAGAAATAATGAAAAACAAACAAAAGCTGAAACGCAAAAATAAAAGAGAGGTCCTTCGTGATATGCTGAGGAAGAATTTAAAGGATCTTAATAGACTGCCTCAGCCTGAAAGAGGCCCTGCCCAGCCAACAAAGACATCTGCCTGAACCATAATAGAAAGCCGCTATCCACTGCGGTTTTCTTTTTTATTATAGCTCTGTTAAAGTTCAATGTTTATTACTATAAGAAATTTGATTGTAGGTAAAAGCGTAAGGAGTTTTCTTTTTTCCGAGGAAGCTGTGAGATTGGTACATGCGAGCATCTTTTACTGAATATCAACCACAAAATGTAAAAAAAGCAAAGTCTTTATTATAAAAAATAAAAAAAGGTTTATTGAGAATTTAGAAAAGGTATATAAAGATTGTGCGTATCAGTAAGCTGTGAATTATGTAAGTATGTCAAAAAAAACGAATATCTTTAAAAAATGTACCCAAATTAGAATAATTATTGTATAATTATATTTGTAAAGATGAAGAACTACCGTGGAAAACTATTTAATATAATATATCGTTTCTTTGAAGGGAGAGGTTTCAACCAATGGTAACCTTGCTCACATCTCCAAGCTGCACATCATGCCGGAAGGCAAGAGCGTGGCTGGAAGAACATAATATTCCATATGAAGAGAGAAACGTATTTGCATCTCCTCTTACCGTGGATGAAGTTAAAGAAGTCGTTCGAATGACAGAAGATGGAACCGACGAAATTGTATCTAAAAGATCCAAGGTGTTCCAAGAACTAGAAGTTGAGCTTGAATCCATGCCTTTGCAGCAATTATTCGAATTAATCAGTGAACATCCAGGGTTACTGAGACGGCCGATTATTTTTGATGAAAAACGTTTGCAGGTTGGATACAATGAAGCGGAAATTCGCCGTTTTCTACCGAGAAAAGTTCGTACTTTTAACTTATTAGAAGCACAGAAAATGGTGAATTAATGTATAAAAAGAAAAAGCTTCTACTTATCAATTGTAGAAGCTTTTTCTCATTTACATACTATTTACATAAATAGAACAAAGTTTGGCAATCCTTCAAACAATGAAGCATATAGGTGAAGAAAAGTGTGTTTTTCTATACCGAAACGAGTTGAAGAAATGTTATAATATATGTAGGAAGGGAATAATTGTTGTTGTAATTATAATTTTCAAAATAATTCTTGACAATGCACGCGCTTTCCTTGAAAATAATGATTTAATAAAAGGTTTACACGACCCATTCTCTTGATTCGCTCCGCTCCCATCATAAACGAAAAACAGTAAGGGATGAGCACCAGCCTTAACAACAATTGTCTTATCGTATAAAATAATTAATATAATGAACGATAAGATTATAGATGCTTTGCACTGGGTATAGCCGTACTAAAGATATCTTGGAGAAAAGCATTCGACCTTACCTAGTAGGAGGGAGAGAATCATGGAAATCGAAAGAATTAATGACTCCACAATTAAGTTTTATATCACGTATCGTGACATTGAAGATAGAGGTTTTGACAGAGATGAAATCTGGTATAACAGAGAACGTGGAGAAGAGCTCTTTTTTGAAATGATGAATGAAGCAACGGATCATCAAGATTCATTTGAAATAGAAGGTCCCCTTTGGATCCAGATCCAGGCTCTAGAGAAAGGACTTGAAGTAGTAGTAACTAGAGGCCAGATTTCTGATGGTAATGTTAAACTGGAAATTCCTGTCACTCAGGATAAAGGTGAAGACATGCCGGTGGATGATAACATTGTTGATATGCTGGATGAACAGTTCCGTTCTTCCCAAAAGAATCGCCAATATAGTCAAAACCAGGATGAAGAACTCGAACTTGTTATTGAATTTAAGGATTTAGAGGATTTGATATCACTAAGTCAATCCTTTGATGCATCGTACGTGAAAAATGAAGTATACCACTTCCAAGGCTCCTATTACTTGTATCTTCTCTTTGATAATCACTACACAGAAGATGAACAGGATGATATGCTAAGCCGGGTGCTCGAATATGGAGAAGAGTCTGATGTGTCGATATACCGTATTAGAGAGTATGGTAAGACTATTGTAGAAGAAAACGGTTTGCAGGTTATAAAAGATAACTTTTCATAATCAAGAGAAATCGTGCCTTTTTAAAGCCGGTTCCATTAAGGAACCGGCTTTTTTTGCGCGTTCCTGAAAGAGAGCAAGAGAGACTTTGCTTTTGAACAGCATATAAATAGGGAATGAGGAAGAAAAGGAAGTGGAAAGAAGTATATATCTCATACATAAAATAACAGCTTAGGAATTGGAGAAATGGCCATGAAAAACCGTTTTAATATTGTCGTCTTTTTATTACTATTGGTTACTGTTTTTTATATAAGCCGGGACTTATGGGATGGCTGGATTGTAGGAGCCATCACCCTTCTTTTTACTTTGTCAGTCATTTTTATAGCGATTGTTATTTTTCTGGAGAACAGAAATCCAACGAAGACATTGACCTGGCTGATCGTCTTAGGTGTGTTCCCTGTTGTCGGGTTTATTTTTTATTTACTGTTTGGGCAAAATCATCGCAAAAACAAAAACTTAACGAAACAAGCAGCCCTTCAAGAGCAGGCATTTGAAAAAATAGAACAAAGCCGCTATTTAGATGAAGGGGAAATTAGAAAAATGGGAAGGCAGGAACAGTTATTTCGTCTGGCTCATCGAATAGGAAATAATCCAATAAATTTCAATACAAATACGAAAGTGCTGACTGACGGAAAAGAAACCTTCACTCACATTACCCAAACATTAAAAATGGCTAAAGATCACATTCATTTAGTGTATTATATTGTAAGAGATGACAAGCTGGGCCAGGAGATCAAGGAGATACTTATCCAGAAAGCCGAAGAAGGGGTAAAGGTTCGTTTTTTGTTTGATGCAGTTGGCTGCTGGAAGCTGTCAAAAAAGTATATTAAAGAGTTAAAAAATGCAGGAGTAGAAATGGTTCCTTTTGCTCCTGTCAGACTCCCTCTGATCACACATCAAGTAAATTACCGTAACCACAGGAAAATTATCATTATTGACGGTCAGCTTGCATATGTCGGGGGGCTCAATATTGGGGATGAATATATGGGAAGGAATAAGTACTTTGGGATCTGGCGGGATACCCATTTAATGGTGCAAGGAGAAGCGGTCCGAACTCTTCAATTAATATTTCTGCGGGATTGGTACTATTCGACAGGCAAAGCGCTTTTAGAACCGCAGTACCTGTCACCGGCTCTTCCAGAGGGAAAACAAGATGGTGGCGTGCAAATGATCGCAAGCGGTCCGGATACAAAGTGGGAAGTCATTAAAAAACTGTTTTTTTCTATGATTACCTCTGCAAAAAAATCAATTTGGATTGCTTCCCCTTACTTTATCCCTGATGATGATATCTTGTCTGCATTAAAGATTGCTGCATTGAGCGGAATTGATGTCAGGTTGTTAATGCCTGCAAAACCAGATAAAAGGATTGTATTTTATGCATCGCGTTCTTATTTTCCTGAACTAATGGACGCAGGGGTGAAAATTTATGAATACGATCGTGGCTTTATGCACAGTAAAATTATGATTGTCGATCATGAGATTGCCTCTTTAGGCACAGCAAATATGGACATGAGAAGCTTTCATTTAAATTTTGAAGTAAATGCCTTCCTTTACCGGACAAAAAGTGTAACCACTCTGGTTGGAGATTATATTTATGACTTGGAGCATTCCACACGGATCATGCTGCCAGAGTTTCAAAAGAGGCCACTTGTGACAAGAGTCGTAGAATCAACGTCCAGGCTTCTTTCTCCTTTATTATAGGACTCTGTTATAGGCGAATAGCCTTTTATAAGTCATTTCTTTGTAAAAGAAAGCGCGAGAGCTTCGGAAGTAGTAGGAGCCGAAGGTCCCGCAAAGTGTTTTTCGAGGAAGTTGAGGTCATGCCTAAGCTAGAAGACATCGTGAATGACAATGTAAAAAAATGAATGGATATTACACTTGTACGTTAGGTGCAAGTAAGCACCTTTTAAGGAAAATCAACTACTAAAGGCAGCAAAGCTAAAAAAGAGCGCGTTTACGTGAAATACTCTATCTTTGCTGCAGGGAAATACTCAGAGAGGTGTTTGGAAAAGAATTCTTTTATTTTTTCTTGTTCATCTGTCTGATACACATATTTACCTATCCCGTATCGTCCCCATTTATACTTTCTTTTTTCTTCTTCTAATTCTAGCTTGGTCATCGGATAATTTTGTTCAATGACTCGCTTTGCCGGCTTCGTAAACCGATGCTGTATTAATTCAAAGGTAAGATCATCCGCGGCGGAAGGAGGTAATGTTTCACTTAGGTGTTGAAGCATTCCAAGGTATCCATCTTCCCATCCTTCATGGATGTAAATAGGTGCTATGATAAAGCCAAGAGGGAAGCCAGCCTTTGCTACCTTTGCGGCCGCTTCAATTCGTAAGTCTAATGGTGAGGTGCCTGGTTCAAAGTTTTTAATGACAAAAGGAGCATTAATGCTGAATCGAAATCTTGTCCGGCCGTTATGATTGGCATCAAGAAGATGATCGACATGATGGAATTTGGTCACAAATCGAAGCAGGGCATGTTCTGATTGCCCAATATGCTCTATTGTCTTTTTAAGCGTGTGTGTAAGGTGGTCGATTCCGACGATATCAGATGTACAGGAAGCCTCAAACCTGGTTATTTCCGGGGCTCTTTCTTCTACATACTTATCTGCTGCTTCAAAAATTTCTTCTATGTTAACATAGGTACGAATATAAGGTTTGCTTCCCATTGTTGTTTGAAGATAACAATAATGACAATGTCCCATACAGCCAGTGGCTAAGGGAATAGCATACTCAGCAGAGGGCTTGGATGAATCAAAGGATAGAGTTTTTCGGACACCTACAACCAAGGTTGATTTGGCTTTGCGGTACTTTTGTAAGTGAGTATCTCCTGGCAGGTTTCTAACTTGGTTATGAGAGGTTGTTTGCCGAATTTCTACTCCTTCCTTTTCAAATTTGGCTTTTAATTCCCTGCCAAGTGGGTATTCTAAGGCTCTTGGCTCAATGTATACAAGCTGGGGATAAAAAGGTTTCATCATCCATCCTCTCCTTTTTACATTTCACTTTGTTCGTTGTCTTCGAAATAATAATTGTACATCTTTACTGCTTCTTCATACGTTGTATATATTGCATAATCATCCTGAAGAGGATAGTGGGTATCCAGTAGAAATAATGACAGCTCTTCATTGTTTTCCGGGCTTTCAGTAATGACTGCTTCCTGAATGGTTGCTACATTTTGAGTGTGAGGGTTGCGGTAAATAACATAAGCTTTGTCCCCATTATTAAATTGATGCATCGAGATTCTCCTTTCGTAAACCATACCAACTTAATCTACAGAGCAGGAATTCCTCTTCCTTCTGGTGAAATGAATATTCATTGGAGGTGTTTTATGTTCGTAGCTAAAAAAAGTAATGGCTCTACCATTTCCTTGTTACATTCTTATCAAAGAGAAGAAGCCCAAAATGCCAGCTTGCTGTTTTGTCCTTCATGCAGCAGTGAGGTTATTTTAAAAAAAGGGTCCAAACGCCAGTGGCATTTTGCCCATAAAATTTCTTCGTTATGCTCTTCTCAAAACGAACCCGAAACAGAAGAGCATCTTGCAGGAAAACAACGCCTATATTATTGGCTGAAAAAGCAAGGTTTACCCGTATTTCTAGAACATACTCTCCCCGTTACAAAAAGACGAGCTGATCTTTATCTTCCCCTTTCCCCGCGTCCCGTAGCAATTGAATTCCAATGCGCTTCTATGACAGACGAGGAATGCTTAAACCGTACAAGGGATTATCTAAAAGAGGGAGTGTGGCCTCTATGGATATTTTCCCTGCAGCGATTCCGGTCCCGGCACCCAATGAGCCTCGAAGGAATGACCTCTCTCTACTCATTTGAATGGATCCCCTTAAGAGAAAGCGTCTCACTTTCTCATCGTTTTCTTATTTACTATTCCCCTGCTCAGCAGCGCTTTCATTTTTTGTTCCCTCTTACTAGCCTTTCCTCACGCCGTACCTTTTATCAGCAGACCTTACTCCATGAAACAGACCTTTCATTTTCCCAGTTGTTTAATCCGCCCGTTCCAACAGAGCCCCCGACCATATTATTTTCTGCCTGGATGAAAGTGAAAAAACAATGGAGATATGGTCGTAAGAATAATCGCGAAGGAATAGTCTATAACGAAGTGAATAAATTATTTGCTTCTCATTATAGAGACAGCAGCTTGTTTTCTGCGGAAGCGGGCTGGCCAATAGTAAACAAGGAGGAATTAATAACCAAACCTTTGTGGTGGCAGAGCTGGCTCCTTTTTTTTCTAAGCACATGTGTAAAAGAAGGGAGGACGATAAAGGAAAAGACTCTTTGGCAGGAGTTCAATGGACGAATGGAGGAGAATGGATTTCAAAAACGAGTGATGCCCTTATTGACCAGACATGATGAATACTTATATATCTACATTAGGTTTATAGAAAAAGCAGGGCTGGTAGAGGAGGTGGAAAAAGGGGTTTGGAAGCAGAAACGTTCTTTGTACCTTCCATCATCTCTGGATGAAGGATATTTTTTAGACGTAAAGATATCGAAAGCATTTTTTTCATTTATTAGGAAGGATCTGAAATGATAATTAAGGTAACATAGCTTTCTTTTTTAAAGGGAAGGATTATAAGGAATAGACATTTTTGTTGGAGAAACTTTTCATCATTCGTTAAAATTGGAAACAGAATATATATTGCGTGGGAGGATGCTAAATGAGTGAAGAGAAGAAGAACAATAGCTTACCGAAACGGGAAGATCTTCCAATTGATACAACATGGAACCTAGAAGACATTTTTTCCACCGATGAAGAGTGGGAAAAAGAATTTAATCATATAAAAGAGTTGCTGCCTGACTTGCAAGAGTACAAAGGAAAAACGGGAGAATCTGCAGAACAGTTATACGGATTGTTAGCCCTTCAGGATAAAATTGCTGAAAAGCTGGGACGTTTATATACATACGCTCATATGCGTAGCGATGAAGATACAGGGAATTCCTATTATCAAGGCTTAAACGAAAGAGCATCAAGCCTTGCATCCCAAGCAGGGCAGGCTATGGCTTTTATTGTCCCTGAGATTCTTAACGTACCGGAGGATAAAATCAATAATTTTCTTGAAGAGAAAAAGGAATTGCAAGTATACGCTCACGCACTGGATGAGATCAATAAAAACCGTCCTCACGTATTAAATGAGTCAGAAGAGTCTATTTTGGCTCAAGCGTCAGAAGTAACTTCCGCACCAGGGAATACCTTTGGCATGTTAAACAATGCTGATTTGAAATTCCCTTCCATTGATGATGAAAACGGGGAAGAAACCCAAGTCACACATGGGCGGCTTCTGACGTTTTATGAAAGCGAAAACCGCCGTGTAAGAAAAGATGCGTTTAAAGCGGTTTATGAGACGTATGGAAAGTATAAAAATACATTTGCCAGCACGTTAAGCGGACAAGTAAAAAGAAATTTATTTTATGCTAACGTCCGTAATTATGAGTCTGCACGCCAGGCGGCGTTAAGTAATAATAACATTCCAGAGGTGGTCTATGACCAGCTGGTTGACACAGTAAACGAACATCTCCACCTCCTTCACAGGTACGTAAGCCTACGGAAGAAAGTGTTACAGCTTGATGAGATACACAATTATGATTTATACACCCCGCTTGTAAAGGGAGTAGATATGAAAATCAGCTACGAAGAGGCAAAGGAGCATGTTGTAAACGGTGTTCAGCCTCTAGGGGAAGAGTATGTGAGTAAGATAAAAGAAGGCTTTGAAAACCGCTGGATTGATGTGTATGAAAATGAAGGGAAAAGAAGCGGAGCATATTCTTCCGGAGCGTATGGAACGATGCCTTATATTTTGATGAACTGGCAGGATAACGTAAATAACATGTTTACTCTTGCACATGAATTAGGTCACTCTTTGCACAGCTATTACAGCAGAGAAAACCAGCCGTTCATTTACTCTGATTACACCATTTTTGTGGCCGAGGTCGCTTCTACATTAAATGAAGCCCTTCTTAATGATTACCTTCTGAAGACAATTGATGACAAGGATAAAAAGCTTTACTTGTTAAACCATTTCCTTGAAGGGTTCAGAGGAACAGTCTTTCGCCAGACTATGTTTGCTGAATTTGAACAAATTATTCATGAGAAAGGGAAAAATGGTGAACCTCTTACCCCGGATTTGCTGAATGAGACTTATTATAAGTTAAACGAAAAGTATTTTGGAGAAGATATAACTTTGGATGAGGAAATAGGACTCGAATGGGCCAGAATCCCTCATTTCTATATGAATTTTTATGTGTATCAATATGCAACTGGCTATAGTGCAGCGACAGCTTTATCTAAACAAATTTTAGAAGAAGGAGAGCCAGCAGTAGAAAGGTATCTGGAATTTTTAAAATCGGGCAGCTCAGATTATCCTATTGAAGTATTGAAAAAAGCGGGAGTCGATATGACGTCCTCTGAACCTATCAAAGAAGCGATGAGTGTGTTTGAGGACACATTAAATGAAATGGAAAAGCTTTTAGAGATGAAAGAAAAATAAGCCATGATAAAAGGCACAGCCCGAGCTGTGCCTTTTTATGATATCCCCTTAAATTTATTGCGCTCATTTAAACAGTGGACGGTAAAAAGAATAGAAAAAAATAAAGCAAGGCTGCCTGCAGCAACAGGGATAAAATGCATTACCCCCAGTATAAATAAGAAAAAGCTCAATATAATTAGAATGATTCCTACACCAAATGCCAGCACTTTGTCCTCCCCTTTGCCATGACATTCATTCTTGAATATATGTCCATGACTGAAAGGCTATTCCTTTTTGAAAAGTGAAAAACATTAGATTGCACCATAAGGCATGTTGGCTTAATTGTTAATAAATAATAAATTACCAGGTGAAATTTTGTAGATTTCAGTGAAAAACCACAGTTCAAGGTCCTGCAGCAGCGGGCTTTACAAGCTGAAACGCTGCTCGCGGAATAAAAGATACTGTAAATGGCAAATGAAGTAACGCTGTAAGCAAATGTTGTACTTTGCCTCAAAGCTTAAGAGGACAAATATTTCCAAAAGGTTCCGTACTTTACTGGCACCCGCTCCACTTTTCGTTTCAACATCAATTTCTTCAAACAGGATTCAGCCTCTTTGAGAGAAAGATCATAAACAACAGCAACTTCTTTGCTTGCAACGAATTGAAACTTTTTTAAGAAATCCTCCAGAGGAAGTTTGTCTGCCCTTTTGGGCGTAAAGCCCAGCATTTCAGTGAGAATATCAACATATACTTCGTATGGATAGGAGCCAGGTACCTTCAGGCCGGCTTCTTCAATTTTTTCATTAAAGAATACAAAGGTGGGAGCCCGGTCTACTTCCATTTCTCTTGTCGTTTTAATATCACACTGAAGCGCCTTGATGGCACAGGTTGAATGAAAGTCAGATTGAAAGCTGTTTTCGTCCAGTCCTGTTGCTCTGGCGATCTCATAAAGAACCTTTTCGTCAGCCACATTTTGTTTTTCTAGAAAAAGTTTTTCCCTCAGTTTGCGACTAAAAGTGGCAGCTTTTGTTCTTCCTTGCATCTCGGCAGCTTTAATGGCAAGTGAAGGGACATAAGAGGAGACAAGAGGATTTTCCAGCCAGACATCCCCGTCACAGGACATCCCTGTTCTTGCTGCCGTTTCTTCAAACCTTAAAGCTAAATTCTTAGGATTTTTCTTGTGTTTGGAATCATAAGAATCCCGCGACTCGAGCTGACTTGCAATGAAAAAACGAATAGAAAAATAACTGCCGAATTCAATGATGAATTTCTTTAGAGTGGGTTCAAAGGCCCAACATTCTGGACAAAGAGGGTCTGTAAAGACGTATAATTCTATTTTCTTTTTTGGAGTTCTCAGCGCTTCAGCTTCTTCGGCAGAAATTCCGCATATGCCAAGCCAATCATCACATTGAACCTGTTTCTCCTCTTTTTTCAATGGTCCACACTCCTTTCTGTCTATTCTTCAGGTGTATTGACCATATGGTGTGCAGTAAAAGTTAATCGATCAAAAATGTGTTCACGCAACGGGCCTTCCAAACCAACTTCATCCATAGCCAATTTCATACAGGAAAGCCATGCCGACGCACGAGAGGGTGTAATAGGAAATGGAATGTGCCTTGCCCGCAGCCTTGGATGTCCATGCTCTTCGGTGTATAAAGGCGGCCCGCCAAGAAACTGGGTTAAAAATTGTTTTTGTTTTCTGGCTGTTTCTGTTAAATCCTCAGGAAAGATAGGGGACAGCTCAGGGTGATTCTTCACATGTATATAAAAAGTATCAACAAGACGGCTTAATGTTTCTTGGCCGCCGATTCCTTCAAATGGGCTTTGTTCTTCTTTCATAGGTTTTCTCCTTTTACGGTTTCCATACTTGTTGTTCTTCCACAATCGTTCTCACTTAAGATAGCGGGAAGGAATATAGATTGCAAGAAAAAAGCTCTGTAAAAGTAAATGATATGATTGAAAGGTATATGAAAAATGACAAATCATTTACAATTTTATTGTAGCAATGCATCTTCATATCAGCAAATATAACGAACTTGTGCTGTACGGTTAAAATAACGGTCTGAACGAGAGAGGAGCAAAGGAGGAAGACAAAAAAGCAGATCCAGTTACAAGCTGGATCTGCTTACATATCATTTTATTAAGCTAACGAGTGAAAGGTGTTCATAACTTTAGGCACGTATGCCTGCGTTTCTTTAAAAGGAGGAATACCATTATAGCGGTCTACATTCCCCGGACCTGCATTATAAGCTGCAAGTGCCAGGCGGGTATTGCCATTATAGCGGTTCAGCATATCTTTTAAATACCTTGCACCCCCGTCAATATTTTGTTTAGGGTCATATGGATCATTTACTTTCAGCCACTTTGCTGTGCCCGGCATTAACTGCATTAAACCCTGTGCTCCTGCATGACTTTTGGCGTTAGGATTGAAGTTTGATTCATGCTTTATAACCGAATAAATTAGGCGGGGATCCAGATTATAACGTTCGGCAGCCTCTTCAATTAATTGATTGTAGTTTGAAGAAGCAGAGAGTGATTTCTTCTCTGAAGATGACGAGCCCTGAGAAACCTCTGCAGGTGGTGAAGTTTTACTTTTTGATGCAAGCTTCATTGCAGCTTCATGAAAACGCTCAGCTGCTGCAGGTGTTAAAAACAGCGAACGGTCAGCTAACCCTTCCTTTACAGAGCTGGCTTCTGAAAACGAAGAAGGTATTGCTTCTGTCAGGTTTTGTATGTGGGCGTCAAATGCTGTATGGAAAGCTGGATCTTTTATTGACTTCTGCCGGCCTGCTGACCCATCAAAAAACATGGAACCTGAAATAAATGAAATATTCATTACTTTCACCTCGTTAAAGTATACATAAGAGCAAATGCATGGGACGGAACAAAGAAAAGGATTCGGAGAAATGAACCTAAATGAAAAGCTACTCCGTTTTCTTTGTTAATTCGCTTTTTCTATTAAAAAACCTTTGTATTTTGTTTGGTGTTTCCCTTTTAGGGATGTCATATTTATCTAAGATGGCCATCAGTACCTTGTCGACATGGTCTCTACTCGTTCCTTCAAATTCCAGTTCATAATCATCCTTATCCAAATAAGTGCTGTGGTCAAATACAAGCTCTCCCTTTTGATAAGGAAGCTCTAGACGGTATGTAGTCAGTGTGCCAAGGTTGTTTACTTTTTTTATATCGGTTAAGGAAAGAGAAAGGTTTAATTGTTTTTCAACTTCTCCTTCGGGGATATGTCCCGTTTGAATTGCTCTTTCGGCTTCTTTTTCGGTTAACAGCTGATTTGTTTCCAGAAGTTCATCTTTGTGGGGTTCTTTAAGAGTCAACATCCATTGATTGTTCTTCTCCCTGATGCGAAGAGCCGCTTTTTTCCCTTTTATTTGAAAATCTTCTGTGTCAAAATAGGTGTTGCGTTGACGTGTGAATTGATCATAAGAAAGGTTCCATTCCTTCATCAAGCGTTCAAACTCATCTTTGGTAACCAGATTCTTTCCTTCAATTTCAATATCTTGACCCATAGTTTCTCTCCTTTTATTTATGCTGAAAAATAATTACTTGAATATAAGATAACATGTCTTCAGGATGGGACCAAAAAGAGGCTCGATAGAAGCTGTTCTTTAAAATGCTGCCTCCGACTGAATATTGTTGAATGATACTGGCTTGTGACAGCCTTCTGTTAGAGTTGAAAAGGCGTGGTGTGGTAAAATAGAAAGAGAATACAGGATTGTTCAGGCTTAGTCCTGCACTAGTGATAGAAATATAATGAGGTGAAACCATGCAGCAGCACGTACTTACCATAACGCAAGTGAAAATTGAAGAAAATGAACTATTACTTACTCCTATAGAAGAGTGGCCAAAGGATGAGTGGTTAAAACTGAAAGACGGAGAAAGAATGCTTGCAGACTCTGATGCCTTGGCTTTGGTTTATATCTTGGAGCTTGACGGTCAGTTTGTCCAGCTTCGTTTTCCAAAGCATACGTGGCCCCAATTACATGAGGGCTATCAAAAAGGACTTCCGGCTGTTTTGGAAGGACCAGAAAATATTACACTGGAAAAGTTCAAAGAAGAATTGGAATATCTTCTTGATAACATCGAAGGTAATGGGAACTACGGAGAGGATATGGTGGCGGCCTTTGAAAACGCCTTTCAATTAAATAAGTAAGAAGAAGCAGGTGGTCAAATGAGCAACTGGGAAGTCTTTTTGTCTCCTTATAAGCAGGCTGTGGAAGAGCTTAAAGTAAAGCTAAAAGGTTTGAGAGAACAGTATCAAAGGTCTTCTCAGCACACGCCTATAGAATTTGTTACTGCGCGGGTGAAGCCAATCACCAGCATCCTTGATAAAGCAAAAAGAAAAAATATGTCTCTGGATCGCCTGGAAGAAATGCAGGATATCGCCGGTGTAAGAATTGTCTGCCAGTTCGTTACCGATATTGACACGATTGTCGCGCTTGTTCACGCGCGAAAGGATTTTAAAGTAATTGAAGAAAGAGATTATATTAAAGAAAAGAAAGAAAGCGGGTATCGCTCTTATCACATGGTGGTAAACTACCCTGTCCATACTATTGAAGGACAAAAGGATGTCATGGTGGAAATTCAAGTGAGAACGATGGCTATGAATTTTTGGGCCACCATAGAACATTCATTAAATTACAAATACAGCGGGGAGATCCCTGAAGACATTAAGAGACGTCTTCAGCGAGCGGCTGAAGCGGCTTTCCAGCTCGATGAAGAGATGTCCAAAATTCAGGGGGAAGTCCGTGAAGCTCAACAAATATTATCTCAACAGCGCGGGTCTACATAATTTAAATACACCATACAAATATCAGCACAGGATATAAAGGACTAATAGGAACCAAAGATAAAATACCAGGATTCAGTTTCTGGTTTATTAAAGGAAGGACAGGGGACGGGTAACATGAGATACACGGTAACCTCCAGGGGGGATGAAACATCAAACGCCCTCCAGCAAAGAGTAAAAAGTTATTTGAATGATTTTGGCCTTGTATATGATGAAGAGAATCCGGAAATTGTTATTTCTGTTGGCGGTGATGGAACCCTTCTTCACGCTTTTCATCACTATAAAGATAAGCTGGATGAAATGTGTTTTGTCGGAGTCCATACCGGTCATTTAGGATTTTATGCTGACTGGAAGCCGGAGGAAGTGGAAAAGCTTGTCATCCATATTGCAAAGACTCCGTTTCAGATTGTGGAATACCCTTTACTTGAGGTTGTTGTGAGACATTATAATCAGCCCCAATCTGACCGCTATCTTGCGATTAATGAATGTACAGTCCAAACCATGGAAGGGTCTTTAGTATGCGACGTGGATATTAAAGGGGAAAATTTTGAAACCTTTCGCGGGGATGGCCTTTGTATTTCAACTCCATCTGGAAGCACAGCCTATAATAAAGCACTAGGAGGAGCGATCTTGCATCCTTCCCTTGCTTCGATGCAAGTAGCAGAGATGGCGTCGATCAATAACCGGGTATACCGTACTGTAGGCTCTCCTCTGGTACTGCCGCAGCACCATACCTGCTTGTTACGCCCATTGAACGATGTAGATTTGCAGCTGACAATTGATCATACAACCTTAGTAGATAACAAAGTCAAATCCATTCAATGCCGGGTAGCTGAAGAGAAAGTTCGCTTTGCTCGTTTCAGGCCATTTCCTTTCTGGAAAAGAGTTAAGGAATCATTCATTGGCGACTAACATAAAAGTGGTGAGGTAAATGAATTCGCCTAAAGCTATATGGAGAGTGCCTTCTACCTTTGAAGAAGGCACTCTCCGTTCCTTTTTAAGACATGAGATCGGCATGTCAGGGCGTACATTGAAAGCGATAAAAAAAGAAGGGAATCTGCTTGTTAACGGAAGAGAGGAAACAGTTCGGGCTTTTTTAAACCCGGAAGATACTGTTACGGTGTACTTCCCTTTGGAGAAACCTTCCGCAGAACTTGAACCCTTTTTCTTTCCACTTTCTATTTTGTACGAGGACGAACATCTTCTCATTGTTGACAAGCCTGCGGGGATGGCAACGATCCCGGGGAGAGGAGAGAGAGGCTGCTCTCTTGCTGAAGCTGTCATTCATTATTACAAAGAACAAAAGATTCCATCGGCCTTTCATGCCGTAAATCGTTTAGACAGAGATACAAGCGGAATTGTAACGTTAGCAAAGCATCAATATATTCATGAGAGGCTTTCTTTTTTTCAAAAGGAAGGATGGTCAGTGAGAGAGTATACTGCCGTGGCTGAAGGCAGGGTTATTCCGAAAAAAGGGCAGATCATTGCACCTATTGGACGCAGGGAAGGAAGCATGATTGAAAGAACAGTAATCAGCACTGGTGATTATGCAGAAAGCTCGTATAAGGTCATAAAGGAAAAAGGCAGCGCCAGCATGATTGAGCTTACGTTAGAGACAGGTCGAACCCACCAAATTAGGGTGCATATGTCTCATATCGGTCACCCTCTTGCTGGTGATGACCTGTACGGAGGTTCTCAACGTTATATTCGGCGCCAGGCACTTCACTCGGGTTATTATTCAACGATTCATCCAATATCTTTTCAAAAAATAAACGTTCATGCACCACTTCCTCATGACATTGTCCAGGCATGGAAAGCCATTGACTAACAAAACAGGCTGCAAAGTACAGCCTGTTTTTTTAATACTGGAAATTGCAGAAGAGGAGGAAAGAGGATTAAAAACGCACAATTATGGTCCATTCTCAAGGATTATGGGCTTTCATCCATACTATGAACAGGGGACTGACTTCAACCCTTTAGAGTTCATTTTCTTCGAATTCTCGGAACTTCTCCTGTACAAATGGCATGGTGGAAGGGACAGAGATGAGTTCTTTCTCTGGGTACTTAAAGGCTGTTAAGGCCCCTCCAAATACGCAGCCTGTGTCTATATTGATCGTTCGGTTCAACATTCGGGGTTTTATAACCGGAGTGTGTCCGTAAACGATCCAGGAATTTCCATTATACTTTTTTGCCCAATCTCTTCTCACTGGAGATCCATTCGGTTCTTTTTCCCCGGTAATATCACCGTATAAGACGAAGGTTTTTACCTTCTTATCATGACGCCCAATATAATCTTCACGGATTCCAGCATGGGCGGCTACAATGTTTCCCTCGTCCAGCTCATGATAAAGAGGAGAGCCTTCAAAAAGCTTCATAAAGCGGGCACGAACCTTTTTGTACGTTCTGCGGTCAAGGTTCTCTAATTCTTCAACCGTTGTTTCTAGACCGTGGCTGATCACTATATTCCTTCCTAAAAAGTACCGGTACAGCTTATCACAGTGATTGCCAGGGACATAATAAGCGATATTATTTTCAGTAAGAGAAAAAACAAGCTCTATGACACCAACTGAATCAGGTCCCCGGTCTGTCAGGTCACCGATAAATACGAGTTTCCTGTTATCAGGGTGAGTCCACTTCCCATCAATGTACTTATAGTTCAACGTCGAAAGCATTTCTTTTAATTCATGAAGACATCCATGGATATCGCCTATAAAATCCAATTTCATATCGTTTTTCCTCCTCCAGAATAATTTAAGCGTTTTCCTCTTACAATGGTATAAAAAGGCTTTATATATCACGCATTTTGCATTGACGGCAAGAAACCAATAATGTGATAATGTTATCTTTGCAGAGGTAGTCGTCAGCCATACCTACTAGAAGGCGGGCGCTGCCGTTGTAATGAGATTGACCCATTCCCTATTTAAACAGAACAAAAACATGATGGGATTAGCGGGAAAAAATGTTTTATAAAGGAGATGGAACATGTATACAGCTATTGGCGATCCGGTTTTAATTTTCGCTCTAGCTATGGTGACGTTTTTGCTTGCTCCAATGCTGATGCACAAATTAAGAACTCCCGGCCTGATTGGCCTTATACTTGCCGGTGTAATCATCGGCCCTAATGGTCTCGGCCTTATTGAAAGAGACAATACAATTGTTTTACTCGGTACAGTTGGACTATTATATATCATTTTTATTGCGGGGCTGGAGATTGACCTGGAAGGATTTCAGAAATATCGGAGGGACAGTGTTATTTACGGGTCATTTTCCTTTGCTATCCCATTTTTTCTAGGCTTAGTCCTGGCACTGGTATTGGGTTATTCACTAACAGCTTCTGTCCTGCTTGGATCTATTCTTGGTTCTCATACATTGCTTGCCTATCCGATAGCCAGCCGGCTGGGAATAACAAAAAATAGAGCTATAACCACGACGGTGGGTGGAGTGGTTATAACAGATACAGGAGCTATGCTTGTTCTTGCTATTATTGCAGCAATGACACAAGGACAGATTAATGCTGCTTTTTGGATGGTTCTGTTCGTATCAATTATTCTCTATGTCACTCTTGTTTTTCTTATTTTGCCCTTTTTATCTAAAATATTTTTTAGAAAAACAAGTCATGAAGGATCAAGAGAATACATTTTTGTGATGACAATGTTGTTTGCCAGCGCAGCAGGGGCGACATTTGCCGGGCTGGAACCCATTATTGGGGCGTTCCTGGCAGGTCTGGCTTTAAACAGGTACATCTTAGAGCATGGTCCGTTAATGAATCGAATCAAATTTGTGGGAAATGCGCTATTTATTCCATTTTTCCTGTTAAGTGTGGGTATGTTGATGGATGTCCGCCTATTTATAGAGTCGCCAGAGTCCTGGGCTCTTGCCGGCGGGATGATTTTACTCCTTCCTATAGGGAAATGGCTCGCTGTCTATTTTTCCTCTAAATTATTTCATTTTAATAAAACCGAGGAAAAAGTAATGTTTGGGCTTTCCGTGCCACAGGCAGCGGCCACTCTTGCGGCTACTCTTGTCGGGTACGATCTGGGCCTGTTTGACCAGACGACCGTAAACGGTGTAATCTTTATGATTCTTATTACTTGTATGATTGGCCCATATGTAGTGGAAAAATACGGCAGGCAAATGGCTTTAAACGAGGAAGTAAGCTTTTCACGTACGAAGCAGGATGCCGGAAGAGTGCTCATACCACTTTCCCAAACCACCACAACCACCACAGATGCACTGCTCGATCTTGCCTTTTTATTAAGGACGCAGCATTCCACAGAGCACGTATATGCGTTACATGTGGTCCAGGATCAGGGGAAACCAGATGCAAAACGGCTCGCTGAAGCAGAGAAAATGCTTGGTCACGCCATTGTTTACGGGGCAGCAGCTGAGGTGCCTGTTCAAATTTTGACCCCAGTTGATGCCAATGTAGCTGCCGGTATTGAACGGGCTTCACAAGAGAAAAGTATAGATACGATTCTTCTTGAGTGGAAGGCTGAAACGTCTACGGAATCAAAAATGTTTGGCCGAAAACTTGACCAGATTCTAGACCTTACTCAGCAGCACCTGATTGTTTCCAAGTTTGCCCATCCAATTAATACAGTAAATAAGCTGGTACTCCTCTTTCCTCCTGGTAGTGACCATCAAAGCGGCTTTATGGAATCAGTAATTACTATTAAGAGATTGGCAGCTCAACTAAGTGCTCAGATAGAAGTAATTGTCGTGAAAGATAAGAAAAAGCGGTTCGAGGGAATTATCAGTGGAGCTGAACCGCAAGTTACCTTTGAGATAGAAGAAGCTGATTCATGGGAAGAGGTTCTGGAGGGTCCCCTTCAGAAAACAAAGAAAGATACCCTTGTTATTTTAATCAGCGGAAGAAGAGGAACAAGTGCGTGGAGTCCTGTATTGGAGGATCTCCCCCAGCATCTGGCAACTCTTCCGCCCGAAAGCTTTATGGTGATGTTCCCACCGATAGATCAAGAGGTGGACGAAAGAGGGGCAAGAGGAACAGAAATACCAAAAACAGTGATGAGAAGAAGCGATTACGAAGATTAAAGGGCTGGGAACAGCCCTTTTTCTTTCTTTTTTTACAATCAGAGTGGCCCTTTGAGGGTAGCGCCGGTTACCATCTTTTTAAAAAGGAGAACTGAATCAATAGAAGGCCTATCCTTATATAAGGTTCGGGTCTATTTCCTTGTCTATTATTCGAAGGAGCGAAAGGAGGCGACTCCTGCGGGAAAAGCAACAGCTGAAGAGCTCGAGGAAGCAGAAGCGTTGCTCAGGGACAGCGCCCTTCTGGAGCGTTCTGAGGAGTCACATCAATCATTATATGAAAAGCTAGGGGAAGAAAAGTCTCTCTATAGTCCTTTATCTTTTTGCGTCAGGGCAATCTTTGATTGGTAGGATAAAGAAAAAAAACATGTTATACTTTCTTATGACCAGGTAATAAGAACAAGGGAAAATAACAAAGGAAGAAAGGGGTTAGAAAATGAATTTATCCTTAGAAGGACGTACATATGTTGTGATGGGCGTAGCAAATAAAAGAAGCATTGCATGGGGGATTGCCCAAAGCTTATCCAAAGCAGGAGCCCGCCTCGTATTTACTTATGCAGGAGAGCGCCTGGAGAGAAACGTTCGCCAGCTTGCTGACAGCCTCGAGAGGGATGACTCTGTGGTCCTGCCATGTGACATTAGTGATGATGAAGCAATTGAATCAGCCTTTCAAACGATCAAAGAGGAAGTAGGTGTGATCCACGGCCTCGCACACTGTATTGCTTTTGCTAACAAAGAAGAGCTTGAAGGAGACTATTTAAATACTACGAGAGATGGGTTTTTGCTAGCTCATAATATCAGCGCTTATTCCTTGACTGGAGTAATGAAAGCTGTGAAAAACCTTGACTTGATGAGCGAAGGCGGATCAGTTGTTACTATGACGTACCTTGGCGGAGAGCAGGTAGTGAAAAATTATAACGTAATGGGAGTAGCGAAAGCTTCTTTGGATGCAAGCGTGAAATATCTGGCTAACGACCTTGGAAAAGATGGAATTCGTGTAAATTCTATCTCTGCAGGCCCTATCCGTACCCTGGCTGCCAAAGGAATCGCTGGATTTAACGATGTGATTAAGGAAATGGAAGAACGGGCACCACTGCGAAGAGCGGTCACCCAGGAAGAAGTAGGCGATACAGCCTTATTTCTTATGAGTGACTTATCCCGGGGCATTACAGGAGAAATGCTTCATGTCGATGGGGGATATAACACCATTGGGATGTAAACAATAAGACAAACAAGTGCTTAGAACGCTTCACCGGTGTTTACAAGCACTTGTTTTTTTGTTGACACCCCTGTGTCATAGCTTTAAGATCAAAGAGATAAACACGGGTAAAAGAGGGTTTAGGATGAAAGTATTAAAAGTTCTGAATAACAATGTCGTCATTGCGGAGCACGAAGAGTTTGAAGAAGTCATTTTGACAGGCAAGGGAATTGGTTTTGGAAAGAGAACAGGTGACTCAGTTGGAGAGGAAAAAGCAGAAAAGTTTTTTATTTTGCATGGAGAAGAAGAGCAGGAGCAATATAAGCAGCTTTTAAACGAGGTAAGTGAAGACTTTATTGCCTGCATGAATGAAGCGATGTCATTTGTTAAAGAACAATATAAGTTCGAGCTAAATGAACATATCCACATTGGTTTAACAGACCACTTATTCTTTGCCGTGCGCCGTTTGCAGCAGGGAATGGAGATTAAGAATCCTTTCCTTCAAGAAACTGAACTTGCTTACCCTAAAGAATACGCAGCCGCTGAAGAAATTATTGAGTATATGAACAGGTGCCTCGGGGTTTCACTTCCTAAAGGGGAAATCGGATTTGTTACGCTACATCTGCATAGTGCAGTTTCTAATCGCTCGTTATCAGATGTTAACAAACACACGCAGCTGGTGTCTAATCTGACAGAGGTGATTGAAAAAAGTCTAAATATCGAGCTGGATCCTAAGGATATGAACCACCAACGACTTATCAGACATTTACACCAAGCTATTCAGCGTATACAAAATAATACTTACAATGAGGAAGAGCCCCATTCTTTAAAAAAGGTGTTGATGCAAGAATATCCTGTGTGCTACAATTTGTCCTGGAAGTTGATAAAAATTATGCAGCATTCCTTACAGACAACAATACCTGACAGTGAAGCGGTTTATTTAACACTTCATATGCAAAGGCTTTCAAGAACTAAATAATAAACGTGGATGAACTTATTCCGTGTTACTGGTAAAGCAGGCATGAGAGAAAAAGTTAGATGTCCAGATGCTGATGGCAGGGAGCAGTGTGCTCTTCTGACCCATAGCTTATCTGGCCTCTATTTTCTCTCATGCCTTTTTTATATTTATTTATATTTTTTAAGGAGGATAAAAGATGAAAAACGCGTTTGGTATATTACAGCGCATTGGGCGTGCATTGATGCTCCCTGTAGCCATCCTGCCGGCAGCCGGGATTTTACTGGCGTTTGGGAACGCCATGCAAAATCCTGACATGATCGCTATCATGCCTTTCTTGGAGGCCGGACCCGTCGAGCTTATAGCTCAGCTAATGGAAGATGCAGGAGGAATTGTATTTGACAACCTGCCGTTAATTTTTGCCATCGGGGTAGCTTTGGGACTTGCCAATGGTGATGGTGTTGCCGGGTTAGCAGCAGTCATTGGATTTTTAATTATTAACGTTACGATGGGAGTAATGGGCGGCGTTGAATCTGACATGGTTGATGGAAGCCCGGCTTATGCGGAAGTATTAGGAATTCCGACGTTGCAGACCGGTGTTTTCGGGGGAATTATTGCAGGGATACTTGGCGCCTACATGTATAACAAATATTTTAATATTGAATTGCCTTCATACCTTGGCTTTTTTGCTGGAAAACGGTTTGTTCCGATTGCTACAGCCTTTGGCGGGTTGTTTATTGGGATAGCCTTGAACTTTATCTGGCCAACTGTACAGGATGGCCTGAACACATTTTCATACTTTATGACGGAATCTAACCGTACATTAGCTGCTTTTATTTTTGGAGTCATTGAAAGAGCCTTAATTCCGTTTGGCCTTCATCATATATTCTATTCCCCGTTTTGGTTTGAATTTGGTTCGTATGTAAATGCTGCCGGGGAAACGATTCGCGGGGACCAGCGGATTTTCTTTGAACAAATTCGGGAAGGAGCTGACCTGACTGCAGGAACATTCATGACTGGTAAATATCCGTTTATGATGTTTGGACTCCCGGCCGCTGCGTTAGCTATTTACCATTGTGCAAGAGAAGACCAAAAAGTATATGTAGCTGGTATCATGGGTTCTGCAGCTCTTACTTCATTTCTAACTGGTATTACTGAGCCTATTGAATTTAGTTTCTTATTTGTCGCTCCGTTGTTGTTTGCCATTCATGCAATTTTTGCTGGCTTATCTTTTATGGTAATGCACATTCTAGGAGTTCAAATTGGTATGACCTTCTCAGGGGGAGTCATTGATTTCTTCTTATTTGGAATACTTCCTAACCGAACAGAATGGTGGCTGGTGATACCCGTTGGACTAGCTTTTGCGTTAATTTATTATTTTGGTTTCCGTTTTGCGATTAAGAAGTTTAACCTGATGACACCTGGACGTGAGAAGCCAAAAGAAAAGAAGAAAGGTGATACGGGAGAAACCAAAGAACTTCCTTATGAAGTCTTAAAGGCATTTGGTGGACAGGAAAACTTAAATCAGCTTGATGCATGTATTACGCGCCTTCGTATCAGCGTCAATGATAAAAGCAAAGTAAATAAAGACCGACTAAAAGAGCTTGGAGCATCGGGTGTGATGGAAGTGGGAAATAACGTTCAAGCGATCTTTGGCCCTCAGTCAGATGCTCTTAAATCCCAGATGCAGGATATTATTGCAGGAAAAGTACCAACCGAGCCTGCGACAAAAGAACCTTCGTTTGATCCTAAGAAAGAAGCTAAGCCGGCAGTCCCGGCAGCTGTAAATGAAAAAGAACTGGTTAGTCCTGCGAGTGGAGAGGTACTTGATATTTCAGAAGTGCCGGATGAGGTGTTTTCTGGAAAGATGATGGGTGATGGCTTTGCGATTAAGCCTTCAGAAAACATTTTTGTCTCGCCAGTTGATGGGACAATTATTAATGTATTCCCAACAAAACATGCGATAGGAATTAAGTCAGAGAATGGACAGGAAATTCTTCTTCATATTGGGATTGATACGGTAAATATGAAAGGAGAAGGCTTTGAAGTATTTGTGGAAGAAGGCGAGAAGGTGAAAGCCGGGCAGCCTTTGGTGAAAGCTGATTTAGACTTGATTGAAAGAAAAGCGAAGTCAGCGATCACACCTGTGGTGTTCACTAATTTAACTGATGGTGAATATATACAAGTCACAAAGGACGGTCAAGTGCTGAAAGAGGAAAAAATCGCTTTTGTAAAAAAGGATGCCGGTGTTTCATAACTCAAACATAAAGCGAAGGGGGGATTCCCCCTTCGCTTTTTTATCTTCATGTAAGAAAGGGTAAGAGCAAAAGTTATCCTCTAAAAAAATTGGCCCCATAGCCAAGGAAAAAGCCCGGTACCTGGCTGACCTGGAGTACCCGGTCCTGGAGTGGTTCCCCATGGAGGTCTCGGACGCGGAGGCCTTGGACGGGGACGAGGACGAGGAGGAATTGGACCATAGTATGGAGCGATGCCGATTAAGTCAGAAAAATGAACTTGAATATATTGAGGTGTGACCCGGCCTTCTCGATACATAAATAAAGATACCATTCCAGTGCGCGGGTTATACTCTAGGACATAAGCCACTACTTCGCCGTATCCAGGAATCGAGGTGGTAATCCATTGATTTACGTATCGGCTGATCACCTGCGGAGGGATCATTTGGACAGTTGGCTGCTGCCGAACATCCTGATAGTCTTCAAACCACATATTTTTTCTCTCCTTATTTTCTATCTAAGTCACTTTCTTTTTCCCTATACCATATGTAGAAGGAACATCTAGTGTGCGAATGCCTGAAAAATGGCTGATAAGTGAAACAAAGATAGGCACCAGCCCTAATTGCGTTAGAAAACACACCATCAAAAGACATTTGCATATAGCTATGGTGAGAGAGATTTCTCAAGAACCAATTTAAAGGAGGAATTTTTAATGTCTCACGGATATGGAGCAGGAGTCGGCGGATTCACTTTGATTGTTGTGCTGTTTATTTTGCTTGTAATTGTTGGTTCTGCATACGTGTATTAATTTTTAGCGCCGGTATAACCGGCGTTTTTTTATTTTCTGTTCCTTTTTATTTTTTTAGACTATAAAGAAGAAAGAAAACAACGTCTACCTCTGTATTTTACACATACATATAAAGAAAAGATTAAAAAAGGAGGGGAAACTTTTGTCCAATTACAATCAAAAAAAACCGGTGCAGCAACCCCTTTATTATATTGACCAGCCTCAGTTTAAAAGTTCAGATGCCCCCCAGCAGATGTTTGCTGTAAAGAGGAAGCTTTCTGAAAAGAAAGCAAGAGAAGAGAGAAAGCCAAAGCAGCGGAAGGAAAAAGGAGCAAAAAACGAACAAAAGAACACGAAAGAAAAAGAGAAGGATATTTTAAGGCTTGAACAAGGACAGGGTATAGAGGAAACGATAAAAAAAGAAAACAGAGAGAATGAAGAACTGATACTAAATAAACAGCCTGATTTTAACGTGCCAAAAGAAGTAAAAGAAACTATTGCCTATCTAAAAAACGTGCCTCATTTTATTCATCCGGTTATTACTTGTGAGACTGATGAACAGTATTACGAGGGGTATTTTAAATCTTACCAGAATCAAACCATAACTCTCGAAACTAGAGACACCTTTACGACTGTCTCAGTCCATGAAAAAGATATTAAACATTTAGCTATTACGAGCTTATAAGATAATGAAGAAAACCCTCCTCGTATGTGAGGAGGGTTGTTCTTTATTTGCTGCAATGATGACGGCGGTCATCGATCGGTCCGACTAATGCCGGGTCCAGGCATTGAATGGCACAGAAGCATTTTAAGTCAACTTCAATACAGAATCTTGTTCTTTCAAGAGCAGTCACATCGCAAAGGAACGTTGGATCAATGCAGCTGCCATGGAAGTCCACTGTTGCATCCGGGCGCAGCAAAGATAATGTAGCGCAGCATTTAGCTTCATCCAGCTCTTCTACTCTGAAAAAGACGGTTGCAAAGCAGTCATCTCCTCCAATATCTCCAAAAGCATGGAACATATCACCTTTTTTATCTTTTAGGATAAATGGGATGGTATCCATGGTAGTAGGTCTGCCTTTTGGACTTAATAAATTAGTAAAACAGCTGTTTACACAGTCATCTGCTGGTCTGACTCTATCTTGTGCATCTTTAATGGCAGCAACTGCATCACATACACAGTGGCCAGTATCATGCTTTTTTCCACAACCCATGTTTTTCACTCCTTCTTAATCTTTTCCATACCATCATATAAAGATAGGTGGAAATTGGTGAGTGAAATCTGGGAAATTTGACTATTTAGGCGTGCCAAAAAAAGTGAAAGCCACCCTTTTCTTTATGGGTGGCCGGCCTTTATTGTTTTATGGGTAGAGGGAAGATGCTTTTGTCCCCGGAGCTCCTTTATAAAACGGGAAGCTCTGGCCTTGCTTTCCCGGCGGTACTGGGGCACAGAGATGGCAATTTTTTTCTTCGCCCGGGTCAAGGCAACATACATTAACCGCCGCTCTTCTTCAAGGTAACTGCTTTTCCCTTCTCTGAGCATTTCAAGGGAATGGTCGTGGGGGAGTCCGCCTTCTACTGCCCCTAATATATAGACATTCTCAAATTCCAATCCTTTAGATTGATGAATGGTCATAATTTTCACGGCTTGAGGTGGCTCGTCTTCTTTTTTCATGAGCTCACATTGCGCCGTCATATGATCGGCATGTTCTAGAAAACTGGATACTGTATCATGTCTGCGCGCAGCCGTTTCAAGATCTTTGATATCGTCAGAGCCTCTTTCCAGTTTATTTCCCTCTTTCCCGTTCTTTTTTACATATTCTTTTAATCCTAGATCCTGCTGCAGAATTTTCAGCGCTTCTATTGGTTCCTTCTTTTTCAAAGAAGGAATCTTAGGGATAATTTTTTTAAGCTTTGTCCGTTGGAAATCCTGGAGGCCTGAAAGCAAAGGCAGTGCTTCAAGGAGCGTGATATCTTCGTTAATAGAAAGCACGCGGGCATCATTATATGCAGACTGCTTAATAAACAATGCAGACATGAGCTCGCGGACGGCGTTTCCATCGTCAGGATTAATGGATAATCGAAGATAAGCAAGCGCTTTGCGAATATGCTTTTTTAAATAAAATGCTTCCTGGTTTCCGTAAGACGTAAAAGGAACGTTTGATTCCAGCAGCCGTTCAAATAATGCTCTCCCTGCCGAATGAGTACGGTATAATACAGCAAAATCATTAGGAGAAGATCCTTGTTCAAGTTGCTGCTTGATGTCTGTAACGGTTGCTGTAGCTTCCTCTTCTTCATTCAATGGATAATACAGAAGAGGGGAATGGCCTGCAGGTTCTATCGACTTCATTTCTTTTTCATGTCTTGCCTGGTTGTTAGTAATGACCTGGTTAGCCAATGTAATAATCGGAGACGTAGAGCGGTAGTTGTCTTCTAAGGTAACTGTTTTGGCTTCCGGAAAATTATCAGTGAATCTGAGTATAAAAGAAGGATCGCTTCCTCTGAATCCATAGATAGACTGGTCATCATCACCAACCACACATAGGTTACGATAGCGTGCTGTCAGCAGCTGTACAATTTCATATTGAATAGGATTTATATCCTGATATTCATCAATCAGAAGATATTTAAAACGTTCCTGATATCGTTCTAACAGTTCCGGGTTCGATTGGAGCATTTTTAAACAGCCAGTCTGCATATCGTCAAAATCAAAAAGGCCTTTTTGCTCCTTGACCTCTTCGTAATAAGAAAACAAAGAGAGTGTTTGTTCTTCAAAGGGATCAGCGGATTCTATCTCTTGAGGAGACTTTCCTTGGTTTTTCCACTGGCTGATTTGCAACAGGGCTTGATCATAAGCAAAAGAGCGGTCATCGAGTCCGAGCTCTTTCCCTTTTTCTTTTAAGATTCCTTCTTGCTTCCAATTTTCCTTTAAAAGGCGGTGCTGCTGCCATTTCTCCTTTTCATGGTGAATCAGCATTTTATAAAAGATGCTGTGAAACGTTCCGGCTAAAAGACCTGATAAATTAATATGGCCAAGACCGGGAAGGGTTTGAAGACGTCTTTTCATTTCTTTGGCTGCTTTTACTGTGAAAGTGATAAGCGCCAATCTATTAGGAGGAATCTCTTCTGTCGTCAGCATATACGCTGTCCGGGCTGTTAACACTCTGGTTTTACCGCTGCCTGCTCCGGCTAAGATAAGGAGCGGTCCATTTGTAGTATGGACGGCTTCCCACTGAGGCTGGGTTAACGAAAGGTTGTGCCTGTCGAGAAATTGTTTATAAAGGTCACCTGTTGGTTCCTTTCGCTGGGAGAGACTGCATTCTGTGGGAACTGTCACCCACAGAGGACGGCGCCATAAATGTGTACTATTTTCTTCAGTTGTTCCTTCGGATATTGATCTGCTTTTTGGTAACTCAAATCCGTTGTTTTCTTTAGGAGATGTGTCCTTCGTTTGAATATGCTCGGCAAGCTTTTCAGCTTCTGAGAGGCAAAAAGAATCGTCCCCTGGGTGATGAAAAGACAGGGGATGGTGGATACCGACTTTCGCATGGATCGGAGCACGGCACACAGGGCATAACACTTGTCCTTTGCTTGCACTGCTGACCACACGCTGCCAATGATACCTGTCTACTTTCTCTGTATGAATCAGCTGCTCTTGAAACAAGGCTACTTTCATTCAAAATCTCCACCCTATATGCTTAATATCGTGTTTGGTAAGCTACCTTATTATCCTATCAAAAGGTGGGCAAAGGGAAAAGGTAAGTCTTGGTTAAAAGTATATTTTTTTAAGAATGAGGGTATAGTACTATAAACCATTTATGAGAGGGGCAGTTACATATGGGGTATGTACCGCCGCATCATAACATTACAGCGCTTCAATACGGGAGCCGAATTCCTGAAGAAAAGCCTTTTGTTAAGAGAGTAACACCGGTTCAGCCGATCCTTTTTCAGCGTTTACCCGGCGGGAAAACGAAAGAATATGACCGGTATGAAAGAAACGCAGAGCTTACAAGAAAACGCAGAGATATTGAAAAGAAGCTCTACGGACACGGGCGTTTATTTGATGGAAAAGCGTAATGGCTGAGAGGGACCATCTGATAAGGTCCTTTTTTTGCGTACAAGTTTAAAAGCTTTAAAAGAAAGGGGAATCTCTGTGATTTCTTTTGTTATATTAGGAGTACTCATTTTGTTGTTTTCAGGAGGTCTTTTTTTTCTTTATTGGATTCAGCAAGGTATATTTCATATTGGATCTTTTTTTGGGCTGCTGATAGGGATTGTATTCCTTGTTATCTCCTGGCAGCAAATTAAGCTGAGAAAAAGAGACAAAGAAGGAGAGAAGGGAAGCCATGAACCTAAGAAAGATTAAAGAAGGGTGTTCCTATTTCGCAAGCCCGGTCAACATAGGATATGTACAAAAAAATGAGACAGGGCTTCTCATTGATGCGGGCATCGATGCTTCCGTTTCTAAAAAAGCAGTAAAGGAGTTAAAAGAAAAGGGGCTGCCATTAACCGATGTGTTGATTACCCATGCTCATACCGATCATTTTGGGGGAGCCGGGTGGATAGCAGAGAACGAACATGTGAGGGTGTGGGCTGAGCCCTTTGAAAGACAAGTGCTGGAACAGCCAAAGCTTGAGCCTGTATATCTGTTTCAGGGAAACGAACCCCCAAAGGAAATGAGAAATAAATTTCTTGAAGGACCTGCTGTCTCCGTTACCCATACGGTGGAGGAAGGAACAGTGGAGATCGGAAGCATCAGCGGGGAAGTGATTTCTCTGCCTGGGCACAGTCACGGCCAGGTCGGCTTCTGTGTTGATGGTATTCTATACGCTGGTGATAGTTACTTTGCTCCTCTCTATCTTGAAAAACATAAAATTCCGTTTTTGGTTGATAAACAGGCTGCAGTCTCCTCATTGAAGAAGATGTTGACATTAGACGTTCAGGGGGCGGTCCCAGGGCATGGCCACTATGAAGAAAACTTTAAGGGAACTGTAAACAAGAACATTGCTTTTCATCAACGCGTAGAAGATGACCTGCTTTTTTTACTGAGGACTGTAAAACAAATCTCTTTAGATGAGTTGATTGGAAGGTTTTGTGAGAACAAAGGAATCATATTTTCCCAGCTTGGATCATGGGCGTTGTACCGGACGGCTGTAACGGCTTATGTAATGAGTCTTGTTAACGAAGGACAAGCCAGACTTATATTTGAAAGAAATCAGCTTATGATAACGGCAAGTTAATGGAGAGAAAAAGGCTTAGGTCATGCTAAGCCTTTTTCTATTTTATAGAAATCAGTCTTATAGGAACCGGCAAAATGATAGAATAAAAGGACAAATGATAGAAAAGGAGCCGATTTGCTGTGAAGATGAGTGAAGAGCTTTCCTTTGATATATTACATACCGTTCTCGACAGTGCTTATGAAGGCATCGTCATCGTCGACAAACAAGCAAGAATCATTCATTTTAACAATGCTTACAGCAGAATAACAGGGATAAAAAAAGAGCAAGCGTTAGGACAGCCAGTGACAGACATAATCGACAATACACAGCTTCATATGACACTACAGACCGGACAAGCAGAAAGAGGAAAGATTCAAGTGATCAGCGGCCAGGAAATGGTCGTGCACCGGATTCCAATCTGGAGAGGAGAGGAAGTAGTCGCAGCTGTCGGTATGTTGATCTTTGAAGGGGTTTCAGAGCTTCATAAAATATTGGAAATGCACCAGGAAAAAGAAAGAAAGGCTGACAAGGCCCTGGCAGACAGCCAGAAAAATGATAAAAAGCAAATGGTGACTCTTGATCAAATTATTGGCAAGAGCAAGGAAATGAGTGAAACAAAACGAATCGCAAGAAGAGCGGCAAAGACACTGGCGACGGTGTTAATTACAGGTGAAAGCGGAACCGGCAAGGAAATGTTTGCGCAAAGCATTCATCAATTAAGTCCTTTTGCTGACGGACCTTTTGTAAGTGTCAACTGCGCGGCAATTCCCGAACATCTGTTGGAAGCAGAATTATTTGGATATGAAGAAGGAGCCTTTACGGGTGCCAGAAAAGGCGGGAAACCGGGAAAATTTGAGCTTGCTGATCAGGGGACTCTTTTTTTAGATGAAATAGGGGATATGCCAATGATTATGCAGTCCAAAATACTTCGTGTGCTTCAGGAAAAAGAAGGGATGCGTGTCGGCGGCTTAAAGCCTTACCGGACAAATGTCAGAATAGTTGCGGCGACAAACAAAGAGCTGGAGCAAATGGTGAGTGAAGGGGGGTTTAGAGAGGATCTCTACTACAGATTAAACATTATCAGACTTCATATCCCACCGCTGCGTGAAAGAAAAGAAGATATCCCTCTGCTTCTCAGCTATTATGTAAAGGAGATTTGTGAAAGATACTTGGCATCTCCCAAGCATTTTACAGAAGAAGCAGTGAAGCTGCTGACAGCTTATAACTGGCCGGGAAATATAAGGGAAGTAGTTAATATAGTAGAGAGAATTGTCAGTTTAGCAGAAGGAGAAGAAATATCTGCAACTGATCTTCCCAGCATGGTCCTTAGGCACCAAGACAGTCATACTCCCGTGTCCTTTTCTGGCTGGGAGACCGCTGAAGTGCTTGATACTGTAAGAAAAGAAAGTATAAAGCAGGAACGAGAAGTCATTATAAATGTCTTAAAAGAAACAAAAGGAAACAAATCAAAGGCGGCAAAAAAATTAGGAATTCACCGCTCAACTTTATATGAAAAGCTGAAAAAGCTTCAGATAAAATAGAAGTTGTCGTGTAACCCCGACAATAACCAGACAGAAACACTACATTTTCATCATTTTTGTTTGATTTTTCCGACACTTTTCATAAAGTGTCTTTTTTTAATTACTGAAAAAAAGAGGGAAAAAACCTGATTCTATAAGGTTTTTCACAAAAATGAAGAATGGTGACAAAAGTTGGCACAATCTTTGCAATTAATATAAACAAATGAAACAAGGAGGGGATATTTTGGGAGCGTTTTCAACATTGCGGATGCCTTCTGCCATATTCTATGGACAAGGCTCATTTCAAAAGGTTGGAGAAGAAGCGGGCCTGCGTGGAAACAGAGCCTTGATTATCACCGATAAGATTATGGACAGCTTAGGCTATGTAGAACAATGCAGGGAAAATCTTTCACAGCATAACATTCAATCTTCTGTTTATTTAGATATAGATTCTGAGCCAACTGATACCTACGTGGAAGAATCGTTACAGATTTTTTCCAATGATCAATGCGATCTCATTATTTCATTAGGCGGGGGAAGCTGCATCGACACAGCAAAAGCTGTATCCATTTTAGCATCAAACGGAGGATACATTGGTGATTATATGGGAGGGCAAAAAAATGTGACTCAAGATCCGGTTCCTCATATTGCTATTCCTACAACAGCAGGCACAGGTTCAGAGGCAACAGATGTAACAGTCATTACGAACACGAGCACGGAAGTGAAGATGATGATAAAGCAGCCAGCTTTTATGCCGGAAGCAGCGATCGTAGACCCTTTGTTAACTCGCTCATCTCCTAAGTCAGTAACAGCAGCTACGGGAGTGGATGCATTAAGCCATGCGCTCGAAGCTTATATTTCACGCAAAGCACATCCGATGACTGATGTTCTGGCGTTGTCCGCTATGGAGCTTATCATTAAAAACATTCGCCAGGCTTATTTTCACGGCGATGATCTTGAGGCAAGGGAAGCGATGTCATTGGGGGCTTTGCAGGCTGGTATTGCTTTTTCCAATTCTTCTGTCTGCCTTGTTCACGGGATGTCCCGTCCGATAGGAGCTTTGTTTCATGTGCCCCACGGCTTGTCTAATGCCATGCTTCTTCCTGCGGTACTGGAATTCAGTCAGGAAAACTGCCAGGAACAGCTGACAAAAATAGGAGAAATAGTAGGGAAAGACGAGACAGCGGAAACGGATCCTGCCATTCGGACTGTAGAGACAGTGAAAAAGCTCTGTCTTGATTTAGACATTCCTAATTTAAAAGAATGGGGAATTGAGGAAGAAAGATTTAAACAGGTTACTGATAAAATGGCTGAGGATGCGTTAGCAAGCGGCAGTCCGGGAAATAACCCAAAGGTTCCTACCAAAGAAGAAGTGAAAGAGCTTTATCAAGTTTGTTATGATTATAGGTTTACTAAAAATACAACAGTGATTTAAAAAGGAGAAGATAAGATGATTACAAAAACAGAAAAGACGCTAAAGAATTATATTAACGGTGAATGGGTGGCTTCAACTTCAGAAAAAGCAGAGACTGTTCCTAATCCAGCGACAGGGGAAATACTTGCTGAAGTGCCTCTTTCTTCAAGGGAAGACGTAGACAAGGCAATTAAAGCTGCCGAGAAAGCTTTTGCTTCCTGGAGCACCACAGCAGTACCAAAAAGAGCACGCATCCTTTTTAAATATCAGCAGTTGTTAGTAGAAAACTGGGATGAGCTCGCACGCCTTGTCACAATGGAAAATGGCAAAAGCTACAACGAAGCTTATGGAGAAGTGCAGAGAGGGATTGAATGCGTGGAATTTGCAGCCGGGGCACCGACGCTTATGATGGGAAAGCAGCTTCCAGACATTGCTGGTGGCATTGAATCCGGGATGTACCGGTATCCTGTCGGAGTCATTGGCGGAATTACCCCCTTTAACTTCCCTATGATGGTGCCGTGTTGGATGTTCCCGTTAGCGATTGCATGTGGTAACACCTTTGTTTTGAAACCATCTGAACGTACCCCTCTGTTGGCCAACCGCCTGGCCGAACTATTTACAGAAGCTGGTCTGCCTGAAGGTGTCCTGAACGTGGTACACGGGGCCCATGATGTGGTGAACGAGCTTCTTGAAAACCCTGGAGTAAAAGGAATTTCCTTTGTTGGTTCTCAGCCGGTAGCCGAGTATGTGTACAAAAAAGGTGCCCAGCATGGTAAACGAGTCCAGGCTCTTGCAGGAGCGAAAAACCATTCGATCGTCATGCCAGATGCCGACATTGACAATGCGGTTTCCCAAGTGGCCAGCGCTGCTTACGGGTCTGCTGGTGAACGCTGCATGGCGGCAGCTGTGGTCGTAACGGTAGGCGATGTGGCAGACAAATTTGTAGATAAATTGAAAGAGGAAGTTGATAACATCACAATTGGAAACGGCTTAGAGGAAGGTATCTTTCTCGGACCGGTCATTCGTCAGTCTCATAAAGAAAAAACAGAAAACTATATTCAAAAAGGTCAGGAAGAAGGGGCAACTCTTGCTTATGACGGCCGGGAAAAGACCGTTCATATGGAAGAGGGATATTTCATCGGTCCGGTTATTTTCGATAACGTCACGACAGACATGACAATCTGGAAAGAAGAGATTTTTGCTCCTGTTCTCTCTATTGTAAGAGCAGAAACGTTGGAGGAAGCCATCGCTCTTACAAACGAATCCGAATTTGCCAATGGCGCCTGCATTTATACTGACAGCGGTAGTGCTGTGCGTCAATTCCGCCAGACCATAGATGCGGGAATGCTTGGCGTGAACCTTGGTGTGCCGGCTCCCATGGCCTTCTTCCCATTTTCCGGCTGGAAGAATTCCTTCTACGGAGACTTGCATGCCAACGGTACAGACGGCGTGGAGTTTTACACTCGGAAAAAGATGGTCACTGCTCGCTGGTAATAACTAAGGAAAGAAAGAGAGGGAGAAATCCCTCTCTGGTTACTAGAGACTGAAAATTCAGATTTATTTTTGAGGAGTGTACCGATGAACCTATTAGTCTTATCCTTATTAGCGTTTACTCCTATACTGGCTGTTATTCTATTTCTTGTTATATTAAACTGGCCGGCGAAATATGCTATGCCAATTTCCTACATTGTTGCCGTTGTTGTAGCGTTTGTTGTCTGGCAGGTACCGGCGAGTTTTATTGCAGCATCCACTGTTCAGGGGTTTGTTATCGCTTTGACATTGCTCTACATTGTGTTTGGGGCACTGCTTTTACTTCAGACGTTAAAAGAAAGCGGTGCCATTGCCACAATCAGGCAGGCTTTTACTGATATTACACCTGACCGCAGAGCACAAGCTGTGATCATAGGGTTTTTATTTGGAAGCTTTCTGGAAGGAGCTGCAGGCTTTGGATCTCCGGCAGCAGTTATAGGCCCGTTGCTATTCGCACTAGGCTTCCCTGCACTTGCAGCTGTCTTAGTCGGCTTAATTATTCAAAGTACCCCAGTTACCTTTGGTGCAGTCGGAACGCCAGTGATCGTCGGTTTGCAAACTGGTATCGATGCTCCTAACGTGAATGCAGCCGTTGAGGCCATGGGGATTTCCTATACTGATTATGTGATGCAGATTGGAATGCAGGCAGCCTTCATTCATGGAACGATAGGGCTGTTGATTCCTTTATTTCTTTCCTGTATCATTACAAAGTTTTTTGGGAAAAATCGTTCTTTCAGAGAAGGACTCGGTATTTGGAAGTTTGCTCTTTTTGCGTCTATCATGTTTACGCTTCCCTATGTTTTCGTTGCCATGTATATTGGTCCTGAGCTCCCATCAGTAATCGGTGGTCTGGTGGCATTGGCAATTGTCATGTTCACTGCAAAAAAAGGATTTCTATTACCTGAGGAAAAGTGGGATTTTCCTCCAAAGAAGGAATGGAACGAGGAATGGACAGGCTCAGTCACTGCGGATGCAGACAAACTTCGTCCAGGCATGAGCATGATAAAAGCATGGATTCCTTATGTACTTGTGGCGGCAATATTAGCCATGACTCGCCTGGTAGAACCCGTCACTCAATTTTTAACTGCTCAGGAAATCACTTTTGCTAATATGTTTGGCACAGACGTATCAGAAACGGTAGAGGTATTATACTCCCCTGGTTCAGTCTTTATCGTGGTATCGCTGCTTGTTATTCTTCTTCATAGAATGAAAATGGAAGAGGTCAAAAGAGCGTGGACAGAAGCCGGAAAAACGATGATTAAAGCCGCAGGAGCCCTTATATTTGCTGTCCCTATGGTAAGGGTACTTATTAATTCAGAAACAAATGAAAGCGGTTTAGAGAGTATTCCTCTTGTACTGGCTGAAGGAGTTTCCTCCATTGCAGGAACAGCATGGCCGCTCATTGCCCCATGGATCGGAGCATTGGGGGCGTTTGTAGCAGGAAGCAACACGGTAAGTAATATGATGTTTTCATTGTTTCAGTGGGGAGTTGCCGATAATATAGGGGTTCCTCAAGGATTAATTGTAGCCATGCAGGCTGTAGGAGGAGCTGCTGGCAATATGGTTACAGTTCACAATGTAGTGGCTGCTGCTGCCACGGTTGGTTTGATAGGCAAAGAAGGCCTCATTATTCGCAAAACAATCATTCCGCTCACCTATTATTTACTCATGGCAGGACTGATGGCCACAGCGATTATTGCTTTCAGCTTTTTGAACGTCGTGACCGTTTATGCATCAGCTGTGATCCTCTGTGTAGTATTAATGGTTTCAATCAGATCAAAGTCTTCTAAAACCAGCATGAAAAAAGGCCGGCAGCAAGAAGAGAAGAAAATAGAAGCCTAAGGTCAAAACTCCCTCCCTCGTTGAAAGAGGAGAGGGAGTTTTGGGTTATCATAGCTGTATTCCCGCAGCTACATCCTGCTTCATCATGTTCCCGGGCAATTCGAAAAGCCGTCATGAACATTTTAGAAAGCAGTGCTTATATGAAAGAAAAATCAGTGTCCTGCTCTGCAGCTAAAAGAAATGCTAGTAGAAGGTCCTTGGTGGCATAAAGGTCTTTAACATCTATCACTTCAACTGGAGAATGGGCATACCGTGACGGGATCGAAAGGACTCCGGTTGGGATTCCTTTGTTTGCAAGCGCCATGGCTCCTCCGTCTGTTCCTATGCCGGGAAATATTTCTCCTTGATAAGTGATTTTGTTTTTTTCAGCAAGCTCTATTAAGCTTTCTCTAACCGCAGGGTGAGAGATTAAGCTAAAGTCCAGAATCTTAATGCCTGTACCTTCTCCTAGTATAAGACTGTTATCCATAGTTTCTTCAGGCGTGTCACTTACGGCTGTTGTATCAAGGGCGATTGCTGCGTCAGCTTCAACCTGTTCTGCAGCCACCTTTGCACCCCGGAGGCCTACCTCTTCCTGTACGGTAAAGATAGCAATAACTGTCCCGGCAAAAGGGGAGGTTTGGAGCTCTTCTAAAGTGTGTAATAAGACAGCACAGCCGGCTCGATCATCAAACCCCTTCCCAACAATTTTTCCGGTTGTGTCATTCCCTAAAGGTTCCATGTTTGATTTCCAGGTAACAGGATCACCCATCCTTATTCCTAAATCTTCTGCTTCTTTCTTTGAAGAAGCGCCAACATCAATATATAGATGTTGATGATTTCTTACTTTGTTAGGGTCGTCAAACTTCACGAAATGGGCTGACATGGTGCCGATAACCCCTGTTAGTAAGCCTGTTTTCGTTCGGATTTGTACCTTTTGTGCTAGCAGGATGCGGTCATCGTGTCCGCCCAGCTTTTCAAAGCGGAGCAAACCGTTTTCTTCTATTTTTTTTATGATAAAGCCTATCTCATCCATGTGGGCTGTAATGATTGTAGAAGGGCCTGGAGAGGTTCCGTGTTTTTCAGCAATGATGTTTCCCAAAGAGTCAACCTTTACATCGTCTGCCAGGTTCTGTACGTATTCTAGTATCCACCGGGCTGCAGGCTGTTCGTGTCCGCACGGCCCGTGTAACCGGGTCAATTGTTGTAATAGCTCAAACATTTTCTATTCCTCATTTCCTAAGTAATCAGCAAAAACCTTGCAGTTACTGCAACTGCAAGGTCTTTTTCATTTCGACGTGGGGGATGCCGGCATCCATGAACTCACCGGACGTAACATGATACCCCAGCTTTTCGTAAAATCCTTTAGCGCGGGCTTGGGCGTTTAACTTAAGGTTTACCCTTTGCTCTTTTGCGATAGATTCAATTGCTTCCATAAGTAATCGTCCTGCTCCGGTATGACGGTAGTCTGCAAGAACACAAATTCGTTCTACTTTCCCCACACCTTCTACCTCACGGAACCTGCCGGCTCCAATCGGTTTGTCTTTGTCATAAGCAACAAAATGAACAGCTTCTTCTTCGAATTCATCAATTTCTTCTTCCTCTGGTACCTTTTGTTCCTCTACAAATACGTTAAAGCGTACGTTATAAGCATCACTCATTTGTTCCTGTGTTGTTACTTTGATAACCTCTGGCACTTTTTCGTCTTCCTTTCTGTATGTATTCTTTCGTGAGTATTAATCAAGGGTGAACATAAAACGGAGAGCTTCAGGTAAATCCTGTTCCCAGTCTTTCCAGAAATGTCCCCCGTTAAATTCGTGATAATAATAACGTGCCTTTCCTCCAGCGAGCAATTTGTTTAACTCACGATTCGGCGTTAAAAAGTCCATTCGCGAACCATCGGTTGTTTTTACGTTTGTTTCTTCTGATCCTATCGTGTGGTAAATCTCAAAACGATTCCAGCTTTGATTTTCTCTCACGGCATCAAGCACGGTTTCGTTAACAAACGGACTGTGCATCATCACCCGGGAAAAAGTGTTGGGGTATTCCAGAGAAGCCATAAGGGAAACGGTAGCAGCCAATGAATCTCCTATTAAGGTTCTGCCGTGGGGGAGGCTCCACGTCTGGTACTGGTCATCGAGGAAAGGAAGAAGCTCTTTTACCAGGAATTGTATATATTTTTTATGGTCCTCACTGTCCGGGTGATACCATACTCGTCTCATCTTTACAGAAGGATAGGGAACACCGATGACAATTGTTTCCCTGGCGCCTTCTTCCATGACTGCCTCTACCTTCCGGCCGATTTTTCCGAGCTGAAAGTAGTCTCTTCCATCCTGAGCGATGACGAGGTGATATGTATACAGGGGATTATAATTAGGCGGTAAATATACATGCAAGTCAAATGTGGTCTCTAAAATCTCACTCGTGAAAGTAAGAGCTTTCATTTGGCCTTTCATAGTTATCATAGATCCTTTCTTTAAGCAGAGCGTTGTTTTATTTGATTTTCATAGGGGAATACCCACAGACATATAGTAATAATATAAAAATATTGTAACATACGGATTCTGCTCCTATAAAAGATATTCAGCTGATCTCACCAGATGACAAGGAGACATTCCATAGATTGCTATATACATCTTATAAATATGGTAGAATAGAATTAGAGGAGGCGGTCTGTCATGAAAAAACCAGTACCTTGCGATGTGGTAGAAAAAGCAGCACGCGATATTTTAAAAGAGCGTGGTGTAGAAATAAGTGATATAGCTCAAATCGTATACGATATGCAGGCAAAATATGTTCCTAACCTCTCAATGGAAGACTGCTATGAAAGTTCCGACGCTGTACTTAGCAAGCGTGAAATCCAGCATGCTATTCTGGTTGGAGTGGAGCTTGATAAATTAGCAGAAAAAAATATGTTATCCGAACCATTACAGTCTCTCGTAGATACGGATGAAGGGTTGTTTGGAGTTGATGAAACCATCGCTCTTGGCTCTGTGTTTGGTTTTGGAAGTATCGCGGTTACTACATTTGGATTTTTAGATAAAGAGAAAGTGGGTATTATTAAGACGCTGGACGATAAAGGAAAGGAAGACGAGTGTCATACCTTTCTAGATGATCTTGTTGCCAGTATAGCTTCGAGTGCTTCGGCCCGCCTGGCTCACCGTTTACGAGACCGGGAAGAAAATAAAAGAAAAGAAGACATTGATGCCAGGGAAGATGAAGAATTAATAGGATAAGAAATCTAAGTTAAAGAGTACCTTTTTTGTAAGGTGCTCTTTTTATATGGAGTAAACATGGCTAAAACCTATGGGTTCTGTGGATGAGTGTCCCTGTATAGGTTTTCCTTTTGGGTATCAGCATTTTCAATGGGCAGGCCTGGAAATTGGATTCATATAAAAGGATCGCTTGGAAATAATAACTACGGGATATGTACCGTGGCACAGTATTCGGAAGCTGCATACATCCTATAGTAACTGAATAAGTAAAGAAAGAAGAGTAGTGATTTTTCTTTGCAATTAGACTACAATAGATAGCATAATTATTGAAAATATATGGAAGGAGAAAGGATGGGAAAAGGTCATGAAACCCCGTTGGATATACTGGAAGCAGACTTTTTGCTCCAAATTCCAGGCGGGCTGTCTAAAAGCCAAGCTGGAAGAGAACTGGCACAATGGTTACGAGATAGGTCCGTGTGTGGAGATTAAGAAGCTCAAAACCGATAAATACGTCGTTCGTTATACATTTGATGAAATTGGTTAGTTGACATAGATATGCGAAGGAGCCTGAAAAGATGTCTGGAGAAATCAGTAAACTGGCCAAAAAGCTGCAAATAAAACCATGATACAAGGTAGCATTAATCAACGCCCCCTCTCATATTCCAGGCCTTCTGCACCCTCTTCCTGAGGATGTTGAGGTATCTGCTGCTTTGATGGAAGAACATGATATCATACATCTTTTTGCAGGCTGGATACAAGAAGTAGACGAAATGATTCCATTATATAGAGACCATCTGTAAGGCAAGCGGATTGTCTGGGTGTCCTTTCCAAAAAAGGCCTCAAGAGTAGATACTGACCTTACAAGGGATAAGGGATGGGAGACTGCCGAGAAAGAGGAGATGAAAGGAGTCTCTCAAGTGTCTGTGGATGATGTATGGTCAGCAGTTCGCTTTACGTACACATACGAGGAACAATAACAGGAGAAAGATCTTGTAAGTAAAGGGGGTTCTGTACTTGGAAGAAATTTCAATAAGGCCCATGGAAGAAAAAGATCTTATTTCTGTTCAAAGAGTCGCATGTATTACTTGGCATGATGCTTATCACATTCTTCTTTCAAAAGAAGAACGAGATGAATATTTACAAAGAGCATACAGCGAAGAAAGACTTAGGAGCTACCTTAAGGAAGGCCTTCATTTTGTTGCTGAGCAAAATGAAATGGTTATAGGATTTGCAGGCTTTTTCCGGCAGGATATGATTAACAGCTGGCTTGTTGCAATGTTTGTTCTTCCTGAATACCAAAATCTAGGAGCAGGGAAAGCTTTGTTTCAAGCAGGGAAATCCGCTCTTATTGGTATGGAAGCTCTGCTTGTAGAAGTGGAGGAGGAAAACAAACCAGCTCTTTCTTTTTACGAGCATATAGGCTTTGAAAAGGTAAAAGATGATTCCATTACGTTTCCCTCCCGCAAGGAAGTGAAGACTCATATTCTTAAATATTCTCTTTTATAATAGACAAACAGGCTGTTGAAAAGATTTTCTCAACAGCCTGTTTCGTGATGACTGGCCGGTGACTCAGCAGGCCGCTTCTCTTCACAGCGTGGAAAGAGAGAAAAAAAGCTGGACTATAATGAGCACGAAAAAGCCAACAGTAAAGAGAGATTTCTGTCTTTTTAAGCCGCGAGAATTCCCTCAAAAAGCAAGAACCCCCGCTTTTTTTAAAGCTAAACTTCTGTTACGAACTCACTTTTTCTTATTCCTGGGGAGAAACCATTTTTTCTGGGTTCACGTACTCTTCAAATTGTTCTTCAGTCAGAAGGCCGCTGTCAAGCACAGCTTCTTTTAAAGTGGTCCCTTCCTGGTGAGCTTTTTTTGCAATTTTAGCTGCATTCTCATAGCCAATATGAGGGTTAAGAGCTGTTACAAGCATCAAGGAATTGTTTAAATGCTCTTTAATCTTGTCGCGATCAGGCTCAATACCTACGGCACATTTGTCGTTAAAGGAAATCATGCCTTCTGCAAGCAAGTAAGAGGATTGAAGGAAATTGTAAATAATTACAGGCTTAAATACATTCAATTCAAAGTTCCCCTGGCTTGCGGCAAAGCCGATGGTGGCGTCATTGCCCATTACCTGGGAAGTTACCATTGTAAGAGCTTCGCTTTGAGTAGGGTTTACCTTACCAGGCATGATGGAGCTTCCAGGTTCATTGGCAGGAATAGTAATTTCACCTAAACCGGAACGTGGACCACTTGCGAGCCAGCGCACATCGTTTGCAATTTTCATCAAGTCGGCAGCCAGAGCTTTTAACGCCCCGTGAGCATAGCTTATCTCATCATGGCTTGTTAACGAATGGAACTTATTTGGAGCTGAACGGAAGGTTTTTTCTGTGATGCTGCTGATTTCTTCAGCTACATAAGCGCCAAACTTAGGGTGGGCGTTAATTCCCGTACCTACTGCTGTGCCGCCAATCGCCAGATCCCGTACATGGTCGATGCTTTCTTTAATCATTTCACTGCTTTTTTCCAGCATGCGGTGCCATCCGCTGATTTCCTGGCCTAAAGTAAGAGGCGTTGCGTCCTGAAGGTGGGTGCGGCCTATTTTAATCACATCATCAAATTCCTTCTTTTTTTCAGCCAGTGTATTCTTAAGTATATCAAGCGCAGGGAGAACATCGCTCTCCACTTTTTCAACAGCAGCTATGTGCATCGCTGTCGGGAAGGTGTCGTTTGAGCTTTGGGAACGATTGACGTCATCATTTGGATGAACGATAAGATCTTTTCCTTCTTCTTCTAGTAGAGCTGTAGCCCGGCGTGCCAGGACTTCATTCATGTTCATATTGGATTGTGTACCGCTACCAGTCTGCCATACGACAAGAGGGAAGTTATCATCTAACTGGCCGCTTAGCACTTCATCCGCCGCTTTGGCAATCGCGTCTGCTTTTTCCGGTTCCAGCTTGCCAAGTCTTTTATTCGCAAGGGCGGCTGATCTTTTTAAAATGGCGAATGCATGGACAACTTCAATGGGCATCTTTTCTTTTCCGATTTTGAAGTTTTCCAGACTTCGCTGGGTTTGAGCTCCCCAGTTTTTATCAGCTGGGACTTTCATTTCACCTAGGGTATCTTTTTCAATTCTATATTCCATCTTGAACGTTCCCCCTAAAAAAGATTTTTACCTTATTATATACCCGGAAGCTTTATCATCAAATCATAGTTTTTTGAAAAATATGATAAAACGAAAAAAGAAGAAATAAAGGTGGGAAAGAAATGATAGAAAAGGATATTTTTCATACACAGTGAAATATGAACTAATATTCGAGAATCCCGAACAACAAGCCCATTGCTAAAAAATCTACTTAACTTCTATAAATAATTGTGTTTAAAATAGATTTTAGAGGGGAACTCCAATGATTGACACCAAAATTTCCGAACAATAATTTTAATAAAAGGAGTGATTGTGCGATGAAAGATTTATATCCATCTCGCATCGGACAAGAAACTAAAATTGTAGAACGGAAAGACCCAGTGATTCATTCAGATTCTTCTCAAAGTAATGGTCCTTTGAATAAAAAAGAGCTAGATTTTTATGAAGAAAATGGATACTTACTCTTTGAAAAAATGTTCAGCGATGAAGAAGTCGAAATCATGAAAAGAGAGCTTGACGGTACAATGGAAGCAAATGAAAGCCGTGAAGCTGACGATGTCATCAAAGAGCCTGGAAGCAATGAAATCCGCTCTGTTTTTGAAACTCATAAGGATGGCAGCTTCTTTGAAGCTCTTTCCAAAAATGAGCGTCTTGTGAAAATCGCAGAGCAGCTTTTAGGAGACCAGGTGTACATTAACCAATCCCGTATTAACTTTAAGCCCGGTTTCAAAGGGAAAGAATTCTACTGGCACTCTGATTTTGAAACATGGCACGTAGAGGACGGCATGCCGAACATGCGTGCAGTCAGCTGCTCGATCGTTCTTACGGACAACTATGAATACAATGGACCGCTTATGCTGATCCCAGGGTCCCACAAATGGTTTGTTTCCTGCCCTGGTGAAACTCCGGATGCAAACTATAAGAGCTCTCTTCAAAAGCAGGAGCTTGGGGTGCCGGACAATGAAAGCATGAAGTGGCTGGTGGATCAGGCAGGAGGACGTATTGACCGTGCAACCGGTCCGGCAGGATCTGTGTTGTTCTTTGAGTGCAACACAATGCACGGATCTGCAGGGAACATCTCTCCTTATCCGCGAAGCAATGTTTTCTTTGTCTATAACTCGATTACCAATAAGCTTCAGGAGCCGTTTTCCGGCAAAGAGCCGCGACCTGAGTTCCTGGCTAACCGAGAAAATGTACAGCCGATCACTCCGGTAAGCGGAGATATTACGAAACAAAAGACAAAGTAAAATGAATAAGGAACAGCTTGTCCGAACGGGGCAAGCTGTTTTTACTATATGAAAACAAGAAAGGGGCGGTGAAAAGTAAATGTCGTTTAAAGACCAAGAAAGAGTGGCTCGGGCAAAAGACAAGGCTGAGGAGAGAACAGTTACCCTGCCTGATGGCACGTCTGTTCCTTCCATTGGCCAGGGAACATGGTATATGGGGGAAGATCCCCGGGAAAAAGATCAGGAAGTTAAGGCCCTCCAGCTTGGAGTTGAAGCCGGCATGAAGTTGATTGATACGGCAGAGATGTATGCTGACGGTGGAGCTGAGGAAGTAACAGGGGAAGCGATAAAAGGAAAAAGAGAAGATGTGTTTCTCGTTTCAAAAGCGTATCCCCATCACGGTGGCAAGGATACCTTGCCGAAGGCGTGTGAACAAAGCTTAAGACGCCTTAAGACAGACTATATAGATTTATATTTGCTTCACTGGAGAGGAAGCATTCCTTTAGAGGAAACGATAGAAGGAATGGAACAGTTGAAAAGAGAGGGAAAGATCAGAAGGTGGGGCGTTTCGAACTTTGATACAAAGGACATGGAAGAGTTACTTGGGAAAGAACAAGGGTCCAACTGCGCAGTAAACCAGGTTTTGTATCATTTAGGTTCACGGGGGATTGATTATGATCTTCTTCCCTGGCAGCGTCAGCACAACATGCCGATTATGGCGTACAGTCCTTTGGCAAGAGGTGATGATCACTCCCGAGTCAGCCTTGTCAACCATCCAACTGTAAAGGAGATCGCAGAGGAGCACCAGGTGAAGCCTCTGCAGATTGCTTTGGCATGGACCATTAGAAATCACGATACCATTGCCATTCCTAAAGCCGTTCAGGAGAATCACGTGATCGAAAATGCTGAAGCTGCTTCTATTATTCTCAGCGAACAAGAGCTGGCACAGCTTGACGAAGCCTTCCCTGAGCCCGACAAAAAAGTCCCACTCGACATCATTTAGAGTCCCCATTTAGGGTGCCTGGCACCCCAGTGGGAGGTTACACTCCTGTAACAAACAATGACTGCAATCCCCGGTGTACCGGGCTTGTGCAAAAGTACCCAATTAGGGTGCCTGGCACCCCAGTAGGATGTTACACTGCTGTAACAAACAATGACTGCAAACCCCGGTCTAACGGGAAAAGGCCAATAGCCTCATAAAAGGTGCCAGGCACCTTTTATGAGGCACATTTATGGTTTGGTGGCGATGTACACGCCTCCAAGGACGAGAGCTCCTCCTACAAGCTGGACGAGACCAAAGCTTTCGCCGAGAAAAAGCACGGCAGCGACTGTGGTAAAGAGGGGAACAAGATTGAAGAAAATGCTCGCTTGAGAAGGACCGACTTCAGCCACACCACGGTTCCAGAGAAGGATGGCAAGAGCAGAAGGGAAAATCCCAATGTACAGCAGCCCAGAGATATGAGAGACAGTCCATTCAATGGGAAATCCATCTCTCCACTCAAAGGCTGCAGCAGGAAGCAGAAAAACAGCCCCGAACACCATCGTCATAATAATACCTCCGTAGAAAGGAAAGCGGTGGCCGTACTGCTTAATAAAAATGGAATACACAGCCCAGCTTACCACTCCTAAAAGCATAAGGAGGTCTCCTGGGTTGATCGAAAGAGAGAGAAGAGTTCCGAGAGAGCCCCGGGAAACAATCCAGACAACGCCGGCAAAGGAAATGATAATCCCGGCAACCTGTTTTGACAGCAGTCTTTCTTTTAAAAATAAGAACCCCAGCATTGCGGCTACAGCCGGAGTGAGCGCATCTACTATGGAAGCATTAATGGTAGTAGTATAATGAACTGACGTGTAAAGCATGACGTTAAATAAGCCGAGTGTTAAAGCAAGCCCGGCTAACGGCCGCCACTCCTGGCGCCACAGCGCCTTGTTGTTCATAATCTCCTGCCAGCCCAATGGAAGGAGGATGACAGCGGCCATGGCAAATCTCATAAAGGAAAGCGTTAAAGGCGGGATAGTATCGCTAAAAGCTTTTCCGACAATAAAGTTCCCTGAAAACATAAGCATGGCTAACAGCAATAATACATATGGGTGAGCCATAGGATAACCCTCTTTGTTTAATAGTTGCCCCGGTTATTTTATCACAGGAATGTTGTGAGCATTATACATTTTTAGAAAGGAGCGAGGAGAATGAGAGAATGGGTCATCCCTTTTCCGTTTCAAAAAGAAGAAGAAGTATCTTTTCAGCTGTATGAAGCGGGGTTTCATCACTTTTACATAGAAGAGCCAATCAAGCAAATTCAAACGGAGGACGGCTACGGGGTAGAGAAGGTGGAGGAGGGAACCGCCCAGGTTCACCTGTTTCCTGAGAACGACTGGAGTGCTGAAGAAATAGCAGCGATTGTCGGTGTCACAGTAGAGGATATAAAAGAAAAGGAGTGGAAAGAGGCGCAGGCAGCTTATGAAAATATTACGCTTCCCTCTGGCTGGAAAGTAATCTATCCTCCTTTTCCCGCAAAGAAAGGAGAAAAGGAGCTGCTTCTTGATCCCCAGGGAGCCTTTGGAACCGGCGTCCACGGTACAACCCAGGACAGTCTTGATATCCTGATGGAACTTCCCCTTGAAATAGGCAGAAAAGCCGCTGATATAGGAACAGGGTCGGGGATTCTTGCAATTGGTGCTGCGGTAAAAGGAGTTCAAGTAGACGCTTTTGATATACAGCCGGTACAAAGGGAAGTCACTCACCAGGCCGAGCTTAATCATGTGGAGGAGCGTATTATAGTAAAGGAACAGGATGTTCTTTCAGAAGATCTTGAAACCTATAATTATGACCTCATCATCATTAATATCGGCGCTTCCGTGACAAAGGAGTGGCTTCAGAGCAAAAGAGTATTTGGAAAATCCACCTGCCCTCTCTATTTAGTATCGGGCATTGTTGACTGGGCCAAAGACGGAATCATTACATTATTTCATGACGCTGGCTTCAAGCTTTGTAACAGCAGGCAGTCAGAAGAGTGGAATACCCTGTTGTTTACTGCAGGGCAAGGCGAAGATGTAACATGAAAATTGTAGTGACAGCTGACACACATATTCCTAAAAGTGCAAAGCAGCTTCCTTCTCGTCTGCTTCAGGAGCTGGAAACAGCAGACAGGATCATCCATGCTGGAGACTGGCAGACAATAGAGGTGTATGAAGAGCTACAGAAGTATGCCCCGGTTGATGGAGTATTTGGCAATGTGGACGGGGAGGACATCAGGCAAGTGATGCCCGAAAAGAAGAGTATAGAGGCTGGCGGCTTTACCATTGGAATTATACACGGCCATGGCGAGAAAAAAACGACGGAAAAGCGAGCCCTCGAAGGATTTGAAGAGCCTCTTGACTGCATTATATTTGGTCACTCCCATATCCCATACGTCAGATTCGCCAGCAAAACACTACTGTTTAATCCCGGTTCTGCTACGAGCAAACGAAAGATGCCTTATTATTCATTTGGAGTTCTTACTGTTGGGAAAGAACTGAAAACAGAGCACATTTTTTATGAAAACAAGGAATAAAAAAAGCCTGAAGGTCTCCCCCTTCAGGCTTTAAATTTACGTAAGTTTAAATTTACGTAAGTCTTGCAATAAACATGGTCGCCATCCCAAAATAAATGAGCAAGGATAATATATCGTTAATTGTTGTAATTAAGGGCCCGGATGCTACGGCAGGATCTACTTTAAATTTGTAAAGAATCAATGGGATAATGGTGCCGGCTAACGTTCCAATGATTAAGGTGGCTAGCAGGGAGCTTCCCACAACCAGGCCGAGAATTATGTTTCCCATCCAAACATAGGCAATGAAAGCAATGAGAATGCCGCAGACGATCCCGATAATAATACCGACTAGGAGTTCACGAAATATCAATTTGAGAGATTGTTTAAAATTTAATTCCTGTGATACTAACCCCCGAACAACTACGGCCAGGGACTGTGTCCCGGTATTGCCTGTCATTCCGGCAATCAATGGCATAAAAAAGGCCAAAGCGACAACCTGCTCAAGCGTTCCTTCAAATCCACTGATGATTCCCCCTGAAACCAGTCCGATAAATAAAAGGAGAATAAGCCAGGGAAGCCGCCGGTAAGCGGCAATGGTTGGCTTTGTGTTAAAATCGATGGCTTTTCCTGAGGCGGAAAGCTTTTCGATATCTTCATTTGCTTCTTTAATGACGACATCAATCACGTCATCTACTGTAATAATACCGACAAGCTTGCCGTCTTCTTCCACAACAGGCATGGATATAAAATCATAGCGATTGATAAGCTTTGCTACTTCTTCCTGGTCTGTATACACGTCAACCTTAACGAGGCGGCTGAACATGATATCTTCTATTTTATCAGTAGGTTTTCCAAGGAGTAAATCCTTGTATGATGCGACTCCTACAAGCTTTTTCTCCGAATCAATTACATAAATGTAATTTAAGTATTCAGCAAGCTCATAGAAGTTCTTCAGTTTCTCTACGGCTTCATGAACCGTGTAATGCTTTGGAATCCAGACGTACCTGTCCGTCATGATTCTCCCTGCTGTTTCCGGCGGGTAATTCATTAAATACTGAACGGCTTCAGACTCTTCCTGTTTCATTTCTGAAAGCAGCTCATTTGCTTTCTCCGGTTCTACATCTGTTAACAGGGAGGCAATTTCATCGTTTTCCATTAAATCAAGGACTTTTGAGGATTTTTCGGTTCCCAGTTTATGTAGCACCTCGAGCTGATCATCCTGTTCTAATTCAACGATAAGATAAGTCAGCTGTTCAATTGACAAATAAAGAAGAAACTTATTGCGATGTTTTGCAGGGAGATAATGATATTGCTGAGCCAGATCATACGGCTGCAGTTCATTAATGATCTCTTGAAAGACTGTCTTTTTTCCTTCCTTTAAGGTCTTGATCAGAGCGAGTGTCATTTCATTTTCAGTCATGCTGCGTGCCACACTAGCACCTCATTTCCTAGAGCGTTTTCTCTTTTGTGATGTTCTAATTTTCTATAGGCAGAAGGCAGTTACACAGCTTCTTTAGGTTTCATTATATTACTCTTTCCTCCATGAGTGCTTGTCACTCTTTCCTTTTATGTAACACGATATCTTTCAGAAAAGTAATTTTTTCTTATCCTTTATCCTGACGCCCTGCTTTTTTTAGGATCTGAGGCTCTTTTCATAACTACCCTCTCCAACCCTATTTCAATCTCTCTCCAGCCTCAGGGTTTCTTTGAGGGTGATTCCTGGGGTTTGATTTGAAAAAAGAATTCGGATTAGTTATTTTGAATGTGTTGCTTTTTTCGACATAATTATTACATAGACAAAGAGGAAGACCGGGACTTGAAATAGAAGTATGGTAAGGAGAGAAAGGTATAAATGAGAGAGGGTGACCCCATGAAACCGTATGTATACGTAGCACGAAAAATGCCGGAATCAATCATTCATATGCTTGAAGAACAATGTGATGTTTCCATGTGGGAGAAAGAAGATGAGCCCGTACCAAGAGAAGTACTGGAAAAAGAAATAAAAAAAGCAGACGGATTGTTTTGTACAGTTACAGAAGAGATTGATCAGGATCTTATTGATAAAGCTGAGAGCCTTAAAATCATAGCCACTATGGCGGTCGGCTACAATAATATCAATGTTCAGGCCGCAGCGAGAAGAGAAATCATGGTTGCTAATACTCCGGGCGTTTTATCTGACACGACGGCTGACCTTACCTTCGGCCTGCTCATGGCCACAGCCCGGCGCATTCCAGAAGGGGTGGATAGCATAAAGAACGGGGAGTGGAAGACATGGGCTCCGTTTCACCTGATTGGACAGGATATACACGGGGCAACACTTGGAATCATTGGTATGGGGAGAATTGGTGAAGCCCTTGCGAGAAGAGCGAAAGGGTTTGACATGAAGGTTCTTTACCATAACCGTAACCGTAAGCATGAGACTGAGATCAATCTTGGTGTGAGGTATGCAGAATTAGAGCAGCTCCTCGCCGAGTCGGACTTTGTTTGTTTGATGACTCCGTATACCCAGGAGACGTTTCATTTGATCGGAAAAGAAGAGCTGAAAAAAATGAAAAACTCAGCTGTGTTTATTAATACCTCCCGAGGCGGTACGGTAGACGAGGAAGCCTTATACGAAGCTCTAAAAGAAAAGGAAATATGGGCAGCAGGGCTTGATGTCTTTGAAGATGAACCGATAGGACCAGATCATCCTCTGTTATCCTTGCAAAACGTGGTGGCTCTTCCTCACATTGGGAGCGCCAGTGAAAGAACAAGAATGAGAATGGCTGAAATGACCACCCGTCATATCCTGCAAGCCTTATCCGGAGAACGTCCGGATCATTTAGTGGGAGGATGAACCTATAAGGGGATAGGACAATAGGTCTCTTTTTGAAATTTTATTGAACTTTTTTCGTTTTAAAAGAAAAAACAGGTTTAGACACAGAGTAGAAAAAGGAAAGATAGGATTAAAGAGAACTGGCTGCCGGCTATAAGTGAAAAAGTATGCAGGAACTCCTGGTAATGGTTACTTTATCTTTGCGGTTTCTGCATACTTTTTCTATCTATTCCCCCTGTAGTAAGTTATTCATCCCATCGGCCGGTATGCTATGTTCTTCTTTACCATCCATCATCCCCTTTTAAGCGATCCGTAATGGATCGTTTTTTTTTTTGGCTGCAGAAGGGTGTATGTAAATGTTTAAGTGAAAAAACAAAAAGGCAGCCAAAGAGCTTGGAGTTCTTCTTATGATTCATTCATCAGACTCTCTGTTAATATAAACGATACTGTCAAAGGGCAGATAAAAGGTGTCTTCATCTTTCCTGGTCACAATATGAAACTTTCTTTCCTGCTGGTTAAGGTGGTGAATCCTTCCAGAAACTTTGTGTATAAAACCATTCTTCCAATAGATAAAAAGCAGGGGATGATGGTCCGCCATCGCTTCACACACCTTTTCTTCGATCTCCTGCCAGGCCTGCTCATCAAGTTCCGGCTTTTTGACTTTCTGCTGCTCGTGTTCCAATTGCTTTAAGAGCTCTACGTGCTCAGGCAGCATCATTGCTGTCCACTTGATTGTTCCACGATCTTTGATATCCATTCGAATCCCTCCTTGTTCTTATTATACACGAACAAACGTTCTTTTAAACCTTGAATAAGAACGTTTGTTCTGACATAATAATATATAGAGAAACTGTTCGTGTTACCAAGAAGGAGGGTACTGCAATGAATCCAGAAAAAATAATCAAAAAAGCAATGATGACAAACACAGCCATAACGTTTATCTATGAGGCAAAGACAGGGGAATTGACCCAAAGAACGGTAGAAGTGAAAAAGATCCTGGCAGGCCGCTTTGTCGGATATTGTTACTTAAGGAAAGGCGAAAGAATATTTAAGATGGATAATGTTCTTTCGATTCAATTGAAGAAAAGAGCAGAGACGGGATCATAGGTGAGGTTGATCGTCAGGAGGAAACGGATAGGATAAAGTTAGGGGAACCGTACCATAAGTAAAGAGAAAGTTGAGAAGACAAAAGATTGAAGTAGACAGTTAATATTTGTGTATTCAATCTTAAAATGTGTTTCTAAAATAGAATTTTTCTTTGATGACCAACCTTAGAATGTATGATTTTACATCGTTAGTTCCAGCATAATGAAATTAGATCAGATTTAGAATGATAACAACCTTTGATTAATTAAAAAGAAAATTGCGGAAAGGGCCCCAATTTTCCTGTCTAGCAAACTGAGGATAAGCGGACATAAACGTAATAATGATAGGAGAGTGATCTAGATGAGGGGATGTGTCAAATAAAAACCGATCGCCGTAGCGGATAGCTGTCAAGGCAAGAGGTAATTCACGTCTAAAGATTTCATTGCGTATTGCTGCTTCATTTTGATTATATTCTCCTTGGTCCACATGCAAATAAACACGATAGACTAAGGAACTACCCTTTGTTTTCCATTCTCCTAAGACTTCATCTCTCATAGGATTGACTTTATTCCATGCATAATCCATTCCAATTGTTAAAAAAAGCTCTCCTGTCTCATCCGAGTGAGTTAATGTATAACGTCTTGGGAAAACAGGTTCCGTCATCGTAACACCATTCAAGTATTCCACAAATAGTTTTTCCGGATTGAAATGACTCAAGCAATCAACTCCAAACTTTTTTATACCATCATTATGTTCATTTACCATCACTAATTCTAATAATTACAAAGAGAGTTTAGTTTCACCCTCCACTCAAACACGCCGGATGCTCTTTATTTGTGCTAATTTACTTACTTTAGAGAGCTGAATCTAAACGAAGTTTCGTAAGACTATGGATCTGTTGCCCTAACCTCCAATGTCTCATATAGAAACAAAGAACCGGATCCCTCTGTGAGGAATCCGGTTTCTTTTATCAAGCGTCGTGATAAGGCGATGCTTTTTTCTGGGCTTTCTCTTCTCTCATTTTCTTCAGGAAGTATGTGGTTTCTGCCACAACAACACCGGAGAGACCGAGTAAGCCGATTAAGTTTGGAGCTGCCATGAGTCCGTTTAATACGTCGGCAATCCCCCACACAAGGCCGAGGTCCATGATGGCCCCAAAGAATACGGCGATCACAAACATGATCCTGTAAATTGGAACGGATCCTGGCTTCTTAAAGAGATACAAAAAGCAGCGTTCCCCGTAATACGACCAGCCAAGGATCGTAGAATAGGCAAAGAACACAAGGCCGACTGCGACTATCACTCCGCCGATCGGGCCAAGGAAGAACTCAAATGTAGCGGATGTAAGAGCTGCACCTTCAAGCCCCTCTTCCATATACATCCCACCCATAACAAGAGCAATCCCCGTGATGGAACAAATCACAATCGTATCAATAAATACCTGTGTCATAGAAACGAGCGCCTGGCGGCCCGGGTAATCTGTACGGGCGGCAGCTGCTGCAATTGGAGCAGAACCTAACCCGGCTTCGTTCGAGAACACACCACGGGCAACCCCGTATTGAATAACGACCCCGATTGCACCACCAGCTACAGCCTGGCCGGTAAAAGCATCTGTGAAGATAAGGCCTACTGCTGCGGGAACAAGTCCTGCGTTCATAATCATCATCACAAGTCCGGCAACAACATAAAAGAGTGCCATAACAGGAACGATATAAGCAACAACGCGACCGATGCTTTTAATTCCGCCAAGAATAACAAGGCCGGTAAATACAGTAAGAAGAATTCCTGTAAGCCATGGTGCTACGTTCCAATTTGATTCCAAAACGTCTGCGACAGAGTTAGATTGAACCGTATTTCCAATACCAAACGCAGCCACAGCTGCAAAGAGGGCAAAGATAACGCCAAGCCAGCGAAGACCTAGCCCTTTTTCAATATAATACATCGGACCACCGGACATTTTGCCCTCTGGGTCTTTGACACGGTATTTTACCGCAAGGATGGCCTCCGCGTATTTTGTTGCCATTCCGAAGAGAGCCGAGAGCCACATCCAAAATACGGCACCAGGTCCCCCGAGCACGACCGCTGTAGCAACACCGGCAATGTTACCTGTTCCCACCGTAGCTGCAAGAGCTGTCATAAGGGATTGGAAGTGGGAGATATCCCCTTCTGATGTCTTGTCCTGTTTACGGCTGAAGGCAAGCTTCAACGCATAGGGCAGGGCGGAGAATTGAAGAAATGATAGCCGGATCGTAAGAAATATCCCTGTCCCGACAAGCAGGATTAAAAGAGGCGGCCCCCAGACTAACCCGCCCAGCATGTCGATAAATTCACTGAATGTCAATGTTTGTTCCCCCTATTCTTTTTTTATAAGATAAAAAGCCCCTCACTTTTGCTTATGTATACTAAACTAGCAGAAGTGAAGGCTAAAGGAATAATATAATAGTATCATTTTTTTGAAAAAATAAACAATTATAAATTATTTTGTCACCAATAGAATATCTTCAGATAAATAGCTCTGCCAGTAATAGACTCTTGCTTTCCACGTAAAGAGTCCATAAGATGAAATAGAGTACATTTTAAGTGGAGGGCATCAATGATTAAGAAAGCAGGAATCGCGTTACTATATATTGTTATTGGCTTTCTTATCTATTTATATGGAGAGCCATTAATTGTATGGATAAATGAAGAAGGCCATAACTATGTTACCATAACAACCATTGCAGCAACCATGTTTTCATTGTTTCCTATTATTCCATACCCTGTCATCGGAGGAATTATCGGGGCAGCTTACGGACCGTTTTTGGGAACAATTGTCATTTGGATAGGATCATCAGCAGCTTCTATTATTATGTTTTTGTTTGTTCGTTACGGCTATCAAGACTGGGGATACAAGGTACTGAGAAAGTATAAGGCGCTGGAGAAGGTAACAATTTTATTTGAAAAGAATGCTTTTCTCGCAATCTTTTTGACAAGGCTGGTTCCTGTCGTCCCATCGATTGCAGTTAACATATACTCAGGGTTGAGCAGAGTCAGATTTATGCCATATGCAGTGGCTTCTTCGGCAGGAAAGGTTCCCGCCATGGTATTATTTGCTACCATTGGAACGGTAGCAGTAACGAATCCATGGGATCTTTTCTATGTTATTGCGGTTTACAGCATTTTCCTTGTCCTGTGCTATATTGTATATAAAATTTTTAAAAGCAAAGCTCGAGCTGAGATAAAGCCTGTAAGACAAGTACGATAATGCAAAAAGAGATGCCCAGAGAGGCATCTCTTTTTAAATCTATCACGTTTATGTTGCCTGCTTTTCACGGGCACGAAGCTCCACACGGCGGATTTTTCCGGAAGTAGTCTTTGGAAGCTCATGAAGAAATTCAATCTTGCGGGGATACTTGTAAGGAGCTGTAAGGTTTTTCGTATGCTCCTGAAGTTCTTTTACCAATTCTTCCCGGTTAGATACTTTTTCTTCATCTTTAAGCACAATAAAGGCTTTAACGATATTTCCCCTGACTTCATCAGGACTGGCAACCACTGCGCACTCCTTGACTGCATCATGCTTTGTTAGTGCATCCTCCACTTCAAAAGGCCCGATTGTATAGCCGGAGCTGATGATGATGTCATCGCTGCGTCCTTCAAACCAGAAGTAGCCGTCTTCATCTTTTGACGCCTGATCACCGGTTAAATACCAGTCACCAAGAAAGGCAGCGGAAGTTCTTTCTGGATCTTTGTAGTATTTCTTAAATAAAGCCGGGCAGTCTTTATGAACGGCAATGTCACCAACTTCACCGACCGCAACAGGTTCTCCCTGCTCATTGATGATTTCTACATGATTGCCTGGGGTCGGTTTTCCCATGGAGCCTGGTTTAATCTCCATTCCAAGAAGGGTGCCGACAAGAAGAGTATTTTCCGTTTGGCCGTAGCCATCGCGGACATCCACTCCAAAAGCATTCTTAAACGCTTCGATCACCGGACGGTTTAAAGGTTCGCCTGCGGAAACGGTACTGCGAAGGTGAGGAAGCTTATAAGAAGCAAGTGTATCCACCTTAGACATGAGCCTGTATTCAGTAGGTGTGCAGCAAAGAACTTGAATGTTTTCTTTTTCTAATAGCTGCAAGTAAATATAAGGATCGAATTTCCCGTTATACACAAAGGCCGTAGCACCTAATGTAATGGTAGATAAGAAAGGACTCCAGATCCATTTTTGCCAGCCGGGAGCTGCAGTCGCCCAAACGATGTCATTCTCTCTGACGTCCAGCCATTTTTTTGCTGCGGTGCGGACATGAGCATACGCCCACCCATGACTGTGGACAACCCCCTTGGGATTTCCTGTTGTGCCGGAGGTATAAGACAAGAATGCCATGTCATCTTTAGAGGTTTGAGCGCCAGAGAAGGCAGACGGCTGCAAATCAGCTAAAGACTCCAGGTTTTCCCATCCGCTATGCGAGCCGCCGATTGTTAGTTTGTACTGAAGGGACGGAGTAGGATCAGAGATGTTTTCAACTTCACCGACAGCGGTGTGAAAAGATATGACTGCGGTGGCGCTGGAATGATTAATTCGGTATGATAAATCCTTCGCTCTAAGCATTTCAGAACATGGAATGGCTACAATGCCTGCTTTTAAGCAAGCTAAATAGGTAATATAGGCTTCAGGTGAGCGGGGAAGAATGATCATTACCCGGTCTCCTTGTTCAATGCCTACCGTTTTCAGAGCGTTGGCATATTGATTCATTTTTTCAATAAGTAAGGAATAAGAGACTTCCCGGCGTTCTCCTGACTCATCGAGCCATCGGATAGCCGTGCGGGTCGAATCATTTGAAAACGCTTCCAATTCATTCGTTACATTATACTTAGCAGGTGCAATTAGTGATTCAGTACTCAAAGGATCCCCTCCTGAAAATCTATTATCATCCTATTATACTAAATTGAAGTTGAATTTTGAATATTTTTATTATTGCAGGAGAAGATTTTTTTATAAAGCAGGACATTTGTGTGAAAAAAGATAATAGATATGAAGATAAGGAAGGAGAGGATGGAATGGAGAAAATAAACATTTTCGAAAAAGCAGGAGAAATACTTAATGAGGGTATGAAAAAGCAGCTTGTATACGGGGAGCCGGTCAGACATGGGGATAAAACTGTGATCCCGGTGTCAAAAAAAATCCTGTCCTTTGGAGGAGGAGGGGGATCAGGGACTGAAAAAGAATCCTCTCAAGAGGGAGAAGGGGGAGGAGGAGGCGGAGCGGTCAGGGAAAAGCCAATTGGCGTCTACGAGGTAACTGATGAAGAGACCATCTTTATCCCTGCTTTTGACCTTAACCGCTTCCTCTTAACGGGTATCGGCTGCCTGGCCGGAGCATTAGTCATAAGCCAGCTGTCTGGAAAAACTGGTTTATTCAGTTGTAAAAGTAAAGAAGAGAACTAACCTGTGCCTTCTGGCGCAGGTTTTTTCTTGTCAGAAGTAAGAAGAACTAAAGAGAGGAGGAGGGCAAGTGAGCTTTTCCTCTTGTTAAAAGGGAGTGTGCTATACTTCTGGTAGAAATATTACAGTGGTAAGAGAAAAGTTGGTGACGCCGATGGACGTTTTGTTGTTAATTATTTCAGAAATTATTGCACCTGTGTTTGTTCTTATCTTTGTTGGAGTCCTCCTGCAACGAAAATTCCAAATGGATTTGTCTACATTATCAAAAGTAAACTTTTATTATTTGATTCCGGCGGTTATTTTTCTGCGGATCTATGAAAGCAGCCTCTCTTTTGAATTGATAGGAAATGTGCTTCTTTTTCTTTTCATTCAGGCAGCAGGGTTATGGGTGGCAAGCTATGCCGGCAGCAAAATTTTCGGATACCAGCGGGATTACAGGGTAACCTTGCAAAATAGTATACTTTTAAATAATCAAGGCAATTTTGGTCTTCCTGTGAATGCTCTCGTGTTTCGGAATGATCCATTTGCGGCTTCAATTCAAATAATCATAATGACGTTTCAAAACATTTTAACCTTTACATATGGCGTGTTTTCTATGGGAGCCTCGAAGCAGGGAGCGAAGAAAGCAGCTGCCGGCTTTGTAAAAATGCCGGTTCTTCATGCGCTTCTTTTAGGACTGTTGTTCAGCTGGGCCGGTATTACTCTTCCAGCAGCCATTGCTATTCCTTTAGATTCAGCGGCAGCTGGTTTTCTGGCAGTGGCTTTAATGTCGTTGGGCGCTCAGGTAGCATACTTAAAGCTTAATAAGAACCTTGGAATTGTAGCCATTAGCAGTTTTTTACGACTGCTTTTTTCCCCAATGCTTGCCCTTGCTGTGATATGGTTATTGGACCTTTCGGGAATGATGGCCCAGGCACTTTTGATTTCAAGTGCTTTTCCTACGTCAAGAAACAGCGCGGCCATTGCCCTTGAATATGACAACAATCCTGATCTTGCGGCTCAAATGGTACTGGTTTCTACTATTTTAAGCAGCATTACTGTAACGGCAGTCGTGTATATTGCCTTTATACTTTTTTAATAGAAGAAAGGGAGAACTTACATGGCAAGAATGACGAGAACAAAGAAATTAGAGGAAAAGAAAAAGGTAGATACGAAAGAGCGTATTGCACAAGGAAGTGTATATTCTTTTTTTCTCATGATTGCTCTTTTAATCAGTCTTATCCTATCTTTTTTCTTTCACTTTGAAAGAATAGAAGCTGCCCTTGTTTATTTATTTCTTTTAACGTTGGTACTTACTTTCGGATTAACTACGGCTTCGGCAGTCCTGAAACGATACATAAGCCGCCTTCAATTATGGATTTTGATTACTTCCACAGGCCTGTTAGCTATTTGTTCCTATGTCATCTATATTTTCCGCTTTGCCTAGGACTTGTTTAATACATACTTTGGGTGGGAATAGAAATGTTTGAATAGGAAGTTATCATACACCAGCTTCTAATATGGAGGTTTTTCTATATGAAAAAGAAATTTGTTTACTCAGCAGCTTCGGCTCTCGTAGCAGCTGGGATTCTAACAGGCTGCGGGGAGGAAGATGAAGCTCCCGAGGAGCCGATTGATGAAGAGCCGGTTGAGGATTATGAAGAAGAGGATCCACCTGCTGATAGTGAAGAAATTATAGATGAAGAAGAACAGGAAGAGAGAGAAGAAGGGGATCAGGATCCAGCAATTGAGGATGAAGAGCTGGAGGAGTCTGAGGAAGAAAGAGATGAAGTAGAAGAAACTCAAGAAGATGATGAAGAATAATCTCTTCTTCCCAGTTTTATCTTTTCTTCCCCGGGGAATGGCGTTATTACAAGAGTAAGAGCTTTAATGAAGGAGGAGGTCAAAAATGAAAATTGATCAAGTATTTAATGAGAATAATGACGAGCTTCGTATAACTTCAGGAGAGTTAATCGTGGAAGATGAAACTTCCGGATCATGGGAAGCAAAGCTTTATGGCGTAGAGAACCAGCGCTTTTTTACAGATGCACTGAAGGATGACACGAAGGAAAGACTCACATTTGAAACAGACCGGGGAACGTTAAATGGAATTATTTCTGTGGAGGCTCTTGATTCCACTGTGGAAGAAAGTGTAATTACGCTAAAAGGTGTAGGTCATTTAAACGGTTTACGCAATTAGAAAAGTAGGTAAGAGCTGTTGAGTAAAATCTCAACAGCTTTTTTCTGTGGGAGCAGAAGGTGAGATGAGCGAAAGGGAGGAGGCGGGTGAGAGTGCGAGGGGTGTTGAAATTTGTCGTTTGACCCAATAAGTGACGGTTTTGACCCAATTATTTGAAAATAGACCCAATTAACCCGAAAAATGACCCAATTATTGCGTGAAGTGACCCAATTAAACCGCAGACCGACCTGATTAATACTCAAAGCGTTCAATATTTTCTGATTATATAAAGGCATCCCAGAAAGCACAGAAGAAAAGTAACATTCTAGCAGCATTTCGTTGCAAAACTTCAATAGTTTGTTCCCTCAAAAGAAGATACGGTAAAATAGAAAGAGATCACCTTGGAGCCATATAAGAAAGGGGCAGCGGTATATGAAGAAAAATAACATTTTATTTATTGGAGCAGGAAGAATGGCAGAAGCAATATACGCCGGCTTGCTTCGCCAAAGCCACCCTGATATCGGAAGAATTATCGTTTCAAATAAATCCGATGAGGAACGTTTACATAATCAAGCGAAGCAGTACGGGGTAAAGCAAACAACCAAGTGGAAGGAGGAAACTGGCCAGGTTGACGTAATCGTACTGGCAGCTCCCCCCGGAGTTCATGATGAGTTACTAAAGGAGCTGGCAGAAGTTGTAGATGGGCAGCTTGTCATTACAGTTGCAGCAGGGATCGATCCAGAATATATGGAGAAGCGTCTTCCAGAAGGCACCCCCGTGGCATGGATCATGCCTAATACAGCCGCGCAAGTTCAACAGTCGATGTCCACCTATGTATGCGGGCAGCATGTAAACAACGAGCATAGATATATATTAGAAGTGATATTGCACGCGATCGGGGAGTATGAAGAATTAAGTGCCCAGCAGGTTCATGATTTAACGGCAGTGACAGGAAGCGCTCCTGCTTTCATGTATTTATTTTGCGAAGCTTTGGAAACGGCAGCAATGGAATACGGAGTGACAAGAGAGCAGGCCAGGAAGCTGGTCGTTCAGATGGCAGCCGGGTCAGCCGCCATGCTTCAGGAAGGCCATAATCCCGCTGATCTTAGAGGACAGGTGACGTCACCGGGAGGAGCGACAGCTGCCGGGATAGAAACATTAAAAGAAGCCGGGTTTGAAGAATTGATTAAGAAAGCTGTGCAAGCAACAAATCAACGGGCCAAAGACCAGGCTGAAGACTGAAAAAAATCTTTATAGAGCCGTTCCTTTCATAGAGGGAGCGGCTTTTTCAGTTGTACATAGATTAACGGAACGTAAATCAAGTGAGGACCAGCTTGCCGACGAAGGGAAAGCCAGTTTCCTTGAATGGTTCAAAGAATAACATAATACAAGAATGCTAGAATAAAAAAGAATATAAGAGAACTGAAGAGTTTTAAAATAATAATTAAGTTATTTGCAGAATAAAGAAAATATATGTGGAAATTCAGAAAAATACTAATTATACTAATCTTGATCACAATTGATTCTTTGATCCTACAACTACATATGGCAGGAGGAGTAAACCATGAGTCGTTTACTGATGAAATGTTTGGCTGTTGTTGTGCTGCTGGCGTTGGTCCCGGTACATACATATGCTGCACCCGGGCAGGAGGAGCTTGATTTATACCTGCAGGAGATTGACTGGACCCAGAAAGAGTTAGAGGAGTACCTGGAAACTGAATATGGGACAGAGCACTCTGATTTTGAGGATGCAGAGGAGTTAAGAACATTTTTAGGAGACTTACTAACAGACGAATCGTTACATGAGCTGTTAACAGAGTACAAGATGACAATAGAAGAGCTTGACCAGCTGCTTAAAGCAGACGACAAGACATTAGCAGATTTCAAGTTTACTGATGATTTAGATTTTTTCCTGTTTGACCACATGCTTGCTGAGCTAGATTTTGAAGAAGCTGAAATGCTCTATGATGATTATTTTGCAGAATTTGGTTTGGATGAAGATGAATTCTGGGTGTTGTATGAACACTTTTATCAAGTATTGTTTACTGAAAACGGAGACTTTAATGAAGGAGTCCTGGAGCGATTAGAAGCACTGCTAGAAAGGCTGGAAAGCTTTCCTTACTTTGAAAGTGCTGATGATTTAACGGCAGAAGATATTGCCGAACTCTTATCCATATGCCAGGAGCTGTTAAGCATTTTCCAGCTTGAAGCCGACTTTTATCTGACCAAGGATGAAGAAAAGCTTCCTCTTACGCTTGGTGAACTCCTTTCTCTTGAAACGACGAATGGATATGATCTGTTAATAGAGTTATACAACGCAGAAGGAGACTTTCTTGCCGACATCATTTTATCAGCTGAATTATTTGCTTACGATTCTATTGATCAAGTGACTGGAGAGTTTAATGAAATTAAGACTATCGCTGAGGTTTCGGCTGATGCAGGGGGAAAAAGTGTAAGCGGACCGGATGAGCGGACGGAAACAGGAGGGAGACTTCCTGATACAGCTTCCTCTTATCCATTACAGATCCTTATTGGATTAGCTGCAGCTGTGCTTGGAGGACTGTTTTACGTAAGAGTAAGAAAGACAGCAGCATAAAACAAAATGTAAATAAGAAGGAGATGAGGAGCAGAACGCCCCTCATCTTTCTTTTTCTGTACCGTCAGATACAGTACAAGTGAGGTTTAAATAAAATAAAAAAAGGTTAAAACAAGTGAAGAAGGTTCTACATTCATGGAAAATAGAGCCCGTACTCATAGATGTGGGGAGGGATAAAATGTCTGAGGAAAAACAAGAAATGATTGACCGGGTGTATGGGGAGCTGGAAAATGTAGAAGACCCTGAGCTTGGAGTAGACATTGTGAATCTTGGATTGATTTATGGCGTGGATATTGATGACAGCAAGAATGTCAAAGTTGAAATGACACTGACATCCATGGGCTGTCCTCTTGCTGGAACGATTGTCAATGATATTCAAAATGCCTTATCGGATTTAAAAGAATTTGGAGAAATAAATGAAGTAGATGTAAATATTGTATGGGATCCACCATGGGATAAAAGTAAAATGTCAAGGTACGCCAAGATCGCATTAGGCGTACACGAAGGTCCTGAAGATCGAGCATAGAGCGAAGGGTCATCATTTGTTATGATGGCCTTTTTCGTTTCTGCCAAAAGGAGGAAACCATGGAAATTCCGCAAGTTTTAATTGATACCTGTAAAAAAAGAATGGAGCCGTATCCTGCTGAGGGCTTTCTCATCGGCGGAGGGAATCCTCAGGCTGATGTCCTGTTTGTTGGAGAAGCGCCTGGAGAGCATGAGCTAATATCTAAGCAGCCATTTACCGGCAGGGCGGGAAAGGAACTGGATAAATTTCTTGAAAGTGCAGGGATATCACGGGAGGATGTATACATTACAAGTGCTGTAAGAAGCCGCCCATACAAAATAGTCAGAAAACAAAAAGGAGAAGAAATAGTCATCAAAAGGCCGAACCGAAAACCGACCAAAAAAGAAATCATTGCCCATGCGCCTATTCTTGATTACCAGATTGAGAAAATAGATCCGACGATCATTGTTACGCTGGGAGGAGTGGCCTATGAAAGACTGACAGGAAAAAAGGACAAAATGACAGAAATTCATGGCGAGGCGCAAAAGACAAGAATACTCAAACTGAAAAATACAACAGACAATACCCTGGTTTATGGAATGAAAGAATATATTCTTTTCCCTTTTTTTCATCCGGCCTCAGTTTTTTATAATCGGAAGCTTGAAGAAATGATCTACGAAGATGCAAAAGCACTTGCAGCCTTAATTCAACATGAGACCTCTTAAAAAAACACTCATCTGAGAGCACAGATGAGTGTTTTGTCGTTGCTTACAATTGGGTTTGGTAATATGTTTCTTCCTCAGGTTGATCAACATTATCGTCATCAAGAGAATCTGCAAAGAAAACAGGGACAGAAACCACTAAAGTAAGAAAGGAAAATAATATCGTTGCAGCAAGCTTTTTCATATGTACCACCTTGTCATTTAATCTCGTGAAAATTTTAACAAATATTCCTTTTATTTAGAAGACGTATATACAAATTTACCTACATAAATGATGAGTCATTTGTAGTGCAGGGCTTTTGTTACAGACCTTATTATGGATAAAAGTTTGAATGGAAATCAAAGTGAGGAAAAGCTGTCAGCTTCTTTTTATCCTGGGCAGGGTAAGGGAGAGAAAAAGGTGGAAAAAAGTTTAATGAAAATGATTATCGGATAAACACTAGTATTGCCTATTTCTGTTTAGGTAAATTTAAAATAGAAGAAGGAGTGTTAATCAATGAGTGAAGGCTATAACCTCTTTAAAGGCCGGCAGTCTGAGGGAACTCCTCCACAGGAACAGGACAAACAGCCTGGCTATGAATACAAAATGAATCCAGAACCAGTATATGAAGATCCAGCTTATAAGGGCAGCGGTAAGCTAAAAGATAAAGTTGCTTTGATTACTGGAGGCGACAGCGGGATTGGCAGATCAGTGGCCATCTATTATGCAAAAGAAGGAGCCAACGTCAGCATTGTTTACTTAGATGAACATGAAGATGCTGAAAAAACAAAAGAATTAGTGGAAGAAAAGGGAGGGAAATGCCTTCTTATCCCAGGAGATGTAGGGGAGGAAGCCTTTTGTAAGGAAGCTGTTGAGAAGACAGTAGAGGAATTCGGTCAATTAGATATTCTGGTTAATAATGCAGCCGAGCAGCATTATCAGGAAGATATCAGAGACATTTCTTCAGAGCAGCTTCACCGGACTTTTCAAACCAATATTTATGGTTCGTTTTACTTCATCCAGGCCGCTTTGCCACACTTAAAAGAAGGCAGCTCAATTATTAATACGGTATCTATCGTGGCCTATCAAGGAATGCCGGTGTTAATGGACTACTCTGCAACAAAAGGCGCCCTTGTTGCCCTGACACGCTCTTTATCACAAAACCTGGTTGACAAAGGGATCAGGGTAAATGGGGTGGCGCCAGGCCCCATCTGGACACCTCTCATTCCAAGTTCCTTTCCAGAAGATGTGGTAAAAGACTTTGGGATTGGCGATCCGGCTCCTACACCGATGCAGAGGCCAGGACAGCCAGCAGAGCTTGCTCCAAGTTACGTCTATTTAGCATCAGATGATTCAACCTATGTGACAGGACAGACGATTCATGTGAATGGAGGAACTGTAGTCAACGGATAAGAGAGTATGAAAAAGCATCTGCCCACCGGCAGATGCTTTTTTTTATTAGGTGCGGAAAGGTATTGGAGCCAAAAAATTGAGGAATTATGTAAAATGATAAATTAAAGCGTAAATATGATTAATTTGCCCAGAACGAGGAAAAAGAAGTAATGCTGTATTATAGGTAAGGGTAAGGAGGATCGGACAATGTTTACACTGGAAGACATGTGGGTTTTCTTTCTCTCGCTCCTGGTTATATTGCCATTTATTACAATGGTTCATCAACTGGGCCACGCATTTTTCATATGGGTTTTTGGGGGGAAATCTACTTTTACAATAGGAACAGGAAAAAAATTATTTAATATTGGTCCGATGGAATTTAGAAGAATATATTTCTGGCACTCTTTTTGCCAGATCGAGAAGCTGAAGTGGGATACAAAAACAGCTCACGTTCTTATCCTTTTAGGAGGAACTATATTTAATATACTGTCTGTTTTCGTGGTCAATAGTATGATTGTGGCAGGTATACTGCCTGAACACATCATTTTCTATAACTTTGTATACTTTACGATTTATTTTGTGTTCTTTTCTTTGTTCCCTGCTCGTTTTTCAGAAGATCACCCAAGTGATTTGATGGCTATCTATGATTTATTTAAATATGGCAAAGGAAAAGATCCGATAGATTAAACAGAAAAAAGGATGACCAGAGCGGTCATCCTTTTTTTATATCTGTTATTCTTCTACAGTCTCTACTACACCACAGGCTAAGCGGTCACCAGCATCACCGGTTGCAAGAGTGGCTTCATCAGGACCCGGTTCATCTGCATCTTCAGACTGGTAACGGTCAGGAATGTGAGCAAAGTTGTCTGGATCTTCATGAAGCATAACGGCTATTTCATCTTCAGCTGCCTGCTCAGAAGTAAACGTATCAACTTTTGTCAGCAAGTACCCTGTTCCATCTTCATTAATATAAACAGGAGGAAGATCACCTGCGTGGGAGCCGTGATCCTCATCATCAGGGTTCCAATGACCGCCCGCAGATGTAAACGGCTCTCCATCATCGTCTACTTCACAAACGCCTTCTTCATGAAGATGAAACCCATGATAGCCTGGCTCTACTTCGAGATCAACAAAGTTGGCTTCCACAAGGACGTTGTCCTCGGCTGTCGTGTAAAATTGAACGGTGCCAACCTCTTCGTTCGGAGTATTCATGACAGCCTGGGCTTCCACCTCATCACCTGTTTCATCATAATAACCAATAATAGAGGCCTGCTCCTCTCCGTTTTGTTCTTCGGTGTCAGGTTCAGCTTCTGGCTCTGCTTCCCCGCCAGGAATTTCAGCCTCGTCCATTTCGTCTACGTCCTCATCATAATCCGACGGCTGCTGCATATCTTCTGTGCCTGGACTGTCCTGAGTCTGGCAGCCAGCTGCGACTATCGCAGCTAATGCAATAGGAAGAGATTTAAGCAAATATGGTTTCATGAAAATTCCCCTTTCTATGTTTTATGGAAGAGTTCCACCACTCTTTTTTATGGTCAGTACCATATTTCCCTAACAATTATTCTAGTAAACAAGTTATATGAGTTGAATTACGAAAACCAACAGGATAGTCCCTGTTGGCATCGAGAATTAAGTAAATAGAGTGTTATTCTAGATCCATATCTTCTTCAGTTATTTCTTCTTCCTCTTTTGCTTCTTCCAGCATTTTATTAATGTTTTCGATATACTCGTGTAAACTCATGTTATTTTCCTCCTTGAATATCTTTTGTATTTTGTCAGTTACTAATTTATTGTTTTGTGTTTGTTACTAGAATTATTGCCAGGTTTATAGATTTCAAAACATTATCTCAAGAAAATAAGACCAAAGTATCATTGCAATTCCAGGGGATAAAATTACTAGTTTAAAATAGAATTTTAAAAATAGTGTTTGCCTTCACCATGCTGGTATAAATATTGCACTGCTTTTAGATAGAAACAAATAATACTCTGTTTTAAAAGGATCTTTCAGCTGAAAAACACCTCATTCTACCCTGAAGTCCCAGATGCAACACTTCTCTCTTTCATGGTCTGTGCAGGAAGCTCTTACTTTTGGGGCCAAATTAATAAAATAAGCTGCTTCATAATAGAAGCAGCTTTTATCCATCGATGTTCTCCTCGCAGAAGGCAAGGTAATTAATTTTCTTTCTCGCACCACTCAATTATAGTGTGGAAGAAAATTTCTGCAATTTCAAAAATGTTATCTAATTCAATGCATTCATTTGGAAAGTGAGCCATTTTTGTCGTTCCAGGTCCAAACACAATGGCAGGGGTATCAGCGTACTGGGTAAGCATTCCACCATCAGTCCCCCAGTTAGAAGCCTGGATCACAGGTTCTTCATGTTGGGAAGATTCATATTGGTTCTGCAGGATACCAAGGAGAGGATGAGAAAGATCGACAGAGCCAGGTATCCAGTTTGCACCGAACCATTCGACATCTACCGGATGCTGTTTAAAAAAGTCATCATACTGCTGAAGACGGTGAAGAGACTGCTCGAGCTCCGCTTTTGCTTCTTCCATTGTCTCATCAGGACCGATGCCATACCTTCCTTCCATTACTACCTTAGATGGAACTGAAGAAGGCCAGCTTCCGCCTTGAATGGTACCAACATTAATAGGGATCGGAATAGTCATGTTCTTAAAGAGAGGATCCTGGAGCCGGATATTTCGCTGGTTTTCTAGTGCCATCAATGTGTCATACACTTTCCAGGATTTCTCAAGAGCGCTGATCCCCTCAAAGCGTGTGCCCGCATGGGCAGAAATCCCACGTACAGTTACCCGGAACCACATGGATCCTTGTTGCTTTGGAATGATTTTCATTTGGGTAGGTTCAGGAATAAGGGCTGCGTCTGCTTTGTACCCTCTTTTTATTGCGGCAAGGGTGCCGGCTCCGCCACTTTCTTCTTCTATTACACTTTGAAAGATAAGATCTCCTTTTAATGTAATGTCCATTTCTACAATGGCTTCCAAAGCAATGAGAAGAGCAAGGTTTCCGCCTTTCATATCAGTCGTTCCTCGTCCAAACATTTTTCCGTCCTTAACGGCACCGGAAAATGGATCATCCTCCCATTGTTCCAAGTCTCCTTCAGGCACCACATCGATATGGCCATTTAAAATGAGAGAGTGTCCTCCGCCGCTCCCCTTTAAGGTTCCTACCACATTTGGGCTGTCTTTAAAGTCTTTGCGTGGACTTGTGAAAGCCGGGTGATCTTCAAGCTCTCTTCTGTCTGGCTCCCAAAAGTCTACGTGTAGACCAGAATTTTCAAGGCGATCAGCGATCTTTTTTTGTAAAGCATATTCCTGGCCTGATCTTGTCGGGTGCTGAACCCACTCACGCAGAAGATCAATGTAATGATCCCGGTTATTGGAAATATATTGTTTAATCTTTTCCTCAGTGCTCATGTACAACCTCCTTCAAATAAAGATGAATTAGTCATGGAGAGTTACTATTTCGCGTTACTTACCAATTTCCTTAATAATGGTATTCAAAACATAGGCTTTATAAGGAACAAAGGGGAAAAAATAGATTTAAAAAGAGAAGAAGAGGATATATAAAGAGAGTCAGTGAAGATAGTTTTAACAGGGAGGGAAAACATGTTTTCATGGGAAGATACATGGGTCCTTGTTATTTCCCTATTTGTCCTGCTGCCTTTGATCACCATCATTCACCAATTGGGGCATGCTTTTTTTGTGTGGATTTTTGGAGGAAAGACAAGGCTAGTCATTGGAACCGGGAAACCAATCTTTTCTATAGGACCTGTTGAAATAAGAAGGATATATTTTTGGCATGCATTTAACCAGTTTGAAAAAATAGAGCATGACACAACTGCTGCAAGGGTTTTAATATACCTGGGCGGCCCGCTTTTTAATTTGCTTTCTATCTTTGTAGTTAACGGCTTAATTATGTCGGGTGTGATGGATGAGCATATGTTTTGGTATTATTTTGCTTATTTTTCTGTATACTATATGTTTTTTGCTTTGTTTCCGGCACGCTATTCGAAAGATCAGCCAAGTGACTCTATGGCCATATATGACTTGTTAAAGTACGGTAAATCCAAAGACCCACTGGAATAAAGAAGCTTTTCACATGAAAAAAGAGTGTCCATGGAATAGACACAATTTGGCAGTTTTAAGTGTGAGATAAACAGGAATTAAGAAAAATATAAGTGAGAATATCTCACAAAAATTAAAAAGTTTATAATAACCTTGGAGGTATAAACATGAGTGAAGAAGAAAAACCGAATGTAACGGAAAACATGGAAAAAGGCCTTATGCAGTCACATGGATTAACCCATGAACAATACAAAAAAGATGTAGATAACATCATGGAAGTTGAGAAAAAAAGGGAAGCTGACCATAAAAAGAACAAAGACGTGGAAAAAGAAATTAACAGCCAGCTATTTAGATAGATAAAAAAGAGAGCGGGAAGGTACCACCCCGAAAGTTAGAGTAGAAATTCTAACTTTTAGGGGTAACAACCGAACGCTCTCTTTTTAGATTATCAAAAAACACTCGTTGAAAAACAGCGTGTATTTATTTTAGCAAAGGGAATATCGATGATGTCTCTGAATTTATGAATGATCTAACATAAAATGCTGTAAAGCCTATCCCCCCCCCCCCCGATTGCCCTAAGTTTCAGATCACAGTTTACATAGAAAAGAATTACTCCTCAAAAAAGGCTGTTGAGTAGGGTTCTCAACAGCCTAGATGAGCGGTGCGTACTACAGCTTACAGGTCCACGGAGTGAGGAGGTTCACCTTTGTCATTCATTACGCGGATTGCAGTCGGATTAATTTCCAGCACAATTAGGTTAGGATCATTTTTACCGTCAAACCATCTTTCAAGTTCTTCATTCCATATTTTTTCCTTAATTTCATTTGAATCTCTAATGTCGGCTGTTCCTTCAATTTCCACGAATTCATCCCCGATGCCTTCGCCATTATAGCCGAGTAAAACGTGAACATTCGGATTTTGTTCCAGTTCTTCAGCCTTATGAGTTTCTTTGCTGGTAGGGGTATAAAGAGTTAAATCCTCATTGTAAAAAGTCATATAGCGAGAATGTGGCTTATCATGTACTACGGTTGCCAATGTACCAATTTTATTATTGTCAATAATATTGATTGCCTTTTGCCTGATTTCCTGTTTGTTCACCCTTCGTCACTCCTTTATGAATGTCTATCTTCATTGTTCCTTTAGAACATAAGGCTCAAACATCTATCTTTCCATTAAGGCTGCTTTATACAGCTGATCATTTTTTGTTATGCTGTATTATAAAAGGTTTTTTGTTATAAGGGGAGGAAAAATGGGGAAAACAAAAGGAATATTTATGCTGATCTTTGCAGCTGCCTTAGCTGTTCTGGTCTTTTCAGTTGAGGGAGCACGGCAGTATCCTTATGCACTGGCTGTAATCATTATATTTGCAGTGTGCCTGGCTGGATTTTTTATATTTATGCGTTTTCTAACTACTGCCTGGTATCAAAGCGGCTTTGCGGCCAATGCTCTGATTATTGTTCTTATACCAGTAGTTGAGGATACAGGTTTTTGGGTTCTCAGCGCAATTTTGCTTGGTGTCTTAGCGAGTACTCAAATAGCCTGGTATTTACTTCACAGTCAACCTGATAAATAGGGACAGAGGGATAGGATGATAGTAATTTGAATGAAATCACCTGGCAGGAGCTTGAATCACCAGCTGAAACAGCTGCAGTAGAAGTCATGCATAATCACTGTTAATAGAGTCTAAGGAGTAGTGTGTGTAAGACAAAAGTTGTGAAGTGAAATGAGAAGGTTTATATGATCTAAAGATCGGGCAAATCTTCTATGAATCACATTTCCCAAGGAGGTTTTAAACTATGGCTACTCTTTACAAGACAGGTGAAAAGGCACCAGAAACAGGCACGTATGTGTTTGACAGCTATGTAAACACGGAGTCAGGAAACCCGCCGATGGAAAATATGGAAGAGATCGAGTTAGAAAAAGAAGATAGATTTCCTCCAATGCCGACAGAAAATGATGCTGTATATTGGAGAAAGAAATAAGGAATTTTCCAAGCTTGGATGTGTAATCATCCAAGCTTTTTTAACGATTATGAAAACCGCTGAACAGTACAGTCCAGATCGTTGCCTTTCACGGCAGCCAGCTGTGGTACATATAGAAATTTAAATTATGGAAATATTTGATACAGCAATTATCATAATGATTTCTCAAGGATCGTTAGTTCTATCGTCCTTTGAAACATTCCCTTGCTTTATTCGTAGAAACCTTTATAATTGTAATAATAAGTTTAAGGGGATGTTTTTATGTATGGTAGAGATGATGCTCCAGAAACCTTATTTGAAAAAGAAGAAATTGTGATTTATGAAGGCGAACAGGCAAAAGTTATCGCTGAATATCAACGGACTATTTGTATTGAATTGTTAGAATATCCAATTGAGGATAAAGAGGAAGAATTCCCTTTTCACAGATTGGTGATAAAGAAAGATGAATGTGAAAGAACAGCAAGCTAAATCAAAAACAGAAGCTAGGCTTAAGTGGAAACACTTTTAGCCAGCTTCTGTTTTTTTAGTTTCCACAGTGGTAAAAAAAGGGAAGGTAAGTCATAAAGATGGAAGGGAGGAATAGGCAGTGAGCAACAAGGTAGATAACAAGCTAAACAAAAGGTTTGTGCCCTTGACCACCGTCAGAAGCGGGAAAGGGGAAGAAGTAAGCAAAGATATTTATGTTTATCCTGTTCAAATTGCCAATGTTGTTTTTGTCGGCTATCCTGGGCAGACAAACGAATGGTTTATTGTGGATGCAGGTATGCCAAGATCAGGCAAAGACATCATTTCTGAAGCGAAGGAACGATTTGGTGAAACAAACCCGCCGAAAGCAGTGGTAATTACCCATGGTCATTTTGACCATGTAGGTGCATTGTTTGATATCCTGGAAGAATGGGACGTTCCCGTTTATGCTCATGAAAAGGAGCTTCCTTTTTTAAGAGGGGAAGCGACTTATCCAGAGCCTGATTCCTCGGTTGAAGGTGGCATGGTTCCTAAGCTGGCCCCCATGCTCCCTACAAATTCAATTGATTTGGGAGAGAAGGTGCAGCCTCTTCCCGAGGGTGGAAGCATTCCGGGAATGCCTGAGTGGGAATGGTTATCCACTCCAGGCCATACAGAAGGGCATATCTCTTTATACAGACAAGACGACAAAGTATTACTTGCAGGAGACGCGTTTGTTACGGTGAAACAAGAATCGTTATATAAGGCCATGAAGCAGGAAAAGGAAATATGCGGTCCTCCCAAATATTTAACGCCTGATTGGGAAGCAGCCAAACATTCAGTTAGCAAGTTAAATAGTCTTCCGTTGGAGCTTGTGGTTACAGGACATGGGTACCCAATGGAAGGGGAAGAGCTTCGTGAGGGGCTGCAGGATCTTGCTGATAACTTTGACATCCTTGCTGTTCCTGAAAAAGGCAATGGCGCTAAAGAAGACCGAAGCGAATAAAAAAGAGACAGCACTGGATACTCCAGGGCTGTCTTTCTTCATGGTATGCAGCAAGACGTATGAGAACGCCTGAATAACAGGCAGGACTAATGCGTGTCTGAAACTTTTTGTTCAGATTTCGACTTTTCTTTTTCCAATTCTGTAAGCAAAAGAACCAGCCGCTTAACTTCATCAGCTGTCAATTCTTCATAGTTTGAAAGCTGGTCAACAATATGGGTAACAGTTGGGTTTTCCTTGTTCTTATCTGAAAGAAAGTACGTGGCAACAGATCCAGTAACCATTCCGATCACGCCTATTCCGCTTAGCATTAACAGTAATGCGATCATGCGTCCACCACCGGTTTCGGGAGAAATATCTCCGTATCCAACAGTGGTTGAGGTGACAATTGACCACCATACTGCATCACCGTAAGATTCAATAGAAGGCTCTATGTAAGGCATTGGTATGGCTGTAAACATTATGAGCATAATTGTGACTGTTAACACTTTATGTAAGTTATTTGTCATCAAAACGGCAGTAAGCCCTTTGGCGTAGTAATTAATGATAGCTACCGCCCGAAGCGCACGGATTAGCCTGGCAATTCTTGCCATTTGAAACAATGAATCAAAGGGAACAATAGCCAGGATATCAAAGGGGTTCTTTTTTACATACTCCCATTTTGTGTCTGCTTTGAAAAACCGGACGGAAACATCAATTGTAAAGATGAGCCAAACCATTAAATCGATTTGGGGAAGGTACACATTGTCCATCCAGATCATAGATACAGATAAAATAGCTAATGCGACCATGAATATTTCATAAAGTATGACGTAGACAGGCTTAGACGATCGTTTCATTTTTCTCTCCTTTCTCTCTTATACAATATCTCAAAAACCTTTTTTTAGTAAATAGAGTAAGAGAAAGCTTGGACCGTCGGCCCTTTTATGTGTGCATAGGGTATGGCCGAGCCGTATGCAGTGACTTTACCGTAAGCTGAAAGGTAACCAGCCAATAAGACACACTCACGTTGGCTGGCTGATACTGGACAAATTCTCACAAGGAACAAACAGAAATAAAAGGAGAGGAAGATGCATCATGAGTGTACGGGTATTTATTGATCCTGGGCACGGTGGCAGTGATACAGGGGCAGTTGGAAATGGTCTGGTGGAAAAAGACTTGGCATTGGATACAGCCCTTCAGATAAGAGACATTCTCCAAAACGGGTATAGCGGGGCAGAGATAAATATGAGCCGCAAAACGGATATTGATGTCAGCTTGGAAGAACGGGTTCAGCAGGCAAACAGTTGGGGAGCAGACATATTCATCTCAGTACATTACAACGCAGCATCCTCTGGGGTGTCAGGATTTGAGACGTATCGATACCGGGGAGCTCCGCAACGAACAGAAGATCTTCATGAGGTAATTCATAGGGAGTTATATAATTACGCCTGGAGAGGAAGAATGCCTGACCGAGGCAGCATGACTGCAGGATTTTACGTTATTAGACACACAACAATGCCTGCTATCTTGACTGAAGGGGGATTCATCACTAACAGTAATGATGCCAGCTATTTACAAGATCCAAGTTTTATAGAGCAAGCGGCACGAGCTCATGCTGCAGCACTGGCTGCGGCTTTTGATGATATTACGGAAAATGGAGGGGAAGATGAAGATATACCTGACACTCCAGATGAAAATGAAGAGAGCTGGAGCGGGCAAATCCTGCAAGAGGGTTCTCGTGGTCCGTTGGTTCGTGATTTGCAGCAGCGACTCCTGGATTTAGGATATGATTTAGGGACGTACGGAGCAGATGGAATATACGGGCCGGTGACACGAGAAGCAGTAAGGAGCTTTCAACAGGATGCAGGAATCACGGTGGACGGTATAGCCGGACCTGAAACGTATCGGGCAATGGAAGAAATGTCCGGAGGCTGGAGCGGGCAGATCCTGCAAGAGGGTTCTCGTGGTCCGTTGGTTCGTAATTTGCAGCAGCGACTCCTGGACTTAGGATATGATTTAGGGACGTACGGAGCAGATGGAATATACGGGCCGGTGACACGAGAAGCAGTAAGGAGTTTCCAACAGGATGCAGGAATCACGGTGGACGGTATAGCCGGACCTGAAACGTATCGGGCAATGGAAGAAATGTCCGGAGGCTGGAGCGGGCAGATCCTGCAAGAGGGTTCTCGTGGTCCGTTGGTTCGTAATTTGCAGCAGCGACTCCTGGACTTAGGATATGATTTAGGGACGTACGGAGCAGATGGAATATACGGGCCGGTGACACGAGAAGCAGTAAGGAGCTTTCAACAGGATGCAGGAATCACGGTGGACGGTATAGCCGGACCTGAAACGTACAGGTCACTTCAGGAAGCAGAAAGACAGGGATAAAAGAAAGAAAACATTGGGCGTTGAGCCCTTTTTTTTATGCTGCTAAATAAGGCCTGTTACTGAATATGGGGTAACATACAATAAAGGGAAACCCCCGTAAAGGAAATTACGAGGGTTTGGAGATGAATCATTAGTTGTTATTGTTGTTATTGTTGTTACGATTGTTGCGGTTATTACGGTTGTTGCGGTTGTTACGGTCTAAATCCTGTAGATCATTGTCATTTGCGAACTCAGTGTTCACATTGTCAAGATTTAGTTCGTTGTTGTTATTGTTGTTATCGTTGCGGTTGTTACGGTTGTTGCGATTGTTGCGGTTGTCGTTGTTGTTGTTGTTGTTGTTATTCATCGTTATCACCTCCCAAAAATAGCTTTGCCTTTTTTAACATTCTTATACTAAGTTTCTTTGGAAGAAAAAGGATAGAAATAGTCTAAATTTTAAGAGCAAAGAGATGTCCGAGAGAGGTGCCAGGAACCCAAAAGTAGGAAGAAGAGAAAAAACGGGTACTTCCAGGGTCCCGCATTTATTTGCGTAACAAAATCATTACAAAAAAGAAGGGTGCCAGGCACCCTTTCACTTAACAGTTATTATTGTTACGCTCGCGGTTATCTCTGTTTTTTAGATCCTGCAGATTTACTTCACAAGCAAATTCTGTATTTAAGTCATCAACATTCAATTCGTTCTCCAGATTGTTATTCTCGTTGTTATTGTTATTATTATTTCTATTGTTGTTATTTCTCAAAGTTTTCACCCCCTGTGGATTACTTTTTCCCTTACGTGATGATTTATACTGAAGTAATTTCAGAAAAAACAGGCAGGTTCCTTTCAATAGGAAAGCCGTATCTATAGAATAAAAAAAAGAGCAAACGAACAGGCGGGGTAAAGATGAAGACACCTTTTGAAAGGTGGGATGGCTGCCAGGACGTATATAATTCAATGACAGAGCTTCTTTCTGATCCTTATTGGATCCCGGGCAGAGACTATTCCTTTACAATAAATGAAAACGACAGCGAGACAGTGGTTTCTTCACTTCACGGCGGCGGAATTGAGCCAGGGACCACCGAGGTTGCCTGCCTTGTATCAAAAAAGGGAGGTTTTACTTTTTATGATTTTAATGGACAGCTAAGGAAAAGTAACACTATTCTTCATGTAACCTCAAATCATTATGATGAAAAAAATATTGTCAGGATATCTAAAGTCAAGAAACACCACCTTGCCTTCCATGGATGCATGGGAAAAGAGAGTGTCACATATATCGGAGGTCTTGAATATTCATTGCGGAACGCTATCTGGTCAAGTCTTGAAGCATACGGATTCCAGGTTGAACTGGCACCTTTTCATATTGGAGGAAATAACGCTGTCAACATTTGCAACCGTACAAAAATTGGGAAAGGCGTGCAATTTGAACTAAGTGAAGGATTAAGGAGGTCATTTTTTTCTGAAGGAAAATGGAATCGTCCGCGACGAAAAGAATGTGAAAATTGGACAAACACATTATTTCAATATGCAGAAGCAGTGGTTAAAGGGTATGAAAATTATATTAAATAACTTGTAGAATTATGGGTAACGTACCGAAGAATGGAGCAAGTCAAAAGACTGTTTATTTTAACCAAACAGCATAATTGATTATTACTTTTTATTTATATATTAAAGGAAACTCTCCTGATTTTGTCGAATATATAGAAAGTAGAGATTGATGGATGAAAGAGGGTGGAAGAGATATGCCAGACAGCAGGCAAAAGACGGAAGAATTTTTACAAACCCTGCCTAAAGATCAACGTGCAGTTTACGTTTATATGCGTGATGAGTACGAGCGTTTAGCAGCAGCAGGGAAACAAACAGATATGGAAGAATATGACGCTTATGTAGAAAAGAAAGCCAGTGAAAAATTCGGGATTACAAGACAGGATGCTATGAATACGTACGCTTTAACTGAATCTCAGTTGAGGATCTTCCATAATTATAGAGCATCCGATATATGATACAATAAAGAAGGGGAGACGTCCCCTTCTTTATTTATAGGTTTTCTTAAGAAGCTTTAACGTTTTCTTTGTTGTTTTTCTAACCGACTGGGGGTTTTGACCAGTGACCAGTCGTCCATCTTGTTTTACAAAAGAGGTAAAGGGAAGCATTGATTGTTTATAATTTGCTCCTCGGTTCTCCAGCTTTGTTTGAAGGACAAAAGGTATCTGTTTATGAAGCATGAGCAAACGCTCTTCTTTGTAAGAAAAAGAGGTTAATGTCTTGTCCTCGATTAAATATTTCCCGTTCGATAGCTTTACATTGATTAAGGCACTTGGCCCGTGACAGACTGCTGAAACAACTCCATTGTTTTCGTAAATTTCTCGTGTAATTCGCTGCAAATCTGTCGAGTCAGAAAAGTCCCACATTGTGCCATGGCCTCCTGCAAAATAAATAGCATGGTATTTATCACTTTTAATTTCTTCAGGAGATAATGAATGTTGAAGCTTTTTCCTGAAGGCCGGATCCTTTAAATACTTTCTTGTTTTCTTTCGGAGAAGGGCAGTAAGCTTGCTCCTTGGATCTAAAGGAATTTCACCCCCTCTAGGGCTAACAATGTCTACTTCATATTTTTTAATTGCCTTATCGTAAAATTTGGTCAGCTCACTTAACCATAATCCTGTTCTTTTCTTCGGATTTTCCAATGTCTCGTGATTCGTGGCTGCTATCAGTATTCTCTTAATAGAAATTCTCCCCTTTCCTATTGTATGTTTGTCATTCCTATTCCTTTTATTTATCTCAAATATTCAGAATAACAAGGAATAATATTGGGTTCCCTATATAAAGGAACGTGTAATTATCAGAATATATAATTTATTTATAGCTTTAAAGAGGAAAACCAGAAAAAGCAATGAATTATAGTTACACGGATAAAAATTACTAATCAAGGGCATCCTGGTTTACTAACAATACGGTAGTAAAGGAGGAGCTAATGAAAAAAAGCAGCAGATTGAACAGACGTGTACTTGCTCTTGTTGTTTTTTTGGTTTTAATCAGCGGACTTGGTGTTTTGAGCTCATTTCAGCCGAATGACACGATAGAACTTTACAAAGCAGCTGATACTGGGTAAGTTATCAATCGAAGTTCGTATGTTCTTCTTTTTCCAACCATGTTGTAGGCATATTCCTATGTTTAACATTGCCATTATTTTTATCTTCCATTAAAACTATTAATTTATTAATAATAGATTTACTAAAAATCTCCTACTATTTACAGACTTGTCCGCATATAAATAAAAAAACACTACTCACAGGATTCACCGAGGCCCAGGCATGTGCTATTAGGGAAAAGGAGGAATTCAAAATGGAATATTATCCTGAAGAAAAAGTTACTTGCTCTTTAACAAATAGAGACGGAATTGTGAAAAGTAATGTTCAAGGGATTTATTTAGTGAGGTTTTCAAAAAATGATTGGAGAGTCTGCCGAAAAGAGAATTTAGTAAGTAAACAAAAAATAAATGATGAAGAGCTGATAGACAGTATATTGATTGATATCCATTTAAAGTACCGGCAAGAGAATGTGCTGAGAGGTTTTATAAAAGAAGGAGCGTAGGCTGAAAACTGTCCTGATATCGGACAGTTTTTTATTTGTTGGCAGGAAAAGATTGAAGTTACTGTTTTGCTAAAGAAGGGAATAAAGCAATAGGAAAATGTATAATCGAAAGGGAGGGGAATTATGGAAACCTATAAGGTAAGATTTTATTTCGACCGAGATAATTACAAAACTGTCGGAATAAAAGGCGAATCAAAGAAAGAGATTCTGGACCAAATTATTAAAAGCAAGGATAAATGGCTGGTTCATGAGGAAAGTACAGCCATTAACATGAATCTGGTAACAAGAGTTACCTTTGTGAAGCCAAAGAAATCAAAAAAGAAAAACTAACAGAGAATATCAGAAGACTGGGGACGATTCCCAGTCTTCTTTTAGCTTCCTTTTAAGTATCTGTTTCATAGAGAACAGGTAAGAAGCAGGTTTGCATAAAAGTAAAAAACCCTAAAAGGGAAATGGAAGATATAGACATGCTTTTCCTTCTTCGTGTCATATAGATGTATTATATGACAAGCAAAGGGGGAGAAACATGCGCTCGATCATAATTAAGAAAAAATGGCTTCCTGTCCTTATTTGTTCACCTGTTTTTATCTTTTTAATTTTTGCCTGGTGGTACAATGAGGAAGTTCAATCGTATGAGACAGCCGGTCCGGCAGAGGAATTTGAGATTCAAATGGTAACAACTGAATTTAAGACGACTACTGAGGATGGTAAAGAAATTGAAGCCTATCGCTGGGATCCAGGAACCATTGTCATTCCAAAAAATAAACAGGTGAAATTAAAGATATACGGTGTGAATGGAAAGGAACACCCTTTTATGATCGAGGGTACTGATATTAAAGGAACGGTGAAAAAAGGAGAAGAGACAGAAATAGATCTTCACTTTACCGAGAGTGGAATCTATCGTCTGATTTGTCTCACGCATTCCCATCATGATGATAATGGTCCAATGGTTGGATATATTGTCGTCAATTAGAGACAAGGCAAGTCTTCCATGCTGGAAGGCTTGTCTTATAATGTTTCCTGCTCATACTCAATCACGAAAAAAGGTACTACAAAGATCTTACCACCCAGTATAAATTGAAACCGCGCCCAGGCTTTTTCTCGCTGGTGGATATTTTATATTAAAGATACAAAAGAAGTTTGGTTCACTCCCTTGTTCATTGTAAAATAAAAGTATAGTATGTATTCATGCAGAATGTTAAATAATGGAGACAAGAATTACAACATGGAAACAGATCCAGGGGAGATTGGAAATGAGTATATCAATAGAGAATTATATAAGCATTTTTATACACCAGACAGACTTAACGCTAACTAACTATGTAAAGGGAAAGTTATCTCCTTATAATATAGCGCCAGAGCAAAATTTAATTATGATGGTTCTGTGGGAAAGAGATGGCCTTACTCAAAATGAAATCGGCCAGCGTTTAAACAAGGACAAGACTAATATTGCTCGGATGGCATACAGCCTGGAGAGAAAAGGCTTCGTCCGCAGAGCAGGCTGTCCGGAAGACCGCCGGTCTCAAAGAGTATATCTCACAGAAGAAGGAGAGCTTTTAAAAGGAAAAGTCCTTCCCGTAGCTGAAGAATTTAACCAGCTAGTTTGCAGAGGGATTACAGAGGAAGAATTAAATACGACTCGAAAAGTGCTTTCAAAAATGAGATCCAATGTGTACTAGGTCAGGGCGGAAAATTTTTGTCAAAAATTGAGTGTAAATAGTTGCTGCAACAACTTAGTTATATTATAGTGGGGAATGTAGAAAATTTTTTGGGGTTTTGGTTGCTATAGCAACCTCTTATCTTGAAGATACATTCATTTATTCTGACTTTCATGTCTGCATGACACATGGGAAGTTAGGAAACCATAACAAAAACACGGAAAAAAAGGAGAAGATACAAGTGGCAAAAGTATTGTACATTACTGCAAATCCTAAAACACCAGAAGAATCTATCAGTTTGGCAGTTGGGGAAGAATTCTTAAAAGCATACAAAGAAGAAAACCCAAATGATGAAGTGGTTCATATCGACCTTTATAAAAAAGACCTTCCTTATATTGATACCGATGTATTTCAAGGCTGGGGCAAGCTTCAGCAAGGAAAAGGTTATGAAGAGCTAAGTGATGATGAAAAAGATAAAGTGTCACGCATCAATGAACTGACTGACCAGTTTATTGAAGCTGACAAGTATGTCTTTGTTACTCCACTATGGAACTTCAGCTTTCCTCCAAGAGTAAAGGCTTATATTGATAACATTGCTATTGCAGGCAAGACATTCAAATATACAGCAGAAGGCCCTGTGGGACTTCTTGAAGATAAGAAGGCGATCCACATTCAAGCGAGGGGCGGTATCTATTCTGAAGGCCCTGCAAAGGAAATGGAAATGGGCGACCGCTATATTAAGCAGGTATTAGCCTTTATGGGTGTGACAGATGTAGAATCAGTGATTGCCGAAGGAATGGCTCAAAATCCTGAGAAATCAGAGGAGATCAAGGCAGAGGCCATCGAAAATGCAAAAGAAACAGCAAAACGTTTCGCTAAAGATGCAGTCAAAGCACAATAAAGAAAAAACCTCGTGATGAGAATCTCATCACGAGGTTTTTCTATTTCGGGATGTTTTCCAAGGGGATTGGCTTTCTGTAATCATAAGAGAAACGTTCTTGCTCTGAAGTCGGAGTGGCTGCTTCCTGTGAATCAGCAGATTGATTTTCGTTAGGCACGTTCTCCAGGGGAATGTCTTTGCCATAAGTGAACATCATGAGTACCCTCCTTTTTTTACTTACTATGTGCATAAGTAATAAAATTATCAGGATGAACGAATAGGTCCATATATCTATTTTATACCATCTATTGTAAAAATTATATGAACAATCTAATGATTTTGAAAAAAGTCTGATAATTTGTACAAAAAACATCTATGTGCTTTTCTAAAAAGAATAATTGGTTTGTTGATTTTTCCTGTGATAACAGCCGATTCAGGTTATGTGATTTGACAAACAAATTGGAATTTTCCCCATTTGCTGCACATAGAATTTACCGAGGTAAAGAAGAAAAAAATAAAACTAGTAAAAATAGACTAAATTTGAAACCAGCAAAGGATTATTGTATAATTTGAAGAAATTACCTTATAGAAAAATTTCAGAGGAGTGGATGGATTTAATGAGCACAACTGTTACAGATCGTATCGAGGGAATTATGTATGCTACAGGAAATAATGAAAATGAAGCTGACATGCTGTGGGAAGTAGGACTTCAGCAAATGGGAGTAGAGGAACGGAGAATATACACATATTACCTTGAAGTGGAGTTATACGATCCAATGAACAATCCTTTAGAAATGACAGCAAAAAAGTTTCACAAAAGCGAAAGGGAAATTAAAGAAACTACATTACAGTGCGCAACATACTTACACAAATTTGTGGAAGCTAGAAGGTAAATAAAATAGAAAAGCTAACCTTGGCGCTTAGATAAAATGCTCGACAAAATGCGATAATAAATGTCAGAATATTTTGTTTACTTGTCTGTTTTTCTCGATATATGTATAATTTTGTAATTAATGGAAGGTGACAGGGGAGAGCTTTAGAGGAAAGGAAAGCAAAAAAGACAAGGGGAGATCCTTGTCTTTTTTATGTCGAAAACGGGGAGTTACCCCTCCATTTTCAACTCTTCGTTTTGTTGCTCTTGATTGCTTTGAGTGAGGATAAAAAAGGCCAGCAAACCAATAAAGGACGTGATGAATAATATAGTTCCCATTGGTACTGCTGTAGTTTCGTTAATACCAACGAGGGGTGAAACAGCAGCACCTAATAATAAAGGAAACATCCCTAACAAAGCACTAGCGCTGCCTGCCCGGTGACCCTGTTTTTCCATAGCCAGAGTAAAGGAGCTTGTTAAAATCATCCCCATGGATGTCATATAAATAAAAATAGGAATGACAATGGATGCTAACGGGCCCTCAATAATAGTCATCACTAAAAGAATTGAAGTTGCACTTACGGCTGTAAGGACAGCCGCTTTAAGAAGGCTTCTTTCCTGGATGATTCCAGCAAAATGGCCGATAAGCCAGCTTCCCATAATAATGCCAAGCCCATTGATGCCAAATAATATACTAAAGACTTGAGGCGAGACCTCATAGATCCCCTGATAAACAAAGGGGGTACCTGAAACATAAGCGAAGCTTCCACCGTGCACAAACCCGACAACCAAAGCGTAGCCAATAAAGGAACGGTCCTTCATTAGACTGCCCATTGTCCGTACAGAACTCCCAATGGAGCTGGGTATCCTTTTCTCGGGCGGAAGTGTTTCTTTAAGACGAAAGGCTACCATGACTACAATGAAGAGACCAAGCAGAGTTAAAAAATAGAAAATTGTATGCCAGCTGGCATATGGAAAAAGCAAAATAGCTCCGCCGCCCATAGGTGCAACCATGGGAGCTACTGCATTAATGACCATTAAAAGGGCAAAAAATTTCGTAAGCTCTTTCCCACTGAAAACATCACGGACTACAGCGCGAGAAAGGACAATTCCGGCTGATGCGGTGAAGCCTTGCAAAAAACGTCCAATAAGAAGCGTAGTAATATTAGGAGCCAGAGCGCAAAGAAGGGACGATAGTGCGAACAAAAAGATGGAAATTAATAATGGTTTCCTTCTGCCCTGGGCGTCACTGATCGGCCCCACAACGAGCTGGCCGAGTGCAAGCCCGATTAAACATGCTGTTAAGCTAAGTTGTACTAAGGAAGCACTAGCGTCTAAATCATGAGCGATTTCCGGGAAACTCGGCAGATACATATCAATATTAAAGGGACCGAGGACTGCCAGCAAACCTAGAAGGAACGCCAACCTCAAGCGTTCTTTACCTGTAGGATTATGAAGCATACATATCAAAAACCTCTCTACATATCTATAATAAGCTTTGCTATTTTGCTTTTTTTGACACAGAACACAAAAGAAGCCCAAATGATATGGGCTTCCAAAAATATACAGTCATTCATAACTGTCTAATGAAATATTCATAAAAGGGACAGGTGAAGCTTTACCTGCTTTTTAATTATACAAAAAAAGCGATCGGAATGAAAAGAATCTTTCTTTCCAGTTTGCTCCAAAAGGATTGGTGATTAATGTTCTTACAGAGGGTACATAGAGGGATGCCATGTCTCTAGAGGTTTTCATCCCCAAAAAACCGAATCATAACGTCTGCTGAAGAAACATCTGATACACTAAAAATGACAGAATATACAGGGAAATAAATAAAACAAAAATGTTGGGGGAATGAACATTGATATGAGTTTGTTTTGGCTGGCTATAGGAATTGCAGCAGCAGGGTATTTTATTGGGGATGGTCTCAAAAATTTTAAGAATCCTAATGCCAAAGATCTCATAGATTACTTAGATGAGGATGAACATGAACTAATTAAGGAAAACCAAATCCATCACTTTGTCGGTATCTCCAAAGAAGATGTAAGACATTTAATTCAGGAGCATTCAGATTTTCCGCATATCGTGATTAATGGCACTACATACTATCCGAAGACAAAATTACGCAACTGGCTTTTACATGCAGGAAATTAAACATACTCCACAAACGGTTCCTCCTTATTTTAGGGGGAGCCTTTTCTTTTTATCAATCAGTCAGTAAAAGGATTGTTGCATCTTAGGACGCATTTTCTGCAGGTTGTTCACTTTTTAGATTCAAAAAAGGATCAGGTTGATATAGTAAATAATGAGGGAGGGGAGAAGATGAATGATAACTTTGGCTGTGCTTCTTTTATTTATGAAATCGAAAGTTGGAGCCCGTTAAAACAAACAACTGTTCACTTTATGCTTTCAGTTGGACTTTGGCTTCCTTTAGCCATCTTTATTGGCTGGCTTCCATTTAGTACGTTGCCTGTGTTCCTTGGCTTACTGCTTTTCATTGTTGTCTATGCGATTTTCTGGCAGGGAACAAAGTTGTATTTGCAAAGGCTGGCTAAAGAAATGAATGATTCGGTATAAAATAGAGTGAGGAGCTGTAAACAGATTTAAAGTAAGGTTGAATTTTGACCCAATTGTTATCTGTTTTGACCCAAATATGGTCCAGTTAGACCCAATTATGTCTTAGTTTGACCTAAATATGGTCTAAACTGACCCAATTAATAAAACTTCCCCCTCGTGTAAGTCTCTCCCTATAAAAAATCAATCAGATTTCTCTTCACCCTAAGCATCAACGGAAATTCCAGAAGAAATAATATGAAAAAGGACTTTTAAACTTGTGGAAAATAAGGAATTCGTCTAGTAAAGCACAGGTTAAATGAACCTCACATTTTCCAGAATATTGAAGTAAAGGAGAGAGGGAAATGATACTAAGATTAAAGTTTAAAGATGGATTAAATGTAAATATGGAAGACGACAAGAGCTTTGAAAAACTAAAGATGGAAGAGGGATTTCTTGAGAGCTTGCAGGAAATCAAAAGAAAGGATTCAGAGATTACCGTAAAAAATGAGGAGGGCGAGACAATAACCAAGACGGGAAAGGAATTGGCTGCAGTCGAAGTGGTGCTGGATTAATATGCTGCTAAAGCTGGGGAACTCCCCAGCTTTTTAACTTTTTATTTCGCAATAAATCTACTAGATGAAATACCAGCCTTTTCAAAGGGGGTGGTATTTTTTCAATTGGACGAACTTCTTCCTTGAAACACCCTGCCTTCCTCCTTTTTCTTGCATACACTAGTTTTTGAAACCTAGGGAAGGAGGGATAAATCGTTGTGCGTTTAAAAGGCAGGAATAAATATAAGATGCACGCTGCAATGAGAAAAAATAATAATCTTAAGCCGTATCTGCCACGTACCGTGAGATGGAGCAAATCTAACTTTTATAAGATGCTTAAGCGATATAAATCGATTGTGGTGAAACCCAACAATGGAAAGAAAGGACAAAGCATTTATTTTATCAACGTTAATTCCGGAAGCTATGTTTTGTACATTAACAGAAGACGAAGGGTATTCAAAAGTAAAAACAGTCTCTATCAATATATGAGGAAGAAGACGAGAAAAAGAAGATTTAATATTCAGCCAGAAATCAAACTTGCAAGAATAAAAGGCAGACCGGTTGATTTCAGGGTTATCGTTCAGAGAAAAAGCGTAAGCTCGCCCTGGACAGTGACGGGAATGATAGCGAGAAAGGCTGGAAAAGGGTACAAAGTTACAAACAGACACAGAAATGGTAGAGTCATGCCTTTACGAAGAGCTCTAAAGAGAATAAATATAAAAACAAAAACGCCACAAGCAATTGAGAATGACTTTAAACGAATTTCTTTACTAGCAGCGAATACATTAGGAGCGTATTTTCCACGTCAACGAATTTTCGCAGTAGATATTGGGGTGGACAGGAAAGGATCTTTATATATCTTTGAGCTGAATCGTTGGCCTGGTTTAGTCGGCTTTAAGAGACTAAAGAATAAATCACAGCTTAGAAGAATTAGATACTATTTAAGAAGGAAAAGAAAGGCTTCGTAAGAGGCACCCGAATCAAAGAAGATTTGGGTGCTTCTTTTTGGTTACCCTGCATATGTAGTCCAGTTAATTTAGACGTTGAAAAATGACCCATCCCACCCCACCTATAATACAGGCCACTCCCATTTATCTATAACACATGAATTGTTGGAATCAATAGAAAAATTCATCAATATATTATATGGACTCTGAAGAGCAGAATTTACTAGGAAAGCTGCTTCTGATGGTGGTACCTTGGTTGCTATTCAGTACACAATTAGAAATATCTCCGAGGAACCAATAGGTTCATTTTCTATGCCAACAGCTAAGCTAGTCGATAAAAATGGAACTGAGTACAGTCCAGATATGGAAACTTCATTTAATTATTCTGTTGAAACGGGTGTAGATGATTCTAAGGTCCTTAGCGATTTAAATCCTGATATTTCGGTTACTAGTGTAGCTGTATTTGAAGTTTCAAAGGAAAAGTTTAGTGAGGGAGAATGGTTCATTGAAATAGACGGTCAGAAAATCTTTATTAAGTAATATTCAATATATAAGGAAGCGCCCTTAATCATAGGGCGTCTTTTTTAGCGTTCAAAAATCAAGTATTAGTAGTTTTATGCAGCGTATTAGTTATTAATGAGCTCTAACTATATGTATTTAAACCTGTTTTGGGAGTAACTGAAACATAGCAGGTAGTGCAATACTAGAAGCCTATAGAAGTCAGTTAAAATTATTAAGTCACCTATACAATATTTATCCATGATAATAATTGACATCAAATACAAATTGTCTTACAATTAAACAAACAAGATAAGATTAACTAACGATGAAAGACCAATCTTTTTATTAAAGAGAGGTGGTATTCTATTAATGAAAGGAGTTGGTTAATTTGAAGGAAGTTGAAATTAAATCTATAGATAGAAAAACACTATCTAAACAGGTTATAGATGAAATTATTGGCCTTTTGACAAGCGGACAATTAAAGCCAGGAGACCGCTTACCTTCTGAAATGGATTTAATGAACAGGTTCAATGTAAGCAGACCTGTTATGAGAGAAGCACTCACTTCTTTAGAAGCAATTGGTGTTGTAAAAAGAGAAACCCGTAACGGGACCTTTTTTTCACAAAAAATAGGCAGTAAACCGTTTACTATGATGCTTGCACTTTCTGCAGGGAATTTGAAATCATTAATGGAAACCAGGATTTCTCTTGAATTAGGTTTAGTAACTTTAGCGGCAGAAAATATAACAGACGATTCTTTAAAAAAATTAGAGCATACGATATCACTCATGACCAATTGTCCTGAAGATTACAGGGCATATGACAGGGAATTTCACGCAATCATCGCCCACAGTGCCAGCAATCCGCTACTAGAAGCAATTGTCGAATCTTTGTTAAATCTTTTCGATAAAACGTGGGATCAAATTTCCAATGAACACCGAGATCCTTCAGGCACTCTTCAACAGCATATTGATATTTTTGAGGCTTTACAAAAAAGAGATCCCTTTGAGGCTTATAAATGTATGTATAAACATTTAAATCATGTACGTAAGAGAGCATATGCAACAGAAGAGGCAAGCTCAGAAGAAGAGTAATATTCACCCGCTTCTCGTAATAGAGAAAGCGGGGTGAATTTTTATTAAATAATTCAGTATCTTTTAAATTTTATAAAGGTGGTGCTATTTTTATGTATGGACAAACTCCAACAGTAACAGAAATGGAAGTCATCCCCGTTGCCGGGTATGACAGCATGCTTCTAAATTTAAGCGGAGCGCATGCCCCGTATTTTACTCGAAATCTGATTATTTTAACGGATAGTTCCGGCCAAACCGGGGTGGGGGAAGTACCAGGCGGGGAAAAAATCAAACGGACTCTGGAAGAATCAAGAGACCTTGTTATTGGCAAATCAATAGGTGAGTATAACAATATTCTAAATGCGGTCAGAAATGAATTCATAGAAAGAGATGCAGGGGGAAGAGGAAACCAGACATTTGACTTACGAGTAACTGTCCACACGATTACAGCTTTAGAGGCTTCATTACTAGATTTATTAGGTAAACATTTAAATGTCCCAGTGGCAGCTCTTTTAGGAGATGGACAACAAAGAAATGAAGTAGAAATGCTAGGTTATCTCTTTTATATTGGTGATAAAAACAAAACCAATTTACCGTACTTAAGCGGAGAAAATGAAACTGACGAATGGTTAAGATTACGTCATGAGGAAGCGCTTACTCCAGAAGCGATTGTACGTTTAGCTGAAGCAGCTTATAAACGCTATGGTTTTAAAGATTTCAAGCTTAAAGGCGGCGTTTTACAAGGGGAAGAAGAAATAGAAGCAGTGACAGCGCTGTCCGAACGGTTTCCTGAGGCTAGAATTACACTAGATCCTAATGGAGGCTGGAAACTTAAAGACGCTATTAGATTATGCAAAGATAAACATCATGTATTAGCTTACGCTGAGGACCCATGCGGAGCAGAAAATGGCTTTTCAGCCAGAGAAGTCATGGCGGAATTCAGACAGGCAACAGGGTTAAAAACAGCGACAAATATGATTGCAACTGATTGGCGAGAGATGGGACATGCGGTAAAACTGCAATCGGTTGACATTCCACTCGCAGATCCACACTTTTGGACCATGCGTGGTTCGGTAAGAGTAGCGCAAATGTGTCATGAATGGGGACTGACATGGGGTTCGCACTCTAATAATCATTTTGATATCTCGTTAGCTATGTTTACCCATGTTGCGGCAGCAGCTCCGGGGGAGATTACGGCCATTGATACTCACTGGATATGGCAGGATGGGCAACATTTGACTAGTAACCCCCTCCAAATTGTTGATGGAAAAGTCGAAGTACCGACTGCACCAGGACTAGGAGTAGAGATCAATCGTGAGGAAATTGAAAAAGCAAATCGGTTGTATAATGAGAAGGGATTAGGAGTAAGAGATGATTCTAAAGCTATGCAATATCTCATTCCAGGATGGGAGTTCAATAGCAAACAGCCTTGTTTAGTTCGTTAAGCACCAACTTGTTTGAAAGGTTATAATCTTCTAAAAATTCGATTGACTTATGTTTTAAATTGTCTTACAATAAAAATTAATAACAAATAAACAATCATACTAATGGTGTTTTGCTTAGAATAGTAGTTTTACTTCAAATAAAGAGGTGGATGAAATGGCAGAAAAAAACAGTAAGTTTCCAAAAGGGATTCTAGGTTTCCCAGTAGCGCCGTTTGACGATAACGGGAAGGTCGATTACTCTGCGTTAGAACGGAACATTGAATTTTTGATCGAGGAAAAGTTAGCGGCTATCTTTGTCGCGTGTGGAGCTGGAGAGTTTCAATCGTTAACGGATGAAGAATACCATAACATGGTTAAGACAGCAGTAGAGACTACTGGTGGAAAGGTTCCAGTCTACACAGGAGTAGGTGGAAATATACAGACTGCTCTCCATCAAGCAAAAGTTTCAGAAGAATTGGGAGCCGACGGATACTTAATCCTTCCTCCGTACTTAATTCATGGCGAGCAGGAAGGCATTTATCAATATTATGAAACTATTATTAAAAGTACAAGCCTCAGTGCCATCATGTACCAAAGAGATAACGCAGTAGCAAATTTGGATACGGTTACAAAGCTAGCGGAACTTCCACAGCTCGTTGGTCTGAAGGATGGACTTGGCAATATGGAATTAAATGTTCAGTTGACTCAGCACTTAGGGGAGCGTCTTGAATGGATGAATGGTATGCCGCTCGCCGAAGTGACGATGCCGGCTTACTATCCTTTAGGGTTTGATACCTATTCATCTGCAATTTCAAACTACATCCCGCACATCTCGCGCTTGTACTTTGATTCCTTAGTAAAGGGAGATACAGAACAGGTTAACGCTTTGTACAAAGAAGTCATTCTCCCAATTAATGAGATTCGAAAGCAAAAGAAAGGATATGCCGTATCCTTGATCAAAGCAGGGATGGAGATTGTTGGCCTGCCAGTAGGACAAAGTGTCAGACCACCAGTGATTCCCGTAGAAAAAGAACATTACCAGCAATTAGAGAAAATTATTAATAAAGCACTAGAGAAGTACCCGGCAAGCGAGTATCAAAGCAATTAATAACTAGGAGGCTAATTCATGAGCACAGCAACCCAAAATCAAACTTATTTGAACTTTATTAATGGTGAATGGCAAGCATCATCCTCTGAAAAAAGTCAAGGAAGCATTAATCCTACCAACCCTGACGAAGTAGTAGGAAATTACCAGCTCTCCACTAAAGAAGACTTAAATCAAGCCATTGAAGCCGCTGATCATGCCAAAACAGCTTGGAGAAAACTAGCAGCCCCTGAAAGAGGAAACTACCTGTTTAAAATTGCAGATATTCTAGAGACAAGAGTTGATGAAATCGCAGAAACAATGACACGAGAAATGGGAAAGACGTTTCCTGAAGCAAAAGGGGAAACCATGCGGGGAGTAGCTATCCTCAGGTATTATGCCGGAGAAGGAATGAGAAAAACAGGAGATGTCATTCCTTCCACTGACAAGGATGCTTTAATGTTTACAAAACGATCCCCATTGGGCGTAGTGGGCGTCATTACACCATGGAACTTTCCGGTAGCGATCCCTATTTGGAAAATGGCACCTGCCTTGGTTTATGGAAATACTGTTGTATTTAAACCGGCACAAGAGGCAGCGATTACGGCCGCAAAAGTTATGGAATGCATGGCTGAAGCTAATTTGCCTCAAGGGGTAGTGAACTTCATTACCGGCTCTGGTTCAACGATTGGCCAAGGATTAGTTGACCACCCAAAAGTGGATGGAATTACTTTTACAGGCTCAGAAAATGTAGGACGGAGAATTGGTCAAGGAGCATTGGCAAGAGGAGCAAAGTATCAGCTGGAAATGGGCGGAAAAAATCCAGTTATTGTCGCAGCAGATGCGGACCTTGACTTGGCTGTCGATGCTACGATCAGTGGAGGGTTGAAATCAACCGGACAAAAATGTACGGCAACAAGCAGGGTTATTGTACAGAGCAGTATTTACGATGAGTTTAAAGAAAAGCTCCTGGAAAAAGTAAAACAAATTAAGGTAGGCGACGGGCTAAAAGAAGACAGCTGGATGGGTCCTTGTGCCAGCGAAAGTCAATTCAACACCGTATCTAGTTATATAGATAAAGGAAAAGAAGAAGGTGCCGTCTTGTTATACGGTGGAGAGCCTGTGAAAGAAGAAAAAGGGTACTTTATTACGCCAGCAGTCTTTGAAAATGTTACGTCAGAGATGGCGATTGCCCAAGAGGAAATCTTTGGGCCGGTCCTCGCCCTGATGAAAGTAGAAACCATTGAAGAAGCCATTGAAGTGGCAAACGATGTAGAATTTGGACTTAGTGCTTCCATTTTCACTACTAATATTCAAAACTTTTTATCCTTTATTGATGACATGGAAGCAGGATTGGTAAGGGTTAATGCTGAGAGTGCCGGCGTTGAACTCCAAGCTCCTTTTGGCGGGATGAAGCGTTCAAGCTCTCATTCAAGAGAACAAGGAGAAGCTGCCATTGAATTCTTTACTTCAATAAAAACGGTGTTTGTAAAGTAAATGAGTGTGGCTCTGTTCCGAAAGCAAGGTAAGGTTCGTTAAGAACCTTACCCTAATAAAGAAATAACTCCCTTTTATATAGCTTTCGGAACAGTTTTTCACAAACAAATGGTAAGCGTTTACAATTGAAGTTATATTTAAATAGTGAAAATTTGCAGGTTTACATGTATGCTTTTTGTAACCGAGATGAAACAGAGGGGAGAGAGGCATGAGTAATTTAATAAAGACAAAAGATTTTATCGCTGCAGTTGTATTGTTGGCTTTCTCCATTGTTATGTATTCTGCGACATTCAACTTAGGTCGTCTCACTGTTTCACAAATTGGAGCTGAATTTGCACCCAGGCTTGTTGCCATAGGAATTTTTATTTTAAGTATCATTCTCTTAATCCAAACGATAAAAGATTGGAGAATAGCATTAAAAAAAGATGAACAGGCAGTAAGTGAGGAAGGCAAGCTGGCTGAAGAAGAGGCACAAGAAGACATTGCAGAGGACATAACGGAGAGCCCGGTCTCTAATGCTGAAAGGTATAAAAACTTAGGCATGACTGTTGGGCTGATTGCTTTGTACTTCTGGCTTATGCCCATTATTGGGTTCTTGATTAGTACAGCTGTCTATTTATTTGTCCAATTTGGTCTTCTAGCGCAAAGAAAATATTGGAACATTCCATTGTTCATTATATTATCTATTGTTGTTTCTACAAGTATCTATTATACATTTCGTCTAGGATTTGAAGTAATGCTGCCACGAGGCATCCTGGGATAGGAGGTGACAGAAATGCTGGGTGATTTGGCTGCAGGCTTTTCTGCAATGTTTGTTCCATACAACATGATACTGATTATTATAGGGGTAGCGCTTGGCTTAGTGTTTGGGTCTATCCCGGGACTGACCGCCACAATGGCTGTTGCGATATGTTTACCGATAACGTTTACAATGGATCCGGGATCTGGTATGGCTTTGCTTATGGGTCTATATATTGGCGGGGTTTCCGGAGGTTTAATCCCAGCTATCTTATTAAAACTGCCGGGTACGCCATCCTCTATTTCAAGTACATTTGACGGGTACCCCATGGCCCAGAACGGACAAGCGGGGAAGGCCTTTGGGCTTGCTATTACGTTCTCATTTTTAGGCGGAATATTAAGTATAGCAGTGTTGATACTAATATCTCCTCCTTTAGCAGATTTTGCTTTACGATTTGGTCCGATTGAATACTTTGCCATTACGATGTTTGCTTTAACTCTTATTTCGAGTTTGTCGGAAGGGTCAATTGTTAAGGGGATGCTGGCCGGGTTATTGGGCATCAGTTTAGCCATGGTAGGTTCAGCGCCAATTGATGCGTTTCCTAGATTTACGTTTGGGATGGATGACTTGAATGCAGGATTCAATCTGCTTCCAGCGTTAATCGGCTTGTTTGCAGTTGGGGAAATTCTTAGAATCTCAGAGAAAAAGATTAACCCCATGGGGCAGAAAAAACTGACTCATAAAATTAAGGGGTTTGGTTTTTCAGTAGCCGAGTTTTTCAAACAGGGGTGGAACTTCTTACGCTCTGCAGTAATAGGGGTAGCGGTAGGTATTCTTCCTGGTATCGGCGGAGGAACAGCTAATATCATTGCCTATGCGACTGCAAAGAATCAATCAAAAACACCGGAGAAGTTTGGGAAAGGATTCTCTGATGGGGTAGTAGCGTCTGAATCTTCTAATAACGCTGCAGTTGGAGGAGCTTTAGTTCCTTTAATGGCGCTTGGTATTCCAGGGGATACGGTAACCGCAATGCTGTTAGGTGGCCTTGTTATACACGGCTTGCAGCCTGGCCCGATCTTCTTTGCTCAAAACACTGACATTGTGTATGGCATCTTTGCTGCTTTGATTATCGCCAATATCGCTATGATGTTGTTCCTTTTCCTAGGAATGAAGTTTTTTGTCAGAATTCTGAGTATTCATAAACATATTCTGTTGCCAATCATAGTGGTTCTATGCGCAGTAGGGGCTTTTGCTGAAAATAACCGTTTATTTGATGTAGGCGCATTGTTGTTTTTCGGAATATTAGGTTATTTATTTATTAAATATAAGTTTCCGATTGCACCCGTTATCTTAGGTTTTATCCTCGGGCCAATAGCGGAGACCAATCTTCGCAGAGGTCTTCAACATACCGATGAAAATTTCCTGCCTTTCTTTACGGAACCTATTGCTATGGTGTTCTGGGTGATCGCCATTGGATCCGTAGGATTTAAGGCATGGAAAAATCATAAAAATAAAAGATTAGCAGGAGGGGTTTAAATGAAACTAGTCTCTTTTAAAACATTGTTACTAGTCCTGGTTTTTTCACTTGTTACGTTTTTGGCAGCTTGCGGGAACGGCGCTGACGAGACCGGCGGCGAAGAACAAGGAAACGGAGAAGAAGATACAAACTCTGAGGATGCGGCTAATGCCAGTGGGTATCCTGAAAGTTCAATTGAAGTCGTGGTTCCTGCTGGGGCAGGTGGCGACACAGACCGTAACACGAGAACATTAGCGAGACATCTTGAAGATGAGCTTGGGGTAAATCTCGTGGTTCAAAACGTTGAAGGTTCTGGGGGAAGTGTGGGGTCAAGAGAAGTAATGCAGGGTAATGCAGATGGTTATAAAGCTCTTGCGTTTCATGATAGTGCGCTAATCAATAGTATTCTAGGGCTAACCGAATATTCTCATCAAGATTTTGAATTAGCTGGGATCAGCGTACAGGACCAAGGGAATGCTTTTGTTGTTAGTGCCGATTCGCAATTTGAAGACTTAGATGATTTAGTTGAGTATGCAAGAGAAAATCCAGGTGAGGTCTCCGTTGCTACGGAAACAGGCGCCTTCACTCATCTGCAGTTACTAGCTCTAGAAGAAGAAGCAGGCATTGAATTTAGAATCGTAGATGCCGGTGGTGCCTCAGATAAAATTACGGCTCTTCTTGGCGGCCAGGTTGACGTGGTACCTACTCAATTAGGACTTGTTGATGAATATTTAGAAGCAGATGAAATGAGAAGTGTAGGTGTCTTGTCTGAAGAAAGACTTGATCAGTTCCCTGAGGAAGAAACGTTTGTAGAGCAAGGATACGATATTGTCTTTAATAAGAACTTCTTCTGGGCCTTCCCACCTGAAACTCCAGAAGATGTAGTTAATACCTTCGCAGATGCTATGGAAACAGTTATAGAAGAGAACGAAGATTACAGAGGCGAAGCTGAAGGGCACGGGGTTACTCCAAACTTTATGGGTCCTGAAGAGGCAGAACAGCATTTAAATGAAGAGAAAGACTACTATCAAAGTATATACGAAGCTAGCGGTGAATAAGGATAGAAACCATTTTAGAAAAGACAGGGTGCAATCTACAGCACCTTGTCTTTTCTTCTTGGCTCGTTTCCTTATACTTTCATTTAAAGAGGGTCGTTTTATGATACCAATGGTAAAAAGAAGTTTTATTATCATCATGTGCCTTTTATATTTTATCGCATCCTTTTCCCAATCAACTTTCATTTATTCTGTTTTATCTATTGTCATACTTCTTACGTTTTTCTTATCAATTGTTCATGCAAACAAAAAAACAATGATAATGGGAAGTGTTCTTTTTGTTGCTGGAACGGTAATAAACTTAACTGTGAATCAAGGGACGGTTATGGCTACTATTGAAGGAATGCAGCAAAATCTTCCTTTGGTGGTGCTTATGACTCTTGCCCCTTTATTAGCTATTCCAATCACGAACAGCAGCCTCATGGGTTCAATTCAGCAGGTTCTAAAACAAATGATGGATTCGCCAAACAAGTTGTTTGCCGGCCTGGCATCTTTTTTAGCTGCAATTACACCTGTCTTAAGTGTAGGGTCAGTCAAGCTGTTACATGACATCGTAAGAGAAAATAAGTTTTCCTCTGCATTTTTGGCAAGAGCCTATTTTGTTGGTTTTTCTACAGCAATGGTGTGGTCTCCTTATTTTGGTTCTGTTGCTTTGACACTATACTATCTTAATATACCCTTTGGTGACTATATTCTTATTGGGTTAGTGTTAGCGTTTTTACAACTTGGTGTGGGCATGCTTCTTTTCCTTTCAAGTAAGGACAAGGAGACACAGAAACTTTCCTCCCCCTCGGCAAAAATGTCAGTTTTTCCTTTGGTTAGTAAAGTAATCATTCTTCTAGGTTCTTTAATAGGTGTGCTCGTGGTGCTGGAATCAATAACGGGTCTTCCCATGTTGCTGCTTGTTAGCTTAACCTCGATAATCATCCCTATCTTATGGTCCCTTGGGACGAATAGTTGGAGAGTCTTCTTTTACGAAGGTAAAGCCTTTTTTAATAAGCTTGATTACGGAGTTAACACAGAAATAGTTCTTTTTCTAAGCGCTGGCCTTTTTGGAAGTGCTCTGGCTGCTTCTCCGTTTTCTGTTTATATCAGTAATGCCTTTCAGGCTCTTTCTTCCATATCATTCTTATTGGTTGGAGTAATTGTCGTGTTATTTGTGAGTCTTATGGCTTTTGTAGGCATTCATCAAATTATTACCGTCCCTCTTTTAGCTATGCAGGTAAGCCCTGAAGCTTTAGGAGCCGATCCGATTTCATTAGCTGTTGTATTCCTCCTTGCCTGGTTCCTTTCTTCTATCTTAAGCCCTTTCAATGCTATCACCATCTTTATCTCCCAGGCTGTACACAAAGATACCATTACAGTGGGCTTTAAATGGAACGGGTCTTATGTGGCTGTTATGTTTGTTGTAGGGATGGTTTTTGTAGCCTTGCTTCATTATGGGGGATCCTTTTTTACCAATTGACTGCCGGAATGTGAGGAGGAAAATAAAGAAAAAAAGCGGTGGGGGAAGAAATGAAGGTATGAACACCGCTTACATAAATAATGTTTTCGTTTTCATTGCTTTTCACGGTTTTTGCTTAATGGAAATTGTAGGAGGATAATAAGGGTATTCCATTAAGAAAGTAGGGTAATAAGATGAAAAGATTATTATCTCATATCATTGACATTATTAATGAAACGGTTGAGCTGAAGAGAGAAGCTGATCAATTGGTTGAGAAAAGCAAAAACCTTTAATGTGAAGAGGAAAAGGTTAGTTTATTATATAAGGACACCATACTATTACTGAAAAAACCTCAAATGAAGACTCTTGGTGAGTCCTTTTGAGGTTTTTTGCTTATAGAAGAGCAGAGCTAGGATGGGCAAATAAAAGAATTGTAAATTTTAGAAGATGCATTAGTATGATTTTTTTACTTCAATGTTATATTTGTTTAGTTTTCGATATAAGGTGCTTCGATCAATCTGTAATAGCTTAGCGGCCTGAGATATATTGGAGTTGCACCTGGTTAAGGCTTCAACAATCCTGTCTTTTTCCGAGTCAATGTCAGTGAGGTTTGTTACGTCATTGTTTACTAGGTCAAATTCGTTTCCCTCTAAATATTTTCCAATTTCATAGTCGGTGATGGCTTTTTCTTTCGCTATCACTGTAAGTCTTTCAATAAAATGGCCCAGCTCCCTGACATTTCCCGGCCACTGATATTCTTTGAGCTTTTCGAAACCTGATGGAGTGATAGTAATTTCTTTATTGTGTTGTGCAGAATAGGACGATAAGAAATGCTGGCAAAGGTCATTCACGTCAGTTTTTCTTTTCCGTAAAGAAGGTATATTTACAGTTAAAACTTTCAATCTATATAACAGGTCCTCTCTAAATTCCCCTTCGTTAATTAGTTTTCGTAAATTTTTATTAGTAGCTGCAATAATTCGTACATCAATAGGCAAGTACTTATTATCCCCCAGGCGCATGACCTGCTTTTCTTGAAGAACGCGGAGCAATCGACTTTGCCCGTACTGATCCATTTCAGAGATTTCATCAAGAAAGATCGTTCCCTGGTGAGCCATTTCAAACAAACCAGGCTTTCCTTTTTTGGAAGCTCCGGTAAAAGCCCCTTCTACATAACCAAACAGTTCACTTTCTAGCAAGTTTGGAGGCAGAGCAGCACAGTTTATGGCGACAAAAGGGCCGTTCTTTCGTGAGCTGCTATTATGAATACTTTGTGCAAATAACTCTTTTCCGGTCCCCGTTTCCCCTGAAATTAATACAGTAGTATCCACTGCAGCTATTTCTTTGGCAATTCTCTTTGTTTCTTTTATTTCCTTTGAACTTCCTATGATATCGGAAAAAACATACTTTGCATCAAGCTTTCTTTTTGTCACTTGATTTCTAATCTTTGCTTCCAGTTCTTGAACTTGCGTGATGTCCTGAAAGGTAATCATTGCCCCAACAATATGGTTATCTACAATAATCGGTGCCATATTGCACGTTATCCAGATATTTCTAAACTGGATTACCTGTCCGATGGATTCAGTCCCATTCGATAAACACTCATCAACATCATCTAGAAAGTTTAGGGAGCTATCAATTTCTTTTCCAAGGACGTTTTCTGAGGAAATATGTAGTAGGCGCTCTGCAGTAGGGTTAAATACGTTGACGATTTTCTTGCGATCGACACTGATAATTCCTTGTACTGAATAATCAATTAAGGCTTTAAACTTTTGGGAGCGTTCTTTTTCTATTTTTCTGGCCAGCAATATTTTTTCAGCTTCCAACAAAGCTGATTGAATGGAATAGTCGCCGGAAGTAATACGAATGGTCTTGAACCCTTGTTTTTCTGCCAAAATAGTAGATTTAATACCTCCCACGACGATATCAACATCGTTAGCAGGTATATTTTTAATCTTTAAGGGGATATCCTCTGGTTTTTCTATTGGATAGATAGACAATTTTATATCTAAAATGTCGGAGAGAATTTCAATGTCAAAAACCATATTTTGAAAGGCTAATATCGCCACTTTGGGTGTAAAGCTATTAGATAGTTGTTTTGCTTCATGAAAAACCTGGGCTAAATCCTGCCCTGTTATGGGCACTTCTACGACAGGTACATTGATGTTCATTTCTTTTAGTAAGCTTGCGGTTCCTCCTCTGCAAACAATTACGTCTGTTTCTTCGTGTTGAAGTTTCCTGGCAAGTCGGACTGCTCTATTTAGTCTGGCTAAGTATATAGTAGTCTTTTTTTCGATCCCAAGTTCACGGATAATTTTCCTCCCTTGAATATATAGATGCTTATCCGGTGCAATAAAAGCGATTTTCCCCACCCGAATGGCTCCCTTCCTAAAATTAGAATCATGCAACAATTGTAGCACATATTCCTACAATCGTTGTGGTGAGATAGTGGGGGCCGTTTTAAGAGGCCGATATAGCAGAGTTTCAAAGAATTGAAACTTGGCATAGTATTTGCATTATATCTAACTACACAATTTGAGCAGGGTTGTGAATGAAAAAATCTTGATAAGAGGTGCTGGTATGGCAGAAAGAAACAATAAGTTTCCGAAAGGAATTTTAGGGTTTCCTGTAACCCCTTTCAGAGAACGTCGATATGTGGATTTTCCTGCCTTGGAAAGAAACATTGAATTCTTAATTGACGAAAAAGTTTCGGCTGTTTTCGTGGCCTGCGGTGCTGGTGAATTTCAGTCCATAACAGAAGAAGAGTACTGTAACATGGTGGAATTGGCAGTGAAGACAGCCAAAGGAAGAGTGCCTGTGTACACAGGGGTAGGGGGGAACATCGAATTAGCATTAGATCATGCTAAGGTTTCAGAAGAATTGGGAGCGGATGGATATTTAATTCTTCCCCCATATTTAATTGATGGAGAACAGGAAGGCATGTACCAATACTATGAAACCATTATCAGTAGTACAAGCCTAAATGCCATCATGTACCAAAGAAATAACGCTGTCGCGAATTTGGATACGGTTACAAAGCTAGCTGAACTTCCACAGCTCGTTGGCTTGAAAGATGGGGTTGGCAATATGGAGCTGAATATTGAACTGACCCAGCACTTAGGGAACCGCCTCGAATGGATGAATGGCATGCCGCTCGCAGAAGTGACGATGCAGGCGTATTATCCCTTAGGATTTGACTCGTATTCATCTGCGATATCCAATTACATCCCGCACATTTCACGGTTGTACTTTGATTCCTTGGTAAAAGGTGATACGAAACAGGTTAATGCCTTGTACAAAGAAGTCATTCTTCCAATCAATGAGATCAGAAAACAAAAGAAAGGATATGCTGTTTCCTTAATCAAAGCAGGGATGGACATTGTTGGTTTTCCAGTAGGACAAAGTGTCAGGCCGCCAGTGATTCCTGTAGAAACAGAACATTACCAGCAATTAAAGAAGATTATTAACAAAGCCCTAGAGAAATATCCTAAAGAAGAACACCAGGGGCTCGTTTAAGAGTTACTATCATTAGTACTGTTTCTTTCATCTTGCAGTAAAAGCAACAAAAAAAGCTAAAAAGGAGACGATATTTATGTCTGAAAATATACACTCAACAGAAGCCCCTTTATATATAAAAGTAAACGATAAAGATAACGTGGCAATTATAGTGAATTCAGGCGGCTTGCGTGAAGGGGCATCTTTTTCCTGTGGTCTTGTATTAAAAGAATATGTCCCTGAAGGTCACAAAGTAGCCTTATCGAACTTAAATGAAGGGGAACCTATCATTCGGTACGGGGAAGTGATTGGTTATGCTGGGCAAATGATTGAAAAGGGAAGCTGGATCCAGGAATCACTCGTGGTGATGGCAACACCACCCAAGCTCGATGAGCTGCCTATATCCAACAATGTGCCAGACCCTATGGAGAAGCTTGAAGGATATACTTTTGAAGGGTATAGAAACGAAGATGGGTCAGTTGGGACAAAAAATGTGCTAGGAATTACGACCAGTGTCCAATGTGTAACTGGAGTGTTAAATTATGCTGTAAAGCGAGTGAAGGAAGAGATTCTTCCAACATACTCCAACGTCCATGATGTCGTCCCTTTAAACCATAACTATGGCTGCGGGGTTGCTATCAATGCACCTGAAGCAGACATTCCCATTCGAACGGTTCAAAACATTGCTATACACCCGAATTTTGGAGGAGAAGTTTTAGTTGTAGGTTTAGGATGCGAAAAACTTGCCCCAAACAGAATAACTCCAAATAGCAGCACTGATGATATCGTTTCTTTACAGGATCAAGCAGGATTTACCAATATGGTACAGACCATAATGGAAATGGCAGAAGAGCGTTTAGAGAAGTTAAATCAACGTAAACGAGTCACTTGCCCAGTATCAGATTTAGTTATTGGAATGCAATGCGGTGGAAGCGATGCATTTTCAGGTGTCACAGCAAATCCGGCTCTTGGATATGCTTCCGATTTGTTAGTCCGGGCGGGAGCTACTGTTCTATTTTCAGAAGTGACCGAAGTGCGCGATGCTGTTCACTTATTAACGCCTCGGGCGGCCAATAAAGAAGTAGGAGAAACATTGATAAAAGAAATGAAATGGTATGACGACTACTTGCAAAGAGGAGAATCAGATCGCAGTGCTAATCCATCACCCGGTAATAAGTTAGGTGGGCTTACCAACGTAGTGGAAAAATCACTTGGTTCGATCGCAAAATCAGGAAGCAGTCCTATCGTTGATGTGTTGTCCCCAGGTGAAAAAGCTACAAAAAAGGGATTAAATTTTGCTGCTACACCAGCGAGCGACTTTGTGTGTGGAACGCTCCAATTAGCTTCAGGAATGCATTTGCAGGTCTTTACAACAGGACGGGGAACGCCTTACGGTTTATCCATGGCACCTGTAATAAAAGTATCTACTCGAAATTCCTTAAAGGAGCAATGGAACGATTTAATGGATGTGAATGCAGGGACAATTGCTACGGGAGAGGCGACAATTGAAGAAGTAGGATGGGAAATTTTTAATCTCATCATCGATATTGCCAGCGGCCGCAAAGAAACATGGGCTGACCACTGGGGGATACACAATGATCTAGCATTGTTTAATCCAGCACCCGTTACTTGACTCATGTATTACTAAATTAAAACATTCATATAAGATAAAGAGAAAGGGGGGCTAAATTAGTACCCCTCTTTCTTCTGGTATAGGGATTATAAGTAGTAATTTTTAAAAATTACTACTTTATTAATTTTCCTCGTGGCTTTTTACTGAAGAAGTGAAACATATGTTGAAGGGGAAGGTAGTCTATGAAGAGCGTTCTACTGATGCAGAAACCGAATGGGCTTAAGTTGGTCATCTGTCCGGTGCAAAAAGTTGACATAAGATCAATTTTTGGAGCATATACTGTAGGTTTAGGATGGAAACTTTCATGGTTAAGCAGAATTGTCCAACGTCGTTCGATATAATAAATGTTTATTTAGTTCAGTACTCGGTCACAAAGAACCAACCGCTCGTAGAAAACTTTTTTGATAATGATTTTCATTTTCACTAACGTTCTCGTTCTCTTTTCTGCTATGATAAAACAGATAAAGGGGAGGAGATAAAAATGTTAAAAAGGTTTATCCGTTACTATAAGCCTTATAGAAAACTATTTACGGTTACCTTTATCTGTGCCATTTTAGTAGCTTTGCTTGAGCTGGCCTTTCCGCTAATTGTAAATTATGTCGTTGACACTCTGCTTCCTGGTGGTAATTTGTCAGTGATTTTGTGGGCCAGTGCAGCATTGTTTTTCATCTACATATTAAACTCGGGTGCTCATTATCTTGTCACCTATTGGGGACATCGCCTTGGTATTAATATTGAAACTGATATGCGTGCAGAATTGTTCGAGCATGTGCAGAAGTTATCGTTTACTTACCATGATAACAATAAAACCGGCCATCTTCTCTCAAACTTGACCAATGATCTCTTTGAGATTGGAGAGGTAGCTCATCATGGGCCTGAAGATATTTTCATTGCTCTAATGACACTTATTGGCTCTTTTTCTGTCATGCTTTATATCAATATAGAGCTTGCACTGCTGACATTTCTTGTCGTGCCGTTTCTCTTTTTCATTGTTGTGTATTGCAACCGGAAAATGTCTCGGGCAATGAAGTCTATGTTTGTCCGTATGGCAGACTTTAACGCCCGGGTGGAAGATACAATCGGAGGGATTCGTCTTGTTCAGGCTTTCGCCAATGAAAGGCATGAGCAAAAGCTGTTTGAAAAAGATAACTTGAAATTTAAGGAAGTCAAAGTCTTGTCCTATCGTATTATGGGAATCAACAATTCACTCAGCTATATGATGATGCGGATCATGACTCTGTTCGTTCTGTTGTGCGGCGCCTATTTTATTGTACAAGGAACTCTTTCGATTGGAGATTTCATGGCGTTTATACTACTGACGAACGTCTTTTTTCGTCCGATTGAAAAAATTAATGCCATTATTGAAAGTTATCCGAAAGGTTATTCCGGGTTCAAGCGGTTTCTCTCCTTAATGGACACTGAGCCGGATATACAAAACCATCCACACGCAAAGACGATGGAACAGGCCCATGGTGATATTACGTATGAAAACGTCGGCTTCGGTTATGATGAAAATCGTCCTATTTTGAGCGACATTGACCTTTCGATTCAAGCAGGAGAGACCGTTGCCTTTGTCGGTCCTTCTGGAGCGGGGAAAACAACGCTCTGCAGCCTGCTTCCGCGTTTCTATGAAATTCAGGAAGGCGGTATCCGGGTAGATGGAGTGGATATTCGTGATATCGAAATTTCTTCCCTTCGCCGGCAGATCGGAATTGTCCAGCAGGATGTATTTATGTTTTCCGGAACCCTCCGTGAAAACATCCGGTATGGGAAACTTGATGCCGAAGACTGGGAAGTATGGGAGGCTGCCCGGCGGGCGGAGCTTGAAAGCTTCATTCAGAGTCTGCCGGATGGGCTTGATACTGTTGTCGGCGAACGAGGAGTAAAGCTGTCTGGGGGGCAAAAACAGCGATTATCGATCGCACGGATGTTTTTAAAAAACCCGCCGATTTTAATTCTTGATGAAGCCACATCAGCACTTGATACAGAAACGGAAGCTTCGATTCAGCGCTCTCTATACGAACTGGCCGAAGGACGGACCACACTTGTTATTGCACACCGTCTTGCTACCATACGCCATGCAGACCGTATTATTGTCGTAACTGAGAAAGGAATCGAAGAACAGGGAACGCATGACGAGCTGCTCCTTTTAAACGGCCATTATGCTGGCCTGCATAAGGCACAGCATGTCTTTGCGTAAAGGGAGGCTTACCAGGAAGAAAAAGCCAGTTTACTAAAGTCTGGTGGGCGAAATGTATATATAGCGTAGTAGAAGATAGATTGACATACTGTAGGAAAAGAACTAAACTAAGAATGATTTTTTAAACTTTTGAATAGTTTTATAGTTTTTGTTGTCGATTTTTTAAGTGAATAGTGTACGGAAATAGGTGCAAGAGACGACCAGAGTCGTTGAATCTGCTTAAAAGGGAAGTCGGTTAGAATCCGGCACGGACCCGCCACTGTACTGGGTGTCAGCTATGATGTTGACTCCTTTCAGAAATACCACTGGGCACTTTGCCTGGGAAGGTTTGAAAGGGAGTACCCTAAGTCAGGAGACCTGCCTATTTCAACATCACTGTTAGACCTACGGGAGGATAGGGAGGTGGTTAGTATGCGTCAGTACGGCGTTTGTTGAGAACGTGTGACTCTTAACGAAACTGTGCTCAATGTTGAAGACAAGCATTTCTAACCCCTGTGTCGGGGATAGAAGTGCTTTTTTTGTTTAATAAGGGGGAATTTTATGAGAAAACATTTGACTTTCTTTTTTATAGTAATTAGTTTGCTGTTATTAGCGGCTTGCCAGAACACGACGGCAGAAGATAATAGATTCACAGTAGCATTTCCTTGGAGCCCTGCAAATTTGGATCCTCATGGGAGTGAGAACTGGGAAGTTATGCGAGCTGGAATTGCGGAAACACTTGTTGGTTTAGATGAAAATCTTGAACCGTTACCGTGGCTGGCAAAAGAATGGAAACAAGAAGACGACAATACGTGGATCTTCGATTTGCAGGAAAATGTCACTTTTCATAATGGAAAGGAAATGAATGCAGAACACGTGAAGGCTTCACTGGAACATTCCCTTGAAGTAAACCAGAGAGCGGCTGACTTGCTTCAACTAGAAACCATTGAAATCGTGGATGAATATACACTGAAGATGGTGACAAACGAGCCGAATGCTGCTTTAATTCCCCACTTGGCAGACCCCTCAACAATCATCGCTGATGTTTCTGTCGAGGGAGATGAAGCTTCTTTTCCTACGCTTACTGGCGCATTCAAGGTAAAAGAGTTTAACATCGATGAGTCATTGATTGTTGAGCGTTTTGATGAGTACTGGGGCGAACATGCAAAATTACCCGAAATAGAAATTCGTTATATTTCAGAGGGAGAAACGCGCTTAATGGCTTTACAATCCGGAGAAGTGGATGCAGCTGCCGATATTCCAATGGATAACATTCCTGTGCTGGAGAATGATTCAGCAATAGAAGTACATACCGCGCCATCGCTCCGAACTCATATGCTGCTTTATAACATGGAGTCTCCGTTCTTTAAAGAATTGCTTCACCGAAAGGCCGTAGAAGCATCCATTCCAAAAGAAGAGATTGTAAGGTCCGTTATGATGGACCAGGGTACAGTGGCCTATAGCCCATTTTCTGATGTATTGCTGTTTGGCGAGGTAGGAGTTGAGGAAGAAACAATACCTGTAAAAGATCTAATGGAGGAATCAGGTTGGTCAAAGAATGAAGAATCTGGCTTGTGGGAAAAAGATGGAGAGCCTGTGGAATTGACAATGCTCACTTTCCCACAACGGCCTGAACTAACGGTTATGGGTGAAATTATCCAAAGCGAACTGTTGAACGAGGGGATTACAGTTCATCTAAGACAGGTGGAAAACATTGATGAAGCTCTTACTACAGAAGAATGGGATTTCAGCATGTACAGCATGTTGACTGCTCACACAGGTGACCCTCAGTATTTCCTGAACATTTTTTACCACTCATCCAGCCCGTCCAACGTAAGCAGCTATAAATCAGATGAGATGGACCAAATGATTGAGAATCTTAATCGTACGACAGACATTGAAGAACGTCACGATTTGGCTGTGCAAATGCAGGAGAAGTTGAATGAGGATCTTCCACAGTCTTTTATTGTTTATCCAGAGACAGTTTTTGCGGCCAAAAGTGGTGTAGAAGGGTTTATACCGCACCCGATTGAATACTATTACATTCATTCTTCAATTGAAATGGAGTCATGAGATTTATTACCTTTTTAGGAGAACGGCTGGTTCATCTTTTGATTGTTGTGATGACAGTATCAACGCTGACGTTTCTTTTGTTGAGATTCACACCTGGCGACCCTGCTTACATTTTACTTCATACCAATGACATGCCTGTATCAGAAACAGCATTGCATGCATTAAGAGAGGAACTCGGGTTGACAAAGCCTTTATGGGTACAGTATAGCCAATGGCTCCTAGATGCTCTTACATGGCAATGGGGAGACTCGTACGTGTCACAGAACCCGGTTCTGACGGAGTTGCTTAGCAGATTCCCCGCAACATTAGAATTGGCGGTAGGAGGCTTGTTGGTTGCGCTGGTCGTTACGTTAGGGCTCGGAATGCTGACTGCTGTTTTTTCAAGCGGCTGGATAGAGTGGATGGGAAGAACGATGGCTCTTTTCGGAGCTGCCATTCCTTCCTTCTGGCTTGCTTTACTGATGATTTATTTTTTTTCTGTGAAACTTGGTTGGTTTCCAACGATGGGAAGAGGGGGATGGGAGCACCTCGTCTTGCCGTCTTTTACGCTTGGATTGGGGATTGGGGCAGTGTATGCCCGGGTACTTCGAAAAAACATGCTGGAAATGTTGGACCAAAATTTCATCAAAGCTTCAAAAGCTCGAGGTTTATCAACAACACGTATTCACGTGACACAAGTATTACGACATGCGAGTATGCCTGTGGTGACGATGCTTGGAACAAGTTTTGCCTTCATGGTAGGAGGAAGTATCATCGTTGAAAGGATTTTTGACTGGCCAGGGCTCGGAAACTATATCATTCAAGCCATCAATGCGAGAGATTACCCAGTAATCCAGGGATATGTTATTTTTGCTTCAGTTTTGTTTGTTACTATTCATATTCTAGTAGATTTAATCTTTTTTCTGATTGATCCGCGTCTACGAACATAGCAAGGGGGATACAGGATGCTTTATCAATGGCGAATGCCAGACCTTAAGGGCAGCACGTGGGTCGGGGTCACTGGGATTATTTTCATCTTATTAGCTGGCCTGTTTGCACCTGGTATCGCTCCTCACGATCCTCTTGCGGTGGATACGACAAATCGCTTGATGTCACCTAACCTGGCCTACCCGTTTGGAACAGATCATCTTGGGCGTTGCGTGCTTTCCCGCATTATTTATGGAATACGCGTAACAGTCATTGCTTCTTTTTGTATCATGTTTTTCACGATCACCGTCAGTTTGCCCATTGCACTTGTGACAGGCTACATACGAGGGAAGACGGATCATATGTTTATGCGGTTGATAGATGGTATTTTAGCAGTGCCTGATTTTGTGTTAACTCTTGCAATTATTGGGATGCTGGGACCAAGTTTGATGAATATGGTTATTGCCATTGTAATGGTGCGATGGGCTGAATATGTTCGCTTTATCCGCAGCTTGGTACTAAAAGAAGAAAGAGAAGATTACATCCTGTATTCACGTATGATGGGGAACTCTCTTTTGCGCGTCCTTTTCCGCTACATCCTGCCTCAAATCAGCTCTAGAGTACTTGTGTTTGCTGCTCTTGATTTAGGTCGAATCGTGCTTCTGGTTGCAGGGCTTTCATTTTTAGGGGTCGGTGTTCAGCCGCCGATTCCTGAGTGGGGTGTGATGCTGAAGGATGCAACCGCCTACTTTCAGGTAGCACCTCACCTCATGATTTTTCCAGGAATAGCAGTTGTGTTGTTTGTTCTTATCTGCCAACTTTTTAGTGATCGGTTTAGTGAATCAGGGATGAAAGAGGGGTAGTTAACGTATGTCTGATAGCCATGAACTTCTGCGAGTAAACAATGTGGAGGTTTCACATTATAAAAATGGGAGTTTCCAACCTCTAGTGAGGGAGATATCTTTTCAAGTCCGCACTGGCGAGCTAGTTGCACTTACAGGACCAAGCGGGTGCGGAAAAAGCTTGACTGCACAATCGATCGTCGGCCTTCTTGGGAAAGAGTTGAGAGTGACGGAAGGAGAGATCATATATCAGCAGAATAATGTAGTATCATTTAGTGAAAAACAGTGGCAGAAACTACGACGGTGTGAAATTTCGCTTTTAATACAGGATTCACTAAATGCTCTTAATCCACTGCGCACTATTAAACAACAAATGGTGGAAACTCTCAACCAAAATCGCAACTGGAAGAAAAAAGACCTCATACGCCGACTTCATACACTTCTTAAGGAAGTGGGGTTTACCCAACCAGATTATATATTACGAGCCTACCCATTTGAGTTAAGCGGAGGGATGAGACAACGTGTTCTTTTGGCCATGATGCTTAGTTTAGAGCCGAAACTTCTGATTGCAGATGAACCGACTACAGCGCTTGATGCTATTAACCGTGAAAAGATACTCACACTTATGAAAAAGCTGCAGCAAGACTACTCATTAGCTATTTTGCTGATTTCCCATGATCGAAAGAGTGTAAAGAGATATGCTGATCGTGTCATTGAAATGTGTTCAGGAGAGGTTGCTTTATGAGTCTGTTGGAACTTGATCAAGTGACGAAGGAATACCCGCTTTCGGGAAAAAAACGATTCTGGGAGAGGGGAGAACGATTTGACGCAGTCAAACAAGTATCCCTCCAATTGAATAGAGGAGAATCGCTGGGGATTGTCGGGGAAAACGGCAGCGGTAAAAGCACTCTGGCAAAGCTTATTATGAATCTAGAACCTGTAACGGCAGGCGATATACGCCTGGGGGGCTATTCTATTCAACAGATGAAAGATAGAAATGTGTTTAAACATATCCAGCTCGTTCTGCAGGATTCTCACTCCGTCCTTCATCCGAAAATGAGTATTCGAGAAATCATTCAAGAGCCTCTTTATAATTTTTACCCTAAGGATAAGAAGCAATGGGAATCAAAGTGGTTCTATTTTGCAGAAATGGTTGGCATCTCTAAAGATCTGCTGAACCGGTATCCTCATGAGTTAAGCGGAGGACAAAAGCAAAGGGTGTGCATCGCACGGTCCCTAGCTGTTCAACCTGATATTATCATTTTCGATGAATCCCTTGCCAGTATCGATCCAAGAGCCAGGCAATTCATTTTAAACAGCCTGGCTTGTATTCAGAAAACAGAGAAGGTGGCCTATGTGTTCATCACTCATGATTTAGAAACGATAAAAGGGGTTTGTCATCGAACAGCAGTCATGTATCAAGGGGAAATTGTCGATATCTTCGAAAGGTGGAACGTCAGTGAGCTGAATCATCCTTACTCTAGATTGCTGCTGGAAACCGTGGAAGTTGCAGAGTCCGTTTGAAATGCCTAACTCGGAATAAAGCGGAGTACTGGCAGCATTCTTCCAGAGCCAGGTTTTAAAGCCAAGAATCACTTATTCAATCATTCATTCTGTATGCGTTTTTAGAAATACGACAAGATAAGCTCTTTTCGTCAAAACTTACATTATGATATAGCTATATAGACCTTTTGCTGCAAAGTATGATAATACTAAAACAACCATGGCTTCTTACGGGCCATGGTTGTTTTATAGTAATCACATTAAAACTTAGCTTGGTATTTGCTGATCTCCCAATCATGAACCGTAGTCCGGAAATCATTCCATTCATCATGTTTTAACTGTAAATATTCGTTGAAAACATGCTCACCTAATGTATTTTTGCCGATTTCTCCTTCTTCTAGGGCAAGAAGGGCAGATTCAAGGTTTGTTGGCAAGTTGTCAATCCCTCGCTCTGAAAGTTCCTGTTCAGTCATGCTGAAAATATCGTCAACGGTTTCTTCCCCTGGGCTGAGCTCTTGCTCGACTCCGTCTAAACCAGCAGAGGCTACCACTGCAAAAGCAAGATACGGGTTTGCTGAAGGGTCCGGGCAACGGATTTCTACCCGTGTTCCAGCTCCGCGGGTTGCAGGGATGCGTACAAGGGCAGAGCGATTGGAAGCAGACCAGGCGATATAGCAAGGCGCTTCATAACCAGGAACAAGTCGCTTATAAGAGTTTACAAGAGGGTTAGTGATAGCCGCGAAATTTTTTACATTATGGATTAATCCGCCAATGAATTGATAAGCCGTTTCAGAGAGCCCTTGCTCAGCTTGAGCATCATAAAATGCATTTTCGCTCTTTTCTATATCAAAGAGAGAGAGGTTTATATGCATTCCGTTTCCGTTTGCCCCGCCAATTGGCTTTGGCATAAAGGATGCATGATAACCAAACTGCTTAGCAACTGTTTTTACCACCCATTTGTATGTAGTTGCTGCATCTGCTGAGCCAAGAGCATCAGCATATTTAAAGTTAATTTCGTGCTGTCCTTCAGCTACTTCATGATGAGAAGCTTCAATTGTAAAATCCATTTGTTTTAGTGTACGATAAATTTGAAGACGTACTTTTTCTCCCTCATCAAAAGGGGAAGGCTCAAAATAGCCGCCAACGTCCTGGGTCTGCATTGTTGGAAGTCCTCTTTCGTCAGTTTCAAACAGGAAGAACTCCAATTCCGGCCCGACACTGATCGAGTAACCACTATCAGCAGCTCGTTCTACTGTTTTTTTTAATACATTTCTTGGGTCTCCCTCAAAATCAGATCCGTCCGGATTCGTGATGCTGCACAAAAAGCGTGCTTCTGAATATCCTTCCTGTTCCGACCATGGTAACACCGCAAAGGTATTTAAGTCAGGCTGCAAATAAAGGTCAGATTTATTTATCGTAGAAAAACCAGTGATTGATGAGCCATCAAACATTGTTTTTCCTTCTACTACGTCATCAATTTTTTCCGCAGTTACTGTTACGTTTTTTAAAGACCCTTCGATATCCACAAATTGCAAGTGCAAAAGATCTACATTTTTCTTTTCAATTGTCTCTTTAATTGCTGCTACTGTTGGTTCTTGTGTTAAAACAATACTCATTTTATAACACTATCCTTTCACATATAATGTAAACTTAATTAACATCGGCTGTTATATGTAATCTTAAAGACTATGGAAAGTGTTTGCAATGACATTGTAAGATAATCTAACATAGGTTTTTCATTTTAGTTGGTTCAGGCTGCCTGGGGAAAGAATGTTTCGTGAGAAAGAAAGGGTCCATGAAAGTCGCCCGGTGATGTTCAGCAAGGGGATTCTCCCCTCGTCCATTTCGTCAACTGGGATATTACAAATAACTGTTCCTGGCTCCTGGCTTTCAAGAGGATATAGTATAAAAACTGATTGTTTGGGAAGAGCTGTAGGCAGGAGGTGGCGTATATGTTCCAAGTCATTAATGGTGAAGTGTATTTACATGGCGGGTCCTTAAAAAAAGGACCAGAAAGGCCTGATGTCACAGGAAAGCAGATCTTACCTGTCTTTTGTCTGGAGGCAGGAAAGCATGAATATATAGAAGTGGTTGACTTACCAGACCAAATTGGTTTTGAGTGGATTTATCCTGCCGACAGCACAACCATTCAAAAAGCAGATTCTTTATACTTTTATAAAAAAGCGAGAAGTTTATACGTGGTGTATGAAGAAACTTTCCGCAAAAAGGATTGGGATGGACCGATTAATATTTCACAGACTGTCCAGGAAGTATCAGAGCAGGTGCAGCATTCGGGTGAATTCCAAATGCTTATGCTGGATATTGATGAAGAAGATGATGAGACGTTATTAATCTTTCACACCATTCTTAAAGGAGAAGGGAACCTTATGAGAATTCGGGAAATGGTAGATAAAAGGATACAAAAAATGTTCTTTAAAGCGGAACGGAAAATAGCCATGCAGGTTATTGAAAAAGAAGAGAATACAGGTTGAAGAGACAGGGGAAACCTGTCTTTTTTCATTGAGAAACGTAATAACTGTTTCTTTTAACGAACGACTGTTTACTGGATCATGATAGCCATTTTTTACAATGGTGCGAGGAAGTCCTAGATAACACAGCTTAGTGTTAACCATAAAAAACCCCCTTGGAATCCAAGGGGTTGAGTAGTTTATGTATGGTGTCCCGTACTGGTCTCGAACCAGTGACCTCCACCCTGTCAAGGTGGCGCTCTCCCAACTGAGCTAACGGAACGTGTTAGGAATATCTGTGACTATTATAATTTACAATGTTCCTTAATTGTTGTCAATATGTAATAACTTTTTCATAAGAAAAAAGAAGAGGTGTGTATAATATCTATTTAGAAGAACGAAACACATTCCGAAAAGAAAGGCGTGATTTCATGAAAACGGCGTATACCAATGCTGTCATTATAAATGGTGAAGGAACAGTGGAGGGAAAAGATACACTAATTGTTAATGGAGAAATGGTCCAGGGTATAATTTCATCAGCAGAAATTCCTGCTGACTATGAAAGAGTTGATCTGAACGGACGTTACATAACACCAGGCTTAATAGATGTACATACACACCTGGGAGTGCATGAAGAAGGAGTAGGAAAGCCGGGAGCGGACTTTAATGAAACAAGCGATCCTGTGACACCGGCGGTGCGTGCTATCGATGGGATTAATCCGTTAGAAGAAGGGTTTGAGCAGGCAAGACAAAGCGGTGTGACCACTGTGCAGGTGATGCCCGGAAGTGCCAATGTCATTGGCGGTGAGATGTGTACGTTAAAGACGGCAGGAACGATTGTAGATAAAATGGTCATCCAAAGTCCTTCCGGAATGAAAGCTGCGTTTGGGGAAAACCCAAAAACTGTCTATGGCTCCCATGGCAAAAAGCCTGTAACACGAATGGGAATTGCTGCAGCCTTCAGAGAAGCATTTATTCAGGCGGATAATTATATTCGCAAACAGGATAAAAGTGAAGTAAGGGAGCGCAACCTTGGGATGGAGCAGCTGGCAAAAGTCCTCAAGAAAGAAATCCCTCTTCGGGTTCATGCTCATAGGGCAGATGATATTGTCACAGTACTCCGTTTAGCAAAGGAATTTGATATTAGCCTTACTCTTGAGCACTGTACTGATGGCCACAAGATTGCTGACTATATTGCCGAGCATGAAGTAATGGTATCTGTCGGTCCGACAATGTCTTCAAAATCAAAAGTGGAACTTGCAGATAAAGGCTGGCATACGTTATCTGAGCTTGATAAACATGGTATCTGCTATTCTATTACAACGGACCATCCAGTTGTAAACATCGAATATTTGATTACTTCAGCGGCCAAAGCAGCGGGAACAGGCCTCTCTGAAGAAAAAGTGTTTCAAAGCATCACAACAAATGCGGCAAGACACCTTGGAATTGAAGATCGGGTAGGTTCACTTGAGGCTGGGAAGGATGCAGACTTTGTTATTTGGAGCAATCATCCTTTTCATTACATGAGTCAGGTAGAAGCGACCTTCATTAATGGAGAAAAAGTGTATCAGCGAACCTAAAAAAAAGAATACTTACTTATTTTAAATTCAAAAAATATATGATGTTCCGCATAACAAAAAACAGCGACCCGCTTCTGGGTTCGCTGTTTTTTATTACATAATTATTCTTCTTTATATTTTCGTGAAGGCCACCAAACATAACGGCCAAGCAGGGAAAGGCTGGCCGGTACGAAGAGCTGCAGGGTAACCAGTGAGTAAAAGAGGAGTCCGGTAATTGTGAGAACACTAATTTGCAGAAGCGTCAGCACTCCAGAGGGGATCATGGAAGCAAATGTTCCAGCGAGAATCAATGCAGCGGATAGAACGGTTCCACTCACTCATACCTATAGAATGTCAAAAAAAGACTATTAACAAGATGAGAGAACTCTTTTTGTTAGTTATATGTAATCATTTTCGATTAGGAAAATTGAAGTGGGTATCAGTCTGTTGTAACAATCTGAAACCACTGCTCCTGGCCAGAGATTACCTGCAATAAATAACGGGAAAGGGAGAACGGGCTCATGATATATCAGAAATAGTAAAATTGTGGGTTAGCAAAGCTTAAATAAGCATGATACGATATACTATGCTTACAGGAATCACTGAATGGAAATAGGAGGAACACCAGTGAATGTATGGAATGATATACAATCGTTTTTTATAAATCTCCCATGGGTAGATATTGGGATTGCTGTGTTAATCTTTGTTCTTATCTATTTATTTAGGGATTTATTTACTAAATACTTATTTCGTTTGATTATCAAGCTCTTCAGCAAAACGCCGACGCCGTTATTTACAAATTTACTATTATCCTATGAAAAACCGCTGCGCTTTTTCTTTTCTGTGCTAGGGATATATGTAGCTTTGATATATCTTCCTCTATCACCAGGCTTAATGGAAACCGTAACTACCATTTACCGTTGTTTAGTGATCGTCACGATCGGATGGGGACTGTATAATTATTTTTCAACCAAGTCGTATTTGTTTACAAATATGGCAAAGAAAATTGATGTGGGCGAAGATAGTATGATGGTGCCCTTCCTGTCCAAGCTCTTTCGTTTTATCATTATTGCCTTGACACTTACTGTCGTGGCCTTTGAGCTGGATTACGATATTAACGGCTTTATTGCCGGTCTTGGTCTTGGAGGGCTTGCCTTTGCTCTTGCTGCTCAAGATACCATTGGAAACTTCTTTGGCGGTATCATAATTATTACCGAGCGTCCATTTAAAAAGGGCGATTGGATTCAAACACCAACCGTCGAAGGCTTTATCGAGGATATATCGTTCCGAAGTACCAAGGTACGAACCTTTGAAGATTCTCTTGTTACTGTTCCAAACTCCACTCTTGCCCATGAACCTATTACCAACTGGAACGAGATGGAGGTTCGGCGTATTGATTTCACAATTGGAGTAAAGTATTCTACTCCAAAAGGAAGACTGCAAAATTGTGTGGCTAGAATTGACAATTACCTTCAGGCTCACCCACAAATAGATAATGATCTGATTTTAGTCCGCTTTAGTGATTTCGGACAGTCTTCTTTAAATATCTTTATCTATTTCTATACCATTCCTACCGGATGGGTAGACTGGTATAATGTTAAAGAAGAAGTCAACTATAAGATTATGGATATACTAAAAGAAGAAGGAGTAGAAATTGCACTGCCCAGCCAAAATCTTTATATTAGCAGTGAAGAAGATGAGAAACTCCTTTTACACAATAAAAATAACACTGAAATTTATACATCAGACAGGTAAAAACCCGGTGACAGCACCGGGTTTTTTCTGCGATCATCATTTACAGACAGGAGTCGAACGTTTCCCATGGCTTTACTTTCAATTATCATGCTGGCGATAGCTGTCTCTTTGGACAACTTTACCGTTGGCACAGCTTATGGCATAAGGAAACTGCACATCCCGCCGTATTTTCTCGGGACCATCGGCCTTATGGCTTTTGGAGCCTGTTTGACAGCTGGCATATTTGGTGAAGGGCTTCGTATGCTGCTTCCCGATAGAGGCATTTCCATGCTGAGCGGTCTGTTATTTATTGTGATTGGTCTATTTAGTCTTCGTGACGTATACAGGAGTCATGCCAACGAGCATACAAAAGGTGAAAGTGAAGCACCAGAACACCAATTATCTGATTGGAAGGAAGGACTTTTTTTGGCCTTTGCATTATCTCTTGATGCATTGGGGGCAGGAATTACGGCGGCTATTTTTGAATATTCATTGCTGCTGACTTCAGCAGTTGTGGCGGTATGCAGTGTATTGTTTTTTGTACTAGGTGAAAAAGCTGGTTTTTTCCTCATTCGAATCAAATGGATGAAGCGGCTGAGCTTTTTGCCAGGAATACTTCTAATCGGCCTCGGAGTGTACCAATTTGTCTCATAGAAGTTCGGCTTTCCTAGATAGAAACTGAGGGCTCGATAACGGTTAGAGTGTTATTTATGGTATTAAGATTTACTGTGGCTCCAACTGGTATGGCCGCTTTATACGTACCATGAGCTGTAGCTAGGTTGGTCATTAATGGTTTTCCGTACGGAGCGATGATGCTGGTAATTAAATCATTGTAGGTCTCTCCATAGGAAACCGGGCAGTTTGTGCATTCTCCCATTACAATTCCTAAACAGTCGTTAAATTTACCTGCCATCGCAAGTTGAATGAGGTGCCGAAAAACGATAGTGGTAGGAGAATTTATTTCTTCCAGAAATAAAATTTTGCCGCTGGTATCTATTTCATAAGGGGTACCAAGAGTGTTGACAATCGAGGTTAAATTTCCACCAACCATTGGTCCTGTTACATTCCCGGGTATAAGGCTGGTCAGCGGCATGCCCGGAGGATTTATGATTGATCTTGGAGCTGTAAGAGTAGAAACGGCCTCAAAAAATTGATCATAATTATAGGCTGGAGTGCCCGGGCGAAAATCAATAAGGAGCAGGCTATGGAAGGTAACGAGATTGCTGAATTGATACAAGGCATTCAGCAAAACCGTTATATCACTATAGCCGCTTAAAATTTTGGGGTTATTTGCTATAAAGTTATAGTCGAGAAAAGGAAGAATTGTCTGTACGCCAGTCGTTCCTCTTGTAGGGAGGATCATATCCACCTCTGGATTAGCAAACATGTTCATGAGGTCTTCGGCTCGTGCTTCAGCAGGAGCAGCGGTGATCCCTTCAAAGCTATAGACATATTGTCCAAAGAGAACGTTAAAACCCATATCTGTGAGAAACTGTGCTCGTTCATTCGTTAAAGCAGCATCCTGAGGGCTGCCTAGGGTGACAAGACCGATTGTGTCACCCGCTTGTAGAAGGGGAGGTCTGATTGCCATTTGAATACTCCTTCCCATGACCCGTGATGAAACGTACCCTTTTCATCCTATTTTGTAAATATAGAAATCATTCATCAAAAGCTTCTTCAGCTTTATTAAAGAACTATATTAATTATTGATCAATTCGTAATAATTAGAATGTTTTTCTTCTGTGAACATTCCTTACGAAAGGGTAGAATTACCCAGAATTTAGGCTTATAATGGGTATGGATTTCATGGAAGGGAGAATGATCTCAATGGAGCGGCAGGAAAGTTTGTCGTTATTTAGAGGCTTGAGCGTTCATAAGGTGGTTGAATTTGTACATTTAAATGAGCAGTATGACAGTGAGTTGTTTTTTGAAAAGAAGGAAAAGATGGCTAACGGAAAAAGTATTCTAGGGATGATGTCTCTTTTAACCACTGTGCGTGTAGGAGAGATTGTGAACGTAAAAGCAAAGGGCGATGATGCTGACCAATTGGTGAATGCCATCGTTACGTTTGTAGAGCAGGCCGACCTTGGTGAGGAGCTTCTCGATTACTATGAAGAAGAAGGCGTGGAAACCGTGGAAAAAGCGATGACGTCTTCGTTGACATGCTGGTCTCCTGACGTGAGAAATCTTGCGAAATCATATTTAAAAACGACAAGACATTAATTATAGAGCGTAACGGCGTCCTGAAAAGGACGTCTTTTTCTTTACAGGCGTAAAATAATAAAGAGAAGAGGAGATTTATGACAGAGAGGGTAGTGCTTATTACCGGTAGTGGGAGAGGGATTGGAATGGAAACGGCTCTGCTGTTTGCGAGCAAGGGGTGGAAAGTCATTGCCGGCTTAAGAAATGAGAAAGCAAATTCACCACTGTATGTTCGGGCAAAGGACTTGAATGTGCTTGAATACATACATTTTAAAAAACTTGATGTTACCAGCGCGGATATTCAAGAAGAAGTCAAGGCTGTGATTAAGGAAGCAGGAAGAATCGATGTCCTTGTTAATAATGCAGGGTATGCTGCAGCAGGTTATATGGAGAATTTTCCAGTAGAGGAGTTAAGACAGCAATTTGAAACCAACGTATTTGGCGTGGCAGCAATTACGCAAGGTGCTCTTCCTTATATGCGAGAAAGTAAAGGTGGACGGATTATCAATATAAGCAGCGTAAGCGGTCTCATTCCTTTTCCTGTAATTGGCCCATATGCGGCCTCTAAGCATGCATTAGAGGCCATGACAGAGTCGCTAAGCTACGAGCTGGACGGTACCGGTATTGAAGCCTTTTTACTTGAGCTCGGCTCATTTCAAACCGATATTTGGGAAAAAGGATCAGTACAATGGTCTAAGAGAAAAGAAAAAAGCAGACTGAACAGAAAGGAAGAGGCTCTGGTTTCAGATATCCTGGCAAGAAAAGGTTCCTTTCAAGATCCTCACATGGTGGCAGAGGCAGTCTATAGAGCAGCAACAAGAAAGAAAGTTCCTTTCCGGATACAGGTTGGAAAAGGGATTCGAGGCATGATTCTTCTTCGAAGGTTTCTTCCTTTTTCTCTTTGGAAAAAGCTTGTCCTCAGGGAGCTTAGACAGCGAACGGGCGTGAAAAACTGACAACAAATGTTTCCATGGATAAGGAGGAAAGAAAGACAAATACTACCCAGGAGATATTATGAGCAAGAGAGGGGTAAGAGTGATGAAACATGAACTGACAACCAAAGAGCTTGCATTTATTGAAGATGAAATTCGGGCAGAGGAGATTATTGCAAAGACGATGAACTGGTGTGCTGCTCAATGCAGCGATCATGATCTTCGCTCCATGCTCGAGGACCTTGCTGAAGTGCATCAGTTCAATATTGCTGATTTGTCTCAGTATTTCAATAAATCCAGAATGGTTCAATAAAGGAGGCGTTCGTTATGCCTAATAATATTGAGGGCCGCGGGCTTACGGATCGTGAACTAGTGCAGCTTTGTTTAGAACTTGAAAAAGGCCGGTGCCGAAGCATCAGCAATACCCTATTAGAGACAAGCCACGGGGAGCTTCGGGAAATTTACCATCAATGGTTTGATACGTGCAGCGTGAATCAGTATAAATTGTTTGAGCAAATGGAAGGAAAAGGATGGTACAAGACAGCGGTGGCTACTCCTGCACAGATAGAAGAAGTGCAGGAATTTATGCAGAACAACCTCCATCCTGATGATCACTTTGATGCATAAGTTGCCAGGGGACTGCCAAAGAGCAGTCTCTTTTTAAGTTCGTCAGGGAGGCACGAAAAAACAGTTCTCCTTGCTGGAAGGGGAGAAAAAAGCTGCTTGCTGTGAATTCTTTTCTACACTTTGATATGATTAAAATAAGAAAACATACATATTTGTTACTTTCTCAGCTAAGGAAGAATTTAATTAAAAGGTGAGTAGATATGGAAAACATTTATTTAGATTATAATGCCAGCACTCCTCTTGACCCCGGTGTTAAAGAAGCAATGCTACCCTTAATGGACGCTCATTTCGGAAACCCGTCCGCTTCCCATTATGCATCCATTGGAGCAAAAAAGGCAGTAGAAACAGCAAGAAAGCAAGTGGCAGGGCTGATCAACAGTACAGCAGGCGAAATTATTTTTACAAGCGGCGGGACGGAGTCTAATAACCATGTATTAAAAGGGGTTCTGCAGTCTAGTAAAGATAAGGGCAATCACATTGTTACAACAAACATTGAACACCCGGCTATCGGAAATACGTGCAAGTTTCTTGAGGGTGAAGGGGCGGATGTAACCTATGTTTCTGTGGATGAAACGGGCAGAGTAGACCCTCTCGCCATTGAGGAAGCAATAACGGAGAATACGATACTTGTGACAGTAATGCATGCTAACAATGAAACTGGCATGATTCAACCTATCAAAGAAATCAGTGAGATCTGCAAGCAGAGTCAAGTATATTTTCATACTGACGCAGCCCAGTCGGCAGGAAAGGTTCCTATTGATGTACAGGATGTTCAAGTGGATTTTCTCAGTCTTGCAGGTCATAAGCTGTATGCTCCAAAAGGTATTGGAGCGTTATATATCAGGGAAGGCATTGAGATTGAGTCTTTAGTTCATGGAGCGGGCCATGAAATGGGCAAACGAGCCGGCACGGAGAATGTAATTTTTGCTGCCGGACTTGGTAAGGCATGTGAACTGGCCAAACGCAATGAGGGAGAACAGGACCGTATAAAGAAGCTTCGGAATTACTTTTGGGAAGAATTAAAAATCTCGTTTGGAGAAGACATATCGTTAAATGGAAAGCTCAATCACCTTCTTCCCAATACATTGAATGTGAACTTTCACCATCGTGCAGGCCAGGACGTTCTTCAGGCCGTGCCTGAAATTGCAGCTTCAACAGGTTCAGCCTGCCACGCGGGAAGTGTCGACCTTTCCCCTGTACTCCGGGCCATGGGAGTAGAAGAAGAAAGGGGGATGGGTGCCGTGCGCTTCAGCTTGGGAAGGTTTACAACAAAAGAAGAGATTGATCAGGCCCTATCCTTATTGAAAACACGAATTCAGTAATATCCTTAGTTCATACAAAAGAAGCAACGTAATATAAGGAAGCATATACTATAAGAACATGTTGAAAACAAGGAGACAGGAAGATGGTTACCTTAAAGTCAGAAAGAGAAATTAAGCAAATGGAAGAAGCAGGTAAGCTGTTAGCCTCCTGCCACAGAGAGCTTGCAAAGCTCATCAAGCCGGGGATTACTACACATGAGATTGACAAGTTTGTAGAAAAGTACTTAAAAAAACACGGGGCCACCCCAGAACAAAAAGGGTACCAGGGATATAAGTATGCTACGTGTGCCTCCATTAATGATGAAATCTGCCATGGTTTTCCCCGGAAGAAGTCTCTTCAAAATGGGGATATTGTGACAATAGACATGGTTGTGAACCTTAATGGGGGACTGGCTGATTCAGCGTGGACATATGAAGTGGGTGAGGTTTCTGAAGAAGTGAAGCACCTATTAGAAGTGACAAAAACTTCTTTATACAAAGGGATTGAAAAGGCTATATCAGGTAATCGGATTGGCGATATTGGCCATGCCATTCAATCATATGTGGAGGAACAAGGGTTTTCTGTTGTGAGGGATTTTACCGGTCACGGTATAGGGCCTACCATCCATGAAGGACCACAAATTCCCCACTTTGGTTCTCCAGACAAAGGTCAGAGATTGAAGGAAGGCATGGTTATAACGATTGAACCGATGGTTAATATGGGAAAGTGGATGAGCAAGCTCGATAAAAACGGCTGGACGGCAAGAACAACTGATGGATCCCTGTCAGCCCAGTATGAGCACACTCTTGCCGTCACGGCCAATGGTCCTCGAATACTGACGGAACAATGAATATGTGCCTTCTTTTCTCCTGAGGAAAGAGGGCACTTTTACTTAGACTGTATAGTGAAAGCCTGAGGTAAGTTTTTAAAATATCAATTAAGAAAACCAACAATAAGACGTAATTCATCCTAAAAATAAAAAATAGTTTAAATTAATTATTTATAACTTTTGGAATATTGTGTAAAATATAAATATGGATGTGGTTTAGGACCCTGGTGAAAAAATGGCATAAGAGGGGATGGAGAAAAGTGCGGGAATTGCAGGAAGCAGAGTTAAACTTGCAGCAGGCTGACAGTCATATTTTGTACGTGTTTCAAGATACTGAGAAGTATATTAACAATGCTCTTGCATTTATTAAGACAGGGATTGAAACGGGGGATTTCATCCTTGTCATCGAAAATGAGAGAATTACTGTGAAGCTGAATGAGAGGTTGAAAGCCTGTTTGTCACCGGAAGACTGGAAAGATGTAAGCTTTGTCAGCAACTTTGAGTTTTACTATATAAGTGATGACTTCCACGTGCCCTCTATTATATCTACATTTGCCAGAAAATTGTCTCCTCATTTGGATCAAAATCGGACAGTGCGAACCTGGGCTCATGTGGAATGGGGCGCAAGAGATGACATAGCTTCTAAGATTAATTCCTTTGAACATTTGGCAGATGAAGGGGTTAGGGAGATGAAAGTAGTCTCTGTCTGTGCTTATAATGAACGTGACGTTTGTGAAAGACTTGAAGAAAAATTATGTACAAGTCATCAGTTTAAAATGACAGATGATGAAATGAAACGTTCTCCGATTTACCTAAGGAAATAATAATGAATGTCAGACCAATAAAGACCACCTAATCATTAATTTTTTATAACTCTGTGAAAGGCAGGTGTTGGATGTAGGACGGTTAGGCCCTCCTTTTATCCCTCCCTTTTCAGATGGAAAGGAAGGGAGTGAAGCAAGGGAAAGCCGCCAGCAGATCAACTGCAGCCTTTTACAGAGTTTTTTTAAGCAAAACGATAATAAATAAGCAGAATGGTCGCCAGAACAAAGATGAAGTTTAAGAAAACAAAGATCATTTGTTCAATAACTGTTTTGTGAATCTTAACAGGCGGTCGGTAGAAAGAGGTCCCTTCGATAATAAAGAGAACGAGGATAATGTGGATCATCGCATGTCCAACTAATTCAAGAGCGCCAAACAGCATCGTTGTGGACATGAAAATTCCAGTAAGGACAATGGCAAGAAGCCTGTTTAAGATTCCGACTACAAGAAGATACCCCACGATAAATTCTATAAACGCAGCCATGACAATGAAGATTTCCGGCGGAAACCCAAAGGTCGGGACATTATGGTTAACAATAATATCAATCGTCATAGATGGGTATACAAGCTTTTCCACAGCTACCCAGCATAGAGACAATCCTGTAGCTAAATAAAGAAACGGAAAACTCCACTTTTCGTAATTTGTGCCTGCAATAAGAAAAATAATGAATATAGGCAGGTAGAAAGCATAGTCCAGCATGTGGAAGATCCCAAAGTCATATACTACGATACTGAACATTCCTAAAAGGATCACAGCGGCTGTTTTTGTTGCCAGGAAGTTTGGGACAAATAGGAGTATAATCGCAATCCAGGCAAGGACCGGGAACCAGTTCGGCTGGTGATGCAATTCAGGAGCAAACAATGACCCTGAAAGGACTTGAATAATTAGAACAATCGCTGTTCCGTACCGCAAAATACTCATGTTGTACTTTCTGTAATCATCCATCTTATTATCTATCTTCTGGACAATATCCCATTTCATCATTTTTGGGACGATTTGAGGGAGAATAGCAAGGACAAAGGCAGTAAAAATCGTCATAAACATAAAAAATGGAGTAATGATGTTTTCGATCGATTCTTTTACTGGCTCTTCGTTTGTGAACCATTTCACATGAGCGTCAGCAAAAAACGGTGTAAAAAAAAGACCTAACAGCACGATTGCTGTGATCCAGTATTTATTGATCATAATTCACCTCAATGAAATTGTTTTATTATTGAACTGCTTTTTCAGCATAACATACGAATTCATGTTTGTGATCTTCTTCACAAATAGTTCAAAAATCTATATTTTTCATGATTACATCCTCTGTCATCGTGAAATAGAAGTACTATTAATATTTTAAAAGAGGTGAGAGCCGTGAACCGGAAACTCGAATGGAGTGCTGAAAATATTCTTGCCTATGAAATTGACAGTAAGGTTACAGAAGATGAGTATAAAGAGCTTGTAGACGAGGTTGAAAAGAAAATGGATGAATATGAGAGTATCAGGATATTTGTCAGAGTGCCTGATTTGGAAGGGGCAGACGTTTCAACCTTTAATGACCGCGTTAAGTTTTTGAAAGATAATGATTTAAAACAAATTGAAAAGTATGCTCTTGTCGGAGATCAGAAGACACTAAAGGCAGCGGCAAAAGGTATGGATAAGCTCACAGGAGCCAATGTCCGTTCCTTTGATTTGGAAGAGGAACAAGAAGCAAAGAACTGGGTTGTTTCCTAGGAGAAAAAAGTAATAAAAGCGTGGTACGAGGAATCGTACCACGCTTATTTAAATTTAGTAAAAGAGAAGTGACAGATAAATGGCTACGACCATTTCAAACTTGAACCTTAAGGTCGTAAATGGCATCCAGGCGAAAAGCATCCATTTTTTCTAATTTAACTTGAAAGAAAGAATGCAAAAGAAAGAAGAGGTTGCCCGAAACTTAGGTAGTAACGAGAGAAACTACTGGCCCCGATCTTCGTTAAGGGTTTAAGCAGACGAGGAACGGGTAATTCCATTATTGTAGTTAAACTTAGGAGGTGGAAATGTGGCAAAATCATCCTACGCTAAACATGAAATCTTGGAAGTACATGAAATATTAACTGTTAAATCTGCTTGTGCAGCAAAGTCTTCCCTGATGCAAGGGCTTGCTTCTGATAAAAAGCTAAAACAACTATTAGAAGAAGATGCAAAAACGTCCCAAGATGCAATTAATGAATTAAAAGGTATTTTAGAAGAGGCAAAGTAAGGAGGGTGTTAAAATGGCAAGTATTTTAGATAAATTGAATAATAAAGAGTTAATGACAGATGAGGTGATTGCTACTGACATGCTTGTTTCTGCTAAGGCCGCAGTGAGAAGCTATTCTGTTGCAATCACGGAAACCGCCAGTCCTGAAATCCATAAAGTATTGAAAAAACAATTAAATGAGGCAATCGACCTTCACCATAAAATAGCCACTTATATGATCGAGAATGATATGTACCATGCGTATGATATTAAAGAGCAAGTAGAGCATGATCTCAAAAAAGCTGATGTAGCGTTGGACATGCCAACGAAATAAAAGGTGGTAGCATATAAGTTTACAAGCAGACTGTTGTCCTTTTTATATTCAACGGTCTGCTTGTTTTTATTGCGTAAAAGGATGCATGTCAGCTTTTTCTATTCTATTACATAAATACTTTGGCCAGATAGAGTTGAAAGGCTTACAGCAGGCGTCTACAGATTGGCGGTGGAGGAGAAAGAAATCCTTCTTTAGGAGCAGCTTTCCACAAAGCCGTTTCTATCCTGTGGCCTCCACAAAAGGGTATGGCTCCAGACTGATTGGATAATAACGCCGCAGCAACTGAATGAGAATTTATAATATCGACAAGACCGTTGTACACTTGCAAGAAGGAGCCTAAATTATCTCTTGGATCACGATACTTCTGGTTGATCTCTACCTGAACAGCAGGAGTCTCCAACTGTGCCCATGAAAAGTGGGTAATTGTATCAGGGTTTTCTGCAGGAAAAGTGTCATTTTCTCTGACATCAGTAATGCCATGCCTTGAAAAAAGATTCATAAACTCCTCTACTCTCCCGGAATGAAGAGATTTTCCATACACCGTTCCAAGATCAATAGCAAAATCATGATCCCGTCCTGCTCCGTGGAGGTCTATTACCAACTGGATATCATATTGGGAAATGATGCGTGTCATTGCTTCTTTAAATAAGCCGCCTTCAGCATAATTAGCATCCTCAGCCCTTTTTGTAGAATACAAGTAATGAACATCTGTTTTCTCATGAAGAAGAAAGCCTAAGGCACCTGTATAAATTTCAGCTGCTTTTTCCTCTCCTTCACGGAGGTGGACAACTGAATGGGGAGCCGTGACAAGTATTGGAGTGGAGCCTGGCCGGTATTCAAAGGGCAGAGAGTGATCTATGTTTCCGTTGTAGTCGTTTTCGGCAAACGGTTCTTCAAGGGAAAGTATATCTTCTAACGTAATATCCTGATCTTGAGCAGTGCTGGCATGGACCTGTTCAGGGGTAAGGAGAAGGTGCAATGCAATAAATAGCGCTACATATAAAGATTTCACTTCTGTCCTCCGTACGTATGAGTATTTTCTTTTATTGTAAACTGGAGAAAACCTTGCGTGCAAGGTTATAAAAAAGAAATAGAACAAGTAGAGGACTCAAGAGATTAACCGGATTTCCAGTCGTGTCCGAGCAGGAAAATAAGAGGTTACAGCGTATTTGTAAAGGGAGGGAACAGGGAAAGGAAGGGGATATGGAAGATGGTACAGGTCGGCGATGTTATTACGTTTCAAAAATCTTTTACAACGGAAGATGTACGTTTATTTACAAAAGTTTCAGGTGATGAAGGAAGCCACCATATTCATCCTGATGAAGAGGGACGCTTAATTGTCCAGGGTTTGTTAACTGCTACGCTGCCAACAAAAGTAGGAGGAGAACATAACGTGCTGGCCCGGAATATGAACTTTGAATTTATCAGGCCGGTTTATACAAATGATGTCATCGAATGTAAAGTGAAAATAGAACAATTATCAGAGGAAGAGAAGAAGTATGTTATTTCTTCCACGTTTTCATGCAGGAATCAGAGAAATGAAGTAGTCTTGAAAGGTGAATTTTCAGGAATTATCAGGAAATAAGCATCATCTGTTCACATGCTTTTAACATAATAAAGAGAATATTCATTGTTAAAAAACAGTTTTAATGTTGTAATAAAAATATAAAGGGTTAAATATGCATTTCAAATACATATTTAAATAGAGGGGGATTCTATGACTGCAAAAAACAAATTAAATGAGGAAACCATAGCAATTATTAAAAGCACAGTTCCTGTACTGGCAGAACATGGGGAGGCTATAACGAAACAATTCTATCATCTTCTTTTTACCAATCATCCTGAACTGTTACATATGTTTAATCACGTGAACCAATCAGAAGGCAAGCAGCAGAGAGCGCTGGCCCAATCGATTTATGCGGCGGCTGCCCATATAGACAAATTAGATGAAATCCTTCCAGTTGTGAAACAAATCGCCCATAAGCACCGAAGCCTGCAAGTAAAGGCAGAACATTACCCGATTGTGGGGAAGTATTTACTTATTGCAATGAAAGATGTGTTGCAAGAGGCAGCTACCGACGAAATTCTTGATGCCTGGGGAGAGGCGTACAGTGTGATTGCTGACGTTTTTATAGCAGTCGAGAAAGAAATGTATGAAGAGGCTGAAAATCAGGCAGGGGGCTGGGAAGGCTTTAGAAGTTTTCTGGTTATCGATAAGGTTAAAGAGAGCGAAGTCATTACCTCTTTCTATCTTCAGCCGGCCGATGGAGGACGTCTTGCTTCCTACAGGCCTGGCCAATATGTTTCCGTTAAGGCAATAATAGAGGAAGAAGAATATAATCATATTCGTCAGTACAGTTTATCTGAGGTGCCTGGCAGGGATTATTATCGTATCAGCGTGAAAAGAGAGGATGGAAGGGAAACACCTGCTGGCATTGTTTCCAATTACCTGCACCATTCGATTGAGCCTGGTGATAAGGTAGAGCTTACCGCCCCAGCTGGAGACTTTTTTTTCGACAAAGCAAGCAGCCGGCCAGCTGTTTTCTTAAGTGGTGGTGTAGGGCAGACGCCATTAGTAAGCATGTTCAAGACTGCAGCAGAAGATTCTTCAACAAAAGAGATTACCTATATCCATGCTGCCCTAAACAGCAGCGTCCATGCTTTTGATCAAGAAATCAGAGATACGGCTGATAGAAATGAGAAGATTTCATATTACATCTGCTATGAATTACCCAATGAATCAGACAAACAAAAGAAGGCATACGATAAAGAAGGCTTTATTGAGGAAGAATGGTTGAATTCTCTTGCAGTAAGCAAAGATGCAGAATTCTACTTTTGCGGACCTTTGCCTTTTATGAAAGCCCTGAATTCTATACTGAAAGAATGGGGAGTACCGGAAGAAAGAATTCACTTTGAATTTTTCGGACCTTCAGACAATTTGGAACGGGAAGATAACCCTAAGTAGATACAGACCATTGGAGCAGAAAACCACTGAATGCTTCTTCCCTCATGTCTTCCACTAGATCATTAGCGGCAAAAGCAAGATCATTCTTTTGAAGTTTACAGGCTGGGCCACCGGCAAAACGACTTGATTCTGGTTATAGATTTGGCTTTGCTTGTAGAAAAATCCGAGACGCCTGGTGGAAAGCAAGAGCTGAAGATCCAGCGGGTTAATCATCACCGGTTAGCTGAAGCCTTTAGAGGCATGCGAGTGTACCTTTGAACAACCAACCATTAGAATACTGAAACCAAAAAAGGGCTCTCACTGAGGTGAGGGCTCTTCTCTTTAGACTGGGTTGCAGTCTCTTTTTTCAATGATTTACATGCTGATTGACCAAGAACGATAAAAAAGCTTTATTTGCTTTAGAAAGGTATGTCCCTTTCTTGTGTGAGAGTGCAAGGGTAAGAGAAAAAGGGATTTTAAACGGTATTCCAACAAGGTCACGGTCTTCACTAATAACCATTTTTAAAAAAATCGTTATTCCTAACCCTTTGCGAGTTAATGATTTAGCCATTGAAATTTGATTGGTTTCAAAAGCGATATGAGGAGATCTGCCTGTTGCCTGCTCAATTTTATGGATAATGTTTCGCTGATAATATCCTTCTTTAAACAAAACAAGAGGCTCTGTAAGCAGTTGATCATATGAAATGGAAGATAACGAAGCAAAGGGATGAGAAGCAGGTACGACAACCATCATTTCCTCTCTTAAAAAGGGGTGTGTGATTAAATCTTTGGTCGCATCATCCATAACAATTGTCCCCAAATCGATATTTCCTTCTCTGATATCATCACGGATGCGAGTGGTTCCAGCCTCATAAATCGACAATTCTAATTGAGGATATTTTTTCTTAAAGGCAACAAATTGTTCAGGGAAATAAAAAGAACCCACCATGGAAGGAAGTCCAATCCTCACCCTTCCAGTTTTAAGCCCTTTCAATTCTTCCATTTCCAATACAGCCTGTTCCATTTGATTCAGAATGGAAGTAGCATGGACAAATAATCTCTTCCCTTCTTCGGTCAGCTGAATCGTCCGTTCCTCTCTCGCAAAAAGAGGTATCCCAATTTCATCTTCCAGGTTTTTTACAGATTTACTCACTGCTGGCTGGGCAATATGTAATTGCTGAGCAGCTTTCGTAAAGCTTTTTTGCACAGCGACTTCGACAAAATGACGCAGCTGCCTTGATTCCATGTTATCCCTCTTTCTTTTCATTCTTAAAAGTTATAGAAACTATAAATATTATATATTTTATTTATGGAAAATACCATGCTAGCATAAGAAGAGAGATATGAAGGAAGGGAATCAAATGATTGAATTAAAAACAAAAGCATTTTGGCAGGCAACACTTGCTTTAGGTCTGTCTTCTATTCTGATATTTGCTAATATCTATTATCCTCAGCCTCTTCTCCCATTGTTTTCCGAGGAGTTTCAAGTAACACCTGTTGTCTCAAGTTTAGCCATCTCCCTGGCGCTACTTGGTCTTGGAGTAAGTTTTTTTCTATACAGTGCGTTATCGGATGCGTACGGGAGAAAAATCATTATTATGGCTGCCATGACGCTTGGCACGCTTGCTACCTTTGCTATAGCTATTGCTCCAAGCTTTGAAGTGCTCCTTTTCATAAGAGTTATCCAGGCGATAGCATTGGCCGGGATACCTACAGCATGTATGGCGTATATAAGTGAAGAGTATTCCACAAAGGGTGTAGCAGTTGCAATTGGTATATTTATAAGCGCAAACAGCATTGGGGGAATGGGAGGAAGGCTTCTCAGTGGTGTAGTAACAGATTTCACCGATTGGCGCACAGCCTTTGCCGTAATGGGTGTACTCAGCGTCCTCATCCTATCCATTGTTGCTGTAACCTTGCCCTCCTCCAGGAACTTTCAGTCGAAGCCGTTAGAGCTGAAAGGACTCTTTCTAAACAATTGGGAGCATCTGAAAAATAAGCCGATGCGTTATGCATATATTATTGGCGGGTTACATTTCTTTGTTTTTATGGGGATCTTTAACTTTGTGACCTACTTATTAAGCGGACCGCCTTTTTACGTATCAACATCTGTTTTGGGCATTTTATATTTAACCTATATTGCCGGGACGGTCAGTTCAACACTAGCAGGAAAAGCAGCAGAGCGGCTGGAGCAGACAACCATTATGCTCATTGGCATTTCCTTGATGGTAATAAGCTTACTTGTTACTTTAGTACCGAGCTTTCCAATGATTGTAGTTGCACTCTTAATCTTAAGCTTCGGGTTTTTCTTTGTTCATTCAACCTCCAGTTCCTGGGTGACAAAGCATGCGGACTTCGCTAAAGCCAGTGCATCGGGATTATATCTTACCTCTTATTATTTAGGAGGAGGAATTGGCAGTTTTTATTATGGATGGTTATGGAGCCAGTTTGCATGGAACGGTGTCATAGCAGGGTCACTCGTGATTTTGTGCATTACAAGCTTTTACACAAGAAGGTTAAAGCAAATTGAAAAAAAGGAAAGGTCCATTGATTCTGCTGAACACGCAGTGAATCATGGGTAAATAACAGAAGAGGGGTCGCAAAAGTTTACCTTTTGGCGACACCCTCTTTTTTTGGCTTTTTTTATAGTGTGAGGATAATCACTGTATTAAAACAGAAGGTATTATAAAATGGTTGTGTAATATGGAAATGTCTTGTAAATGCCTTTAAATAAGGGGTTAAAAAAACAGAAAATTTAAACTTTTAGTAAATCGCTAAAAATTAGAAAATAAAGGTTGCCAAATTTTATGGTCTGTTATAACATAAAGACATCAAATAATAACTGTATTAAAACAGATTGACACACAGGATTTACCAGCTTTTCAGCTTTGTTATTTGTGTTAAGACAGGGATTGGTCATCACTGCAAAGATCATTCTCTTTCTATAAAATCTTACTAATTAAGGGAGATGAGAGTTATGGGGAACTTAAAAGAGCAAGCACAGCAGCTGCAGCAACAGTGGGAGAATGAAGAGAGATGGAAAGGGATTGAGCGTCCTTATTCTGCTGAAGAAGTAGTCAAATTAAGAGGTTCATTGCAAATTGAACATACATTAGCAAAAAAAGGTTCTGAAAAGCTTTGGGATCTTATGCATAATGAGCCATATGTAAACGCTTTAGGAGCTCTTACTGGCGGGCAGGCAGTTCAGCAGGTAAAAGCAGGCTTAAAAGCAATCTACTTAAGCGGATGGCAAGTAGCAGCGGATGCTAACCTTGCAGGACAAATGTACCCGGATCAAAGCTTATACCCTGCAAACAGTGTGCCAAACGTAGTGAAGAGAATTAACCAATCCCTTCAGCGTGCAGACCAAATCCAGCACATGGAAGGCGAAGGTGACATCGATTACTTCGCTCCGATCGTGGCAGATGCCGAAGCAGGATTCGGTGGACAGCTTAACGTATTTGAACTAATGAAAGGTATGATTGAGGCCGGGGCATCTGGTGTACACTTTGAAGATCAGCTTGCATCTGAGAAGAAATGCGGTCACTTAGGCGGTAAGGTTCTTCTTCCTACACAAAATGCTGTGAGAAACTTAATCTCTGCTCGTCTTGCTGCAGATGTAAGCGGTGTACCAACTGTACTAATCGCACGTACAGACGCTGATGCAGCCGACCTTATTACAAGTGATATCGACCCTGCAGACAAAGAATTCATTACTGGTGAACGTACTCCAGAAGGATTCTACCGTACGAATGCAGGAATTGACCAAGCGATCGCTCGTGGTCTTGCTTATGCCCCGTATGCAGACTTAATCTGGTGCGAAACATCCAAACCAAGTCTTGAAGAAGCTCAAAAGTTCGCGGATGCGATCCATGAGAAATTCCCTGGGAAAATGCTTGCATATAACTGCTCTCCATCATTCAACTGGGAAGCTAACCTTGATAAAGAAACAATCGAGAAGTACCAGGTTGAACTTGGTAAAATGGGATACAAATTCCAATTTGTTACTCTTGCCGGCTTCCATGCTCTTAACCACAGCATGTTCGAACTTGCTAGAGGCTACAAAGAGCGCGGTATGGGTGCTTATTCAGAGCTTCAGCAAGCTGAGTTTGCGAGCGAAGAGAAAGGATACACTGCTACTCGCCATCAGCGTGAAGTAGGTACAGGTTACTTTGATGAAGTTTCTCAAGTAATCTCAGGCGGTACTTCTTCTACAACTGCTTTAAAAGGTTCAACTGAAGAATCACAATTCCAAAAGAACTAATTATATGTTTAGAAGAGGCTCCTTTCCTGGAAAGGAGCCTCAACTTTTAAGGAGTCCCGTGTTGAAAAACAAGGGATTTTCTTATTTCTTTGTAATCACAAATTTACATAAAAGGTCATTAACATTCGTTGTGATAAAAGTGGTTGGTGATTTCCTTATACGTTATTACGAACAGTCAGGTTATCATACGTATTCGTTTGCCTGTATATGTTTCATATTGCCCCCCATCTGCGTGAAGATTTGTCTTTTAAACAGATTAGATTGGACTTTAAAACACTAAAGAATGGTTTTCTAACGGCCACAAGGGAAAAGTGGCAGTTAGATGAAAGAAAGTAAAGCCGCGTAAAAGATCAGGCCAACGGCAAATGCCCAGAAGTTGCTTTCTTTTTCCTCTGGCAGCTCTTCTTTTAACACATTTAAAATGATGCCCCCAGCTAAAAAAGAAAAGAGCAATGTTACTATTTTTTCATCCATAGAAAAAATGAATCCCACTGTCCATCCAACGAGAACAGCAGCAGCTAACAGCCAGCGGCCATAATGATCATACATCCTTTGGTGATCCTGTCTTAATCCTTGATCATTAGATAAAAAATGAAGAGAAAGGGCGAAAAAGTACAAGGTCAACTCAGTAACATTGTTGGATTCCTCTTGAATTAACAAATAACCTATTAAAAAGTTATAAGTGAAAAAAGAAAACATATGAATCCAAAATAGCCATGGGAAAGGGTGTTTCTTAGCTTTTGAAGGTGTATTTCTAACGACTTTTCCCATTTTTTCTAATCCGTAAAAAACAGCAAGCCCAATCATTGCTACAAAATAAACAGGGTTGTCCATAAAAAGCCCGGAAGTGTCCCCGGAACCGAGTTCATATTGAAAGGCATTCAGCTCTGGCAGGATATGAATAAAGATATATGCCACTGAAACGCCGCCCATTCCGGATAAAAGTTTACTCCTGGGAATGACATGTAAAAAGGTTAGATACTTAGAAGCTATGTGAACGGCCACAAAACCAAGGGCGCAAAGAAAGCTTAGTAGTAGAATCATCATTTCCACCTCAATTACAACTTCCCTACCCCAATGGAAGTGAATTTAAAAGCAAAACAAGAAGGAAAAAATAGGAGCCATATGGAAAATAACTTAGAAAGAAGGCTCTGCCAAAGCTGATTTTTATGAGTAATTGCTTGTACAAAAGCGAGCAAGAAGCCTTCGGGAATTGCTTGAGACGAAAATCAAGCATTGTAGTTTTCACAAAAAGAAGCTGTGGTAATGCCCTTGGCATAGGAAACAGCGGGAGTGCGAGTGTAGGGAAATTAGAATGACTGGAGATAACTTGGAAATATACTGTTTTTATTTGTAATATTGGCACAACAATGATAGGTTATCTAATAAGAAGGAGGGGTTACTATCAAAAAATTAACGGTTGGCTCCTTGAAGAAAGATGCTTCTGCAAGAAAAGACCGCTTCCCGTCAGCCCCTATTGAAAAGAAAAAGCCTCAAAAAAGGCCGGTGAAGTCTGTCAGGCCTGATGTTAAAAATCAAAGAATAGTTTTATCTCAAAAAGGGAATAAATACTATGTTCAACCCGAAAAAGGGAAAGTTCTTCTGGACGCTGCCCTTAAACAAAGCCAGGCTGTTGATTACAAATGCCGAAAGGGAACTTGCGGTAAGTGTGCTGTTACGGTAGAAAGCGGAAAGGATTTGTTTATGCCGCCTTCTGAAAGAGAGCAGTCCAAGCTTAAAGAACAAATGAACAAAGGGGTTCGCCTTGCATGTCAGGCAGTAACCAGATGATTAACTTTTACTTCAAATACCCTTTATTTCAGGTAATGTGCAAAGGAGGATGTTATGACTACATATTTTCCACAGCTTTTAGAGATGTTTAAGCGAACAAAAGCCGCTTTGACTGATTTCATGGGCATTTTAGAGCCGGTCATTGAGAACGCGAAAGATGATCATGAGCGCCTTTACTATCATCATATCTATGAAGAAGAAGAGCATAGATTCGACCGATTAGAATATTTAATGCCAAAACTTGAGCACTACATTGAAAATCCAGAATCATATGTTCCAAATAACAATGATGCTATCCACCTTCTTCAGGATATAAGCCTGGAGAAGTTTGGCCTTCATAACTTTTTAGAGCATCTGGATCTGGCTTTGTTTTCATTTAAAGGAACAGAGTATGAAGAAAAGCTTCAAGAAATGAGAAACGTAACGGCCAGTGATTATCAAACAATCAAAGAATTGATGACAGAGTTAAATGAACAGGCCGGGGGAAGTCCGAGCCTTGCAGCCTCTGTCCCTACAGATGAAAAAGAAAATGGAAAAGATAACCTGAAAATTGAGATGTACACTCAGCAGCCTTCAGACAATGGGCCAAGTGCAGAGAAGGATAGCATAGAGGTGGAAGGCTCTCCTGAGGAGACTCAAGAAAAAACAAGCTATAAAAAAAGACTTACCGTAGGAAGCCTAAAGAAATAAGGAGTGGATGTGGATGAATAAACTAACTAAATTTTCTGATTCCCCATTGGTAGGGAAAGATTGGGAAAACTTGGATGAAACAGTTATTGAAAGCGCCAAACGTCAATTGATCGGACGCCGATTTATTGATATATACGGCCCATTAGGTGAAGGGATTCAAACCGTAACAAATGATGTGTACGGCGATCCTGGACTAGGGACACTTGGTTATCATGGGGAAAGCCTCCAAATGTCCGAACCGACAAAACGAGTTAATTTAACAATTCCTCTGCTTTACAAAGATTTTATGCTCTATTGGAGAGACTTGCAGCAGGCAAAGTCTTTGGATGTTCCTGTTGATTTTTCTGCTGCTGCCAATGCAGCAGCGCAGTGTGCTCTCCTTGAAGACGATATGATTTTTAACGGAGCAGAACAGTTTGACCTGGAAGGTCTTTTGAACGTAAAAGGAAGAGTTACACACATTAGAGAGGATTGGAAGAAATCAGGGAATGCCTTTTCTGATGTCGTGGAAGCGCGAAATAAGCTTTTGAGAATGGGACACAGTGGCCCTTATTCACTTATTTTATCTCCGGAACTCTATGCTCTCGCTCACAGGGTGCATGAAGGAACAAATGTCTTGGAAATTGACCATATTAGAGAATTGGTAACTGATGGCATCTATCAGTCTCCAGTTATTAAAGGAGAAACAGGAGTTCTTGTTGCAACCGGAAGAGAGAATCTTGATTTAGTTATTGCCGAGGATATTGATACAGCATATATGGATACAGAAAATATGAATTACCTTTTCAGGGTATATGAAAGCACAGTACTCCGAATCAAAAGGCCAAGCGCAATTTGCACTCTAGAATCTATGGAGTAGACAAACAAGGGATTATCGTACATCCTTTTTATAAAAAAATGGGTTCTAAGTCAAATGTTGGGGTGGGAGCTTTTTGCTCCTGCCCCTTTATCCTACTTGAATGGTCTTTCCTTTTACCTGATGATGTAATAGGACTCTCATACGCAGACGGTCGTAACGCTTAAAACCAAACGCATTTCGTTTGATTACCTTGGTTTGGTTGTTTAATCCTTCGATTGGCCCGTTGGTATACCCAAACGTAAAACTGTTTAGGATTTCCGTTTGCCAATTTTGGAGGGTTTGAACCACCTTTATAAATTCTTTCATGCCAGAAGCCTTTACCTCACGGTAAAAAGCATAGAGTCCTTCTTTTATGATCCTCCCATTGGAAGAACCAACAGCTTTCGCTTGATCAAACCAGCCCCGAAACATTTCTTTCAGCCGGTAGGCGCTCCGTAACTCCTCGGATAAACCCAAGTATCTCTCCAAATACCAGTGCTGCTTCTCGCTCAGAGCTTCGTACCGTTTGTTAAACACGTGTTTCATTCGTTTACATTTCTTTCGATCATACTCATGAAAGTCTTTCTGCACTCTTCTTCTCACACGATCCAAAGCCCAAAAGACATACCGGCAAAAGTGAAAACGGTCCGCGATGATCACAGGGTTTCCTAAGGCTTTCTGTACGGCAGATTTGAAGGGATAACTCATATCCATCACCACCATTTCCACCTTGTTTCCTTTTTGGCGTAAATACTGTTTCACCGTCTCCACCTTACGGTCAGGAAGAATATCCAAAGGTTCAGCGGTCTTCCCATTGGCAATGATGACCTGAAACTTCCCTTGATCGGTATCTCCTTTATATTCATCGATCGCAATGACTTCAGGAAGTTCTGTGACTTCTCGAAACATGGGAGAAGAAATGGCATCAAATCGCCTCATGGCAGTAGAAGCAGACGTTCGAAACTGTTGCGCTGTATCCTTGAAGTTTTTCCCCTGAATGATGCGCAGCCCAAACGCTTGATTCCATTCCACGCTGTGACGCTGATATCGTTGGACAAAGCGAGTGGACTCGGCAAACCGTTTCCCGCAGGAACAGGCGTAACGACGCTTTCGATAAAATACATACGTGTTTCTCTCAAACATCTTCAAGTGCTGTACTTTTTGAGTGCGGTAATCATGAACACGTTTCGTCCGCTTTCCACAATCGGGGCAGCGTTGGGCTTTTCGTTCCATCTCCACGTGGAGATGGAACGAATCCCCTATCGTTTCTGTTTTCTTTATGATCATTTCTTCAAACCCGGGAATATTCATGATAAAATGCATGTACACGCAACTCCTATCCTTATTCTTGTTTCTCGACAATTCAAGTGTAAAGGATATCGGAGCTTGCGTGTTTTTTAATAGCTAATTTTTCTAAAACCCCAACAAATAGTGTAGAGCCAAAAAATGGGCCAGGATTAAAATCCTGGCTCATTTTTTTGAGGTATCAGTTCATTGAAGTTCCCGAAAAAGGCAGATAAGAAAATTTCACCAGGAATTTGCTGTGTATTCGGGCTGTGTACGTGTCTCCCAACATTCAAATTCACGGTGTTTGTAATGGTTACTGCCTGCATTGCTTGTACAAGAAAGTAGAGGCAAGCAGCAATCAACACTCCGTTTCCATACCTATAACCTAATCTACCTAGAAAGAATAGAAGAGATGAGACCAACAAAAAAGCTGTTGAAACATTCAACAGCTTAGAATTATGCGATTTGAATAACATTATTTTCTGTATAGTCAATGTGGGCAGCAATTGGAGTGGAACGTAAAGCCTCTTTCCCAATATCTTTAATAAGAGCAGCCGCTTCTTCCCGGAAAATCTTTGTATAGGACCCTTCATTAATTTCACATAGCTTTTTTAAATAACGAATACGCTGTTCTGTTTTAATTGGTCTATAATAAGTATTTTTCATTTCATGGACTCTGCAGTGAGTTAAAGATTGCATCATGCTGATATCCTGAACATTTACTACATAACTTTCTCCTTGGTCTGTAACAAAGGAGACTGAATAAAAAGTTGATCCAGAGAAATCAATGTTAGTAATAACAGGGTTGGTAAATTCTTCTCCGGTTCTTAAGCGGATTCGCTTTGCTTCAATTGCCCCTCCCACTTTTCTTTCGTTAGAAAGAATTGTATGAATGTCTGCGAACCCATCTACACTGTACCCCATAAAAAACCCTCCTGTTAGGCAATGTCTCTGAAATTGAAAGTCATTATCATTGTTATTAAGTTCAGTTTACCTGAGAACCATTATCAAGTCAACAAGAATTCGAAAGATTTTGGAATTATTTTGAATATTGTAAAAGTGTCCTTGCACGCTTGTTACGACTATGAGTAAGTGTATTGCCCTAACAGTGGTCAATATCTAAAAAGGTTGAAAAACGGAACACACCCATTCAGAATGAAAGGAACATGAGGAAAGCTTTTAGGAGATACTAGCAAGGGAAGGAGGAATGGTATGATAAACGAGAACGGAAAAAACAGTAACCAGTCAACGGAATACGCTGTGTTTGGTATGGGGTGATTCTGGGGACCTGATGCCCGGTTCGGGCATATACCTGGAGTGCGCAGTACCACGGTCGGATATGCGGGGGGTACAACCAAAGATCCGACTTACAGGAGAATGGGGGACCATACAGAAACCCTTCTTATTGAATATGATCCTAAACAGGTTTCTTACCAGCAATTAGTACGTTTATTCTGGGCCCATCATAAATCTTCTCTTGTTTATAGGAGTTCAAGGCAATATATGTCGTTGCTCCTATATTACAATGAAGAGCAGTATCAGACTGCCAATGCTGTAAAAGAAGAAATAGAAAATGCGGAAGGGGAATCGATACAGACAGAAATCGCATCTTTTCAAGGATTCACAAAAGCGGAGGATTACCATCAGAAATATTATTTGAAAAGGTTCCCGCAAGCGATCGCTCATCTGTCAAGACTCTTTACTGACCATCAGGAAATGGTAAACTCTACACTTGCTGCGAGATTAAATGGATTGGTTAAAGGATATGGAACCATGGAGGATATAAAAAGGGACCTTACGAATTGGGAGCTGACAAGAGAAGAAGAAAATAAGGTTATTGAATGTATAAATACGATACGCTGGTAATAAATAATGAGAGGCTGTTTGCTAGGTATGACAAGTAAACAGCCTCTTTGCGCGTTTATTTTAATTTTTCCTTTGCCAGGACAATTCCGTCTTCATCTGCATACACCCATTCACCGGGCTTCCATTCCACTCCTGCAAATTCTACAGGTACATCGGTTTCTCCTTTTCCTTCTTTAATGGATTTAAATGGGTTGGTGCCAAGGGAGAAAATACCTATGTTCATTTCATTGATCTCTTGGGAGTCACGGATCATTCCGTGGATAATAATTCCTGCAAGGTTTCTATTTACAGCAATTTCTGCAAGCATGTCTCCCATTAAAGCACAACGCATGGAACCACCGCCGTCTACCACCAGGACAGAGCCTTCCGGTATGGTTTCAAGAGCTTTCTTAACGAGGACATTGTCTTCAAAAACTTTTACTGTTTTGATAGAACCGGCAAACGTTCGCTTTAGTCCGAACTGTCGAAAGATAGGTTTCGCCAGTGTTAGTTGGTCTCTAAATTCATCACATAAATCAGTCGTCGGTATCATATGTATTCCTCCTTTTATTCGTCTCTTTTTGTATTCTTTTTTTAGAAGAGAAATCCTCTTCCTTCTCGTAAATTGTTTGTTTTTTATACTCTTTACACCTTTCTTGTCGAGGAAGAAAGAAAAACATGATAAAATGATTAAGTATGCCAATAATAGAACAGCAGGCAACCATTTCCCTTTTGATATAGTAAATCCTATGATAATCTATTGGCGTAAAAGACTTTTAAGGAGGAAACGTGACATGAAACAAATGGATGCAAACGAAATTATTAAGTTTATATCAGAAAGTGAAAAATCAACCCCGGTTAAAGTACATATTAAAGGCCAGCTGGACGGTATTGATTTTGGTGAAGAAACCAAATCATTTATCACCGGTGATACAGGAGTTCTTTTCGGAGAGTGGAAACAAATTGAGAAGGCTCTAAAAGAAAATGAAGAAAAAGTAGAAGACTATGTTGTGGAAAATGACCGCAGAAATTCTGCTATCCCTCTTCTTGATCTTAAAGGCATTCAAGCGCGGATTGAGCCAGGAGCTATTATCCGCGACCAAGTAGAAATCGGTAAAAATGCTGTTATTATGATGGGAGCGTCCATCAACATTGGTTCTGTAGTCGGTGAAGGAACAATGATCGACATGAACGTTGTCATGGGCGGCCGTGCAACGGTCGGAAACAACTGCCATATTGGAGCGGGTGCTGTTCTTGCGGGAGTTATTGAGCCTCCATCTGCTAAGCCGGTTGTTGTAGAAGACGGCGTAGTTGTTGGAGCCAATGCTGTAATACTTGAAGGTGTTACTGTTGGAGAAGGGGCTGTAGTAGCAGCAGGAGCCATTGTAACGGAAGATGTCCCTCCAAACACTGTGGTTGCCGGAACTCCAGCACGAGTAATTAAAGAAATCGACGAGCAGACAAAAGGAAAAACAGAAATTAAACAAGAGCTTCGTCAGTTAAAAGAAGACTAATAAATAGTAGGTACCATGTTAAGACTCCCGTGCTCTCTTGCGGGAGTCTTAAAAGCATAAAGGGGGAACAGAAGGTGGCAAACTGGCAGGAGCTAGACGAGAAATATTTAATGAATACCTATCAACGGCTGCCTATCGTGATAGAAAGAGGCGAAGGAAATTACTTATATGATAACGAGGGAAAGGAATACATGGATTTATTTACAGGACTGGCTGTAAATGTTCTCGGTCATTCCCACCCTACTATCATCCAGGCTTTAAAGGATCAAAGTGAGAAGTATCTGCATATTTCTAACGTGTTTTTAAACCAACAGGCAATTAAGCTTGGGAAGAGACTAATTGAGGTTTCTATCCCTGGAAAAGTGTTTTTTGTTAATTCTGGAGCCGAGGCAACAGAAGCGGCAGTAAAGCTGATCCATAAGTGGAGAACTAGACAGGAGGAAGATCGTTCTGGCGTGGTGGTGCTTGAAAAGAGTTTCCATGGAAGGACGTTAGGAGCGATAAAATTAACAAGGCAGCCTGGCATTTATCAGGATTTTCCTGCAGCAGATTATCCCGTCTATGAAGCTGAACCTGAGAATCTTAAGGATCTTGAAGACGTACTGAAAACGAAAAAGCCGGCAGCTCTATTAATGGAGCCGGTTCTTGGTTCAGGAGGAATTCTTCCATTAAGCAAGGAGTTTATGGAAGGGGCGGCATCGTTATGTGAAAAATACAATGTCCTTTTTTGTATAGATGAAATTCAAACAGGTGTTGGAAGAACCGGTGAATTTTTTGCATACCAGCACTCTAACGTAACCCCTGACCTTGTTCTATTTGCCAAAGGTATTGGTGGAGGTCTTCCTTTAGGCGGCATCATTGCGGGAGAAAAACTGGAGTCATTGTTTGAGCCTGGCGATCACGGCACCACCTTTGCCCCGTCACCTTTGAGTTCAGCGTTGGGGAACGCGGTAATAGATGTTCTTTACGAGGAAAAAGGCCTTGAATACGGAAAAGAAAATGCAGCCTACTTATGGCAGCGTCTTGAAGGACTTCAAGGGAAATATCCTGAGCATGTGGAAGGGATTCGAGGGATCGGTATGATGCTTGGGGTAGTCATGAAAGAGGATGCTGCTACAATAAAAGCTCTCCAAAAAAACCTGCTTTCCAAAGGCTTTATGGTAAATGTCACACAAGGAAATATTGTCCGTCTGCTGCCGCCGTTGACCTTGCGAAAAGAAGATACTGATCGTTTTGTTACTGCCTTCGAAGATGAAATTGCCGTAATTAGAAAGGGCGTCTCCTCATGAGTCTAATGGATAGGTATCAGACCATAAGAAAAGACCTTCATAGAATACCGGAGCTAGGATTTCAGGAGTACAAAACACAGCAATATTTACTTGACCGTATCAGCGAATTTCCACAAAACCATTTAATCATTGAAACATGGAAGACTGGAATTTTTGTATTTGTTACAGGCAGCAGTCCGGAGAAAACCTTTGGTTACCGAACGGATATAGATGGCCTTCCAATGAATGAGCAAACGACTTATGATTTTAAATCAGAGCATGAAGGATGTATGCATGCTTGCGGTCACGATCTTCATATGACAATTGCTCTGGGAATCCTCAGTTATTTTTCTGAAAATCAGCCAAAGCATAATCTCCTTTTCATTTTCCAGCCTGCAGAAGAAGGTCCTGGTGGAGCAGAACCGATGATGAACACAGAGACTTTCAAAAAGTGGAAGCCAGATGAAATGGCTGCCCTGCATATTGCTCCAGAATACCCGGTCGGCACCATTGCCACCCGTGAAGGGCTTCTGTTTGCCAACACTTCTGAGCTTTTTATTGATTTAAAAGGAAGAGGAGGACATGCAGCACGACCTCATTTAGCCAATGACATGGTTGTGGCAGGCAGTCATTTGGTGACACAGCTTCAGAGCATTGTAGCAAGAAATGTAGATCCTTTGGATTCAGCGGTGGTGACGATTGGAAAAATAACAGGAGGGACTAAGCAAAATATTATTGCTGAGACTTCCAGGCTAGAAGGAACAATCCGAACGTTATCGATTGAAAGCATGCACAAAGTAAAAGACAGAATTCAAGCATTAGTCAGTGGGATTGAAGCTAGCTTTGAATGTGAAGGTGCTATCGATTGGGGCGCAAACTACAGGCAGGTATATAATGAATCAGAAACGACCAAGCGATTCATGGATTTTACCCGCTCAAAAGAGGATATCCATCTTGTCGAGTGCAGTGAAGCTATGACAGGAGAGGACTTTGGTTATTTTCTTGATGATATTCCCGGGTTTATGTTCTGGCTGGGAGTGGATACACCATACGGGCTTCATGATGCCAGAATCGAACCTCAAATAGAGGCTGTCGAAGTGGCTGTGAAGCACATGATTGATTACTATAATCGTTTTTAATAAAGCAACCGTCACTTGGTATTTTTTAGATGAAGGCAAAAGCTTGGCTTGCCCTGTAAATGGGAAGCCAAGTTTTTTCTGTTTCTTTTGCATGAATCACCTATTCAACGTACATATTAACAGAGAAAACACGTGAAGGAGGTAGTAAAATGGCTCGAATTGGTGTAGAAGAATCATTAACAGATGTACAGCAGCAGCTTCAGGAATTTGGACATGAAGTGGTTACTTTGAGACAACAGCAGGACGCTAAGGGCTGTGATTGTTGTGTCATTACCGGTCAGGATGAGAATATGATGGACATTCAGCAGACTGCAATGGAAGGGTCTGTAATTAATGCTCATGGCTTTAGTTCAAACGAAGTGTGCAGTCAGGTTGAGGAAAAGCTTAATCAAAGATAGTCTCGTCAATACACATATACATGAAACAGTGACCTTTCTGAGGTCTCTTTGGCCGTTGAGATGATTAGTATTCTCAACGGCTTGTTCTTTTGGACGAGGAAAGTAAGCCAGGCTGATAAAGGTTGGTATATTACCCCCTTTCACTACTATGGCATGTGTTAGATGCTTCTTTTTCATCCACATCAAGATATATAATAAAAAGACCGACTGTCTCTTAACAGACAGCCGGTTTTTAAGGTCATTAATTTTTTTGGATATTAACTTGGTGAGGGAACGGAATTTCAATTCCATTAGCGTCTAGTGCTTCTTTGCAGGCTTTTCTAAGCTTGCGCTCAATACCCCATTGTTCCATATTTTCAGTTTGTCCAATAATACGAATAATTACATCAGAATCTCCGAAGCTTGCTACACCTAAGACGTGAGGACCGTCTTTAATCACTTCTTCTTCTGCTGCTACTTTGTCACAAGCATCCTGAAGAACTTTCATAGCTCGGTCAATGTCGTCATCATAGGAAATGCTAATATCTATCATTGCCTGCATGTTTCCTTTTGAATGATTGCTGACGGAGCTGATTTCCCGGTTTGGAATATAGTGGAGTGTGCCGTCAAAGGCGCGAATTTGAGTTGTTCGCAGTCCGACTTCTTCAACTACTCCATCCAGCCCGGCAATTGTCACATAATCATCCACATCAATCTGCTTTTCTAAAAGAAGGAAAAAACCGGTGACTACATCGCTCACAAGACCCTGGGCACCAAAGCCGACAGCTAGCCCTATAATTCCGGCTCCAGCTATAATTGGAGCGATATTTAAATCAAAAATACCTACAATAATTGTTATTAAAACGAAGATTAGAGCATAAGCAAACACGTTTAGAGAAAGGTTCTTTAAGGTCTTCACTCTTCCCGGATGCATGTTTCGCTGTGCAGCCATTCTTTCAAAACTTCGGCTGATAATTCTTTTTCCTATGCTGCGCGCAATAAAGTAGCCGATAATCACCAGGATAATCTGCAGGGTGATCATTACCGCCCCGCCTACTAACACGCCTAAAAACGTATCATTTAAAAGCTCTTCCATTAATAAGGCTCCCTTCTGATGGATCTACTTCATAAAAGGATACCCGGCCTTTAAAGGCAAAGGGTACGTGTCGAAGTATAACACATTATGACAACCTGTAAAAAAATTAACCTTTCCCGATGGACTTTCTAGATAACGGGGAGCCGACTGAATAAAAAACAGAAACTAAGCAAAAATATAAAAGGTCTTTTATGAGCATTTTATTTTACAAGCTTCCACTTGTTGGGTAGAGTAAATGTCAGACAGGCTATTTAATTTCTTTCTCATTGCTTTCTCAATTTCATTATCTTTTTTCCTTGTCATTGATAAAAATGTGTTTGTTTTTTCTTCGATAGGGAATGTTACATAAGGGATAAATGGCGTTTTAGCAATCAATTTAAATTAATTACAATTTAATATTGACTTTAAATAACAAGCCATTTATAATATATTTTGTAATCAGAGATCATTTCAATTCATTTAGGAGGTAATTATTGATGACTGATAAGCGTATGGTAGCCAAGCAAGCACCACGATTTGAAATGGATGCGGTAATGCCAAACAAAGAGTTTGGTAAAGTAAGCCTTGAGCAAAACATGAAAGAAGATAAGTGGACGGTACTTTTCTGGTATCCAATGGACTTCACGTTCGTATGTCCTACTGAGATCACAGCTCTTAGCGATCGTTACGATGAGTTTGAAGACCTTGATGCAGAAGTGATCGGTGTATCTACTGATACAATCCACACTCATAAAGCATGGATTAATACACACCGTGATGATAATGGTCTTGGTGACTTGAACTATCCACTAGCTGCTGACACAAACCATGAAGTATCTCGTGAGTACGGCGTACTTATTGAAGAAGAAGGGGTTGCTCTTCGCGGACTATTCATCATCAGCCCTGAGGGCGAACTCATGTACTCTGTTGTTAACCATAACAACATTGGCCGTGATGTAGATGAAACACTACGTGTGCTTCAAGCTCTTCAAACTGGCGGTCTTTGCCCAGCTAACTGGAAGCCAGGCCAAGCTACTTTGTAATTCACTAACAACTATAGTGGAAAAGGTCTAGCAGCAATGTTAGGCCTTTTTCTTACTCATATAAAAAGGAGGAAATAAATATGGCACTTAAACTACGCTCGGAGATGCCTGAAATTAAAGGAGCTACGACTTGGTATAATGGAGAGGTCACAAAGGAAGATCTAATTGGAGACAAGCCTACATTAATCCACTTTTGGTCAGTCAGCTGCGGACTTTGTAAAGAAGCGATGCCAAACGTGAATGAGTTCCGTGATAATTATAAGGATGATTTAAATGTGATTGCTGTTCACATGCCACGTTCTGAAAAAGATCTGGATCTGGATCAAATTAAAGAAGTAGCAGCTGAGCATGACATCACGCAGCCTATCTTTGTCGATAATGAGCATAAGCTTACTGATGCCTTTGAAAATGAATATGTTCCTTCTTATTACGTATTTGATAAAGATGGAACGCTTCGTCACTTTCAAGCTGGCGGAGGCGGAATGAAGATGCTTACTAAGCGTGTTAACCGCGTACTTGGCATTAAAGATAAATAAATATAAAAAGGTGTCTCAGAAGGTTACATTAACAGTGACCGGTGGAGACACCTTTTTTTATCGCATTTTACCGCAAAAAATTGATTGGTTTGATGTTATGTACATAGAATGAAGAGATTGAGAAAGACCTGACTGAGCTCTCTGTAAAATGAATGAATCCTTTTTTTAGCAGTGCGGGATACAGAAAGCTTCATTATTTCCTCCTTTTTTTGACTGAAAAGCTATGTCAAAAGAAGGAGGTGTTACTTTTGCAGATACACATTATTGATAAGCGAAGGCAATTGCCACGACATCCCAATAAAAAATACAGAAGAAGAACGAGGGAAGCCATCAAGCAAATTATCATACACCATAGCGGCACCAAGGAAGGCTCACCTGAGAGCTTTGCAAGGTATCATGTGAATCACCATGGCTGGCCAGGCATAGGGTACCATTATGTGATTGACAAAAAGGGCAGGGTATTTCATTGTCAGTCTCAGGAAGAGATCACGTATCATACAGCCAACCATAATCAACAATCTATTGGGGTCTGTCTGATTGGCGACTTCACCAAAGAGTCTCTCACAGACTTTCAGAAAAAAGCGGTCCTTGCTTTCATTCGCTCTCTTTCAAAAGAAAGAAAAATCCCCATTGCAAATGTCCGGGGACATAACGAATATAAAGGGCACAGATCGTCCTTATGCCCAGGTATTTCTATGGAAGGGTTTCGTGGACAATTAAGAAAGAAACGTCTCCTTCCCTTATTAAAAAGAGGGGCAAGAGGGGAGGAAGTGAAGTTTCTTCAGCAAGCATTAGTTAAAAAAGGGTTTGATCCAAAAGGAATAGACGGAATGTTTGGTCCTCTTACAGAAAAAGCAGTTGTAGATTTTCAAAGAGCAAACAACCTGTTTATTGATGGGATTGTCGGTTCAAATACATGGTCCTCTTTGGGATTGTAATAATATTTTGCCAAGCAATTTAGCATAAGTTAAAATAAACTAGCAAAGGTCTATTGCCCAATTAATTATTTGGATTGTATTTGGAGGAAGAACGAGTGAAAAAACAATTTGCTGTAATCGGCCTCGGACGTTTTGGGGGAAGTATTTGTAAAGCGTTGTCTGCTGAAGGGATGGACGTATTAGCCATTGATATGGATGAACATAAAGTAAACGAGCTTGCTCCCATTGTCACTCAGGCGGTAATTGCTGATGGAACAGATGAAAAAGCGTTGAAAAGTCTTGGGATACGTAATTTCGATCAAGTGGTTGTTGCAATAGGAGATGACATTCAAGCAAGCATTTTAACTACCTTGATATTGGATGATATGGGGGTCAAAAATATTATCGCTAAAGCACAAAATGATTACCACGCAAAAGTGCTTGCCAAGATCGGAGCCGATGAAATTGTGCATCCTGAACGAGACATTGGGGTTCGTATCGCTCACAACGTCGTATCGGAGAACGTACTGGATTACTTGGAGCTTTCTGATGAATACAGCATCGTTGAGCTCGTAGCAGGACCCACCATCAATAATAAGAGCATTGTCGACTTGGATTTACGAACACGGTACGGCTGTAACATTCTTGCGATCAAAAGGGGAGAGGAGATTAAAGTGTCTCCGTATCCTGAAGAAAAGATCCTTACTCAGGACGTGTTGATTGTGATTGGGGCTGACAAAGACATTAATCGTCTGGAAAACAGGTGGATTGATGAAGAAGGAAACGCTTAAGAAGACACGTCTCCGCAGAAACTGAGGGAGACAAAGGTAGAGAGAGGCCTGGTGTGATCAGTTACTATACCATTTCCTCTCTCATTAAAACATTTCTCTCCTTAGATTCTTCTTAAAAAACGATTTTCCAATAATAAAAAAGCTGCCTGCTGGCAGCTTTTTTATTATACTTCCATAATTATCGGAAGGATCATTGGCTTCCTCTTTGTTTTTTCATAAAGATACGGAGACAATAAGTCAATGATTTCATTTTTTATTTCAGACCACTGTGTTGTTTTCTTATTCATCACTTCTTGCAGGTGTTTTGCGAGCATACTTTGAGCGTCATTAATTAAATCACTGGATTCACGCATGTAAACAAACCCGCGGGAAATTATGTCTGGTCCAGCGGAAACCTTAAAGTTTTTCATATCAAGGCTAACAACCACAACTACTAATCCTTCTTCGGAAAGGATACGTCGGTCGCGAAGGACAATATTTCCAATATCTCCTATTCCGTGCCCATCTACGTAAACGGCTCCAGATGGCACTTTACCGACAACGGAGGCTTCATCTCTTGTTAAAGCTAAAACTTCTCCATTATCCATGACAAAGGAATTCTCTTTTTCGATGCCGCAGTCACTGGCAAGAACTGTGTGCATCTTCAGCATGCGATATTCTCCATGAATAGGCATGAAAAATTTCGGTTTCATCAACCTGAGCATTAGTTTTTGTTCTTCCTGGCCGCCATGACCGGATGTATGAATGTCATTTAACGAACCATGGATGACATTTGCACCTGCGCGATAAAGCTGGTTAATAATTTTATTTACAGATAGCGTATTCCCTGGAATTGGAGAACTTGAGAAAATGACTGTATCTCCAGGAATGACTTGAATTTGGCGATGTGTACCAAAAGCAATTCTAGAAAGAGCAGCCATCGGTTCTCCCTGGCTTCCCGTACATATAATAGCCACTTGATTATCAGGAATACGATTGAGTTGTGAATGATCAATAAACGTTCCTTTTGGGGCCTGAATATATCCTAGTTCTTGGCCGATGGTCATCGCATTTTCCATGCTGCGCCCAAAAATTGCAATCTTTCTTCCGTGCTTTACCGCTGCATTTACAGCCTGCTGAAGACGATAAATATTAGAAGCAAAAGTTGCAAAAATAATACGGCCATCTACTTGGTTGAAAATATTCTCGATGCTTTTGCCGACTTTTTTTTCGGACATTGTAAATCCTGGGATTTCGGCATTGGTGCTGTCAGAAAGAAGACAAAGCACTCCTTCTTCACCAATTTGAGCCATCTTAGTTAAATTGGCTGGGGCGCCTACTGGTGTAAAATCAAACTTGAAATCACCGGTATGGACAATATTTCCTTCAGGTGTGTGTACGACAATCCCTAAGGAATCTGGAATACTGTGTGTTGTACGGAAAAAAGAAACCTGTGTATGGGCAAATCTAATCACATGATCTTCTTCAATTGGAATCATCTTGGCCCGGCGTAAAAGACCATGCTCTTCAAGTTTTCCTTTGATTAGGCCCAATGCTAATTTTCCGCCATAAATAGGGACGTTAACCTCTCGTAAAAGGTAAGGAATTCCTCCGATATGATCCTCATGTCCGTGTGTAACGAAAAGTCCTTTGATCTTTTCTTTGTTTCTAATAATATACGTATAGTCAGGTATGACATAGTCGATACCTAGAAGCTCGTCTTCAGGAAACATAATTCCGGCATCAATAAGAATAATTTCATCTTTGTACTCAATGGCATACGTGTTTTTGCCGATTTCCCCAAGGCCTCCAAGGGCGAAAACGGCAACTTGATTCTCTTTAATTTGTTTCATTTCTCTAGATGTTCTCCACTTTGAAATCTTCTCTTTGTTTTTCGTATTCCAAGAAATCTCCTGAAACTTCCTGGACTAATTCAATATTGTACTTTCTGTCTGCCAGTTTCTGCCGTACTTCTCTTTCACTTTCTGCTTCAACGAAAAGTGAATGAGTATTTTCCCGGACAGGAGCTTCTTCAATATTCTCCTGATAAAATACTTTAAAAATCATCTTCGACCTCTCCTTGTTCTGTTAAATAATGCTTATCCTATTATAAAACATTGGACTGTGTTTTTCATGCTTTTGGTATGCATGAAAGGTAAAGCCTTTGATTCCGTACATGCCAGTCTAGAAATTGTAAGGTATTTTTCATTATTTTTCAATAGAGAAAGAGGCCGAATGTTAAATTCAGGCATTCAATAAGCGTTGTTTTGGTAAAAGATTCCGGCATCCCTTCAGTAATCTTTTTCTCCATTTCCTCATCATTGACTATCCCTCCTTGTATTTGGTTTGCCCTTATTATGTGCGGCCTGCCGGAATTCTTGCCCTGAAATACTTGGAAGAAAAGAAGCTGCCTTTTTCTTTTCAATCTTATCTGTTTGCTTCATAATGGTAGGAAATCAGGTAACAGTGGAATTTTCAGTATAAAAGCAGATGCTTTACATAAAAGTAAGCTGCGGTAAGAGAAAAAAGGAGTGGAGAAATTGAAGAAGCCAGGCATTGTATTTTTTGATATTGACGGTACGCTTTATACAAAGGAAATGATTGTACCCCCTTCGACTAAGGAGGCAATTGCTGAGCTGAAAAATAAAGGAGTCTATGTTGCTATTGCTACGGGACGCGCCCCTTTTATGTTTGAAGAGCTTAGAGAAGAATTAGGAATCGAAACGTTTGTCAGCTTTAACGGTTCATACGTAGTGGCAGAAGGAGAAGTAATTGAAAAGAAGCCTTTGAATTTTAACTACCTAACCCGTCTGAAGGAGCATGCAGAATCTCAGAATCATCCCATGGTTTTTGTCGATCATGAAGATTTTCGTTCTACGGTAAGCAACCACCCTCATATTGTTGAAAGTGTAGGCGGACTCCAATTACCGTATCCTTCTGAGGATCCTGACTATTTTAAAGAAAGAGAAATTTATCAGGCATTGCTTTTTTGCAGCGGACACGAGGAACATGTATATTTACACTCCCATCCGAAGTTTGATTTTGTTCGCTGGCATAATCTTGCTGTGGATGTGCTTCCTCAGGGAGGGTCGAAGGCAGAAGGTATCAAAACAGTTGCTCGACACCTCGGGTTTTCCATTGAAGAAGCTGCTGCCTTTGGAGATGCGTTAAATGACATTCAAATGCTGGAAATGGTTGGTACTGGAGTGGCTATGGGAAATGCTTTAGATAAGACAAAAGCTTCAGCTGATTTTGTTACGGCATCCGTGGATGAAGGGGGCATACGGGCAGGCCTGGAGAGACTCGGTCTCCTTGAAGGTAATAAGGTATAATGAAAAAAGGCTCCGTTTTCCGGAGCCTTTTGCAAGGAAATAAATTACAGGTCGGGCAGTGACCTTTTCATTTTGTCATCATAGTCTTCGATTCGGTCATAAAACATTATACCGTCAAGATGATCAATTTCATGCTGGAACACGATAGCAGCAAGACCACGGAGTCGAAGCTGAACCTCTTCTCCGTCTTCTGTGGCAGCCTTAACAGTAATCCGGGAATACCTCGGTACAAGCCCAGGTACATCTCTGTCAACGGATAAACACCCTTCACCGTTATCAAGGTGTGTTGTTTCAACCGAATGACTTACGATACGTGGGTTAAATAGTCCATAGCTGTATTCCCTTTCCTTTTCATCTATAAGATGCACAGCAAAGAATCGTTTGCTGATTCCAAGTTGAGGGGCTGCGATACCTACTCCAGAGCGGAGGCCGTATTTCTCAGCGATCTCTGGATCCTGGCTGTTTTTTAAGAATTCAAGCATTTTTTGCACTGTTGCTTTATCTTCTTCCGAAGGAGGCAGAGGAACTTCTTTTGCTACCTGTCTCAGTACAGGATCTCCTTCTCTAACAATATCCTTCATTGTAATCATTGAATTCACTCCTTTCTTACTCGTGGTGGTTATTATTAATTCATATAACAATACCGGTAAATTCAATACTAAGGTCCAAAGTATATTATAAGCAAAAAACTACAGTATGTAAAAGTAAAAGCTCCTGCCGGAATTGGCACGGAGCCTTTACAAAACCAATTATTTGCTTGGTGTGTGATGAGGGAAACGAGAAGCTCCAACAATGATTAACAAAATGAAAAGAACTACAATCAAAGCAAAGCCTCTTCCTGGTCCGTGTCCTACACCTGCTACTTGAGTAGGATATCCATATCCGCAAGGATCATAACATCCACCGTGGCCCCACATTATTCATTCCTCCTTCAAAAATCCGCTCTCTTGAGCGTTTCTATATCACTGTATGTAAAAGAAACCATAACGGATGGTCAAATGCCCATTAATTATCAGCTTTTTTATTCCAGGATTAATATGGAAGATTAATTGATTTAAGAGAAATATTGCTATATCATTGGGGAAGCGAATAACATTTTTTGGTTATTTGTGGTTTTGTGTAGAAATAAACCTTTTTATGATTGAATCTGGGGGACGAGACATATGAAAAAAATAATACTTAGCAGCATAGCTGCATCCAGCCTTTTAGTCATTTCAGCCTGTGGGGAAAGTAGCTCTGAAGCAATTTATAATCATTTGGAAGAAGCAGTGGAGCTTGAAGAGGGATTTCAGCAGCAGCAGGAACCATTAATGGAGGCTGAACAACAGGAATATGAAATTTATGAAGAAATTTTATCCCTGGGTCTTACTGAATTAGAGGAAATACAGGCTCTTTCAAATGAAGCCCTTGAGCTGGTAGATGAAAGAGAAGAGCGGTTGGAAATGGAAAGAGAAAGTATTGAAGCCAGCTATGAAGAGTACCAGCAAGCAGAAGAGGAAATGGAGAACCTTGAGGAAGACGAGGAAATTGCTGCTGCCGAGGATATTAGAGACACAATGAACGAGAGGTATGCCTCATATGAGGAGCTCTATACAAATTATTCGGAAGCCATTGAGTTAGATCGTGAATTGTACCATATGTTCCAGGATGAAGAACTTGAAATCGACGAACTTCAGGATCATATTGATACGATAAATGAAAGGTACCGCTCTGTGGTAGACAGTAAAGAGCGATTTAATGAATATACAGACAGATACAATGAAGCTAAATCTTCTTTTTATCAAGCAGCAGGGCTGAATGTAGAAGAAACAGAAGCCCCTGAAGCAGAAGGTCCAGATGAAGATGATGAAGAGGAAGACAATGGTGAAGAAGAGGAAGAACCAGAAGCAGAAGAACCTGGCGATGTAGTCGATAACGGGTAAAAAGTCGCCATTCCTACTGGAACATTCCGGTTTATAAATAAAGAAGGTTCCGATTATCAGATTGATAATTGGAACCTTTTTTGGTTGTGTATGAAACGGAATGAGTGTTTTGTGTGTGTGTTACATCTAACTAGGTAATGGCTCAACCACCTTCTGACCGGTATACCAACCTCAAAAGGCGGGACTGTTTTCTCAAAGACATCTGATATGTTAGTGGTTTACCTTTTAATCTTTCTCATTTTTGGCCATTCTTTTTTTATGTTATATAAAGTGTTACATTTTTCCTTAGCCGTATTAGAAGGGTTTGATGTAAAGCTGTTTAGTATAAACTTTAAAATGATATATAACAGTTTAGTGGATTTTCACTATGTGCAAATTTTTAACAAAGCAGTGAAATAGTAATTGCAAAAGGATTGACGAACCTTTTTGGATTAGTATAGACTAAGTGTTGGATAAAGGTTGTATTACTTTTTTAAGAAAAATCGTGATACAGAAAGAAATATGAAAAAATGGGTGGACAGTGATTATAGAGGATGAGAAAAGGGAATAAGGATTTTTAGGCTTATTCTTAATGAGTTTGATCACTTATGGTTACCCTACGTTTAGGTGTTTTTATCCAGCTAGGTAAGAGGCGAGGGCACTCCTCTTCTCTTATATATAGTTTGTCACCCTTTACAATGGAAACAATGATTTCTTATTTAGAGGAAAGGAAGAGGTGAACATGGTGGCTACTAATACAATTGAGCAAGTCGAAGGTCACTTTGAAACATTTCAGATTTTAAATGAAGATGGAGAAGTAGTGAACAAAGACGCTATGCCTGATCTTTCAGATGAGGAGCTCCAGGAATTAATGAAGCGTATGGTCTATACAAGAATTTGGGACCAGCGTGCCATTTCTTTAAATCGTCAAGGCCGTCTTGGCTTTTATGCACCAGTAGCTGGGCAGGAGGCTTCTGCGTTAGGTTCGCAATTTGCACTAGATAAGGAGGACTGGATTCTTCCTGGTTATCGTGATATTCCACAGATTGTTTGGCACGGTCTACCTTTGTATCAGGCCTTCCTATGGTCCCGAGGACACTTTCATGGCGGTCAGTACCCTGAGGATTTAAATGTAATCATGCCGCAGATCATTATTGGTGCTCAAATCGTTCAAACAGCAGGGGTTGCCCTTGGTTTAAAACGAAAAGGAAAAGAAAACGTTGCAATTACTTACACGGGAGATGGCGGTGCTTCCCAAGGTGACTTCTACGAGGGCATGAACTTTGCCGGAGCTTATGATGCACCAGCTATCTTTATTGTCCAAAACAACCGTTTTGCGATCTCTGTTCCGGTTGAAAAGCAGTCTGCTGCAAGCACGATTGCCCAAAAAGCAGTAGCGGCAGGAATTCATGGTGTACAAGTTGATGGCATGGATGTACTAGCGGTCTACGCAGCGACAAAAACAGCCCGGGAAAACGCGTTAAAAGGTGAGCCTACCCTTATTGAAACGCTAACCTACCGTTATGGTCCTCATACGATGGCAGGGGATGATCCAACGCGCTATCGTACATCTGACCTTGATAATGAATGGGAAAAGAAGGACCCTCTTATCCGCTTCCGGAAGTATCTTGAAAGCAAGGATCTTTGGACTGAGGAAAGAGAAAATGAAATTGTAGAACAAGCAAAAGAAGATATTAAAGCTGCGATTAAACAAGCAGACGAAACACCAAAGCAGAAGGTCACTGACCTTATCGGATTTATGTTCGAAACATTGCCAGCTAACCTTCAAGAGCAATTGGAAGAATATAGAGCGAAGGAGTCGAAGTAAGCTATGGCGCAAATGACCATGATTCAAGCAATTACAGATGCCATGCGTACTGAGCTGAACAACGACGAGAATGTGCTCGTTTTCGGTGAAGACGTAGGACAAAATGGCGGAGTATTCCGTGCAACAGAAGGGCTTCAAAAAGAATTTGGCGAAGAGCGTGTGTTTGATACACCACTTGCCGAATCAGGTATCGGTGGACTTGCCATCGGACTTGGTGTGACAGGATTCCGTCCTGTTATGGAGATTCAGTTCTTTGGTTTTGTATTTGAGGTAATGGATTCCATTGCAGGCCAAATGACACGTATGCGTTACCGTTCCGGAGGGAACTACCACTCTCCAATCACTGTTCGTTCTCCTTTTGGAGGAGGGGTTAAGACACCTGAAATGCATGCGGACAGCCTGGAAGGCCTTATGGCTCAGACTCCAGGATTAAAAGTGGTTATTCCATCTACTCCGTACGATGCGAAAGGCCTTTTAATTTCTTCTATTAGAGATAACGACCCAGTTGTTTATCTTGAGCATATGAAGCTTTACCGTTCTTTCCGTGAAGAAGTACCTGAAGAAGAGTACACCATTGAGCTTGGAAAAGCAGATGTTAAGCGTGAAGGAAAAGACATCACGGTAGTAACTTATGGAGCAATGGTCCATACATGCTTGAAAGCTGCCGAAGAGCTTGCAGAAGAAGGGATTGAACTGGAGGTTGTTGACCTTCGTACAGTCAGTCCGATCGACTTGGATACAATTCTTGCGTCTGTAGAAAAAACAAACCGCGTGATTGTCGTTCAAGAAGCGCAAAAACAAGCTGGTATCGCAGCACAGGTAGTAGCTGACATTACTGAGCGTGCCATTTTGCACCTTGAGGCTCCTGTTATGCGAGTAACGGCTCCTGATACTACGTACCCGTTTGCAGTAGCTGAAGATATCTGGCTGCCGCACTACAAAGATGTAGTGGAAAAAGCAAAAGAAGTAATGAACTTTTAAATGAAGCTCATAGATTCCTGACTGGAAAAGGAGTCAGGGTAATCCTGATTACCTTTTTCAGTCTCTTTTTTTACCAATGCATGCACGCAGCTTGTTTAGGGATAGTAAAGAAAAATAGAGACTTTTCCTGTCCGTAAAAGGTGAAACTACAAGGAATTTTTCTATCATTTTTAGTTAGTTAAAAAGGAGGCACTATCTGTGGCATTTGAATTTAAACTACCGGATATCGGTGAAGGTATTCATGAAGGTGAAATTGTTAAGTGGTTTGTAAAAGAAGGCGATACAATTAAGGAAGACGACGTTCTTTGTGAAGTGCAGAATGACAAAGCCGTTGTAGAGATTCCTTCTCCTGTTGATGGCACTGTTAAAGAAGTGAAAGTGGACGAAGGGGTTACCACAACTGTGGGGACGACAGTATTAATTATTGATGACGGAAGTGAAGATGCTCCTTCCGGGGACGACAGCAGCGAACAAGAAGCTGAAACAGAAACACCAAAGGAAGAAAAGAAAGAAGAAGCGTCTGAAGCGGCTGCTCCAGCAGCTGAAACAGATACGGATGTTGATGAGGATCGTCGTGTCATCGCTATGCCATCTGTGCGAAAATTTGCCAGAGACAAAGGTGTAGATATCCGTAAAGTCAGTGGCAGCGGAAAAAATGGCCGAGTGCTGAAAGAAGACGTTGAGTCCTTCCTTGATGGCGGACAGGAAACAGCCGGCACTGAGGAAAAAGCTGCAGCCAGTGAACAAGAACAGAAAGAGCAAAAGCAAGAGAAGCCTGCTGCCGCATCCGCACAAGCTACAGAGCAGCTTGAAGAGCGCGTGCCACTAAAAGGTATCCGCAAAGCGATCGCAAATGCTATGGTTAATTCCAAGCAGACAGCTCCTCATGTTACGCACATGGATGAAGTAGACGTAACAAATCTCGTTGCAAACCGTAAGAAGTTCAAGCCGGTTGCTGCCGAAAAAGATATTAAGCTTACGTATCTGCCGTATGTAGTGAAAGCTTTAACTTCTGCCGTGCGTGAATTCCCTGCACTAAATGCTTCTATTGATGATGAGAACCAGGAAATCGTTTATAAAAACTACTTTAATATTGGTATCGCAGCTGATACAAAACAAGGGCTTGTCGTTCCAGTAGTAAAAGACGCTGACCGCAAATCCATCTTTATGCTTGCTAAAGAAATCAATGAGCTTGCATTGAAAGCCCGTGACGGCAAACTTTCAGCTGAAGAAATGAAAGGCGGTACTGTTACCATTTCAAACGTTGGTTCTGCTCAGGGACAATGGTTTACTCCAGTTATCAACCACCCAGAAGTAGCAATCCTTGGAATTGGCCGCATTGAAGAAAAAGCAGTAGTTCGTGATGGAGAAGTTGTCATCGCACCTGTACTTGCTTTATCATTAAGTTATGACCACCGTCTCATCGATGGCGTCACAGCGCAAAACGCATTAAACCACGTGAAGCGCTTACTTAATGATCCTGAACTAATCGTAATGGAGGGGTAAAACATGGTTGTAGGTGATTTCGCAGAAGAAGTAGACACGCTGATAATAGGTTCCGGACCAGGAGGCTATGTAGCAGCAATCCGAGCAGCTCAGCTTGGACAAAAGGTAACAGTAGTTGAAAAGGGAAGCACTGGCGGTGTGTGCTTAAACGTTGGATGTATTCCATCAAAAGCACTAATCGAAGCCGGCCACCGTTACCATAATGCAAAAGGCAGCGATGACATGGGTATCACTGCTGAAAATGTAAGCTTAGATTTTTCCAAAGTACAAGAATGGAAAAGCGGGATTGTTAATAAGCTTACAGGCGGAGTGGAAGGCCTTTTAAAAGGAAACAAAGTTAACCTTGTAAAAGGAGAGGCATATTTCTCTGATAGTGACCAAGTAAAAGTTTCTTCAGAGGATGGCTATGGCTCACAGACCTATAAGTTTAAGAATTGTATTATTGCTACGGGTTCCCGCCCAATTGAAATTCCTAATTTTAAATTCAGCGACCGTATTATTAACTCTACAGGCGCTATTAATTTAAATGAAGTTCCTGATAAGCTGGTCGTTATCGGCGGAGGCTATATCGGAATTGAGCTTGCTGGGGCTTATGCAAATCTAGGAAGCGAAGTAACGGTTCTTGAAGGTGAAAAGCGCATCTTAGGCGGGTTTGAAAAGCAAATGGCACAGCTTGTCCAGCGGAATCTTAAGAAAAAAGGCGTTACGTTTGAAACGCAAGCTTTTGCTAAGTCTGCCGAGGAAACAAAAGATGGCGTGAAGGTAACAGCAGAAGTAAAAGGTGAGGAAAAGACGTTTGAGGCAGACTATGTTCTTGTAGCGGTAGGACGCCGTCCAAATTCTGATGAGCTTGGATTAGAGCAAATCGGAGTCGAGCTGGACGAAAAAGGCTTGATTAAAGTAGATAAGCAGTGCCGTACCAGCTCTTCTAACATCTATGCAATCGGTGATGTTATTGCTGGTCCTCCACTTGCTCATAAAGCATCTTACGAAGGGAAAATCGCTGCTGAAGCCATTTCTGGTGAAGCGTCTGAAATCGATTATCTTGGAATTCCGATGGTTGTGTTCGCAGAGCCAGAGCTTGCAAGTGTTGGTTATACAGAAGCGGAGGCAAAGGAAGCTGGTTACGACGCAGTAGCTTCTAAATTCCCATTCCAGGCAAATGGTCGTGCCCTCTCACTTAATGAAACAGATGGTTTCTTAAAGCTTGTTACTCGTAAGGAAGACGGGCTGGTCATTGGAGCTCAAATTGCAGGTCAAAATGCATCTGATATGATTGCTGAAGCTGGTCTTGCCATTGAAGCAGGTATGACTGCTGAAGACTTGGCTATGACCATTCATGCTCACCCTACTCTTGGTGAGATTACTATGGAAACAGCTGAAGTAGCTCTTGGAACACCAATCCACATTAAGTAATAGTACGCGAAGGCTGGGACAAAAACCAGCTAATAAGAAGGGCCCTCACCATCCGGTGAGAGCCTTTTTTTGTTTCTAGTATTTAGTAGTTGCTTGTTAAAAATACACTTGCATGCATCTAAAGGCACAAGTGCGACATCCGTTCAGTTTCAGAAGATAATTGGAGCCTTATTTACTTAGATGAGTCTCCAGCTTATTCTAGAATCTTTCATTAGATGGTAAAATGATTTCCTGAAGGAAGGCTTCAATCTTTTCATAATTTTGAAATCCAGAAAGGCTTCCTTTTACTTCTTCACCTTTTATTATTAACAGAGTAGGAAACTCTTGTATATCAAAAGAGTTAACTAGCTTTTCTTCAGAGGAATTTATAATAATAACTTTCTGGTCATCAAAGTTATTTTGTAAGGTAAGTAAGGCATCGTAGTAGGGAGATTCTTTTTCAAGGTTGTTCTCGTCGGAAAAGAAAAGCGTGATTTTTTCATTTTCATTTAATGAATAGGGGGGAGAGGTCTCGGCTTCAGAAAAAGATACGCATGCGGATAATCCTAACAATATAACAATAATGAAAAAACGGCATAAGACCCTCAATCTCTCCACCCCCATTAGTAACAATGCCTTATTTCTATTATTGTATTACCAGAAGCTGGTTGATTAAAACGCGAAACCATAACTTGTAATCAAAAAGAAATATTAAGGTCTCTCATGTTACATGTTACGAGGTTTTTCTCACGTATAGGATTAGAATGTCAAAAGCCCCCATCACTTTCGGTGATAGGGGGCTTTTCTTATTTATCTTTGTCTTTGTCTCTTTCTCTTTCTCTTTTATAAGCGTTTCGTTCTTTTTTAAATTCTTCTCTTTCTTTTCTCATTTCTACTCTTTCTTTTTTCATTTCCTCAATATCACGGAGCAGGCGTTCTTTTTCTTCCCTGAACTTTTTGCGCTCTTCTTTAAGCCTAGGCGTCCGATCTCCTTCAGCTGCTTGTTGTTGAAGAGCGGCTTTTTCAGCTTTCAAAGCTTTCAGCATCGATATAACCATAAAGATCATAATGATGGTAAAGGGCAGGGCCGCTATAATTAGTGCAGTCTCCAGGCCTGCCAATCCACCTGATAAAAGCAGCACGGCAGCAGCAGAGGATTGAATAATACCCCATACAGCTTTAACAGATATAGGAGGGTTCATGCTGCCGTTTGTTGTCTGCATGCCGAGTACAAATGTAGCAGAGTCTGCAGATGTGATAAAGAACGACATAATGAGCAGCACAGCAAGTACAGACATAGCCGTTCCTAACGGGAATTGCTCCAATACAGAGAACAAGGCGACTTCCATTCCTTGTTCGCCCATAATGTCATAAATAAGTCCGTTTTGGTTAATGTCCAGATCAATAGCCGTTCCTCCAAAAACAGAGAACCATAAGCCGCCAAATAGCGTAGGAACAGCAAGTACACCTACAACAAACTCACGGATGGTCCTGCCTCTGGAGACACGGGCAATAAATGTACCTACAAAAGGCGACCATGCAATCCACCATGCCCAGTAGAAGACTGTCCAATCTTCTACCCAGGCCGAATCACCAGTGAATGTATTTAAGCTAAAGCTCATACTTGGCAAGTTTTGAATATAGCTTCCAAGCGTTTGTGTAAAGACATTCATGATAAACACAGTCGGCCCTACAATGAGGAGGAAGAGCATTAAGCCTATCGCAAGAAAAATATTCGTCTTACTAAGGATTCGGATCCCTTTGTTGATGCCTGTCATGGAAGAAGCCATGTAAAGCACTGTAACACCTAAGATCACCATTAATTGAGTAAACGTGTCATTAACAATAGGTTCGAATAAGTGGGCAAGCCCTGCTGTCATTTGAGCTGCACCAAACCCAAGGGAAGTAGCAACACCAAAGATCGTGGCAAATACCACAATCACATTGATTGTTGTACCGATACCGCCGTTAATGCGATCTCCTAATAAAGGTTTAAACGCTGCGCTCAATACCCCAGGAGCATCATGACGGAACTTAAAGTATGCAAGTGCCAATGCTACCACAGTATAAATTGCCCACGGGTGAAGCCCCCAGTGGAAAAATGAATATCGTAAGGCGGCAGCGGCTGCTTCATTTGATTCCGGCTCTTGATTAGGGGGTCCATAAAAGTGGTAAAGAGGCTCTGCCACTCCCCAGAATACAAGTCCAATCCCCATACCTGCTGTAAATAAAAAAGAAAACCAAGTTAAGTAATTGTACTCTGGTTCCTCATCGGGCTTACCTAGTTTAATTTTGCCGTAAGGACTGACGATAAGAAACAGGGCAAAAAGCAAAAAGCCTGAGGCCGCCAGTAAGTAAAACCAGCCTAACTGTGTAGAAATAAATCCTTGGATTTCCCCAGTGACCATTTCTACGTTATCAGGTGCAATGACTCCCCAGAGTATAAATGCGAGAGCAATCACCAGGGAAATAAGAAACACGGGTGTCAGCTTCTTCATAAAAAAGAAAAACCACCTTTCAAGTCAAATTTAGAGGGATACATCTAGTGTTAAATATGGAAATAATTTCTATTACTCAAGACCTAGAAAGCATCCTTTTTTCCATGGAACATGATAAGTGAAATTAAATTGGAAATCTTTAAAAAACCTTACCGCACATAAGCGCCGGTACACATTATAACATGAACAAAACTGTATGCAACAGTAATAAGGCTCCTACTTTTTGACTATCAGAGCCATACCCTTCCATTGCTGGAAATAAACATTTCCTTTAGTCTTTGTTATATTAATGAATTTCATGTCATAAAAAGAAGGTATCTCTTCCCACAATTTCCACAAATTTTGGTAAACTTAGGACATATCATAAATCGGTTCTGGAGGGGAATTACTTGAAAAAATACATAGGAATATTTGCTTTAGCGTTAACAGTTACGGCATGTACTGAGACTGAAACCGATGTGGAGGAAGTTGACGAAGAATTGCCGGAAGAAAACAATATCGAGGAAACGGATGATGAGACGGCTGATATTGAGGATACGGAAGAAGGCGGGGATGTGGATGAAGATCCGGGAAGTGATGCCCTGGACGAAGAAGAAGAGGAGCAGGGGGATGCAGAGGCTGCTGCTGAGCATGAAGGAAGCTATACAGTAAACAAAAATGACTGGTCTCTTGAACCTGTGAATGATGCAGATGAACAAGTCGTACTACTAACAATAGACGATGCTCCAGATAATCATGGGGTGGAAATGGCTGAGATCCTCTATGAACTTGATGCTCCTGCTATCTTTTTTGTAAATGGCCACTTTCTTCAAAGCGAAGAAGGAGAGGAACAGTTGGAAGCTATCTACGATATGGGCTTTGCCATTGGCAATCATACAATGAATCATCAAAAACTTGACGATGTGAGTGAAGAAGAACAGAAAGAGGAAATCGTGGGTTTAAACGATCTCATTGAAGATATCATTGGAGAAAGGCCAGAGTACTTTCGTGCTCCTCATGGTGTGAATACAGACCATGCCAGCGAAGTAGTGGAAGAAGAGAATATGATTCTTATGAACTGGACCTATGGTTATGATTGGGAAGCTGATTATACAGAACCAGAACCTTTAGCAGAAATAATGGTAGAAACCGAACTGTTAAGAGATGGGGCAAACCTGTTGATGCATGACAGAGAGTGGACAATGGAGGCGTTAGAGGATATTGTTCTTGGCCTTGAAGACAAAGGCTATGGTTTTGTCCATCCTGACCAAATTAAAGAGTAATGAAAACAAGCGTGATAGTTCCAGAGTGATTGTGAAAAAAGGATTGCCTTCTAAAGAATGAAGTAATGAGGCAGTTCCTTTTTTAGCGTAAATGCATATAGCTGGTAGAAAAATATATCAAAGAACGTCGAATAAAAAGAACTTTTTTATAGTATTGACGAAAGTGAAAATTTCCCTCCTCAAGGGTTTTCATTTGTGCTATTCTATCGGTAGAAATTAAGGAGAAGCATAGATATAAGCTAACGTAAGCGGGGGGAGGGGAATGATGAACAAGCCTGAAATATTAGATGAATTAAGGATGGAAATCGGTCTTTCCTTTGATTATGCTGAATCTCTGGATGATTTTTTCAGCCGTATTGTTTACAACTTTGACAGCTTGCCTGAGGATTTCTGCTGTGCAATATATGAGAATCATTGGAATGAGTTTGTGAAGAATTGCAGCGGTAAAGCGTGGCATATGCCAGCTTCTGTTCCTTTTGGCCACAAACCATTAAGCCTTTGTGCTATCAGGGGATCCATTACCGTTTATTATGAGATTGATAAGCATTACTTATTATCACCCTTTTATAAAGGCTGTCAGCTTCTTGGTATCTTTATCGTTGGAGTCCCCCATGGAAAATACAGGATAGAAGAAGAAGACTTACTGTTCATGGAAGAGGTCAGCAGATTTTTGTCATCCAAGGTACCTCGTTTTCAAGGACGAAACGCTTCCTGAGCGCTACAAAAACAGAGCAGGTCTGCTCTGTTTTATTTTATTTATGAAGAAAATAAACAAAAGGTGGTATATAAAGTGACAAACTTGTAGTTACGGTTTCAGTTTCTTCTTATAATAAAGAAAATTTATACATTCAAGGAGGGGTCTATATGAAATTTCCAAAATATTTGTATGAGGAAGAAGAACAAGCTAATGTCACTTATGTGGGGCTGGCCACGTCAGAAGGACGTTATGATTTTGGAGTTATCTACACAAATATGTTTTTTGGAAAGCCTCTCGTCGTTTGTATGCAAACGGGGCGTTCCACATTGCTTGGTGATGAAGATCTTTTGAGCTCAGGCAATATACAGCTCGCTTTTCAACTATCAAGCAGGAAGGCAGCAGTAGAAGTAGCTGCGTATTTAAAGGAAACCCTGCCGTCCACTAGACTTCAGCCCAAGTAATTCAGACAGGGCAGCCAAAGAGGTTATCTTACGGTCGTATGAAGAGTGAAAAGAGCTGAGTGGCTTTTCTAATAACAAGATATCGAGTCTAGTGGGAATTGTATGAGTAATTGGGACGTATGTAAGTGTCCTAAAGATATCAAGAATTTAAAAAAACATACTAACATTAGTAGCGCAGACCAAGGCCATGGTCTGTGCTTCTATTTTTTTATAGTAGAAGTGAAGAAAGGCCGACCAGCCTCTGGGACCACGATAAGAGTCCGTATCAAAAACCGGCCACCTTCACACCCTTATTTGAATCAGTTTAGTATGTTGGGTCCAAGAGATCGTGTATAAGAAAATGGAATCAATAAGGCCCTGTGGAGACTTCTATATTGGTTAAATTGGTTAAAAAGGAGACGATTCATTTGAAGCATGTTATTGCACTTGATATCAGTAAAGGGAAAAGTACATTTGCTATTTATGACAGGTATAAACAATGTGAAGGTGCAGGAGAATTAACTCACACGCGTATCGACTTTGAACGGCTTCATCAAAGTATTGTAGAAATGACTGCTTTGGATAAACAAGCCCCCGACATTGTGTTTGAAGCAACTGGTATTTACTCAAAATCACTGGAAAAATTCCTGGCAACGAAAGGTCATTCATACTGCCGTATGAATCCATTTGAAGCGAATATGCAAATGGCAAAGATGCGTCGTCATAAGACGGATGTCAGCGATGCCCATGAACTTGCAAAAACCAACTTTACTATGCAGCGTGCAGCGACATATCAACAGGATGACTATTATGAACAAAAGCGTGCGATTACACGTTATTATGATGAAATTGATGAAGAGATGATCTTTTTACGCAGTCGAATGCATGCGATTTTACATCTATCGTTTCCGGAATTGGAACAGATGATTACACCACGTTCCGCTTTATTTTTAAATCTCGTACAGCTCTATCCTCATCCGGCACTTTTACTAGCACATTCGAAAACGATCATTAAAAATCGTTGAAACAGAATACCCGAAAGAATTTATCTTTAGAGCGTGCAGAGAAGAAGGCCACCGTATTATTGGAAGTGGCGGAAAACTCATATCCAGCTATTGATCCTTCGGACATTCGTTGTGATCAAGTGAGGGATTATGCTCGACGTATGGCGGATTTGGTGGAAAAAAAGGACAAACTCGTCAAACAAATGACGGCTATGTCAGAGGAACGAAAAGAATATAAGGTCTTGCGTTCATTTCCAGGAATCGGAGATTCCACAGCGTGTCGACTGATTGGCGAACTCGGCGATATTCGCCGTTTTAAAAATGCCAACCAACTGAACGTCTTCGCTGGAATTGATATCATGCATTATCAATCTGGAAATATGCAATATCGTGATCGTATAAATACAAAGAGGGAATAAGAAGTTGCGGAAGATTTTATTTTTTATGATTTGTTCGATGCTTATGGCAAAAGGAAAGCCAAATCACATAGTGGATTATTATCAGAGATTAAAAAAGCAACCTCAGAGTAAGCCTCATAAGGTCGCGGTTGTGGCGTGTATAAATAAGTTCCTGAAAGTGACGTTTCAACTTATTACACACGGCGTACTGTACGATTATGAGTCCGCACTACCAGCTCAAAGATCGTAACATATATTGTTTTAACTATAGCACATTGACCTTTCGAAAAAAAGGAAATCGTAAGGTCTTTTTACCATGCAAATTTGTGGGTGTAGGCGGAAGGGGCCCCCCTTCCTCCTACACCCACAAATGAATATAACAAAATACCCTTGACTAAAGACAAACATCATTTTAAAAAGCATAACAGGATCAATCGGCGGACGACCGTTGTCTTCACTGTAGTAGGGCTTGACTTTGTCATATATAAAGGAAAAATCAATTGTGGCTTCAATTTTCCGGAGTAAGTGGTCTTCAGGAACCAGTTGATCAATCGATACCATTTCCAATTCAACTTGCTTCTCTCGGATTGGACGTAACATGTGTTATCCTCCTTTTTTGAGTAGCGAAAGACGGCGACTCCGGCGGGAAGAGCAGGAGCTGAAGACCCCGCAGGGTGATTTTGCCGAGGAGGCTGAGGCCCTGCCCGCGGCATAGAAGACACCGTTCATGCGAATGAAATGTAGCTTGAACGGATGACACACTTGTACCTTTAGGTAAAAGCGTCCGTCTGTAGCGATTTCTTACTATATATTATACTACAGGTATCTGAATAATCAGATTATTAAAGGCGAAAAACAGGTTGTTGAGACGACTTTCTCAACAACCTGAAGAGGGACTTCCTTTTGGAAGTCCCTCTTTTTTAAACCTATTGTTAAAAATAAATTTATTAATTAGGTACTTTACTATAAATGTGTTATACAATTTATTATTGACATTTTTAATGTGACATAATAATATAATAGTAACAAAACATTAAACGCTTTCAAAAAAAGGAGATGGGTTCAATGGGAATCATCGTTTGCCAAACTTGTAATCGTACAATTGAGCACTTTGATGGAGAAAAGGTGGCCACTCTCTACGCGGTGAGCAGTGACTGTGAGAAATGTGAAACAAAGAAAGCCACAAAAAAATAACACATATATAAAAAGAAGGCTTTTACGTAGCCTTCTTTTTTTATTTATATGATTGGTTTGTGCTCTTTAATAACTTTAATTTTTTGCAGGCTTGGATCCTCGGGTCCTTGGACAGGGAGTCCTGCTTTCATGTTTTTTTCAATGTAGATAAGGTTTTCTTCTGTGATAATTTCGCCGGGCAGAAGAATTGGAATCCCAGGCGGATAAACCATAATAAACTCAGCAATAATTCTTCCTGCGGTTTCATAAAAAGGGATCAATTCTGTATCTGTGTAAAAAGCATCCCTAGGAAGCATGGACAGCGTTGGGATATCAGGGAGAGAAAGAGAAGTTACTTCTGTTTCTTTATGGACTGCTTCCTTTTCAAGGGACATACGCTGTATTGCTTTAACGAGCAAGGATGTCTCTTTCTCGCTGTCACCAAAAGACACAATACATAAAATGTTATACAGATCTGAAAGCTCAACCTCGATATTATAATGAGTGCGAAGCCATAATTCTGCTTCGTATCCGGTTATTCCTAGATCATAAACAGAGATTAACAGCTTTGTTGGATCAAATGAATAGACAGCCTTGCTGTTGTTAGTGGAAAAATCAGTACAGGAAATCCCTTTAATCTTATTTAAAGAGCTGCGAGCTTGATTCGCCAGTCTCATTGTCTTTTCAAGCAAATCTCTCCCTTGTGTGGCTAAATGCTTTCTTGCTGCATCAAGAGAAGCAAGGAGAAGATAAGATGTTGAGGTAGTTGTCAGCATGCTCATAATGGATTGGACTCTTTGAGGAGAGACCAGACCTTCTCTCACGTTAAGGACGGAGCTTTGGGTCATTGAGCCTCCCAGTTTATGGACACTCGTTGCTGCCATATCGGCTCCTGCCTCCATGGCGGATAAAGGGAGGGATTCATGGAAATGGATATGCACACCGTGAGCTTCATCTACGAGAACAGGAACTTCGTAGGAATGGGCAATCTTAACGATAGATGCCAAATCTGCTGCTACCCCAAAATAAGTGGGATTAATGACTAAGAGCCCTTTCGCATCGGGATGATGACTAAGAGCCTTTTCCACTGCCACGGTTGTAATTCCATGAGAAATCCCTAGCTGGTCGTCAAGCTCTGGATGGATAAAAATCGGCACAGCCCCGGAAAAAATGATTGCAGACATAATTGATTTATGAACATTTCGAGGAATGATGATTTTATCGCCTGGAGAACACACGGACAAGATCATAGTCATAATGGCGCCGCTTGTCCCTTGTATAGAAAAAAATGTGTAATCGGCACCAAAGGCTTCTGCAGCAAGCTGCTGTGCATCATCAATGATCCCGTGGGGATGGTGCAGGTCATCAAGCGGCTCAATATTAATTAAATCTAAAGATAAAGCATTTTTCCCTATATAAGAACTGAACTCTTCGTCCATTCCTTTTCCTTTCTTGTGACCCGGGATGTGAAATTGAACGGGTTCTTTTTCGGCATGGTCTTTCAGTGCAGTAAATAAAGGTGTTTTCCATTGCGAACTCATCGTTAACCCCCTGAAGATAGTAAAAACATGACTTAAAACAAGGAGATTATATCAAAAAACGTCAGGTATTGAAAATTAAAAAAGGATATAAGAAGGTATGAATCGAAAAAAGACATATTGTATGCTCTAGATTCAACAAAAACAACGGAACTTGAGGGAGAAGGGAGTAAGATAAAATGGAATGGAAAACGAGAGTGTCTGAACTTCTTAATATTAAGTATCCTATTGTACAAGGAGGGCTGGCTTACTTAGCTTATTCTGATTTAGCGGCAGCAGTGTCAAATGCGGGAGGACTGGGACAAATTACGGCAATGTCTCTTTCATCTCCCAAGGAACTTCGAGAGGAGATCAAGAAAGTACGAGAAAAAACGGACGGTTCTTTTGGTGTCAACTTTGCCATTGGCCAGCATGGTCGCCCATTTGAACATATGCTTGAAGCCGCCGTTGAGGAGGGAGTAGAGACTATTACAATGACAGGGGGAAACCCGGCTCCGATTTTTTCTTTCCTGGAAGGTGTGAAGGTAAACAAACTGGTGCTTGTGGCAGCCAGAAGACAGGCGGAAAAAGCAGAAGAACTTGGTGCCGATGCCGTTATGGTTGTAGGGCAGGAAGGAGGAGGTCACTTAGGAAAGCACGATACAGGAACGATGGTACTTATTCCTCAAGTAGTTGACAGTGTGTCCATTCCAGTTATTGCTTCAGGTGGCATTGGCGATGGCAGGGGATTAATGGCCTCTTTAGCGCTTGGAGCGGAAGGCATTGAGATGGGGACCAGATTTATAGCTACGAAAGAATGTGTTCATGCCCACCCAGCCTATAAACAAGCCTTGATGACCGGAACGGAAAGTGATACCGTGGTGATTAAGCGCTCAATAGGTGCGCCAGCCCGGGCATTAAAAAGCTTATGGACGGATAAAATACTAGAAACCGAAAAGGTATCGCCTTCCTATGAAGCCTTAAAAGATCTAATAAGCGGAGAAGCTAATAAGCATTTTATTTATGAGGGTAAGGAAAAAGAAGGCTTTGGCTGGGCAGGCCAGGTTATGGGAAGAATAAATGACTGTCCCAGTGTAAAGGAGCTCTTTGACCGCATCATAAATGAAGCATCCGATATAAGGCTGAAATGGGGGAAGGACTAAGGAGGTTTTTTGGATATGGAAACAAACATCCCCATGCCGGTCTCAATGGACTGGTCAAAGGAAGAGGTAGCTGATGTAGTTAATTTTTTTCATATTATTGAAAAAGCTCACTTCAATGCCGTTTATAGAGAAGATATTTTAGCGTTATACAATCGATTTAAAGAGATTGTGCCTTCTAAAAGTGAGGAAAAACAGCTTTTTCGTCAATTTGACCAGGAGGCAGGAGTTTCCTGCTGGAAAGCGGTTCAGACTGCGAGAAAGACTGAGCCAGGTATGAAAGTGAAAGTAAGATAAGAAAAAGGCAAGGGATCGTACTTCTCCCTTGCCTTAGGTTTGTCAGCTATTTGCATGTACTTCCTTAGCGGTTCTGTAAAGAGGCAGAACGGTTTCGAATGTCTCCTCGATCACTTGTGTTAGTTTTTCCCCGTCCTGCACTCTTTCATCATCCCGATTTAAATGAATACCGCACAAAAGCTCAGACTTTTTTACACTTTTCAGCCTGTCAATCATGGTTAGCCTATCTTGGGCGGAAAGATTTTTTTGAAGTTCCGCGTCTGGTTTTGTATGATCCATTGACCACACATAATGGTCTGGAATATTATGTAGTATCTCTTCCTTTTGAAACAACTGGTCTGCCAAAGCACCTTTAATTGGCGATTCATAAATTACAGCGAACCACACAAAAAGATGACTTTCAAATAAGCCTATTTGAAAATGAGGAAGCTTTTTATAGCCTCTTTTATTATCAGCAAAAGCAACCCATGTGTCATCAGGAGGATTAACTTTTCTTCTGGCGTGCTTTGCCACATGGTAGAACATTTCGTCGCCAGTCATGGAAGAAATAGCCGGAGCAAAATATTCTCCTGCAGCTTCAAGTTTAGGGCGCACCGTGCTTTTGATTGCTTCCATTCTTTCATCCAGCCCATCAATGGTAAAAACATCAAAGTCTTTTTTTGTAAAGCCTTGAATAGTCATCATTCAAAACCTCCTTACAAGTATTCTATTCTTTTTTATAATAGCTTTTTAGCAGCAGCTAAAGCAAATAAATAGGGACAGGAGTCGAAATGAAGGAGCTGGAGTCCGCTTCTAAAAGGAAAGAGAGAAAATATTTATTGAGAGATTCGTTTGAATTTTTAGAAAAGTATGATACAATGATAACAATAAATATTTCAGAATATTTAGTTAAATGATCAGTAATATAATTTTTTCAGCTTTCTAGAGATTATATTACGAAAAAAGGGGTGTGGATGACCATGGAACAAGTGATTCAAACATTCAAAAGAACTGATGCTGAAGAACGTATTCCTGTTCTGCGTCTAGAAATTGATTATGAACTCGCAACTTTACATGATGCCATGCTCGAAGAAGATCTTGACGCGATGAAAGAGTGCAAGAACCGGCTTGAGATTCTTCGTAAAGAACTAATCAGACTAGAAGTGTGAAAATAAAATTAAAAGATACAAAGCGGGCAGAGAGCCTGCTTTTTTTTGGTTTAAAGGTTTCTGACAGGACAAAAAAGCCTTTCTCTATTACGTTACATAAATTTATGGCATAATAAGGAACAATACATACTAGAAAGAGAATAGAGGGGAGACCATGAAATCTATGGAGTGGAAAAAGGTAAAAGAAGAAGCTGAAATGTGGATTAAAGAAAGCGGAGACATATTAAGGAGCTCTTTAAACAACCCTCTTGATGTACAGGCTAAATCCAACCCCAATGATTTAGTCACACAGATGGACCATGAAATTGAACAGTTTTTGACTGATAAAATAAAAAATTATTACCCTGCTCACCTTGTTCTTGGGGAAGAGGGAAGAGGTGATGAGCTAACATCCACGGAAGGAATAATCTGGATCATTGATCCGATTGACGGAACAACAAATTTTGTCCACCAAAAGTATAATTTTTCAATTTCCCTGGGAATTTTTGAAAATGGACAGGAACGTGTTGGCATTATTTATAATGTGATGGATGATGAATGCTTCACTGCTGTAAACGGTGAGGGAGCTTACCTGAATGATTCTCCTCTTCAATCGTTAACAAAAGGCAACATAAATGAATCGATTGTGGGCTTAAACGCAAGGTGGCTGTTAAAGGAAACGAGCGTTGAAGATGGGTCCCTTCACAGGCTGGTAAAAGATGTACGGGGAATTCGTTCGTACGGCTCTGCGGCGATAGAACTCGCTTATGTGGCAGCAGGAAGGCTGGATGCCTATGTCAGTTTCCGTTTATCTCCTTGGGATTATGCAGGGGGAGCAGTCATATTAAAAGAAGTGGGAGCCCTGCTTACTTCCTTCGACGGAGAAGAGCTTCCTCTTTTAGGTACAAGTTCACTCATAGCTGCGCGCCCTGGTATACATGAAGACCTGATTTCCTATGTGTCGGCACAATAATATAAAAAGTGGAGAGCCTCACGGCTACTCCACTTTTTTTGCAGCTTCTTCTTCCATAGAGTTATCATCTTCCAAGCTGTTTCTGACCACACGAGCGTATTTAAAAGAAAAATAAAGACCGACAAAGGAAACAAGAGCAATAAGAAAACTTCTTTCTGCCACTGCTACTCCAAAACCCATAATGGCTACAGTAGCAAGAACAGCTAAGGATAAGAAAATCCATTTTGACTTTGTCATTTTTTCACCTGCTTGAATTTTTTATTCATTAATTCAAAGGTCTGGTAAAAAAGGTGCCCGGCCAATGAGGAGTAAAATATGTACCCGGGTTGCATAACAGTCAGACCATAGAAGAATGTTTATGTGTTTAGTGTAACGTGTTTTGAAAAAAAATAAAAGCGGTGTGAAGAAATAAGAGGTCATGCATGTACCGGGGAGAGGGAGGTCCTATGCCGGCTTTTTAGGTGAATCTTATAAAAGGCCCGGCAGCAGATAAGGAAAAACATTCATCATTTGCTGAATACATTTCAACCGTATGCTATAATGATACAGTTGAGGAATTTTGTACGAATGAGGAGCGATTAATAACTAATGGATGTACGAACAGATTTACGCAATATAGCGATTATTGCCCATGTAGACCATGGGAAAACTACACTTGTTGATGAATTGTTGAAACAGTCCGGCACGTTCAGAGAAAATGAGCAGGTAGACGAACGGGCCATGGACAACAATGATATAGAAAGAGAACGGGGTATTACAATTCTGGCAAAAAATACAGCAGTCCGGTACCAGGATACAAGAATCAATATTATGGATACACCTGGACACGCTGATTTTGGCGGGGAAGTAGAACGCATATTAAAAATGGTTGATGGCGTTCTCCTTGTTGTTGATGCTTATGAGGGCTGTATGCCTCAGACACGTTTTGTATTGAAAAAAGCTCTGGAGCAAAAGCTGACTCCACTGGTAGTTCTAAACAAAATCGACAGAGATGCAGCTCGACCAGAAGAAGTAGTAGATGAAGTCCTGGACTTATTTATTGAGCTAGGTGCTGATGAAGAGCAGCTTGATTTTCCAGTAGTATATGCCTCTGCGATAAACGGAACAGCGAGTGCTGATCCGGCAAAGCAGGATGATGATATGACGGTTTTGTTTGAGACCATTGTCGAAAACGTTCCTGCTCCAGAAGATAACAGCAGTGAGCCGTTCCAGTTCCAGGTCACAATGCTTGATTATAATGACTATCTTGGAAGAATCGGGGTAGGAAGGGTTTTTCGCGGAACAATCAAAACAGGAGATCAGGCAACACTTATTAAGCGTGATGGCAGCACGAAAAACTTCCGTGTCACCAAGCTGTTTGGCTTTATGGGCCTAAAACGTATGGAAATTGATGAAGCTAAAGCTGGAGACTTAATTGCCATTGCAGGTGTGGAAGATATTAATGTTGGTGAAACCATTACACCTGTAGAGCACCAGGAACCATTAGAGCCGGTGAGAATTGACGAGCCGACTCTGCAAATGACCTTCCTTGTAAACAACAGCCCATTTGCCGGGCGCGAGGGCAGCTATGTAACAAGCCGAAAGCTTGAGGAGAGATTAAAAACTCAGCTAGAAACAGATGTCAGCCTTCGTGTGGAAAATACAGAATCACCTGAAGTCTGGAAAGTTTCCGGGAGAGGTGAGCTGCACTTATCCATCCTTATTGAAAATATGAGACGGGAAGGCTATGAGCTGCAAGTTTCAAAGCCTGAAGTAATTATCAAGGAAGTGGATGGAGTACTTTGTGAACCTGTAGAAAGAGCTCAAGTTGACGTTCCTGAAGATTATACCGGAGCAGTCATGGAGTCGTTAGGTGAGCGTAAAGGTGAAATGATTGATATGGTCAACAAAGGTGATGGACAAGTACGCATGGACTTTATTATTCCATCTCGTGGATTGATTGGCTATACTACTGAGTTTATGGCACAGACAAAAGGATATGGAATTTTAAATCATGCCTTCGATGGTTATCAGCCGGTTGCCCAGGGGCAAGTCGGAGGACGGCGCCAGGGCGTTCTTGTTTCTATGGAAACAGGAAAAGCAACTCCGTATGGCATGCTGCAAGTAGAAGACCGTGGAACTCTGTTTTTAGAGCCCGGAACAGAGATCTACGAAGGCATGATTGTAGGGGAGCATAACCGGGATAATGATTTAACGGTAAACATTACGAAATTAAAGCAGCAGACCAACATTCGTTCTGCTACTAAAGAAAGCACCGTTACAATGAAGCGCCCAAGAATTCTGACATTAGAAGAAGCTCTTGAATATTTGAATGAAGATGAGTATTGTGAGGTTACACCAGAATCGATCCGTCTTCGTAAAAAAATATTAGATAAAAGCATGAGAGAACGTGAAGAAAAAAGAAAAAAGCTTGCAAAGAAAAATTCTTAACCTAAGAATGTTTGCAGCCGTATTGTGTCGCTGTGAGGTGAATGGAAGATGAATGAAGAGGTTAATGTGACCAGAGATGACCTCTCTTGGTTTGCCGGGTTATTACAAGTGCACGAAAATCCAGTGTTTGGTTTCTGGGCCTTATATGCAGCCGTAGTGATTACTTGTATCCTTGTGTTTAATTTGGGATTTGCACGCAAACTTCCTATCCTGAAAAATGTGATTGTTTATGCTGCTTTATTAGCAGGTGCCTTACCTTTAACGATCTTTGCAATTGGTATGCCGATTGTAGAGTCACTCTTAATTGCAGCAGCTGTTTTGGGAACATATAAGATCAGGCTTCGAGCCCACAAGAAAGAACAAGAAACTGAAGGATAAGACTATAGAAACTGTCTTCTTGTAACGTATAGCGTTGCAGAAGACAGTTTTTTGTTTTCTGCAGCCTACATCCACCGGCCAGAACAAAATGATGGGGGAGTAAATGCAATAATTGTAGCGATGACGTACGTTTTCTGGTGGGCGGACCTTTGACTGAGTATCTTTTTGTGCCTTTGAAGCATTTTCAATGAAGTCTTTTTTTAATTTAAGAAGAAAACAGGTTTGTCAACTCATAAGATGGGAATGGAATTTTAGTGTCAACTTATCGACCAGAAAAAAAGGTGAAACAATGCATACTGATGTAAGGAATAGTTTAGCAGGAAAAAGGGTAATTAATAAGTACGATGGTTAAAGAGTGCGAGGTGTTTTTCCTATGCATAATCAAATAAAGCCTATGCTTGCGGAAATTAAGACGTTTTCCGAGCTAAAAGAAAATGGATTCAGCTGTTTAACCCATTTTGATAAAGAAGACAATAAAGCTCACGAAGGATCTTGCTGCTGGATATGGACTAACGGTTCACTGCGCATTATTGTTGAAGATAAAAAGGACGGCAGATGTGAAATTGTCGGAGAATTTACTGAAAATACCTTACAGAGAATGATTAAGTCACAGTGGGTGGAAGCAGATAAACACAGAAAAGCAGCTGAGAAGGAAATTACCGAAGAAAATAAGGGTTGTGAAAAAAAAGAAGTAACCTTTTTCCTGGGAGGCTCTTATAACCTTAGTGTCGAAGTAGAGGTTACCCCTTTTGATGATGAAAGGGTGGCAATAGATTTAGCAAAAGTAATGCTCGCTTCAGATCTCGGTATTTCTATAGATCTTATTTGTGAAGCTTTAAATATTAGCTCTTATGATCAAAAATGGGTAAAGGTAAAAACGATAGCGTAAGCACGGCCGGCAGAAAGCAAAAAGGGACGGCGTAACAGCCGCCCTTTTCATTATGCAGTAAAGGTGTGTGGAGTATGGCGGCAGATGTAGAGTTTAAATTTGTAAAGGTGAACGGAATTTCTCTCCATGTAGCTTTGGCGGGTCCGGCAGATGGACCTCTCGTGATCCTGCTTCATGGTTTTCCGGAATTTTGGTATGGGTGGAGAAACCAGATTGAGCCTTTGGCCAAGCAAGGCTACCGGGTAGTAGTGCCTGACCAGCGTGGTTACAATTTAAGCGACAAGCCACCTGAAGTAGATCATTATTCTATAGATCTATTAAGAGATGATATTATTGGTCTCATAAACTATTTCGAAAAAACAAACGCGGTCATTATTGGTCATGATTGGGGAGGAGCTGTAGGGTGGTACCTTGCTGCAACAAAACCAGAATACGTGGAAAAGTTTATACCTATTAATATCCCTCACCCAAGTGTTATGCCAGCTGTGATGGCCTGCCACCCATCCCAGCTGGCAAAAAGCAGTTATATGCTGTTTTTTCAGCTTCCTTCATGGCCGGAAAAATTACTTCAGGCAAACGATTATAAAACACTGGAGAAAACAATGTATTCCTCAAGTAAAGCTGGAACGTTTTCCTCTGGGGATATGGACTACTACAAAGATGCATGGTCCCCTCCAGGAGCGATTACTTCCATGCTAAACTGGTATCGGGCAATATTTAGTAAGGGAATGACTATCCCATCTCCGGATGTTACAGTCCCTACGAGAATGATTTGGGGCGTCGAAGATCACTTTTTGACTGTGAAATCAGCAAAGAAAAGCATGAATTACTGCTTGGATGGTGAGTTAATTCTAGTGGGAGATTCTACTCACTGGATCCTTCATGAACAGCCAGAGCTTATTAATAAACTGATAACAAAGTTTTTATAATGGAGAACAATTAGGAGAAAGGTTGTTGAGAAATACTTCTCAACAGCCTTTTTATTAGGTTATAACATGGATAAGTAGAGAGTGTTGCTGTTTATTAATAAGAGCAAGCAAGCTGATGAGAAAATTAATAGTTAGAAAATTTAAATAATATATTGATTTTTTTACAACCAGACATTATATTTAAAGAGAACCTAATTGTTAAAATTTGAAAGGTTAATTTCATAGGTTTATTTTTTATGGTTGTAACATACTGACCGGTTAGTATGAAGGGAGGAAGAAAATGAATTTTACCTATAGCGAAAAAGTAGAATATCTTCAAAAAGAAGTCCAGGATTTTATGGAACGTTATGTTTATCCAAATGAACAAACCTACAAAGAACAGTTAAATAATCAAGGCGGCCGTTTTTCCTCGATTCCTCCAATTATGGAAGAATTAAAGAAAAAAGCAAGAGAAAAAGGGCTTTGGAATTTATTTTTACCTGAAAGTGACCTTGGGTCTGGGCTTACAAACCTTGAATACGCTCCTTTATGTGAAATCATGGGAAGATCAGCTATCGCTCCTGAAGTCTTTAACTGCAATGCGCCGGATACCGGTAATATGGAAGTGCTGGTCAGATACGGAAGTGAAGAACACAAAAAAAGGTGGCTGAAGCCGCTATTAGAGGGGGAAATAAGATCTGCATTTTGCATGACAGAACCTGATATCGCCTCTTCAGACGCCACCAATATTCAAGCTGATATCCGGGAGGACGGAAATGAATATATAATTAACGGGAGAAAATGGTGGTCTTCCGGAGCGGGAGATCCACGTTGCGAGATTCTCATATTTATGGGGAAAACAAACCCGGATGCACCGAAGCATGAACAGCAATCCATGGTACTGGTGCCAATGAATACACCAGGAATTCAAGTGGAACGAATGCTTCCGGTATTTGGTTATGATGATGCTCCTCATGGTCATGCAGAAATCACCTTTGAAAATGTCCGGGTACCTAAAGAAAACATTCTTCTTGGGGAAGGGAAAGGATTTGCTATAGCTCAAGGCAGACTGGGCCCTGGCAGGATTCACCATTGCATGAGAACAATCGGTGCTGCAGAGAGAGCATTAGAAATACTTTGCGAGAGAGTGGACAGCAGAGTTACCTTTGGAAAGACACTTGCTGAGCAAGGGGTCATTCAAGAATGGATTGCAGATTCCAGGATAGAAATTGAACAGGCGAGGCTTCTTGTGCTGAAAGCCGCTGACATGATGGACAAAGTCGGAAATAAAGTAGCCAAAAAAGAAATCGCCATGATCAAGGTTGTAGCTCCAAACATTGCTTTAAAGGTTCTTGACCGGGCAATTCAAGGATTAGGTGCAGCAGGCGTCAGCGAAGATTTTCCATTAGCTAATTCTTTTGCAGGCATTAGAACATTACGGTTGGCTGATGGCCCCGATGAGGTCCATAGAAGGTCAATCGCCAGGCTGGAGTTAAAAGAACAACGCATGAAACGAAAGCAGGAAGTTTTGTGAAGAGAAATGTAACCGTTTACTTTTAAAAATTTCATCCTAAGGGTGGTTGATTATGGATAGCAAAATAGAAAGCTTATTTGGGTTACAGGGCCAGACAGCCATTGTCACCGGGGGAGGAAGAGGTCTTGGCAGACAAATGGCGCTTGCCTTTGCAGATGCTGGAGCTAATATTGTCGTTTGTTCCAGAAAGGTGGACGCGTGCGAAGAAGTGGCTGAACTTTGCAAAGAGAAAGGGGTAAAAACTCTTGCATTAGCTTGTGATGTCACCAATGAAGAGCAAGTCAACCATGTGGTGGAAGAAACGATGAAGGAATTTGGTTCGATCGATATTCTGGTGAATAATAGTGGCGCAACCTGGGGAGCTCCTTTCCTTGAGATGCCACTCGAAGCCTTTCAAAAAGTAATGAATGTAAATGTCACAGGTGCATTTCTCATGTCAAAGGCTGCAGCCGGACATATGACTGAGCGCAAAAGAGGGAAAATCATAAATATTGCTTCTGTGGCAGGGTTAAACGGATCTGATCCTAGGTTTATGGACACGATCGGCTACAATGCAAGCAAAGGTGCAGTGATCACTTTCACGAAAGATCTGGCTGCCAAGTTAGGCCCGGATAATATTAATGTGAATGCCATTGCTCCTGGTTTTTTTCCAACAAAAATGTCAAAAGGTCTTCTTGAGCAAGGGGAAGAGATGATTATTGAACGAACACCTCTGAAACGCTTAGGAGGAGATGAGGATTTAATGGGAGCAGCATTGTTTTTAGCTTCCAGAGCCTCAGATTACGTGACAGGGGAAACGATTGCTGTAGACGGGGGAATGAACGCCCTTTAATCAGATCAGAAAATGGCGCCTTTATTTAACTCCGGACAGTGGCTAAAATCTCATGGAGGTGGTTGATATGCCAAACGTATGGCTGAAGCATTATGCCGAAGATATCCCGCATGAAGTTGATATACCTGAGATTTCACTTCCAGACATGCTGAAGGACACTGTAAGAAAGTATGGGGAAAAGGAAGCATTGTCGTTTTATGGGCAGACAATGACTTATAAAGAGCTTCAGTACAGAACATCTGCCTTTGCTTCCGCCCTTCAGAAAAAAGGTATAAGAAAAGGGGACCGAGTGGCGATTATGCTTCCTAACTGTCCTCAATATGTTATCAGCTATTATGGCATCCTTACCGCCGGTGCTGTAGTCACGCAGGTTAATCCGATGCTGGTAGGCCGGGAGCTGACTCACATTTTAAATGATTCTGGTGCAAGAGTACTTGTCATATATAAGGATCTTCTTCCTGTACTTGAAAAGGTTCAAGACAGTCTATCATTAGAGAATGTTGTAACTGTGGACCTGAAGGGGAAGGAAGGATCAGAAGAAGAGAATTATATTCCCTTTTCCCACTTTCTGGCTTCTGGAACAGATAAGGTTGAGCCTCCAAAGATCAACCCTGGAGAAGACACAGCAGTTTTACAATATACTGGAGGCACAACAGGGCGTTCAAAAGGAGCGATGCTTACTCACAGGAATCTTATCGCGAACCTGACACAAACCTATGAGTTCTTTAAGCATGATTTAAAGAAGGGAGAAGAAAGGTATTTAACTGTAATTCCTCTGTTTCACGTATTCGGCATGACGGCATGTATGAATCTATCGGTCTATTCTGGATCACTCAGCGTTATGCTCCCTCGTTTTGAATTGGAAGAAGTGCTGGAGACGATCAAAAGAGAGCAGCCCACTTCCTTTCCTGGAGTTCCAACGATGTACGTAGCCCTTAACAGTCATCCTGAGGCAGAGAGCTATGGTATCGACAGCGTTAAAGTATGCAACAGCGGGAGTGCTCCGATGCCTTTAGAATTGATGAGGTCTTTTGAAAATAAAACGAGTTCCACCATACTTGAAGGGTATGGTCTGTCAGAAACCTCTCCCACAACCCATGTTAATCCGTCCTTTGGCGAAAGAAAACCAGGAAGTGTAGGAATTCCTCTTCCTTCTACTGAATGTAAAATTGTAGATTTGGGAGAAGGGATAAAGGAATTGAAGGCTGGTGAGACAGGGGAAGTCATCATTAAGGGCCCCCAGGTGATGAAAGGGTACTGGAACATGCCTGAAGAAACTGCCATAGCTCTTCGGAACGGCTGGCTGTATACGGGAGATATTGGGAAGATGGATGAAGATGGTTATCTTTATATTGTTGATCGGAAAAAGGATTTAATTATCGCAAGCGGGTACAATATCTACCCGAGAGACATCGAAGAAGTCCTGTATGAGCATGAAGCGGTACAGGAAGCTGTGGCCGTTGGGATTCCGGACAAATATAAGGGAGAAGCCGTGAAAGCCGTGGTTGTTTTTAAAGATGGCAAAAGTGCCACAGAAGAAGAACTGATCTCATTTTGCAGACATAATATGGCGGCCTATAAGGTCCCAAGCTACATTGAGAGCAGACAGCAGCTGCCAAAAACCAATGTAGGAAAGATACTGCGCCGAGCGATTAAAGAAGAAGCGAGAAAACAAGCAGCAGAAAAACAAAGCCCCCTGTAGTGCCCGGTGAGTGTGCTATACTACGTGTAAAAAAGAATAAGAGGCAGGGGTTCTTTATGAAGCAGAAAATCTATGAAACAAGCATTGCTCTCTTTGAAAAGGCTGGCTTTTCGAATACGTCGATTCAGGATATTGTAAACTGTCTCGGAGTGACAAAAGGGACATTTTATTATTATTTTCAAAGCAAAGAACAGCTCCTCATGAACATTCATTTGGATTACATGGAAAGGCTCTTAACCCAGCAGCATGAAATCCTTCGCAATGAGACGCTGGATAACCGGGCCAAGGTCTATGAGCTTGTATATATGCTTTTACGAAACATAGAAACGCAAGGAACGAACGCTAGAGTCTTTTTTCGGGAAATGCGTCATTTGAACAAAGAAAACCTAGAATTCATTAAAGGAAAACGTGACCAAATCAGAACAGGAATGACCGATGTTATTAAAGCCGGTATTAAAGAAGGCGAGTTCCGAAAAGACCTCAATCCTGAAATAGTCGCTCTTGGTATCTTGGGAGCGTGCAATTGGAGCTATAACTGGTTTAATCCTGAAGGGGAGTTTTCAGATCAAGAAGTAGCACGTATCTACATTGATATGATTCTTCATGGAATCGAAACGTAAAGGACATTAGTCCTTTCTGCCACAAACATACTAACTGGTCAGTATACGAAGGGAAGGTGTGGAGGAAATGAAAGCAGAGGATGTAAAGAACATTGCTGTACTGGGTGCTGGGTCAATGGGGCATCAAATTTCCATGTTGTTTGCCTTAGCCGGGTACAAAACTCACTTGCAGGATGTAAAAGAAGAAGCTCTTGTCAAAGCCGAAGCTGAATTACAGCGCATTATGGCTAAGTGGTTGACGAAAGGAAAGATAACCGAAGAAGGGAAGAACCGGGCGTTTTCGAATCTTCATTTTACTACCAGTCTGGAAACAGCAGCCGGACAAGCTGACGTGGTAATAGAAGCAGTGGTTGAGAAGCTGGATGTTAAGCGTGAGGTGTTTGCGGACGTGGATCGGATTGCCCCTTCCCATGCCATACTTGCGACAAATAGTTCAACAATCGTTAGTTCCAAGGTGGCTGAGGTAACTGCAAGGCCTGACAAGGTCTGCAATATGCATTTTTTCTTTCCTCCTCTTGTGATGGACTGTGTGGAAGTGGTCAAAAGTGAACAAACATCCGAGGAAACAGCGGCGCTTGCAATGGAGCTTTGCCAGAAAATCGGACGGACAGGGGTTTTGCTTCACAAAGAGATTTATGGATTTATTGCAAACCGCCTGTTATTTGCTTTATCTAAGGAAGCCATAACTCTATATGAGGAAGGCTACGCTGATTACAAGGATATTGATCTTATTTGTAAGAAGGCGTTAAGTCATCCATTAGGGCCCTTTGAGATTGCAGATCTGTCAGGGATAGACGTAGGTTACTACGCAAATTTGCAGCTTTTCGAAGAAACGGGAGACCCAAAAGATAAACCGGCAAAAACAGTTGAGGAAAAAGTAAAAGCTGGAGAGCTGGGAAGAAAGACTGGAAAAGGCTGGTATGATTATTCAAAAACCGAGGTGAAGCAATAATGGGTGAAACTGTAAGTCTTAGAAAAGAACAAGGAATAGGCATTGTCACAATTGACAACCCTCCATTAAATGTTATGAATCAACAGGTCACCAAAGAGCTTGGGGAAGTATTTACTGATGTGGAAAGTGACAAGGAGATCATTGCTGTGATTCTTACAGGCGCAGGACAGAAAGCCTTTATGGCAGGAGCTGATATTAAGGAGTTTCCTGAATCCATCGGTAAACAAGGCATGAAGGAAGACGTAATGAAAACCCACCAAATGCTGAACCAGATCGATTTCCTTCCTAAGCCTACCATAGCCGTTTTAAACGGCCTGACTTTTGGAGGCGGCTGCGAATTAGCTTTGACCTGCGACATAAGAATTGCAGAGTCTCATGCGCAAATCGGCCTTCCTGAAGTGAAGCTTGGGCTGTTTCCAGGAGGTGGAGGCACACAGCGCCTTCCAAGACTGATTGGAGAAGCTAAAGCAAAGGAACTCATGTTCACAGGAGAGCCGGTAACAGCTGAGGAAGGGGTAAAGCTTGGACTCGTAAACCATGTGGTACCAGAAGGAGAGGGAATAAAGAAAGCAACAGAAATGGCTTCAAAGATCGCCGGCTATTCCCTTGAATCGCTTTCACGGATTAAAGAAGCGGTGGACAGAGGAGTGGAAACAGGGTTATACAATGGATTAGAAAAGGAAGCAGAACTGTTTGAAGAAGTGTTCCAGACAGAAGACATTAAAGAAGGAGTACAGGCCTTTATTGAAAAAAGGAAGCCGGTATTTGAGCATCGATAATAGAAAACAAAAGGAGGCTCTCGAAGATGGTCCACAGACTCCCTGTAAAAATCAGAGTCAGTGAAACAGATGCTCTTGGTCATGTAAGTAATATTAGCTATTTTATTTATTTAGAAGAAGCCAGGGTGGAGCTTTTTCGAGATCTAGGAATAATGGAGGAAATTGGCCGGTGGCCGTTTATTTTAGCCTCTACCACCTGTGATTACATCCAGCAGTCGTATTTTGGGCAGCATCTTGAGGTTGAATCCTCAGTCAGCCGCATCGGTAATTCAAGCTTTCACATCGATCATGAAATATATGGTGAGCAGGGACTGACAGCTAAAGGAAAAGCAGTCATTGTGCACTTTGATTTTGACGAACAAAAAACAAAGCCGCTGACACCGGATATGATTGAAACCTTAAAAAGCTACAGAAGTGGATCAGCTGTAACTCCCCAGGAGTAAGGAGTGATGTACATGAGTTCTTTTACTTTTCAAGATACCATCCCGGTCAGGGAAGGTGAAGAGGTAAACATAGAGCGTCTAGAGGAATTTCTGCGCAAGACAATTGAAGATTTTCCTGACGAGCCCCTGCAAATGAATCAGTTTCCCTCAGGTCATTCGAATTTAACCTATGAGGTAAAAGCCGGGGATTGGGAGGGGGTGCTGAGGAGGCCGCCGTTAGGACCTGTCGCTCCAAAAGCTCATGATATGGAAAGAGAGTATCAGGTTTTGAAAGCGCTTCATCCTTCTTTTCCACTTGCTCCTCGTCCCTATGTGTTCTCTGATGATCATGGAATTATTGGAAGCCCCTTTTTCGTCATGGAAAGGCGAAGAGGAGTGGTGATAGATACAGACCTTCCAGAAAGCCTGAAGTCTACTCCGGAAGCAGGAAAAATGCTGTCTTCGGTCATGGTTAAGACGCAGGCAGAACTTCACAGTCTGGACTACAAAGATACCCCCCTTGTGCAAATGACAAAGCCAGATGGGTTTATGCAGAGGCAAGTTCAGGGCTGGATTAAACGATATGAGCGTGCGAAGACACATGATGTACCAGGCGAAAATGAACTGAAAAAGCAGCTGGTTGAAAAAATACCGGAAACAAAGGAAGCTTCCGTTATACATTACGATTTTAAATTCAACAACGCGATGTTTGATGCTGCTGATCCTTCTAAGATCATTGGATTATTTGATTGGGAAATGGCCACAGTGGGGGATCCTTTAGCTGATTTGGGTGTAACCCTTAGCTATTGGATTGAAAGCGGCGACCCTGAGCTTTTGCAAAAGGGCTTTGGAAAGCCTCCTGCCACTGTTCAGCCTGGGTTTTATACAAGGCGTGATGTGGTTGAACAGTATGCCAAAGAGACGGGCAGAGATGTAGAAAATATTGATTTTTATCTAACCTTTGCTTATTTCAAACTGGCTGTTATCGCCCAGCAGATTTATTACCGGTATAAGAAAGGGCAGACAAACGACCAGCGCTTTTCAAAATTTTATCAGACAACAGCAGCCTTAATTCAGCACGCAGACTACATTTCACGTAAAGGGATAATGTAAATGAGTAACAAAGAGCAAAAGAAGGTACACCTTCTTTTTAAAAAAGAAGACATTGATGAAAGAAAGCTGGAAGGAAAAACAGTAGTGGTGTTTGACATCCTGCTTGCCACCTCCACGATTACGTCAGTATTGGAGTGCGGCGCAGCAGAAGTCATTCCTGTGTTAACGGGAGAGGAAGCCCTTACTCGAAAAAAAGACTTCGAAGAAAATGCGTGCTCAGTGGCCGGGGAAAATAATGGCATTACAATAGAAGGTTTTCATCTGCCGGCCCCTCTTTCTCTTAAAAACAAGGTGCGAGGAAAATCGGTTATTCTTTGTACGACCAACGGGACAGTGGCGATCAGGAAGTCAAGTTCAGCCAGGCGGGTGTTCGCCTCCTCTCTATTAAACAACCAGGCTGTGGCTGATGAGACAGTAAAAGAGATGAGTTCGGGAATCGTTATTATTTGTGCCGGTTCAGCCGGGGAGTTTTGTATAGAGGATTTCTACGGTGCCGGGCATTACCTGCACTGCCTGTTACAGGCAGATCCTAAGCTGACATTGACAGATGCTGCCCGCTCTGCTCACCTTTTTTACGAAGGTCACAAAGATGAAGCTCTCCCTATTCTCGGAGGCTCCTCTGTCGGCATCATGCTTGAAAGCTTTGGTCTTCATGAGGATCTGGAGTTTATCGCTAACAAAAATACAATGAATATCGTCCCTTGTATGCAGGCAGACGGGTCGATTATTGATGAAGGAGGACAATTGCGTGAAGGAAGTGAGCACACAGACCAAAGGAGGCTCTTACCTCGTCCATCAACAAGGCCATGAAGAAATATTTACCCCGGAGGATTTCACCGAAGAACAGAAAATGATTGCGAAAACTGCCCGGCAGTTTGTTGAAAAAGAAGTGGAGCCTCAAAGAGAGGCAATAGAAAATCAAGATTTTGATTTGACCGTCCGCCTATTAAAAGAAGCTGGAAACCTGGGTTTATTAGCTCACAGTGTCTCAGAATCTTACGGGGGACTGGGGCTGGATAAAATAAGCAAAGCACTGGTTGGAGAGACGATTGGAGGAACAGGCAGCTACGGGGTTGCTCATTCCAATCATACGTGCATTGCAACGCTTCCCATTACTTACTATGGAACAGCATATCAAAAAGAAAAGTATCTTCCAAAGCTTGCAAGTGGTGAATATCTCGGAGCTTACTGCTTAACAGAACCCTCTGCCGGCTCGGATGCCATGTCTGGTAAAACAACAGCAGTCCTTAATGACGAGAAAACTCATTATTTATTAAACGGAACAAAGATTTATATCACGAATGCGGTTTTTTCCGATACTTTTATTGTTTACGCCAAAATTGATGGTCAGTTTTCTGCCTTTATTGTAGAGAAAGATTTTCCTGGCTTAAGCCTTGGACCCGAGGAGAAAAAAATGGGAATCAGCGGTTCATCAACGAGGTCAGTAATCATGGAAGACTGCCAGGTTCCTGTGGAAAATCTTCTCGGGGAAACAGGGAAAGGTCATCTTATCGCATTTAACGTTTTAAACCTTGGACGCTTTAATTTGGGAGCAGCCTGTACTGGTGCATCCAAACAGGCATTTGAGCTTGCATTAACTCATACTGGGGAAAGGAAGCAATTCAGAAGAAAGCTCGCTGATTTTGGAGCGACGAAAGAAAAGATAGCTTTGATGGCTGCAAGACTATATGCCTCTGAATCTCTTCAATACCGGACAGCTTTTTTACTTGAAGAAGCTTTAGGTGAGCTGTATGAAGAAAATGACTCATCTATCGTTACAAGGAAATTAGCTGAATTCTCTCTTGAATGCGCGATCTGTAAAGTATATGGATCTGAAACGCTCGATCAGGTCACTGACGAGGCTGTGCAGCTTCATGGAGGAGCAGGTTTTATAAAAGAATACAGAATCGAACAAATGTACAGGGATTCGAGAATTAATCGGATCTTTGAAGGAACGAATGAAATTAATCGTCTTCTTGTATCTGGGCAGTTTATGAAAAAATCGTTAAAAGGGGAACTGGCATTTCAGGCAGCCCACAGTGGAGCCAAAGAAATATTATCACAAAAAGGTCAAAGCTGGGAGGATTTTCTCAATACTGTCAGAGCTTCCTTTCTCATTCTCATCGCCAAGGCTCAGGATGTATATGGGGAGAAGTTAGAAGATAAACAAGAGGTCGTGATGAAGCTTTCAGAGATAGCCATTCTTCTATATGCTGCAGAATCAGCTGTCCTTCGTACTAAAAAGGCTGCAGCTGCCAATTCTGAACAACAAGAAAAGATCAAGCATCTCCTTACAGAAACGATTTTAGAGGACACGGCTTGCTCTGTTATTTCCCTTATCCGCCAGCTGGAGCCTTCCTTGCTGCTGGAAGAAAGCTCAGGGGAGGTTAGAGAAGCCATTTACAACCGACTCTTATCCTTTCATTTCCCTGGTAGTTTACAAGGGAAAAGAGAAATCGCTGATTGGATGTACAGTCAATATGCTTATTCTGTCTAACAGGGAGGAAAGCAATGGGGAAATTCAATGACTATTTTGTACTTGTTACCGGAGGAGGAAGCGGCATTGGAGCTTCCACAGCAAAGAAATTTGCCAGAGAGGGAGGGGAAGTCATCCTCACTGGCCGTACGAAAGAAAAGCTGATGAAGGTACAGAGTGAAATAAAAGAGGAAGGGGGCAAAGCTGACGTCTTTCAAGCAGATGTTACTGTGGAAAAGGAGGTGCATGAACTGGCCGGCTTTATTGAAGACAAGTACGGCCATCTGGATATTCTTATCAATAATGCAGGTGGATCAGGAATGAAGGGCAGCTTATTCTCTCTTTCCTTGGATGAATGGGAAAGTGTCCAGCGTTTAAATCTAAACAGTGTCTTTCTTGTCGCTAAAGAACTGCTCCCTTTATTAAAGAAAGATACTGACAGACAGCCTCACGTAAGACCGTCCATCGTGAATGTATCATCTTTATCCGGCCATAAGCCAGGAAATAATATTCCTCACTATAGTGCTTCGAAAGCAGGAGTTCTAAATCTTACAAAAACAATGGCTAGTGAATGTGCTCCTTTTGGAATCCGGGTTAATTCTGTGTCTCCTGGTTTTATTGATACGCCGCTCACAGAAAAAAGTCTGGAAAACGAAAAATTTCAAAAAGCCGTCAGGCGTCACACGCTTCTTGAACGAACAGGAAGGGCTGAAGAGATAGCCAATGTGATTGCCTTTGCTGCCTCAGAGGAAGCGTCTTATATGACTGGAAGCGACCTTCTCGCAGATGGGGGATGGCTGGCAAAATAATAGGCTTTAAAGATTGATCAAGGTGACTTCCTTCTTCGCAAGAAGGGATCTAAAAAAGGAGGAGAAACGATGAGTAATCACTTACTGGTTGAAGAGAGACAAGGAGTTATGCATGTAACCTTAAACAGGCCTGAACGTCTAAATGCTTTCAGTCCCGATATGATGGAAGGATTACTTCAAGCCTTGTCCGAGGCAGAAGAAAAGAGTGCCGTGAAAGCGGTTGTCCTTTCAGGCGCGGGTCGTTCCTTTAGTGCTGGAGGAGACGTGAAAAGCATGGGAGAGGCCACACCGGCAAAGGTGTATAGCCATATTGAACGCTTAAATGAAGTTATTAAAAAAATTAAAAGAGTTGAAAAGCCTATCATTGCAGCGGTTCACGGTTTTGCCGCCGGAGCGGGCTTCAACCTGGCGTTAGCGTGTGACCTGATCGTGTCATCCAAAGACAGTAAGTTTGCGATGAGTTTTGGACAAGTGGGATTAATTTCTGATGGAGGCGGCTCATACTTCCTTCCAAAACTAGTGGGAATTCACCGTGCGAAAGAAATTATGTTTAGCGGAGAAGCGATTGAAGCTGAGCGTGCCTATGAAATGGGCATAGTAAATCAGCTTTTTGATCCTGATGAAATGAAAGAAAAGACAGAGTCCTACGCCGCCCGGATTGCCAGAGGGCCAATAAGGGCTTACGGCATGATGAAAAAGGTAATGGATCATTCATTGAATGCTTCCCTTGAAGAAATACTTCAGGAGGAGCGAATCTCACAAACATTGATGGTGGCAAGTGAAGACCATCAAGAAGGCGTACAAGCCTTTGTGGAAAAGAGAGCACCATCCTTTTCAGGAAGATAAAACTATTTGTATACAAGGAGGAATTAAGGATGAAAGCAGTACAGTTAGAGAAATTTGGCGGTCCTGACGTACTACGTCTTGTAGATTTAGAGAAACCGAGCCCAAAAGAAAATGAAATACTCATCGAAATTAAGGCAATAGGTGTTAATTATGCAGATACGGCAAGAAGAGAAGGTCAGTATGTTGTTGACACTCCTCTGCCGTATGTCCCTGGTTCTGAGGTAGCCGGGGTTATTATTGAAACAGGGGCGGGTGTGAAAAGATTTAAAGCTGGAGACAGGGTTGTGACCTTATTGGGAAGCAGACGTGCGACAGGCTATGCGGAGTACACAGTAGCTGACGAAAGAGCACTTATCCCCCTTCCGGAAAATCTTGATGAACAGACGGCTGCTTCCATCCCACTGCAAGGGTTAAGTGCTTACCATGTTTTAAAAACTATGGGGAGAATGGAGAAGGGGGAAACCGTTCTGGTTCATGCGGCTGCCGGGGGAGTTGGGATATTTGCGGTTCAGCTTGCCAGAATTTTTGGAGCGGGAAAGATCATCGGTACAGCCAGTACGGAAGAAAAGAGACAATTTGCCAAAGAGCTTGGAGCCGATCACACCATTGATTATACAAACGAGCTATGGGAAGAAGAGACCATGGAAATAACAAAAGGAAAAGGCGTGGATGTGGCTTTGGAAATGGCTGGCGGAAGAGTCTTTAACCAGACTCTGAATTGTTTAGCTCCCTTTGGGAGGCTGGTCATTTATGGAGTAGCAAGCGGGGAGCAAAGCAGATTTTATCCTTCTTCATTAATGGAAAAAAATCAAAGTGTCATCGGTTTTTTCCTGCCGCAGATCATGAGTAAGCCTCACTTGCTGGAAAGCAGCTTAAAAGATATCTTTACCTACATTCAAAAAGGAGAGGTTAAGCTCAAAATCGGCGGCGTCTTCCCCCTCGAAGAAGCAGCTGATGTTCACCGAAAGCTTCAAGGAAGAGAAACGTCAGGGAAACTTATTCTTGTACCATAACAGTAAGCAGCCACTTTAATACCAGAATTTTCTGCAAAAAAATTCTGTAAGGAGGAATACAATGGAATTTCTCTTTCAGCAAGTGTTTAACGGTATTACGATTGGAAGCGTTTACAGTCTGGTTGCTTTAGGTTTAACTCTTATATTTGGCATTTTGCATGTTCCGAATTTTGCCCATGGAGCAATGTACATGATTGGAGCTTATCTTACTTTGACTGTCATGACAGCAATGGGGGTACACTACTGGCTTGCCGTAGGTATATCAGTTTTAATGGTGGCCCTGCTTGCGATAATAACTGAACGTCTGGTGTTCAGCCGTCTTGATCAAAATAATCCTCTTCCCATGATGATTGCAGCCATTGGTATTCTCTTTTTTCTGGAAGCCTTTGCTCATTTGGTCTGGGGAAGTCAGTACCAACGCATGGTTACTCCGTATGGAGAATCCATTAATTTTCTTGGGATGACCGTTACTTTGCAGCGATTGATTATCATTGGAGCGGCTTTGTTTTTGATGCTTATCCTACATCTTTTTTTAACAAGAACGATGACAGGTTCTTCTATAGTCGCGATGGCTCAAAACAGGGAAGGAGCCTTTCTGGTTGGGATCAATGCAAACAAAGTGGCTATGCTGACCTTTGCTATTGCCGGCGGCCTGGCTGCTGCTGCTGCTTCACTGGCAGCTCCCATCAACCTGGTTTATCCGAGTATGGGGAATCTCGTTATAATGAAAGCTTTCGTCATTATCATTCTTGGAGGGATGGGAAGCATACCCGGGGCAATTGTAGGAGGCTATATCCTGGGAATTTCAGAGAGCCTGGGAGCAACTTATATTTCAGCCGAATACAGTGATTTAATTGCTTTTGTTCTGCTTGTTCTTATTTTGACCGTTAAGCCTACGGGGCTGTTTGTCAGGGGGGTGCAAGGATGACTTTTTTTAAAAAACATGGATGGCTCATTACTTTGGCTGTCATTGCTTTATTATTTCCCCTCATCCTGCCGAACCAGTATTTTATCCAAATTGGTATATTGATAGGGATTTGGTCAATTGCGGTGTACGGTCTTAATTTGATCACCGGCTATATTGGCCAGCTATCACTGGCCCACGCAGGATTCTTCGCAATAGGTGCCTACTCGCTGGGCCTGCTTACGTTAAATGCAGGAATTCCTTTTTGGGCAGCTTTTTTTCTCTCACTCGCTATAACGGCTGTGTTTGGCCTTTTGATTGGGCTTGTCGCTTTGCGGACTAAATCACATTTTTTTGCGATTTACACCATGTCTGTAGGTTTCTTAATTTATCTTGTCATTTATAAATGGGATGAACTGACGGGAGGAGTCAGGGGATTGATAGGAATTTCCGCACCCGATGGCATCGGTCCCGTGACGTTTCAGTCAATCACCAGCCAGTATTATTTTGTGATCTTTTTTCTTCTCGTAACGATTTTTCTTATGAGAAGAATCGTTCATTCTCTGCTGGGAAGAACCTTTACCGCTATTCGCAACAGTGAGGACCTTGCAAAAACAATCGGGATTTCAGTGATGAAAAACAAACTCCTTGCTTTTGTGCTCTCCTCCATATTTGCAGGTCTCGCCGGGATTCTTTACGCCTCGTATATAAGATTTCTGGGACCAGAAATCGCTTATATAGAAGTTGCGTTTGAAATTCTATTGTACTTGCTGGTAGGTGGAATCGGGACGTTGGCAGGACCTCTTGTGGGGACAATTATTGTTGTGACCCTTACCCAGTCCCTTCAATTTTTAGAGGAATACCGCATGCTCATTTTCGGACCTATCGTAGTCCTGTTAATTCTTTTCTATCCTCAAGGAATTGTAGGGCAGTATTATATGTGGAAAATGAAAAGGAATTTTAAGAAAAAGCCGTCTATTCATACAGGGAAAGAGAACAGCGTAAAGGAGGCCCGGTCCTGATGCTTACGATTAATGGCTTAACAAAATCCTTCGGCGGACTTACGGCAGTAAATGAAGTGGATGCTGTAATTGAAAAAGGGACCATTACAGCTGTCATAGGACCGAATGGTGCCGGCAAATCCACGTTCTTTCACTTAATAAGCGGTTTTCATCAGCCGACAAAAGGGTCCATTCAATACAACGGCAGAGATATTACCAAAACACCGCCGCATAAGACAGCTGCTCTGGGAATCAGCCGTACCTTTCAAACAACTCATTTATTTGAGCAGTCCACAGTTATTGATAACGTGTTAATCGGCCATCGGGTTCGTACCAAAGCAACAATCATTGATGCTATTTTTCGGACGAAACGTGAAAAAAATGAAGAAAAAAAGTGTTATGAAAAAGCTAGAGAGATGCTCGATTTTGTAGGACTGTCACATTTGGAAAACAACCCTGTTCACTCCATTACTCAGGAGGAACAAAAAAGAACTGCGATTGCACTTGCTCTTGCAACAGACCCTGAGCTGCTCCTTCTGGATGAACCGGCGGCTGGTATAAATCCTGATGAAACAGTAGAACTTGCCTCCTTAATCAAAAAAATTGTTAGAAATGGAGTCACTGTCTGTTTAATTGAACACAAAATGCCAATGATTATGTCGTTAGCTGACCATATCATCGTCTTAAATCATGGAAGCAAGATAGCAGAAGGGACACCCGAGGAAATAAAAAATAACCCTGAAGTGATCAAAGCTTATCTTGGAGGTGAGGAAAATGTTGAAACTGGATAATGTCTCTGTTTCCTATGGAAGTTTTAAAGCGTTGGAAAATGTATCTTTACACGCTGAACAAGGAGAGTTAGTCGTTCTTTTAGGCTCCAATGGAGCCGGCAAGTCAACTTTATTTAAGGCAGTCAGCGGCCTGGTAAAGGTTCAGGAAGGCAGTATGGAGGCCGCAGGGGCCTCTATCCTTGGTAAACCCCCCAGCTTTATGGTGAAAAAAGGGATTGTCCAGTGTGCAGAAGGAAGGATGCTCTTTCCTGCCATGACAGTCCTTGAAAATCTGAAAATGGGAAGCTATGTTCACCGGAGAGAAAAGAAAGTCCAGGAGGAACAGCTTCGAAGTGTTTATGATTTGTTTCCTATTTTACAAGAAAAAAGGAAGGATCCCGCCGGGTCTTTAAGCGGTGGGCAGCAGCAAATGGTTGCCATTGGACGGGCTCTCATGGCAAAGCCTTCTGTGTTACTCCTCGATGAGCCTTCTTTAGGGCTTGCTCCTCTTATTGTTGAGCAGATGTTTGAAACAATCAGTGAGATTAACAAGACTGGAGTCACTGTGTTGTTAGCTGAGCAAAATGCACATGCTGCGTTGAAAATTTCAAACAGAGGTTATGTACTTGAAAACGGCAGTGTGGTCATGGAGGGCACTCAGAAAGAACTGATGAACAATGAAGATATTCGCAAGGCGTACATTGGGGCATAGCTTTCTTTATTAATAAAAAGGGGGATGACTATGAAAAATTCGGCTTGGTGGTTCATTGGTTTAGGTGGAATGCTTATGGTGACAGCTGGGTGCGCAGAGGAAACAGGAACGGATGCAGACGGACAAAACGGCGGGGAGGCAGAAGTAGAAACTGAAGTGGATGTGGAAGGAGATGAAGAGGTAGTTAATATCGGATATACTGGCCCATTAAGCGGCCCGGCTGCTTACTACGGTGAAAATACGTTAAATGGCATGAGAATGGCAGCGGAGGAAATTAATGAAGAAGGATTTGAAATAGATGGTGTGACCTATAAAGTAAACGTTATTGCCTATGATGATATGTATCTTCCTAATGAAGCAGGTACAAACGCAAGACGCCTCGTTCAGGAAAATGATACAGCTGTCGTTTTCGTTCCTCACAGCGGAGGAGTGTTTGCCACGCAAGTATTTAATGAAGAGGAAGAGTTTTTAATTGCAGCATATACAAGTGAACCGGATGTGTTAGAGCAGGGGAATGAGCTAACACTTAGAATCCCGCCGGCTTACACGATGTACCCTGATTTCTTTATTGATTACCAGATGGAGAACTTTGGAGAGCGCCTTGCCCTGCTTCCAACAGCCACGCAATATGGGAAGGACTGGACGGAAACCATTGTACCAGAGTGGGAGGAAGCTGGCGGAGAAATAGTGTTTGATGGGGAAATTGATTTTAGTCAGGACACTGATTTTTATAACATTGTATCCAATGCCTTAAATTCTGACCCTGATGTTTTATTTGTCGGCGGTGCCTCAGAACCTACAGCGTTAGTTATTGATCAAGCAAAAGAGCTTGGCTTTGAGGGAGGATTTATGGTTATGGACCAAGCGAAGCTTGAAGAAATGGAAGCGGTTCTCGGAGGTTATGAAAGATTAGAAGGAGCCGTGGGCGTATTGCCTCAGCTTAAAAGTGATGCTGCCGGCGCAGAAGCATTTAACACTGGCTACCAGGAACAGTATGACAGAATTCCAACCTCTGAAAGTGCTTTTAACTACCAGGCGATGTATGTACTCGTAGAGGCTATGAAAGCATCTGGTTCAGTAGATGATGCCCAGGCTATTATGGCGGCCATGGACGAAGGAGTAAAAGCACTGGATGAAGAGGACATCGTGTGGTATTTAGAAGGAGTAGAGGATCAAGGGTTTGATTGGCTGGGCGGAGCAGCCGCTGTAGAAAACGGTGAAATTGTTGTTTTAGAGGAATAATGCAACATGCAGTTTCTTCATAGGAACAATGTAGAGGAGGATCTGGATGAAAGAGTGGTTAAAATACTGGCCCAAAAGGCTTCCATCATCGTTAAGCGTTCCAAAAACTACCATTGTTGATAATTTAAACGTATCTGCAAAGCGTTATCCGGATAAGGTTGCTGTATATTATTATGGTTCAACTTTTACCTATGAAACTATTTATAAGGAAGTAAACAGGCTTGCAGCGTTTTTGCAAAAGGAATGGCATATGAAAAAAGGCGACCGTGTTATTTTATACATGCAAAACTCTCCTTCCTTTCTTATTTCATATTACGGGATCTTACAAGCAGGTGGCGTAGTGGTCCCGGTAAATCCTATGAACAAGGAACAGGAAATCGCGTTTTATATTGAAGACAGTGAAGCTGAAATCGCGATCGCAGGGCAGGAGCTCCTTGGAAACGTCCAAGGACACCTGGGCCAAACAACATTGAAAAATATATTAGCTGCATCTTACGGCGACTTTGTATCAACTCCAACGTATCAGAAGAATCTCCCGGATGAAGCAATGCTTCGGTCTGAGGATAGTCAATCAAATGAAGGAATTCATACTTGGGAGGACATGAGGGAAAGCAAGTATGAATTATCTCCTGTCATTGTTAATAGTGAAGATCTTGCCTGTCTGCCCTACACATCAGGGACAACCGGAAGGCCGAAAGGGTGCATGCATACTCATTATTCCATACAGGCCAATCTTGTAGGAGCTAAGGACTGGATGAGCATGACGCCAAATAGTGTCTCCTTTGCTTCTTTGCCCTGGTTCCATGTGACCGGAATGCAGCACAGTATGAATGCGCCTCTTTTTGCAGGAGGGGCCATCGTGATTATGACCCGCTGGAACCGAGAAACAGCTGTGAGATTGATTGAGGATTATGGGTGCACAAATTGGATCAATATCAGCACCATGGTAGTAGATTTTCTTTCACACCCAGAGATCGAAAAGAAGAATTTATCGTCATTACAAGTCATAGGCGGCGGAGGTGCTCCTTTGCCAGAGGCGGTAGGGAAAAAGCTGCAGCGGCTTACGGGGATCACGTACTGTGAAGGGTACGGGTTAAGTGAAACGATGTCACAAACTCATTTCAATCCTCCAGATCGTCCTAAACTTCAATGCTTAGGGATTCCCTCATTTGATGTAGATGTAATTATGCTCGATCCATCAGCTGGTGAAGAGATTCCACTTGGCCAGCAGGGAGAGATTGCCGTATCAGGTCCTCAGGTTTTTAAAGGGTACTGGCGAAGGCCTGAAGAAACTGCTGAATCGTATATTCAAAAGGACGGAACTACTTATTTCCGTACCGGAGATATAGGATATATGGATCCTGAGGGCTACTTTTTTATGGTTGATCGAAAAAAACGCATGATTAACACAGCAGGTTTTAAAGTATGGCCTTCAGAAATAGAATCGGTTCTTTATCAGCATGAGTCTGTCCATCAGGCATGTGTGGTAGGGGCTCCTGATCCAAGGACAGGGGAAGTGGTTAAAGGCTATGTGGTCCTTCAAGAGGGATACGAACCTAGTGAAGAACTGGCACAAAATATAATAGATTGGAGCCGGAACCAAATGGCTGTTTATAAAACGCCAAAAGAAATCAATTTTCTCGAAGAGCTTCCCAAGACTGCAAGCGGTAAAATACTTTGGCGTACTCTTCAGGATAGGGAATGGAACCGGGCGCGAGAGGAGGAGGAGGCTTGAATCAACGTGTAGAAACAGTGACAGGTCCGGTTGATGCAAGTAAGCTTGGAAAAACGCTCGTCCATGAACATTTCTTTTTTGGCTATCCAGGATTCCACGGAGACTTTACAAGAGGAAGGTTTGACTGGAATGAAAAACGTAATCAAGGTATTGAAGTAGCAGAGCAGATAATGAAGCATGGAGTTGAAACAGTAATTGATCCAACTCCAAATGATTGTGGCAGGAATCCCTTATTGCTGCGAGAAATTTCTGAGGCCACGGGTCTTCAGATTATATGTTCGACTGGTTACTATTACGAAGGGGAAGGAGCCACACCTTACTTTACATTTCGTCAAAGCCTTGGAACGGCAGAAGATGAAATATACGAATTATTTCTCACAGAGGTAACGGAAGGAATTGAGGGAACAGGTATTAAGCCAGGCATAATTAAGCTTGCATCCAGCAAAGGTGAAATCACTCCATATGAGAAGATGTTTTTTCGGGCTGGAGCGAAAGTTCAGGCGCAGACAGGAATTCCCATTCTCACTCATACACAAGAAGGTACCATGGGGCCTGAACAAGTAAAACTCTTACTTGAGCATGGAGCTGATCCATCAAAATTAGTGATTGGGCATATGTGCGGGACAACAGATATTCATGAACATTTAGAAGTATTAAAGCAGGGAGTGTATGTAGCGTTTGATCGTTTTGGCCTGCAAGGAATAGTGGGGGCTCCTGCCGATGAAGAAAGGATGGCAGTTTTTTTAGGGCTGGCTGCCCTGGGATATGAAAAACAGCTTCTTTTATCTCAAGACACGGTTAATATCTGGCTTGGAAAAGAGCCGATTCTTCCTGAATCAATCGCCCATTTGTTAAGTAATTGGACTCCTGTTCACTTATTTGAAAGAATAATTCCTATGATGAAGGAAAAAGGCTGTCCGGAAGAAAAGCTGAATAAGATTTTAAACGAGAATCCGATGCACATATTTACAGGCAGAAAGGAGGAAGCAGAAAAAAACAATCAGGCGGGAAAAGCAGGCTTATCATAAATTGGTCATAAAATAAAAAAAGAGTGTCTAGGTGAGCATATATCACAAAGACACTCTTACTTATTTCCAGTTATCCTCTTTTGTTTTGCTTTGATACATAGTAAAATTCCCGCTAGCCCAACGTTCATTAGTTTTTTCACTTATACGTTCATGACAGGGATCACACATATAGGTATGGATCGGCCTGTTTCTAAGTCGTTTGGCTAAAGGGGAATCATCTTTTAAGTCATTAATTGTATCACAAATGACACATTTCACTTTCATGATTCCACCTCAGTTCATCTCAATCGTTAATTGTATTGCCTTTTCTTAGTATAACATGGGAAAGAACAGCCGACTACTTGCCTATGACCTGGAAAAGCGTGTGATTGGCCATTTATTATAAAGAAGAGAAATAATATAGAGTACAAGGATTTTACAGGGGTTGCGTCGTATAACATATATAAGGTAGTTTTAGGGCAGTGTGATCCAGGTAAAGATAAAGTAAATGCATACAAAAATGTAGAAAGCTTTTAAGTAAGGGCGACTATTGATGGGAGGTTTGTTCTAATGGCAAACAAAGTTGAACAACAGTTAACTGAGGATTTATTACCACTATTACAAAAAGAAAGATATGTCACGATAGCTACGGTAGATTACGAAACGAACATACCTAACGTAAATGCTATTTCCTGGGTGTTTGCCCCGGACAGCAAACGTGTTTGTTTCGCTATTGATAACCGCTCCCGAATTGTGGAAAATATCAAAAAGAACCATGGTATGACAATGACTGTCATTGGCAGCGGCTCCACGTATTCAATTTCGGGAAAGGCAAGCATTAAAGCAGAGAAGCTGGATGGTGTCCCTCTTAAACTTGCTCTGATTGAATTATCCATTGATGAAATTCGAGATGTGATGTTTTATGGTGCACGCATTTCTACAGAACCAAGCTATGAAAAAACATATGATGCAGAAGCAGCAGCTAAGCTTGACAAACAAGTAATGGATGCGATGAAAAAGGCTTAAGCCGGGAGGTCTCCTGGTTTGGCTTTTTTTATTCTTTTAATGAAAGAGTAGCCAGGTAATTTGTTAAAGAATACATGAGGGAAAGTTTTATGGACAAATCCTCAAACGCCGTCAATATTATAGCCATTCATGCATAGTAAGTAATAAGAATCTTTTTTAACTACTCACTCCTAGAGTTAGATGATAACAGAAAGGTTTAGGTATGAGACTCGTTAGTCGGGAGGAAGCCTATTGAAAAAAATCTATGTATTAGACACAAATGTCCTATTGCAGGACCCACGTGCTATATTTCAATTTGAAGAGCATGAAGTAGTGATTCCAGCTGTCGTGTTAGAAGAAGTGGATTCAAAAAAACGGTATATGGATGAGATTGGCCGTAATGCTCGTCATGTTTCGAAAATATTAGATGGCTTGCGAGGCAAAGGGAAACTACATGAAGGAGTAGGAACGCAAGGCGGAGGCAGAGTCAGGGTAGAACTTAATCACCGCTCTTTTAAATGCTTAAAAGAAACGTTCGCAGAAATGACGAATGATAATCGCATTTTAGCTGTAGCTAAAAATCTGCAAAATGAAGTAGAAGGGCAAAAAACTGTAGTGATTGTAAGCAAAGATGCGTTAGTAAGAGTCAAAGCTGATGCACTTGGTATTATAGCTGAGGATTTTCTAAGTGACAGGGTTGTAGAATACGATAATATTTACAGTGGTCATTTACGCACGAAAGTACCCGCTGAAGTCCTGAATAAGTATTATAAAGATCAATCGTTGGCGGTTTCAGAAATAGGAAAAGATGTACTGCGGCCCCATGAATTTGTTGTACTGAAGGATATTCTCGGCGGTTCTGCTTCAGCTGTTGGAAAAGTAGATGAAACTGGAAAAGTGATCAGGCCTTTTTTAACAGAGCTTGATCAAGTCTGGGGAATTAAACCAAGAAATGTTGAACAAAAAATGGCTTTAGAGCTTTTGTTAAGACAAGATATACCACTTGTCACTTTAACGGGAAAAGCAGGAACAGGAAAGACGTTATTATCTCTTGCGGCAGGCTTGCTGCAGACGGAAGATCTAGGCCGCTATAACAAGCTGTTAGTGGCTAGGCCGGTTGTACCGGTAGGGAAAGACATCGGCTTTCTTCCTGGAGAAAAAGAGGAAAAACTCAGGCCTTGGATGCAGCCCGTTTACGATAATCTGGAATTTTTGTTTAACACAAAAAAGCCCGGGGAAATTGACCAGATACTAGCCGGAATGGGTTCAATACAGGTTGAGGCGTTGACGTACATCAGGGGTCGAAGCATTCCTGATCAATTTATCATCATAGATGAAGCTCAAAATTTGACCAAGCACGAAGTGAAAACCATTCTTACAAGGGTTGGAGAAGGAAGTAAAATTGTACTAATGGGCGATCCTGCCCAAATTGACCACCCGTACCTTGATGAGTTGAACAATGGTCTTGCCTACGTCGTGGAAACCTTTAAGTCACAAAGGGAAAGTGGACACGTGAAGCTTGAAAAAGGTGAGCGTTCCGGACTCGCCCAGCTGGCAGCTGACCTGTTATAAGTCACTGAATTAAAAGAAGGGAGAAAGAGGCAGCTCTATCTCCCTTTTCTTATTTGACAATAAATTTCACAACATGTTTGATAGGGTTGTCTTTGTTGCAGCCGTTTTTCTCATAAACGTGGATTGGCCCGGTTTCTTTTAACGGCTTTCCTTCATGAGAAAAACCGATAATAAAGTTTTTTCCTTCTTGAAGGGAGTATGGAAACTGTTCGCCAGATTTTGTTTCCACAACAACCTGGGACGCATCAGCTGAAGGCTCTGCGTTCTCTAAAAATGGAGCGAAAGGGATGCCAAATGTTCCATTAATAAGAGCTTCTTTTTTTGTGCGGATCGTATTTGTCGAAGATCTCTTAGGAACCTGGGCTCCTTCAGAAATTTCTTTATCCCATTGTTTTGACACAGCCTTCTTATAATCTTCAAGGTGATCGTTTTCATCATGAAGCTCATCGAAGTATGTGGTAAGGTCAACCTTTCTATCATCAAAAATCCAAACTGTAGGATCGATTGTGATCGTATGTTTTATTCGCCCTTCAATCATTACTATAAAGTCCATACATATCCTCCCTTTCGAATCTAAAACTGCAATAATTCTATCCTATCATAGATTGTTCATTTCTGAAGCAGGGTAAAGGAATGAATACATTATTTTATACAAAACATAAGGAAAAGGAAAACGGAGGAGGAGAGTATGGCCACATCCATTTGCAGCAAGGAAGATTTAGAAAGAATGATTGACGATGTCAGACTATATACTAAGGATGGAAAGGTTGCAGATTATATCCCTGCCCTGGGAAAAGCAGATCCTGGAGCAGTCGCATGTTCTCTGTTTTTTGAAGACGGCAATGTGCTGACAGCAGGGGATAAAGAACAAAGGTTTACGCTGCAGAGTGTATCCAAAATTATAACATTGGCTCTTGCGTTAATGGACAGAGGAGAGGAGGAGGTTTTTTCAAGAGTAGGGATGGAGCCGACAGGAGATCCTTTTAACTCTATAAGTAAGCTCGAAACAATGATTCCTTCAAAGCCCTTGAATCCAATGATTAACGCTGGAGCGCTGGCGGTAACCAATATGCTTCATGGAAATACGAGTCAAGAAAAATTAGGCAGGCTTTTGGCATTCATACATGATTTAACAGATAACACAGACATCACTTACTCAGAGGAAGTAGCAAAATCAGAGTACGAAACAGCAGATCTTAATCGGTCTCTATGTTATTTTATGAAACAGCACGGCGTTATTAAAGGAGACGTTGAGGAGCTGCTGGATTTATACACAAAGCAGTGCGCCATTGAGGTAAACTGCCTTGATTTGGCGAAAATTGGCTACGTTATTGGGAATCAGGGAAAGGACCCTTGTACAGGAAGACAAATTGTCCCCCTTCATATTGCAAGGATAGTCAAAACCTTTATGGTCACGTGCGGAATGTATAATGCCTCTGGAGAGTTTGCAATTAGAGTAGGGATACCAGCTAAAAGCGGGGTATCCGGTGCTGTGCTTGGCGCGGTCCCTTTTGGAGTAGGGATAGGAATATATAGTCCTTCCCTTGATGAAAAAGGAAATAGTATGGCAGGGATGAAGCTTCTTGAAACAATTTCCAAGCGATTTGATTTAAGTATATTTTAACCATGGATGGTGTACAGGAAAGTGAGCGCTGATCTCTGCAGGCAAGGACCAGTCTCTCCTTGCAGTATGGTTTTGGGTCATGTAATAAAAGGAAAGAAATTGGGACAATTAGCTGCCGCATCTTGCTTTTTTTGTCTTTACCTTATATGATAGCACTACAACGAGTTCATAGTAGGAGGGATCACCCTTGAGCATAAAGGCAATGACTGAACATAGCGAGAAAGCTTATGCCCTTCTGAAAGCCGATGCAGAAAAAATCCGCAAACTCATTGAAGTTCAAATGGACAATTTAACAATGCCCCAATGTCCTCTTTATGAAGAGGTCCTAGATACTCAGATGTTTGGCCTATCTCGGGAAATTGATTTTGCTATCCGTTTAAGCCTGATTGATGAAGAAACGGGAAAACATATTCTTGCAGAGCTGGAAAGAAAGTTAGCGGCTCTTCATGAAGCTACCGTAGGTAAATAAAAATCCAAGCTATCCACAGATGATAGCTTGGATTTTTTTATGTACAAAGAGACGCAGAGCTAAGAAAAATATAGTAAAAAAGAAAACAAAAACACATAGTAATGTTAGGTTTTTTTTTGACAGATCAATTTGAGATGGTATGATAAGTTGATAAGTGTATTTAGAATAATCAGACATCTAAGCGAACTATAAAAAGAAAAAGGTTTGCAGGCAAGGCAGATGGAGAGAAAACATAACAAGGAGGATGTTCATGAGCAGGTTACAAAACATCAAAAAGGTATTGGTAGCAAACAGGGGTGAAATTGCAATACGTATATTCCGTGCTTGCACAGAATTACATATTCGCACAGTAGCGGTCTATTCTAAAGAAGACACAGGGGCATATCACCGCTACAAAGCTGATGAAGCATACTTAGTAGGAGAAGGAAAGAAGCCGATCGATGCTTATTTGGACATTGAAGGCATCATTGAAATTGCCAAGGCAAACGGCGTCGATGCCATTCATCCAGGCTACGGTTTTTTGTCTGAAAACCTGGAGTTTGCTAAACGATGCAAGGAAGAAGGCCTTATTTTTATAGGTCCGGAAACGGAACACCTGGAAATGTTTGGAGATAAAGTGAAAGCAAGAGAAACTGCTATAAAGGCAGAGATTCCTGTTATTCCAGGCAGTGACGGTCCTGTGGGAAGTTTTGAGGAAGTAAAGAAATTTTCTGATGAGCACGGCTTTCCTTTTATTATCAAAGCTTCTCTTGGCGGAGGCGGACGGGGCATGCGTATTGTCCGCAGTCCTGAGGCCCTTAAAGACGCCTTTGAAAGGGCAAAATCTGAAGCGAAATCCTCCTTTGGAAATGATGAGGTATACGTAGAAAAGTTTATTGAAAACCCTAAACATATAGAAGTTCAGATTTTAGGAGACAAAGACGGCAATATCGTTCATTTATATGAACGAGACTGTTCTGTTCAAAGGCGGCATCAAAAAGTAGTGGAAGTGGCCCCAAGTGTTTCTTTGTCTGAAAATGTACGTGAAAAAATTTGTGAAGCTGCGGTTAAACTGTCCAAAGATATTGACTATGTTAATGCAGGGACTGTAGAATTCCTGGTTAATCCAGATGGTGAGTTTTTCTTTATTGAAGTGAACCCTAGAATCCAAGTGGAGCATACGATTACAGAAATGATCACCGGCATTGATATCGTCCAGAGCCAACTCCACATTGCGGATGGGAAATCTCTTCATGGAAAAGAGCTGGGAATCCCTAAGCAGGAGGATATATATACCCATGGATATGCCATTCAATCTCGCGTAACAACAGAGGATCCAAGCAATAACTTTTTCCCGGATACAGGGAAAATCATGGCGTACCGTTCTGGTGGCGGCTTTGGAGTCCGTCTGGATGCCGGGAACGGTTTTCAAGGGTCAATCATTACGCCACACTATGATTCCCTGCTGGTTAAAGTCTCTACATGGGCCCTTTCCTTTGACGGGGCAGCCGTGAAGATGCTCAGGAATCTAAGAGAATTTCGAATTCGGGGTATAAAGACCAACATTGAATTTCTTGAAAATGTTGTCCAGCATGAAGCTTTTTTAACTGGAGAGTATGATACTTCCTTTATTGATACTACCCCGGAACTATTTGTCTTTCCGAAAAGAAAAGACCGGGGAACGAAAATGCTTACCTTTATTGGGGAAACCATTGTAAATGGCTATCCAGGGCTGGAAAAAGAAAAGAAACCAATCTTTGATAAGCCCCAGATTCCTAAGGTGAAGTACAGTGAACCTGTTCCACCGGGCACAAAGCAGATTCTTGATGAGCGCGGTCCAGAGGGACTGGCAGACTGGGTCAAAGAGCAAAAAGAAGTTCTGTTAACAGATACAACGTTTAGAGACGCTCACCAGTCGTTGCTTGCCACAAGAATCAGGACCCAGGATTTAAAACAAATTGCAGAGCCTACAGCACGTATGCTTCCGAATCTTTTTTCCTCAGAAATGTGGGGGGGAGCTACTTTTGATGTGGCAATGCGTTTTCTTCACGAAGATCCATGGGAAAGACTCATTATGCTGCGCGAGAAAATGCCTAATGTACTGATGCAAATGCTCCTGCGAGCATCCAATGCTGTCGGTTACAAGAACTATCCTGATAACGTCATTAAAGAATTTGTTGATAAATCAGCAAGTGCCGGAATAGATGTCTTCCGAATATTTGATTCGTTAAACTGGATTGAAGGAATGCAGCTGACCATAGATGCTGTACGGGAAAGCAACAAAATCGCGGAAGCTTCAATTTGTTATACAGGGGATATTCTTGATTCTTCAAGAACAAAATACGATCTTGGCTATTACAAAAACCTTGCTGGAGAGCTTGAAAAATCAGGTGCTCATATCCTTGGCATTAAAGATATGGCAGGCCTTCTTAAACCGGAAGCAGCCTACCAGCTTATCAGCGAGCTTAAGGAAACCATTGATATTCCTATTCATCTTCATACACATGATACTAGTGGAAATGGTATTTTTACGTACTCCAAAGCTATTGAAGCCGGAGTCGATATTGTAGATGTAGCGGTAAGCTCCATGGCAGGACTGACGTCGCAGCCAAGTGGAAACAGCTTGTACTATGCGTTAGCGGGAAATGAACGACAACCGAACATTGACGTAAAAGCCGTTGAAGAATTGAGTGAGTTCTGGGATGATACTCGAAAATATTATCAAGGCTTTGAAAGTGGAATGAATTCACCTCACACGGAAGTATACGAACATGAAATGCCTGGGGGACAGTACAGCAACCTTCAGCAGCAGGCAAAGGCCGTAGGGTTAAAGAACCGCTGGAATGAAGTGAAAAAGATGTATCGCCAAGTAAATGATATGTTTGGGGACGTTGTGAAGGTGACCCCTTCATCCAAAGTAGTAGGTGATATGGCTCTTTATATGGTCCAAAACGATTTGACCGTAGATGATATATATGAAAAAGGTGAATCATTGGACTTTCCTGACTCGGTAATTGAATTTTTCCAGGGATTTTTGGGACAGCCTTATCAGGGTTTTCCAAAAGAACTGCAAAATATTATCCTTAAAGGCAGAACAGCTATTACCAACCGTCCAGGTGAAAACATGGACCCGGTAAGCTTCCATGAAATGAAGGAAGAGCTGTACCATAAGCTAGAACGCCAGGTAACAAGCCATGACATGCTGTCTTATGCTTTATATCCGAAAGTGTTTATGGATTTTGAGCGGTTCCGCCAGCAATTTGGTGATGTAACAGTCCTTGATACTCCTACTTTCTTTTACGGTCTTCGTCTTGGTGAAGAGATAGAAGTGGAAATTGAACAAGGAAAAACATTAATTGTAAAACTTGTCTCCATTTCAAAACCCCAGGACAATGGAAACCGGATCGTTTATTTTGAATTAAATGGTCAGCCGCGAGAAGTAGTGATAAAAGACCAAAATGTAAAAACGGCAGCTTCAGTACGCCCAAAAGCAGATAAGAGCAGTGAAAATCAAATCGGAGCTTCCATGCCTGGCACTGTGATTAAGGCTCTCGTAGCAAAGGGAGAAAAGGTCAAAAAAGGCGACCATCTAATGATTACAGAAGCAATGAAAATGGAAACAACAATCCAGGCTCCGTTTGATGGTGAAGTAAAGGAAATCTATGTTGAAAATGGAGATGCCATAGAATCTGGAGACCTGTTAATTGAGTTAAAAAATTAAACACTGTGAGAAAGGCAGCAGATGATTGCTGCCTTTTTGCTTACGGTGAACGAGAAGATTCAGGAGTGTGACGGAGTGTGGAAATACGAAAAATGAAAACAAGTGAAATAGATCAAGTAATGGAGCTTGGCCAATTTGCCTTTCAAGTAGAAATGAACAGTGAAGAGCTGGCGGAACGCAAAAAAATTATTAACCCAGAAAACGTGTGGGTGGCAGCAGGAGAAGATGAAATCTACAGTAAACTAACCATTCTTCCTATGGAAGTATATATCGGGCCACATAAACTTTCTGCCGGTGGAGTGTCCGGGGTAGCGACCTGGCCTGAAAAAAGAAGAAGCGGGCTTGTCAGTCAGCTTCTTACAGCTTCATTAAAAGACATGAAGGACAGAGGGCATATTTTATCTTTTTTGTACCCTTTTTCTATTCCTTTCTATAGAAGATATGGCTGGGAGCTCTCTGCTGACACAAAAAAATGGACGATTACCAAAGATAAACTGCCAATTCCTGATAGGAAATCCACAGGTACAATAAAGAGGGTAGCAAAAGAAGACTGGAAGGAACTGAACACCATCTACTAATCTTTTGTCCAACAATATGCAGGGGCTATTGAGAGGACAGAAGATTGGTGGAACCAATTTGTGTTCAAAAGAAAAAAAGGGCAGATAGCGGTCTTTACAAACTCACAGGGGAAAGAGGAAGGGTATCTTATCTATCAGGTTAAAGAAAGAACCCTTACCGTACATGAGTTTGTGCATACTACGAATGAGTCCAGGGAAGGTTTATGGAATTTCCTTGCAAACCATGATTCCATGATTGAAGAAATGGTAATGAAGCCTTCCATAGATGATCCGTCACGTCTTCTTCTAGTAAACCCTCACATAAAGGAGGAGCGGGAATCTTATTTTATGGGAAGAATTGTGAATGTGTTTTCGTTGCTTCAAACGTACCCGTTTATAAAGAAAGGGGAAGCTGTTATCCATGTAACTGATAATTTCTGCTCTTGGAATGACGGTTCTTTTAAGGTTGAGGTGCATGATCCGGGAGACAACCTCGTAAGGAGAGTGGAAAAAGCCAAAGGGGTAACATGTACGATTAATACCCTCTCTTCCGTTCTGATGGGCTATACATCTGTGGAAGATGCAGTAAATGCCGGTTTACTAACAGGAGACGAAGCAGAGATCAAAGGATTCAAAGCCATGCTTCCTCCTCTTACACCTTTTTTATATGATTTCTTTTAAATAATGAAGTATTTGGAAATAATATCACTAGGCATGAAATTCTTACAAAAAACCCCCTCAAGGAGGGGGTTCAGCTTATTTTAGGAGACATTTAGTCATATACTCGGCTTTCTGGTTGAAATCATAACCATATAGCTTAGAACTGTAAATAAAAGTGAAATGATCATAGCGTGGAAAAGAGCGGGTGTCAAATAACTGTCAGCAAATAAAATGGAAACACCTGCAGTAATTTGCCCGATCACCAGAATAAATGCCAGAATACTTGACCATAAAATAGCTTTTGAGACGCTGTAGTGCTTAATGGCAAGAATCATTAATATAAGCAGGAAGACAAATAGAAGCATCCCAAAAATTCTATGAGCAAAATGAATGCCGATCTCATACCCAATCGAACCGCTCATATCCGGTATGACCTGGCCATTACACAGCGGAAACCCCTGACAAGCATATGTAGCTTCGGAATGCTTAACGTAGGCCCCGGTGTAAATGGCTGCATAACAATACGCCAAAACGAAAATTAAATAATTACGGAATCCTTTTGTGACCTGGGGAGCAGGTGAACTGCGTCCGTCTTCAAAGGCAAGTACGGTTAACAAGACAACAGTAGCAAATGAAATGGCAGAAATTCCAAAATGAAGGGCCAGGACGATATCAGAATGTCCCCATACTACAGCAGCAGCGCCCATAAGACCCTGGAAAATAATGAATAAAACAGCCATAATTGCCATGAATTTTGTTTCCCTAATGTGCGGGATTTTTTTCCATGCCCAGAAGGCTAATATAATTACCATGATTCCTAAAAGGCCCGATACAAGCCGGTGGCTGTATTCTATGATGGTTTCAACAGCAGGAGAGGTCGGCACAACTTCCCCAAAGCAAAGGGGCCAGGTTGAACCGCACCCATCGCCTGACTCTGTTTTTGTCACCAGGGCACCTTGTAAAAGGACAATTAACATCCCGATTGATGTAATGACCCCGTAGATTTTTAACCCTTTATTCAAGGTATTCACCCCTAAATCTGTATTTATAACAACACGAAAACTACCATTCTAATGGTATGAATATTGCAGGGAAAAGTCAATTTCCTAAAAATGAACTTTGTTTGGAATTTAAGAAATGTGAAGAAACTGTGAAACTTAGGAAAGTAATGAAACAAAAAAGATTTTAAGCTATAATGTCTGTAGTGCACAGACAATGTGCCTTTTTATGCAAGGCAGCTGTTGTTCACAATAATGCTGGTTTCCTTAGGTGAAATAAAATTTTCATTTTCCTGCACCTTAGTTACTGATAAACTAGGTAAGGGCTTACTTCCTGCTTCATTTAGTTAACTACAACTGCAGGTTATAAGGAACTGATCGTAATTTTTAAGGGGGGTGAACGGATTTGAGCAAGACAAACACGGTACTTGAGTCAACAAAGGTGCTGGAGCACCCGAAGGAGATAGTGGCTGAAGATGCACCGGTGAAATCGTGGAAAAGTTATGTTACCCTTGCCAAAATGGGAATTGTCTCTTCTAATTTAATAACTGCTTTCGCAGGTATTTTCCTAGCTTCAGTGTATACAGGGTTTAGTTTGACTCAGAATCTACATATTCTGATACTTACGTTACTAGGGGCAGGACTTGTTATGGCAGGAGGTTGTACTCTTAATAACTATATTGACAGAGATATTGACCATTTAATGGAACGTACCAAAGATCGTCCAACTGTAAACGGTATGCCCGCAAGGAATGTTCTATGGGCCGGTATTACCCAGTCGAGTCTTGGTATACTATTTCTGTTATTGGTAGAACCTGTAGCTGCCATTATTGGTATGATTGGTCTTTTTGTTTATGTTGTCCTTTATACAATGTGGACAAAGCGAACTCATTCTATTAACACGATTGTGGGTAGTGTCTCAGGAGCTGTGCCTCCTTTAATTGGGTGGGCCGCTGTAGATCCAAGCCTTCATCATTACGCGTGGGTTCTATTTGCAATTATGTTTATCTGGCAGCCGCCTCACTTCTTAGCATTGGCTATGAAGAGGGTGGAAGAATATAGAAATGCAGGTATTCCTATGCTTCCAGTGGTAGCCGGTTTTAAAGTAACAAAAAGACAAATGGTAGTTTACGTAGCAGCCCTCATTCCAATCTCTTTGCTTCTTTATCCATTTGGCTGGGTGTATACTACTGTTGCTGCTATACTAAGCATTGGGTGGTTCGCGTTAGGCATTTATGGGTTTAAGATGAAAGATGACGTTAAATGGGCACGTCTGATGTTTGTATATTCATTAAACTATCTAACAATCTTGTTTGTGCTTATGGTCATTGTTCATATCTAAGGATGATGACCATAATACAAAGATAAATGTATGAAAACTAAAAAAGAAAGCGAGGTCTGATGATTCCATGATGTGGAAATACTTATCAAGGTTTCTGCCTTTAACGGCACTGCTTTTGTTCCTAGCAGGCTGTGGTGAGCAGAGAATGACTGCCTTGGATCCAATGGGACCCCAGTCTCAATGGATTTTTGACAACATGATTTTGAGCTTGTATGTAATGGCTCTTGTTATTATTGTTGTATTTGCCTTGTTCTTCATAGCTGTAGTGAAATTCAGAAAAAAACCTGGAGATAATGAAATACCTGAGCAGGTAGAAGGAAGCCATAAACTGGAGATTACTTGGACAGTTATCCCTATTTTATTACTAGTTGTTTTGGCTATTCCTACATTAACAGGTACGTTTCTTTTGGCAGATACTGAGCCTGAAGAAGGAGATGAAGATGCAGTAGTTATTGATGTGACTGGTCATCAGTACTGGTGGCAGTTTGATTATGAGGAAGGCTTTACTGCTTCTAATGATGTGTACATACCAGTTGGTGAAAAAGTAACGTTTAATCTTCATGCCAGTGATGTAATTCACTCATTCTGGGTGCCGGCACTTGGCGGTAAGGTGGACAACCTTCCAGGAGTAGAGAACGCCTTATGGCTTGAAGCAGATGAACCAGGAGTATACATGGGGAAATGTGCTGAGCTTTGTGGTCCTTCTCATGCTCTGATGGACTTTAAGCTTATTGCTCTTGAAAGAGATGATTATGATGCTTGGGTAGAGAGCATGCAGGAAGATCCTGAAGAGGAACTTGAAGAAACAGTTGCTAACCAGGGAAGAGAAGTTTTTGAGGACCAAGGATGTATTGGATGTCACGCGATCGGCGGTTCTGGCTCTGCAGCAGGTCCGACATTAACGAACTTTGGTGACCGTGAAACGATTGCCAACTACCTTGAAATGAATGAGGAAAACCTTGAGGCATGGATTCGTGAACCTCAAGCGTTAAAACAAGGAAACAACATGCCAGAATATCCAGATATGCCACAGGAAGAAATGGATGCGCTTGTAGATTACCTTATGGAACTAAGCGTAATGGATGAAGAAGAATAAAATAATATATAAAGGAGGTAAACCCAGTGGCTAGTACAACTGCTGACACTCAGTCCAAAAGCGTTCTTTGGGACTGGCTGACCACGGTTGACCATAAGAAATTGGGTATTTTATACCTGATTGCCGGTACATTGTTTTTTGTACAAGCTGGTGTCATGGCGCTATTTATGCGTATTCAGCTTATGTATCCGGAAATGCAGTTTATTAGTGGTCAAACCTTTAACGAATTTATAACGATGCATGGTACCATCATGCTGTTTTTAGCAGCAACACCCTTACTTTTTGCTTTTATGAACTTTGTCATCCCGCTGCAAATTGGTGCTCGGGATGTGGCATTTCCATTTGTAAATGCCCTCGGTTTCTGGATCTTCTTCTTTGGTGGCTTGCTTTTAAGCTTGTCATGGTTCTTTGGAGGAGCTCCTGACGCAGGGTGGACGGCATATGTTCCCCTGTCAACGAATGAATACGGCCATTTAGGTCTTGATTTCTACGTACTCGGACTTCAAGTAAGTGGTATCGGTACATTAGTATCCGGTATTAACTTTGTAGTTACAATCATTAATATGAGAGCACCTGGTATGACAATGATGAGAATGCCATTGTTCTGCTGGACGTCTCTTATTACATCTATCTTAATTGTATTTGCATTTACACCGCTTGCAGCTGGATTGGCCATGCTGATGCTTGAACGCTTGTTTGGCGGCCAGTTCTTTGCACCTGACATGGGTGGTAACGTACTGATCTGGCAGCATATATTCTGGATCTTCGGTCATCCGGAAGTATATATTCTTGTTTTGCCGGCTTTTGGTATCATTTCAGAAGTTATTCCAGCATTTTCTGGGAAACGACTATTTGGTTACACAGCAATGGTATTTGCAACATTAATCATTGCGTTCTACGGTTTCATGGTTTGGGCTCACCACATGTTTACCGTTGGTCTTGGACCAATTGCAAACTCTATTTTCGCGATTGCAACAATGGCGATTGCCGTACCTACAGGTATCAAAATCTTTAACTGGCTCTTTACGATGTGGGGCGGGAAGATTCGTTTTACAACAGCCATGCTTTGTGCGGCTTCCTTTGTACCGACATTTGTTCTTGGCGGTGTAACAGGAATTATGCTTGCCATGGCGCCTGTTGACCATTTATATCATGATACTTACTTTGTTGTAGCTCACTTCCACTACATTGTTGTAGGTGGTATCGTTCTTGGTATATTTGCTGGTTTGTTCTACTGGTATCCAAAAATGTTTGGACATATGCTGAATGAAACGTTAGGAAAGCTCTTTTTCTGGGTATTCTATGTTGGTTTCCATTTAACATTCTTTGTTCAGCACATTCTCGGTCTTATCGGTATGCCGCGTCGTGTTTATACATTCTTAGAAGGACAAGGAATGGATTTTTATAACCTGATCTCTTCCATCGGAGCTTTCATGATGGGTGCTGGTGTAATTATCCTTGTCATTAATGTGATTTACTCAGCACTTAAATCTGAGCGTGTTACTGTGGCAGATCCATGGGATGCCAGGTCTCTTGAGTGGGCAACTAACACTCCGGTACCTGAGTATAACTTTGCACAAACTCCGCAAGTGCGTTCTTTAGATCCGTTGTTTTATGAGAAAATTCATGGTGATGGAAAGATGAAACCAGCAGAACCTCTGCAGGATATTCATATGCCTAACGGCTCAATCCTTCCATTTATCATAAGTGTAGGTCTCTTTATCATGGGATTCGGCTTTATCATGTTTAATATGGACGTTCCAAATGCAGCAGCCATCGCTGTTACTATAGCTGGCGGTGTAGTCACTTTTGGTGCTATGTTTGTCCGTTCCATCAAAGAGGATCATGGTTACCATATCCCAGTCGAGCGCGTGAAAGAGATAGAAAAGGAGGTAAGCTAATATGGCAGATGCAATTGATGTGTCAAAAGGTCTACCCTCCAACCCTGAGAAAGCGACTCTCGAGGGAAAGAATAAGTTTCTAGGCTTCTGGGTATTCCTGGGCGGAGAAACAGCAATGTTTGCAACATTTTTTGGCGCTTATCTCGGACTTCGGGGCGGTGTAGGTGACGGGCCTGCTTCTGCAGACCTGTTTCATCTTCCCCTGGTCTTTATTATGACCATGCTCCTTTTAACAAGTTCTTTAACGAGTGTGCTTGCTATGTTTGCAATGAAGAAGAATAACTTTAAAGCCATGATGATTTGGCTATGGGTAACTGTTCTTCTTGGTCTAGGGTTCATTGGTTTAGAAATCTACGAATTTGTGGAATATTATCATTACGGACTTGGTTTTTCAACGAGTGCCTTCGCTTCTGCTTTCTACTCATTGGTAGGTCTGCATGGAGCTCACGTTGCCTTCGGTCTCCTCTGGATTATTACGTTGTTAATCCGCTACCGTAAGGCTGGCATTACATTGACAAATGCACCTAAGTTTTACTTGTTTAGTTTATACTGGCACTTTATTGATGTAGTGTGGGTATTTATCTTTACAGTTGTTTATCTTATGGGAATAGGAGGTTAATGCGATGGCAGAACACTTATCTCAGTCTTTTGAAAAAAGTGCAATGACAAAACAGGAAAGAAAGAAGATTGATCGCGAAAGAAACATTCAAGTTATCGCTTTTGCTTTCATGATTTTTATCACATTGCTTGCGTTTCTTGCAGTAGGAAGTGATATCTTCCCTCAGAACTTTGTTATTCCTTTTATTCTGTTGCTGGCTGCAGTGCAGTTTTTCTTGCAGCTATTCTACTTCATGCATTTGAAGGATAAAAACCATGCATGGCCAAATGCCTTTATGGTGGCAGGGATTTTTGTAGCTACTCCTACATTAATTGCCTTATCCCTATTGCTTGGTGTCGTGAAATATTAAGTTAAGATGAAGGAAACCCCCTTCTGCTTTAGCAGGAGGGGGTTTTTTTATGCCGTGGGTACTGTTAAAGGCGTAAGTTTATGTATAAGTCATTTGATTGTAGATAATGGCGCTAGACCCTTAGGGAATAGCATGTGATGAAGACCATGCACCGAGGAAGCGGCCTCCATGCCCGAGGCATAGAAGATCTCGGGTATGCGACGAAAAGGAAGCATGAATGGTTGTTGACGTGTACCTTTATGTGCAAGGGAGCGTTTTTAACATAAATCAACAATAAACGGGCAAAAGACATGTCAAAAAGGATTAGGCATAAAGGAAGCAGCAGAGTAAATATCTTGTTTTGATGTTCACTTATTTGTTATAGAATACCCTAGGTGAAGGTTTCCTTCTTAGTGTATAATAGGATGTGGAAATATGAAAAAGTGAGGGATAGTCGATGAATCAGTTTGAAAATAAAGGAGCAGAAGGTGCCCTTGCTAAAGAACGCAATTATACTCCTCTTATTGTGTTTTTAACAGTCGCCATTAATGGTTTGGTTGCTGTGTTGTTTTTTATGGAAGGGTACAGCGGTGATGTTGGTTTCGATATTACGATTTTACCAATGATGAATGCCATCTTTAATAGCTTTACCACTGTCTTTTTATTTACTGCTCTCTATTTTATTTTGAAAAAGAATATTACAATGCATAAAAGATTTATCTATGCTGCATTCGGTTCTACTTCCTTGTTTTTAGTAACCTATGTAACCTATCATTTTCTGGCTGAGTCAACTGCTTTTGGGGGCAGTGGATTGTATGCAGGCTTTTATTATTTTATCCTTATCTCCCATATTATTTTAGCAATTATCATTGTACCTATGGCTCTGCTTTCTTTTTTCAGAGGGATCAGCAACAAAGTAGATAAGCATAGGAAGATTGCCCGCTGGACAATGCCTTTATGGCTGTATGTAAGTATTACAGGTGTATTGGTTTATTTAATGATTTCACCTTACTACTAAAATGATTAATATACCGCCTTTCCCAATGAGGGGGGCGTAATGTCGAGAAACCTCCGCCTATGAAAAGGGGGGAGGTTTTTTTGCTGATTTTTATTAGATAAAGAAGTGTTTATCTTTGCCAGCGAAAGAAGTGAAGATGGAACGAAGTCACATTTATTAATGATATAAGAATGACTGTTCATCATTAGTTGAGGAGAAGTTGCTGTCAATGAAAAAACACAGGTAATCCTAAAAACAGGCTGTTGAGAAATGTATACTCAACAGCCTGTTTTTTTCAGAAAAAACGTGATCCTTTTATTGGATTTAACTGATTGTATTCTTACCAAATACTCCCTTTAGATTCTATCTCCCAACGTTCAGGTAAACGAGTAGAATCATCCCCTTGGGAACGTACCGGAAGAAGCTTAAATTTTAAAATTTAGTTTAATAAGCCCTGCCTCTCTTGCAGAAGTAAAGGCAATCACAATGAGAGGACCAACAATAAAACCAATGACCCCAAACAGCATAAGGCCAATATACAATGAAATGAGCGTGGCAAGAGGGGAGAGTCCGATGTGGTGCCCCATCACCTTAGGTTCGACAGTCCTTCTGATAATTAAAAGGACAGCAGCAAGGATTAATAACTGTGAACCATGGCCAATATTTCCGGCGATCAAGTGAAAGAGTGCCCATGGTCCCAAGATAGCAATAGAACCAATGATTGGAACAAAATCGATCAGCCATATGATTAATGACATGACTAAAGCAACGTCAGGCGCGATAATCAACAGACCAATAAATGTCACAACGAAAATAATAATACTAACCAAAAACTGCGCTTTAAAAAATCCAATTACCACATAAGAAAGGCGGGAAGTCATAAATTTAACCTTTTCTTCTGTCTTGTCGCTCATAAAGGAATATACTTGTTTGCTTAACCGAGGAAGCTCCAGCATAAATAAGAACAAAGCGATAAGATAAACAATAAATGTGACAAGATACCCTGGTATGGATGCAACAATGGATGTAAGGTCAGTAATAATGTTACGGTCAGTAAATTCGAGACGCAGATTGTTCAATGTTTGTGTTACCTGACTGTTAATTTCATAAACAAACTCTGGAGGCAGATCTTCATATGTGTTTTCTAAATTGGCTTGGAAATTTAGCCATGCCCGGTTTAAATCATTGATGTAAGCTGGAAGATTCTCTACAAAATCAACGATTTGCGTGACAGCCTGTGTAACGAGGATGTACCCTCCGATACCAATAGAACAGACAAAAATTGTAAAGACAAGCATGACTGCGAGGTTGCGCCTGACTCTCAACCGGTCAGTCATAAAGCGGACTACCGGTGAAAGTGCAAGAGCAGTTAATAAAGCTAAAATAATAGGAAGGGAGACAGGCAGCACAAAGTATGCTGCAACCCCCACAATAATTATTGTTAATATGGTAAGCAGTATTTTTTTATTAAGCAGCGCAGACAATGGTAGTCCCCTTTCTTGACACATATAAATCATTGTCTCAGTGTGGTGTGACAAAAACTGAGGACAAAAAAGAAAGGAAAATATTTCAAAAAAACCGGGTGAAAAATGCTTCATCCGGTTTTACTTTCCTGAAGTTTTGGCTTACATTATGTAGCATGACTATTCAAAAATTAGTCTTCCTTAAGTTCTTTTTCGATTGCTGCAAGCTTTTGTTTGCATTTATTTACGATTTTCTCCGGGAATTCCTCATCATATTCTACACCGTGGGGGTAGTAGTGACGGCCCAAATAAGGAGTCATCAGTTTCACTCTTGTATCTTCTTTTCCAATTTCTCCACTTACACTGTAGGCTGGTATACGAAGATAGTACGTAGCATCTTCAGCTTTGTCTAAAAATCTGTAATCAAACGTCACTCTTTCATAATCCCATTGTTCAGAATGAACGAATCCATTTTCTTCAATAACCATGTGTAGCTTTCCAAAGGAGACTTCCTGCTCCTGAATATCAAAGCCTTCGATCTTCATTTTCTGTCCCTCCTATGTCTAAATAACCTGTTATCCTTCTTTATCATAGTATGTTTATCGAGAAGATGCAACGCATTAGTATGGAAACTTTATGACACCTCTACTGTCTGCCGTTTGAAGTAAAAACCTTCACCATAGGTGTATGATTTTTTGCTTTCGAGGAATTATAAGTGACGTATCATTTTTATCGATAAAGGAGGAAAATATTTGGAGACCTTAAAAGATATCATGACCACAGGGGTAGAAACTTGTAAACCGGAGGACACGGTATACGACGCTGCTGTTAAAATGAAAGACACTCATGTGGGAGCTATACCTATTGTTCAAGAGCAAAATCTAATGGGAATGATAACGGACAGAGACATTGTTGTTCGTTGTATTGCTGAAAAACAAGCGAACTCTGCCCCAGTTTCAGACATAATGAGTGAAAATTTAATCACAGCTGAACCATCAATGTCAGTAGACGAAGCAGCGAGGATGATGGCAGAGAAACAAATAAGACGACTTCCTGTGGTAGAGAATCAAAAGCTTGTAGGGATTGTAGCACTGGGTGATTTGGCAGTTGGAAGGACTACTGCGGATGAAGCTTCCTTTGCTTTAAGCGAGATTTCAGAAAGACCGGAAGTGCATCATTAAAACTTAGTATTATTACCACGAGAACCGCCCTTATATTTATGGGTGGTTCTTTGGTATGTATAACGGGTGGCACAGACACCGATAAAAATGTTTTAATAGAGAATAGAAAAGGAATTAAGCGGGGAAGCTGTTCTCCTTAGTGGTGCAGTGGAAGAGAGGAGTCATAGGATGTTCAGACAACTTGGATTTATCTTTATTGTATTTGGAATCACGTTTGGGGTGCTTGTTTGGCAGCTAGGCTGGCCGGAATGGGTTATGCCTGCCGAGGAAGGCCAAGAGGATACATCAACAGAAATACCTGAGGAATCAATGACGATGGAAGATTCCCTTCAAGATTTATTAAGTAACCTGGGTGAAACTAGAGATAACATAAACTTAGACGAGATTGATCTAGAGTCCATAGATTTAGAGGGCCTTACTATAGATGAACTTAATTTGCAGGAGATACTGCCTGTGCTGGAGGAAGAAACTCAAACAGAACAAACAGAGGAAGATGAAGCTTCCGAAGAAGAGTCCAATGAAGAAGAAATTTCCGAAGAAGAATCCGAGAACGAGGAGCAACAGTCTGAGTCTGAACACCTTGAAGAAGAACAAACAATTGCTGAGGACAGTTTGCAAAGTCTTATAGGTGAAAGTGAAGAGACTGTTCAAAACTTACTTGGCGAAGCTCAAAGGGTGGATCCTTCTCTTTATGGCTATAATGTTCATGTTTATTTGGATCAGGAGCATCAGGAATATATTCTTGTCGGGATTATGGATAATGTGGTTCAAACCGTTCTTGCTCTTGGTGGAGAAGCTTCAGTTGCTCCACTTCAGGCAGGTATGACCCGAAGTGAAGTTGAAAATCATCTTCAGGTGGAAGAAGAGCCGACTGTAGAAACGGATGACGGTTCTTTTACCTTTCATCCAGATGAACAAGAGGCAGCAGATAGGCCGCTTGTAGAGCTTGAGGATGGGATATGGGCGCAGCTATATTTTGATACGATAGATGACGGACTTATTGGCGTTAGATATTTAAATAGTGAAACAATCGTTAACCATAGGCCTTATTCTATTACGTACCGGGGATCTTTAGAAGAAAGACCTAATTGGGGTCGAGAAGAGTGGAGACCGGTGGAAGAGGCAGCAGAACAGCAAGTTCTTGAAGCTACAAATGTCATCAGGCAATCCTTCGATATAGACCCTCTGGAGTGGGATGAAGAGGTTGCACAGGTCGCCTATTTGCATAGTGAGGATATGGCTCAAAATAATTACTTTGCCCACGACTCTCCAACTTCTGGAGCCCTTCAGGACCGGATGACAGCAGGAGATGTTTCATTTATGAGAGCCGGAGAAAACATAGCTGCACAGTATGTTGATGCAACCGCAGCTGTAGTAGGCTGGTTAAATAGTGAAGGCCACAGAGTAAATTTATTAAGCGAAGATTTCTCCCACCTTGGTGTAGGAGTATACGAAAGATATTATACCCAGAATTTCCTTACACCTTGGTAAAAAAAGGAGGGTGTCAAGAAGCTTTCATAGCATACTTGGCACCCTTTTTGTTATTTTGCAGGCAACACATAAAAAGTCCCTGTTGCCAAAGCAATCACTTTATTTTCGTCATTAAAAACTTTCGCCTCTGTGACGCACACTTTGTTCCCCCGAGAAATGATTTCCCCTTGGCAGCGGAGTTTGTTACCTGTGCCACCCTTTATGTAGTTTACTTTCATGTCCAGTGTCACGGCAACTTGTCCCTCAGGAAGGCTTAGATTTACCATGCTTCCCATTGTTGTATCCAAAAGAGTGGCGGTTACTCCCCCATGCACGATATTTAACGCGTTCATAATAGATGGCTTAATAGGGATCGACACCTCGTACGTGCCATCATCGAGAAAACTTCTTTCAGTTTCAAGCCAGCTTCCGATATAAGACACGTAATTACCCTTTTGTTTTTCCCTAAGGCCTCTAAAAAAGCTGGAAAGAACCTCCTGGTCTTCTTTGCTGCTTTGCCCTAAAAAGTCTTCAAATTCATTGCGTAAAACGTGAGAAAGATTATTTTCCATTCGACTTTTCCTTTCTATGCTTTTACCGATTATCGATATTGTAGCATGTAATTTCAAAACAAAACAAAAATTGGGCGCACTTCTTAAAACAGGAGGGCGTAAAATATCGAAGAGAAGAAGTCAAAGAGCATGAGATATGTTTTACGGGAGGTGGAATTGTTATGGAAAAAGAGTCACTTCATCCATCCGTAGAGGAGTTCAAAAAGTTTGTTCAAAGCCATCCATTGCTTATAAAAGAAGTAAGAGAAGGAAGAAAATCGTGGAACCATTTATACCAGGACTGGGTAGTATTAGGATCTGATGCTGCAGAGTGGTCTCCTTACAAAAAAGAAAGCGACCCGCAAGAAAGTACTTCTGGCGGTCAGCCTGATATGATAAGTGGACTGTTAAAAAGCTTAAATGGGATCAATATGCAGGATTTACAGCAAAATCTTTCCCAGTTTAGCGGTGTAATGGGGAATGTACAGAAATTATTTCAGCAGTTCCAACGGCAGCCGCCACAGCCCCCTCAAAGAGGTCCGGAAGATCCCTTTTCATTTAGATGGTTTTAAAAGAGGTGGAAAAACTTGCGTCAAGACGTATATTCCTACGTGAGCTCACGGCCTGACTTAAAAGCTTTCATCCGTTTTCATCCTCATTGGTATAGAAGATTAAATAGAAACCCTCAAAGGATCATGGAATTTGAAAAAGAAGCCAACATTTATCACGGCAAGACTTTCCCCCAAAGAGTGGAAAAAATGAATCATGGATTAAATATGGTCATGATGCTTCTAAATATGCTAAGGGCTCAATAAATTTGGATAAGTAAGCCTTCTTTGTCACAACATACAGGCAAAGGGGGTTTACGAATTGTCAAAAATAAAAACTGCATTCCTGCTTGCGATGGTTTGCACTACTTTTTATGCATCGGCAGCCTATAGCCAGGAAATGCTAGAAATAGAACCATTACAAATAGTTCCAGTGAATAAAGTGACCAGTGAAGTCACAAAAGAATCCATGCAGGAAGATGGGTGGAGCCTGCAATATAAAGTGAAAGAAGCCAATATTTATGTTGAATGTATTCTTCCAGACTTCTCTCTCTCCATGAACGAGCAGAAAGGAGACGGTTACTTACTTTTAAAGCTAGACGGCTCAGAGATTGGAAGGATGGATCAAGCCGCTTTTGTGATAAAAGGATTGCCAGCCGGTGATCATGAAATTACCATACAGCCAGTTGATCATGAAGGAAAAGCTCATGCGAAAGAAATGAGCTTTGAAATCACCATTGCCTAGGCTGGTAGGGGAAGCAAAAAAACGGTGCCTTTTCAGGAGGCATCGTTTTTTAGTGAGATATCGCTTCTATTATATAATCTTCAGCTCGGATACCTTTCTCCTGAAATCCTTGATTTCCAAATAAGACATTAAATTCTAAAAAATAGTATTGATTCCTAGCAAATACAAGGTCAAATCCCGCATGATTGATTCCTAAATGCAAGGCAGTTTCCAGTGCTAAATCCAACGCTTCCTGAGGTATATTATCAAAGGAAATAGTGCCGCCCTGGGCGATGTTATTATAAAAACTGCTCTCATCATTAATTCGCCAGTAAGCATTTACCACTTTATTTCCAATGACACAAACGCGTAAATCTTTGTTGATGGGAAGATATTCCTGCACATACAGGGTGCTGTTACTTTGTGCGTAATCTTTAAAGTCATCCTGGTTGTTAATGAGAAACACACCTTTTCCCATAGAGTTACGACTTTCTTTGCCTACAAAAGGAAAGGGAAACGTAAGAAGGATATTTTCAAGGCTTTCCTTTGAACGCCCATGGATTTCAGTGTAGGGAACGTGTGAAGGGCAGACACTAAGCAACGCCCTTGTCATTTCGATTTTGTCATAGCCGAGATGGATCGTTTCTATAGAAGGAAAGATTTTCTTTTTCATTCCATATACAAGGGCATTTACCTGCCATTTTTCAGGAAAAAGACATATATCAGCTTGTAAGATCTTTTCTTTTTCGAGAGGATGAAACATATTTTCAGGCTTAATATATTGAATATTTGGAATCCCGATGGTTCGGAAAGGATTAAACGTTACTATTTTCATGAATGCTCCTCCTGAGATAGTATGCTTGCGTAACCATACATTACGAAGAATATTATACGAAGCTAATGAACTTCCGGTCAATCTTCTTCTATGATTTTACAAAACTAATATTACAGAGTGGCTTTTCATTAGAAGCTTCCTTTCACCAACAACCTGGTACGTGTTATACTATCTCTATTCGGAGGTGGATCTATGACTACAATGGTTTCAACGCCGGCTGATGTCCTTGCTGCTTCGGCAGCTCTTGGAGATTTAGTCATTCGATCAGAAGTGTTTCAAGCTTATCTTACTTGCAAAGAACGAATGGATGAGGATTCTGAAGCTCAGGAGCTCATTTCTCGTTTTACCCATATAAAAGAACAATATGAGGAAGTTCAGCGCTTTGGTAAGTACCATCCAGATTATAAGACAGTTTCTACCAATGTTCGACAGTTAAAACGCCAGCTTGATGTAAATGACTCGATCGGCGCCTTTAAAAATGCTGAAAAGGAGCTCGAGTCCCTATTAAATGAAATCAGCGCTGAAATTGGCTATGCTGTGTCACCAAATATAAAGGTGCCAACGGGTAATCCTTATTTCGATAACCTTTCTTGTGGAGGGGGCTGTGGCTCCGGTGGAAGCTGTGGCTGCGGGTAAGCTCGCTGATTGGGCGAAAGCCAGGAAGATTGAGGAAATTTGGACAAAAACGTCTTAATGAAAGAGAGTTCCAATTATCATGTTACATGGTAATTGGAACCTTTTTTTATTATACGCCTTTTCAAATGTATGGGTGTAAACACATAGGGAGAATCCCCTTGGTCTTCAAACAAGGAAAAGGTACTTCCTTGGTGTGGTTATTATGCAAGAGGAAAGAGGTAAAGCAGCAAGATGTTAAAAAGGAGATGGGAAAGGATGCACAAGCGAATATCCTGAAATCGCAAGTATAGCCATCCCCATAACAATCCTCCGGCGATGGCTGCGGTGATCAACAAAAAAGAGCCGCTTGTTATGTGAGCGGAGGCGTATAACAGAGTGGCAACGGCAACCTTTAACGGAGGGGATAAAGGTAAATTTTCCTGTACATAGCCGCGCCAGAATAATTCTTCAACAGGAATAATTAAAAGGAGAAGAAAAAGATGATGCCACCACTGGACAGGCATAATTGTTTCGTAAAGATTTGTAATTTCAATATTGAGCTCCGGGAGAAACCGGTTAATTATTATGCTTGCAAGGTATACAGCTAGATAAAAAAGGACAGCCGTTATAAGGCCGAAGGCAGCTATAACAGTCAGCCTGCTTTTTTGTTTCATATGGGTTCCTAGAATGGCAGTAACCCCTAAAACAGCGATAGCAGGCGGAAAGAAATACCAAAAAAGATGGGAGGGGAGCGCAAAAACTCCCCACAATAAAATGTGGGCAAGAAGGAGTCCTGTCCACAATGGAATGTTCTTGTACTTATGCTTGCTTTTCATAAACAGTAATTTCCTCTGGCTCATATGGAGTAATTGGTTTGAAAATATACGTTTTTGTTGCGTCAATCCTTGGGTGGAACTGCTTAAAGGATTGTATCGGATGAACTTGTCTCATTTTTAAGGTGTATAAGGTTTCTCGATCAACATCTATGCTATACAAGTACCATTCGTTATCATGACCTGTAACTGGATCAGGTTCGATCGTATAGCCAGACAGGACGATACGATCACATTGTGGCAGCAAGGAGAAGATATAGGATGATAAATATAGCGCCGCTCCTCCAACCATCTTTGCATAATGGTTCCGTTGTTGTTTCTTGGACTTCCTTTCAATTTTTAGTTTACCGGATTTTAAGATCGAAGCCTTAGAAACTGGAACCACTTGAAGTGGAGGAAGCTTTACATCGACATAGACGGTTTTAGGGCCGAGTACTTGAAAGTCAATGTCTGTATCTATCGGGAAGTCCAGCTTTTCAAGCCCCATTGTGAGCCATTCATCCATGGCCTCAAGGCTTCCTGCCATCATGCGGTGAAGTAAATCTATTCGATAGGTTCTTTCTCGTTTGGCAAGTTCTACAAGCTCATCATAGGAAACTTGTTCATTATTAAAGGTTTCAATGGTTCGTTGTTTAACGCGTTCATTAAACTCGTCTTTTTGCTTGGGAGAAAGGAAACGAAGTACCTTTAAAAAAGAAGATGTTTCATTTTCAAGCTTTGCTTTTTCCCGCAAGTAGATCTCTTCTCGCTGTGGAGGAGTAGCAGTCACTGTAGTTTCTTCCCTAATTTCATTTTCAATTTCACTTACTGTCTTAGGAGGTGAAAGCTCATGATGAATTTCCAGCAGTTTTGTTGTCTGTTCATTGATTTCCCGTTCTTTTTCTTTATACAATTCTTTTAATTTAGAAGCATTTTGTTTTTTTAATTCCCGCAAATGATTAGCAGGCAGTTCATCACCCATCCTGTCCACAAAGGTAAATGAATGAGAAGAATCATCGTAGACAAGGTTTGCATCATAGGAAAGCTTCTCAGTAGATTCATAGTGCCTTTGCCCGGCAGCCCCTTTATCCAGCCGTGATCGGTATGACAATCCGCTTCCAGGGATACCAATGTTTCCATAGAGACCTTTTTTTCCAAGGGAGACAGATGCCCCTTGACGGCCCACAGTTGTGCTGATTCCCCGTTTACTGAAGTTTAACCTTACACCAGGTGCTACGCTGACACGTTTTTGAAAACGAAAACTCATATGATTATCGCTCCTTTCGACCTGTTAATGTTTATTGTACAAGAAAAAGAAGGAATATAAAAAACAAAAGGGGGGGGAAGGGTATGTTTTCAGGAGAATTCACTTATGAAACGACAATACATGATAAGAAAGAAGACGTTTGGGAATTTTTCTTATACACAAGTAACCTCGAAAAGCTAAGTGGTTTTCCAAAGGTGAAAGTAGTTGATGGTGAAAGAACGGAGGAAGGGGAAACGATCCAGCTTCAGATAAAGGGAGGGCTTGTTTCTCCAGTCTGGAAAGCCCGAATTACGGAGGTAAACGAAGGGAATTATTTTATCGATAAAGGAGAAAAGCTTCCCTTTCCTTTTATTACGTGGCAGCACATTCACAGATTTATAGAAGAGGATAATATGACAATTATGAAAGATGAGGTCGCTTATACTTCATGGCTTCCTCCCGCAGTGGTGAAAACAGGGCTTAAACAAATGTTTAAGGACAGAGAAAAAAAAATAAAAACTATATTTTCTTGAAAAACGGTAAAAAATGAGGCAGGGGCAGAACTTACTTTCCTATCTAAGGAAAAAAGGCTCCAATTATCAACTTTTGATATTTAGAAACTTGGCTTATTCAGAAAATGGATAAACTTTGAGTATCATGAAAACCGTGAAAGTTTTTAATGATTGTGCAAAATCACGAATAGAAGACACAGTGAAAGCGAATGGAATGAAGCTTGAACGGATGTCTCATTTGTGTATAAGGTGGATGCAAGTGTATCTTTGACCAATCAATAGAATACTGAAATCCAAAAAAGAGCTCTCACTGATGTGAGGGCTCTTCATCTTGGGTGGGTTTTGTTCCAGCTTCTGGCAGGTAAGCTTTACTTTCGAAGGTACCGGTTAATCAGAGCCAGAATAGACCTTCTCGTTAAAATACCGATAAAGGATCCAATGTCATCTTCAATACAGACAAATGGGTGATTGATAGAGAGAGTCAAGGCTTTTCCAAAGGTTTCATCCTTGTTCATTCTTGGTATTTTCTCGGACATGACATCCTTGACTTTTATTTCGTGTAGACGTTCCATTTCAATTCGCTCGATACCCAATATTGAATCCAGAATTTGTGCTTTACTTATTTGCCCGCATACCTTGTAATCTTGGTCCAGTACGGGAATAGCGGTATAGCCAGATTTAATGAGAACAAGCAGGGCATGGTCCAGCGGGTTGTTTAATTGGACGTGAGCTACTTTCTCTTCTGGTATCATTAGTTCTTTTATTTCGTTGTCCATAATCTGGCTGTTTTTTAAAGTTTGCATCATTTTTATCACTTTCTTTCTTTGTGTAGTTAGGAAAGGTAAAAGAAAGTGGGTTCCATCGATCCCAATTCTATCATAGGAAGAATGGTTTCTAATGTCAATAAGTACATGTAAGCGCATTCTTGTCTTAATCCCACTCTATTCACCGATCTGAGCAAATGGAGGGCCACAAATTATTCAGGTACAAATTTATTTTGCAGACTCTTTTCCACATATGAACATACCCGCTTTATAGAGAGAGTAAACCATTTGAATAACCTTTTTCTGGAAAACGAGACTTATATCAATGACGGGGGCTTCTTCGTAATATTACTAAGCTGTAACGAAAAAGCGATTGCCTGTAAAAAGCCCTTCTTCATTTGAAGGGCGCTGCTAATATTCCCAGAAAGAAAAAGGGTTGCGTGATATGTTAGAAAGAGTCAGTTTGGAAGCGGGAACGATTTCTGTTCCTGTTGATTTTAAAAAAGAAAGACCCTCTTTGATTCCTGTCACCGTTTCCTCCCCCTTAATACCAACATGTCCGATTGCGATTGTCTTTGCATCCGATTCTGTCCTTTTTGCCATGTGTTTCATTTGTTGTTTAACCTCTGCAGCTGAAGACAAAGTGTCATCTAAGAACACATCTCTTACTTCGTAAGGGATACCCATACTTTCACAAAGCTCAGGGATCAATGAACGAGGATTTGTACCGCTGTCGATGACGTAAAGCTGATTTTCCTTTGCTGCTTCAAGAACCCCGGAAATGGCTTCAGAGGTTTCTACTACTTTGGAGCCCATATGGTTGTTAAGTCCTTTCACATGAGGAAGACTGTCTATAGCTTTTTGAGTGGCCTGTTTTGCTTCTTCTTTTGTCATCTCTGCGCGGATAGCACCAGGTCCAAGCCAGGATGCTTTTCCTTTAAGAGGTTCCATCGGCAAATGAAGCATTACTTCGTGACCTTTTTCCGCAGCCAGGACTGCCTGCTTATGGCTGTCTTCCATAAAAGGCATAATCGCAACCGTGAGAGGAAGATCTAAATCAAGCATTTCTTCTACGCCCTTCACCTTGCCGCCAAAGTCATCAATAATAAGTGATACTTGAGGAGGAGGAGGAGCAGCATTTACTGAAGTGACATAACAGGAGAAAAAAAGCGGGAGAAGACAAAGTGCCATCCAGTATTTCACGTGAGGTCATCCTTTCTTTTCTTAATTATCTTAAAATAGGATTCCCTTTCATACATTCTCTATCCATTAACAAAGAAAGAAGCTTCTATGGGCAGAAGCTTCAATCATTATTTTCTCATGTTAAAGGCTGCGTTAATTTGTCCTCGAAGCATCCGTTCACGAAGCTGTTTGTTCTTTAGTTCACGTTGCTCCATCTTACGTATTTCAAAAGTTTGCATTCCGTCTTCCATCTTATTGGCAATATCAACAAGCCTTTCAACATCCTGAAATGAGTATTTTCTCGTTCCGCCCTTTGATCTTTCCGGGGCTAACAGCTTTCTTTCTTCGTAGTAACGAATTTTTCTTTCTGATAAGCCTGTCAACTCACTTACAACTCCAATAGTTATCACTTTCTTATCCTTGTAAGAAGCCACCCGGATTCCACTCCTTTTACTCTACGATTGCTTTTCTTTTAATAAAATGTTAACACAGATATGGATTACCGACCTCTCTTATGTAAGAAAATCTCACATTAAAAAGTGAGAGTATTTAAAAATGTAAAAAAATCGAAACAATTATGCAATTTTGTAGTTTTCCCTTCCTATTAATGTTAACCTTTAAGTATATTTGGTTAACATTAATGGGAGGGGTCTAATTTGACATTAAAAAATGGATGGAACGAGTGGGGGATTTTAGCAGAAAAGGGGATTAGAAAAGAAACCTTATCAAAAGATGAGGCGCTGGCTGTCTTGCGAGCTGAAGAAGACGAAGTACTTACCATTCTGGATGCTGCGTTTAAGGTCAGGAAGCATTTTTATGGAAAAAAGGTAAAACTAAATATGATAGTGAATGCAAAAAGCGGACTTTGTCCGGAGGACTGCGGATACTGTTCTCAGTCCTCCCAAGCACAAAATGAAATAGACAGATATCCACTTCTGGAAAAAGAGGCTCTTGTCAAGGGTGCGGAGGAAGCGATGCGTCGGAAAGCAGGAACGTACTGTATCGTTGCGAGCGGAAGAGGACCTACCGACAAAGAAGTAGAACACGTGGCTTCTGCTGTAGAAGAAATTACTGCTGCTTATCCACTTAAAATCTGTGCATGTCTCGGAATCTTAAAGGAGCATCAGGCTGTCAGGCTTAAAGAAGCAGGGGTTCATCGATATAACCATAACTTAAATACTCATAAAGATCACCATGGAGAAATAACAACTACTCATACGTACGAGGACAGGGTTGGGACAGTCAACCATGCAAAGGAAGCAGGTCTTTCTCCTTGTTCAGGGTTAATTGCCGGAATGGGAGAAACGGACGAGCAGTTAATTGAAGCCTTATTTGCTCTACGAGAGCTAGATGCAGATTCCATCCCCATTAATCTTTTGCATCCTATCCCAGGGACCAAACTTGAAAACCAAAATGGGGTAGGACCAATGCGCTCTTTAAAAATCCTGGCTTTAAGTCGTTTTATACTTCCACATAAAGAAATCAGAGTTTCCGGAGGAAGAGAAGTGAACCTCCGATCCCTTCAACCGTTAGCTTTGTATGCTGCAAACTCCATTTTTGTAGGAGATTATCTTACAACGGGCGGACAAATTGCTGAATCAGACCATCAAATGATTAAAGATCTTGGTTTTGATATTGAAGAAAATGCTTTAGAAGATGCCATTCTGCCATAGAAAGAGCTGCAGGAAAGTTTGAACTTTTTACAACTGAGGAATGTACATAACCAAAGATTGTTTAAGGAGGAAGGGTTATGTTATTTCCAGCAAAAGATCTTGTCCGCTTTTCTATAGAAGCAACCGACGGTGATATTGGAAAAGTGGACGATTTATTCTTTGAAGAAGATAATTGGACGGTAAGGTATATGGTCGTTAACACAAACCCGTGGCTTCCCGGAGGTAAGGTTCTTATTTCCCCAATTTCTATTGAGAGCGTTGACTTATCAGAAGGAGTAGTGAGGGTTGATCTAACCAAAGACCAGATTAAAGATGCACCTGATATTGACTCAAGTGAAGCAATATCCCGACAAAAAGAAGAAGAGTATCATCAATATTATGGTTTTTCGTATTACTGGCCCTTTGCAGGCTACTGGGGGCATCATGCTTACGCAAGAGATTTAGCAAGCCTTGGAAGTGATGATCTTGCTAATGAAGTTAAAGAGCAGGATACTGAAGAAAATGAGCAGGAAGGACCGAAGCTTAGAAGCGCAAAGGAATTAACAGGAGACTGGACCGGGTATAATATTGTTGCTTATGAAGAAGCTGCAGGCAATGTTTCCAACCTTCTGATTGAAGATAAAACCTGGAAGGTAAGGTATATGGTCGTCAGCTCATCTAAAATGTTTTCCTCTAAAGAAGTTCTCTTATCTACAGATTGGGTAAACGAAGTAGACTGGGTAAACGGTGATATTCACATGAATGTGAACAAGGAAGAAATAGAGCAGGCTCCTGATTATGAAACTGGGAATCCTGTAGAAAGATCCTTTGAAGAAGATCTTTATAGTCACTTCAAAAAAGAAAATTATTGGGATCGGGAGTTGTAATTGCTTTTTATGAATGAATCAGGCTGTTGAGAAAATGTTCTCAACAGCCATTTTTTTTGGTAGTAACTAAAAATAGAGTCTCGTCCATAACAAGTGAGGAAAAATAGGCATTTTGATTATTTAGTGAAGATAAAACTTCTTTTTACTCATGCGAGCCGGCAGCGTGTATAATAAACTTGGTTTCTGTTTACATAGGATTGAAAATCTTTGAAAGCATATTTAGAAAAAAGAAAGAGAAAAGAAAGGATTTAAATGAATGAAAATCGTTGTATCTACAATGGCTGCCTTACTTGGCATCCTGATTATTCTAGGATTCTTTGTCTCTACAAGCCTGTATGCACCCGAGGGTGTAAGGGTGATTATTGATCACACCAACCAGACATATGTATCGCCTCCATGTTTTGAGGAAGCTGAGCTCACGAATAATCTTCAGGAGGTGGCTTTAGAGCATGCTGTTACGCTGGGTTATGAAGCAGAAGCAGGATGCACGTCGGACAGCTTAGTTGAAGAGGATGTCTCACTAAATCTAGCCTTACTTAAAGAAATGGGAATTGTACCTACAAAATGGGCTGAATGGCCCGATCATATGGCGAACTAGTCACCTTCCTTAATTGGAAGGTGTTTTCATTCCTATTTTTTTAAATACACCATAGCCTAAGCTCCATTTCTATGGTAAAAATATAATATTACAGTTTTTTTTGAAGAAAGATCAAAAAGAAGTATCTCATAGAAAAAAGAAGCTTAAAAGAGTTATATACAGGGTAATACGGATAAAAGGATACTGGCTTTTGCAGCAAAGTACAACGAAAAATATAAAACATCACCTCATCAAGAAGTAAGTTTATTGAATATTTGCTAAATGAAGGAAGAATGAGTGTGATTAACACTATCTGCTATTGATTGAATGAGATTGACCAGTCAATGAATCTCACACTCCTATTTCCGGATAATTACGATATAATGCCAGCAAACACCTTTTGAGTGTGACTATGCATTGTGATAGCCTTATCTTTGGAGAATATTTAGAAAATGAAGAGAAAAAAAACAGTATGGGAGTTGTAAATTGGAGATGAAAGTAGCCAAATTTGGTGGTACATCCTTAGCTAGTGCAGAACAAATTAAGAAAGTCGCAGATATTATCACTTCTGATAATGACCGAAGACTAGTGGTTGTCTCAGCACCAGGAAAAAGAACGGATGAAGATACGAAAGTCACTGATTTACTTATTCGCTTAGGTGAAACATACTTAGAGAAAAAGGAAGCGGAGAAGGAACTTCAGGATGTGGTTGAGCGTTTTAGCGATATCGCAGCTGGCTTGAATTTAGATGAAGAGATAGTAAAAACAATTGAAGATGACCTTAGAAGCCGTCTTTCATATGATACCGCAAACCCTGAGCAGTTTATGGACCAGATCAAAGCAGCAGGGGAAGATAACAATGCGAAAGTGGTAGCTCGTTATCTTCAAAGCATTGGTGTAGTTGCTGAGTATGTGAACCCTCAAGAGGCAGGGTTATATGTAAGTGATGAGCCAGGAAATGCTCAAGTGCTTCCTGAAGCGTACGATCACCTTTATAAATTGCGTGAAAAAAATGGGGTATTAGTCTTCCCTGGATTTTTCGGTTATTCCAAAGAAGGCCGGTTAGTTACGTTTTCACGTGGAGGGTCTGATATTACTGGCTCTATCGTTGCGGCAGGGGTACAGGCAGAACTTTATGAAAACTTTACTGATGTAGATTCAGTATTTGCTGCAAACCCTAAGGTAGTAGAAGAGCCTGTAGCGATTAAAAGAATGACATACAGAGAAATGAGAGAGCTATCTTATGCAGGGTTTGCGGTCTTTCATGATGAGGCATTAATCCCTGCGTTTAGAAAATCCATCCCTGTGTGCATCAAAAATACGAATAATCCTCAAGGCAGCGGCACAATGATTATCGCAGAAAGAGAATATGCATTAAATCCAATTATAGGAATTGCAGCCGATAAAGGCTTTAGCACTATTTATGTGCGTAAGTATTTAATGAACCGTGAAGTTGGTTTTGGACGTCGTTTATTAGAAATCATTGAGGACGAGGAGATTTCTTACGAGCATATTCCATCAGGTATTGATGATACTTCTGTCATTCTCGAAGACAGCCAGATGACTCCGGAAAAAGAAGAGCGCATTATACGCAGAATTATGGATGAATTAGGTGCAGATGATGCATATATAGAAAGAGGATTTGCTATGATCATGCTTGTTGGAGAAGGCATGCATGAAACAGTAGGCATTGCTGCTAGAGCCAGCAAAGCTTTATCTGATAATGGAGTAAACATTGAAATGATCAACCAGGGTTCCTCTGAGGTCTCACTGGCCTTCGGTATTAAAGAGGAAAATGTTGATAAAGCCATCAGTGGCCTTTATGAAGAATTTTTCAGTGCAAAAACAGTGCTTCAATAATAATTCATAAAAAAGCAGCCTTTTATAGGCTGCTTTTTTATGAGTTTCCTAGTTTTTTATATTTTTATTCTGCTCGATCAAAAGCTCTTTAAGCTCTGCAACTTCCTTTCGCAGCTCTTTTATATCTGTTTCTTGTTCCTCATGTCCTTTTGCCAGTTCTTTATGATCTTCCTTTAGGTCAGCTTTCACATCCGGAAGCTCCAGTTCATTGGCTTTTTCCACATTATTTACAATGACCCCGATAAAGAGGTTAAAGACAACGAACGTTCCAACAAGGACGAACGCTACAAAGTATATCCAGGACCATGGATCTTCCGCAAAAATCGGGCGCATGACGCCGCTTGCCCATGATTCCAAGGTAACAACCTGGAAGAGAGTCAGTAAGGAAAGTTCAAGATTCCCAAAGTATTCAGGTGCTATATCAGCATACAGCATCGTACCGATCACAGCAAAAATGTAAAAAATGATGCTCATCAGGATAAGAATATTTCCTAAAGCTGGTATTGTCATAAGAAGTGCATCTACTAATCTACGCAAAGAGGGGATGACAGAAATCATCCGAAGAACACGAAGGACGCGTAGTACCCTTAGCACGGTGACAAAGTGCGCTCCAACAAAAATATGGCTCGCTGCAACAATTAAAAAGTCAAACCAGTTCCACGCACCTTTAAAGAAAGAGGTGAAAGGTTTAGCCGCGTACATACGAAGGGCAATTTCTATAGTGAAAATCCAGATGAGAATCCGGTCGGCTAAAAAGAAAGTATCTCTGTTGGCTTCGTAAACACCTGGATAAGTTTCAATACCGACAATAATGGCATTAATAATAATGATAGTGAGGACGGTGTAAGTGAACGCAGGGTGGTTCACCAATACAGCGGCTTTTTCGCGCATCGTCCTGGGCTTTTTTTCTGTTGACATACAAGGTTTGCCTCCACTTTCCTATTTAAATAAAGAGCTGCAACTTAGGCTGAAATCACGACAAAACCCAGTCGTTATGATTCTACTAAACTTTATCTCTAGAGGGAAGGGTTTAAGATTCAACTATTTTGTGAAGGTTCTCTGAAGAGACTAATTCCGTAAAAAAAGGCTTTGGATATCCCAAAGCCTTTCATGAAGGAAGTCAAGAGGAGGTCGGTGTTTTGCTGGAGGCCCCAAGTTCCTCTGAACGCTTGACTGCGCGTTCAATTGCTTTTTGTAAACCATGCTGGACACCATGACTTTCAAGGACCTCAAAGGCAGCTTCGGTAGTGCCTCCCGGGCTCATGACCTCTTTATATAATTCTCTGGAGGTCTTGTCTGTGTTCTGAAGTCTTTTAGAAGCTCCGTAAAGGGTCTGGATAATTAGTTCTTTGGCTTCTTGCTCTTCAAGTCCTGTTTCCCTTGCTGCTTGTTCCATGGCTTCAACGATATAATAAACATAGGCAGGACCACTTCCTGATAAACCAGTGACAGCATCCAACTTGCCTTCTTCCAGGGTAGTTACAGTGCCAATGGCCTGAAACAAACTCTGGCTGACAGCAAGGTCCTGCTTGGAAGCAAAACTGCCTGGAGTCATAGCCGTTGCAGATGCTCCCACCTGTGCTGAAGTATTTGGCATGGTGCGGATAATAGGGATTTCTTTTTGGCAAAGCTTTTGAATGTATGCTGTGGAAATGCCGGCCAGAACAGATATGAGAAGCTGATTTTCAGCTAAAACGCTTTGGATATCAGAGATGGCTTCCTCTACATGCTTTGGCTTTACAGCTAATACTATAATATTTGCTTTTCCGACAGCTGCTTCTTTATCTGAAGTAGTATTAATCCCGTACTGATCTGAAAGGTACGTTAACCGTTCTTTTTCTGAGTTATTTGTTGCAGTGATTTGTTCAGGAGCCAAAAGCTCTTTACTGAGCAGGCCGCCAATAATGGATTCTGCCATGGATCCTGCACCCACAAACGTCACATGATAGTTACGCAGCATTTTTATTCCTCCTAGCCTTTGATTTGGCCATTGCCTTTAATAAGATATTTCGTGGAAGTTAATGCTTTTAGACCCATTGGCCCTCTTGCATGAAGCTTTTGTGTGCTGATACCGATTTCTGCTCCAAAGCCAAATTCGAATCCATCAGTAAAGCGGGTCGACGCGTTATGATATAAGGCTGCAGCATCCACATTGGCAAAAAAGCTCTCTACATTCTCTCTTGTTTCACTGATGATCGCTTCTGAGTGGCTGGTGCCATGCTTTTTAATATGAATAATCGCTTCCTCGGCACTGTCCACGATTTTCATAGACACTGTCAAATCTAAATACTCTGTATCCCAGTCTTTTTCAGTAGCTTCTGCAACAGCAGAGTCATACTTACGTACATTGGCGTCACCGCGAATAGTAACATCTTTGTCTTGTAAAGCATGAAGAAGATGAGATAAATGGTCTTTAGCCCATTTATCATGCACAAGTATGGTTTCGGCTGCATTGCAGACAGAAGGACGCTGGGTTTTGGCATTAATTGCAATGGATAATGCCATGTCTTTTTCAGCTGTTTCATCAATGTATATATGGCAATTTCCTACTCCCGTTTCAAGCACTGGCACGGATGCCTGTTTGACCACTGTTTGGATCAGGTTTGCGCCTCCACGGGGGATCAATACATCTAAATACTCATTCATCGTAAACATGGTAGAAGCAGCTTCCCTGGAAGTGTCTTGAACGAGCTGAACAGCTTCCTTTGGCAGCCCGCTTTTCTCCAAAGCAGAGTGGAGGGAGGACACAATCGCTTGATTGGACGAAAAAGCAGAGGAACTGCCTCTAAGAAGAACGGCATTTCCTGTTTTTAATGATAAAGCAGAGGCATCGACTGTAACATTTGGCCTTGCTTCATAGATCATGCCAATGACACCGATTGGCACACGGATATTTTGAATATCCAGTCCATTTGGCTGTGTCCAGGACTCAATCTCTTCACCGACCGGGTCAGGCAGCTCGACAATTTGTCTCATGCCTTCAGCCATATCCTTAATTCGTTCTTCTGATAAGCGAAGTCGATCTAAAAGAGTGGAAGAGAAGCCTTTCTTTTCTCCTTCTTCCAGGTCTTTTTTATTGGCAGACAGGATTTTATCACTATCTAATTCAAGCTGTTCTGCCATCTTTTGAATGGCTTCATTTTTTATTGATGTAGAAAGAGGCGCTAACACAGCAGCAGCTTCTTTCGCCCGTTTTCCTTGTTGATAAATCGCATCCATGTATGAAACATCCTTTCCTTTTTAGCTGTGCACCCAGTCATCTCTGTGGATGACTTCGGCGCGCGCGGTTTTTGTGTAATAAAGGGCTTCCTGTGACGGTTTCCCTTTTATTTGTTTAAGCTCAGTAGAAGAGACATTGATTTGCCCTTTTCCAAGAACATTTCCTTTTTCATCAATCACTTCTACCACAGCTCCTTTAGAAAAGGAGCCATAAAAATCTACCACTCCTGCCGGAAGCAGGCTTTTCCCTTTATAAAGGATAGCATCCCTTGCACCATCATCAATAATGACCTGGCCTGAGACTTGTGAGTGGAGAGAGATCCATTGCTTTTTGTTTTTTAAAATAAATGCACCGGGAAAACCAATATACGTACCGTCCCCTTTACCAGATAAGATATCCCTCAGCGCTCCCTCGTTTTCCCCAGAGCCAATAAAGCAGCTTACTCCTAAAGAAAGAGCGGTTTTTGCAGCTTCCAGCTTAGAACGCATGCCACCTGTCCCAACCTTGCTCCCAGAAGAACCTGCCTGAGTAAGGAGTTCCTCGGTAATTTCGGGTAGGAAATGATAACGTTTGGCTGAAGGAGTGTCATTAGGGTTAGCATCATAAATCCCATTAATATCTGTCAGGATAATTAATGTCTGGGCATGAACCAGTCCGCTGACCAGAGCAGATAACAGGTCATTATCACCGAATGTCAACTCATCGACTGCGATGGAATCATTTTCGTTTATAATAGGAAGGACTTTTCGGTGAAGGAGTTCAGTTAATGTTGTATAGGCATTTTTGTGCTGGGACCTGCTTGAAAAGTTATCGCGTGTTAAGAGGATTTGACCAGCCGAGATGTTATGTTTTTTTAATTCTTCGGTATAAGCCTGCATTAATATTCCTTGGCCTACTGCAGCTGCTGCTTGTTTTCCGCCAATGGTTACAGGTCTTGAAGGATAACCGATTTCTGTGAATCCGGCTGCCACTGCTCCTGAGGAAATGAGGATGACCTCATGCCCGGCTTGCTTTAGGTCAGCAATCTCATTCACATACCCTTGAAGCTTTTCGCGGCTTAATCCACCCTTTGCATTTGTTAGAGAACTGCTACCGATTTTTATGACAATTCTTTCCTTGGCCATGTTTATCACCTGGTTCTTATTATTTCACAGCTCGTAAAGAGACATTTTCTGAAATGCTTTTCAATAAAAAAAGCCCTTCTGTCCAGTAAAGGACGGAAGGGCTTCATTCCGCGGTACCACCTTTTGTTGACGCAATCTAAACGTCCACTCGCTTACCCTTATCGCGGGAAACGGTCGGGTTTATCCCCGACGGCTCCAGGGCAGGTTCGAAAACTTCACAGCGATGAAACCTTTCAGCCTAAGGGTTTCATTCTCTGACGCTTGAATGATAATCTACTATTCCCTTTCAACACCTGATCGATCAATTTATATTACATTATGTGTTGTAAAGAGAAGAAATGTCAAGATCTCCCCTAAAAAAATTGAAACTCAACTTTACTTACATGGGGATCAGATGTAAATGATAGAATGAAAATAACTGGCAAAGAAAATGATCTATAGCAAAGAGAGGAATCGTCATGAAAAATAAAGTCATTGTTATTACAGGCGCGTCAAGCGGACTAGGAGCGTGGATCGCACGTGCTGCTGCCAGAAAGGGAGCAAAGGAGCTAGTCCTTATCGCAAGGTCAGAAGATAAATTACTTTCTTTAAAAGAGGAAATCATAAAGTTAGGTGGCAATGCGATGGTGCTTCCTGGAGATATTACAGAAACGGAGCAGGTGATTAAAGGGGTAGAAAAGATCCTGAGGGAAAAAGGGCATATCGATGTTCTTATCAACAATGCAGGTTATGGATTGTTTGAAAAAGTGATTGATACGCCAATTGAAGATATACAAGGGATGTTTGCTGTTAATGCAGTCGGTCTTATTCAAATGACTCGGGCCGTCCTTCCTTCTATGACAGCCAGAAAACAAGGTCATATTATAAACATTTCTTCTCAGGCCGGCAAAATTGCGACTCCAAAATCGGCGGTTTATTCTGCAACGAAGCATGCTGTTCTTGGCTTTACAAACAGCCTTCGCATGGAAGTGGAGGACGATGGAATCATTGTAAGTGCCGTTAATCCCGGCCCGATAAAAACCCCATTTTTTGAGAAAGCAGATAAACAAGGTACCTATGAAAAAAATGTTGAGAAATTTATGCTGTCTCCTGATAAGGTGGCAAGAAACACCCTGAAGCTTATTAAGAAGCCAAAGAGAGAAATGAATCTCCCTTTGTGGATGAACGCAGGGGCTAAGATTTATGGAATAGCACCGAGGTTATTGGAAAGAGCAGCTGGAAAGCAGTTTAAACAAAAATAAAATCAGCTAGGCATGGCTGCTGATTCTCTGATAATCTACATCATAGGCAGCTTCATGGCGGCTTCGGTCAGGGACCGGCTGCTCTTTAATAGTTCTTCTTCGGTAAAAGGAAGGAAGTCATCGCCGGATACTTGGATATAGATGCTTTTTAAATTTTTTAGGGGGGATAATATCACTCATTTTTCACCCTTCTTTGTTGGAACTACACGTTATTTTAACAAAAAGAGGACATTACGAGGGAAAAGAATGCATAGGTGCAGGTGTGTTTGTTAAAATAAAGAGCGAGGAAACGTAGGAGGTGCCGAAAATTCAACCAAGGAAATTATTTACATGGGTAGGAATTGGTTTAGCCATCTTATGGTGCGTGGCGATTATGCTTCAATTTACACAATATGCTATTGGGGATGCGGTGATAGGTTCCTTATTCATCATTGTTTGTGTAGGAGTGTTTCTTACCTTATATTATCTTCATGAAAAAGGAAATAAGCATCTAAAAACCATTAATGGTGTATTGTTTCTCATTGGAACAGGCTCATTAGTCACCGCTGTTGTCCTAGCCTTTTAAGAGTAGCTGTTTTTCTGCCTTTTGGCAGGAAAGCAGCTGTTTCACGTTTAGGGGCCGTTTTGAAAACGAACGCAGTCGACACACCCTTTTCCACAGCAAAATCTTTTCTCCAATGGAACCTGAAAGCGAAGGGAATAGACATATTCGTTTAAAGGCTCATCCATGCGTACAAAAGTTAAAAAAGTAGTCAGCTGCTTTCCTTTGGCTGCATACGCAGCGGCTTTTCTTAGGCTTTCCTCAACTAGACTTTGCCGGTGTATAGCTTCAACATAAAGGAAATTGATGCCAGCTATCTTTTTTCGTTGAATATGTATAGAAGGATGGTTTTCATGAAGATAGATAAAAAAACGTTTCCATGCTTCTTCCATTACCTTTTGCTCCTTTCCTTGGATAGGTAAAGAGATTTAATACACATAGTAGGAGGCGTACTTCAATAATAAAAGAAAGAATGACTATGGAAATTACTGTCTGATATTGCCGTTTTGCAAAAGTCATGCTAGACTAGGAGCAAACCTACGTACAAAGGAGCGGGCATGCCATGATCACAGAACGTCAAGGGTTGGCCGTCTGGCTGCGTTCATTGAAACATGTCCGGCAGCTGCGAAAATTTGGCAACGTTCATTATGTTTCGAAAAAGATGAAATACGCAATCGTCTATTGTAATAAAGAAGATACGGATGAAACAGCGAAGAAAATAGAATCACTTCACTATGTTAAAAAAGTAGAACCATCGATGCGTCCTTATGTGAGTACTGAATATCAAAGCAAAGTACCCGATAAGGTTAAATCCTACGACTATAACATGGGATTGTAGTCCCCCGGAATTGTTCCGGGGGTTTTTTTAATGCGTAGGAGGCGGGGTGTCATGGGTGATGAGTGAGAAATGAGCTTACTATTTTCTACGTGCCTCTTTTGCACAACATAAGACCTGTATGCAATCAGTTTTGACTGCTAAGAAAGGGGAGTAAGATACTTATTCATTCGTAAGATGCCTATTAAATATTGATAATATAACCCTTTTTCTGGAAACATACTGGATGGTTTTACCGATAAAGGGATAATATTCTTGTTAAGGGAGCTGGCTGCTTTATAGACCATGTCAAAACGCTGGGTGGATTTATGTTCAGGATTTAAAAGACCTTCCCTGCATATATATACCGGCTGAAAGTGGTTCTCCCCTGAAGGAGTGAAGACAGCGGCAATGGAAGAAACATTTCGGCTGTTAATTTCCGTATCTAATCTTAATATGTATTTTACACGATGGCTATTCGCTTCAACGAGCGCAAGCCATTCAAAAATATCCGCGTAGCCTTCTCCAAGCTCGATAAATCGCTGTATCATATCCTTGTCTCTCCTTTTTATTTGCTTTTCTAGCTCTACATAACTAAGCATACCACTGCTTTCTCACTTCAGAAAAGAAAGGGATTAACATGGAAGGGTCCGGAGCCAAAAAAAAACCCCCTGCGCCGAAGCGTGGGGGGCGCCTGCCATATTAAGCAAGCAATGGGAGAGGAGAAACCGGAGGAAGAACTTATGGGGAAACGTAAGTCTTCTCCGCGGTTGTCAGCAACATGGGGTCATGCTGCTATCCACATTATAAACCGGGGCGGAATTTTTTATACACGATTTCCAGAAAACAAGAAAAATTGACGGTTACAGGTCCTTAGCTGAATGAATTAAGGTTTTTCCCTTTTTATGTTAGGATGATATAGGATAATAATGACAGCAAATAAAGGCGGGCATGCTATGAGAGTAATATCAGGAACACGAAAAGGACAGCCCTTAAAAGCTGTACCAGGTACAAATACACGCCCAACGACTGATAAGGTTAAAGAATCTATTTTTAACAGGATCGGTCCATATTTTGCAAGTGGGCGAGGTCTGGACCTGTATGCAGGAAGCGGCGGCCTTGGAATTGAAGCGATCAGCAGAGGGCTGGAGCATATGATTTTTATAGATTCATCCAGACAGGCTCTGCAAACACTTCGTTCAAACCTAAAGGCGTGCAGGTTTGAGGACCAATCGGAAGTATATAAAAATGATTCGCTCAGAGCTCTAAAAGCCTTAGCAAAGAGGCACGCAGCATTTGACGTCATATTTTTAGATCCTCCTTATGCAAGTCAAAAGCTGGCACAGGAAGTAGAGCTGTTTTTAGAATATGAATTATTAAACCCCGGCTGCCTTATTGTCTGTGAGCATGATGCAAACGTACAATTGCCAGCTAAAATAAAAAACGTAGTAATGGAGCATGAAGATAAATACGGAGATACAAAGGTAAGTATTTTCTCTTATCTTGGATTACAGCAAAATAACGAAGAGGAATAGAGGTGGCACAATGGCAAGTATTGCGGTGTATCCAGGGAGTTTTGATCCTGTGACCAATGGCCATTTAGACATTATTGAAAGAAGTGGAAAAGTTTTTGACCACGTGGTCGTTGCTGTGCTTCATAATCGAAGCAAAACACCCTTTTTTTCTGTAGATGAACGAGTAGCTATGCTTGAAGAAGCTACAAATACAATGGGGAATGTAGAAATCGATTCCTTTCATGGCTTGCTCGTTGATTATATGAAAGAAAAAGAGGCAAGGACAATTGTAAGGGGATTGCGAGCGGTCTCTGATTTTGAATACGAGATGCAGGCTGCATCCATTAATAGAAAGCTTAACCCCGAAATAGAGACTTTCTTCATGATGACAAACAACCAATATTCTTACTTAAGCTCAAGTATTGTAAAAGAAGTGGCTAAATACGAAGCGAACGTTTCCGGATTGGTTCCTACCGTGGTGGAAAAGGAGCTGCTTAAGAAATTTGCTGATGAGAACAGGTGAAAAGGCACTCTGCAAGGAGTGCCGTTTTTATACTCAGCGAACATACAGAAAAAGCTTCCTGGCTCGAAGAAAAACATAGACTACCAGCATGATAAAAGTAAATAAGCCTCCCCATGCCAGGAAAGTTTCCCAGTATGAGGATAAGGCAGTGGAATCGTCAGATGAAAAAACAGGAATGAACTGCTCAACAGCAGCTTCCTTGCTCTCATAAAGAGGTTCCCATAATAAAAGAGCCAAAGCTGCAGCGAAGAATCCGTGAAATATTCTGGCAATAAAAAAAGGTTTAAAACGAATATCGGTTTCAGCTAAGAGACTGGCCACTTGGGCCTGTACGGAAAAACCACTGAAAGCAAGGATAAAGCTTGTTACAACAGCCTGCTCTTTCAGGCTGGCGCCTGTTGTTTCACTTGCCAGCCGGCCCCCTAAAGTGATTTCAAATAATCCTGATATAAAAGGGAGGCTTAAGTCAGCGGGAAGCTTTAAAATGAGAAAGAAAGCAGCTAATGCAGAAGCAAGAAGTGATGCAATATTTACGAGATGCAACAACTCATTGAATACGGAAAATAAAATAATAAACCCGCCAATCATTAATAACGTATCTATGGATGAGCGGACAGCATCCCCAAGCTTTTTCCCAAAAGGTCTCGTATCCTTCATTCTTTCTTTATGAAGAAGGTCGGCAGCATAACTAAGGGAAATTTTTGTACTTGGTGGAGTAGAAAATGATCCTGACGGCTCACTACTTCCGTGGAAACGCATGACAAGTCCTACGCAAAGATTGCCTAGGTAATGGGCAGCGGCTAACACTAACCCTAGTTGGGGGTCATGGAAAAAACCGACAGCTATGGCCCCCATAATGAATAATGGATTTGAGGAGTTAGTAAAGGATACAAGGCGTTCAGCCTCAGTTTTTGAAATTATATTTTCCTGCCGCAGCCTTACTGTCAGCTTCGCTCCGGCCGGGTACCCTGACGCTAGGCCCATGGCCCAGACAAACCCTCCCGTTCCAGGGACTCTGAACAAAGGTCTCATTAGTGGCTCAAGCATGGCTCCAAGGAAGCTGACTACTCCAAAGGCGATCAACAGTTCAGAAAGGATAAAAAATGGAAGCAGGGAAGGGAACACCACTTCCCACCACATTGTAAGGCCTCTAAGGGAAGCTTCAAAAGATTGTTTTGGAAACACCATCAAAGAAACCGCGACAGAGACGGCCCCTGCTGCGAGTAAAAGTGACTGAGCTTTTGCTCTTTGCAAATGCTTGCCTCCTTCGCTGGAAAATAAGTAAGATAAAAATCCCAGCTTATTTCAATCAAGAATTGGACATGTTTTGTAATCAATATACGCGGACGGGCGTAAAGTAGAACCATATCCTTTTTGTAAAAGGAGTGCTGACCTTTTGGAAAAACAACAACCTTTGATCGGACTTGCACTAGGTTCAGGAGGAGTGAGGGGTTTCGCCCATATTGGTGTCATTAAAACTCTTCTTAAACATGAGATTCCTATTCATTTTGTGGCAGGAAGCAGTATGGGAGCTTTGGTCGGAGCGATGTACGGAGCAGGTCACAGCATTGAAAATATGGAAAAGATGGCAGTGATGTTTAGAAGGAAGTTTTATATTGATTTCACTGTTCCTAAAATGGGATTGATTAGTGGTAAACGGTTAAAAGAACTTATTTATATGCTTTCTAAGCAAAAAAATATTGAAGATTTAAAAGTGCCAGTCCATATTGTAGCGACCGACTTAAAAAGCGGGGAGCGTGTCGTGTTTAAGAAAGGACCAGTGGCTGATGCAGTCAGGGCAAGCATCTCTATCCCCGGTATATTCATTCCGGAGAAAATAGAGGGAAGGCTTCTCGTAGACGGTGGGGTTATAGACAGGGTTCCTGCCAGCGTTGTAAAAGAAATGGGAGCGGATCTAACGATAGCAGTGGATGTTTCTTTTTATGAGAGGGAAACTGAAATTTCTTCTATTTATGACGTTATTATGCAAAGCATGGAAATTATGGGCAGACAACTGCTACAATACAGAGAAATAGAAGCAGATATCATGATTCGTCCCATTAGCAAGTATTATAATTCGATTGTATTTGAAGAAGTTAATGAATTAATCGCCCTTGGCGAAAAAGCAGCTGAAGGGCAGATTCACCACATCAAAGAAATGCTGACGAAGTGGAGGGAGAAAAACAATGGAAACTAAGAAAAAAAGGGGGATTTCCAGAAGCTGGATTGCTGTTATTCTAATTATTGCTTTGCTGGCTGTCTATCAAATTCCTCTGCCTTATTATTATTCACAGCCGGGAGAAGCTGTTGCATTAGCTGACATGATAGAAGTGACAGAAGGGTATGGAGAAGAAGGTCAGTTTTATTTAACAACGATCAGGCAGAGAAGGGCCAATCTCCCCTTGTATATGTGGGCGCAAATGAGTGACTACCGGGAGCTGCTCCATGAAGAGCTGTTCCTGCGGAGCGGTGAAACAGATGAGGAATACTTTCATCGGCAGACGATGCTGATGACAGACTCTCAGGAAGCTGCAAAAATAGTCGCCTACCGGGAAGCAGGTCATGAAGTCAACATAGAATATCAAGGGGTTAGAGTCACCGAAGTGATCGATGAAATGGATGCTGCCAATCATTTAGAGGAAGGCGATCTGATTCAGGAAATTAACGGCCAGCGTATAAACACACTAGACGACCTTCATGGTAACCTGGATGAAAAAGAAGCGGGAGATGAAGTGGAGCTTCTTGTTGTCCGGGAAAATGAGGAAATAGAGGTTACTGTAAAAATGGATACTTTTCCTTCTGAAATGGATGATACAGAGCGAGCAGGCCTTGGGATTATGTATCCTGTAACCGAAAGAGAAGTCACCTTCGAGCCGGCGACAAATATTGAAGCCGGCGCCATTGGAGGGCCGTCAGCAGGACTGATGTTTTCTTTAGAAATTTATAATCAATTGACTGAGGGAGACATAACCAAGGGCTTGAACATTGCAGGCTCAGGAAGCATTGATGAAGATGGGAACATAGGAAGGATTGGCGGTATCAAGCAAAAGGTGGTGGCTGCTGAGAATTCCGGTATAGATGTATTCTTTGCCCCCGACGATGATTTAGGAGAAATCTCTAATTATGAGGAAGCCATGGAAGCTGCCGAGGATATCAATGCAGAAATGGAAGTGGTAGCGGTTGAGACTTTTGACGATGCCATCACTTTTTTAGAAAGCTACGAGCCCTAGGCTGATCAGCACTTTATAATGGAAAGAGGCTGGGACAGTAAATAAGGCTCCAATTATCGTCTTTGATAATTGGAGCCTTATTTTTGGCTTCAACATTGTTGGTTATCCGGCTGAACGCAGGAAGTCACTGAAGGTTTCATCGGGCATGGGTTTCACGGTAAAAGCAACGTCCTACTCCTGGAAGTTTGCAGGCTAGGGTCCTTCTTATTAGCTGGGTTTGTCCCGGACTCTTTTTTCAATTACTTAAAAAGCGGCCTTCCTTTGAAACAAATCGGACAGGAGGCAGGGAGTACTCTTCTTTATAACGCTTAATTCGCTTGGAAGGGGACAGGGGAAGAAAATAAGCAAGAGCTGCTTTTTCATCGAGTAACGCCTGAGGCCCTTTTTCCCGGTTCATCTTTGTAGCAAGTGGGATCTCCATTTCATTTCTTGCGAGACTCAGGTATTTTTGCCCATTTTCATTCATACCAAGCAGGCGAATAGATTCCAGCTTATGTGCTTGAAGCACTTTCAGCATCAAGTCTTTGTCACTGTCAGTCAAAATATGGGTTGCTAAGCGCTGCAGCCTTGTCCATGTGTACCGCTTTGTTTTAACAGCTTCTATAAAGGCAGTGAAAGAAGAGTGCTGTTTTGCATGGGATATAAAACGATTTTCAAGACCTTCTTCCGCTTCATATATGCCCCGGAGGCGGGAAGAAGAAGCTGTGAGTAAATTTGCCTGTAAAAAGGGATAATAAAGATTCCAATGAAAGAAATCAGGCTGGTGGTCCTGGTCCTCTTTTAATTGGTCGAAGGAAGAAGAAGGCATCGTATTGGCAACAGCATCCAAATGATTTTGCTTCTCAATCAGCTCATGGCGTATCCCGGTAGCGCTGGCAATCGATTGAGTATTTTTCTCTTTTTCATGATAACCTGCACCTATTCTCTTTATCGTGGCAGGCTTAATCTTTGCTTTCAGCTCTCGTATTGCTTTTACGTAGTTATACCCTAAAATGTTGTTTGGCTGCAAAATATCAGGAAGGTCATGACCGGGATTCAGCTGAGAAAAGGCTGCAGAAGATGCTCTTGGATAGCTCATGCCCTGCTTGACAAAAGATTGTATATGACTTTCATATTGAGCCTGGTGGTCCATAAGAAAAGAATCCAGCTCAAGGAAAGGAGTGATCTGCCCATGTTCGCTTCCGAACACCACAGTATCTGCTCCCATGGCTTCCAGCACAGCTACGGCCCCACGGGAAAACAAAGATGCATGCTGTACGGAATAAGCATAAGGAAGTTCTACAACAATGTCAGCTCCTCCGGCAAGAGCCATTTTCGTCCGTGTGCGCCTTGAAACAAGCGCTGGTTCTCCTCTTTGCAAAAAGTAGCCGCTCATGACGCAGATAATGATGTCTGCATTTGTGCTTGACCTTGATTCTTGCAAATGATATAAATGACCATTATGAAAAGGATTATATTCAACAATTAACCCTGTAACTTTCAAATAGAGATGCCTCCTTTAAGATGTGCTGTAAAAAAGGTGTTTTATCAGCTTTATTTAGGTTATTAGAAAAAGTAAGTAGCAGTAGCTGTTTCTTTGTCAGATTGTTGTCTCATGTTATGATAAACAAGCATGTTTTCTCTACATTATAATGTAAAGAAAAAATGTTGACAAACAATCTATGGACAGCTATAATTACCCTTGTTGCCTTGAGGTGATATCCAATGAAATGGAGTATACAAGAATTATTAGCGAAAAGGCATTCAGGCCTTGAGATTCAAGAAGAGCAGGTAGATGTGAGTGAATTAGTGGATAGAGATAAGGAAATCCGCCGCATTACTCCTGTCAATGTCACTGGCCGTGGAGAGTTTACTGGACAAACAGTTAACTTTACTCTTCGCATACAAGGATCTATGGTTCTTCCTTGTTCACGTACTCTGGCTGACGTCGAGCTCCCATTTGATGTGGAAGCTCAAGAACGGTTTCTTCTGACAGATAGTGCTCTGGAGGAAAAAGACGAAGATACCCATGAACCAGTGAATGGGTTTGTCGATCTTCTTCCGTACGTCAAAGAGCATATTCTTTTGCAAATCCCTATTCAAATCTTTGCTGAAAATGGAGAGGAACCCCAGGCTCCTCAAGAAGGACAGGATTGGGAAGTAGTAACAGAAGATGAACTTAAGGAAGCCAGGGAAGAAGAAAAGGAAAAGAAAGTAGATCCAAGACTGGCTGATTTAGCCAAGTATTTTGACAAATAAGAGATAAAGAAACCTCGTTTCTTTATGAAACACTTTACGCACCTTAAAGGAGGTGGGAATGATGGCAGTACCTTTTAGACGTACATCAAAAACTCGTAAGAACAAGCGTCGTACTCATTTCAAACTAGAGGTTCCAGGTATGGTTGAATGCTCGGACTGCGGAGAAATGAAGCGATCTCACCGCGTATGTAAGAATTGCGGATCTTACAAAGGACAAAATGTTATTAACAAATAATAGGTGTCCCCAATCCCTTGCCGATATGGCAGGGGATTTTTTGGTTGAGAAGCTCCGATCACATGTACCCATTCTTTTTATTTGAACATTCTATCAATGAATGTCTCTTCCAAAGTTTTTTTAAAAGGTGAAAAAAGAGGGAATGTAAAGGACCGTTGTCGAATGAAAGGTAAGAAGATAAAGGGGGAGCAGACTGTGAAAGAAAAAGTACATATAAAACGTTCAGAGAATGTAGCCTACATTACAATAAACAGACCAAAAAAGCGTAATGCAATCGATATGGAAAGTATGGATTTACTAGAGAAAAAGCTGGACGAAATAGAAAACAACCAGGCTGATAAAGTAGTGGCCATTACTGGTGCAGGAAATGAAGTATTTTGTTCAGGGGGAGATTTATCCGTTTTTCATCACTTAAGGACAAAAGAAGAAGCCCATGCCATGCTTCAGAAAATGTCTCAGATTCTCTTTCGTTTGTTTTTATTTCCTAAGCCAACGGTTGCTCTTTTAAATGGAACAGCGGTTGGAGGCGGCTGTGAAATAGCGTCGGCTTGTGATATCAGAGTGTCAGCTCCTCATGCGAAGTTTGGCTTTGTCCAAGGAAAGCTTGCGATAACGACAGGATGGGGTGGTGCTTCCATGCTCCTCGAAAGGATCGAGCCTTCTAAAGCCTTGGAGATAGTAATGACAGCCAGAATGTATAGTGCAGAGGAAGGGAAGAACCTGGGTTTCATTTCATCTTTGATTGAAGGAGACTTTAAAAAAGAAAGTGAACGTTATCTATCTTCCTATGTGAATCTGCACGCTGATGTTCTTGCTGCCTACAAGGCCCGTTTCACTGATAGAATAGATAGAGAGAAGCTTCAGCAAAGAATAGAACGAGAAATAGATGATTGCTCTACTCTGTGGGCAAAAGATGCTCATCATGAAGCTGTGGAAAAATTTATCCGTAAATAGTGCTTTCTCTCATCTTTTTTCCATTGGAATAATAACAGAAGAATAAGGAGATAATCTTTGGTAGACATTATTCTATCTGTAAGCCTCTTTTCATAGCTATGAAAAGAAAAGCTAGTAAATGGAGGGATGAATATGGAGGCTGCAAGGCAGGATGCTTGGAATGAAGATGAAGATTTAATCTTGGCCGAAGTGGTATTAAGACATATAAGAGAAGGAAGTACTCAGCTTGCTGCTTTTGAAGAAGTGGGAGAGAAATTAAAACGAACAGCTGCAGCATGTGGCTTTAGGTGGAATGCTGCTATTCGGAAAAAATATGAAAGTGCGATCGCGCTGGCAAAGAAACATAGACAAGAACCTGCTTCCGAGATCCAGGACAGTAACTATATACCTGCTGAATTGGAGATGGCAACGGAAAGCCATGTGGCTACTGAGGAAAGGAAAAGTATAACCAATCAAGGGTTCAGCGAAAAAAGTATGGTCGAGACCGAAAAGAAGGCTCTTGATATGCCTCAGATTATTGAATTCTTGCATTCTCTTCATAAGGAGGAGCAAAGCAATGAGAGTTGGAAAGAAAAATATTCAGCAATAGAAGAGAAGGCAGAAGAGTTAGAGAGAGAAAAGAAGGCATATCAACGACAATTGCTTTCTTTGCAGGAAAAATATGATAAGTTAAGAAGTGATTATGAGATTTTTATGGATATCATGGACCGGGCCAAAGAACTGACAAGTGATCATCCCGTCAAAAACTTTCCTTATGCAGAACGTGAAGGGTAAGAACTATAGCAGGGTGTACGATATTCATTCTAATGGCTCTTTTTTGGTACTAATTCTTCAAGGCTTTTGTCTGTACAGGGATCTTCCCTGATTTTTTCTTCCCAGTAGTGAAGGGGAACGTTTCCTAGGTAAAAGCGTACGCCTCTAGCCGGTGTCGTACTTTAGTAAAGATTTATATGAAAAAGGGCCGGGCTCAAAGGTTAACTTTTGAGCCCGGCCCCTTGCCGTTATACATTATTCTACAGATTGGACATCAGCTGAGGGAGTATTCTCCGGCTGCTGCTCTTTTACTCCTTTTGGGTACCACACATAAGGGTTTTGACCCCGGTCACGTCCCTCCTGATAGGTAACCGGCTCGAAGCCCATTTTTTCCCAAAAGCCATGAGACCGCTGGCGAGCATTTGTTTTCACAGGGAGTCCCATGTTTTTGGCATAAGTGACCAGGGCTTCCCCAAAACCTCTATTCCTGTAAGGTTCTAAAACTTCAAGCTTCCACAGTTCTAAATAATCCTGAGGAGGTTCAAAATATAAATCGTATCTTTTTTCAATTTTATACAAGCACATTCTAGCTACAAGCTTATCACCAAAATAAATACCATAAAAAGGAGATTCACTATCATTTTCAATGATGTTTTCTTCTAATTCTTCTTTCATTGACAGTTCTTGCACGCCAACTTCTTTGAAATTTTGGAATTCTTCAAGTGTTTTGAAGTTAACAAGTAAGCGCTTAACTTCTGCTGTACTCATAAGTTCATCCTCCTTTGCAGCTAATAAGTTCATTTTACTATAGTTTTTCACATTTGTCGGCTTTAGACATGAAAATTATAAATATGCATAATTATCAAAAAATTTATCGGAAGAAAGCAATGGGAAGTTGTTTTCCTTTGTGCTAAAATTTAAATGCTATATTCAACTGGTAATAAAGAAGAAAGTTGGAATGGAGATGAAAGTGAAGGTTGCCATTGTGGGAGGAGGTTCAGTCGGTCTGCTCCTCGCTGGGTATACAGCCAGGATAGCTGAAACAGTTCTTGTTTGCAGGCGTCACTCCCAAAAAGAAATGATAGAGAGATACGGAATTCATGTTCAAGGACAGTTTACTGCAGAAGTTGAGGCAGTTACATGGGGAGAAAAGAAAAAGGCAGTAGAACATGCTGATCTCATAATAATCGCCGTAAAGTCATACGACCTTGAGAAAATATGGAAAAGCCTGCCTGAAATAAAGCCGGGAGCAGGAGTGTTATTTCTGCAGAATGGTATGGCTCATACTCCCTTGCTAGAACAGAGTCAGAAACAGAATGTCTATCACACATTTGCGGGCATTGTTGAGCATGGAGCTCTAAAAGTGAATGATAATACTGTAAAACATACAGGACAAGGGATTCTGCACATAGGGGCAGTGACAAATGAGAGCCCCCTTTTACAGCAAATGTTACATATTTTTGATGAAGCAGGGTTAGCGGCTAAGAAAATCGCACATTGGAAGGAAAAGATGGAAGAGAAGCTTTTATTTAATAGTGTTATCAACCCTTTAACGGCTCTCTTTCAAGTGAAAAACGGTGAATTAATCTATAATCCTTATTTTAAAAAAGTTATGAAACAGTTATTCATGGAAGCCTCCTCAGCTCTTTCTTTGCCGCATAGACCAAATCTTTGGCACGATCTTTGCGCTCTTTGTGAAATCACTGCTGAAAATCAATCCTCTATGTTAAGAGATGTCTTGCATCATCGCCCTACAGAACTTGACGCTATCACTGGTTACTTGGTTAAAAAAGGGGAAAGCCAGAGAATCCCTATGCCTTGCCATAACTTTGTGTATCAAAGTATTAAAGGACTGGAGAAAAGGAGGGGAGGAAAATGGGGGATGTATTAGCCTGGGTTTTGGCGACAGTCATCACACTGCCCCTGTTAGGCTTTTACTTGGTCTACATTTTCACAGTGAAAATCACAAAGAAAAAAGGACGGGCGGTAAGGCTGGCAGCTGATGTTTCCACGCTGTTCTTTATGGCTGCCGTTTACTTTCTTGCAATTGAAATCTGGGGAAGATCATTTCTTTGGTTAATGATCATAATAGTGCTGAGCATTGCTTGTTTTTTTACCTTCATTCATTGGAAAGCACGGGCGGACATTGAAATACCACGGCTTGCAAGAGGGATTTGGCGGTTTAGTTTTATGTTGTTTTTTATTGCATACTTCGGTTTGTCCCTTTACGGGATGTCTTTTAGGATTACTACCGCTATCTTATAAGCCAGAAAGATAGCGGTTTTTTCTCTGGATTTGATACACTGTAATTGAAATCAAGATAAATCACCACTAGGAAGAAAGGTTTGACCTTTATGAAAATTGAAGAACAAAACCTTCCTTCTTCATCTTTGTTCGTCCAAAAATACAGAAACAGAGATCCCTTTGTTTCCTCTCTTTTTGATTACCATTATAAAGATGAAGACATGAAGCAGCGTTTTATGGAATTAACAAAAAGGTCCTTTGACCGAAAGGCACTACATACACACCTGGTCAATTACCAGCAGACGTTTACACATAACAAGCTTGCTCTGGAACAAATTGATAAACTTAAGGACCCTCGCTCTGTCTTTGTGGTGGGAGGACAGCAGGCTGGGATTCTCACCGGTCCTTTTTATACTATTTCAAAAGCGGTCACCCTTGTTCTTGAAGCAAGAGAACAGGAAGAAAAGCTGGGGATTCCGGTGATCCCGCTTTTTTGGATTGCCGGTGAGGATCACGACTGGCTGGAAGTGAACCATATTTTCATTCCTGGAATGAAAGGTCCCCGCAAGCATACCTATAAGGGGTCATACAATCCCGGGCAGCCTGTTTCAGAACAGCGCCTGGAATACGAGGCTTTTGTTACATGGATGGAGGAAGCGGTGAAATCCTACCGGGAAACTCCCTTTACAAGAAAAGTTACCGGGATGATAACAAAACTGGCATCAATCTCCTCCTCAATGACTCATTTTTTTGGTGAGCTGATGCAATGGCTCTTTAAGGAAGAGGGACTGGTATTACTGGATGCCAACCACATAGAAATGAGAAAGCTCGAACGAGAAATTTTTCAAAAAATAGTTGAAGAGAACGAGGAGCTTTCCAGCCGGCTTATGAAAAGAATTTCTCTTTATAATACCAGGGGCTATGATTCACCTGTGAAGGCCCAAGCTGATTCAGCTCACTTTTTTTATCACACGAAATTTGGCCGTGAGCTTTTATTTAGAAAGGGTAGTGGTCTTTTTGAAGGGAAAAAGGGACAAGTACAGTTCACAAAAGAGGATCTCATCCAAAAGATTCACCGCTCTCCTGGAAAACTGAGCAGTAATGTAGCTACGAGGCCATTAGTGCAGGAAGCAGTTCTTCCAGTGTTGTCTTTTGTTGCTGGTCCCGGGGAAATTAAGTATTGGGGCTTGCTGCAGCCGTTGTTTCACCACCTTGGGTATCACATGCCACCCGTATTGCCCAGGATGCATTTTTCCGTGGTTGACAGAAAGGGAGCCAGAATTCTAAAGGAAGAAAACCTTGATCCGTGGAAGGTTATTCAGCATGGAACAGCCAAAAAGAAAGAAGAGCTCAAAAAAAATGCAGTCGAAATTGATGGCATTTGCATGGCCGAAGAGGCCGCCCTGAAAATAAAGGATATCCATGCTCCCTTACAGGAGGCTCTTTCCAAGGTGAATCCTTCTCACACCTCTTATGGAGAAAAGAATTATCATATCATAGTAAATGAAGTAAAAAAGCTTGGTGAGAAGATTACTGGCCTCCAAGAGAAAAAGGTACAAACGTCACTGCATCGACTTGATTTTATTGAACAATCACTGTTCCCGGCCACCAATCCCCAGGAACGAGTATGGAGCATATACCCGGTGCTGAACGAGTACGGAGAAAGCTTCATTCGTGACATTTGTCAAAGTGGTATTACAAGAAATAAGAACCATAAACTGATTTATTTGTAAAAAACAAGATATTTTCAGAGCCTTTTGGCTGTTTACTAAAAGATCTCCCGAATTCGGGAGATCTTTTTTGTCGCAAAAAAAATAAAAGAAATCGTGGTACGTAGTGGGGGAATGTGGTACCTTAAAGGTAGAAAGTGGAGAGGATGGTACAGCGATGTTTATGGGGGAACATCACCACAACATTGATGACAAAGGAAGAATGATTGTCCCTTCAAAATTTAGAGAGGGACTAGGAAGCTCCTTTGTCATTACAAGAGGAATGGATCGCTGTTTATTTGTTTATCCCCCGGATGAATGGAAAAGATTAGAAGAAAAGTTAAAAACTCTCCCTTTCACTAAAAAAGATGCTCGTGCATTTACTCGTTTCTTTTTTTCAGGCGCAGCCGAATGTGATGTGGACAAGCAGGGCAGAATAAACATTCCATCGACACTGCGGGAATACGCTCAGCTAACAAAGGAATGTGTCATTATCGGAGTATCGAGCAGGGTAGAGATCTGGAGTAAAAGTGAATGGGAAGCTTATTTTGAAGATTCTCAGGAATCCTTTAGTGAAATCGCAGAAAACATTATAGATTTTGATATGTAAAGTGAAGGCAGGTGAACAAACAAGTTGGCAGCAGAATTTCAGCATGAAACAGTGTTACTAGAAGAAGCAATAAAAGGACTAAATGTTAAAGAAAATGGTGTCTATGTAGACTGTACTCTTGGCGGAGGGGGACACAGCGAAGCAATATTACACAGACTTCAAGGCGACGGTCATTTGTTTGCTTTCGAGCAGGATGAAAGAGCCAGGTCTTTTGCAAATGAACGCCTTGCCGCGTATCAAGAGCAATTGACCATCATCCCTGCCAACTTTCGGTATCTGAAAGAGGAGCTTGGACATAGAGGGATTTCAAAAGTGGACGGTATTCTTTTTGACTTAGGAGTCTCTTCTCCACAGCTTGATGAAGGAGAGAGAGGATTCAGCTACCAGCATGACGCTCCTCTTGATATGAGAATGGATCAGTCAATGGAAGTAACAGCAAAGGATATTGTTAATCAATGGCCTTATGAAGAGCTGGTAAAGGTAATCTTTCGATACGGTGAAGAACGGTTTGCAAAGCAAATTGCAAGAGCTATTGAATCTCACAGAAAAACAAAAGAGATTCAGAGCACTGACGAATTAACAGAAATTATTAAAGAAGCGATTCCGGCTCCTGCACGGAGAAAAGGCGGGCATCCGTCTAAACGGACATTTCAGGCGATCCGTATAGCTGTGAATGATGAGCTGGCTGCCTTTGAAGAAGCGGTGAAGGATGCGATTAATCTTCTTTCCCCAAGCGGCCGCCTGTGTGTTATCACCTTCCATTCACTGGAGGACCGCATTTGTAAACAAGTAATGAGAGAGGCTGGCAAGCGTCCAGAGCTTCCAAGGGGACTTCCTATTGTACCGTCAGAAGCTGAACCAATCCTTGAGTTGATTACCAGAAAGCCTATAACAGCTTCTACAGAAGAATTGGACAACAACCGCCGGGCAAGATCTGCCAAATTAAGAATCGCTGAAAAAAAGGGGGATGTGAATCGTGAATAATCTGGCTCAGCAAGTTCAAAGACAAAAAGAACAGCAGCAGGTTGTACATACAAAAGTTAAGCACCGCCTGCGAGGGAAGGTGACGAAAGGTGAAAAGGTCATCATGAGCGGAATGATTGCCGGGGTCATCGCTGTTTCTTCTTTGATTGTCACTAATTATGCTAATATATATTCGCAGGAAAGAGAGATTTCCTCCCTGCAAAACACTGTGAGTCAGCAGCAAGAGATAAATGATGGCTTGCATTTGCAAGTGGCAGAGCTAAGCTCACCTGACCGGATTATGTATTATGCGAAAGAAGAGCTGGGAATGCAGTTAAAAGAGGAAAAGGTAAGAGTAGTACAAAACTAGTTCTTTCAATAAGAGCTAGTTTTTTCCATGTGAATTGTGATGAAACAGGAGTGTGGTACTCCTGATGCCATAAAGGACAGGTGATGGCGGAAAGTGGAAGGAAATAAGAGAAATAAAATTATGTATCGGACAATTTGGCTTCTTGGAATTATTCTTGTGTGCTTTATTGTTTTTACCGGTCGTATGCTCTATGTTCAGGCAGTAAAAGAGGTAGACGGCCAAAATTTAGAAGAATTAGCTCAGTCCAGGTGGACGACAAGTCACGAGTTGCAAGGAGAAAGAGGAACCATCTTCGACAGGCAGGGAAATCCCCTTGCTGAAGAAGTTCAATCCTACTCGGTATATGCTGTTCTTGATGCCACTCATGAAGAGCATGTGGAAGACCCGGAAATGACAGCCGAAACGCTGGCTCCTTATATAGACATGGACGAGGAAAGGCTTAAAGAGCTGTTAAGCCTGGGAGAGACCGAAGGAAGGTATCAAGTAGAACTTGGGTCAGGTGCCAGGCACTTAAGCCACAGCACAAGGGCTGAAATTGAAGAGCTTGAGCTTCCGGGTATCCGTTTTCGAACAGAGTCTAGAAGGTTTTATCCAAATCAAGTGTTCGCTTCCCATGTCTTAGGGTATACAGAACGGGATATGAGTGAAGCAAGGATGGGCCTTGAGTCAGGATTGAATGAATACCTTACACCTGAAGACGGCTTTCTTTCCTACCAGCGGGATCAAAGAGGCGTTCCTTTGCTCGATAGCAATGAAAGCTTTGAAGAACCCCAAAACGGAGACGATGTCACCCTGACTATTGATTCTAATATTCAAACAACTATGGAACAAGCGATGAATCAGGTAGAGGAAGAGTATGACCCTGAAAAAATAACAGCTGTCGCAGCCAACGCCAAAACGGGGCAAATCCTGGCAATGAGCAACCGCCCGAGCTTTAATCCAAACGAGTATGAAGAGATAACAAACTTTACAAACTTTGCAGTGGCAGACAGATTTGAGCCAGGCTCTACGATGAAAATCTTTACATTGGCAGCGGCCATTGAAGAAGGGGTTTATGACGGAGAGGAAGAATTTGAATCTGGCAGTTATGAGGTAGGTTCTCACCGCCTCCATGATCACAATAACGGACAAGGGTGGGGGGAAATCACCTTTAATGAGGGATTTTACCGTTCTTCTAACGTGGCCTTCGCAAAGCTTGCAATGGAAAAGCTGCGTCCTGAGCGGCTGTATGATTACATTACCGATTTTGGATTTCGAGAAACCACAGGGGTGGATCTGCCTGGGGAAGCAAGCAGCCTAATAGCAGAGCAATATAAAATTGATGCTGCTACCACTGCCATCGGACAAGGGACCGCGGTTACCCCCATTCAAATTATCCAAGCTGCAACTGCAATAGCTAATGAGGGCAAAATGATGAAGCCATATATTGTTGACAGCATTAGTAACTCTGCGACTGAAGAAGTGGTCTATGAAGGCAAGCCAGAAGTGAAGGGTGAACCTATTAGCCCGGAAACCTCAGAAGAAGTACTTGGCTTGATGGAGCAGGTCGTGGTTTCTTCAAGCGGAACAGGACGTCCCTATTTTATTGAAGGGTTTAATGTAGTAGGAAAGACAGGGACAGCGCAAATACCTAATCCTGATGGCGGAGGATATTTAAGCGGAAATAACCAAAATATTTTCTCCTTTATTGGTATGGCGCCAAAGGATGACCCAAGTATCATTGTGTATGTGGCAGTTGACAGACCAAACCTTGCTGGTGACGAATCAGGTTCTGCTCCTGTGTCAATGATTTTCAACTCAGTTATGAAGCAAAGTCTCCAATACCTTAATATAGAGCCTGCTGTTTCCGAGGAAGCCGTATACGAAGAAGACGGAATAGAAATCCCTGAGCTTGAAGGTGAAAGCGTGGAAGAGGCTGAAAGCATTCTTCATTCACTAGGCCTTCAGCCTGTATTTCTTGGAGATGGGGAAACCGTAGAGGAAATGAGCCCGGGTTCGGAAAGTAACGTCATTTTTGGGGAGAGGGTGCTGATCAAGACCGAGGGAGCTTCAGTGATGCCTGATATTACAGGATGGTCCATGAGAGATGCCACAAAGCTGAGTGATTTAGCGGGGATGGAACTTCACCATATAGGCTCGGGCTATGTGACAGACCAAAGCATCCCCGCCGGCACAGGACTTGAAGGAAAAGGCTATCTAACGGTAGAAATGATGAGTCCTCAAGAAATCAGGGATTTAAGAGAGGAAGAAGCAGCGGCACAGGAAGAAGCAGAAACTGAAGAATCTTCCAGAGAAGAAGATTCTGAAGATGAAGAGGAAAGAATCAGAAGAGAATAATCTTCCTTCCACGATCTGCTGGTCGTTCTACTAAGAGGGATACAAGCATAGGCATAAGCAAAGGTGCAATGGCCTTTTAGTAGAACAGACGGTGGTGGAAGAATGCGAGTCTCGTATGTTACCGTTAGGAAACGTTTGATTTGGGTGTTTATCGCAGGTTTATGTGTGTCAGTTATTCTTGCAATGAGACTTGGATATGTACAGTTTGCTTTAGGAGGATGGCTGACCGAAGAAGCAGAAGATTCCTGGAGCCGAAATGTGCCCTTTGAAGGTGAGCGAGGGGAAATACTTGACCGCAATGGTGAAATTCTTGCAACCAACGTGAGCGCACCCTCCATTCTTGTAGTTCCCAGGCAGGTGAAGGAGCCGGCGGATACAGCCAGGCAGCTGGCGGCTGCATTAAATATGGATGAAAAAAAAGCCTATGAATTAATCACAAAACAAGAGTCCATTGTAAGAATTAACCCAGAAGGACGTAAGGTTAATAAGGAAAAAGCAGCTGAGGTGAGGAAATTGCAGCTGCCAGGGGTCTATATCGCAGAGGACAACAAACGCCATTATCCTCAGGGCCGCTATCTCTCCCACGTTTTGGGATTTGCCGGGATCGATAATCAGGGATTGACGGGGCTGGAACTCTATTACGAAGAAGAGCTGAAAGGAAAAAGTGGACATGTTTCGTTTTTTTCTGATGCAAAGGGGAAGAGAATGCCTGATATGGCAGATAGATATCAGGAGCCGGAAGATGGATTGGATGTGAAGCTTACGATTGACTCCAGGGTGCAGACTATTGTCGAGCGGGAACTGGACATTGCTGAAGCAACCTATAATCCTGATGGTGCTATTGCCATAGCAATGAATCCTAATACAGGTGAGGTGCTTGCTATGTCAAGCCGGCCGGATTTTCATCCTGAAGAATTCCAGGATGTTCCCCCTGAGATTTTCAACCAGAATAAACCGGTCTGGTCTCAGTACGAGCCTGGTTCTACCTTTAAAATTATCACTCTCGCGGCAGCTCTTGAAGAAAACGAAGTGGATTTGCACAAAGATAATTTTCATGATCCAGGCTATATCGAAGTATCTGGAAGAAAGCTGAGATGCTGGAAAAAAGGCGGGCATGGCCAACAGACATTTTTAGAAGTGGTGCAAAATTCCTGCAACCCCGGGTTTGTCGTACTGGGGGAAAGACTGGGCAAAGACAGGCTTTTTGATTATATTGAAGCGTTTGGGTTTGGGGAGAAAACAGGGATTGACCTTCAAGGAGAAGGGAAAGGAATACTCTTTAACCGAGAAAGGGTAGGACCTTTAGAACAAGCTACGACTGCTTTTGGACAGGGAGTATCTGTCACCCCTCTTCAGCAGGTCACTGCCGTGTCAGCAGCAGTAAATGGCGGGTATTTATACCAGCCGTTTCTGGCTAAAGAATGGCTTGATCCTAAAACGGGAGAAGTGGTGAAAACAAACACCCCTGTAATGAAAAGGCAGATTATCTCAGAAGAGACATCAAAGGAAGTAAGAGAGGCTCTGGAGCACGTAGTTGCCCAGGGAACAGGGAAAGGGGCATTCGTGGATGGGTACAGGGTTGGTGGGAAAACAGGGACGGCACAAAAGGCGAAAGACGGGCGGTACCTGGAAAATAACCACATCGTATCCTTTATCGGCCTGGCCCCCGCAGATGATCCTGAAATTGTTGTTTATGTGGCGATTGATAATCCTAAAGATACCCTCCAGTTTGGAGGCATCGTAGCGGCTCCGATCGTTGGTAATATTATGGAAGACAGCCTGCGTGCACTAGGGGTGGAGAAAAGAAAGGATCAAGTGGAAAAAGAACTTGCCTGGAATGATACGCCATTAATAGAAGTTCCGGACCTGGTGGACCTGACGCTGCGGGAGGTAAATGAAGCCTACTATCCTTTAGGAATAGAAAAAAGCGGAAGCGGAGATAGAATTGTTGCCCAGTCTCCCGGACCGGGGGAAAAAGTAGAAGAAGGGTCTACGATCCGTATTTATCTTGATGACAAATCGGCCTCTTCCGATTAAAATGAAAGTTGTGTCATTCAGCCAAGGGAGTCGACCTTGGCTGCTTCTGTTATGGAGAGAATTATGAAATGGTAATTAGTGACAGTAACGATAAAAGAGGAAAGGACAATGAATATGTTATTAAATGATCTTTGCAGCTCTTTGATCAGTTATACAAAAACAGTCCGGGAAAACCCTGACATTACATCCATTGAAATGGATTCCCGCAAGGTAACGCACGGGAGTTTATTCGTGTGCATCAAAGGGTACACGGTAGATGGTCACGAGTATGCAGGCGAGGCAGTAAAGAAAGGAGCAGCTGCCCTGCTGGCCGAACGAGACCTCGATGTTAATGTTCCGGTCATCGTAGTACGTGATGTAAAACGGGCGATGGCTGTTTTGTCTAGTGTTTTTTACAATCATCCCACAAAGAAAATGCGATTAATAGGGATTACAGGGACAAATGGAAAAACCACAACCACTCATCTGATTGATCAAGTGTTAAAAGATAGCGGCCAACACACAGGAATGGTAGGAACTCTCTACACAAAAATAGGTGAAGAAACCATTGAGAACAAAAACACAACACCAGAATCCTTAGTGCTTCAACAAACGTTTGGCAAGATGGTTTCTCAAAACATAGAAACATGTACCATGGAAGTCTCTTCCCATGCCCTTGATTTAGGGAGAGTGCGGGGATGTGATTTTGATATTGCTGTCTTTACAAACCTTACAAAAGACCATTTAGATTATCATGAAACGATGGAAGCATATAAGCAGGCAAAAGGATTACTGTTTGCACAGCTTGGAAATCATTATGAAGGAAGAGGGAAGACAGCTGTCTTAAATGCCGATGATCCAGCTTCAAGCTTATATGAAAGAATGACTTCAGCGCAGGTTCTTACATACGGAATTAAAAACGAAAGTGATATTAAAGCAGAAAATATTGCGATAAGGCCATGGGGCACATCGTTTGAAGCAGTGACCCCTTGGGGGAAAGAAACATTTTCCTTGAAGTTAATTGGTATGTTCAGTGTGTATAATGCCTTAGCAGCAATTGCAGTCTCTCTTCTTTCTAATATCCCACTCGCGGATATTAAGAGAAGTCTTGAAGCTATTGAAGGAGTAGACGGACGTTTTGAAACAGTAGATGCCGGACAGGATTTCACTGTCGTTGTTGACTACGCTCATACTCCGGATTCATTAGAAAATGTTTTAAAGACAGTCAAAGAGATGGCAGAAAACAACATTTATGTGATCGTAGGATGCGGAGGAGACAGAGATAAGACTAAACGGCCAGAGATGGCAGCTATTGCCTCTGAGTTTGCCGATACTGCCATTTTTACTTCTGATAATCCTAGAAGCGAAGATCCCAAAACGATCCTTGAGGATATGGTGAAGGGCGTCGAGAAGTCAAATTACACTGTGATTGAAAGCCGGAAGGAAGCCATTGAACATGCTGTTCGTTCAGCTGCCGCCAAAGATATCATTGTCATTGCCGGAAAAGGACACGAAACCTATCAGATCATAGGCAGTGAAGTGCTTACGTTTGATGACCGGGAAGAAGCAAGAAAAGCAATTAAAAAGATAAAAGCTGATAGATAGATTATGGATGTTTTTAGTCATGGAAGGAGAGAGCAACCGTGGTTGCACAGTCAATACTTATTACGTTAATAGCAGGGTTTCTTATAGCGGTCTTATTATCCCCTATCATGATTCCTATGCTGAGAAGATTAAAATTTGGCCAGGCGATTAGAGATGAAGGGCCTAAATCTCACCAGAAAAAGAGCGGGACTCCTACTATGGGAGGAGTCATGATCCTCCTGTCCGTCCTTATTACTACTCTATTGATGACTTCTATATTTTTAGAAGTCACCGTTGAAGTCTGGCTTCTTCTCCTTGTAACGATTGGTTTTGGAGTACTTGGGTTTCTCGATGATTTTATAAAAGTAGTGATGAAACGGAATCTTGGGTTAACATCAAAACAAAAGCTCGTGGGACAGCTGGTGATTTCAGTTATCTTCTATGTAGTTCTTGCCCAATCAGGATTTTCTACAGAAGTTACAATACCAGGTACAGGTATGGGGATCGACTTTGGGATTGCGTATTTGATTCTTGTGATTCTTATGCTCGTGGGAGCGTCCAACGCAGTGAACCTTACTGATGGGTTAGATGGTCTCCTTGCTGGTACCGGGGCTATTGCCTTTGGAGCCTTCGCGGTCCTTGCTTGGAATGCTGAAATGGGAGAAGTGGCTGTATTTAGTGCAGCGGTCGTCGGAGCCGTTCTAGGGTTTTTAGTTTTCAATGCCCACCCGGCAAAGGTGTTTATGGGAGACACAGGCTCCCTTGCATTAGGAGGAGCGATTGCAGCTATAGCGATCATTACAAAGATGGAAATTCTCCTTATTATCATTGGAGGAGTATTTGTGATCGAAACTCTTTCTGTCATTATTCAAGTCCTCTCTTTTAAGCTTAGGGGAAAAAGAATTTTTAAAATGAGCCCACTTCATCACCATTATGAGTTAAGCGGCTGGTCCGAGTGGAGAGTTGTCATGACCTTTTGGCTGGCGGGACTAATTTTTGCAGTATTAGGCATTTATATTGAGGTGTGGATAACATGAAACAAATAAAAGATTTTGAAAATAAGGCGGTTCTTGTCCTTGGACTGGCAAAAAGCGGGATGGCTGCTGCCCGGCTCTTAAATAAATTGGGGGCCGACGTAACCGTAAACGATGCAAAGGATCTGGCGGGAACCGAAGAAGAAAAGGCTCTCCGCAAGGAGGGAATTACACTCGTGTCAGGGGGACATCCTGCTGCTCTGCTTGACGAAGCAGATTATGTGGTTAAAAATCCGGGTATCCCTTATCACAATCCTCTAGTCAGTGAAGCTGTAAACAGAAACCTGCCTGTAGTTACTGAAATTGAATTGGCTTCCCTTGTTTGTGAAGGAGACATAGTGTCTATCTCGGGATCCAATGGAAAAACAACTACGACTACACTTTTATATGAGATGTTAAAAGGAAACGAGAATAAAAAGCCTTGGATTGCAGGTAACATTGGAACGGTAGCCTGTGAAGTTGCCCAAGAGGTAAAAGCACAGGATATCATGGTCACGGAAGTATCAAGCTTTCAGCTAAAAGGAACAAAGGATTTTCACCCTCGCGTAGCTGTTTTACTTAATATTTTTGATGCTCATCTTGATTATCACGGAGACCGTCTGGATTATGAACAGTCAAAGGGAAAAATGTTTACCAACATGACCTCCGAGGATGTCATTATTTACAATAGTGATGACCCAGTAGTTGAAACATTGGCGAAACATTCAAAAGCGCAGCTCGTTCCTTTCTCTGCTTCCTCTAAGCAGTCTGAAGGTGCTTATGTGGAAAATGGATGGATTACCTTCAAAGAAGAGCCCATACTTTCTCTTAAAGAAGCGTCGCTTCCTGGAGCTCATAATGTAGAAAACATGCTTGCTGCTGTAGCTGCGGCTAAAATTCTCGGGGGCTCTACCACACAAATTATAGATGTTCTAAAAACGTTCCACGGTGTAAAACATCGTCTGCAATTTGTCGGGAACATCAATGGAAGAAAAATATATAATGATTCTAAAGCGACTAATATTCTTGCTACTCAAAAAGCACTCTCTTCTTTTACACAGCCTGTTGTCCTTTTGGCCGGAGGGCTGGATAGAGGGAATTCATTTGATGATTTGATTCCGTATCTGGCAAAAGTTAAAGGAGTCGTCACATACGGGGAGACCAAAGGGAAGATTGCAGAAGCTGCCTATGAGGCAGGTGTAAGCCATGTTGAGAAGCAAAATACACTGGAAGAAGCAGTGAAAACAGCATATAAATTGACTGAAGAGGGTGATGTCCTTCTTCTCTCTCCAGCATGCGCTTCCTGGGATCAATTTAAGACTTTTGAGGAGCGGGGAGAGACATTTATTAAAGCCGTACAGCAACTCCAGTAAAGTAACTTATTTACCCGGCTATCTAAGAGCATGTTCGGGCATGTCTTGCATACATTTTAGAGAGGCAGACCTTGTCTTCCTACTCTACTTAGCAAGAGGTGACGGCCTTGTCAAAAACTACTCGGATGCCCGACTTTCTTTTACTTGGCGCAACACTGCTTTTACTGATAATAGGAATATTAATGGTATACAGTGCCAGCTCAGCATGGGGTGTATATAAATTTGATGATCCTTTCTATTTCGCAAAGCGCCAGCTATTATTTGCCGGAGCTGGGCTGGCGGCCATGTACGTTACAGCCAAGGTAGATTATTGGACGTGGCAAAGCTGGTCGAAGCTGCTTTTAATTATATGCTTTATTCTTCTGCTGATTGTACTGATCCCTGGTGTGGGTCTCATGCGGGGAGGAGCAAGAAGCTGGCTGGGTATTGGTGCTTTTTCTATTCAGCCCTCTGAATTTATGAAACTGGCCATGATTATTTTCCTGGCCAGGTACTTATCCAGGCACCAAAAGAAAATTACAAAATTCAAAGAAGGTCTCCTTCCTACTTTATTGCTGATATTTACAGCCTTTGGACTCATAATGCTCCAGCCTGATCTAGGAACCGGAGCTGTCATGGTCGCTACATGTGTGGTTATGATCTTTGTATCAGGAGCGAGAATCAGCCATTTTGCCTGGTTAGGAGTAGTTGGAGCCGCCGGTTTTGTAGGTTTGATTGCTTCAGCTCCTTATCGTATTAAGAGAATTACCTCTTTTTTAGATCCATGGTCAGATCCTTTAGGGAGCGGGTTTCAAATCATTCAATCCTTGTATGCTATCGGTCCCGGCGGGTTGTTTGGGATGGGCTTTGGGGAAAGCAGGCAGAAATATTTTTACCTGCCGGAGCCTCAGACAGATTTTATTTTTGCTATTATTGCAGAAGAAGGCGGCTATATAGCCGGATTAGTTATTATTCTTTTATTTACCATCGTCATGTGGAGGGGGATACGCATCTCACTCGGAGCTCCAGACATGTACGGTGCCCTTCTTGCAGTTGGGATAGTAGGGATGCTGCTCATACAGGTTATGATTAACGTAGGAGTAGTGACAGGATTATTTCCGGTCACAGGCATAACCTTGCCTTTTCTCAGCTATGGAGGATCTTCTTTAACATTAATGCTGCTTGCCATAGGGATTCTGCTTAATATAAGTATACAGGCAAAGCATTAGCATCATTAGAAGCCTAGCTAAGGAGAGTTTACACATGAAAATTGTAGTAACCGGGGGAGGAACAGGGGGCCATATTTACCCTGCTCTTGCCTTGATTAAAGAAATAAAAGAAATCGATCCAGCAAGTGAATTTTTGTATATTGGTACGAAAAAGGGACTAGAAAGCGACATTGTGCCTCGTGAGGGCATCCCTTTTGAAACAGTGGAAATTACTGGTTTTAAAAGGAAGCTGTCCTTGGAAAATGTGAAAACAGTAATGAGATTCGTCAAAGGAACCAGACGTGCAAAAAAGCTGATCAAGGACTTTAAAGCTGACGCTGTAATAGGAACCGGAGGGTACGTAGCGGGACCGGTCGTCTTTGCAGCAGCAAAGCTTGGAATTCCAACTCTTGTACATGAACAAAACAGTGTTCCAGGTTTAACAAATAAGTTTTTAAGCAGATATGTAGATAAGGTAGCCATTTCTTTTAAGGAGTCTTCCTCTTTTTTTCCAAAGGAGAAAGTAGTATTTACCGGAAATCCCCGCGCTTCGGAAGCAGTTCGAGCAGCAGGCTCTAATCCTCTTCCGGAAATGGGACTGGATCCACATAAAAAGGTCGTATTAGTAGTTGGAGGAAGCCGGGGAGCGCGGCCGATCAATGAGGCGTTTTTAGAAGCTCTGCCTGAAGCGGGAAAACAAAAATGGCAATTTTTGTATGTCACTGGTGCTGTCCACTATGATAAAGTGATGGAAGAAGTGGAGAAGGCCGGGAACCCAAGTAATGTAGTCATTAAACCATTTATTCACAATATGCCTGCGGTGTTGTCAAACGTTGATGTGATTGTAACAAGAGCAGGAGCGACCACACTAGCGGAAATCACCGCTTTAGGGCTGCCTTCCATTTTAATTCCAAGCCCTTATGTAACCAATAATCATCAGGAAAAAAATGCCCGCAGCCTCAGTGATAATGGTGCAGCGGTTATTCGTCTGGAAAAAGAAATGAACGGTAACATGCTTTTAAAAGATGTGGAAGATATTTTAGGGACGGAAGCGACCTGGAAGAGAATGAATAGGTCGGCAAAAGAGCTGGCTATGCCAGATTCAGCAAAACAAATTTATAATCTTATCCAAAGCCTTGTGAAGCCGGTCGGTAAATAGCACTCAGAAGGCAGGGAATGAAAAAAGAGAGGTGCCTTTTATATGAAAGAGATTATTGAGGAACTTCAAGATGCGCAAATAGGGAAAGTAAAAGAAAGTGAGCCTTTATCGAAGCATACAACCTGGAAAATAGGCGGACCTGCTGATGTTTTAGTAGAGCCTGCCGGTATAGAGGAAATGAAAAAGACCATGGAAATTATTCAAAAGCATAATGTTCCTTGGCGGGCAATCGGCAGAGGGTCAAATTTATTAGTAGATGACAAAGGAATTGAAGGAGTTGTGATCAAGCTCGGAGAAAATATAAGTCATCTGGAAATTGGAGACGGGGAGATCAGAGTAGGCGGTGGATATTCCATTATCAAGCTGGCTACGATTATCAGCAAAAAAGGTCTCTCTGGTCTTGAGTTTGCCGGAGGCATTCCTGGAACGGTAGGCGGAGCAGTATTTATGAACGCGGGGGCTCACGGCTCTGACATGAATAAAATATTGATCAAAGCTCATGTGCTATACCCCGACGGGACAATGAAATGGATTGCCAAAGAAGACATGGGATTTTCTTACCGGACATCCAGGCTGCAAAAGGAAAAAGGCATCTGCCTGGAAGCTGTTCTTGAAATTAAAGAGGGAAACAAGGATGAGATTGTATCAGAAATGCAGAAAAATAAAGATTATCGAAGAAACACTCAGCCATGGAAGGACCCGTGTGCTGGCAGTGTGTTTCGCAACCCTCTTCCAGATCATGCAGGAAAGCTCATTGAAGAAGCTGGCTTAAAGGGCTACCGTATTGGCGGAGCTCAAATCTCTGAAATGCATGGAAATTTCATTGTCAATATCGAAAATGCCCAGGCAGCAGATGTGTTAGCACTCATTGATCACGTGAAGACAACCATCAAGGAAAAAAATAACGTTGAGATGCACACTGAAGTAGAAATTGTCAAAAGGTAAAGGGGATCAAAGAGGGACAGACAAGATTACTTTTGAAATGGTGCTCTGTCCTTCCTTACAAACCATATGAGCATTTCCCCAAAATATGCCTCTGTACAGGAGGAAACGAGCGGGAAGGATTGGGGGAGAAAAAAAGATGTCAGACAAAAAAGTCGTTACCTTGGATAATGCGAACACAGCCTTGCACGAACAGCGAAAGAAGAGAGCCAACCGCCGCCTTATTACATACCTGTCCATCTTTTTTTTCCTTATACTATTGGTTGTGTATTTCCAATCCCCGTTAAGTCACGTAAGGAATATTCAAGTAGCAGGCGAGCAATATGTCCAGGCAGAAGAAATAGAAAAAGCCAGCAATGTAAAAAAAGGGACAAGCATATGGAATGTCGATATGACGCAGGCAGAGGAAAGAGTAAGAGAGTTTTCTGAAATAGAGAATGTGAACATTCAGCGGTCACTTCCGGCAACGATATCCATTGAAGTAGAAGAATATCCTCGTATTGCCTATGTTAAGAATGGTGATGAATACCTGCCTGTATTAAGAAACGGAAAGACTTTACAGAATGCTGCCAGAGCTTCGGTCCCAGGTGACGCTCCGGTGCTCTCAGGATTTTCTTCCTTAGAAATTTTAGAGGAGTTTTCTGCAGAACTAGGTGAAGTAGGGGAGGGAATCTTAAACCGCATCTCCGAAGTCCATCATGTGCCCGATGACGAAGATCCTCTTCGGCTGCTTATGTATATGAATGATGGTTTACAGGTAGAGTCTACGATAAGAAATTTCTCCGACCATATGACTCCTTATCCCGTAGTAGCTAAAGAAATTGACCCTGAAGCTGCAGGAGTTCTCCATATGAAAATGACTCCTTATTTTGAAGCATTTGAGGAAGAAGCTGAAATGTCAGATGAAGGATTAGAAGAAACAGTAGAAGAGGGGACTGGTGAAGTAGAGGAGGGAAATGAAGAGGAAGAGTAGTCCAGAGCTAGGGCAAATTTCCACGAAGTGAATGTGAAAGCAAAGGAGAGAGGTTCTTATTCTGAATAAAAAGATAGAACCTTTCTCCTGTTTTTTGGAATAAGAAGCTTTATATAGTGCTATGACTTTATTGAGAAACCTAAATTTAGCCCTCTGTTTTTCCTATTTTCTTCATTTTTCTGCGGTAGCCTGCAACTTTGCCTTTTCTAGGTCTTCAACTTGGTGTAGACTTATAAGTAGCGGCAATTTTTTGCTTTTGGATATTTCTTTTTTTTTATTTATTAAAAAACAAATCCCTTTGACTATGACAAGAAAACATTCTGTTCTTTTTACTGTGTGCTACATATAGTTTGCATGAAATTTTATTTTTAACAATAAAAAAGGGTATTGCAAGAAGTTGTGGAAATGTTAGTGGTAAACAAACAATTTCCCTTATTCTTTTTATGATTTTTTCACAAAAGCAAAGGTTGATCATGCTATTATAGATGAAAGATGGGAACGAATGCAGGTGGAAAAGCAGTAATAGATGCAGATGCCAACGGGAGGTGCCAGTACATGAACAACCAGGACATTTATGTCAGCTTAGATATCGGTACATCCGGTGTCCGGGTCATCATCGGAGAAATGTCAGACGGCTCCCTTAAAGTAATGGGAGTAGGAAATGCCTCCTCTGAAGGAATTAAAAGGGGGGCTATCGTTGATATTGATGAAACGGTGAAATCAATTCGTCGCGCAGTCGAACAAGCGGAAAGAATGGTCGGCCTGACGGTTGAACAAGTCATCGTCGGCGTAAATGGCAATCACATACAATTACAGCCATGCAGTGATGTCGTAGCTGTATCCAGCCCTGATCGCGAAATAGGCGATGAAGATATAGAGCGAGTAATCGATGCTGCCCAGGTTGTAGCCATTCCGCCGGACCGGGAGATTATCGATGTCATACCGAATCAGTTTATTGTAGACGGACAAGAAGGAATCAATGACCCACGCAGTATGCTTGGAGTCAGGCTGGAAATGGAAGGATATATTATTACAGGATCCAAGACAGCTTTACATAACCTGCTGCGGTGTGTAGAACGAGCAGGGCTTGAAGTGGCCGACATCTGCCTTCAGCCCCTGGCTGCAGGGGCCGTAGCTATCTCGAAAGATGAAAAATCTTTAGGAGTAGCGCTGGTGGATATCGGTGGCGGCTCCACCACCGTTTCTGTTTTTCAGCATGGCAGTCTCCAGACAACCTCAGTTCTTCCAGTGGGAGGAGAACATATTACACATGATATCTCTGTAGGGTTGAGGACAACTGCTGAAGAAGCAGAACGGGTGAAGGTTGAGCATGGGCATGCGTATATCGACGGAGCTTCCGATGAAGTGACCTTCCAAATGAAGACCATTGGAAGTGATGTTGAGGAAGAGTATTCTCAATTCGATATAGCTCATGTCATAGAGCCGCGTATGGAAGAAATTTATGAGCTGGTCGAAGACGAAGTACGCAAACTGGGCTTTTCAGATCTTCCGGGAGGCTACGTACTCACAGGAGGAAGTGTAATGATTCCTGGAGCTCTAGAACTTGCACGTGAAGTGCTCAAGCATAATGTCCGTATAGCCGTTCCAGATTATATTGGTGTACGAGAGCCACGTTTTACAACAGGAATCGGACTTATTGAATTTGCTTATCGAAATGTTAAAATTCAGGGTAAAGAAGTTGCAGCATCAGTTACAGTAAAAGAAGAACATGAATTACAAGAACGTTCGGCGAGAAGAAAGAAGGCACCAAAACAGCAGGAAGAAGAAACGGACAAGCCTGGTGTAAAACAAAAAGTGAGAAACTTTTTTAAAGTGTTTTTTGAGTAAATATATGCAAACTCATGTAAACTCGCCAGATTTGACGGATTAGGGGGACCTGAGATGTTAGAATTTGAAATGGATATGGATCAGCTGGCGCAGATTAAAGTAATTGGTGTCGGCGGCGGCGGTTCAAACGCTGTAAATCGAATGATCGAAAACGGCCTGCAAGGTGTTGAGTTTATTGCTGTTAATACCGATGCTCAAGCATTGCAGTTGTCAAAAGCTGAAACGAAGCTTCAGTTAGGCGGGAAGCTTACCCGTGGTCTGGGAGCTGGAGCAAATCCAGAGATCGGAAAAAAAGCTGCTGAAGAAAGCAAGGAACAATTAGAAGAAGCCTTAACCGGTGCCGATATGGTCTTTATCACTGCAGGCATGGGAGGAGGAACGGGTACAGGTGCTGCTCCAGTCATTGCGGAGGTTGCCAAAGAAATTGGTGCCTTGACAGTGGGCGTGGTAACCCGTCCATTTACTTTTGAAGGCCGAAAACGTTCAGGCCAGGCTGCCGGAGGAATCGGTGCCTTAAAAGAAAAAGTAGATACATTGATTGTCATTCCAAATGATAGACTTCTGGAAATTGTTGATAAAAATACTCCGATGCTTGAAGCTTTCCGGGAAGCGGATAACGTTCTCCGTCAAGGTGTACAAGGTATCTCAGATTTAATTGCTGTACCTGGTCTTATCAACCTGGATTTTGCAGACGTAAAAACCATTATGAATGAACGAGGCTCAGCTTTAATGGGTATCGGAATCGCCACCGGCGAAAACCGGGCAGCAGAAGCTGCGAAAAAAGCGATTTCCAGCCCTCTTCTTGAGACATCTGTAGATGGAGCTCAAGGTGTTCTGATGAATATTACAGGCGGAACAAATTTAAGCTTGTTTGAAGTTCACGAAGCGGCTGAGATTGTCTCGGATGCCTCAGATCCGGAAGTTAACATGATTTTTGGATCTGTCATTAATGAGAACCTAAAAGATGAGATCGTGGTTACTGTGATTGCGACAGGATTTGAAGAAGCTGATGAAAGCCAGCCTTCTAAGTCCCCATCTCGAGGCACAGGGTTAAATAACAGACCACAGCAATCAGCAAGCTACTCTCCGCCAAATAACAGCAGACCTGCACCACAACAACAGCGTCCGCAAGAAGAGACTCCTGAACCTCAACAGAGACAGCAGCCTCAACAGGAAGAGTCCGACACACTCGACATACCAACCTTCCTGCGAAACCGTCGGAAGAGAAGATAAAGAACTGAATAGTTTAATCTTATGAAAGAGGACCCCCGTTTTTAAAAGACGAGGGGTTCTCTATTTTTTATTCTAAAAAGCACTAAGCACTCTTATCATCTAGTTCAATCCTTTTCCATCTATTAAGCTTGATTGCTCATTACTTGTCCAAAAGCTTTTCCCACACTCAAGCGGAAGGAGGGATCAGACGAGACTCCGCTGGCAGAAGCCTGGTAGGATTGCCGATTCCTCAGCGGAAAGGAAGGAGGAAAGGGGGAGTGCCCCCTGGTTCAGAATCAAATAGCTTTTCATTGCGAAATTTATTGTAAAAAGGAGTGAAAAGGCTGACAAAATCAAGCAAAAGAAGTGAAGGCAAGCTGTCATAAATTGACAGACTTTTATATAGAATGGGAATATACTTACCTTACTCAGACTACGAAGAAGGATGATAGGGGTGATTCTATATTTAGATTTAATCTGGATAGGCAACTTTGTTATTAACATAATATTATTATTGTTAACAGCCAGATTTTTAAAAAGAAAAGTCAGTATGAAACGGCTGCTGATAGTCGCTGCCGTCAGCTCTTCAACTGTTTTTCTCATTCTCACTCCTTTAGAAGGGTTTTTCCTGCACCCTCTAGGAAAATTGCTTTTATCAGTAGGTGTGATCATTGGTACTTTTGGATTTTATAATTTTTCTTTCCTTTTCCAAGGTTTATTTATGTTTTATATGGTCAGTTTTGTAGCTGGCGGAGGAGTGCTTGCATTTCATAATTTTTTCCATACTTCTCCTGTATTGAAGACATGGGCTCAACAGGCTTCTTTTGCCTCTTATGCCTCCTTGCATTGGCTTACAATTATCCTATCACTGCCTCTAATATGGCTGATAACAGTCAAAGCTATTCAGTCCCATAGAACGAGGGGAAAACAAGAAGCAAAATGTGTTGATATTGAAATTAAAATTGACAGCCTGGTGATTGAAGGAAGAGGATTAGTGGACACCGGCAACCAGTTAAAAGACCCGATCACTAAGACCCCAGTAATGATTGTGCAGACAGATTTATTTAAGGAACGGATGAGCGAGAGCCAGTTTGAGAAATTCTCTCGCTTACTATCACTTACTGAAAATATGAATGAAGAAACAATATCGGTGTTCTGGCAGGAACGTATCCGAATCATTCCTTTCAGAGCAGTAGGCAAACAGCAGGATTGGCTCATTGCTCTCAAGCCGGATGAGGTAAAAATAAATATTGGCGAGAAGGAGCATATCCTGCCCCGTATTTTTATTGGCCTTGAAGAAGGTGCTTTATCAGCGACCAGTGATTTTCAAATGATTGTCCCATCTGAGCAAGTGGAGGAGTTTTCAGGGGAATCTGCATCATAGGGAAGAAGGGGGAGAACAACTGGTATGATAAAATTAAAGATAAAAATTATGTGGTATAAGGTCCTTCGTTTTTTAGGTGTAAAACCAGACGAAATATATTATATAGGGGGAAGCGAAGCCCTTCCGCCGCCTTTATCGAAAGAGGAAGAAGCTCACTTGATCAGCAAGCTTTCAACAGGAGATAAAGTAGTCAGGTCCATGCTGATTGAAAGAAACCTCCGGCTTGTTGTTTACATTGCGAGAAAATTTGAAAACACCGGGATCAACATAGAGGACTTAATAAGCATCGGTACGATTGGGTTAATTAAAGCAGTGAATACTTTTAATCCTGAGAAGAAAATTAAGTTAGCTACTTACGCTTCCAGGTGTATAGAAAACGAAATACTCATGCATCTTAGAAGGACCAACAAAACCAGGTCAGAGGTTTCTTTTGATGAGCCTCTTAATGTGGACTGGGACGGAAACGAACTTTTATTATCTGACATCCTAGGTACAGATGAGGATATCATCACTAGAGGGATTGAAGAAAAAGTTGATAAAAAGCTGTTGAGGAAAGCTCTTGAGACGTTAAATGACAGAGAAAAGCAGATTATGGAACTGAGGTTTGGCCTTGCCGGGGAGAAAGAAAAGACGCAAAAAGATGTTGCAGACTTTCTTGGAATTTCCCAGTCTTATATTTCCCGACTTGAGAAAAGAATTATAAAAAGACTGCAAAAAGAATTTAACAAAATGGTGTAAGGTTCTTCACTCCGTAAAGGAGTTTTTTTTTGCCTTGTTTCATAATAAGCCTTGTTTATACGAGGAGTAATAACTTTCCACTTCTCAACTTTTACTTTTAAGCAAAAACCCAATGGGTAAGAATGTGCATATTTTTCCTGACCAGGGACATACTGAACTCATACAAAGCTGCAAGATTCCAAAAAACAAACTTTCTTATCCAGGAAGTTGTTTTTTGCACATCATCGCTGTATGGGAGGGAACGCCGTGTCACGAAACAAAGTGGAGATTTGCGGTGTAGACACATCAAAACTGCCCGTATTAAAGAACAAGGAAATGAGAAAATTGTTCGCAGAAATGCAAAGTGGAGATGAAAATGCAAGAGAAACCCTTGTAAATGGAAATTTGCGGTTAGTGTTAAGTGTTATTCAACGGTTTAATAACCGGGGAGAGTATGTGGATGATTTGTTCCAAGTTGGATGTATCGGTTTAATGAAGTCCATTGATAACTTTGACCTGGGTCAGAATGTTAAATTTTCGACATATGCTGTGCCAATGATTATTGGTGAGATCAGAAGATACTTACGAGACAACAATCCGATAAGGGTGTCTCGCTCACTGAGGGATATTGCCTATAAGGCACTGCAGGTAAAAGATCAGCTTATGGCTGATAAAACGAGGGAAAGAGAACCAACCGTACAGGAAATATCCAAGGTGCTTGACGTTCCTAAAGAAGAAGTTGTTTTTGCATTAGATGCAATCCAGGACCCGGTATCTTTGTTTGAACCGATATACAATGACGGCGGGGATCCCATTTATGTCATGGACCAAATTAGTGACGACAAAGAAAAAGACAGTCAATGGCTGGAGCATCTTGCGTTGAAAGAGGCAATGATTAAGCTGAACGAAAGAGAGAAAATGATCTTGAACATGCGTTTTTTTGAAGGGAAAACACAAATGGAAGTAGCAGATGAGATTGGGATTTCCCAGGCTCAAGTTTCTCGGCTTGAAAAAGCAGCCATTCAACAAATGAATAAACACTCTAAAAGCTAAAGCAGCCAAAGTGGCTGCTTTTTTTATGCACTTCTCCGTTTAACGCATGGTGTTCTATCTTCGTACATACATTTGTATAAGTCAGTAATGAGAAAAAATATGTGAAGTCAGATCTCGAAACAATGACTGCTTTACATCATATTCTGATGGTGGAAGTGACAACACCCGAAAGAAGAGAGGATAAAGTTTATGATGAGAATATCTGATTTACAGGCGAAAGACATAGTGAACATGCATACAGGAAAGCGTCTGGGAAATGTTGGCGATATAGATATTAACATTGAGACTGGTCAGGTTGAAGCAATCATCGTTGGTGGGTCAGCAAAAATGATGGGTTTTTTTAACAAAGAAGATGACTATATCATCCCGTGGCCTAATATTGTTAAAATTGGATCCGATGTCATACTGGTCAATCTTTATGATCAGGAAGGATAAAGGGCATTCCTCCTTTTTCCTTCTTTTTCTTCCTTCTCTATGGGACAAGTGCAAAATGTGTTACAATAAAGCGAATCACTATGTCCAATTCTTAGCAAAAAGGATGATAGTCAAATGAAGCATGAACCGTTTCAACGCATGACTTCTCAAATACTCACAATAGAACCGTGGAAAGAAAAGTTCACTCATATAGAGGCTGGATTTACCTCCAGAGCAGGAGGATCAGGATCCGGGCCGTACAATAGTCTTAATTTAGCTCTTCACGTAGGAGAAGATCCAGAAAAGGTAGCTGCCAATCGTAAGATCATTGGGGATAGGACGGGTTTTCCTGTAAGCAGCTGGGTTGCATCTAACCAGGTCCATGGAAGTGATATTAAGAAAGTCAGCCATAAGGATGCAGGGAAAGGATCTGTATCTCTTGAAGATTCGGCAGGGGATGTTGACGGGTTATATACAACGGAGCAGAATCTCTTTTTAGTAAGCTTTTATGCTGATTGTGTACCTTTATACTTTACGGCTCCAAAGCAGGGAGTCGTCGGTTTGGCTCATGCAGGCTGGCGCGGCACAGCCGCTAACATCGCTACAGAAATGGTTACTCTATGGAGCAAAGAAGAACAAGTAAAGGCAGAGGATATTTATGTGGCGATCGGACCTTCTATTGGTCCCAGAGCTTATGAGGTTGATGACCATGTGGTCAATGAATTGAAGAAAGTGCTTTCTCCAGATAGACAATCCGGCTGGCAGGAAACAACACAGGGCAAGTATCAGCTGGATTTAAAAGAAGTTAATAAACAGCTCCTCCTGGAAGCAGGAGTAGATGAGGACCATATAGTCATCTCAAACTACTGTACATACGAGGAGGACACACTATTTTTTTCCCATCGAAGGGACCAGGGAACCACTGGCAGAATGATGAGCTTTATTGTAAAAACACAGTAATTTGAAAATTTCATATTGAAAGAAAGGAGCAGAGGCACTTGGATATTAAACAAAATTTAACACACATTGAATCAGAAATTAAACTTGCCTGCCAGCGTGGAAGCCGCAGCGAGGACGACATAGCTATTATCGCAGTCACAAAATACGTCAGTGTTGAGACCGCCTCTAAAGCTCTGGAAGCTGGAATCAGACATATCGGTGAAAATAGGGCAGAGGAGGGAACCGCCAAAATAGAAAAGCTGGACAAGCCTGCTACCTGGCACTTTATTGGTTCTCTTCAATCCAAAAAAGTAAAGCATATGATTGACAAGTTTGACTACATCCATTCACTAGACAGAATATCACTCGCCAAAGAAATTCAAAAACGCATGCCTGAAGGCAGGAAAATGAAGTGCTTTGTCCAGGTTAATGTTTCAGGAGAAGAATCAAAATCAGGGCTTTCTCCAGAGGATACTTTGTCGTTTATAAAGTCTTTAGAAGAATTTCCGGCCATTGAAGTGGTTGGACTAATGACGATGGCCCCGTATACAGAAAACCCAGAAGAGACACGTCCGGTATTTAGAAATCTTAGATTGTTAAGAGATTCAATTAAGGATTTAAATCTGAGTCACGCACCCTGCCTGCATTTATCGATGGGAATGTCTAATGATTATGTCATTGCGGTTGAAGAAGGAGCCACGTTTGTTCGCATTGGAAGCAGTCTCGTAGGAAAAGAATGAAGATTTAGGTGAAGGAGTGGAAAGCTCATGGGGTTCAAATCTAAATTTAAACGTTTTTTTGAATTGGATGATGAGGTAGTCGAAGAAGAAATAGAACATTTTCCAGAGCAAGAAAACGAATTTACAGCTGCAAAGAAAAAGGGAAATACCCAAAATGTAGTCAGTCTTCAAAGCATTCAGCAGTCGTCAAAAATGATATTAGTAGAGCCCCGGGCTTATGAAGAGGCTCAAGAGGTGGCAGATCATTTAAAAAGCAGGAAGGCTGTAATTATTAATTTGCAGTTAATCTCACAGGATCAGGCAAAAAGGATTGTCGATTTTTTAAGCGGTACCGTGTATGCTATAGGAGGGGATATTCAGAAGGTGGGGCAGAATATTTTCCTATGTACTCCTGATAACGTGGATGTTTCAGGTGCAATATCAGAATTGATGTATGAAAAATACAATAAGTAAGACAAGTAAGAGGTTGGGGTGATGAGAAAGATATGCAGACAATAGGTACGCTGCTTCTTGTAGGAATGCAGATATATTCATTTATGGTAATCATCTATATTTTTATGTCCTGGTTTCCAAACGCTCGAGAGTCGTCATTTGGCCAGACTATAGGATCTTTAGTAGAGCCTTATTTAGAACCTTTCCGAAAGATAATCCCTCCGCTGGGTATGATAGATATTTCTCCAATTGTGGCCCTTGTTGCTCTTCACTTTGCTCGCTTTGGAGTACAGGCTCTCTTCTTTTAAGGAGGTTCTTTATGGTACTATACGAACATTTTCGAAAAGAAGAGCGGCCTTTTGTGGAACAGGCCAGTGAATGGAAAGAACAAGTGGGAACGCGTTATGAATCGAAGCTGACTGATTTTTTAGATCCAAGAGAACAGGATATTTTGAGATCTATAATTGGCAATGATGAAGTAGTCAAACTTGAATTTTTCGGGGGGCCTCAAGGTTCTGAAAGGAAAAGAGCCTTGCTGTTTCCCTTTTATGAAGCCCCGGAACAGGATCAATTTCACATTAGAATTTATGAGCTGGATTATCCTGTTAAATTTGTTTCTGTCGGTCATAGAGATGTTCTGGGTTCCTTGCTGGGCCTGGGGGTAAAGCGGGAAAAATTTGGGGACATCATATTACAGGCACAAAGAATTCAGATAGCAGTTGCAGAAGAAATTGCTTCTTTTGTAGAAATGAATTTTACAAAAGTTGCATCTGCATCCATTCAACTCCACTCTGTTTCGTTAGAAGATGCAATTCCTGTCAGAGAGGAATGGGAAGAAGTGTCCACTACTGTCTCTTCTTTGCGTCTTGATGTCCTTTTAGCGGAAATGTACCGCTTATCTCGAAGTAAAGTCGTACCCTACATTGATGGAAAAAGAGTCAAGGTCAACTGGAGAATTGCAGATCAGCCCTCGTTTCTAGTAAATGAAGGAGATTATCTATCAGTAAGAGGACTTGGCCGCAGGAAACTGCTTACAGTGGAAGGAAAGTCAAAAAAAGATAAATGGCGCGTTAGCTATGGGAAAAAACAGGATCCTTCATAGAAAAGAAGGGTTTTTACATGTAATTGTCGAAAAAAGTAACATCAGTTAATCAATTAAGTCACGGAGGTGCTTCTTTTGCCGTTAACTCCCTTAGATATTCACAATAAAGAGTTTACAAGAGGTTTTCGCGGATATGATGAAGACGAGGTAAATGAATTTCTGGATCAAGTTATTAAAGATTATGAAACTGTTATTCGTGAGAAAAATGAACTGTTTGAAAAGGTGGATGAACTAGAAGGACGACTTGAACATTTTTCTAACATTGAAGAAACGTTAAATAAATCCATTCTTGTAGCACAGGAATCAGCTGAAGAAGTACGTAGAAATTCTAAAAAAGAAGCTCAGCTGATTGTGAAAGAAGCGGAGAAAAATGCAGACCGAATTATTAATGATGCTCTCTCCAAATCAAGAAAGATTTCATTGGAAATTGAAGAACTGAAAAAGCAGGCATCAGTGTACCGCATGAGATTCAAGATGCTTATTGAAGCCCAGCTTGAAATGTTACATAATGACGATTGGGATGAATTAGCGAGATCAATGGAAGAAGAGCTTGAGTCTTCTTCTCCGGGGGAAGAGTAAAGAATACCCCACTTGACTTCTCGATTATGATTGTTCTATAATTTGACAAAACCATGAGAATGATAAATGAATATCCCTCTATCATGCTTACGTTCTGTAAAGCAGACACTAAGTATCATAGCAGGTAACAAGACGTTGAAAGGGACGTGCCGTGCTGTCTTCCTTCGATAGCGAGCTGGGGATGGTGGAAGCCTGGTGACAGGAACAGCTGCGGACATCACCCTGGAGTTCTGGTGCCGAAACATTGGTTAGGTTCCAGCGGTGAAAGCCGATATTACAATGAAGTGACTGCATAAAGCAGGTCATTAGGGTGGTACCGCGAGACCTTCTCGTCCCTATACCCGGGACGAAGGAGGTCTTTTTTTTATGGATAAAAGATCACTCAACTATAATTATTGTTAGTACACCTTTCACAAAGAATTTGTTTCCAGGATATTTGCTTTCATCTCTTAATGATCGCTTGTTTATTTTAAATGAGGAGGAAAAAAGTAATGAGTTATAAAGATACATTACGAATGCCGAAAACTGAATTTCCGATGAAAGGAAACCTTCCAAATCGGGAACCAGAACGACAATTAAAATGGGAAGAGCAGAATATATACGAAAAAGTGCAGGAACGCACGAAAGGCCGTCCCCTTTTTGTTCTGCATGATGGCCCGCCGTATGCCAATGGTGACATTCATATGGGCCATGCATTAAATAAGGTACTAAAGGACATTATTGTCCGCTATAAGTCTGTAAGCGGGTTTCATGCACCGTATGTACCTGGCTGGGATACTCACGGACTTCCTATTGAAACAGCGTTAACGAAAAACAAAAAGGTCAACCGAAAAAAAATGTCTGTCGCTGAATTTCGCAAAGCTTGCGCTGACTATGCGATGGAACAGATCGACCGTCAACGGGAACAATTTAAGCGGCTTGGAGTAAGAGGAGACTGGGAAAATCCTTATGTTACTCTCACAAAGGAATATGAAGCCCAGCAAATCAAAGTATTTGGTGATATGGCCAAAAAAGGGTACATTTACAAGGGGAAAAAACCAGTCTACTGGTCGCCTTCCTCTGAGTCTGCACTGGCAGAAGCGGAGATTGAATACCATGATAAACGTTCACCGTCCATTTATGTGTCCTTTGCAGTAACAGATGGAAAAGGAGTCCTTGAAGGTGATGAAAAGTTCGTTATTTGGACCACTACCCCTTGGACCATTCCTGCGAATCTAGCCATTACAGTTCATCCTGAACTTGAATACAGTGTTGTCAAAGTAGGAGAAGAAAAATATGTCGTAGCTTCCGGGCTTCTAGAGACAATCGAGAAAGAAATTGGCTGGGAAGATACTGAAGTGATAAAGACAGTCCAAGGAAGAGAATTGGAACATGTGATGACAACACACCCTATTTACGGCAGAAATTCACTTGTAATCCTTGGAGAACATGTAACTCTTGATGCTGGAACAGGATGCGTCCACACTGCCCCTGGTCACGGGGAAGATGACTACATTGTAGGTCAGCAATATGGGCTGGAGACTCTTTGTCCTGTGGATGATAAAGGGGTTTTCACTGAGGAAGCTCCCGGGTTTGAAGGGCTCTTTTATGATGAAGCGAACAAACCGATTACCCAAAAGCTTGAAGAACTTGGGGCTTTATTAAAGCTGACCTTTATCACTCACTCATATCCACATGACTGGCGCACAAAGAAACCTGTTATTTTCAGAGCCACTGCCCAATGGTTCGCCTCCATTAAAGATTTCCGAGAAGACTTGATTTCGGCAGTGAAAAAGGTGAAATGGGTTCCGGAATGGGGAGAAACAAGGCTTCATAATATGGTCAGGGATCGGGGAGACTGGTGTATTTCCCGCCAGAGAGCGTGGGGAGTTCCAATTCCAATATTTTATGAGGAAAATGGAGAAGAAATTGTAACTGATGAGACAATCAATCATGTATCCCAGCTTTTCCGGGAACATGGCTCTAACATTTGGTTTGAGTGGGAAACAAAAGATCTTCTGCCAGAAGGTTTCACTTCTTCTAAAAGTCCAAATGGAAACTTTACTCGTGAGATGGATATTATGGACGTTTGGTTTGACAGTGGCTCATCCCACCAGGCTGTTTTAGTGGAAAACGAAGAACTTCAGCGTCCGGCAGATCTTTATTTAGAGGGTTCTGACCAATATAGAGGATGGTTTAACTCCTCCTTGTCCACAAGTGTGGCAGTGTCTGGAGAAGCGCCTTATAAAGGTGTTCTCAGCCACGGATTTGCATTGGATGGGGACGGTAAAAAAATGAGTAAGTCACTCGGTAACGTTGTGATTCCTAACAAAGTAATGAACCAGCTTGGAGCAGATATTCTTCGTCTGTGGGTAGCTTCAGTAGATTATCAGGCAGATGTTCGTATATCAGATAAGATTTTAAAGCAGGTTGCTGAAACCTATCGTAAAATCCGCAATACATTCCGATTTTTGCTTGGAAACCTTCACGATTTTGATCCAGCGAAAGATCGGGTTTCATATGAGAAGCTTCCTGAAATGGACCGCTATATTCTGGTAAAATTAAACGATCTTATCGGCCAGGTGAAAAAAGGGTATGAGGAGTACCAGTTTTCTACGGTATACCATGCCCTGCATAACTTCTGCACCATTGATTTAAGCTCCTTTTACATGGATATTGCAAAAGATACGTTATATATTGAAGCAGAAGATGCTTTATCCAGAAGAGCGATTCAGACGGTAATGTATGATGTGCTCGTGAGTCTTGTAAAACTCTCTTCTCCAATCCTCTCTCATACAGCAGATGAAGTATGGGAGTTCATTCCAGGGGTTGAAGAGGAAAGTGTCCAGCTTACTGATCTTCCAGACGCAGAGGTCTTACCTGAAAGTGATCAGCTAAAGGAAAAATGGGGCACAATCATGAGCATCCGCGATCAAGTGTTAAAGGCTCTTGAAAATGCCAGAAACCAAAAAGTAATCGGAAAGTCTTTAACTGCTTCCATTTCTCTTTATCCTACTGAAGACGCGAAAACGGTGCTTGAAGGTGCTGGGGAACTGACTCGTTTGTTTATCGTTTCAGAAGCTGTCATTGACGGAACGAAAGATGAAGCACCAGAGGATTCAGAAATTCATGAGCATTTGGCAATCGCAGTCCGACCAGCTGACGGAGAGACTTGTGAGCGCTGCTGGACTGTTACTAAAACGGTAGGTGCTCAAGAAAAATATCCTGAGCTCTGTGATTCCTGCGCTACGATTGTTAAAGAAAATTATGCAGAAGATGAATAACCCATGATAGGCATCAAAGGATAACTTGCCTTCGTTTTACCTGCCAGTGAAAGCCCCTGTTTCTCATGAGAACAGGGGCTTTTCATATATATTTAAATAAAGGAATTGAAAATAGTGAGGAGGGAGGGAAAAATTACGCTGTGTAAATTACGGTGTTCAGCTTACCTTAAAAAAGAGAGCGAAGAGAAAGGTGAAGCAAATGAACACTGATTGGTATTCTCTGATGCTTGAAGCAAGAAGAAAGGAACTGGAACGGCAGGGGGCTGGTGAAGGAATCGGAACAGTCAGCGGGAAAGAGGAAGCCAAAATTAGCACAATGAGGGAATTTGAAAAGCATAAAGCATCCCTTTTACAGGTAGGGCGCCAGCAAGAATGGGAAAAAGTTACAAGTATAATCGAAAAGCTAACCCAGCTACAATAAAAATCTAAAACAGACTTTTCCGTACAAGTTTTCATTCTTTTCTCGTACAAGAGCAAAATAAAATAAGGTTACATTTACCGTTTCATTTCTTTTATGCTAAAATGCTTAAAGTAGGCTGTTTTGAGCATGTGCCACAAGGTCGGGAATTGCCTCGGCCTTTCCCATACATACATAGACTGGGAAATGAGGAGAAGCAGACAATGATACTCTTTTATTATGTCCTGGCGCTGGTAATTATCGGCCTTGACCAATGGACAAAGTACTTAGTGGACGTACATATGGAAATAGGGGAAAGCATTCCGTTAATTGAAGGGTTAGCATATTTAACTTCCCACCGTAATCAAGGAGCTGCTTTTGGTATACTTCAAGGGCAAATGTGGTTATTCTTTATTATAACCGTCGGAGTGGTCATTGCTATCTTTTATTACATGCAAAAGTATGGTAAAGAAAGCATATGGATCGGCCTTCCACTAGGTTTAGTGCTAGGCGGTGCGATCGGGAATTTCATCGATCGTCTCTTCAGAGGAGAAGTTATTGATTTCATGGATGTTTATATCTTTGCTTATAACTTCCCGATTTTTAATGTAGCGGATTCGGCTCTCGTCGTAGGTGTAATCGCTTTGATTATCAAAATGATGGCAGATGAACGAAAAGAGAAAAAGGAGCAAGCATAAATGATGGAAGAAACAAAATGGGTGATTTCTGAAGAACACAATAAGGAGCGATTAGATAAGACAATTGTTAAGCTGCACGGAGAATGGTCACGTACGATCATCCAGGAGTGGGCAAAAGAAGGGCGTATTGAAGTAAATGGCAAGGCGGCTAAAAGTAACTATAAAGTACAGTCAGGTGATGAAGTCGTCGTGTATCCTAAGGAACCAGAAGAAATAGATATTGTTCCAGAAAACATACCTCTTGGTATCCTTTATGAAGATGATGATGTGATTGTTGTCAATAAGCCTCGGGGGATGGTTGTCCACCCGGCACCTGGGCATCCCGGGGGAACGCTTGTGAACGCGTTAATGTACCACTGTAAAGATCTGTCAGGCATTAATGGTGAAATCAGGCCGGGTATTGTCCACCGCATCGATAAGGACACATCGGGAGTGCTTGTGGCCGCAAAAAACGACAAAGCCCATGAACACCTTAGCCGTCAACTGAAAGATAAAAAAACAGAAAGAATTTACAAAACAATTGTTCATGGCAATATTCCTCATGAGCATGGAACGGTTGACGCCCCTATTGGAAGGGATCCAATGGACAGGCAGAAAATGACGGTCACTGATATAAATGCAAAGGATGCAGTGACTCACTTTAACGTAATAGAACGTTTTGGGAACTATACGTTTCTTGAATGCAGGCTCGAAACAGGACGGACACACCAGATTAGAGTTCATTTGCAATACATTGGGCATGCTGTTGCAGGGGACCCTAAGTATGGGCATCGTAATACGCTGCCCATAAGCGGTCAGGCTCTACATGCAGCCCGCCTTGGCTTTGTACATCCCTCAAAAGAGGAATACATGGAGTGGGAAGCTCCTATGCCTGAAGATATGGAGGGCCTACTGGACGATCTGAGAAAAAAATCTTGACTTTCTTGTATACTTTTGTCATACTAACGAAAGAATCAAATACGAACCACCTTTAATTACAGTCCTGTGAGGCTGAGAAGGAAATGGTGCATGTATTCCCTGCCAGTAATGACCAGGGGGAACGTCCCGGAACTACCAGGGATTAATGCGATGTTATTAACCATCCTCTCGTCCAATCGGACGGGAGGATTTTTTAATGGCCATTCCTTGCAGAAACTAGACAGTGGGAGGCAAATCAATGGTTAAAGATGAAACAGTTTTATTAGATGAGCAGGCGATACGACGAGCGCTTACCCGTATCTCACATGAAATTATTGAAAGAAACAAAGGAATCGATGACTGCGTACTCGTAGGAATCAAAACAAGAGGGATTTATATTGCTGATCGATTAGCCGAAAGTATCGAACGAATCGAGGGAACAAAAATTCCAGTAGGGGAAATAGATATTACCATGTATAGGGATGATCTTTCTCTAAAGAACACTTCTGAGGAACCTGAATTAAAGGGGACCGATATTCCTTATGACATTAATGACAAAAAAGTCATTCTAGTTGACGATGTGTTATATACAGGACGAACGGTAAGAGCTGCCATGGATGCCACAATGGATCAGGGCAGGCCAGCCCAGATTCAGCTTGCAGTACTTGTGGACAGAGGTCACCGGGAATTGCCGATCCGCCCTGATTATATCGGGAAAAATATTCCTACCTCCAAAGCGGAAGTCATCACTGCTAAGATGAAAGAAACCGACCAGATAGACCAAGTAAGTATTACAAGTCATGAAAGATAAATAAAGAACCTCTTTTAATGCAGTCCAGAGAGTCTGAAAAGAGGCATGATGCAGCCATCCCTGTTATGGTGATGGCCCCCTGTGCCCTCTTTGCTCTCTGCAAAGAGTTTTTTTATGGAAACAGTTCTCCAGAATATCTAAACGTCCAAAATACCATCGTATAAGAAAGAGATCAAATCAGGAGTGGAGGAGACTTACATGGGAAACAAAAGAGAGATAGGCATCAGAGAAATCCCAAAATGGAATTACTGGATTATTTTAAGCATGCAGCACTTATTTGCAATGTTCGGAGCCACCATACTCGTACCGATATTAACAGGTCTTAGTCCGGCCGTCGCATTAGTATCCAGCGGTCTGGGGACCCTTGCTTATCTTGTTGTCACGAAAGGTCAGGTACCTGCTTACCTGGGATCTTCCTTTGCCTTTATCATGCCGATCATTTCAGCGATGGCTATCGGAGGGCCGGAAGGTGTGATGATTGGAACGTTTATGGCAGGTATTGTTTACGGACTGACTGCCCTCTTAATCAAAGCGACTGGTGTCAACTGGCTCATCAAACTTCTTCCGCCGATTGTGGTGGGGCCCGTTATTATGGTCATAGGGCTTGGGCTTGCAGGCACGGCGATTGAAATGGCGATGAACTATGACAGTGAGGCTGGACAGTTTGTAGAACCAATGACTCACTTCAGTGTAGCTCTCATAACCCTCGCCATAACGATCGTAGCTGCAGTTTTCTTTAAAGGATTTTTTAACCTGATCCCAATTTTGTTCGGTATTGTCGGCGGGTATGTGGTAGGAGTATTTATGGGGCTGGTTAACTTTACACCAGTTTTGGAAGCACCGTGGATCAGAACTCCCGATTTTGTTGTACCCTTTGTCACCTTTACACCAGACTGGTCCTGGACGATTATCTTCCTTATGGTTCCGATTGCCCTTGTAACCCTTTCTGAGCACATAGGAGACCAAATGGTTCTGAGCAAAGTGGTTTCAAAGAACCTGGTGAAAAAGCCCGGCCTTCACCGCTCTATTATGGGAGATGGAGTTGCAACGTTGATTGCTTCCTTTGTTGGGGGGCCTCCTAATACGACGTACGGAGAGAACATCGGAGTTCTCGCGATCACTCGAGTGTTCAGCGTTTTTGTGGTCGGTGGGGCAGCAGTATTTGCACTGATCTTCGGCTTTATAGGAAAAATTGAAGCGCTGATTGCAAGCATCCCGACAGCAGTAATGGGAGGAATTTCAATCCTGTTGTTTGGGATCATCGCTTCCTCAGGACTTAGAATGCTGATTGATAACCAGATTGATTTTGGAATCAAAAGAAACTTAATTATTTCTTCTGTGATCCTGGTTATCGGTATCGGAGGCGCCTTTATACAGGTTTCCGATGATGTGCAGATCGCCGGAATGGCTCTGGCTACAATAATCGGCATCTTGTTGAACTTGATTCTTCCAGGAAAAGAACATGGTCTAGGAAATAACTCAATGTTTGCCTCCCTGGATGAAAAACTAAAAGATGATGACAATGCTGCTTAACATCCTTTAATCGAGTACAGAGAGACTCATAAGGGTGAAACAGGCACCAGGAACGAGACCGTGTTTGCCCACGGTCTGCCTGGATAAAGTTATGCGAGGCAAGCTGCCTCTCTTCTTTCGCCTGCTTCTATTCACCCTGAAGATGACTTCTTCAGGGTTTTTTTATAGAAAAAAAGCGAGTTCAAAAATAAGGAGGAATGAAAGATGATGCTTGAAACTGAATTGCAAAAAGAGATGGGGAAAGTAACAGAACCTGCCACGGAAAATATTTTGACAATGACAGACCTCCCGTTAGAGACAATCGATAAAATTCTTACAAACGCTCAAGAGTTTGCACATACTCCTTATTGGTTCGAGAAAAAAAATGTTTTCGCCGCTAATCTATTCTTTGAACCAAGCACAAGAACAAAATTAAGCTTTGAAGCAGCTGAGAAAAAACTGGGTCTGGAAGTATTAAATTTTGAAGCAGATACATCCAGTGTAAAAAAAGGCGAGACTCTTTATGACACGGTTAAAACCATTGAAAGTCTTGGAGCAGATGTAGTAGTGATTCGACATGAGACCGATCGTTACTTTGATGAGCTGGCCGGCAAAATTAATATTCCAATCATTAACGGAGGAGACGGCTGCGGTCACCATCCTACCCAATCTTTGCTAGATCTGCTTACGATTAAGCAAGAGTTTCAGAGTTTTATAAATTTAAACATAGTAGTTGCTGGCGATGTACGTCACAGTCGTGTGGCCCGTTCGAACATAGAAGCCCTGGAAAGACTGGGAGCCAACGTTTTTGTCAGCGGTCCGGAAGAGTGGATGGAAGGTGAGCTCCGCAGGAGATATATCCCAATGGATGAAGCGGCAGAAATGGCTGATGTAATGATGATGCTGAGAATCCAGCATGAAAGGCACGCGGTCCAAATGGTAGCAGGGGTGGAGGAGTTTCATCAGAAATATGGCCTGACTGTTAAAAGAGAGAGGTTGATGAAACCAGGCAGCATAATCATGCACCCTGCGCCGGTCAACAGAAATGTAGAGATAGCAGACGAATTGGTAGAATGCAAGAGGTCACGCATATTTAAACAGATGAAAAATGGAGTAGCCGTACGAATGGCTGTACTTGATCATGTACTTCAATTAACCAAAGGGGGATACAAAAAATGAGTATCGTAATTAAAAATGTGAAATTCACAGGGGAAGATGGAAACCTAAAACAAGGGGATATAAAAGTAACAGAAGGTAAAATTGCAGAGATCGGCTCTGTCTCTCCGGGTGCTGAAAAAGTGATTGAAGGGAACGGAAGGCTCCTTACTCCTGGCCTGGTCGATGTTCATGTGCATTTGAGAGAGCCTGGTGGAGAACACAAAGAAACCATTGAAACAGGAACGAAAGCAGCTGCGCGCGGCGGGTTTACGACGATCTGCCCAATGCCAAATACAAGGCCGGTACCTGATTCAGAAGGTAACCTTCAGCTGATTCAAGACAAAATTAAAGAAAAGGCTCTCGTAAAGGTACTCCCTTATGCGTCTATTACTACCAGACAGTTGGGAAAAGAACTAGTTGATTTTGCCAGGCTTAAAGAAATGGGTGCTTTTGCTTTTACGGACGATGGAGTCGGTATACAGGATGCTTCTATGATGCTTGCCGCCATGAAAGCTGCAGCAAGGGCAGATGTGGCCATTGTTGCCCACTGTGAAGAAAACACATTGATTAATAAGGGATCAGTACACGAGGGGACGTTTTCAGAGAAGCACGGATTAAATGGAATTCCGTCAGTATGTGAATCGGTACATATTGCCCGGGATGTTCTGCTCGCGGAAGCAGCTGGCGCTCATTATCATGTATGTCATGTGAGTACTAAGGAATCTGTACGTGTCATTCGAGACGCCAAACGCGCGGGAATTCACGTGACAGCAGAAGTAAGCCCTCATCACCTGTTATTATGCGATGAAGATATCCCTGGCCTTGACCCTAATTTTAAAATGAATCCTCCACTTAGAGCAAAAGAAGATAGAGACGCTCTCCTGGAAGGACTTCAGGACGGTACAATAGACTTTATCGCAACAGATCACGCTCCCCACGCAGAAGAGGAAAAAGAGGCGGGAATTGAGAAAGCACCGTTTGGAATTGTAGGTCTAGAAACAGCTTTTCCTCTGCTTTACACCCACCTTGTGAAAGAAGGCCATCTTTCATTAGCCGACCTGGTCGCCTCTTTAACAAAGAATCCGGCTGAAGTATTTGGCCTTCCGCAAGGGACGCTTCAAATCGGGGCAGCAGCAGACCTTACATTAATAGACCTTGAAAAAGAAGAAAAGATAGATGTCTCAGTATTTGAATCCAAAGGAAAGAATACACCATTTGAACAATGGGTGTGCCAAGGATGGCCTGTTTTAACCATGGTGGACGGTGTAGTCGTGTATGAGAAAGAGGAGGTTTTCCAATGAAAAGACAATTGATATTAGAAGACGGCGAAGTTTTTATCGGAAAAGGATTTGGCAGTGAAAAAGAAATGACAGGGGAAGTGGTGTTTAACACTGGAATGACGGGATACCAGGAGATTCTTTCAGACCCCTCTTACTGTCAGCAGCTTGTCGTCCTTACGTATCCTTTAATTGGAAACTACGGCATTAACCGGGATGATTTTGAATCGATTGCTCCGTCAGTAGGAGCCCTTATTGTTAAAGAAGCTTCCTCTTTTCCAAATAACTGGAGAAATGAAAAATCGATCGATCAAATGTTAAAGGAAAAAGAAATTCCTGGGCTCGAAGGCATTGATACGAGAAAACTGACACGTTTAATTAGAGAGCATGGGACATTAAGAGGAAGAATTTGCTCCATGGATGCTGATGTAACCCAGGTAGCGGAGGAATTAAGAAATACAGCTTTAGTGAAAAACCAGGTTCAGCAAGTATCCACTAAAGATCCTTATCACGCACCCGGGTTCGGCCACCGTGTCGTATTGATTGATTTTGGTGCAAAGCACGGAATTGTAAGAAATCTTATCCAAAGGCGCTGCGATGTATTTGTAGTTCCCTATAACACCCCTGTTGAAGAAATTATGCAGCTTCAACCCGATGGCATTATGCTTAGCAACGGTCCTGGGGATCCAGAAGATGTAAAGGAAGGCGTTGAAACCATTCAAGGTCTTCTTGGAAAAGTACCGATCTTTGGAATTTGCCTTGGTCATCAGCTTCTATGTCTGGCTGCTGGGGCAACGTCTTCAAAAATGAAATTTGGCCACCGCGGCTCTAACCATCCAGTGAAGGAAATCGAAACAGGCAAAGTAGACATTACTTCCCAGAATCATGGCTATACGGTTGACCGTGAGTCATTGAAGGAAACGGATCTTGTGCTCACTCACGTTAATGTAAATGATGGTTCAGTAGAAGGAGTCTCTCACTCCAAATATCCGGCTTTCAGCGTCCAGTATCACCCGGAAGCTTGTCCAGGGCCAGCAGATGCCAATCATTTATTTGACCGGTTTGTGACCTTAATAGAAGAGAGTAAAAACGAAAGCGTAAAAACTGTCAACGCTTAAAGCTGCTTAGTTTTCATTATTGGATAAGAGAAGGGGAGAGACAACATGGGAAAACGTGAGGATATTAAAAAAATATTAGTGATTGGTTCAGGACCTATTGTGATTGGCCAGGCGGCTGAATTTGATTATGCTGGCACGCAGGCATGCCAGGCATTAAAAGAAGAAGGGTATGAAGTTATTTTAATTAACTCCAATCCAGCCACAATAATGACTGACTCCAACATGGCAGATAAGGTGTACATTGAACCCATTACCTTTGAATTTGTGAGTCGTATTATTCGTCAGGAGCGACCGGACGGACTGCTGCCTACATTAGGGGGGCAGACTGGACTGAATATGGCGATGGAACTATATGATAATGGCATCCTCGAAGAATACAATGTGACCCTCCTGGGAACCGAACTTGAGTCCATTCGACGAGCCGAAGACAGAGATGCTTTCCGTTCTTTAATGAATGAACTTAATGAACCGGTGCCTGAAAGCGAAATTGTCCACACGCTTGAAGAAGCGTATCAATTTGTTGAAAAAATAGGATACCCCATCATTGTACGTCCAGCCTATACTCTAGGAGGGACAGGCGGCGGACTTGTCTATAATGAAGACGATTTGAAAGAAATTGTCGCCTCTGGATTAAAGTACAGCCCGGTAACCCAATGTCTTCTAGAGAAAAGCATAGCAGGCTATAAAGAGATTGAGTATGAAGTAATGAGAGACAGCAATGATCAAGCTATCGTAGTCTGTAACATGGAAAACATTGATCCTGTAGGGATTCATACGGGAGACTCCATTGTAGTGGCACCAAGTCAGACGCTTGCTGACAGAGAATATCATATGCTGAGAAATTCTTCCTTAAAAATTATTAGAGCACTGGAAATTGAGGGGGGCTGTAACGTTCAGATGGCCCTTGATCCCTACAGCTATGATTACTATATTATCGAAGTAAACCCGCGGGTTAGCCGATCGTCGGCACTTGCTTCCAAAGCTACTGGATATCCTATCGCGAAAATCGCAGCGAAAATAGCTGTCGGCTATACATTGGATGAAATTATTAACCCTATCACCCAGACTACTTATGCAAGCTTTGAACCAGCTCTTGATTATGTAGTCACAAAGATTCCGCGCTGGCCTTTTGATAAGTTTGATTCAGCAAAACGGACACTTGGCACTCAGATGAAGGCGACAGGTGAAATCATGGCTATTGGAAGAAACTTTGAAGAATCCCTTCTCAAAGGAATCCGCTCTCTGGAAACAAATGTATACCATCTGAAGCTGGAAAAAACAAAAGATGTGTCTGATGACGAATTAACGAAAAAGCTTGCAAAAGCAGATGACGAAAGACTGTTTTACATTGGGGAAGCATTTCGCAGAGGATGGACGAGAGATCAGATTCATGATATTACAGCTATTGATCTCTTCTTCCTGTATAAAATGGAAGGCTTAGTATCCTATGAAGAAAAAGTGAAAGCACATCCTTTTGACAAAGAGCTTTTGCAGGAAGTAAAAGAATACGGCTTTGCTGATGTAATGATTTCAGAATTATGGAATTGCACAGAGAGAGAAATTAGCGATTTCCGTAAAAAGCACGGAATCATCCCCGTCTATAAAATGGTCGATACATGTGCAGCTGAATTCGCTTCGGCTACTCCATACTATTACGGCACGTATGAAGAGGAAAATGAAGCAGAGAACACTGACAAGCCATCTATTCTTGTACTGGGCTCCGGGCCGATTAGAATAGGACAGGGAATTGAATTTGATTATGCGACTGTTCACACGGTATGGGCAATCAAAGAAGCGGGCTATGAAGCTATCATTATTAACAACAACCCTGAAACAGTTTCCACAGACTTCAGCACATCCGACAAACTCTACTTCGAACCATTAACTGTAGAAGATGTCATGCATGTCATTGACCAAGAGAAGCCGGAAGGTGTAGTTGTACAGTTTGGCGGCCAGACAGCAATTAATCTGGCGGAAGACCTGGCTGCTCATGGAGTAAACATTCTTGGCACTAGCCTTGAAGATATGGATCGTGCAGAAAACCGTGACAAATTTGAACAAACGTTAAACCAGTTAAATATTCCACAGCCTCTAGGGAAAACAGCTACTTCCGTAGACGAGGCTGTAAAGATTGCGACTTCTATCGGGTATCCTGTGCTTGTGCGTCCTTCCTACGTACTAGGCGGACGTGCGATGGAAATCGTAGATAATGAGACCGAACTTCTCCGGTACATGGAACAAGCAGCGAAAGTAAATCCAAAGCACCCTGTATTGGTGGATCGGTACTTGATCGGAAAAGAGATTGAAGTTGACGCGATTTCAGATGGAAACACGGTATTTGTTCCCGGGATTATGGAACACATTGAACGGGCAGGAGTGCATTCAGGAGACTCTATCGCCGTGTATCCTCCGCAGACGCTGTCTGACCAAGTAAAACAAAAAGTAATAGATAGGACCATTGCCCTTGGAAGAGGACTTAACATTGTCGGCCTTCTTAACATTCAGTTTGTCCTTCATGATAATGAGGTTTATGTTCTTGAAGTGAATCCAAGATCAAGCCGTACGGTTCCATTTTTAAGCAAAATCACTGGTGTGCCTATGGCTAAGCTTGCCACCCGCGCCATCCTTGGAGAGTCACTCGCTGACCTTGGCTACAAAACGGGCTATCATCCTGAAAAAGAGGAAGTGTCTGTGAAGGTTCCTGTATTTTCCTTTGCAAAGCTCCGCCGGGTCGATATTACACTTGGGCCGGAAATGAAATCAACCGGAGAAGTAATGGGAAGAGACTATACGTTGGAAAAAGCACTCTATAAAGGGTTAATTGCTTCTGGAATGAAAATTCCTCAGCATGGCTCAGTGTTGTTTACGATTGCTGACAAAAACAAAGAAGAAGCCATGGCACTTGTCCGTCGCTTTCACCGGATTGGCTATAATATTATGGCAACGGAAGGCACGGCTAAGCTGATTCGGGATGAACAAATACCTGTCACAGTAGTTAATAAAATTGGTGATGCGAAGCCGAATCTTTTAGATGTGATTCGCGAAGGAGAAGCTCAATTTGTCATCAATACATTGACCAAAGGAAAGCAGCCAGTAAGAGACGGGTTCCGTATTCGCAGGGAGTCCGTGGAAAACGGTGTCGTTTGCTTAACTTCCATGGATACTGCGGCCGCCCTGCTTGGAGTACTTGAGATGATCACGTTTGCATCTGAACCGATGCCTGCAATGGCTGAAGAGAAGACTGCTGTAAAAGAAGAGGTGCAGATATGAAAAAAGAATGGTTGACGGTGATAGAATGCACGCCTCTTGCCAAAGGAATTTATAAAATGGTTCTTCAAGGCACGATGACAGAGGAAATGGAAAGCCCGGGTCAGTTTGTTCACATAAAGACCAGCGCAGGGACTGACCCCCTGCTTCGCCGTCCGATCAGCATTTGTGATATTGACCATACAAACAATTGCTTTACCATTCTTTTTAGAGCAGAAGGCAAAGGGACAACAGAGCTGGCAGCCAAGAAGAAAGGGGAACAAGTTGATGTACTTGGTCCCCTTGGCAACGGCTTTCCTATTGAGGAAGCAGAAGCTGGAGAATCTGTTGTTTTAGTAGGAGGCGGAATAGGTGTCCCTCCTCTTTACTACCTGGGAAAAAAGTTAAAAGAAAAAGGGCTTCATATCACTTCTGTGCTTGGGTTTCAAGATAAAGAGACAGTTTTTTATGAAGAGGAATTCAAGGAAATTGGAGACGTAGTAGTTGCTACGGCTGATGGCAGTTATGGGATTTCCGGTTTTGTGACTGATGCCATTCAAGAAGCAGGCCTTTCCTTTGACTGGTTGTACAGCTGTGGACCTACCCCTATGCTTAAAGCGTTAGAAGCTTCTTATCCAGAAGCCAGGGGATATGTATCACTTGAAGAAAGAATGGGCTGCGGAATTGGTGCATGCTTTGCCTGTGTCTGTCATTTACAGGACGATCCTGAAGGAACTTCTTACAAGAAAATTTGCAGCGATGGACCAGTATTTCCGCTAAGAAAGGTGGTACTTTCATGAACTTATCCGTAAACCTTCCGGGGCTGCCTATGAAAAACCCTGTGATGCCTGCTTCTGGCTGTTTTGGATTTGGAAAAGAATTTGCTAAATTTTACGATTTAAGTCAATTAGGAGCCATAGCCATTAAAGCAACAACCGTAGAAGCAAGATTCGGGAATCCAACCCCTCGTGTTGCTGAAACGACAGCTGGTATGCTAAATGCGATTGGACTGCAGAATCCAGGACTCGATAAGGTAAAGGAAGAAGAGCTTCCATGGCTTGAGCAATTTGATGTCCCTATTTTGGCAAATGTAGCTGGTTCCACAATGGAAGATTATGAAACGGCAGCCAAAGAGCTTTCGGCTTCTACGAATGTTGGTGCATTGGAGCTGAATGTTTCCTGCCCTAATGTAAAAGTAGGGGGAATTGCTTTTGGCACGGATCCAGAGCTTGCAGCAGAGTTAACTGCACGTGTGAAAAAAGCAGCGACAGTACCCGTTTATGTAAAGCTTTCTCCAAACGTCGCTGATATTACAGCAATCGCTAAAGCTGTAGAAAAAGCAGGGGCCGACGGCTTAACAATGATTAACACCCTTTTAGGAATGAGAATTGACCTGAAAACAAAAAAGCCGATACTTGCTAATACAATGGGTGGATTGTCAGGGCCTGCAGTAAAGCCTGTAGCAATCCGAATGGTGTATCAAGTCCGGCAGGTGACGGATCTTCCTATCATTGGGATGGGCGGCATTCAATCAGCAGAAGACGTGATTGAATTTCTTATCGCAGGAGCGGATGCCGTAGCTGTCGGCACGGCTAACTTTACCGATCCATTTGTATGCCCGACCATTATCGAAGAACTGCCTCGAAAGCTCGAAGAGTACGGGATTCATTCGTTAGCTGAACTGCAAAGAAGGGCGGTGGCCCGGTAATGGATCACCCCTTGATTATTGCACTAGACTTTCCGGAAAAAGAAAAAGCATTGAAATTTTTATCTCTCTTTAGCAATGAATCCTTGTATGTAAAGGTTGGGATGGAGCTTTTCTACAGTGAAGGACCTCATTTTGTGGAAGAAATCAAAAGCAGGGGACACGGAGTATTTCTTGATTTAAAACTTCATGATATCCCGAATACTGTTAAATCAGCAATGGAGAGGCTTGCCCGATTAAATGTTGACATAGTCAATGTCCATGCAGCCGGTGGAAAACAGATGATGGAAGCAGCAATAGAGGGGCTTGATAAGGGGACGATTTCAGGGAATAAGCGTCCCGCATGTATCGCAGTTACTCAGCTGACAAGTACCACAGAAAAGATGCTCACAGATGACCTCTTAATCAGTGAACCCATGGAAGCTGTAGTTTCTCATTATGCGAGAAATACTAAGGCTTCAGGGTTGGATGGTGTTGTGTGCTCTGCCCTAGAAGTTCCGGTTATATCTAGAGAATGCGGCGGGGATTTTTTGAAAGTCACGCCAGGTATTCGGATGGATTCAGAGGATAAAGGAGATCAGCACCGTGTCGCCACTCCTGAAAGAGCACGAGAGCTTGGAAGCACAGCAATCGTGGTAGGGCGAAGCATCACACAAGCACAAGATCCGTTGGCAGCATACTACGATATGAACAAATTATGGAGGGGTCAAATATGAAAAGAGAGATAGCTCAGTCTTTATTAACCATCGATGCGGTCAGCCTGCAGCCTAATGAACCATTTACATGGTCTTCGGGTATCAAGTCACCGATTTATTGTGACAACCGCCTTACCCTTTCGTTTCCGGAAGTTCGAAAACAGGTGGCTGATGGATTGACCCAGCTTGTAAAAGACCATTACCCGGAAGCAGAAGTGATTGCTGGCACAGCTACTGCCGGGATTCCCCATGCCGCTCTGGTCGCTGAAAGAATGGGTCTTCCTATGATATATGTGAGAGGGAAATCAAAATCCCACGGAAAAGGAAACCAAATTGAAGGTGTAGTAAAAAAAGGACAGAAAGCAGTTATTATTGAGGATCTTATTTCTACCGGCGGCAGCATGATCCAGGTTGCAGAAGCACTCCGAGAAGACGGGGTGGAAGTAACAGGGGCAGCAGCCATATTTACATATGAGCTTGAAAAGGGCTTCAGGCAGCTCCAAGAAGCTGACCTGCCTTTTGTCACGCTCACTGATTATGATACGTTAATTGAAATAGCCGCTGAACAAGAGTTAATTAAGCCGGAAGATAGAAGTAAGCTTCGTATTTGGAAAAAAGATCCTGCTGATACTTCCTGGATGCATTCCTGAAAAGAAGAACGAGTCCGCACATGCTTTTCTACAATACAAACTATCAAGGACGGCCAATGAGCCGTCTTTTTTTAAGCTCTATAATGTGCGAGTGTTTGAACCTTTTCTGTCAGCAGGTCATCCAGCAGGTTTGCTATTGTGAGAGGGACAGTCTGGCAGCAATGTACGTATGAGGAAAAAAGCCAACAGCGAAGGCACAGTAATTAGCTTTTTAACCAGGGTAATGAATAAAAAATATAAGCTTTATCCTGTGGTATGGATATGCTATACTCAAAACAAAAAATGGGAGATGACTAGGGTTGCGTAAAATGACCGGTGAGGAGTTTAATGAACGAGTTACTTTCTTTGATCACATGGCACAGACCGAATGGCTTGGTTCCATCCATCAGCAGCTAAAAGATATAGCAGGATCATGGCAAGGTAAAAATGTTTTGGATGTAGGATGCGGAACAGGCCGTTTATTGCTAAAGGGAAAAAATGAAGCAAATAAATTATCAGGCATTGATCTTTCTGTAGGCATGATTAAATTTGCTCGTTCGTTGTTTGAAACTTCTACCGGGAAAGCTGACTCTCAATTCCTAGTAGGGGACGCATACCATTTGCCCTTCCCGGAACGTTCGTTTGATTACAGCTTTGCGACGTTAGTTATCTTTTTACTGCCGGAACCAGAAACAGCGTTAAAGGAATTAAAAAGAGTAACCTTACCTGAAGGAGCCACTGTTATGTTAAACCCAGGCCCGGATATGAATGAGGAAAAGGCACGTGCCTACGCTGAAAAACATGGGATGGAAGGTTTTGAAAAAGAATCCTTGTTAACTTGGGCTAACGTGAGTACAAGGCGCCATCGTTGGCAAGAAGAAGATTTTTCTGAGATTCTTTCCTCAATAGGTGCGCGTCATACCCAGCATACTCCTGTGTTAGATGGGCTTGGTTTGATCACTAGAGTGGAATGGAAAGCATAACGGGATATAGACACAGGAGCCTTCTTATAAGACCCAGATACTGAGAGAAAAAGAGCCAGGATAGGAGATCCTGGCTCTTTTTCATGCGAAGTTTCTGCCTACGCATCATCGGCTGCTTTTCTGGACAGCCAGTTGAATGCAAGAAGCCACTTAATGCTTCATCAGTATGGCTTCTACGAGACATTGACGGCAAAAGCTAAATTATTTTCCTGAAGCTTATAGGACAGGGCCATCGGCAAAACGACTTGATTCATGTTGTCATCTTTTAAAATAAGGAAACCTCGGATTCTGTTAGGTTGTGGTGATTTAACTTTATCAGAAGGTATCCTTTTGTGTACCTATTCGTTGATGGTCCGAAAATCACGAGACGCCTGCGGGAAAAGCAAGAGCTGAAGATCCGCCGGGGAGGTTTCACCCGGCTAGCTGAAGCCTTGCCCGCTGCATAGAAGACACCGTAAAGCGAATGAAATGAAGCTGAACGGATGTCGCACTTGTGCCTTTAGGTGCAAGCGAGTGTATTTTTGAACAAGCAACTAGTAGAATACTGCAGACAAGAAAAGACTCTCACCGAAGGTGAGGGCCTTTCTTATTAGCTGGGTTTTGTCCCGTTCTCCTCTAAACATTTGCTCATAAGAAGTTGTCTTTATTAATCACACAAGGTCTTGCCTTTTATTTTGTTGAAGAGAGTGAATTAAATCTTCATCCGGCGTGACAAAAATGGTCGTCTGCTCATCATAGATAACGTACCCAGGCTTTGCGCCATTTGGCTTTTTTACATGCTTGATCAAGGTATAGTCTACTGGAACAGAGCTTGAATCCTTTGCTTTTGAAAAGTAAGCGGCGATGTTTGCTGCTTCTTTTAATGTTTCCTCACCAAAGTCTGTACTTCGAATCACTACATGTGACCCGGGGATATCCTTAGTATGGAGCCATGTTTCCCGCTGTTGCGCCAGTTTATTAGTAAGGTACTCATTTTGTTTATTATTTTTTCCTACAAGAATGGGGATGCCTTCACTTGACCGAAAAGAGGCCAATTCAGGTTTTTGGTTTTTCTTTTTCTTATTTTTCTTCGATTTTTTTCTTTTTACATAGCCTTCCTCTTCTAACTCTTCTCTTATTTCTTCTACATCTTTTGGCGCAGCAGACTGGAGCTGCTGAATCAGCTGCTCGAGGTAGTTCATTTCTTCTGTTGCTTTGGTAATTTGTTCTTTAACAATTTCGACTGAATTTTTGGCTTTATTGTATTTTCGGAAATAAATTTGTGCATTTTCCGATGGTGACTTCTCAGGCTGAAGGGGAATCGTAATGGTTCCTCCGTTTTCGTCATAGTAATCAAGAACTTCTATTTCTTTTTCTCCGCCTTTTAGCAGATGGAGGTTTGCTGTAAGCAGTTCCCCGAACTTTTGATAACGTTGTGCTTTTTCTGCATCTGTCAGTGTTTTTTCCAGCTTTTTGATTTTTTTCTTATTTTTTTGCCATTCGTTGCGGAGAAAACGGTCCAGGTCATGAGCCTGTTGTTTTACTCTGTCTCTTTCAGCTTTGCCAAAATAAAATCTATCCAGCATTTCACTAACATTTGTGAAGGTTATTTTTTTCCCTTTTACTCCGGTCAGTTCAATAACGGAAAAATATTCCTTTTTATCTGTAAACGTAATTTCGGGTTTATAAAGATGGTTTTTCACCTCGGTCATTAGATCGGTAAAAACCCCAGCAATCTTTCTGTAATTTCCTATTCCCGCCCGATAGGTTATTTCTTTTGAGACCTGAGGAGAAAGGCCGCTGAACTGCTGTACGAGTTGCTGATCAACTTTTCCCTGGTTAAAGTCTAATTTCGTGAGAACTTCCTCTTCATTTACCGAAAGAGGCGATATTTTATCCTGTGCTGGGGGTTCTATATATTCTCTTCCCGGTAAAATCGTACGGTAGCTGTTTACTGATGGAGGGAGATGTTTCATGCTGTCGAGAATCATATTTGTTTTTTCGTCTAAGAGCATGACATTACTATGTCTTCCCATGATTTCAATAACGAGCTTTTTGATTGAAGTATCGCCAAGCTCATCCTTGCTTTCTATTGTAATAATGACGACCCGTTCCATTCCTTTTTGCTCAATTGCCTGGATAAAGCCGCCTTCTATATGCTTGCGCAGAAGCATACAAAACATCGGCGGCTCAGTAGGGTTTTCATATTTTTCTTTTGTTATATGCATTCTTGCAAAACTGGGGTTTGCAGAGAGTAATAACTGGTGATTTTTCCGGTTTGCTCTGACTGTTACGATAAGATCTGTTTGGTAAGGCTGGTGAACCTTTGCAATTCTGCCTGTCACCAGCTCTTTTGCTAGCTCATTTGTTATTGCTCGTGTCATAAGGCCATCGAACGACATTGCTTATCACCCTTTCATTTCACAAACAGTATAGCATGTTTTGTGGCTTGTCTGAATAAGATGTGACGATAAGTCCTAGTGGGGTAAGGGGTGGAAAAATGAAATGGTATAAACTTAGTCCTTCAGAAGTGGAAAAAGGATTGTCCACCTCTATACATGGGGGACTTGGGGACAAGGAAGTAAAGAAGAGACTTGAAAAAGTCGGATATAACAAGCTTTCAGATAAGAAAAAGCGGCCTTGGTGGATCTTATTTATTCAGCAGTTCAAGGACTTTATGGTTCTCGTATTGTTAGCTGCTACCATTATTTCCGGGCTCCTTGGTGAATTTGTTGACGCTATTACTATCATGATCATAGTCATGATTAATGGCGTCCTGGGCTTTATTCAAGAAATAAAAGCAGAGAAGTCATTGGATGCTTTAAAAGACCTGGCAGCCCCGCAAATGACAGTAAAAAGGAATGGTGAGTGGAAATCAATTCCTTCGGTACAAGCTGTCCCCGGTGATATTGTCAAAATCCAAAGCGGGGACCGGATTAGTGCAGATATCAGATTAATTGAAGCAAATGGACTTTATATTGAAGAGTCAGCCTTAACAGGGGAATCAGTACCTTCTGAAAAACAAGCCGATATGTTAAAAGGGGAAGACATCGAGCTTGCCGATCAATCCAACATGGCTTTCACTGGAACAATGGTCACACGTGGAAGCGGCATAGGGGTCATTATCTCCACCGGCATGAAAACCGAAATGGGGAAAATCGCACATTTGCTCCAGGAAACGATCACTCTTGCTACCCCTCTTCAAAGGAAACTAGAGCAATTAGGAAAAGTATTAATTGCTGCGGCTCTTTTGCTTACAGCTCTTGTAGTGATTCTAGGTGTGATGCAGGGACAGCCTCCTTATATTATGTTTTTGTCAGGTGTCTCGCTTGCTGTAGCCGCGATACCAGAGGGGCTGCCAGCAATTGTGACAGTCGTTCTTGCCCTTGGTGTTCAAAGAATGATCAAGCGAAAGGCGATCGTAAGAAAGCTCCCGGCGGTAGAGACTCTAGGCTGTGCTTCTGTCATTTGTTCAGATAAGACAGGTACACTGACACAAAATCAAATGACAGTTACTGCGTTATGGAGCTGGGGAAATCACTGGAGTGTCCAGGAGAACGGGATTTATAAACAGAACCAAAAGGTAAAGGTCTCACAGTCTCTTCCTCTTACAAAGATTTTAAGTTATGGAGTGCTTTGTAACCATGCGGAAATTGAAATAAAAGGAGGACGACAAGGGAACAAGCAGAAAATAACCGGGGACCCTACGGAAGCTGCCATGGTAAAGGCTGCCATACAAGGGGATATCCATCCGGCAAATGTCCGGGAACATTTTAAAATCTTAAAAGAGTTTCCTTTTGATTCAGAGAGAAAGAGAATGTCAGTCATCGTGGAAAGCAAGGAAGGAAGAAAGCTTCTAGTAACAAAAGGAGCACCGGATGTGCTTTTAGATAGAGCAAACAGCTGCGAATATAACGGGAAAGTAGAGGCGCTCACTTCCTTTAGGAAGCAGGAGATTGAAAAAGCGCTGGGAGCTATGGCAAATTCAGCGCTCAGGACCATAGCCATAGGATATAAAGAACTAAAAGGGCCAGTCCTTCCTCATGATGGCGAGGAGGCTGAAAAGAATTTAGTTCTGGTAGGCATCCAAGGAATGATTGACCCTCCACGCCCTGAAGCAAAGAAAGCGATAGAAGAATGCCGGGAGGCAGGCATTAAAACCATTATGATTACTGGAGATCATGCCGCAACAGCAACAGCTATCGCTAAAGACCTCCGCCTGCTGCCAAGTCACGGAAAAGTAATGGAAGGAAAAACTCTCTCCAAAATGGATGACGGACAGCTTGAAAAAGAGGTAAACCGGGTGTACGTATACGCCAGGGTAACACCTGAGCATAAACTGAGAATTGTTAAGGCTTTGCAAAATCAAGGGCATATCGTGGCAATGACAGGTGACGGGGTAAATGATGCTCCTGCTTTGAAGGCATCTGATATAGGTGTGGCTATGGGGAAGACAGGCACTGATGTAGCGAAAGAAGCCTCTTCCCTGATATTAGCTGATGATAACTTTGCCACCATTAAAGCAGCGATAAAAGAAGGGCGAAATATCTACGATAACATCAGAAAGTTTATCCGTTACATGCTTGCCTCTAACGTAGGGGAAATCTTAGTTATGCTTTTTGCGATGATGATTGGTCTTCCTCTTCCTCTTGTAGCCATTCAGATTCTCTGGATAAATTTGGTCACAGATGGGCTTCCTGCCATGGCTCTCGGCCTTGATAAAGCAGAAGGTGATGTGATGAAGCGCAGCCCAAGGCATCCTGGAGAAGGTATATTTGCCAGAGGACTGGGCTGGAAGATTATCAGCAGAGGAATATTGATTGGGCTTGTGACGCTGGCCGCTTTTATGACAAGCCTGCATTTCGCTCCTGATGACCTGACAAAAGCGCAGACTATCGCATTTGCCACGTTAGTGATGGCCCAGCTGATCCATGTGTTTGACTGTCGGAGCGAACATTCTGTGTTTCATCGCAATCCTTTTGAAAATGTGTACCTTGTTTTCGCGGTTCTTTCATCTATCATTCTTATGGCTGTTGTCATTTACGCCCCTGTTCTTCAGCCGGTCTTCCATACAACGGGCCTGAACCTAAGAGAGTGGGCATTGGTGTTAGGGCTTGCTGCTATTCCAACTGTGGCTTTAGCGGGAAACCATGTCTTCCAGAGAAGTCACGCAAGAAGAAGCAATCGGAAAAAATAACGAGTAACCTGTCAGTTTCTTAACTGATGGGTTACTTTATTCAATTTTTCACCTCTTTATAGCCGTTCTTTCTTTTCTTCTCCTCCCATGTAATGTTAGAATTAATTAGAAAAGTAGAGCGGGTGTGATGACATTGGTAATGAGTATGACTGGGTTTGGTCGCTTTGCTGTAAACCTGGACCGCGGGAAAGTTCAAGTAGAAATGAAGTCTGTTAACCATAGGTATAATGAAGTCAGTGTACGTCTTCCAAAGAATTTCTCGTATATGGAAGAGCGCATTCATAAAATTGTCAAACGCTTTGTTCAGCGCGGGAAAGTTGATGTGTTTGTATCAGTGGATGGGCAAGGTGCACTGGTACGCCAGGTGAAAGTAGACTGGGAACTGCTGCAGGGATTTATGAAAAGTGCCGAAGATATGAAAAAACAAACATGGTTTAAGGATACTTCTTTGTCCCTTGAGTCCTTTCTTCTGCATCCGGATATTACGACGGTGGAGGAGGAAGGAGATATTCCAGAGGAATGGGAGGGGGCACTTGTACAATGTGTCGAGGAAAGTGCAGCTATGTTATATAGAATGAGACAAACTGAAGGCGCTGCCCTTGAAAAGGATATAAATAAAAGAATTCATTCCATTTCAAAGATGACGGATATCATTCAAGAAAGAACAGGCCAGGTGGTTGAAAATTACCGTGAAAAGCTGATAAAGCGAATGAAGGACTTCCTTGGGGAAGACTATCAGCTTGAAGAAGGCAGGATTTTGACTGAAGTGGCTCTGTTTGCAGATAAAGCCAATATAGATGAAGAAATTACCCGTTTGACCTCCCACGTTAAACAGTTTCTTAGCATAATAGAGGAAAAAGGTTCCATAGGCAGAAAACTTGATTTTCTTGTTCAGGAGATGAACCGGGAAATCAACACGATAGGATCAAAAGGGAATGACATCGAAATCAGCCGTCAGGTAGTCAATATGAAAAGTGAGCTGGAGAAGGTAAAAGAGCAAGTGCAGAATATTGAGTAGCCAGCGAACGAATTTTCGTATATATTAGTACATAAGCGGTAAAAATAGAGAGTATTCGAGACTCTCAGCACAAAAAGCGGGGGATAATGATGAATATCAAACTAATAAATATCGGCTTTGGAAATATTGTTTCCGCAAACAGGATTATATCTATTGTAAGTCCGGAGTCTGCGCCGATCAAGCGTATTATCCAGGAAGCAAGAGACCGCAATATGTTAATAGATGCTACATACGGGCGGAGAACTCGTGCTGTTATTATTGCGGACAGCGATCACGTCATTTTGTCTGCTGTACAGCCGGAAACAGTCGCTCAACGGTTAAATACGAAAGACGACATAGATGAATAAGTGAAATTTCTTTGAAAGGCGTTGTATGTTTTATGAAAAAAGAGAAAGGCTTATTGGTTGTTCTTTCCGGCCCGGCTGGTGTAGGGAAAGGAACAGTTTGCGGAGCTCTTCGAACAAAGGATACAGACATCTCTTACTCTGTTTCAGCCACTACCCGCGCACCGCGGACAGGAGAAGTGGATGGTGTGAATTACTTCTTTAAGAAAAAAGAAGAGTTTGAGGAAATGATCGAAAAAGACGAGTTCCTGGAATGGGCAAAATATGTGGATAATTATTACGGCACACCACTGGAAAATGTTAAGAAAACACTGAACGAGGGCCAGGACATTATCCTTGAAATCGAGGTTCAAGGAGCCAGAAAAGTGAAGGAACGCTACCCTGAAGGGGTTTTTATTTTCCTTATGCCTCCAAGCCTTGCTGAATTAAGAAAACGCATTGAAGGACGGGGAACAGAGAACGCAGAGCTCATTAACAAAAGAATGACTGTTGCTAGAGAAGAATTGGATATGATGAAAAACTATGACTATGTTGTGGAAAATGATGAAGTCGAAAAAGCAGTTGAACGTATCCAGGCTATTGTGACAGCTGAGCATTGTAAACAAGAACGTTTGATTGAAAAATATAAACAACTTGTGGAGGTTGAATAGCTTTATGTTGTATCCTTCGATAGATTCCTTGTTAAAGCAAATTGATTCTAAGTATACGCTTGTAACATTATCAGCCAGAAGGGCAAGAGATTTGCTTGAAATGGACGAAATGACCCCGTTAGTAGAAGATTATGAATCTTCAAAATACGTGGGTATTGCTTTGGAAGAAATTAAGCATGGAGAACTTGGCTTAAAAAAAGAATGATTAAAACTTAGACTAATAACAACCTATCCACTCATAGGTTGTTATTTTTTTCAGCCAGGAAGTATACGAGAAAAGAGGAGGAGCCCATGATCAAAGGAAAGAATATAGTTTTGGCTGTGACAGGGGGAGTCGCAGCTTTTAAAGCGGCAGCGCTTGCCAGCAAGCTGTCTCAGGCTGGTGCAGACGTACGAGTAATGATGACAGAAGGGGCAAAGGAATTTATTAAGCCTCTTACATTTCAAGCCTTAACGCGTCATAGAGTCTATGATGATACCTTTGCGGAGGAAGAACCGGAAAAAGTAGCCCATATAGATATAGCAGACTGGGCGGATATTTTTCTGATTGCTCCGGCGACTGCTAATGTGATCGGCAAGATTGCAAATGGCATTGCCGATGACATGGTTACCACCTCAGCGCTTGCGACGAAAGCGAAAGTGTTTATTGCTCCGGCAATGAACGTTAATATGTACGAGCATTCTGCAGTCCAGCGAAACATGGAAAGGCTGCACAATGATGGATATACTTTTATCGAGCCAGGCGAAGGATATTTGGCGTGCGGATGGATTGGCAAAGGAAGAATGGCTGAGCCGGAGGGGATCGTCTCTTTCCTGGAGGAGTCTGGTTCTCAAAAGGGGAATGAAAAAATCCTTCAGGGAAAACATGTGTTAATTACAGCGGGGCCCACTCATGAATCCATTGACCCCGTCAGAGTGTTTACAAACCACTCCACTGGAAAAATGGGATATGCCCTCGCAGAGGAAGCAGTGGAAATGGGGGCTGAGGTTACACTTATTTCCGGTCCGGTTCAATTGAAAACTCCCCGGGGAGCGTCACGAATTGATGTCACTACCGCTGAAGAGATGTATGATGCAGTGATGGAACACTTTGACAAGGCTGATGTAGTTGTGAAAACTGCAGCCGTGGCTGACTACACCCCGGTAGAAACGTCTAACCAAAAGGTTAAAAAGCAGCCAGGTAATTTAGTAATTGAAATGAAAAGAACCAAGGATATATTGGCGGAGCTTGGAAAACAAAAGACAAATCAGTTTTTAGTAGGTTTTGCAGCGGAATCAGAGCATGTCGAGGATTATGGAAGAATGAAGCTGGAAAATAAAAACCTTGATATGGTTGTCGCTAATAATATTACTTCGGACAATGCTGGCTTTGGACATGATACAAATATCGTTTCTCTTATCAGTAAGCATGAGGACCAAATAAAAAGGCTGCCACTTCTTTCAAAACGAGAAGTAGCCTCGGAAATCCTTCAGACAGCTGTGCGGTTCATGGGAGGGGGAAGGCAGTGATGTTTGCTCAAATTGTGGTTGATGTACCAGCCGGCCAAACAGACAGACTGTTTGACTACAAAGTGCCTGAGAGTCTCCAAGGTGCTGTGTCCCCGGGTATGAGAGTTGTGGTTCCTTTTGGTCCACGAAAACTTCAAGGGTTTATTATTCGATTAACAGAGAACACAACTGTCAAAAGAGTAAGAAACATTGATGAACTGCTTGATGTCACTCCTGTTTTGACTCCAGAATTACTGGAGCTTGGATCATGGCTTTCCGAGGAGACGATCTGCTACCAGATCACAGCCTATCAGTCGATGATTCCGGCAGCAATGAGGGCAAAAGCGAAAAAAGTCCTGTATCTTCAAGAAGATATTGTACACTTCCCTGTTTTCATTCAAACTCTTTTTGGCAAACGAAGTTCAATTGAATGGAACAAAGTTCCTATGGATAAAGACCTTCTTTCCCTAATTAGAAAGGAAGTCCGGGATGGGAGGATACTTCTTGAATATGAAGTGAAAGATCAAGCAAGGAAGCAGTCTTATAAAACGATTCAAGTAACTCCCGAAAAAAGCCGTGAAGAGCTTGAGGACATGGCGGGGAATCGCGCAAAAAAACAACTGGAAGCCCTCCGCTGGCTTTTAGAACATTATCCTGAAACCCCTGTCCCTCTCAAACAAGTGGAAACTGAAGGAGGATTTACACGTGCTGTCCTGCAAGCTCTTGTTGAAAAGGGGTGTGTTGTGGAAAAAACGATTGAACAATACAGAGACCCTTTTAAAGATAAAGAGTTTCAAAAAACCGTTCCTTTATCCTTAACGAATGACCAGGCTGAAGTTTTGCATCCTGTCAGAGAGGCAGTGGGGACGAAAACTCATGAAACATTTCTTCTTCGCGGGGTGACAGGCAGCGGAAAAACAGAAGTGTACCTCCAGGCAATTCAAAAAGTTATCGAAGAGGGGAAAGAAGCGATTGTCCTCGTGCCCGAAATTTCTCTTACCCCCCAAATGGTTAATCGCTTTAAAAGTCGATTTGGCAGCCAGGTAGCCGTCCTTCATAGCGCGTTATCCATAGGGGAAAAATATGATGAGTGGAGAAAAATTCAACGCAAGGAAGTAAAAGTGGCAGTAGGGGCACGTTCAGCTGTATTTGCCCCTTTTGAGAAGCTGGGGTTAATCATAATAGATGAAGAGCATGAAGGAAGCTATAAGCAGGAAGATCATCCCCGCTATCACGCAAAAGATGTGGCGATTTGGAGAGGGAGATACCACAAGTGTCCCGTTTTGCTAGGAAGTGCTACGCCCTCGTTAGAATCTTTTGCCAGGGCTCAAAAAGGGGTCTATCGTCTTCTTGAGTTAAATAATAGAGTAAATAATTTTCCAATGCCTGAAGTAGAATTGGTCGATATGCGGGAAGAACTAAAGAACGGAAACCGCTCTGTCTTTTCTAACATTCTGCTGGAAAAGTTAGAGGATCGTTTGCAAAAAGGAGAACAAGTCGTCCTTTTTTTAAACCGAAGAGGGTATTCGACCTTTGTAATGTGCAGAAGCTGCGGATTTGTTACAGAATGTCCTCACTGTGAAATATCCCTTACATATCATCATGTAAATAAGCAGCTGAAATGTCATTACTGCGGTCATGAAGAGTCTATGGTTAATAAGTGTCCTTCCTGTGACAGCGAGCATATACGCTTTTTTGGAACAGGCACGCAAAAGGTGGAGGAAGAATTGACCCGCTTGCTGCCAACCGCCAGAGTGATCCGCATGGACGTGGATACAACCTCGAAAAAAGGCGCCCATGAAAAGCTGCTCACCAAGTTTGGCAGCGGGCAGGCGGATATTCTTCTTGGCACGCAAATGATCGCAAAAGGACTGGACTTCCCTAATATCACTCTCGCAGGTGTACTGGCAGCTGATACACTCCTAAACCTGCCTGATTTCCGTGCGCCAGAACGGACGTTTCAGCTTTTAACACAAGTAAGCGGTAGAGCAGGCAGAGATAAATTAAAGGGTGAAGTGGTCATCCAGACATATAATCCCGAACATTACAGCATTGTTCATGCCAAGAAACATGATTTCCTTTCTTTTAGCCGGCAGGAAATGACGCAGAGGAAAGTGGGAGGGTATCCTCCGTATTTCTTTTTAGCTCTTATAACTGTGTCCCACGAAGATTTATCCCAGGTCATCACCACTTCAGAAAAAATAGCCTCCCATTTAAGGGAACGGTTGTCGATCCAGACAAAAGTACTCGGCCCGACTGTCTCACCCATTGCACGCCTGAAAGATAGATATCGTTACCAATGCATGATAAAATATAGAAATGAGCCAGAACTAACCAAAACATTAAGAGAAATAGCTGATCATTTTCAAAGTGAAATGGCCAAAGATAAGCTGTTTATTTCAATAGATATGAACCCGCATATGTTTATGTAGCCAGGGTAAAGGGATACCCCTTCGCCAGCGTGTACACCTTTGAAGAAGCAGCAAGGACATGGGGGCAATCCTATTTTCGTTAAACCATCAATCGCCTGCAGAGACTTGGCTTTTAGCCAAGTTTTCTCATGTAATTACACGACTAGTTTCAGGAGGAAAGACAAACAATGAAAATTTTGTTCATGGGCACACCGGACTTCTCCGTTCCTGTTCTGCAGAGAATTCTGCAGGAAGGCCACGAAGTTGTCGGTGTAGTGACTCAGCCAGACAGACCGAAAGGGAGAAAAAAAACGCTCACACCTCCCCCTGTAAAAGTAGAAGCAGAAAAACACGATCTCCCTGTTTTTCAGCCAGAGAAAATAAGGGAAAAAGACCAGCTTTCGCCGATCCTGGAAACAAACCCAGAGATCGTGGTAACTGCTGCCTACGGACAGCTCCTTCCTAATGAGCTCCTGGATGCTCCTTCGTATGGATGCATTAATGTACATGCTTCACTATTGCCAAAATACCGGGGGGGAGCCCCGATTCATCAAGCCATTATAGATGGGGAAAAAGAATCAGGCATTTCCATTATGTATATGGTTGAAAAGCTAGACGCCGGAGACGTCCTATCTCAGGTACGGGTGCCCATAGACGAGAAAGACACGGTAGGCACTCTCCATGATAAGCTTAGTGAAGCTGGAGCTGACCTGTTGTCTGACACGTTAATAAAAATTAAAGAGGGCACAATACAGGCTGTACCTCAAAATGAAAACGAAGTGACCTTTGCTTCGAATATACAGCGTGGGCAGGAACTCCTGGATTGGAACAAAACGGGAGAGGAGCTTTACAATCAAATTAGAGGGATGAACCCTTGGCCGGTTGCTTATACGGTTTATAATGAGAAACCAGTTAAAATATGGTGGGCTGAAAAGACAGCTTCTCCAAAAAAGGGAAAACCTGGAGAAGTATTATCAATAGAAGAGAATGGAATCATAGTAGGTACAGGGGATGACACAGCGATAAAGATTAAAGAGCTGCAGCCATCCGGTAAAAAAAGGTTAAAGGCTTCCGATTATTTGCGTGGAGCCGGTGCCGCTTTAAAAGAAGGAGATCGATTCGGAGATGACCAAGGCTGACAAAAACGTAAGAGAGGTAGCTCTTGATCTGCTGATGCGTATTGAAAAAGAAGGGGCGTATAGTAATCTTGCCTTAAACCAAGCATTAAAAGAGAAAAGTGTTCCGGGAAAAGACACTGCTTTGTTAACTGAATTAGTATATGGAACGTTAAAACGCAGAGCAACTCTTGATTTTTATTTATCTCCTTTCATAAAAAAAGGAACCAATTCACTTGATCTATGGGTGCTGAGTCTTTTAAGGCTGTCTCTATACCAAATGGTTTATCTAGAAAGAATCCCCGAGAGAGCTATCATTCATGAAGCAGTAAATATAGCAAAAAAAAGAGGACACAGGGGAATTGCCGGAATGGTAAACGGTGTGCTTCGCAGCATTCAGCGAAAAGGACTGCCAGACCCTTCCTCCATCGATAACCCAAGGGAAAGAATAAGTATAGAAACAAGCCATCCTGAATGGCTGTTATCCTTGTGGGAGAAGGCCTACGGCAGAGAAGAAGCTGAGGCCATGGCAAGAAAGAATCTTGAGCCTGCCCCAGTGACTGTCCGGGTAAATGTGCTTAAAACGAACAAAATGGAGCTCATGAAAAGGCTTGAGGAAGAAGGGTGCCAGGTCCGAGAGGGAAGATTATCAGAAGATGCGGTTGAAATTATTTCGGGGAAGGTAATGATGACAGAGACTTTTCAGGAGGGCTGGTGCACTATACAGGATGAAAGCTCCATGCTGGTCGCTAGAGCGCTAGCTCCAGAAAAAGGAATGAAAGTCCTGGACGCATGTGCCGCTCCCGGGGGAAAGACAACCCATGCAGCAGAAAGAATGGGGGACAGCGGCAGCATTACGGCTCTGGATCTTCATGAGAAAAAAATAAACTTAATCAATCAGCAGGTACAAAGACTTGGAATTACTTCTGTCCAAAGTGAAGCGCTGGATGCCAGAAAGTTAACTGAAAAGTTTCCTGAGGACAGTTTTGACAGAGTTCTTGTTGATGCTCCTTGCAGCGGCCTGGGAGTGATTCGAAGAAAGCCTGAGCTAAAATGGGAGAAATCCCCTGAAGATATTCAGCGTCTACCGGAGGTTCAAAAAGCGATTCTTCAAGAGGCTGGGAAAGTACTCAAGCCGGGAGGACGTCTGGTATACAGCACCTGTACTGTAGAAGCAAATGAAAACGAACAGGTGATAAAAGAGTTTTTGGAAGCCAATCCGGCTTTTAAGTTTGATGAAACGCTAATTGAGCGTCTCCCAGAACGTATGAAAAACAACCCGGCAGCAGGCGGAGGACAGATTACAATACTGCCTCACCACTACGGGACCGATGGGTTTTATATATGCAGTCTTACGAAAAAGGATGAAGAAAGGAAGTGAAAGAGTGGAACAATTAAAAAAAGAGGTCGGAGTGGAAACAAAAACGAAACCTTCGATCTTCTCTATGGAGTTTCATCAATTGCAGGCATGGCTGAAGGAAGAGGGGGAGCCTGCTTTCCGGGCAACGCAGATCTTTGAATGGCTGTATCAAAAAAGAGTTACCTCTTTTTCTGAAATGACAAACCTCTCCAAAGGAATACGAGAAAAGCTGGAAAATGCTTTTTCCTTAACAACGCTTAAAGAAATAATGAAACAGGAATCTTCTGACGGAACGGTTAAGCTTCTCTTTGAACTTCATGACGGTTATTCTATCGAAACAGTGGTCATGAGGCATGAATATGGAAACAGTGTCTGTGTGACGACACAGGTCGGGTGCCGGTTAGGGTGTACCTTCTGTGCCTCCACCCTTGGAGGGCTTAAGCGCAACCTGGAAGCTGGAGAGATTGTTGCTCAAGTTCTTGATGCTCAAAGAGCAATGGATGAAAAAGGGGAGAGGGTAAGTTCAGTTGTTGTTATGGGTATTGGTGAACCATTTGATAACTACAAAGAACTAATCTCTTTCTTGAAGACAATTAACCATGATAAAGGACTGAATATCGGAGCTCGCCATATTACCGTTTCTACAAGCGGAATGGTACCTCGAATCTATGATTTTGCAGACGAGCAAATGCAAATTAATTTTGCTATTTCTCTTCATGCTCCAAACACCGAAATCAGAAGCCGTTTAATGCCGATAAACCGGGCTTGGCCTTTAGAAAAGCTGATGGAATCGATTCAATATTACATTAAAAAGACAAACCGCCGCGTTACATTTGAATATGGGTTGTTTGGCGGCGTAAACGATCAAGTGGAACATGCGGAAGAGTTAGCGGAGTTAATAAAAGATGTAAAGTGCCATGTCAATTTAATTCCGGTCAATTATGTTCCTGAGAGGGACTATGTAAGAACCAGCCGGGAGGACATCTTTGCTTTTGAGAAGACCCTCAAAGAAAGAGGAGTAAACGTTACAATAAGAAGAGAACAAGGGCATGATATTGATGCAGCTTGTGGTCAGCTTCGAGCAAAGGAGCGGGAGAAGGAAACGAGGTGAGGAGAAATGGACTGGTTGTTTAAAACTGACGTAGGACGAGTCCGCGACCATAACGAAGACAGCGGGGGAGTATATGTAAACAGTCATGCTGATTCTGTGCTGGGAGTGGTTGCAGATGGAATGGGCGGCCATAAATCAGGGGACGTGGCAAGTGCCATTGCTTGTAAGGTACTCGAAGACGAGTGGCTTGCAGCCTCCTCTTCCTTTACAGAAAGTGAGGCTGTTACCTGGCTGAGCAGTACCATAACCCGAGTTAATGAAGAAATATTTAAGAAATCAAAAGAGGATATGAGCTGTTACGGCATGGGAACTACTGTGGTGGCGGCTATATGTACAGAGGAATATGTCGCTGTAGGCCACGTGGGAGACAGCCGTGCCTATTTAATAACAGATGATTCCATCCATTTGAAGACAGATGATCATTCTCTTGTTAACGAGTTGGTAAAAAACGGCCAGATTAGTGAGGAAGAGGCAGAGAATCACCCGAGAAAAAATGTATTGCTCCGCGCTTTAGGTACAGAAGCAGGGATTACCGTGGAGGTCTCTTCTTTTTCATGGAGACAGGGAGAATTGGTCTTCCTGTGCTCTGACGGCTTAAGTAACAAAGTGTCTGACGCCGATTTGCTGCGCATGATGACCAAAGAAGGGTCTCTTTCTGATAAAGGAGAGAGACTTGTACATATGGCAAATGAGCGCGGCGGAGAGGACAACATTACGATTGCAGCCATTACTCATCCTTCCTCTCCAAGGGGGAGCTGAGCATGGCCGGGTTAATTGGGAAAAGAATAAGCGAACGCTATCAAATTCATGCCCTTATTGGCGGCGGCGGCATGGCTCATGTCTACAAAGCAACGGACATGATTCTTGAGCGGGAAGTAGCAGTTAAAGTACTTCAGCCTCAATTTGTAAATGATGAGGAGTTCATCCGGCGCTTTCACCGTGAGGCACAGGCAGCTACGAGTCTTTTTCATCCGAATATTGTGGATATATACGATGTAGGCGAAGAAGAAGACTTATATTATATTGTGATGGAGTATATAGACGGCTCCACACTCAAAGAATATATCCAGCAGCAAGGCCCCTTGCCTGTAAACAAAGTGATTAATATTATGTCGTCTGTGTTATCAGCTATAGTACATGCCCATGCCAATCAGATTATCCACCGTGACATAAAGCCACACAACATACTTATTGATAAACATGGAGAGGCAAAAGTAACTGACTTTGGCATTGCGCGGGCTGCTTCGGCAGCAACCATCACACATACAAATTCTGTCTTAGGCTCTGTTCACTATTTGTCTCCTGAACAAGCAAGAGGAGGAACAGTGACAGCCAAGTCTGACATATATTCGCTGGGGATCGTTCTGTTTGAGATGGTTACAGGAGAGGTTCCTTTTAATGGTGAATCAGCTGTTTCCATTGCCATTAAACAGCTGCAGGAGCCGCTGCCATTTGCAAAAGAACTGCGGCCCGACCTGCCCCAGAGTATTGAAAATGTGATCATTCAGGCAACTTTGAAGGATCCCTTTCATCGTTATGGGTCAGTCCAGGATATGAACGAAGATCTTTCAACGGCCCTGTGGCCTGAGCGCCAAAGTGAATCCCGTTATATACCTCCTTCTGACGATGAAGAAGCAACAAAGGCAGTGCCGGTGATAAAAGATACAGCTGAAAATATGGGAGAAACAAAAGTAGCAGGGGCAGAAAAAGGTCCTGCCCCTTCCGCTGCAGCGTCCAGCCCTCCACCTGCAGCACCTAAAGGGAAGAAGAAGAAAAAATGGGTGCTTCCCATTGTTTTATTTTTTGTCATCCTTGCCGGTTCTTTTGCGACTGCGTTCACCGTGATCCCCGGCTGGCTTATGGTCCAGGATGTCGATGTCCCAAATCTTGAGGGGCTTACTCTGGAAGAAGCAGAAGAAGAACTGGAGGAAGCAGGGCTTACTGGAAATGTGGAGAGAGTGTATGATGAAGAGGTGGAAGAAGGTTTTGTCATTAGACAGCGGCCTCAGGCAGGATCTACCGTGAAGGTGGAAAGCCAGATAAATGTTTTTGTCAGTCAAGGAAGAGAAATGATTGAGATGCCTGATGTTACAGGTCTTGATCGTGAGGAAGCCGAAACTCTTCTCGAAGATTTTGAAAGTGTGGAATTTTCTTCTGTGGAAACAACAGATACCCCGCTTAACGTTATTGTAGAACAGGACCCTGTTGCAGGAGAGGAATTAATAGCCGATGAAACAAATGTTCAACTTACCTACAGTGTGCCGGCTGAAGTTTCCATTCCTAACCTAAGAGGGGAAACAATGGAGACAATCAACAATTATTTAGAGTCAGAAGGACTTGCTGGCCGTTTCGAAGAGGAGCATTCTGACTTATATGACGAGGGGCGTGTGATTGACCATAATCCAGGTCCATATGAAAGAATACAAGTCGGTGATGAAATCCTTTTTATTATGTCTCTTGGGCCTGAAGAAGAACAAGAAGAAGCAATTGATGAAGACGAACAGGAAGAATCACGCGAAGAAGAGACAGTGAACGAAGAAGACGCAGAAGATAGTGAGGAAAATGAGGCAACCGAAGAAGTAGAAGCAGTGATCCCTATTGAAATGTCAGAGGAAGAGATGGAAGAAGGGTTGACCTTTGACGTAAGGCTTACGTATGAAGATGCCACCACAAGTGAGCCCGCTGTCTTTGTTGAAGAAACAATTTCAGAAAGCAGAACCTACCAACTACCTTTAATAGTTACTCCTGAAGAAGAGGGAAGCTATACATTATATATAGACGATGAAGAAATTCAATCAAACTCATTTACTTATGGTGATTAATAAAGGAGGAGTTATGGCGGAAGGCAGGATTATAAAAGCGCTCAGCGGGTTTTATTATGTGAGCGGTCCGGAAGGTACAGTCCAATGTAAAGGCCGCGGGGTCTTTAGAAATAGAAAAATAAAGCCCCTTGTAGGAGACCAGGTTGTCTACAAAGCCGATAACGACAAAGAGGGAACGGTTACCGAGGTTAAGAAGAGGAAAAATGAATTAATCAGGCCTCCTATAGCAAATGTAGATCAGGCACTTTTGGTTTTTTCAGCGGTTGAGCCTGCTTTTTCCCCTCTGCTGCTCGACAGGTTTTTAGTGCATGTGGAAGAAAGTGATATTGATCCTTTAATCGTTGTGACCAAAGAAGATTTGGCCAGTGAGGAAGTGATGAAAGAGGTTGCCCGTTATAAAGCAATTTATCAAAAACTTGGCTATCCCTTTTACGTTGTTTCCAATATGTCAAACAAGGGTCTAGAGGAAGCGGCTTTGCATTTCAAAGATAGAATCACTGTGATAGCAGGCCAATCGGGGGTAGGTAAATCCTCCTTCCTTAATGCATTGGTCCCAGAGCTTAACCTTGAAACAGGAGCCATTTCCACCCATCTAGGGAGGGGTAAGCATACAACCCGCCATGTGGAATTGATCTCCCTTTATGAGGGGCTGGTCGCAGATACACCTGGCTTTAGCTCCCTCGATTTTCAGGAAATGGATGAAAGCGAGCTGAGCCTTTATTTTCCCGAAATGAGAGAACGCCTTCCAGATTGTAAATTCCGTGGCTGTACTCATCGCAAGGAACCTGGCTGTGCCGTAAAAGAAGCATTGGAACAAGGGGAAATCAGTGAATCAAGATATAATCATTACTTGCAGTTTTATCAAGAATTAAGCGAACAACAACGGAGGTACTAATCAATGACGAAAATTTCTCCATCCATTTTATCAGCAGATTTTGCATCTTTAAAAGAAGACATAATTGAGGTGGATAAAGGGGGGGCAGACTACATTCATATTGATGTAATGGATGGTCATTTTGTTCCAAACATTACGATAGGTCCAATGATTGTGGAAGCTGTCCGCCCGCACACTGATCTTCCTTTAGACGTCCATCTTATGATTGCCGACCCTGATAAATATGTAGATGACTTTGTAAAAGCAGGAGCAGATATTTTATCTGTCCATGCGGAAGCGTGCACTCACCTTCACAGAACCATTCATGCGATAAAAGAAAAAGGAGTGAAGGCAGGAGTCGTACTGAACCCTGCCACACCAGTAGAAGTCATTAAACATGTGATTGAGGACGTAGATCTCGTTCTCTTAATGACAGTGAACCCAGGGTTTGGAGGCCAGTCTTTTATTCACAGTGTCCTCCCGAAAATCAGAGAGGTTAGAAAAATGACAGAGCAGGTGGATCGTTCTGTTGAGATTGAAGTAGACGGTGGAGTAAATAAAGAGACTGCCAGGCTTTGCCGAGAAGCAGGAGCGAACGTATTAGTAGCCGGTTCTGCTATTTATAAAGAGGAAGATCGTAAAGCTGCCATCACAGCTATTCGAGGATAGAGACAAAGAAAAGAAGCAGCAAAGTTATGAAAGAGGGTGTATCAAGAGCGAGACTTTTGGTACACCCTCTTATTATTTGTCTCCTTAAAATCACTTCAATAAAGAGTTGAGTTCACGGTATTCTTTGCAAATCGAAAGCTTTCGCTTCCTGTAAAAGGCTTATCCTTTGCAAGGGAAATAGGGTTTAAAAAGTATTGGGGTCAAGGGTTTGAAGAGCTTATGCCTTCTCGTCTGTCGGAAAAAAAGATGTACTTTTTCAAGGGGGCTGAATATACATATAAAAGAATCTCTCTTGAGGACTTATTCTCATCTTTATGATGACGGCCATTCAGGTTCAGAGGAGGAGTGACTAATAATGAAGTTTTACACAATTAAATTGCCAAAGTTTTTGGGCGGAGTAGTGAAGGCCGTACTCAATTCATTAAAAAAGGGGTAAAGGAGTAAGAGAGAAAAGAAGCATTCACTCTTTTAAATCCATGTAAAAAAGCACCTGCGAAAATGAGGTGCTTTTTTACATGAGAGCAGAACGCTCTCCTTCATTCATGTTTCATCCATTGCGTTTATCCTGTAAACGAGAAAGCTTGCAATACAAGCTTGTTTTCATTAAACGCGAGTTACTTTGCCGGATTTCAAAGCGCGAGCAGAAACGTAAACACGCTTAGGTTTACCATCAACCAAAATGCGTACTTTTTGAACGTTAGCTCCCCAACGACGCTTTGTGGCATTGTTTGCATGAGAACGGTTGTGACCAGATTTTGGTCCCTTGCCCGTCACGTAGCATTTACGAGCCATGACGTGCACCTCCTTGTACTTACCACTGTCTAACAATCATACTTGATTATCTTAGCACATGGATGACTTCTATGCAATAAGGAAGATTTCTTTTTTCAAGGAAATATACTTGACAGCCATTTATTTGGAAAACCCCTTGGCAGCAGGAATTTTCTTTTAAAAAATGGTGGAGTATAGTAAAATAGCCGTAGCTGAAAAACTGAGACTGCTTTAGGAGGATGGATATGACTATTGAAATGAATTCACAGCTAGGTTCTATAGACGTTTCCAAAGAGGTAGTGGCAACAATTGCAGGAGGTGCTGCTATTGATTGTTACGGTATCGTTGGTATGGCATCTCAAAAACAGTTAAAAGATGGGTTCTCAGACCTCATCAAGAAGGAGAATTTCTCCCGTGGGGTAGTGATTCGAGAGGATGAAGAGGATATCCATATAGACATGTATATTATTGTCAGCTATGGAACGAAAATTTCTGAGGTAGCCTATAATGTACAAACTAAAGTGAAGTACCAGCTTGAACAAATGCTTGGATTAACTGTTGACTCTGTAAATGTTTACGTTCAAGGAGTCCGGGTAACTAATCCCTAGCAGGAGAACGTAAGGAGGAACTGTTGTGACAGCAAGATCAATAGACGGAAAGAAGCTTGGAGAGATGTTTATCCACGGTGCTTCTTTATTAGGACAAAACGTTAAAGAAGTTGACGCACTTAACGTTTTTCCTGTTCCAGATGGAGACACTGGCACTAATATGAACTTAACGATTACTTCCGGCGTAAAGGAGGTAAAGCAGTCTCCCGGGGAAGCCGCCAGCGAAGTTGCAAAGGCATTTTCCAAAGGCTTGTTAATGGGAGCAAGAGGAAACTCCGGGGTGATACTATCCCAGCTTTTCCGTGGCTTTGCTAAAGGTTTGGAGGGCCAGCAGGAAGTAGATGGCCCTGTGCTGGCAAAGGCGTTTGAAACCGGTGTTGAAACAGCATATAAAGCTGTGATGAAGCCTGTAGAAGGAACTATTCTTACTGTGGCAAAAGATGCAGCAAGATCCGCAAAGAAATCTGCAAAGAAAAAACAATCTGTCCATGATGTGCTTGAAGATGTGATTAAGGAAGCCAATGCTTCTTTACAGCGTACCCCTGAACTTCTTCCTGTGTTAAAGGAAGTAGGAGTGGTTGATTCAGGTGGACAGGGATTAGTCTATATTTATGAAGGAATGCTCGCCAATTTGGAAGGAAAATCAGTTCCAGCGGAAAGAGTGAACCAACCTGCTATGGACGAGCTTGTTAAAGTCGAACATCATCAGAGTGCTCAATCTCATATGAACACGGAAGATATTGAGTTTGGGTATTGTACAGAAGTCATGGTGAGATTTGAAGAAGAGAAATTAGAGCAGCATCCGTTTGATGAGACAGCTTTCAGGGAAGAGTTAAGCCGTCATGGTGATTCTCTGCTTGTAGTAAGCGACGAGGATTTAGTAAAAGTACATATTCATGCAGAACACCCTGGAGAAGTGCTTTCTTTAGCTCAGCAGCATGGTTCATTGGTAAACATTAAGATTGAAAACATGAGAGAGCAGCATACAACCCTTCTTCATGAACATGAAGAAGCTCACTCTTCTATGGAAGAAGGAAAGAAAGCGGACCCGTCTCAAGAGACAGAAACTGCGGAATATGGGATTGTCACGGTTTCAATGGGCGAAGGTATTGCAAACCTTTTCAAAGGATTGGGAGCTGATGTCGTGATCCCTGGAGGGCAGACGATGAATCCCAGTACAGAAGATATCGTAAAAGCCATTGAGCAAACAAATGCTGAAAACATTTTCGTCCTTCCCAATAACGGAAATATTGTCATGGCTGCAGAGCAGGCTGCTGAAGTCAGCGAAAAAAATGTAATTTGTATACCGACCAAATCAGTACCTCAGGGATTAAGTTCCTTGTTTGTATTTAACAGCGAGCTTTCACCGGAAGAAAATAAGGAAGCAATGACAGAGGCGCTTGGTGAAGTGACTACTGGACAGGTTACGTATGCAGTGAGGGACACGACAATTGATGGGAAAGAAATCAGCGAAGGAGATTTTATGGGGATCGCTGAAAAGAAAATCGTCTCATCTGGCTCTTCTCTTGCAGAGGTAACAAAGTCTTTATTAAAGGAAATTATTGATGAGGACGCAGAGATTGTGACATTGATTCAAGGTGAAGGTGCCGATGAGGAAATAACAGTACAACTCACGACGTTCATCGAAGCAAATTATGATGAAGTGGAAGTAGAAGTCCATAATGGGGAGCAGCCGCTTTATTCTTATATCATTGCAGTAGAATAAGCCCCATCAAAACAGGTACAGAAAGGGGTCCTTTATGTCACAAATACAAATTGTAACCGATAGTACTGCAGACATACCCGAGCACATGACGAAAGAGCTTGGTATTACCGTGATTCCATTAAAGGTTACGTTTGACCAGAAAGAAACCTATCGTGACGGAGAAAATTTATCTCCTGAACAGTTTTATGAGAAGCTGCCGCAGTATGAATCTGTGCCCACAACTTCTCAGCCGACACCTTATGAGTTTGAAACCGTTTTTGAACGTCTGAGAGAAAGAAATGGAGAGGAGACAAAGGTCTTTTCTATTCACCTTTCTTCCCAGATGAGCGGGACTTATCAGGCTGCGACCATTGCAGCAGGTGAAGTTGCCGAAAAGATAGAAGTGGAAGTAGTAGATTCGAAAAAAGCTTCTTATTCCCTCGGGATCATTGTAGTCATGCTGGCTCAGTATGCAAAGGAAGGCCACAGTTTCGAGGAGTGTAAAAAGAAGCTGGGGGAGCTTCTTGAAGATACGAACGTTTATTTCATGGTGGATACTCTTCAATATCTTCAAAAAAACGGCCGTATTGGAAAAGCTTCTGCCTTAATCGGCTCATTGCTTAAAATGAAGCCGATCTTAAGTGTGAATGAAGAAGGACAAGTATACCCCTATGATAAAGCCAGAGGAAAAAAGAAAGCTGTAGCGAAGATCCTTTCAGCCATAGAAGAAGGGTATAAGAATACCCCTGTCCATATCGGAATCTCTCATGCGGTAGCTGAAGATACAGCAAAAGAAATTGCTGTGCAAATTCAGGAAAAATTCGACGTGAAAAGTGAAGTCATTACAAAAATTGGAGCCGTCATTGGTTCTCACGTCGGTCCGGGCACTGTATCTATAGCTGTAACAAAGGCTGAATAATATGCATATTCCTACCTGAATTTCAGGTAGGAATATTTTTTATCCCGCTCAGATCAGAAGGAAGAACGACGGGTGTAATGGAAATAGTAAATTGCTAAATGCAGGGAAAAGAAAAGGGGGGCATACAGTGAAGTATAGAAGCGTCTTTGATATTATTGGACCTGTAATGATTGGTCCATCGAGTTCTCACACAGCTGGAGCTGCAAGAATTGGCAGAATGGCTAGAACCCTGTTTGGCAGCACGCCTGAACAAGCAGATATATTTTTTTATGGATCGTTTGCCAGGACCTATAAAGGCCACGGCACGGATGTAGCTGTCGTGGGCGGCGTGCTTGACTTTGATACCTTTGATGAAAGGCTTCCCCAATCATTGACTCTAGCAAAAGAGCAAGGAGTTACTGTTCGTTTTTCTGTGGAAGAAACCATCACAGATCACCCCAATACTGTAAGAATTCGTTTAGCAGCGAAGGAAAAAGAAATTGAACTCGTGGGCATTTCCATAGGAGGCGGCAAAGTGGAAATTACCGAATTAAATGGCTTTGAGCTTCGCCTTTCTGGTACACAGCCAGCCATTCTTGTCATTCATAAGGACCATTTTGGTGTGATTGCAAACGTATCGGAAAAGCTGGCAAAAGAAAAGATTAATATTGGGCATATGGAAGTCTCCCGTAAAGAAAAAGGCGAACAAGCACTTATGGTGCTGGAGGTAGATCAGGATATTACACCGTCTTTACTAAGAAAAATAGAAAAGATTACGTATGTCACACAAGTATCCAAAATTCATGACTAAAAGGGGTGAGAGGATGTTTAGAAATGCAGCTGAGCTTGTCGAAGCAGCAGAATCAAAAAAAATACCAATATCACAAGTGATGCTTGAACAAGAGTGTGAGATTAAAAAAGTGACCAAGGAGCAAGTTTTTAAAGACATGGAAAGAAACGTAGAGGTTATGGAAAAGGCTGTCGAGCGGGGAATTAATGAGTCTGTTACCTCTGTATCTGGTTTGACCGGTGGAGATGCGGTTAAACTTCAGTCCTATATGGCTGATCATGAGACACTCTCAGGCCCCCTTTTACTTGATGCTGTAAGTAAAGCGATGGCAACAAATGAAGTGAACGCCGCAATGGGAACCATTTGTGCAACACCGACAGCAGGTTCGGCTGGAGTGGTTCCAGGGACAATGTTTGCTCTTAGCGGGAAATATAATGCTTCAAAAGAGGATAAAGTGAGATTTTTGTTAACGGCAGGCGCTTTTGGAATGGTTGTAGCAAATAATGCTTCCATATCAGGAGCTGAAGGAGGGTGTCAGGCTGAGGTAGGATCGGCTGCAGGCATGGCAGCGGCCGCAGCCGTAGAGCTTGCCGGGGGTTCTCCCTCCCAATGTGCAGAAGCGATGGCGATGACGTTAAAAAATTTATTAGGTCTGGTATGTGATCCGGTCGCTGGTCTTGTAGAGGTTCCTTGTGTAAAAAGAAATGCTGCGGGGACAGCAGTTGCATTAATGGCTGCCGATATGGCTCTAGCGGGAATAGAGAGCCGTATTCCTTGCGATGAAGTGATTGAGGCAATGTATAAAATCGGCCAGGTCATGCCGTCAGCACTTCGTGAAACTGCACAGGGTGGACTGGCGGCAACACCGACAGGGCGAGAGTGGGAAACAAAAATATTCGGCATCGCCCTTGATAAGAAATGACCGGCTTACCAAGTCTTCCCGTTTCTAAGGTGAAAGGAATCGGAGAAGAAAAAGAAAAAGAATTAAATGCTCTGCACATTCACTCTGTGAACGATCTTTTGGAATATTACCCCTATCGATATGAAGATTATGAAGTAAAAGATGTCACAGAGCTTGAGCATGATGAAAGAGGCACGATTCAAGGAGTAGTGCAAAGCGAACCTTCTGTTCAGTATTTTGGGAGGAAAAAGTCCAGGGTTTCCGTGAGGGTGCTGACCAATGGTGTGTTAGTGAAAGCGGTTTTTTTCAATCGTCCTTTTGTGAAACAGCAAATAAAAAACGGAGATGAGCTCACGATCACAGGAAAGATTGACAAAAACCGCCTGCAAATGACCGTGCAGGACTATAAAAAGGGTTCTAAGGAATCTGAAGCATCCCTTGAGCCTGTATATTCTGTTGGAGGAAAAGTTACAGTGAAGCAGCTTCGGGGATTTATTCGAACAGCCTATCGCCAGTTTGGAGATATGATCGAAGATAATCTGCCTCCGTTATTTCTTGATCGCTATAAGCTGCCGTCCAAAAAAAATACACTTTTTCATATTCACCATCCTAAAGACAGAGAAGCGTTAAAGCATGCAAGAAGAAGAATTATATATGAAGAATTTCTCCTCTTTCAATTGAAAATGCAAATGTTCAAGAGAATACAGCGAATGGCCCGGGAAGGGATTGTCCATACCTTTGAACAAAAGGAAGTAGACGAGTTTATTAATAAGCTTCCCTTTCCATTAACAGGCGCTCAAAACCGAGTGACAGCAGAGATACTTGAGGATCTCCAATCACCGTATTCAATGAATCGCCTTCTACAAGGGGACGTGGGGTCAGGGAAAACGGTGGTGGCTGCTATAGCCATGTTTACCGCCTTTTTGTCTGGTTACCAGTCTGCCTTAATGGTTCCGACTGAAATATTGGCCGAACAGCATTATCGCTCCTTACAGGAGCTGTTGGAGCCTGCTGGGCTGTCTATAGCACTTTTAACAGGATCAACAAAAACCAAAGCAAGAAGAGAAATCAATGAGGCTTTAAAAAGCAAGGAAATCCAAATCGTAATAGGAACTCATGCCTTAATACAAGAAGGTGTTGAATTTAGCAGTCTGGGGCTTGTCATAACAGATGAACAGCATAGATTTGGCGTCATGCAGCGCCGGGCATTAAAGGAAAAAGGCAAGACACCAGATGTCCTTTTTATGACCGCTACCCCGATCCCGAGAACTCTGGCTATTTCTGTATACGGGGATATGGACGTCTCTGTCATTGATGAAATGCCTGCAGGGAGAAAGCCAATTGAAACGTACTGGGCTAAGCCTCACATGCTTGAGCGCGTTCTCGGGTTTGTTCAAAAAGAAGTAGATCAAGGAAGGCAGGCGTACGTTATCTGTCCTCTTATTGAAGAATCAGATAAGCTGGATGTGCAAAATGTCATTGAAGTCCACGGAATGCTTAAAGACTTTTACCAGGGATATGAGGTTGGGCTCCTTCATGGAAGGCTTTCGAATGAAGAAAAAGAAGAAGTAATGACTGGATTTGATAGAAACGAGATTCACATCCTTGTTTCTACTACCGTTGTGGAGGTAGGAGTGAATGTTCCTAATGCGACGATGATGGTTATCTATGATGCCGAAAGGTTTGGCCTTGCCCAGCTTCATCAGCTGCGTGGTCGTGTCGGCCGGGGAGAGCACCAGTCCTATTGTATTCTAATTGCTGACCCGAAATCTGAGACAGGCAAAGAAAGAATGAGGATTATGACTGAAACTAATGATGGCTTTGTTCTCTCGGAAGAAGATTTAAAGCTTCGGGGGCCTGGCGATTTCTTTGGCCAGAAACAAAGCGGCATGCCCGAATTTAAGATGGCTGATGTGGTTCATGATTACAGGGCATTGGAAGTAGCCAGAAACGATGCGGCCAAACTGGTTAATAGCAATGAATTTTGGCAAGAAGAACAGTTTGCTCCTCTGCGTTTATTTCTGGAACAAGAAGGAGTGCTGGATGGCGAAAAGCTTGACTAGATAGAATTGTTTGCAATTAAAACGTAAGGGTTATATACTGCTCTTAGTACCTAGTCATAGAAGTGGATGGTGTAAAGACCATGAAATTATCCAAGAAAGAGCGGCAGGAGCTCGTCATTCAAACGATTAAAGACGATCCCTTTATTACAGACGAGTCATTAGCAAAGAAGTTTCATGTAAGTGTACAAACGATCCGCTTAGATAGGTTAGAGCTTTCTATACCAGAGCATAGAGAAAGAATAAAACACGTCGCAAGAAAGCAGCTTGACGATGTACGCGCCCTTCAATTAGAGGAAGTAATAGGCGAAATAGTAGATTTGCAGCTTGATGAGTATGCTATTTCTATTTTAGATATAAAAAAAGACCACGTTTTTGAACGTACAGGCATTGCAAGGGGGCACCACCTTTTTGCCCAGGCCAATTCCCTGGCGGTAGCGATTATTAACGATGAACTAGCCTTAACAGCCAAAGCAAATGTAAAATTTACACGGCAGGTTTCAGCAGGAGAAAGAGTAATTGCTAAAGCCCAGGTGAAGAAAAATGACCAGGTACGGACAATTGTGGAAGTAAATAGTAACGTGAACCAGGAATTAGTGTTCTCTGGAGAATTTGTTATGTTTCGTTCATCAGGAAAGGAAACCTCAGGAGAAGGAGAGAAGGTATAAATGAAAATTGCTATAGACGTCATGGGCGGCGATCATGCTCCTAAGGCTCAAGTGGCTGGTGCACTTGCTGCTGTCAGTTCGTACCATGATTTAGAAGTTATCTTAGTTGGCAATGAAGCAGACATACTTGATCACTTAAAGCCTCATAAAAAAATTTCGATTATACATACAGTGGAAAAGATTGAAGATGAGGACCCACCGACAAGGGCAGTACGCCGGAAAAAAGATTCCTCAATGGTCCTTGCTGTTAAGGAAGTAAAGGAAGGACGGGCTGACGCCTGTATTTCTTCAGGAAATACAGGAGCCTTAATGACTGCAGGTTTGCTTCATGTAGGAAGGATCCCAGGCATTGAACGTCCTGCTTTAGCTCCTATGCTTCCCACCTTAGATGGAAACGGCTTTTTACTTCTTGACGTAGGGGCGAATGTGGATGCCAAGGCGGAACATTTGTACCAAAACGCTCTTATGGGCAGCACATACATGGAAATGGTCAAAAAAGTTAAACTCCCAAGGGTTGGTTTATTAAATATCGGTACTGAATCTGGAAAAGGAAATGAATTGACGAAACAGACGTTTGGACTGCTTCAACATGCTCCAATCAACTTCATCGGAAATGTAGAAGCTCGTGACGTCATGGACGGTGTGTGTGACGTGGTCGTTTGTGATGGATTTTCAGGTAACCTGGTTTTGAAAACGATAGAAGGAACTGCGGGAGCCTTGTTTTCCTTGTTGAAAAAAGAGCTTACTTCCTCCTTGAAAAATAAAATGGCGGCAGGAGTCTTAAAACCTGGTTTAAAGAATGTCAAAGAACAGCTGAGTTATTCACAGTACGGAGGAGCCGGGTTATTTGGTTTGAAAGCTCCTGTCATAAAAGCCCATGGGTCTTCTGACCATACTGCAATATTTCATGCGATCCGTCAGGCAAAACAAATGGTTGAAGAAGACGTGGCAAGCGTTATCCAAAAGGAAATTAAAGACACAAATTCAGTGAGGGTGAATGAATAATGTCTAAGATTGCATTTATTTTTCCAGGTCAGGGCTCACAAGAAGTAGGAATGGCTCAAAATGTGTTTGAACAGAATGAAAAAGCAAGCTCTGTTATTAAAAAAGCAGACGAGAGGCTGGAGTATTCCCTATCTGGATATATGTTTAACGGTCCTAAAGAAGTCCTGAAGAAAACAGAACATGCTCAGCCTGCCCTTCTTACTGCAAGTACAGCTCTGTTAGAAACAGTGAAGGAGAAGGACCTCTCTCCGGATTTTGTTGCGGGTCACAGCCTTGGAGAATATTCAGCGCTTGTGGCTGCAGGAGTATTGTCATTTGAGGATGCAGTTTATGCAGTTAGACAAAGAGGATTATTTATGGAGGAAGCTGTTCCGGACGGTGTAGGGGCAATGGCTGCCATAATGGGTCTAGAGCGGACTGAACTTGAAAGGGTTTGTACAGAAGCTTCTGCAGAAGGCGAAACCGCAGAGCTAGCCAACTTAAATGCTCCAGGTCAAATCGTGATCTCAGGCTCGAAAAAAGGAGTAGAGACGGCCTCTGATCTTGCGAAGGAGGCTGGTGCGAAACGAGCGATTCCTTTGGAAGTAAGCGGACCTTTCCATTCCACACTGATGGAGCCGGCCAAGGACAAGCTTCGAGATGTGCTGAGTGACATTTCTTTTCAAGATGCCGGCGTTCCTGTAATGACGAATGTAACGGCTCTGCCCGAAACAAACGGGGAGACTCTTCGAGATCTCCTCGTGGATCAGGTGACTTCTCCTGTGCTTTGGGAAGACACCATTAAAAATTTAATAGAACGAGATGTGACTACATTCATCGAAATAGGTTCTGGTAATGTATTGTCAGGACTTGTCCGCAGAATTCAGCGTCGTGGGCTTGAGGTGCATGCAGTTAATGATTTGGAATCCTTGGAAAAAACGATAAAAAAGCTGAAGGAGGAATAAAGCATGGCTGAAGAAAGATCTGCTCTTATCACTGGGGCATCAAGAGGGATTGGCCGGGCAATTGCGTTAGAACTGGCCAAAAACGGAATCAATGTCGGTGTGAACTATGCCGGCAGTAAGGAAAAAGCAGAGGCTGTCGTGAAAGAATGTGAAGAATATGGAGTACGCTCATTTGCCATTCAAGCAGACGTATCCAGTGAACAAGATGTCAAAGCAATGATTAAAGAAACCGTTGAGCAATTTGGGCGCTTGGACATCCTGGTTAACAATGCAGGAATCACAAGGGACAATCTCGTCATGCGTTTGAAAGAAGATGACTGGGATGCAGTAATGGATACAAACTTAAAAGGTGTTTTCCAATGCTCCAAAGCGGTGGCGAGACAAATGATGAAGCAGCGTGCAGGAAAAATCATTAATATTTCTTCTGTTGTAGGTGTCCTTGGTAATGCAGGACAGGCTAACTACGTAGCGGCGAAAGCCGGGGTGATCGGTTTGACTAAAACACTGGCTAGGGAATTTGCCAGCCGCAATATTCAAGTGAACGCCGTCGCCCCTGGCTTTATTGAAACGGAAATGACTGAAGAACTTGGCGAAGAGGTGAAGAACGATTTGCTAAACCAAATTCCTCTTGGTAAGCTTGGTAAGCCTGAAGAAGTTGCAGCCGTCGTTCGCTTTTTATCTTCTTCAGATGCAGATTACCTTACAGGGCAAACCATTCATGTTGATGGCGGGATGGTTATGCCGTAAGGGGAACCCAAATCATCCTAGCTTTTTAAGGAAGTATATCCTATAATTGCATGAGGTAAAGCTCTTTTCCTTCTTGATCCCTGGAAAACAGGGAAGGATGGAAGCTGACGCTTTAAAGGAGGTGAAAACAGATGGCTCAAAATGAAACACTTGACCGTGTCCGCGGAATTGTGGTTGATCGTCTTGGAGTGGAAGAATCTGAGGTAACGCTTGAAGCTACCTTTAAAGATGATCTAGGAGCAGACTCCCTTGATGTAGTGGAGCTTGTCATGGAATTGGAAGATGAATTTGATCTTGAAATTTCCGACGAAGAAGCTGAGAAAATTTCCACAGTTGCTGATGTCGTAAACTACATAGAAAATCAGCAATAGGATAATTGAAAAAGGATAGTCCCATGGACCCTCTATGGGACTTCCTTTACATTTTATTTGGTTCCTTTAAGTAACGTAAAGGCCAGCCAGTGAAAGAAGATATGATGATGGTGTGGAGGTAAAAGGATGTCAAAGTCAAATCATCAGCAAAGGCGCCCACAGAGAAAAGGCAAGAAAAAGCTTACTTTATCACCTGCCCATAAAGCTAAGTTTACGGATATGCTTCAACAATTAGACCTCTCTTTTCAAGATGAAAAACTTTTAATACAAGCGTTTACACATTCCTCCTATGTAAATGAGCATCGGATCCGCTCAGTGAATGATAATGAACGGCTGGAGTTTCTTGGTGACGCGGTGTTGGAATTAGCGGTCTCTCAGCATCTATTTAAAGGATTTCCAACGATGAGTGAGGGGGAGATGACCAAGCTGCGAGCAGCAATTGTTTGTGAAGCCTCATTGGCAAATTTGGCAGAAGGCTTGCAATTTGGTGATTTGGTACTCCTCGGCAAGGGGGAAGAAATGACAGGGGGCCGCAGAAGGCCTGCCTTGCTGGCAGATGTATTTGAAGCTTTTATCGGCGCTCTTTATTTAGACAGCGGCATGGATAAGGTGTACACTTTTTTAAACAAAACAGTCTACCCTAAGATTAATCAGGGTGCATTTTCTCATATGATGGATTTTAAAAGCCAGCTTCAAGAGCATGTCCAGCGAGACAGCCTGGGGACACTTCATTATGAAATTGTTGAAGAGAAAGGACCGGCACACAGCAGGGAATTTGTTTCTCAGGTTTATTTAAATGAAGGAGTTCTTGGCAAAGGGCAAGGGCGCTCTAAGAAAGAAGCAGAGCAGCATGCTGCTCAGCAAGCCATTATGAAACTGGCTGAAGAAAGCGAGAGATAAGAAGGAGGGTGTCCCCAAAGTCTAATTTTGGGGACACCCTTCTTTTGTTTAGTACCTATGTCTGGTTTCAGCAAACAAAATGGAGACATTCAGTTGAAAGGATAAGGGCAACCTAGTTCTTTTTTAAATTTCCAAGCTCGGAAACTATGGCATCCATTTCACTCACACTAATGTTATCCTTGGCAGTTACCATTTCATACAGGTCTTTAATGTCGTTATACTGCTCAATGTCAAAGCTTTCAGGCTGAAAAGCTCCAGTGTTTACCACTTGGAGTTTATTGCTGATTTCACTAATCATGAAAGCAAGGTTTTCTTCATTTTTCGTTTCTAAATTCATAAAAACACCCTTTCTTTTTAGGATTTGTGTAGGCTCAGTGTTAATTGGCCCACTTCTGCCTTGTTTACGTACCTTATCTGCTATGCTTTTTATGAACCGGCATGTCTTTAATTGTAATTGCTGCATAGGAATTACGCAAAACATTCTAGATTCATGCCATTTCTTCTGAAAATAGCGTCGATATGGTAAAATATATAGGTTGTCAAAGAAACAGACACCATGTAATACACCAATGAATATTGCTAAGACAAAGAAAAAGGAGGAAATTTCATGTTCCTCAAACGGTTAGAAGTAAGTGGATTTAAATCCTTTGCAGAAAAAATGAATATTGAATTTGTTTCAGGGGTTACTGCAGTAGTAGGACCAAATGGAAGTGGGAAAAGCAACATTTCAGATGGAATCCGCTGGGTGCTGGGTGAACAGTCTGCCCGGTCTCTTCGTGGTTCAAAAATGGAAGATATCATATTTGCCGGGAGTGATACGAGAAAGCCTTTAAACATGGCGGAAGTAACTCTGGTTTTAAATAATGAAGACGAGTTTTTAGATGTAGACTACAGTGAGGTGAGCATTACCCGACGCCTCTTCAGATCTGGGGACAGTGAGTATCTTATTAATAACCAGCCATGCCGCCTAAAGGATATTACTACTTTGTTTATGGATTCAGGACTTGGGAAAGAGGCATTTTCTATTATAGGACAAGGAAAAGTAGAAGAAGTTCTTTCAAGTAAACCTGAAGAAAGGCGTTCAATCTTTGAAGAGGCAGCTGGAGTATTAAAATACAAACAAAGAAAAACAAAGGCTAATAAGAAACTGACTGAAACGGAAGAAAACTTAAATAGAGTAGAAGATATTCTCCATGAGCTTGAATATCAAAGAGAGCCTATGGAAATTCAGGCTTCCATCGCCAAGGATTATCTTGCAAAAAAAGAAGAGCTTGAGAAAGTTGAAGTAGCTTTAACGGTAGAAGAAATTAAAGAGCTTCATGGAGAGTGGGAGCAGGCTAAACAGGAAGCTTCCATATTAGAAGAAAAAGAAGAAAAGGCTGCATCTCTTGCTGCTAATAGAGAATTAAAAGTTAAGTCGGCTCGTGAAAACATTCAGTTGCTTGATGGAAAACTTTCTCACCTGCAGGAAGAACTTTTAACAGTAAGCAAAGCCTTAGAAAAAGAAGAAGGAAGAAGAGAGCTTTTAAAAGAAAAAGGAAAAAACATAACGGATAGAAAAAAAGAATTAGAGGAGCGGTTTCAGTCACAGCAAGAGAAAGCAGAAACAATACGGACTCGAATCGTGGAAGAGGAAACAGAGCTTGAAAAAAGGCAGAGATCAACGCAGAAAATTTCCGCTGACCTGAAGGAAACAGAAACACAGCTTCAGCTCAATGAGCGAGATATAGAAAAAGAACTAGAAGAGTCAAAAGCAGAGTATATAGAGCTCCTCAATGAACAAGCTGCTTTACGTAATGAAAAACGCTATGTTGCTGAACAAAAAGAACTTCTGAAAAGCAGATTAACTCGCTTGAGCAAAGAAAACGAAGACTTTTTGCAAGAAAGAGATTCCTTTAACAAGGTAAAGGCAGAAGCGCAGCTTGAAGAAGAAAAGGCACTAAAAGTGGTACAATCGTTAACGGAGACGTTTCGGGAACTGACTGAGGAACAGGCCCTACTTGAAGAAAAAGCTGAGGAAAAAGAAGGACAATTGTTTAAGGCCTACCGTTATATTCAGGAGACAAGGTCGAGAAAAAAAGTACTTGAGGAAATGGAAACAGATTTTTCCGGATTTTACCAAGGGGTGAAATCTGTGTTAAAAGAGCGTGGAAGGAAACTTTCAGGAATTGAAGGAGCCGTCGCCGAACTCATTCAAGTTCCTAAACCATATGAAACGGCTGTCGAGATTGCGCTTGGAGCGTCTCTTCAGCATATCGTAGTGAAAGAAGAGAGCCATGCCAGACAAGCGATCGAGTTTCTGAAGTCCTCTCGTCAAGGCCGGGCTACATTTCTGCCCCTTTCTGCTATCCAAGGGAGATATTTATCCGGTGAACTATTGGGGAAAGTTTCACAGAATCCAGGTTTTATTGGCATAGGAGCCGATTTGATCGACACAAATTCAGAATATAAAAAGGTAATTCAGTCGCTACTTGGCCAGGTTGTGATTGCTGAAACACTTGAGGATGCCAACCAAATGGCTAAGAAAACCGGCTACCGTGTCCGAATCGTCACTCTTGATGGAGATATAGTCAATCCTGGAGGTTCTATGACAGGCGGAAGCGTGAACAAGAACAGCGCCAGGCTGCTAGGAAGGCAGCGAGAATTAGAAGAGCTCCGCTCCAAGCTTTCTGATATGGAGAAAAAAACGGAAAAGGCTGAGCAGACTGTCAAGGAAATAAAGAAAAAACTTAAAGAGAAAAACGAAAAGCTGATTAATACTCAAAAGGAAATGGAAGAAAAACGAACGATCCTTCAGGAGGCAAGAGACAAAAGAGCAAGAATTGAGGGAGAAGCTCACCGATTTGATTCTAGACTGTCTCTTTATGATCGGGAGTCGAAGTCAGTTAAAGAGGAAAAAAGAACTCTTGAAACACGAGAAGCTACTTTGCAAACTAAAGAAATAGAGGTAGCTGATCTTTTGGCAGGTCTCGAAAAAGATATTGCTGAAAAAGAACATAAGCAAAAAGAAAAAGAATCCTCTGCGGATCTTTTAAAAGAACGATTGACAGAGCTGAAAGTTAATCTGGCTTCTCATAGGGAAAAGATTACTTACCAAAAGCAGAAGATAAAAGAACTTAGGGAGGAAGAAGAAAAAACAAAAAACTCCGTACAAAAGGTACAAGAAGAGCTGGCTTTTATTAATGAAAGGCTTCAAGCCATGAGCAGCGGATCCGGTGATATTAATCAGGATATTGATGAGACTAAAATGCGAAAAAAAGAGATAACGAATCATGTTTCCGCACTTCAGGCCGAGAGAAAAGAGAGTTACGAACAAGTTCAGGAACTGGAGGAATCTTTGCGTGTCAACCAGCGTGAGGTAAAGCGCCTTTCTGGGGTGAGACATGAAAAGCAAGTAGAGATGAATCGTTTGGATGTTCAGCTTGATCATTGTCTTACCCGGCTGCAGCAAGAATATGAAATCAGCTTCGAGAAAGCAAGCCGTGATTATGAACTGAAACTTTCAATGGAGAAAGCCAGGGAACAAGTGAATTTAATTAAGCTTGGAATTGAGGAGCTGGGAAACGTAAACCTTGGTGCGATTGAAGAGTTTGAGCGAATCAGTGAACGATTTGAATTCTTGACTGAGCAGCGTGAGGACTTAATGTCAGCCAAGGACACGCTGAGCAGTGTGATCCAGGAAATGGACGAGGAGATGAGAAGGAGATTCCAGGAGACATTTCAGGCGATCCAGAAAAATTTTAAGGAAACCTTTTGTGAATTGTTTGGCGGAGGAGAAGCAGACCTTGTGCTTACACAGCCAGAGGATTTGTTAGAGACTGGGATAGATATCATCGCCAGACCACCGGGAAAGAAGCTCCAGCACCTGACACTGCTGTCAGGTGGAGAGAAGGCACTGACAGCGATTGCCCTTCTCTTTTCGATTCTTAAAGTGAAGCCTGTGCCTTTTTGTGTGCTTGACGAAGTAGAAGCAGCCCTTGATGAGGCAAACGTGGCAAGGTTTTCTCAGTACCTTAAAACATTTAGTGAGGGAACTCAGTTTATTGTTGTTACCCACCGGAAAGCTACCATGGAAGAAGCTGATGTACTTTATGGAATTACCATGGAAGAATCAGGTGTTTCCAAGATGGTATCTGTGAAACTGGAGCAGGCTGACCAGCTGATCGAGCCAGTACACAGCTGATTCCTCTTACTAAAAACAAACCAAACAAAATCAGATAATTAGCTAAAAAAAGGAGGGAAAAAGCCCGCTTTAGGCGGGTTTAAACGTATGAGTTTTTTCAAGAAGCTAAAGGATAAATTTACAAACCAATCAGACACTGTGACAGAAAAGTTCAAGGATGGCATGAGCAAAACGAGAGAATCTTTTCTAGGTAAAATGAATGAACTATTTGCACGCTATCGAACTGTTGATGAAGATTTCTTTGAAGAGCTTGAAGAGTTGCTGATTGGTGCAGATGTTGGTGTGGAAACTGTACTTGAATTGATTGACGAGCTCAAAGATGAGGTGCGTCTTCGAAATATCAAAGATACAAGCGGTTTAGCACCGGTTATTAGTGAAAAGCTTGCAGAGAAACTTGATAAAACTGGTGAAGACTCTGCTCTCAATATGCAGGAAAATGATATGACAGTCATCTTGTTTGTCGGGGTTAATGGGGTAGGAAAAACGACGACCATTGGAAAAATGGCTCATATGTTCAAGGAAGAAGGAAAGTCAGTCATGATGGCAGCAGGGGATACGTTCCGGGCAGGAGCGATTGAGCAGCTTGAGGTCTGGGGAGAACGTGTAGGCGTTGATGTGGTCAAGCAGCAGGCAGGTTCAGATCCGGCTGCTGTGATGTATGATGCCGTTCAGTCTGCAAAATCAAAAAACGTGGACGTGCTTCTTTGTGATACGGCTGGCCGCCTGCAAAACAAAGTCAATCTTATGAAAGAGCTTGAAAAAGTAAAGAAAGTCATTTCCCGTGAAATCCCAGATGCTCCCCATGAAGTGCTCTTGGTGCTTGATGCAACAACGGGACAAAATGCGATGAGTCAGGCCAAGACCTTTGGGGAGGCAACGGATGTGTCAGGTATTATATTAACGAAACTCGACGGGACTGCTAAAGGGGGTATTGTTCTTGCGATTCGCAATGAACTGGACATTCCTGTAAAGTATGTAGGGCTTGGCGAGAAAATGGATGACCTTCAGCCGTTTGATTCAGAGCAGTTCGTATATGGCCTCTTTAAAGAGCTCGTGGAAGAGACATCTGAAGAAACGGAAGAGGATTAAGGAAGAGTTTTTCATAAAAATGATGGAGGATAACCCACAGAGAAGGCGGTCTGATCGCGCAGGAAACGTCAATTCTTAAGAGGCAAAGTCTGGCGGCAGGTGCAGCCTGTTTGGTTAGAGTAGTGAGCAATCTCTCGTGCCGTTTCGTTATAAAAAACAATAGGAAAAGGCCGTTAAGATTTTTTCTTGACAACAGTCTTTTATTCCTGTAATATGCCCTTTGTAAAGGAATTTCACTTAACACAAGGGGTGGACAAGTTGTTAGAGAAAACTGTTCGAATGAATGCTTTATTTGACTTTTATCAACCCTTGTTAACAAGTAAGCAACAGAAATATATGGAATTATATTTTTTGGATGATTACTCTCTTGGTGAGATTGCCGAGGAGTTTGATGTGAGCAGGCAGGCTGTTTATGATAATATCAAACGAACGGAGGCAATGCTTGAAGAGTACGAGCAGAAATTAAGCCTTTACTCAAAATATAAAGAACGAACAAGTAAGTATAAGCAGTTGAAAGCTCTATTGGGAGCGGGTGGCTGTTTATCTGAAGAGATCGGAACGATTATTGCTTCTCTTGAAAAAATTGAAGAGGAGGGGATGAACTGATGGCATTTGAAGGACTGGCTGAACGCCTGCAAGGTACCCTCGATCGTATTAAGGGACGTGGAAAAGTATCTGAAGCAGATGTGAAAGAAATGATGCGGGAAGTGCGCCTGGCTCTTTTAGAAGCCGATGTGAACTTTAAAGTCGTAAAGCAGTTTATCAATCGGGTGAAAGAAAGAGCGGTCGGCCAGGAAGTAATGAAAAGCCTTACGCCGGGCCAGCAGGTAATCAAGGTAGTTAACGAGGAACTTCAGGAGCTTATGGGAGGAGAGCAAAGCAAAATTGCCCATGCTCAGAAACCTCCGACGGTAGTGATGATGGTAGGCCTGCAAGGGGCCGGTAAGACAACGAGCACAGCAAAGCTTGCCAACCACCTCCGGAAAAAGCATAACAGGCAGCCGTTAATGGCCGCAGCCGACATTTACCGTCCTGCTGCTATTAAACAGCTTGAAACTCTTGGCGGACAGCTGAATATGCCTGTATTTTCCTTAGGAGACCAGGTGAGCCCTGTTGATATTGCTTCACAGGCTGTTGACAAGGCAAAAGAAGAGCATAATGATTATGTTCTGATTGATACGGCAGGACGCCTTCATGTTGATGAAGATCTCATGGATGAACTTTTACAGATCAAAGAAAAAGTAAATCCCGATGAAATTCTATTGGTTGTGGATGCAATGACCGGACAAGATGCGGTCAATGTTGCGGAAAGCTTTAATGAACAGCTCGGGCTTACTGGAGTCATTCTTACCAAGCTTGATGGTGACACCCGGGGCGGTGCTGCTTTATCTGTTAAAGCTGTCACCGATACACCGATTAAATTTGCGGGTATGGGTGAAAAGATTGACCAGCTTGAGCCGTTTCATCCGGAGCGGATGGCTTCGCGCATCCTCGGAATGGGAGATGTCCTGTCCCTCATTGAAAAAGCCCAGACCAACGTGGATGAAGAAAGAGCAAAAGAACTAGAAAAGAAAATGAGAAATGCAGATCTTACCTTCGATGACTTTTTAGAACAATTAGAGCAAGTTCGCAGCATGGGGCCGCTCGATGAGCTGTTAAACATGATGCCGGGGATGAACAAAATGAAAGGGCTGAAAAATGCCCAGGTCGATGAAAGTCAAATTGGCCGTGTCGAAGCCATTGTCCGCTCTATGACTAAGGATGAGAAGCAGAATCCGTCTCTCATGAATGCAAGCCGAAAACGGAGAATTGCAAAAGGGAGCGGTACAACCATCCAGGATGTCAACCGTCTCTTAAAGCAATTTGAAGATATGAAGAAAATGATGAAACAAATGTCTTCGATGCAAAAAGGAAAGAAAAAGGGTAAAGGCGGCTTTAATTTCCCTTTTATGTAGTGAAAAGGAAAAAGCCTTTACAGCGAGTCAATAACCTATTATAATGTGCTATTGTGAAATAAATTTGGAGGTGACCATAAATGGCAGTTAAAATTCGTCTTAAACGTATGGGAAGTAAAAAGAAACCTTTCTACCGTGTGGTTGTAGCAGATTCTCGTGCTCCACGTGATGGTAGATTTATCGAGGAGATTGGAACTTACAATCCTCTTGAAGATCCAGCAGTGGTAAATCTTAACGAAGACAAAGCTGTAAACTGGATGCTAGAAGGCGCTAAGCCGTCTGACACTGTACGCAACCTTTTCTCAAGAGAAGGAATCATGGAAAAGCTACACAACGCAAAGAATCAAAAATAACGCTGGATGGCGGATAAGCGAGGGATCGGTTCATGAAACAGCTTGTTGAAAACATGGCCCGTGCCCTCGTGGATCATCCTGATGCGGTACGTGTTCAGGAAAAGGAGCAAGATAACACCCTCGTCCTCACACTATCGGTCCACGAGGAAGATATGGGAAAAGTGATCGGAAAGCAAGGGAAAATAGCCAATGCGATCCGTACCGTGCTTTATGCAGCCGGTTCCCATCATAATAAACGTGTTCGGCTTGACATTGTTGAATAAGAGAACAAAAAGGGTGAGGAGGCTTCCTCTCCCTTTTTTTACCCTATAAAAGAATGTAAAATGGGGATATAGTGCAAGTGTTATCCAGTTACAACTAAGGGAACCTCCCAGCATTATTCATTGCCGGAATACTTCTTTTGTATATGCCAGCAAATAAGAGGTGGGTTATGAGGATTATAAAGAAAGCCCAAATAAAGCAAATATTAACTCCTGAGAGAAAGCAGTATTTACTCTCTGAATTAAATAGACAAGTTGAACGGTATGAAAGAGAAATCGAACAACTCCGTTTTCAGATGCAAAAACAGCTGAAGGCTGTGCAGGATTCCAGGAGGATCAAAACAAAGGAACGCTTTGAAAAGGAAATCCATAAGCGTTTAGAAAAGATCAGGGCAGCTGACTTTCAGAAGTCCCAGCTTGAACAAATCCCTCTCGAAACTGAAATGCCAGACGGGACAGTGGACACCCTTTGTCTTGTTGAAGAAGGGGACGATTGGGAAAACATCATGCAAGAGGATGAAATCATCATTAAAAACGGGAAAGTACATGAGATCAGAAAGGGAAGGTCAGAAGATGACAACGAACTGGTTTAATGTAGGTAAGATTGTTAATACTCATGGAGTAAAAGGGGAAGTGAGAGTCATTTCTGTAACCGACTTTGAAGAGGAAAGGTTTCAGGAAGGAGCTTTGCTTTACTTTTCCTATCCTGATCAAGAAGAAGTGATCCCTTTAACGGTAAAAACACATCGTCTCCATAAGCAGTTTCACCTTCTGCAGTTTGAAGGATACCATTCGTTAAATGAAGTAGAACCTTTAAAGGGCGGGGAACTAAAAGTGGCAGAGGACCAGCTTGGTGCTCTAGAAGAAAATGAATACTACCATCATGACATTATCGGCTGCGAAGTTGTCACTGATGAAGGGGAGATTCTTGGAACGGTTAAGGAAATTCTCTCTCCCGGTGCCAATGATGTCTGGGTCGTGAAACAGAAAGGAAAAGGAAAGGACATTCTCATTCCCTATATAGAGGAAGTAGTGACTGATGTAGACATAGAAAAAGAGAAAATTACAGTCCGTCTTATGGAAGGGCTGCTGCCAGAATGAGAATGGATTTTTTAACTCTTTTTCCAGAGATGTTTCATGGAGTTTTAAACACCTCCATTTTGAAGCAGGCACAGGATAAAAAGGCAGTAGAATACCATGTGACAGACTTTCGCTCTTATTCTGAAAACAAGCACCAGAAAGTAGATGACTACCCGTATGGCGGCGGAGCCGGCATGGTGCTCACTCCCCAGCCTCTGTTTGATGCTGTCGAAGATGCATCGGCAGCAAGCCATGCAAAGCCAAGAGTGATACTTCTCTGCCCTCAGGGAAAGCGCTTTACCCAGGAGACAGCTGAAGAACTGGCAGAAGAAAAGCATCTTATCTTTATTTGCGGTCACTATGAAGGATATGATGAACGTATTCGAGAGCAGCTGGTTACGGATGAAATTTCTATTGGTGACTTTGTTCTTACGGGAGGCGAGCTTGGTTCAATGGTTATTGCCGACAGTGTGACCAGGCTGCTTCCGGAAGTACTTGGCAACAAAGACTCTGCGGTTACGGACTCCTTTTCCACAGGATATTTAGAGCATCCTCATTATACGAGGCCTGCAGACTTCCGAGGCATGAAGGTACCCGACGTTCTCCTCTCTGGGCATCATAAGCGCATCGAAGAATGGCGGAGAAAGGAAGCACTCAAACGAACCTATGAGCGGAGACCTGATCTTCTGGATATTGAAAGATTACATGCAGAAGAGAAAAAGTGGCTTGATGAAATAAAAAACAGCAGAGACAGTTGATATCACTTACGTCATATGGTATGATACTCTTTGTGGCGAAAGCCCCGTGAATACGATGTTCCGCTGCGGAAGCAGTACCGTAAGAGCATTCGAGAGAAGGAGGGGAAATTAAGATGGAACAGCTTATTCGTGAAATTACTCAAGAACAGTTAAAAACTGACCTTCCTGCATTTCGCGCCGGTGACACAGTACGTGTACACGTGAAAGTTGTCGAGGGAACTCGTGAACGTATCCAGGTATTCGAAGGCGTAGTAATCAAGCGCCGCGGAGGCGGAATCAGTGAAACGTTTACTGTACGAAAAGTATCCTATGGCGTAGGAATTGAAAGAACGTTCCCAGTACATTCTCCGCGTATCGACAAGGTCGAATTGAAACGCCGCGGAAAAGTACGTCAAGCTAGATTGTACTACCTTCGCAGTCTGCAAGGTAAAGCAGCTAGAATTAAAGAACTCAGATAGGATTAGGTGTAAAAGGAGCTTGGCAACCAAGCTCCTTTTTTGTACTTGCAGGATAAGGTAAGATAAAGAAACAAAACCATAGTGAATAAGTGCTTTCTTATTAGAAATGTTAGGAATTGATAGGCGAGGAGAAAAAGGGATGATGAAAAGACATGAAGTAGAAATCAGAGAAGGACTGCTGCTTATGGCGTTTGCGTTTATTATTGTAGCGGTGACAAGAGGGTTGTTGGTCGTGCCGATCGTAGTAGAAGGCCAGTCAATGATGCCCGCTCTTTCCCATGAAGACAGAGTAGTTGTTAACAAAGCCGGCTACTGGTTTTCTGAACCATCTACTTTTGATGTTGTCGTTTTCCATGCCACTCCTGAAAAAGATTACATAAAAAGGATAATCGCCACCCCAGGGGACAAATTAAACTATGCCCATAACGAATTGTATTTAAATGAGCAAAAAATCGAAGAACCTTTCTTGAGAGAGTACCCTGACGAGATCAAAGAGCACACGCTGACTCCTGATTTTACTCTTGAAGGGGTGACTGGGGAGGTAACTGTCCCTGAAGGCTATGTATTTGTCCTTGGGGATAACCGGAACCACAGCCTGGATTCAAGAGCCTTTGGCCTGGTTTCCATTGATGATATTATAGGGAAGGCAAGCTTTACGTTTTGGCCTGTCTCACGGCTCGGTTTTGTCCCCTAAGAACTAGAATGAAAAGAGCAGGTGATAGCATGACAATCCAATGGTTTCCCGGCCATATGGCCAAAGCAAGACGAGAAGTAACGGAACAGCTCAAAAGAGTAGATATGGTGGTGGAGCTTACAGATGCCCGAATCCCTCTTTCCTCCAGAAATCCAATGCTAGATGACGTGATAGGGGAGAAAAAAAGACTTGTCATCTTAACGAAAAGCGATCTGGCAGATGAAAAGCTGACAAAAGAGTGGATCAGTTGGTTTAAAAACGACGGAGCAGCTGCGATGGCAATAAATGCCCACACGGATGCCGGCATAAAAGAAATGATTCAAAATTCAAAAGAGATCACAGCCCCTATCTTTGATAAGATGAGAAAGAAGGGGATCCGTCCACGCCCCATACGCGCCATGATTGTTGGGATTCCTAATGTGGGAAAATCAACGTTAATCAACCGCCTTCATGGAAAAAAGACAGCGAAAACCGGAGACAGACCAGGTGTGACAAAAGCACAGCAGTGGCTGAAAGTAGGTAAAGAAATGGAGCTGCTGGACACCCCCGGTATTTTATGGCCTAAATTTGAAGACCAGCAGATTGGATACCGATTGGCTGCCACTGGGGCAATTAAGGATGAATTGCTTGATTTTCAGGATATTGCCTTATTTGCTTTAAATACCTTCAAATCAAGGTATCCTGAAAGGTTAAAAGAAAGATATCAATTAGAAGAGCCTCTTCCTGACGATGGAGTAGAGCTTTTTGAAGAAATTGGAAAGAAGCGAGGCTGCCTCATGAGCGGGGGATTTATTGACTATGATAAAGCAGCTGAAATTGTTCTTCGCGATCTGCGGGGAGGAAAATTAGGTCCCTTCACATTAGAAACGCCAGAAGAATGGAAGGAAAAGGGTACAGAAAGTTAACTGTACTCTTTTTCGTTCTTTACATAAAGAAAATACTGACCGAAATAAGAAATATAGACTGAAGCAATGTGGTTAGGAAAGTAGGTTTAGCAATGAAACGGTTATCTATAGCCCAAATCAAAGAGGAATTATTTCAGGAGAGACCTCCGTCTGCTGAATTCTTAGAGCAGCTTGCCGAGGATGAAAGAAAAGGGGTTCAGCAAGTAGTAAAAAGGTATGAGCAAAAGCGCAAAAAGGAACAGCAAATGCTGGAAGAATATGAGCGAATGAACAAATATGAAGCAAAGCTGATAAAAGAGGGGTACCAGGCTGTTGCAGGGATCGATGAAGTGGGAAGAGGACCGCTAGCAGGACCGGTGACAGCGGCTGCGGTCATTCTGGGACATCAGGAAGAGAAACTCCTAGGATTAACAGATTCAAAAATCCTTTCAGAAGCTAAGCGGGAATACTATTATGAAAAGATTATGGATCAAGCAGAAGCGGTTGGTGTGGTTCATATTCCTGCTGAGATGATTGATAAAGTAAATATATACCAGGCAACGAAGATTGCTATGGTCGAGGCAGTGCAGAAGCTTTCCAAAAAAGCTGATCATTTATTAATTGATGCTATGAATCTTCCATTACCTGTTCCGCAAACCTCCATTGTAAAAGGTGATGCCAACAGCCTGTCTATTGCGGCTGCTTCGGTCATAGCAAAAGTGACACGAGACCGTCTGATGCAAGACATACATGAGGAATATCCACAGTACGGGTTTAGCAGGAATGCTGGATACGGGACAAGAGAGCATATCGAGGCAATGCGTACATATGGGATCACTCGTTACCACCGAAAAAGCTTTTCCCCTGTTCCGTCGTTTGCAAAGGATGAATAAAAGGAAGAGGTGATTGGTAATGTCTCCTATCCGTTTCAAGCCCTTTCTGCCCACTGTGACCGCTAAGTTAGAAGCCTCCTTAGCGACAGGTGAGAGCTATTTTTTTAAAGTAGTGCCCAGTAAAGGCATTCCCAGGCTGCGGCTGCTTCATCCTTCTATTGACTTCTCACACAGCGAGCAAAGCTCTAAGCTCCTTATAGAACTTGGTATGCAGCAAACCAGGGGAAACCAGTGGCTCCTGAATTATTTTTTAAAAAACAACCTCCCCTTTCAAGAAGAACAATTGGCAAAAGGAGGAGAGCTTCTTCAGAGCTCAGGGGCTTTCCATGAAAAAGGGGGAGAGATTGTAAGGGAGATGATGGAACGACGTCTTCCTTTTACACAAGAAGTGTTCTCAGCGATCAGCGCTTTAAAAGAGGGCTCGTCTGTATCCTTGCAAATTCAGGAGCTGATACGAACAGGAGAAGTGCTTAGAGAGAAAGGAAACCTCACAGAGTCAGCAGCTGAATTTGTAGCACACCTTCAAAGATTCCAGGCATCCATGCAGGTGCCAGAGAAAGCTTATAAAGAAAAAGAACCGCTTCTTTCTTTGCTGACACTCGCTGTAAAAGAGGGAAGCAAAGAGAAAGCAGGAGCCCTTCAACTGTTAGAAAGGCTGAATCTTGTGCCCCAGGGTGCCCACAAAAACCCTCAGTTTTTTTACGAGGCCCAAGCTCGATTTTTTAAAAGATTATCTCGTCAACCTGTTCAGGAGATGGCCCGGAAAATAACAACACTGCCATTACCCCTGCTTGTAAACATGCAGCCCCAGCAGCTTTTTCCTCTGCTTATGGAATCAGCTTTATTTCAAGAAAAAGGGGTTGATTCAAAGGAAATGAAAGCGTTATTACAGCTTTTTCACTCCTTTGCAAACAATCAGCCTGAGGCCAGGCCTTTTTACACGTTAGTTACTCTTAATGAGCAAGGGGATCTGACAAAGGAGGAAAGACAGGCACTGCTTTCGCTTATAAGCAGCAACACAACTTCTCCACTGCTTCCAAACCATGTGAAGAGTCTCCTTCACTCGTTAGGTATGCAGCACGAAAACATGCTTCAAAGCTCGTTTATAACGGGTGGTGAAAGAAATGAAACTATAAAAGCACTTCTCTTACACTATTCTCCTCTTCTTCCTTTTCCTTTGAAAGAGAGAGCAGAGCTTCTTCTTCAGAGAATAACCGGCCAGCAGCTCCTTGCACTAGAAACCCAGCATCCGTTTTTAAACGGGGCTATACAGCTTCCCTTGTTTTTCGGCAAGCATGGTTCGGACATTACTATTCAGTGGGAAGGACAGCGAAGAGCAGATGGGTCGTTGAACGAAGACCATTGTCGCTTGCTTATTTTTCTTGAACTTGAAATGTTAAAAGAAACACTGGCAGATGTACAAATTCAAAATCGTGTCGTTTCCATAACGTTGTATAGTGAAAAACGGCCTCCTGCGGCTGTGCTGAAAGGGCTGCAGCCTTATTTGAAACAGAAATTAGAAGAAAACGAGTATACCCTTTCCTCACTTCAATGGAAAGATGGCCATTCTCTTTTACATACGGCCACTCCCTATTTACAGGAAAATAATAATCCGGTTCATTTTGGAAGGATGGATATTCGGATATGAAAGATTTATATTCAACAAAGAACGCCGTCGCTTTAAGCTATGAGGACTCAAAGGACTGGGCACCGGTGGTAAAGGCCAAAGGAAAAGGAATGGCGGCTGCAGAAATTATTGCAAAAGCAAAAGAGCATAACATTCCTATTCAGGAAGATCCTTCATTGGTCGAGCTTCTTTCCAATCTTAACATGAATGAAACCATTCCAGATGATTTGTATGAAGTCGTTGCTGAGGTGTTCGCTTTTTTGTACAGGATAGATAAAGCAATGAAATAAGAAGAAACGGTAAGGGTCATACTATCCGTAAAAAGTAAAAGAGGTGGCCCAGGTGAAAAAAAACAAGCTCGATGTAGAAGGCGCAGAACAATGTGTAAAAAGTTTCAGTGAAGAATTTGCTCAGGAATTTGGAGTTTTTTCTTCAGTCCAGGAAATGGATGCAAAAGCAAAAGACATGAAAAAAACCATGAATTGCAGCAAGGAAAACGAACAAAAGAAAGAAAAATAAAGGGGTGTCTCCTAAAGGAGGTGCTTTCATCTGAGATCATGGTTTGCCCTTAAGGAATAAGGACAGCATTCATTCAAGGCCTTTCATTTTGCATTTATGGTATCTTCTATTCACAGGAAAAGCTTCAGCTTCCTCTTGGGCAGAGACAGCTCAATGAAGGACCATTCAGCTGGAGCTTATTTCTCCTTGAGTTTTTCTGAGAGAATCTACGAGGATTGCAGTTATTGAAAGTGTAATGGACTTGACCTGAGAGACATTTTTTTACAGCTGGTATAGAAATCGACCATAAAAACTGGTAAATTAATATATTTTTTCCAATTATGGCACTAGAAATGTCAGCGTTTACAAATTATATTCATAAATTTGTGACGAATTGTTGAAAAATCCTGAGTTTTTTAATACGATTAAAGATGTGTGAGAAACATTGGCTGACTCACCGCCAATCGTTCCACCCGATCCTTGGATGAGGACAAGCAGTTCGATGAATTCGTACTGAATCGTTAGGAGGATGGAGAGAACATGAATATCCATGAGTATCAAGGAAAAGAACTCCTCAGAAAGTACGGCGTAGCCGTGCCGAATGGAAAAGTTGCTTTCTCTGTTGATGAAGCAGTAGAAGCTGCAAAAGAGCTTGGCTCAGAAGTAAATGTAGTAAAAGCACAGATTCACGCGGGTGGCCGCGGGAAAGCAGGCGGCGTAAAGGTGGCAAAGAACCTTGATGAGGTGCGTACATATGCCGATGAAATTCTTGGCAAAACCTTAGTCACCCACCAGACAGGCCCGGAAGGCAAAGAAGTTAAACGCTTACTTATTGAAGAAGGATGCGACATCCAAAAAGAATACTATGTAGGTCTTGTTGTAGACCGGGAAACAGACCGTGTCGTTATGATGGCTTCGGAAGAAGGCGGTACGGAAATCGAGGAAGTGGCCGAAGCTACTCCTGAAAAAATCTTTAAAGAGTACATTGATCCTGCTGTAGGCCTTCAAGGCTATCAGGCGCGTCGTCTGGCGTTTAATATTAATATTCCTAAGAAACTAGTAGGGCAGGCTGTTAAGTTCATGATGGGTCTTTACAAGGTCTTTAGTGAGAAGGACTGCTCTATTGCAGAAATTAATCCTTTGGTTACAACTGGTGACGGGAGCGTTATGGCTCTTGATGCGAAATTGAATTTCGATTCCAACGCCTTATACCGTCAAAAGGATATTACAGAATTCCGCGACCTTGATGAAGAGGATCCAAAAGAAATCGAAGCTTCTAAATTTGACCTAAGCTATATTGCACTTGATGGAAATATCGGCTGCATGGTAAATGGTGCAGGGCTTGCGATGGCAACAATGGATATCATTAAGCACTTTAGCGGCGAACCGGCCAACTTCCTTGATGTTGGAGGCGGCGCTACAGCAGAAAAGGTAACAGAAGCTTTCAAAATCATCCTGTCTGATGAACAGGTAAAAGGCATCTACGTAAATATCTTTGGCGGAATCATGAAATGTGACGTCATTGCTGAAGGTGTAGTTGAGGCAACGAAGCAAGTAGGCCTTGAGATCCCTCTCGTCGTGCGCCTTGAAGGTACAAATGTAGATCGCGGTAAGAAAATCCTTGAAGAATCTGGGCTTAACATCACAGCAGCAGATTCCATGTCAGACGGAGCACAAAAAATCGTATCTCTAGTGAAATAGAAAGGCGGGACTGAGAGCAATGAGCATCTTTATTAATAAAGATACAAAGGTCATCGTACAAGGTATTACTGGTTCTACTGGTTTGTTTCACACTCAGCAGGCCGTAGAATATGGTACACAGATTGTAGGTGGTGTTACCCCTGGAAAAGGCGGCACTGAAATAGAAGGAATTCCGGTATTTGATACGGTGGAAGAAGCTGTGAAAAAAACCGGGGCAAACGCTACTGTTATTTATGTACCCCCAGCATTTGCAGCGGATGCAATTTTGGAAGCAGTAGATGCAGAGCTTGATCTTGCTATTTGCATTACAGAGGGTATCCCTGTTATAGACATGATTAAGGTAAAACGATTCATGGAAGGGAAAAAGACTCGTCTAGTCGGCCCGAACTGCCCAGGTGTTATCACTCCGGAAGAATGTAAAATCGGTATCATGCCTGGATATATCCATAAAAAAGGGCATGTGGGCGTTGTATCTCGTTCCGGAACTCTTACGTATGAAGCTGTACACCAGCTTTCCACAAATGGGATCGGCCAGTCTACAGCTGTAGGTATCGGCGGTGACCCAGTAAACGGAACGGATTTTATAGATGTACTAAAAGCGTTTAATGATGACGAAGATACGTATGCTGTCATCATGATTGGTGAAATTGGCGGTACCGCTGAAGAAGAAGCGGCAGAATGGATCAAGGAAAATATGAATAAGCCTGTCGTAGGATTTATCGGCGGCCGTACAGCACCTCCAGGGAAGCGGATGGGTCATGCCGGCGCGATCATCTCTGGCGGCAAAGGGACCGCAGACGAAAAAATTTCAACATTGGAAAATTGCGGAGTCAGCGTTTCTCCAACTCCTTCTGAAATCGGGGAGACACTTATTTCTTCACTTAAAGAAAACAATATTTATGAAAAGTGTCTTACACATAAAGCAGAATAACACCAAGAAAAGCCTCCTTTCTATAAGGGGGCTTTTCTCTTCCTTTATTCCCTTAGGTATACCTCAAACCATGCATATTAACCATAATTGCATTATGTAAACAAGGTCCTGTTATTTTTAATCTATGAAACTTCTTGACTCGTATAAACTCAATAAGGGAGGCTGAATATGACAGACCGCAAAAACCGGCTGCTTCTTTTGCATGAAGCCCCAGGAGCAGGCTGGAATACACTTAAAAAAATTTATACTATTGACCCCTCGTTTTCTCTTCCTTTCGTCTTATCCCCCGCTTCTTTATCAAATGAATTGTCAATCCCACTTAAAAAAGCTTCTTCCTTAATTCATTTCCTTCAAAAAGAAAAAGGAAAAAGAACAGTCCAGTATTATTTGGATCGAAATATTATAATTATCACACCCTTTGACTCCATGTATCCCCGGCGTTTATTTCAGATGCATGATCCCCCCTGGGTGCTTTACGTCAAAGGACAGACAGATATTTTAAAGAAATCCTCCTTCTTAGCGGTTGTCGGGACAAGACAGCCTACCTCGTACGGTCTGCAGGCTATGCAAATGCTCCTCCCCCCGATTATTAAGAAACGAGCAGTTATCATTTCGGGCCTTGCCAAAGGTGTGGATACAAGAGCCCACCAACTTGCTGTGACTCATCAGGGGTATACGATTGCTGTATGTGGAAGTGGATTTAATTATATGTATCCTCGTGAAAATCTTCCCCTCTCCCGAATGATCTCCCAATCCCATTTACTTGTAAGCGAATATCCACCTCATACTCCTCCAGCCAAATGGCAGTTCCCAATGAGAAACCGAATAATCAGTGCATTGTCTGACGCTGTTTTTGTTATTGAAGCAGGGGTCAAAAGCGGCTCCTTAATCACTGCATCTCAGGCTCTTGAGCAAGGCAGGGATGTTTACGCCCTGCCAGGACCAATTGACTCCAAAGTTTCTGCAGGCACAAATAAATTAATTCAGGACGGTGCTCGGCCGATACTGCAACCGGATGATCTTTTGTAAGAGCTCTGGTAAAAGTGAATATGGATGTTCTAAAATCTTATAATGCTAGATAAAAGGGGCGAGACGTCTTCGGGAGTAGGAAGAGGCCAAAGATCCCGCAAGGGTTTGCTGAGGAAGCGAAGCCATGCCCGAGGCATAGTGACACCTTGATTGGGAAAGAGTGAAACATGAATGGATGTCGTACTTGTACCAAAAGGTGCAAGCAAGCGTCTCTTAACGAAAACTAACAACAAAGTGTTCAACATTTTTTATAAAAGTAAAAAAGAGCAAATTAAAAGGAAAAAAATAGAATAGTAAGGAATAAAATTGGCAATGAAAGGAATGAAAAATATGCTTTAAGAAATTTTTGGGTAGACATAAACCATAAACTGTGAAAAAATGATTGTGATTTATCACTCTTTGCGCCTGGCTGACAGGGACCAGTATAGTGGCACTTAGAATTTACTTTAAGTATCGGATAAACAGAACACATGAAATAAGAAATTTGACAAAGACAAATGCGGTGATTGATACTAATGAAGATTTATAACTCCAAAGGGGGAGAACACAAAAGAAATGGCAGATTATTTAGTAATCGTTGAATCTCCCGCTAAAGCAAAAACGATCGGTAAATATCTTGGAAAAAAATACATCGTGAAAGCATCAATGGGTCACGTCCGGGATCTACCAAAAAGTCAAATGGGAGTAGACACAACTAATCAGTACGAACCAAAATACATTACCATAAGGGGAAAAGGCCCGGTCTTAAAAGAATTAAAGACCGCTGCTAAAAAAGTTAAAAAGATTTATTTAGCAGCTGACCCCGACAGAGAAGGGGAAGCCATAGCCTGGCACCTCGCTCACAGCCTGGATATCGACGAAGATTCCGATTGCAGAGTAGTATTTAACGAAATTACCAAGACTGCAATTAAGGATGCATTTAAGCATCCACGCCCGATTAACATGGATTTAGTTGACGCTCAGCAGGCACGAAGGATTCTTGACCGGCTAGTCGGCTATAACATCAGCCCTCTTTTATGGAAGAAAGTAAAGAAGGGGTTAAGTGCCGGAAGAGTTCAGTCCATTGCAGTCAAGATGATTATTGAGCGTGAAAAAGAAATAAAAGAATTTGTCCCGGAAGAATATTGGAGTATTAAAGGCTCATTTCTTTACGGAAAAGAATCATTTGAAGCAAAATTCTACGGCCAGGATGGAAAAAAACTCGAACTGAACTCAGAAGAAGATGTACAGAATGTGTTAAGGAAACTAAAGGGAGACGAGTTTCTTATTGATTCTGTAAAAAAGCGAGAGCGCCGAAGAAATCCTGTGTTGCCGTTTACAACCTCTTCTCTTCAGCAGGAAGCTGCCAGAAAACTGAATTTCAGGGCAAAGAAAACAATGATGATTGCTCAGCAGCTTTATGAAGGTATCGATATTGGCAAAGAAGGGACAATAGGGTTAATTACCTATATGAGAACAGACTCTACCCGGATTTCTGATACAGCGAAAGAGGAAACAAAACAATACATTCAAGATACGTATGGCAAAGAGTACATCGGCGGAGGTAAAAAATCACAAAAGAAAGACAATAAGTCACAGGACGCTCACGAAGCTGTTCGTCCTACCTCTGTACTGAAAGATCCCAAAACAATCAAACAGTATTTGAGCCGTGATCAGTTCCGCCTCTACAAGTTAATCTGGGAAAGGCTTGTTGCAAGCGAAATGGCTCCCGCTGTAATGGATACGATGACAGTAGACCTTACGAATGAGGGTGTGATATTTCGGGCCACTGGGTCAAAGGTTAAGTTTCCAGGCTTCATGAAAGTTTATGTTGAAGGTAATGATGATGGAAAGAAAGAAGAAGATAAGTTCCTTCCTGATTTAAAAGAAGGAGAAACGGTGAAGAAAGAGGAGCTTGAACCGAATCAGCACTTTACTCAGCCGCCTCCGCGCTATACGGAAGCAAGACTGGTACGTACAATGGAGGAGCTTGGAATCGGGCGGCCGTCTACCTATGCCCCAACCCTTGACACGATCCAGAGAAGAGGATATGTGGCTCTTGAGGATAAAAGGTTTGTTCCGACAGAACTTGGCGAGATCGTTCTTGAATTGATCGTTGAATTTTTCCCGGAAATTCTTGATGTTGAATTTACAGCGAAAATGGAAAACGATTTAGACTACATTGAAGAAGGACGAGAAGACTGGATCAGGATTATTGATACCTTCTACCAGGACTTTGAAAAGCGGCTTACCGTGGCAGAAGAAGAAATGAAGGAAGTTGAAATCAAAGATGAACCGGCTGGAGAAGACTGTGAGAAGTGCGGACACGAAATGGTCTATAAGATGGGGCGTTACGGAAAGTTTATGGCATGCTCCAATTTTCCTGACTGTCGAAATACAAAAGCAATCGTAAAGGATATTGGCGTCAAATGCCCAAGCTGTAAAGAAGGTAATATCGTGGAAAGAAAAAGCAAAAAACGCCGGACGTTTTATGGTTGTGACCGCTATCCAGAATGCGAGTTTGTCTCCTGGGATAAACCAATATCCCGTCCTTGCCCGAAATGCGAAGGGCTTCTTGTGGAAAAGAAAACGAAAAAGGGCGTTCATGTACAATGCGCTGAATGTGATTACAAGGAAGAGCCGAACTAATCTCTTGTGAAACAAAAATGAAATCGGTATAGTAAGTAGGAGAAACCCCTTTTCTAAAAAAGGGGCTTTCCTATGTTCTTTTAGAATAGCTTGTAAAGTTGAAAATGATGCCAACAGCATAATATATTAAGAAGCAAGTATATAGAATGGAGTTTTAGAATGATGAACACGACAGTTAATGTGATAGGAGCCGGTCTGGCAGGAAGTGAAGCTGCATGGCAGCTTGCCAAAAGAGGTATCCAAGTAAAATTGTATGAAATGAGACCTGTAAAACAGACTCCAGCTCACCACACGGATAAGTTCGCCGAGCTTGTCTGCAGCAACTCCTTGAGAGCAAACGGTCTGACAAATGCAGTAGGTGTGTTAAAAGAAGAAATGAGAGAAATGGATTCTGTAATCATTCGTTCTGCAGATGATTGTTCCGTACCTGCCGGTGGAGCCTTAGCTGTTGACCGCCATGAATTTGCAGGGCTTGTCACTTCTCGGGTGAAAGAACATCCAAATGTGGAAGTCATTCACGAAGAAATTACCAGCCTTCCTGAAGGACCGACGATTATAGCAACGGGTCCATTAACTACAGAAGGTCTCTCTCAGACGATAAAGGATTTAACAGGTGAAGAATACCTTTATTTCTATGATGCTGCAGCACCCATTATTGAAACGGACAGCATAGATATGAATAAAGCTTATCTTAAATCAAGATATGATAAAGGAGAAGCTGCTTATATTAACTGTCCAATGACAGAAGAAGAATTTGATGAGTTTTATGAGGCGTTAACTTCAGCTGAAACAGTTCCATTGAAAGAATTTGAAAAAGAAATCTTCTTTGAGGGCTGCATGCCTATCGAGATCATGGCTAAAAGAGGAAAAAAGACCATGCTTTTTGGTCCGATGAAGCCCGTCGGCCTTGAACATCCTGAAACAGGAAAGCGGCCATACGCTGTTGTGCAGTTACGGCAGGATAATCAGTCAGGCACTCTTTACAATATAGTCGGCTTTCAAACTCACTTAAAGTGGGGACCCCAAAAAGAAGTAATCAGAAAAATCCCGGGATTGGAAAATGCCGAAGTGGTCAGATACGGCGTGATGCATCGCAACACCTTTATTAACTCACCAAACGTATTAAAGCCGACCTACCAGTTCAAAGATCGGGAGGATTTGTTTTTTGCAGGACAAATTACTGGAGTAGAGGGTTACGTGGAATCAGCTGCTGCAGGATTGATTGCCGGAATCAATGCAGCTCGGTTCGTCCAGGGAGAAGAGCTTGCTGTACTTCCACAAGAAACCATATTAGGAGCCATGGCCAATTACATTACAACAGCCAACCCGGATAATTTTCAGCCAATGAATGCAAATTTCGGGCTTCTTCCGCCGCTTGAGAATAGAATAAAAAATAAAAAAGAAAGAAATGAACAATTAGCTCAGCGAGCATTGGGAGCGATTCAGAATTTTGTGAAAAGATAAACATCTTCCTTGCTCTCCAAAAACAGGTATGGTAAAATTTAATAGCTTTTGTGAGGTGGTGTAATGAAAGAGGCGCCCTTTCAAGCTCTAGGAGAGAATTTTTTTAAATATATGCAGGTCGAAAAAAATGCTTCTCCAATGACATTGGAAGCATATTCCCTTGATCTGTCTGATTTTGAAAAGTTTTTGGATGCAGAGGCGGTATCAAGCCCAAAAGAGGCCGATGACCGCCTTGTTCGTTTGTATTTTACCCATTTATACGATAAAGGGTACAAACGCACCTCGCTTTCCCGAAAAATTTCGGCCTTGCGGACGTTTTATAAATATCTAATGAGGGAAGGGCTGATAACTGAGAATCCCTTTGCTTTAACCACGCTCCCGAAAAAGGAGCTGAGGCTCCCTCATTTTTTATATGCCAAGGAGTTAGAAGCACTCTTTCAATCATTTGATGCTTCTAAAGCCCTGGACCAGCGGGATCTTGCATTGTTTGAGATCCTTTATGCCACAGGAATACGAGTCAGCGAATGCTGCAATGTAAAGCTTTCTCATATTGATTTTTCTTTAGGAACCATTTTTGTGAAAGGGAAAGGCAATAAGGAGCGATATACCCCGATTGGATCGTTTGCTCTTGATGCCATTGACCGGTATACACAGAATGGAAGGTTGCATTTACTTAAGAAATCAAGTCAAAAAGATTCAGAATACCTATTTTTGAATCATCTCGGCACTCCGATAACAGACAGAGGAATCCGCCATGTGGTTACGAAACGAATGAAAAAGGTTTCGTTAACTCTTCATGCCTCTCCCCATTCTCTCAGGCATACGTTTGCTACACATTTACTAGATAATGGTGCGGATATCAGAGCCGTACAGGATCTTCTGGGACATGAAAATCTATCAACAACCCAGCTGTATACCCATGTAACGAAAGAACGGTTAAAAAATGTCTACCAACAGGCACATCCGCGTGCCTAAACAAAGGGGGAGTCATTCATGGAACAATCCTTTCATGCGACCACCATATTTGCAGTCCACCATAATGGAAAAGGGGCGATGGCAGGAGATGGCCAGGTAACCTTTGGACAGTCGGTGGTGATGAAACATACAGCAAAAAAAGTAAGAAAAATCTACAATGGCAAAGTACTTGCCGGGTTTGCCGGTTCGGTAGCAGACGCGTTCACTCTGTTTGAGAAGTTTGAAGTGAAGCTTCAGGAGTTTAGCGGTGATTTAAAAAGAGCTGCTGTAGAGCTAGCTAAGGAATGGCGCAGTGATAAGGTATTAAGGCGTTTGGAGGCCATGTTGATTGTGATGGATAAAGAGACCATCCTCTTAGTTTCAGGCACTGGTGAGGTGATTGAGCCAGATGATGGGATATTAGCAATCGGCTCAGGAGGAAATTTTGCTTTAGCAGCTGGAAGAGCACTAAAAAGAAATGCCACTCATATGAGTGCAAAGGAAATGGCTGAAGAATCCCTGAAAACCGCTGGCGATATCTGCGTGTTTACAAATGATCAGCTTGTTGTTGAGGAAATATAAGGCCTTGGCTCCGGATGCTTTATGTTCAACAAATTTTGATGAAAGGGGAGAACCCGTTTGGAAACCCCATTAAGCCCAAGACAGATTGTTGAAAAGCTTGATCAATACATTGTGGGTCAAAAAGACGCAAAACGTTCAGTAGCTGTTGCTTTACGAAACAGGTACCGTCGCAGTAAGCTAGAAGAGAGTCTAAAAGATGATATCACGCCTAAGAATATTTTAATGATTGGTCCGACAGGAGTAGGAAAGACAGAAATTGCAAGACGTCTGGCAAAACTTGTAGGAGCTCCTTTCATTAAAGTCGAAGCGACCAAATTTACTGAAGTTGGTTATGTAGGACGTGATGTCGAATCAATGGTAAGGGACTTGGTGGAATCAGCTGCTCGTCTTGTGAAAGAAGAGAAGATGTCGGAGGTAAGAAAACAGGCTGAAGAGCTGGCCAACAAAAAGCTTGTCAAACTTTTGGCTCCTGCCGCCAAAAAACAAAATCAGCAATTTTCCAATCCTTTCGAAATGATTTTTCAGCAACAGGAGAAGCAGTCAGAAGAAACAGAAGAGGAAGACCAAACTGTTTCACAAAAGAGAAGGCAGCTTGCTCATCAGCTGGCGATGGGTGAGCTTGAGGATCACCTTGTCACAGTAGAGGTAGAGGAGCAGACACAATCCTTTATGGATATGTTTCAAGGCGCTGGCATGGAGCAGATGGGCATGAATATGCAAGAAATGCTTGGAAATATGATGCCAAAGAAAAAGAAAAAACGCCGGCTTGCAGTAAGGGAAGCCAGGAAGCTTCTCATTGAAGACGAAGCTCAAAAGCTCATTGATATGGATGAGGTTTCCCAAGAGGCTGTTTCAAAGGCTGAACAGCTGGGTATCATTTTCATAGATGAAATTGATAAAGTGGCAGCGAAGCAGCAAGGAGGAAATGCGGATGTGTCCCGAGAAGGGGTGCAAAGAGACATTCTTCCTGTTGTGGAAGGTTCTACGGTAAGCACAAAATTTGGTCCGGTAAAAACAGACCATATGTTATTTGTGGCAGCTGGCGCTTTTCATATTGCAAAGCCTTCTGATTTAATCCCTGAGCTGCAGGGGAGGTTTCCAATAAGGGTAGAGCTGTCCAGCTTAACAATAGAAGATTTTGTGCGCATTCTAACAGAACCGACAAATGCCCTTTTGAAACAATATCAAGCTTTATTAGGAACAGAAGGTATAAATGTGGAATTTTCTGACGATGCTGTACGTAAAATCGCTGAAATGGCACAAAGTGTGAATCAAAACACGGAGAATATCGGGGCGCGTCGGCTCCATACGCTGCTGGAACGTTTGCTGGAGGATTTATCATTTGAAGCCCCTGATATCGCCTTAGAAAAAATCACTATCACACCAGAGTATGTAGAGGAAAAGCTGTCTTCCATCACAAAAGATCGAGATATGAGTCAATATATTTTATAGGATGTCAGGAGGAAAATGGTATGGATCTATTAAATAGATCAAGAAAGATTAATGATATGCTGCAAAAAACAGCTGGAGACCATGTGAATTTTAAAGATATGGCTGAAACAATGAGTGAGGTCATTGATGCCAATATCTTTGTAGTCAGCCGTCGAGGAAAGTTATTGGGTTATTCGTTGAAGCAGGAAATAGAGAACGATCGCATGCAACAGATGCTTGAAGAACGGAAGTTTCCAGAAGAGTACACAACCGGACTTTTTAAGATTGAGGAAACATCTCCCAACCTGGATGTAAATAGTGATTATACAGCATTCCCTATTGAGAACCGTGACCTATTCAGCTCAGGTTTAACCACCATCGTGCCGATCATTGGGGGAGGACAGCGGTTAGGAACGTTAGTGCTTGCCCGTCTTAATGATTCATTTGACGATGACGATCTCATTCTTGCCGAGTACGGTGCGACTGTAGTTGGTATGGAAATCCTCCATGAAAAAACACAGGAGATTGAAGAGGAAGCACGAAGCAAGGCTGTCGTACAAATGGCTATCAGTTCTTTGTCTTATAGTGAACTGGAAGCTGTTGAACATATTTTTGAAGAGCTCGATGGAAAAGAAGGACTTCTTGTAGCGAGTAAAATCGCAGACCGTGTAGGGATTACCCGCTCGGTAATTGTTAATGCACTACGTAAGCTGGAAAGTGCAGGAGTTATTGAGTCCCGCTCACTAGGGATGAAAGGAACGTATATAAAGATCTTAAACGATAAATTTTTAGTGGAGTTGGAGAAGTTAAAAACAAGCTGATTAAATAGAATCTAAAAAAACCAGGGAGCATTGTGCTCCCTGGTTTTTTTAGATCATAAAGAAAGCGATTTCATACCTTCATAAGACCATTTGTGCAAAAAGAAGGACATTGCTCCTCTTCTATTAAGAAAAAAACAGATTGTAACCAAAAATATGGAACATTATTAGTTCAAAGGTACTGATTCTTATAGATCAATGCGGTTGGGTCTTTGCTAGTGATATAGAAAATATTAAGAAGAAAGTTAGACATCCCTCACATATTTTAATACAATTTAGCCTATGGTCCTGCGTTTTGCCTGTTATTTTTACAAAAAACGCCAAATATCCTGTTCGGTAGGAAAAATGTCATACATAATTTGGAGGGGAAGTAATGAATATTTTTAATAACTCCACCTTTCAGCTTTTAGGACAAGGGCTTCATGGAGCATCAAAGCAGCAAAAGAACATTGCTGACAATATAGCTAATATTGACACTCCTCATTACAAAGCAAAAAAGACACATTTTAAACATACCCTTAATGAATCACTTCAAAACCTGAATTTGCAATCTCATAAAACAGATGATCGCCACCTTGATTTTGGAGGGTCTCAAAAAGGGGTCTATACGACCGTGAACCAGCATAGTGCGTTCAATCATAACCTTAATAACGTGGATATAGATTATGAGATGGCTGAATTATCCAAAAATCAGATTTATTATAACGGGTTAATAGAACGAATGAACGGAAAATTTAATAGTCTTCAAACTGCTATACGAGGAGGGCGATAACATGTCACTGTTTCAAGGAATAAACTCTTCTGCCTCGGCTCTTACGTCCCAGCGCCTGCGGATGGATGTGGCTGCTGCAAATATGGCTAACGCTGAGTCCACCCGGGGCGCTTTTGTAAATGGGGAATGGGAACCGTACCGCAGAAAAAATGTGGCTTTCGCACCTAATAGCAGTAATTTTGCTTCCCAATTTCAACAAGCTCTAAAAAGCAATCAACGGGCTGGCGGTGGGGTGAAAGTAACTGAGATTGTGGAAGATGAATCTCCTTTTCGACAGGTGTATCAACCGGAACACCCGGATGCTGACGAAGAAGGATACGTAGCCATGCCAAATGTGGACCCGTTAAAAGAGATGGTAAATATAATGGGAGCTACTCGCTCCTATGAAGCAAATGTCACAGTAATGAATAGTTCAAAAAATATGATGCTTAAAGCTCTTGAAATAGGAAGAGGCTAATAACAAGGAGGAATGGAGATGGAATTGTATTCAATCGGTGACAGCAGGACTCTTGATAACATGCAAACGAAAAAAACGCCCGCTGAAGCTCATCAGTCATTTAAGGAATCCTTTAACCATGCATTAAGCCAGGTCAATGAGACGATGAAAGAATCTGACAAAATGACTGAAAAGCTGGCTGCAGGAAAAGCAGAAGACTTACATGACGTGATGATAGCTGCTCAGAAATCAAGCATTTCCTTACAGGCCACTGTGGAGGTTAGAAACAAAGTAATTGAAGCCTATCAGGAAGTCATGAGAATGCAAGTGTAATAGAATAATTATTTATTGAAGGTGCGGGAGCTGGAGGCGGCATGAACGAGAAATTTCTTACTTACAAAAATAAAACAATTGAATATTGGCAGCAAAGAACTAAACAACAAAAATTAGCTTTCATTGGGATTCTCTCTTTTTTAATTATCCTGATGGTTCTGGCCATTCTCTTTAGCACCCGGTCTACATACACGCCGCTTTACTCAAACTTAACAGTACAGGAAACAGGGCAGATTAAAGAAACTCTCGATGCACGAGGCATTTCTTCTCAAGTGTCAGATGACGGGACAACGATAAAAGTGCCAGAGGCGTTAGTCGATACTCTGAAAGTGGAACTGGCAGCTGAAGGAATCCCTCAAAGCGGCTCCATCGATTACTCATTTGTCGAGGACCGAATGGGTTTTGGAATGACAGACAGCGAATTTTCAGTGATGGAAAGAGCGGCCATGCAGACAGAACTGGCAAATTTAATTCGGGGAATTGACGGGGTGAATCAGGCGAATGTAATGATCACTCTTCCTGAAGAATCGACATGGGTATCGGATCAGCCTGGGGAAGCCTCGGCTTCGATCGTTCTTCATACTGCTGGGGGATATCAGCCCGACCAGCAGCAAGTTCGGTCATTGTACCACCTGGTTTCAAAAAGTGTCCCAAGCCTTCCTGTGGATAATATCGTCATCATGAACCAGATGTTTGAACATTATTATTATGAAGACCATCAAACAGACAGTACTTTATCTGCATTTGACCAGCAGCGTTCCATTCAGCGTGAAGTTGAACAAGATATTCAAAGAGAGCTGCAGCAAATGCTCGGTACCATGATGGGCCAGGATAAAGTTCTCGTTTCTGTGACAACGGATATAGACTTTACTCAAGAGAATCGAGAAGAGTCTCTTGTTGAGCCAGTTGATGAAGAAAATATGGAAGGCATTGCAGTAAGTGTAGAAAGGATAACAGAAACTTATGAAGGAAACGGTGCACCAGATGGCGGTGTTGTTGGTGCAGATGAAGAGGATATCCCTGCTTTTCCCGCAGGAGCTGGAGCAGGGGAGGGGGAATACGAAAGAATAGAAGATCGAATCAATAATGAAGTGAACCGTATCCATCGGGAAATAGTAGAAAGCCCTTATAAAATCAGGGATATCGGTGTCCAGGTTATGGTTGAGCCTCCCGACCCTGAAGATCCGGCTACTCTTCCGGCAGATCGTATTAACGACATACAAGAAATATTGGGAACCATTGTGAGAACAAGCATAGACCAGGAATATACAGCTGATCTTACGGAAGCTGATATTGAGGATAAGATCTTTGTTTCCTCTCAGCCATTTATTGGAAAAGTTGAAATGGAGCCTGAGCAAGGTGCAGGTATTTCTGTGTGGCTTTATATTACAGGCGGCGTGTTAGTAGCAGTCATCATTTTACTTATAATTCTTCTCCTCCGATCCAGAAGACAAGTAATTGAGGAAGAAGAATTGATGGAAACTACAATTTCCAGTGAATATGAAAACTTGCCAGAGCCGGAAGAAACAGAAGAAGAGGCAAAAAGAAAGCAGCTTGAAAGAATGGCTAAAGAGCGGCCGGAAGAATTTTCTAAATTACTGCGCACTTGGCTTTCAGATGATTAGGAGGGTGGAAAATGATTAAGAAAAAAAGCGGGTTAACGGGAAAACAAAAAGCTGCTATCCTTCTCATTTCATTGGGTCCTGATGTGTCGGCTCAGGTGTATAAGCAATTAACAGAAGAAGAGATTGAAAAGGTAACGTTAGAAATAGCAAACGTGCGAAAAGTGGAAAGTGAAATAAAGGCCACTGTCCTTGAGGAATTTCATCAAATTGTGATGGCGCAGGATTATATTTCCCAAGGAGGCATTGGTTACGCGAAAAGCGTATTGGAGAAAGCTCTTGGAGAAAATGAGGCGATGGAGGTTATTGAGCGTCTTACCTCCACCCTGCAAGTCAGGCCATTTGATTTTGCCCGCAAGGCTGACCCGTCTCAGATTTTAAATTTTATTCAGAACGAACACCCACAGACCATTGCTTTAATTCTTTCTTACTTAGAATCTGTTCAAGCCGGCCAGATCTTATCGGAGCTTCCCGAGGAGCTTCAAGCTGATGTTGCAAAAAGAATTGCTCTGATGGATAGCACTTCACCGGAAATTGTGAATGAAGTGGAATCCATACTTGAAAAGAAACTCTCTGCAACAGTGGTGCAGGATTATACGGAAGCTGGAGGGGTGGAATCTGTTGTGGAAGTGTTAAATAGCGTAGACCGGAGCACAGAACGCACCATACTGGAATCCCTGGAAATTCAAGATCCGGAGTTAGCAGACGAGATCAAGAAAAGAATGTTTGTATTTGAAGATATTGTTACACTCGATAACCGCTCAATTCAGAGGGTGATCAGGGAAGTGGAAAATGATGATCTTCAACTCGCTCTTAAGGTGGCAAGTGATGAAGTGAAGGACATTATCTTTAATAATATGTCGCAACGAATGTCTGAAACATTTAAAGAAGAAATGGAGTTTATGGGACCTGTGAGACTTCGTGACGTTGAAGAAGCTCAAAGTAGAATTGTAGGTTCAGTAAGGACCTTAGAAGAAGCCGGCGAGATTGTCATTGCGCGAGGGGGTGGAGATGACATTGTCGTTTAGGGTGATCAAAGGGAAAGCAGATTTTCCTCATGCCAGTCATACAGCTTTGCCAAGGCAAATATTGATTAAGCAGCTTTCTACTTCTCAAGGGGGGAGGAAGGAAGAATTTCGGCCTGCACAATCAGAATATTCTCCAGAAGATGAGATAGCGACAGCAGCGAAAGAAAAAGAAAAGATAATCAGTGAAGCTTTAAAAGAGAAAGAACGAATGATAAGACAGGCTCACGATGAAGCTGACAGAATACAAATGGCAGTAAGCCAGGAAGAAGAAAGTTCTAAGCAGCGTATTCAGCTTGCGTATGAAGAAGCAAGGGAGAAAGGTTTTCTAGAAGGGTATGAAGCTGGAAAACAGGAAGGCAAGGAAGAGTATGTAACTGCGGTCGATGATGCTAAACATTTAATTCAACAGGCAAAGCAAGAATATACCCGTTACCTTGAAGAGGCTGAGCCTGTTATTTTAAATATCGCTCTTGCAGTAGCAGACCGCATCTTGTACCAGGCACTCGAAGAGGAGCCTGAAAGGTGGACAGATATTGTAAAGAAAGCTGTCCTGGAAGTGAAAGAGCAAGAAGAAGTTACCATATTTGTTCCCCCATCCAGATTTGATCAAATACAACAGCAGACTGAGGAAATCAAAGAGCTTCTCAGCTATTCACAAATGCTCAGAATATACCCTGACAGTCAGTTAGATTCCGGAGGATGTGTGATTGAAACCTCTTATGGAAGGCTGGATGCCTCATTGGATAGTCAGTTAAAGGAACTAAAAGAGCAGCTGGTGGAAGTGCTGAAGGAGGAGGCTCATGAAAGCAGCCGAACTCATTGAGGAAATTAAAGAATTAAGCCCTTATAAAAAACTTGGAAAAGTGACAAGAGTGGTAGGGCTAACTATTGAATCAAGAGGACCTCATACCTCAGTAGGAGATTTATGCAAAATCCATGTCTCAAAGGCCAAAGAACCAGTTCTGGCTGAAGTTGTTGGATTTAAAGAAAAAAGCGTACTCTTAATGCCTCTGACAACTACGAAAAACATTTCTCCCGGATGCCTGGTAGAATCAACCCGCAAGCCCTTGGAAATAAAAGCCGGCCGGAGTCTGATAGGGGAAGTGCTTGATGGCTGCGGACAGTTACTAAGTGGAAGAGAATTGCCTAAAGGGCTTTCCTCGGTCCCTACGGAACAAGATCCGCCAAACCCTATGCAAAGGCCAAGGATAACAGAGCCTTTATCTCTAGGAGTAAAAGCGATAGATGGTCTTCTTACTATAGGAAAGGGCCAGCGTGTCGGGATATTTGCAGGGAGTGGAGTCGGCAAAAGCACATTGCTGGCTATGATTACAAAAAACTCTGAAGCTGATGTGAATGTAATTGCTTTAATTGGCGAAAGAGGAAGGGAAGTAAAGGATTTTATTGAACGCGATTTGGGAGAAGAAGGGTTAAAAAAGTCTGTGATTGTAGCTGCCACCTCCGATCAGCCTGCTTTAATGAGGATTAAAGGAGCAATGACCGCGACAGCGATTGCGGAATATTTTCGGAGCCAAGGCCTTCATGTCAATTTACTTATGGACTCTGTCACCCGTTTTGCAATGGCTCAAAGAGAAGTTGGTTTGGCGATTGGTGAGCCACCTACGACCAAAGGATATACTCCATCGGTTTTTGCTATGCTTCCGAGACTTTTAGAGAGAGCTGGAACAGATGAGAGAGGGTCAATCACTGCTTTTTATACGGTCTTAGTAGATGGAGACGATATGAATGAACCGATTGCAGATGCTGTGAGAGGGATTTTAGACGGACATATGGTGCTTGACAGGGAGTTAGCGAATAAAGGCCATTATCCAGCCATCCACGTTTTAAAAAGCATAAGCCGGGTGATGGGAGATATCACTCATTCAACGCACCAGGAGTCAGCTGAAAACCTGCGGTATTTATTGTCAACGTATTACGATTCCGAAGACCTCATCAATATAGGCGCCTATAAAAAAGGCTCTTCATCTCACATAGATGAAGCGATCGATGCTTACCCGGATATATTGACCTTTCTTCAACAAAGAACAGATGAAAAATATACATATGAAGAAATCATTAAGGCTCTACAAAAGCGATTTGAAGGGGGAGTTCAGGTATGAGCTTTCAATTTTCATTGAAAAAATTACTTGAAATGAAAGAAAACGCCCGAGTGTCAGCTGAAGAGGAATACAGCCGTTCTGTTACTAAATTTGAGGAAAAAGCTACCCATTTATATCAACTCTTAAAAAGAAAAGAAGAGGCTGAAGCCTTTTACGCAGAAAAAATGAAGAATGGCATGCCAATCCATGAACTTCAAACGGCAGAATCTTCTCTTATGCTTCTACACCAGGACGTCATGAAAGCAAAGGTTTCAGCCGATCATGCCAGAGTGTTGATGAATTCCAAAAAAAATGAAATGCAGTACGCTTATATAGAGTATAAGAAATATGAGAGGATTCGTGAGCAAAAAAAACGAGAGTATGAGTATGGCTTGAAAAAAGAAGAAGAGAAAATAATGGATGAAATTTCTATTCAGAAATATGCAGCACGGTGAGGGAAAAAAGAATGGGTAAAAATAATGGAAATAATAAAGAAAAGGAAGGAGCAAGCAAGCTTCAATGGATTTTGCTTATTATTATCATTCCCGTTTTTTTTGCCATGGTTGTGGGCCTTGTGATTCTCTCTTTTCTCGGCTTTAGTATTGCAGAACCAGCCAGGAATATCGCATCTAACATCCCGGTTATTTCATCACTTGTAGATTCAAGAGAGGAAGCTGAAGCAGAAGAGCATGAAAGAGAGGATATGATTGCTACCATTGAAGAGCAAGAACAGAGAATCTATCAACTAGAACAGGAGCTTGAAGCGAGTGAAGGTGCCCTTCAAGAGCTGGAGGAAAATATAGAAGCAGAGGAAAATGAGGAGCAAGAAGACGCAGAAATTGAGGGGGGACAGGCTGAAGTCAAAGAGCTTGCAAGGGTTTATGAATCGATGTCTCCCAAAAGAGCGGCAGCCATTTTAGGAGAGATGAGTACTGCTGACATCATCATTCATATGAGTGAGATGAGGACTGAGAGCAGAGGGCAGATTTTAGCTAAGATGGAGCCGGACCAGGCTGCTGAAGTAATGGCAGCTTTATCTTATCAATGATCTATATGGTGAAAGGAGGTGAACTTTATGAATGATGTAATGTTGAACCAGTTGTTTTCCAAAGAAGTTATGCCCCAGCAGCTTGCAGAGGGGAAAGTCAATCCCTTGTCTGAACACAATGAAGGCTTTTCTGTTTTGCTGACAGCTTTGCTCTCTTCTCCTTTCCAAGATAACGAAATGTCACTAGACGACTCTTCGCACCAGCAGGAGGACACTCAAGCACAATGGGAGATATTCAGTCAAGCGATAGAAGGACTGGCTGATAAGCTTGAAAAAAAGTGGGAGAGGAAACTAGAACCTTCTATGGGAACCTCCTTGCCTGAGTGGGAGCACCAGTTTGACCAATTGCCGCTTCCCGTACAAGAAGCTACAACAAAAATGATGAAGGAAGAGACAAGCCTGCTCGAAGTTGTTTTGGAAATTTCCCAAATGAACCGAGGGGGAAACAAGCCCTCTATTGTGAACCTTTCATTAACCACTACAGACGAAGAGACCTACTCTGACATCATTAAGCCAACTACCGAAGGCAAAGAGGTTCACTCTGACAGCATCACTACAACAACTACCGAAGGCAAAGAGATTCACTCTGACGGTTTCCTTGGAAATACAGGCGGAAATGTGACGCCAACCCCATTAGCCCTGAAGCTGCTTTCCCTGTCTTCTATAGAGGAGCCCAGGATAGAGAACAAACCGTTTGAAGATGAGGAAAGCATAAAGGAAGCCGTCAAGGTATTGACTGCAGCGGGACTTTTTGTCTTACAGGAGGAGGGTGTCCCTCTTGAAGACCTTGTTCGAGAATTGCCAGTTTCCCTACAGAAGAACCTTCATAGTTCAATGGGTGGTTTATTCCAGAAAATAAGGACTATTTCAGAGTCTTTACGCCAGGTTTCTCCGGACCCAGGTGAGAGTAACAGTAATAACGAAAGAGGAAATCAGCTTCACCGGTATATCAACGATCCTCCCACTTTTTTCAAAGCAGTGGATAAAAAGAATGGTAGAGAAACACAAAGAGGGGAAATCATGCCGGCAGCAAAGGAATTATTTTCTAAAAGTCACAGTCAGTCGCCTGGCTCGCTCCCTTTGTCCGTTAGTACCTCTGAAGGAATGACAACAGGCAGTAAAGCTGAACAGCTGTATATTTATCTTGGGGAAAACAAGACCACCTACAGGCGGCAGCAGGAATTTATAAGACAGTTTCAGGAAATCATGGGCCGCTCAAGTCTTCAACAGCTTTCAAATGGCCAGCAGCAGCTGTCAATTAAGCTGTTCCCTGAAAACTTAGGCAGGCTGGACATTCAGTTCACCCATATAAATGGCAAGTTAGCAGCCAGGATGATTGTGTCTTCTTCTGGTGCAAGAGAGTTAATTGAATCACAACTCTCCCAGCTTCGTTTTCTCTTTCAGCAGCAAAATCTTTCTGTAGAAAAAATTGAAATAGCCCAGCACCCTTCTTGGGACGACGATAAAGAAGAGAAAGAATCTTCTTCTCAAAAGGATAGAAGAGGTACTGATCAAGAGGAAAAGCAAGAAGAAGAAAATGAACATAAAAGACAAGAATTTGCTGACTTTCTAGAAAAAGAAAGGATAAATACTGAGATCTAAGGGGGAGCCATGACAAATACAATCCATTCATCCTTTGGTATTGCTGAGCAGCGCAAAGTACCTGTTAAAGAAGCTCAAGGTAATATTATGGGAAAAGATGATTTTCTCAGGATACTCATTACCCAGCTTCAAAATCAGGATCCATTAAATCCAATGGAAGATAAAGAGTTTATTGCACAGATGGCCAATTTTTCTTCATTAGAGCAGATGACGAATATGAACAATACTCTTGAAAGTTATATCACATCACAACAAAACAACGCTCTTGTTCAAAATAGTGAACTTATAGGAAGAAAGGTCACCTGGGAGCGTGAAGTAGATGTGGATGAACATAGGACCCAAACAGTTGCAGAACAACATGAAGTTCTTTCCGTAAAACAAGAAAAAGACGGAACCATCCGGGTACTGCTTGATAACAACCGTTGGGTTACGAATAAACAAATTTTTGAGATTCACGGGCAATAGCAAGTGAGGAAAGGCGGAAAAAATGAGTATTCCTATTCAATCTTATGGATTGCATCAATTGCCTCATCCTCAAAAACATATTCCCGAAAATAATAAGAATGAAACATCTTATTTTCAGAAATTGTTTACAGACGAACTCACCGGGCCTACTAGTTTAAAAATCAGCAAACATGCTGATAAGCGGCTTGCAGCAAGAGAAGTAACAATTTCATCTGATCAATGGAAAATAATCGACGAACAAATAAAAAACGCAAAGAAAAAGGGAGTAAATGAGTCGCTGGTTCTCACTGATAAGGCTGCATTAATAGTAAGCGCTAAAAATGAGACAGTTATTACAGCAATGAATAGAAAGGAAGCCGCCGGTCAAATATTTACAAACATAAATGGGACAATTGTTTTATAGAAGGCCCGACCTACCAAGGAAGCCTTTAGCTGTAGATCGACTGATACAGTGAGTTTCAAAACAGAGGGAGGAAGAACATATGCTTCGTTCAATGTATTCTGGAATATCAGGAATGAACAATTTTCAAACTAAATTAGATGTCATAGGAAATAACATTGCTAATGTAAATACTTTTGGTTTTAAAAAAGGAAGAACAACGTTTAAGGATATGGTGAGCCAGCAGATGGCAGGTGCCACTGGACCGCAGGCAGGGCAAGGAGGAACAAATCCAATTCAAGTAGGCCTGGGATCCCAGATTGGATCTATTGATACGATCATGACCCAGGGAAGCCTTCAAAATACGAACCGGGAGCTTGATTTAGGAATCTCTGGAGACGGCTTTTTTACCGTAACAGATGGAGATGCTTCCTATTATACGAGAGCGGGGAATTTCTACTTAGATGAAGACGGTTCTATTGTAAACAGTGAAGGCATGTACCTGGTAGGTGCTGGCGGAGCTTCTCCTATTACAGTACCGGCTACATCTCAAAGCTTTAGTATCGGCCAGGATGGAACAGTTAATATTATTAACGAAAATGGAGACCTTGTGGCAGGCGGTCAGGTAGGTCTTGCTATTTTTGATAATCCGGAAGGCCTTTCAAAAATAGGCGGGAACCTTTACCAGGAAACAGCCAACTCAGGGCCGGCAGTACTTGGAGCTCCTGCCGCAGGGGGAGCAGGAAGCCTTGTAGCTGGAACATTGGAAATGTCCAACGTTGATTTATCAGAAGAGTTTACAGAAATGATAGTCTCTCAAAGAGGTTTCCAGGCTAATACGAGAATTATTACAACCTCAGATGAAATTCTGCAAGAATTAGTCAACTTAAAACGGTAATTTATAGCAAAGGGAGGGCAGAGCTGAGAACTCCTTGGCTCTAATGATGAATATGATTGAACTAACAAGGTTAAATGGGCAGACTTTTTACCTTCACGCCCCGTTAATAGAACAGATTCAAGCCTTTCCTGATACTACCATTTTTCTCACGAACGGAAAATCTATTGTCGTCAAAGAACCGATGACAGAAGTAAAGGAAAAAGTGCAGGCTTTTTATTCCTCTATCGGCTTAGTAGGTACAACGGCCATGAAAGGAGGAGATAAGGAATGAAAAAAAATAAACTTCTCAGTATTATGGCCGTTATGCTTGTATCCATTACGTTATTAGGCGTGCTGGCGATCGTGCTATTTAATTACCTTTCTGACGACCAGGAAGTAACCGCTGAACCAAGTATTGAGGAAGTGATTGAAAACTCATGGGAGACAGAGGAAATTACAACCAATCTATCCTCTAACCATTTTATTCGAGCCCAATTCAGGATTCACCTGGATTCCAAGCATTCCAGGGAGGAAATTAAGCAAAGAGATTTTCAAGTTAATAATTTGATTATCCGAGAACTGGCTAACCTTAAAGCGAGCGACCTTCAAAGTAAAGAAGGAATTGAAGAGTTAGAAGCTTCTCTTGTTGAACAATTAAATGAAGTGGTAGAAGACGGCAAAGTAGTGAACGTGTATACAACTCAGCGGATGATCCAATAAAAGAATTCTATTGGAATAGGGAAAAGAGGTGAGAGATTTGGCTGATGTGTTATCACAAAATGAAATTGATGCATTACTTTCAGCGATCTCTACTGGAGAGATGGATGCAGAGGAACTGCGAAAGGAAGAAGAAAAACAAAAAATTCACACCTACGACTTTAAAAGAGCGGTGCGATTTTCAAAGGATCAGATCAGGAGCTTATCAAGAATACACGAAAATTTTGCCCGCTTGCTCACCACTACCTTTTCAGCACAGCTTCGAACGTTTGTGCAGATATCTGTAGCCTCTGTAGACCAATTGCCTTACGAAGAATTTATTTCCTCTATTCCTCAAATGACGTTGTTAAATGTTTTTGAGCCATACCCGTTAGAAGGCAGGTTTCTAGTCGAAGTAAATCCTAATATTGGTTATGTAATGCTGGATCGGATGCTTGGTGGAAAAGGAGCCAGCTTTAATAAAATTGATACGTTAACAGAAATTGAAACAAGAATTTTAAAGCAGCTTTTTCAAAGAATGCTTGAAACGTTTCAAGAAGCCTGGGAATCTGTGATCAGTATTGAGGCTGAAATGCATGCATTAGAGGTTAACCCTCAGTTTCTGCAAATGGTATCTCCAAATGAAACAGTGGTGGTAATTTCCTTGTCTACGACAATTAATGAAGCTTCCGGAATGATAAATATTTGTCTTCCTCATGTAGTTCTTGAAGAAATTCTGCCAAAGCTCTCTGTGCATTACTGGATGCAGACTAAAAAGCAAAAAAGAGACAGCAATCATGAAAAAGCATTGCAAGCAACGGTTCAAAAAGCTCCACTTACCGTTCAAGCTTTGCTTGGGCATTCGCAAATATCTGTTGAAGACTTTCTTCAGTTGAGTCCTGGCGATGTTATTCAATTAAATCAGGGTATTCATGAACCCTTAGAAATCCAAGTTGAGGGAGAGAAAAAGTATTATGGGCAGCCTGGCAAGATGAAAAACAAAATGGCAGTCCAAGTAACCAGGGAGTTTGAGGAGGGGGAAGAAAATTGAATGATGATATGCTCTCTCAAGAGGAGATCAATGAGCTGTTAAAAGGTGTAAACGGTGATAGTGATGAGCCAGAATCAACAGATTCTACTGCTTTAAATAATCAAAAAGAAGAAGAAAGAGAGAGAAATATAGAATCCTATTTAACATCCATTGAACAAGATGCATTGGGAGAAATAGGGAATATTTCCTTTGGCAGCGCAGCAACCGCTTTGTCTCAATTGCTTAACCAAAAGGTGGAAATCACGACGCCGGTGGTTTCTGCAGTGGCTATGCATGAGCTGCAGACTGAATTTCCGGAGCCGTGTCTTTCCGTGAATGTAGAGTACACAGAAGGGTTTCAAGGAACAAACCTTTTAGTTATTAAAAGCAGTGATGCTTCTATTATTGCTGATCTAATGATGGGCGGAAGCGGTTCAGTTGAAGATAAAGAGCTTGGTGAAATGGAAATTAGTGCCGTGCAAGAGGCTATGAACCAAATGATGGGGTCAGCTTCAACGTCGATGTCTGCCATTTTTGGGAAACGGGTGGATATTACTCCCCCTGGAATTGAAATATTAGATGCTGAAACAAAAGACACAGCAGCTTATAACGAAGAAATGATAGTGAAAATATCTTTTCGCTTAAAGGTCGGAGAATTGATTGATTCCTCCATTATGCAAGTAGTAACCATTCCTTTTGCTAAAAAAATGATTAGTGAACTGATGGAGACAGAAGAACCTGAAGGCGTGAGTGAGCCGTCTTCTGACACCAAGGGGCAAGAAGTAACCGCACATGAGACCTTACTCAATAAGGAAGATTTTACTCAACATACAGAGAAAGCGGAGGAGTACATCAGCAGAGAGGCTCTTCAAGAAACAGCTGCCGCCAGGTCTGACAGTTACAATGGAGGACCGGAAAACTTTCATTCCGAGCCGGACAGGGAAGTCCAAACTGCCGTATTTTCTAACTTTGAAGAGAGGGAAAGGAAAGCTGCGGAGCCAAAGAACCTGGATATGCTTTTGGACATACCTCTTGAAGTTACCGTAGAGCTCGGCAGGACAAAACGATCAATCAAAGACATTCTCGCCCTCTCTCATGGATCAATCATTGAACTCGATAAATTGGCCGGAGAGCCTGTTGATATTTTAGTAAATCAAAAACTGATAGCCAAAGGAGAGGTAGTGGTTATTGAAGAGAACTTTGGTGTCAGAGTGACTGATATTATCAGTCAAAAAGATAGAATAAAAAATTTAAATTAAGCAGAGATATGAAAGGGGATATTAGCATGGGACAATCTGTATTAATAGTTGATGATGCATCTTTTATGAGGATGATGATTAAAGACATTTTGGTTAAAAACGGTTTTGAGATTGCCGGTGAGGCTCAAAATGGCGAGGAAGCTGTGGAGAGGTATAAAGAGCTATCCCCTGACCTGGTTACAATGGATATTACAATGCCTGAAAAAGATGGGGTAGCGGCATTAAAAGAAATCAAAGCTTTTGATGGCAATGCTAAAGTCATCATGTGTTCAGCTATGGGCCAGCAATCAATGGTAATAGATGCCATTCAAGCAGGTGCGAAGGACTTTATCGTGAAGCCTTTTCAGGCAGACCGTGTGATTGAAGCGATTAAAAAAACGTTAGGATAAAGTGTCGCCTCTTATGAAAAAAATTTTCGGTTTATTAATAATGATATGTTTTCTACTTATTTATTTCATGCCGCCGGGCTCCGTTCTTGCTGAAAGTAGTGAAAATGGAACGGTAAATGACTGGCTTCAAAATCAAGAGGAAGAGGGTTCGTTGTCTGATGCACGTTCAGACAATGAACCTGTCTTAGCGGAAAGAAACCCTTTTCTCATGTTTGCTCAAATGATAGGCGCTCTCTTGTTTGTTATCGGCTTAATGTATATTCTTTTAAAGTTTATTAGTAAAAAAACAAAATCTTATCACTCTGCCCGCGCGCTTCAAAACGTAGGAGGGGTGCCTCTTGGAAATCACAAATCGGTCCAGCTGGTGAAGGTAGGAAATCGCCTTCTTGTTGTCGGGGTGGGTGACTCTATTCATCTATTAAAAGAAATAAAAAATGAAGAAGAAATACAAGAAATTTTGAACAATGAAGACCGGCAAAACGATGAAGCTATGGAAAAAGCCGCAGACTGGCTTCAAACCAAATTTCTGCGTAAGAAGCAGGATGACGATAACGTTAAACCTTTTCAATCTCTTTTAAACAGCCGTCTGGGTGAGTTAAAGGAAGCAAGGGAACAGGCGGGCCGCCGAGAAAAGGAGAGGGAACAATGATCATCTTTCTTCCTGCAGTAGATATTGGCAGCCTGTTAAGTGATGATCCAGAAGACCTGGCAACCACCATACAGCTGATAATTATGTTAACGATCCTTTCACTGGCCCCTGCTATTTTAATTTTAATGACTTGCTTTACAAGAATCGTTGTAGTGCTCTCTTTTGTGAGAATGGGAATTGCTACTCAGCAGATGCCTCCCAATCAGGTGTTGATTAGTTTAGCCTTATTTTTAACCTTTTTTATTATGGCCCCTGTGTTTTCTCAAATAAATGATGAAGCGTTAACCCCTTTATTTGAGGGTGAAATTACACAAGAAGAAGCATTCCAGGAAGCAGCGTCACCAATAAAGGAATTTATGGCCCAGCACACCAGGGAAAAGGATTTGGCCCTGTTCATGGGGTACGCAGGTCTTGAGAAACCTGAATCACTCGATGATGTCCCTTTAACAGCTCTTGTCCCTGCGTTTGCTATAAGTGAACTTAAAACGGCCTTTCAGATCGGCTTTTTAATTTTTGTTCCTTTTTTAGTCATTGACATGATAGTGGCCAGTGTTCTTATGTCGATGGGAATGATGATGCTTCCCCCGGTGATGATTTCACTTCCGTTTAAAATTTTGTTATTTGTTTTGGTTGATGGATGGTATTTAATTGTTGAATCTTTGCTTTTAAGTTATTAAAGGTGGTATATGATGAGTCCAGAAATGGTTATAAGCTTGGCGGAAAATGGAGTATGGACAGTATTTCTGGTAGCAGGACCTTTGTTAGTCGTTGCCCTGGTCCTTGGTCTTGGGGTTGCAGTCTTTCAAGCAACCACTCAAATTCAAGAGCAAACTCTGGCTTTCATCCCAAAAATACTAGGAGTGCTTGCTTCTCTAATTATTTTTGGGCCGTGGATGCTGTCTCATGTGGTTCAATTTGCTCATCAAATTCTAAGCAATCTTCACCATTATGTAGGATAAGATGGACGCGATGGAATGGATCAATCAATTTCCAGCCTTTTTATTAATCTTTGTACGAGTGCTGGCTTTTTTTACGACAATGCCGATTTTTGCATATAGAAACGTACCTAACACTTTTAAAATAGGCCTGGCTGTATTTATGGCGTTTACGATGATGTTTACTGTGGATGTACCGGAACTTGCAATCAATGCTGAATATTTTTTGCTTGTCATTAAGGAAGCGTTAGTCGGACTGCTGGTAGGGCTTGTCGCAAGTATGCTGATTTACGCTGTTCAAGTAGCCGGAATGTTTATTGATATTCTTATGGGATTTTTAGTAGCAAACGTTATTGATCCCCAGACAGGGGCTCAAAGTCCGCTTACCGGAGGATTCCTCTATGCATTTACCGTGCTTTTTTTACTTGCTGTAGATGGACATCACCTTCTTCTTGATGGCGTTTATTACAGCTATGAATTTGTTCCCCTTGAACAATTGTTTCTTCCTTTTGGTAATGGCTCGATCGCATACTTTGCCCTAACCACCTTTACGACGATGTTTATCATCGCATTCCAAATGGCTTTCCCGATTATCGGGTGTTTGTTTTTAGTAGATGTAGCATTAGGGATGATGTCACGGGCTGTCCCTCAAATGAACGTTTTTGTGGTGGGCCTGCCTTTAAAAATCTTTCTTGGACTGCCTCTTTTGGCCATTATGCTCCCTGGTTTCTTTTCTCTTGTATCTTATACATTTGAGGAAGCAGGCACAGCCATGAGGACATTGCTGGAATTGTTTGGAGGGGCATAAGAATGAAACTTCGCATGGAACTTCAGTTTTTTTCCCAGGAAAAAACTGAAAAGGCCACGCCCAAAAAAAGACAGGATTCCAGAAGAAAAGGACAAGTGGCAAAGAGTAATGACGTTAATACCGCACTCATTCTACTGGCTGTCTTTTTATTTCTTTTTTTATATGCCGGAATCCTCGGCGACCATATTTTAAATATGATGGGGCATATATTTAGTGAATATTTACGCTGGGAAATCACTTCTTTTACGCTTACGGTGATATTAGAGGAGCTTGTGATGGAAACAGCAATTGTTCTGCTTCCGATCATGCTTGTAGCTATGGTGGCAGGTACAGCAGCTTCCATGATGCAGGTTGGTATCTTATTTGCCCCGGAAGCAATTAAATTTAAAGCTTCTAAGATCAACCCAATTCAGGGGTTTAAACGAATTTTTTCTGCACGGGCTCTCGTTGAGCTTTTGAAGTCTCTTTTGAAGATCTCATTAGTGGGTATTCTTGTATTTTCTGTCATTTGGTTTAACCTTGACTCTCTATTGCTCCTTTCTCATAAAAACATAGAAGCGGGTTTTTTTGAAATAGCGCAGCTTACAGGCCTTATTGGGGCAGGGGTTGCCGTTCTTTTACTCTTTCTGTCAATTCCCGATTATATATATCAAAAATATGATCATGAAAAACAAATACGGATGTCAAAGCAGGACGTAAAAGATGAACATAAAAAGATGGAGGGAGATCCACGAATTAAATCAAAGCGCCGTCAGAAACAAATGGATATGGCTATGCAAAGAATGATGCAGGAAGTTCCAAAAGCTGATGTGGTCATTACTAACCCCACTCATTATGCGATTGCATTAAAATACGAAGAAGACAAGATGGAAGCCCCGGTGATTGTTGCAAAAGGGGTGGATTTTATGGCTATGAGAATTCGGATGGCTGCTGAAAAAAATGAGGTAGCAATGGTGGAAAATAAGCCCCTTGCAAGATCACTGTACAGTCACGGAAATATTGGAGACCACGTACCTGAAAATTTATTTAAAGCGGTGGCGGAAGTGCTGGCGTATGTGTACCAGTTGAAAAACAAGCTGCCATAAAAGGGAAGAAACATGAGTTTTTCTATGAGATAAAACAAGCACAAACTGAACCGGCTGAAGAAAGAGGAGATTTGTTATGAGAGCAAGAGATTTAATAGTACTGGTAGGGGTTATTTTGATTGTGATCATGTTAATTATCCCCTTGCCGACCCCCATCCTTGATATTTTGATTATTACCAATATTTCTCTTGCTCTGGTCATTATTCTTGTGGCCATGAATACAAAGGAACCTCTTGAGTTTTCCATTTTTCCAACACTATTATTATTGGTTACTTTATTTAGGCTCGGTTTAAATGTTTCCACTACCCGTTCTATACTCGGAAATGCCGAAGCTGGAAATGTCATAGAAACCTTTGGCCAGTTTGTTGTTGGAGGAAACCCACTCGTAGGGTTTGTAGTATTTCTAATCCTGGTAATTATACAATTTGTAGTCATTGTAAAGGGCTCAGAAAGAGTTTCGGAGGTAGGGGCCAGGTTTACTTTGGATGCTATGCCCGGGAAACAAATGAGCATAGATGCTGACTTAAATGCAGGGATGATTTCAGATCAGGAAGCTAAGAAAAGACGGGAAAAGATAGAAAAAGAAGCTGACTTTTACGGATCCATGGACGGGGCAAGCAAATTTGTAAAAGGGGATGCGATAGCCGGTATAGTGATTGTTATTATTAATATAATTTTTGGCCTTGTCATTGGTATGATGCAGCTGGGAATGGACCTGGGGACAGCAGCGGGAACATTCACTCTCCTTACTGTAGGAGATGGACTAGTCAGCCAGATTCCCGCCCTTCTTATTTCAACAGCTACAGGAATTGTGGTTACCAGGGCAGCCTCAGAAGGGAACCTGAGTCATGATGTTACAAAGCAGCTTTCTTCACACCCGAAAATGTTGTATGTAGCAGGGGCAACCGTATTTTTTCTTGGAGTGTTTACACCGATTAACTTTCTTCTCACTTCAGCCATGGCTGGTGTGTTGGCGGCAGGTGGTTTCTTATTAAGAAAAACAGATACCGGCAGTCTCTCCGAAGATGAGAAAGGAGAAGAGGATAACGGTGAAGGCGAGGATATGAAATCCCCGGAAAATGTCGTAAGTCTTCTGACCATTGATCCTATTGAATTTGAATTTGGTTATGGCTTGATTCCCCTTGCGGATGCTAATCAAGGAGGAGATCTGCTGGACAGGGTCGTCATGATCCGGCGCCAGTTGGCATTAGAGCTTGGCATGGTGGTGCCAGTGATTAGAATCAGAGACAACATCCAACTGCAGCCAAACGAATATGTCATTAAGATTAAAAGTTATGAAATAGCCAGGGGGGAACTTCTTCTGGATCATTATATGGCTATGAGTCCTGGAGTTGAAGATGAAGCAGTGACAGGAATCGAAACGGTGGAGCCTGCTTTTGGTCTTCCTGCTATGTGGATAGGAGAAGAAATGAAAGAGCAGGCAGAGCTTTCAGGCTACACAGTGGTAGATCCTCCCTCTGTTGTATCCACTCATTTGACCGAGGTCATTAAAGCACATGCACATGAACTTCTTGGACGGGAAGAAACAAAGCAGCTGGTTGACCATTTAAAGGAAACCTATCCGACTCTTGTAGAGGAAGTCACGCCAAACCCATTATCTTTGGGAGAAATCCAAAAGGTGTTAACAAACCTTCTAAAAGAAAAAATGTCAATCAGAAACCTTCCTGTCATTTTTGAAACAATGTCTGAGTACGGACAGATGACAAAAGATATGGATTTAGTAACAGAATATGTCCGCCAGGCACTGGCAAGGCAAATCACTAAACAATTTGCGGTGGAAGGGGAACCATTGTGTGTCATTACCTTGAGCGGAGGCGTGGAAAAAGCAATTGTGGACAACGTCAAGCAGACTGAGCATGGGAACTTCCTATCGATGAATCCACAGGACTCTCAGCCGATTATTGAAGCGGCAGCTTCTGAAGCTGACCGTTTGGCACAAATGGGCCATACTCCAATACTGCTTTGTTCTCCGGCTGTTCGCATGCATGTACGTCAATTAATTGAAAGGTATTTTCCTCAGGTATTTGTCCTTTCTTATAATGAGCTCGAGCCTCACGTTGAGGTGCAAAGCGTAGGAGTGGTGAAAACATAATGAAAGTGCAAAGGTTTATTGCTAAGGACATGCCGGAAGCAATGAAAAAAATTAAGGGAGAGCTTGGCGAACAGGCCGTCATTCTTCGCTCGAAATCGATTCAAAGCCCAGGGATTTTTGGCCTGTTCTCAAAAAAAACATTAGAGGTAATTGCTGCGGTCGATGAAGAGATGATGCTTAAAAGAAAAGATACGGTGAAGCCCTCTCAGACTATACAGAAAAAGGAGCCTCCCAAACCGTCTTATTTCAATTATTCTTCCACTGAAATTCAAAAAGAGATGAAGGAAATTAAGGAAATGGTTAAGGAATTAACCGCTGATGCTGAACTGGAAAAAACCTCTGTTCTGCATCCTGCCTTACGACTCATTCAAACACAATTGAAAGAACAGGAAGTAGAGTCCGGACTTCAAAAAGAGATTCTGGATTCACTTGTAAAAAGGGTGAAAGAATCGGGTGGTACCGAGGAAATAAAAGATGAAAAAGTCAAGGATTGGGCGAAGGTTTCCTTAGAAAAATCACTTAGTACCCTTTCTTTAGGAAAAGAACCATCCGGCAGAGAAATCATTACCTTTGTCGGTCCGACTGGGGTAGGGAAAACCACGACGATAGCCAAAATCGCTGCCCGCCAACATATTTATGAGAAGAAAAAAGTAGCTTTCCTGACTGCTGATACGTACCGAATCGGGGCGGTAGAACAGCTGAAAACATACGCCAGCATACTACAAATCCCCATAGAAGTTGTGTACAGCAAGGAAGATTACCACAAGGCACTGAAAAGTTTCGAAGAATATGACACCGTGCTTGTTGATACGGCCGGAAGAAACTATTACAACAAACTGAATATAGAGGAATTGAAAACAATCATCTCTTTAAATGAAGAAACAAAAACCTACCTGGTATTGTCATTAACCTCTAAATACACAGACATGAAAAACATTTTTCAACAGTTTTCCTCGCTGTCCATCGATCAATTTATATTTACAAAGACTGACGAAACCGCCATTTGCGGACCAATGGTAAACCTTATGAAAACAACCGGCATTGGAGCTTCTTTTCTCACAAAGGGCCAAAACGTACCGGAAGATCTGGACGTGGCTGATCCCCGACTGGTAGCTGAATTGCTATTTGAGGAAAACGACCATGAATGACCAGGCAGAAAGTCTGCGTAAGTTGATGAACAGCAGATCAGAAAGAAGAGAAACTCACATTATTTCGGTAGGCAGCGGCAAGGGGGGAGTCGGGAAAACGAACGTGTCTGTTAACTTCTCAATCGCACTGGCTCAAAAAGGGAAAAAAGTGGTTCTTTTCGATATGGATATCGGAATGGCAAATGTAGACATCTTGCTCGGTACACATGCTGCTTTTAACGTAAGAGATATGATCGAAAGAGAACTGTCAGTGTGGGATGTTATCAACGAGGGTCCTTCAGGTGTTTATTTTGCTGCCGGGGGGTCAGGTCTGTCAGATATTTTTTCTCTAACAGAGGGGAAGAAAAAGAGATTCCTCCATCAAATAGAAATGCTTAATGGTCACTTTGATTATATTATTTTTGACCTTGGAGCAGGTATATCAAAAAACAGCATGCAATTTGTTCTTGCCTCCCATGAAGTTTTTTTAGTTACTACACCAGAGCCAACGTCAATTACAGATGCCTACTCAATGATAAAGCATATAACTGCTTTTGATCAAAATCTGCCGCTTTTTTTGATTGTAAACCGGGCCTTCTATCTCAGTGAGGGGAAAAAGGCCGGAGAAAATCTTCAAAAGGTAAGCAGAAGGTTTTTGCATAAAGAACTGGCTGTTCTTGGCCTCCTTCCTGATGATGATGCCGTTCGAAAAGCAGTTTATAAACAGACCCCATATTCTTTAGCTTTTCCACGAGCAAAAGTTACCCGGGCGATGAGAAATGCTTGCAATAAATACCTTGATGAGTCAGAAAGGGAGCCGAGAAAACCTTTTTACTCTTTTATATCCAAACTAAAAGGTTTTATGTCTTCACCGTCATAGAAAGGGGCCTGAAAGCATGATCCGCGTACTTGTCGTAGATGATTCAGCTTTTATGCGAAAGGTTATCTCCGACGCTATAAACAGGAATGAAGATATGACTGTAGCAGCTACAGCCAGGAATGGAGTAGAGGCGATAGAAAAGCTGAGGTATGTAAAGGTAAACGTGATTACACTAGATGTGGAAATGCCTCAAAAAAATGGGCTTGACACCTTAAAGGAAATTATGGAAGTGTCTCCTCACCCTGTGGTTATGGTCAGCAGCGCAACTCAGCAAGGAGCACTGCAAACGATTGCTGCCATGGAGTTAGGAGCAGTTGATTTTGTAGCCAAGCCCTCGGGGCCAATTTCCCTTGACTTCGACCTTGTCAGGAAAGAGCTGATAGAGAAAATTAAAATCGCTTCCGAGGCTTTTCATCAATCAATACTTACCAAGGAAAAGAAAGTTGAAATCACGAGAAGTCCTCCTCCTCTTCATCCATCTAACCTAATGCTAAAGAAAAAAGTCATTGCTATTGGAACCTCTACAGGGGGGCCGCGGGCTCTTCAGCAGCTTTTTTCTGATCTGCCTGGAACGCTGGCAGCACCTTTACTTATTGTGCAGCACATGCCGGCGGGTTTCACACAGTCATTAGCAAAAAGGCTGAACGACATGTCAGAGCTTACCGTAAAAGAGGCGGAAGATGGGGAAGTAGCCAGAAATGGAGTAGCATACATTGCTCCTGGAGGAAAACATGTAACCGTAAAAAACTCGGGAGAAGCCCTAGTGTTAAATCTGCTGGACACTCCCCCTCATAATAACCATAAACCATCAGTTGATACATTGTTTACATCTCTGGCTGACATTGCAGGATACTCTGTCGTAGCTGTGATCATGACCGGGATGGGAGCTGATGGGGCGGTCGGGATCCAAAAGCTTAAGGAAAAGAAGAGCAATATAGCTCTCGCGCAATCAGAAGGCACTTCCATAGTATTTGGAATGCCTAAAGCGGCAGCGCAAACAGGTCAGATAGATGAAGTGGTCCCCCTTTTTAATATGAGTAAAAGCATTCTCCGCTACATGGAAAAAGATTATTCATAAGGGAAGGAAAAACATATGGATTTTATTCAAAGCTTTCATTTGGATATTTTAAAAGAAGCAGCAAACATTGGGGCAGGAAATGCTGCTACGTCGCTATCAAAGCTTACAAAAGAAGAGATCGAGATGAATGTTCCTGAGGCAGTGGTTATGCCTTTTCGGGACATTCCGAACCACATAGGCGGGGCGGAAAAAGTGATGGCCTCCGTATTTTTCAGACTTACAGGAGAAGCAAAGGGAAACATGTTTTTTATGCTCCCGGAACAGGAGGCAAGAGCCTTCCTCTTTGATCTCACAGGAACTTATATTGAACGTATCACAGACATACAGCATGACCCGATGGCTGTCTCTTCTTTACAGGAGGTCGGGAATATACTGGCTGGCTCTTATCTTACAAGTTTATCAGAGTTTTTGCACGTAAGGATACAGCATTCTGTCCCTTCTCTGGCCATTGATATGGCAGGGGCTATATTGGAACATGGCTTACTAGAATGGTCTGAGGTTGGGGAATATGCCCTGGTCATGAGTACGGTCTTAAAAAAGAAAGATAGCAGCCACCAAAGTACTGGAGGCCATTTTTTCTTACTTCCTGATCCAGAGACGTTTGTCCGCCTCTTCCAATCTTTAGGAGTCAAAGGCCAATGAGTTCCCGCACCGCCCAGGGAAATATTGTAAAAGTATGGATGGCAGACCTTAATATTGCCATTGCTCCTCAACTCATTCAAACCTCAGGGCTTGGGTCTTGTGTGAGTGTAGTTCTGTACGATGAAGAAGCAAAAGCAGCCGGTATGGCCCATATTATGCTTCCTTCCTCCCGTCTGCATGCTTCGGGAGAATGTAATCGAGCGAAGTATGCGGATTCAGCTATAGAAGACCTGTACTTACTGCTCATTTATCATGGAGCCAGAAGGAATAAGGTGAAGGCAAAGATTGCAGGAGGAGCTCAAATGTTTGAGGCATCAAGCTCTGCTCTTAGAATAGGCCCGAGGAACGTGGAAGCGGTCAAGGAGACATTAAAAAAGATGCACATTTTTCTGGCTGCAGAAGATACAGGGGGAAAAAGCGGCCGGACCGTACTGTTTGATCCAGCTACTTCTCATTTAAGCATTCGAACAGTGAATGCAGAAGAGAAAATCATATAGACCTTGAAAAGGGACCAGGATTTACGAGCGATAAAAAGGGGGAGCTTCAATGACAAGTGTAACAGCTGGCAATTACAAAGATTTGTGGGAAAAGTGGGGAAACGATAAAAACGCAGAAGCGGCAGATCAATTAGTTGAGGCGTATCTCCCCCTTGTTAGATATCATGTGGGCCGTATTTCCGCCGGACTGCCGCGCAATGTTAATCGTGAAGAAGTCATGAGCCACGGTTTAATGGGACTCTTTGATGCTATCAATAAATTTGATTTCTCCAGGGAACTGAAATTTGACACCTATGCTTCCTTTAGGATAAGAGGGGCTATTATTGATGGACTTCGCCAGGAGGACTGGCTTCCAAGGACTATGCGAGAAAAAGCCAAAAAAATTGAAGAGTCGGTGGAACGCCTGGAACAACAATACGGCCGCTTTGTTACGGAAGAAGAGATAAGCGAGGAGCTTGGCATGGACAAGCATGAGGTTCAAAGAATTGTGTCCGAAACCTTTTTTGCCAATATCCTGTCTATTGATGATGAATCCCAGGAGTATGAAAAAGAAGAAACATATCGTGCAAATTTGGTTGATAACACTGCCATTACACCTGAGGAGGAGGCAGTAAAGAAAGATACGTTTAAAGAGCTGGCTTCTATGATCGATCAGTTAAACGAAAGGGAGAAATTGGTCGTCAGTCTCTTTTACTACGAAGAGCTCACTCTCACTGAAATCGGGCAAGTACTTAACTTATCAACTTCAAGAATTTCACAAATTCATTCTAAAGCGATTTTACGATTAAAACAGATCCTTCAAAAAAAAGAGAAGTGATGGGCAAGGTTTGATAGAATAGCTGAGATGAAAGTAACATCCTGCAGTCCCCATTCGAAGTAGAAATTTTTATACCAAAGGTCGATGCGTAAAAACGAAACTAAAAAACTAGGTGAAATGATGCTGATATATTTCTTAATTAGTGTAAGCTTGTCCCTTCATTTACTTTCCTTCTATATTATCCTTATTTTTTATAGAAGGTGGCAGAAGGAAGCAGGGATTTTAAAGGATTCTCACAGGCTTACTTCTGAGATAGAAGATTTACTGGTAGCTTACACAGCTGAAATGAAAGAAGACAATGAGCGATTATTAAAAGAATTAGAACAAAAGACCCCACGAAGTGATACGACCCATCATGATCCTGGAAACAGGAAAGCTGGAAACAACGAAAAGGCCAGTAAAAGAATTGAAAGCTCTCGACCTGACCATGATTCCTTTCATGAGGAAATGGGAATGCCATACATTCCTAATCAAAAGGATAAAGTGGTTCAAACTCCCGCAGCAAAAGCACTTTCGCTGTTTTCAAAAGGGCTGGACAGAGATGAAATTGCTAAAGAACTGGATATGGGGAAAGGAGAAGTAGAACTTCTCTTAAAATTTTATAAGTAATTCCTGCTTCCCTCCCTTGCCATTCTAAAGCAGGATGTGGTATATTATACAACGGTGTTAATCACACACGTTTGTGGATTTGAACAAGGGTGCTGTTATTTACAGTTTTGTTTTAAGATGAGGCAAACGGAGGAATTAAAAACCTTAAGGAGGATTTATATCATGGGAGTTATTTCAATGAAACAGTTGCTTGAGGCTGGTGTTCATTTTGGACATCAAACTCGCCGCTGGAACCCAAAGATGAGCCGTTACATTTTCACTGAGCGTAACGGGATTTATATCATCGATTTGCAAAAGACAGTGAAAAAAGTTGAGGAAGCTTATAACTACGTGCGTGACGTAGCAGCAGACGGAGGGAAAGTCCTTTTCGTCGGCACAAAGAAGCAAGCTCAAGATTCAGTACGTGAAGAAGCTCTTCGCTGTGGAATGTACTACATTAACCAACGCTGGTTAGGTGGAACATTGACAAACTTTGCTACCATCCGTAAGCGTATTGCACGCTTGAAGGATATTGAAAAAATGCAGGAAGACGGTACGTTTGATGTACTTCCTAAAAAAGAAGTTATGCTTTTGAAAAAAGAATTAGACCGTCTTGAGAAATTTCTTGGCGGAATTAAAGAAATGAATCAGCTTCCTGACGCTATTTTCATTATCGATCCTAGAAAAGAGCGCATTGCTATCGCAGAAGCTCATAAGTTAAATATCCCTATCATCTCCATTGTTGATACAAACTGTGACCCTGACGAAATTGATTACGTGATTCCTGGTAATGATGACGCGATCCGTGCGGTTCGCCTTCTTACTTCCAAAATGGCTGATGCAGTTGTGGAAGCAACACAAAACAACCAAGAGCCTGAGCAGGAGCAAGCTCCTCAAGAAGAAGAAGAGGAAACTGTTTCTAGTAATCAATAAGCAAGGCCAGTCTTGGAGAAACTACATGAATGAACGGATCAAGGGTGGTAAAGGGTAAAGCCCTTTATCACCTTTTTTAGCCCTTTATCACCTTTTTTATCCTGATTAAGTGGTTTTTTTTGCCTTGAGTAAGTGGTAATTCCTTGAATTGCTGACTGTATCAGGGAGCAAAAGAAGATATTAAATTTGTTTAGGAGGAATTGACATATGGCAATTACAGCTAGCATGGTTAAAGAACTTCGTGAAAAAACTGGTGCAGGTATGATGGACTGCAAAAAAGCATTGACTGAAACGGATGGTGACATGGAGAAAGCAGTAGATTACCTTCGTGAAAAAGGAATCGCGAAAGCTCAGAAAAAAGCTGACCGCGTAGCTGCAGAGGGACTTACTTCTGTCGAGGTTGACGGGAACAAAGCAGTGATTCTGGAGATCAATGCAGAAACAGACTTTGTCGCTAAAAACGAAAACTTTAAAAATTTAGTAAGTAAAGTAGCTACTCATTTGCTTGCAAAGGAACCTGCAAATGTTGAAGAAGCATTAGGACAGGAAATTGAGCAAGGTTCTACTCTAGAGTCTTACATCAATGACCAAATCGCAAAGATTGGTGAAAAGATTTCTTTGCGCCGCTTTACCGTTCTTACAAAAGATGACGATGCTGCTTTCGGTGCTTACCTTCACATGGGCGGACGTATTGGTGTTCTTTCCCTTCTTGAAGGTACAACGGACGAGCAGGCAGCTAAGGATGTAGCTATGCACGTAGCAGCTATTAACCCAACCTACGTTTCCCGTGACGAAGTTCCTGCAGAAGAAACTGAGCGTGAGCGTGAAGTTCTTAAGCAGCAAGCGCTAAACGAAGGAAAACCTGAAAACATCGTTGAAAAAATGGTTGAAGGACGCCTTGGGAAGTTCTTTGAACAAGTATGTCTTCTAGAACAGCCATTCGTTAAAGATGGCGACCAGAAAGTGAAAAAGTACGTTGAAAGCAAAGGCGCTTCCGTGAAGACCTTTATCCGTTATGAAGTTGGAGAAGGACTTGAAAAGCGTGAAGATAACTTTGCTGAAGAAGTAATGTCTCAAGTGAAAAAATAACTTTTAAGGGGAACACCTTTGTGTTCCCTATTTTTGCAGCCCAAGCTGTTATCGATTTAGCGATTCGCAGTTGAATTTTAAAAGGAAAGCACGTCACCAAGGCTGATACTGGGGGTTTAATATGAGTAAGTATAACCGAGTGGTTTTAAAATTGAGCGGTGAAGCTCTTGCAGGAGATTTAGGGTATGGAATTGACCCAACGGTCATTCAATCTATTGCTTCACAGATAAAAGAAATTGTAGAATTAGGTACAGAGGTAGTTGTTGTCGTCGGCGGTGGGAATATTTGGAGAGGAATGGCTGGAAGCTCCAAAGGAATGGACAGGGCAACTGCCGATTATATGGGTATGCTTGCTACTGTGATGAATTCTCTTGCTCTTCAGGACGGCCTGGAAGACATTGAAGTAGAAACAAGAGTTCAGACGTCCATTGAAATGCGCCAGGTTGCAGAGCCATACATACGCCGAAAAGCAATACGGCACCTGGAGAAAAAGCGTGTAGTTATTTTTGCTGCGGGTACAGGAAACCCTTACTTCTCAACTGACACGACAGCTGCCCTCAGAGCTGCTGAAATTGAAGCAGAAGTTATTTTAATGGCTAAGAACAAAGTTGACGGTGTGTATGACTCTGATCCATCAGTAAACGAAGATGCCAAGAAATATCAGGAGCTTACATACCTTGACCTTTTAAATGGCGGTCTTGGTGTGATGGATTCTACTGCTTCTACACTTTGCATGGATAACGATATCCCGCTGCTTGTCTTTTCGATCATGGAAGAAGGAAATATTAAAAAAGCTGTCCTTGGTGAAAAAATAGGGACGGTCATTAGGGGGAACAAATAATGGCTAATGATGTTACAAAAAATTTAGATGCACGTATGGAAAAAACGGTTGAAGCTTACCACCGGGAGCTTGCGACACTAAGAGCTGGACGTGCCAATCCTTCTATGCTTGATAAAGTAATGGTTGACTATTATGGCGCTCCAACTCCGTTAAACCAGCTGGCGACAATCACAGTACCAGAAGCTCGCCTGTTGCTTATTACCCCATTTGATAAATCTGCCATCGGTGATCTTGAAAAAGGAATTCAAAAAGCTGATTTAGGACTTTCTCCTAACAATGACGGAAATGTAATCAGAATTACCGTTCCGCCGCTGACAGAAGAGCGTCGCAGAGATTTAGTCAAGCTTGTAAAAAAATATGCCGAAGAGGCGCGTGTAGGGGTCCGTAATATTCGCCGTGATGCCAATGATGAATTGAAAAAACAGCAAAAAGACGGAGAAATCACTGAGGATGATCTTCGACGCAGTCAGGATGAGGTTCAGAAGGTAACTGACAAACAAATCAAAGCGATTGATCAGGCAGCAGAGGTAAAAGAGCAAGAAATTATGGAAGTTTAAGTGTATTCAAGTTACAATAGGATCATGCTAATAAACCCTCTTCTTACCGGGAGGGTTTTTTTGTAGGCGAAATTGAAAGAATGTAAGGTAATCGAAATAGAATATATTATAATAAGTAAGGGCTAAGATAGAAGTTCAATTTTAGATAACATAAAGGCTGGTGTCCTTATGCTTGAAAGGTTTATAAAAAAAGAGGAGACAGCTGCCAAACATGAAGAAGCTTTTGTCGGCGAGAAAGAAAACCTTCCTGCTCATATTGCTATCATAATGGATGGAAATGGCCGCTGGGCAAAACAAAAGGGGCTTCCGCGCATAGCTGGGCACAGAGAAGGTATGAAGGTTATTAACAAGGTTGTCAGGGAAGCGAATCATATAGGAATCAAGTATTTAACACTGTATGCATTTTCTACTGAAAACTGGAAACGTCCAAAAGCGGAAGTGGACTTTCTTATGCGCTTGCCTGAAAAGTTTCTTCATAAAGAGCTGCCGTCACTGAAAGAAAACAATGTAAGAGTAACGATCATGGGAACATTAGATGGGCTTCCTTCCTATACGATTGACGCGGTAAAAAAAGCAGTGGAAGAAACAAAGGAAAACAATGGACTGGTTTTAAATCTAGCCTTGAACTATGGAAGCAGGAATGAAATGATACGGATGGTGAAAGAAGCGTGCAGGGAAGTACAGGAAGGAAAACAAAGCATAGAAGATATTGATGAAAACTACCTTTCTCAATTTCTTCTTAGCAACAAATTGCCAGACCCGGATCTCCTCATTCGAACCAGCGGAGAAATCAGGTTAAGTAATTTCATGTTATGGCAGGTTGCTTATAGCGAATTTTGGTTTACAAATGTTCTTTGGCCTGACTTTTCAGAAGAAGATTTAGTGGAAGCCATCAGAGTATACCAAAAAAGGAAACGGCGCTACGGCGGTGTTTAAAGGGAGGATATCCCAATGAAACAAAGGGTTGTAACAGGATTTTTAGGAGCAATCGTATTTTTAACCGCAGTTATTCTTGGAGGAACGATTTTTACGTTATTTATAGCACTTGTAGCCTCGGTAGCTATGATAGAGCTGTTAAAGATGAGAAGAATAAGGCCGTTATCAGTAAAAGGTTTGGGAAGCCTTGCCCTTATGTGGGTGCTTCTGGTCCCCCCGGGGTGGCTTGATGTCGCTTTTTTGGATCATGTAAGCAAAACGGAAATTTTTATCTTTATGATCCTTCTTTTGCTTGCCTTGACAGTTGTCACCAAGAATTCGTTTACGTTTGATGAAGTCGGGTTTGCGATCTTATCGTCAGTTTACGTGGGTTACGGGTTTCATTACTTGATTACTTCAAGAGAGATTCCGGAAGTGGGACTGCAAGTTGTCTTTTTAATACTGTTTGCTATCTGGTCTACTGATTCAGGGGCTTACTTTGTTGGTCGAAAATGGGGAAGAAAAAAGCTCTCTCCTCATATCAGCCCAAAGAAAACAGTGGAAGGGTCTGTCGGAGGAATCGTAGCAGCCTTTGTTGTAGGCTTTATCTTTCACACTTTCTTTCCGATCTTTGATTCAGTTCTCCACCTGACTGGACTCCTTGTTGTCACCTCTATTTTTGGACAACTTGGAGACTTAGTAGAGTCAGCTTTAAAAAGGCACTATGCTGTGAAGGATTCTGGGAATGTCCTGCCGGGTCACGGAGGGATATTAGACCGCTTTGACAGCTTGATATTTGTTATGCCAATATTACACCTTTTGCAATTTTTAGGGTGAGGAGGAAGTTGTACATAACGAACCAGAAATGATTTTAAAACTTTGGTGATAGGAAGAGAAAGGTGAACGTAAAATGAAACATATTGCACTGCTCGGTTCCACAGGATCTATCGGTACCCAGACTTTAGACATTATTCGGACACACCCTGATAAATTTTCATTGGTATCTATGTCAGCCGGTCGTAATACAAAGCTTGCCATTTCACAAATCAATGAGTTTAAGCCAGAGACCGTGTCAGTGGCAGAGGAAAAGGATGCGGAAAAAATTAGGGCTGAGGTGCCTGCAGGAACAAATGTGGTTTATGGAGGTGAAGGATTAAAGGAAGTCGCAGTTCATCCTGAAGCGGATTTCTTAATGAATGCGGTGCTTGGAAGCGTGGGGCTTGAACCCACGCTGGCCGCTATTGAGGCAGGGAAAGTTATTGGAATTGCCAACAAAGAGACCTTGGTTACAGCAGGACACATCGTTATGGAAAAAGCCAAAGAAAATAATGTACAAGTTCTGCCTGTGGATAGTGAACACTCGGCCATCTTTCAGTGCCTGGAAGGAAGTCTTACAGATGAAGTCAGCCGCTTAATCCTTACTGCCTCTGGAGGGAGCTTTCGTGATTTGAGCAGGAATCAGCTGAGTGGGGTGACAGTGGAAGATGCGTTAAACCACCCAAATTGGTCAATGGGGGCGAAGATCACTATAGACTCAGCCACAATGATGAATAAGGGGCTGGAAGTCATTGAAGCCCATTGGCTTTTTGGAATTGCCTACGAGCAGATTGAAGTCCTCCTTCATCGTGAAAGCATTATTCACTCCCTGGTTGAATACCAGGACGGAAGCGTACTGGCACAGCTGGGGACCCCTGATATGAGAGTGCCTATTCAATATGCTTTGTCTTACCCGAAAAGACTTGAACTAAAAGATACAAAAAGGTTAAACTTATGGGAAGCTGGGACATTGGATTTTAAACAGCCTGATTTCAAGCGTTATAAATGTCTTCAATATGCATTTGACGCTGGGAAAGAAGGCGGCACGATGCCTGTGGTATTGAATGCGGCAAATGAAGTAGCAGTGGAGGCATTCCTTCAAAAAAGCATTTCCTTTCTTGGAATTGAAGATGTGATTGAAGAAGCAATGAACCGTCACAGTACCCTGAAGAATCCTTCATTAGATACCATTTTGCAGGTAGATCAAGAGACAAGAGAGTACGTGCGCACACGATTAAATTGAAGGTGGGAAATAAGTGAATACTTTAATAGCCATAATTATAATATTTGGTGTTCTCGTTGCCGTGCATGAATGGGGTCATTTATATTTTGCAAAACGTGCTGGGATATTGTGCAGGGAGTTCGCCATTGGGTTTGGGCCAAAGCTGTTCTCTTTTAAGAAAAACGAGACTGTTTACACTATACGGCTGCTTCCGTTAGGCGGATTTGTACGAATGGCGGGAGAGGATCCTGAGCTTGTCCAGCTTAAGCCTGGCTATGAAGTAGGGCTTGTGTTTAATCAAGTAGGTGAAGTCAGCCGAATCATTGTTAACAATAAATCGAAGCATCCGGAAGCAAAGGTCGTTTCTGTAGAAAGAGCAGACCTTGAACATGATCTCATTATTCAAGCTTATACCGGAGAGGAAGAAGAACTACAAACCTTTAAGGTAAATGATAAAGCAGAGCTTGTTGTCGATGAACAAGCCTCCCAAATAGCTCCTTGGGACCGGCAGTTTGGTTCTAAAAAGCCAAGCCAAAAGGCACTGGCGATTTTTGCGGGACCAGCAATGAATTTTGTGCTTGCATTTTTCCTTCTCGTGTTATTTGGCCTTATTAACGGGGTCCCTCAGTATGACCAGGCAGAACTGGGAGAGCTCACTGGTGACGGACCTGCCAACGAATATGGGCTGGAGGCAGGAGACCAGGTATTAGCTATTGGGGGAGAAGAAGTGAATACATGGGAGGAAATGACTGCCCAGATCCAGGAACACCCAAACGAAGAAGTGGTGTTTCAGGTTGAAAGAAATGGTGAAATTCTATCCATTCCAGTCGTGACGACTTCCCATTATAATGAAATGACAGAACGGCAAGAAGGATTTATTGGGGTAAATGCTCCAGCAGAACACTCCCCAATAGAAGCGATCCAATTTGGGGCCGTTCAAGTGTATGAAGTCACAATATTAATCTTTGATGTTTTAGGCATGATAGTCACTGGTAATTTTTCATTAGATTATCTCGCTGGCCCAGTCGGCATTTATAATTACACTGGTGAAGCTGCAGCGATGGGTACAATTCTCCTTATCCAATGGGCGGCACTCTTAAGTGTGAACCTTGGCATTGTTAATTTACTGCCTCTTCCAGCTTTAGACGGAGGCCGGCTTTTATTTATTGGATTTGAAGCGGTACGGGGAAAACCTGTGGATCCTCAAAAAGAGGGGCTTGTTCATTTTGTAGGTTTTGCTTTATTGTTTTTACTCATGCTTGTAGTGACCTGGAATGATATAAACAAATTTTTCCTATAGATAATTAAAGTGTTAGAAAGAGAGGCACTAATGTATGAAACAGCAGTCGTTTTTTAGTCCAACCATGCGAGACATCCCGGCTGGAGCAGATATAGCCAGTCATCAGCTTATGCTCCGAGCTGGCTTAATCCGCCAAAATGCCGCTGGAATCTATTCCTATCTCCCTTTGGGAAAAAGGGTGCTCCGCAAGGTGGAAGAGATCATTCGTGAAGAAATGGACGAAGCAGGCGGGCAGGAGCTTTTAATGCCTGCGATCCAGCCTGCAGAGCTGTGGGAGGAATCTGGCAGATTAGATGATTACGGACCAGAGCTTATGCGCCTCAAAGATCGCCACACGCGAGATTTTGTACTGGGGGCTACCCATGAAGAAGTGATTACGAGTCTAGTAAGGGATGAGTTGAATTCTTACAAAAAACTCCCTGTAAACCTTTATCAAATTCAGACCAAATATAGAGACGAAAGGCGCCCGCGCTTTGGAGTGCTTCGTTCTCGAGAATTTATCATGAAAGATGCTTATTCTTTTGATTCCTCAAAAGAAGGCCTTGATCAAAGCTATCAAGCAATGTATCAGGCATATGAAAAAATATTCAGCAGGTGCGGCCTTGATTTCAGGGCAGTAGAAGCTGATGCAGGCGCCATTGGAGGAAAAGGCGGCACTCATGAATTCATGGTGTTGTCAGATGTTGGAGAGGATACGATTGCTTATTCTGACTCTTCCTCCTATGCCGCAAACATTGAGATTGCTGAAGTACCGAAACCAAACGTGGAAAGAAGAGGAGAAGAGAAGCCTCTTGAAAAAATAGACACACCGAACATGAGAACGATTGAGGAGTTGTCTGCCGGCCTGGGAATCGAGGCAAAAGATATTTTAAAATCGGTTCTGTTTTTTGTGGATGATGAGCCAGTGCTGGTACTCTGCCGGGGAGATCGGGAAGTAAACGATGTAAAAGTCGGCCGTTATTTTGATACTGTACAGGTGGAATCGGCCAGTCCGGAACAGGTACTGCAGCATACGGGCTGCCGTCCAGGCTCCATTGGTCCTATTGATTTGAAACAGGGAATTCAAATTATTGCTGACCACGAGGTGGCCGGAATGATGAACAGCCTTTGCGGCGGCAATGAAGAAGACAAGCACTATACCAACGCCAATATTGAACGTGATTTTCGTGTCAATGGTTTTGGAGATTTGCGTTTCATTCAAGAAGGAGATCCCTCAGCTGATGGCCAGGGAACAATTAAGTTTGCCAAGGGAATTGAAGTGGGTCATGTCTTTAAGCTTGGGACTAAATACAGTGAAGCATTAAAGGCAGAGTATTTAGATGAAAATGGGAAGACCCAGCCGCTAATCATGGGTTGTTACGGTATTGGAGTAAGCAGAACGGTGGCTGCAATCCTGGAACAGCACCACGATGAAAATGGCATTGTATGGCCCAAAGCAGTGGCGCCATTCGATCTCCACCTTCTCACACTAAATGCGAAAAAAGCAGAACAGAGTGAATTGGGCACAGAGTTATATGCCAGTCTCCGCAAAGCTGGATTTGATGTATTATATGATGACCGCAAGGAACGGGCGGGCGTGAAATTTAAAGACTCTGATTTATTCGGACTTCCTGTACGAATTGCGTGCGGGAAAAAAGCAGATGAAGGAATTGTGGAAGTGAAGGTGCGTCGAACAGGTGAAATGGAAGAGGTCCACAAGGATGAATTACCTTCTTATCTTGAGTCACTCTTCAACACAATTCAATAAGAAAAGAGAGAATGGTACCCTTAATGTAAGGGTACCATTGCCATTCTAATGGCCAGGTAAGCAAGGAGGGAAGAAGGTTGACTGGGGAAGACCAACAAATACGCAAGGAACGCTTTCAGTTGCTCCTTGAACAGATCATGATGCCTCAGGACGTTGTGAAGGACTATTTTCAAGAGGGGAAAATTGAAAAGCTGTCAATTTTTAAAGAAGAAAAGCGGTGGCATTTCTATTTTCTATTAGATAAACCTCTTACCCATACAGTTTTTCTCCTGCTGCATGAAAGAATACAGCAAGCATTTCAGCATATTGCTTCCGTGCAGTGTTCTATACGATATGCAGAAGGAGCTTTGCCGTCTGAAAAACTGGAAGAATTTTGGCCGGCAATCGTTGATAAGATGGAAGGAGTTGCTCCTCACCTCCGTCAAAGGCTTCAAAACAGTCCGCCAGAAGTGAAGGGAAATCACCTTGTTGTTTCATGCAAAAATGAGGCCGAAGGAACAATGATTGAAAGAAGGGTTCAAGACCCTTTACATGATGCCTTGCTTTCTTTAGGGTTTAATAAATACCAGCTTCAGTCTCAAGTTCATTCATCCAAAGAAGAGCAAGAGCAGTTCGAAGAAAAGAAAAAGCAGGAAGACCAGACGAAAGTGATCGAAGCTTTGATGGAAAAGAAAAAGCAGGAGCAGCAAGCTGCGGAGGGACGGAAACAAGAACGCCTGCAAATCGGCTATCCCATAAAGGATGACCCGGTGGCCCTTGAAACCATTGAAGATGAAGAGCGTCGCATTACGGTACAAGGCTATGTATTTGAATCGGAAACCAGGGAACTGCGAAGTGGCCGAACATTACTAACCTTTAAGATTACGGATTATACCGATTCTATTCTTGTTAAGATGTTTTCTCGTGATAAAGAAGATGTCCCTAACCTGCAGGCAGTCAAAAAAGGCATGTGGCTTAAGGTAAGAGGAGGCATTCAAAACGACACCTTCGTGAGGGACCTGGTTATGATTGCAAATGATGTGATCCAGATAGATCCTCATGAGAGAATGGATGAGGCACCGGAAGATGAGAAGAGAGTAGAGCTGCATCTGCACACGGCGATGAGCCAAATGGACGGAATCCATACAGCGGGCAGCTACGTAGCTCAGGCAGCTAAGTGGGGACACAAAGCAGTAGCAGTAACAGATCATGGAGTTGTCCAGGCTTTTCCTGAAGCATATGGAGCAGCACAGAAGAATGGAATAAAGGTGCTGTACGGCCTTGAGGCCAATTTAGTAGATGACGGGGTCCCTATTGCATACAATGAAGCCCGCCGCCTTCTAATGGATGAGACATACGTCGTTTTTGACGTGGAAACCACAGGATTGTCTGTTGTATATGACACAATCATTGAGCTGGCAGCGGTCAAAATTAAAGATGGGGAAATTATTGACCGGTTTGAATCGTTTGCAAACCCTCACGAAACATTGTCAAATACGATCATTGATTTGACAGGGATCACAGATGATATGGTTGCAGATGCCCCGGAAGTCGGCGATGTGTTAAAGGATTTTCATGACTTTATCGGTGATGATATCTTAGTTGCCCATAATGCAAGCTTTGATATGGGCTTTCTGAATGCAGGCTTTAAAAAAATTGGAATAGGCGCTGCTCCTAATCCTGTAGTAGATACGTTAGAGCTTGGGAGGTTTCTCTACCCGCAGCTGAAAAATCACCGATTAAATACATTATGTAAAAAGTTCGATATTGAGCTGGTCAGTCATCACAGAGCAATTTACGATGCGGAAGCAACAGGTTATCTGCTGTGGAAAATGGTGAAAGATGCTGTGGAGAACCAAATTGAATATCACGATGAGTTAAATAATAATATGGGCCAAGGGGATTTCCATCGTCTTCGTCCGTCACACTGTATTTTGCTCGCGCAAAACCAGGAAGGCTTGAAAAACCTTTATAAGCTTGTTTCCATGTCTCATTTAAACTACTTTTTTAGAACTCCTCGCATTCCTCGTTCTCAGCTGCAACAGCATCGAGAGGGCCTTCTCGTCGGGTCTGGATGTGATAAAGGAGAGGTTTTTGAAACAATGATGCAGAAATCTCCGGAGGAAGCAGAGGAAGCTGCAAAATTTTATGATTATTTAGAGGTCCAGCCGCCTGCCAACTATCACCACTTAGTGGAAAAAGAGCTTGTAAGAAATGAAGAAGCGATTTATGAAATCATTAACAAAATTATAGACTTAGGGCAAAAGCTCAACAAAAAAGTAGTGGCCGCAGGAAATGCCCATTACCTTGACCCCAAGGAGCATATCTACCGAAAGATTCTCATCGCTTCCCAGGGAGGGGCAAATCCATTAAACAAACAAACCCAGCCACAAGTGCACTTTCGAACCACCCAGGAAATGCTTGAATGCTTTTCGTTTCTAGGTGAAGAAAAGGCGAAAGAGCTTGTTATAGAAAACACTCAGGCTATCGCTGATTCTATCGAGGAGATACACCCTATTCCCGATGATCTTTACACGCCAAACATTGAAGGCGCTGATGAAGAAATGCGGGAAATGAGTTACAACAGAGCCAAAAGTATATATGGTGATCCTCTTCCAGAGATTGTAGAAGCCCGCCTGGAAAAAGAGTTAAAGAGTATTATCGGTCATGGATTTGCCGTTATTTATTTAATTTCTCAAAAACTTGTAAAAAAATCCTTGGATGACGGGTATCTTGTCGGTTCACGTGGTTCTGTCGGTTCCTCCTTTGTAGCAACCATGACTGAAATCACAGAGGTAAACCCACTTCCGCCTCATTATGTATGTCCATCGTGCCAGCATTCATATTTCTTTAATGACGGTTCCGTTGGTTCAGGCTTTGACCTTCCTGAAAAAGACTGTGAAAAATGCGGAACAGCGTATGTAAAAGATGGACATGACATTCCCTTTGAAACCTTCCTTGGCTTTAAAGGGGATAAGGTTCCCGATATTGATTTGAACTTCTCGGGAGCCTATCAGCCGAGAGCCCATAACTATACAAAAGAACTGTTTGGAGAGAAGAATGTGTACCGGGCAGGAACAATCGGCACGGTTGCTGATAAGACAGCCTACGGTTTTGTAAAAGGTTATCAGGGGGATCATGATCTCCATTACAGGGGAGCAGAAATTGACCGTCTCGTGTCGGGATGTACAGGTGTTAAACGAACAACAGGCCAGCACCCAGGCGGCATCATCGTTGTTCCTGAAGAGTACGATATTCATGACTTCTGTCCGGTTCAGTTTCCGGCAGATGATAAAACCTCGGAATGGCGGACGACACATTTTGATTTCCACTCCATCCATGACAATCTATTAAAGCTTGATATTCTTGGCCACGATGATCCGACTGTTATCAGGATGCTTCAGGATTTAAGCGGAATCGACCCTAAAACGATTCCTGTGGATGATCCTGAGGTAATGAAAATTTTCAGCGGGCCTGATGTCCTCGGAGTGACTGAAGAGCAGATCCTTTGCAAAACAGGCACGTACGGTATTCCCGAATTTGGAACCCGTTTTGTTCGTCAGATGCTTGAAGAAACAAGCCCGAGCACATTTTCTGAACTGGTGCAGATTTCTGGTCTTTCACACGGAGCAGATGTGTGGCTTGGGAACGCTCAGGAGCTGATTCAAAGCGGAACGTGCGAGCTGAAGGACGTGATTGGCTGCCGGGATGATATTATGGTTTATTTAATCTACAAAGGAGTCGAGCATTCCCTGGCTTTTAAAATCATGGAATTTGTTCGTAAAGGGAAAGGCCTGCAAGATGACTGGGTCGAAGAGATGAAGAAAAACGACGTGCCCGACTGGTACATTGAGTCTTGCCTCAAGATTAAATATATGTTCCCGAAAGCTCACGCCGCGGCTTATGTATTAATGGCTGTACGGATTGCTTATTTTAAAGTTCATTACCCGATCCTTTTTTATGCTTCTTACTTTACCGTAAGAGCCGGGGATTTTGACATTGATACGATGGTGAAGGGAGGAGGCCCGATTAAAGCAAGGATCCAGGAAATACAAGCGAAAGGCTTTGATGCTTCACCTAAAGAAAAGAACCTGGTGACTGTGCTGGAGCTTGCTCTGGAAATGTGTGAACGAGGGTTCTCTTTCCAGAAAGTAGATCTTTACCGTTCAAAAGCTACTGAGTTTGTCGTGGACGGGGAAACGTTAATTCCTCCTTTTAATTCGTTAGACGGTGTAGGAACAAATGCTGCCCTTAGCATTGAAAGAGTCAGAGAAGATGGAGAGTTCCTTTCAAAGGAGGACTTGCAGCAGCGAAGCAGAGCAACAAAGACTGTAATCGAGCATTTAGATGCTCATGGCTGCTTAGAAGGCCTACCAGACTCAAACCAACTTTCCCTCTTTTAAGAAAAACGGGAAGAGGGTGGCCTGTCTTGCAATATTAAGCAGAATATGGTACCTTTTCTATGGTGATACTTTGGATAACGAATGGGGAAAGAGTGGGGAAACCCACTCTTTCGTTTGCATTAAGGACTAATTTATCATATTAACAAACGAAAAGAACTGTATAAAAAGGAGGTTTGGCATGAGCGATCGAGTGACTGAAATTACTTCTCGCTTGGTTGACCCTATTGTGGAGGAAATGAACCTTGAGCTTGTTGATGTAGAGTTCAAAAAGGAAGGGGAAAACTGGTTTTTACGTGTGTTCATTGATGGTGAAAATGGCGTCGATATTGAAGAATGCGGCAAGGTCAGTGAACAATTAAGTGAAAAGCTTGATCAGGAAGATCCCATTAAGCAGGCGTACTATCTTGAGGTCTCTTCTCCCGGTGCAGAACGTCCCTTGAAAACAGAAAAGGATATGTACAAAGCTATTGGAAAAAACGTTTATGTGACAACTTACGAGCCTGTGGAAGGTGAAAAGGCATTTGAGGGAGCACTGATTGACTTTGACGGCTCTGTTTTACAAATCGAAGTGAAAGTAAAGCAAAAGAAAAAAACGTATGAGGTACCATATGATAAAGTAGCAAAGGCCCGCCTGGCTGTTCTTATTTAAAGCTTACGGGGCTAGGAATGGCCGAGAGACGGTCTTTGAAAGGGGGATATAACATCCATGAATAGTGACTTTATGGATGCGTTGTCAACGCTGGAAACAGATAAAGGAATTGAAAAAGAGGTCATTGTGGAAGCCATTGAAGCGGCTCTGATCTCGGCATACAAAAGGAATTTCAATCAGGCTCAAAACGTGCGGGTTGACGTGAACCGTGATACAGGAACCATCAGAGTATTTGCACGCAAAGAAGTTGTGGAAGAGGTTTTTGATCCGCGCCTGGAAATTTCCATTGAAGCAGCTAAGGAAATCAACCCGGCTTATGAGCTTGATGATGTCGTGGAAATAGAAGTTACGCCAAAAAACTTCGGCCGCATTGCAGCTCAGACCGCTAAACAAGTGGTGACCCAGCGTGTGCGGGAAGCTGAGAGAAGCATTATTTATTCTGATTTTATAGACCGTGAAGAAGACATAATGACCGGGATAGTACAGCGCCAGGATCACCGGTTTATTTATGTTGATCTAGGAAAGGTAGAGGCCCTGCTTCCTCAAAGTGAGCAGATGAGCAACGAACATTATAAACATAACGACAGAATTAAGGCTTATATTACGAAAGTTGAAAAGACGACAAAAGGGCCGCAAATCATGATTTCTCGTACTCACCCGGGGCTGTTAAAGCGTCTTTTTGAGCTTGAAGTTCCAGAGATCTATGATGGCACTGTAGAAATTGTCTCGGTCGCCCGTGAAGCTGGTGACCGCTCCAAGATTTCTGTTTATGCTGAAGACAAAGATGTCGATCCTGTAGGCTCGTGTGTAGGTCCAAGAGGTCAGCGGGTTCAGACCATTGTGGATGAACTGAAAGGCGAAAAAATTGATATTGTCCGCTGGTCTGAGAATCCGGTAGACTACGTTGCTAATGCACTCAGTCCTTCAAAAGTCCTGGATGTACAGGTGAACGAAGAAGAAAAAAGTACGCTTGTCGTTGTACCTGATTACCAGCTTTCACTTGCTATCGGAAAAAGAGGACAAAATGCACGTCTGGCAGCAAAATTAACAGGCTGGAAAATTGACATCAAAAATGAAACAGAAGCGAAAGAACTTGGGCTCTATGATCCTCAAACAGCAAATGTTCCTGGTGCAGAACCGAAGAAAGAGCCAGATGAGGAAAGCCATGTTGAAGATGAAGAAGACTGGCTTGAGCCAGGTAATCCTGATGACCCGGAGATGGACTGGGACGAAAGTGAAAAAGACTAAAAGGGGAGAGGACAGTGAAAAAGAGAAAAGTGCCGCTGCGAAAATGCATAGCAACGGGTGAGATGAAGGCAAAGAAAGAACTTATCCGAGTGGTGCGCTCTCCAGAAGGGGAAGTTTCCGTTGACCCAGGCGGGAAAATGAACGGAAGAGGCGCTTATCTTACTAACAGCGAAGAATCTTTTTTGCAGGCCAAGCAAAAGGATTTGCTGTCCAGACATTTAAAAGTCAAGCTGTCTGCAGAGGAATATGACAGACTGGAACAGGAAAGACAAAAGGCGGGCAGGAAATGAACAATTCTTTTTACTCATTTCTTGGTCTTGCGGTCAGAGCAGGAAAGGTACTCTCCGGAGAAGAAATTGTCCTTAAGGAATTGAGGAAAAAGACCGTTTATCTTGTGCTTGTCTCAGATGATGCTTCCCCTAACACAAGAAAGAAAGTTCAGGATAAATGCACGTTTTATCAAATCCCGTGGCGTACTGCCGGGAGCCGGGACCAGCTTGGGCAGGCTATGGGGAAAGAACAGCGAGTAATCGCAGGCATTGCTGATAAGGGCTTTGCAGAAAAAATGATTTCACTTCTTGATGATTGATAATAAAAAGAGTTATGCTTTATTATGATAGGAGTTTTTTAGAGGTGCAGGTGGTTACTACTCCTGTAAAGATTCTGAATCATTGACCTTGAAGACAAAAGGGCAGGATAAGCTTTCTTGTTTGCAAAGAGGCAAAGAAAAGAAGCATTCACCTTTTGATTATAAAAGGATCACTTTGAAAGAAAAGGGACAACAGATCCCAATAGGAAGGCCGTGGTAATAGCATGAGTAATAATGATAAGAAAACCCAGAATAGACAAGGACAAGGAAACAGAAATCCTAACGCAAGAAAAGGAAAGCAGCAAAGACGAGGCGGGGGAGCAAGGAAAAGACCACAGCAGCCACGTCAAACAGTACCTACCCCAGAAAAAATCACTTATCCAGGCACTCTTACAGTAGGAGAATTAGCTGCAAAGCTTCATAAAGATTCTTCTGAAATTATTAAAAAGTTAATGTTTCTTGGTGTAATGGCAACCAAAAATGAACAGCTCAGCAAAGAAACAATTGAACTCCTTGGGGAAGAATTTGGGGTGGAAGTTGAAGAAGAAGTCTATGTAGATGAGCTGGATATTGAACATTACGTGGAAGAAGAAGATGATAAAGAAGAACATGTACAAGAGCGGCCACCTGTCGTGACAATCATGGGGCACGTTGACCACGGCAAAACGACTTTGCTTGACTCTATCCGCCATACAAAGGTAACGGAAGGGGAAGCTGGAGGAATCACCCAGCATATTGGTGCCTACCAGGTTGAGGAAAACGGCAAGAAAATTACGTTTCTTGATACGCCAGGACATGCGGCTTTTACAACCATGCGTGCACGTGGAGCTCAAGTTACCGATATTACGATTCTAGTCGTAGCGGCAGATGATGGAGTTATGCCACAAACTGTTGAAGCAATCAACCATGCGAAAGCAGCTGAAGTTCCAATTATTGTGGCAGTTAACAAAATGGATAAAGAAAATGCAAATCCGGATCGCGTCATGCAGGAGCTTTCTGAACACAACCTTCTCCCTGAAGCATGGGGCGGAGAAACGATTTTTGTAAATGTTTCAGCTGTTAAGAATGAAGGTATAGATGAACTCCTGGAAATGATTCTCCTTGTAGCGGAAGTGGAAGAGCTAAAAGCGAACCCTGATAAACGCGGACGGGGTACGGTCGTTGAAGCTGAACTTGATAAAGGAAGAGGGCCGGTTGCTACTCTTCTCGTACAATCAGGAACGATGAAAGTGGGAGACCCTATTGTAGTGGGTAACACATTTGGCCGTATTCGGGCCATGGTTAATGATGTAGGCCGTCGTGTAAAAACAGCAGGACCTTCTACTCCCGTTGAGATTACAGGATTAAATGATGTTCCACAAGCTGGAGATCAATTTGTGATTTTTGAAGATGAGAAAAAAGCAAGGCAAATAGGGGAAGCGAGAGGCATAAGGGCAAGAGACGAGGAACGCTCTCAAACGAACAAAGTCAGTCTTGATGATTTATTTGATCAAATTCAGCAAGGTGAAATGAAAGAAATCAATATTATCGTCAAGGCAGACGTTCAAGGCTCTGCCGAAGCATTACGAGGATCCCTTGAGAAAATCGAGGTAGAAGGCGCTAAGATTAACATCATTCATACTGGCGTCGGAGCGATTGCAGAATCAGATATTATTTTAGCAGCCGCATCAAATGCCATTGTCATAGGGTTTAATGTCCGCCCTGATGTAAATGCTAAGCGTACAGCGGAAGTTGAAAACGTTGATGTCCGCCTGCATCGTGTTATTTATGATGCTATTGAAGAAATTGAAGCAGCATTAAAAGGGATGCTTGATCCTGAATATCGTGAAAAGGTCATTGGACAGGTTGAAGTGCGTCAGACATTCAATGTTTCCAAAATCGGCACTATTGCCGGAAGCTATGTCCTTGAAGGGAAAATCACCCGTGATTCTGATGTCCGTCTGATTAGAGACGGGGTTGTCATCTATGAAGGTGGGTTGAATGCTCTCAAACGTTTTAAAGATGATGTTAAAGAAGTGCAAAACGGGTATGAGTGTGGTGTAACCCTTAATAATTTCAACGACATTAAAGAAGGAGACATCATTGAAGCCTACGTAATGGAAGAAATTAAACAGGCATGATTGGTGTAGTTCATTGCGAATGCTTCATCTATGAAGCGGGCAGCTTAAAAGAAAAGCGGTCTGTTTTACAAAGCCTGGTCACACGTTTAAGGCAAAGGCTTAACGTTTCAGTAGCTGAAGTGGACCATCAAAATGTCTGGCAGCGTACAGCTCTTTCAATCGTTTGCGTAGGCTCTGAAAAAGAGCCCGTGGAAAGAGAACTGCAGCGGGCTCTTTCCTTGATTGACGGAGTTTATGATTTAGAACGAACAGTCACAACGTATGAGTGGCTGTAAAAAGGAGGACCTAGATCATGGGCAATGTAAGAGCTCACCGTGTAGGAGAGCAAATGAAAAAAGAACTGGCAGATATTTTCACCAGAGAAATTAAAGATCCCCGGGTTCAGTTTGTGACTGTGACAGGTGTAGACGTTACAGGCGATCTGCAGCAGGCAAAAGTCTTTATCACGGTTCTTGGTGATGAAGAAGAAAAAGCCAAAACAGTCAAAGCTCTCCAAGACGCGAAAGGGTTTATCCGCAGTGAAGTGGGGCAGCGGATACAGCTTCGCAAGACTCCGGATATTTCTTTTGAGATTGATGAGTCCATTGAATATGGGAATCGGATTGAACAGCTGTTAAAAGAAGTGAAAACAGACAATCGAGAACAGTAAAGGAGAAAGGATAGGCAAATTTATTGTCTATCCTTTTCTTCCCTTTAAGAAAGACTCTAGTAAATCAATTGTAGTTTTGTGGTATGCAATGTCTCCCCGCATTTTTAGTGGATGGGAAGGGGGAATAAAGCAACTTGAAGCTTTGGTGTTTAAAGAGTCTCTTGATAAATGAAATAAATTATGCAGCAGGGAGTTTATAATATGGATGGTATTTTGCCTTTATATAAACCAAAAGGCTTGACCTCGCATGATTGTGTGATGAAGATTAGAAAAATATTTCAAACGAAAAAAGTTGGACATACAGGTACCCTCGACCCGGAAGTCGATGGGGTGCTTCCTATTTGTATTGGAAGAGCCACGAAAATATCTGAGTACTTAACAGCAAAGCCAAAAACATATCAGGGAACCGTAACCCTTGGCGCGGCAACCGACACAGAAGATGCAACTGGGGACATCATTGAACAGGTAAGTGTCACAAAAGCCCCGGCGATCGCTGATATTGAGACCGTTATCAAGCAGTTTACCGGAACGATCACACAAGTGCCCCCAATGTACTCAGCGGTTAAAGTAAAGGGGAAAAAGCTTTATGAGTATGCAAGAGAAGGGGTAGAAGTTGAACGGCCTAAAAGAGAAGTGACCATCTATGATTTGTCTTTTCATCATCAGTCGATCCGTTCCGAAGAACAAACAGTAAGCTTTGACTTTACGGTGACATGCAGTAAAGGAACTTACGTACGCACATTGGCTGTGGATATAGGGCGAACTCTTGGTTACCCTGCCCATATGTCTGCGCTTACCCGTACTGCTTCAGGTGATTTTACGATAGAAGAGTGCGTAACCTTTGAAGAGCTTGAACAGGCAAAAAAAGATGGTTCCCAGGAGGAGCACCTTCTTCCCATTTCAACAGGGCTGAAAGATTATGAAAAAGTGGAAGTTGATCGGGAAGTCGCAGAGAAAGTGTTAAATGGCGGGGTATTTGAAAAGTTTTCAACCGTCTCTTCTTCTTCATTCTTAATCTCGTATCAAGGAGAAATTCTTGCCATTTATACAGATCATCCGAAAAAGCGAGGCATGGTTAAGCCTGAAACCATGCTGGGGAAGCGAGGAGAATAGAAGTTTAGTTGCTTCTCTTTTGGCTGTGTGAAAGAATATGAGTAGGGTTGCAAGAAAGGCAGTGAGGCACGGAGACCCGGTTTTTTAAAGAGGGCGGCCTCAACTAAGAAACGGAAAGAAAATAAGGGAATTAGTTTGGCAGGTGATAGCTGTGGAAACCATATATCTTTACCATCCTCACTCATATACAAAAAACGACCTTCCAGAAACCGTTATAGCCTTAGGTTATTTTGACGGCGTTCATCGGGGACATCAAAAAGTGATCAAAGCTGCAAAGGCGGAGGCTGAAAAGAGGAGGGCTGATTGTGCGGTGATGACTTTTCACCCTCATCCTAAATCTGTCTTATCTTCCAAGGTCAATGAAGAAGACATGAAATATATTACACCGATGCCAGATAAAGAAAGTGAAATGAAGCGCTTGGGAGTAGATCGCCTCTATATTGTTAATTTTGATCTTACGTTTGCAGCCTTGACCCCTCAAGAGTTTGTGGATCAGTACTTAATCGGCCTCCATGCAGTACATGTCGTGGCGGGCTTTGATTATTCTTATGGAAGAATGGGAAAAGGAACGATGGAAACCCTTCCTTTTCATTCAAGAGGTCAATTCGGTCAATCGACTGTAGGGAAGCTTGAAGAAAAGCATGAGAAAATCAGTTCCACGTTGATCCGCACTAAACTAACTGATGGTGAGATTGAGGATGCAAATACCCTTCTTGGCCGCAGCTATAAGGTAACAGGAAAAGTCGTGCATGGGGAAAAAAGAGGACGGACAATCGGTTTTCCTACAGCTAACATATCCTTTTCCTTTCCTTATGTATATCCAGCGCTGGGAGTTTACGCTGTGTCGCTGAAGGTTGGCCAAAATGTATATGACGGGGTCTGCAATGTTGGCTATAAGCCTACCTTTCATAAAGAAAGAAAAGGAGAACCCAATATAGAAGTCCACCTTTTTTCCTTTGATAAAGATATTTATGAGGAAGAGGTAGAGGTTATCTGGCACAAAAGAATTCGTCATGAAAAAAAGTTTTCTTCGGTGGACGACCTCGTAAAACAGATTGAAAAAGATAAACAGGAAGCAGAACACTTTTTCAAAGAAGAGAAAAGCCGGGCTCCTTCGAAATAGGTTATAGTGAAGGAAAATAACTGTGATCTCTTGCAATTTGGACGAAAAAAAGGTATTCTAATCAATGTATTAAAAGTGACCACTTCTTGGCTGTATCGCTTCTCCGACGAACTGCTAGGAACTGGTTGAAAAAAAATCAAGGAGGTGCCTTTCATGGCATTGACACAAGAACGTAAGCAAGAACTAGTTGAAGAGTTTAAAACTCACGAAAACGATACAGGATCCCCTGAAGTACAAGTGGCGATCTTAACAGAGCAGATTAACACCCTTAATGAGCACTTACGTACTCATAAGAAAGATCATCATTCACGCCGCGGCCTTTTGAAGATGGTTGGTAAGCGCCGTAACCTGCTTACTTACTTGAGAAACAAAGACATTACTCGTTACCGTGAATTAATTCAAAAGCTCGGTCTTCGTCGATAAGCAATAACAAAAGCGGGATATGTTCCCGCTTTTTTGTTAGGTTCAGCAACTGGATATTTTTACAAACCAGAGGAGGATTTACAAATCCTCAAGTGCTCTTCTCCTATGAAATAAACTGTATTTGCTTAAGTATTGAAGCAGTTGGCAAAGATAAGTATATAAAATAAAAATGAATTTAAACACAGGAGGAATACTCATTGGTAATGGAACATGAAAAACAGACCTTTACGTTAGATTGGGCAGGACGGAAGCTCACAGTGGAAACAGGGCAGCTTGCGAAGCAGGCAAACGGTTCCGTGCTTATCCGCTATGGGGACACTGTGGTTCTTTCTACTGCAACAGCTTCCAAAGAACCAAAAGACCTTCCTTTTTTTCCATTGACCGTCAATTATGAGGAGCGGTTGTATGCTGCCGGAAAAATCCCAGGAGGATTTATTAAAAGAGAAGGCCGTCCAAGTGAAAAGGCTGTCCTGGCAAGCCGCCTGATTGACCGCCCGATCCGTCCTTTATTTCCTGATGGCTTCCGTAACGAAATACAAGTGATCAGCATTGTAATGAGTGTGGACCAAAACTCGCCTACAGAAATGGCAGCTATGCTTGGTTCATCGCTGGCTCTGTCTTTGTCTGATATTCCTTTTTCAGGTCCGATTGCCGGAGTGGTTGTGGGACGTGTTGATGGAGAGTTTATCATTAACCCGACAACAGAGCAATTGGAACAAAGTGATATTGAACTAACCGTTGCAGGAACAAAAGAAGCAATTAATATGGTGGAAGCCGGAGCGGAACAGGTTTCTGAAGAAACGATGCTTGAAGCCATTATGTTTGGCCATGAAGAAATTAAAAGACTTGTGGCTTTTCAGGAAGAAATTGCTGAGAAGCTTGCACCTGAAAAAATGGACGTTGTCTTAAAACAACTAGATCCTGACCTGGAAACGAGAGTGCGGGACCATGCTGAAGCAACCTTAAAGAGTGCAGTAACAGTGAAAGAAAAGCATGCCCGTCAGGATGCTATTGATCAAGTTACAGAAGAAATTACAGAACAATTTGAAGAAGAAGATCGAGAAGAAGTGAAAGAAATTCTTCAAAAACTTGTCAAAGAAGAATTTAGGCGCCTGATCACAAAAGAAGACCTTCGTCCGGATGGTCGTTCGTCAGGTGAAATTCGTGACCTTTCTTCAATTGTTAAGCTTTTGCCTAGAACCCACGGTTCCGGCCTTTTTACAAGAGGACAAACCCAGGCGTTAAGTGTCTGTACTCTTGGGGCATTAGGAGATGTTCAAATTCTTGATGGGTTAGGTATGGAAGAATCCAAGCGATTTATGCATCATTATAATTTTCCATCTTTCAGTGTAGGAGAAACAGGGCCGATACGTGCACCTGGAAGAAGAGAAATCGGGCATGGGGCATTGGGAGAACGTGCACTTGAGCCAATTATACCTGATGAAAAAGCGTTCCCTTATACGATTCGTTTAGTTTCAGAAGTGCTTGAATCTAACGGTTCTACTTCTCAGGCGAGTATTTGCGCCAGTACCCTTGCCATGATGGATGCGGGTGTGCCTATTAAAGCTCCGGTTGCCGGGATTGCGATGGGTCTTGTCAAAGAAGATGAGGATGTCTCCATTTTAACCGATATTCAGGGAATGGAAGACGCTTTAGGGGACATGGACTTTAAAGTGGCAGGCACGGAAAAAGGCGTAACAGCCCTGCAAATGGATATTAAAATTTCCGGCATTGACCGTGACATCCTGGAATATGCGTTAGAGCAGGCGAGAAAGGCCCGTCTTCGTATTTTAGAAAACATGCTTGCTGCCATCGGAGAATATCGTACAGAGCTTTCAGAGTACGCTCCAAAAATTCTTACAATGAACATTAAGGCAGAAAAGATTCGTGATGTAATTGGTCCGAGCGGAAAAACCATTAACCAAATCATTGAAGATACGGGCGTGAAAATCGACATTGAACAAGACGGTACCATCTATATTTCTTCTACGGACCAAGAAGCAAACCTGAAAGCAAAAGACACCATTGAAGATATTGTCCGTGAAGTTGAGGTTGGTGAAGTCTACAAAGGAAAAGTAAAACGGATTGAAAAATTTGGAGCCTTTGTGGAACTTTTTAAAGGCAAGGATGGACTTGTTCACATTTCCCAGCTGGCAGAGGAGCGGGTGAACAAAGTGGAGGACATTGTTAAAATCGGTGACGAAATTGAAGTCAAAGTCACAGAAATTGACAATCAAGGCCGCGTCAACCTTTCGAGAAAAGTCCTTCTGAAAGAGAAGAAGAAACAAGAAGAATCTCAGGAACAAAACCAGGAGCAAAATCAAAACTAGGGGCAACAGGACCCTTGTCTGATACAGTAAAGATGCTTGGCTTGGCGAAAGCCAAGTTCTTTTTGTACTGTGAGAATATGGTTTGTTTTTCAGTTTTAAAACCAAAAAGATCCCCCTTCTGCTTCGTTCTATTATTTTCATGTTTCACATAAGAATGGGACGAGGAGGGAATCATGATGAGAAAACGATTTATTGTTATACAACTATTCTTTTTTGCAATAATTGGAGTGATTAGCTACAGTGCAGTTTACAACCCCTTTAGCACTGAGTACATACAGGAAGTAAAACAGGAAGCTAGAATGGCTTCAACTACCATGCAGCAGTCGTTATATGAACAAATTCAAGAAGCTGCTGAACAATACAATGAACCGGCTGTTGATGCGGTAGTGGATAAGGTATGGAAAGCGGTACCAGGATATAACGGGAGAGTTGTTGATATTGAAGCTTCCTACAAGAAAATGAACCAAAAGGGGCAATTTGATAAGGGTCTGCTTGTTTTTAAAGAAGAAAGCCCAAAGGTGCATTTATCCGACCTTCCCCCAAGCCCAATATATAAAGGGAATTCTCAAAAGCCTATGGCAGCCTTTCTCGTAAATGTAGCATGGGGAAATGAATACCTGCCTGATATGTTGAAGACTTTTCAAAAACATAATGTAAAAGCCACGTTTTTTCTCGATGGCTCATGGGTGAAAAATAACCCTAAGTTAGCTAAAATGATTCTCGAAGAAGGACATGAAATTGGCAACCATGCTTATTCACATCCTGATTTAAAGCAAATGTCAAACGAAAGAATTCATGAAGAAATTTTAAAGACCAATGAAACCATACAAGCTGCTCTCGATGTGAAACCACGCTGGTTTGCTCCTCCATCAGGAAGCTACCGCCAGGATGTGGTTGATATCGCCCATGAACATGGAATGGGAACCATCATGTGGACACTGGACACCATTGATTGGAAAAGCCCTGAACCTTCATCTATGGCAGCAAGAATCGTAAAAGACAGCCACCCTGGAGCAATGATATTGATGCACCCGACAGGGGCCTCACGAGATGGCTTAGAGAGCATGATTACAGGAATGAAAGAAAAAGGACTTAAATTTGGCACCGTTTCCCGTTTAGTAGATGAGGGAAGAGTCCAATAGGCAGTAGTAAGGCAGTAGATTTCAAGGAGGCATTACGTTGGTAAATAAAATAACGTTAGATAATGGTGTGCGTATCGTCTCAGAGCAAATAGAGTCGCTGCGCTCAGTTTCTATCGGTATATGGGTAGGAACAGGTTCAAGAAATGAAGAAAAAGAAGAGAATGGTATTTCCCATTTTCTTGAGCACATGTTTTTTAAAGGGACGGAAAAGCGGAACCCTCAGGAAATTGCAGAAAGCTTTGATCAAATCGGGGGACAAGTTAACGCATTTACTTCAAAGGAATATACTTGCTTTTATGCAAAAGTACTTGATGAGCATGCCCCAAAGGCACTTGATGTCCTGTCGGATATGTTCTTTCATTCTACCTTTGATACAGAAGAATTGATGAAAGAAAAAAATGTAGTCCTTGAGGAAATTAAAATGGTTGATGATACACCAGATGATATTGTCCATGATATTTTAGGAGAGGCAAGCTACGGGAACCATCCCCTTGGCCTTCCTATTTTAGGTACTGCGGATACGTTGAACACATTCAGCCGTGAAACGCTGCAAGGCTACCTGGAGCGTTATTACACAGGAGAAAATGTCGTCATTTCCATAGCCGGGAACATTAAAGAAGATATGATTGAACAAATTTCCAGTGTTTTTTCTGAGTTGAAGCCCAAAGGTGCAGATAAAAATATTGAAAAGCCTACATTTTTAACAAATAAAATGGCAAGAGAAAAGGAGACAGAGCAGGCTCACCTCTGTTTAGGTTACCCGGGAGTACCAGCAGGGGATGAAAGCATTTATGCATTGGCACTGCTTAACAATGTGCTGGGAGGAAGCATGAGCAGCCGTTTGTTTCAAGAGATCAGAGAAAAAAGAGGATTGGCTTATTCTGTCTTTTCCTACCATTCTTCTTTTCAGGATAACGGAATGCTCACAATTTATGGAGGAACAGCGCCTGGCCATTTAGATGAGTTGTTTGATGCGACAGTGAATTGTATTAAGGATTTAAGAAAAAAAGGATTAACAAAGAAAGAATTAACAAATGGAAAAGAACAGTTGAAAGGAAACTTAATGCTAAGCCTGGAAAGTTCAAACAGCCGGATGAGCAGAAATGGGAAAAATGAGCTTTTACTCGGATATCACCGCAGCCTCGATGAGGTGATCCAGCAGGTAAACAAGGTTACTGAGGAAGATGTGCTAAAGGTGGCTTCCGAGGTGTTTATCGATGACTTTTCCTTGTCTTTAATCAGCCCTACAGGCAGGTTTCCCTCATCTTTATCTAAATAAAGTACTTTTTTAACCAGTTCGCCAGAACTGGTTAATTTTTTTGTCTTGTACACATACACATAAGAAGAAAAGGAGGGGGCATACATGCGCCTTAGTGAGCTCCATGGTAAAGAAGTGATTGATTATAAAAAAGGAGAAAGGCTTGGAGTCCTGGGTGCTGCTGACGTGTTAGTGGATGAAGCAACCGGAAAAGTAGAGGCCTTTCTATTACCGACACAAAGCTGGATGCCTTTTAGAAAAAAACAAAACGAAATGACTGTTTATTGGCACCATATTAAAACGATAGGCGATGACTTCTTAATCATTGATATGTAAAGAGCCATGATATGGCTCTTTTTGCATCCAAAAATTATCCCCATCAAGTGTAACTGTACATTTTAATTGGTTATCTTCGCTAAGCTCTATTTCTTCTGCACGCTCATCAGGCAGCCTGCATAACCTGAGAGTCCGGGAAGAGATGGAGTTAGGCAAACAGTCCATGCTTTCTTTACATAAAATAATAGGTGTTTGTCCGTCTCACGAAAGTTCTCATTACTCATACCGTAGTAGAGAGAAAAGGAAAAACCAAAATAATTGCATGGAAGGTTGAAGGAGAGGGAGAGGAAGCCCCATGCTGACAGGAAAGAAAATAGCTGTTATAGGTGGAGATGCAAGACAAATTGAGGTGATAGATCGTTTAATTCAACGTGATGCCACCTTGTTTCTAGTAGGATTTGAAAAGTTACAAAGGCAGTTCATTGGTGCCAAGCATGTAACAATGGAAGAAATTTCAGGAGAAGATCTGCACGCTGTATTACTCCCGGTTAGCGGGATGCAGGAAAATGGTGAAGTAGAAACAACGTTCTCAAGCAAACCGGCTGTGGTTACGCAGGAATGGTTAAACCGTACTCCGAAAGATTGCTCGATTTACACGGGTATTTCAAATAAAACACTTGACGAGATGGCAAAGAAAGCAGAATGCTCCTTAATTAAACTATTAGAGAGGGATGACGTCGCCATCTATAATGCGATCCCGACTGCAGAAGGTACGCTGCTTCTTGTCATTCAGGATACAGATATTACGGTACATGGCTCTGAAACAATAATTTTAGGGTTAGGCCGGGTTGGAATGACCGTAGCCAGAACCTTTTCTGCCCTAGGAGCATATGTAAAAGTAGGGACCGATAATTCTGCCGAAAGAGCTCGGGCAGAAGAGATGAAAATGAAAGCTTTCCCACTAAAAGAATTACCTGAAAAAGTCCAAAGCGCAGATATTTGTATAAACACAATCCCAGCTCCAGTTTTAACAGGCCATGTGCTGGCTCATATGGCTCCCCGCTGTATTATTGTAGACTTGGCCTCCAAACCCGGAGGTACAGACTTTACCTATGCAAAGAAAAGAGGAATCCGCGCCAAGCTTGCACCGGGTCTTCCAGGTTTAGTCGCTCCAAAAACAGCCGGGAAGATTTTGGCTGATGTAGCTGTCAGATTGTTAGAAGAGCAGTGAATGTGAAAGGAGGCCCAATAATGACGCTTAAAGGTAAGCGTATAGGGTTTGGGGTAACCGGCTCTCATTGTACGTTGGAAGAAATTATGCCGGAAATGGAGAGACTGCGCGAAATGGGGGCAGAGGTTATCCCTTTTGTCAGTCACACCGTTTTATCCACAGATACAAAATTTGGTTCCTCAGACCACTGGAAAAAAGAAATTCTAAAAGCCAGCGGGCAGGATGATATCATTGATTCAATTGTAAAGGCAGAACCATTTGGTCCTAAAACCCCTTTGGATGCTATGCTGATTGCTCCCCTCACCGGGACTTCTATCAGCAAGTTTGCTAACGCTATGACTGATTCTCCGGTATTGATGGGAGCAAAAGCAACGTTAAGGAATTCAAAGCCTGTCGTCCTTGCCATTTCAACAAATGATGCTTTAGGACTTAACGGAGTAAATGTTATGAAGCTGATGGCAACAAAAAATATTTATTTTGTTCCTTTCGGCCAGGACGCTCCTGATCAGAAACCAAACTCACTAGTTGCCAGAATGGAAGCAATCCCGGCTACAATTGAAGCAGCTATACATGGTCGCCAATATCAGCCAGTAATAATTGAAAAGTTCAGAGATTGAGCCGTAACTATAGTTGATAATTTTTCTCCCATCTTTTATGTTAGTTAAAGAGCCTTTTTTTTCGATTGATTTATTTTCAAAACGGGAATAAAGGTAATTATGAAAAACGGTGACATAAAGAAGGGAGAATCACACATAATGGCAAATGAAGCAGGTTATAACGTAGCAGTTGTAGGAGCAACTGGTGCAGTTGGTGAACAAATGTTAAAAACGTTAGAGGATAAAGATTTTCCTATTAAGTCTATAAAATTGTTATCATCCAAACGTTCAGCAGGAAAGAAGCTTTCCTTTAAAGGGGAAGAAGTTACTGTAGAAGAGGCAACTCCAGAAGCATTTGAGGGAATTCAGCTCGCCCTGTTTTCTGCAGGAGGATCAGTTTCCAAAAAGCTTGCTCCTGAAGCTGTGAAGCGTGGAGCAGTAGTTGTAGATAATACAAGTGCTTACCGCATGGATGAGGATGTTCCTCTTGTCGTGCCGGAAGTAAATGAAGAAGATGTAAAAAATCATAAGGGCATTATTGCAAACCCTAACTGTTCTACAATTCAGATGGTTGTAGCCTTAGAACCAGTTCGCCAAAAGTATGGCCTTAAAAAAGTCATTGTCTCCACGTACCAGGCGGTATCAGGAGCGGGGCTTGAAGCCATCACAGAAATGAAAGAGCAATCAAGAGATATTTTAGATGGAAAAGAAGTAACACCAGAAATATTACCTGTAGGCGGAGATAAAAAGCATTATCAAATTGCCTATAATGCGGTGCCTCAAATTGACCTTTTTCAAGAAAATGGGTACACCTTTGAAGAAATGAAGATGATTAATGAAACGAAAAAAATTATGCATATGAACTCTCTGGAGGTAGCTGCTACATGTGTCCGTCTGCCTGTGGAAACAGGACATTCTGAATCGGTTTATGTAGAAGTGGAAAACGGCGGAGCATCAGCAGAAGAGTTTAAAAACACCATTGCTGAAGGAGAAGGAATCACTTTAAAAGATGACCCATCCCAGCAGGAGTATCCCCTTGCCATTGACTGTGTAGGTCTTCCTGATGTATTTGTTGGACGAATCCGCAGAGACCTTGACCGTGACAATGGTTATCATATGTGGGTTGTTTCTGATAATCTAGTAAAGGGTGCAGCATACAATTCCGTTCAAATTGCCGAAAGTCTTGATAAATTAGGACTCTTGAAGTAAAGAAGAGGGTGGCTTATGAAGGTTGTTGTTCAAAAGTTTGGGGGAACCTCGGTTAGAAATGAAGAAGTAAGAAGGCAGGCAGCACATCATGTCAAGCAAGCCGTTGAAAATGGCTATAAAGTGGTAGTGGTTGTGTCAGCTATGGGTCGAAAAGGTGATCCCTACGCAACAGATACACTTCTTAGTCTTGTGAATGGCAATGATTCCTTTGCTGATGAGCGGGAAAAGGACTTACTTGTATCATGCGGAGAAGTTATCTCCTCTGTTGTTTTTACTGACTTGCTTCAATCTTTGAATGTAAAAGCTTCTGCTGTGACGGGAGCTCAAGCTGGTTTCCGCACAAATGAAGAATTCTCAAATGCAAAAATTATTGATATGCAATGCGACGGCTTAAAAGAGCGTCTGCACCACTTTGATGTCGTAGTAGTAGCAGGCTTTCAAGGCAGCTCGGCTACTGGGGAAATTACGACTCTGGGCCGGGGTGGGAGTGATACGTCAGCCACAGCCTTAGGCGCAGCCTTGCAAGCTGATTACGTTGATATATTTACCGATGTAGACGGGGTGATGACTGCTGATCCAAGAATGGTGGATACAGCACGACCTCTAAAGGCAGTAACATACAATGAAATTTGCAATATGGCATACCAGGGCGCCAAGGTAATTCACCCTCGTGCGGTCGAAATTGCCATGCAGGCTAAGATACCGATTCGCATCCGCTCTACACAATCTGACGTAGCGGGAACTTTAATTACGACAACTCATGGGGGCAGCGCCGGTAGTGATCTGGAAGAACGCCCGGTGACAGGGATTGCTCATTTATCTGAAATTTCCCAGATTACTGTGAAAGAAAAGGAAGGCCAGTATAACTTGCAGGCGGATGTTTTTAAAACGATGGCTCAGGCTAATATCAGTGTCGATTTTATTAATATTCACCCCACCGGAGTAGTGTATACGGTTCCCGATCATCTCGCAGCCAAAGCAGAGCAGCTGCTGCTCGATAAAGGGTATGAATCACAGGTTGTGAGAAACTGTTCTAAGGTTTCTGCAGTAGGAGCTGGGATGACTGGTGTTCCTGGTGTAGCCTCCAAAATCGTGGCTGCATTAACCGAACAAAACATCCAAATTCTTCAATCTGCCGATTCCCACACTACAATCTGGGTATTAGTGCATGGGGAAGATACAAAAAAAGCAGTGAATGCCCTTCATCATATGTTTGAACTTGAAAATTAATAGGTAACGAAAGAGAAATCAGGCGGGGAGAAATCCCCGCCTGACCTATAATGTCAACTTGTGACAACCCTTTCATAGGTGAAAAGGAGATGAAAGAAGTGGACCACGGGCGCTTACTCACAGCAATGGTGACTCCCTTCAATTCGGATGGTGCAATTGAATGGGCTGCGGTTGATGATCTAGTTGAATATTTAATTGCCCACAATACGGAAGGCTTAGTTGTAGCGGGAACGACCGGAGAGTCTCCCACGCTTTCCACTGAAGAGAAGCTTGCTCTATTTAAACGAGTTAAGGAAGCAGCCGGAGGGCGGGTTCCAGTCATCGCAGGGACCGGAACCAATGATACAGCTTATTCAGCGGAGCTGACCCAAAAAGCCTCTTCGCTGGGTGTAGACGGTATTATGGCTGTGACTCCTTACTACAATAAACCAACCCAAGAAGGGATGTATCATCATTTTAAAGCAATAGCAGAGTCAACCTCATTACCGGTTATGATTTATAACATCCCTGGTCGATGTATCGTTGACCTGCACAGTACGACTCTATTAAAGCTTTCTCACATTCCTAATATCACTTCGGTCAAAGAAGCCAATGGAAACTTAGAGCAGATGGCATATGTGATTGAAAATGCCCCGAAAGACTTTAAGCTTTATAGCGGAGATGATTCCTTGACGCTCCCTGTTTTATCAATAGGAGGCCATGGGGTGGTATCTGTTGCCGCTCATTTGATTGGCAGGGAAATGAGTGAAATGATCGGATGTTATTTGACTGGGGATATTACGAAAGCTGCTGGTATTCACAGGGGCCTGCTACCCAAAATGAAAGCATGTTTCATTACTCCAAATCCTGCGCCTATCAAAGGGGTTTTGGAGCAAAAAGGCATCCTTTCGAGAACAACAAGATCCCCGATTCTACCGTTAACAGATCCGGAAATGAATTGGGTTCGAGATATATTTCTCCCGGCATAACAGCCGGGTTTTCTTTTTCCTTCAAGCAGAAAGGAGAGGGAAAACCAACCAGATAAGGTCTCTTGGTCTTGTATTCTCTTTCCAAATTAAGTTATACTACAACCAAGTGATTCGTCCGGGTGCAATGGTGAAAAAGAGAGGATGAGTAACGACTTTTCCTTCCTAGAACAGGAGAGGAAGAAACAATGTAACTGAATATATAGGAGGAACGTAAATTGTCAAAGCAAAATTCAGAAACTGTACGTGTTTTTGCCTTGGGCGGCGTTGGAGAAATAGGCAAAAACATGTATGTTGTTGAAGTAGAAGAAGATATTATTGTAATTGATTCGGGATTAATGTTTCCAGAGGATGATATGCTTGGGGTCGATATTGTCATTCCTGATATCTCGTATCTTATTCAAAATAAAGAAAGAGTAAAAGGCATCATCCTCACACACGGTCATGAGGACCACATTGGAGGTCTTCCTTATGTCCTTCAAAAAATAAAAGTACCAGTATACGGAACAAAGCTTACGATCGGTTTAGTGGAAGAACGTCTAAAAGAAAAAGGATTAATCAAAAAAGCTGATTTAAGACTGATTGATTCTCATTCGAAAATTAAAGTTGGAAATGTTCCAGTCAGCTTTTTTCGGACCAATCACAGCATACCTGATTCGGTTGGTGTTGGAATTGAAACGTCCCAGGGCATGGTTGTCCATACCGGGGACTTTAAATTTGACCAGACACCTGTTGATGGGAAGTTTGCAGAAGTAGGCAAGATGTCTGATATGGGGAAAAAAGGGGTGCTTTGCCTCATGTCTGATAGTACAAACGCTGAACGCCCCGGAACGACTGCTTCAGAAACATCTACCGGAGCAGGGATTAATCAAGTGATACAAGAGGCAGAAGGAAGAGTAATTGTTACCACGTTTGCTTCCAACATTCACAGAATTCAACAGGTAGTTAGAGCCGCCGCCAATGATAATCGCAAAATTGGTGTTGTGGGGACAAGCATGCTGAAAGTAATAGAAATCGCAAAGCGTCTAGGATATTTGCGAGTGCCCAAAAATATATTTATTGAGCTTGATCAAATAAATAACTATAACGATGATCAAATTGTCATCCTTTGCACAGGCAGTCAAGGCGAACCTATGTCAGCGCTGACAAGAATGGCTAAAGGAGCTCATCGCCAAGTATCCATGAAACCTGAGGACACAGTCGTCATCTCGGCTACACCAATTCCTGGAAATGAAAAATCAGTTTCAAGAATTATTGATTTCATTTCGCGCATTGGAGCAGATGTGGTTTATGGGGATAAACAAGTTCACGCATCAGGCCACGGAAGCCAGGAAGAACTGAAATTTATGCTCAACCTCATGCGCCCACGGTTTTTTATACCGGTTCATGGGGAATACAGGATGCAGTTTGCACACAGGGAGCTAGCTCAATCTGTCGGTATTAAACAGGACAGAACGTTTCTCATAGACAAGGGAGAAGTCATCGAATTTACTAAAGGACAAGGAAAAAGAACCGGCAAAGTTCCTTCAGGGAATGTCTTAATTGACGGGCTTGGAGTCGGAGATGTTGGTAATATCGTCCTAAGAGACAGACGACTTCTTTCTGAAGACGGTATTCTCGTGGTTGTCGTAACGTTAAACAAAAAAAGCAGTTCAATTATCTCCGGGCCTGATATTATTTCCAGAGGATTTGTGTACGTCCGTGAATCAGAGAAGCTTCTTGAGGAAGCAAACAAAAAAGTTTCCGATACACTTGAAAAGTGTATGAGTGAAAACGTTAATGAATGGTCTTCCTTAAAAAGTAATATCCGTGATGTGTTAAGCAGGTTCCTTTATGAAAAAACAAAACGCAGGCCTATGATTTTGCCAATTATAATGGAGGTATAAGACCGGGGATTCCCCGGTTTTTTTTCGTAAAAAAGAAGCTTCCCCTGAAAATCGAGAGCATGTCAAATGGCTCCCTTTGTATAAATCCGCACGGGCTCGTTATACTAATCCTATTAATCATAATAGGAGGGTCCATTTATGTTCCAAAACCAAGATCCAAATACCCCGCAGACTTCCCCTCAAGCACCTCCACAGTCACCGCCGCAGCAGCCTGGAGGACAGCCAGGCGGAGCAGAAAAAGGCTCAGGGATATTAAATAAAATCCAAGAGCTTGGGCAGACAAATGTCCCTGAAATGGAACAGACAAATATCCACTGTATTACAATTATAGGTCAGATTGAAGGGCATATGCAGCTGCCTCCTCAAAATAAGACGACCAAGTATGAACACATTATTCCCCAGCTTGTAGCTGCTGAACAAAATGCTAAGATTGAAGGTATGCTGATTGTGTTAAATACAGTAGGGGGAGACGTGGAAGCAGGGCTGGCTATTTCTGAAATGGTGGCCAGCATGTCAAAGCCTACCGTAACCCTGGTACTTGGAGGAGGCCATTCCATTGGTGTCCCCATAGCCGTAGCTGCCGATTATTCTTTTATCGCAGAAACAGCTACCATGACCATTCACCCCATACGCTTGACTGGCCTGGTCATTGGGGTGCCGCAAACCTTTGAGTACCTGGATAAAATGCAGGAGCGAGTGATCTCCTTTGTCACCAAACAATCCAATATTGCCGAAGAGAAATTTAAAGAGCTTATGTTTGAAAAAGGAAATTTAACAAGAGATATAGGTACGAATGTGGTGGGGCCTGACGCTGTTGACTATGGAATTATAAATGAAGTAGGCGGTGTAGGGCAGGCGCTTCGAAAGCTGAATCAATTAATTAGTGAACAGAAGGGGCAGAAAGAAGGAATGATGCAATGATTCTTTATACGCCTGTTCCAATTGAAGCCGTGTACAAAGAGGAACATGAAGCAACTGCTTCCCAGCGCAGCGTACCGTGTGAACATGGAGTGGTCCTCCTTGAAGAACAGGAACCAAACAAATGGATCATTACCAGGCTCATGAGCACGGACCCCCAAGCGTACTTGCAAGATTGCTACCAGCCCGGAAAAGTATGGACAGACAGCCTCTAAACAATATAAAGGACTAGAAAAATATGCTATAATTAAGAAAGAGCCGCCTCCGGCGGCTCTCTTTATGAATAGAAAAGCTGGTTACATATGGAATAAACTTGTCGGGGTGAGGTTATGGCAAAAAAGAAAAAAAAGAAAAGCCAAAAGCAGAATCAGTGGGCTAAGCAAATGAAGTACGAGCTTGCAGGCCTGCTTTTCTTTACCTTGGCAATCATTGCACTTTTCAGATTCGGTTTCGTTGGGGAAATAGTTGTTCAGCTTTTTCGCTTTTTTCTAGGAGAATGGCATGTCCTGTTAACTCTTTTTGTCCTGTTTGTTTCTGTCTACATTATCGTAAAGCGCAAGTTTCCGCCACTGGCAGGGAGACGTTTAAGTGGTTTGTATATTGCCATATCGACCTTTCTCCTGTTAAGTCATTTAATGCTGTTTGAAAATCTTGGAGCACAGAGTCCTTTTCAGAGCGGTTCTGCCCTTCTGCAAACATGGGAGCTTTACTGGCTCGATGTGAGCGGAAACAGCGCATATGAAGATATCGGCGGAGGGATGATCGGGGCTCTCCTGTTTACTGTAAGCATGTTTCTGTTTGATGGAGGAGGAACAAGGGTAGTCTCAGTATTTTTGTTTGTCATTTCATTTATTTTATTAACTGGCATTTCCATGCAAGGTATTTTTCTTACCGTGGTAAATAAAATGAAAGAGAGCACTCTTGCAGCCGGCAAAGCTGTACAAGCAAAAGGAGCTGAATTTAAACAGGCCAGTGAGCAAAAGAAAGAAGAAGGGAAAAATAAAAAGGGAAAAAGGCAGGCACAAAGTCAGGCCAATAAAGAAGAGAAGGAGGTAAAAGAAGTAAAATCCGACGAAAGACCGGAACCAGTCATTTATAATTTTGCGGATCAAGCATATTCGTCAGATAACCGGAACCCTTCTGATAAAGAACCCCAGGTTTCTCAGCGGGAGAAGAAGGATAAAGAGACTGAAGAAGCCGTGAAAGAACCTCTTATGGTGGCGGCTGAAACGACAAATGAGGATTACCAGGTCCCTCCTATTGAGTTATTGTCAAGCCCTAAACAGAACAGTCAAAAGCATGAAAAGGGCCAGATTTCTTCCAATGCGAGAAAGCTGGAGCAGACCTTATTAAGCTTTGGTGTGAAAGCAAAGGTAAATGAAGTGCACTTAGGCCCGGCAGTAACAAAGTATGAAGTGCAGCCTGATATTGGGGTAAAAGTGAGTAAAATCGTAAATTTAGCCGACGATCTTGCTTTGGCACTAGCTGCAAAAGATATCCGGATCGAAGCACCAATCCCAGGAAAATCCGCTATCGGCATTGAAGTTCCGAATCAGGAAGTTGCCATGGTAGGGCTGCGGGAAGTGCTTGAAGCAGGAAAGAAAAAGGATGAGCATATTCTTTCTGTTGCTTTGGGAAGAGATATATCAGGTGAACCTGTACTGGCATCCTTAAACAAAATGCCTCATCTTCTGGTAGCTGGAGCAACTGGAAGCGGGAAAAGTGTATGTATTAATGGAATTATTACCAGTATTTTGATGAAAGCAAAACCCCATGAAGTCAAGCTCATGATGATTGACCCTAAGATGGTTGAACTCAACGTGTATAATGGGATTCCTCATTTACTGACACCAGTTGTAACAGAGCCTAAGAAAGCGTCTCAGGCCCTTAAGAAGGCTGTTGCAGAGATGGAACGCCGCTATGATCTGTTCTCTCACAGCGGAACTCGTAATATTGAGGGGTATAATGATCTGATTAGGAAGCAAAATGAGAAAAACAATGAAAAACAGCCAACATTACCGTATATCATTGTCATTGTTGACGAGCTTGCCGACTTGATGATGGTAGCGTCAAGTGATGTGGAGGATGCCATTACCAGGCTTGCTCAAATGGCAAGGGCTGCTGGTATCCATATGATTATTGCAACACAGCGTCCATCTGTCGATGTTATTACCGGAGTCATAAAAGCAAACATCCCATCAAGAATTGCTTTTGGTGTGTCCAGCCAGACCGATTCCAGGACTATTCTGGACTCAGGAGGGGCTGAAAAGCTCCTTGGCCGGGGGGACATGCTGTTTATTCCAGTAGGAGCAAACAAAAGCACTCGTATTCAGGGCGCGTTTGTATCAGATGAAGAAGTAGAGGCCGTTGTCAATGCCGTAATAGCTCAGCAGAAAGCGAGCTACCAGGAAGAAATGATGCCTGAGGAAATTCCTGAGGTTGAGTCTGAAGTTCAGGATGATTTGTATGATGATGCTGTATCTCTTGTCATGCAAATGAACAGCGCGTCCGTATCCATGCTTCAAAGAAGGTTTCGAATCGGCTATACTCGGGCAGCACGGCTGATTGATGAAATGGAAGTCAGGGGAATTGTAGGGCCATATGAAGGCAGCAAGCCTCGTGAAGTATTAGTAGATCGACGTGAGGAGCAATCGTCAGAGCAAGCCTGATACGCATTCATTACAGCTATAGTTGGAGAAAGGGTGTTTAACGATGATCCAAGAAGAAACGTATTCTGTTAAGGGATTACATGTCCATGTTGTTCCCACTGATAAGTTCAAAACCAATACTGTCGTTCTTCAAGTAAAAGCCCCGTTAAAAAAAGAGACGGTGACGCAAAGGTCGCTGTTGGCCAATGTGTTAAAAAGCGCTACTAAAAACCATCCTACGAGAAAGGATATCCGCTTATATTTGGATGAACTTTACGGAGCTTCATTTGGGATCGATGTGACCAAAAAAGGTGAAGCCCACCTGATCTCTTTTCGAATTGAAGTGGCAAATGAAAAATATTTACAGGATCCAAGCCCTCTCTTAACAAAGAGCCTGGAATTTCTCCGGGATGTCCTCTTTGACCCTTTCATGGAGAATGGAGGGTTTTCTGAAAGTATCATTACTGAAGAAAAGCGCACATTGAAGCAGCGCCTGGAGTCTATTTTTGATGATAAGATGCGCTACGCAAATGTTCGTTTAATTGAAGAGATGTGCAAAGACGAACCATACGGGATTCACCCTTATGGGAGTGAAGAGGAAATTGAGAAGATAGGCAAAGATGACTTGAAAGAAACGTACGATAGCATGATCAACGAGGATGACTTTGATTTGTATGTCGTAGGTGATGTGAAAGAAAATGAATTAAAAAAGGATATACAAGAGCTGTTTCGTCTTCCCGAAAGAGAAGGAAGCCTTGAGGCCTCTTCGGCAGCAATTACAAAGCCTGAAGATGTACGGGAGATAAGCGAAGAACAGGACGTTCAGCAAGGAAAACTGAACATTGGATACCGTACGTCCATTATCTTTAAAGATGAAAATTATCCGGCGATGCAGGTGATGAATGGACTGTTTGGCGGTTTTCCTCATTCAAAGCTCTTCATTAATGTCAGGGAAAAAGAGAGCCTGGCGTACTATGCGGCATCCAGGTATGAAAGCAGTAAAGGTCTTCTGCTTGTTATGTCAGGGGTGGACCAGAAAAACTACGATAAAGCTTTAACCATTATTAAAGAGCAGATGAAAGCAATGAAAGACGGCGACTTTTCTGATAAGGAAATTGAACAGACGAAACAAATGCTAAAAAACCAATTACTTGAGATGGCAGATGTACCCCGGGGATTGATCGAAATGTTTTACCAGGGTGTCGTTTCAGGGAAAAAAAGGTCTCTTGATGACTGGCTGGAAGCGATTGAGAAAGTGACCAAAGAAGATGTAATTGAATGTGCGAAAACGGTTGAAATGGATACGATTTATTTCTTGCGAGGAAAGGAGGCTAAATAATGGCTGAAAAACAAACATTTGACCAGCTGAAGGAAACGTTGTACCAGGAAAAACTTGACAATGGACTTTCTGTATATGTACTCCCTAAAAAAGGTTTTAACAAAACGTATGCTACTTTTACGACAAATTATGGTTCAGTTGACAATCATTTTGTCCCTCTGGGAGAAAACGAAAAAGTAAAAGTTCCTGACGGTATCGCTCATTTTTTAGAGCACAAAATGTTTGAAGATGAAAAAGGAGACGTTTTCCAGGTTTTTGGAGAACAGGGCGCCTCGGCTAATGCATTTACCAGCTTTACTCGAACAGCTTACCTTTTTTCAAGCACCCAGGAAGTAAAGAAGAATCTAACGACATTATTAGATTTTGTCCAGCATCCTTATTTTACTGAACAGAGTGTAGAGAAGGAGAAAGGAATCATCGGGCAGGAAATAAAGATGTATGAAGATAACTCTGATTGGCGTGTGTTTTTTAACCTTCTGGACAACATGTACCATAATCATCCTGTAAAAATTGATATTGCAGGTACTATTGATTCCATTGACAAGATTACAAAAGATGATTTATACACCTGCTACAATACCTTTTACCATCCATCAAATATGGCATTATTTATCGTCGGCCCCGTTGAGCCAGAGGAGATTCTGAAGCTGGTTAGGGACAACCAGGGAGAGAAAGAATTTAAAGAGCCAGAAGAGATCGAAAGGTTTCTTGCCGAGGAGCCGGAAAACGTTCGCAGAGAAAAAGAAGTCCTTCCAATGAGCGTAAATACACCAAAATGCCTGGTTGGCTACAAAGAACCCGATCCAAAAAAACAAGGGAAAGAACTGCTTCGCTATGAACTTTCTTTGCAGATTATCCTTGAACTCATGTTTGGCCAGGGCTCAGAAACATATCAACAGCTGTACAAAGAGGGACTGATTGATGATTCCTTTTCCTTTGATTATACAGGGGAGAAAACATTTGCATTCAGTGTGATTGGCGGAGATACTAAAGATCCTGATGCTTTGGCACAGAAGATACAGGAAGCCGTTCGCAGCATGAAGCAAGAGGGGATAAATGAGGAAGAGGTAGAGCGGATCAGAAAGAAAAAGATTGGATCCTTTTTAAAGCAATTGAATTCCCCGGAATTTATCGCAAATCAATTTACTCGCTATCTCTTTAATGACATGCATTTATATGATGTGATTCCTATGTTGGAAGAATTGACTTCAAAAGATTTAGAAGCTGCGCTTACGGAGCATTTTGGTGAAGACCAATGCACCATTTCCCAGGTGGTGGGCAAGAAAGCAGAGGAATCTGCATAAATGGCTGAGCACGTTTTAATTACTGGTTCAAGCGGAGCCATAGGAAAGGAAATAGCTTTAAAAATGGCGGCTTCCGGCCGCCCTTTATTTTTACATTATAATGCTTCCAAAGAAAAAGCAGAATCTCTAAAGAGAGAATGTGAAGGATTTGGCGTGGAAGTAAACCTTATACAAAGCGATTTATCAAGGCCTGAAGGAGCTACTGAGCTATTAAAAGGCATTCATTCACCTGTGGAAGCCGTGATTCATAACAGTGGAAAAAGCTCCTACGGCCTATTTACAGACCTTGACTCCAAAGACATACAAGACAATATTCAACTTCACTTAACAAGCCCTTTAGAGCTTACGAAAAGCTTGCTGCCCGGAATGATTCAAAGGCGCCATGGGCACATACTTGTTATTTCCTCTATATGGGGATTAACCGGGGCTGCCTGCGAAGTGATGTATTCTACGGTTAAAGGAGGATTAAACACCTTTGTGAAGTCCTTAGCCAAAGAAGCAGCTCCATCGGGGGTGTATGTCAACGGAATAGCACCAGGAGCTATTGAATCACCAATGATGTCTGCTTTTTCTCCTGAGGAAAAGGAGGCCCTGCGTGAAGAAATCCCAATGAGCAGACTAGGTTCTCCTCATGAAGTAGCTGATGCTGCAGAGTTTCTCCTCTCCTCTAAATCGAGCTATATATCAGGACAAATTCTTTCAGTAAATGGAGCCTGGTACTGTTAACACAGGAATTTTAACAGGAAGGGAATAATTTTTCTTTACTAATGAAAAACTACGAAAGAAACCATTAGTAAGGAGGGAAGCTTCATGTCTGTATTAGACAATTGGGAGCAGTGGAAAGATTTTCTAGGCGACCGTTTACATCAAGGACAAGGCGAAGGAATGAATAATGAAACAATTTCTGAGGTAGCTTATGAAGTTGGAGAATATTTAGCCAACCAAGTAGAACCAAAAAATGAACAAGAACGCGTTTTAGCTCAAATGTGGAAGGTAGCCAATGAACAAGAGCAGCATGCCATTGCCAACATGATGGTTAAGCTTGTTCAAAACGAAGGAACGCATTAAGTTAAGATATAAAAATGAAGGGTGCTGCGCGATGCGGTGCCTTTCTTTTATGCAGTTGTATTTTTACACAAAGGAAGGAAGACCCTTTAAAGGAAGCAAAGTTGGCTGTATAATATATTTACTGTGACAAACCCTTATGTTTTATGAGGGCAGTCCATTCAAAGACCAAAAGGGAGCCTAGGTAAATATTTGCGCAGGTGAAAGAGGAAAAGGGAGTTAATACTTTGCACTCAGGTGTATTCGAATCATTTATCGGGAAAATCCTGTTCAAACAATAAGAAATAGCGTAAAATTACAAGTGATCTATAACGGAAGAATGAGGCAGAGAATACAATGCTTGCCGTTCTGCAGGGAATTAGACAGGTGTTTTTATATAAAACAGCTTAACCAGTGCCAAAGTAACCTCTAAAGAAGAAAGGTGCTCAAATATGGAAGCAAAAGAATGGTATTTAGAGTACGAAATCCACAAAAACAGACCCGGATTATTAGGTGACATTTCATCCCTTCTAGGTATGCTTTCCATTAATATTGTGACGATTAATGGTGTGGAAGACCGCAGACGGGGAATGCTTATACGCAGCAAAAGCGACGACCAGCTTGAACGGTTTAAAGCGATCTTGGATACTGTGGAAAATATCACAGTCCGTAAATTCAGGGAACCAAGGCTTAGAGACAGGCTTGCTGTTATGCATGGCCGGTACATAGAAAGAGATGCAGACGATAAAAAGACTTTCCGATTTGTGCGAAAAGAGCTCGGGCTTCTTGTTGATTTCATGGCTGAACTTTTTAAAAAGGATCGCCATTTTTTAATAGGTATTCGCGGGATGCCCAGAGTGGGGAAGACAGAGTCACTCGTTGCAGCAAGTGTGTGTGCAAACAAAAGGTGGTCGTTTATTTCTTCAACACTTTTACGGCAGACTGTACGAAGCCAGCTTGCTGATGATGAATTAGATGGCGAGCATGTATATATTATTGATGGGATTGTAACGATGATGCGAGCTTCCGAGAAACACCGCATGCTTGTCGATGAGGTGATGAGGCTTCCTGCTGTCAAGGTGGTTGAACATCCTGACATTTTTGTTAGAGAGTCAGGATACTCTTTAAAAGATTTTGATTGTATCATTGAATTGAGAAATGAAGAAAACGAAGAAATTTCCTATGATATTGTGGATACTGGATTTTCTTCTTTTGATATTAGTTAGTTGGTAGGTGTTAGGTGTGTCACAATTAGGAGAGTTTCTAAAAGAGAAACGAGAAGAACAAGGAATATCTCTTGAAAAAATGCAGGAGATGACAAAGATTCAAAAAAGGTACCTAAAAGCAATTGAAGAGGGAGATCATTCAGCCCTTCCAGGGTCATTTTATGCACGTGCTTTTGTAAAAAGCTACGCGGAAGCACTACGGCTCGATCCAGACGAAGTTTTCGAGGAATACGGCAGTGAACTTCCTAAGCCTAAACAAGAACCAGCTGAAATACCTCCCCGGATGGAAAGAAGAAAGCCCCCTGTAAACCGGAAGAAGAGCAATAAGCTATCCTTTTTGCCTGCTGTCATGGTTTTTGTGTTTGCTACAGTGATTGCCGTAGGGATTTGGGTCGTTGTTCAAGGCTTTGGAGGCAATGATACGACAGAAGGGGAACCGCCGGCAGACGACCCCGGCTTTGAAGTAGATTCCAATGAGGAGGCTATCGGGCCTGCTGAAGAAGAGGAAAACGGTAATGACGAAGAGGAAAACGGTGAAGAGGAAGCTGCTGAGGAAGAAGCGGAGAACGGCAATGAGGAAGCTGTAAATGATGAGGAAGAAGAGGAAAACGGTACTGAAGAAGAGGAAAATGGTGAAGAAACCGGTGAAATAGAGCATGTAGATACAGAAAGCTACCGTTCTACTTACACTTTAACAGGAACAGATGAATTACTTGTTGAGATGGAGTTCAGCGGAAACTCATATGTTGACATTAGAGATGAAGATGGCGATATTACTGAAACCATTCACAGTTCCAGCGACGGAGATTCTGAATCGTACGATTTCAGCGGTCAGTCTGCTGTTACGGTAAATGTTGGCAATACCTCAGCGGTAACACTTTATATAAACGGTGAAGAGATTGATTACCCTATCAATGAGGCAAGACAGCATATTATCGTTGAAATTGGAGAAGAGAATGATGACGAAGAAGAGTAAAAAGTGAGCCTCCAAAGGCTTGCTTTTTTTGTCACATCATTTACTCATTGGCGTCGGAAGGTGCTAGAAATGAGAGAAAGCATTAATTTCTGGACCTGTTGCTTTTCTTGTATAAAACAAGCATAATCTCCCTCTTTTACGGGAAGTTATGATACAATAAGTCCAAATGCTTCCTTCGTGTTTCGTACGGTGACAACGTTTCTTCCTCCTTTCCTTTACTTATATAAATTACTGCCAGATAAATAAATCTTTATGAGACAGCAGGGAGGATAATAGTGAATTTACCTAACAAAATTACAATCGGAAGAATTTTTTTAATTCCGCTCTTCATGGTCGTTCTGCTTGTTCCCATGGATTGGGGAGAGGTTTCTATTGCAGGAAGCACTCTTCCTTTCACTCATCTTATCGGAGCGGTCATTTTTGTGGTGGCTGCCGGAACAGACTGGCTCGATGGATACTTTGCTAGAAAATATGAATTAGTTACTAATTTTGGGAAGTTTTTAGATCCACTGGCAGATAAACTGTTAGTGACAGCAGCTTTGATCTCACTAGTTGAGCTTCAACTGCTTCCAGCCTGGATGGCTATTGTGATCCTAAGCCGGGAATTTGCTGTGACGGGTGTCAGGTTAGTAGCAGCGGCCGAAGGAGAAGTGATCGCTGCTAGCTCTCTGGGTAAGTGGAAAACGGTATTTCAAATGGTAGCGATAACTGCCCTGCTCATTCATAATGTTCCTTTCGCGGCAGCAGGCATTCCTTTTGCAATGATTACCATGTGGATTGCTGTTATTTTAACTCTTATTTCCGGATGGGACTATCTAGTGAAAAATAAGCATGTAGTATTAAAGTCCATGTAAAACAGACGGATGGTGAAAAAAGAGGTGGAACAATGAATGCAGAAATCATTGCAGTAGGATCAGAACTATTATTAGGGCAGATTGCTAATACTAATGGCCAGTATATATCGAAGGAGCTGGCTTTGTTAGGGATTGATGTCTACCGTCATACGGTGGTGGGCGATAACGCAAGCCGCTTGAAAGAAGCGCTTGCAGAAGCAGAGGAAAGAGCAGATATCGTTATACTCACCGGTGGTTTGGGCCCGACAGATGATGATTTAACAAGAGAAACAGTGGCAGCGCATCTCGGAAAAAAAATTGCAGTTCACAGTCCTTCTTTGGAAAACATTGAAACGTTTTTTGCAAAGTCCAAGCGGGCCGTAACGGCTTCTAACCGTAAGCAGGCTCATCATATTGTTGGAAGCAATGTGTTTATGAACCAAGCAGGCCTGGCTTGCGGGATGGCCTGCTCTAATGAAAGGACTCACTTTTTGCTGCTTCCTGGACCTCCTCGTGAAATGAAAGCTATGTTTCAAGCGTCAGTGAAGCCGTATGTTAAGAACCTATACCCAAAAGCAAAGGCTGTTCGGTCTCGCGTGCTCCGTTTTTTTGGGATCGGGGAATCTTCACTTGAGGATCAGCTGAAAGATCTTATCGAGACTCAAACAAATCCGACACTTGCCCCTTTAGCTGAAGAAGGAGAAGTAACTCTTCGTTTAACCATTAAAGAACAAGACAGGGACCTTGCAATAAAAAGCTTAGATGATTTAGAGTGTAAAGTGAGGCAAAGAGTAGGGAATTATCTATATGGATACGGTGAAGATACATTAATGGGCAAGGCGCTAGAACTTCTTAAGGAGAAGGGGTGGACTGTGGCTGCTGCTGAAAGTTTAACGGGCGGCTTATTCAGCCAGGAGCTTACTTCTTTGCCAGGAGCTTCATCGGTCTTTGCCGGAGGAGTAATAACGTACACGAATGAAGTGAAAGAAAATGTGCTCGGCATTGATTCACTCCTCCTTGAAAGAGATGGAGCAGTAAGTGAGAATTGTGCCAAGAAAATGGCCGAGCAGGTAAAAGAGAAATTTAAAAGCAGTATCGGCATAAGCTTTACCGGAGTGGCTGGTCCTGGTGCTCATGAAGGAAAACTACCTGGGGATGTTTGGGTAGGCGTAGCTACTCCTGAAGGTTCTTTTGCAAAAAAACTTACATTGAGCGGCTCCAGAAGCACGATCAGGCTACAAACGGTAAAACACGGTGCTCATTTATTATTGAAAGTGTAGAAAAGGTGATGTGAGAATGTCTTATTTTGAAGATTTTACTATTAAAGAGGAAATTAAAAAGGCAATAAAGGATATGGGCTTTGAAGAGCCATCACCCATACAAGAAAAAGCAATTCCGGCCATACTAAAAGGTGATGATTTAATTGGCCAGGCGCAGACAGGTACAGGAAAAACAGCAGCTTTTGGAATTCCGCTATTAGATTCTATTTCCAATGAACCACATGTGCAGGCGATGATTCTTACACCTACACGTGAGCTTGCTATTCAAGTTTCAGGAGAGCTTCAGAAGCTATCCAGACATTTAAATGTTAGAACTCTTCCGATTTACGGCGGCCAGTCCATTGGACATCAAATTAAAGCGTTAAAGCAAGGCGTGCAAATCGTAATTGGAACGCCCGGCAGACTTCAAGATCATCTGCGACGCAGAACGCTTAAGCTTGACCGTGTTCAAATGGTTGTCCTGGATGAAGCAGATGAAATGCTTGACATGGGTTTTGTAGAGGATATTGAAGCGATTTTAAAACAAATTAACGTGGATAGGCAGACACTTCTTTTTTCTGCTACAATGCCAGGACCGATAAAAAAACTATCCAAACGTTACATGGTTGATCCAGTGACTGTATCTATCAATAGAGGAGAAGTGACAGCCCCTTCTATTGACCAGGCTTATTTCAAGGTTCTCGAACGGAATAAGCTGGAGTCTTTATGCCGCATTTTAGACAGTCAGGATCCGGAGTTGGGTATTATTTTTTCTCGTACAAAAAAAGGTGTGGCTGAGCTCACAGAATCCCTCCAGGCAAGAGGATACTTGGCAGACGGGCTTCATGGCGATTTAACTCAGTCACAGCGGGATGCAGTCATGAAAAAGTTCCGCGATTCTTCCATTGAGTTTCTTGTAGCTACCGATGTAGCCGCCCGGGGGATTGATGTGGAGAACGTCAGCCATGTTATTAACTTTGATATTCCTCAGGACCCGGAAAGCTATGTGCACCGAATTGGCCGTACAGGGCGAGCCGGCCGTACAGGACAAGCCTTAACGCTTGTGACGCCAAGAGAGATGAAGCATCTTCGTGCGATTGAAGCAGAAATTAAATCCCAGATTCCGACAAAGGACGTTCCATCTATTGAAGAAGTGGTGGAAAAGCAGCAGGATTCTTGGAAAAAGCAGATAACGGCACAGATGGAAAATCTGGAAGGCATGAGCTTGTTTGATGACTTAGCTGAAGAGCTTTTGCATAATTATGAGGCGAAGGACGTTGTCCGAGCCTTAATGAAAATGAACTTTTCTTCTGTTACTGATGAAAGTGACGACGGATACAACTTTGGTGAAACCGGCGGAGCCAAGGGAATGGTACGTTTCTTTATTAATGTGGGACGCAATGCCAAAATGAGTCCGAAAGTGCTCATTGAAGAGATTTCCGATATTGTAGGTATCCCTGGAAAAGCCGTGGGACGCATTGATATATTTGAAAAATTCACGTTTGTAGAAGTTCCTGAAGAGGTTGCTCCATTTGTATATGAAGCTCTTCGCTATTCACGAATTAATGGTGCACGAGTGAATCTGGAACCAGCGAAACCTCGCCCTCCTCGGGAAAAACGTGCTCCTAGAAAACAATAAACGAAAGCGTAGGTGCCCCTTTGAACCCAGTTCTTCAAAAGGGCATCTTTCTTTTTTGAAAAAGAGGCTTTCAACATAAAGATCGGTCTTTTGAGCAATACGCTCACTAAACATCACTATCTTTTTTTGAGAAAAGCGAATAAATGTTCGTAAAAAGTATTGGCATACATCTCAAAACAATGTATGATTAAGTAGATGAAACAAGTCAAGTATCTATCAGGCTGAGAAGCAATGAAAACAAGAAGGCGGACGGGTATTTTTGCTTTCTTTATTTCTTGTGAGGCCTTTAACTTATAAAGGAGAGATGGCACATGGGCGAACGTAAAGCAGCTCTTGATCAAGCTCTACGTAACATTGAAAAACAATTTGGTAAAGGGTCTATTATGAAACTCGGTGAACAGGCTGAGAGAAGAGTATCAACAATCTCAAGCGGTGCATTGGCTCTTGATATAGCACTTGGGGTCGGAGGATATCCTCGTGGCCGGGTGATTGAAGTATACGGTCCTGAATCCTCTGGTAAAACGACGGTAGCCCTCCATGCTATTGCAGAAGTACAGCGAAAAGGAGGACAAGCGGCTTTTATTGATGCAGAACACGCATTAGATCCGGTATATGCTCAAAAGCTGGGTGTAAACATTGATGATCTTTTATTGTCTCAGCCAGACACAGGAGAGCAGGCGTTAGAAATTGCTGAAGCTCTTGTACGAAGCGGAGCAGTCGATATTCTGGTTGTTGACTCTGTTGCTGCCCTTGTGCCAAAAGCTGAAATTGAAGGTGAAATGGGTGACAGTCATGTAGGTCTGCAAGCAAGGCTCATGTCTCAAGCTCTTCGTAAGCTGTCTGGGGCTATCAGCAAATCCAATTCTATTGCTGTATTTATCAACCAAATCCGTGAAAAAGTCGGAGTAATGTTTGGGAGCCCTGAAACAACACCAGGCGGCCGTGCCCTTAAGTTTTACTCTTCTGTACGTTTGGAAGTACGCCGGGCAGAAACCTTAAAGCAAGGAAATGACATGGTTGGTAACAAAACAAGAATTAAAGTAGTTAAGAACAAAGTTGCTCCTCCATTTAAGCAGGCAGAAGTTGATATTATGTACGGAGAAGGGATTTCTAGAGAGGGGTCTATTCTTGATATCGGTTCTGAGCTTGATATTGTTCAAAAGAGCGGAGCCTGGTATTCTTTTGACGGGGATCGTCTTGGTCAAGGGAGAGAGAATGCAAAGCAGTTCCTGAAAGAAAACCAGGAAATTGCCGGCATTATTGAAGAGCGCATCCGAAGCCACTATGAATTAGACGTTAAGCAGGCTGAAGGCGAAGCCGTAAATGAAGATGGTTTGCCATTAGATGTTGAGGAGTAAGAAAAAGCACTCTTTTAAGAGTGCTCAGACTGTCGAGGAACCCACGCTTTTCTAAAGCGTGGGTTCCCCGTGTTTTGGAGAAATGTCGTCTTTCAGCCATTTTATTTGCTCTAATAATACAAAAACACCCCTTAGCTGGCTGTGAGGTGGTTGGCGATCTTCTTTATGTTCTGCACTGTGGCTGTCATAAGCGGGGCTTGACTTTGTCATATATATAGGAAAAATCAATTGTGGCTTCAATTTTCCGGAGTAAGTGGTCTTCAGGAACCAGTTGATCAATCGATACCATTTCCAATTCAACTTGCTTCTCTCGGACGTAACATGTGTTATCCTCCTTTCTTGAGTAGCGAAAGACGGCGACTCCGGCGGGAAGAGCAGGAGCTGAAGACCCCGCAGGGTGATTTTCCCGAGGAGGCTGAGGCCCTGCCCGCGGAAAGCGTCCGTCTGTAGCGATTTCTTACTATATATTATTTATAATTATCTGAATAATCGAATTATTAAAGGTGAAAAACAGGTTGTTAAGCCGACTTTCTCAACAACCTGAGCACTCTTTTAAGAGTGCTTTTTTTGAAGAAGAATCGAGCCAAATAAAACAAATAAATCTATATACATAAAAGTAAAAGCAAAGAAAGTCAAAGATCTAAAAGATCCGACAATTTTTTGAGGTTTTGTTCCTCCTTGTGCTTTACAGGCAGATCTTTGAAAATTATGGGCCCGGCAAACGTGAATGCTCTCTTTTCCTTACTGCTTCAGCCTTAGGGAGTCTTGACATGTATATTATTCAAGGATACAATTAACAGGAATGATGTCTACAAGCATCATATTTTACTGAATGTTCGCAGGAATGAGCAAGAAAGTGAGTAATCAGCGTTTAGCAGTGGAACATTCATTGTAAGATTATATCGTTTCATTTTTCACACCAAATAATTATTTAATGATCTGCCGACAATTTTTTGAAAAAGTCGGCCGGCTGAAAGGCCAACAAAGACAAATTGATAGCAAGAGGAGGTGAAAAGACATGGATTTAATCTTTATCATCTCCATTTTGCTAATAGTCGTTGCAGCTTTGAGCGGATTTATCGGTTATTTTATTCGTAGATCCATAGCGGAAGCGAAGATTTCAAGTGCGGAGCAAGCTGCTAAGCAGATCACAGAGGAAGCTGAACGAAATGCCGAGGCAAGCAGAAAAGAAGCTATCCTTGAAGCGAAAGATGAAGCTCATAAGATTCGTGCGGAAGCTGAGCAAGATCTTCGCGAACGAAGAAATGAAATTCAGAAACAAGAAAACCGATTGATGCAAAAAGAAGAGATTCTTGACCGTAAAAGTGAAACAATGGACAAGAAAGAGGAATCGTTGGAAAAGAGAGAAGAAACTCTCGCCGACAAACAACGACAAGTTGACGAAAAACATAGCAAAGTGGAGGAAATCCTTTCTAAGCAGCAAGCAGAATTAGAACGAGTTTCAGGGTTGTCTCGTGAAGAAGCTCAAGCGATGATTCTTCGGGATGTGAAACAGGAACTTCAGCACGAAACGGCATTAATGATTAAGGATCATACCGAGCGAGCCAAAGAAGAGGCTGATAAGAAAGCAAAAGAAATTCTTTCGCTTGCGATCCAGCGTTGTGCCGCTGATCATATTGCTGAAACCACAGTGTCTGTAGTAAACCTTCCGAATGATGAAATGAAAGGCCGCATTATAGGACGGGAAGGCCGTAATATTAGAGCTTTAGAGACACTTACTGGAATCGATTTAATTATTGATGATACACCAGAGGCCGTAATTCTATCAGGGTTTGATCCGATTCGACGGGAAATTGCCAGAACTTCTTTAGAAAAGCTGGTACAAGATGGTCGTATCCATCCAGCACGAATAGAAGAAACGGTTGATAAATCACGTCGAGAAGTAGATGAACTTATCCGGGAATATGGGGAGCAAACTACTTTCGAGATGGGAATCCATGGGCTGCATCCAGATTTAATTAAGATACTTGGACGTTTAAAATATCGTACAAGTTATGGCCAAAATGTACTAAAGCATTCAATGGAGGTAGCTCACCTTACTTCACTAATGGCAGCTGAACTTGGAGAAGATGAACAATTAGCTAAACGTGCGGGTCTTCTTCATGATATCGGGAAAGCCATCGATCATGAAGTAGAAGGAAGCCATGTGGAGATTGGGGTCGAATTGGCCACGAAATACAAGGAGCATCCTGTTGTGATAAACAGTATAGCTTCACACCATGGGGACACTGAACCAACTTCCGTGATTTCAACGTTAGTGGCTGCGGCTGATGCATTATCAGCTGCTCGTCCAGGAGCAAGAAGAGAAACATTAGAAACGTATATTAAGCGTTTAGAGAAGCTAGAAGAAATTGCAGAATCATTTGATGGTGTTGAAAAAACGTATGCGATTCAAGCTGGCCGTGAGGTGCGCATTATGGTTAAACCAGACTTGGTAGACGATGCGGTCGCACATCACTTGGCTAGAGAAATAACTAAGCGAATTGAAGATGAACTCGACTACCCGGGACACATTCGGATCACCGTGATTCGAGAAACGAGGGCCGTTGAATATGCGAAATAAAGTGGCAGCTTCTGCCACTTTATTTCTTTTTCTAAAAGATTCGCTTACTCAGCTCACATAGGGCAAACCATTTGATTAGTATTGTTTTAAGATGGGAACGTTTTAGTAATAGGAAAATCAGTATACTACTGTTCAGTGATATAAGGAAAGGAAGTAGAAAACGATGAGATTAATGTTTATAGGAGATGTTGTTGGATCTCCAGGAAGGCAGATGGTAAAAGAATATTTGCCTAAACTAAAAACCAAGTATAAGCCCACCCTGACTATAATCAATGGAGAAAATGCAGCAGGAGGGCGGGGAATTACCGAGAAAATCTATAAAAATTTTCTTGATTCGGGAGCCCAGGCAGTCACGATGGGAAACCATACATGGGACAATAAAGAAATTTTTGAGTTTATCGAAGAGGCTCCTCATTTGGTTCGGCCGGCTAACTACCCTGAGGGAACCCCAGGAAAAGGATATACTTATGTAAGAATTAATGAGATTGAATTTGCTATTATCAATTTAATGGGACGAACGTTTTTGCCGCCGAATGATTGCCCGTTTCGCAAAGCAGATGAATTGATTGAAGAAGTGAGCAAAAGAACTTCATTTATCTTTGTGGATTTTCACGCAGAAGCGACAAGTGAAAAGCAAGCAATGGGGTGGTATCTTGATGGCCGGGTTACAGCGGTTGCCGGAACTCATACTCATATTCAGACTGCAGATGAACGCATCCTTCCAAATCAGACAGCCTACATTACCGATGCAGGTATGACAGGCCCCTATGATGGGGTGCTTGGGATGGATCGGGAAGCAGTGTTGAAAAAATTTCTTACAAATCTTCCTGTAAGGTTTGAAGTCACCAATGGCAGGGAACAGTTAAATGGAATTCTTGTGGATGTGCATCCAAAAACAGGAAAAGCAAGTAAAATACAAAGAATTCAAATTAGTGAAGATAAGCCATTTTTTGAATGAAGTTCTTTTTTGAGACAAGGGGGCTCAGGGCCGCTACTCTTTCAAATTTACATTCTCACCAGAAAATTTTGAAAACATTTACCTTTGAAAGAAGGAATATAGGCTCTTATCAGGAATATAGTATGGGAGTGGCATTATCCCACAAAAGGAGGTACTAAAGATGGAAGTATTAAAAGTATCAGCTAAATCTACCCCTAATTCTGTAGCCGGTGCCCTGGCAGGCGTCATCCGGGAAAGAGGAGCAGCAGAAATACAAGCAATTGGCGCTGGAGCCCTCAATCAATCTATTAAAGCTGTGGCCATCGCTCGAGGATTTGTAGCACCAAGCGGCATTGATCTCGTATGTATCCCTGCATTTACTGATATTACAATTGAGGGTGAAGAGCGAACGGCAATAAAATTAATTGTGGAGCCAAGGTAACACACTGTTCATCCTGGGCGGGAAAGGAAAAGCATCACCACTAGCAGGTGATGCTTTTCCTTTTTCTATTTATTTTACTTCGACAATTAAATCTGTTTCTACGGCAGCGAGACCAGGAAGTGAATTAACTCCAACTGCACAACGAGCATGTTGACCCCTTTCCCCAAATAAGTCAATTAATAAATCAGATGCTCCATTAATTACAAGAGGGACGTCTTCATAATCCTCTCTGCAATTTACATATCCTACTAGTTTTATGACGCTCTTAATTTGTTCTAAGCTGCCAACCATCGATTTAATGACTGCTAAGTGGTTCAATGTACACAGCCTGGCAGCATAGTAAGCCTCCTCAGTAGAAACATCCGTCCCCACTTTTCCTTTATATTCAATCTGACCGTTAGTTTTACACGTTATTCCGCTTAAATATATACACTTACCATATTGTTTGGCAGGTATATAATTTCCTGATCTTTTAGGAAGCGGGGGGAGTGTCAAGCCCATGCTTTTTAAATCATTTTCAATCGTGTCTGTTTCTTTCATAGGATCCTCCTTTATTGTTGGAGCAGCGTTCCTGTAATGAGAAAGTTGTAGAAATATCAATATAATTTTTATAATAAGAAAAGCACCTGAGCTTTTTCAACTGAAAAAGTGGTGCTTTATCTTATTTAAACTATAAAATAATATCGTCATGATTAAGAGGGAATCGTTATTTCATTTGTAGTATTCTTTACTAACCGTGCACTTTCAGAATCGGGACCAGCGATTTCTCCTAATTCTTCATGTGCTTCTTCGATTTTCTCGTAGGCTTCAAAGAATTTAAGAGGAATATGATTTGTATAGGTTTTTCCGTCTTTTTCCTCTCGTAAGGTTACTTTGATATCATCTTTAATTACTTTAGCAATAGTGTAGGTGGCCTTTAACTGTTTAAAAAAGTAATATTCATAGGTTTCCACAATTTCTAAGCCCTCATTTTGCACATCTGTTTGATAGTCCGCTTTATTTGTTAAAATAATATAACTCATGTTTTCTCCTCCTTAAGTAAATTAGGGTGTTGCTTTACGCCGACAGACAAAAGGTAAAGTTCACCCCTTTTATGGGATATTGTATACCATAAATAATAAAGGAAATCAGTAAATAAAACAAGAGAAAAATTAAATAATTATAATTATTAAAAATTTTCACGCAATATGTTGATTTACCAACCAAACTACCTTTATAATGTTGTTTATATTCCAAATATTGAGGGGTGTATAGTATGCCAACAGTAAAATTGCATCAAAACAATGAAGTTTACGAGCAAGAAGTAGAAAAAAATAGTAATTTAGTAGTTTTGGCAGGTATTAAACAGTTTCCAGCATTAAAATATGGCTGCGGAATGGGGAAATGCACGAAATGCACATCTAAAATTATAAGTGGACAGGAAAACTTGGCCCCGCCAAACTGGAAGGAAAAAAAGATGCTAGGGGATAAGCTCGATGAAGGGTATCGTTTAACATGTCAATTGACGATCCAGGGAGACATAGAATTAGCTCAATAGTGTCTAAATATCTGGTATACAATATTCAAAAAGAGGTAAAATCTACCACCTATAGAAAAAGAATCGTACATTATCTGCCAAACTTCTCATCAAAACCACTCTTTTCATTTATAGTTAATGGTATACCAAATACTTTGTAGGGAGGAGGGAAAGACATGAAGAAATATAATTTAACCGAGATGACTTGGGAAGAAGTTGATGAGGCACTCCCTGCAACAAAGATTGCTATTATTCCAGTAGGAGCTCATGAGCAGCATGGACCCCACATGGCAGAAAGCTGTGATGCCGTTCTGGCAACGGAAATGGCCGATTTATTAGCACAGAGACTGTCTCCAATGGCCCTGGTAACACCAACAATAAATATGGGTGTTTCTCCACATCATTTACATTTTCCAGGGACGATCTCTCTTCAACCGGATACTCTTATTGCAGTGATTAGAGATATAATTGAGTCATTGCGCGGGCATGGCATTAGGAATTTCCTTTTGCTTAACGCCCATGGGGGTAACCAGTCAACTCTCAGTGTGGCAAGCATGAAGCTGTCAAAAGAGTTAGACGTTGCTGTTTATTTTGCGAAAACTACGAGCTCAGCCAAAAAAGCGATGGATACGAATATAGAATCTGTTCTGTTTGGCCACAGTTGTGAAAGGGAAGTGTCTGAAGCCCTTTATCTTGCTCCTCACGTCGTCCGCCGTGAGCGTCTCGAAAAAGGAGACATTCATTCTGGAAATTGGGAATTGCTGCGTCCTGGCAAACCTGTGCAAGGGTTTTACTACTATGAAGAGATGACGAAAAATGGCTGTATAGGGGATGCTCGCAAAGCGAGCGAGGAAATAGGAAGAGAAATTGTAGAAGAAGCATTAGATAACCTGTCCGCATCCATCTCAAAGCTGCTTGAAACCTCTGACAATGTTCATGAAGTGTAAATGTGCAAAAGTGCCTGGCTGAGTTAAAAAAGTGGGGGAGATAAGATGAATACTGCTGCCCTAATAACGGAGGGGAAATAATGGAAAGTGTGACATTGACAAGCTCCCATTGGATTTACTTAACGGTGATTTTCACAATATTCGCTTTTATGATCTTCAGGCGTGATGTGGTCCTGCCCTCAATCATTGGACTTTTTGTCTTAGGATGGATGTTTAATTCTGAAGCAGGCTTCATTGACGGAGCAATCGGTTCTGGACAAATCGTCTTTCAGGCATTTTTAAATGCCGGGGTAGAACTATTTGATATTATGCTTGTTATCGCATTGATGGTTGCAATGTTAAAATCATTGCAGTCTCAAGGGGCTGATGTACTCATGATCGCTCCTATGAAAAAGCTAATGGTGAACACGACAACAGCATTTTTTGTCTTAGGTATTACGATGTACCTGGCTGCTACGTTTTTCTGGCCTACACCTGCTGTCGCTCTTGTAGGTACAGTTCTTATTCCAGTTGCTATGAAAATGGGCCTCCCAGCTATGGGAGCTGCAGTATCCATTAACTTGTTTGGACATGGGATGGCTCTTTCAGGTGATGTGGTTATTCAAGGGGCCACAAGGCTAACCTCTGCATCAGCAGGAATTGATTCTGCCATTCTCCTGCCTTATACGTTTATGTTTTCTTTGATAGTCGGATTTGTAGCTATCGGAATTTCTTATTATACGATTAGAAGAGATATGAAAAAAGGAAAATTGAAGGCTGAAAAGCCTCCAATCGACATTGGGAATGAAAAAAAGAAAGCGCTTCCAGATGATAAAGCATCAAAGGAAATTGCTGCAACGGTTGAAACTGGCTCGCCGCTAGGCAAGTATTCAAGATTTTTAGCTGTATTAGTTCCTGCTTCATTGATTGCTATCGTTGCATTAATGGTATACCGAAGTGTGTTTGACCCGGATAACGCCATACAAGGCGGAGATGCAACGTCGTTATTAGGAGGTACAGCTGTTGTATTGTTAATCATATCAACGCTGTGCAGCCAGGGAACAAAAGCGATTGAAGGGATTGTCAGTTATATAAGAGAAGGTTTCTTCTTTGCCATTAAGATCTTTGCTCCAGTTATCCCTATTGCTGCTTTTTTCTTGATAGGACACCCGGATCATGCAGAAACAGTGTTAGGTGAAGGAGCTCCCGGATATTTATTTGATTTAGGGAATTCCATGGCGCAATACATTGATGGAAACACGATCACCTTAACATTCGGTATTGTAATCATTGCCATATTAACAGGGATGGATGGTTCTGGTTTTTCAGGGCTGCCCCTTGTTGGCGCACTTTCTTCGGGACTTGGAAGCGGGGCTGGTGTGGATATCGCTGTATTAGCAGGCCTTGGACAAGTAGCTGCTATTTTTGCTGGCGGCGGTACGTTAGCTGCATGGGCGTTTGGGGTAGCAGCAGATGCCGGTATTGCCGGCGTAAAACCGATTGATTTAGTACGCAGAAACTTTATTCCTGTAATGACAGGCTTGTTTGTTGCCTGTATTGTGGCAATTATGTTCTTCTTATAACTGAAGAAAAAAAATATTTAGAAAATTTCTTCAAAGTTATTGACAGAAGACATAGTTGTCCATTACGATGAAACTATCATTTGGTATACCAAATACAAAATACTAACATCGTTTGGTCGTACCTTTTTAGAAAAACCAATTTCTTATACTTTTAAAGGAGGCTATTAAAATGGCAGAACTATTATCAAGAGAAGAATTTCGTAAAGAGTTAGAGGAAGCAATCAAAGGAAATCATAGTGAGGCTGCTCCATTTACAATTGCATGGGCTAATGGAGATCTTAAAAGAGAACATTTCGCACGCTGGGCTGAGAACCACTACCATTATGTGGGACCATTCGCTGACTATCTAGCATATATGTATCACAATACTCCAGAACAATACTCTGATGCGAAAGACTTTATTCTCCAAAACATGTATGAAGAAGAAATTGCTGGTGACAGACATACAGATTTGCTTATCCGTTTTGCTGAAACATGTGGAACCACTCGTGAAAGAGTAGAAGATCCTAAAAATATGGTTGCTACTACTCTAGGTCTTCAAAGCTGGTGCTACACAGTAGCTCAACGTGAAAACTTCGTCGTAGCTACAGCTGCCCTTGTTGTAGGATTGGAATCACAGGTGCCAGCTATTTATCGTAAACAAACTCCAGTATTGCGTGAAAAATACGGATTTACAGATGAAGAAATTGAATTCTTCGATCTGCACATTGTCTCTGATGAAATTCACGGAGAAAGAGGGTACAAGATCGTTCTAGAATATGCAGATACTCCTGAGTTGCAGCAACGATGCCTTGAAATTGTCCGCACAGGGGCCAAAATGAGAAGAATGTACATGGATGGTTTATGGGATGCTTACTTAAAAGAAGACTTGGGTGAAGCAGTTAAGTCCTAATTCCGAACATTTTGTCCATTTAAACAAAATCGGCAGTTTCCACCTGGAAACTGCCGTCCTTATTCATAAACTGACAGCAGAGGGTGGTATACGTGTTAAAAACAAGTGTGAATACGTTCCAGAATTATATAAACGGAGAATGGGTGGAAAGCACAAGTGAAGAAACGTTTACAAGCATTAATCCGGCTGACACAAATGATGTTCTCGGTGAATTTCAGTCTTCTGCACCTGAAGATGTAGAAAAGGCAATTGAAGCTGCAGAAGAAGCTTTTAAAACTTGGTCCAAGACGTCTCCTTCCAAGCGTGCTGCTATTTTAAACAAGGCTGCAGAAATATTAGAAAGCCGCGTGGATGAGTACGGAGAAGAATTGACGCGCGAAGAAGGGAAAATCATATCAGCAGCCAAAGGGGAAGTGAAAAGAACAGCACAAACGCTTCGGTTTTATGCGGTAGAAGGGCAGACCTTTACAGGAGAAACGTTCCCAAATGATGACCCGAATATGGATGTCTTTACGCAAAGGGAGCCATTGGGGGTTGTATCAGTTATCACTCCATGGAACTTCCCGATTTCCATCCCTGCAAGAAAGATTGCGCCAGCTTTAATTACAGGAAATACTGTCATTTTCAAGCCGTCATCTGACACGCCTTTAATTGCGCTTCGGCTTGTCCAGGCTCTTCATGAAGCAGGGCTTCCAGAAGGCGTTTTAAATTTTGTTACTGGATCCTCTTCAAAAATAGGTGACTCCATTGTTTCCCATCCAGCTATTAAAGCCATAACTTTTACAGGCTCCACTTCAGCGGGTGAGCAAATACACCGAAGCACATCTCTTACGACACGCACTCAAATGGAGCTTGGAGGAAAGAACCCGGTTATTGTAATGGAAGATACAGACTTGGACCAGGCTGCTCAAATTGTGATTAACGGTGGCTTTTCCTTAACAGGACAGGCTTGTACGGGTACCAGCCGAGTGATAATTATGGAATCTGTGGTGGAAGAATTCACACAGAAATTGGTAGAGAAAACAAAAGAATTACGGATAGACCATGGACTTGATGAGAAGGCGAAAATTGGCCCTCTTGCTAATAAAAAACAGCTGACCAACGTATTAAATTACATTGATATCGGTAAAGAAGAGGGAGCCGTTCTTCAATATGGCGGCGAGCAGGTGAAAGGTGAAAAATTTAAAAACGGTTATTTTGTCACTCCTGCTATTTTTACCAGTGTGACTCCTGAGATGCGCATAGCACAGGAAGAGATTTTCGGACCTGTTATCTCTATCATAACGGCTGGCAGCTATGAAGAAGCGATTAAGATCGCTAACAATGTAGAGTACGGCTTGTCTGCTTCCATTCTTACAAACAATATTAAGCTGGCAAAACAATTTACGAAAGATATTGAGGCAGGAACAGTTAAAGTCAATCGGACAACGACCGGTAATTTAATAAATGCTCCATTTGGAGGACTGAAGAAATCGAGTACTTCAACGTTTCGAGAGTCTGGAAGAGTCGGGTTAGAATTTTTTACCCAAATCAAAACTGTTTATATAGGTTATTAAATCAAGGGAGGGGATCTATTAATGAAACAAGCGCTCAAACTCACTTTAGAAGAAGCTCATATTATGATAGAAGCAGCAAAACAAAAAGCTGAAGAAATCAATGTTCTGGAGACCATTGCGATAGTAGATGAAGGGGGATATTTAATTGCTCTTGATCGAATGAACAATTCCAGGATTACAGGTCCTGAAATCGCAATGGCAAAAGGCTTTACGGCGGCCGGACACAAAAGGTCTACTCATTTATTTAACAAGGAGCCCAATGGCCCCGTGCTTCCTGGAAACGAAGCCTTCGGTATCCAGCATATGATTCCTGGGAAATTTGCCGTATTTGTTGGCGGTTTTCCAATCGTTGTTAATGGTGAAGTTGTCGGCGGAGTAGGAGTCAGCGGAGGAAACGGTGAACAGGATACAGCAGTAGGTACAGCTGCGCTTAAAGCACTAGAAGAGCATGTAAAAGACCAGGATTTAAGCGTTGTTACAGATGCAGACATAAAATTATAAAGAAGGAGAAGTCGTCATAGCATCCAAAGATCGGGAATGCTATGACGATTGTTTTCTCCAGGAGAAAAAAGAGAGGGAGCAGGAGAGATGAGTGCTTACTTACAAATTATCACAGGTTTTGCAAGATCAGGGGTGTTGGGGTTCGGAGGGGGCCCTACAGTTATTCCGTTAATAGAACATGAAGCCGTAAAAAAATATAAATGGATGGACTCAGATGAATTTGGGGATACGCTCGCCTTAGCCAATACCCTGCCAGGTCCAATAGCAACAAAGATGGCAGCATATATCGGCTATAAGGTAAAAGGGTCGAGCGGGGCGGCTGTAGCCATTTTAGCCCATATTATGCCGTCTATTATTGCTATGATCGGGCTTCTTGGATTTTTATATACGTACCGTAACTCCGGGATTGTAAGTGGAATGGTCCAAGCTATTACCCCCGTTATTGCTGTTATGCTTGCTGTTATGGCATTTGGTTTTTTCAAAAAAGCGTCAAGCGGTCTTGGCAAAAAAGGAATGATTGTGACCTCAGGGCTTTGTTTGTTGTTTTTAGAAGTCTTTTTTATCCATCCAGGAATTATCATTGCTTTTATACTAACTATTGCCTTTTCATATGGTACCTATCTCAGCCGTCGTCAGAAGCTGGCTGCTGAAGAAGAGAATGAGTTAAGAAAGGATGCCACCTTATGATTTATGTGGAAATTTTTATTGCTTTTTTTATTGCAAATTTACTAGGATACGGTGGTGGTCCTGCGACCATTCCTTTAATTCAGCATGAAGTAGTTACTAAATATGAATGGATGACGATGGAGGAATTTGGTGATCTTCTGGCCATTGCGAATGCTCTTCCAGGGCCGATTGCCACAAAAATGGGAGGATTTATTGGCTATGAAATTGGCGGAGTACTGGGAGCAAGTGCCGCTCTGATGGCTACAGTAGCTCCTTCAGCGGTAGCTGTCATTATCTTGTTTAAGTTTGTGAACTTATTTAAAAATGCGCTGCAAGTAAAGTTTATGACCCGGTCCGTACAGCCGGTCATAGCTATTCTGCTGGCTGTACTGGCCTATCAGTTTTTTTTAAACAGCTTTGAACAAAGCGGGATTTTTCAACTTCTCCTTTTGACGGCTATAAGCTTTCTTGCTTTAGAAAAGTGGAAGGTTCACCCTGCTTTAGTTATTTTAGGGGCATTATGCTACGGTGCTGTTTTTCTCTCTGGCATGGTTATTTAAACTATGCCATTTTTCTTTGGCATTTTTTCAATAAAAAGACACCTCAACTGTTATCCCTGTCGTTACTTTGATAAGGACCAGGAAACTCTTTGAGGTGCCGAAAAACTATATTCCCATTACTAATGGTTTTGTATACCCATGTAAGACTTTAGCAATGCTCATCGCAACGATGTAGCCTGTTTTTGGGTTATGAGGGGAGGGAGTATTTTGGACTTCTATTTTCGTTGATCCAAAAAGCCCTTCTATATAAATTTCATGAATGTTCTGGTCTATGGATGGGTCTACATAAACATCAACTTCTGTTTTTTCAAAACCAATCCCAGCCAGGCTTAAGGCGGCTGACACATTTACATTTTCAGGGAACTTAACAGCTGACTCCCGCGCGATACCAGAAAATACTAGTAAGGGTTCTGTAATGGATGGTAAATCATATTCTTTTTCAATAATTGTACCGTACCAGGCTTTGGGAGGCTTCTTCGTAATTAATTTCACTTGTGAAATATCTCCCATTGCCCCGGCTGCCACTCTATCCAAACCACCGATTGCTGCAGAGGGAACAATGATTTGTTTCTTATTGGCTGCAGCTTTGTCCTGTAGATCATTTAGAAATTCAGGATCTGCAAGCGAGCCTACTGAAACAATGATGACATTGCTGTTTTTAACAATTCGGCTACTGTATTGTTTCACAGCTTCATGACCGGCGGCTTCCACCACATAATCAAAATTATTGGAAAAAAATTGGTCAGGATCATCAGTAAACGGCAAAGAGATATCACTATTCATCTCGGCTTTTTCTTTGTTCCGTACGAGAATACTCCCTACATTTACTTCTTCCTTGGAAAGTAAAGAAAGCAATTGCTTTGTGATGGTGCCAAACCCTATGATACCTATTTGAATCATATTACCACCGCCATTTTGTATATTGTATACCTAATTAAGAAAATAAATTTTCCTAAAAACAAAACCAATAGGATAATAAGTAAAAAATGATGAGTTTGAAAAGGTCCAGTTATATCTTGATTTTGCCTTACTTCTATCTTTATGTCAAATAAAGTGGAGGATTATTCTGAATAATAATATTTATGAGAAAAATAAATAAAATATATTGTCAGAAAATTAAGTTTGTGATATTGTATTTGGTATACAATATTTTATTTTGAGGGGGAAGCCTATTGGAAAAGAAAGTGAATGGGGACTCGCTGTTAGCAAAGGCTGCTTCTAATAAAGTATCTGTTCAGGGGGAAACGAAAAAAAGAAAGTGCAGTAATTGTACATGTGTCTGTAAGAAGTAACTGGAATTGTGATTCTCTACATTCATAAAGATTTTAAAGGAGGATTTATTTAAATGGCTATTATAAAAATTAAAAACACGGATAGACAATTAGAGGTAGAAGATAATTCTAACATCCTGAGAAACTCATTAAGATACGATGGTGATGTACCAAACCGCTGTGGTGGAGGGTATTGTGGGACATGCCTCGTAAAAATTGAAGATGGAAGTGAAAACCTGGATAACATTAAACCAGCTGAAAAGAAGAAAGTAGGAGAAGATCTATTGGAAGAAGGATATCGACTGGCTTGCCAGACATTTGTTGTAAAAGATGAAATTACTCTTTCTTGGGATAAAGAAATGACTAAAAAAGTACAAAGACAGAAAGTAAAAAAAGTAAGCACCTAAGTTTGGGTGTAATTTAGTAGAATGATATGTTCCATCGGGAATGTATCATCGGTCTTTTTCACTTTTTGGTATACAATATACCTAATAACAAGAATATGAAGGAACGTAAGAGTACGGAGCTAAAGGAGACAGGATTTATGACTACTAAAGAACATATACATGATATTACGATTATAGGGGGCGGGCCCGTTGGTTTATTTACTGCTTTCTATGCAGGGATGCGTCAGTTATCTGTAAAAATCGTAGAAAGCCTGCCCCATTTAGGGGGACAGCTTTCAGCCCTTTACCCAGAAAAATATATTTATGATGTTGCAGGTTTTCCGAAAGTGAAAGCACAGGAACTAGTTGACAGGCTGTGGGAACAAGCTAACTACTTTAACCCTGATGTTTGCCTCGGAGAGATGGTTGAAAATATTGAGGTCCAAGAAGACAAAACAATTAAGCTTACCACTAATCAGCAGGTTCATTTTACGAAAACAGTTATATTAACGGCAGGCAACGGTGCTTTCAGTCCAAGGAAAATTGAATTGGATAATGCAGTACAGTATGAAGGGAAAAATCTCCATTATTTTATAAATGACTTGAACAAGTTTAAAGGAAAAAATGTACTGGTGTTTGGAGGCGGGGACTCAGCAGTGGATTGGGCTTTAATGCTTGAACCATTAGCAAAAAAAGTAACGCTGGTGCACCGACGGGAAAAGTTTCGTGCCCATGAATTCAGCGTGGAGCAGTTATTTAACAGCTCTGTTGATATTAAAACACCTTATATACCTGACTGTTTCCAGGGAGATCATGACACTATTAAAGAAACAATCTTAAGACACAGCAAAAAAGAGAGTGACAGACAAACCGTGGAAGTGGATGATGTTATTGTTAATTTTGGATTCCTCTCTTCACTTGGGCCGATGAAAGACTGGGGGCTTACGATTGAGAAAAACTCTATTGTAGTAAATTCAAAAATGGAAACTAACATTCCCGGGGTATATGCGGCAGGAGATATTTGTACGTATGAAGGAAAAGTTAAGCTGATTGCAACTGGCTTTGGTGAAGCGCCGACAGCGGTAAATAACGCTAAGTCCTTTATTGATCCGAAGGCGAAGGTGCAACCGCTTCATAGTACAAGTATATTTTCTTAATAATAATAGAAGGGCGGGTCGATGATGGCAAAATATACAATGGTGGATAAAGAGACATGTATTGCGTGCGGGGCTTGCGGCGCTGCTGCACCTGAGATATTTGACTATGATGATGAAGGACTGGCAGAAAGTATAGTAGATGGTAATAAAGGGGTAGAACAAGTGGACGAGGAGCTTGAAGAAGACTTGCTGGATGCAGAAGAAGGCTGTCCGACAGAATCAATTAAAGTCTCAACGGAACCCTTTTATTCAACGGTATAAACATTTCCTCTTCCACTTTGGTTTCTTTTTTCTATACGCTAACATAGTTAACGCTTCCCATAATGCATCTTCTCTGTGGGGAGCTTATCTAATGGATCACAAAGGAGATAGAGTTTACGTGTTTTCCCATCATTTTAATGAGTCCATATTAGAAAGAATATTATAAATTATTGAACTTTTGCAATTTAGGTTTTATCTTTACTTCGTTCGGTATACAATAAACCAAGGAGAGTGTAATAAATAAAAAAGAAAGAAGTGGAGAGAATGTTTATGAAGATTCTACCTAAACAATTAAATTGGTGGGAAAATATGTTTGAAGAAAGGGTCGTTCAGGTCAAAGAGGACCAGACAGTCTCTTGCGAATTATACGGACAGGTTTGCAAATCACACTGTGAACAATGTCCCTGGTTAACAAGTGAAACAACCGAATATAATGAAATTGCATGCCGTCCACCTGTCATTTAAGGATGCCACGTGATAGATAATAAAAAAACTGCCCCTCAAAAATAATATAGGCGCAGTTTTTTTATCATTGGAAAGGAGTGAGCTTTAATCATCAGTACAGATGAACAATAAGCAGCTGTTTTTCCTACTCGATCTGTTTTTCTTCCTTCCTTTTTCTTCCTTTTAAAAGTCCCACAGAACCCCTAAAATCGTGTCCCGTTTTGCCTTTCATTAATATTGAGTGATTCTGCGGACAGCCCCTTTTTAGAATAAGAGGCCTCTATTTCTAGAGTTTTTTCAAGGCATCATTCTATGAACACCAAAGTTTTACCGTTACTATATACCGTGTTGTCCCTGTCAGAGTATCAAATGGATCATACGACTTTATAAAATGGTTAACTACCATTATTGTATGAAAAAATGTTGAATTTACTTGAGAAAATAGGACTTATTTTACCTTTTTCCAGCAGTAAATCCTCTCTTATATTCATATCATATTAATGATTCAGGTTATAAAGAAATAGAAATTAGTGACTGACTACAATCGTCCTTAACAAGCACAAAAAGAAAATCTGATTGAAAAGAATATAGAAATAGACAAAAAAAGATAGCGTAGATCTCGACCTTTCTGGTGGGGAGAGGACCTAGTCATTATGTAAACATTGCCATCCCTCCAATTATGTTTCACAACTACCAGGGTTAAAAAGGACCCGACAAAAAAGACGTGAGCACAGCACTATGCTGAACTCACGCCCAGGAATCTGTTAGACAGCTTCTATAAAAAAGATTAAAAGATAAGTTGTAGAATTGAGATAAGAACCAATAATAATACGAGGTACATAAAGGTAAAACCAGCATTCCACCGTGATATCTTATAAGGATCTTCGTCTATGATATTAGACATAAGCCCTAGGGTTGCATTATATGGACCCATTAAAAATGCCGGCACCGCTCCTCCTAACATAGCTAACGTGAAGACAACCGGCGAGATGCCAAGGATAGAAAAGTCGATTGCTTCAACGAGAAGTGCTAAAGCAACAGCCGGATGCAGGCCAATAAAGGCTAAAGCAAGGGGTAACAGCGGCACAATAAATAAAAAAGCATGCTCTCCTATAACAGTTATCAGTCCCCCAATCCATTTATTAATAGTTTGTTCTGTACCCGAAATACCGATGGCTGAAATGAAAAAACCAGCAGATAAAAAGATAAAAAACTGGTCTTTCATTTTCAACAGGTGAGTATCAAAGTGCTCTTTTAATCCAGTCAAAAATCCCTTGCCTTTCTGGATAAGAAGCGCCCAAGTAAAAGAAAATGGGATGACTAAAATCGTAACTAAAAACAAGAAACTTACGTCTAAGTATAGGTCTGCAAAAGTAATAATGACGTTTAATAAGAGAACAGCACCAATTAAATGAAACAGCTTAGAAGTTTTTTCACCTTGAGAAGAATGATCTATAGCTGCTGCCATTTCTTTGTAAGCTTGAGGGCGTCCTAATGGGCTTGGAGCATGGTATTTTTTTGATAAGTAAACTCCAGTGGCCCAATCCAGCAGAAGGCCTAAAATACTTAAAGGAATCAGAATAGGAAGCATGGCTCCCCAGGAGACACCAGTCATTTCGATTACAATCCCCACGATCGGCGTGACAGGTGTCCATAATAAAGGCATAGCAAAGCCGTGAGTAATAGACCTGCTCATGAAACGAGGTTTATTCGTAATAGAAAACAGTCTGATCGATGGCTGAATCGCATAATACGTCATTGGGAGGGCAGCGAGATTCATAAAGGAGCTTAAGAAGTAAGATATCCCGGAAGACAGCATGTAAAGCTGGCCAGAATTTTTTACTTTTTCGTGTATAATCTTTTGAACAGCTTCAGCATAGTTCCCTAATTTAATGGGCAAAGCTAGAATGGGGACCAAGGCAAATAAACTTAGTAAATTAAGCATGCTGCCAAATGAAAATAAATACTGGCCTGGGCTCGTCCCACTCGTGTAAAGCATAAATATCCCCAAACCCAGAAAAGCAAGACCGAATTTTAATACCATTTTATTAACTAAAGTGATAGTTAGTAAAATACTTAATAGGGATAGAAGTGAAACAAGGAATTCAACGGCAGGAGAAGGGAATAAAACTGATAAAAGATACACACTTATTAGTACGGTAAACAAATAATTCAGCATCCGTATCCACCTACTATTTTGTTTTTATTGCAGACAATTCAAAAAATACTAGCTTATTAAATAATTATTTGTATACAATATACCACAAAGTGCTATATAATAAAAAGAAAACGATGAGAATTTCTGCGTTATCGGTTTTCTTCTTTACTGAAATAAGCTACGGAAGTTGGTTTCATTGGTTTAATGCAGGAAATACGGTATACTTTTAGGAATAAGGTAGAAAACAAGGGGGGGATTTCATTGAAAGGCTGGTTTGAAGAGGAAATTATATCCATCAGGGAGCGAGCATATATATATTTGAAAAATATGATTCTAGAGGGCGAGTATAAAGCTGGTGATCGTTTGGTTGAACGAGAACTGGCTGAAAAAATGAACATTAGCCGAACGCCAATCAGGGAAGCACTATTTCGATTGGAGTCTCAAGGCTTTGTTAAAACGGTTCCTCGAAAAGGAGTGCTTGTTTCACAAATTTCCACGGAAGAAGTTATCGAAGTGTTTACGATTTTATCTTCACTAGAAGTGTTGGCGGCGAAGTTGGCTGCACAGAAAATTTCAGAGACTGAAAAAGAGAAGTTTGATCAATATATACAAAAGATAACGACAGCTCTGGAGAAAAAGGATTCAGCTGAAATTTCTCAACTTCATATTGAAATAAGCCACGCTTTATATAGAGCGGCAAGAAGCCCTAAGCTTTATGAAATGCTGACAGACTTAATGGACTATATCCGCGCTTTTGCCTCCACCGGCCATAAGCTTAAAGGGCGGATGGAGGAGTCCATGAGAGAGCATTTAGCTGTCTTAAAAGCTGTGAGAGACCATGAGGTCGAGATGGCGGAATACCTTACGAAGATTCACATCGAAAACTCCAAGAGAGCCTACATTGAAGCAATTAACAGTAAAAACAAACAAGTTTCTGAAGGGTAATGATAAATTCTTGTCATCGCCCTTTTTTTATTGCTGAAACTGTTGTCTGAAAATTCTTATTATGGTATATTGTATACCATAATAAGAATTTTTCTTTTAGGAAAGGTGGAGGAAGAAAAATGATCTTAGTTTGCAGCGACCATGTTAAGGATGGAATTGAATTGCTCCACGCACCCCATATTAAAAGAAATGACATGAAAAGCCCATGCCGGTTTTGTCACAACGAGGCAAGTTTTGAAATTTATTATTTTAAAGTTTTGGAGGAGGTAAATTAATAGTGAAAAATCGGAAGGTCAAGGGCCTCTGATTACCGGTATGCAGTGATATTTTTAAGGTTTTGCGTTCTTGCTTTTTGCTACGCTTCATTCTAAGATTAAAAAAGGAATTTAGGCGGCAATTCTGGCCTGAATAGGAATCTATATCGTTGTTTGCATATACCTTATTTCTATAAATGGACAAGAAGGAGTTGGATGATATGATTGATCAACTTTCCTGGAAAGTTGGCGGTCAGCAAGGTGAAGGGATTGAGAGTACAGGAGAGATCTTCGCTATTGCTTTAAATCGTTTAGGATATTATTTATATGGATACAGGCATTTTTCTTCACGAATTAAGGGCGGACATACTAATAACAAGATCCGTGTAAGTACCAAACCGTTAAATTCTGTCTCGGATGATCTTGATATATTAGTAGCGTTTGACCAGGAAACAATAGATGTGAATGTTCATGAATTAAAGGAAGGCGGCATTGTGATTGCCGATGCAAAGTTTTCTCCTATTCTTCCTGAGGAAGGAAAGGCAGAACTTTATCCTGTCCCTTTTTCAGAGATTGCTAAGGAATTAGGAACTTCCTTGATGAAAAATATGGTAGCTGTCGGAGCTTCTGCTGCTGTTTTGGGCCTTGCTCCTGAATTGTACCGAAACGTCGTGCAAGAGATATTCGGGAAAAAAGGGGAAGCGGTAGTTGAGAAAAATATGGAAGCTTTACAGCAGGGCGCAGCCTTTTTCAAAGACCAGGCTGGTGAAGTAGAGAGATATCATTTAATAGAAGCTGACGGGAAAAAGAGAATGTTTATGATCGGCAACGACGCGATCGGACTGGGAGCTGTCGCTGGCGGTGCCAGGTTTATGCCGGCCTATCCGATAACCCCCGCCTCTGAAATTATGGAATATCTCATTAAGAAATTTCCAGAGTTTGGCGGAACTGTTATCCAAACAGAGGATGAAATTGCGGCAGCAGTTATGGCCATTGGGGCTAACTATGCAGGGGTAAGAGCATTAACAGCGTCAGCCGGGCCCGGACTTTCTCTTATGACAGAAGCGATCGGTCTGTCAGGGATGACAGAAACTCCTCTGGTAATTGTTGATACACAGCGGGGCGGCCCGAGTACCGGACTGCCGACAAAGCAGGAACAATCGGATTTAATGGCGATGATTTACGGCACGCATGGAGAAATCCCTAAGATTGTGATGGCTCCAAGTACAGTAGAAGAAGCCTTTTACGATACGATAGAAGCTTTTAACCTGGCAGATGAGTACCAGTGCCCTGTCATTATGGTTACAGATCTGGCACTTTCACTCGGGAAACAGACAGTAGAGCCTCTTGATTATGAAAAAATCACCATTAACCGTGGAAAATTGGACTTTCATCCAGACCTTCCGGAACAGGATCCGGCAGAATACTTTAAACGTTTTGCCGTAACGGATGATGGCGTTTCCCCTCGTGTGGTCCCAGGTACAAAAAATGGAATTTTTCATGTGACTGGAGTAGAGCATGATGAAACAGGAAAGCCTTCTGAACACCCGGTTAATCGTAAAGACCAAATGGACAAGCGAATGAGGAAGCTTTCCGCTGTTTCAGACCGATTTGATACACCGGTGGCTTATACAGACACCCATGACCATGCTGACCTTTTGGTTATTGGCGTTAATTCAACAAGGGGGACGATCAGTGAAGCAATTCCTCGTCTAGAAGCAGATGGTGTCAAGGTAAACCATGCACAAATCAGGCTTCTTCACCCTTTCCCAAGCGATGAACTTAAGCCGCTTATGGACCGAGCTGATAAAGTAGTCGTTGTTGAAAATAATGCCACCGGACAGCTTGCCAATATTATTCGCTTAAATACAGGGGCTGCCCATATCGAAAATATTTTGAAATATGACGGTAACCCATTTCTTCCATCAGAAATTCATAATAAATGCAAGGAGGCTGCACATCGTGGCAACATTGAAAGAGTTTCGCAATAAGGTTAAACCTAATTGGTGCCCGGGGTGTGGAGATTTTTCCGTCCAGGCAGCGATTCAAAGAGCAGCTGCCAATTCAGGCCTGGAACCTCATGAACTAGCTTTGGTCACAGGAATTGGCTGTTCAGGACGCCTTTCCGGCTATATTAATTCATATGGGTTTCATGGCGTGCATGGAAGAGTTTTGCCTTTAGCACAAGGCGTGAAAATGGCCAATCGTGACCTTACAGTGGTTGCTTCCGGAGGAGACGGAGATGGTTTTGCTATCGGAATGGGCCATACGATCCATTCGATCAGAAGAAACATCGATATTACCTATATCGTCATGGACAACCAAATTTATGGACTGACCAAAGGACAGACTTCCCCACGCAGTGAAATGGGGTTCAAAACCAAAAGCACGCCTGGAGGATCGATTGAATCGTCACTTCATGTTATGGAAACAGCGTTGACAGCTGGCGCCACATTTGTTGCTCAAAGCTTTTCAAGTGACTTAAAAGAATTAACATCCTTAATTGAGCAAGGAATGGCTCACAAAGGATTCTCGTTGATTAACGTCTTTAGTCCATGTATTACGTTTAATAAGGTCAATACTTATGATTGGTTTAAAGAGAATCTAACGAAATTAAGTTCAGTAGAAGGATATGATCCATCCAGCCGCATGCAGGCAATGCAGACGCTCATGGAAAACAATGGCCTAGTAACCGGATTAATCTATCAAGATACTGAGAAGCCATCCTATCAGGAGTTAGTGGAAGGCTATAAAGAAACTCCTCTCGCACACGAGGATCTCGACTTGGATGAAGAAAAGTTTAATGAATTGTTAAATGAATTTATGTAATCGAAGGGAAGGATCTTCTTAGATCCTTTCCTTCTTTTTATTTCCTTTGGTAAGCTAGGGGAGGAAAATGTAAGCAGGAGGGTACACGTCATGAAAGAATTAAAACAATTGTTGCATCGAATTGATCATAAAGGATACAAAGCGTACAAAGATTGTAAAGGCACCTACCGTTTTCCTCGTTTTATTTTACACATTGATCATGTGCAGGCAGATCCCTATGCTAGTCCTTCGAAAATAAGAATTGAAATCAAGCAGGAATCGTTTCCGATGAAAAAAGAGTGGTTCTCCTCTCGTGCCAGAAAGATTGCTGTAGAAGATTATTTTGCACGAAATGCAGCCGAGAGGATAAAGAAAAATCATTTTCGCTCTTTAACCATAGACGCACCTGGTCAGGAGGTCTTAGAGCGCAGTGCTTGCGTTGCAGCTGATAAAGGTCTTGAGCTTCGTCTGTCCCTTCCTTGCCGGCAAGGGGACGGACAATCTTAGGAAAGCAGGCTGCAGTTATTCTTACTGAAGAACTGCCTGTTCTAATCAATGAGGCAGTCTTTGGTTTTGAGGAAAGCAGGCTAACAGAACAATTAATCCTTACTGACCAGCAAGAAGCCATTCGTACCTATTTACATAAAAACAAACTCGTTTCTTTTGTAGCCAATGGCTCAATTCTTCCCAGGGAAAGCGGGATAAGCAATAAACCGTTGCAATCTTCAAGGACAGTGAGCTTTCAATCCCCGCCTTCCATGGAAATTGAGATACCAGTTCCCCACCGTTCTCCCATCAAAGGCATGGGATTGACCAAAGGAGTAAACTTAGTCGTTGGCGGCGGATACCACGGGAAAAGCACTCTCCTTGAAGCCATTGAGCGAGGAGTATATAACCATAGACCAGGTGATGGCCGTGAATACGTGATTACCGAAGAAAGTGCATGTAAAATCAGGGCTGAAGATGGACGCAGTGTGAAGGGAGTGGATATTTCACCTTTCATTTCGAATCTTCCCATTCAAAAGAATACACAACACTTTTCCACTGATAATGCCAGCGGGAGCACGTCACAGGCAGCAAATATTATGGAAAGCATTGAAGCAGGTGCAGAAACATTGCTTATTGATGAGGATACAAGCGCTACTAATTTTATGATTCGAGACAGTCGAATGCAGGCTCTTGTTGCTAAAGAGAAAGAGCCGATTACTCCGTTTATAGATAAGGTTACAAGTCTGTACCAAGAGCACGGCATCTCAACAATCCTTGTCGTAGGAGGATCAGGAGATTATTTTGAAGTTGCTGATAAAGTGGTCATGATGGATGAATACACCCCTGTGGATGTTACGGAGAAGGCCAAAGAAATTGCAATGGGCGGCAAACAAAGAAGGGATTTATTTGATGAATCGTTTGGAGATTTCAAAAAAAGAATGGTGAAAAAAGAAAGCTTTAACGCCAGAAAAGGCAAGAAGGAAAAAGTGGACGCCAAAGGGAGAACCACCATTTTTTATGGCCGGGAAGCGATCGATCTTTCTTTTGTCGAACAACTGGTTGACCCCAGTCAGACAAGGGCTGTAGCTGCCGTTATAAAGTACTGTGCTGACAAGCTTTTTGATGATCAAACATCTCTGCCTGAAATTCTTGATAGAGTTGAAAAGGAAATGGAGGAAAAGGGAATTGACATGGTTTCTTCTTTTCAAGGTAAGCATCCGGGGGAGCTTGCCAAGCCAAGACGCTTGGAAGTAGCCGCAGCCATCAACCGCCTTCGTTCCCTTCAAGTGGCAAAGCCCCGTTAAATATAAGGAATTATTGTGTTTGTAGTCATTTGGAGTTATAATTTACTATTGTATCTTTGTCTTCCAACAGATCATTTTGTTTATATAAATAGAAGTGTACCACCTGTAAGAAAGGAGTTAACACAATGAATGAAGAACAGCGCAGGCAGCAGCAAGGGTTAGAACCTGAAGCTGAGACAGAGTCAGTGGAAAAGAAACAGACTCCAAAGGAATACAATAAATACTTCGACTTTTCAAAAGCAAGCATTGAATCTTCAGAAGACGGCAAACAATATATGAAAATAGGCGGCCGCAGTATTTTAATTAATGACCAGCCTGATTATAAAAAGGGAAAGCGAAGAGGGAAAGAGGAAGTGGAGGTTCATTATGATTTCTCTATCCCTGAAGAAATGAAAGAGATTGGCAAAGGGAAAAAGTACCTCATTCGCACATATGGCTGTCAAATGAATTACCATGATACGGAAAACATGGCTGGCATACTAGAAGGTATGGGCTTTGAAGCAACAGAAGAAACAAACGAAGCCGATTTTATTTTGCTTAATACCTGTGCAATCCGGGAAAATGCGGAAAACAAGGTGTTTGGCGAAGTAGGACACTTAAAGCCTCTCAAGCAGGAAAAGCCCGAGCTTATGTTGGCAGTATGTGGCTGTATGTCCCAGGAAGAAGCCGTAGTGAACCGAATTATGCAAAAGCATCAGCATATTGACTTAATCTTTGGAACGCACAATATTCACCGCTTGCCTCAACTCGTTCAGGAGGCACTTTATGGGAAAGAAATGGTGATTGAAGTCTGGTCCAAGGAAGGTGACGTTGTTGAAAATATGCCGCGAAAGCGGGAAGGCAAAACCCAGGCGTGGGTGAACATTATGTATGGATGTGATAAGTTCTGTACGTACTGTATTGTACCCTACACTAGAGGCAAAGAACGAAGCCGGGTACCAGAGGATATTATCGCTGAAGTAAGGGATCTTGCCAGACAGGGATACAAAGAAATTACCCTCCTTGGCCAAAATGTTAATGCATACGGCAAGGATTTAGATCAAGAGTACGGCTTGGGAGATTTGATGGATGAAATCAGAAAAATAGATATCCCCCGTGTTCGCTTTACGACAAGCCACCCGCGTGACTTTGATGATCATTTAATTGAAGTACTTGCAAAAGGCGGAAATCTGGTTGAGCATATTCATCTGCCGGTTCAGTCAGGCAACAGTGAAGTGCTGAAGCTTATGGCCAGAAAATATACAAGAGAACACTATGTGAAGTTAGCTAAAAAGATTAAAAAAGCTATTCCTAATGCTTCCTTTACTACAGACATCATCGTTGGTTTTCCTAACGAAACAGAAGAACAATTTGAGGATACCCTTTCGCTGATGAAAGAAATGGAATATGATAGTGCATATACGTATATTTATTCTCCTAGAGAAGGAACGCCAGCAGCTAAAATGAAAGACAATGTTCCCATGGAAGTAAAAAAAGACCGCCTGGCCAGGTTAAACAAAGTGGTCAATGATATTGCAGCTAAAAAGAACCTGGCACTTCAGGATCAAGTGGTTGAGGTGCTTGTGGAAGGTGAAAGCAAAAAGAATCCAAATATCTTGTCAGGAAGAACACGTACCAATAAACTCGTAAACTTCGCTGGTCCAAAGTCTGTAATAGGTGAAATAGTATATGTAAAAGTAACAGAGGCTAAAACGTGGTCGCTCGATGGCCAACTTGTTGAACATGCAGAGGTGAATAAGTAGATGTCAGAACAATTTGTTTCAAAAAAAGAAGTTCTTTCCCAGGCAAAGGAACTAGGAAAGTTAATTGCAGGAACAGAAGAGGTTGATTTTTTTAAGCGAGCCGAAAAACAAATCAACCAGAACTTAAAGGTGCAGGAATTAATTGGTCAAATTAAGAAAAAGCAAAAAGAGGCTGTTAATCTTCAACATTACCAAAAAGGTGAAGCATTGAAGAAGGTTGAAAAAGAAATTGATGAATTGAATGTCCAGCTTGATGAAATTCCAATTGTCAATGAGTTTAAAAGCAGCCAGACAGAAGTGAATGAACTTCTGCAGCTTGTTTCCGGAACCATCTCTAATAAAGTGACAGATGAAATTATTACTTCGATGGGCGGAGATATGCTTCAAGGCACAACAAATAAGAATCCGTTTTTAAACATTAATAACAAATAAGATCCAAAGAGGGTATCTCCAAAAGGCTGACTTTTGGAGATACCCTCTTTTTTTGGTCTAGATAGGATCCACGTAAACGATTACAACTGATTTCAAGAGCAAGGGCAGCATCCTTCCTGACCCTTTAGATCCCCATTTACCCGACAGGTCTTTCTTCCTGGAAAGCCTGAGCAGATTTCGCGATACTCTTTCGGTAAACAAGAAGTTCAAGACCCTGCAGCTCATAATTTTCAGCTTGAAAAATCGAAGCGGCCTGGCTCCTCTCCCTAAAAAAGGCGCAGAAGGGCAACGTCTTGATAAGTAAATTATTTTTTTCCTTACACTTGTATTTTTCTTCATTTGCTGAGGAGTCGGACAATATTTTGTTCATGTTTTTAGAGCCTGTGCATAGGTATTAGGGGTGAGGACTACTTTTCTTATTTACATCATGAGATAAAGGATAGGCAAATTCACCATTAGTTCTGCATAGGTATAGGTAAAAGCCTGATTGTACGTGCTGCGTCCAACAGGGGGCTATTCAAGAAGGAGGGAAGGGAAATGTCTCACAGTGAAGAAATAAAATATCGAGAGATTATCACGAAAGCAGTTTGCGGGAAAGGGAAAAAATATTCAAAAGAGCATCATGTCGTTAAAACGCCGCACAAACCTTCAAGTATTTTAGGGTGCTGGATCATTAACCATAAGTATGAAGCTGACCGCAAAGGAGATAGTGTTGAAATAGCCGGGTTCTACGATATTAACATTTGGTATTCTTATGAGGATAATACAAAAACGGAGGTTACCACTGAGAATGTGCAATATAAAGAGTATGTCCCTTTAACCATGAGAGATAAAGAAGTCATGTCTGATGATTTTGATGTGATTGCAAGGACCATTAAACAGCCAAATACATTGGAAGCATCCATTGGAGACAAAGACAGAGAGGTAAGGGTAGAAGTGGAGCGCGAGTTTGCAGCTGAAATTGTCGGAGAAACAAAGGTATGCATCCAAATTCATCCTGATGCTGAAGACCATGATTATGAGGACATTAAGTGGGATGAGCAAGTATCTGATGAAGAATTAAAAGAAATTGATACGGATTTTCTAGGAGGCAAACACGATTATAAAGACTAAACACCTGTAACCCAGGTGTTTTTCTTTTGTCTTTGTTTTTTCCATTATTACTATTTATTCTTCATGTACTGCCCCTCTGATGAAGAGAAAGAGAGTATGATATAATATGTGACAGCAAAATTGTACGAGTAGAAAGATAGACTTGGAGGAATTGTTGTGGCGAAAGAAACACCTATGATGAAACAATATAAACAAATAAAGGCCGATCACCAGGATGCCTTTCTTTTTTTTAGACTTGGAGACTTTTATGAGCTCTTTTTAGAAGATGCGGTAAAGGCCGCCCAAGAGCTTGAAATCACGTTAACAAAAAGAGGACAGGGCGAAGACAGCATTCCGATGTGCGGTGTTCCTTACCATTCAGCCGAGCATTATATTACACAGCTGATAGCTAAAGGATATAAAATAGCCATCTGTGAACAGGTGGAAGACCCTCGGACAGCCAAAGGAGTAGTGAAGAGGGAAGTCGTTCAATTAATTACCCCAGGCACTGTAATGGATGGAAAAATGATTGATGAGAAGGAAAACAATTTTATAGGAGCTGTACATGACTTTGAGGACGGAACGGTTGCGTTGGCAAGAATTGACTTGACTACAGGGGAGTCTGTGGCCTCTCTTCTTACTGATGATCCAAAAGATTGGACCAGAGAACTTGCCGGGACCTCTGTGAAAGAAGTAGTTGTCTGCAGGGAAGCACCAGAACGGATTCTTGAAGAAGTCAAGAAGCTGGGGATCACGGTTTCCTATGAAGACAATGCGGAGGTTGACCATGCGTTTCACTCCTTATGCCGCCATGTACAGCAGGATAAGATTATACAAACGTATGCCAGGCTGACCAACTATTTGTCAAGCACCCAGAGAAGGTCGCTAGATCATCTGCAGGCCGTGGAAATCTATAACCCTAACAATCATATGCAAATCGACGTTTTTTCTAAACGCAATCTGGAACTCACTGAAACGATCCGTGAAAAAACAAAAAAAGGCTCCTTGTTATGGCTGCTTGATAAAACAGTGACTGCGATGGGAGGACGATTACTGAAAAGATGGATAGAGCAGCCTCTATTAGAAAAAGACAGTATTAAGGAACGCCATTCACTTGTGTCCTCCTGGCTTGAAAATTTTTTTGCAAGAGAAGATGTCAGAGACAAATTAAAAGAAGTCTATGATCTTGAGCGTTTATGTGGGAAGGTAGCATACGGAAATGTCAATGCGAGAGAGCTTGTGCAATTAAAACGATCTCTTTTACAAGTTCCAGGAATCATTGAAATCATATCTTCTTTAAATAATGAGTACGCGAGCAAACAAATAGAAAGCGTGGATATATGCAGCCCATTAGTAGACTTACTGGAAAAAAGTCTGGTAGACGAGCCACCCATTTCTATTAAAGAAGGCGGCATGATTAAAGACGGCTACCACGAGCAGCTGGATGAATACAAGCATGCCAGCCGAAACGGCAAGGAATGGATTTCTTCTCTTGAGAAAAAAGAAAAAGAACGAACTGGCATCAAATCTTTAAAAATTGGCTACAACAAAGTATTTGGATACTACATAGAAGTCACCAAGGCAAATATCCCTTACCTTGAGGAAGGCTTATATGAAAGAAAACAAACGCTCACGAATGCCGAACGCTTTATTACTCCGGAACTTAAAGAGAAGGAAGCTTTAATACTGGAAGCGACCGAGAATATTGAACAATTGGAGTATGATCTGTTTCTTGCCATACGCGAACGGGTGAAAGACTACTTGGCTCCTTTACAGCAATTGGCAAAAATTATTAGTGAAATAGACGTTCTTCAGGGCTTTGCTGTGTTAAGTGAAGAACAAAACTATGTAATGCCTTCGTTTTCAGAGAACAGAAAGGTTGTAATCAGAGAAGGAAGACACCCTGTCGTAGAGCAAATGATTGAGCGGGGTGAATACGTGTCCAATGATGTCACCATGGACAAAGAATGTGAAATGCTGCTTATCACTGGTCCAAATATGGCGGGGAAAAGCACGTACATGAGACAGCTTGCCTTACTTTCAATTATGGCTCAAGTAGGGTGCTACGTACCAGCTGCAAAGGCAGAGCTTCCTTTATTCGACCAGGTCTTTACAAGAATAGGAGCAGCAGATGATCTGGCAGCCGGGCAAAGCACCTTTATGGTAGAAATGCTTGAAACTCATCATGCGTTATCCAAGGCTACAGAAAACAGTTTAATCTTATTAGATGAAATTGGACGAGGAACCTCTACCTATGATGGCATGGCCCTGGCACAAGCGATTATTGAACACATTCATAATAACATTGGAGCCAAAACCCTGTTTTCCACCCATTATCACGAGTTGACAGCCCTGGATCAGAATCTTCCTCGTATGAAAAATGTGCACGTATCCGCGATGGAAGAAGACGGAGAAGTTGTTTTTTTGCATAAAGTCATTCCAGGGCAGGCTGATCGAAGCTACGGAATTTATGTAGCGAAGCTTGCGAGCCTTCCTGATTCTGTCATAGAGAGAGCTGAGGTGATCTTAAAAGAGCTTGAAGGTGGACAGTCTTTAGTAAAAACAAGATCTCTTGAAGATAATGAGAAAGAGTCGTCTCCTCAGCAGCTTTCACTGTTTCAGGAAGAGCCAGCTGCTTTAAAGCACACAAAAGCTTCTGAAGAAAAAGCTTCCTCCCAGGCAAAGGGCGTGCTTACAGAGTTAAAGAAAGCAGATGTGTTGAACATGAGCCCTATTCAGGCACTGCAGACTTTATATGACTTGCAGCAAAAAATAAAAGACTGATAGACGCAGTATGGAGGTGAGGGCATGGGAAAGATTATTATGCTTAATGATGAGCTTTCAAATAAGATTGCCGCAGGCGAAGTTGTAGAGAGACCAGCTTCTGTGGTGAAAGAGCTGGTTGAAAATTCAATTGATGCTAATAGCTCAAGGATTGAAATTGATGTGGAAGAAGGCGGGCTTTCAAAAATCCGCATCTTAGATGACGGAGAAGGAATGACGAGAGAAGACGCAGAAAATGCTTTTTTCCGCCATGCGACAAGCAAAATAAAAGATGAGCAGGATCTTTTCAAGATTTCCACACTTGGATTTAGAGGAGAAGCTCTGCCAAGTATTGCCTCTGTGTCCCGGCTGACCGTTGAAACCGGAAATGGAGAGGGGCCGGGCACAATGATTCGTTATCAAGGCGGCAAGCGAATCGCCTCCTCTTCTTCAAAAAGCAGGAAGGGAACCGAAATTACGGTTTTGGATTTGTTTTTTAATACGCCAGCCCGCTTAAAGTATATGAAAACCATTCATACAGAGCTCGGCAATATTACGGACGTGGTTAACCGTCAGGCCCTTGCCCATCCGGATATTTCTTTTCGGTTGACTCATAATGGACGCCAGCTGTTATTTACTAATGGAAATGACGATCTGCTCCCGGTGATTGCAGCCATATATGGAAGGCAGACGGCAAGGAAGTTTTTACCTTTATCGGTGAAGACTCTTGATTACGAGATAAAAGGATACATTGCAAAGCCAGAAGTGACCAGAGCCACGCGCCAGTACATTTCTATTTTTATTAATGGACGATATATCAAGCATTTCCCTCTTCACAAAGCCATTGAGAAGGGATACCACACCTTGCTTCCCATTGGCAGGCATCCTCTTGTGGTGCTTCATATTACAATGGATCCGGTTCTTCTTGACGTCAATGTCCATCCCTCTAAATTGGAAGTCCGTTTAAGCAAGGAAGAGGAACTGTTAAAAGCCTGTGAAGAAGGAATACGAAATGCTTTTCGAGGGGAACAGCTGATTCCCCAGGCGGAACTTCCAAAAGCAGCAAAACCAAAATCAGAACAAATAAGTCTCTCTTTGAATCGTTTTTCCTCTTCTTCTGAAACGAGGACACACGCTCCTGAGGATCAGCCTCCTCCCATGGAAAGAAAGATGGTTCCTCCGATTGAAGAAAGGAAAGAAGAGGAAGATGAACATCCGGTGATAGAATCGACGGTTAAAGAATCATATCCACTTTCAGAGCTATCATCTGACGTTCAAAAAGGTACTAAAGATAAAGATTTGAAAGAGACCGAAATACAGGAGGATTGGACGTCAGCAGAAGAAACACAGGCCGCTCGCGTGCCGCCTATGTACCCTATCGGCCAGCTTCACGGGACATATATCTTAGCTCAAAATGAACAAGGATTGTACATTATAGATCAGCATGCAGCTCAAGAACGAATTAAGTATGAATATTTCAAAGAAAAAATTGGAGAAGTAGAACCATACTTGCAAGAGTTGCTGGTTCCTATTACTCTGGAGGTTTCACAGCCTGAAGCAGCCATTCTCGAATCCCACTCAGAAGCATTACAGGAAGTCGGGATCTTTCTGGAGTCTTTTGGTCCTTTAACCTATAGAGTGACGTCTCACCCTGTTTGGTTTCCTATAGGAGAAGAGGAAGAAACCATCAGAGAAATTCTTGATCAGCTTTTTGAGGAAAGAAAGATCGATCTTCATCAGCTTCGTGAAGAAGCAGCTATTCTTATGTCGTGTAAAGCGGCCATCAAAGCGAACAGGCATCTAAAAGAGGAAGAGATCTTTTCCTTACTGGAGACGCTTAGAAAAAGCACAGACCCGTTTACTTGTCCTCACGGACGCCCTATCATTGTTCATTATTCCACCTATGATATGGAAAAAATGTTTAAGAGAATTATGTAGGTTGAAGCACCAGGACAATGATGGTTTTAAGGAGGGAGCTTTGTGGAAAGATATAAGCTTGAAAGTGTCTGGATTGACGGGGAAGAGGTACATTTTCATACAGGTCTGATAAAGGTCCCGAACTCTGGAGAAAATCACTCCTGGACGATTACGATTGAAACGGCCTATAGTGATTTTTTAAGTGATCTGCAGCAGCAAGGGAAGTTAGCCACGATAGAAATGAATGATGAAATTGGCAGAAATCTGAAAGGACGGATATTTGTTTCCAGCTCGTCGTATACAAAGGAGTATCAGCGTTTTTTACTAACTGGAACGGCCCGGCTTTCCGTCTCATAATGTTCACTTTCTCCTCGTTAATCAATCGGGAAATGTGGTATAATAAGTCAAAAAGACGTAAGGGGAGCGTGAAAACATGACAGGATTGGATCTAATCGCGATCTTAGGAATCTCCGCTTTTGTAATTGGAGTTGGTATTATCATGGGGATTTACTTTCTTAAGCAGTCTGAATCAGATAAGTCTTAATTGGACAAGCAAAAAGCACCGGATGCCGGTGCTTTTTTTGGTGCCTCTTTTTGTGGTGCCTGGCACCCTTATCTTATGTAATATTACTGTAACACGGAAGAGAGCAAAACCCTTGGTAGATAGGGATTCTATTATTTTTTAAACTTTGGGTGCCAGGCACCGGCATAAAAAGAAACAGCTGACATAGAAATAAAGAAAAGCTTTCCTATAAAAAGGAGGAAGATACAATGTCGGCTGGTGAACTGCTTCTCATTATCAGTTTATCTACATTTATGCTTGGCATCGGCTTAATGGTTGCTTTTTCATTTTTATACCAGGCAAGAAAAAAAGACAGGTAAAAGAAATGAAAATCGCAGACATGCGGTTTTTTTTCTTTTTAAGGGCTAGGAAGCTTTTTATAGTCAAGTTGCCTCTTCAAGGGGTGAAAAATGGTATACTTGGAAAAGATAAAAAGCAGGTGATACCTTGATCATTACGACAAGTAAACAAGCAAAAGGCAATAAAATACAACGAGCTCAATACCTTGCCGACAAGTGGGAGGTGCCGTTTGTCATTCGCAAAAAGGCATCGATGAAAGCATTATTAAGAGAATGGAATCAGCCGGTCTACGTAGTGGAAAACGATACGGAAAAAATCTATCATCCCGATGAAGAGCATCCGTTTTATTTTCATCCAAGCATGGCCTGGTTGAGAGCAAAACGGCTTCTCAATAATGAAAGGGACACTTTCGTGGAAGCTGCTGGCCTTCAGGAAGGTATGTCGGTATTGGACTGTACAATGGGGCTGGCTTCAGACAGCATAATAGCAAGCTTCTCTGCAGGAAAAAAGGGAAAGGTGACCGCTTTAGAAGGGAATCGGTATATGGCTGAAGCCGTGACCTGGGGACTTAAGGAGTGGAAAAGCGGGAATGACTCTTTTGATGAAGCTTGTCAACGAATAAACGTGGTGGTCTCTGACCATGTAACGTTTCTTCAAAAGCAGCAGTCAGAAAGCTTTGATATCGTATATTTTGACCCTATGTTTCATGAAACGATTGATGCATCGACTCATCTGCATCCCCTCAAAAAGCTTGCATGGTATAATGATTTGACCGCGGAAGCAGTAGAAGAAGGAAAGAGAGTGGCCAAGGAAAGAGTTGTGTTAAAAGATGAGGTCCATAGTCCTCGTTTTCATCGTCATGGCTTTACACCAAGAAAAAGAAAGAGCTCAAAGATTGCTTTTGGAACCATTGAAAAGAAAGAAGGAAACACATGAAGGAAAAATTGATCGCTGTGGTAGGACCGACTGCCGTAGGAAAAACAAAAGCAGGAGTGGAAATCGCCAGGCATTTTAATAGTGAAATCATCAGCGGCGATTCCATGCAAGTTTATAAAGGTCTTGATATCGGAACAGCTAAGGTGACTCCTGAAGAAATGGGGGAGGTCCCCCATCATATGATCAACATTAAAGAGCCAGGTGAATCTTTTACCGCTGCCGAATTTCAGGAAAAAGCCCGCCGTCTGGTTACACATATAAACCAAAAGGGAAGTATACCTATTGTGGTAGGAGGGACCGGATTATACATACGAGCACTGACAAGAAACTTTTCATTTAATGAAGCAGAGAAGGATGAAGATTTCAGAAAGAGCCTGGAGGAGAAAGCAGAGAAATTTGGGAAAGAGGCAGTACACCAAAAGCTTTGGGAAACAGATCCAAAGAGCGCCAAAGAGATCCCGCCTCAAAACCTTAGAAGAGTAATACGTGCTCTTGAAATCCACCATCTGACAGGCAAAACAATGGATCGATTTTACGAACAAGAAGAGGATGAAACGCCCTATGATCTCCAATTGATCGGGTTATCGATGGAGCGTGAAAAATTATATCAACGAATAAATGAACGAGTAGATAAAATGATGAAGGAAGGCCTTCTTGAAGAAGTTCAGTGGCTCTACGATAGAGGGCTTCAAGCCAGCCAGTCAGCTAGAGGAATTGGCTATAAGGAACTTCTTATGCATCTCGAAAGGAAGGTGTCATTGCCAGAAGCCGTAGAGCTGCTGAAAAGAAATTCACGAAGATATGCCAAGCGGCAGTTAACATGGTTTCGAAATAAGGAAAACGTGGAATGGTTTGATATGTCTCAAGACAATTATGATGAAAAAATAATAGAAATGATAAGCTTTTTAGAAGGAAAGTATGAAAAGGGCGTCGAATGAAAAGAAGTAGAGAAAAGAGAAGGGGATGGAAGCACATGAAGCAATCTGTCAATATTCAGGATCAATTTCTGAACACATTACGCAAGGATAATATCCCTGTGACTGTTTTTTTACTTAATGGTTTTCAGCTGCGGGGCACCGTAAAGGCATTTGATAATTTTACAGTTGTACTAGAAAGTGATGGAAAGCAGCAGCTAGTATACAAGCATGCCATTTCTACGTTTTCTCCCCAGCGAAATGTATCATTGCAAATTGACCCGGAGAACGCGAACAACTAAAAGAACATGCTCCTATGGAAACATAGGAGTTGTTTTCTTGCCAGTTATAAAATTTCACGTACCGTATTAAGTGTAATAAAGGTAAATATGTCTGTCTAGGGAGCAGTTCTAACTACCTCCTGTCTAAACAGCCTGACACCCTAATAGTAGGATGTCAGGCTGTTGTTTTTACTGGAAGCCGATTGTTCCACATACTGAATATATTTGGTTAACGTTAAAATAGTGCGTAAACCAAGTTTTTCTTTGACGGCTTCAGGAGGGACCCCCTTTGTAAGTTCATTTACTATATACGTATTTCTAAAATGCTGGGCTGAAAGGCCTTTTCTCACCCCGGCTCTCTCAAGTTCCTGCCTGATCATCTTTTGAATAGCGACCTCAGTAAGCATTTTAGGAGAGTCATTTTCATAAGACCACCGGTATGTTTGTCTTTGAAAATCAAAAGCCACGAATAAGGGGTCATTGTCACGCTTAGGACGGACAGCATCAGGAACGGCCCTTAAATATTGAAAAATCAATGCCTGATCTTTCCTGGAGAGGAGTACTTTTCGGCCGTTTCCCGAATCTTTAGGCACCAGGATAACTTTTTGAGAAAGATTGACATCTTTCATTCGCAGATAAGCCACTTCCTGCAACCTGAGACCATATTTTATAAACAGACGGAGCAACACGATATTACGAGGTGCGAGCAGCGGCCTGGAGGCCTGTTGTTTCACAGACAATCCGGCATCTGAGGAAATAGAATCGAGAAGTTGTTTTTCCTCTAAGGGACTGATTAAGTCTGCTTTTTCCAATTCATTATGGACCGCTTCCTCAATATGAAATCCTTCCATTGGGTTTGAAGAAAGGCGTCCACTGGATTTCAAGTAAGCTCCGTATTGAGCTAGAACTGTTTGAATCCTTTTCAGAGTTCTCAGCTTATATCTTCTTTCCGTCTGCAGAAAGTGAAAATACTCTTCTATATTTTTTAATGTCAATTCATTTTTTTCGTGTTCGTGATCAGTGACTTCGACGAATCGATTAAAATCTGCAAGGTCATATTTGTAACGCTTAATGGTGCTGTCTCGTTTATCTCTGCTTTTTAAAAAGCGGAGGAACTCCTCGGCAGATGCTGACAAAGTAGACATGCTGCTTGTACCTCCTTTTCTTTTTTCCTTATTATAGCAAAGGTCTTCAGCTCTTCGTCACCAATTTTTTCATTTTGCGTATGATATGGGTAAACACCCAACCTGCATAACAGGCTAGTGAAAAGGAAAGCGGGGTGTCAGTCTATGCAGGCTTTTACAAATCGCAGGGAAAATGGGCAAATCCAAGTTCTTTTAAACAGAAGCACTCCTGATAATTCGTTGAAGAATAAAAGTGAAACACAGGAAGTAAGCGGTATAGAAGAACATTACCCTTTGCAGAAAACAGAACAGCGTCTGGATCAGTTAATTGGGTTAACGAACGTAAAAGAATATATACGAGAATTATATGCCTGGATTTATGTCAATCAATGCAGAAAAGATGCAGGACTGAAAACAGAAAAGCAGAACCTTCATATGATCTTTAAAGGAAACCCTGGGACTGGAAAGACAACAGTGGCCCGCATGATGGGTGAAATGTTAAAAGATATGAATGTCCTGTCCAAGGGGCATTTTATTGAAGCTGAACGCGCGGATCTAGTAGGAGAATACATTGGGCAAACAGCTCAGAAAACAAGGGAGATCATAAAAAAGGCCGTCGGCGGTGTGTTGTTTATCGATGAGGCTTATTCTCTGTCTCGCGGTGGGGAAAAGGATTTTGGCAAAGAAGCGATTGATACGTTAGTTAACACTATCGCACGGCTTTTGACTAAAACCGTAACCGCATATGAAGGGGCCGAGAAAAAAGACAAGGAAAAGGGAATCAGGTATACTGAAGTCATACATAAGGATTCAAGAAGTGAGTTGTAGAATAGAGGAGTAAAGAGTGAGAGAACAACAAACGGCAGGTGTTATCGCTGCGATATCAGCATATTTGCTATGGGGATTTTTACCCTTATATTGGAAAGTTTTAAGTGAGGTTCCTTCAAGTGAAGTGTTAGCCCAGAGAATTATCTGGTCTCTCTTGTTTATGATGGCAGCTTTATTTGTTATGGGCAGATTAAAAGATGTCCTTCAGGAAGTAAAAGGGGTTTTTGCATCAAAACAAAAGACTGGGGCTGTGATTTTAGCTTCGCTTTTTATTTCTACAAACTGGTTTATCTTCATATTTGCTGTAAACAGTGACAGGGTAATTGAGGCAAGTTTAGGGTACTATATTAATCCATTGATCAACGTATTATTGGCAGCCGTTTTTCTAAAGGAACGACTGACCATGGGAGAAAAATCGGCATTTATATTGGCAGCCGCAGGGGTTTTTCTTTTAACAACACAGTATGAAGGCTTTCCCTGGGCAGCATTAGCTCTGGCTTTAAGCTTCGGTTGTTATGGATTGATAAAAAAAGTAGTGAACCTTGGCGCATGGGCAGGGCTGACCATTGAAACGTTAATGGTCACGCCATTTGCTTTATTATTTATATTTTTCTTTGTCGAGGGCGAAGGATTTATTAGGCATTACGAGATTAAACAATCCTTGCTGTTAATAGGAGCAGGAGCTGTTACAGCAATCCCTTTATTGTTGTTTGCTGCTGGGGCAAGGCGGATCTCTTTTTCTTTAATTGGTTTTTTACAGTATTTGGCTCCTACAATTATGCTGGGGCTAGGGGTATTTCTTTTTCATGAACCATTTTCCGGTCTTCAGCTGGCTTCATTCATCATTATTTGGATAGGATTGTTTATTTTTACAATCTCACGCTCAGCAGTTTTCCGAAAGGAGAAAAGGAAGAAGCGTGACATCCAAAGGGAAACAAAAATGTCCGGCTGACCGCTAATGATAATTAATTTATTTTGATAATAATTATAAATAGTGATATGATGTAATAGAAAATAAGAAAACTTGAGGGGGATATCTCATGTCAAATGAACTAATTAATTTATTAAACACTCAATTAGCAAACTGGAATGTGTTGTACACAAAGCTTCATAATTATCACTGGAACGTAACGGGCAGTGACTTTTTTACTCTCCATGCAAAGTTTGAAGAATTTTACAATGAAGCAGGCACGTATATAGACGAAATAGCTGAAAGAATATTAACAATCAATGGCAGGCCGATTGCTACACTTAAGGAATACCTTGAGCATTCCACGATAGAGGAAGCATCTGGCACAGAAGATTCAACGGAAATGGTGAAGGCTGTAGTAAATGATTTTACACACTTGATAATAGAGGCAAACGATGTGATTGAGAATGCTGAAGCCAATAACGATGAGTCTACAGCCGATATGTTTATTCAGATAAAAACATCCTTAGAGCAGCATGCATGGATGTTGAATGCCTTCTTGGGAAAGTAAATGACTAATGGACTTTTGCGTTATGCAAAAGTCTTTTTTTGTGGGGGGTTCTGCTTCGGGGATTGTTTGAACAATGATGGCGAGCGAGGTAGTTGTATAATTATAGGCATGTGCCTTTTTTCCATTCATACAATGAAGTATGAATGGGGGTGGGTGTGTGGAAAAGGTACTCTTATTTGCAGATCCGGGTATTGATGATTCCGTGGCGATCATATATGCACTGCTTCATCCTAGTATTGACGTCATTGGAATTGTAGCAGGTTACGGGAATGTGGAGAGAGACCAAGCTGTTCAAAATGCAGCGTATCTCATATCTTTAGCAGGAAGAAGTGATATTCCTCTCTTTGCAGGAGGCGAATTCCCTTTAACAGGAGAAGTTGCCCCTTATTATCCTGAGATTCATGGAGAAGAAGGACTCGGTCCCATTGTCCCTCCAGAAGGCATTCCTGCAGAATTGCTTCCTTTTACAGAGCTGTTTCCTTTGATAGAAGAACATAAAGAAGAATTAACGATTATTGATATAGGACGGTCTACTTCCTTGGCACTGGCATTTGTGTTGCAAAATGAGTTAATGAGTGAAGTGAAAAGGTTCATTATTATGGGAGGAGCCTTTCTAGTTCCTGGCAATGTCACTTCCCTTGCTGAAGCAAACTTCTTCATTGATCCTGTTGCCACTCAGGTGATCTTAACGAGAGCTCGTCCTCTTACCATCATACCTTTAAACGTGACCAGCTACGCGTTAGTCACAAATGATATGATAGAAGAAGTTACCGAAACTAATTATAATCCTTTTACGTTTTTAATTAGGCCTGTTTTCGATTATTACGCTTCTGCTTATCAGGAGCTTGCACCCGGTATAGAAGGTGCACCTTTTCATGATGTGGCAGCAGTAATGGCTTCACAGTATAATGGAATGTTTGATTATATTAAAAAGGATGTCAGTATTTCGTTAGAGGGAGAAACGAGAGGGTTAAGTATAGCTGACTTCAGGCCGGGGGCTGAGGCAGGAGATATTAGCATTGCTGTCAATATGGATTACCCTAGTTTTAGAAATTCCTTTGTCAATGTATTAAAAAGAAGACTGTAATAGTTTACTATAGAAAAGACGCTCTTTTAAGAGCGTCTTTGTACTATGTATTTTGTTTTTGCTTAGTAAGGCGTTCAGCGATCGGCGAGGAAGAAGTATCTAATTCATAACGGATACCTATTTCCACTAAAGCCTGCTGTAAGGTAGCAAATGTTTTAACATTTGAGAAGTTAACCCCTAACGACACAACTGTTTGGGCAATAGCAGGGCTTAGTCCAGTTAAAATAGCTTCTACCCCAAGAAGACGAAGGGCGTTGATGACCTGGAAGATGTGATGGGAGACCATAGTATCTACCATTGGAACGCCGGAGACATCAATAATTAAATACTTTAGTTTTAATTCTCTGCTTTGCTCTAGTGATTTTTCCATGACCATTTTTGCGCGGTGAGTATCGATTTCACCTGTTATCGGCAATACGGCAATATTCCCGGCAATAGGCACCACTGGAACTGACAACTCCTGAATCGACTCCTGGGCGGCCTTCATTAGCCGTTCGTTTTGTTGTACGTAATGCCGGCTGTAGATCTTCATTATCTCTTCCAAAATAACGTCAACTTTCTTTGTAGCTTGTAGAACAGCGGAAGCAGAAATATCGCTTTCCTTAATTTGTGTTTCAAAAAAGTCCCATAAGAGACTTCTGTATTTTGGCAGATTATTCATTGCTTCATCTATAGACAAACCAAACGAAACAGTACTATCAGCAATTGACTTCATCCAGGGGCGTATTTCTTCTAACACAGTATTTTCATCTTTAATAAAAATGTCCCCTAGAAATTGAAATAATTCAATTCTCCACTTTCTAACTTTCTCTTCATCTAAGTAGGAACGGCCGCTAGTTATTTTTTCCGTAATACTCTCTGCAAATACTTCTTTCTCATTTATGATCTTCTCTCCAAGTAATTTAAGATCATCTGACATGTTATCCCTCCTTTCTATTCTATAGCCATTTTAAAGAAAACATCACAGAATTACAAAAGAGAAGGATGATCCGATGTGAATCAATACTTGAGATAAATGGGATGTAAGAAGTGAAAAAGGGCTCAGCGTCCGTTTTTAATGCATCTAAGGAACGCTGAACCTTAAGTATGAAAAATGGCTCCACCAGCAGGACTCGAACCTGCGACATATCGGTTAACAGCCGACCACTCTACCAGCTGAGTTATGGTGGAACGTTGTTCACTTTGAGCTGCCTTAGTATCTTATCCACCTCTTAATTTTTTATACAAGAAAACAATAAGCAAGGATTACTATAGTCTTGAAATAATTTTTCTCTTTTATTGAATGATTAAGATTAACATGTCCAGGGTACACGCAGTAATGTAGACACACCATAACTTACACATTACAAAGGAGGATTACGTCATGGATAAGAAGATTATTGGTGGTGTATTTAGAAATGAACAAGATGCGGTAAATGCTATTGAAGGATTAGAAAAAAACGGGTATAACAAAGATGATATTTCAATTTTTGTAAAAAATGATGAAGATGCGGATGCAATTGAGGATAAAACAGATGCCAATGTGACGGATAATGCTGATGACAATAACCGTGGCAAAGGTGCCGGGAAAGGACTTGGAATTGGTGCAGGAAGCGGTGCTGTATTAGGCGGCATAGCAGGTCTTGGCGTTCTGGCGATCCCTGGTATTGGACCAATTGCTGCAGTAGGTCCGATTGCAGCTGCAATCGAAGGTGGTGCAATTGGTGCAGCAGGCGGCGGTATTGTAGGTGCCCTTACTGGCGCTGGCGTTCCGGAAGAAGAAGCTAAAGAATATGATAAATACCTTGAAGAGGGAAATATTCTTGTACTAGTTGAAGCAGACGAAAAGCAAGAGTCATCTGTTTATGATACCTTTACCACTCATAATACAGTAAATACAGATATGTATCCTGATTATGCTGGCAGAGACAAAAATAACTTATAATCGGCCATTGAGATAATAACTGAATCAAAAGTAAAAAGAGGCTGGGACATAACCCAGCGAATAAGAAAGGCCCTCACTATCCGGTGAGAGCCTTTTTTTTGTCTCCAGTATTTTAGTAGTTGCTTGTTCAAAATATACTCTCTTGCACTTAAAGGCAGAAGGGAGACATCCGTTCAGCTTCATTTCATTCGCTTTCGTCCACCCGGATAGCCAAACTGTTTTGAATCAAAAAACTCCAATTATTTCCGATTCTTTTCTATAGGAAGGGGTGAGGCAAAGAAAAAATTTATTCGCCTTTTCTTACCAGCAACACATCACATGAGGCCCGTCTTGCGATATTTTCAGATACGCTTCCTATCAAGAATCGTTCCGCAGCATTCAATCCTGTAGCTCCAACGACAATAAGATCAGCATGATAAAGAGGTGCAATGCTTTTTGTGATTTTAATTTTAGGAGAACCAAAATCCAAGGCAGTAGAAACATTTTCTATTCCTGCTGCTTCTGCTTCCAGTTTGTATTGCTCCAATAATTCTTTCCCGTATTCCTCAGCTTTTGATACAACCGTTCGGTCATATTGTTCAATGGTGGCAAATACCCTTGTGTCAATGATATGAGTAATGATAAGATTTGCTTCACTTTCTTTCGCTATAGAAATAGCTTTCTTTAAAGCGAGCTTAGCTTCCTCGGAACCATCTACAGCCGTCACGATATTTTTATAATTTGAAATCATTTGAAATCACTCCTTATTTATTATCCTTTGCTTTATTCTACAAGACAATCAAACCTTCTATAGTGAGAAAGATCACATGACTTTGCTTTTTTTCTAGTAAACGTTTATAACCTGCAAATTTCTAACGGGCATGTTGATGGGCATCCGCAAATTTTCTTCAGTTCACATAGGTTTTTTATGACAATGAACCCATTATCCATAGTGAGAATTCCTTCATTTTTCCAGGAGTTAAGTGTTCGATTGACACTTTCTCTTGTTAAACCAATAAATTCTCCTATTTCAGTATTAGTTAATTTGATTTTTAACCTGATCCCATCTGTGTCAACTATCCCATACGTATTACTCATGCGTATTAACGTAGAAGCCAAAGCGCCGCTTTTTCCATATAAAAGGAGGTCCCTGATCTTTGTTTCATTTAGTCTATTTGTCATACTAAGCCAGTTCATATATTCCACAGCAAACGTGCCAACATTTTGTAAAAGTGCTTCAATCTCTTTTTTATGAATGAACGCTACTTTGCAGTCTTCAATAATTTCACTGCTGGCATTGTGAACCTCTTCGGAGAACCCAAACTCTCCTAGAAGGTCCCCTTTTTGCTTTAAAGCCATGGTAATTTCCTTTCCATCTTCCATCGTTCTTTTCAGTTTTACTTTTCCTGAGTAAATATAATACAGTTGATCAGCGTAATCACCTTCCATATATAGAAAGCTTCCTTTTTTAAACGTTCTTGGCGAGGAAAATTTATTTTTAAGGTGTTGAAAATTGGTATCGGACAGGTAGTGATGAATCGTTCCGGTTCCTTGGGTTTTTTGTCTCTCCTGAAAACGATTTATCTCTTGAACAGTTATAGCCATTTTCGCCATCTCCCTTACGTCGTTCTTGTTAACTTAATCATGCCAAAATGTATTAGAAAATGTTATCAGGGAACCTCCCTATTTCTCTGCATATTTTTCCTGATTTTAATATGAGGTACATCACATTATTAAGGGAAATAAAGATTAAAAAGCCACTTATAGCCCGCACCTAAAAAACAAGATGAGAAGTGAGGAGTAGGGGATTTCCCTGAAGGGAAAGCAGGAACAGTGCAGAAATTATGTAGGAAATGCCTTAGTACAAAAGGTAATTTTGGTACAATAACAATAAAGGATGTAAGATTTTGAGAGTAAAAGGGGAATGGGTATGATTAACGTCTTAGTAGTAGATGATCATATGGTAGTAAGGTCCGGCCTTAAAACATTATTAGATGGAAAACATGAGATAAGAGTCATCGGGGAGGCCGCGGATGGTGAAGAAGCAATAGAGAAGGTAAAAGAATTAGCTCCGAATGTTGTGCTGATGGACTTAAGCATGCCTCATGGGATGGGCGGCCTTGAAGCAACAACTGAATTAAAAAAAACCGCCCCCTCTGTTTCAGTCCTGATTTTAACGATGCACGATGATGAAGAATACTTATTCCAAGCCATCCATGCTGGGGCATCAGGGTACCTGTTAAAGAGCGCTCCCCACGAGGACCTTGTTTCGGCCATTACCTCTGTTTCAGCTGGTGAGGCCTATTTATCTCCAGAAGCAACCAAAAAACTCATGAATCAGTACAATGAGGGGAAAAGCAGTTCTTCCTTTGAAGTATTATCTGAACGGGAAAGGGAAGTTTTGGAGTTTATTGCAAAAGGTTACTCCAACAAAGAAATTGGGGAACAGCTTGTGATCAGTGTTAAAACAGTGGAATCACACAAAAGTAATTTAATGGAAAAGCTAGGGTTGAAGACGAAGCCTGATTTAGTGAAATACGCTTCAAAGAAGGGGCTGATTAAATTTGATTAAAAGAGAGTCGGAAACCCTTCTTTCAGATATCAAAAGAATAGAAGATCCCCAATTTCGTAAGGCACTGCAGAACACCTTAAAAGAGCTGACAGATTTAAAATTTGCATTAGATGAATCAACCATTGTAGCCATCACAGACCATAGAGGAAAAATCATATACGTAAACGATAAGTTTTGTGAGATCTCTAAATACAATAGAGAGGAAGTATTGGGAAAAGATCACCGCATTATTAATTCAGGTTATCACAGCAAGGAGTTTATGAAAGGACTGTGGCAGACGATCCTTTCTGGAAATGTGTGGAAGGGGGAAATAAAAAATAAAGCAAAAGATCATACTTATTACTGGGTTAACACTACCATCGTGCCTTTTTTAGACGAAAATAATAAGCCGTATCAATTTCTTGCGATCCGGAATGAAGTAACGAAATTAAAAAAAACAGAAGAAGAATTAAAGCAAATGATGAAAAAGGTTATAGGAATTCAGGAAGAAGAAAGAAAACGCTTCTCCAGAGAACTACATGACGGTATTGGCCAAAGCTTATATTCACTGCTTATTCAAATGGATCAATTGATTAGTGAAGGGGATCAGGAAAGAGTCACTGCCCTTCGGGAACAAGTAACATATATTATTGAAGAGGTACGGAATATGGCTTGGGAGCTGAGGCCTGCTGTTTTAGATGACTTGGGTATAGTACCTGCAGTTCGTAAATATGTAACTAATTTTTCAAATCATTATGGGATCATGATTGACACAGAATTTGATGTGAAAACAAGGCTTGAAATAGAAAAAGAAACTGCAATTTACCGAATCATCCAGGAGTCATTAACCAATATAGCAAAGTATGCCGATGTCTCCAGAGCGTATGTGTCGATAATAGAAAAACAAAAGGAGATAGAAATCTTCATTATTGACAAGGGCAAAGGGTTCGTTCGCAACCGCCACCATAAAGGAGTAGGGTTGTTTAGTATGGAGGAAAGAGCGAACGCTATTGATGCTCATTTCTCACTGCAAACGGAAAAAAACAAGGGGACAAGTATTTCCTTGCAGGTTCCTAAGGAGTCACCATAAAAGAACAGGAAACAGAAAACCGGGTTACTTCCCGGTTTTTTTGTTGACTTGTTTAAAAGTATTAGTGTACTATTTAACTAGTACACTAATACAGAAGGAGTGAACTAAGGTATGAATAAATGGCTGAAACTTGTTCAAAAAGAATTTAAAACGACTCAAGTACTTTTTTACTTTGGACTTGTTTTAATTGGGGCTGTCCTTGTATTTGCTTATTTTTTAGCTCGAGGAAATCCAGGGACTGACACGCCGACTTTAATGCTCATTTTTTTAACGGGCGGTCTTTTTATGCATGTCTTTTATGCACCTGCTTACCTTTTCATTAACATGCAACAGGAACTGAAGACACTTCATCTCTGGCTTCACACGCCAAGGCCGGGGTGGCAGCTGTTAGCTGCGAAAATAACAGCTGCCCTCACAGCATTGACAATAAATTTGTTTATTAATGGCCTGCTGTTTTTAATGTTTACAGCTTATCTATTAGATGCTGATATGATTCCAAGTGCCGCTGAAGTGATCCAGCTGATTACGTTAAGCTTTTTGGTTATTTTAGGGGTTTCCACATTGATTGCTATGTGGGTTTTATTTTACTATTCCGTGTATTTTGCTTTGCGGAGAACGATCGGCCGCCTAGGGTGGATAGCAGTCATCCTAGTCGTTATGGCAATTTCCTGGGTGTATGTGAGATATATAGATTCAGCGATGTACGCAGCATTAACGAGCTGGGGTGAAATTGAACTTAGTTTCGAAACAGGTTTGTTTCAGCAAACTCAATACTTTATCGAGAGCGGAAATGCAGAAGTCACCGTAGGAAGTGGTATAGGTGTTATCACTTTAGGATTGTTTGTTTACCATGCTGTTGAATTTCTGCTGTTATTCTTATTCACATCCTGGCTCATCGACAAGAAGGCGGAGGTGTAAAAATGACTCAGCCTTTTGATACATCTAAGCCTATATATCGGCAGCTGGCTAACAGATTATACTGGAAAATACTACGTAAGGAATTATCAGCCGGTGACAAGCTTCCTTCAGTACGTGATACAGCAGTAGAATTCGGTTTAAATCCAAACACAGTTTCAAGAACTTATAGTGAAATGGAGAGGGATGGTGTGGTGGAGACAAAAAGAGGACAAGGAACATTTGTCACACAAAGTGAGGAAGCTCTTACAGAGTTAAGAGAGAGGTTGAAAGATACGCAGATCAGGCAGTTTGTTAAAGAAATGGAAGCGATGGGCTTTGAGGCCGAAGATATGATTAATGGAATTCAAAAATATATCGCTGAGGAGAGAGACTCATGATTGAATTTCAAAATGTAACGAAAAATTATGGCAGAAAACGAGCTGTTCGTGATACTTCTTTTTCGGTTTTGAAAAACGGTGTTACCGGCCTCGTAGGAGCCAATGGAAGCGGTAAGTCTACTTTGTTAAAAATGGCAGCCGGGCTCATTCGTCCTTCTAGTGGAAAAGTTACTGTAAATGGAAAGCCAGTGACACGGCAGATAGCCAATGACATTTCATACTTATCTGAATTGGATGAATACTATCGTTATCAAACAGTAAGCCAGCTTCTTGATTTACAGGAATCTTTATTTAATGATTTTAATAAAGAAAAAGCAAAGGACATATTAAATTTCATGGAAGTGGAAAAAGAAGTTAAGCTTAAAAATTTATCTAAAGGAAACAGAGGAAGAGTGAAAATTGCGATTACGCTTGCAAGAGAAACACCAGTTGTCCTGATGGATGAGCCTCTTTCTGGTCTGGACCCAATGGTGCGCAAGTCGATCGTGAAAGGGTTAATTTCTTTTATCGACTTAGAATATCAGGCATTGATTCTGACTACTCATGAAATTAGTGAGATTGAAACGTTACTTGACAGAGTAATTGTAATAAAAGAAGGAAAAATTATCGGAGATCAGGAAACGGAAACCATCAGAATTCAGCGTCAGCAAGGCGTAGTGGATTGGATGACGGAACTGTATAAAGTGGAAGAAAAATAAGAAAAATTTAAAGGTCAACTATTTATGCCTGGGAAGTTCTTATGATATGTAACTATAAGGCTGGCTGTGTCATCCGGATCCGATTCCTCTTTTTATGTTTTAGATGATATCCATTTAACCTGCCGGTTGCATTGACATGGAGTGTAACTTGGCAGGTTATTTACTTAGTGAAGGTTTTTGCTGATTTGATCATCCTCATTTTTCGTTGTGCCTAAGCCTTTTTCGGCAGCAAGGCTTATAAACTCATAATATAAGTAATGCAGCAAAATTGAATATCTTTCTTTATAGGAGGCTTGGTTGAATATAGTTTTTAAATCTTTATCACTCAGTTCTGAAAGCACTCCCTCAATAATTATAAAAGCATCTTCTTCATCCCCAGTAATGTGATCCTTATACATATCATACAACTCTTCCACCAGTTTCATGTCATCCCTCCCTTTCCTGATTGTATACCCTTACTATGAGCGAGTCCTGTGCCCTTTATTCTGAAAAAAGGGGTGAATTATGTACAGTTGCCAAAAAGAATTCAAGAATAAAACCATAGGCAATTACCACAATAAAGGAGAAAGGTGGTGAGACGGTGGAACAAAAACTTGGTGTTCATGAAGCAGCAGAACTTCACGAGTTAGTCATGTTCAAAAACCTCTGTTTAACGAAGTCTTCAACGATGCAAGGACTAGTCAATGATAACGAACTGCAAACTTTAATGCAGCAGGATATACAAAGCTCTACACAGGCAATACAACAGCTGCAGGGGTTACTGCAAAAATAAGGAGGGAAGAAAATGAATAATATGGTACAAAGTATGGCTGGAATGGGTGCCATGACAGATCAGGTGATTGCAACAGACTTACTGATTTCTGCAAAATCTGGAGTGAGAAATTGTGCGATTGCATTAACAGAAGCGGCTACTCCGGAAGTAAGGAATGTCCTTCAACAACAATTGACACAGGCAGTGCAATTTCACGGGCAAGTATCCCAGTATATGATGGAAAAAGGATATTATCATCCCTATCATCCTCAGGAGCAATACAAAATTGATTTTGCTGCCTCGCAGGCTGCACTAAATACGTCACAAGATCAGCTCCAATAAATAAGAAAAGAGAAGAGGATAAGCGTTCTTCATGCTGTTTTTTCCTTTTCTCTTTTTTTATAATTATATAAGCGTGTCTAAGAGTAGTGAGCTATAATAAGGAAAGAAACTATTGGTAAAGGAGCAACAGGATGTACATTTCCGAAGTAGGTATTCAGCTTTCCTATGCTGATACAGATATGATGGGTGTGATATACCATGGTAATTATGTGAAGTGGCTAGAGCTTGGCAGAACCCAATTAATTGAGGATGCCGGTTACAGTTACTTAGAAATGGAGAAAGCGGGCTGCTATGCGCCGGTTCACCATCTTGACATTACATATAAACACGCTGTGCGCCTTGGGGACCAGATTACTGTACAAACGTGGGTGGAAGAAAATCATCGAACGAAAACGATTTACGGGTTTTCTATTGTCAATCAGGAGGAAAAGGTTTGTGCACTAGGAAGTACCACACATATTGTAGTTAAGAAAGAGAATTTCAAGCCCACCTCTTTTAAAAAGGCGTTTCCAGAATGGTTTCAAAAATATGAGGAAATAAAAAAGTCTACAACCTAACAAAAATTTTTGCAGAAGAGAAATAAATACGTTGTTCGTTTAAAAAGGAGAGAAAAAAGTGAAAAATCAAGAAGCTTTATATTCCTTTTTACTGGAGAATTCCAGAACATTAACGGAAGAGTGGTATGAGTCCTTAACGGAAACAGATCCTTCCTCCGTTTATGCTTCCACGAATCCAGAGGTCATTCGTACCCTGAAAAATCAAAACCATGAATTTCATCTTCATTTTATTGAGATTTTTGCAGAAGAAGAAAATCTATGGTTTGAGAAGTCTTTGCCATGGATAAATGAAATAGCCCGGGATAGTGAACATTTAAAAACACCTCATCACCAGGTTATTCGAGAGTTTATGAGAGTGCGGGCCCAGTATTTAAACTACATTCAGCAGTTTGTTGATAGTGTGGAAAGACCTGTTTCTCAAGAGGAGATCTCTTCCTGGAACGAAAAAGTGATCTTTGGGTTTGATAAAACAATACTCACGTTTGTTGAGGAAGCACAAAAAAACGCGAAAAAGCTCTTAAGTGAAAAGCAGGATATGATTAATGAGCTAAGTGCACCAATAATCAAGCTGAATCATAATACAGCATTATTGCCTATTATAGGAGCAATTGACAGTGAACGCGCTGCTATTATATTGGAGCATACTCTTCATCAATGTTCCGTGGAAAGTATTACCCATTTATTTATCGATTTATCAGGAGTTGCAGAAATCGATACAATGGTTGCCCACCAGATTTCACACTTACTGAAAGCTTTGAGCCTCCTTGGAATAGAGTCAACCCTGTCTGGCATTCGTCCGGAGATTGCTCAAACAGCCGTTCAGTTAAATATTTCCTTTGACAAGGTTGAGATCAAATCGTCTCTTTCTCATGCTTTATCACTAAAAAAGTAAGGATTCTAATATCATTAGAAGAAGGGAATACTTGAGAGGAATAGAGGGAATACCATTTACAAGACAACAATAAGGAGGTCTTGTATGAGCCCCCCTTTACGGATTAAAAGCCAGCTGAATAAGCAGCTTGGTGATCAACTTGATGAAGAAATCATCTCACTTATGTCAGAAGCCATAGAGCAGGAGATTCATAAATTTCAAGTGGAAAGAGGTTGGGCTGGCTATATTAGGGCCTACTATAATTCCCATACTCACAGGGTAAGGGTTAAGGTCGGGCCAAGAGACTTAGAGTTTACAAGCAACGGAGAACTCATGTCTTCAGGAGTCTTTGTTATCTCAGGACAGCTGCGTGTATAATCTCATCAGAAAGAGCCAGTATGCCACTATGGCTGCTGGCTCTTTTCATGCCAGGTTGTAAACGAACCGTTTCCTTCACAGCCTGAACATTTCTCTGGAGGAGCATAATGGTACTCATTAATATGAAGAGAATATCCTTTTCCTCTGCAGTCGGGACAAAGCCCTTTGGACTCCATTTTGGCAATTCTTCTTTGATATAACGCATCCTGCCAATCTGTTATGGTTTGAAGCAATCCCATATTAAAATCTCACCTCTTTTTGTCTTATCAGTTTGTGTAGTGAACTAAATCTTTATACACCATAAAGACAATTGTGAGTTATTGGTTCTCTTTACTTGTTTTTTTGAGGTTTTCCCAGTCAGTGAATAAACCGCTGCCGTTACATCCTGAGCAATCGTATAAAGCAGAGTACATCGCTTCCATTGCAGAGATTTGGTATCCCGTCCCTCTGCATTCAGGGCATTTCCCTTGTTTATCCATTTTTTCTATTCTTTTCCTGTATCTCTTACTATGCCACTCTTTGAGCTTCTGACAAAGACTCATTTCTTTCACCTCAAATCTTTTTGACTGATTGTGTTAACAGTATATGTAAAAGTAAAGAGAAGGTACGAAATGGTTGAAAGCAAGGCTGCTGTACCTTGAAGCGGGTTCTTTTAAGAGCATTGCGGGTATAGATTGCTGTAAAAAGGTTTGTTGATACGAACAGGAGAGATAAATATGAATGTGTTCTATTTGCTGGCAGGCTTTGTGGCTGTGGCGACTGCTTTTACGCATGCAGCCTGGGGGGAGAGAATGATTGTTCCTGAGTTGAAGAAGTCCAAAATGAATGAATTAGCAAAAGCTGGTTTTCACATTGCATGGCATCAAGTGACAGCTCTTTTGTTTGCCGGAGGAATCGCCTTAATCCTGGTATCCATGTTTGCTGGGGTTATAGGCGATATGGCAGCCGTTCTTTTGGTCGCTTTTATCTTATTTAACAATATTATTGTTTTCCTTACAGTAAGCCGGTTAAAATATCCTGAGGTTACATCCCGGACTCTTCCACCTATAATTAACTCGATTGTTATGATTCTCCTTATTATAGGAGGATGGTTTTATTAACCTACTTACCCTTACAAGCTTTTAATACTAATGATGTAATACAAATTTAAAAAGCCTGGTTTGGAAAATCCAGGCTTTTGTTTATGTAAGAAAGTATTTAATTATTGTTAAAATCCTCTCACATGCACTCAAAGCAACTAGTGCGCTATGATGCCTTTAGTTGTGCAGTTTTTTCTGGGAAGCCACCCTGCGAGATCTTCGGCTTATGCTATTTCGAAGTCTCCCGCTTTTCTCTACAATCAAATGGCTTTCAAAATTAAAAATTGGGCTTTTAACTTAGTGTATAAAGTGGTTAATTCGTTCTTGGACATATGATACATAATGATGTTTCTTTTCTATGGCAAATATTAATTTAGAATTTTCAAGATGCTGTAGGCCTTTTTCTTTATAGTGAAGCTCAAAGTAAGCATTTCCTGATTGGTAAAAAAACTCTCCTAAAAGATACAACGATTCATTTTCTAAGCAAAGCTGAATGCCTTCCTTACAATATGATATACAAGGCTTGAACTCCTCTAAAGCAGTAAGGGAATTGGTCAGTCCGAAATATATTCTTGCCTTCACTAAGTGGGTTTGTGGCAGAGTTAATTTAGTAAGATGCTGCAAGGCTTCTTTAAAGATGTCAACAGACTGTTTAGAGTTTCCGGTTTCATAATGAATAATACCAATACTATTCAAAATTTCTATTTCTGTCATGGTGTAAAGAGTCCGGTCTTCTCGTGAATGAACCGCCAAGGCCTCATGTAACAGTTCCAATGCCTTTGCTCCATCCTGATACAAATGAAAATGTACGATTCCTTGATGCCAAAGTAAAAACTGCTTATTCTCTCCTTCCTGAAATAACGGGTTATTATCTTCTGCTTTCACAATTTCTTCTACGGTATGGTAATCTCGTTCACGAATTGCCTTTCGGACTACTGATTTCACATCTTTAATATAATCGCTTCGGGGGCTGCTTCCTTCTTCAAAGAAATAATTGATGTCCACCCCTAATTTCCGTGCAATTTCATACAGGGTTGTTGAAAGAGGGACGACTTCTCCTTTTTCAATTTTACTAATTTGGGCCTGTGTACAAATGTTTTCTGAAAGTTTTTTTTGAGTAATTTTATTTTTCTTGCGTAAATAATAAATTGATTTTCCTATCAAACTGGAATCCATATGTATCTCCTTATAACATACTGTATAGGACTAGTATAGGACAAAACAGGAGGAATAAGAAACAAATGAAACGCAATAACAGGGAAAAAATACCTAAAAAAAAGGGTGTAGAACCTTCATGTAGAATATGAGAAGTAGGTAAATCTTTTCTTATTAATATTGAAGGAAGTTGATCATATGTTAAAACCTCAGGAGATTGATTCCCACTCTATATTAAACGGTGTGGGAGAAAGCATATTTATTACTGACAGAAAATTTATCATAAAATGGGCAAATCGTTATACCAACACGGTATTGCAGGACATTCCATTTTCTATTAAGAGAAAAGAAGATTTGTACGGGTTAAACGTATTGGAGCTCTTTGAAGATGGGACTGAAAGATGGAATGAAGTGAATAGCAGCGCTTATCCGAAAGAGATAAAGGTCTCCTTATCTCTCTTTAAAACTGTCTATTTATACATAGAAAAATGGCAAAAAGATGAGTTTATTATCACCTTTAAACTCATGGATCACAACATTTCAACGATTTGGCAAAGAGTGATTGACAATTACGTTGGGATGTTATCTATTGACAGGACAGGAAGAGTCCTATTTGGGAATAACAAGAGCTGTAAATTATTGTTGTATTCAAGTGAGGAACAGTTGAACCAGGTATTTACAGAGCTGTTTTTTGATCCTTATTTACAAAACACCTATAGCGAATTTTTCCAAGCTTTTACCCAGGGAGAACAGTGGGACGGTGCCCTGGAAGCAAAAAGAAAAGACGGCAGGTACATATGGATAGATGCTATTTTGATTCCGATAAAAGAAGACGGAGGTAACACACAATATGTATTATTTTTTAAAGAAGCTTCGTCGGACAAGCTGAAGGATGCCAAACTAAAAAAAGCGCTGAAGGAACTCTCAGCCATTAAGTATGCTTTAGACCAATCCTCAATGATAGCGATTTATGATGAAAACCAAGTCATCACTTACGTCAATGAAGCGTTTTCAAACCTTGTGAAATACAGTAAGGAGGAGCTCCTTGGAAAGCACTACAGTTATATGATGCCAAAGGAAGACTATAACAAAGTATTTCATAATGAACTGATGGAACCTTTGGACAAAGGAAAGGTTTGGAAGGGGGAAGTGAGGAAAATAGCCAAAGATGGCAGAGAGCTTTGGTTTGATACAACCGTTGTTCCTTTTTTAAATAAACAAAATAAGCCGTATCAATATGTGTCCATTCAAATGGACATTACGTATAAAAAAAAGACCGAGGAGTTGCTCCAGCGTGCTGAAAAGCTGTCTGTTATTGGAGAGTTGGCTGCAGGAGTCGCACATGAAATACGTAACCCCCTTACTTCTATAAAAGGATTTGCTCAATTGCTCGAAGGCAATGACTTTTACAAGCAGATCATTTTAGACGAAATAGACCGGATCAGCAGTATTGTCAGTGAATTTATGGTATTGGCAAAGCCTCATGCAGTAAACTATTCCAGTAGAGATATAGGGGCTTTGCTTAGGCAAGTGATTACATTTTTAGAATCTGAAGCAAATTTGAATAATGTCTCTATTCATTATCACCAAGAAGTTGAAGGTCAATTAAAAATGAAATGCGAAGAAAATCAGCTGAAACAGGTCTTTCTAAACCTAATTAAAAATAGTATAGAAGCCATGCCAAATGGCGGGCCCATTCATGTCATTCTCAGCGGAGATGGTAATAAAGCAAAGATTTCTATTTCTGATTACGGAGTAGGAATGACAAGTGATAAGCTGGAAAAGCTGGGGGAACCTTTTTTTTCAACAAAGGAAGAGGGGAACGGTCTTGGTTTAATGGTTAGTTATAAAATTATTCATAATCATGGCGGGGATATTTCAGTGCGGAGTAAAATAAACCAAGGAACTACGTTTACTATTACATTACCTTTGTTAAAAGGGTAGAACTTTAGCAAGGGGCCACAAAGCTGACTTTCACTGCTTTTGCCTGTTACAATGAAACATGCACCCATGATAGTATCTTGGAAGGAGATTTTAACATGAACTATAAAATGCTTGGCAAAAGCGGCGTGGCAGTATCTGAATTATGCCTTGGCACCATGACCTTTGGAAAAGCTGCTCCTGAGGAGGAAGCAATTTCAATAGTTCATCAATTTTTAGATGATGGAGGTAACTTTATTGATACAGCTGATACATATGTAGGCGGCGAGTCTGAACGTATCGTAGGAAAAGCAATCAAAGATAGACGTTCTGAAGTTATCCTTGCATCGAAAGTAAGGATGAAGGTGGGCCCGCATATTAATGATGTGGGATACTCGAGGAAACGAATTATGGATGGAATTGATCAAAGTTTATCTCGTCTTGATACCGACTATCTGGATTTGTATCAATTACACGTCTGGGACCATCTTACACCTATTGAAGAAACCTTACGTACACTGGATGATTTGGTTACAGCAGGAAAGGTACGTTACATAGGATGCTCGAACTTTTTAGCATGGCAGATAATGAAATCTCTCTCAATTAGCGAGCGGGAAGGCTATGCAAAATTTATTACAGTCCAGCCTCAGTATAGTCTGTTGCATAGGGAGATGGACAGAGAAGTAATGTCTTTGTGCAAAGAAGAAGGGATCGGCGTTCTACCTTGGGCTCCACTTGGAGGAGGATTTTTAACAGGTAAATATAAAACCCCCGAAAAGCCTGATACTGACTGGAGGCTTGCCCAGGCAGGCCCTGGGGAGTATAACTGGGAGACAAAAGCCGTAGATCGGAACTTCGAGATCCTTACTAAAGTGGAAGAAATTGCAGAAAAAGAAGAGAAGACTCCTGCTCAAGTAGCTCTTAACTGGCTTATAATGAAAGAGGGAATTACATCGCCGATTTTCGGGGCCAGAAATATGGCACAATATGAAGAAAACATTGGCGCTGTAGGGTGGAAGCTTCAGGATGAGCATGTGGAGGAACTAGAAGCATTTACTGCTCTGCCTCCAGAGTATCCTCAGCGTTTTATTGATAAATTCAAGCGTCCTTTGTAATATCCAAACAGCCTGACACACAAATTAGGAAAATGAATGTTCCTCACAGTTTGAACTGCACCCTGTAAGTAAGACATTATTTTAAAAATGATTGTAGCGGTCTTGGTCCTATATTAAATAGGGCTGAGGCCGTTTAGTTTTCTCGTAGTCGATCGTGGGTATTGAAAATGATAAGTTCAACAAACAATCCTTAGAAACCATACAATGAGCAGAGTTATTTCATTACTAAGACTATTTGTCCCATCCGTATTTCTTTCCGTTATACATATATAATGCCTTCTTTAGTAAAGTGAGGAATGAGACAACTTTTCACTCTCATAGCCATGGATAAGGCGAGGTGAGAAGAATGAAGAAATCACCCTTGAAGGCAAAGGATATAACAACGAAGATTAACGTGCTTGCTGACAAGGAAACGAATGAAGAAGTTTGGAGAGAAATTATTCGAATAGTCTTTGATAATGAGAGTGTGGCAGAAAAAAATGACATAGATAGTTTACCTTTAAAAGACCAGAACAGGAGGCATGACCATGGATGAGGGAAAACTAATCATCTATGGCAGGGTGTCAACTGAAGAGCAAAAAGAAAAAGGGTACAGCTTGGAATCACAAATTGAACAGTGTTTACTCAAAGCAAAGAGCATGGGATACAAAGAAAATACGATTCACGTGATAAGAGATCAAGCTTCAGGTGCAACCTTAGAGCGCCAGGGACTGAAACTGATGCGACAATATGTAAAACAGCAAACAATAGATATAATAATCATTTATGATCCTGACAGGCTGTCTAGAAACCTGACTCATCAATTGCTGCTTACAGATGAATTTGTCAAACAAGGAGTCAGACTGGAATTTGTGAACTTTGAATGGAAAAACACTCCTGAAGGAATGATGTACTATCAATTGAGAGGAATTTTTGCTCAGTATGAAAGAGAAAAAATAAGAGAACGAACGATCAGAGGACGGATAGAAAAGATTAAAAAGCATGGGAAGCTAAGCTTTGATCCAAGGCTCTTTGGCTATACCTTCAATACAGAAACGGATCAATTAATGATAAATAAAAAAGAAGGAGCGGTAGTCAAGCTTATTTTTCAATGGGCCAGCGAGGGACAGAGCGGAGAAAAAATTGCAGAAAAGCTTGCCAGACGAGGAATACCTGCACCTAGAGGTGAAACGTGGTATGGTTCGACTGTAACTAGAATTTTAAAAAACCAAAGCTATTTAGGAACGTATTACGCGTATAAATCCGACTATCACCAGGGATTTAAAAGAGAGAGACCATTGAATGAACAATTTCCTCTTCCAATTGAAGCACTAGTTGACCAGAATACATTTGAAAAAGTTCAGAAAGTGATTGCTTCTCACCGATCTCATGCGGGGAGGCCGGCGGTTTATTCTTATCTTATAGAGGGTACAGGAGTTTGTTATTGCGGTCGCTCTATGGGGACAACCGTGAAATCCGGCAGGCGTTCCTATACGTATTATGCATGCACAGGAAAACATAAAAAAAGCTATTGTTCTCATCGGAGAGAATCACAAACAGCCTGCAAAAGTCCCTATTGGAACTCTGCTATTGTAGATCAGGTTTTGTGGGACACGATTGTGGAATATATAAAACAACCTCCAAAGGGGAATGAAAGATATAACAAAGGAAAAAATAGCCATGCACATACTCAAGAAGCCTATGTCTTAAAAAAAGAAAAAGAAGAATTACTTGAGAAAAAACAAAGGCTTCTTGATCTATATCTAGATGGGAAAGTAGATAAAGTGCTGCTCGAGAAGAAAATGACGGAAATTAATGATAAACTCGTACTAGTATCTGCTAATGAAAAGGAATCCTCTGAAAACAAAGTGGAGAAACAGGATATAGAAAAGAAGACAGGTAAGGCTGCCTGGGAGGATGAATACAGACATAAGCTTAACAACCTGTCTTACACTCAAAAAAAGCGAATCACAAAATTGCTTGTCCGGCGTATTATCTTTAAGCCCGACAGAGAACTAGTTGTTGACCTGAATATCTCTGGGGGAAATGAAAATATTATTGTCTAAAGTCCTTCCATAGTGAAAGCTATGGAAGACCAGCAGCATGAGTTTGTTTTAATTCTCGCCGGATACCCAAGGGAAATGGATCATTTTCTGTCGTTAAACCCCGGATTGCCGTCTCGCTTTCCAACGTCTTTAACTTTTAAGGATTTTTCTCAACATGAGCTTTTAACACTCCTTGAAATGATGGTGAAAGAAAGAGAATATGAGTGCAGCCGGGAAGCATTATATAAAATGAAACTGCATTTTGAAAAAACAGGGCGGCAGGGGGTTCGTCATTTCAGCAACGGCCGATATGTACGAAACTGTGTTGAAAAAGCCATCAGGATGCATGCCGTTCGGGTTATGAAGCAGAGAAAAGATAAAGACAGGGCTTCTCTTCTCAGGTTAGAAGCCGAAGATTTTAATGTAGATGAGATAGAATCTGGATTATAGTTTGTATACAGAAGGTTGGGATAGCAATGGAACAAAAAATAATCATAGTTGGATGCCGGCTGCAAGATGAAGATGAAGAAAGGTTTCAATCTTCGCTTGATGAACTAGCTTCCCTGGTCAAAACAGCAGATGGAATTGTAGCCGCTTCCCTGATCCAGGCTCGCCACAAGCTGGAGTCCTCCACCTATATTGGTAAAGGGAAGGTGGAGGAACTTTCCCAGCTGGTGGAAGAGATAGAAGCTGACATTGTCGTTTTTAATGATGAATTGACTGGAAGCCAAATCAGAAATTTGTCAAGAATGATTGATGCTTTTGTGATAGACCGAACTCAGTTAATCCTTGATATCTTTGCAAAACGAGCTCAAACAAAAGAAGGTAAGATACAAGTGGAGCTGGCACAGCTTAGTTATCTCCTGCCGAGATTAACAGGACAGGGGGCTTCCCTCTCCAGGCTTGGAGGAGGGATAGGAACAAGAGGTCCCGGAGAAACAAAATTAGAAACTGATCGTCGCCACATTCAAAAAAGAATGGATGATCTTAAAAAACAACTTGCTCAAATTAGTTCCCAGAGAACAAGCTACCGTAAGCAGCGAAAAAGAAACAGTGTCATTCAATTTTCATTGGTTGGTTACACCAATGCAGGGAAGTCAACGTTATTAAATAAGTTGACAAACTCTCAGGCTTTTGAAGAAGATTTGCTGTTTGCCACTCTTGACCCTTTAACAAGACAAATGAAACTTCCTTCCGGATATAACGTTCTGTTAAGTGATACGGTTGGCTTTATTCAGGATCTTCCGACCACATTGGTAGCTGCATTTCGTTCTACACTGGAAGAAGTGAAAGAAGCAGACGTTCTTCTTCATGTAGTCGATTCGTCAGACGCATCAGCTTCTTCACAAATGGAAACAGTAGACAAGCTTCTTCAGGAACTTGAAGTAAGCCACCTTCCTGTCCTTACAGTATTTAATAAAGAAGACCAGCGTAATAAAGAAATACCTTTGCCTCCAGCAGACAGCTCTTCTATCTTAATTTCTGCATTCGAGCATATAGATATAGAAAAATTAAAAGAGAAAATGGAAGAAGTTCTAAAAGAAGCCATGGTCTTTTACCATGTAAGGGTGCCACTTAAGAATGGTAAGCTTGTGTCTTCCCTTAAAAAAGACACGTTAGTGAGCGAAGAAACTCTATCTGAGGAAGAAGAAACGTTTTATGTAAAAGGCTATGTAAAAGAAGACCACCCCATTCACGGGGAGATTTCAAAATATATGATGTGAACGAGGATAAACAAGGGAAACATGAGGGTCTACGAGGAGTATTCGTCTTCGTTAACGAGTAAAAGTTACGATATAAGCTTAACAATCAGAAAGTAGGAACCACAGATGACCAGTCATTATAGTGACAAGATAAAAAAACTAGCTGAACTAGCGGAAAAAAAAATAGAGAAACAGCATAAAGAAGTAGAAAAAATAGAAGAATATAATCAAGGGCGTTTGCTAACGATCTATAAGGAAGAGGGAGTTTCGGCTTTTCACTTCAATCCTTCGACAGGATATGGATATGACGACGCTGGCAGGGAAACATTGGACAAGGTTTATGCCAGAGCCTTCGGAACAGAAGACGCATTAGTAAGGCATCAATTTATCTCCGGGACTCATGCGATAGCCACTGCGCTGTTTGGCAGCCTCCGGCCTGGGGAAGAGCTGGTATACATAACAGGGACTCCTTACGACACCCTGCAGCAGGTCATTGGATTAACGGAAAATGAACCAGGCTCTTTAAAGGATTATGGTATTGCGTGTACCATAGTCCCTTTAACAAAAGAAGGGAATGTAGATTACCCAGCTGTCAGCAAAGCCATAACGAAAAAAACAAAGGTAGTCGCTATTCAAAGGTCCCGAGGATATGACACACGTCCTTCTTTTAAAATAGAAGAAATAAAAAACATGACTCACTTTGTTAAGGAAGTTAATCCTGAAGCTATTGTATTCGTTGATAACTGTTACGGTGAATTTGTGGAAGAAACAGAGCCAGGTCATGTCGGTGTTGATTTAATGGCAGGTTCCTTAATAAAAAATCCAGGTGGAGGCCTTGCAAAAACAGGAGGCTATATTGCTGGAAGGAAAAGGCTGGTAGATCAGGCTGCCGGAAGACTTTCAGCACCAGGGATCGGAAGAGAAGGCGGGGCAACGTTATCCATGCTCCTAGAAATGTACCAGGGGTTTTTTATGGCCCCCCATACTGTTGCCCAGTCTTTAAAAGGAGCCTTTTTCACAGCTGCTTTACTTGAAGAAGCTGGTTTAACTACAACCCCTTCCTCTCAAGAGAAAAGAACAGATTTGATCCAGGCGGTACAGTTTGAGGACAAAGAAAGAATGATTTCATTTTGCCAGGCAATCCAAGGAGCCTCTCCTGTAGATGCTAAGGTTGTACCTATGCCTAGTCCGATGCCTGGTTATGAGGATGAAGTTATTATGGCAGCGGGCACTTTTATTCAAGGAGCAAGCATTGAGCTGTCTGCGGACGGACCCATCCGTCCTCCCTATACTGCATTTGTGCAAGGCGGGCTGACGTATACTCATGTCAAAACAGCAGTCATGCTGGCCCTTGATGAATTGATAAAAAAGAATATGATATAGTCTATTTGGCAAGGGATAATCTGTCTGAAAAATCTGATGTAAAAAAAGGTAACATGTGTTGACGGCAAAGCTGACATGATGTATGATATAGTTAAATCAAGGGAAAGGGGGACGGAAATATGAATGATCACGTTCGCCGCAATATGCCTCTGTTCCCGATTAGCATAGTAAAGCAGCTCACTGAATTATCCGCCAGGCAAATCAGGTATTACGAAGAACATTCACTTATTCACCCAGCCAGGACAAGCGGTAATCAGAGGTTGTTTTCCTTTAATGATGTGGATCGTCTCTTGGAAATAAAGAGCTTGATTGAAAGAGGCATTAACATTTCAGGTATTAAAGAAATTTTTGAACTTAGAGCACAAGAAAGCAGTAAAGAAAATCCAGCTCTTGCACCGAAAACAGAGATTTCTCAGAAAGAATTACGACGCCATTTGAAAAATGAAGTGATGATGGCTGGAAAACATGGGAAGCCATCAATGATCCAGGGGCAGTTGTCCCGCTTTTTCAATTAATAAGGGGAAGACCTTTTGTTCTCCTTACATAATGGAGCTGCAAAAGTTTTATTAGATAACATACTTAGAGAGGAGCCAGTTAACATGGGCAGCAAGTACACAAAAGAGGATATTTTGAGAATTGCAGAAGAAGAAAATATCAAATTCATCCGTTTACAATTTACTGATTTGCAAGGAGTTATCAAAAACGTAGAAATTCCTTATGATCAGCTTACAAAAGCATTGGATAATCAAATGATGTTTGACGGGTCTTCCATTGAAGGGTTCGTCCGCATTGAAGAATCAGACATGTACTTATATCCAGAGCTTGATACGTGGGTCGTATTCCCTTGGACTCCAGAAAAAGGGAAAGTTGCTCGTTTGATTTGCGACATTTATGAGCCGGGAGCACCTGGAGAAGAGCCAACACCATTTGAAGGGGATCCTCGCGGGATCTTAAAGCGTGTATTGCAGGAAGCAAAAGATATGGGGTACACAGCCTTTAATATTGGTCCTGAGCCTGAGTTTTTCCTTTTCAAAAATGATGAAAAAGGCGAGCCGACTATGGAACTAAACGATAAAGGCGGATATTTCGATCTTGCTCCAACAGATCTTGGTGAAAATGCCCGTCGTGACATCGTGCTTGAACTTGAAGACATGGGCTTTGACATCGAAGCTTCCCACCATGAGGTAGCTCCTGGCCAGCACGAAATTGACTTTAAATATGCTGATGCTGTAACTGCTTGTGACAATATCCAGACCTTTAAGCTTGTTGTAAAGACTATTGCCAGAAAGCACGGTTTACACGCAACATTTATGCCAAAACCATTGTTTGGCGTGAACGGTTCCGGAATGCATTGTAACATGTCTTTGTTTAACGAAGACGGGAATGTATTCTATGAGCCAAATAATGAAACTCAATTGAGCGAAACTGCCATGCAATTCCTATCTGGCATCCTGGATCATGCTCAAGCGTTTACTGCAGTAACGAACCCAATTGTTAACTCTTATAAGCGTCTTGTACCTGGATACGAAGCTCCAGTATACGTAGCTTGGTCAATGAGAAACCGCAGTCCGCTTGTTCGTATTCCATCTTCTCGCGGAATGAGCACTCGTATTGAAGTCCGCAGTCCAGACCCGGCTGCTAACCCATATTTGGCTATGGCTGCCCTTCTTGCTTCCGGTCTTGACGGAATCAAAAAGAAAGGCCAATCTCCAGAGCCTACAGACCGCAATATCTATGTAATGGATAAAGAAGAGCGTGTGGAAGAAGGAATTAAAGATCTTCCAGCTAACTTGAAAGAAGCTATTGATAATCTTAAAAAAGACGAAGTGCTTGTGAAAGCGTTAGGCGAGCATGCAGTTGAGCACTTTGTTGAAGCAAAAGAAATCGAGTGGGATATGTTCCGTACGCAAGTGCACCCATGGGAGCGCGAGCAGTATATCCAAACTTATTAATACCTATCAGACCCTTGGTGCCTCAGGCATCAAGGGTCTTTTAGTGATGAAAGGAAAAGTCCTCTCTTCTAATGGGGATGTGAATTGTCATCTAGGTTGATATATTGCGGTTGGAATATCAAATAAGCATATTAATACATCGACAGGCAGGATGTTTGTTTTATTAATGGCAGTTCTCTCTATGACTTTTATTCATCGTGCTCAAAGCAATGAGCTCTGCTTATTGTGCAATATTGTAGTCGTTGCATCCCCCTCCCTATAGGTGAGCATTTTCACTATAAAAAATAGAATAACAAAAATGCCCCCGTCTGTTTCTAAGACGGGGGCATTTCTGCAAAAAAAGATATATCTTTGCTTGATATTATTAATAGAATACTAGAAAAAATAGCTTAATGAATAGTCCTGAATACACCGATCACTTTTCCTAATACGATGCAACTGTCAAGAATGATAGGATCCATTGCACTGTTTTCCGGCTGCAATCGAATATAGTCTTTTTCCTTATAGAACCTTTTCACCGTAGCTTCGTGCTCTTCTTCTGTCATAGCTACAATAATATCTCCGTTATCAGCTGTTTGCTGCTGCCTGACAATAACCAGGTCTCCATCAAAGATTCCCGCTTCTATCATACTGTCTCCCTGGATAGTCAGAATGAATACTTTCTCTTCTGAAACCATACGTTCAGGTAAAGGGATATACTCTTCTACATTTTCAATGGCTGTAATAGGCTGTCCTGCTGTAACTTTCCCGATCACCGGCACATAGACCGCGTTGCTTTCTGAAATGATAGGCTGTTCAGGCTCAAGCTCAATAACTTCAATTGCTCTCGGCTTGGTAGGGTCTCTGCGGATGAGTCCTTTTTTCTCTAATCGGGAGAGGTGTCCGTGCACGGTTGAGCTTGATGCCAGGCCGACTGCTTCACCAATTTCCCGAACAGAAGGAGGGTACCCTTTTTGGCGGACTTCGTCTTTAATATAGTCTAATATTTGCTGCTGCCTAGTAGACAACTTACTCATAGTTCCGCACCTCTTTTTATTCTGTGAATTTAAGCAAATTATACCATGGAAAACATATGTACGCAAACATTCGTTCTAATTTTGTTGACGGGAACAATAGTTCTCGTTATAATCAGCATTAAATAAGAACATACATTCTCATGAAAAGGTGATTCATATGATAAGAAAGTTTCAGCAAATTTCAGGACAAGAATGGCTTATCCTTTTATTATTTATTCTTTCTATTATCCTTCTTGTCACTACTGTCCAATTTCAAAGCTCTGTAGATGAGCCTGGGAACCTTCCAGCGGCTGCCGTTGAAGAAGAACTCAGTGACACTGCACTTCTATCTTTCCTGCCGGAAAGATAGGCAGTTTTGATCGATGATTGAACACAATGTTATAATAGTACGTGATACAGCAGGTGTATGATAAGGCGGTTATTCAATGAAGAAATGTATTATTTATTGCCGGGTAAGCACGGTTAAAGAAAGCCAGCAATCCTCCTTGAGCAGACAAGAGGAAGAGCTGAAGAAACTGGTAGAGGAAAAGGGCGACCGAGTCTATAAAACTATTAAAGAAGAAGCAAGCGGCTATACAGTTGAGCGTGTAGGCTTGCTTGAAGCTCTGGATGATCTGTCAGAAGGAAGAGCCGATGCGCTCTGTGTCCAAGACGACACGAGAATAGGAAGAGGAAATGCTAAGATTGCTATATTGCACCAGCTTCATAAACAAGGTGTTGAGGTGTATTCAGTCCGTGATGGAGGAAAGCTTCAGCTATCAGAAACGGATTCCATGCTGATGGATATCATTTCTGTGGTGGAAGAGTATCAACGGAAAATACATAACCTTAAAATCCAGAGGGGGATGAAGCGGGCTGTTGAAAAGGGTTACAGACCTGAAAGGAATTTAAAAAACATGGATCAGGGAGGGCGCGATCGAAAAGAAGTGCCTATCGAAGAAATTGTAAATTTAAGAAAGCGTGATTTAACTTTTCATGAAATTGCTGCCACGTTAAGAGGTCTGGGATTTGAAGTCTCAAAAGCAACAGTTCACCGCAGGTATGTGGAATATATAAAATTAGAAACCCAGGATTTGGAAAGTGGAGAGAAATAAACAATGTCTTTCTATTTCAAAGCATTAGCTTTGTCAGGTCATGTAACAACACGCCTGGACATTTGCATTTACCTTGACTCATACGTTACCATGTACATATATTTCGGTAAAAATAGGGAGGTCTTACATCTGTCATGTTATCCCAAGATAAGATTGCTCGAATTAATGAACTAGCGAAACGAGCTAAGACGACAGGACTAACTGAAACAGAAGAGGCTGAACAACAAAAGCTAAGAAATGAATATTTAGCTAAGTTTCGTTCTTCTTTTAAAAGTCAGCTTCAATCAGTGAAAGTAGTTGATGAAAAAGGCAACGATGTTACGCCAGCAAAACTTGAAGAAGCCAAGAAAAGCGGAAGGTAACTTATCACATATAGAGAGCCTTAGACAATTGTCTAGGGTTTTTTATTTTTATTAAGTATTAATATACCGATTCTTTTTTGGCAAGGTGGAAGATTAAGGTCTCTCTAGCCTTGTTAAAAACAAGCAGAAAGGATATCATAAAACAGGAATACATATACAGAGGAAGAAAGGATGAATTTCAGGAATGTCAACTAATGTTGAGCAGCTAGCGATAAACACCATTCGTACACTATCTATTGACAGTATTGAGAAAGCAAATTCAGGTCATCCTGGTCTGCCTATGGGGGCGGCTCCTATGGCTTTTGCCTTGTGGACAAAAGTAATGAAGCACAATCCGTCTAACCCCGAATGGTTTGACCGGGACCGTTTTGTATTATCTGCTGGACACGGGTCTATGCTTTTATACAGCCTGCTTCACCTTACAGGTTATGACCTGTCTCTTGATGAACTAAAAAACTTCAGGCAATGGGGAAGTAAGACCCCAGGCCACCCTGAATACGGACACACTCCTGGTGTGGAAGCAACGACAGGCCCATTGGGTCAGGGAGTCGCAATGGCAGTGGGGATGGCCATGGCTGAAAGACATTTAGCTGCGACTTATAACAAAGAGGGCCATGAAATTGTTGATCATTACACCTATGCTCTATGCGGTGACGGTGACTTAATGGAAGGTGTATCCGGTGAGTCAGCCTCATTAGCAGGGCATTTGAAACTTGGACGTCTGGTGGTTTTATATGATTCAAATGATATTTCCTTGGATGGGGATCTTAATAAATCGTTCTCCGAGGACGTAAGAAAGCGTTATGAAGCATATGGCTGGCATACGATTCTAGTAGAAGATGGCAACGACATAGATGCTATTACGAAAGCCATTGAAGAAGGAAAACAAGATGAGCGTCCGACACTCATTGAAGTAAAGACCACCATTGGTTTTGGTGCTCCTAAAAAAGGAGGAACAAACGCAGCTCATGGTGCTCCTCTTGGCTCAGAAGAAGTGCTTGCCACTAAAGGAATGTACAAATGGGAATTTGAAAACGACTTTCACATCCCGCCTGAGGTAGCAGAATTTTATGCAAACGTGAAAGCTGAGGGAGCAGGGAAAGAAGTTGAATGGAATAAATCGTTTGAAAAGTATCAGAAGGCATTCCCGGAACTTGCTGAGCAATTTACTCAAGCGGTAAAAGGCGAGCTGCCAAATGGATGGGACAGTAACCTTCCTGTTTATAAGGCTGGCGAGGATAAGCTTGCAACACGTGCTTCTTCTGGAGAAGCGATTCAGGCTCTATCTTCTGCAGTTCCTGCCCTTTTCGGCGGGTCAGCTGACCTTGCATCCTCTAACAAAACTCTCGTCAAAGAAGAAGAGGATTTCACACGACTTAATTACAAAGGAAGAAATGTCTGGTTTGGAGTTCGTGAGTTTGCAATGGCGGCAGCAGTCAATGGGTTGCTTCTTCATGGCGGAGTAAAACCTTATTCTGCAACGTTCCTGGTCTTTTCGGATTACCTCCGTCCTGCCCTTCGCTTAAGTGCACTTATGGAGATTCCGGCTACCTATGTATTTACTCACGATAGCATTGCAGTGGGTGAAGATGGTCCAACCCACGAGCCGATTGAACAAATTGCTGCATTAAGAGCAATTCCTAATCATTCTGTAATCAGGCCTGCAGATGGCAATGAGACAGTGGCAGCCTGGCGTGCGGCTCTTGAAAGCCAAAACAAGCCAACCTCTCTTATCTTGACTAGACAAGGACTGCCAACACTAGAGGGAACAGCAGAGAAAGCCTATGAAGGAGTGAAAAAAGGAGCTTATGTGATTGCTGAAACAGAAGGAACTCCTGATGCTCTTTTATTAGCTACTGGGTCTGAAGTGTCATTGGCTGTCGAAGCTAAAAGCGCCCTTGAAAAAGACGGAATTAAAGTCAATGTAATAAGCATGCCAAGCTTTGATCGCTTTGATGAGCAAAATAAGGATTATAAAGAAGAAATTCTTCCTAGTGACGTAGAAATTCGTCTCGGTATCGAAATGGCTGCTTCTCAAGGCTGGCATAAATATGTAGGCCTAAAAGGAGATACCTTAACCATTGATCGCTTTGGAGCTTCTGCGCCTGGAGACAAAGTTATTGAAGAATATGGGTTTACAGTGGAGAATGTTGTAGCAAAAGTAAAGGCATTACTGCAAGGATAATGATACACGATAGAAGGAGCTCTCTTTTGGAGAGCTTCTTCTATCTTTTTTCTGAATATTAATGAAATAATTTTACATTCGACAAAAAGAATGGTAGATTAAAACCATAAAATGACACTCCTTGCTTTTTTTATCCTGTATGATGAAAAAAAGATTCCAGGAGGGATACGGCAATGAATCGTTATGTACTATACTTAATGGAAAAGGAAGTGGCGGTTCAATACTACCAATCTGAGGATAAACTATATCGCCTGTTCCAGGACTATGAAAGAGCGTATAAGTGGGCAAAGCCATTACTAGAAAAACAAATAAAATACGTCACTACCCCGATTCCAATTGAAGATTGGCTTTTGAGCATGGAGGGAATGTTTCAGGACCAGGGGTTTAGAAAAGCGGTTAAAGAGGATCAAAGCTTAATGTTTAAAAATACCGACGAAACTGCTTCCCTTACGGTGACTCCAACGTTTATGATCCTTGAAACTGACGGGGATTACCAAAAAGAGTGGATAGTATTTGATATCATCAAGCAGCTAAGCGACTATATCTTTGCAATTAATTACAAAAAACAAACCTTCGGGTGGCTGAAGCCGTTAAAAGTTTACACGGTTTTATAAAGTTTTTCATCCCTCCTCTTTCATTAGGACTTTGGATACGTTATAATATACAAGGTTATACTTGCATTCATGACATTATTTCCGTTAATGGTCTTAGAAGGAGGAACATAAGTAATGGATTGGCTTTGGTTTGTGCTTGTGGGGCTTGCTTGCCTTTTAGCTGGTTTAGCATTAGGTTTTTTCATTGCCCGCAAGACCATGATGAATTACATGAAGAAAAACCCGCCTATTAATGAACAAATGCTGCGGGTAATGATGATGCAAATGGGTCAGAACCCTTCACAGAAAAAAATTAATCAAATGATGAAAGCAATGCAGCGGCAGCAAGATAAGAAATAACACAAGCACCTCAAATATGAGGTGTTTTTATTTTGCGATTAGAAATTTTGATGGGAGAGCAGGTGGTGTTATGAAAGTATTTTTAGATTTATGGTGGTATTTCAAAAAAGAGAGGAAACAGTATGGAACAGGAATTTTTCTTCTCGTATTAGTCTCCTTCTTATCCCTGCTACCTCCCTATGTGGTTGGCGTCTTTGTTGACCATATATTAGAAGAAACATTAACACAGGAAATTATATGGCATTGGACAGGGATTTTATTCATACTTGCTGTCTTAATATATATTCTCCGCTTTCTTTGGCGCTTGCTGATTTTTGGCTCTGCCATCCGACTGGCACGCTTGCTTAGGAACAGACTTTATGAGCATTTTACAAAAATGTCGTCAAGCTTTTACAACAAAAGACGAACAGGTGACTTAATGGCTCATTCAACAAACGACATAAGAGCTATAGAACAGACAGCGGGAGTAGGAGTATTAACTCTTGTTGATTCTCTGACCATGGGCGGATTTGTCATTCTTACAATGGCTATTACGATTAGCTGGGAACTGACACTGATCAGTTTAATCCCTATGCCATTTATGGCACTCATGACAAGTTATTATGGAACGTTGCTGCATAAAAGGTTTGGAAAGGCCCAGGAAGCTTTTTCTTCATTAAACGATAAAGTTCAAGAGAGTGTTTCAGGAGTCAGAATAACGAAAACATTTGGCCATGAGAATCTGGAAATAGAGTCCTTCAGGGACAAGTCAGAGGACGTGGTGAAGAAAAATATTTCGGTGGCCAAGGTTGATGCATTATTCGATCCTACGATCTCTTTTATTGTAGGTATCTCATATTTTCTATCTATTTATTTTGGGGCTCAATATGTATTAGCTGGAACAATTACAATAGGGGAGCTTACGAGCTTTACGATCTACCTTGGATTATTAATATGGCCCATGCTTGCTTTTGGCTGGCTCTTTAACATAGTGGAAAGAGGCCGTGCTTCCTACGGCAGGGTTGAGAAGCTTCTCAAAGAACCACAAGTAATTTCAGATAAAGACGGAGCGGTATCTATCCCGCCTGAAGGTGATGTAAAAGCTCATATTCACACAGTATATTATGACAACAGCCAGGATCCTGCTCTTCAAAATATCTTATTTTCCTTGAAAAAAGGGCAGACGTTAGGAGTAGTGGGGAAAACAGGGAGCGGAAAGACTACGTTAGTAAAGATTTTCTTAAGAGAAATTGAGATTAATAGAGGGGAAATTTTGTTTGGAAAGCATTCTCTTAGCACATATACTTTGGATGCATTGAGGAAATCTATTGCTTACGTGCCTCAGGATCATTTTTTATTTTCTGCTACGATTGCTGATAACATTGCATTTGGAGATCCAGATGCTTCCTTTAGCAGCCTGATCAAAGCAAGCAGGCTTGCGAGCGTTCATGAAGATATCATTTCACTTCATAAAGGATATGAAACGGTAGTAGGAGAAAGGGGAGTTACCTTATCCGGAGGACAAAAGCAGAGAATTTCTATCGCAAGAGCTCTTTTGCTTGATCCAGAAATGCTTATATTAGATGACTCTTTATCTGCGGTCGATGCTCAAACGGAGGAAAATATTTTGCATGCGTTAAGAAAAGAAAGAAGAAACAAAACAACGATTATTACGGCTCATCGTTTAAGCGCAATCAAGCATTCAGATCTTATCCTTGTGCTTGATGAAGGAAAAATACTGGAAAAAGGGAGCCATGAGGATTTAATGCAGCAAAAAAACGGCTGGTATAAGAGGATGTATGAGCAGCAGCAGCTTGAATCACTCGTTACCAGAGGAGGGAGGCAGGATGAAGCACCAAGATGATTTTTTGGATCCCAAGGAACAAAGGGAAGTGTTTTTCAGGCTTATGGCTTATATAAAAGGGCATAAAGGGCTTGTTATTCTTTCTTTTATCTTCCTGTTACTTGGAACAGGAGCCGAACTTGTTGGTCCGATTTTAATTCAAATTTTTATAGACGATTACCTTACGCCACAAAACTTCCCTTTTGAGCCGCTTTTATGGTTAGGTGCTGCTTATATTATCCTGCATGTAACTTCGGTTATTTTTAACTTCTTTCAGCGTTTTTGGTTTCAAAAGATTGCGTTACGGATTATTCAGCAGCTTCGAATAGATGTTTTTTCGAAGACGCAGAAATTTGGCCTTTCCTTTTTTGACCGTACTCCGGCAGGCGGGATTATTTCAAGGGTGACCAATGACACCGAGGCAGTTAAAGATATGTTTGTTGACGTATTATCGACATTTGTTCAAAATATTGTATTTCTTATTGGTGTTTTCATAGCTATGTTTTATTTAAATGCACGTCTTGCGATTCTATGCTTATTTCTCCTTCCTGTGATTTTTGGTCTTATGTATGTATACCGTCGTTTAAGTGCCAGGTTTTACGGAGCAATGAGCGGTAAGCTAAGTCAGTTAAACGGAAAAATCAATGAATCGATTCAGGGAATGACAATTATTCAAGCTTTCAGGCAGCAAAAAAGAATGAGAAGAGAATTTGAACAGGTAAACGAAGAACATCATCGTGCCTGGTTGAAGGGCATGAAACTTGATGGGCTGCTGCTGCGGCCTGCTGTAGATTTTATATCTATTCTTGCTCTTATTTTGGTTTTACAATATTTTGGTTTTGCATCGTTTCAAGGACCAGTTGAGATTGGAGTGTTGTACGCATTTGTAAATTACCTGGATCGTTTTTTTGAGCCTGTTAATCAAATGATGCAGCGTCTTTCATTGTTTCAGCAGGCCATTGTATCAGCTGGACGTGTTTTTCGATTAATTGATCATAATGAAACTGCCCCTTTTAAGATTGGCAAAGACCGTCCAACTATCCGGGAGGGAGAAGTCCGTTTTGAAAATGTTTCTTTTTCATATGATGGAAAAACAGACGTATTGAAAAATATTTCCTTTACGGTTCGCAAAGGCGAAACTCTTGCTTTAGTGGGGCATACTGGGAGCGGGAAAAGTTCGATTATAAATCTGTTGATGAGGTTTTACCCGGTAGAACGAGGACGTATTTTGATTGATGGAGCAGATCTTTCCTCCTACGAAAACAGTGAGCTTAGAGAACATCTGGGTCTGGTTCTACAGGATAATTTCTTATTTACTGGAGATGTGAAAACAAATATCAGGTTATATGATAAAGCATTGACTGATCAGGACATCGAAAAAGCTGCACGCTTTGTGAATGCTGACAAATTTATCAGTCGGCTTCCGAAAGGGTATAACCACCCTGTTGGAGAACGAGGCGCTACTTTTTCCAGCGGAGAAAGACAGTTGATCTCCTTTGCAAGAACTATGGCGCGCTCACCAAAGATATTAATTTTAGATGAAGCAACGGCCAATGTTGATACAGAAACAGAAGAAGCGATTCAAACAGCATTACAAAGAATGAAAAAAGGCAGGACCACGCTCGCCATTGCTCACCGGCTGTCCACAATCAAGGAAGCTGATCATATCCTTGTTCTTCACCAAGGAGAAATAGCCGAGGAAGGAACCCATGACCAGCTCCTGAAAAGGAAGGGACTTTATTACAATATGTACTTGCTTCAACAAGGGATTAATAAAGAAATGCCTGGATGACAATTCGTGTGATAAACGATTATAAAGTTTGAAAAAGTACACCGCCCGATCATATCTATGATCACCAAAAAAGGGTCCAATTATCAAATAACGATAAATGGACCCTGCTTTCTTTAAAGAGGCTGTTTTTCCAAGTCTCAGTAATTATTTCTCTACCTGAGAAATCCATTGCTCTTCGTCTCAAAAAGGGTGTGCGGTCAGTGCTTTTTCATTTTGATACAAATTAAGCAGTTCATCCAGTTCCTGGCTTGCTTGCAAAACTTTTCCAGAGGTTAAACCATAGTGGCGGCCAGCATTTATCATTTGGTTTCGTTTGGCTTCTATTTTGATTATGAGCTCTTGTGCATGCATGATCATCTTCACCTCAAAAAGTATCATTGAAAAATTATACAAAATTTAATCATCTCTGGCAAGCCGTATAAAGAAAGATGAGTAGTTGCTAATCAAGAGTGTCTTTTGTCATAATAATATAGAAGAATTGATAAACTTACAAACGGGGTGAAGAAATGGCGACGGAAGTGATACATGTAGAAGGAATGACATGCGGTCATTGCAAAGCTTCTGTAGAAAGAGCATTAACAAGTTTGCAAGGCGTAGAAAAGGCTGAAGTAAGTCTTGATCATAAAAACGTAAAAGTTTCTTATGATAACGATAAAGTGACACCTGCTAGGATGAAAGAAGAAATAGAAGACATTGGGTACGACGTGGAAAAATGAGTCAAAGCCGCCTGAAAATAAGGCGGTTTTTTCCTTCTTCCACATGGTACAGAAAAAAGGAGGCGGCAGCTGTGACATGGCAAAAAATATCTTCTGCTTTTCTTTTCGTACTCTTTATCATTTTCTTTATCTGGTTAGGGTCCGCCCAGCCAAAGGACTCCCAGGAATCAGCATTGCCTTTGGAAGGTTTTCAGGCACCGCCTTTATCCTTATACAAAAATGGTTCGATGTATGATCCGATAACAGAAGATGAGAAACGCCTCCTTGTCGTAAACTTCTGGGCTTCCTGGTGTCCTCCTTGTCACGAAGAGATGGAGGATTTAATAGCAACCTCTCACCTGTTTGAAGAAGAAGAGGTGAAGTTTGTTGGAGTAAACATGCTTACCCAGGATAACATGGAAGATGCCAAGAGCTTTATAGAGGAATATGAAGTTCCTTACCTAAATCTTTTTGATGAAGAAGGGACTGTAAGCAGAGAGTATCAGGTGAGATCAATACCGACTACCTTTTTAATAGATGCAGAAGGATACATAAGATGGAGGAAAACAGGTGCTCTAACAAAGAATGAATTAATACATGCTATACATATAGTAAGAGAAGAAGGGGGCAGAAGTGATGATGAAGAGGCATGATTTAATCACCATGGGACCTTTTCAATTTCCAGGCTGGCTCATTGCTTTGGCCGTTGCTTTTGCTCTCTCCTATGCGTTACTAAGCATTATCTTAAAAAGAAAGTGGGGAAACAATGCAAAGGAAGAGATTACTTCAGCTGTAATAGGTGTAATTGTGGCAGGGTTTATCCTATACCATATTTGGCCCTTATTTGGAAATTGGAGTATGATACTTAACCCATCCCAGTTACTGTTTACTTCTGGAGGTCCTTTAGCAAAAGAGGCTGCTGTCTTATTAGGTGCTATTGTGCTTGGTTTAATTTGGAAGAAAAAGAAATGGTCTCTTCATGCAGCCGATGACATTTCATTGTCTGTTTTCCTTGGTTATTCGCTCTATTCCATGATATTAATCCAGCCAGGCCTATCGACCGGGGGTTCATGGGGACTGATGTATGATGGGAATTTTCATCATCCCCTTCATGTGTATGAAGGGACACTGGGGCTTGTTTTTTTATGGTTTGGAGCAAATTGGGTTACAAGCAAACAGCCATTTATCTTTACTCTTTACCTGGCTTTTAGCGTCGTTGCTATCGAATTACTGTTAAAGCCTGTTTCCCCTTAAAACGACATTGCATCTTTCAGGCTGCTCGGTGTATGATTAATAATAGGAAACTTACGGAGTTTTATAGTAGCCGTAAAACGGAAAAGGGAGGAGGCATACACCTTGACAACATCGGTGATGCTTGGAACCTTGGGCGCTGCCATGATGGCTGCCTTAGCGATCATCATACGCTTAAAAGCAATTAAGAAGCCGGCCACACTCAAAAAGATTGTTCTTCCCCCGATTTTTATGTCGACGGGATTTCTCATGTTTTTATATGAACCTGCCCGGTTATCTCCTCTTCAAATTATGGAAGCACTGGCAGTTGGCTTGATTTTTTCTATTTTCTTAATTAAGACGTCCAAGTTTGAAATAAAAAATAATCAAATTTATTTGCGCCGTTCAAAGGCATTTGTGTTTATTTTAATATTTTTGTTACTCGCTCGCATTACTTTTAAAACCATTATTGGCGATGCGATTCACGTGGCAGAACTGGCTGGGATGTTTTTTATTTTAGCTTATGGGATGATTCTTCCTTGGAGAGTAGCGATGCTTCTAGGGTATAAAAAGGCAGAGAAAGAGTTGTTGGTGAAGGATCCGATTGAAAAGCCTTCGCCGGCTCCAGCAACAAGGTAAAGATGACTATCTCACCTAAATGAAAATAAGGCTCCCATTATCGTCTTTTGATAAAGGGAGCCTTATTTTTGGATTTAAAACTGTTTGGTTATCCTGCTGGAAAGTAGACTTCGTTGATGGTAAAAGCAAGAGCTATCCACTGGGGGGCCTTCCCTGGCCCCGGTTAGCCGAAGTCTTGGTCGCGCATAGAAGACACCGTGAAAGCGAATGAAAAGAAATTTGAACGGCATTTGAACAATCAGCCAACAAAATACCCTTGACTAAAGGTAAGAAAGAGGCTGGGACAAAACAGTCTCTGAAAAGAAATAAAAGGTGTCAGTTATCGATTTTCGATAGCTGGCACCTTTTTGGTGATCAGAATTGGGTATGATGGGGCTTATGAGCGGTGTACTTTCTCAAGTTCACCGCCATTAATGCAAATCCAATTTCGTTTTTCACCTGTTTTTTTCCTCTGACCGACATTCGGGTGAAACGCAAATTAGCCTTCAGAAATCCGAAGGTTGGCTCCACAACGACCTTACGCTTCCCGTAGATCTCGCCGGTTTCTTCATCTGAAAGTGTACATAGACGTTGATTGTTCAAACATCACGAGACGCCTGCGGGAAAAGCAAGAGCTGAAGATCCGCCGGGGGGTTCACCCGGCTAGCTGAAGCCTTGCACGCGGCATAGAAGACACCGTGAAACCGAATGAAATGAAGCTGAACGGATGTCGCACTTGTGCCTTTAGGTGCAAGCGAGTGTATTTTTAACAATCAACCAACAGAATTATAATATAAGTAAGGGCCCTCACCGACGGTGAAGGCCCTTCTATTGTGTGCCCGGCATGGGTATAAACTCTAGGGTTAAAGTCCCGAACGGTGAAGGTCGTTGTAACCGCTAGTCAAAGGCAAGGGTGTCCAGGGTGACCTGGAATCTGAAGGAAGCCGGAGACAAACTTCCGCCCCGAGGAATACGAACCTCATAGAAGGCTGTCTGTCTGGGATGAGTCTGCAATACAAGACAAAGCCCCAACGACCAAAGGGATAGGCAGTAAATGAGGCGGGGATATGGAAGGGAAGTTTATGCCCTTACCCGGGGAGGTCTGATGGGAACGCCGCACACATGCGGTAACCGATTCTCAAAGAATCGCTGAACCATCAGAAGTCAGCCGAAGCCATAGTACCTTACCTTCCGGAAGGTAAGGGAAGGGCTGAATCATAAAATGAGTACCATTTCCCTGGCGTACGCGTCATCCGATGACACAGAATAGACCAACTACCTACGAAAGAGAAGTGAAGTCTTCGAGGGCGCAGGTAGGGTGGAGGATGGTCGCCACACAAAAGAACGAAATGGTCACGTGGAGGGTGAGCAACATGTTGGAACACATTCTACACCGAAACAATCTGAATGCCGCCTACTACAAGGTGACAAAGAATAAAGGAAGTCACGGCGTTGATGGAGTTCCCACTTCCGAACTGAAAGCTCAGATTTCGGAAGAATGGGACACCATCCACGACCAACTTCTGAAGGGTACGTACCAACCGTCTCCCGTCCGTCGAATCGAAATCCCGAAAACGAACGGAGGCAAACGGAAGTTAGGTATCCCTACGGTGATGGATCGTACGATCCAACAAGCGCTCAACCTCTATCTTCAATCGATGTATGACCCTAAGTTTTCTCCGCAAAGCTATGGGTTCCGACCAGGAAAGCGAGCACATGATGCGGTGAGACAGGCGAAAGCCTATATCAATGAGGGGTACACCTGGGTGATAGACATCGACCTCGAGAAATTCTTCGACCAGGTTAACCATGACCGGTTGATGCGAACGCTAAGCTTCCGCATTAAAGACCCCCGGGTGCTTCGTCTTATCCGAAAATACCTCCAAGCAGGC